>NZ_JAUEPH010000010.1 GCF_030403435.1 Algoriphagus sediminis
AAGATTACCGAATCCAATAATGGAAAAAGAAAGACTGTTACTGTTTCAAATAATTCAAATGCTAAGATGAAGGCACTACTTTTTTTATGGGATTTGGTCAAGGAATCATAATTGCAATTCTTTCAATTTAAGTCAGGAGTTTCCGCAAAAGTAAAACTGTATTTGCCAAGTTTATGGGAGACATTCTCAAAGCTTACCCAAAAAATACGGATATAAAGAAATACTCTAAGAGGTGGCTCAAAAGTACACTTACTAGAAAGAATTTTGTAATCCCACCTCTGATAATTCTGAATTTTTAAGATTCATTTTATCTCTTTGTACATGCGTATGACACAGTGCCATTCGGATGATAGTGATTAACGGTTGTAGGAGGATAAGTTAATGGGTCTGTTGGCTGCACAGCATGTAGATTTAGAAAGAAATTTAAATGGTACCTCCCATCAATTTCTTGAACTTTCGGTACCCTTGTCCAGGGGCAACAAGGATTGTATCTTTCCCCATTTTCATAAAGTGACCACCACTTAGCAAACAAGGATCCATCCTCACGCATTTCAATTACATATTCATAATTAACGGGGGACCCGCCATTAGAAGCCACAACGTCCCATGTACCAACGGCAGCCTGACGGTAGAGTGCCAAAGAATCGACCTTCTCTGTAATATTTACTTGAAAGTTCATCGGGCTACCATAAAGATGATCGCCTTCCTGATCTTTCAATTCAGCTGTAAGGTTTACTACTGCGTTCTCCTGTTGAGGAAGGGTCCACAAAACGGTAGCAATCCCTTCCTCGTTGGTGTCAGAGAAAAGTGCGTTAAGTTCTCCATTCAATGGGGGCACACTCCAAGAAACTTTATATCCAGATTTTTCCCATTCTCCATAATTCGATTTTGCATTCATTTTGACTTGGACTGAAACTTTGTCGCCTGGTAGATATTCGCTCTCGAAACTATTGACATCAACTGCTTCTAGGATTGCAGGAATTGGATTACCTCTGTATTTCTGGAGATTCTCGTCCAGCTTGATCTGAGTTTTTTCAAACAAAGCAAAAGAATATGCCGAGGCTTCACTCACGTCATAGGCGAACTTTGCAGCCTTGTATATTTTGAATATCAGATTAGCGTTTGCAACAATTGCTTGAGATATTATTCTTTTATTCAAAAAAATCGAGGTGCACTTACCGTTATCTGTTATACTTTGTTTCAACACATTTACTGTAGCAGAAATAAAGTCAGTTAAGATTTTTTCGTTTGATGGATTATTTGACTCAAGAACGTAAGTCCTGAAAGTTTTAATTAGTTCTCCAGAAATTGTGGAAACACATCCTTTCAAACCTTCAGCAGGATTTACCCCAATTATGCCTGACATGATTGCCCCTAAAAATTTATTGACCGCCTTGTCCAAATTTCTCTCATAAACCTCTTCATCAGTTTGATCGATAGAAACATGGTAATAATCATCATTGATAAAGGGTCTTTCTATAGTTTCTTTACCAATCGGAGTCAAAGGACCGGGGTTAAGAATAAATTTTTTTGTGTAGTTATCATCTGTCAGGGATTTGAATTTCACACTTACGTAGCTACTAACTTCATTATATATGGCTAATCCTTGATCATTTTTAATAAAGTCTGAAAAAGCCTCATCACCGTTCAAAACCCTATCATTGGGATTATTATTTGAAAAATAGTTTTGAATGATGAAGTCATTTATTGCAAGTATTTGATCAGTAAATTCTGGACGTTCAGAATAGATTGGCTCCTTATTGCTGAGTATAATATTAACAGTTTCTAGTAATGCCATAAAGGAATCATCCCCTTTTACCCTATTTATAAAGTCAAGTCTCTCCTGTTCAGTTAAAGAATTGTATAGAGGAGCTAAATGAAGAAGACTCTCCGTAATAGTTTCAGGACCAAAATTGACGGTTTTGGTAGTTGGGTTATATTGTCCAACTGCATTGATTTCCCCTGATTCATTGTCAATTGCGTAAACGGTAGATGTGTAGTCTTCTGGGGCGTAAAGCTTCTCGTCAGGATCGTTCAAGGAAATTGAATCAACTAAAGTGTGGATTTCATAATTTGAAAAGTCTAGGGATTCATCAACGACAATTATTACCTCTTGAGAATTATTTGGTTGAGGCTTTTCATCTTGCACTAGATCATCATCTGGATCATTAGAAGCAGGTGCCATGTCTTCATCTTGACATCCGATTAAAAAAGCGAAGAGGAGAAAGATTGGGAGATACCGAAAAAGGGATTTCATAAAAGTGGGTAATAGAAATTGGACTATATTTAAAGTTGTAAAGTAAAAAATGAATCTTAAAACTAAAAAAGTGTATTATAAAATTTTAGGGATTGAGTAAATCAGAAGAATCAAAAAAAAAAGAAATACAAATATGGCCTCGGAGTACAAACTCCAATTAGTAACTTAAAAGTGGGTTTAAGCCTCTCTCATTCCCTGGATCATTAATTTCAACAAAAATAGAATGGGGGGTTGACAAAGATTAATTGCCAATTACCTATTAGGCGGCCAGCTTAACTTTACAATTTAGAACCGGGGTATTCCTCGGTTCTTTTTTTATTGAATCATAATGAACTCACAATACTCCTAATTCCTTGAGCTCCTTGATGGTCTTTCCTAATCCTGATTCATCACCTTCATCCAATTGCTTTATTCCTAGGATCAATAAATCACGTATCTCACGGCCCTTGCTTAGTCGTTCATGGGGTATGCTTTCACTAGTAATTACAATTCTCCTGATCTTGGCCTTAACTCGCTCAAGTTGGTTTTCCATATTCTTTCTTTGATCCAGTCTGCTGTAGAACATGATTGAATCTACAAGACTGCAAAATCAATCAAAATTCGACCGACTCAAACTGACCTGGCTTCTCTTATTTATTTAAAGGACTTTACAATTCTTTTGGCTTGTAGTACCCATTTTTTTTCATGATAAGGTAGATCATAAAATCTAATACTCTGAGTTCGGTTTTGGATAGCTCTTCAGCAGCACGCATGATCCAAAATATTTCCTGTTTGTTGTAACCCACTTCGCAGAGCTCTAAAATGCGACCTTTCAAATATTGATTTCTAGGCTTTTTTTCGTTCTTTAAAATCCATAGATGGTACATTTTTAACATTCTTCGGGCTTTTTCCTGCTTATCCATTCTCTGATTCTTTCATTTGGACTTATCTCCGATCGACTTGATTCTCCTTTCGAAACAAATCATTTAGCCAAAACCGTATACCATTCAATATGAAAATATTTTGTAGTTTAATCAAAACCAAAGGGCTGGCTTTAATCTAGCACAATAAAGATCATGTGTAGTCAAGGAGAGCGTTTTAAGTTTTGTAGCTGCCCGGGAAAGGGGGTAGTTCCTGAAAATATTTGGAAGTACCTGGAGAAGGTCTCAGGTTCGTTTGATAACGGTTTAGTGGGAGAACTTATAGCTCCCTACTTGATCAGAACAGAGAAGGGGACAATAATTGATGAGCTAGAATCCGACCTCAATTCTGAGGATGCCTTTGATTTTACGATAAATCCAAAAGACGGAGACTGCTTATGTGCGGAGTTCGAAGCAAATGGATTGGCCCATGTCTTTATTTTCAAGTACTCCAAACTGAATGGGTGGAAGACTTTCCATTTGGAGGAGAAGTGAACAAGTCAAGCTATTCAAAACTTTCTCCTCTGAGAGTATCTGCTACAAATACCCTGAGCAGTTATAAAAAAATCTCGCCCAAAGATTAATGGTTATAGCCTCAATTAGGCTATTAAGCCGCATTTTTTGTGCAAACCGTGTGCAAATAAAAAAGCCACTTACAACATGTATTATGTAAGTGGCTGATTTCTAAGCTCCTCCTCTTGGGCTCGAACCAAGGACCCTCTGATTAACAGTCAGATGCTCTAACCAACTGAGCTAAGGAGGAATATTATTCGACTTTCAGAGCTTTTTCTGAAAACGTGATGCAAATGTAGAAGCATGTTTGATTTAATCCAAACCTTACTCAGAAAAAACTTCCAATTCTTACAAGTAAATTTTCTTTCTTGTTCTATGTCAGGGGTTTATTTTTTCAGTTGATCTTTTAGACTGAATTTTCGAGTCATATTTTTAATGTTGTCCGCTTTCCGAAATCTCAATGCAGACCAGTTTTCATCCATTGCCACCTGCCGCACACCTTCATAGTTTTCCTTAGCTAAAATACCCCAGCCGGCATCTCTTGAAATAGTGGACTTGTACTTCTTCGAAGACTTTTTCGGATAACACATCCAGAAAATCTGATCTTCGTCTAAGCCACTTTTCATCTTCTTAAAAGTTGCTTCCAATTCCTTTTCATCTTTCACAAAGCCTAGTAAAAAATTGGCTGATTTTCCCTCCTCGGCCAAAAATCCTGACTTTTCAATCTCAGATTGCCAGCTTTGGAACTCCTCAGGAACATTCCAAAGCCGAATTTTCATTTCGGTTTTGAAGTTGATTTTTTTAAGTAAAGCGTCCATGGTCTTTTTTTGAATTTAATCAATCGCATGAAAGATTGAAAAATGCAAGATTGAATTTCTTTAAATTGCAGCTCCAAAATTCAAAGCTTTGAAATACCATTTCACCCTCCTTTTTCTGTTTCTTTTTTCACTCACTTTACAAGCTCAGGACAGCTTGTTTTCGGCGCCTGTGAAGGTAAGAGAAGTCCCAAATCCTAACTGGATAGAAATAAGTGGGATTACGGCAAGTAAGGATCATTCCGAGCGGCTTTACATTCATAATGACAGTGGGGGAGAGAATGCTGTCTTTATCATGTCGACAGAAGGAGAGGAGCTTGGGAAGGTTATTTTAGAGGGCATTGAAAACAGAGATTGGGAAGACATAGCTTTGGGCCCAGGCCCAAAGAATAAATCCTATGTCTACCTGGCTGAAATAGGGGATAATCTTGCGCAGCATGAGGAGATTTTTATATATAGATTTCCTGAGCCAAAGAAGGCGAAAGCTACCGTGAAAGCAGAGAAAGCCAGCTACATTTATCCTAATGGTCCCATGGATGCGGAGGCTATTTTCGTGGACCCGATTTCTGAGAGGCTTTATTTGATCTCCAAGCGCGATTCGGCTAATACACTTTTTGAGATGCCCATATCCGCATTCGAATCGGGGAAAACCGAAGAATTGAACCAACTGGGTAAGTTTGATTTTACAAGTACAGTAGCGGCGGATATTTCCCAGGATGGAAAGCAGATTTTGGTTAAGACTTATTTTGCCGTGTATCACTGGGACCGGGAGGAAGGGGATTCAGTGGAGGAGACTTTGGCTAGAAAGCCAAAGCAACTGATCTATACTCCAGAACCTCAAGGTGAGGCGGTAGCTTTTCAAAAGGATGGTAAGGGATATTTTACTTTAAGTGAAGAGCGCTTTGGAATTAAGCCAGTTTTATACCAATATAAAAAGCAGAATTGATGCAGACTTCTCCAAATATATTGATGGTTCGACCGGCACATTTTGGGTTTAATCCTGAAACAGCGGAGAATAATTTCTATCAAAAAACTGATCAGAGGCCTCAACAGGAAATAGAGGAGATCGCAAGGGAGGAATTTGACGCTTACGTAGCACTGCTTCGTGATCAGGGAGTGAATGTGGTAGTGGTGGAAGATACGGCTGAGCCGGTTAAAACTGATGCAGTATTCCCCAATAACTGGTTTAGCACCCATCCCGACGGAAAGGTTATTCTTTACCCCATGTATTCACCGAATAGAAGACTGGAAAGAAGAAAGGACTTGATCGAGTTGCTGATGGCGGCAAAATTTAAAGTGGAGGAGATAATTGATCTAAGCTTTTTTGAAGAAGATAATCAGTTTTTGGAGGGTACCGGAAGCATGGTGATGGACCATGATACCAAAACGATTTTTGCTTGCTATTCGGAAAGAACCCACCCGGTTCCACTGGATTACCTAGCCAAGTTAATTGGATATAAAGTGGTGGGATTCGATGCGGTGCAGGAGATAGATGGAGTCCAAAGCCCTATTTATCATACGAATGTAATGATGCATATTGGTTCAGATCTGGCGGTTGTATGCCTGGACAGTATACCAAAAGGCTCTGAGAAGCAGGCCGTTCAGAAAGCCTTACTTTCAGGTGGGAAGAAGATTGTGCCGATTACGGCAAAGCAGAAATTCCATTTTGCTGGGAATATGCTTGAAGTTAGCAATGATGGAGGGGAGAAATTTACGGTGATGTCTCAAAGCGCATTGGACTCCCTGAATGTGGGACAAATTCAATTGATCGAGAAATACACAACAATCATAAATCCAGCTATTCCAATGATAGAAAAACTCGGTGGAGGAAGTGCAAGGTGTATGATGGCTGAGATTTTTCTACCAAAAAGTTGAAGTAAAAGCTTTTATAGGATTAGATGATTGATAGTAGCGATGGAGTATCTCTGCGCTAATGGTGCGAACCATTCCCTCAAATTCTTCTTTACCTATCAAGTCAAAATTTGAATCACTCTTTGCTTCACTTCCTCAAAATTCTGATATCCACAAATGACCGCTTCATAGTCCTCAAGCGTTCCGAAATATTTTAGGGCTAATGGATTCCCAAAATGAAGTAGATAGCACCGTCTTTCCTTGGCTAGAGCCTTAATTTCTTTGAGTTTTTCAGCGTCTATTCCGAATTGATTTAAGGGTTTGTGACTTGGAACAAATACTGAAATAAGCAATGCTTCGGCTTGGTCTGAATCCACAAATTTAAAGTCTAAGGATTTTTTGAAATTGGAATTTTCTGTTCCGAAGAATTCTTTGTATCCGAGTTTGTCAGAATCTGAAAGCTTCTTGAGATTTGATTTATCCAGCTTTCCAGAGATTACCGACACATAGTCTTTGGCAAGCTCTTTTTGAAACTCAGAATGGGATTTCCAGTCGAATTCAGGAACTAAAACCGTTCGCTCATTCATTACACCTAGCTTTTCTTTTAGCTCCCAAACTTTCACGAAGGCGTTTTCAATTTCCTCATCCGATGCTTTACCTTCGATCATCTCAATTCCCTCTCGGACATGATCTGAAAAACAGAGAATATCATTCCCAGCTTGAAAAGCTTTTAACTCTAATTCCCCCGGCACGTCAAACATATTGGCCACTGCTTTCATATTCAGGGCATCTGAAATCACTATTCCGTCAAAACCCATTTTTCCCTTGAGCAATCCTGTGATAATTTCATGGCTAATGCTGGCTGGAATATTTTTTCCATTAGTTAAAGCCGGTACGGCCAGGTGCCCCACCATGATCATCTCTACTCCTCGATCTATTCCATATTGAAAGGGAACTAATTCCTCAGCTTCCAGCTCTTCCATGCTCTTGTCCAAAATGGGTAAACCCAAATGTGAATCTGTTGCAGTATCTCCATGGCCGGGAAAATGCTTTAAACAAGCTCCTATTCCTGCTTTAGTCAGTCCGGTATACATGGCAAAAGAAAGCTTTGAAACCCTTTTCACATCATCTCCAAAAGAACGATATCCAATCACCGGGTTATTGGGGTTGGTATTGACATCGGCGCAGGGAGCCAGATTGAGATGAATCCCACATTCTTCCATCTCCATGCCCATTCTGTAGCCAACTTCTTCCACCAGTTCCTCTTCATTTTCCTTTAGTGCTCCGAGAGTGATGGCAAAGGGGTATTGAGGGGTGCTTTCTACTCGCATAGCTAGTCCATACTCCCCATCGATGGAGATCAGTAAAGGTATTTTAGAAATGGATTGGTAGCGATTGATAAGCTCGATTAGCTTCTCCAAAGTCCCTGAAGTTTCCAGACTTTCTGCCCGTTTTTCGAAATTTGCAGCAGCAGAATGACGGCTATGAAAAAAGGTTAATCCACCAATTTCTTCTTCGGTGATCAAGCGTTCTATTTCCTGGTAGTTTTCTTCCGTATCGTGGATGAAGGCAGCAGGCGAAAAGCACTGAGCGACTATTTGCTTTTTGTTCAGGTTCATTCTTTGTCTTCAGTATTTTCTTTCTTGCCGAAATTCCTTGGATACTTTACTGATGCCGCCATAATCAGTGCTGGAACCATGGCTATACCCACCCAAATAAAGAATCCGGGATAGCCTAGCCACTCCTGAATGTATCCGGAGATCATTCCAGGAATCATCATGCCCATAGCCATAAATCCGGTTGCGAGGGCGTAGTGAGAAGTTTTGTAAATACCCTCGGCCAGATAAATCAAAAAAACCATGTAGGCAGCAAACCCGAAACCATAGCCGAGTTGCTCGATGATAACCACTATAGTGGGGAATACGAGGCCCTCGGGCTGTAAATAAGCAAGTGCGATGTAAAGTAGGTTGGGAAGGTTTAAGCTGAGTCCCATTGGGATCATCCATTTTCCCAATCCATCTCGGGAAATCACAATTCCTCCTAAAATTCCACCAAGAAGCAAGGCGATAACTCCTACCGTTCCATAAATCAATCCATAATCGGAGGTGCTAATCCCAAGCCCTCCTGTTTCAGGATCGCCAAGTAGAAATGGGGATGCCATCTTAACCAATTGCGATTCTCCAAGTCGGTAGAGTAAAACAAAGCCTAGGGAAAGTGCTATGTTTTTCTTGGTGAAAAATGTTCTAAACACATCACCAAAACTCTTCCTTTCATCTTCTTCATTTTTGGAATTTTCCTCTTCAACTTTTGGTGTGGTGATAAAGTTGATGATGGTCAGTAGCAGCATCAAACCTGCCACAATAATCATTGTGTAGGACCATGCCTGAGTATTGTCACCAAGACTGGTTTCTAAATAACCTGCCACGATGACAATTAGTCCCTGTCCGGTAATCATTCCAATACGATAAAATGTTCCCCTTAAACCCACGAAGAAGCTTTGTTGATCTGGCTTAAGAGCAATCAAATACATTCCATCGGAAGCGATATCATTGGTAGCCGAAGCAAATGCTCCCATCCAGAAAAAGGCAAGAGTCAGAAAGAAAAAATTACTAGCCGGTGTGGTGAGACCTACTCCCAGAAAAACAATGGATAGCACCAACTGCATAGATAAAAACCATTTTCTTTTGGTTCCAAAGAGATCCACGATCGGGCTCCAAATCGGTTTGATCACCCATGGCAAATACAGCAAACTAGTATAAAGCCCAATATCTGAATTGGAAATTCCGAGTTTGGTATACATCACCACCGAAACGGTAATAATGATGATATAAGGAATACCTTCGGTGAGGTAAAGGGATGGTACCCAGAGCCATGGTTTTTTAGCGCGGGTGAAACTCATTTTTTCCGGATTAGATTTTCGTAAATACTCTTTTCAGAGCCTTCAATCACACGAGCATTCACGACTTTTTTATAATATTCCTCAGGTCCAACACCTCCGATGATTGCATAGCCATAACCCATTTCTTTCATTGAGTTCAATGCTTTAATTAAGAGTATTTTTCCTATGCCCTTTCCTCGTTCTTCTTCTTTTGTACCTGTCGGGCCAAAGAAATTTCTGGCAGTGGATTCATAGCAGGCAAAGCCGAGAATATTGTTTTCTCTTTGTGCCAGCCAACAGGAGACCGGCTGTCTGCTAAAAGCTACATCTGCCTCGGAAGCCCAATACTCCCCAAAAGTTTCCTTCACCCATTCCACCACAAGGCTTTTCTCGGGAGAAATGGCCCTGCGGAATATGATTCCTTCTTTTTTGCCGAGCTGTCTCTCTTCTTGTTCGAAGGAGGGAAGGTCCAGGAGGCGTACGAGCATATCTTTCATGAGCTTAACTTTAGGGTACGAGGAAAACTTGAGAGGATGCTATTTGACCAAAATGATCGATCCAGCGGATGGCCAGATATCTTTGACCTGTGTTGGATACTTCCAAAGCTCTGGGGCGACCGGTTCCTACCCAAATCCTATGCTGTTCTGCAATTTCGAGTTCTTCAAGGCTTGAAGCCCATTGCACAACAGCCAATCTTATGGCGGGATCCAAAGGCTTCTCCAAATTTATTCTGGTCCATTCTTTTTCGTTTGAAACCGAGCTAATCGCCGGAGCTTCAATTATTGTATTGTTTGTCCTTTTAAAATCTGGTGCAAGGGTAGGTTCGTCGTAAAGCTCAGATTTGAGCAAATTGGCTACATCCTTATTCTTTGCAAATAGGGACTTTGCGGAGAAAAAGGCATTTCCATGGATATTGGGTAAGGTTCTGGTGTAAGAAATCTGGGTATTGATTTCTCGTGGGTTATCCCAGGATTTATCAGCGTTTTCCCGAATCTTATAAGGTCCATTGCCTATGTAGATTTTCGTGTTGTAGCTATTATTTGACCACCAGTCATTCAGCTTTCTATAGGAAGCAAGTTCATAATCCATGCTCCAATAAACCTGAGGGATCAAATAATCTATCCAACCTTCTTTCATCCAAGTGATTGGGTCAGCATAGAGATCATCATAGTTGGTTTGACCTGCACGGGTAGGAGAACCCATGGGGTCTTTGTCCTGATTTCTCCAAACTCCGAAAGGTGAGATTCCAAACTGTACCCAAGGTTTGATTTCCTCGATTGAAGAGTGAACCATTCGGACCAGATCATTCACGTTTTCCCTGCGCCAGTCCTCTATACCTTGACCTGGTTTCTTATATTTCTCGAAGCTTCTTTTATCTGGAAAAGCGGTGTTTGGAATCTTGTATGGGTAGAAATAATCATCGAAGTGAATGGCATCTACATCGTAGTTGCTCACCACTTCCCGGATGACATTCGTCAAATGGGCTTTGACCTCAGGAATGCCGGGATCGTAATAGTATTTGGGACCGTACTTCAGCATCCATTCCGGATGCTTATTGAAGTCGTGATCAGGGCTTAAAACTTCAGTCTTTAAATCAAAAGTTGCTCGATAGGGATTTAGCCAGGCATGAAACTCCATTCCTCTTTGGTGCGTCTGCCAGATCATCCAGCTCAGTGGGTCCTCATTGGTGTCTGGTTTCTTCCCTTCTTTACCGGTGAGATATTTTGACCATGGAGCAAGATTACTTGGGTAAAAGGCATCTCCGGCAGTCCTGATTTGAACGATTGCCGCATTGAAATTCAGGCTCTGGTAATAATCCAGAAGCTTTATAAAGTCCTCTTTCTGCTTTTCATAGGGATCATTTGGTGAAGTAGGCCAATCAATGTTTACCACCGTAGCAATCCAAACTCCACGAAACTCCCTAGGTAGCTCCGCTAACTCAAAGTCCAACGGCTGAAGCTCCAAAGGAATGTCTGATAAATTTTTTCCTGGTAGATCTGCCTTAGGCCTTTCAGGATTTTTCTTTATTTCTGTTCCTGAACTGTTTTCAGGGATTGCTTTCTGGCTTTTACATGCAGCAACCAATGCCAAAAGAAAGAGAAAAAGTAAGGGGGTTGAAAAGTTAAATTTCATAGGGTTACTCCTTTGGCAAGGGTTTCAATTCCAGATCAGAAAGATTTTTTCTCAACTTATTCATGAATTTATCCCCTGGGTCTGTCTTGACGGTTCTATAATCAGGATCTGCCTCCTTCCATAAATCCGTCTCCTGAAAAAGAGTGTACTCATGGTGACCTATCACATACTCGATCTGATATTTTCTTTTCAGATAGCGAATCAATTCTTCGTTTGCTTTGAGCTGGGCTTTGGTAAGTGGCCAATCAGAACTACCGATATTTTCTATTCCGATAGCTGTGTAATTCAATCCGATTACATGTCTGGCGAAGTAAGTATCGGGCAAAAGTCGAAAGATCGTTCCATCCCGGTCTATTAAGAATTGGCTGGACACATTTAGGTTACTCGCACTAGTCAAATCCTCTCTTCCACCCAAAGTAGGTGAATCGAAAACGTCAAAGGTCACCTCAATATTATCAATGGCAGTCCAGTGAACCACCACCATTTTTGGATCAATAACCGCATTTTCTTGCTCCAAGCCATGTCTGTCCTTCAGATATTGCAGAGAGAGGGCTTCTCGCTCTTCGTTCCATGTGATAGGTTTGTCAATAATGGTGAAAGTTGGCTTTGGGCTGCAGCCCAAAACTAAAACCAATAAGGAAATAAGGCTGAAACAAAGGCAAAGTGTATTCTTCAAAAATATCTTCATAGTGATCTTTAATATTGCCGGGAAGATGAAATTATCAAAGCTAAACTACCCAGAATTTTAAAAGAAAGAAGCATGCATTGCGATAAATTGCTGGTTTTTCCATCATTTTTAAAAACCTGCATTTTTTTGCTATTTTTCCGAAAATACCAAATAACCACCCATGCTTAAAGAAGAAAGGCAGAAATACATTCTCGATCAGGTCCATTTACATCACCGGGTTCTTTTGAATGATCTCACTGAAGAACTCAAGGTTTCTATCGACACGGTGAGAAGAGATGTTAAGGAGTTGGCCCAGCAAAAGAAAGTGAAGAAAGTCCACGGAGGAGCCACTTCATTTGGTTTTATGAATTTCACCAAGGACGAGAGTAATATTTACCTGCAGTCTAAGAAAATTAAGATTGCTGAGAAAACAATCCCTTTGCTCACTGAAGGGCAGGTCATTTTAATGAGCGGAGGCACCACCAATATGGAAGTAGCTAAGCTTATCCCTAAAAAGCTTCCTTTGACAGTTTTTACTCCAAGTTTGCACGTAGCTGTCGAGCTACTGGAGCATCCTGAGGTTGAGGTGATTTTCCTTGGTGGCAAGCTTTTGCATGAGGCTAAATTTGCTGTGGGCGGAACGGTAGTCAACACACTTTCTCAGCTTAAAGTGGATACCTGCATTTTAGGAACGGGCTACTTAGATGCAGAACACGGCCTTACGGAGTTTGATTGGGAGGTGATTCAGGTGAAGCAAGCTATGATCCGGGCTGCTAAAAAGACCATTATCCTATCTGTATCGGATAAGCTTCATTCGGTACAGAAATACAAGACCTGCGATATGACAGAAGTCGATACTTTAGTTACGGAGCTGAAACCTGAAGACGAAATGCTCGATTCTTTCAGGCCATTTAATCTCGAGTTGGTTTAGAGCCGGGGTGATAAATGGATTTGGCATTTTGGTAAACCAAGGCTTTATCCAAGGTCATAGGCTTTAACTCTTGCTTCAAGAACAATTCCATCTGATCATCGAAATGTGGACTTTCTGGTTTGTTACTCGCTCCAAAAACATTCACCGTTTCAATTTTGGGTAGACCTTCTCCAAATTTCACCATCATGATATAAGACTCTCCTTGTACTCCCTTTCGCATTCCATTTTCCCACGGCTGGCTTCGCATGGCGGTGATTACATCATCTATGCCCCAGAGGGGCAAAGCCTTTTCACCTCTTACCAACTTCTGATATTCACCCAGCTCGACTATTTCCTTTCCAAAAAAAGTTTGAAAATGTTCTTTTGCTGCCATTAAACCTTCAGCAGCCTCCTCCTCTGTCAAAGTGGTCTCCCAACTCCTGCCCAGTTCCTCAAACTTATCCCACCAGTAATAGTATTGAAAAGCGAAAAGAGCCGCTCCTTCACTTTCTACTCCTGATTTTTTATCCCAGGCTTGAATGACTTTGATGTGTTGTTTGATCTCTGGGTATTTTTTAGGGTTCAAAGTAAAGAGAGACTCCATATTTGTTCGATAAGCCAGGTTTTCTGGAAGCTGACCATCGTATTTTATGCGTTTGAAATCCTCATAGCTAATTTTGGTACTGTCATCCATAAGCTCGCGAAAACGAGTTGACCGATTGTTGTCACGTCTGAGATAATCCATACCCTTTGGATAGTCTTCAGGATTCATATTATTCATAAATCCACTTGCGAGAAAGGGGGAATGATTTGTATTGAATAGGTAACCTGATTCTGGGTTGATTTGCTGTGGAAGATCATCGAAATCATAATAGCTATCCCAGATTGCTTTTTCAGTGTTTCCAGCTACAGTTCCTGTGAAATCTATCTCCGGGTTACGCTTTGGTAAAAGGCCATTGCTTACATAAAAAATACTATCATGCTTGTCTGCATATACTGTATTAAAGCTGGTTAGTTGCATTGCAGACATCGCTTTACGAAACTCTGTAAGATTACTCGCCTTATTCATCCTCCACCATTGTTCGGGCGCTCCGATTCTATCAAGCACTCCCATTCGGATTGAAAAGGCTCCTTGGTCCGTGACCAAGGTCGGGCCATAGATACTTTTCCAAACAGATTTAGGCACAGGAATGGTGATTAGGTCCCAAAGTTTCACTTTCAGCCAAACTGTTCGCTTCTCCAATTCCAGCCATTCTCCATCCACCAAATATTGATTTTCATCATCTGGATTGATCTGCAGCTGGAAGACATCCAATAGATCAGGGAAATTTACCGTGTGGGCCCAACCTAAATTTTCATTGACGCCATGAAAAATCATGGCTCCACCGGGAAAAAGTCCACCTAAAATATTCCAGCCTTCTTCGGAGTGAAGATGAGCTTCGTACCATGCCACAGGCCCTTCTAGAGGCTGATGAGAATTAATGGCTAAAAAACTTTCCTCTGTATCGGTTCTGGAGGAATGAACGGCTATCGCATTTGAACCCTTCGGATTTAAGTCAATAGGGGCCTGATCCACTGTGCCTTCTACAATCTGTGTAACTGCCCGATCTGCTCCTGACATTTGGGCCAAAGAAAGAATATAAGCTGCAGTGATTTCTTTGGTCGTAACTGGAAAAGCATCCTTAAGTAAAACTTCTTCCGGATGGTGATAGGCGTAATCATTCATTCCGGCTGCATATCCCTCCAAAACTCTTTTGAACTCCTCCGAAAATGTAGTTTCGTATTTGGCTTCAGCCAACTCTCTGGTTTCAAGAAGATGGCCAAAGAAATCTGCTGCAGCTCCTGCCTCCCCAAAGACCCTTCCTGCCATTCTTTTTCCTGCAAGAAGAGTTGTCTGAATGGTTTTAAAATCATCCTCCGCATGTGCCCAAGCCAACCCATATGCTACATCTTCGTCCTTGGTGCCAAAAATATGCGGTACTCCATACTCATCTCTGACGATCTCTACCTGGCTCACATCCCATCCACTGGGCTGTAAATTCGAACTGCAGGAAGCTAAAAAGATTAAAGGAAGAAAAATGAAAGTGTACTTTTTCATAAGGAGATTTTGTGGAATATGGGTCAAAAATAAAAAAGCCATTCAGTAAACTCTGAATGGCCTTAACAATTCTCGGATTAATTTCCGTCTCCTTTTTTCTTTTTGTGTTTGGAATGGTCTACCTCATCTGAATGGGCACCATCTTTACAGCATTCGTCAAGTTTTGCATAAGCCTTCGGGTCACGCATCACACTGTCCGCATTATATCCAACCTTTGCAATTCTTTGTCGAAGAATTTCAGGGCTGGTTTTAGAGTCAAGGTAGGCAATGTTCAGTACCATCGTTTCTAAATCAAGATTTACGGACTTTACCCCTTTTTCGAATGTGAGGTCTTTTTCAAGAGTATTTTTACACATCTCACAGACTGCCGAAGTTTTTATTCCTATGGTCTTGATTTGGGCATGCGCCAAAAAGCCGAATGATGCAATTAGGATGGTTAGAATTACTTTTTTCATATTCTTTAGTTTTTGATTTTATATCTGATTCCAGCGTAGATCACCCTACCAGCTATCGGACCCCAAGTCATTGATGCATCAAAGTTGGGACCGAATGGATTCTCAGGGTCAACGATTGGATTTTCTTGTTTGAAATTTAAAATATTTTCTCCTCCCAGGTAAATATTTCCCCATCGGAAACCTCTGGAAACCTGGGCATTGAGCATGAAGAAATCAGGGGATTCAGGTGGAAGTTGGAACTCTACGGGGCTATCACTGGTGTCTGGTAATCGCATTGGACCATTCCAGTTTAATGTCATATCTGCTTTCCATTTTTCATAATTAGTGGCATAGGCCATGTTTAGAAAAAACCTATCCTGACTCTGAAATGGCACTTGTCTCAAAATTCCATCTGTGGTCATTTTGTTCTGGTAGTTTTTATAGGCTGCTTTGACGTCTAGTTGCTCTGTCAATGGATAGCTCACTTCGAGTTGAAAGCTTTGTCCGAAGGACTCTCCCTGAAGATTATTGATGACTAATAGATCGGAGCTTATGTCCTGATCATAGACCAGCTGATTCTCAAAATCCGTGTAGAAATAGTCTGCCACAAGAGTCAATGGTCTACTATCCAACATAAAATTGGCCGAAAGACTAACTCCTGTATTCCATGACACTTCCGGCTTTAGATCTGACAAGAATTGGATTTCTCTGGAAGAAACCCAGATCATGCTATTTTCCATGAGTGCATTCGGAGTCCGATAGCCTTTACCTACAGAACCCCGAAGGGTTAGATTAGGTGTAAATGCCCATCTGGCATGTGCTCTCGGAGTAAAGTAAGTTCCAAAGAGGTTATGGAAATCCGTCCTTGCTCCTACCACCAAAGTAAAATCATCACTCGGGATATAATTATACTCAAAGAAAAGCCCTGGTACTTTTTCAGTACGAACAAAAGTAGAGTCCAATCCTCCTTCATTTCCAGCATCAAAACCTTCATTGAATTCATCATAAAGGAAACTCGCACCGGTCTTGTACTGGTGGAAACTATTTCCGATGATGTTTTGATATATGAAGTTACCGTAAGCCGAAGTCTGCTCTCCAGAATACAGCCTTCTTCCAGCCCCACCATCAAAATCCTGATAGGAAAGCGAATATTGGAAACCCCAGCTTTGAGTTGGTTTGGCAGGGTAAATCATTCCGATTTTACCAAATAGCTCTGCCTTTTTGGTATTCAACTGGTAGCCATACATAGGACTTGTGGATAAGTCATCTCCAAAATCAAAGCCCAACTGCCCACCCGCTTGCTGTGCTGTGAAAATATTGAAGCCTATTTGAGCCATCAGTCTATCTCCCTCATACTTATATCGATTAAGTAAATTGATTTGACGGCTTTTTGGGATATCCATGAATCCATCTCCATTGCCTTCAATTTCTGAGGTAAGTTGATCCGCATGGAAAAGAATCCCGGAGCTCCATTTATCAGAAATTTGGATTTGACGATTTGTATTGAGCTCCAGCCGGCCAAAAGAATTCAGGTAAGCATTCAGGTACCATTTATCCATGGTCTCTGGTTTGAAAAGTTCAACATTAATTTGGCCAGCCATGGATTCGTAACCATTAATCACTGAACCGGCTCCTTTACCCACATCGATGGATTGAATCCAGGTTCCTGGCACATAGGCTAAGCCCTGTCTGGAGTTCAGGCCTCTAATATTCGGAATGCCTTCTCGACTGATCAGAGTGTATCGGCCGTCCAGACCCATCATTTGAATCATTTTGGTACCCGTGATGGCATCAGCATAAGAAACATCCACTGAGGCATTGGTTTCAAAGCTTTCTGAGAGGTTACAGCAAGCTGCCTTTTGCAGTTCTGCCTCAGTAATCAGAATATTCAGAAATGGCGCTTCTTCTACCACTCCATCGGATTGACCTCGGACCACAACTTCATCCATGGCCTCGTCTGATTCTTGCATTAGAATGACCATTTCCTCACTAAAAACAGGCTCGAGAGTGTCAGTCTGATAGCCCAAATAGGAAACGATCAGCCTATCCTCAGGTAGAATGTTGTCGAGAATAAAATGGCCAGAGTTATCCGTGATCGCACCAAAAGGTTTATCCATAACCTTTATACTCACTCCGATAAGTTCACCCTCAGAATCAGAGGTGACCTTACCACGGACCGAGTTTTGTGCCCAAAGAACAATTGGGCAAAACAGTACTATTAATAAGATTTTGTATTTCATAAGATTTGCTTGTAAAACAATGATTTCACTCCCAGAAGGGGCCGAAAACAAGCAATCTTATATTAGGAAGGTTTGGAAAAGTATTTGATAATCTGGAATAGGAACACTCTCATTTTCTAAACTGAAAGCGCTTTTTTGAATGTCCTTTTCTATTCCCGAGGATAAGACAATAGTATAAGCAAGAAGGAAAGAGGGACTGACCTTTAAGTCTATTTTTGTCTTACCGAAAAAATCATCGGCATCTGCCTGAGCAATTTGATCCTCGCAGCAATCCTTGGGGGCCTTTTCCTTATCACCACAGCAATGATCCTTTTGCACATTCACTCCAACATTTGTAGAGACTAATTCTTCACCACAAAAATGAGATGCCATGGTCAGATTCACCTGACCCATGAGGAATATCATTAAAAGTGATATGGAAAGAATTTTCTTCATTTCATGCAAAGTTCGAGATTCTATATTTGAATCCCAAACTAGCATGAGAACGAAGGTCACAATTTGAAGGTTTCAAAATTTTAATTTTCGGCTACAGCACCAGCTGTCCATTTGGTGACTGAATTAGGAGAAGGCGCCAAAGTCATGATATAGGCATAAATCGCACTTAGATCACTTTCTTTCATTCCGGCATACATGGTCCAAGGCATTATTGTGTTATAATCACCAGGAGCAACAGGAGGGTTCACATATGAGGAGTCTTCATATTGCTTGAACATTTGTACAAAGTAATCCTCTGTCCAGCCTCCTAAACCATTTTCATGTGGGGTAATGTTTGAAGATAACAAGGTGCCACCTGGCATGACAAAAGATCGTCCACCGGTAAAGGATAGTTCTGGAATGATTGCTCCCTGCGCATCGACGGGAGTATGACACTCTGCACAGCCCGCGGCATTTACAAGATAAGATCCATATGCTATTTGATCCGAAGGGTCTGGTCTTTTTGTTGGTTCGCCATCTTTAGGAACAGAACGGATTATAAAATTCACAGGAAAATCGGCTTTGGATTCTGGAATTTCGCTACCCTGGGCCGGTAGTGAACGGATGTAGGCGATGATATCATAAATATCCTCAGGATCCATCTTGCCATAATATTGGTAGGGCATAACTGGAAAAATCGGTTCACCTTCATTGTCTACCCCAGTGGTAATTACCCTAAAGAGTTCCCCATCTGTGTAGTCTGAAATTCCCGTCGGTGTTATGTTTTTAGCATAAAAGACTCCTGGAAAGCCCATCTGATGATCAAATACATCACCACCCTTTCCAAGGGTACCAGCCTTGGGTGGCCCGGCAAATTGCCCAAAGTCTCGTTCGGCATGGCAATCCATACAAAGAGTGACATGATGTGCAAGGTATTTTCCCCGCTCTATCCTCTCGGAAGTGTATTCAATATTCAATTCTTTAGCGGGACTAACCTTTGGAAATCCAAGCTGTAAAAAGGCCAGAATTCCAAGAACTCCGATAATAAAAATAGTTAGTATTATGCCCAGTACTTTAAGTAACTTCTTCATAGTAAGTGGGTTTAAGTTGTTTGGCTTAAAATAAAAATTTAACGAATTCAATTGACATTGGAGGAATTGAGTCTTTTTTTTTCTCGGGAATGGAAGTATTTCTATTTTGCCTGTATAAATACCCAACCATGAAAAAACTGATACTAATTTTCGCTCTGATACCTTTTTTGTCCTTTGGGCAGAGTGAGGTAATTAAAAAACTTGATGAAAAGGCAGAGTTCTACACTGACATAGCTATGCAGCTCTGGAATAATCCAGAATTGGGCTATCTGGAAACTGAGAGTTCAGCTTTGCTTCAGCAAACCTTATCTGATGCAGGCTTCCAGGTAGAAGCGGGAGTAGCTGAAATTCCAACAGCATTTGTTGCAGAATATGGTTCTGGCTCACCAATAATTGGAATTATGGCAGAATTCGATGCTTTGCCTGGAGTTTCTCAAAAAGCGGTTCCTTTCAGGGAGCCAGTGGTAGAAGGTGGAGCAGGACATGCATGTGGGCATCACCTTTTCGGTGCAGCTTCAGTTGCAGCAGCAATAAGTGCCAAGGAATGGCTAGAGGAAAATGGTATGCAGGGTACCATCAGATTATATGGAACCCCTGCTGAAGAAGGTGGTGGAGGAAAGGTTTACATGGCCAAATCCGGGATCATGGATGATGTGGATGCTATGCTACACTGGCATGCCGGATC
This sequence comes from Algoriphagus sediminis, assembly GCF_030403435.1. Lineage (GTDB taxonomy): Bacteria > Bacteroidota > Bacteroidia > Cytophagales > Cyclobacteriaceae > Algoriphagus > Algoriphagus sediminis. The sequence continues at coordinate 19,886 of NZ_JAUEPH010000010.1, forward strand.
TGGAAATAGTGCTATCGCAGCCTCTTCTCTTGCAAATATTTCTACCAAATTCCGCTTTTACGGTGAAGCTTCTCACGCTGCTGCCGCGCCAGAAAGAGGGCGATCGGCCCTGGATGGAGTTGAGGCTATGAACTTCATGGTAAATATGCTTCGCGAGCATGTTCCTCAGGAAACCAGGATGCATTATGTGATCACACGTGGTGGTGAGGCCCCAAATGTGGTTCCTGCTTTTGCTGAGTCCTATCATTATGTAAGACATCCAGACGCAAGGAAAGTGAAGGAAATTTTTGATCGTATGGTAGAGATAGCTGAAGCTGCTGCGAAGGGCACCAATACAGAAATGGAATACGAGATTATCAACGGGGTCTATAATATTTTACCAAACGAGACTCTTTCTAAATTCATGCATGCAAACCTTGAGAGCATAGGAGGTCTTGAATACACACCAGAAGAAAGAAAGTTCGCTGAAGAAATTATTTCCACTTATCCTCCGGGAGTAATGGTTTCTCCAGATGATGCAGCGGAGATTGAACCTTTTAGGGTGGTTGAACAAGGAACCGGTGGATCTACGGATGTTGGAGATGTAAGCTGGCTGGTTCCAACCGCTGGATTGCGGGTAGCCACTTGGGTACCAGGAACCTCTGCCCATACCTGGCAGGCCGTGGCAGCCGGAGGAATGTCCATCGGTGCCAAGGGGATGATTATAGCAGCGAAAACGCTAAGTCTTACCGCAATAGATTTATTTGAAAATCCAGAGGCTGTAGCACAGGCAAAAGAAGAATTGGAAAGAAGACGAGGAGATGACTTTACCTATCAGGCATTGACTGGAGATCGTAAGCCACCTTTGGACTACAGGAAATAAATGATTCACAAAACCCTATTTGCTCTATTTTTTGCCTTTTTACTGAATTTCCAAGGGTCATTTGGGATGCAGGAAACTAATCTGGTTAATGGCTCCGATAGGCCTAAACTAGGATTGGTACTTAGTGGGGGCGGTGCAAAGGGGATGGCCCATGTGGGTGTGATCAGGGCTATGGAACAGGCAGGGTTGAAGGCTGACTATGTGGTGGGAACCAGCATGGGTTCGGTCGTGGGAGGTTTGTACTCTTTAGGCTATAGCTCGGATGAAATGGAGCAAATCATCCGAAGCATTGACTGGGATCTGATTCTCTCAAACCGGGTGAGTTTTGAGGATATTTCCTTTGAGGAGAAAGAATATTACAATCGTTATCTTCTCGAGTTTCCTGTTATCAATGGCAAACTTTCATTCCCTTCAGGATTGATAGAGGGTCAAACTCTTTCGGATGTGCTCCATTACTATACCTGGCCGGCAAATGGTTACGAATCTTTTGATGATTTCCCTATCCCGTTTAGGTGCGTGGCTACGGACATAAGTACTGGAGAGCCTATTGTATTCGGCTCTGGATATTTACAGGATGCCCTAAGATCCAGCATTGCCATTCCGACAGTTTTTTCACCCTTTGAACTTGAAAATACTTCAGTGGTAGATGGAGGGGTAGTAAATAATTTCCCAGTTGACATTGTCAGGGAAATGGGAGCGGATATAGTGATTGGGGTGAATGTGAGTGATGAAGATTTCTTAAAAGCCGATGAGCTGGAAAGTTTCGCTTCTATACTTATGCAGCTTGCTATGGCGGAATCACTTAGGAAAACTTCAGAGAACATTAAGGACACGGATGTTTATATCAAACCCGATTTAGGTCCTTATTCCACTGGGAGCTTTGGGAATTATGAAGAAATTTTAAGGTTAGGTGATGAGGCTGGTCAAGCTTATTTAGGAAGATTTAAGGAGTTAGCTAAAGAAATCAACATGAATGAGACGACCGAAGGAATTGGCTTTGATCAGGAAAAAATTAAGTTAAACTCTATTTCTGTTAAGGGTAACCGGATAATTTCTGATGCATTGATTTTATCCAAATTTACATTCGAGCCAGGTGAGATGGTTGACCGGGATGATATCAGGTATGGAATTGATATGGTTTTTGGCGTGAATGCATTCTATAAGGTAGATTACTCCCTTACTCCTGTGGGTGAGGATATTTATGATTTGACCATCAATACCAAGGAGAAACCAGCGACCCTTTTAAGCACGGCCTTTCATTATGATAATAGATTTTCTGCAGGGATTTTACTGAATTTTATGGCAAGAGACTGGTTGGGTAAATTGAGTAGATCGGTCTTTTTGGCAGATATTTCAGAGAATCCAAAATTCCGATTTGACTATTATAAATACACGGGAGAGTCCAAAAGATTCGCCTTCAATGGTCGAATAAATTATTTGAATTCTGAGCTTCCACAATTTGAGGAAGGAAGAATTTCAGAAGTAATTGGTGAACGTAATTTTAGGATGGAGGCAAATATGATCTCTACCTCCTCACTCAAGCAAACTTTCTATCTAGGCATGATTTACGAGGTTAGTCGCTCAAGAGCAAAGATAAATGTTAGCGTCCCGGAGGATATCAGAAGTGCGGCTCAGGGTTTTGTCGGTTTAAGGGCTTCATATTACAGGAATTCTCAGAATGACAGAAACTTCCCAACAAAAGGAGCGGAAAGCCTATTTGAGCCTATTTTTCATGTCTCAGACTGGACTACCGTAAGATTGCAGGATGGGGTTGATTCAGTTTTTTTTGATTTTCCAAGTGGGCAGATTGGTATTCCGGCGGATGATTTTGAAGGCTTTGTAGAGGAGCTTGCACCAGACCCTCATCTCACGCTCTATTGGAGGTACTCTAAATTTTTAGGAATAAGTCCGCATGTTCAATTTCAACCCAGACTGGCAACAGGAATCACAGTTGGTTCTTCAGATGGGCTTAAGTCCTTCAATAATTTTTTCCTTGGAGGAATTCAAAATCTACGATTCGTTGACACTCCTGTTTGGGGACTGAGTTACGGGGAAGTTACTACTCCTAATTTTGTAGTGGTGGGCGGGAATTTTCAATTAATCCCCTTTAAAAAAGTTTATATCCGCGCAGGTGCGAATTGGCTAGGATACAGTGATTATGTTTCTTTAAGTGATGAAGGATTTCCAGATAGGATTTTCCAGGATGATAATTTCTTTGGTTATGGTGCAGATATCTCTTATCAATCTATTATTGGGCCAATTACGATCGGCATATCAAGTAACTCAAATGATGGTGTCGTTCGGGGTTATTTCTCTCTTGGGTACTCCTTCGCATATTCTGATCGCTAAGACTTGATGAGTTAATTCTTTAAAGCCTTCCGATTTGATTCCCATTTTGCCTTGGAAAAAAGTATATTAAAAAGAATAAGTCAATTTCATTTATGGACAGGAGAAAGTCATTAAAAATTCTAGGGGGTGCTGCAGTGGGTATTTCCGGATTGATATTCGCAGACTGGAAGTGGCAATTGATAGATCAAGCTACTCACGAAGGTTTTTTCACACTGCGCCAAGAACAAATGCTTACGGCCATTTCGGATACCATTATTCCTGAAGGAATACCACCAAAGGTGCCTTCTTCAAATTCTAAACCTATCGGAGCTTTAAGTACCGGGACTGACAAATTTTTGATCCGGCTCTTCGAACATTGCTATGAATCTGAAGATCAGGAATTGATTAAAAAACAACTGGATCAGCTCAAATCAGAGGGTTTTTTATCGGCAGAAAAAGGAAAGCGAGAAGAAATGCTTCTATCCTTGTCTAATTCTGAAGATGAAGAAAAGACGAAGTTTTTTGACATAATAAAATCCGAAACTATCCGTGGGTTCACCACAGCAAAAGAAGTGATGGTTGATTACAGAAATTATCAACTGGCTCCAGGGATGTATAAGGGATGTGAGGATGTAAACCAACAAGCTTAGAATGATGCTGCAAGACTCAAAACAAAAAAGAACATATGATGCCATAGTTATTGGTTCGGGAGCCAGTGGTGGATGGGCCGCTAAAGAGCTCTGTGAAGCAGGTCTAAAAACACTGGTTTTGGACCGGGGGCGAATGGTAAGGCATATCGAAGACTATCCTACAGCATCGAAAAACCCCTGGGATTTCGAATTTCGCGGGTCTATTCCGATTGAGCAAAGATCCGGACTGGCTAGTTGGTCCTGGAAGCGCGAGGAGACAGTGCAGTGGGCAATGACTGAGGACGAGCAGCCAGTGATTTTTGAAAAGCCATTTCGCTGGTGGAGAAGCTACCATGTAGGAGGAAAGTCTCTTTTGTGGGCAAGAGCTACTCAGCGATGGTCAGACTTTGATTTCGAAGGCCCGGCCAGAGATGGTTTTGCGATTGATTGGCCCATTCGGGCAAAGGATCTAAACCCTTGGTATACTTATGTAGAGAGATTTGCAGGTGTTGCAGGAAATAAGGACGGACTTCCCGAATTACCGGATTCGGAAGTGATGCCCGGTTTTGAATTGAGCTGCATTGAGCAATACTACAAAGACCAACTAATCAAAAATTTTGGTGATAGGCATTTGATCCAAGGGCGATGTGCACATCTGACAGATCCTCAGGAAGTTCATCGTCAGCAAGGTAGAAGTCGCTGTATGCATCAGGATATGTGTAATCGTGGATGCGTTTATGGAGGATATTTTAGCTCAAACTCTTCCACTTTGCCATGGGCAGAAAAGACCGGAAACTTAACCGTGCGACCCCAATCAATTGTGCATTCCATTATTTATGATGATGAGAAAGGAAAAGCTACCGGGGTCAAAATCATAGATCGGGATACTGGGAATGAAATGGATTTTTATGCACGAATTATTTTTGTAAATGCTTCAACTATTGCATCCAATGCAATTATGCTAAACTCGAAATCTTCAAGATTCCCAAATGGGCTTGGCAATGACAGTGGAGTCTTAGGTAAATATTTGGCCACGCATAATTACCGAGGCAAAGGTTATGCTACGTTTGAAGGTTTTTTGGATAAAAAGCAGGTTGGAAAGCATGCTGGCCATGCCTATGTTCCAAGGTTTAGAAATGTATTTCAGCAAGACACCGATTTTCTCAGAGGGTATTCTATTGGGATGTCTGGAGGTAGAGGTATGAGCTCTGATACTAGTATGATAGGGGATCAGCTCAGAGATAATCTTTTAAATCAAGAGCTTCGAAATGTCTGGGGTATGGCCGCCTGGATGCAGGGAGAAACTGTGCCGGTGGAAGATAATCATGTGAGACTGAGCGAAGATCAGACCGATAAATATGGCATTCCGAAGATTATCCTTTCTGTAGAATGGAAGGAGAATGATGATAAAATGACAGCGGATTTTGTGGAGCAGCAGACGGAAATGTATGAAAAGGCGGGATTCACAAATATCAATGTGAGTGATTCGGGGGCATTACCAGGCTCGGACATTCATGAAATGGGTGGTGTAAGAATGGGAAATGATCCAAAGGAATCAATTTTGAATAAATGGAATCAGGTTCATGGATGTAAAAATGTGTTCGTTTCCGACGGTGCCTGCATGACAAGCACAAGCACTCAAAACCCGACTTTGACCTTCATGGCCATAACTGCAAGAGCAGCCAATCATGCGATTGAAGAATTGAAAAGGATGAATTTGTAGGTTTTAAAATTACTTAAACCCAATTTAATTAGTTGGTAAACTAAAGGCAAATAGTTAAATTTTAGTTGAAATTAAATTCAACTATTATGAAATCTTCACTTTTAGCCCTCGCTTTCTTACTTTCAATTTCTTTTTCACTTTTTGCTCAGCATCAAAAGAGTGTCATAACAATTAATGACACTGAAATTGATATCAAGTCTGCTGGTTTAAGCGAACGCGTTTTTGGCCAGCCTTTAATTATTCTAGAGCAGGATTTGGCAAGTCCCTTATCATCTCTCGATTTGCTTTTTTCGGAACTCGCCAAAGAAGGGCCGGTCCTTAGCTACGATCGAAGTGATCTCTTTAATTCTGTCGGAAACCCTTCAGAACTTACTTTAGATGGCCATGCTAGGACTTTAAGAAAGTTGCTTTCTGAGATGGGTCAAAGGCCACCTTATATTCTAGTAGGGGATGGTCTGGGAGCCTATTTGGCAAAGAATTTCGTTGCAAATAATCAGGAAGATGTCAGAGGTTTAGTCCTTTTAAATCCAACATCACCCGGTGAGGAAGTCTATTATGAGAACGTTGGGTCTTTAAGTGGTGGAGAGGCTGATATGGAATTATCGAATTACATAAAATCCTTAAGATTGGCTTGCTCAATGAAGGATTTGGGGTTTTTGTCTGAATTAGAAAAAGGGTTGGATTGGGAGAAAGGAATCTCACCAAATCTTCCAATCACTATAATTTTAGGAAAAAAGCTAAATACTTTTTCTTGGAATCCGGGCAATTCAAAAATTCAAAAAACAGACCTACAAGAGGTCATTGACCAAAGAATTGAATACTTTCAAAACCTTACAGAGAAGATGCCGAATTCTAGCCTCTTGGTTACACCTGATTACACACATGGTATGGTTAATTCCTCTCCAATGATCATTAATCTACATGTTCAAAATCTAGTCAGTTTCGATCCTTTAAACCTTATCGCAAAATCTGCCAGAGAAATGAGTTCGCTCGAGTTCAAGCTTTTTATCGAAGGTCTTGAAACCTATATACCGGATTACAAGCTTTCAGAAAGGGGGTTCAATATGATGGGGTATAGTCTTATGAGATCAGACTTGAATGAAATGGCTTTGATTATATTTGAACACAACCTGAAGAAAAATCCAAATTCGGCGAATGTTTATGATAGCTATGGAGATGGACTTTTTGCTCTTGGGAGAGTGGAGGAATCTTTAGATGCCTATCAGAGAGCAGTTGCTTTAGGTACATTTGAAAGGCACAGTGATCTTGGGCTATTTATTAAGAATCTGAAAAAAGCTGAAGAAGCTTTGGCAGAAACAAACGATTAAACCTCATTTTTCTTTCTCCGACAAGATTCACCCATTGTTCCTTTTGTAAAATTGTATCCAAATAAATTAATGAAAAGAAGTCTATTTTTATTTTTGGCTGTTTCAATTTTAGCTAGTTGTCAAGATGAAACCGTCATCCTGGTCCCAATTGATCCACTGACCGTAGAATCTGAGGTTTTCGTGTCAGATTCTGGTGAGGAGTTTTTCATGGGGGCTTTGACAAGTTTTTGTTATGGGTTTGCAGGAAGCGCAAATATTCATGAAAATTCACTGGTGGATTATCCCATTCCGGATAACCTGCCTTCTGAAGTTGATTTAAGTAATTTCCTTCCGCCTGTTGGCAACCAGGGGAGGCTCCCTTCTTGCACAGCATGGGCTACAACTTATTATGGGCGGAGTCTTCAAGTGAATATTCAAAATGCTGCCCGAACCAATAAAAAAGTGGCTTTCAGTCCTTCATTCATTTATAACCAAATGACGGAAGGGAATAATTGTATTCCAACTTCAGTTCAATTTGCTATGGAAAAATTGGTAAGTGAAGGGGCTTTGGGGTTGGATTTATTCCCTTATCAGGCGGAGGGTTGCGATGAATTACCAAAGGAAGAAAACCAAATTTTGGCTCAAGAATATCGTCTGAATGGATTCAAGGTTTTGACTGGAGAAAATATGATTTCAGAAATGAAAGCCCTTTTAAATGATCAAAACCCGGTGGTGATCACGATGGGTTTGGACCTGGAATTTGGAAAAAAAGATGATGCCGGACTCTCCGCATATAGACCTCATCGAGTAGTCCCAAAGGATATTCAGGGTGCCCATGCCATGTTAGTAGTGGGGTATTCAGATGAAAATAATGCCTTTAAAGTGGTGAACTCCTGGGGTGAAGGCTGGGGAGATGCTGGATTTTTCTGGGCAGACTATGACGCTTTTGAAGATGTCTTGAATCCAGATAAGGAGTTTCGAGTTCTCTGTGAAGCCGTGGTTGGGTTTTAGTAAAGGCATAAAAAAAGCGGTAAAGCCGCTACATTTTTTTAGTGGTGCAGAGGAGGGGACAGACCCAACTTCTGCCCCTGACCTCTGTCTGATTGTTAAACACAAAATCCGACCTAACACCACATAGATCGATTTCTGATTTCTTAACGATAAATTTGTAAGCGATAGTTGCATAAAATAATTAAACATTTTTATGCAAATCATTAATCTCAGAATCCAGTCAGATTTGGAGGAAAAAAGTTTACAAAAATCTCTGATTAGCCTCCGGATTTTTTGATATTGATCTATGCGAAGACTCTTTTTAGGCTTAATCACTCTTTTTCTATGGCATTTTTCATATGCCCAAATTCCTGAAAAGTTCAACATTGTTTTGATTCATGTAGATGATTTGGGATGGACGGATATCGGGGCCTTGGGCTCAGATTTTTATGACACTCCCAATATTGACAGACTTGCCGAAGAAGGAGTTTTATTTACAAATTCTTATGCCGCTGCTGCAATTTGCTCTCCCACTAGGGCAGCACTTCTAACTGGCAAATACCCGGCTAATCTTGGCATTACAGATTGGATCAGGGCGAAGTTCCAAGGTGCTTCAACTTCAGGTGAACCAGAAGATTATGAGGAATTTGAAGATAAACCATTGAAAACTCCTACAATTCAAGGCTTCTTACCTCTGGAGGAAAAGACAATAGCGGAGTATTTGAAACCTTTAGGATACCGAACCCTTCATGTTGGCAAATGGCATCTAGGTGAAGAAGGTTTTCATCCTGAGGACCAAGGTTTCGATGTGAATATTGGAGGGAATGATCTGGGTCAGCCCCCAAGTTATTTTGATCCATATAAACCTAGTGAGCCAAGAGAATTTTATGAGATTACCACACTTGAACCCAGAAAAGAGGGAGAGTTTTTGACCGATCGGGAGGGAGATGAGGTGGTTAATTTTATCGAGAAAAATAGTCATGGGCCTTTTTTTGTTCATTATGCTCCCTATGCCGTTCATACTCCGATTATGGGGCCACCTGAACTTGTTGAAAAATATGAAAGTAAACCAAAAGGCAAGCAGGAAAATCCTGTATATGCTGCCCTGGTGGAGTCTGTCGACAGGAATGTAGGCAAAATTATATCCTCTCTTGAAGCGAATGGACTAAGAGAGAAAACCATGATTATTTTCACATCCGACAATGGTGGATTGATAGGAAACCCAGATCGTCCTATTACGAATAATTCTCCTCTAAGATCCCAAAAAGGATATCCTTACGAAGGAGGTATTCGGGTTCCAACTATCGTGAGTTTTCCTGGTATTGTGAAAGATGGAGTGAAAGAAGAAAGTCCAATTATTTCCATGGATTGGCTGCCTACAATTTTGGATATGTTAGAACAGCCTATTCCAGAGAATGGGTTGGTAGGAAAAAGCTTGAAACCGCTTCTGACTTCCAGAACAGCAAAGTTAGAAGACCGGGATTTGTTCTGGCATTTCCCTCATTATCGGGGAAGCGATGTGGTTCCTTATGCTATAATACGATCCAGAAATTATAAGTTGATCTATTACTTTGATGGAAGTCAGGCAGAGCTTTATGATTTGAAATTTGACCTGGCAGAGACAAATAATATAATTAATTCAAGACCCTTGATAGCTACAGATCTCGCTCGGAAAATAGAAATTTGGCTTAATGAGTCCGGTGCCAGATTGCCCATAGAAAAGAATTAGAGTCATCATCCTTGGTTAATCCTGAGGATTTGTATATTATTTATTATCAATTATTTAACCTGATTTCTCATGAGTAATTTTTCACGAAGGGATACCCTAAAAACTATTTCACTAATGGCTGGGGCGAGTTTAGTTTCACCTTATAGCCTTTTCTCGAAAACAAGAAAAAACAATGGTCTTGGAGTAGCTCTGGTTGGGCTGGGCTATTACAGTACAGACTTGCTGGCTCCTGCCTTGCAACAAACCCAGCATTGTCATCTGGCGGGTATTGTGACTGGGACACCTGCAAAGGAAAAAATATGGCAGGACAAATATGGAATCTCTGAGGCTAATACTTACAACTATGACAACTTTGAGGAGATCAAGAATAACCCGGACATAGATGTGATTTATATCGTGCTTCCACCTTCCATGCATATGGAATACGTGGTTAGGGCAGCTGCAACTGGTAAACATGTCTGGTGCGAAAAACCGATGGCCATTACCACAGAGGAATGTCAAACCATGATAGATGCCTGTAAAGATGCAGGAGTTAGTTTAGCCATTGGCTACCGCTGTCAGCATGAACCCAATACTTTGGCCTTCCAGAAAATCATCAAGGAAAAAACGCTGGGAGAAGTGGTAGGGATAGATTGTGCAGCTGGATACAGAGATAACAGGACGGACCATTGGAAGCAGAAAAAGGAAATGGGTGGAGGTGTGATTTATGATATGGGTGTTTATCCGATTCAAGGATTGAGATTGGGATCTGGAATGGAGCCCATCGCTGTTCGCTCAGCCAAAGCTTGGACGGATCGTCCAGAAATCTATAAAAATGGATTAGCTGATAATGTTGAGGCAGTATTGGAATTTCCAGGAGGGGTGATTGGAAAAATGAAAACTTCCTTTGCGGAGCAATTCAATTACCTTGATATAGAATGTGAAAAAGGAACCATTGAAATGGAACCCTTCTCATCGTATGCGGGCAACAAAGGTAAAAGTCCCCTTGGAGAAATTAATTTCCCGTATGAACAGCCCTGGCAGCAAGCAAACCAAATGGACCAGGATTCTCTTGCTATTATGGCTGGAAAAGCCATGCGGGTACCCGGAGAAGAGGGCTTGAGGGATATCCGGATAGTTCAGGCGATTTTGGCGTCAGCCGAAACCGGGAAGCCAGTTAAAATTTAGGTCTATTTAAGTTTGGACTTTCCAAACGTAAACCTTTCACCATCCTTTGTCTCTATGGTCATGGTTTTCTCATCGTAAGTGAAATACCATTCTACGAAATCACATTCATTGGAAAACCGGCTGGTAGGCTGTCCATTTATAGATACCACCTCTTCACCAATTTCGATCTGGTCAAAATCCTGATCGTCTTCAAGCGACTTTCCACTCACAATAACTTCCCCTTTGGAGTATTGAAGATTTAATAAAAATGGATCTTTAAACTCTGATTGGGAGCGAAGATCAAGATAGTATTTTGAGTCTGAATTGTTAATAATGGTTTTATGACTGATAGCTTTAAAAAAGCCTATACCAAGTTTGGTCGATTTGGTCTCAAAAAAATCAATAGGTATGTCATAAATCTCATAGCCAGCTAAGTCTAGAGTGTCGACCAGGACCACCGTGGTTTCATCCATAGCCTGGCTAATAGCACCCGTAGAAAGGGATATATTTTTATTCACCCGGCCCATGTTTTCCTTATTTGCCAGGTAGGTCTGAACCAAATTTGACCCATTATCAATGTCAAGAATTCTCGTATAGCCCGTATCTATTAGGACTTTGGAGAGTTTCATCCCTCCAAAAGACACGGTGGTGAATGGTCGGTAGTTTTCATACTTTACGTCTAAAGCAAGATAGTCTTCCTTCACTTCAAAGGGCTTCAGCGAAACACTTATTTCCATTTTATCAAAATCAATCACCCAGTTGATTAGCTTAATCACGTTTGATCCAAGCAGGTAATAATTTTGGCAGGATAGATAAGGCATTTCAGTCACAAGGACCTTAGGATTTGTGATTCGCATTCCACCTATGTTCATCACATCCGTGTATCCGGTTCTGACCTTCTTTGTATTGTTATTAGAATCTCTGATGGTCATTCTTTTTCCTTTGACTTCTATGCGACCATCATCAGCAAAGGATTTCCCTGCCAGACCTAACGCGGCTCCGGTGTCGAACACGAAATTGGCCTGTTTTCCATTTAGTTTTCCTTCAAAAACAATTAGTCGGGATTCCATATGAAATGGAAAAGTGTATACCGTATCTTCCTTACTGTTTTTTTGGCTGAAGGCGGAAGAAAAGGTAACCGTCAGAATCAGAACGGAGTAAATGACTTTACGAAGCATTTGGTCACTCAGATATGTTGGTCGATTAGAATTCCATTTCCATCTGGGTCAAAGACCAAAATACTTCCTGGACCTGTCCCAGAAGGGTCTGCCTCCTGCGCTAGTGGAATTCCTTTAGACTTTAGTTCGGCTTGGATTTTTCTGACGTCATCAAAGTCTTCAAGAGTTTGGGCATCCTGATCCCATCCGGGATTAAATGTCAAAATATTGTTTTCAAACATCTCATGAAATAGACCGATCAATGTCTTTTCATTTTTCATGATGAGATAATTCATCGATTCATCTCCTCCAAACTTGGTAAATCCAAGGTTCTCATAAAATTTTTTAGAAGCCTCAAGGTCTTTCACAGAAAGACTGATAGAGAAAGCGCCGAGTTTCATATTACCAGATTTTAGTTTCTATTAAGATAATCAAGTTCTATTATTTTTCCTCCAAGAAGATAGTCTGATGGGTCTGTGCACTTTCCTTAGCGGCATCCAGAATTTCCATCACCATCATATTATTCTCAAGGGAATAAACATCGAATTCTGGTATGCCTATTTCTCCTTTGACTGCTGCAGTTAGGAAAAGAAAAGGATCTCGATAGGGATTATTCAGCTCTGGTAAATCATAAATGGTTTCATCAAACCCGTCATAACCTTCAGCCATTCTAACTCTAAGTTGATTTCTATTGTCAGAAAAGATGGCTCCAGTCAAACCATAGATTTCCATGTCTTTTCGCCCTATGGGCCAATTCCAGGAGGCCTGTATAATCAATTGTGAGTTTGGGTATTGAACGATGATGGTTGCCTCATCTTCCACTTTTGGATTATTTTCAGGTTGGAGCTGCTGGGTGATCGCCGTGACAGCGAGGGGTTTCTCACCATTTGTTAACCAAACCATGAGATTTGCACCATAGCATCCAAAATCAGTCAAGCTACCTCCGCCATTAAGTTTAGGATCGGTCAGCCATTCTAGAAACTCGCCGTTCACTCCGATCTTTTTGGGCCCGCGATGACCATCCCGAACAATTACTTTTCTGATCTCCCCAATCTGATCAGACTCGTATAGCTCTTTGGCTTTGTGGTTACTTGGGTACCAACTCGTTTCGTAATTTGTAAGAAGCAGGATCTTATGTTCCTTAGCTAGCTTTTCCATTTCCAGAGCATGTTCCATGGAAACAGCTAAAGGTTTTTCTACCATCACATGAATTCCCTTAGGAGCCGCCTGCTGAACTACCTCTAAGTGTGAATAGGTATCCCCAAAAGCTGTAATGGCTTCTGGATTAATTTCGGCCAGCATCTCTTTTAGACTTGGATAAAGAAGATCGTTAGAAATATTAAAATCGCTCAGCAATTGATTTGCTAAGTCAGTATTTGACTCTGAAATACCGATGATTTCAATAGTTCCTTTTCTATGAGCATCCAGCACCCAACCCACATGTCCATGTGTTAATCCCGCGACTCCTATTTGGAGTTTTTCCTGTGCGGATAATATGATTGGAAAAAGGACTAAAGTAAGAAGGAGTAGTTTTTTCATTTCTTAAGTCAAAGTTTTTCCAACCCTTGTTCTCAAAATCCGCATCTGACCTCCATGGTTTGATTCATGCTCACAGACATGGAACCATTTCCAATAGGTGTTCACTTCCTGGCCGGGTTGAGACCATACTTCATCGATAGCAAGTAGCCACTCATCATCATATTCTTTAAGTGTTTCCAGCGTTTCCTCTCTGACCTCAGTCATGATATCCAGGTAGTGCTGAGCAGTATGTCCTTTGATTTTTTTCCCTTCTTTGCCCAAGCGCATGGCTGCACCCCAGATTTTATCCTCCTGTTTATTGAATTCCTGTTTTCCATGGAAGCTATTTAATTGGTAGAATTTATCTGTGGCGGCAAGGTGCAGTAGTAATGCTCCTATGGAATTAGAATCTTCATCCATTTGCCAGTCCAGCTCTTCCACACTTAGGTCTTTCACCGTATTCACTATGGTGTGCCTCATATAGTTCAGCATAGCCACCATGGCTCCGATTTGAGGAGAGTATCCTGTCCTTGGTCCTATTACTAATAAGGCTTCGCTAGGTTTTGCTTTTGGTGCTGCGGTAGCAGCAAAGCCAAGGGTCGAGAGGCCTGCAGTGTAGGTGAATGCCTTCTTTATAAACTCTCTTCTGTAGTGGAAATGATCCTTCATGGGATATAAATTTGTCTGGTATGGAAGTTCAGAATTCTGGAGTTCTGATCAAAAATCTTGACAATTTTTAGTTCCATAATTCCATCTTTAAAATCAAGAAAACCAATCGCTCAGTAAGAAAATGAAACATTGTTGCACTGGAATTTTGCTAAATTTCAAATAATCAAACTCCAGTAAAATGAAACCATTTCTAAAGAATTCCCTGCTATTTTTGTTTTTGATAGTTCTCATGAGTTCTTGTGCAGAAGCCGTCGATATTGAGGACTGTGTAGTAGACGAACCTTACGGGTTTTTCGGGGGATTGTGGCACGGCTTTATTGCTCCTTTCAGTTTTATTCTAAGCATCTTTATGAGCGATGTGGCCATGTATGCTGTGAACAACAATGGATTCGTTTATGACCTTGGTTTTGTACTAGGTGCCGGAATTTTATTTGGCGGAAGTGGCAAAGCCAGCTCAAGGTAAATCAATTAGCAGATCTTAAAATCAACCAAAAAATAAATGAAAGAATTACGATTTTTCATACCCATTCTCTTTTTGTTAGCCGCTTGTGGTCCGACTGAAAAGGAACCTTACATTTTTCAGGCTTCAGATATGGATAAACATATGGAAGTACTGGCCTCAGATGAGTTTGAGGGAAGAATGCCATTTTCTGCAGGCGAAGAAAAAACCATCCAATATCTGGAAGATCAGTTCAAGCTTTTTGGTTTGGAACCTGGAAATGGAAACTCGTATTACCAGGATGTTCCTCTTGCCTCTGTTACAAGCATAGCCGCTCCGACCATGACTGTGAGTTCAGCGGATGAAACTATCACCCTTGAGGGGAAGAAGGACTATGTAATCTGGACACAAAGGACTGAAGAAATTTCCTTTGAAGATGCGGAAATTGTATTTGTAGGGTTTGGTATTGTTGCTCCGGAATATGGATGGAATGATTACAAAAATATTGATGTAAAAGGTAAAATCGCCATGATGTTGGTGAATGATCCTGGGTTTGGGACCGAAGATGAAACCTTTTTCAAAGGGAATACAATGACCTACTATGGCAGATGGACTTATAAATACGAGGAGGCTATTCGCCAGGGTGCTTTGGGAGTGTTGATTGTACATAATACCATACCGGCCGGCTATGGCTTTAATGTGGTTCAAAACCGATGGAATGCAGAGCAGCTTTACCTTGACGATCGGCAGGAGGAAAATTATAAACTGGGTTTTGAAGGTTGGGTGACTTTGCCTACAGCAAATAAGCTTTTTGAAATGGCTGGTATGAATGAACGTGAGATGCTTGCCAAAGCCCGAAAAGCTGATTTTCAAGCTATCTCCATGAATCTGAATGCGAGTTCATCGCTAACTGTAGATGCGAAATATGACGTTTCAAAAAATGTGATTGCTAAAATTGAGGGGGCTACTAGACCCAATGAATATATCATTTACACAGCGCATTGGGATCATTTGGGAATAGGAACACCAGATGAAACTGGAGATTCGATTTATAATGGCGCCTTGGATAATGCGTCGGGTACTGCTGCTTTATTAGCTTTGGCCAAAGGCTTCTCAGAATCCGAGAGACCTGAGCGAACCCTCGTTTTCCTTGCAGTCACTGCAGAGGAGCAGGGACTCTGGGGTTCGCTTTACTATGCTTTAAACCCAGTTTTTCCAAAGGAGCAGACAGTAGCCAATATCAATATGGACGGAGTGAATCCATATGGAAGTATGAAGGATGTCTCAGTGATCGGGCAGGGGCAAAGTGAGCTTGAGGACCTCCTCGATGTGGAGCTAAAGAAGGTTGGGAGATATGCCTCACCGGACCCTACACCGACTGCAGGATACTATTTTAGATCGGATCATTTTAGCTTCGCCAAAGTTGGAATTCCTGCTTTATACTTTCAAAACGGAATAGATCATGTAGAAAAGGGTAAAGAATACGGTCAGCAAAAAGAAGATGAGTATGTTCAGCTCTATTACCACAAACCTTCAGATGCATATGATCCTGAAACTTGGGATTTTTCTGGAGCGGTAGATGATGTTCAGCTGCTTTATAACATCGGTATGAATCTCGGAAATTCAGAAATATGGCCTGGTTGGAAAGACGGCTCTGAATTTAAAGCAATTCGGGAAGGATACATGAAAAAGTGATTTTCTTGCTTCTTTAAAGGATATCTCTTAATCCAGACTGATGCTCTTTGGATACCTTTCGCATGTTTTGACCCCAATTATTATTCTCATGTGAAATCATGGCTTCTACTCGCTCCACAAAAAGCTTTAGGGGCTCAGGTTCATCATAGGGTATACTTCGGCCAAGAAATAAATACTTTTCCTGCTGAAGGTTTTCAGCAGTGGTCCGATATTGGATCCAGTTTTCCTGAAATTTATACAAGCTTAAAATCCCGGAAATGATGGCGATGATGGCCCCGAGCAGAGGAATCAAATACTGCAAATACAAACCACTTTTCCCTATGAAAATGCCGGACAGCGTAATTAGGGCAGCAGCTATGAGCTGGACTAGTTGACACCTTCTGTACCAGGTTTTATTAATGGCACTTTTGCGATCAAACCATTGGATCTGATCTTCCACTCTTTCTTCAAGATATTCAGTTTCACTCATATTTGATCTGATTTTTCGGGTCTAAAAGCTCTTGGATCACACCGGTTCTCAGTTGGTATTCCATTGGTGTGATCCAAGAGTCTATGGTTCCATAAGTCTTTTCAATCTCTGCTAAGGTTTGGCCTAAGCTTTTATAATATTGAAGTAGTTTAGAGTTTGAAGGATCGAGTCCATACCCACGACACCAAACCAGAAAATCTTCACTTTCCTTGTATTCTTCAAGTGCATCGAAGACCAGCCAAATAGCCATTAATGGAGTATCGGGCGAAAAGTCGTGATATTCATCCTGGATGAAAATCTGCCAAACTCTGCTCTTTGTTCTTAATTCAATCCAAAAATTATAATCATCCATTATTTCAGATTTTTGGAAATGAGTGGGTTTACTCCTTAGCAATTGCTGAAGTCTGGCTATTGGCTTGGAAACTTCCGACATGCTTGAATTTTAAGCCTCTTCTTTTTTCAAGTCATAATTCAACATCCAGCAGATACCATATTTATCCGTCAAATTCCCAAAGTAGGATCCCCAGAAAGTTTCTTCCAGAGGCATTTCTATACTCCCGCCTTCTGCTAGTTTCCCAAAGGCATCATCAACGGCCTCTTTACTTGGGAGATCAAGATAAAGGTGAGTTTGATTCCCTTTTTGCAGAGGTGGTCCAAAGCCTGGGAAGGTATCACTACCCATTAAAACCAGTCCATCATCAAGTTGGAGGGTCACATGCATGACTCGTTTTTTATCTTCATCCGACATGGGTGGGCCATCGGGCATATCTCCCATGTACATAAAGCCCATAGGAAATTCTCCGCCTAATATGGACTGATAAAATTTCATCGCTTCCTCAGCCTTTCCATCGAAGTTTAAATAGCTAAAAATTTTCATAGTGTATAAGGTTAAGTCTCACCTAAGATACTAAAAATCAGGTAATTTGATCCTCCTCAATTTTGGTTATTTTATCTGCCCTGAAACTCAAAAATGAAATGATTAATCCAAGAATAACAACCCCAAGAGAAAGTGGCCAATTCAGAAATGAAATGGGAATTGCTACTATTTGAAGCCCCAATCCGGCAAGCCAGACAAGATGTCCCTTTGTGGAACGACTACCTCTTTGAATCCAGTAGCTGTGATGGTCATTTTCATCAATGAGAGGTCTGAAAAAATCGCGGTATTGCCAAAGCAGAACAAAATTCAGAAGCAAAAGAAATCCAAGTACGAAGGGAGTGCCCTGCCAATTCAAAGATATGGTCACCATAAGGATATTACCGATTAAGGGAATCATCATGATGGACCCGATCAATTTGTAACGAGTGGTGACCAGGCAATATCCAATTATGATTTGGGATAGAGCTATAAACTGTCCATAGAGCCCCAACCCATAAGGTCTAAGTTCATCGATTAACCAGACCGGGCCGATCCACCCAAAAAATTTGTGTTCAAAAAAGAGTTTTGCCATTCCAGATCCCCAAAAAGTGAAGCCTAGGAAAACGGAAATCCCAATAATCAGAAACTTTTTCATACAAGTCAGTGATGCTTTAAGAATTAAAAAGTTACAGATTTTATATTCTTTCTTACTTTAGATTTCAAACCAAGAATTTCTCAAATGAACGCAAGTGAATTAGAAGAAGGCAGTAAGCTTCGACATCCCAGCTTTGGAACCGGAATGATTCTCTCAGTAGAGGGAGACTATTACAAAATTTATTTCTACAAAACAGAAGAAATAAAGACTCTGGCCCGCGATTTTGAGGGGTTTGAGATAGAGGAAGGAAAACAAGCTGAAAAGCCAAGTATTTCCATATCCGATATAGAAAAGGCGGTACGAAATGTCGTAGCGGATTTTTCAGAGAAAGCGCCACTTATTCCGCTTGGTGGACGATGGATGGGCGGGACTGTGGTTTTGGAACCAAATGATGAAAATCTCTCTGTGAAAGAGATTCCAATGGAGAGCTTTTTTAGAAAAATCGTGATGGTGCGAGAAAAACTACGGGTTCTGGAGCAGAATATTAATAATCATCCAAAATTGGACGATGAGGACCGGATCCATTTACAGCAATACATTACTCGATGCTATGGATCGCTGACCACGTTTAATGTTCTTTTTGCCTATAAGGAAGATCAATTCAAAGGAAGCGGGAAGTAGGTTATCCGCTTAGTGATTAACAGAGATTTTTTATGGGTTGGATATTGGGATCTTGAGGGAAACCGTATCCCATTTTATCATCATGTTTATACTTTCTCCCAATTCTTCAAAGGAAATATCTAAGGTTTCAATCACTTCCGAGGACTTTTCAACTGGTATATCCACCCGAAGAATATCTAATTCATAATCTGGCTCAGTGATTCCTAAGTAAACTCCTGTTTCTGAATTTAAAGCAATGATGAAAGAGTCAGCCCCTGGAATTGCATACATTCTGTAAGAACCTGCTTCAACAAACTGCCCGGCGAAAAGCACATTCTTAGAGAAAGTAATTTCAGTAACCGCATTGGCACCGAGCCTCCAATACTGTCCATAAGGCTGAAGAGCTCCCTCTTCTTCTGTTCCAAAAATAAGCCTGTCTTTTTTTGAAGGTTGTGAATACTCCACAGAGATATCTATTCCTCCGGAAGAAATTGATGAAGTGGATAGTGGACTTACAGGGAAAAGCATTCCATACGCAAAAAATGCGATGATTGCTATAAATAGAATTCCGATAAAGTAAAGAGCATTTTTAAGCATTATCTAAATTTTCAAGGGTGAGTGTTACTTAAATATGGGCACTAATTTTAGTCGAAAGGCTTCAGTTATTCCCGCTGAAAATTCTTTCCGGAATTAACTCGGATGATCTTTCCACCAATTTATTTGGACCTCCTTCAGTCTTGTGCAGCTCAAAGGCATCATAAAGCTCACCTAGGGGGGTATAAGATTCATAAATAAGCTTTTTGTCTTCTATGGTGATGACTTGAAAAAGCTGGGTTTTTTCTCCTGTCCGATCTTTGATTGCCCCTAGCTCTTCCCAGTTTCCTCCGATTTCATACATCTTGCCACCACTAATGGATACTACATACATTGTCCCTGCCTTATCCATCATATTCACACCTTCTGGAACATTTATTGGTTCTGTATGTCCCCTTGCATAGCTATGGTCATGCCCTTGTAGTACGAGGTCAACTCCGTATTTGTCGAAAATAGGTTTCCATGCTTTGCGAAGCTGATCATTATCCCGGTCCGAAGCAGCAGAATACATGGGGTGGTGATAGGTGATCACGACCCATTCTTTTCCATGATCTTTCAAAACTTTATCTAACCAGCGGGCCTGAGAACCTAAACTCCTGTTACTATTCAGGGACACGAATCTTGTATTTTGATAATCAAAAAAGTAGGCAGTTTCCTTAAGTCCACTTGGTCCATTTGGAGGTAAATTAAATTGAGCTCTCCACTGAATGGAAAGAATCGGAGGGTCTTCTACATTGCCTTCTGTTCTGGCACGGTACTCATGATTTCCCGGTGTAGGCATGGCGGGAATCATACTATGGATAAAACCTCCTGCAGTAAACCATTCATGCCATTCTTGCTCCCTGTGAGCATGATTTACCAGATCGCCGGCATGAATAAAAAATCTTGCTTCGGGAGCTTTGCGAAAGCTCTCCCGGATAAGTCTGGACCATAACTCTAAAATGTAATTTTGAGCATCTCCAACATAAAGGAAAGAAAAAGGATCAGTTTCATTTTCGCTGGCTGTGGTAAACTGAAACCATTCACTCCATAATGTTCCGTCACCCACTCTATAAGCATAGGTGGTATTCGGTTTAAGATTATTGACAGTGGCGGAGTGATAATTAGCCCTGGTTCCCGCGGCTTTTACATCCCTCGCGTCTAAAGTTTGAGTTCTCGCCTCAACCTGTACTGATCTTTGAATAAACATAGGGTCGGACAGCGCTTCAGCAATTTCCATAAAACCTTCTTTTACATCCGCACTTGTTCGCCAGGTTACACTTGCCTCTCTAGCCATATTTTCTGTTACATTTAACGTAATGCGGTCTGGCAAAATCTTAGGATGACTCCAGGTCTCCATGAAGGCCTGTTGAGGAGAAAGTTCTTTAATGTCCTGAGCTTGCACCAGAATTGGGCAAAAAAGAAGTAGGAAAAGTAAGTGGTGTCTTTTCATTTTGCTGGGCTTCAAAATGAAGATAATAAAAATATTTGGGTCAAAGTACCGCTGGTCTTAAGGCTTACCTAAAGTTTACTTGAAATCCCCCACCCAAGACGAGTTTGCTGCCGCCGCTGATTCGGAAGTAGGATGCTCCGGCAGTGAGAGAATAATTTACCTTAGTTTCGCCTGAGTAGATTCCTTGAGCGAGTCTTTTTTCAGGTTTTGTTAAATCATAAACTCCTCCTAGGCGAAGGTTAAACCCGAAATCTGTTCCACCTCCAAACCTCAAAGACGGACCGGCATCTAATTCCACTCGACCTCTCGTACAGGGATTGAAATTGATGCCACCGTTCGCACTGAAGATTCCGAAACCATCGTATTTGACTTCATTACCTCCGCCAAAATCTTCAGTTTGCCCTAAGAAATGATCATACTTAGCCGATACATGATAATTCCATTTATTCACCTCGTAGCCAAAAGAATAATCATTCCAATCAATTTCTTCGTCATTTTCTTCATTAAAAAATTGTTCAAAATCTGTAGCTCCTTGGTTTATCAGAGGTTGCGATCGCAAACTCAAAATGAATAAATCTTTTTGTACTTGGGGTGTGGAGTTGTATTCTCCAATGTTCCAATAGTCATTCGGCATCCCCGCTTTGTAATCAATTTTCGCCTCTGTGCCTTGCCGGGAAAGGTCTTCTAAGTATTCTCCAACCTGATAGGGTAAGACATAAGTGCCCTCTAGTGAAAGTTTAGTATCGCTTAAACCAAGAAGGACATTATCAATATTAGCATCACTTTCCAGCCGAGCTGCTGTTAAATCTGGTATAGTACCGTCAATCAACTCTCGCACAGTCTTGGTAGTGTACTTTTCATTAATGGTATAAACTCCCCGAATTTGAATGACGGGATTATTAGTTTGGCCAAAGTCACCAAGTAAATAACCCAACTCTGCAGAAACGTTTATATCACCACTTCTAGAAAAGTTACTCGAGGTTACGCTGGTGACTGGAAGGGAAACATCCCTTAATTTCTGTCGATTTAATCTTGGCTGACCGAAGACGGTTTCCTTTGCCTCTTTGTTTATTTTATCGAATTCGATTTGTTCTAGGCGCAAAGATTTGCTCATCTGAACAAAGGATTCTTGAGAATAAGCATGAAATGTAATAAGGCAAAGAATGAAAATAACTAGCTTTTTCATAGTAGTTGGGATTTAGGAAAAAAGCAATTAAAAGAATAATATTATGAAAAAATTTATTAAATCAAATTTTATTGATGAAAAATCCTTAATAGCGAAATATTTAACTATAATCTATGTTAATTACTCAAGAGTGTGATAGTGGAGGACATTAAGTTTTTAGCCATTGGTTGATTTGGTAGGGATAAACAAAAAGTCCTGACAAAACTGTCAGGACTTTAGCTTGCAGAGGCGGAGGGATTCGAACCCTTTTTATCTTCCTATACTTATATTCCCAAAAAATCGGCTTTAAAATCGTTTTTAGGACTATAAATTGGTCTTTTGATAAACCTAGATAAAGATAAATTCAATAAAAATGCACCCTAAATAACACCCTTTTTTGTATGACTTTTCGTATATTGTGATAAACAAACTAACCAACTATGGCAAAGCTTACAATTCGATTTGAAATCCGAAAAGACAAGATTAATAAGGATGGTTACGCTCCCATATCTTGCATGCTTTCGATCGCTCAACAAAGAAAAAGGGTGACCACATCCTTACGGGTACCTCCAATTAATTGGGATACCGAGAATCAAGAAGCAGTCTATGTGAAAATTGGAAAGAATTCAAATCAATCATTTCTGATGAAATCCGATGTTAGTAGGACCAATTCGCTTATAGATAGCATCCGGTCAAAATTCATTTTCATTGAGGATTCATTTAAACACTCAGGCAAGAACTATTCTGTGGAGGATGTCTTTGCTGAGTATAATAAATCAAAGCTTGGGACTGGTATTAAGGCTCAAAAGGTGGAGGCATCCAAATCTAGTGTGGTAGTCTTTATTGATGAATACATCGAAAGGAACAAAGCGATTAGAGCAAAGCGGAGTTTAGGCGTGTATTCTCAATTACAACGACACCTGGAAAGATTCCAGCATCATTCTGGTAAAAAAGTGACCTTTGATTGTATTAGGCTTTCCTTTTTCGAGGAGTTTCAGAGCTATTTGATTGAAGAAACAGAAATAAACAATATTACCATTGCAAAGCAGCTTAGTACCCTTAAAACGGTTCTTGGATATGCTAGAAGGGACGGGGTTCAGATGGATCAGTCCTATAGAGATTTCAAGATTAAAAAGCAGAAACTTGAAGTAATTACCCTTACTGAAGGTGAATATCAGTCCATCAAGAATGTGGATTTGAATGGGGTAAGCAGGCATGAGAAGGCAAGAGATATTTTCATTTTCCTTTGTGCCACAAGTATGCGCTATTCTGACTATGCGCAATTCAGAAGAGAACACATTAAAGGCCAGACCATTCAATTGACGATGAAAAAAGGCAGTAAGCCTTGGGGTATACCACTTAATTCGGATTCAATATCCATATTGGAAAAGTATAAAGAACTTGAAAAGCCGCTACCAAGTATCTCAAACCAGAAGCTTTCGAAATATATCAAAGAGGTTTGCCAGATCGCAGGTATTGATACACCTATTGAAATAGTAAGATTTAGAGGTTCAGAACCAATTAAAACTGTTCACCCCAAGTATAAGCTCATTTCTGCTCATACTGGACGTAAAACCTTTTGTACTCTTTCTCTTGAGCGTGGTGCTTCCGTAGAGATGGTTATGGAATGGTCAGGCCATGAGTCATATTCTAGCTTCAAACGCTATGTTAATTTAAGCAAGAGGCATAGTATTAGCCAGATGGGTAAAATTTGGGGAGAAGCAACTGTAATGAAGGCTTCCTAAAAAACTCTTTGTCGTAATATTGATGAATTTTGAAAGTACATTCATCAAACGGTTATAATACCATAGAGCTTTAGGAGCATGGTTGTCTGTTTTTTCGGTTGAAACCCTTTAAAAAAAGCCCTACATTAATTCCTTATGACCAAATCTAGCGCCTTTAATCAAGAACATCCATTCATGTTTAATATAGATTGGTTAGGGGACTACGTTAGGGAGTTGGTTGCAGATGATGAAAAAGAATTGGCACTTGAACACCTTGTGGTCATAAAGAAGAAGTATGTTGAAGCAAAGGCTTCAAAACAAATCCCAAAAAACTCATTTGCTTATAGCCATTTTCAGGAATATTGGAATGAAGAGAGCGAGTTGATTAAAAAGGGTAAAACTTTTCCGAATGGCTTCTCTGATAAGGTATTATATGAAATTGATCAATTGACGAGGTATGCAAAGGGAATTAGAACAACTAAAGAGCTACCAAAATCATTAGATGATTTAATTTATCGAGCCGAGGAATGCTACAAGCTGTTACTTGAAATGGAGCCGCAGATTATTAATCACGATTTTGAATTTGTTCGGGGAGATAGAAAAAAAGGAATTATTGCTGCCTGGTATTCAGTTCTCAAGCAGAGAGGTTATGTCCGAGTAATTATTTCAGATAGAGATGCGGTGACCTTGCTAAACTCAAAGTTCCGCAATCTCAATCTAGGTCAAGATGGTAGAACCCTAAGGCAAACCGATTCCTATGTATTTAATGACAATAGGAGGATTTTTTTGAGTAGAATCCCACCTTATTCAGAGTAACAAGTATTTATTCATTTTTCTACCATATCTGCCATGAACTACACATGGCAGATAGGTTTCTCCATTTTGGGTTGTATAAACCAACCAAATAAAATCATGGAGAAGAAAGTATTCCTTTCATTATCGATGAGTGAGCTACAGGCTTTACTTATTGATTCAATTAGCCATTGTTTGAAAAATTCGGACAACCTAGAACAATTCAAAACTACTTCAAAACCAAAATTAATTCTCACGACCGATCAACTAATGTTAAAACTCGGAGTAACGAGACCTACTCTATCCAAATGGAGGAAGGAAGGTAGAATACCTTTTATCCAAGAAGGTTCTGTTGTTCGATATGACTTGGAGAAGGTTCTAGAGGCTCTAGAAAATAAAAAAAGGAGGTTAAGATGAGTGCGATCAAATTAACCCCCAATAACAATTCTTTTGAGGAAAGAATAAATGAAGATAAGAAATTGAGGCAGGAGTTGGAAACTAATCGCCAACATTTTGAAGCTGCTGATTTCATCAAAAAAAAGCATAATCAGACTAATGGAGAAGCAGTAGAAATAGAAAAAATGGAGCCTTTGAAACTGTCTCCTGTTTTTGATGACCTCAAAAGCTTCCGGACATATCATGAGCACATTAAGGAAATAAAAGCTTCGCTACCCAATCAGCAACATCATTTAGGTTTATTCACAGTTAAGACCGCCAATGAATGGATTGAACAAGCTAAAAACACTCCAATTCCAAAGATGCTTTTTAGTGAATTTTGGAACGAAAATGAGATTTGTATTCTATTCGCAGATAGCAACTTAGGAAAGTCCATTCTTGCCGTTCAAATAGCAAATAGTATTAGTAAGGGTCATCCTCTTCCAGGGTTTAAATTGGAAACATGTCCACAGCCTGTTCTCTATTTTGATTTTGAACTTTCGGCTAAACAGTTCGAAGTGAGGTATTCTGTAAAAATTGAAGGTAAAAGGGTGTTTGATAACCATTATTCTTTCAATGATAACTTTAAAAGAATAGAGATCAATCCTGATGCAGCAATTCCAATCGAATCCAGTTTTGAAGAATACCTTAATCAATCTTTGGAAAAGAGCATTGTCGAGACCGGAGCTAAAATTCTGATTATTGATAATATTACCTACCTGAAGAATGAAACAGAAAGAGCTAAAGATGCCCTTCCACTGATGAAGCATTTGAAAGCTTTGAAAAGTAAGCATGGACTCTCGATTTTAGCCTTAGCTCATACGCCCAAACGTGATCTAAGCCGTCCGATAACTCAAAACGATTTACAGGGTAGTAAGATGCTTTACAATTTCATTGATAGTTGTTTTGCTATTGGACAGAGTACATTAGATAAAAGCGTTCGATATATAAAACAGATCAAAGCACGAAATACTGCAATGATTTATGACACAGAGAATGTAATTGTGTGTAGAGTTGATAAGCCCTCTAACTTCCTCGGATTTAAGTTTTTGGATTTTGGTTCAGAACGAGAACACTTGAAAGAGTTGACTCAACAAGATCGTGATAGAAAAATTTTAAAGGTTCATGAATTGAAAAAACAAGGAATGAACAATGTACAGATAGCGGAACAGTATAATGTTTCGGAGGGTACAATTAGGAAATGGTTGAAGAAGGAGGTTAAAAGTGAGTAGCACACGTAAAAGATTCGTACCAATCGTACAAGTCGTACCAGGTACGAATGGTACGACTTGTACGAATGGCTATCGATTTACTCTTGCCTCCAACAAGGCTCCTAAACTGAATTGTACCCGCTGTGGAGCCAAGAAGCATTGGCAGAGATACATTGATACTGAAACAGGTGAGGTGCTTCCAGAAAGGTTTGGAAGATGTGATAACGAAGCCAAATGTGGAGCCTGGAAAAGCCCTTACAATGATAAATCTTATTTGAACCGATTTAGTGAAGACTCCTTTGATAGGTCTTCGATCAAGGTTAGTAAGAAACAAGTTTCTTATCATGCTGAATTGACTCCGATTCCTTTTGAGGTACTCAAGGAAACAAGGCAAGGCTATGAGATAAATAATTTCATACAAAATCTACTTGAAAACGTACCTTACCCATTTGATAAGAAACAAGTAGAAAAGGTTATCTCACTTTATCACCTGGGAACCGTTAGGAGCGGATACCTCAAAGGGGCTTTGACCTTCCCCTTCATAGACCTACATGGGGAAATTAGGGCGATTCAGGCTAGGCAGTACGATCAGAAAAACCATGGCATTTCTACCAACTTCTTACACTCGATGATTAGTAAATTCAATGCTGAACATCATATGGAAAATTCAGATTGGTTGAAAGCATATTTGCAAAATGATAAGATCGTCTCATGCCTCTTCGGAGAGCATTTGCTCACTAGGTTTCCTGACAATCCTGTGGCCCTTGTGGAGGCTCCAAAAACAGCCATATACGGTACTTTGTACTTTGGGTCACCAAAGACTTCGAAAGACTTGATTTGGCTGGCTACATTCAATAAAAGCAGTCTGACCTTGGACAAATGTCTGCCTTTGAAGAACAGGAAAATTATTCTATTCCCAGACTTGTCAGAGGATGGAAAGACCTTTCGGGATTGGGAGAGGAAAGCTGTTGAAATAGAAACTCATCTGGGGGGTAAAACTAGCTTTGAAATGTCTGACCTCTTGGAAAGATATGCCCCTGAAAGTGATAGGGTGGAGGGGAATGACCTAGCTGATTTTCTGGAAAAGCTTGATTGGAGAGACTTTCAAAAACAGTCCAATTTAAGGTCTGATGCATTCCAAGAGGGTTCGCAAAATGAAAAAGACTCTGTATTGGTGAATCAAAACTCATCTGATTGGAATGAGGATAAATCTGACTCTGAGGAGCTTGAAAGTCTTGAAGAATACCTTGAAGTAAAATCTTTCTTCGAAAACTGTGAGCTACCCAAAGCGGAAATACAGCTTGACTTAGCTACCAGAGTGTTGGATGTAGACTTGTTTGTCAAGAGTCATTTAAATTTTCTTGAACGGAATAAAGAAAACAAAAAGTATTACCCTTACCTGGATAGACTAATTCACTGTAAGCAATTGATTGAAAACAATTAAGCCTTAAAAATAATTTTGAAATTTTCCGATTTGAAACGTTGAGATTTTTCGACCAACCGAACCAAGTTCCGCATTTTCATTTGTGTGTTATAATGACACTCAAAATAGATGCCCTCGATTAATTCAGGATCAGTGAACCCTTTGCCAGAACGATGGATTGCTATTTTATTGGCAAAAAACCTAGAATTACCATAGTAGTCAGGAATCGGAAGCATGACCTGTCGGATGACTGTTGTCTTAATCAGGATTTTTATTATTTCAATATAAACTTGTCTCCAAGACCTAACTGATATCTCCTTTTCATTTGCAATTAATTTCGTTGGTTTTGTCTTACCCCATTCCATATCAGCGAGTTCTTCAATATGTTTTGTGTAAGCCTTAGATACTTTTGGAGCATCGAATAGTAGGATGGCATTTTCGAGGTGGCGTATAAGCTCTTCATTGGTTTCATTCATTAGTCTCGAAACAATGGCAACTTTTCTTTCAGAAATGTCCTTTGAGTTTTTCATTTCAAAATGAGTTAAACCAAATCATGATTTCTCTTCATCACCCCTCAAAAACCTCCCTCGAACAACTTTGCATCAATTGCTGAATTTGGACTTCTCCTTCTTCAATGGCTTGATCGAGCTGATCACAAAGGGACATTAGGGTATTGACGGTTTGGACTATAGCTTTTTGTTCTTCAGTGGGAGGGAGGGCAATAATAGCTTTAACTGCTTTATCAGTGCCCATTCTTGGCAGATTCATACCATGTGTGGAGCTATTTGCATATTCTATGAAAGAAGGATTCTTTAGATACAGTCTAAGGTACTCAGGAGAGCATTGGGAGTAAATTTTTATAGGGATCATCTCCGTTGTACAAACCCCTTGCTCATCTGCCACAATAACTTTATCCAAGTATGGTCTCAGCTTTCCATAAATTACGTCTCCTTTTCTAAAAATGCTCTTGGTACTTCTAAACTGTCTATCTTTAAATCTGACTTTTTGAAGCAGTTTTGAACTTGATTTTTCAACATCTTCTAATTCTAATACCCATGTATCTTGATGCACAGAATTAGATTCAGCTTTGTCTCTTGTTCCATATGTAAAAGCCTCTCCAAGTCTTACCCATTCCCAACCCTCAGGCAGTTCATAAGGAATCTCCTCCTCGGTGATCTCGGGTAATGGTTTTTCCTTTTTGATCTTTTTAGCTTTGATGAGTGCTTCTTTCTCAGCTTTGATCTTGGCTAGAAGGGTAGAGGCAGGTTCTACGTTTGGGTTGGCAGCCCTCCAGTGTTTGGTGAGTTTGCCTTGAACGGCCAATTGTAGAATGCTTTCTCTTAATTTCTTCACTCCACTTTTTTCTGTAAAAAACTCATTGAAATGAGGTTGTAAAAAGCTCCAAATTTGGCTAGTGTTTTCTGTCGTTAATTGGGCTAGAGCAGAGGTGACAAAGTCCTCCTTCAGTTGCACTCTTACTTTGGTTTGCTCTTCTAATGCCTCGAACTCTTTAAATAGCTGTTCAACGATTGCGACTATGGCTTTTTGCTCTTCTAGGGGAGGGATGGGAAGCATTGTTTGTCTTACTTTCTCAATGTTCAAGTTTTGAACAACACCACCTGCTGCCGAATCTTTGAAACTGGAATATATGTAAGGAGATGAGAGTAAGTAGAATAAATAGTCCTTGTCTAGTGCTTTCTTAACTTCTCTGATCAATAACCAACCATCATGAATGCATCCATCAGTTTTCATGATATAAGGTTTACCAAAGCTCATAGAGTTAGAAAGCAAGAAATCTCCGGGTTCTACATATCTCGACTTTTTCAACCCTTCTGGGATTATCTTTTCAGCACATGATTCTATGTACTTCGTGGCACCCTTAGTATCGCCAATTTTTATCCAATTAAGTCCATTTGGGTCATCCGTAATATAGCTTTTAATAGGTCTAGGAGATCCTCCTCTAACAATATATGCTGCAGTAGCAAATCTACACCAAACCCATGTATCAGGAACCTCAAAGCTTTCATCTTCTTTGCTAAATGGATTAATTGGTTTCTCTTTTTTAACACCTGAATACTCCAGTACTTCAGTTTTACCAGATAAGATGATTTTTAGAAATTCTTCCTTTGATTTAGTAACCTGTTTTTTATGGCGCCAGTTCTTGGTTAACATACCCTTAATTGCCAATTGCAGTATCAAGCCTTTGATCTCCTTGGCATTCTTTGGGTGTATGGTTAATTCCTGAAAGAGGTCTAATAGCTTCATTTATTTCAGGGCTTCGGTTAATACTTGGGCGATCTCATTTTGCAGGCTATTGATTTTATCAGATGTAGCTCTGTATTGATTCAAGAGTTCTTCAGGGCTAGCAAGATCATCACTCTCTTGATGAGGATTCTTAATGTCGAGGTTATAGCCCCTTTTCTTGATTTCGTCAATGCCTACCTTCCAAGCATACTTATTCTCCTCTCTATTGTCCCACCAAGCTTTTTCAAGGTCAAACTCTTTGATGTCAATCGGCTTGCCCTTATTGTAGCTTTTCACTCCTTCAGGGTAAGGATGTTCAAAGTACCAGGTCTCTTTGGTAGGTGCTCCTTTTTCAAAGAAGAGCAGGTTGGTCTTAATACCTGTATAAGGGTTAAATACGCCATTAGGTAGCCTGACAATGGTGTGGAGGTTACATTTCTCCATTAGCTCCTCTTTGATACGGGTCTTCACACCCTCACCAAATAGAGTGCCGTCAGGTAGTACTACGGCACACCTACCACCATTCTTCAATAAGCGCATGATCAAGGCCAAAAAGAGATCTGCCGTTTCCTTGGTTCTAAAGCGAGAAGGGAAATTAGTGTCGGTTCCTTCTTCCTCCGTACCTCCGAAAGGAGGATTAGTCAAGATCACATCTACTCGGTCTTTCTTTTCCCAATCGTTATAAGGTCTTCCAAGGTAATTGTCATGCTTAATGATAGGCTGCTCAATGTCATGTAAGATCAAGTTGGTAGCAGCTAGCATATGAGGCATAGGCTTCTTTTCAACACCTTGTATGCTGTTTTGCAAGGTCTGCCTATGCTCGGCAGTCTGGACATCATTCTTTCGAATATGCTCCAAGGCACAGATCAAAAAACCACCCGTACCACAAGCAGGGTCAAGAACGGTCTCACCCAAACGAGGGTTGGTCATATCGACCATAAACTGGGTTACCGCCCTAGGTGTATAGTATTCACCAGCATTGCCAGCACTTTGCAGGTCTTTTAGAATCTTCTCATAAATGTCGTTGAAGAGGTGACGGTCTTTTTGATCATTGAAGTCGATCAGGTTGATTTTATTAACGATCTGGCGAATCAACGTACCTGACTTCATGTAGTTGTAAGAATCCTCAAAGATGGATTTCACTAACCAACCTTTAGGATCTTCAGTAGGAGAGACATTGAGTTCTTTAAGGGTCTTGAATAGGTCGTTATTGACGAACTCTAAGAGTTCATCACCAGTCAAGCCTTCTTCATCACTTGCCCATTGTTGCCAGCGTAGTCTTTCAGGTATTGGGCTTTGATAATTGTCATCCAGTAATTCCCATTCTTGCTCTTTATCATCAAATATCTTCAAGAAGATCATCCATACCAGTTGAGAGATGCGCTGTGCATCACCATCCACTCCGGCATCTTGCCGCATAATGTCTTGTATAGATTTTAAAGTCCCTGTTACGTTAGTCATACTGCTCTATTCCTTCTTTTAGTCTTAGTAATTCGTCCTTGTGTTCTAGCATTTTTGCCTCTACTTTTTCCACTATTGGAGTTATTTTATCTAAAAAGGCTCTCACTTGATCCGCTTTCTTCTCATTCCAGTTCTCCATGTTTTTCTCAAGTGGCCATTTCACACTATCCTTGAAATGGGCTTTCCATTCCTTTCCAAGTTTAGTGTTAGCGTCAGGGATTTCTGAAAGAATTTCGGTAAGCCTTTCCCAATAATCAAAGTATTGTACTGGTTTGGTTACATAAGAACTAAAGGCTATTCTCTTGCCATCGTAGAAATTGAGTTGGAAACCGAAAGCTTCCCTATCCGGCCAGCCATTCGCTTTTTTGTAATGCATGATCAAGTCTGCCATACCTTCGGGATAAAACTTAACGTCATATCGATTTTTTGAACCTAGAATCCAGCCCTTTTCTTTCACCAAACCTTCAAGTTCAACTCTGAAATCATCCCATGCATTCGGTTTATTCTTAAAAACAAAATCTAGTAGCTCACGATGGTTTTGATAGAGTTGCTTAGCCATTTCATTCACATGGTCGCTGTTCATGATATTTTGTTTAATGATCGTTGAATAATCAGCTAAATAAGTCAAAACTGAATCTCCAATTTGATGCCTTCGTATTTCGATTATATTTTCAATGATTTGATTGATTCGCTCATATGAGTAATTCACATAGAACTCGTCTTCACTCGACTCCACTCCATAAGGACTAAGAAAGACGTATGCCTTTCTTTGGTGGGGGAATTGTGACTCCACAGTGTCCTTATATTTTTTAAGCTGATTGCTATGTTCTCCAGACCAGACCTTATTTTCAATAGAGATGATAATATCATCACTGTAGACGAGTATATCGATACCCTTCCATTCTCTCCAAACTTCTATTTGACTTAGGTCTAAACCAGCTAATTCAACGAGGGAAAAGTCTTGGGACCTATTATCAATAAAAATATCCTGTAGAAACCGTCTGAGAAAACCTTCATTCAACCCGTGAGATTCAAAAGGGTCTAGTAGCCAGGCTAAGAAGTTTGAATGCCTTATTTCATAATCCTCCACCCCAAGTATTTTGAAGATATTAGGTTCTTTTAGAAGTAATTCAAGTCTGTCGAATTCCGGGTCCCGAAGAAGTTGGGCATATTTCTGTTCTAATTCTTGATGCTCCATTTCTAAGCTGTTTTATAGAGTTCCGTCTCAAGCTCCTTCAAGGCTTCCAGGTATTGATTCTTACCTCCAAATGATTTCACCAACTGAGGTAAAGAACCCATGGCATTGAAAGGTTGAACCTTTAGTATTTCCATGTCTTCAATCGAAAGGATGCCTTCATTCTCATACTTGTCCAAAAGTGCCTTTATCACATTTTGGGCTTGTTCAGAGTATTTGCCAAAATAATTGCGCTTTCGGACATTATTAGCTCTTTCTTGACGAGTAAGAGGAGGTTGATCAAAGGCTACATGAAGAATGAGATCAAAAGTATCCATCTCCTTACCAACTTCCTTTTTCAATTCATCTAGGAATACACCTTCTTCCAATAGTTCCTGAATAATGACCTCTTTCTTTTCTTCAGAAGTCCAACGACTTATGAAAGTGCTGAGGTCAGAATATCTTTCTTTGATATTTTTTCGTGAGTAGTCCGTAAGACTTTCAGTAATCAGCTTTCCATCACTATCAAGATATTGGACTCTTTCATTGGAAACATTAACCGGAACTCCTTTTATGTAATATTTTGTCGGTTCGCCAGGCTCTCCTCCAGGAGGTCCAAGTGGAGGGATGCCTCCTGACCCTCCTCCATTGCCAGTATCACCTTGGTCATTTTCCTCTTCGTCCTCTCCACCATTGGTCTCCTCGGGAGGAATAATCGGTTCTTCTGGCTTTGGCTCCCAAATTTGAACTGGGTCTCCATCAAAATCTTCATCTGCAAAAAGGTTGGTGGCCTTTCTAAAGTCCATGATGGTAAAAAAGACTTTGTTGTCTTGCTCTCTAATTCTGGTTCCTCTTCCAACGATCTGTTTAAACTCTGTCATGGAACCGATATTGGCTTCAAGGACGATTAGTTTAACCATCTTCGTGTCCACCCCTGTGGTTAAAAGTTTAGAAGTAGTAGCTATAACAGGGAGACGTTCTTCTACGTCGATAAATCTTTCTATTTCATGTTTGCCCACTTCATCATTACCTGTTATTCGAACGACATAGTTAGGGTGCTTTTTGACTAATTCTACATTAGCATTCACTAATGCTTGTCTCATACGTTCAGCATGCTCTGTATCTATGCAAAAGACTATTGTTTTTGAGAAAGGATCAGTCTGTTGCAGAAATTCAGTGATTTTATTTGCAACGGTCTGAGTTCGCTCATCTATAACCAAGGTTCTATCAAAGTCCTTGTTGTTATACACCCGATCTTCTATTTCATTACCGTATTGATCGATTTTACCTACTTCTGGTCTGTAACCATCATCAATGTTTAGTGCAAGTCTGATTACCTTGTAAGGGGCAAGAAAGCCATCATCGATACCTTGTTTCAATGAATAAGTGTAAACTGGCTCTCCGAAGTAAGCCATGTTAGAAACATCTTTTGTCTCCTTAGGCGTAGCTGTCAATCCAATGTGTATAGCACCTTCAAAGTAATTTAAAATCTCTCTCCATGCCGATGCTTCCGAGGCACTTCCTCTGTGACACTCGTCTATAATGATACAATCGAAGAAATCAGGTGAGAATTGTTTGAAAGCCTTTTTAGCTTCTTCCGGGCTGGTCAATCCTTGATAGATACCGAAATATACTTGGTAAGCTTTATCGATTTTTCGGCCAGTTATTTTAGTCATGATGTCTTGGCCAAAAGGTTTGAAATCTCCACTCTTGGTTTGATCAGTCAGGATGTTTCTATCTGCTAAAAAGAGTATTCTCTTAACTGCTCCCGCTTTATGCAATCTCCAAGCAATTTGGAAAGCTGTGTAAGTCTTACCTGTACCCGTAGCCATTACCAAAAGAATTCGATTTTGACCCTTAGCAACCGCCTCTACAGTTCTATTTATGGCAACAGATTGATAATAACGAGGCTCTTTACCTGACTCATCCTTGTGGTATTCCTGCTTTACTATCTTTTCCTCTTCTGGTGACTTAATGCCCTTTACTTTTCTGTATCTGGCCCATAGATTTTCTGGTGATGGGAAATCGTTCATGGTTAGCTCTCTCTCCATTTTTCCATCCTGGGCACTCATGTCATGGAAAAGAAAGCCATGGCCATTAGAGCTAAAAACAAAAGGTATATCAAGCATTCTGGCATACTCCAAAGCTTGCTGCATTCCTGAACCAATAGAATGGTTGGCATCTTTTGCTTCAATAATTGCAATCGGATGACCACTGATGTGGTATAGTATGTAATCTGCTCTCTTTCTTTTGCCTCTTGTGTAAAGATTCCCCCGAACATTAATTCGGCCATCAGTGAAGGTTACCTCTCTTCGTACTTGTTTCTTAATATCCCACCCGGCTTTTTGAATAGCAGGAGTGATATATTTCATGCAGATATCTATCTCTGAAAAATGCTTCATGTCATGGTTTAAAAAGCCCTTTTAAGCTAGGGCTGATTACCTTGCTATCAAAATAGTTTGGGATAAAAGGTGGATTATTTGCTTGTCACAAATTGACGACCATGACTGCTTTAGACAAGGCTCGAAATCAACACCGATATTCCCTGAGAAAGGCAAAGAATTGATTATATTTAGTTTAAAACCAACCAACTATGCTAACCAAAACGCTTGAAAAACCAAACTACCTTTCAGATAAGGAATTTCTCTTTGCAAACTATTATCTGGGAGAGGCAAATTTGAATGCGACAGAAGCAGCGAAGCTTGCAGGATATAGTGAGCATACAGCTAGACAACAAGGCTCAAGACTGTTGTCAAATGTTAACATCAAAAGCTACATCCAGACCCAAGTAGCTGAGGTATTAGAGAAAGAAGGAGTGACTCAGGAAAGAGTCTTGCAAGAAATTATTTCCATAGCCTTTGCAAGGATTTCAGATTTGTATCAAGATGGCTGGACACTAAAGCCCGTAAGTCAAATACCGAAGGACAAGATAGGAGCCATTGATGTGAAGATTACCGAATCCAATAATGGAAAAAGAAAGACTGTTACTGTTTCAAATAATTCAAATGCTAAGAT
>NZ_JAUEPH010000011.1 GCF_030403435.1 Algoriphagus sediminis
TTTTGTATCGGAAAGTAATTACTTTTCATATAGTACGCTAAAGCCTTCCTTTTCTTGATTTTAGACTGTTTTTACTTCCTTTACTTGTTGCTAATTTTCCTATTTTTTCCTATCTTTCGTTACTATTTTGTTGCTGACCATTCAATATTTGTTGTTAGCAACAGATTTTTAAGATAGTGGCGAGATTATGTTACATAGAGATACATCCTGATACAAAGGGGTACACTCTGATACAGAAACAAGCCGAAAAAGGAAACACCATGAGCAGCAACATTCGAGTTCCCAAAATCTGTCAGCATTGCGGTACTGAGTTTATCGCCAAGACTACTGTGACCAAATTCTGTGGTGATAACTGTGCTAAGCGTGCCTACAAGAAACGCAAGAGAGATCAGAAGGTACAGGAGATTGCCCCTACTGCGGTACAGAAACAAGAATACAATCAGGAGCAAGTCAGAGACAAAGACTTTCTAAGTATTGCCGAAACCTGCAAACTACTAGGAGCAAGTAGAATGACCCTGTACCGTCAAATAAAGAACGGAAAAATACAAGCTGCAAAAATTGGGAGCCGAACCATTATCAAGAGAGAAGAAATCGAAAAACTGTTTCAGGCATGAAAGTAACACTAAGAAAACGTAATCAAGGTGGCAAGACCAGTCTATACCTCGACTACTACCACAAAGGGAAAAGGAAAACCGAATACCTCAAATTATACCTTTCTCCTAATGCAAAGACTAAGGAGGAAAAGGAAGTCAATAAAAAGACACTCCAATTAGCCGAGACTATTAGAGCACAGCGACAAATCGAAATCCAAAACGGTGTTTATGGATTCCGAGACAATGAGAAATTAAAAGGCAGCTTCCTTGCATATATTGAGCTACTTGCCAACCAGAGACAGGACAGTCCAGGCAATTACGGCAATTGGACAAGTATGCTGAAACATCTAAAGGCTTTCTGTTCCTATGAGGTATCCTTCTCAGATATTGACCGACAGTTTATTCAGGATTTCAAATACTACCTTGATAAGAAGGCTATTGCACATGGTGACCAGAAACTATCTCAAAATTCTAAGTACTCCTACTTTAACAAGCTGCGAGCAGCTTTAAAGCAAGCAGTGAAAGACGGTATTCTACCTACCAACCCAAGTGAAGGAGTTGACGCCTTTAAACAAGGTGAACCTGAAAGAGAATTTCTGACTTTGGAGGAACTGCAAGCAGCAGCCAATACGGAATGTGAAATACCTCAGATGAAAACGGCATTCATATTTTCATGCCTTACTGGTTTGCGGTGGTCAGACATTAATAAGCTACTCTGGTCAGAGGTGCAGCACTCAAATGATAACGGGTATTACATCCGATTCAGACAAAAGAAAACCAAGGGAGCAGAAACCCTCCCTATTTCAGAACAAGCCTTTGGCTTGCTCGGTGAAAGGCAAGCTCCAGAAGAGCGAGTATTCAAAGGATTGAAATACTCTGCATGGCATAACCTGAAATTGCAACAATGGATGATGAAAGCTGGTATCTCCAAAACCATCACTTTCCATTGTGCCCGTCATACCTATGCCACTTTGCAGCTTACGGCAGGAACTGATATTTACACAGTCTCAAAGCTCTTAGGCCATAAGGAATTGAAGACCACCCAAGTCTATGCCAAAATCATAGATGAAAAGAAACAGGAAGCAGCCAACAAAATCAAACTTGACCTATGAGCAATCAAACCAAATTACTTGACGACATCCTGTACCAAGAGCTTCGCCCTTGGTTAGGAAAAAACAGCCTTGATCAAAAGTATGCTTCCAAACTCAGTAGCGTAAAGGAAGCCTCCACAGATTTTCAATTCAAATATGAAATCAGCTTTCACAGGCCATTCGATCACAAAACAAAGTACTATTCCAAACTAATATTGAATAATGTCAAATCAGAATGTGTCAGGCTTGTCGAGCTGATCAAGGAGGACAACAACGAAAACTTAATCAAGTATTGGCTTGAAGACACACTTAACAAGCGGATTAAAACACGTTTAAAAGACCTTGGAAAGCTCATTAAAGAAAAGGACTATGCACTGACGTACATAGATCCTAAAAAAACATCCTTTGAATTAGACCAAACTCACAAGGCAAACACATTCATCTTACAGCTTCTAAAGCTTGCATACATGCAGCTTTACTTAGAAATCCAAAATGCTTTCAGCACTTGGATAGAAGATCAATTCATACTGGAGGACTTTTACAGCCAACTACTTTTAGAACCTGTCCCGGACAAACATTTCTTGAAACCAGTTCAAGTAATTGAAGTTGAATCCAAACCATTACCAGCAGCCAAAACGGAAACCGCAGCAACGGCAAATTCATTTCATTCATTTACCTACAAGCAGCTAAACACCAACCCAGATAAATTGACCGATTTATGGGATAGCCTAAAGCTGAATCATTTCATTAGCAAATCCACAACCCTACTCAACTTCAAAAAGGTATTCTCAGGAGGTGAAATCAAAACACCTATAGAATGGACAGGAAATATCAGCGAGCTATTCTATTTCATTAAGCTGATATACTCAGAACATAAGTTGGTGGATGATCTAAAGCAAAAGCAATGGGAAGTGACTTGCCTATGCTTCGTTGATACTGATGGGAATTCCTTTGACAGGTCAAAGTTCAGGTCTTTAAAAAGACCGAACCTGACAGGAGATAAAATAGAAAAGGCAGTTTCGCACCTGATATAGTCCACTCTGCACTATACTCCTTTTATCTTTTTTCTGTTTTTGTTTAGTCCTCTTTTACCTTAAAAGTGGACTATCAATTTTTACAGCCCACTCTGCACTCTGCACTCTACACTGCACCATGCTTTAGAGCCTCATAACGCCCCTTTTAGCCTCCTACTTTAGCATCGTATTCGACAATCGGATATGACTTTTGGCCAAGAGTCCATTCATTAATTCTTAATACGATTTAAGATGGACGAAATAATTGAACGTCTTGAAAATCTCCAACGCCTAATTGAGAGCCAGGGGATTTACACGAAAGAAGTTTTAAACTTCAATGAGGCTTGCCAGTACTTGGAGCTTTCACAGTCACACTTATACAAGTTGACAAGTGGAGGTAATATTCCACACTACAAGCCAAACGGAAAGAAGCTCTATTTCAAGAGAACGGAGTTAGAAAGCTGGTTGCTTCGCAACCGCAATTCTACTCAGGAAGAAATAGACCGCAGAGCTGCGGATTACCTAATCAAGAAAGGGAGGGTAAAGCTATGACAGAGGTATTCGATATGCTCCTGACACTTGCACAGGACATCAAAACAATCAAAGCCTACCTCCTCAATTTCCATAAGTCACGATTGGAGCAATTCAGTGATGAATGGATTGACGGACAGGTAGTGATGCAAACGCTGCATATTAGCAAAAGAACCCTTCAATCCCTTCGGGATAGTGGGGTTCTTCCCTACAGCCGAATCAATGGCAAGTTCTATTACAAAGTTTCTGACATGGAAGCTTTACTGGAATCCAACTACTCACCTTCAAAATCAAAGCATTATGGAGATAAGTAGAGAAGCCATATTAAGCAAGACACACTACGGCCTGAATATCTATGCCCATGTGTTACGCCACTACTATCAGGGTGAAACAGTCCTATCCCTTTCGGGCCGGGACTGTAAACCTGCTAAGAATCCATTCAATGCGGACAAGCCCACATTGATGGTTAAAGTAGTTGACGGCATTGCTACACACACAGATACAGAAGAAGCCATTGCACAGGGCAATGTCTTTGATTTTGCTTCATTGCATTTCAGCCTCGAAGGGCAAGCCCTTCTCGATAAGATCAATGAAGAACTATACCTGAGAATTGGCAAGGAAAGAGGTTTTTATCATCAAGAGGAAACGCAACCTGCTGTTGCTATTCCTGAAATTCAAAAGCCTACACCGCCAGTATTTAGCTATTTCAAAAAACCTGTTTCTAATGTGAAACCAAGTCGCCAAGTCTCCCTGATTGAGGTGTACCACCTCATCAAAGGCAATGATTTTGCTACGTGTACAAGTACACTTCGCAATATCTCAGAGCCAAAGGATGCCCGTAAGTACAAGGCTCAAAAATTCGATTATGTGACCTTCTCAGGCTCATTCTCTAAGCGGAATGATGCAAACCTCCAAAGACATTCAGGTTTGCTTACAATCGATTTTGACCACATTGAGGACATCCCAACGCTCAAGCAATCATTACTCAATGACCATTATTTTGAAACGGAGCTACTGTTTGTATCTCCTTCAGGTGATGGGTTGAAATGGGTAATACCGATTGATTTGACACAGGCAAAACACCAGGACTATTTCAAGGCAGTGGCAAACTACGTTTCCCACACCTACCAGATTGAAGTAGACCAATCAGGAAAGGACATTTCAAGAGCATGTTTCCTTCCGCACGATACAGACATATTCATCAACCCTAAATACATATAGGTTATGGAGCGAAAAACATTCAATCCGTTGGAATGGCTTGATAAGCCTGACCAACAAGTAAAAGTTACAGAGCAAAGCAATTACACTACAAATACACAACTCGAAGAAGTTGAACGAATCATTCAAGGCATTGAGGCCAGCCGTATAGATGTTACCTCCGCTTACAGCGATTGGGTAAACATCGGCTTTGCCTTTGCGGATGAGTTTGGTGAGACAGGTAGAAACCTGTTCCACCGTGTTAGTCAATATCATCCTGAATATTCTACACAGGAATGCGACAAGCAGTTTGATAATTGCATGAAGGCAAGAGGTCAGGGAGTTTCCCTGAAAACCTTCTTTTATCATGCCAAGGAAGCAGGAATACCATTGACTACCCCAAAGCAGGAAAGACAGACTTACAGCCCTGCTAGCAGGTCTGAGAATCAAAGCAAGAATCTCAATAGTCAGGCAGAAATCAAGAAAGAACCAGAGCAAATGCCAACCTTTCCTGATTCCTTGTTTCCTGAACTTCCTGAGTTTTTGCAAAAGGTAATACAGATAGCCACTTCTAATGAGGAAAGGGATATTCTACTCCTTGGCTCCTTAGTGGCTATTAGTGCCTGTTTACCCAAAGTGTCAGGCATCTATGATGGCAAGCGTGTCTATTCCAATCTGTTTCTATTCATTACCGCCCAAGCCTCGGCAGGTAAAGGTCGTTTGGTGCATTGTCGTCAACTAGTGAATCCAGTACACAAAGAGTTCAGGAAGCAAGCCAAACTCCACAAGCAACATTACGAACTGGAATTGGCTGAATACAACGCCAACAAAGGGAAAGTTGAAGGAATAGAGAAACCCGAGAAGCCACCCGAAAAGATGCTCTTTATCCCTGCCAATAACAGCTCCACAGGAGCTTATCAATTATTGGGTGATAGTGATGGTAAAGGACTGATATTTGAAACTGAGGGGGACACACTTGCATATGCCTTTAAGAGCGATTACGGTAATTATAGTGACGGCTTTAGAAAAGCCTTTCACCATGAGACTATTTCCTACTATCGCAGGACAGACCGTGAATATGTGGACATTGAAAGCCCTTGTCTTTCTACTGTCTTGTCAGGTACACCCAAGCAAGTAGCAGCACTCATTCCGAATGCTGAAAACGGGCTTTTCAGCCGTTTCATATTCTATTACATGAATGTTCGGCCAGTGTGGAAGAATGTATTTGCTTCGCAAACTACCAATGGATTAGATGACTACTTTGATGCGTTGGGCAATGAGTTCTTCAATCTCTACAGTTCATTAAAAGCTGGACAGGATGTTCAATTCTTTCTCACCGCTGACCAGCAAGACCAGTTCAATCAATTCTTTGGTCAGATACAAGAGAAGTACATGAGTATTCAGGGAATCGACTACATGGCAACCATCCGAAGATTAGGATTGATTGCCTATCGTTTTTGCATGATATTCTCCGCTTTGCGGATCATGGAAACAGGTGAAACATCATCAAAGTTGATTTGTGAAGAAAGAGACTTTCAAGCTTCGCTTGCTATGGTCAAAGTATTGGTAAAGCATTCGAGTAAAGTATTTGCGGAACTCCCAGAGGACGTTCAGAAACCAACTCGATTAAATAGGAAAGAGAAATTCTTGAATAAGCTACCCAAACACTTCAACCGTCAAAAGTACCTTGAAGTGGCAGCAGCTTTGAGCATTCCTCACAAAACGGCAGAGGGTTATATCACTGACTTCTGCAAATCAGGTTTGCTTCACCGTGAGTCTCAGGACAAATACATAAACACCTCGATTGAGGAAAGTGAGGATATTAAGGAAGCTAAGGATTAACTATCCTTGGTTTCCTCTGTTTCCTTAAAATCCTGAAACATTAAATTCACATATATTCCTAATTCGTTTCTTCTTTTTCTTTCCTATATTTGGCATTATTTGTCAAGTTATATATTGCCAACATGGACAACTTCGGTTCTAGACTGAAAACATTAAGAACAAAACAAGGGCTATTAATGCGACAAGTCGCTGCTGCTACAGATGTGGACACCTCTATGATAAGCAAGTTTGAGAATGGTGATCGACTTCCAACAAGAAAACAAATTGAAAAGCTCGCTTTGATTTTAAAGGTTCCAGAAGAAGAATTACTCATTCAAGCATATAGTGAAAAAATTGCATACGATTTAATCAAAGAACCGCTAGCTGAGGAAATTATAGAACTGGCATTGAAAAAATTGCAATTAAAAAAATGAACTAACCATACAGTACACCTTTATGCCTAACCATTGTTTCAACATACTCACATTCAATCACCCTCAGGAAGAGCAAACCTTTTACTTCACTGACCAGGAACAAGACAACCTCACAAGAATGTACAAATCACTTGTGCCTGATGAGGTTATTGAAAAGTATGGAGAGCAAGACCATTATTACACCTCATTTACAGTTGAGCAAGAAGGTTTCTTGGCAGTATCAAAACCAACAAGTCCTCAGTTTGAAACCAAGACAAATGAGCAAGGTGAAGAACGTTCATACACCATCCGTAATTCTACCTTTTCCACTTCAGTATTAAAGCGATATTACAATTCGCTCATTCATAGCCATTTCAAAGGGAAAGGATTTTTGGTAAAACCCAATTTCATAAGTGATACAGAAGTTTGGCTTCCAAGTGCCAAACAAGACACCACAGGCCAGTACAAGATATTCGACCGCTTCTCACTCAAAGTACAGTTTAAGACCGTTTCTGATAGTTTGGAATTGTTGGTGACATTTGAAGGTAAATCCAAAATCTTCAAAGTTCCTGTCTCCACTCTTTTAGAGGATGTATCACCGACAGATATTAATTGGGTAGTGTATGAAAAGGGTCTGTACCGTTTTGATGAGTTACCTGATAGCGGTAAAAGAGAATATGACAAGGTGTATCCAGTATGGAATTTCGAAATCAGAGATGCATTAATGCAAGGAACGGAAGCCCCGGACAAAACCAATAAGTACAAAAAGTTTAGAGAGGGAATCGACAAGTTCTACAATCAATACCTGAATACAGAGGAGTTCAAAGCAATCATTCCAATTACCTCCAATGGATTCATACCAGTTAATAAAATCAATGTCGGGTCAGTCAACAATTCCAGTAACCGACTTTTATTCGGTGAACAAAAGTCTGGTATTGTGCCAATGGATGGAATGAAAGAGCATGGCCCCTTTGATTTCAGCTCTACTTCTAAAATCCACTTCTTTTTCATCTTCCATAAAGATGATCAACACATCGCCCAGAAGATGGACGGTTATTTCAAAGGATCAGAATTTGGCTTCAAAGGATTGACCAAGTTTATTCATACGCCATACCATACTGAAAAAGGATTCAGTATAAGATTTGAAGACAGAGACAATCCATGGCCAGAAATCTATGAAGCGGTTACCAACAAACACTTTGAATCAGATATTCAGTACATCGCTATTTATATCAGTCCATTCTCCAAGAACTCACCAGACAAATCAAGAAGGAAGATATACTACAAGCTGAAAGAATTGCTTTTAAAGGAAGGTATATCCTCACAGGTAATTGATGGAGAAAAGGTAATGACTAATGAAAAGTACTATTACAGCTTACCGAATATTGCAATTGCCATTTTAGCCAAATTGAACGGCATTCCTTGGAAACTGGATACAAAGCTCAAGAACGAATTGATAGTAGGGATTGGAGCATTCAGAAACTCAGAGGTGGATATACAATATATTGGCAGTGCTTTTAGCTTCGCTAACAATGGGAAATTCAACCG
Source organism: Algoriphagus sediminis (assembly GCF_030403435.1). Classification (GTDB taxonomy): domain Bacteria; phylum Bacteroidota; class Bacteroidia; order Cytophagales; family Cyclobacteriaceae; genus Algoriphagus; species Algoriphagus sediminis. The sequence goes on from NZ_JAUEPH010000011.1 coordinate 8,208, forward strand.
TTTTGAGTGCTTCCAAAAAGACCAAACAAAGGAGTTAGCAGGTTCAATTATCAGAGCAGTAAAGGAGTATGCAAACGTCAATACAGGCATCAAACGCCTTGTGATCCACTTCTACAAGAGTATGAGGCAAGATGAACTACAACCGATAGAAGACGGCCTCAAAGACCTTGGCTTAGACATACCAGTATTTATAGTTTCCATTAACAAGACAGAGTCCTCAGACATTGTTGCATTTGATAACAGTTGGAAAGACCTTATGCCAATGAGTGGCACTTTCATAAAGGTTGGATACAACAAGTTCCTGCTATTCAACAACACAAGATACAGCCCAAAATTCTACAGCTTCCATGACGGCTTTCCGTTCCCGATAAAGCTGAAAATCTTTTGTACAGAAAAAGAATTGGTAGACGAATATAAGACAGTGAAAGAATTGATTGACCAGGTATATCAGTTCAGCCGTATGTACTGGAAATCAGTAAGACAACAGAACTTACCAGTTACCATCAAATACCCTGAAATGGTCGCAGAAATGCTCCCTCATTTTGATGGCAATGAAATACCTGAATTTGGAAAAGACAATCTTTGGTTTTTATGAGCGAATTAGAAAACAGACTTGAAAAGAGAAAAATCAAACCCACCACCATGCGCCTCTTGGTGCTCAGAAAACTGGTTGAATCTGGTTCTGCTATCAGTTTGAGTGATTTGGATGCAAAGTTTGAGCAAGCCGATAAAGCTACGCTTTACCGTACGCTCAAAACATTTGAAGATAAGAAGCTGATTCACAGTATTGATGATGGCACAGGATCAGTCAAGTATGCGCTCTGTGAGGAAGGCTGTGAATGCGAACCCCAAGACCAGCACATTCATTTTCATTGCATCAAATGTGATGAGACTTATTGCCTAACACAATCCAAAATACCCCAAACTCAAATCCCTTCAGGTTTTAAGGCAGCTAGTGCCAGTATGGTGTATAAAGGCACTTGCGCAAACTGCTCCTAAACTTTGCAAACAGGTTGCACTGCTTCCTTCATATCATTGTATTGTGAAGGTTACATCATTCATATTATCACTTCTAATTCTGTCAATGGCGTTATTGCCATGTGCAGACGAGCCAAGCACGAATGAGGCTGTTTCTATAGAATCACACGACATTCATCAAGATACCGATCAACATGATCTATGTTCTCCATTTTGTACGTGTCATTGCTGCCATTCGCACGTTACGCAGCACTGCACATTTTGTCTGAAAACATTCGTTTCTTTCTGTAGTCATCCATCGGATCAGTCATTTCCAATTTTATCCAGAATCTCTTTTTCTATCTGGGACCCCCCACCCTTTAATGAATCAAACCTAGTAGCCTAATCCTATCAAGTTTATTCATTAATAAAGACTAAGAATTCATATAAATGAAATGAACATTAATAATTCAGACGCTAGATTTTCACTAAAATAGGATGAATTTTTAATGTGAATTCCATGTGACTTTTTAGAAAAAGACAATACACATGAAATACATACTTCTATGGCTGATGATCCTGACAGGAACATTAGCACAAGCCCAAAATACGTTTAAAGCCCGTATCGTAGATGCGGAAGAAAACGAACCACTATTAGGAGCAACAGTAAAAATAAGCTCCACAAAAGGAGCTGTTGCAGACCTCAGTGGTTATGTTGAGATACCCAATATTGATACTGATACCATTCAGGTTTCTGTTTCTTTTGTGGGTTATCACCCATTCACACAAACATATATTTTCCCTTTGACCGATGTTCAAATCATTGAATTAGTTGAAGGTGAAGAACTCGAAGAAGTCATTGTGACATCTACTCGCAGCAGCAGAACCATTGACGACATCCCAACAAGAATAGAAGCCATAAGCTCAGAGGAATTGGAAGAAAAAGCCATCATGAAATCCTCCAATATTGCTATGGTGTTGCGTGAAAGCACTGGCATCCAGATGCAGCAGACATCCGCCAGTTCAGCCAATCAAAGTATCAGAATACAAGGTTTGGACGGTCGGTATACCCAAATTCTGAAAGACGGATTTCCCCTATTCGGTGGATTTTCTAGTGGGCTAAGTATCATGCAAATACCTCCATTGGACTTACGTCAAGTGGAAGTCATTAAGGGAAGTAACTCTACTCTTTTTGGAGGGGGTGCGATTGCTGGTTTGATCAACCTCGTTACATACACACCTCAAGAAGAAAGGAAACTCAGGCTTATGGTAGATCAGACGCAAGCCTTGGGGACAACCCTTAATGGGTTCTATGCTGAGCGATTCAATAAATTTGGACTCACATTCTATGCTTCGGCTAATCGACAAGAAGCATACGACCCCAATAATGATGACTTTAGCGACATTCCAAGAATCAGGAGTCTAACCCTCAATCCCTCATTCTTCTATTACCCAAATGAAAAATCAAGCTTACGCTTGACATTGAATGGTACAGTAGAGAATCGTTTAGGTGGTGATATGGAAGTGATAAATAATGATGAAAATGGTATCCATCAATTCACTGAGGAAAATGAATCGGATCGACTTTCCTATCAACTAACCTATCAAAATCAGATAGATGAGAACAGGTCGCTTAGTATCAAAAACAGTCTTACTTACTTCGAGCGTGAGATTACAGAACCTGATTTCATCTTCATGGGTAAGCAATGGTCTTCTTTTAGTGAGGTCGCCTATAACTTTGGCACCTCTCGATCCTGCTGGATTTCAGGAGTGAACCTGTACACAGATAAGTTTGATGAGAACCCGTTTGATTCGCTAGAACGTGACTATAGCTACACGACTTTTGGAGCCTTCACCCAAAATACATTTGATCTTTCTGAGAAGTATGCAGTAGAAACAGGGCTGAGATTTGACTATGATCTGGACTATGGTTTTTTTGCCTTACCAAGACTTTCAATTCTGAGGAAAATAAATGATTCTTGGTCAACCCGTATCGGTGGTGGATTGGGTTACAAGCTCCCAACTATATTCACGGAAGATGCCGAAAACCTGACCTATCAAGGTATTTTACCTATCAGCACCAGTACAGAAGCTGAGCGGTCTATTGGTGGTAATCTTGACATCAACTACCAGACATTACTTGGTGATGAGTGGACATTATCCGTCAATCAACTCTTTTTCTACACACGACTCAATGATGCGTTAGTATTCAGAGAGAACAATGCCGGACAATTCTTTTATGAAAATGCAGATGGGCCAGTAACGAGTCAGGGAATAGAGACCAACATCAAACTTGGCTATCGTGATTTTAAGCTATTTGCCAATTACGCTTTAATCAATACCCGATTAAAGTACGATAATCTGAACGAGCAAAAGCCGCTCACGCCTAAGCACAATATCGGTTCAGTGCTGATGTATGAAGTGGAAGATAAATGGCGAATTGGATATGAAGCCTACTACACAGGGACACAGTTCAGAAGTGATCGAACACAAACCGATGACTATTGGATGATGGGTTTTATGGTCATGCGTAAGATCAACAAACTAAGCCTATATATCAATTTCGAGAACTTCACCGATACCCGACAACATAGGTTAGAGAACTTCCAGGTTGACACACATTTCAAACCTGACTTTCCGGAGATCTGGGCACCAACTGATGGAAGGATCATCAATGCAGGATTCATTTTTGAACTTTAAAAAGGTAAGCATGAAGCTATATACGAGAATGCCCAAAAATCTAGCCCCCTACTTCGATCAAGAGTTGATGGAATACAAAAGGTATTTCGATGCAGGGCAACTTCAATCGGCATGGAATCATTTAGAGCGTGCACATATAATCGGTCAGGCATTCCCATACCATCACAGTTATGTACACTGGAAAATGCTCTTATTCGGAATCCACATCAAAGACACCAAAGAAGTGATTGGTCAAATTCCCAGACTCTTGATTGGTGGAGTTAAATCGTTTGTTGGAAAAATACCTGTTGGTAATACGGGTGGAGCAAATACCCCCCCCTTAAAACCACTTCCAATTTCTGAAGAATTGCTATCAATTTTCAAAAAAGCAGGATTAGAAAACTATGGGACATAATCACGATCATTCACATCACCACTCAGAGGGCAATGTAAAAGTTGCCTTCTTTCTCAATCTTAGCTTTACCATTATTGAGATCATTGGAGGACTTTACACCAATAGTTTAGCCATCCTTTCAGATGCGTTGCACGATTTAGGAGATAGCTTTAGTCTAGGGCTTTCGTGGTATTTCCAGAAGCTATCCAAGAAGGGCAGAACCAAAACATTTTCGTACGGTTACAAACGATTCTCATTGCTTGGTGCGATAATCAATTCGATTGTGTTAGTGGCTGGATCAATCTTTATTTTGACAAAGGCGATTCCTGAGCTATTCAATCCTGGAGAAACCAATGTTCAAGGAATGCTATATCTCGCTATTTTGGGAATTTTGGTAAATGGTGCCGCAGTTTTCAAACTCCGTAAAGGGGAATCTCTAAATGAAAAGGTAGTATCACTTCATCTGTTGGAAGATGTTTTAGGATGGGTGGCTGTATTGATTGGAAGTATCATTATGATGTACACAGATGCTCCATTCATTGACCCATTACTTTCCGTACTTATCTCACTTTTTGTATTATACAATGTTTACAAAAATCTCAAAAAGAGCCTGTTAGTAATTCTTCAGGGCATTCCCGAGGAAATTTCCATTGACGACATTCGGCAAAAGCTCAAGAACATATCAAAAGTTACTGACATCCATGACTGCCACGCATGGTCAATGGACGGTCAGTACAACATTCTTACTCTTCATCTTCGATTGGATAAAGACTACAAACTTTCAGAACAAGCTAAGCTCAAAGAGCGAGTAAGAACACAGTTAAAAGATGAATCGATCAATCACATTACCATTGAGTTTGAAGGACAAAATGAAAATTGTGAGTTAGAGGATTGTTGATCAAATCATTTGATAAGTGATGAAAAAATATCAGATTAAAACAAAATGAAGCTAAACACCCTCTACATAAAAAACATGGTTTGTCCTCGCTGTATTGACACAGTGAAGGACATTTTGGATAACCTGAATATAGAAACCTCCTCCATTGAACTCGGAGAAGTTCATACACCAAACAACATCACGAGTGATCAGAAATCACAGCTGGAGGAACTACTGGCAGCACGAGGCTTTGAGTTGCTTCAAGATCAAAAGTCGAAACTGATCGGACAGATCAAAGCGATCATTGTAGATCAAATTCATCACAACAAAGAAGCCTTAAATATCAATTTCTCTACCCTAATAGCTGATAAACTGCACCAGGAGTATTCTTCTCTCAGCAGGCTTTTCTCTTCTGTCGAAGGAGTCACTATTGAGCGGTTTATCCTTAAACAAAAAGTAGAGCGAGTGAAAGAGCTCATCTTTTACAATGAGCTAACGCTCTCAGAGATTGCTCATCAAATGGACTACAGCAGTGTAGCCCATCTATCCGCCCAATTCAAAAAAGAGACGGGCATGACCCCCACAGCTTTTAAGAAAATGAGAAATCCGGGACGGCAATCACTGGATCAGCTGTGATCAAAATCTCATAAGCCTTTTTCAAAATTGTGTAACAGCCACAAGCAGCTTACCGATCATCTTTGTATCGTGACAATTAATACGATAACAAGATGACCAAAGAATATACAATTACCGGAATGACTTGCACTGGCTGTTTGGCCAAAGTGAAGAGAACGATCAATGGAATCGAAGAGATACAAGAAGCCGCTATTCAACTGGAATACCCACAGGCAAAGATTATCTCCGATGAATCTTTAGACCTTGGAGAAATTAATCTGGCATTAAAAAAGGTAGGGAACTATGCCATTTCTGAAGAATATCAAGAGACCGTACAAGCTCCGCTCCCTAAGATCAAAAAACAAGAACCACTCGCTGAGAAGTCCATTACCACCTACAAACCACTGATCCTTATTGTAGGGTTCATTGCTGTGGTAACAGCTTTGAGCCAATACCCATTCAATGAATTTTCGGGGATGTTGTGGATGCGCCACTTTATGGCAGGGTTCTTCATTGTCTTTGCTTTTTTCAAGCTGCTAAACTTGACAGGCTTTGCGAACTCTTATCGAATGTACGATATAGTAGCCGCTAAATGGAAAGCCTGGGGATACGCTTACCCATTTGTTGAACTAGCCCTGGGATTGCTCTATTTATTGAATATTGCACCGTTTTTCACAAACATGGTGACAGTTATCGTCTTGGGCATAAGCAGCATCGGAGTGATTAAAAGCAACCTGAACAAGAAGAAGATCAAATGTGCCTGCCTGGGAGATGTATTCAATTTACCCATGAGTACAGTCACCATTGTAGAGGATCTATCCATGGTAGCTATGGCTGCAGCTATGCTTGTTTTCACTTAGGTCGTTACAAAATTCTGTAATCATTTCTCAAAATTCTATAAACCCTTCTCTGTAAGAAATCCGTATATTGCATTATAAGTGAAAAGAATAATCTCCATATCGCTCGCTTTGCTCATGTTGGTTTCCAACGTGGGTTTCTCTATGAACACCCACTTTTGCGGTGGTGAAGCGGTTGAGACCTCTTTTTCAATCGGACTTCATAATCCTGATTGCGGTATGCCCGACATGGATAGAGATTGCGAAACCATTCCATCCACTGAAGAACAAGTAAAATCGAAACCTTGCTGCGAAAATCAGCATCAGCTAATTCAGTTAGATGAAAACGCTGATTTACAAGCCTTCTCAACTGAGGTTAACCCGACTTTCTTCGTTGCTTTTGTACATTCGTTTGTTCAGCCGATTCTATTCGCTGATCAATCTCTTGTTCACAACACCTATTATTCTCCTCCCATACCTGATAAGGACATTCAAGTCCTTTTTCAGACCTTTTTAATTTAAACCGCATAGTACAATTTGATGTTCCTGGTCTTGTGACTATGGAGCATAGTGGCATTTCCTGCCATTGAACAATCCTTTTCTGTTCAATCAAATTCAATTGTATTATGCTCAATAAAATCATTAAATATTTCTTAGAGAATAAGTTGGTCACTGTTCTCGTCCTTACAGGTTTTGTAGCCTGGGGAATTGTAACTGCTCCATTTGGATGGCAAGTGGGTGCATTGCCTTCTGACCCTGTTCCGGTAGATGCCATACCAGACATTGGCGAGAACCAACAAATTGTTTTTACCCAATGGGCTGGCCGTTCGCCACAAGATATTGAAGATCAAATCTCATATCCTTTAACTACCTATTTGTTAGGTATCCCAGGAGTAAAATCTATCAGAAGTTCGTCCATCTTTGGTTTTTCCAGTATCTATATCATCTTCTCAGAAGATGTAGAGTTCTATTGGTCACGTTCCAGAATACTCGAAAAACTCAACTCTTTACCTTCTGGATTACTCCCTGATGCCGTCCAGCCTGCATTGGGTCCAGATGCCACCGCCTTAGGGCAGGTGTATTGGTACACCATTGAAGGAAGGGACAAAAACGGAAATCCAACTGGCGGTTGGGACTTGCACGAAATCCGTACAGTTCAGGACTTCTATGTGAAGTATGGATTAAATGCAACAGAAGGCGTTTCAGAAGTTGCTTCCATTGGCGGTTTTATTCAGGAATACCAAATTGATGTAAATCCTGACGCTTTGAAAGCCTACAACATCCCCTTGCATAAAGTCATGCAGGCAGTACAAAAATCCAATAAGGATGTAGGTGCTAAAACGATAGAAATCAATCAGGCTGAATATTTAGTGCGTGGTTTAGGTTATGTCAAGAAAGTAGAAGACATAGAAAAGGCAGTAGTTGCCGTACAAGACAATGTACCTATTAGGATAAAAGACATTGGCGTAGTATCTCTTGGTCCCGCTACAAGACGAGGTATTTTGGACAAAGATGGTGCTGAAGTAGTAGGTGGTGTTGTAGTAGCTCGATATGGAGCTAATCCCTTGCAAGTCATCAACAATGTAAAAGCCAAAATTATTGAAATAGCACCCGGCCTTCCCAAGAAGACATTGGCTGACGGTAGAGAAAGCCAGCTAACAATTGTCCCGTTTTATGATCGCTCAGAATTGATCTATGAAACCTTAGGTACACTGGAAGAAGCCTTGTCGCTGGAAATTCTCATTACCATTCTGGTAGTGATTGTGATGGTATATAACCTAAGAGCTTCATTCCTTATTTCCAGCCTTTTGCCCATTGCCGTGCTCATGGTGTTTATTGCTATGCGATACTTTGGTGTCGATGCGAATATTGTAGCACTATCAGGAATAGCCATTGCCATCGGAACGATGGTGGACTTAGGGATTATTCTTTCTGAAAATATCATTAAGCATATTGATGAAGCCCCACCAGGTCAAAAACTAATTGATACCATTTACAACGGAGCTTCAGAAGTGGCCACTGCGATATTAACTGCAGTCTCTACCACAATTGTCAGTTTTATCCCTGTATTCACCATGCAGGCAGCAGAAGGCAAACTATTTGGTCCCCTGGCATTTACAAAGTCATTTGCTCTATTAGCTGCATTGATCGTTTCATTGCTGATTTTGCCAACACTGGCACATTGGTTTTTCGGCTTCAATATCAAAAACAAGTTCTTAAAAAAATACGGCCACTACGGCTTAGTCCTTATTGGAATTATTAGCCTCTTTATTGGACAGGTTTGGACTGGAGTACTGTTGGTTCTGTTTGGAGTCATTGGCATTGTCAAAAACATTGTAGAACTCAAAAATGCTACATTACCAACAATAGTAAAGTTCTTACTCAAGTATGCGGAATTAATCATTGTTCTGTTAGGAGTCATCTGGTTGCTGGCAAAATATTGGTTACCTCTCGGTGCATCTAAATCCCTTCTCCTCAACTTTGTTTTTGTTGCCATATTAGTCGGTGTTATACTCGGTGCGTTTAGGCTATTGGAATTTCAATACAAAAAAATCCTCACTTGGTGTTTAAATAACAAAATCAAGTTTTTGATTATCCCGACTATACTCATCCTATTAGGAGCAAATATTTGGCTTGGTTTCAATGCTGTTTTTGGTTTTGTTTCCAAGGGTTTTGAGAAGGTTGGATGGAATTTGGATCAGACCAAAGGATGGTCAGCCATGTCCCATACCTTTCCCGGGATAGGCAAAGAATTTATGCCTTCTCTGGATGAAGGAAGCTTTCTGTTGATGCCAACCTCAATGCCTCATTCCGGAGTAACATTCAATCGAAAGATAGTAGGCCAATTGGATATGCTACTTACCAGTATCCCCGAAGTAGAGCTAACGGTTGGTAAACTCGGACGGGTAGAATCAGCCCTTGACCCAGCCCCTATTTCTATGTATGAAAACATTATCAATTACAAGCCAGAATATATTCTGAACAAAAAAGGACATAGACAAAGGTTTAAGGTGGACAAAGACAATCGGTTCATTACTATTTCGGGAGATGCCCTTACTAACAAAGAAGGTTTGGAACAGGGCATAGAAGCGACTGCATTAATTGCAGATGATAATGGCGAGTATTACCGCAATTGGCGTGATCACATTCAATCTCCCGATGATATTTGGAATGAGATAGTAAAAGCCACCAAACTACCAGGTGTCACCTCAGCACCTAAGCTTCAACCGATTGAAACTCGGTTGGTCATGCTCCAAACGGGGATGCGAGCTCCTATGGGAATCAAGGTATATGGCCCTGACCTGAAAACAATAGAGAACTTTGGATTGCAGTTGGAGAATGTTCTAAAAGAAGTGCCTTCTGTAAAGGCAGAAGCAGTATTTGCGGATAGAATTGTAGGTAAGCCCTACATACACCTCAACATAAATAGGGATGAAATCTCGCGATACGGATTGAACATTGAGGATGTTCAACAGACCATAGAAACCGCAATTGGTGGAATGAAAATAACCTCTACTGTAGAAGGCCGTGAACGATTTCCTGTAAGGGTTCGCTATCCAAGAGAATTGAGGGATGACCCGGAAGCATTGGGTAAAATACTAATGCCGACACCCACAGGTGCTCAAATTCCATTATCTCAAATCATTGACTTTGAATATGTAAGGGGCCCACAAGCGATAAAAAGTGAAGAAACCTTTCTGGTTGGCTATGTACTGTTTGATAAACGTGATGGTTTCTCGGAAGTCACTGTGGTAAACGATGCTCAACGCACGATTCAGGATAAAATTGATTCAGGTGAACTGACCGTACCTGCTGGTGTGAGCTATAAGTTTTCAGGGAGTTATGAAAATCAGGTGAGGGCAGAAAAACGACTTTCTATCATTGTTCCTTTGGTATTAGGCATTGTATTTCTCATTCTTTATTTCCAGTTCCGTTCGGTATCCACTTCATTAATGGTATTTACAGGTATTGCAATGGCCTTTAGTGGTGGTTTTATCATGCTATGGCTCTATGGGCAAAATTGGTTTGCAGACTTCTCAGTCTTCGGCACAAACTTTCGTGATTTATTCCAAATACATACTATTAATTTAAGTGTGGCAGTTTGGGTTGGCTTTATTGCCCTTTTTGGAATAGCTACTGACGATGGTGTATTGATGGCTACCTATCTGGATCAAAGCTTTGATAGAAATAAAACAGATAATATAAAAGGAATAAGAGCGGCAACAGTAGAAGCAGGGCAGCGCAGAATAAAGCCAGCAGTAATGACAACTGCCACGACCATCATTGCTTTACTACCTATCCTCACTTCAACAGGAAGAGGTTCAGATATTATGATACCCATGGCATTGCCTGCTGTTGGAGGGATGCTATTTGCTGCCATCACTTATTTCATCGTTCCGGTGATTTACTGCTGGAGAGAAGAACGTAAAATTTTAAAAGGCCAATCATGAAAAAAATAATCATAATCATATTCACGGCATTTGGCTTTTCCACATTAACAAATGCTCAGTCGTTAGATGACTATTTCAAGTTAGCGGCAGAAAACAATCCGGGATTGCAGGCTAAATACAAATCCTTTGAAGCTGCCATGCAAAAAGTGACACAAGTTAGCAGCTTGCCAGACCCCAATCTTTCCTTCGGTTATTTCGTGTCTCCGGTGGAAACAAGAGTGGGGCCGCAACGAGCAAGGTTTTCTTTGACACAAATGTTTCCATGGTTCGGCACTTTAAAAGCCCAGGAAAATGCTGCTACTTTAATGGCAGAAGCAAAATATCAAGAGTTTTTAGATGCCCGAAACAAATTGTACTACCAAGTATCAGCATCATATTATCCACTCTATGAGCTGCAAAAGTTGATTTCAATTGAAGAAGAAAATCAACGCATCCTATCCTCATACAAAGAGATAGCCACTATTCAATTTCAAAACGATAAAGGCTCAATGGTAGATGTATTGAGGGTGGACATTATGCTCAAAGATGCAACTACTAATTTGTCTATACTGGAACAAAAGCAAAAACCTCTTGCAACTCGTTTTAATAAGCTTTTGAATCGGTCTGATGACGACAATATTGTTGTTCGGGACTCTTTATTCACTTTTAGTTTACCTGCAAACTATCGTAAAGACTCGTTACTCGCGTCCAATCCTATTCTGGATGAATTGGAGTTGAAAATTGAAGCCAGTAAAGCAAGTGAACAAGCCGCAATCAAGCAGGGTCTTCCAAAACTTGGTGTAGGCTTAGATTATGTAATCGTAGGTCAACGAACGGATATGTCTGTGCCTGACAATGGAAAAGATGCATTTATGCCAATGGTGTCTGTGAGCCTTCCAATTTTCAGAGGAAAATATAAAGCAGCACAAAAAGAAGCTCAACTCATGCAAGAATCTTATTCCCTGCAAAGAGAAGAAGCCACCAACAGGCTAACCAGTTCCTATGACATGATTTGGTTCGAGATCCAAAAACAGGTTGAGCTGATTCAGTTATACGAAGAACAAATACAGGAGTCTGGTCAATCATTAAACCTTTTATTCTCTGCTTACAGCAATTCGGGAAAAGACTTTGAAGAAGTACTTAGGATGCAACAGCAAATATTAAAGTATCAAAAAATGAAAGCTACTGCCTTGTCGGAATACCACATCGCATTAGCAGAACTGGATTATGTCACAGCTAAATCGAAATAATCATGGAAAATAAACATCATAATCATACAAACGAAGATCACAAGCATAGTCATGAACACCATGACCATAGTAATCATAATAATGGCCATGAATCTCATGACCATCACCAGGGACATCATGCCCACATGATTGAAGATTTCAAAAAACGCTTTTGGATTTCTTTAGTCATCACCCTGCCTATCGTAGTGCTTGCACCAATGATACAGGGATTAATCGGTTATGAACTTCGCTTCAATGGTGATCGATATGTTCAATTCGTGCTTTCATCCATTATTTTCTTTTATGGAGGTTGGCCATTCCTAAAAGGTCTCGCAGATGAAGTAAAAAAGAAAGCTCCGGGTATGATGACTTTGATTGCTTTAGCTATTTCAGTAGCCTATTTCTACAGTTCAGCTGTAGTATTTGGACTTGGTGGCAAAATCTTCTTTTGGGAACTCGCCAGCTTAATCGTCATCATGCTATTAGGCCACTGGATAGAGATGAAATCCGTTATGGGAGCTTCCAATGCCTTGCAGGAATTGGCCAAAATGATGCCTTCAACCGCTCGCAGAATTAAAGAAGATGGGGAGCATGAAGATGTGCCTATTGATAATTTAAAAGGCAATGACACCATACTGGTAAGACCAGGCGAAAAAATCCCTGCTGATGGTATCGTATTGGAAGGTGAAAGTCATGTAAATGAATCCATGCTTACTGGGGAATCAAAACCAGTAACCAAACATAGAAATGATCAGGTTATTGGTGGTTCGGTCAATGACAATGGCACCTTAAAAATCAAAGTGAAGCATACGGGCAAAGATTCCTACTTGTCTAAGGTGATAGAAATGGTGAAAGAAGCTCAGGAAACGAAATCCAAAACCCAAAATCTGGCAGATAAAGCCGCTGCATGGTTATTCTACATCGCTTTAGGAGCAGGTATGACCACACTTGTAGTATGGTTGAGCCTCGGTAAAGACTTTGAATATGCATTAGAACGTATGGTAACCGTCATGATTATCTCATGTCCTCATGCTTTGGGCTTAGCTGTCCCTTTAGTAGTGGCCATTTCCACGGCTGTTTCTGCTAAAAATGGATTATTGATCAGAAACCGAACAGCATTTGAGAATGCAAGGAAACTAACCGCAATCATATTCGACAAAACAGGCACTTTAACCAAAGGTGAATTTGGGGTAACACGGTTTAAAAGTACTTTAGACAATTACTCGGACAATGAATTACTTCAAATTGCTGCGTCTATAGAAAATAGTTCTGAGCATCCTATAGCGGCAGGTATCGTTCGTAAGGCAAAAGCAAATGATTTGACTTTACAAGAGCCTGAGAACTTCCAAAATATTACAGGAAAAGGAATCAAGGCAAACCTAAAAGGACAGGAAATCAAAATTGTTAGTCCAGGAATGCTTACAGAGCAGGGATTTGACACTCCAGCTGATGCTTTTAAAACAGAGGATGAAACGGTAGTATTTGTTTTGATTGACAATTCATTGGCAGGATACATTGCCCTTGCAGACGAAATTCGACCAGAATCTTTATCAGCAATAAATACGCTAAAAGAGAGAGGTATAAAAGTTTACATGGCAACAGGTGATAACCAGCAAGTGGCAAAAGCAGTTAGCCAGCAACTCTCTTTGGACAACTTCTATGCAGAAGTACTCCCCGAAGACAAACAACGCATCATTAAAGAGCTTCAGGAAAAAGGTGAATTTGTAGCCATGACGGGTGATGGTGTAAATGATGCCCCTGCTCTTGCACAGGCTAATGTGGGGATTGCCGTTGGTTCGGGCACAGATGTAGCAGCCGAAACGGCTGATATTGTTTTGGTCAACAGTAACCCGAAAGACATTGCCAATTTGATTCTTTTCGGTGCGGCTACTTACAAAAAAATGATGCAAAACTTATGGTGGGCAGCAGGTTACAACATTGTAGCCGTTCCTTTAGCTGCTGGTGTTTTGGCAGGTGTTGGGATTATTCTCAGCCCTGCCATCGGTGCGGTTCTAATGAGCCTTAGCACTGTGATAGTTGCTTTCAATGCACAATTATTAAAAAGACAAATCAAGAATTAAGATGAAAAATATAAATAAAACAACAGTAATTATAGCCATAAGCACAATGGCTATCGGCTTGCTACTTGGCTGGATAATTTTCGGAAGATCCAATGAAAACCAAACGGATGAACATAACCATACTGCAATGGCAGATTCCGAAACAATTTGGACATGCTCTATGCATCCACAGATCAGGAAGAGTGAATCAGGCGATTGTCCTATTTGTGGTATGGACTTGATTCCTTTGGAATCCACAGATGGTGAATTAGACCCTATGGCAGTGAGCATGTCACCAACTGCCATGCAGTTGGCACAGATTCAAACTATGGTGGTTAATAAGGGTAAGGCTGATAAATCAATTCGTCTAAATGGAAAAGTACAGGCAGATGAACGTTTGCTATCTACCCAATCTTCACACATCCCAGGCAGGATTGAAAAGCTTTCAGTCAATTTTACAGGAGAATTTGTGTCGGCAGGTCAGGTTTTGGCAAATGTGTATTCCCCTGAATTGGTGACTGCACAAGAAGAATTGTTTGAAGCAAAAAAAATAAAAGAAACACAGCCTGCATTGTTTAATGCTGCCAAAGAAAAATTGAAAAACTGGAAACTCTCAGACAAACAGATTGATCAGATAGTCAAATCAAATAAGACCATAGAACAGTTTCCAATTCTCGCCAATGTTTCAGGATATGTAACTAAAAAAATGGTCAATCTGGGTGACTATATCAAACAAGGGGAAGCCTTATATGAAATAGCGGACTTATCTAAAGTATGGGTGCTTTTTGATGTGTATGAGACAGATATGACTTGGATAAACAAAGGTGATGCGGTGATATACACAGTGCAATCAATACCTGGTAAAACATTTAAAGGAAAAATTAGCTACATCGATCCTGTTATCGATCCAAAGACCAGAGTGGCAAAAGCAAGACTTGAAGCAACAAACAAAGGTTTAATGCTCAAACCAGAAATGTTCACAACTGGAACGATAGAAGCAAAAACCAATACCAATTATACATCCTTAACTGTCCCTAAAACTGCTGTAATGTGGACGGGCAAACGCTCTGTAGTTTATGTGATGCAAATGTCAGCTCAAGGTATAAGTTTCATCATGCGAGAAGTTACTTTGGGTCCAGAATTAGGTGAAAGTTATGTGATTGAAGATGGCTTGCAGCCTGGTGAAGAAATTGCAATCAATGGTACCTTCAGTATTGATGCAGCAGCACAATTAGCAGGCAAACCAAGTATGATGAACCCGGAAGGTGGTGTAGCCATGACTGGCCACAACCATGGGGGAAATACCAATTCAAATATGGAAAAAATGCCTGTTTCATCTAAGAAAACAACAATATCAGAGGATGCCAAAAAGTCTTTACAACCACTTTTTGACAACTACTTCAAATTGAAGATTGCATTGGCCAGTGATGATTTTGAAAAAGCAAAAGCATCGGGCGTGGCGATGAACAACTCCTTAGGAAAGATTGATATGAACCTTTTTAAAGGAGATGCACACTCTTTATGGATGCAACAATCCACTGCATTAAAA
This sequence comes from Algoriphagus sediminis, assembly GCF_030403435.1. Classification (GTDB taxonomy): domain Bacteria; phylum Bacteroidota; class Bacteroidia; order Cytophagales; family Cyclobacteriaceae; genus Algoriphagus; species Algoriphagus sediminis. Next base: position 23,834 of record NZ_JAUEPH010000011.1, read on the forward strand.
CCTAGTTTACAGCATATTGAACATCTCGGTGACATCAAAGCCATTAGAGGAAAGTTCATCAGCATATCCAATTTAATGATTGCAATAGCAGAATCTTTTGCCCCATTATCCACTGCTATTTATATTCAGAATTGCCCTATGGCAGACTCTAACAAAGGAGCAGATTGGTTGAGTCTGGATAAAGAAATTCAAAATCCTTATTTCGGAGAGTCAATGCTTTCTTGTGGCGAAAACACCAAAACAATAAAATGAAAGAGTGTTGCAAAACTGGAGACAATGCACCTCCCTCAAAATTTAAAAAATGGGCTTCCAGAATAATATGGGGTATCATATCCTTCATCGTTCTTGGCTTATCACTAATTCAAATGTTTAACTTCTAAATTTTAACACAATGAAAAAATCAAATTCAATCTTAACACTCGCTTTAGTAGCAGGTATCTCATTTTCATTAATTGCATGTGCCAATAAAAAATCTACCGATCATGAAAATGGAAATGGTGTCCATGATCATAGTGCCATGAATCATAAAGCAGAGGATGAAATGTCAGATGGTTCAGTTGTGGAAACGAGTGAAAATAAGTCCATTTCTCAATTAATCGATCAATACCTGGTAATTAAAAATGCCCTGGTTCAAGACGATTCAAGAGCGGCTGCCAGCGCAGGTCAAAAACTTGCAGAAACGTCTTCAAGTATAGACCTTAACACTTTTGAAGCATCCAAGCAGTCCGAGATTAAGGAAATATTGGAAGTAGTAAAAGAACATGGTGAACACATTGCAAAAAGCGAAATAGCTCATCAACGTGAGCATTTTGAAGGCATGGCAAAAGATTTCATGGACTTGCTTGCAATCACAGGAACGGACAGAACACTTTATCAACAGTATTGCCCGATGTACAACAAAAATAAGGGAGGGTATTGGTTGAGTGACTCCCAAGAGATCAAAAATCCATTATTTGGCAGTAAAATGCTGACTTGTGGTTCGGTGAAAGAAACCATTTCAATGAAATGAAAAAATGGCTTAAATTATCTCTATGGATAGTTTTAATTGTGTTGGTGGGGATTCAATTTGTCCCCGTCCAACGCAATGAAATAGAACCAGTTACCAATGCTGATTTTATTGAGCATTACGAGTCCCCTATTGTCATTGGAAATATTATCCGAGCATCCTGTTATGATTGCCATAGCAACCAAACCAAATACCCATGGTACAGTAATGTTCAACCTATAGGCTTTCATTTACAGAATCATATTTCAGAAGGAAAATCTGAATTAAACCTATCAGAATTTGGTCTTCTATCAAATCGTATGAAACGGACAAAACTAAAATCAATTCTAAGTCAAATTGATAACGATAAAATGCCAATGCCATCCTACCTATTTCTTCATTCAGAAGCCAAACTGGATTCGCTAAAAAAAACTCTTTTGGTTAGTTACTTTGATTCAATATTAGTTGATATTGATAGGTGAAAAAAAAACCTTTGTTTTTTATAATGGAAAAATCTGTATTCAAAATATCACAAATGGATTGCCCTTCTGAGGAACAAATGATTCGGATGAAATTGGATGGAATAAACGAAATCAAACAACTTGAATTTGAGATACCTCAAAGGAAACTAACCATATTTCACATTGGCAATACTACGGAAATTGAAAGGATATTAGCAGAACTAAAATTAGGTTCAAAACTCATATCAAACACACAATCACAGGTAGTAATTGATGCAGAAACAGACACAGGCAAACAACGAAAAATCCTTTGGGCTGTTCTTATCATCAATTTTGTCTTTTTTGTTCTTGAAATGCTATTCGGCTTGATTTCTAAATCTATGGGGTTGGTGGCAGATTCTTTGGATATGCTAGCAGATTCGTTAGTGTATGCATTAAGCTTACTGGCAGTAGGTCAAACATTAATTCGTAAAAAGAAAGTAGCTAAACTAAGTGGGTACTTTCAAATGTCATTAGCTCTATTTGGTTTATTGGAAGTCATTAGACGTTTTGTAGGATCTGATGGCATTCCGATTTTTCAAAACATGATTATCATATCCTTTTTAGCTCTTTTGGCAAATTCCGTTTCACTTTACCTGATTCAAAAGGCGAAGAGCAAAGAAGCACACATGCAAGCTTCTGCAATTTTTACTTCCAATGATATTATCATCAATTTAGGTGTAATTTTGGCTGGAGGCTTAGTCTACTATTTTGAAAGTAAAATACCTGACTTAGTTATTGGTTCTGTTGTTTTCATTATTGTATTTAGAGGAGCAACAAGGATTTTAAGATTAGCGAAATAACCCCACCCTCACCCATGTGCTTCCAGTAGGTTCATTGCATTCGTTCGTACCTCACTCTTTACATTCACCCACTTCCTGCACCACACAGCAAGAGCACTCCTTCATTCCTTTCCGTTGCACTCCAATCCATTCAGTCATACACTTGCTTTTCCCAACGCACACCCCAACGCAGGTAAAGCGGTGTTCGTCAATCGTTCCGTTTTGTTCCGCAAAAACATATCTGCAAGGGTAAAATGTACTCCCTTCGGTCGCCCTTGCATATACCGTTCACTTACCAGGTGGTTTGTGCTCCAGTAGGTGCTCACCACCTGCCGTTCACTTGTTTTGCTTCACACACTACTCTCAATCCTCACTTGCAGCTACTTCATCCCCCCAAACCCCAATAAGGTGTTCGCTGTACTCACAGAAGAATTAAATTGGGGGTCTGTCGCTGCATGTGTTTTTGCTCGCCTGCGGGTCGCTGCGGGCTAATCGGGCTGTCATGCTTTTTGCAGTTAATCCATGCCTACAGTAGCTTCATTTCAGTCACTCGTTCCTCTTTCCTTTCATTCAGCCACTTTCAGCACCCCACACAAGAGTAGCTCATTCATTTCACTCAACGAGCCGACACAGTTCCATTTCGCAATCCGTCTGTTATGCCTTCAATTAGTATTTGGTGGATTAATTATGATGTCAAATACTCCACCACTAATAACCGCCAGTAATTGCTCCACTCCATCCAACAAATCGTTTCGTTCCGTTCAATCGCTACCCTTGCCTTTCCCGACCCTAAAGCAAAAAATCACGCCAGCCCTGCCGTAAACGGTAGCTGTCTGCCGCCCTCATTCTTCGGGCTTTTGCAGCCACCACCCTTGCTCCACTCGCAGGCGGCTCGCATAAATGGCTACGCCTTAGTTTACCTGCGTTCACACAGCAATTACATTTAAGCATGTCAATGACTCTTGTATTTAAGTATTTGCTTAAACATTAAACTAAATTTCTTTTCTTTGCGTTTATTTAAGTAATCACTTAAATACGATTCATTATGACCAAAACATGTATTAGAGTTTATGCTGATGAAAAACAGATCAAGCAGTGTAAGCAAGACATTGAAAAAGTAGGTGATGCAGTAAACCGAATAGCAAGGGCACTTAACCTTGCTGGCAATGAGGTACGACTAAAAATTCTGTTTCTATTGGACAAGGAATCCAAAATGTGTCCATGTGATCTAAGTGATATTCTGGGCATGACAGTTCCTGCCATTTCTCAGCATTTGAGAAAGCTAAAAGATGCGGGACTGGTTGAAACAAACAAAGTAGGACAAACAATATTCTACTCTATTTCCGAATCAAACGACCTCATACTGAATCCAATATTAGGGTTATTAACACCAGAAAAAGAATCAACAATATGACGAATAAGAAATCAAGCTCATTAGTAATGACAAGTGTACTGACCGCTATTAGTGCATCACTTTGTTGCATTACCCCAGTGTTGGCACTACTTGCAGGATCAAGCGGAGTAGCCGCAACATTTTCTTGGTTAGAACCTTTTCGACCTTGGTTGATTGGAATAACTGTAGTCGTTTTAGCTTTTGCATGGTATCAGAAATTGAGACCAAGAACTGAGGAAGAAATTGCTTGTAATTGTGATGAGGACAAACCTTCTTTTTGGCATTCAAAGAAATTCCTTGGTATAGTGACGGTATTTGCAGCGATCATGCTTGCATTCCCTTATTACTCGGATGCCTTTTACCCTGAAACCAAACTATCAGTATCAGATAATGTCAATCTCGAATCAACCTACGAAATCAAAATTACTGGAATGACCTGCACGGGATGTGAAGAACATGTGAAACTTGAAATTGGAAAACTACCTGGCATTTCTGGTTTAGAGGTTTCTTATGAAAAAGCGAATGCAGTGGTAACTTTTGATGAATCTAAAACAGACATTGAGAAAGTAAAATCGGCTGTTGACAAAACAGGTTACAAAGTAGAATCAGTAAACAAATCAAAATGAGTGAAGTAGTTCTTAAATCAACAATTACTTGTCCTAAGTGTGGACATCAAAAAGAAGAAACCATGCCAACAGATGCATGTCAGTATTTCTATGAATGCGAAAACTGTAAAGAAGTACTTAAACCCATACAAGGTGATTGTTGCGTTTATTGCTCTTATGGTACAGTAGCTTGCCCACCAATCCAAGAAGGTGGTAAAAGTTCATGTTGTGGGTAAATCAGACAATCAAAATAAAGAGAGCAGCAAAGTTAGGTAGGTTCGCACATGCCCACCGCACAACCGGATTGCCAAGGTCAAGCCCTACGGGTTTTGATAAAAATCTCCACCCTACGGGTAGTATTTTTCCCAAAAACCTTGTCAACCGTGCCACACCCACCTTTTCAAGAGCTTTCTCTTTTCTTTTTTTCCCTTTTTTCTTTTCTCTTTTGAAAATGTCTGTGCGAAGCGCAGCGAGCATAATTCTAATGGCTTGCTATATGAAATCGTTTCGCTTGAAAACACACAGACTAGGAACCACCTACAACAAACCCCATTTCTTTATCCTGAATAAAGGATTGAACAGTGGAAAACCTCTTTGCACACCTTGCCCGAATTGCTTTGTATGTCTTTTGGAAAATGAGGCAGATAGAGAGTTTCTGTATTGGCTATGCTTCGGACTGTGGAGGTCTAAGTCATTCCATTTCTATTTGAAAGGCTCGGTGATTCCATTCATAACTATTGACGAGATCCGAAAGGTTATAAGAGAAAGTGAAGTCAAAGCAAGCACCAAAGAGAAGGCATTTGAAAAGTCGATTCAGGCACTAAAACTATTGGATGTCAACGAGCAAAAAATCAAGCTCACCTTAAAAATGATAGATACTGCCAGGCAGTCAATATTCCACAACCTAATGAAGGAAACAGGGGCAGGATAGCTTCTTGATCTGACAAAAGAACAGGGCAACAAAGGCAAAATAAAGCACACCAAAGCAACAGCACCTAAGAATGAATCTTCGCCTGTTTCTTGTAGTATTTTAGATGGTGAAGGGCAAATCCATGGTAAGTCCGTGTCAAGTCCAAGCAAATGTTTAACCCTTAAAAAATCGTAAAAAGATGGGAAAAATTAATCAAGGTATTCTCGGTGGTGTCTCAGGACAGGTTGGGAATGTAATCGGTGGAACTTGGAAGGGCATCGATTACCTAAGAATCAAACCTTCCAGTGTAGCGAACCCAAGAACTGAAGGTCAGGTTGACCAGCGTTCTAAGTTCTCAACTGTATTGAAGTTCTTGCAGCCAATGACAGACTTCCTTAGAGTTGGTTTTAAGCAATATGCCAACAAGATGACGCAATTCAATGCGGCCATGTCATACAACCTGAATAATGCCATTACAGGAGCTTATCCCAACTTCATGGTAGACTATGCAAGTGCATTGGTTTCAAGAGGAAACCTGACTGGTGCTGCGAATGGTGCAGCTTCTTCTCCAAGTGCTGGAAACGTAGAAGCGACCTGGACAGACAATTCAGGAAGTGGTAGTGCCTTAGCAACGGACAAAGCTCTGATTGCTCTTTTGAATACCACAAGAGGTGAGGCAGTTTTCACAACTGCGGGACCAGCAAGATCAGTTGGTACAGCAACCATTCCAGTGCCTTCTGAATACTCAGGAGAAGACGTTGAAGTCTTCTTAGGGTTTGCATCAGAAGACGGAACTAAAGTTGCTAACAGCTCTTATTTAGGCTCTGTAACAGTTGCGTAAAGCGATTGGTGTTTTCGATAAAAACCGCTTCCTTTGTGAGGCGGTTTTTTTATGTCCGCTCCGCTCCATTTTTCCTTTCTTTATCCCTTATTTAGCTGTTTAGCGATAGTTTTTGTTGCTTATTTGTACCTATAAGCACGTAACTACCTGATAATCAACGTACATTATATTTTGTATCGG
>NZ_JAUEPH010000012.1 GCF_030403435.1 Algoriphagus sediminis
TCAAGCTTCAGCTACACAGGTCGAAAGAAGAAAGTGGATACGATGGAAGAGGAGTAATCCTCAGCCAAGAATAATTCAAGACTTAACATAACACAAAAAGCCCCTCATTTGAGGGGCTTTTGTTTTGCAATAGCTATTATTAAAATGGTAGAATTGGTGGTTATTTTGGCAGCAGAAATTCTGAATTATTGCTTTGGACGAAGGAGAAACATAGCCTCAAATATTCAACTCCTTCTTCAGGAGATTGATTGAATAACCCATTTTTTCGCTTATGACTTCCAGGCTCACGCCTTCTTTCAATAACTTTTTGGCCTTTTTTATCCTCACTTTCTTAAGAAACTTTCCTGGGGTGGTTCCCAGTTTTTTGAATTTTCGATTCAGTTGAACCGTATTGGTATTTAAAGCAGAGGCAAGGCTCTCCACGGTTTGAATATTACTTTCTTGAATCAAGGTTTCAAGATTGTCAAGAGTCCAGGGATTCGGATTAGCTGGCAGATTTTGCCTGATTGATTTATTTTTTGTTCTGAGATACCAATAGCCAAAACCCAAGACTAATCCCATTGAAAGAAATAGAATGAACCAAAACGTCTGAGAATCAATACCTGATTTGGCTAAATTGAGTTTGTTTAATTCCTGTGGGATAAAGGATTTTTGGATTTCGTAGGTATTTAATTGGTAGAGTCCATCCACCGCCCCGACATATAGATATCCGTCTTTTAGTAACAAAGCTTCCCGATTAAACTCCACGTTAGATATAACAGGAATTAAATCCTGACTCTCATTGGTGAGAATATACAACCCGCCTTCTGTTGAAATCCAAAGATTATTAAAATCATCCAGAGAAGTCATCACCACATTTGGTATCTCGGCAATTTGGGAAATTGATTGACTTTTATGATCCCAGACAAATAACCCAGTATTTGTACTCAAAAATAGGCGGTCTTCTGCGGGATAGAGATCAGTTATTTTGGTAGACAAAGCTGCCAGAGTATCTAATCTCATTTCATCCCAGGTCAGGAGAAATCCCTCTGCGGTGGAAAAAGTCAACTTATCCTGAAAAACTTCTAGATCTAAATATTCCAGCCCCTGATGTATGGGAAGAAGTTCGAATTCATCCAAAACCTTTGAAAAGGCCCGGGTATGCAAAGTGTATAGATTTTTTTTCCACTTCATGATCTTCCTCGCTTTTCCCGAAAATAGGTTGGTTGAATTCTGAATAAGCCTGGTAGAATCAGGAGGGAAGAAAATGCTTATTTCGTCCCAGGTCAAATAAAAAGTTGAATCAATGTTTGTAAGCGGGCCATTGGAATAATTCGGGCTTTTAAGCAGGATGGAATCGTTAACATAAATCCCGGAATAGGTAGAAATGACCCTTAGGGAATCGTTTAGGTAAATATCGCGTATGGATTTATTATGGTAACTTTTGGTGTAATGTTCTCTAATTTCATATTCGAAAAGCATACTACCACTTGCTACAAAAAATCTAGAACCTTTTCTCGCTGCCGTGGCAATGAATTTTCCCCGCTGAGGAATTAATTCCTCCATTGAGCTTATATCAAACAAATCTTTATCAGGAATAAAGTCTGATTCATAGAAATTTTCATCATAAAAAATGTATCGCTTATCAAAGCCCTGATCTATCTTTTTCCAATTTTGACCCTGAAGCTGATATAAACTGACAGTAGTTTTTAAGTAAATCTGCCCCTCTGCATCAAAAACATTTTGTACAGGACTATCAAATTCATGCCTATCCATGAATAAAGTGTCTTGCCCCAGAGACAAAAACGTTGGGAAAAGGATTAAAACTGAAATAAGTACCTTTTTCATTCTTTAAAAATTACATTGAAAAATTACATTTTTTACAAAAAAAACAACTACTGTTATTTTTTAATGATTCAATTTTATCCATGGATATTAATATTTGGTGAAATTTCATCATTCAAAAACCAATATCACATGAAAAAAAATGTTTTAACTATCGGATTATTTCTACTATCGGTAGGAGTTATTTTTGCACAGACACAAATCAAGCCGGGTGTAGGTGTGAACACAACCAATATCACCGGAGATGGGGTAGATGCTTCAGGGCAAATTGGGTGGCAAGTGGGAGCAAGTGTGGCTTTTGGCGAAAAATTTTACTTTGAGCCTGGAGTATTTTATCAGACCAATTCATTTGAAGTACAACCAGTAGGCAACCTGCCTGTGACTGATGCCACGTATAGTGGAATCAGAATTCCTGTTGCTGTTGGACTCGATGTTCTAGGAAACGCAGATTCTTTTGCTGGATTAAGAGTGTTTGGAGGGGGCTCAAGCCTCATTGTAACAGGTACGAACAGCGATTTTCTGGATAAGGATATGGTAGAATCTCCACAGTGGGGAGTGTTCGCAGGTGTGGGTATTGATATTGCTATTTTTTATCTTGACTGGACGTATCAGTGGTCACTAAATAATTTACAAACCGACATAGATCAGATTGATCTCGGAAATACGCGTGGAATATTCTGGACCGCGGGTTTAAGATTTTAGAGGAGAGTATTGATAAAAAAGTGAGGCAAAGTCTCACTTTTTTTTATCCCAAGATTTCAAAATCTATGTTTAAGGGCATTTGAGAGCATTAGCTTAAAATTTTTTTATTCTTAACATTCATCGAATAATTGCTGAAAAGCCTGCTTTATTTTATATTTTGCTCATAATTGAATAGGATTCAGAATATAGGATTGTAATTTTGACCTCTATTCAATTTTGTAAATCTTGATAAAACCCTTTAGATGGAAAATTTTTATCTGTTCAGAACCCTTCGGATTCTTTTTATCCTTTGCCTGATTTCTGGCTTAGCAGCCTCATCTTTTGCGCAAAACCGCATAATTGTCAATCCGTCTTTTGAGACAGGATCCATTGTTCCTCACTCAAACGTCCAGTACCCTCGCTCTCAAGCAGCCTCAAACCCCGAGATTGATGGTTGGTTTTCTACCAGCCCTTCATTTCAAGGGAAAGATTTTCCAATTGAACATTGGCGGTCTGGTTTTAACGGCATCAATTCTCAATCTGGAGATTATCATGTTGAACTAAACGTAGTATCTCCATCCCGATTATATCAGGTCGTTTATCTAGTTAATGGGGAGAGAATCGACTTTGAATATTTTCACAGAAGAAGAGGTGGATCAGATGAAACTGTTGAATTTAGTGTATATGACCAAGCAGGTACCACCAAAGTACAAGTCCTAAATTCGAATACAACTTCTGGCACAGGTTGGAGCCGAGCTTCAGGTACTGCTACTTTCACAGGAGCTACCGGAATTTACGAAATTGGTTTCGAAGCAGTAGTACCTGCGACCGGAGGAAGTGGAAATTTCCTCGATGATGTTACCATAAGTTTGGACGGTCTTACCGAATTTCCAAGAAGTGCTGCCACGGTGACAGAGGATGATTCGTCCTTTGATCCGAGTATTATTATAAATGGAAATGTAGCCAGTGCTTCAAGTGTAACCTTTTCTGTAGATCCAAGCTCCACAGCAGTAGAAGGAGTCGACTTTAATTTTCCCAATAAAACACTCAATATTCCGGGAATAGGCGATTATGGTTTGGCGGATTCCATTCCAATCGGTATATCATTAATAGATGATGCACTGGCGCAAGGAAGCCGCACCCTAGTGATAAATATCGCCTCTGTTTCGGGAGATGTTCAAAACCTGGATGCTAATGGCGACGGCTACATAGGTCAGCTTACCATAACCATCGAAGATAACGACCCACCGCCAGGTGGTGTAGCTGGGGCTAACCTGTGGTATAAGGCAGATGATGGAGTAACAACGGGTACATTTACGTGGGCTAACCAAGGTAGCCTGGCAACAGCAGCTGATGCCACAACCCGAACTGGAGCCAACCCACCAACCTATAACAATACATCCTCAAGTGCGCAAATTAATTTTAACCCTTCTATTTCTTTCAATTCCTCAAATACAGAGGCATTGGCCACACCAACCATTGCAGGTCCAATCTTAGGCTCAGATGGTGGATTTGATGTTGGGACTCAGTTTGTCGTTTTCAGGAAGACTGGCAGCTCGCAAGTGGTATTTAATTATTCTAGTGGTACCTCTGCATGGGCTATAGGTGGAAATTCCGAAGGTGCATTGGTACAACAAAACCAAACAGTAACCCCGGTGGGAACGGTAAGTGCTGGACAAGTAGCCTTGGCTGATCTTGCTGCAAGCACAGCCAGCTCGGGCTCTACATTTGATCTGCAATTAAACGGAGCACCGTCAAGTACATCTGGTAGTGGAGGATATAATGATCAAGCCTCAGGTAATCCGCTAAATTTTGCGTTCTATAATGGTGGGTATGCAACTGTTGATATTGCTGAATTAGTCCATTATCCTTCATTACTTTCTGCAGCCGATCGAAACAAAGTACAATCGTACCTCGCCATAAAATATGGAATTACTCTCGATCCTAGCATTGGTGCCTATGTAATTCCTTCAGGAGGAGGAACACCCACTCCGGTTTGGGATAATACAAACTATTGGAATGATGTATTTGGTATTGGGCGTCTTGATTCAGAAGGCCTAAATCAAAGCCAAAGTAACAGCATCGACACCGGAAGTGGTGATGGCACCGGGCAGTCTGGCGCAGGAAATATCGTTTTGAGCAATCCTTCATCGCTAGATGATGGGGACTTTTTGATGATGGGCCATGATAATGGCGCATTGACGGAGCAATTATCGGATTTACCTGCTGGACTTGATTTCTACAGACTTGGCAGAGAATGGAAAGTTCAGGTAACTGGAGACCCTGGGGCGGTTGATTTGGCCTTTGATTTTAATGGAATCACCACCACGGGCGGTACCTCGGACATAAATAACTATCGTTTGCTGATCGACGAAGACGGAGATGGAGACTTTTCGAACGGAACTGTTCAGCAGATTGTTCCCAATGCCTTTGGCAGTCCAAAACTGATTTTCAATGGAGTAAACTTGCCGAATGGGGCTGTATTTGCCTTTGCCACAGGACCTGCTGTTCCAGATTGGGAATTGACCAAGTCAACCACTACTCCGGAATATAATGTCGTTGGGGATATCCTCGATTATACCTTAGAATTGGAAAATACAGGGAATGTCGACATTAGTTCAGTAAATATTGTTGACCCAAATATCTCCTCAAACATTGTTTTGCTGTCTGGAGATGTAGGTACTCCTTTTGTATTAGAACCAGGAGAGGTTTGGATTTATTCAGGTACCTATGATGTCACTCAGGCAGACATTGATGCAGGCAGCTACACCAATACGGCTACGGCTACTGGGACACCAGCAGGGGGTACTTTGACTCCGGCCATCAGCAATTCCGTGACTGTTCTGGCGGTTCAAAATCCAAACTGGACGCTTGATAAAGTAGCTCGGTCTACTTCTTTCGGTTCAGTGGGACAGCCGATTATTTATGAATTTTTTGTAACCAATACAGGTAATGTAAATATTACATCTGTTGATGTTTTTGATGAGACAATCAACATTTCTCCAGGTCTTCTTCCTGGACCGGAACAACAGGATGGTATTTTGAATCCGGGGGAGACTTGGACCTATGCTACTGGCTACAGAACCACTCAAGCAGATCTGGACAGAGGGTTCTTCACCAATACCGCGAGGGTAAATGGAAACTCTGCTGCCGGTCCAATGGTGGAGCAAAGAGATTCAGAGACAGTAAATGCGGTCCAGAACCCATCTTGGACCATTACCAAATCAAGTACTACTAGCCCAAATGAATATGACGCAGTAGGTGATGTACTCACTTATGAGATTGCCCTGACTAATACCGGAAATGTGAGCATTTCAGGAGTAACTGTGACCGACCCTAATGCGATAGTTGGCTCTAATTTTACAGGAGATACAGGCTCAGATAATATAATGACTCCAGGGGAAGTCTGGACCTATACGGCAAGTCACACAGTAACCCAAGCCGATATCGATGCGGGCAGCTATTCCAATACGGCAACAGCTACTGGAACTCCGGCTGGGGGTACACTTGCTCCGGCCACCAGCAATACTGTGGATATTCCGGCGGTTCAGACTCCAGATTGGGAACTTACCAAATCAAGTCCAGACGCAGACTATGCAGCAGTTGGAGATGTATTGGACTATGAAATTGTATTGACCAATACAGGAAATGTGACGATAGAAAATGCCCAGGTAGCTGATCCTCAAATTCCGAATTTAACCCTGACTTCCGGAGATACTTCTAACCCTGGAAATCTGGACGCGGGTGAAGCATGGACCTACACTGGTAGTCATACAGTGACTCAGGCGGACATCGATGCCGGAAGTTACTCGAATACTGCTGAGGCTACGGGCACACCATCAGGAGGAACCCTACCATCTGGTAAAGAATCTCCATTGAGCTCAAATACGGTTGATATTCCAGCAATTCAATCTCCTGATTGGGTAATCTCCAAATCAAGTTCAGACACAGACTATGCTGCGGTCGGAGATGTTTTGGATTACGAGATTGTTTTAAACAACACTGGAAATGTGACGATAGAAAATGCTCAGGTAGCTGATCCTCAAATTCCGAATTTAACCTTGAATTCAGGAGATATTTCTAACCCTGGAAATCTAGATGTGGGTGAAGCATGGACCTACACTGGTAGTTATACAGTGACTCAGGCGGACATCGATGCCGGAAGTTACTCAAATACTGCAACCGCAACAGGAACACCTTCAGGAGGTACACTACCGACCGGTAAAGAATCTCCATTGAGCTCAAATACTGTGGATATTCCTGTAATTCCTGATCCTGAATTGGTCTTAGATAAAACCAGTAATGATAAGCCCTATAGCCAATTAGGACAAGTACTGAATTATAAGATCCGAGTGTCCAATACTGGTAACGTAACTATTACCAATGTAGTAGTAACCGATCCGGATGCAGATCCTCCAGGACCCGTTTATGCTTCCGGAGATCTTGGGAATGATCAAATTATGGCTCCCGGCGAGACTTGGGTTTACGACGCCCAACACACTGTCGTACAGGATGACTTGGATGCCGGAAGCTTTACCAATACGGCGACCGCCACAGGCGATCCGTCTCAAGGAAATCTTACTGATGCCACGGATGATGAAACCATTCAGGCTGTACAGGTTCCGAATTATAATGTAGGTAAAGCGGCGGATAAGACTGGATATAGTCAGGATGGCGAAGTAATTACTTACAGCATCATTGTGGTCAATACAGGGAATACCACGTTGACAGATGTGGAAATTAATGATCCGCTTACCGGACTTACCACCACTATTCCAACTGTGACACCGAGTCAAACAGTCGTGGCCACCACAACCTATACTGTTACCCAAACTGATATAGAAAATGGTAGCATAAGTAATACTGCATCTGTATCGACAGATGACCCATCTAATCCTGGCTCTTCCATAGATAAGGAGGCAAACCTGAACATAAATGCGGCACAGACACCGAGATTTAATATTACGAAGTCCGCCGATAAAACTTCGGTAAGCAATGCCGGTGAGGTAATTCGCTACACCATACAGGTAGAAAATAATGGTAACCTTATTCTGGATAACATTGTAGTCAATGATCCTCTGATCTCGGGATCTCCTCTTACTCTCACAGATGGAGACACTAATTCAAATGATTCGCTTGACCCAATAGAAACCTGGACATACGAGGCCAATTATACGGTGACTCAAGCAGATATAGACGCTGGTGGGGTAAATAACTCTGCTACCGTTTCAGGAGAATCTACTCTTGGAGCTTTACCTGATGATAATGCTAGCCTATTTGTGCCTTCGGATCGAATGCCGAATTGGGCTATTGAAAAGAATGTGGATGCTCCAGGAACTTATGAAAATGCGGGCGATGTACTTAGCTATACCATCGAGGTAGAAAATACGGGGAATGTAAGCATTACTAACGTTGCCGTTTTCGACCTGAAAACGGAAGCACCAACTCTGGCAACAGGGGATATATCCAACACAGGCACCTTGGATGTAGGAGAAACATGGGTTTACACTGCTACCTACACAGTGACCCAAGCAGATGTAGATGCAGGAAGCTTTACAAACACTGTGGACGCGACGGCGAAATCTCCTGCTGGAAATCTTCAAGAGATTTCAGATGATGCCACAGCCACGGCCACTCCAAACCCTTCATGGACCCTAACCAAGGATGCATCATCTGCCACTTATGATCAGGCAGGAGAGACCATTACCTATACCATTATTATCGATAATACGGGTAATGTTTCTATTGATCAGGTAGATGTAACAGATCCTAAGGCGACTTCTGGACCTACTTTTGTCTCCGGAGATACCGACGGAGATGGGAAGCTTGATCCAGATGAAGTATGGACCTATACCGCAACCTATGATATCGAGCAAGCTGATGTTGATTCGGGATCATTTACTAATTCTGCAACGGCTTCAGGTGTCCCACCAGGAGGTACGCTGCCTCCTGCTACAGATGATGAAACCATTACTGCGGTTTTTGATCCATCTGTGGATCTAACTAAGAGCGTAAACCCAGGTACTTACTCCATGGCTGGTGAAGTCCTCACCTATGAAATAGTCATAACGAATGATGGTAATCTAAGTCTATCTGACCTTGAACTGACCGATCCATTCTTTGGCGCCGGTGTGATTCCAGTACCTGATTTGGCACCTGGCCAATCATTCACTTATACGGATACCTATACCCTGACGCAAAATGATGTGGACAATGGTCCGGTGACGAATACGGCGAGCGTTACAGGAGAAGATTCACAAGGTGGAACTGTAGAAGATGGAGATGATGCAGTTTCTAATCCTAACAAACAGCCTTCTTTTGAAGTAAACAAATCCACAACCAATGTAGGCTTTAATAATCCTGGTGATATAATAACCTATACTATAGAAATTGAAAACACAGGTAATGTTACACTTGACAATGTTTCAATTGACGATTCCATCATTGATCCTAGCGACCTCAATCTGGTTTCAGGTGATAATCCGACGATAGGTAATCTGGACGTGGGTGAAACCTGGATTTACGAAGGTAATTACACGGTGACACAGGATGATATTGATAGAGGAACTGTGGAAAATATAGTGTCAGTAGAGGTTACCGATCCAGATAATAATACGCTTACCGATGCGGATACCGTCATAATTAATGGCTCCAAAACAAATTCCATCAACCTAGTCAAAGTGGCAGGCCAGCAGGGATATGATGCAGCGGGTGATGTTCTGACCTATTCAATTTTGGTGGAGAATAATGGAAATACCCGAATTGATAACGTGGTAGTCGACGATGACCTGATTTCCCTTACCTATATAGCAGGTGATTTATCTCCCCCATCAGGAACTGGAAGAAATGACATTTTAGATCCTGGTGAAATATGGACATTCACGGGTTCATACACAGTCACCCAGGATGATGTAGATAATGGAACGGTTACGAATAACGCCACGGCAACAGGTACCGATCCGGATAATGATACAATAACGGATGGGGATTCGGATGTAGTGACAGGTTCGAAGAATCCTGATCTTGATGTGGTAAAGACTTCTAGCCCAAATACGTTTGATGCAGTAGGTGAAGTAATTACCTATACTATTGTAGTCAGAAACCCGGGTAACGTCTCTATTTCAGACATTGTAGTAGACGATCCGCTTATCAATCCACTGACCTTCATCGGGGATGATACAGATAATGATAATGAACTTGACCCTACGGAGATTTGGACCTATCAAGGGACTTATACCATCACTCAAGATGATATAGATCGGGGCAGTCTAACCAATACCGTCACTGTAACCGGTAAAGATCCAGATGGCGGTGATGTAGGTGATGGAGATTCCAATTTCATCGGTGGATCTTCAAGACCAAGTATTGATCTAGAAAAAACTGCCCTGGCATTTGGTTACTCCTTTGAGGGTGAAGTCATCCAATATGAGTTAAGGGTACGAAATAATGGGAATGTCAACCTTGAAAATGTCCTTTTAGAGGATTCCCAGCTTTCATATTCTAATCCTATAGGAGACTTAGCGCCTGGTGAGATTCAGGTGTTTACGGTAGATTATTCCATTACACAGGAAGATCTCGATCAAGGCAGAATTTTGAACGTGGCGGAGGTAGAAGGAACGGCTCCTCAACTTCCAACTACGGTGAGGGATGTTTCAGCCGTCGAACTTAATGGTTCTCAAAATCCAAAGGTGGATATCGTCAAATCCGTTGCTGAAAAAGGGTATGACTCTGCTGGAGATGAATTGAATTATACTATTCTGGTTAGAAATACCGGAAATGTCACCCTGAATTCAGTTCGAATCACTGATCCATTGACTGGATTAGATGTGACACTGCCTGTGCTTTCTGTTACGGATACTCAGACTTACACAGCGGCCTACCCTACCACACAGGATGATCTGAACGCAGGTAGTGTGGTTAATACAGCTGAAGTTGACGCCCGAGGTCCATTCGGTCAGCCAGTGTCGGACTCTCAAACAGTTACAGTAATTGCATCTAAGAATCCAAGCATCCGATTTACTAAAACTGCAAGTCCATCAAGTGTAAGTAATGTAGGCGATGTCATTGATTATGAGCTTCAGATTGTAAATTCTGGTAATCTTTCCTATTTCAATCTAAATACGGATGATCCACTCACTTCACTATCTGAAAGTGAGCCACGTCTGGATCCAGGTCAAACCATTACGTATACTACCCAATACACCGTTACTCAGGCAGATTTGGATAGAGGTTTCGTAGAAAATGACGCGGAATTGGTGGCTGATATAGATGGAGGGAAGGTGACTTTAAATGAGTCAGTAAGAACTCCTGTAAATCAAAATCCAGAACTTCAGGTAGAGAAGACGGCAGATATAAGCGAGTTTGATACACCGGGAACAGAAATTAATTATACCATCACGGTAGAGAACACGGGTAACATCACAGTGACCAATGTGGATGTATCTGATCCAAAAACTTCTACACCAGTGTTTGTCGATGGCGATGATGGTAATGATGATATACTTTCTCCAGGAGAAATATGGACGTATACTACAAGCTATACCACCACTCAGGCAGATGTAGATAATACGAGATTTGATAATACAGCTACAGCTGAAGGTAATTTACCGGATAATTCAAACATATCCGAAAGTGGCGATGAGCGTGTAAGAGCTGATGTGAATGCAGATTGGTCAATCACCAAGGTTTCGACCAATAATCCTAAAAATTTCAGGGCTGTTGGTGAAATTATAAACTACGAGATCATCCTGACCAATGAAGGGAATGTGACGATCAGCAATGTGAATGTCACAGATCCCGGGGCTGATGTAGGACCTGATTTGGTTTCTGGAGATGATAATTCCAACAATGATTTGGATGTGGGAGAATCATGGACTTATTCTGCTTCTTACACTATTACCCAGGCTGACCTTGATGCAGGTCGATACTTGAATGAAGTAACTGCCAGTGGCGATCTTGTCCGAGGCAATCTACCTAATGTGAAAGATGATGAAGATGTTCCGGCTCTCGCTCTGCCAGGATGGAAACTAGATAAGATCAGCACTACATCGCCGAATAGCTATGATCAGCCTGGAGTGGCATTGAGTTATGCCTTATTGCTCTCCAATACCGGAAACGTAACCATAAGTAACATTACAGTTGTAGATCCGGGAGTTGATTCAGGACCAACCTTCAGAGGAGGAGACCTAAATGGAAATAGCCAGCTGGAGACTACTGAGGTATGGACCTATACCGCTAATTATACGACTAACCAGGATGATGTTGATAATGGCGAATTTGTCAATGTAGCAACTGCCACTGGTACCCCAGCTCAGGGTAATTTGAATCCAGCTATCGGTCAGGATACCATACCTGCCATAGTGAATCCAGTGATTGTGGTGACGAAAAACGCTCAGCAAAGCGGTTACAATGCTGTAGGGGAGACACTTACCTACTCTATTGTTATTGAAAATGCGGGTAATGTAAATCTCACTGACGTAGCTGTAACAGATAATAAAACTGGATTGAATGACGTCATTCGATTCCTGGGAGTAGGTCAAAGCTTCACGTACACGGAAAACTATATTGTTACTCAAGGAGATATTGACGCAGGTACTATTCTGAATACGGCCGAAGCAGTAGCTGTTACCCCAGCGGGAGGTTCCATCTCAGACAGTGATACAGAAATCATCAATGGGGCGCAGACGCCTGGTTTGAACTTTGCCAAAGGGGTGAAGCAAAGTGAATATTTCTTGCCAGGGGAGCAGATAGACTATAATATCTATGCTCAGAATAGTGGAAATGTGAGCATTTTTGATCTGAGAATTTCTGATCCAAAGGTTGGTTTTGACACATTAATTCCGGTCCTCGCACCAAATGGGTTTGTGGCATTTGATGTAGAATACTTCACTACCCAGGAAGATGTGGATGTGGGTGAAATAGTGAATGTTGCAACAGCCCGAGGAACTGATCTGAATGGTGGAGTTCTTCAGGCAACGGATAGCAAGACTCTTCTGGCTACTCAGAATCCGAAATTAAAAGTAGCTAAGTCTTCTTCTACTCCTAACTATGACATGGTAGGGGATGTAATTAACTACGAGATCTCGGTAGAAAATACTGGGAACGTGACCCTGTTTGATGTGACCATCACCGATCCGAAGGCGGAAATTGATCCCAACGATAACCCAATTGCTTCTTTGGCCCCCGGCCAAACGGTCATCGTGGATGCGACACACACAGTAACTCAGGCAGACTTGGATGCAGGAGAGTATGAAAACCGTGCTGATATCAGTGCAGAAGAACTTGATGGGGGTACCCTAAAAAGAACAACAAACAGGGTTATTGTTCCAGCTGTACAAACTCCAGACTTTACCATTACCAAGGCAACCAGCACAGCTTCCTATGATGCAGTAAACGATGTGTTGAATTATACACTACTAGTGGAGAATACGGGTAATGTGACCCTTACGGCATTGACCATTTCAGACCCTAAGGCTATTATCGATACAGGTAGTCCAATAGCAGTGCTGAGTCCTGGTGAGGTAGCCACGGTCACGGCTTCTCATACGGTGGTTCAGGCAGATTTGGATGCCGGACAATACATGAATACGGCCTCGGGCACTGGACTCGACCCTAACAATAAGCAAATTTCCAGGAACTCTAATACTGTCACGATTCCGGCAATTCAGAATCCAATACTAGAAATAGTAAAAAGCTCGAGACAGCCTACGTATGATCAGGTTGGAGAGCGTATTACCTATGATTTGGTTGTCACCAACTTGGGGAATGTCACCGTGAATAAAATCCTGGTAACGGATCCAAACACAGTGATTTCTACGGGTCAATTTAAATTGGCACCAGGCCAAAGTAGAAGTATTACGGCAACGCATAACATTACTCAGGCTGATCTTGATGCTGGAGAATATAGAAATGTAGCTACGGTTAATGGACAAACACCACAAGCAGCTCCAGTTCAGGATCTATCAAATGAGGTTATAATTACTGCCATTCAAAATCCTGGAATCGCTGCAAGAAAATCAACAGCTACATCCTCCTATAGCGCTGTGGGTCAAGAAATTCAATACGTAATTTCTGTTACAAATACAGGAAATGTAACCTTATTAAATATCAATGTTACAGATCCGAATGCGGATATCATTTCGAACAACCCTATTCCTTCTATTGCTCCAAGCCAAACTATAAACGTAGCAGCTAGACATATAGTAGAGCAGGATGACCTTGACGCAGGAAGCTACTCAAACACTGCAACTGCAACAGGTGTGGCTGCGGATCGCAATAGTACCACGCAGGAAGCTGTCACTAATGAAGTTACTGTTCCAGCAGTGCTGAATCCTGAGATTGATGTGGTGAAAACTGCCGACCGAAGCGTATATAATAAGGCCGGTACGGTGATTAATTATGACATTGAAGTGGAGAATGTCGGAAATGTCACCCTTGATAATGTGGAGCTGGTCGATAATGAAACGGGTCTCACAGTGACTGTAGGCTCATTAGATCCGGGTCAGGTTGAGGTTTACACAACCAGTTACACCATACTCCAAGATGATGTGGATGCAGGGTTGTTTGTAAACTCAGCTACTGCTACTGGAGTAAGCCGAGATCCATCTGCTACCACCGTTCAAGACGTAGGTTCTGCAACGGTCAGAGCCATTCAAAATCCTGAGATTGCCTTACTTAAAACGACTCCAAATGGTCCTTATACCAACGTAGGAGAAGTAATAAATTATGAGCTGGAAGTAACCAATACAGGTAATCAGACCTTAACAAATACCATCCTTGTCGATAATAGAATTGGGTTAAATGCATCTATAGGCGAGCTTCAGGTAGGAGCTAGCACGGTCATTCCAGGTAGTTACGCTGTGACTCAAGCGGATTTGGATAATGGTGGTTTTATAAATTCTGCTACAGTTACCGCGACATCTCCAGCTCCAGTACAGGTAATCGATGCAGATTCAGTTGAGGTTCTGGCAAACCAGATCGAGCAGATAGAATTTACAAAAACTGGGGATCGATTCTTCTACTTTGAACCAGGTCAGCAGGTCACGTATGACCTGGAGGTCAGAAATACTGGAAACATCACGCTCACGGATGTAGTAATTAATGATACGAAGCTCAGCTACACCAGTCCAACCTTCACCCTTGATCCTGGAGCAAGCACCGTTATCCAAGTAACTTATGATTTCACTCAAACAGATTTGGATGCTGGGGATTTCGTAAATACTGCAACAGTCAATGCGGAAACTCCAAATGGAAGAGTACTCGAGTTGAATGATTCCTGGACAGTTCAGGGCATTCAATTGGGAGGAGTGCAGGTAAGGAAACTTGTTACCCCGAGAATTTTCCAATCTGCAGGAGAAGAACTTGTCTATGACTTTATCATTACCAATACCGGCAATGTCACACTGGATCCTGTGGTTATTGATGATCCTCGCATTGGTTATTTTGAAAACCTAGGGTCTCTAGCTCCTGCAGCTTCGATTACAAGATCATTCACCTATACAGTAGTTCAAGCCGATGTTGATGATCCAAGTGGAATCATCCGAAATGACGTAACTGTCAATGCTTTAGAACCAGACCAATCGGTTATTTCTGCTACAGATGTGGCCTTCGCAGTTTCTACGGGTAGACCGGCTGTTGAGATAGATAAGTTTGCCATCGGCAAGAAATCTGGCTATTCGGCTCCTGGGGATCAAATTGATTATGAGCTAATCGTTACCAATACTGGTGATGTGACTCTTATTGATGTCGTATTAGAAGATGATAATACAGGCTTTAATGAAACCATAGGTACACTCAATGTAGGTCAGTCGATCACACGAACGGTTACTTATACAGTTGATCAGAATGATATAGATGTAGGCGAGGTGGTGAATATTGCCACTGTTAGCGGAAGAGGCGAAGGTGGAGGAATCAGCGGAGCGAATGTTCGTGAAGAGGCAACCGAGATAGTCCAAGGTGTTCAGAACCCTACTATTCAGATTACCAAGACGGCTGATAAGGCTCAAGTCGCTTCTGCTGGTGAGATCATTGAATATACCATTGAGGTTGAAAATGTAGGCAATCAGACGCTCTTCCAGGTTAACACTGTAGATGCTCTTGTATCACTCGATGAGACTGTTGCCACTTTGGCGCCAGGTGATCCACCTCTCGTGTATACTCGAAACTATACAGTTACACAGGCTGATATTGATTTCTTAGCTATCCGGAATACTGCGACAGCTGCAGGGGAAAATCTCAATGGGGTACAAGTAACTGATGAGGCCTCTTTGAGAATTCCTGTCTTGAGAGATGCCAGATTGACTCTGGAAAAATCTGCTGATGTAGGGTCGGTTGACAATGCTGGTGATGTCATCAATTACACCATTGTAATATCCAACCCTGGTAACCTCACCTTGACTGGGGGGCGAGTAGCTGATGCAAAAATTGGCTTATTTGAAACAAATCAAAATCTTTCACCTTCAGAAAGTCTAACCTTCACCAGGCCTTATACTGTTACTCAGGACGATATGAACGCCGGCTTCATAGATAATGAGGCTGATGCGATATTCTTTACTCCATTGAGGCAGCCGATTTTTGCGAAAGATTCATTGCGAGTTTTAGCAAATCAAGCAGGTGAAATCAGGCTTCGGAAATCTGTGGATAAATTGAGATTCGCACAGGTAGGTGAAGAGCTGTTGTATACCTTTGTCGTCACCAATACGGGTAATTTGACCCTTGACCCAGTCATTTTGGATGACCCATTGATTGGAGTAAATACGGACTTGGGTGTATTACAGCCCACTGAATCCGCTACATTCACTGGAAGCTACTTCGTTACGCAAGATGATTTGGATCGAGGATTCGTTAGGAATACAGCCCTCGCTGAAGGTCAAGGTCCAGGTTCTGTTATTTATAGTGACGCGGATAGGGCGATTTCCATCGTGGATGGCGCACCTGATATTAGTCTGATCAAATTCGCTGATGTTTCAGATTATGATGCAGTTGGGGATGTTATTAACTACTCTCTTGTCGTACAAAATACGGGTAACCTTACCCTAAGCGATGTGGTCGTTGCTGACAATCTTTTGGGAATCAATCAGAATCTTGGAGACTTTGCTCCACAGGATGTGCAAACAGTCACAGGCAGCTATGTGATTACCCAGGCTGATCTTAATGCTGGTGCGGTAATCAATTTTGCCGCGGTAGCTGGTGTAAGTCCATTTGGGCAAACGGTTAATGATCAGGCCACGGTAACAGTGATAGCAATCCAGAGTCCAGATATCTTACTTGAGAAGACTGCAAATAAAAGTCAGGTAAATACCTTAGGAGAGATTATTGAGTACAAACTCGATGTTCGGAACACGGGTAACGTTACGCTTCGGGATGTAACGGTTATAGACCCACTGACTAATCTCTCGGAAAATGTAGGTACCCTTGCTCCGAATGTGGGTAATGTGAGAACTACTTCGCATGCCGTAACACAAGCCGAGCTAGATGCAGGATTTGTGATAAATACTGCTGCCGCAACAGGAATTGATCCAGGGGATGTCACTGTAGAAAGCCAGTCCACTGTAACCGTGACTGTCGTGCAAAATCCGATAATTGAATTAATTAAGTCCGCGGATAAGAGTACCTACACTACAGCTGGTGAAGTGGTTGAATACACATTAGATGTGAGTAATGCAGGAAATGTGACTTTGACGAATGTAGAGGTCACAGATCCTCTCACAGGGTTGGATCAGAATCTAGGAACGCTTATTCCTGGTGAAAGCACTCAAGTTACAAGCACATATACTGTGACTCAGGCAGATATTGACTTTGGGTTTATTGATAATGTGGCTACCGCTACTGCTCTGGATCCAAATAGTCAGCAAGTAGAAGATCAGGATAACCTTACGATCAGTGCAGACCAGATGCCGGGTCTATTCTTCGAAAAAGTTTCTCTGACCAATGAATTTGACGCAGCGGGTGAAGTCATAGAATACACCTTAACCGTGACTAATGCCGGAAATGTAACACTTACAGATGTCGTGGTTACAGATCCACTTACTGGTACGAATCAAGCAATTGGAACCTTGGTGCCCGGTGAAGTTCAAGTAGTCAGCACAAGTTATACTACCACGCAGGTAGATATGGATGCCGGTGTGGTAAATAATACTGCTACCGTTGTGGCTACTGACCCAAGGGGTCAAGTATTTGAACTTCAGGATTCTGAAACTGTAGTAGGAGTTATTATCGGAGAAATCGAAGTTATTAAAACTGCCGATGTTTCTGAGTTTAGTATGGAGGGTGATGTAATCACTTATTCATTCGAAGTTACGAATACTGGAAATGTCACACTCTTCGCGGTTGATTTTATTGATCCTATTCTGAATCTGGTAGTGCCAATAGGTCAGATGGCACCAGGTCAAACCGAAGTTCGAAGTGCTACCTATACTGCCACACAGGATGACGTGGATGCAGGAGGTAAAATAAATGTAGTATTTGCCGAAGGATTTGATCCTAAGTTTGACTTTGTGTTCGATTTGGATGTTCTATTCATTCCAGCGATCCAGACACCGGATATTGAGATTACGAAAGACGCCCTGACCGCCGATTACGATGCTCCGGGTGATGTCCTAGAATATGCCATTCAGGTAGAGAATACTGGAAATGTTACTCTTCTCAATGCAGAAATTATTGATCCGCTTACAGGAACAGATGTAACTGTGGGTGATTTAGTACCAGGTCAAACTGCCGCAAAAACCACCTCTTATACGGTGACCCAGGCAGACGTAGATGCTGGAAGTGTGACAAATATTGCCACTGTGGAGGGAACTGACCCATTGGCAATGATCATCTCCGACACAGATGATGCGTTGGTAAATGCGGTTCAAACTCCAGGGATTTCTCTAACTAAGATACCAAACCCAACAACTTATGATACGGTAGGTGATGTCATTTCCTACACCTTTGTGATAGAAAATACAGGAAATGTAACCTTGGATCCTGTGGAACTGAACGATCCATTGGGAGGAATTAACTCTCAGATTCTTGGATCACTTGCGCCAGGGGATTCTCAAACAGCTTCTGGAAACTATACCATTACTCAAGCCGATATTGATGCGGGATTGTTTGTGAATACAGCTACAGCCATTGGTACCGATCCAAATCAGACCGACCAGATCGCTACAGCTACAGCTATCGTAACAGCGGTTCAATCACCGGATTTAAGTATTTCCAAAGAAGCTACGCCTACCACTTATTCAAGTGTAGGGGACCAGATTCAGTATGAATTTATCATTACCAATCCTGGAAATGTGACCTTAGATCAAGTCACTTTGGATGATCCATTAGTACAAATCGTGGGACAAGATCTTGGTACTTTGGCTCCGGCAGAAAGTAAGACTGTCACAGGAATCTATGTCATTACTCAGCAGGATCTGGATAATGGACAGGTTCCAAATACAGCAAGTGTAACCGCCTTGGATCCAACCCAAAATCTTCTTGATCGGGAAGCTACCTTCACCATCAGTGCGATTCAGAGTCCCTCAATAACTCTGGAGAAGATTGCCAATGAGAATAGCTTCAATTCGGTAAATGATTTGATAGGTTATCAATTGGTGGCTACGAACACTGGTAATGTTACGCTGGATCAGGTAACCTTCAATGATGCGATAGCTGGAATTAACAATAATGTTCAGGGTTCCCTTGCACCTGGTCAATCAGCGACTGTGACAGGAAGCTATTTGATTCTTCAGTCTGATCTGAATGCGGGAGAAAGAGAAAATACCGCCACGGTTACTGCGGTTGATCCAAATAATCAAAATGTTGGGGCCAATGATCAAGTGATCGTACCTGCAGATGTTCTTCCTGCCATTGAACTGACTAAACTGGCAGATCCTCAAAGCTTTGTGGTAGCTGGGGAGACCATCACCTACTTCCTGACTGTGACTAATGTGGGTAATGTATCTCTTAATTCGATCGAATTAGTTGATCCGCTTATCGCTGCTACCCCAATTTCGATTACAGACCTGGATCCTGGACAGAGTGAAACTCAAACTTTGACTTATAATGCCACTCAGGCGGATTTGGATTTAGGCCAAATAGAAAATACTGCTTCAGTCACGGGTAAGGATCCATTTGGTGGTGATGTAGGAGACGTAAGCACAGAAATCATTACTGGTGCTCAGAATCCAAATGTTCAAATTACCAAAACTGCGGATAGAACATCATTCCAGAGCGTTGGAGAGGTAATTAACTATACTCTAGTCGTAGAGAATATTGGAAACCTCACACTGACGGATGTAGTCGTAACGGATGATCTGACTTCATTCACATCTACTGCAACAGTTCTCTCAGCATCACCTGCTACGGAAACTTCGGTAACCTATAATACCTCCTATATAGTTACTCAAGACGATCTTGATAGAGGGTTTATAGAGAATCTAGCAGAGGTAAATGGTATATCAACGGGAGGTCTAGTATCAGATCAAGATGATGTAAGGATAAATGCATTGGTAGCTGCTGCTTTGAACTTAGAAAAAACAGCTAGTCCTACAGTGGTAGTCAATGCAGGAGAGGTAGTCACATTCACTTTTGAAGTGACTAACGTTGGTAATGTGACTGTTGAGAATGTGGAGATTGATGATCCTTTGATCAGCTTCACCCAAACAGTAGGAGACCTTGCTCCTGGTCAGTCCTTTACCACCTCTGTGGACAGAACAGTAACCTTAGATGCTCTTCAGCAAAGGATTTTCATAAATCTTGCCACTGCAATTGGGCAGTCGGTTGTTGATGGGGCTGATGTAGTTGACACCGATCGTGCCATAGTAGTCTCTGAAGATGATGCTGGACTCGAACTAGTGAAGACTCCTATCAATAATACTTATAGTCAGCCTGGAGATATTATTGAATATGAGCTTGAGGTTATCAATATTGGTAATTTCACTCTGGAAAATCTGGAATTGAATGATCCTTTGACGGGTACGGTTGGATTGAGTTTACCAACTATTACTCCTGGTAATTCTGAAGTGAGAACCCTGAGCTATACGGTTGATCAGGATGATATTGATCGAGGCTTCGTATTCAATATTGCAACTGCAACGGGTAATGGAATAGGTTCTCTCAATCAGAATCCTCTGGTGGATCAGGATTCTGCAATAGTTATCGCAAGTAGAAATCCATCTATTTCCATCCAGAAAGATGCGCTGGTGAATACAGTAGTGAATGCCGGAGATCAGATACCATATGAGCTGACTGTAACCAACACAGGTAATGTCACTTTGGTGGATGTTACATTAAATGATGCGCTCACAGGAATAAATAATGTGGACCTTGGAACTCTTCTTCCTGGAGCATCAACCGTGATTTCAACAACATATACCACTACCCAAACTGATTTTGATACCCAGGTGGCCATTGTAAACACTGCCACTATTTCGGGTACAACTACGGCTGCGATTCCAACGGTGGTAGAAGACACTGATGAAGCCAGGGTGGTGACCACCAAAGCTCCAAGTCTGCAAGTGACCAAGACTGCTGCCTCTCAAATTTATGTGTTCCCTGGACAGGTAATTGACTATGAGATCGTAGTAGAGAATACTGGAAACCTAAGCATCCTCAATACAACCTTAATAGATAATCTTACAGGATTAAATGAAAATATTGCCTCTCTGGCTCCAGGACAAAGCTTAACCTACAACACGTCTTACACCGTAATCCAAACCGACTTGGACAGAGGTTCAATTGATAATGTTGCAGGAGCCATTGGTTTCGATCCATTCAGTCGTCCTGTTCGGGATGAGGACACTGAAACCGTAAGTGCTCTTCAGGCTTCTAGACTATTACTGTTGAAGACACCCACACCTTCTACTTATAATGTGGCTGGTGATGTGATTGACTATGAACTGGCTGTGATCAATGTGGGTAATCTTACTATCAATAATGTCACAATTGATGATCCTCTGATTACTCTAGGCCCCGACAAAGATGTAGGTACACTACTTCCATTTGAAAGTGCACTAGTTACCGGTAGCTACACCATTACTCAGGCGGATGTAGACAATGGTGAATTCGTGAATATTGCCTCTGTAACAGGAGAAAGTTCGATAAATCCGAATATCACGGATGGAGCTTCAGCTACAGTGACTGCAGTACAGAACCCTGGTATTTCCTTGCAGAAGATTGCTAGTCCACTTGATTACAATCAGGCAGGGGATGTTATAAACTATAATCTCATTGTAACAAATACAGGTAACCTGACCCTAGACCCTGTTGAGTTGAATGATCCGCTACTAGGCATTGTAGATCAGAATTTAGGTTCCTTTGCTCCTGGAGATGTTCAAACGGTAAGCGATAGTTACACCATCACTCAGAATGATGTGGACAATGGTTTTGTGGAAAATGTAGCTACGGTTTCGGGTGTTGATCCTAACCAGTCTACCCAGTTTGCTGGAGCATCCGCTACCGTCACGGCGATTCAGTCTCCGGCAATTTCACTTAGCAAATTGGCTACTCCTAACACTTACGATCAAGAGGGTGATGTAATTAACTATAATCTCGAGGTAACCAATACCGGTAACGTCACATTGGATAATGTAACTGTAACTGATCCATTGACTAATCTCAATGTGAACATTGGAAGCCTTGTTCCTGGACAGTCCAGATCGGGAGTAGTGGTATACACCATTACTCAGGATGATGTAGATAATGCAAGTGTGGTTAATACGGCTTCAGCTGTAGGAACTGATCCAAACCAGGTTAATGTTGAAACATCCGATTCTGCAACTATCCTTGCCATTCAGTCTCCTGGAATTGATTTGACCAAGACTGCGGACCTGAATATTTATGATGCAGTGGGAGAGGTGATTACGTATACCCTCACAGTAACCAATTCGGGTAATCTAACCATCGATAATGTGGTCGTGACTGACCCACTGACCGGACTGTCAGATGATATTGGAACAATGATTCCAGGGCAAATTGAAGTGGTTACTGCTACTTACACGGTTACTCAGGGAGACCTGGATAATGGTTCGATTACCAACGACGCAGAAGTTAGCGGAGTAGCTGCTGATCAGACCGCTGTAAGTGATCAGGCTCAGGTGACAACACCTTCGAGCTCGTCTCCTGCATTGGCTCTTACCAAAGTTGCGAATCCAACAACTTACAATACGTCAGGAGAAGATATCCTCTATACCTTGACGGTAACCAATGTGGGTAACATCACCATCAACGACGTTGTGGTTGAAGACCCACTCACTGGAACCAATGTAAATGTTGGGACCTTAGCTCCAACAGAGTCACAGGTTGTTAATGTGGATTACTTAATCCTTCAGTCTGATATTGACAATGGCTCGGTAGTTAATATTGCTACTGCGTCAGGTGTGGGTACAAATAATCAAGCGGTAAGTGCAACAGCTACCGCCACGATCACTGCCGTTCAAGACCCAGCGTTGAGACTGCAAAAAACAGCTGATGTCATAGAGTATGATATGGCGGGTCAGGTGATCACCTATACTTTGGAGGTAACCAATACGGGTAATGAGACCTTGTTTGATGTCATAGTCACTGATCCGTTAACTAGTTTGAATAGAAATATTGGTCAGCTGGTACCGACTCAGGTCGTCTTCGTCCAAGAGACATACACGGTCACTCAACAGGATGTGGATAGTGGAAGTATTCCAAACGTGGCAAATGCATCGGGTAGAGATTTGAATGGAAGAACAGTTTCCTCAACAGATCGATTGGAAATTCCTGCAATTCAAACTCCTGGAATTGGTTTGACCAAAACGGCTAACCCAACGACTTATGATCAAGCCGGAGATGTGATCACGTATACCTTGATTGTTGAGAACACTGGAAATGTGACCTTAACCAATACCACGATTACGGATCCATTGACTGGTCAGAATGATAATGTGGGTGACCTGCAACCAGGCCAGACGGCTACGGTTACGACAAACTACGCGGTGACTCAAGCGGATGTTAATAACGGGCAGGTGGTAAATACAGCTACCGCCACAGGTACCGATCCGAACCAGGCAGCTCAGACCGCTACAGCCAGCGCTACGGTTACAGCAGTTCAGAATTCAGGTATTTCCTTGACCAAAACGGCTAACCCAACGACTTTTGATCAAGCCGGAGATGTGATCACCTATACCTTGATTGTTGAGAACACTGGAAACGTGACCTTAACCAATACCACGATTACGGATCCATTGACTGGTCAGAATGATAATGTGGGTGACTTGCAACCAGGCCAGACGGCTACGGTTACGACAAACTACGCGGT
>NZ_JAUEPH010000013.1 GCF_030403435.1 Algoriphagus sediminis
TACGTACTCTGCAAATAAGGCTCTCCCTTATATCCAGCATACCCCGGATTCACATGCAAACCGTTAAAAATGTATTGGCTGAACTGAGGCAACTGTTGCCCCACAGCGTCTCCGGTACCAAGCCATAGGCCCAGTACCATCAACATTCCCGTGATTCTAAAAATTATTCTCATAACTCAATTATTTATCTCCTTTGATTACCTGAATCCAACCTCTGAACTCGTGCTCTTCTCCTTGTCTATCCACAACTTTCAAGATGTAGAAGTAAGTACCTGACACTTGTCCTGGGGCATTCCAGTCGTTTCTATAATCTTCTTGTTCAAGAACGTGGTCTCCATATCGGTTGATGATCACAATCTCATTGCTGACAAACTTACCAAGACCGAGGATCTCGAAAGTATCGTTATCTCCATCCTGAAGATCAGGAGTGATCACATTCGGGATACGGAATGGAAGAATCTCATTCACATCATCGTCCCTATTGTTATTTGGCTCGATGTCTTCTTCCTCAGCATTTACTTCGGCAATGTTCGTAATGGTACCAGCGTCTCCAGCTTTCACCAGAACTCTGATCACTACTTCGCCTTCAGCTGGCAAGAATGGTATGCTCCATGTGATTCTACTACCGGATACTGACGGAGTACCTACCTCAATCTGAGGATCACTCACGCTCACTACTTCAGAACTCAAGTAGGTCACAGCACCTGGCAGATCATCAACGAGCTCTACATTCGTAGCAGGTGTTCCACCCACATTAGACAATCTGATCTCGTACTCGAACTCATCGCCTTCGTAGATCTCAGCTTCGAAGCTGGTCTTCTCTACTGACAGATCCACCTGATCGTTCAGTAATCTGAAGACTACGAATGCATCATCATTATTATCTGGGAAGGCAGTCTCTCTGAGTACATATCTCAATCGATACTCTCTGGCTTCATTCACACCTGGTATCAGGCTCAAGTCACCATTCTCATCGATCAACAGACCAACTACTCCATCAAGATCGGTGAATTCAAAGTCAACCAAGTCTGGATCAGGATTCACTACTCCGTCGAGGATATCATTCTCAAGGATATTACCCAGAGGACCTCCGTAGCTTACAAAGTACTCTCCGAAGTCATCATCATTAGCAATGATCTCAATCTCAACTAGTCTACAGATCAAACCGAAGTCCATGTCAAGATGTACTCTGTCCTCAGCAGTCACAGTCGCGTCGACAGTATCATCGGTGGTCAAACCACACTGCTCTTCAAGTCTGACACCATTGATGTCTGTCATACGAGCACCTGCGTCAGGAAGAATCTTCACAAGACCAGTTGCCTCCATGGCAGATGCACTTGCCGAAAGTACTGGGTCTGGGACAATTACTGCTGTGTATTCGCC
This sequence comes from Algoriphagus sediminis, assembly GCF_030403435.1. GTDB lineage: Bacteria > Bacteroidota > Bacteroidia > Cytophagales > Cyclobacteriaceae > Algoriphagus > Algoriphagus sediminis. The sequence continues at coordinate 1,384 of NZ_JAUEPH010000013.1, forward strand.
ATATAAAGCTCCACCTTGATCGTCGAATCCATCATCCTCAGTCGCTCCTATTCTCTCTCTCCAGTAACCTAGAATTCCAACGATCTGATTTGATTCAAATCCATTTGGACCTGTCACAGTTATATTTCCTGGTTGTCCCGGAGTAGCATTACCTGCAAGTCCGGCTTTGTTCAACTCACCTTCGTTCTCAGGACCGTCATATCGACCATCACCGTTCAAGTCAAACCACTCCCACTCACTGATTGTGATTGGGCCAGCCGTAGGATCATTCAAGGTTACCTGACCATCATCATTGGCATCGAACCACTCATTCTGGATTCCATCCTCATTCAAGTCATACCATACAAAGTCTCCTAGTACGATTCCTTCAAATGGAGCGTAAGGGAAGTCATCAACAATTGTCGAGCATTCCTCAACACTTATGAAGGATAGAGAGCTCTTCTGGAAGTTGAATAGACCCTGAGCGTTCAAGTTTGCATCCTGCACCTGAAGTAAATAGTTACCAGCAGGGATACCTTTGAATACATATCTACCCTCAGCATCCGTAAGGACAATCAATGTCTCTCCAGGAGTATTTCCTTGAGGAACAAGAGTCATCGGAACATTGGCAATTGGACTATCTGTGATGGCATTAAATACAATACCTGTTATCAATTCGATACAATCACCTATCTCAACCACCTCTTCATCTTCCGCTTCAATACCTTCTTCGTCCTCTCCGGTTGGATCATCTGCGCTTGCTTTAGCCACATTCAGAATTGGCTCCTGAGCAACTAGATCTGCAGTGGTCACCGTATATGTTGTGTTCAGAGATACTGATTCTCCTGGAACCAACTCATCGATCTCTTCTTCCAATCCAGTCAAAGGATCTTCCACCATAATATTGGTCAATGTGAGATTACCCGAATTGCTTACTTCAATAGTGTAAGTAATCACCTCTCCAGCATTTTCTACGACTGTTTTGTCTGCAGTCTTAACAATGGTCAAGGCAGGATTCTGAGGAATATCCGTAAAGGTACAGTCACCTTCACAATCGGAATCATCCGGTCTCTCTGGGATTGGAGTTGGATCTTCTGAATCGTCAGTGATATCATCACTTGGATCTTCTGGATCTCCTCCTGGAGCATCACCTCTTGCGAGTGCAATATTTGCTACCCATCCTCTGTCTATATCTTCCTGCGTCAATACATACACTGCGCTGAATGTATCAGTATCTGTCTCACCTGGAGCAAGGTCAATAGGACCACCAGTTACCGTTACAAGGTCATCTTCAACAGTGATTCCACTCAAGGTCACATTACCAGTGTTAGTCACTGTGAATGTATATACTACTGTTTCACCTACCTGAGCAACGCCATCCTCATTAGCATCGGAGAATACTCCATCCTTAAGAATCTCAATCGAAGGATCCTGTGGGATTTCGGTCTCTGTACAATCCGGACAATCTGGATCACTTGGACTTTCTACCGGAGTTGGGTCTTCAGACTGATCTTCAACCTCTACTCCCTTAGGAGATGTACCCTTAGCCGTTGCTATGTTCAATACCAATCCATTATCTACGTCTGACTGAGTCAGAACATAACTAGCGGTAAACGTTGTGTTGTCGGTTTGTCCTGGAGCAAGAGCTATTGGACCACCTTGAACATCTACTTTGGCATCAGTAATGGTTACATTACTCAGGGTTACATTACCAGTATTACTCACGGTAAAGGTATAAGTGATCGTTTCACCTACTTGACCAAATCCATCACCATTCTCATCCTGGAATTCACCATCCTTCAAGATCTCGATTGCTGGATTCTGAGGAATCTCAGTCTCTGTACAATCTGGACAATCTGGATCACTTGGGCTTTCTACAGGAGTTGGATCTTCAGATTGATCTTCAACCTCTACTCCCTTAGGAGATGTACCCTTAGCCGTTGCTATGTTCAACACAACTCCGTTATCGATGTCTGACTGAGTCAAGACATAAGTTGCGAAGAAGGTATTACTATCTGTAGCTCCTACTGCCAGGCTGGCCAATGGACCACCCTGAACATCCACCTTAGCATCGGTCACAGTTACGTTACTCAAAGTCACGTTACCTACGTTGCTTACTGTGAACTTATATGTAATGGTTTCACCCACCTGACCGAAGCCATCATTATTCTCATCATTGAACAATCCATCCTTCAAGATCTCGATTGCTGGATTCTGAGGAATCTCAGTTTCTGTACAATCTGGACAGTCAGGATCACTTGGACTTTCTACTGGAGTAGGATCTTCAGACTCATCCTCAACAGGATATCCTCCTGGACCTTCTCCCTTGACAGTTGCAATGTTCAGCACAAGGCCTTCATCTATATCATTTTGAGTAAGGATATAGCTTGCAGAGAATGTGTTGGAATCAGATTGTCCTGCTCCAAGTCCATTCAATGGTCCACCTTGTACCTCTACCTTATCATCCTCAATCGTGATGTTGTTCAATTCAATATCACCTGTATTAATTACGGTGAAGGTATAAGTAACGCTTTCACCTACTTGAGCAAATCCATCATTGTTCTCGTCTGTGAATACTCCATCTTTCAAGATCTCAATACTTGGAGTCACAACTAGAACGGTTACGATCGCCGTATCACAGTTTGTCGGATTAGGATTAGTACAGATCCTGTATTCTAAGGTATAGATTCCGCTTGGAGTACCTGGAGCCACATCCACTAGACCAGTAGCAGGATCAAGAATTATAACACCCGGGTTACTTTCAGTTACGATAGTAATATCCACCTGAGTAGTGTTTAATCCTACCTGACCATTCAGCTCGTCATTGTCAAGAACATTTACAATGTCCTCGAAGCCTAGCTCAGATACCACTGGGGTACTTGTCATATCATCATCCACAGCAAGTGGAGGGTTAGGATTAGGGTTACATTCATCTGTTGCTCCTGGGTAAGCCACCGGAGAAGATACCTCCGGATTAAGCACCCACTCAACTGTAGTTCCTGGTTCTCTTACCGCAGCGAATCTGAAGTCTCCCTGTACCCACTGACCGTTTTGTAAATCCCATCCTGGCCACTGTGTACCATATCCGTCTTCATTGACCTCAGCACCAGGGAAGAGCATCACACCGGAGAATCCAACATTCTCAACTCGGGTGATTTCTATTCCATCCTTATCCCTCCAAATCATAGTCAAAGGATTTGGACCTAAGTTCTGGTCAAGAAGGTCAAGGTTAAATCCTTCAAGCTCCCACTCTATATAAGGCGCATCCAATTCGCAGAACGTATTTACACGATCCAAAATAATTATCACAGCCCGAACCGTTTCAGAGTCTTCATTAGATTTAACCTCCTCTTGACCAAATTGAGCCGTTGCAAATGCCGTGTTAGTCACAAAGCGCTCAGGAGCTTCAAAATCATCTTGAACTACAAAGTAGGAAGCAGTTACTTCTACGCTTTCACCAATTGCTAGATCCTGATTCACAGCAGGAATATTCGGGATCTTATCATCCGTCACCTGAATAGGTCCTGTAAGATTAACATTACCCGTATTCGTGATGATGTACTTGTAAACAATCTCATCACCAACAGATTCGTAATAGTCTCTTCCTTCTACACCCATTGAACTCACCACATCCTTCTGGATACTAAGTCCGGTTTCAAGTGTGAAGCATGCTTCAGCACTAGCTTCGTCAGAAAGACGAACTCTTACTGGAAGATCATCAGAATCACTTCCTTGACCTGGTACGTCCTGAGGGATAAACTCATCAAGTATCTCAAAGACTTTAGCAGTCGCTGTATTCTCGTAGCACTCAGCCTCGAATAGCTCCTGAGTGATTTCAATGTCAACCTGGAAGGTTTCACTAGCTCCAGGAGTAAGTTCACTGATGGTCCAGATATACTGATCTTTCTCAGCGTCTGGAGCATTTGCAAATGCTGTCTCATCAGTCACCACTACATCGAACAAGCTAACATTTCCTGTATTGGTCACTTCAATCTCGAAGCTTACAATTCCATCAACCTCATCGTCATTCGAAAGCACAGTCTTAGTGATATCAAGACCCTCCTCCTGACAGATAGGAATAATAGTCTCATCATCCGTATCAACGGTAGTTCCTGAAAGATCCATTACTTTCTCCTGTCCAAAGAAGCCTTCTGCAGTAGCCTGGTTCACAATCTCTCCTGCGTCAATATCAGACTGCTTCACGCTGTAAGTCGCTGTGTATACCCAAATCTCAGTCAAGTCAAGGATATCATCATTATTGATATCTCCACTCTGCAACTCGATTGCCGACAAGTCTGTCAATGGATCCGTTACGGTCACATTGCTCAATGGAACATCACCTGCATTGGTCACTGTGAACGTGTAGGTCACAATATCGCTCTCCTCTAGGTCTAAGCAATCATCTTCGCCTGTTGGCTCCTGATCAGAGGTCTTCACTATTCTAATTCCAGCCTCTTGGCATAATGGAATTGTCAATGTGTCTTCATCCCTTACGATTTCCTCATCACCAGTGATCGCGGTCACTTCTACCGTGTTTTCAATCTCTCCTAACTGAATATCGCCTTCCTGAACGGTGTAAGTAGCGGTATATGTCCAAGTCTCATCCACGTCAAGAATGTCATCATCATTTCCTCCAGTTTTCACAGGTTCGCTTAGGTCACTTAAGCCTTCTAGCTCATCTGTAACTTCCACGAAGCCTAGCCCAACATTACCCTCATTGGTGACAGTAAATGTATAGGTGATTTCTGTTCCAGGAATCAATGCAATACAATCTTCACTTCCAGGATCCTGATCAGAAGTCTTCACAACCTTGATACCTGAATCCTGACAGATGTCTACAATCGTATCCTCGTCAGTTTCAACTGTGCTTCCGGATAGATCACTGTCAGATTGCTGACCGAAGAAGCCTTCTGCTTCTGCCTGGTTCACAATCTCTCCAGCTTCGATATCAGACTGCTTCACGCTGTATGTCGCGGTGTATACCCAAGTCTCTGTCAAGTCAAGGATATCATCATTATTGATATCTCCACTCTGCAACTC
>NZ_JAUEPH010000014.1 GCF_030403435.1 Algoriphagus sediminis
CTTAGGTTCAGGCTTATAAAGCCTAAAAAGCAGGCTATTTTAATCAAACAACTATTTGAGATTATATTTGATTATTTCATATTCATACCTATCACCCCCCTCTCGGTGTAGAAGAAATATGATTAGGACTAGGTGTAGATTTCATCTACACCTTTATATCCATACAAATTTGTAATTCGCTGAGGTCAGAAACATTACTTTATGAGAGAGGGAAGCAGCATTATAAAGAAATTGTATACCCATTGTCTTATGCTTAAGGATGAGAAAGGTTCACAAATCTTACTCCAATACAATCAAATCTCCCTTTATCCATTGCTCTTCATCTTGATTTCTCTGGTTATAACTGATCCACAAGCCTTCCGAAGTGACAAATGAAAAACCCACATTATAGGTATTCTCCTTAGACAAGAAAAAATCTGAGATGGGTTGAAAGTCTTTATTCAGGACAGAAACCAAAATCCTGTTGTAATTCACATAGTGGAAATCCGGTTCAAAGGAGTTGGGTCTTGGGGGACTACTCAAGCGATAATACATATCTCTATAAGGATCATAGAAAATTTTATAATAGAATGGATTGGCAGCCATAAAAACCTGTTTTTGATCACTACTCATTTCACCATAAGGAATTACATCAGCGTAAGTCTTTTCCCAAGGGGGATTCACATCAACCGATGAAACCTTATCCTCCTTATAATTATATCGATAAACTTTAGGGCTCACAGAAAACGTATATGCAAATCCTTCATCATCCATGGTAGCAGAAGTCAAGAATAGTTTACTCAGATCCAGTCTCTTACTTTGGTAAAACTCAGGATAGTAAATAGGTAAGGACCTGGGTTTTCTAGTTTTTAGAGAGTAGGATGCCAAAATTCTTTTGGTTTCTGGTTGATTGAAGCTCATAAAATACAACAACAGCTCATCCCTTTTGGGATTGAATATCAGTTGTGAAGAAAATCTAAGGGAAGGAAAATTTTCGTAAAGTTTTCCAATTTCATCTCGAGGAAGACTATTCGCAAAATCCGTGTATCTGTTTTTTATTTCTCCTTTACTATTCAGCAAAACAACCGACGAATTCCCCTCTGCCAGATAAATAGAATCTTCATTAAAATAGTAGAAACCCGTGATATCATTCACGGCATTTAGTCCATTAAACTCAAACTGGATGGAGCGTACTAGGGAATCTACCCTCAGGTCTACGATATCCAAGGAATGATTATATACATTGAAAAGAAATAGAGAATCATTCCTCACTTGATTGAAAAAGTAAAACTGGCCTAGGGTATTTCCGGTGCTTATAAATTTTGGCTCAATCGAAAATTTAAGTATTTCCCTCTCACTTGTAGCATCATTACAAGAACTGTGAAAAAACCCCAATAACAGCAACAGTTTTAATCTTTTAAACAAGTATAACCCAAGCCTTTGCATAGTTAGAATTTTAGTCCAGCCCAGTATAAAGCACTGAGCTGGAATACATTAATGTTTTAGCAGGCTCCAATTGGTTTTGTCTTGGACTTACCACATGAGGAATCACTTTTAACTGCGCTACAATACTTCCCCTGGACATACTCGCAATCGAAGTAAAACCATTCTGTTTTTTCTCCCCCTAGTCCTAAATCATCTCCTCCCAAGCTCTGTGCAAGGACGGAATTAAAAGGTTGAGAAAAATCTTGCCCTTTATCCTGGAACAAATTAGAGGAGAAATGCAGACTAAATATCAACAATACTAAGCCTCCAATTTTTAAAACTTTTGATTTCATCTTGTTAGAAATTAAATTTAATCGATTCATTAAAAAGTCCCCAGCGCCGAAAACTTGAACTAAACTTACCCCCCCCCAATTTAAAAATTCAAGTCTTAGTTAAAAGAATCATGAACGAATTTTATAAGTGCTTGGTACTGAATAACTAATTTTTTTTATACCTCTAAGACGTGAGATTGGTCACTTTTTATCACCTGCAATTTTGATTATTCAAAATACATTTTCTCGGAATGGTCGATTTTCATCTAATTTCTAAAGAAGATTTCTGAGCTACTTTGAATAAGTCCACATAAAGCTGCTCCTCATCTTTAAGGCTACTACTCTCAATCGGAACTAGTAACCCTTTCGAAAATACCATGCTTTTCGCCACATCATATTTGCCTTTTGGAAGGATCTCGTTCAGCAGCACTTCCATCCTTTCATTGAGAACTGTCAAGTGGATATCCCTATTTTCAACTAGATACTCATAATAGTCTTTTCCCGAGGGGGGATAGCTATCTAATGCAGGATGAGAAAATCTGTAAAATAGGTTTCTGAAAGGGTCATAGATAAGTTTCAAGTAGTTTGGTGATGTCAACACCCAGTTCTCAAAATAGTCTGAAGTCCATTCCTCCCTATAGGTTTGAGGTTCCGCGAATTGAATCCCATCAAAACTTCTAATGATAAAATCCTTTTGTCGCGAGCTCACAGTGTCTAGCTGAGTTACAATGGGTGCGATTGAATATTGAAAATATAAACCGCCAGGCCCCCAAGTCACGCTTGGAAAAGTGGTGTAATTCAGTGCATCTCCATCGTACTCCTCAGGATGATAACCGTCAAACACTTTCCAAGTGCCATTTGAGATACTTATTTCAGCCCAAACTTTACGTCGATCTATTTGGCTTCTTTTGGCAAAGTATAACAAGACACTTTTTGAATTCCCATTGTAAAATAAATGGGGTGCAAAACCATCAAAAGGGTATTCCTGATATACTTCTTTCTCTATCTGATTAAGTCCAGAAAATAGCCCTATTTGATGATAGATTTTTCCATTTTGATCACTCAGGAAAAGTTTATTTCCGGTAGAAAAAAGTACAGAATCTCTCTGAATATAATAAAAAATATAAGGTTCAAGCTCGAAATCAAACTCAATTTGAGATTCGACTATTTGGGAATCCAAAAGTGATAGTTTGAGCAATGTCTTTTGATAAGAGTCGAAACTATATAGGGTGTCATTACTCAGATGATGCGGATTCGATAAAGATATCTTCCCGGACGTCGGTATATTGTATGTCTCACGAACTAACCTATATTCTTCAATTGCGGAATTATCTGAAGAACAGGAAGACCATGAAGTAAGCGCAATAAAACAGGTAATTAGCCTTAATTTCATAAATTAAAAGATAGGGGAGTTGAACTCCCCTAGGTTCAATATTAGAGACAACTCGTAGGTTTAGTGAATGGGCAATCCTCTCCTTCTGATAAATACCTACATTCGAAAGTATTCTTTTGAGAATTACAAAACTGCTTCTTAAGTTCCGGGTTTCCCGAACCTGGACCTCCTAGACCTTGAGCGCTCGTATAGGTTACTCCGAAGAAACCTAAAACGCTCAATAATGTAAAAGACAAAAACATTTTTTTCATTTTCCTTAAAATTTATAATCAAACGATATATTAAAAAGCCCTCAGCGCCGAAAACTTGAACTAAACTTACCCCCCCCCAATTTAAATTTTCAAGTTTTCGTTAAAAGAATTATGAACGAATTTTATAAGTGTCTGATACCGAGTAACTAAATTTTATTTATGGCCTGTACGTTCTTTTGAGCCCTATTTTTATCAACTGCTTTTTTTCTTTATTCGAATTACATTTTTATGGAAAATTTAAAATTTCGGCTGATCTGCTCTGTTTTCCCTGAGTCTCCAGACACAGGACCTAACTCACTAAAAAAAGCTGCTTCTGGAGAAGCCGAATAATGGAGAAATAAAAACTTCAAATTCGGTCAAAAAATTTACAACCGCTATTTTCAAAGGTAAAGGTCCGATTTCTCCTTTTTTACGGATTATAAATCCTACGACTTAGGTTCAGGCTTATAAAGCCTAAAAAGCAGGCTATT
>NZ_JAUEPH010000015.1 GCF_030403435.1 Algoriphagus sediminis
GATTACGGATCCATTGACTGGTCAGAATGATAATGTGGGTGACTTGCAACCAGGCCAGACGGCTACGGTTACGACAAACTACGCGGTGACTCAAGTGGATGTAAACAACGGACAGGTGGTGAACACGGCTACAGCCACAGGTACCGATCCGAACCAGGCAGCTCAGACCGCTACAGCCAGCGCCACGGTTACAGCAGCTCAGAATTCAGGTATTTCCTTGACTAAAACGGCTAACCCAACGACTTATGATCAAGCCGGAGATGTAATTACGTATACTTTGATTGTTGAGAACACTGGAAATGTGACCTTAACCAATACCACGATTACGGATCCATTGACTGGTCAGAATGATAATGTGGGTGACTTGCAACCAGGCCAGATGGCTACGCTTACGACAAGCTACGCGGTGACTCAAGCGGATGTAAACAATGGACAGGTGGTGAACACAGCTACCGCCACAGGTACAGATCCAAACCAGGCAGCTCAGACCGCTACAGCCAGCGCTACGGTTACAGCAATTCAGAATCCTGGCATTGAGCTAGAGAAGTTTGCGGATACACCGGAATACAGCGCGGCAGGTGATGTGATAGATTACAGCATTGTGGTAACCAATACCGGCAATGTAATTTTGAGCAATGTGACGATAGAGGATCCGTTGACAGGCTTAAATACGAATATTGGAGATTTGGCCCCAGGCCAAAGCACAACAGTGACAACCAGTTACACGGTGACACAAGCTGATGTAGACACAGGTTCGGTGACAAATGCTGCAACCGCAACAGGCAGCACTCCTGGAGGAGGCCAAGTTGACGGTGGAGGATCGGTGACTGTACCGACTGTACCTGGTGTACAGGGGCCTGCCATTGAAATAGAAAAAACAGCTGATAAAGCAACCGTTTCAGAGATTGGAGAAGTGATAACTTATATCCTGACAGTAACGAACCCAGGAAATGTTGACTTAAGCGAGGTGACTATTTCAGATGAGAAACTTGGATTCACTGAGTATATTGGCGATCTATCGGTTGGTTCAAGTGAAAACTTTACTTTGACCTATACTGTCACAGCAGATGAAATTGTTGCTCAGGATGATATTACAAATACGGCCACAGCAACAGGAACATTTATGGGAGATCAAGTTTCTGATGAAGATGATGCTGTGGTAAGTATTTTCTGCGATGATCAGACCTTATTGACTGGAGTAATATTTAATGAGGATGATGGTACTCCATTGGCAAATGTTCCAGTTCTACTGATTGATTCAGGAGACGATACCGGTGTTATTAATGTGACCAACGATGAGGGTAGATTCCTATTTACTGGTATCCTTGAAGGAACATACACAGTGGAAGTTTTGGATCGAGGGTTGAACAAAAACCAAGAACTTTTTGCCAGAAATGGTAATTCAAGAGATGTGACTATTACAACATGCGATTACGTATCGGTGGAATTCCCATACACCAGTGTTGGAAGTGACAGAGTAATTGAAGGCTTCGTATGGTATGACTTGAATGGAGATGGTATCCAGAATGAATGGTTTGATGCCAATAATGACGGACAAGTAACAGAAAACCCAATTGTACAAGGAACTCCGATTGATTTGAATACATGGGAGTGGTTTGATTTCAATGGTGATGGAAGCTTTGAAGGGCCTGAAAATGAAGGAGAGTTAAACAAAGCTGGATTTGGTAATCCTGAAGGACAAAACCTTGAAATTGAAGGACCAAATGGGTATACGGCCACGGAGATCATTGGAAGAATTGGATATTGGACGCATACTCTTCCAGAGGGAGTTCCATTTGGTGAGTTCACCATTACTTTGGATCCAGATGGTCCGTTTACTCAAAATGGAATCTCCTTGGGTGGATCAGGCCTAGTGAAAGTTCTTCCTGATGCGGATGGAAGACAAACTGAAGTAGCTGAATTCTTCTGTGAATTCACAACTCCGCAGGTTCTTACCGAAATTTACAGTCCGCAGGAGCCTAATGACTTTAACTTTGGATTGAGATGTCTTGAGGGATCTCCAAATGAGATTGTCGCGAATGATGATCTCTTCGGCGAATTCTTTATCAGCTTCGGAGGAGTTATTGGAAATATTTTGGATAACGATCTTCTGGCTGGTGATAGACCAAATCCAGAGGATGTGGAAATCACCATTACCGACTTCGGTGGGCTTGAAGGAATTAGCATAGATGAGAATGGTGAATTGGTGTTGATTCCAGGTTTGAATCCAGTAGGGACTTATACCCTTACTTACACATTAAGTGAGGTTGCTTTCCCTGATAATTCGGACGACGCCATAATTGTAATCACAATAATTAATGATCAGGTAGATCTGGCGGTAGAGAAGACCAGCTTCGAAGCTGAGATCTACGAAGGTGATGAATTCGAATATGAAGTAGTCTTGAGTAATCCAGGGGATACTGACGCGAGAGAGGTAACCTTAACGGATGATTTACCAAACAACGTAACTTATCTGAGTTCAGAAGTCATATCGAACCCAGCTGGTGCTGATGTGACGCTTTCTGTTGCTGAGCCAAGGTTGACTTGGACGATTCCATTCTTTGAATCTGGAGCTATCATAACCATCAGAGTGAGAGTAAAAGCAGGCGATCCAGGTGTGATAACCAATGTAGCTGAGGTGGATTCTCCAGCAGATGATATCAATGAAGAAAATGATATTGACGATGATGTGAATGAGATTCTTCCATTCCGAATCCCGAATGTGATCACTCCTGAAACTGAGGACGGAAACAATGACACCTTTGAGATAAAGGGTATTGGAAAGTTTGTAAGTAACGATATTGTAATTATTAACAGATATGGGGATCATGTCTTCGAGACTGAGAACTATCAAAATAACTGGAATGCTCCTGGTCAGGTAGCAGGGACATATTTCTATATCTTTACTGCCATTGATCGAGATGGTACTGAACATGAATTCCGCGGATGGATCCAAGTGATTAAGTGATGGAGAATCCGGCGATAATTAAAAATGACCTAACGTTATGAGAATAATTTTTAGAATCACGGGAATGTTGATGGTACTGGGCCTATGGCTTGGTACCGGAGACGCTGTGGGGCAGCAGTTGCCTCAGTTCAGCCAATACATTTTTAACGGTTTGCATGTGAATCCGGGGTATGCTGGATATAAGGGAGAGCCTTATTTGCAGAGTACGTA
>NZ_JAUEPH010000016.1 GCF_030403435.1 Algoriphagus sediminis
TAAGTTCATTGACATGTTGATAGTAAGAATTGTAACAGAGGCTGGTATGCTTGAGTATACCGGCAGAAGTAAGAGTAAGTGAATAAGGGCGCACGGGGGATGCCTAGGCTCTCAGAGGCGAAGAAGGACGTGATAAGCTGCGAAAAGCTACGGGGATTGGCCAATGCGAGTTGATCCGTAGATATCCGAATGGGGCAACCCAGTCTTAGGACTATCCCGATGTAAATCGGGAAGCGAACGCAGGGAACTGAAACATCTAAGTACCTGTAGGAGGAGAAAATAACAATGATTCCGTAAGTAGTGGCGAGCGAACGCGGAAGAGCCCAAACCAGTTATGTTACGGCATAATTGGGGTTGTAGGACCTGCATAATTTTGATCAATCTGACGAGAACTGTCTGGGAAGGCAGACCATAGGGGGTGATAGTCCCGTATTGGCAGGATTGAGAAGGAGGCGGGTATCCTGAGTAGGTCGGGACCGGAGAAATCCCGATTGAATTTGCCGGCACCATCCGGTAAGGCTAAATACTCCTGAGAGACCGATAGTGAACAAGTACCGTGAGGGAAAGGTGAAAAGTACCGTGAATAACGGGGTGAAATAGAACCTGAAACCGTGCGCTTACAAGCGGTCGGAGCGGAGCGATTCCGTGACGGCGTGCCTTTTGCATAATGAGCCTACGAGTTACACCTCATCAGCGAGGGTAAGGCATTCAGTGCTGTACCCGGAGCGAAAGCGAGTCTGAAAGGGCGATTGAGTTGGTGGGGGTAGACGCGAAACTTAGTGATCTACCCATGGCCAGGTTGAAGTGTTGGTAACACAACATGGAGGACCGAACCGATAAGCGTTGAAAAGCTTCCGGATGAGCTGTGGGTAGGGGTGAAAGGCTAATCAAACTGAGAAATAGCTCGTACTCCCCGAAATGTTTTTAGGAACAGCGTCGGGAATTGTATGATGGAGGTAGAGCTACCGATAGGACTAGGGGGAGTCAAATCCTACCAAATCCTGACGAACTCCGAATGCCATCATATAGAACCGGCAGTGAGGGCAAGGGTGCTAAGGTCCTTGTCCGAGAGGGAAAGAACCCAGACCTTCCGCTAAGGTCCCCAAATCTAGATTAAGTTGAACAAAGGTGGTCCAGTTGCAGAGACAGCCAGGAGGTTAGCTTGGAAGCAGCTATTCCTTTAAAGAGTGCGTAACAGCTCACTGGTCGAGCGACAGGGCGTCGATAATAATCGGGCATCAAATCTAGTACCGAAGCGAAGGATTGCACGCAAGTGCGATGGTAGGGGAGCATTCCAACGGCAGAGAAGGCACATGGTAATGTGTGTTGGAGCTTTTGGAAAAGCAAATGTAGGCATAAGTAACGATAATGCGGGCGAGAAACCCGCACACCGCAAGACCAAGGTTTCCTGATCAACGCTAATCGGATCAGGGTTAGTCGGGACCTAAGGCGAACCCGAGAGGGGTAGTCGATGGACGATGGGTTAATATTCCCATACTATTTATACAGGTGAAGGAGTGACGGAGTGATGAAAGATCCGCCCGGTGACGGAATACCGGGTTAAAGGTAGTAGGTATTGGACTGGTAGTTAAATGCGCCGGTTTAGCCGAAGCTGATAGTACTGAGCGTCTACGGACAATCAGATAGTGATCCTAAGGGCTTCCAAGAAAAACTTCTAGCGTTAAGCGTATAGATACCCGTACCGCAAACCGACACAGGTGGTCGAGGAGAGTATCCTAAGGTGCTCGAGTGAATCATGGCTAAGGAACTAGGCAAAATGGCCCTGTAACTTCGGGAGAAGGGGCGCCCCCGATATTCGGGGGCCGCAGTGAAGAGGCCCAGGCGACTGTTTAACAAAAACACATGGCTTTGCGAAGTTTAACGACTAAGTATAAGGCCTGACACCTGCCCGGTGCTGGAAGGTTAAGAGGGGATGTTAGCGCAAGCGACGCATTGAATCGAAGCCCCAGTAAACGGCGGCCGTAACTATAACGGTCCTAAGGTAGCGAAATTCCTTGTCGGGTAAGTTCCGACCTGCACGAATGGTGTAACGATCTGGGCACTGTCTCAGCCATGAGCTCGGTGAAATTGTAGTCGCGGTGAAGATGCCGCGTACCCGCAACGGGACGGAAAGACCCCATGCACCTTTACTGCAACTTAACATTGGTACTGGGTAAATGATGTGTAGGATAGGTGGGAGACAGAGAAGCGGGTCCGCCAGGATCTGTGGAGTCGTTGTTGAAATACCACCCTTTATTTACTTGGTATCTAATCCCTTAAAGGGAGACATTGTTTGGTGGGTAGTTTGACTGGGGTGGTCGCCTCCAAAAGGATAACGGAGGCTTCCAAAGGTTCCCTCAGTACGCTTGGTAACCGTACGAGGAGTGCAATAGCATAAGGGAGCTTGACTGTAAGGCCGACAAGCCGAGCAGGGTGGAAACACGGGTATAGTGATCCGGCGGTTTTGAATGGAAGAGCCGTCGCTCAAAGGATAAAAGGTACGCTGGGGATAACAGGCTGATCTCCCCCAAGAGCTCATATCGACGGGGAGGTTTGGCACCTCGATGTCGGCTCGTCACATCCTGGGGCTGGAGAAGGTCCCAAGGGTTGGGCTGTTCGCCCATTAAAGTGGCACGCGAGCTGGGTTCAGAACGTCGTGAGACAGTTCGGTCCCTATCTGTTGCGGGCGTGGGAAGTTTGCGAGGACCTGACCTTAGTACGAGAGGACCGGGTTGGACTGACCGCTGGTGTACCGGTTGTGATGCCAATTGCATTGCCGGGTAGCTACGTCGGGAAGAGATAAGCGCTGAAAGCATCTAAGTGCGAAACTCCCCTCAAGATGAGACTTCCATATAGGGCCCTCAGAGAAGATGAGGTTGATAGGCTGCAGGTGTAAAGGCAGTGATGTCATAGCTGAGCAGTACTAATTGCCCGAAAGCTTACCTACAGTTTGTTACAATTCTTACTTAAACATGTTGATACTTAAAGATATTAGCTACAGGTAACTGTAGTCTTACAAGTTAGGCGGCCTAGCGCAGGGGTCCCACCTCTTCCCATCCCGAACAGAGAAGTTAAGCCCTGCAGCGCCGATGGTACTGGGGTTACACCCGGGAGAGTAGGTCGCCGCCACTTTATT
>NZ_JAUEPH010000017.1 GCF_030403435.1 Algoriphagus sediminis
GCCGGATCCATATTCGTCGTGAAGTACAGACGCTTTGCCTCTTCGTCTACAAACGGATGCATCACCGCATAGCCGATCGAATCATTGAACGGTACCGGGCTAAAGCCCGACAGCGAACCATCTTCGGCTACCATGCTATAATAGATCTCAGGGAATATCTCAATGTCTCTGTCTTTCTTTGCCTTCTTGATGTCCCGGGTCACCGAGTAAAACAACACCCCTTCTTCCTTGGCAAAACTCGGGTCCGAGAAGTTAAGCGCACTCGGTACATTCGAGATCACCTCGGTGATGTTGCCCTCTTCGTCTTCCTTGTATACACTAAAATATTCTCTCCCGGTATAATCCTGCTTCTCTTCGCTGAAGTACTTGTTCCTTCCGTCGATTCGGATGCTTGGCATCTCATCCACATAGCTTCCTCCCCGGTCAGAGACAAAA
The DNA here is from genome assembly GCF_030403435.1 of Algoriphagus sediminis. Lineage (GTDB taxonomy): Bacteria > Bacteroidota > Bacteroidia > Cytophagales > Cyclobacteriaceae > Algoriphagus > Algoriphagus sediminis. Next base: position 436 of record NZ_JAUEPH010000017.1, read on the forward strand.
TACTTGTTCCCATCTGCATCCATCACCAGACCAAAGTCTGATTCTGTACTGTTCAGCGCTTCCACATTCTCCGGCTTTACATTGCCTTTGCTCTTGATTTCAGGAAACGGCGAAACACTCGGAAGACTGTCATTCGGGAACCTGGAAGACAACGCACTCTCCGCATCTTCCAGATTACCGGTCAATCGAGCTGCCTTCAGATAGCCCAGCCATTGTTCTTGTCCGGCTTCTTCATACCCTACCGCGGTCTCCCACCACTTGTAGCTGTTATCATAGTCCCTGATCTCGTCATAGGTCTCTGCGATCGCCTGCGCCGTACTCATCTTCGGCTTCTTCGCATACGCCTCTTCGTACACCTTGATCGCTGTCTTATAGTTCAGCTCTGACTTCAACGACTCCGCATAACGAAGCTTCCCTTTCTGAGCCGTCGTTTCTGCCACCGAAAACAACAACACGATGGCAGATGCGCTTAATATCTTTACTAGTCTTTTCATCTTTAGAACCATCTTTGATTTCTCATTACTGCTTTCCTTGGTGTCATGTAGAACCCGATCGAAAACTCATGCGAGTTGTTGCGGTAATCCTGCAACACGTTCAGGTTATGGTCATACGCATATCCGATTCTCAATCGGTCCGTGGGGAAAATCTCGATCACCGCCGCCACTGCGTTCCGGTTACTCAAGTTCTCCTGCAAATTGTCATTCCAGATCTTCATGTTGCTCCGGTAAGAGCCTCCTACCCAGATCCGCTCGTAGAACAGGAACATCGCGTTGATGTCGTAATTCGTAGGCGCTCCCTTCACTTCCTTGATCAAAAAGCTCGGCTTGAACTTCACCGCCTCACCCAAATCAAACAGGTAACCGGCCGTCAGATAGTAGTGGAAGTCATGATAGGCCAGCGCCACGTCTTCTCGCTCCAGCGCCCGCTTGCCGATCATGTTATACACACTGAAGCCCGCATAGAACTTATCGGTATGAAAGAATAAACCGGAATTCAGGTTCGGGGTAAATAAGTTGATCGTACCTTCTGGAATCTCTGAATCCGGAAAATCATTCGGATCCAACAAATCCCCATCGATCGCATATTCACTCACGCCGGCACTCACACCCAAGCCCAACCAGCTGTTCTTGCCTGTCTGGATCCGGTACGCATAGGTCAGCAAGCCTCCCGTCGTACGCGCTGGCCCCAGATTGTCACTCATTATCGAGAAACCAAAGCCCATCGTACCCTCGTTGGCTGCCAAGTCCGCCGTGAACGTGAACGTCTCCGGAGCTCCCGGAAAATTGATCCACTGACTCCGGTACGTACTCTGCAAATAAGGCTCTCCCTTATATCCAGCATACCCCGGATTCACATGCAAACCGTTAAAAATGTATTGGCTGAACTGAGGCAACTG
>NZ_JAUEPH010000019.1 GCF_030403435.1 Algoriphagus sediminis
GTGATTGATTGTGAAGGGGCAGTGGTGACGGACAGCTACCTGGCGACCTTACAGGATAAGACGCAGAACCTCCAGGTACCAACGGACAGAAAAGGAACCGGAGAGCTGACTGCCCAACTGGAGCCGGATAGTGACTTTGGGATTACGATCAGTAAGCCGGGTTACTTTACGCTGACAGACGAAAGCATAACGACGAAAGGTTTTGAAGGGGATACGGTAAGAAGAGAGTATACGCTGACCCCGATTCCATATCAGCTTCCGGTGTATGTGGACATTGTGTACTATGATCTGGATAAGTTTGTGATCCGGGAAGATGCGAAGGAAGCGCTGGATAAACTGGGAGAGATGATGAACAAGTACAGCTTCCTGGACCTGTTGGTGGGATCACATACCGACTCCAGAGCGAGTGATGAGTACAACATTACCTTGAGTAACAACAGAGCGAAGGCAGTGAGCGATTACCTGGCCCAGTATGGGATCAGTGCAGACCGCATCCGCCTGGAATGGTTTGGAGAGTCTGAGTTGATCAATGACTGTGGCAACGGAGTTCCTTGTGCAGAGTCAGAGCATCAGCTGAACAGACGAAGTGAATTGGTATTGGAAGCCTTCCCTGACCCGACCAAACAGTATGATATTCCACAGGAGCTGCTGGATCAGAACTTCTGTGATCCTGAGCAGATCTTTGAGGCCTTACAGGAAGAGTTGAGAGCGATCCCGACGATCTACTTTGACTTTGACAAGAGCATGCTGAGATCGGTACACAAGAAGGAGCTGGAGAGAACAGCGATTATGCTGAACAGAATGCCGAATCTGATGCTGTACATCGAAGGACATACCGACCAGAGAGGAAGTGATGAGTATAACCAGAGCCTGTCGGAGAGAAGAGCCGAGGTGGTGAAGGAGTACTTGAGAGCCAGAGGAGTGGAAGACGGCAGAATGGAAGACACCTGGTTTGGAGAGACCCGACCGGTGAATGACTGCAGTACAGGCAACTGTACCGAGGCGATGCATCAGCTGAACAGACGAACCGAATTGAGAGTAGGGAAGTCAAGCTTCAGCTACACAGGTCGAAAGAAGAAAGTGGATACGATGGAAGAGGAGTAATCCTCAGCCAAGAATAATTCAAGACTTAACATAACACA
>NZ_JAUEPH010000001.1 GCF_030403435.1 Algoriphagus sediminis
GGCTACTGAAGTTCCTGCCGGAAGTGTACCCGAGATCACAATGCTCTTCTCGGTACCATCGAAGACAAAGCTTCCATCATCAAAGGTAATTCCTGTAATATCGGCCGGAGTGATCGTCAGATCAGCGGTCAACACCAGATCATTGAAATTGCTTCCTGTGATCGTGGCCGTTGCTTCCTGAGTTCCAACATCCGTTCTGGTGTTGTTTGCATAGGCTACCGAAGTTCCTGCCGGAAGTGTACCCGAGATCACAATGCTCTTCTCTGTACCATCGAAGACAAAGCTTCCATCATCAAATGTAACTCCTGTAATATCTGCCGGAGTGATCGTCAGATCAGCGGTCAATACCAGATCATTGAAGTTGCTTCCTGTGATCGTGGCTGTAGCCTCCTGAGTTCCCACATCCGTTCTGGTGTTATTTGCATAGGCTACCGAAGTTCCTGCCGGAAGTGTACCCGAGATCACAATGCTCTTCTCGGTGCCATCGAAGACAAAGCTTCCATCATCAAAGGTGATTCCTGCAATTTCGGCTGGAGCTACAACCAAATCTCCATTGATAAAGGAAATATCGTAGTTGTCTGCAGTCAATCCACTTGGGACTATCTCATCCACATAAGTTCCAACATCAGCGGTAGTACTCGCGTCGATGCCGCCTACGGAACTCAATACAAGAGCTCCACCTAACACCCCTTCATTCTGGCCATTGAGGAATCCAGAGTAGGAAACCTTGTCAATATCCAAAGTAAGAACAGTTCCAAAGGCCTTGGATTGACTCAGTGCAGTGACTGTCAATGGAGCTTTGGTCACCTGAAGATCTCCATTAATAAATGTGATATCATAATTGTCTGCAGTTAATCCACTTGGTGCAATCTCGTCTACATAGGTAGCCACATCTGCCGTAGCACTTGCATCAACGCCCCCTACAGAAGTTAGAATGAATCCTCCACCAAGTACCGTCTCATCCTCTCCATTTACAAAGCCGGAATAACTTACTTGATCCGTATCCAGGGTAAGCATTGAACCATACACTTTTGACTGAGTCAAGGCCGTAACCTGAAGCGGTGCCGGAGTGATCGTCAAATTAGCTTTGAGTTCTAACGTAGTATAGTTCGGTGCACTGATTGTCGCAGTTACCTCTTGGGTTCCTACAACCGTACGCTCGTTATTTACATAGGTATCCGAGGCGTTTGGTGGGAATGTACCAGATGCGAATGGTAGAGATTTGGAAGTTCCATCATACACGAAGCTACCTCCATTAAACACAACTCCGGTAATCGGTGCAGGGGTTATTTCAAAGTCGGCTGGAGTAAAGTTGATTGAATACTTATTCCCTGCATCCAGCGTTCCCAGTCCAACGGAATAATTACCCACATTTTCTCCAGGAGCTCGCTCCAGCGACCCTGTTAGAATTGCTTCCGTATCCCCTCCTTCGAAACCAGTAGCTGTAAAGGTGAATACAGGATCTGCAGTATTAAATACTTTGCTTTGACCAGGATTAACTGTGATGTCTAGTATTAATTGTGATCCATTAATTTCCACAGTCTCTGGTGCACTAGTATTCACCCCATCGCTTACCGTAATGGTCAGCGTGTAATCGAGGTTACCAGTATTGATATCATCGGTATCATTAATAGTGATTTCTCCTGTATTGGGATCAATAGCGAATGGAGGATCAGCATCTCCATCATTGCTGACATTGCCAGCTGTTATTGTCCAGCTCTGGAAGGTCGTTGGAGTTACATCTCCGTCTGTCGCTAAAACAGTTCCAAGTGAGGTGGTATTTGGATCCCCTGCTTTAACTGCAAAAACTTGATTAGGACTAATAATTGGGGCTACATCATTGACATCAGTCACATTAATGATCACCTCTTCAGCAGCACTGGTATTAGTTCCATCAGTGACAGTCAATTCTAATACATATTGAGTATTAGATTCAAAGTCAAGGTTTGAATTATCGACAACACTTAGTTCCCCAGTACCAGAGTCAATACCAAATATTCCATCGTCATTTCCAGATGATATCATCCAACTCTGGAATACAGTCCCTGCATCTGTATCGGTAGCCAGGATAGTTCCTATCAGACTATTATTCGCAGCATTTTCAGCCAAATTAAATGATTGGCCTGCAACAACTAAAGGAGTTTCATCATTGTCAGCAATTGTAAGGGTTGCTTGGCTAGGAGTTCCTACCTGGACGGAAGCATTATCTGTCCCAGTCAATGTCAATATCACTTCCTCATCATTTTCATCCAAGTCATCACCAATCACAGGTACTGTAATTGTTACAGAGTTTGTATTCGCAGGGAAGACAAAGCTAGTTCCCAAATTAACATAATCAGTTCCTGGTATGGCTGTACCTTCAATAGTAAAGGTAACTGTAGTATTGGTAGCAAACTGACTACTTGTAGATACTGTGAAAACACCATTCGTATTGTCTTCAGCTGCTTGAGTCGTCGCTGAAATCGAAAGTTCGGCTGTATCATCATTCAAAATCGTAACGGTAGCCTCATCAGAAATATCTATATCACTTGTCGAAACAAAAGTAGGAGCGAGATCACTCATGGTAATAAGCACCGTTTTGTCAGCTTCAACAACGCCATCAGCTATCGGAGTAACATTAAATGACTCAGTTTCTCCAGGAGTTCCTGCAAAGCTAATAGTACCTGACACAGTTGAATAATCTACATTCCCTATTGCTGTACCATCTAGAGAGGTATAATTCACATTAAATCCTCCACTAACCGGATTATCAAGGGTCAAGGTGACGGTAATTGGACCATCATCCTCATTTCCACTAACATCAGCTATCGTTACTGTGGCAGTATCGTCATTAGTGATGGTGATCGTACCCGTATCGGTAATATTTATATCGCCACCGGCTACTATCGTTGGGATCAATCCACTCATACTGATGGATACCGTTTCATCTAATTCTACTTTGCTATCATCAGTAATCGGAACTTGGAAAGTTTGAATTTCCCCTGCAGTACCTGCAAATGTTAGAGTAGTGATTACCGATGTATAATCTCCGTCAGCTGCGGTAGCTGTTCCGTCTGTGGTATTAACGTTGACCGTAAATCCACCTTGAACCGCTTTATCTAAAGTGACACTGATAGTTGCATTTCCATCAGACTCATTCACTGTGACATCGGCAATAGTGACAGCAGCTTGATCATCGTTAGTAATGGTACCTGTTCCGGTAGCATCTGCTATTATGACATCAGTTCCTGTAGCATTAGATAGGGTAAGGGTAAGGGTCTCATCAATCTCTACTGTTTCATCACCGATAACGCTGATGTCTACTGTTTTACTAGATTCTCCAGCAAAAAAGGAAAGAGTGGTAGCTCCAATTGCGGTGTAATCAGATCCTGCGGTTGCTGTTCCATCGGACGTCGCGAAGTCGACTGTAGCTCCTCCTGCCGGGGCCGGGGCACTTAAGGAAACAGTAAACTGTAAAGTTGAAGTACCTGCGTTGCCTTCAGCGATTGAAGGGTCACCTACTGAGAAAGATGCATCATCATCATTTATAATGGTGACAGTTGCACCGTCTGTTATATCTATATCCCCGGATGCTACAGTCCCGGCAACTACATTACTCATCTCTATAATCACCGTCTCGTTCGGTTCTGGAATGACATCTGCGGTAGGCGTCACCGTAAAGGTTTGAGTTTCCCCAGCCGTTCCAGCAAAGTTCAGGGTTTGACCGGCTAATGGAGTGTAATCACTATTTGCTGTGGTGGCAGTTCCATCTGTTGTACTCACATCAACGGTAAAGCCTCCATCAACTGCATTATCCAGTGTTACCGTCACCGTAATGGCGCCATCATCTTCATTTCCACTGACATCGGCAATAGTAACGGCAGCTTGATCATCGTTAATAAAAGTCAAGATTGCCCCATCAGTGATATCGATGTCAACACTAGGCACAGTCGCCGGGGACAGATCACTCATAGAAATGCTAACTGTCTCATCAGCCTCTACCTTGGTATCACCACCTATGGTAACATCAAATGTCTTTGACTCCCCAGTAGTCCCTGCAAAGGTTAGTTTTTGAGCCGTCACTGCGACGTAATCTGCATCTGCAGTCGTAGCCGTTCCATCAGCAGTACTCACATTCACATCAAATCCACCATCTACCGCATTATCTAAAGAGACTGTGATTGTGGCAGTTCCACTATTTTCATTTACTGCAACATCAGCAATAGTTACAGCAGCTTGATCATCATTTGTAATTGTTCCAGTCCCTGTTGCATCACCAATAATTACATCAGTTCCTGTTGGATTAGAGAGGGTAAGCGTTAAGGTTTCATCCACTTCTACTGTTTCATCACCCGCAACACTAACATCCACGGTTTTGCTGGTTTCACCAGCTAAGAAAGAAAGCGTAGTCGTTCCAATGGCAGTATAATCCGAACCTGCCGTGGCAGTTCCATTTGAAGTGGCATAATCCACTGTTGCTCCTCCTGCCGGGGCCGGATCACTCAAGGAAACGGTAAACTGTAAAGTTGAAGTACCTGCGTTGCCTTCAGCGACTGAAGGATCATTTACTGAGAAAGATGCATCATCATCATTTATAATGGTGACAGTTGCACCGTCTGTTACATCTATATCACCGGATGAAACAGTCCCTGGAACTACATTACTCATGCCTATAATCACCGTCTCGTTCGGTTCTGGTATGGCATCTGCGGTAGGCGTCACCGTAAAGGTTTGAGTTTCACCTGCTGTACCGGCAAAAGTTAAGGTTTGACCGACAGGAAAGTAATCACTATCTGCTGTAGTAGCTGTACCACCAACTGTGCTTACATCAACCGTAAAGCCTCCGTCAACCGGATTATCTAGGGTAGCCGTTATGGTTATCGCACCATCATCTTCATTACCGCTGACATCGGCAATAGTTACCGTTGCTTGATCATCGTTAATAATAGTCAAGATTGCTACATCAGTGATATCGATGTCACCATTAGGCACAGTCGCCGGTGATATACCACTCATGGATATACTTACCGTCTCATCTGCTTCCACCTTGGTATCACTGCCAAGCGTAATGTTAAAAGTCTCCGACTCACCTGCCGTTCCTGCAAAGGTCAGCGTTTGTGCCGTCACGGCTGTGTAATCACCATCGGCTGTAGTAGCAGTTCCATCAGCAGTATTCACATTCACATCAAATCCACCATCTACTGCATTATCTAAAGAGACTGTGATTGTGGCAGTTCCACTATTTTCATTCACTGTGACATCGGCAATAGTGACAGCAGCTTGATCATCATCGATAATCTGCACATCTACAGACTTATTCGCTCCTATAGTCGCACCAGAGGCACTCGATATAGTTGCAGTAAAAGATTCATCTGCTTCCACGAGTTCATCCGGGATAGAAGTAATAGAAATAAAACCCGATGTACTTCCGATAGGAATAGAAATACTTATATTTCCAATGTAGTCTACCCCATTTCCAGCACTTCCTGTGAAAGCTATGAGAATGGTTTCATTCGCTGGAGCTGCTGAACTCAGGGTTGCGGTTATGGTGGCAGACCCTCCTGTTTCGTTAAAGGAATTTGTAGATGTGCTTAGGACAACTTCTGGAGTAAGCACTTTTTGAACATTATCATCCACCTCTGCTCCTTGATTTCCGGAAGTATCCGTTAGGACCACAGTCAGGGTTACGGTACCGGCTCCAAGACCACTTAAGTCTATCCCCGTAATCTGATCTGTTGCAGTGGTAAGCGTTCCATTACCAACCACAGCCGTACCTCCACCAGTGCTTGTAAATTCATAATTGTAGGTTGCACCTGGCTCACCGCCTGCAAAGGTGAAGCTGACATTACTCGCATTTGCATTAGTAATTGGGTCTTGGTCTATAGTAACACTATAGCCTGTTGGCGCTTCGAAATCAGCACAGAATTGAACATTATCCGCGGCTAAATAAACAAAAGTAGAAACCTCTATTTCTAAACGATCTACGAAGACCGCACTACGATCAGGACCACCTTCTGATGTAAGGTCAAATTCAAATGTAAAGAAGCCATTATTTCCATTCGCAGTTGATGTCGGGAATAGAGGACTCGGATTTCGAGTTATAGAGAATAATTGTGTAGAATTGCCATTTTCGTAGCCACGAATCGTGATTGAGCCATCATTTGTAGGTGTACTACCTCCAACGATAGATGAAAGGTAAAAATCAATTCTCTCGAACCTTACCGCCTCAGAAGTAGAATTCAAAATATATGTACCAGAGCCAGAATTTTCTATGAATTCACTTGAATTACCGGCGCCAAAGCCAAATTGAGATTTCACTGCCCAGTTTCCAGTTAGCGTAAAGTTTTTACCGTTTGAGGTGAAAGAGGTCTCACCACCGCTTAATGACTCAAAGGTTTCTATAAAACAGGATCCCACCAGGTGTACCTGCCCTCCACTAAAGTCAAAGGGAGGCGTATTGCCAAGTCCGTCAGCAATATCCGTATTGGCTTTTAGATTAACTTTAATTGATCCTTCTCCACTTATCCCTGTGACAGAAAGAATGTAATTAGAACCAGATCCAGAAAGGCTAGTTATTGCACCTGTGGCCGTACCAGTTGGAATTAATTCAAAATCATCCTGGCTAACATTCAGGGCAACCTCATCAAAAGTAACCTCATAATTCACCGCAGCTGAAGTGGAAACAGGGTTTCCTACTAAGTCAATGCTTTGAACAGCTGGGGCTTGAGTATCTGTTGCTGCCGCAGCCTCGCAGAAATTAAAATTATCGATTGCCAGCTCAAGGAATCCTCCAGAGATGCTAAATACTAGTTCATCTACATTGGTATTTCTATAGTTTGCAGCACCGTCAGTAGCAAAGTCTAGTGTGAAGAATCCATTATTTGTAGTCGTGGTCGTTGGAAAACCCGAGTTCTTGGTAATGATGAATTGACTCTCCCCTCCATTTTTCCCTTCCACAGTCAGAGTTCCAACTGCGGTAGGATTATTTCCACTCAAATCTGATAGGAAAAGATCCACTGTTTTCATTGTGAAGTCCTCCGTATTGGTAATAGAGAATGATCCAGCTGAATTATTATTGATCACATACCCGGAAGATGAACCTGCACCAAACCCACTACGTTTTTCTATTTCCAATCCGGTACCTAGGTTAAAGGTCTTGCCATTGTCGCTGAAGGTGATGGCAGCATCAGTTTCTGTTTCAAAAGTCTCCACAAAACAAGGTCCTACAAAGTGTAATTGTCCAGAGGTAAATGCAGGCGTACCCGTATTACCATTATCGTTCTGGATATCTGTTCCTGCTTTTAAATCGAGCCTGACAGTCCCATCTCCAGCTAAATTGTTTACAGCAACAGTGTATGAAGATCCGCTACCGCTAACAGCACCAATACTACCTGAAGTACCGGCTGTCGTCAGCTGAAAATCATCTGATGTAACATTAACGGCATTCTTCGAGAAGGTCACGGCATAAGTAACAGATGCAGCAGTGGTCAATGGAGCACCGACCAATGAAATATCCGTAACTACAGGAGGGTCGTTTACTCCCGTATTAACCTCAGGTCCAAAAGAAAAATTATCGATTAGAACATATAGGTCAGTGCCTTCTATTCGAATTTCATCGACAGAATTAAAATCAGTGTTAGTGGCAAAATTTTTAGCCCCAGTAGTACGACTGTCAAAATTTAAGTTAACTGTCGCCCCAACTTGAACACCATCCTTAAAAGCCTTCACAGTTCCAGAGGTAGAAGAACAATCACACCCCTCCTGTAACCATATACTTAAAAGTTGAAAATCTGAATTATCCGCTTTAGTAATTCTCCAGCCTGTAACACCACCTGGAGTGAGGTTTGTATCATCCAGTGCCCGAGTACCATTAAACCCCTGATCAAATGAACTGACTAAAGCACCACTATTTGAACCTGAAAATATCTGAAAAGTAACACCTGAATTAGTGTAAGTATTTGTTCCATTCAATGAATTTAGAGTAGGGGTAAGAATTTCATCAAAAGTGACTGTAGTCTGCGCCTTTATCTCAATCGAAAAAGAAGACCATAGAAAAAATAAACTTGTAAAAATTAAAAAATGACGAGCCATAACGTTACGATTTGAAATAAACTAATTACACTTTAGGATCTGCTTGGGAAAATCCCTTGTAGACATATTATATAGTTTGTGACTAAAAAAGGATTTCGAAGATTGAAGGACTGATTTCCACCGGAATTTCCGACCACGGAGCCAAAATTTGCATTACCAGCAGAGTTATATGCATCCACAGGAATCTTTGGTGCACCCCTTTCTACTTCGACTTCAGCTTTTCCGAAGGCTTTCCCGGCAGGAGACCGCTGATCTGCCGCCTGATTACTCACATTAACAGGATGGGTATGCGAAGGCATTTCCAATACATTCAATGTATGTGTTTCTTGGCCACCCTTTTGACCTTCCCTTATGTTAGAAAGCCCTGGCCCTGTCCCCACCCCAATAGGTGCTCGTCCTCTCAAATCGGGAAGGGCGAATGTAGTTCGCCCATCTCCACCATAGATGGTACCTAAAATTGAAAAAAGTGCCGTGTTTTGGGAAATTGGCAATAATTGACCCTGGCAAAGGGCCCAGCTTCGAGGTGCAAAGTTCCCTCCAAAAAGCCTTACTTCTCCTATCATTCCTTCCATAATTATTTTTGTTTTAAAGGTTAAAAATTAGCTTCGGCTAGGGAAGACACCCTGTAAAGCGATTATATAATGCAAGCCTAAAAATGGATTGCGGACATCTATTTGTTGTCCACCTCCCACTTGGGAAAGAGCATCAGGTGCCATCTGAGCATTGGGAGTATTGGCATAGATGTCCACAGGAATTGGTGTTTGTCCCCTTTCAGCTTCTGTCTGCGCCTGTGCAGGAGCTCCTGTAGATGGATCTGATGTACTGGCTGTTGTATTATTAGCAACCATTGCATGATTGTGCAAAGGCATTTCAGTTACATTAAGGGCCTTCCTTTCTATACCTGCATTTTCGCCTTGCCTTATATTAGATAATCCAGGACCTTGTCCTTGAGAGTTAGGAAACCTTCCTCTTAAATCCGGTAAGGCAAAGGTCGTTCTTCCGTCCCCCCCATAAATTGTACCTAATAAAGAAAATAGGGCTTGATTTTGACTTATTGGTAATAGTTGCCCCTGGCAAAAAGCCCATCCTCTCGGGGCAAAATTCCCTGCGAAAATTCTTATTTCTGCTAGCGTTGGATTCATTAGATTTTATTTTTAAAAGTTGAAAAATTATGACCTTGAAGGAAAAATCCCGAAAAGACAAATAATATATCTTAAACCCAAATAGGGGTTTTTTACACTGAATGGCTGACCACCTCCGGTATTTCCGACACTATTCGCTGCCATTGGTGTCTGGTTAGCTACATTACCATAAGCATCCACTGGGACGGGAGTAGCTCCGCGCTCCACTTCTGTTTGTGCTTTCGCCACATATCTTCCAGAAGGATCAGAACTATCCCCTGCACTTGAACTTACTTTCATCGTATGGTTATGTGAGGGCAGGTTCGTAATGTTTAGTTGAACCTGCTCTGCCCCAGCCCGTGAACCTAATCTAAAATCCGCAAGACCAGGACCATTGCCTTCACCAATTGAAACCCGTCCTCTGAGATCCGGGAGAGCAAAAGTTGTTCTGCCATCACCTCCATAAATGGTCCCTAAAATTGAAAATAAAGCTGTATTCTGGGAAATGGGTAACAGCTGCCCCGAACAATCAGCCCAATTTCTTGGCGGGAAATTACCCCCAAAGAGCCGGATTTCTCCTATTGTACCTTCCATTGAAAAATTATTTAAGTTGAAAATTTAATTATTTGATGAATCTTAGTTCCATGACGATCTTTATTGAGGATTACTCCTATTTCTTTATCTGATTTTGATCGTAATTGTAAAAAGGCTGTCTTCCCATTTTTATCTGGGTATGCATATAACCTGGTCTCTTTTATTTTATCACTGATTGAAAAAAATGAATCAATTTTGCTTGTTTCTGAAATGAAGTCACTCACGGAAAGTAATGGAAATCGCTTTTCTGGATTTTCGACCATACATAAAACTTCGTCGCAGAATTTTTCAGACTTCAAGAATTCAGCTTTCTCATTAGCCATTGTTGCTATCTCAAGAAATGACTGTTTGGGGTCCGCAAATGAAATTCCGATGATCCCGATTTTTTTTTCTTCACTTTTTCTTATTGTATAAGGCTGAACTAATGACTGATTCTCTAAGCATGTGATATCTAAATTGCTATTCACCAAAGGAATATTTGAATTCGAAACACTTTCTGAAAGAGATTCACTATCCATCCTATATAAGTCATCTCCAAATAGCGCCACTGATACCCGAAGACTTTCGGGAACTTTCCTGTTGTACCCTTTGACTTTGTCGAATTGGTCTACACCTAAAACAAGTGGAGATTTATTTTTATACGCCTTTATTAAGTCTTCAAAGATACTTTTCTCCAACTCCTTTGCTTGAAAAGTTGAAGAGTTGAATTGCATTTTAGGTTCGTTTCCAAAACCAGGTAAACTCGGTAAAGAAAATAAAACAACCAATGCCGCCGAATCCCTTAAAAATTTTCTTCGATTATTCTCCATAAAAAAATCTTTGCGAGAATGTAGTGATAAACTCGATGATTGCCAAAAGAATTAACTCTTGAAAAATTTTATCTTCGAATTAATAACTTACAAATAGTAGAATTACTAGATTAAATAGAATGAATTTCATCCTAAACCAAAATATCCTTCGTAGTAACTCCCAAAGCTGCAAACTTCTGAGAGCTGATATAAGACTGATCAACTTTCAAAATATTTATCCTAAGACATTTGAAGTCGGAGCACAGTACAAATACCCCGTAAGTTCCATCTGAGTAGATAATGGAGCCTGGGCTAAATGCACCTTGATTATCCATATCTGCTGGACTGACTTCCATAATCCGAATAATCCCACCTCGAAAGGAGGTAATTGCCCCACCATAAGCGGGATTACAGGCATTGACCAAATATTCAATTTCCTGGCTACTTTGCTTTCGCCAATCAATTCGTATTTCTTCACCCGTTGGTTTGCCTAGCGGTTTAGGGTTTATCGGGATATCCCCTATCCCATCCAATCCTGACTCAATTGAAGTCAGCAGCCTGGGTAGCTCCAGGGCAACAGTATTCGCCAGTCTTGCCCCAAGTAATCCATAATTTTCACCAGGGAAAATCTGTACAATCTTTTTAGACAGAGCTATTCCAGAATCCCAGTTCTCGTCTATCTGGTGGAAGGTAATTTCATTTTGTTTTTCACCATTTTTCAATGTCCAGAATAAGGGATCAGGGCCAGCATATTTTGGAAGTGAACCAAAATGAATATTAATCACTCCCTTTGGAAAAGCATCAATAATGTGTTTTGGAATTAGCTTCTTAAATCCCAGCATTAGTCCCAGATCAATCTTTTGATCTTGAATAATTTGAACTAAATCCCCATCATTTGACCATGGTATAATATCCCATTTCTGGCTCTCCATGGCTTCTACGAGTTCAGTTCTCTTTTTGGCGTCCCTCTCTGTAACGACTACACCTCCGAGTTGGGTGGTTATGGAAAGCTGGTAAAGTGAAGACAGGCTCCAAATACTATTGGTGAAAAAAAGTACTTTCATGTTTTATTTATCAATTAAAATCACCTCTTGGTAAAACCCCAAATCAAATCTTAGTACAATAATGGAAGATAAGTTGATTTCAGCAATTTTGGAGTTTTTAAAAGAAACGGTGTAAAAATAAATTCATGATCACCAGGGATAGCTGAAGCCATCAAAATGTGATGATCTTTACCTGACTGGGCTGTGAGAGGTAGTATCGCCCAATCACCTTCATAGTTCTGCCGTACAAAATGACCAACACAGTATTCGTTTTCTAAGGCGATTAACTCCTCTTTAAGCTTTACAGAGTCAAACTTAAAAGGTAACCTCGCCAAATCCGGCAGGACGATATCATCATTCATAGTGATTTCTTGATTGGCACTTTCATTTATAGATGGATTCGGTGAAAAATTGGATTAACCATAAGTATTGACTCCACGCCAATATATCAAAAAGGCAATAAGCCATTCCTCACATTGGTTAAGGCTGGCTGAGTTTATTTGTTATTTTTGCAACTTCAATAGATTTTAAGGCTTCATGTAAGTAGCATTTTGAACTTACCTGAAGGGAAAACAAACCAACATGAATGATATAATCCAGGTCATTAATGACATCGTCTGGAGCGACGCACTTATTGTACTTTGCCTCGGTGCCGGCATCTTCTTCTCAATCAAAACCAAATTTCTTCAGGTTACCTTCTTTCGGGAAATGATTTCCTTGCTTTTCAGGGGAAAAGCTTCTGATCAGGGTGTGTCCTCCTTTCAGGCTTTTGCCATCGCCATCTCAGGCCGGGTAGGAACAGGAAATATTGCAGGCGTGGCAACTGCCATAGCTATGGGCGGTCCCGGTGCGATCTTTTGGATGTGGGTGATCGCTTTTCTTGGAGCTTCCTCAGCATTCATAGAATCCACTTTAGGCCAGATTTACAAAGAAGTGGATGATGGACAATACCGTGGTGGACCAGCCTTCTACATAGAAAAAGGCCTAAAAATTAAATGGTATGCAATGGTTTTTGCTTTTGCCACCATTATGGCCACTGCCCTCTTTATGCCGGGTGTTCAAAGTAATAGTATAGCTCTAAGTGTGGAAAATGCATTTGGGATAGATCCTTTCTACACGGCCATAGTTGTGACAGCATGTCTTGCGGTGATTATCATCGGAGGTGTAAGGAGAATCAGTATTGTCGCTGAAATCGTAGTTCCCATCATGGCAGCAGCCTATATTTTTATGGCTTTGTTGATTATTGGTATAAATATTACCGAGGTTCCGGCGATTTTTGGATTGATAATCAAATCCGCATTTAATCTAGAGGCTGCCTTCAGTGGTGTATTTGGTATGGCCATCGCCTGGGGTGTAAAAAGAGGTATTTACTCAAATGAAGCAGGACAGGGAACTGCTCCTCATGCCGCTTCTGCAGCTGAGGTAAGCCATCCGGTAAAGCAAGGCTTGGTTCAGGCTTTCTCAGTCTATGTGGATACGATTTTCGTCTGTACCGCTACAGCTCTGATGATTCTATTTACGGGACAGTATAATGTAGAAAATCCTGATGGAGGGTACATAGTCGAAAATCTTCCTGGGGTGGAGTTTGGACCTGAGTATACCCAATTTGCTATTGCAAGTGAATTCCCAACCATCGGGCAAGGATTTATCGCCATTTCCTTGTTTTTCTTTGCCTTTACTACGGTTCTCGCCTATTACTATATTGCTGAAACCAACCTTACTTACTTGTTCAGAGGAAAGAGCAATAAAATTGCTTTAAATGCGCTAAGGGTTTTAATATTGGCTGCTACTTTCTATGGATGTGTGAAAACAGCTGAAGCAGCCTGGATGCTTGGAGATATCGGTGTGGGATTAATGGCCTGGTTAAACATTGTTGCTATTTTCTTACTTCGCAAGCCTGCATTGAAAGCATTTGAAGATTACAAAAGGCAGAAAAAGGAAGGAAAAGATCCCGTTTTCAAAGCATCTGAAAATGGAATAGAAAACGCAGATTTCTGGAAATAATCAAAAGGCTCCTAATTTTAATTGGAGCCTTTTTTTAGCCCTATTTTCTTCTTCAGAATTGACCAATAATTTTCATTTTCCTCGATAATTTTCACCGAGTCACTTAGCAGAAATCCATAGGCTTTGTAATCATCGCTTTGCTCCAAAGTCAACTTGATCACGCCAATTAACGGGATACAAAGAACCATCCCAGATACTCCCCAAAGCCATCCTCCAAAAAGGATTGCGAGGACTACCGCGAGTGCATTGACCTTGACCTGAGATCCTACCACTGTGGGAGTGATTATATTATTCTCGAATAGCTGCAAGCCCCAAAGCACCAACATAGTTAAGAGTGGATAAATCAAAGAATCTGTGGTTAAAAACATAAAGAAAATAGCCACGGAAGAACTGATAATCACACCTACGTAAGGGATGGGGTTTAGCACCCCAACCAAAACAGCAAAAAGAATAAAATACTCACTTCCGATCAAGTAGAAATAGATACCTGAGAGTACCGACAGCATGATCGTTACTTTTACTAAACCAACCAAATAAGACTTAATCAGGTCACCCGTTGACCTAGCCCATCTGATCACCTGCTCATTCGGGTCATCTGAAACCTTAAGAAGGAAACTTGTGAAAAAATCCTTGTAGTACATTAAAAGGAAAACATAGAGAGGCACAATACCGCCAAGCGTAATAGACTTACCTGTAGCAAAAAGAGTTCTGCTCAGATTTTCCACGCTTAACATTTCCATTAAGCCAATACTTTCAAGAGAACCCTCAACATCTAGATTAAAAAAGTCAAGTATATCCTTGAGGTAGGTATTTGATTTTGATTTGAGCTGCTCCCCTATTTCTGGAATATCTCTTGCCAGATTAATAACCTGATTAAAAAGAACATATAATACTCCTATCACAAAGACGCTTACTACAAGGATACTGATGACTATAGCCAAGGCCCTAGGAACTCGTTTCAACTCAAGCCAGTGAGCCATAGGGTACAAGGCGAAAGCAAAAAAAACGCCCCATAGAAGTGGTACAAAAAGAAAGGCTCCTTCTTTCAAAATGATCACGCCAAAAACAATAAGCATGGCGGCATAGGCCCATTGCTGAAGTCTGCTGGTATTCATGATTATCCATTCAGCACATTCTTTCGGCCTTAACCCATAAGGATTCAAGACTGGTGCTAATTTTTAATTATATTCCCTTGCTTCAATCTATTCAATTTATTTTCACTATGAAAAAATTTCAATTAACCCTAGGCTTCTTTTTAATAAGCCTAGTTGCTTTTGGCCAATTTGGTACTGATAGCTTACCCGTCTACAGTGAGGTTATGCAGAAAACACTCAAGGCCGCCATCACCTATCCTAATAGCTACCAAGAAGGGAATTCTCGATATCCCGTTCTTTATCTCTTGCACGGAGGTAGCGGAGCCTTTGATGATTGGCATAGAAAAGTGACTGAGAAGGGATTGGTTCAGCGAATGGCAAATGAATATGATTTGATAATAGTTACTCCAGGTGTGGGACCCTCCTCATACTATTTTGACAGTCCACTGCTGGATTCAGTGCAGTATGCCACTTACATGATCAAAGAATTAATCCCCTTTATCGATTCAAAATTCAGAACTATTGCGAAAAAGGAATCCAGAGCGATTACCGGGCTGTCCATGGGTGGTCATGGAGCAATAACCTTAGCAGCTAAAAACCCTGATTTATTCATTGCTGCAGGATCGATGAGTGGGGTAATGAACATTGATACGAGATTGTGGAAAGTTCCAGAGAATTTTAGGAAAAGTAGACAAGGGCAGCAGTTGGCAATGCTCGGGAAAATTCAGTACGATGCTCCATTCTCTAAGTATACAGCTGTAGGACTGGTACCCGAATTACAAAAGGCAGAACTAGCTCTAATTATCGATTGTGGAGTGGATGATTTCCTCATTGAAACCAACCGACAGATGCATAAACTGCTTTTAGACAAAAAGGTAGATCATGAATATATCGAGCGCCCCGGTGCCCACACCTGGCCATATTGGACTGAGGCATTACCCGTTCATATGGTGTTTTTTGACAAGTATTTAAAAAGAAATTAGAAAGCGAAGCTGATCTTTCTTCATCAGGGTCTATTTTCAGGCTTCCATTGCAAAATCACCCATGCACAAATTTGATTCAATTCGTCCTTTCTATGATTCTGAAGTAAACAAGGCTATCCAGTCTATCATCAATGACCCCATGCTGGAGGCCATGATGAAATTCACCTTTCCGGAGGATGAAAATATGACCTGGAAGCTTCTGATGCTTCACACGCATTCTCTGAGAGATTTCCAGATAAACTTTATTTATCCTGGGCTTAAAAAGGTTTTAGAAAAAAGCTCCGAAGGACTGACTTTTTCGGGTTTTGAAAAGCTAGAACCAAACACCGCATACCTTTTTATCTCAAACCACAGGGACATCGTTCTTGACACCTCCCTGCTCAATAGTTGTCTGTATGAAAATGGTCTGGTGATGACCACTTCCGCCATCGGGGATAATCTGGTAAAAAGGCCATTTTTAAATACCCTGAGCCGGTTGAATAGAAACTTTGTTATCGAACGCGGTGCTCAAGGCAGGAAATTACTTGAAAATTCGAATCTGGTTTCTTCATACATTCATAATGCCATTCTCCATGAAAACAGGAGTGTTTGGACCGCACAGCGTGAAGGCCGAAGCAAGGATGGAAATGATCTCACACATAAAGGGGTCTTGAAGATGTTGACTTTGGCCCATGAGGGCCAAAATCCATTTGATTCTTTCAAAGAGCTAAAACTGGTTCCGGTTTCAATTTCCTATGAATATGACCCTACTGATATCCTGAAACTTCCTGAACTAATTGCAAAATCATTGGGTGAAAAGTACATCAAAAGTGAGAATGAAGATTTCCTGAATCTTCTTCGGGGAATTATCGGAACCAAAAAACACATCCACATTCATGTTCATGGAACCATTGAAGATGATTTGGACCAAATCAATCAGGAAGATGGAAATCTATCAGAAAAGCTAACCCTTCTTACTGAGGTGATCGACAGGTACATCCTCCAAGGGTATAAGCTTTGGCCTAGCAAATACATAGCTTGTGATTTATTGAATAATTCAGATCGCTATTCTGACCAATATACAGCAGAGGAAAAACAGGCTTTTATGACCAGATTTGAAGAAAAGGTAAAAACCGATGACCCAGTCACCCGACAAAATTTCCTTTCGATGTATGCCAATCCCGTAGTCAATAAGGAAAAGTTAAGCGCGTCTCAAGAATGAAAAAGATATCCTTTTTAATCGTATTAGGATTTTTGCTAGGTTCAATGGCTTTTGCCCAAGAAAAAAAGCCTATTGGTCAAATCATCACCCCTATAGGGGAAATTTGGATAGAACTAGACGAAAGGACACCAAATCATAAGGCCAGTTTCATCGAACTGGCAGAGGCAGGATATTGGGATTCCTTGAGTTTTAATCGGGTCATCCCAAATTTTGTAGCCCAGGGTGGTTGTCCAGATACCCCTGAGGGATTTAATGATCCCGAATATTTGCTTGAACCTGAATTTGACCCCGAATTAAAACACATCTATGGAGCTGTGGGTGCAGGTCGGGATGGAAATCCAGATAAGCTTTCTGCTAGATGTCAGTTCTATATCGTCCAAAATAAAGATGGACTTGCGAGGTTAGATGGCGATTATACAGTCTTTGGGAAGGTTATTAAAGGTATGGATATCGTGGACCGGATTGTCAATGTGCCACGAGATGAAACAGACGAACCCGAAACCAGAGTTTCGCTGGATGTAAACATCATTTACTTATCCATGGAAGAAATAAAAAAGCAGAATTAACCCTAACTTTTATAGTCTAAAAACCACATATGAATACTTCAACACCAATCCGAATATTAGTCGTTGGCTGCGGAAACATGGGGGCTTCTCACGCTGCAGCTTATCATAAAATGCCTCAGTTTGAAATATGTGGGCTTGTATCTCGTGGGAAAAGTAAAGAATTATTAAATGAAAAATTAGGAGGTAATTATCCTTTATTTACAGATTACGAAGAAGCATTAGCCTTAAGTAAACCAGATGCAGTTTGCATCTCTACTTATCCTGATACCCATGAAGACTTTGCACTTAAAGCGCTAGAAGCAAGTTGCCATATTTTCATCGAAAAACCATTAGCAGACAGTATTGAGGGATGCGAAAAAATAGTGGATACAGCCAAAATAACCGGCAAAAAAGTGGTGGTCGGATATATACTCAGGCACCATCCATCCTGGATTCGATTCATTGAAGAATCCAGAAACCTTGGAAAGCCGCTGGTCATGAGAATGAACCTTAACCAGCAAAGCCAGGGATATATGTGGGACGTACATCGAAATCTGATGAAAAGTCTGAGTCCGATTGTAGATTGCGGGGTTCATTACATAGATGTGATGTGCCAAATGACCAGATCCAAACCTATCTCAGTTTCAGCTATTGGTGCTCGACTGAGCGAGGATGTAGCGGAGGATAATTATAATTACGGGCAACTGCAGATTCGATTTGATGATGGGTCCGTGGGATGGTATGAAGCTGGATGGGGGCCCATGATCAGTGAAACTGCATTCTTTGTAAAGGATGTTTTCGGACCTAAGGGATCTGTCTCTATTGTGGCCAAAGATGCAGGGGCTTCAGGAAAATCAGATGATGTGGATAGTCATACTAAAACTGAATCCATCAGAGTTCATCATGCCGACATAGATGAAAAAAATAATTTCACTAAACCGGACACCTGGATCGATATGACTGATGAACCTGGACATCAGGAATTATGTGACCGAGAGCAGACTTATTTTCTTAAGGCAATCCAGGAGGATATTGATTTAACTGATCATCTGGATGATGCGGTAAATAGTTTACGTATTGCATTTGCTTGTGATGAATCTGTAAAAACAGGTCAAATCGTTCTACTTTAACCTAAAATCTATGAAAGGTAAAAATGTCATAATTACAGGAGGGGCCAATGGAATAGGGTTGGCTATGGTTAGAAAATTTGCCAAAGAAGGTTCTCACGTTTTTTTCCTTGACTGGAATGAGGAAGAAGGTGAGAAAGTGGAAGCCGAACTTAATGCTGAGGGTTTAAAAACTAAATTTATCCGATGTGATATCACGGACTCCAAGCAGGTTAAAAAGGCAATTGAGAAAACTCCAAAAACAATCGATGTGCTGATAAATAATGCAGGGATTTCGCATATCGGAAAAGTGGAAAGCACTTCAGAAGAAGATTTTGACCGTGTCTATCAGGTTAATGTTAAAGGTGCTTTTTTAGTTACTAGGCCTGTGATTTTAAAGATGAAGCAAAATGGAGGAGCTATTTTGAATATGGCATCCGTGGCAGCGACCATGGGGCTTCCTGATCGTTTTGCGTATTCTATGACGAAAGGCGCAATTCTTTCAATGACCTTGAGCATAGCTCGGGATTATGTTTCAGAAGGTATTCGATGCAATTGTCTTTCTCCTGGCCGGGTACACACACCTTTTGTAGATGGTTTTCTAGCCAAGAATTACCCTAGAAGAGAAAAGGAAATGTTTGAAAAACTAGCTGCCACTCAACCCATCGGTAGAATGGCAAAGCCAGAAGAAATTGCGGATTTTGGTTATTTTATATGTTCTGAAAAAGGTGGCTTTATCACCGGGGCGGATTACAATATTGATGGGGGATTTAAGGGATTGAAAGTTTAATTTATAATCTATTGCTATGAAGTTTATTCGATTTGGAGATTTTGGAAGTGAGCAGCCTGGGATTCAAGATGAAAATGGTTTAAATCTGGATTGCTCATCATTTGGAGAAGATTGGAACGAACATTTCTTTGCCAATGATGGCTTAAATAGACTCAATGACTGGCTGATCAGTCAAAAAGAAAACCTACCCCAAGTTCCTGCGAATGCGAGAATCGGGTCTCCAATCGCCAGACCTTCTAAAATTATCTGCATAGGGCTCAATTACCTTAAACATGCTCAAGAGGCAGGAATGGATGTACCGACCATTCCCATTGTTTTCATGAAGTCCTCATCTTCCTTATCTGGACCTTTCGATCCGATTTTAATACCTAAAAACTCGAAAAAAACGGATTGGGAAGTCGAGTTAGCAGTAATCATTGGAAAAAGGGCCAAATACGTTTCCAAAGCTGATGCCATGGATTATGTACTCGGATATGCTGTTCACAATGATGTGAGCGAAAGAGACTTTCAACTTAATCATGGAGGACAATGGGTGAAAGGGAAAAGCGCTGATAGCTTTGCTCCTCTAGGCCCTGTTTTAGTGACCAAGGACCAAATTCCTGACCCACATAATTTAAGACTTTGGCTAAAGTTAAATGGAAAAATACTTCAGGACAGCAATACCTCTGACCTTATTTTTGATATCCCTACGATTATAGAACACCTCAGCCAATACATGACTTTGCTGCCGGGAGATATTATTTCTACAGGCACACCTTCAGGGGTAGGAATGGGCTTAAATCCTCCAACCTATCTGGAAAAGGGGGATGTTATAGAATTGGGTATTGAAGGACTGGGGAAGGCTAGACAAATTGCTATGGAAGACCCTGAGGCATGAAAATAGATGCACACCAACATTTTTGGGAGTATGACCCAATCGAATACGATTGGATCACCTCTGAAATGAGTGTGATTGCAAAATCCTTTTTACCAAAAGATCTTGATTCAATTCTAGAGGATCATGGCATTGATGGATCGGTAGCAGTGCAAGCAAGAGAATGTCTGGCTGAAACAGATTTTTTATTAGAATTAGCCAAAGAGAACCCCAAAATTCTGGGGGTAGTCGGTTGGATAAAACTATTCGACCAAAATCTCGAATCAAATTTAGTTAAATACAGTCAAACCACTGATTTAAAAGGTTTTAGAGAGGTTTTACAGGCAAAGGATTCTAGCTTTTTTCTATGTGAAGGTTTTAAAAAGGGATTAAAAATTATCCTAAATAAAGGGTACAGATATGATATTCTGATTTTTGAACACCAGCTAGATTCTATCCAGGAATTAGTGAAGTCCAGTCCCGAAAAACCAATGGTAATTGATCATTTGGCCAAGCCAAAAATTAAATCAGGAGAGTGGAAGGAGTGGAAAAAGAAGATGGCTAGGCTAGCAGATCGAGAGTATCTCTTTTGTAAGATCTCCGGAATGGTTACTGAGGCAAATTGGCCGAAATGGAGTCAAGAACAGTTGAGCCCTTACATGGACATTGCCCTTGAATTGTTTGGACCTGATCGATTAATGTTCGGAAGTGATTGGCCTGTTTGTACCCTTGCGGGGACATACGAGAAGGTCTATGGCATTGTGGAGGAATTTTCGAATCAACTCTCAAAGGATGAGAAAGAGGCAATTTTCGGGGGGACAGCAAAAAGCTTTTATAAAATTGATAATAAATAAGTAGTCTATGGATCTGGGCCTGAAGGACAAAGTAATCATTATCACGGGAGGATCTCAGGGAATCGGAGCTGCCACAACCGACCTGGTTATCGAAGAAGGTGGCATTCCGGTAGTGATTGATCCTAATGTCAGGGAAGGTGAAAATCTGGAGAATAAACCAGGAATGTTTATTCAAAGGAAACTTGTAAAACCGAAGGATTCGGAAGCTTCAGTTTCTGAGATTATTCGACGTTTTGGTCGAATTGATGCGATTATCAATAATGCCGGAATCAATGATCAGGTCGGTTTGATGGAAGGCAGTCCAGAGCTATTCAGGGCTTCTCTTGAAAAGAACCTGACCCATTGCTATGACCTCATTCACTTTGCTTTGCCTCACCTGAAAAAAACCAAAGGCAGCATTGTGAATATTAGCAGTAAGACAGCAGTTACCGGGCAGGGCTCAACATCAGGCTATACTGCCTCCAAAGGTGGACTTCTGGCGCTTACACGAGAATGGGCGGTGGAGCTTCTCCCCTTCTCTATTCGGGTCAATGCGGTGATTCCTGCGGAGGTGGATACTCCACTTTATCAGCAATGGCTTGCTTCTTTCGAAAATCCAGATGAAAAACTTAAAGAGGTGTCATCTAAAATTCCACTGGAAAAACGTCTCACTAAACCTGAAGAAATCGCCTCCACAGTTCTTTTTTTGATTTCTAAAAGAGCCAGTCATATCACAGGCCAGCATCTTTTTGTGGATGGTGGCTACACCCACCTAGATCGATCACTATGAAAAAAGCCTCCCTGGTTCCAAAGGAATTACTCATTCCATTTATTCTAATCACCTCGCTATTTGCGCTATGGGGATTTGCGAATGATATCACCAACCCAATGGTGGCAGCATTTAAAAGGGTTTTAGAGCTAAATAATACGCAAGCCTCCTTTGTACAGCTTGCTTTCTACGGTGGTTATTTTACCATGGCTTTGCCTGCAGCCATATTCATTAAAAAATATTCTTACAAAACAGGAATTCTTTTAGGACTAGGCCTTTACGGGTTTGGAGCTCTTCTTTTTTACCCTGCTGCCGCATGGGAAAGCTATGGGTTCTTTCTTGCCTCTCTGTACATTCTCACTTTTGGACTTGCTTTCCTAGAAACCACTGCAAACCCATATATTCTTTCAATGGGCCCCGAAGAGACGGCCACACAGCGGTTAAATTTAGCTCAGGCTTTTAATCCAATGGGAGCGTTGGCCGGGCTTTTTGTTGCAAAACAATTTATTCTCAACTCCTTACAATCAAATGCTACGGATGAAAATGGAGTGATCATTTTTGAGAGTCTTGATGATTCGGCTAAAGCTGTCATCCGTTCAGCAGATCTCATGGTTATACGTAACCCTTATGTAATTCTTGGTTTGGTAGTGATTGGAATCCTAGTAATTATTGCCCTAGCCAAAATGCCAGAAAATAAGGAGAATGGAGTAAAAATTGACTTTTGGCCCACCATCAAAAGGCTTTTTCAGAACAGAAACTTTGTTGAGGGCACCTTCGCTCAGATGTTTTATGTAGGTGCACAAATTATGGTTTGGACCTACATCTATCAGTATGCTGAAGTGCTCGGAATTTCGAATGCCTCTGCCGTGAACTATGGATATGCTGCCTTGGTGGTATTCCTGATAGGTCGCTGGATTTGCACCTGGTTATTACGCTACATTTCATCAACAAAGCTTTTAGCCATATTCTCTTTGCTTGCCATGGCGTTTACACTTGGAGCGATATTCTTGCCAGGCTTAACTGGGCTTTACAGCTTAGTAGGAATCTCATTTGCCATGTCATTAATGTTTCCTACCATTTATGGGATTGCCCTGGAAGGCATGGGAGATGACTCCAAATTTGCTGCTGCCTTTTTAGTAATGGCTATTGTAGGTGGTGCGATCATGCCTACTCTTCAGGGAATGATTCTTGATCTCGGAGGAAGCAACTATGATGACCTTCAAATTCTAGGAGTCCCTGAAGTTAATTTCTCATTCATTTTGCCTTTTTTCTGTTTTTTGATGGTTTTGCTTTTCAGTTTACGGGTGAAAAAAAATTAATTATATCATGCGAAGAATTATACTCCTTTTATTCCTTAACTCCTTTGTTTTAAGCGCCTTTGGTCAAGATTTAAAACTTCCACTTTGGGAAGGAATGCCACCACTTCAATCAAATCTAAACTCCGAAGAAGAAAGAACCCAGGAAGGAATTTTAAGGATAAGTAAGGTTCAAATCCCGGAGATTGAAGTTTATTTCCCCACAAAGCAGATTCAAAATGGCCAGGCTGTTTTGATTTTACCTGGTGGAGGATATAGGATTTTAGCCTATGACTGGGAGGGGTCAGATTTTGCCAAGTGGTTTAATTCAGAGGGAATAACAGGTATTGTTTTGAAATACAGGCTTCCTGATCCGAAATCTCAATCAAGTCCAGAAGAAGTGCCATTGCTCGATGCTCAGCGGGCAATTCGATTGGTCAGACATCATGCTAAAGAATGGGGAATAGACCCAGATAAAATTGGGGTTATGGGATTTTCAGCTGGAGGGCATCTCGCTAGTACGCTGAGCACTCAATATGAGCTTGAACTCGATTTAGAAAAAGATGATATTGATAAGCTTTCAGCCAGACCGGATTTTTCAATATTAGTTTATCCGGTAATCTCCTTCAGGGATGCATCAACCCATTCCGGATCTAAAGAGGCACTGATCGGAAAGAATCCAAGTATTGAACTCCAGGATAGGTTTTCTGCGGAAATCAATGTTACTGACAAAACCCCCTCTACCTTCTTAGTCCATGCTCAAGATGATATGGCTGTACCTGTTCGAAACAGTATTTTATACTATCAATCTTTGGTGGAAAACGGAGTCCCTGCAACTATGCACCTCTATCCTAGCGGAGGGCATGGATTTGCTTTTGGGATCGGGAAAGGAACTGTGGAAAATTGGCGAATGGAATTGATTTCCTGGCTTAAAAACAATTAATCGATGAAGATTAAAACCATAGCTTTTGATGCGGACGACACACTTTGGGTCAATGAGCCATTTTTTAGAGAAGCGGAAGAAAAATTCGCCTCCTTGCTCGAGGACTATCTTCCCGTACATTCTAGCCTAAAGGAATTATACACCCGTGAAATAACCAACCTTCCGGTGTACGGTTACGGTATTAAGGGTTTTATGCTCTCCATGATTGAAACTGCCATGGAAATCACATCGAATAACCTTCCCGATCAGATGATTCAGAGCATCATTCAAATCGGAAGGGATATGCTGGCAAAACCTGTGGAATTACTCCCAGGAGTTGAAGAACTTCTACAAAAATTGAATGGGGATTTCCGTCTTGTATTGGCCACAAAGGGAGATTTACTGGATCAAGAAAGAAAACTAAAGAAATCAGGTTTGGAAAAGTATTTCCATCACATTGAAATAATGAGTGAGAAAAAGACTGCCAATTTCCAAAAGTTAGTAAAACACCTGGACATAGCTCCCAAACAATTTTTGATGGTGGGAAATAGCCTCAAATCCGATATTCTTCCTGTACTTGATCTGGGAGGACACGCCATTCATATCCCATTTCATATCACATGGGTCCATGAAAGAATAGAACATGAAGTCAAACATCCAAATTTTAGAGAGGCCGAAAAATTATCGGAGGTATTTGACTTAATTTCTGAAATGACTTAAGATCTTCTGGCACTGTTCCACTTGTCACGTGCACTTAATCCCTCGCTCGCATAGTTCCAATCTATACTTTCGAAGGAAAGCTCAATCACTTCAAAAAGGGGTACGCTTATGTTTACTGCACCTTCAAATTGGTTATGTAACTGCTGTGTAGAATGAGAAACTATCCTTGCCCCGCGGAGTGTACAGGTGTAAAAAATATCGCTTGTACCATCCATAGAAGGCCTCCAAAAACGAATGATCACTTCATGAAATACTCTTCCATCATATGCATTTTGCTTTATAATTGGAGTTGCCTTATCCACTTCCTTCCAAACTTTGACCGGTTCATGAATCTTTCTACCCGTTGATTTGCCGGATGTGGCATCTATAGGTCTGCTTACCGAGTATTCAAAAGCATTGGCCAGAGAAGTACCTTCTCTTCCCACTTGCTCACATGAGCCTTCAATTGGATTTCCGCTGTGATCAATAAATTTAATATCAAAATCCTGAGCCATAACGATAAAAATTATTGGTTAAAAGCAGAAGATACAAAATTCGGATGATAGATTTCGCTTCCTTAGATTCTGGCCTGATAGGTATAAAGCTGGTAATATCTACCCCTTCTTTCTATGAGCTCCTCATGGTTACCCGTTTCTGCAATCTTCCCATGTTCGATAACCAGAATCTGATCCGCCTGTCGAATGGTGCTTAGCCTATGGGCAATTACAAATGTGGTTCTACCTTTCATGAGCTCAGTAAGGGACGCCTGAATCAAAGTCTCCGATTCGGTATCCAGGTTTGAAGTAGCTTCATCCAAAATCAAAATCTTAGGATCCGCAAGAATAGCTCTGGCTATGGCAATTCTTTGTCTTTGTCCACCTGAAAGTTTCACTCCTCTTTCTCCTATCAAGGTATCTAAACCCTCCTCAAAACGCTCGGTGAATTCATTGACGTAGGCAGACTTCACTGCGTTTAGAAGTTCGTCTTCCGAAGAATCAGGTCTTGGGAAAAGGATATTTTCGCGAATGGTTCCTTCAAAAAGAAAATCATCCTGAAGGACCACCCCAAGTCGAGAGCGATAAGATTCCAGTGTAACTGTTCTGAGATCAAACCCATCCAAATAAACGGTACCTGAATCAGGGTTAAGGAATGAAGCGGCGAGTCCAGCAATTGTTGTTTTTCCCGAGCCTGATGAGCCGACCAATGCATTCACGGAGCCGGAAGGGGCTAGAAAACTTACTCCCTTAACCACTTCTTTACCCTCTTCATATGCGAAGGATACATTTTGAAATTGTATGTCACCCTTAAAATCCTTGAGATCATTTACCCTCTCCAGGTCATCGGACTCGAGAGGAGTGTTCATGATTTCTTCCGTTCGATCAAGTCCAGCAAAAGCCTCAGTAAGCTGACTACCGATGTTGGACATTTGGACGATGGGTGCAATCATAAAACCCAAGTAGAGTGTGAATGCTAGAAAATCCCCAAAAGTCATATCTCCCTGCATAATCATATAGCCACCGATCCCCATAATTCCAGCTGATGCAAGCCCTAAAAGCAAAGCTCCGGCAGAAGTAACCAAACTGGTGGCCGTAAGGCTTGATTTCACATTCTGAAATAGCCTTTCTACTCCGTCCTCAAATATTTTCACCTCTTGCTGCTCTGCATTGAAACCCTTGATTACCCGAATGCCACCAAGGGTTTCAGTCAGACGGCCAGTCACTTCAGCATTAAGCTTTCCTCTCTCTCTGAAGATTGGTCTTATTCGGCCAAAGGCTTTTAGGGAAACTAGCCCAAAAATGATTACCGGTACCAAAACGTAAAGAGTCATCAGGGGACTGATGCTAATTAACAGGAATAATGAAATCACCGCTGTAAGAATCCCCCCGATCATCTGAGCAAAGCCTGTCCCAACCAAGTTTCTCACACCCTCCACATCAGTCATTATCCTTGAGACCAATTCACCGGTTTTTGCATTATCAAAGAACCTAATGGGTAACTTAATAATGTGAGCCTGAACTTGTGATCTGAGTTTTGAAATCAGATTTTGTGCCTCCACACTCAAAATTTGCGTCAAAGCGTAAGAAGTGGTTGCTTGTATGACTATGGCCAAAACCACACCGCCGATGAGCCATTTTAGCATGGTCAGATCGTTTGATGGTATGACATCATCGATCAGTATCTTACTGGCTCCAGGTAAAACCAAACTGGCGAGCCTACTTATTACAATCAAAATCAAACCAAGAAATAAGTGTTTCCTTCTAGGCCAGATAATGGTCTTAAACACCTTGCCGATCGTAACTTTTCTTTCTTTCTTTTCAGACATATTGATGGGTTTTAAGAGAAACCTTATCCTGAGCGTCCCGGTTCAAAAGCGGTCTTGTTTTATAGTATTTTCCCTCTAAAAACAAAAAAGCCCTGACTATTATGCCAGGGCTCTCGATAAAACTATAGTCTTTTAATTAGACTTTGGAAGCACATTTGAGATCAAAGAAATCTTCTCAATAGGCTCTGAGGCATTGGAGTAAATCCTAACCACGGAATTTTGCTTACCCATTTTTCCTGCAGAATTGAAGGATACCTGAACCTGTGCGGTCTCACCTGGAGCAATTGGCTCTTTTGGCCACTTAGGAACAGTACAACCACAAGTTGCAGCAACATTAGAGATAATTAATGGTGCTGATCCTGAATTGGTCAAAGTAAAGGTATGAGACACCTTGTCTCCCTGAGTAATGTCTCCGAAGTCTTTTGATTTCTCTTCAAATTCGATAACTGCACCTGTAGCAGCTTCCTGAGCACTAGCGCTGATAATGACAGCAAAAGTGAAAATGGATAGAAGGGCTATTTTTTTCATGGCTTGTTTTCTTTTATTGGTCAAATATTCAACTTTTTAAGTTGTCTTCAAAATAACATAAATCCTGCCATAGGCTCGAAAATGTAATTGTTAAAGTCCCTTAATTGGATTTCTCTTGAAAAAAGGTAGAAGCAAAATTAACAAGAAATAATTCCTCCTTGGCACGTGTCATGGCAGTATACAGCCAACGAATAAAATCATTATCCACTTGTTCTTTAGGAACATATCCCTGATCTACAAAAACTGCGTCCCACTGACCACCCTGCGCCTTATGACAGGTCAAAGCATAAGCAAACTTAATTTGAAGCGCATTTAAATACGGGTCTTTCCGAATTAGCTGCTTTCTCTCAGTCTTGCTTTCTACATCAGCATAGTCTTCCGAAACCTGCTTATAAAGGTTTCGATACTGTTCTACAGTCAAAGCCGGAGATGGGCTATAAAGGGTATCTAAAATCACTTTGGCTTCAAAGTGGGGTTCTTCAGGATAGTCAAGCAGCCTGAGCTCAAGGGTTGCAAAACGCAAATCGTATAATTCTTCAAACCTCCGAATCTTCATGACCTCAGCCATATCTCCATTGGCCAAGAAGCTCACACGTTCCGATTCCTCCATGAAAGTATAATTGTTCTTTACAATCATTATGAGGTCCCCGCTATCGATTTCTTCATCGAAAAAGTGAATCTGCCGTCGTATGTACTGATTGTATTGAACCGCAGCTTTATTCGATCGGGTAATGATTGCGGTGTTTTCATTACCGTATTTGTCATAAGCATATCGTAACCCGTCTTCAAGTCTTTCACCGGTCATTCTGAAGATATCTTTGAATCCTCTCGTTTTCAGAGAAACCTTAGGCGTTTTATTGGATAGCTCATTTCTTAAATCAGTGGCATTTGCAAGAACACCGGATTCTAGCCTTTGTCTCATTACCTCTTTAAGTTCCATTTGCTCTGCTTTCAAGCAAAACTGTCTCTGAAGATAACCTGAATCCAAAGCTGGGCTAAGAATGGAGCCCACTGGAGGAAGCTGCGCTAAATCACCTACTAAAAGAAGTCTGTTTTCTTCGCCCATGAAGACATATCGAATCAGGTCTCCCAACAATGAGCCTGACATTCCTCCATCATCCGAAAGCATGGAAGACTCATCCACAATGAAAAGGGTCTTTTTGTAATAATTTTTTTGGAGGGTGAAGCCCGAGGAAAGAGTGCCATCCTCTCCCATAGGCTTATAAATAATTTTATGAATGGTATACGCACCACGACCACTGTAATTACTCATGACTTTGGCTGCACGCCCTGTGGGAGCCAATAGCATAGGTCTAATCTGAAAACGGGACAGAATTTGAACCAATGCAGAAATCAGAGTGGTTTTACCTGTTCCTGCATATCCCCTGAGAATGAAGGTGGGCTTTTCTTTGGGATCCAAACTAAAGAAATGATCCATGGCCTTGAAAAAGCTGCTTTGTCCAGCCGTAGGGCTAAAAGGGAATTTTTTCCTTAAATACGCCGAAGGCAAATCAAATGGTTCCCTATCTTTAGACATGATCACGAAGGTAAATGGCGGAGGATAACATTGGAAAAAAAATCGAATCGAAATTTGGTCATCGGCTTAGAAGCCGGGTCAATGGAGTATTGATTCATGAAGATAAAATTCTAATGATCAACCACGAGATGAGTGAGGACAGAGAATTCTGGTCGGTACCAGGAGGAGGAATGATTTACGGTCAAAATGCCAAAAAAAACCTTGAAAGAGAGTTTTTAGAAGAAACAGGACTTGAGATAGAAGTGGGAAAGTACTTGTGTGTACATGAATTTCTTCAACCTCCTCTTCACGCTATGGAGCACTTTTTCGAAGTTAAATTAATTAATGGGAATCCAGAATTGGGAGTAGACCCCGAATTATCAAGCAATGAGCAAATATTAATGGATTTACGTTGGATGAGTATCTCAGACCTAAAAGAAATCCCAAAAATGAACTTACATCAGATGTTTTGGGCAATTAATTACATGGATGACATAGGAAAGTGGACAGGATATTTTAATTTTGAGAATATTTCTATAAAATAGCACGTTCTAAAAAAACCACGAACCCACAAGATTTTAAACATCAACTAAAATGAACCTTACTAAAGTTTTATCCCTAGTTTTCTTTGTCGTGGCCATTGGCCTTGGATACCTTCTATGGAAAGGTGTAAATGATGTCGTAGAAGAAGAGAAGAGAATTGCCCGAATCGAAGCTGCGATTATCGAAAAACTCCAAATGCTAAGAGACGCACAGTTGGCTTATCAAGCTTCAAACGGGAAATATGCCAGCACTTGGGACTCTTTAAAAACCTTTATCGAAACTGGTCAGATCTGGATCGTTCAAAGAACAGAGACCACCAAGCTTTTGGAATATGGTAAGGAAGAGATCACTGTTGAATTTGACACCCTGGGTTCCGTTCCAGTAATTGATTCTCTGTTCAACGAAACGAAATATCCTGACTTCAATCTTGAAGCACTTGCAGTAGTGCCAGCTTCAGGAGGAAAAATGTTTGAATTCTTTGCCGATAAAATCGAAAGAAACTCTTACGATGTTAATGTTTTTGAAATCCGAGATCCTGCCCCAATTAACCCTGAGAGACAACTTAACAATAATGAGAAAGCTCTTAAAGTAGGTTCTCGAACAGACGCTTCTACCGAAGGAAACTGGAAATAACCTCCAGACCATTGGAAACGTCTTTCAAAGAATTTAAAAGCGATAAGTTTGATGTATCAGATGCAGAAAGCTTATCGCTTTTTATATATCCCAATAGCCTTTTGGTTTTTGTCCATGATAAAAACCGAACCATAAAGGCTGCCTTCAGATTTCCGCGCACTAATAGTTCGGATTTATTCTCAAACCTTGACCAAAGTCCTATAGGGGACATAAAGGTTCCGATCAAGGTATTTAATCACCTCTCTAATTTTGTCTTGGTCCCAGGTTCACTTTATGTGAAAGGAGAAGAAGACACTTATCTGAAATTTTCTGATGGGGGTTCAGAACAGATCGCATTCTCATCACCAATAGAAGGTGGAAAGATGTATTTGATTGGAAGTATAGACAAGGAAATTCGTGATACTTTTTCTTCTCGCTTTGATCAGATAACTTTTCATCATGGATGTGCCAGTTTTCTGGACTACATTATGAATCAAAAAGGAAACCTGCTTGGGCAGGAGGTGATTCTAAACATGGTAGAAAACAAGCTATATGGCGCCTGTTTTACTGATCAGGAGTTAGTTTCTTTTGGTGTGTTTGATTTGAATGAGCAAGAAGACCTAATCAAATATCCCAGGGCTCTTATTGCCCAGCATGGGTACAATCCCATGCACGTGCGCATCAATATTTTAGGTAAGAGTGATGGAATTAACACTTCAGAAGACTGGGGTAAGCAGTATTTTAAGTATTTCTCAGAACTAGAACCAAGGCCAAAGCAAAACTTGGCAAATGGGCTTGAGTCGGTAAAGGATTTTGGTTTCTTGGAGGCTTTTTGGCAATTTGATGAGTAATGAATAAAGTCGCCATTTTCCCTGGTTCGTTCGACCCATTTACTAAAGGTCACCATGACATCGTGATGAGAAGTCTTGAACTTTTTGACAAGGTGATCATTGGAATAGGATATAATTCCACCAAAAAGAACCGCTATTTTGATATTGATTTAATGGTGGGAAAAATAAAATCTGTCTATGCGGATATTCCTGAGGTAGAAGTTTTGGTTTACAATGACCTTACTTCAAGGGTATCCAAAGAACATGGAGCTCAGTTTTTAGTGAGAGGGTTAAGAAATACCACGGATTTTGAATACGAAAATACCATCAGCCAAATGAACAGGTATTTGAATGAAGAATTAGAAACCGTATTTCTTATTACTTCTCCGGAATTTGCCGCCATAAGTTCTACGATAATTCGGGAGGTTCATCGCTTTGGTGGCAAAGTAGCGGAGTTTCTGCCTTACGAGCTTTAGTATTCTTCCCCTATTACCTTCTTAAAAAGGTACCTCATGGATGGATACGAATCCTTTAATGCCACCTTCACTTCTTTCTTGCTCATCCATTTGATATCATCGATTCCTTCTTCCTTCTGAGGCTTCATACCTTCATCAGAAATACAGATCATATCATACCAATAAGTGAGCTTTAGAATACTTTTTCGGTCCTTGGTGTAGGTATGCCAAGTTTTACAGATTCTATCGAAAGCCTTTGCGGAAATAGCGCATTCTTCTTCCACTTCCCTTACAGCGCAGTCTTTTGGGCTCTCTCCTTTCTCAAATTTTCCTTTGGGGAAATCCCACTTTCCAAATCTGTGTATCAATAGGAACCCCTTCTCGTCCTGGACTACTCCTCCTGCTGCTTTGATGATCTGAAACCTGCTTTTGACAAAGTTTATCTTTTCTCGTTTTTGAGAAGAAACGATAGTCACGGATTTAAGCTTTTTCAGTCTTCCAGTTCGCAAAGCATATAGAATTCTGATGATTTCATCCTCGCCGGGTTCCTCAAAAAGTAAGTGATTCTTAAGATCTACACTCTCAGGAGTGTATTGCTCTATGGGTTTCCCTTTGACATAATTCTTTGTTGGATCTAGTTTTTTATGACTGACAATATCCAATGGCTTGTCATTTACGAAAATCCGCATATCTCAGTGCTCTGTTCAAAGTTTCGAGGCAGGTAAAAATGCATAAAAAAATACCCCATCACAAAAGATCGGAAGTCAATATCTCTTATTTTTGATCATGCAAATTTTAGATAAGACCGTAGCTGCTGAGGTAGCAGATAAATTACTAGAAATTGAAGCCATAAGACTTCAGCCTGAAAAACCCTTTACATGGGCATCAGGTTGGAAATCCCCAATTTATTGTGATAACCGTCTGTCTTTATCCTATCCGGAAGTCAGAAACTTAATAAAAGAAAACTTAGTAAGGGCTGTTCAGCACTTTTGGCCGCATGCAGAAAGTATTGCTGGTGTCGCTACCGCTGGAATTCCTCAGGGAGCACTGATAGCGAATGACCTTGACCTCCCGTTTATTTATGTCCGCTCAAAGCCAAAGGGACATGGAATGGAAAATATGATAGAAGGAAAGATAACTCCTGGTCAAAAAGTCGTAGTGGTCGAAGATTTGGTTTCCACTGGAGGTAGTTCCCTGAAAGCAGCCCAAGATCTGAAGGATGCCGGATTCGAGGTGATGGGAATGGTTGCTATTTTCAGCTATGGATTTGATTTAGCTGCCAAAAACTTTGAAGAAGCTGGCATCGATCTTATTTGCCTTTGCCATTATGAAGCAATGCTCCCAAGAGCCGTGACCAGAAAATATATTGATGAAAATGTTCTGAATTCTCTGAGTGAATGGAGAAAGGATCCCTCATCCTGGAATCCCTAAGAATAAATTATTTCTCGAAAACCCCGATAGAACCTCCTACCCAGTCCTTATCCTTATTAAACTTTACGCCTATCATTTCACCACGGCTGAGTCTTACGAGGTTCCCAATGATCGTTGGTTTTAAATCTGATTCAGGCCAAATCGCAAAAATACGTATCTCGGCTTTCACTCCTCCTGTAGGAGATTGAAGAATGGGAAGGTACTCGACTTTGCGCTGAAGCATATACTGATCAGGATGCTTCACGCTTCTTAAATGTTCTGGTGTCACATGAAAAATCACCCCTGACCCAGAAAAGCTGAACAGAGGTTTCAAAACGTAATTTTCCAGGTCATCAGGAATGGTGGAAATTGTACTGAGCAATCTTGACTCTATAAAATAAGGTCCCTGCAGATATGGAAGAATAAATTTCGAAATCCTATTGTACCAATTAGGGTGTCCAGCCCACTCTACTTCTAGTGAATCAGTAAAGTTAAAGTTCATCTCCAGATCCGTCCTGGCATGTAACTCATCAAAAATCACCCGATTATAAACTCTCTTAATGCGGGTTTTAAGCCCATCCCGGTTGAGGTAAAAAAGTTTATTTCCTTCTTTAATTACCTCGGTCACACAGATTGCTTCAATGCCAAGATCACGTTGGGCATAGTCGAAATCTATTCGTGTATTCTGGTTTTTAGGATCAATTTCGAGTAGTATAACTTCATGCGGCTGATATCCATTTAGCACGACTTTCCTTAACATTTCAGTGTAGGACTCAGCATCATGCCGATTCAAATAGGGCGTGAAATCCTCAAGCATAGGATAAACGGCCTTAAACTTTTCAAAAAGGTTTTTTTGAAAGTTAAAAATGGTTGGAAATCCCTGAACTTCAATCAATTTTGGAATCGGACTCCCATCTTCACTTTTGCAAATTCCGAAATCAATAGCAAGAAATTTTGTATGGTCTCCTTCACCCTCTACGTCCATGGTGAGGTCCAAAGCCGGTTGGGTGAGTTCTTTAAAATCAGGCTTTGAAATAAATGAGACAATTTCTTCGCTTGCTTGTAAAAGCTGCTCCTTAAGCTTTTTATTTACAAAAAATGGAGTCTCAGCTACTCTGAATGTGGGATAATGCCCAAAATCAGCTGCAATACTATCAAGCACGGCCTGATACTTTTCTTTTGAAAAGGCCTGATTGAATTTATCTCGATAGTCTGAAATCATAAAATTTAAGTCAGGGCTTTAATTTTTTCTTCCCGGATACTTTCTATAGCATTTCTTAAAAAGTTCGGAATCAGAATTTCATTAGTCTTATAAACTTTGCTCTCATCTACCAGATGCTCTAGCATGGTTCTGAATTTCCTTTTTCCTTTGGCGGCTATAATTTTTTCACGTACCTCCGGCTTTTTCAAATGAGCTAAAAAGCTTTCAGGGTCAGCTTCTGGGTGAAACTGAGTACCTACCATTTCATCTGAGAATCGGATGGCCATAATTGCTCTTTCATATTGGACATGATCCCTGATTTTTTCCAATGAAATAATTTTGGCACCCAGAAGCTTGAACTTCTTTTTATTCGGTTTCAAAACCTGAAAATCCCTACTATCAACTGCCCAAAATGGGTTGTCAAGACCCATTAACAACGGGTCATCCATTCCTTCTAGCGTCTTATGGACAGACATCACCCCGAATGAGGTAGATTTCCTCTTGGATATCTCTCCCAGACCAAAATGCTTGCAAGCCATCTGGAAGGAATGACAAATAAAAAGAATATGTTTTTTCTCGTGGTGATTCTGGTTCCAAATCCATATTTGATCCAGAAAATCAAAAAATTTCAGGTCCCAGTGATTATCTCCTTCCAATGGATTTCCTGGCCCACCGGTTGAAATAAAAAGGTCATACTCCCTGATTTCGGGTATTTCAGCTTTTCCCCGAACATCAAAAATCTTGAATTCAAGATCACTTTCGAATCGATTGACAATTTCAATGATACAACGCATGCCTTGGTTAGGCTCGCCATCATACATGTCCAAAATCGCCAACTTTAATTTACTTCTATTCACGCTGATTTATCGAAAATTTGATTTTTATAGAGAATTAAATTCCCTTTTGAAATTTACTTGTGATATAGTCCACCACCTTAGTAAGGTCCTGAGTTTCCTCGTAAACCTTCAGTTGCTGGTCAGCTCCTGTACCGTTTTTTAAGATTTCATGTACATAATTCACCTCTTCCCGGCTACCTAATTCATCCACTACATCATCGATAAAATCTAGTAACTCCATGATCAGGTCTTTGGTAGGTACTTCCTCTTTCTTTCCAAAATCAATCATCTGGCCATCCAAGCCATATCTAGCTGCCCGAAACTTATTTTCACGGATCAATGCAATTCTATAAATATTGAACCCTGTATTGCTCATCATGAGCTTATATAATTTTGCCACCACTGCCTGAATTAGAGCAGTGATACAAATCGTTTCATCTACCGTAAGGCAAACATCACAAATTCTAAATTCAATGGTACTGAAGAAGGGATGCATCCTCAAATCCCACCAGATTTTCTTTGGGTTATCAATGCACTTAGTCTTTACGAGTGTTTCGAGATAATTATCGTAAGACTGGACAGAATCAAAGTATTCCGGAAGCCCCGTCCTCGGGAATTTTGCAAATACCTTTGCTCTAAAAGCCTTAAAACCTGTATCTCTGCCCTCCCAAAAGGGACTATTGGCTGAAAGTGCATAGATATGAGGAAGAAAGTAGCAGGCCTGATTCATTATTTGAAGAGCAGTCTGTCTATCTTCTATCCCTACATGGACATGAAGACCGAAAATCAGGTTAGATCTCGCTATATCCTTCAGCTCATTCACAATGTGATGATATCGCTCATCATCTGTGATTTGCTGGTCCTGCCACTTAGAAAAGGGGTGGGTACCTGCTGAGCCTACTTTTAGATCCTGACGAGCAGCTAGCTCTCCGACCTGATTTCGAAGAAAGCTTACTTCCTTTCTTGCCTCGGCTACGTTCTGACAAATATTCGTACCTACCTCTACCACAGATTGATGCATTTCTGCCTTCACCTGTTCGCGAAGATGAATTTTACCTCCCTCCACGATTTTGGACATATGAGACCTTAAATCCCTTGTCTCAGGATCAATGATCTGATATTCCTCTTCTACTCCAAGAGTAAATACGGGAAGTTTCTTTTCGGATTTCATGAGTCCGGTTTTGAGGTTTTAATCTTAAAATCTTTTCGTCTGATCTACAGCATCTCGCATAAATGTACCCCAGGTCAAGTTCATCTGTCCTGGTTTTTGAGCTTTTGCATATCGAATAGCCATTCTAGCTGCTTCTTCTACCACCCATTCAAAATTTTCCTGACCTACAGAATTCACATCGGCGTCTGGAGCAGGGTTTCCAAAGTCAATAGCATAAGGAATACCATCTCTTACTGCAAACTCAACTGTATTAAAATCATATCCTAACCCTTGACAAAGGGTTTTGGTATACTTAGTTACCGTAGAAAGTAATTTCTTTGAAGAAGGCGCTCTATCCACCACATATCTTAAATGATGAGGGTTTCTTGGCTCATATTCCATGATTCTCACGGCCTTGCCTCCCAGACAGTAAACTCGGAAATATTCGTCGAAGACAATTTCCTCCTGAAGGAGCATCACTAGCTGTCCGGTTTCTGGGTGTTTTGCAAAAAACTCCTCTTTATTTTCTAATCTGTAGACATTCTTCCATCCACCACCGGCATAAGGTTTCATATAGGCTGGGAACCCTATGTATTCAAACATCCCATCCCAATCCAAAGGTGCTTTTAAATTTCTAAAAGACTTGGCAGTGGTATCGTCAGGATGCTCAGCTGAGGGCAAAAGAACCGTTTTCGGTAGTGGCACACCAAGCTGATCTGCCAGAGCATTATTAAAAAACTTATCGTCAGCACTCCACCAAAATGGGTTATTGATAACGGCAGTTCCGGTAAGAGCAGCATTCTTCAAATACGCTCGATAAAAAGGAACATCCTGAGAAATCCGATCAATGATTACCGCATAATCGGAAAGTTGATTTTGAACTACCTT
Source organism: Algoriphagus sediminis (assembly GCF_030403435.1). Lineage (GTDB taxonomy): Bacteria > Bacteroidota > Bacteroidia > Cytophagales > Cyclobacteriaceae > Algoriphagus > Algoriphagus sediminis. The sequence goes on from NZ_JAUEPH010000001.1 coordinate 37,003, forward strand.
GTCAATTTGTACTGCTTCTGCTACAATTTTCTTTCCATCCAGCTCATTCACTCGATCGATAAAGGCCTGGGGAAAAGTATCCTCCATGCCAAAGAGTATTCCAACTTTTTTCATAGTCTGCTAATATAAAACGTTCGTATTCTTTATGCTGATTAATTGAACTTAATTCTTGACAAATAATGTGGAAACATCTCCATCCACAAAGGCCAGTCATGTTCCTGATCCTGCCTCACATCTAACCAGTGAGGTAATCCTTTCTTTTTAAGTACTTCATGCATTTTAAGATTTGCATCAAAGCAAATATCCCAATTTGATGTACCAAGCACTATATCCATGTTCCAAAGTTCATGGTCCTGGAGATTTGGAAGAAATTCTAAAGGATTATTATAGTAAATATCATCATGATTATACCCATCCATAAAATTCCTGATGTCAAAGGCCCCTGACATACTGAACATGTGACTCACGTAACCAGGATGTCTGAATGCGAAGTTAGCGGCATGATAGCCGCCAAAGCTTCCTCCTGCCACGACCACTTTTGCTACAGCAGTGTCTAATCGTACTCGCTCCACGATTTCATGACAAATCATTTTGTCATAAGCCACATGATTCTGAATGCGATCATGAGGATGGATATTTTTATTGTAAAAGCTTTGAGCATCATTGCTCTCCGGACAGTAGATCCTAACCAGTCCTTGCTCTATGAACCAACTGGCAGAACCAATAAGCCCCATATCTCTATTTTCGTGAAATGATCCCTGAGAAGTAGGAAAAACGATAACTGGATATCCTGCGTGTCCAAAAGCAAGCATTTGAACATCTCTTTGAAGATGTGGTGAAAACCACTTAAAATACTCCTCTTTCATGTGTTTTTAAGATCGGCTAAATCCGTGAATATGAATAAGTTTGCAAAGGTCTACTTTTCTGAAGACTTTGCAATACCAGATAGAAAAATACTAAGATTTAGCTTGCTTTCAACTGCTTTGAGAAAACTCTTCGGACCAGACCGATAATTATCAGTCCAAACATACTTACCACCATGATCCACTTTAGGGAAGTGAATAGTGAGGTCAAATACCCTAAAAACTCTGAAATTTCCGGAAAGGTCTGGATATGATAAAGCATCAAAAGATTTTCGAATAAGTCTGCAAATGCTACCCCAATTGTGAGGTAATAAAGCTGAGAGCCAGACCAGAGGTTTTTTAGGATACGACAAAACAAATAGGTGTAAACTAGAATGTAGGGCATATCCAGGTAAATAATTCCCTTCCAATACTGTTCCCTACCGGACTCTCCCATCTTCGATAGGGAATCAAATAGAATTTCGGGAGTGTACAGGAACCTTAGGTCCAAGACCAAATCAGCAGGCATTGTTCTAGTGAGCAAAATATTGAAGAGAATAAAGAGTAAAACCAGAACCCAAACGAACCCCTTCCCATTAAAAAAATCAATTCGGTACATAATAAAAATAATGTAAGACCATGATTAAACTACGACAAATCAAGGACTTCGTTGTACAAAACAAGGGTAAAAATCAAAAAAATAGATATAAAAAGCAATTTTTAAAATATTTTGATTTAATAAAAGTTAGGTTTCATCCTGAAACCACTTCGCGTATTTGGGATAATTTTCAGCTGTTCTCTGAATAACCGCCTTCATGTCATCTCCAATTTCCTTCACTTCCTTTGCGGGCATGCCTGCAAAAATTTTACCTGCTCGGACACGCGTATTTGCCAGGACCACTGCACCCGCAGCTACTATAGAACCTGATTCAATCACCGCCCCATCCATCACAATTGCCCCCATACCTATTAAAACATCATCATGAATGGTACATCCATGTACTATTGCATTATGAGCAATGGAAACACGCTTACCTATGTAAGTCCCTGCCTTTTGATAGGTACAATGAATCACTGCACCATCCTGAATATTACTGTCATCCCCTATTCTTATTTCATGGACATCACCTCTTACCACGGCATTGAACCAAACCGTACAATTATTACCCATCTCTACGTCTCCCACGATGGTGGCATTTTCAGCAAACCAGCAGTTATTACCATACTTAGGACTCTTACCACGAACTTCTTTAATTAGTGCCATAGGGATCAAATTGATTAGATTATAAATGTGATATTTTTTTTCAAAACATGAACTTTTTCAAATTTTATTAGTTTCCATGTCTATACATCAAACTAGAAAAAAAATCAACATTATGAAAGTATTAAAGCAATCAGGACTTTTCGTAGCAGCAGCTATGCTAGTTTTTGCCTGTGGACAGTCCACTGAATCAACCGTAGAAACTTCTGAAGCTCAAGAGGTAGCAGAAGCAGAGGGACAGACCCTTACTATAGATAAAGATGCTACTACCATTGCCTGGAGAGGTTACAAACCTACTGGTCAGCATTATGGTAAAATACCAGCGACAGAAGGATCTATCGCAGTACAAGGGTCTGACATCACGGGAGGTACATTTACCTTCGATATTACAGGCTTGAAGATTGAAGACCTTGAAGAAGGATCTGAAAATTATGGAAAGCTTTGGGGGCACTTACAGTCTGATGACTTCTTTGATGCCGCTAATCACCCAACTGCTACTTTTGAGATCACCGGGGTAGAACCTTTCGCGGCTGGTGATATGGTAGAGGATATGGAGCAGTTTGAAACTGACAACACCCCATTAGCTTCTTCTGAACTTTCACCAGAAGCACCTACTCATTGGATCAGTGGAAATTTAACTATGAGAGGAACTACTAAAAACATTAAGTTTCCAGCAGCAGTCTCTATGTCAAACGGAGCAGTGATGGCAAAAGCCGGATTCAACATTGACAGAACTGATTGGGGCTTGTCTTACGGTGATGAGTCCACCGCTGTTGACAAAGCAAAAGACCAGTTCATATACAACACAGTGTCTGTAGAATTGGACTTCAAAGCACTTTAATAAACACTACCCACAATGAATTAAAGGCGATGAGATTTCTCATCGCTTTTTTTTTGCCCTTGGCTCATTTTAACTTATACTACTATTTCAAATAACAGCTTGAATCAGGATCTGAGGAAAATCATTCACGTGGACATGGATGCGTTTTATGCATCTGTAGAACAACTTGACCATCCGGAATGGAGGGATAAGCCTTTGGTGGTAGGTGGCAATGCTGAAAGAGGTGTAATTGCTGCGGCTAGTTATGAGGCTCGGAAGTATGGGGTAAGGTCTGCGATGTCTTCTATTTTGGCAGCAAAGAAATGTCCAAATCTAATCTTTGCGAAAGCACGTTTTGATCGCTACAAGGAAATCAGTTTAGAAATAAGGGAGATCTTTTACGAGTTTACAGACTTAGTAGAGCCTCTATCTCTAGATGAAGCATTTCTGGATGTGACCGAAAACAAGAAAGGTTTTAAGTCTGCTATCTATATCGCAAGAAAAATTCGAGAAGACATTAAAGAGAGAACCGGCCTAAATGCATCCGCCGGTGTTTCTTACAACAAATTCCTGGCAAAAACTGCCTCAGATCTCAATAAACCGAATGGTCAGGCGGTGATCCTTCCAGAGCATGCAGAAGAATTTCTGGAAAGACTTCCAATCGAAAAGTTCTTTGGAATCGGTAAAGTGACTGCCGAGAAAATGCATTCATTTGGAATTCATTCTGGAGCTGATTTAAAACAATTTTCCTTGCAATTTTTAACCTCCAAATTCGGTAAATCAGGTCTCCATTATTTCAATATTGTCAGAGGAGTTCATCTGTCAGAAGTGCAACCAAACCGAATAAGAAAATCTGTTAGTGCTGAAAACACCTTCGCCAAGGACATCTTTGAATCCGAGGAAATAAATAAAGCAATGTCAAAAATTTTAGATGAGCTAATCCGGAGATTAAAAAAGAGCGGAATAAATGGCCGTACCATTTCCATTAAAATCAAATATTCAGATTACACTATTCAAACTAGGAGCCGGACGATAGACCAGTACCCAGATTTTCAAACTTTAAGGAATATAAGTTTCGACTTACTTAATCAGGAGCCTTTAAAAATGCCTGTCAGATTGCTTGGAGCGGGTGTTTCGAATTTGAATTTGACAGAAGAGAGAATTCACTTTGGAAAGCAGTTAGATTTACCATTTAGAGGAAACAAAGAGGACAAATAATCAAACTCAAGCCTGCCATTTTGTCGGTATTTTATTAATTTCGCAACCGCAATGAACCAAGGAGAATGGAAAACTTAATCAAGGACATAGATATAATTACCGCTGAGGAGGCACAAGCTTGTGATTTCAAGACCACAGAGGATGAATCTACCGGCAAAAGCAAAAAACTTTACATAGAGAGTTACGGCTGCCAAATGAATTTTTCTGATTCAGAGATAGTAGCCTCCATTATGAAGGAAAACGGTTTTGATACTACCTCAAGTTTTGAGGAGGCTGATGTGATTTTCCTAAATACCTGTTCGATACGAGACAAAGCTGAGCAAACTGTGCGCAAAAGGTTGAGTCAGTTTAATGCCTTGAAAAATACCAAACCGGAAATGACTGTCGGTGTCTTGGGTTGTATGGCCGAAAGGCTGAAGGATAAGCTTCTAGAGGAAGAAAAAATCGTGGATGTGGTAGTAGGGCCTGATGCTTATCGTGACCTTCCAAACCTTGTAAGTCAGGCAGAAGAAGGAAGCAAAGGCGTAAATACTTTTCTCTCCAGAGAGGAGACCTATGCGGATATCGCCCCAGTAAGATTAAACTCCAACGGGGTAACCGCCTTTATCTCCATCATGAGAGGCTGTGATAATATGTGTTCCTTTTGCGTAGTCCCCTTCACTCGTGGAAGAGAGAGGAGCAGAGACCCATATTCTATTGTTAATGAAGCAAGAGAGCTTTTCCAGAAAGGGTACAGAGAAGTTACTCTTCTAGGTCAGAATGTAGATAGTTACAAGTGGTCTCCTGAAGAAAATAATAAAGCCAGGTTGAACCGGAAAGATGAAGTTTCGGAAGTTTATAATTTCGCCAACCTTCTGGAAATGGTTGCCAAGGTTGACCCAAAGCTAAGAGTTCGCTTCTCCACTTCCCATCCCAAAGATATTACAGATGAAGTTCTTTACACCATGAAGAAATATGATAATATCTGTAAATACATTCACCTTCCGGTTCAAAGCGGAAATTCAAGAGTTCTGAAACTGATGAATCGTACATATGATCGTGAATGGTATCTAGAAAGAATTAGCAAAATCCGAGAAATCCTCGGTGATTCTTGCGGAATATCATCCGATATGATCGCAGGATTCTGCACTGAGACCGAAGAAGAGCACAAGGAAACACTCACGATGATGGATATCGTGAAATATGATTTTTCTTACATGTTTTTTTACTCTGAAAGACCAGGAACCTTGGCCGCAAAAAAATATGAAGACGACATTCCGCTGGACATTAAAAAACGACGGCTTTCAGAGATTATCGCAAAGCAAAACGAGCATTCATTAGAAAGAAACAAACTCGACGTAGGAACAGAGCAGGTAATACTCATCGAAGGTACTTCAAAGAGGTCTGATGAACAGTTCAAAGGAAGAACTTCTGCAAATAAAATGGTGATCATACCAAAAGGTGATTTTGACAAGGGTGATTATGTTAAAGTGAAAATCACTGATTGTACAGCAGCAACCCTATTTGGGGATATCCTGGAAATAAATCCTTCTCAAATATGATCACTGCTTCAGAGATTCAAAGTGTAAAGCAACGCTACGGGATTATAGGAAACAGTCCACTACTCAATCATGCGATTGAGGTGGCCATTCAGGCTGCTCCAACCGATATGACGGTTTTGATCACTGGTGAAAGTGGGTCAGGAAAAGAAAGTTTTTCGAAAATCATCCATTCTCTTAGTCTGAGAAAGCATGGTAAGTTCATCGCCATAAACTGTGGCGCTATACCCGAAGGAACCATAGATTCGGAGCTTTTTGGTCATGAAAAAGGTTCTTTTACCGGAGCTCATGAAGCAAGAAAAGGATACTTCGAAGTGACTGATGGGGGGTCTATTTTTTTGGATGAAATTGGTGAGATGCCCTTAGGGACTCAGTCCCGTCTTCTCCGGGTATTGGAAAATGGTGAATTCATCAAAGTTGGATCATCTAAAGTCCTCAAAACTGATGTTCGGGTTATCACAGCCACTAATGTCAATTTGATCAAGGCAGTAGAAAAAGGGAAATTTAGAGAAGACCTCTACTATCGTCTCAACACGGTTCCCATTTTTGTACCCCCACTAAGAGAACGAGGAGAGGACATCGTTCTCCTTTTCCGAAAGTTTACTTCGGATTTTTCTGAAAAGTATAAGGTAAAGCCCATTTCACTAGATCCTGATGCCCAGAAGCTACTGATCAATTATGGTTTCCCGGGAAACATCCGTCAGCTGAAGAATATTGCAGAGCAGATATCCTTGTTAGAGCAAAATCGGGAGGTGGATGCTGCTACGCTATCTAAGTATCTTCCAGCAGACCGATCAAATTTGCCTATGGCCCTCACGGGCAAAACAGGCTCATCAGAATCTTCCAATTTTTCTGAAAGAGATTTACTTTACAAAGTCCTTTTCGATATGAAAAAGGATATGAATGAATTAAAGAAACTGGTATTGGAGACTTATCAAAGTGGAGAATTAAGTCAAAATATCATGAATAAGCACCAGGATCTTTTTGAGGATTTGGATAATGCCAGCCTATCTGTTAAATCAGACTCATCGGTTCCGAACCTACAAATGCCTCTGGTAATTGAGCAGAAGAAATCCTCTCATCAGGATGATTCGAACTACCAAGATGAATCTATTGAGGATATCGTCCACGAGGAGGATGATAATTCCTTATCCCTTGAGAAAAAGGAAAAAGAAATGATTTTGAAGGCATTGCTGAAGCATAATAATAAAAGAAAGTATGCTGCCCAGGATTTAGGTATATCCGAAAGGACACTTTATCGTAAAATCAAGCAATATGAGATCGATCAGTAAAATCGCCGTTGCTTTATCCTGTTTGGCTCTACTCGCTCTTCCAGGGTGCTCTGTCCAATACGGGTTTAGTGGTACTACCATTAATTACGACATTGTCCAGACCTTTTCTTCAGAAAACTTTTACAATGATTCCGGCGGTGGCCCTGCCAATATGGAGCAAAGATTCACGGAAGCGTTGAAGGAATTTTACCAAAGGAACACTCGATTGGAGCTAGTTCAAAACAACGGTGACCTTCAGTTTGCAGGTGCAATCACCAGATATTCCCTGACCCCTCAATCAGCGGTATCGAGTGGAAATCCTGATCTCCCTGACAGAGCAGGGCAAATGAGACTAACCATTGCCGTGGAGGTCGATTATATTAACACTTCTAATGAAGAAGAAAATCTAACAAGAACCTTCTCCTTTTTTCAGGATTATGACCCAAGATCTGTTACCTTGCTGGATGTAGAAAATCAACTGGTTGAGGAGATTTTCGAAAATATATTGCAAGATATTTTCACGGCTACCGTTGCCAACTGGTAATCCTTTCTAAATGAACGCGCATCAATTTCTTACCCTTGCGAAAAGTGATAAATCTTTGAGCAAAGCAGATTATTTGAAAATTGCAAAGCTTCAGGAAGCTTTCCCTTATTTCCTTATTCCACATATTCTGGCTTCAAAATTCGAAATGGGAAAAGGCAAACCGGAGGATGCAGAATCACTCGGATTCTCCGCTGTGAATACTTCCAATAGGGCTTTACTCAAAGAAATTCTTGATGGTAACCAGACAAATGGTCGTCAGGAAACCGAAGAGTCTAGTGACCTTTTGCCAGAAGCGAATACACACTTAAAATCCTCTGAGAGAACGCAATCCCTTAGAAAGCTTGGAGAAGAAATAAAAGGTACGAGCAAGCCAAAAATCACAAAAGCTAGAAGGCGCAAACCCAAAAATGATGAGCTCATTGAGAATATCAAGAAAAGGGAAAAAAAGCCAGTGGCAGATGCCAAGCTTTTGGAGCAGAGAGACTTAATCAAAGCCTTTAGTAAAAAGTCGATCAAATTAGCTACTATAAAGGAAATCGAAGCAAATCAGAATAATGAAAATCTTGCTGAGAGCAGTACCCATGTCAATCAGGATTTGATTTCGGAGCCCCTGGCAAAACTTATGATTTCCCAAGGCAAGAAGGCTGAAGCAATAAAAATTTATAAGAAACTTCAGTTGAAATTCCCGAAGAAAAAGGCTTACTTTGCGGACTTAATTGAAAATCTGAAAGATTAACACCCAATAATATGTTTGTATTTCTTATTTCTGTCATCATAGTTTTGGCAATATTGCTGATTTTGGTGATTCTTGGCCAGAACTCAAAAGGTGGAGTTGGAGCTGCTTTCGGTGGTAGTGCTTCCCAAATCATGGGTGTAACCAGAACCGGTAATGTTCTTGAGAAGGCCACTTGGGTCCTATCTATTGCCATTCTTGTTCTTTCCTTGGTTTCGTCTGCATTCTACACGAATCCAGAATCAAATCAATTTTCATCTCCGAACATTGAAAGTGCAAGCCAGCAGGTTGTTGCTCCGGCTTTTGGAGAAAATGAAAGTGTACTCCCAACAGAAACTGAAGATATTCCAGAGCTTACCGTTCCGGACAGTACAGGAAACTAAGAGTCCAAAAAAATCATAAAAAAACCTGCTTTTAGCAGGTTTTTTCATTTTCAGTCCACTTTTAAATTTTTTGGAGTTATTTTAGATTTTTAGGCAAATTTAAAATTCACCCTTATTTCTATTTATGTTCGAATCTGCGTTGACGCTAGAGGATCTCAATATTGAATCCTGGCCAAATATCATTTTATGGGCAGCCCCAGTTATGTTCGCCCTTGTTTTTTTAGAATGGGGAATTAGCTTATACCAGAAGAAAGACACGTATGATAAGAAAGATTTCCTTGCAGCCTCATCCATTGGGTTGGTAAATGTAGGGATCTCAGCTCTGATCAAATTAGCGACTTTCGGAACCGCGCTATTTTTCTATAATCTAGCACCGTTTAAAATCCCCGCAACATGGTGGTCATTCATAATTTGCTTTTTTGCAATAGACTTCGCTAGGTACTGGGCACACAGGGTAGCACATGAACAGAGATTTTGGTGGGCTACTCATATCACCCATCATAATTCTAAAAAGTATAATTTAAGTGTATCGTTTAGACTAGGTTGGACTCAGCATATCAAAATCGTATTCTTCATTCCGGTTATGCTTATGGGCTTTGATCCATTCGTATTCTTCATTTGTCACCAAATAGCGGTATTATATCAGTTTTGGATTCATACTGAATACATTAAGAAGCTCCCAAGACCAATTGAGTTTTTCTTTACCACACCATCTCATCATCGGGTTCATCACGCCAGCGATGAGCATTACTTGGATAAAAACTATGGCTCCACATTTATTATTTGGGACAGAATGTTCGGAACATTTATGCCCGAAGCCGAAAGGCCTACATACGGTATCACAAAGCCGGTGACTTCTTATAATCCAGTATATCTTGTCTTTCACGAATGGAACGACATTGTCAAGGATTTATGGCAGGCAAAGTCTTGGAAGGAAGCTCGAATAATTCTATTTGGCAAACCCTCCGCAGAGGTTATTAAGAATCGTAAAATTAAGGAAGCTCTGGAAGGGCAACCTAAACCAGAATCAAAGGAGAATAAGGAGGAGCCTGTACCGGCAGTTTAATTCTCTTCTTCAGCCACAGTTCTCAAAATCAACCTTTTACTGATAGGTAAAAGCGTTTCCTGCAACGGGACATCGTATTCGCTATGAATTCTCCAAGTGGCTGGATTAGGTAATTCCTTGATTTCCTTTATCAAGCTTAATTTAATCTGTTCCATGGTTTGAAAAATAGTTTTCTTCGGGGTCTTGATCAGCCAAATGGAAATACTTCGAAATCTGTCCCCTGCATGTTCTATCAGGCTGGATTTAAATCGGAAAACTGAGATTTCCGGACGAGTTTCACGCGTCAATAAAACATAGCCTTCTCGTCTGTAAATAGGTAAAATCCCTACAGGCTCGAACTCGATCTTACTATTAATGAATTCAAATATCTCTACTCCCTCCTCAATCTTTTCTTTGATTTTTGGACGGGCGTAATCAGCGATTTCATGAATTTCTTTGATCACCTCATTATCTCCAAAGACTTCCGAATAATCTAGGTTACCAGTCTTTAAATCAATTTTTGTGATTCTCTTTGGGAAAAGAGCCCTTACGCTTTCGGCACTTGACTTGAGATCTGCCAGGTTTTGATGATGGTCTACGAGATCTGCTAAAGGTGGATAAAGTTTTAGCGACTGGAAAGACTCTCCAGAAGCTTTGAGATACGAAAGCAACTGGTACTTTTTGTACTCAAAATCAATAGTTCCTTCAGTTATCCAATTCTTAGGTAATGATTTCATAAGCACTCTTTATTAGAAAAGATAAAACATTATGTCAAAAAGTACTAGTCCTAACGAAAAGTTGACAGATTAAAAAAGAATTTTTGGAGAGTGTAAATCCTACTGACAGTTAATTTCAGCCGATTTGTCAGTGTTTTTCTAAAAAAGTCTATTGGCATAAGAACTGCTCTAAGGCATCTGAATTTTAATCTAACCTTAAATCAAAATAAACTATGTCAAACGTGAACATCAAGCCACTAGCAGATCGGGTTTTGGTACAGCCTGCAGCTGCTGAAGAAAAGACTGCCTCAGGTCTTTACATTCCTGACACTGCAAAAGAGAAGCCTCAAAAAGGTGTTGTCGTTGCAGTAGGAAATGGTAAAAAGGATGAGCCACTAACCGTAAAGGTTGGTGACAACGTTTTATACGGAAAGTATTCCGGAACTGAACTTAGTGTAGAAGGAAATGACTACCTCATCATGAGAGAGTCTGATATCTTCGCGGTACTTTAATCAATCTAAAAAATTAACCTAAAAAGAATAAAATATGGCTAAAGAACTATTTTTCGACACAAGTGCGAGAGACCAACTGAAAAAAGGTGTGGACGCTCTTGCTGATGCTGTAAAAGTAACTCTCGGTCCGAAAGGAAGAAATGTCATTATCGATAAGAAGTTTGGTGCACCTACTATCACTAAAGATGGTGTATCAGTGGCAAAAGAAATCGAATTGTCCGAGCCTATCGAAAACATGGGAGCTCAGCTTGTAAAAGAGGTAGCTTCCAAGACTGCTGATAATGCAGGTGACGGTACTACTACTGCAACTGTACTTGCCCAATCTATTTTCGGAGTGGGAATCAAAAATGTAGCAGCAGGTGCAAACCCAATGGACTTGAAAAGAGGTATTGACAAGGCTGTAGCAGCTGTAGTTAAGCAGCTTGGAGAGAACTCAAAGCATATAAGTACTTCAAAAGAAATCGCTCAGGTAGCCACTGTTTCTGCCAATAATGACGACGAAATCGGTAACATGATTTCTGATGCTATGGAAAAGGTAGGTAAAGATGGTGTGATCACTGTAGAAGAAGCAAAAGGTACTGAAACTGAAGTGAAGACCGTAGAAGGTATGCAGTTTGACAGAGGATACCTTTCTCCTTACTTCGTAACTAATACTGAAAAGATGGAAGCTGAGCTTGAGCAGCCTTACATCTTGATCTATGATAAGAAGATTTCTTCTATGAAGGAGCTTCTTCCAGTACTGGAGCCAGTTGCACAAACTGGTAAGCCACTAGTAATCATCGCTGAAGATGTAGACGGTGAAGCTTTGGCAACTCTTGTGGTAAACAAAATCAGAGGTGCTCTTAAGGTAGCAGCAGTTAAAGCTCCAGGCTTTGGCGACAGAAGAAAAGCAATGCTTGAAGACATCGCTATCCTTACAGGAGGAACTGTAATCTCTGAAGAGAGAGGTTTCAAACTTGAGAATGCCACTATCGATATGCTTGGTAGAGCTGAGAAAATCAACATCGATAAGGACAACACTACTGTAGTAAATGGTGCTGGTGATGCCAACGCTATCAAAGGAAGAGTTTCTGAGATCAAATCTCAGATCGAAAAAACTACTTCTGATTACGACAGAGAGAAACTTCAGGAAAGACTTGCTAAGCTATCTGGTGGAGTCGCTATTCTTTACATCGGTGCAGCTACTGAAGTAGAGATGAAAGAGAAAAAGGATCGTGTAGACGATGCTCTTCATGCCACCAGAGCTGCCGTACAGGAAGGTGTAGTAGTAGGTGGTGGAGTCGCTTTGATCAGAGCTTCAGAAGCCCTAAATGACCTTAAAGGATCAAACGAAGATCAGGACACAGGTATCAACATTGTACGTCAGGCGATCGAGTCTCCATTGAGAACCATCGTATTGAATGCCGGTGGAGAACCTTCAGTGGTGATCAATAAAATTCGAGAAAACAAAGGAAACTTTGGATACAATGCGAGAACTGATCAGTACGAAGATCTATTCAAAGCTGGTGTAATTGATCCTACTAAAGTTACCAGATTAGCGCTTGAGAATGCTGCTTCTATCGCTGCTCTTCTTCTTACTACCGAATGTGTGGTAGCTGATGAGAAAGAAGAAGCTGGTTCGGCTCCTATGCCTCCAATGGGTGGCGGCGGAATGGGTGGAATGATGTAATTTCATCTCAAGCTAAAAAAAAGAGAAACCGATTGGTTTCTCTTTTTTTTTGAAAAAGTAGAAGAAAAATGAATAATTTTTTTGTCAAACCTAATATTAAAGTTGTACTTTGAAACAACTTAACACAGGCATCTGCCTCCATGGCACACTTTAAGAATATTTTATTAGTGGATGATGATCCGATTAATAATCTGATCAATCAAAGACTGATTTCCAAAGTGGAATTGGGAGAAATGACCCATGAATTTCTCGCAGGAATGTCGGCTTTGGAATTTTTACAAAAGCTGGATCCTTCTGAAAAATCTCTAATTCTCCTAGATATCAATATGCCCGTTATGAATGGTTGGGAATTTCTTGATAATTATTTGGATAGGTTTTCAAACCGTAATGATATCATCCTGATTCTTTCAAGCTCCATCGACTTTCTAGATCGTATCAAAGCCCAAGAATATTCTATCGTTTCCGGCTTTTTAGAAAAGCCTCTGACTATAGAAAAACTCACAGAGCATATAGATTCTCTGTAAGGAGAATGAATCTTAATTAATCACTTTATTCATTCGGTCCCAAAGCTGATTCACAAATGCTTTTGGGAACAGAATTTCATTTGAGAACGTGCCCATCCGGACAATGACCAGATTTTCAGAAGGAACGACCAAAAGTGTTTGACCATTTCTTCCTAATGCCATGAACATATCTTCGGAGGCAGATTCAACTGGTTTGCCTGGAAACTTTCTCTGAATCCCGGGAACCTTGAAGCCTTCTGCAGAATTCAGCCAAGTCAAATATCCATAGGAAGGATTATCTGAACTTCCCGAACTAACCATTGATTCGAAATATTTTGGTCGAATCAGTTCTTCTCCATCCCAGACTCCATGATTCAAAAGAAACAACCCAAACCTTGCCATTGACCTCGCATTGCTGTAGAAAACCTTGCTCTCACCCACATTTTGCCAAGTCCCTGTCATGCCAATTTTATCCCCCAATGAGGAACGGAAAAACTCTACTAGGGATTGACCGGAAGCTTCAGAGAGCACCTCTGTAAGGAGGGTGTAAGGAGCATTATGATATGCCCACCTCTGACCTGCCAATGAAAAAAACTTTAGATTTTCGGGCTCTGTATTATCTGGAGTTTCAATTCTTTCATCTAGGCCCGTTGTCATTGTGAGCTGATGACTGATCTTGATTTCCTTCTCTCTTTTGGATGGTAAAGAAGACCATCCTTCACCCAAATATTTCGAAGTACAATGCTTCACTTTTAGGAGCTTCTTTTTTTCAGCTATTCCTAGAAGACTGGACGTAAGTGTTTTTCCAGCTGAAGCCCAGTACCAAAGAGCATCCTCATCCATATCACCTAAGCCAGTTAGTTTGGCTCCCCAATATTCCTCAACTACAATTTCCCCATCCTTCAATATTATGAAAGACCGAGTACCTTGTGAGGGAAGCCATTCGAGAAATCTTGCCAATTCCTGATTATTCCAGCCCAGACTATTCAAATCTTTTTTAACCCATTCGTCTGAATCAGTAGGTGGGAAATATAAAGAGCTTTGGGCCAGAAGGCCCAAAGGAAAAAGGAACAAAAGGCTTAGTAAAAACCTCCAAACAATTGATCTCATCCAGATTTACTCTCGTAAAGTGTCTTCAATAAAATTCTTTAGGTCATCCCTGAATTGTTGTGCGGATGGAAGGTGCGTGTACATCATATGTCCCGCTTGGTAATAGGTCATTTTGATTCTGTCCAAAGCCGACTTTGGCAAATCTAACCGAGAGATGGAATGTTCTACACCATAAAAAACTGTAGCCAAATCATAATAGCCATTCATAATCAGGATTTTCACATTTGGATCCTTGCTCAAGGCATTGGCCATATCCGGAAGTGTGGAAATGGATGGTGTGGCTCCAAAACTATTACCACCTCCTCTAGACCAATCCCAATTGAAACCGGGCTTGGCATAGGCAGAAGTCGAATAATTCCAATCCTTGCTGACTCCTAAATCCCCATGAAAGTAATCAAGGAACCCCATCGTGTAGGCAGGGGAAATAGCATCACTTTGGGGATCAGTGAAGGAGTCCATAGACATGGGGTCAAGATTTATTCCTTTATATCGCGAATCTAATCTACCTACTGTGTTTCCTTCTTCCCTGAGTAGCTCTTGAAAAAACTCACCCGCCTCAATTTTTAAATCTGCACGCTCCCATATTTCGGCAGATACCCCTGTATATTTTTCCAAATTTTGAGCGACCTGTCCTTTTTCCGCATCTGATAATCTATTCCCCTTGAATAACGCCGGTGTGTACTCCATTTCAGTGAAGGTCCTTACTTCATTTATAAATGCTTCGAAATCATCCGGTTTCTGTGACAGCTGATCATGATACCAGGCTGTAGCCGCCATGGTGGGTAAAAAAACCACATAAGAAATATCCTCATATGGCTCAAAGAACAAAGTTCTCAAATCAAAGACTGCGGAAACCATCACAACTCCGTTCAGCGCATATCCCTTACCCAAAAGATAATCCATCACTCCTGCATTCCTGAAAGTCCCGTAGCTTTCTCCAAGAATATATTTTGGCGAGTTTAGACGATCGTGCTCCTTCAAAAATTGCATGATAAAAAGGCTGACACTTCTGATATCCTGATCCACACCCCAAAAGTCTTTTCCTTCTGACTCCCCTATCGGAACACTTAGGCCGGTACCTACAGGGTCCATCATCACTACATCCGCCATATCCAGGATAGAATATTCATTGTTTGCTAATTCATAAGGAGCAGGTTGATTGTAATTTGGGTCATCAACCACAATTCGCTTGGGTCCCATGATTCCCATGTGAAGCCAATAAGATGAGGAACCTGGGCCACCATTATAAGCAAAAATGATTGGCCTATCCTTTCCTGCATTCTCCTTGAAGTAAGCTGTATATCCAAAAAGGGCTATGGGCTTATTATTTTCATCTTTCAGCTCCATGGTGCCTGCCATGGCTTTAAGGTTAATGGTCTGCCCATCGATCGTAACGGATTGATTACTTTCAAATACTTCCGCAACTGGATCTTCACTCTTAGTTTTCTTTTCGTCTTCTTGTGCTTGCGCAAAATGGATAGATCCTGTTAAGGCAAGGGCAAAAAATAGTATTCTTATATTTTTCATGATTGGTGGTTTTGCACTCGGAATATAGGTAAATCAGATCAAAAGGAAAGCGAGGCTTTTCTAATCTTGCCTTTTAACCGGCATTGTCAAATGCCAAACAACATTTAACTTAGGTTAGCATTCTTACCAATAAATCATGACAGGAGGAGCAGGTTTCAGTAAAGCAGCAAGCGATTCATTTCGAGAAAATCGAAACCTCGGAAAAATACGCCAAAAAGGAACAGGAAATTCTGCTAATGCCAGGGAGAACGCTACAAACCCATCGGATCTGGCAGAAAACATCGAAATTCTCAATAAAAAAAGAGATCAGGAAAGAAGAATCAGATGGCTAATTCCCCTAATCTTTATGATTGTTTTTGTCCTGGTGATGATTCTGGCCACTTTCTGATCTCAGGAGAAGAAAATCAAAATAGCTCCTACCGCAGTAGCTAGGAATATGAAGTTTCTAAACATCTTCTCATTTACTTTTTTCAAAATTCTCACCCCAGTAAAAAGGCCAAGAAAAATAAAAGGCACCGTGATCAAGCTAATTATGATGGAATCAGTGTTGATGGTTTCCCAGCTAAAAATGTGGAAGGGAACTTTAAAAACATTAATGATTAGAAAAAGCCAGGCAGTAGTTCCTATGAAGGCATTTTTTGGTAATCGCATAGCCAAAAAATAGAGGTTTGCGAATGATCCAGCCAGATTCCCAACCATAGTGGTGAATCCTGCGGTGAGACCCAAAGCACTAGCAAATCCAAGATTATCAGGGACGGTTTTTGAAGCTCGCCTCTCCCACCAAACCATCATAATTATGGAAATCAAAATGATGGCCGCCATACTTTTTCGAAAGGCTTCCTCTGGGATTATCTCACCCACCCAGGTTCCCAAAATCACACCTACCACCATAGAGGGAAGTAGCTTCCAAAGGAATCGCCATTGGGCATGCCGATTATAATAAATCACAGCGAAAATGTCTCCTACGATCAGCATGGGGAGCAAAATTCCAGTGGACTCTTTGGCACCAAAAATAAAAACCAGCATCGCCACAATGATTACGCTGATTCCTTTAATGCCCGATTTTGACAGACCCAGAATGAAAGCTGCCAGGGCTAAAACTGAGAACTGAAATACACTAAGTCCAAGAATCAAAACTTCAAAAATCGAATGATAACAAGGTTAACCTCAGGAATTAAAATTAAACAAGGACATCCTGAAGGTCCTCTCTTTTTTGGAAACTGGCTTTGGCAAAGGGACAAAGTGGAAGTACCCGAATTTCTCTCTCCCTGACTTCCTCCACCAGGGCTTCAAGAAGCTTCATTCCTAATCCTTCCCCTCGCAAATCATCACTTACTTCAGTGTGCTCAATAATCATTTTGGATGGCCCAGCCATGACATAAACCATTTCTGCTTTTTTGGCGTCTGAGGACCCGATATAAAAAGAGCCCCGACGGCCATCAGATTGATGCTTGATTTCCATAAGTTTAATTTAGGATTCTTTCCCCTTGACTACCAGGTACCAGTCGGAATCTAGCTCCAAATAACCAAAGTCATAGCAGTAAAAGTATTGATTCCCTTTTTTGTTTTCATAGGTGTGGGTAAAATACTTGAACTGAAAGCCAGCACGAAGAAGCCTGTCCTTCGTAGTTTTGCCAAGATTTTCTCCTTCCGGTATAAATCCCTGAAGAATCATTCGATTCTTTTTTAAAGCATTGTTGATATTCCTGATCAGATTCGTGGTGGTCGCTTTTTGGGCATTGTTATAGTTATTGCGACACTGGTCATCACAGAACTTTTTATCAATTCTACCTTTAAGCGGTTCTCCGCAATTCAAGCATTTACGTTCTGCAGTTTGGGAATTCATAAGTAAAAAGATACGGCTCAATCTCCAGAATTCATAGTTTGAATCTTAGGTTTAGCTAACTGACAACTGACAACTGACAACTGACAACTGAATTTACTTCTTCTTCGGTCGAAAGGGCTTCATCACTTCTTCATTGCACTCCAGGAATGGACCTCCCATCAAATCAATACAATATGGAATAGCCGGGAAAACAGCATCCAGACATTCACGAATAGACTTTGGCTTGCCGGGAAGATTGACTATCAAACTATTATTTCTGAGGCCAGCTGTCTGTCTGGATAAAATTGCGGTGGGTACAAATTTCAAAGACTCCATTCTCATCAGCTCTCCGAAACCAGGCATCATGCGGTCACAAACTGCCTCGGTAGCTTCGGGTGTCACATCCCTTTTTGCAGGACCGGTTCCGCCGGTAGTAATCACCAGACAACAACCTTCCTGGTCCACCATTTCAATTAAGACCTTTTCAATAAGCGCCTGTTCATCTGGAATAACTCGATAGCATTCCTCCCATTCAGATTTCAAATAATCATTTAGGGTATCGATAATCGCTCTTCCACTTACATCCTCATACACGCCTGCACTGGCCCGATCACTGACAGTTACTATTCCGATTTTGGCTTTAGTCATGATTATTGGTTCTTTTTCCTTTTAATTTCAAGTCTTCTAGTTAAATATTTTTTTAATAAAATCCTTCTAAAAACTCATTTTAAGCTATTTATTCGACAACAAACGACAACAAACGGATACAAATATTTCTCTCCCGAATCGCACCAGCCCTATCTGCCAACTTTGGATCAAAGGTTTTCGAAACAGAAAATCATCATTCAAAATTTCTAACCAAAATCTATACAATCATGAATGCATTAAGAAACAAAGTACAGCTAATCGGACGTCTTGGAAACGCAGTTGAAATCAAGAAGCTTGAAAGCGGAAAGTCTGTAGGCCGCGTGAGCCTTGCCACAAATGAAGTCTATAAAAATCAGAAAGGTGAGCGTGTGGAAGAAACAACCTGGCACAATATCGTGGCTTGGGGAAAGCTTGCTGAGATCATGGAAAAGTACACCGAAAAAGGATCAGAAATCGCAGTAGAAGGTAAGATCACTAATCGTTCGTATGACGATAAGGATGGTATCAAGCGATACGTTACCGAAATTGTAATCAATGATCTCTTATTGATGGGAGATCGAAAAACTAAGGCTAAGGAAGCTGAAGCAGATCTACCATTTTAAGTGGTTATTGATCCAAAAAAAGGAAGCCGGAATCGAAGGTCGATCCCGGCTTTTTTTATCTCATTCCTGGACTATATTTTTCCTCCATCCTATTCTCCACATCTTCACGATAATAGGCCACATCTTTGAACTCTTCATCAGCATACAATTGTGCCTGATCCATGAAATGAGGAGAATTTGGATCTCCACTTTGGCCTCCGGCCAAAAGACTTTTCGCCCTCACCTTATCCCCAAATTCTACAACAGCTACAAAGCTATTACCTCGGTAGCCGTAAAGTCTCTTGGTATTATCAGTGGACCGAGAACCAAAGGCAGCTAAAGCACCCCAACGACCCGAAGCCATCCCTACTGGAATATAACTCTTATCATCATCAAAATCCGCATCAATCTCCCCACTCAAGCGCTGAAAACGGTTCATTTCTCCCCAAGGAATCCTCCATGTCCCGAAATCATCTACTAGCTCTGTAATGGTCCTATCGAAAGCCTCGACCAATTCAGATTTCTCTGGAATTTCATACTCTCCAAGAATGCTGGGATGATCAATAAACCGATTAATTGAACCCACAGACCTGGCATAAGTCATCCCATAAAAATGAGCCAGAGTCATTGCTTCGGATTCAAGCCCCGTGCGATAATCCCAATCTTTCAGGACTTCAATCGCTTCTGGGTTATTCTGACCCATTTGGTCGTAAGCCTGAATTAATTCAGGAATAAGCTCTGCAAAAGCAGGTAAATACGGATCATATGCCATCTCAATAAAACTTTCGATTGTCATATCCTTTGCATCTTTGAGAACCTGAACGGCATGGATACCGCGGAAATTCTCCTGATCCGGAGCCATATAAAATGGATAATCTTCACGTTTTGGTGAAAACTCACCTGCTGCGGTAAAGGGGGTGGAATTGCAGTTTTGGATCCAATTTGTTTCAGGGTTTTTGATGACTATACTTTCATCAACCGTATGTAATCCTTGCCAATCGGTAGCAGGATCGCTTCCATCCACAGGTCTACTAAAGTCAAACTCAGGATTCCTCTTAGGAATAAAGTTTCCATGGAAATAGGCAATATTTCCTTCAGCATCGGCAAAAACAGTATTGTTGGATGAGTTAGTGCGGATATTCATCATCTCCCGAAACTCATCATAATTGGCCAATTTTGTCCGCATATAGCTTTGAGAAAGTGCGTTAACTGGATCCCAATTGATTTTGGTGGCAACCCAGTCTTCTCCTATTTTATGAGTGATTGGACCATGGTGGGAGCGATAAATCGTAAAATCTTTGCTTGCTTCACCTTCTGCAGTTTTGTATTTCAAAGAGATATCAAAAGACTCCAAAGGTTTTTCTTCTTCCCCGTACTGATACACCAATTTCCCATCACTCGTCTCCTTTACATCCTCCACAAACTCATCTATAAAATCTACACGGGTGGAAGTATGAATCCAACCTGTTTTTTCATTGAAACCCTGATAAACAAAAAATTGCCCCCAAGTTACTGCACCATAAGCATTAAGCCCTTCATTACTCACGACATGCACCTCGGGCCGGAAGTAAAACGAAGTATGTGGATTAATTAGCAACATGGCATTTCCTGATTCGGTCAGCTCTCCGGAAATTGCAATCCCATTAGATCCTGCCGGTTCCTCCATAAGCTCTGGAGACTTCCATTCTTCATATGATTCCAAACCCGCCATCACAGGCTCATTTTCATAAAAAGCCTGGATTCTCCGAGTAGGAATCTGCTCGATATCACCCCCAATCGATCCTTCACTGAAAAACATTGGCATCCAGGGTTCATATCTCGTAATCACTTGAGGAGTCACCTCAGGATGAGTAGCCAAATAATAATTAACTCCATCTGCAAAAGCCTGGCAAAGTTCCTGCAACCATTCCGGGGCTGATTCATAAGCCGCGATTGCCTCAGCCTCGGTCATATACATATTGGCTCGTACATCTGAATAGATTGCTTCTTCTCCTAAAAGTTCGGCGAGCCTACCGGTCGCCCAAACATAATTTCGCTCTACCCTCCTGAAATCATCTTCACATTGAGCGTACAATAGACCAAAAACGGCATCCGCATCAGTTTCACCGTAAATATGGGGCACTCCATAATCATCCCGAATAATCTCTACTCTGGAAGCCTGTTCTTCCCATTTTTTGAGTTCAGGATCTTTTTGAGGCTGACAGGCAGCAAATACCAGAATAGAAAAAAGGATTAAAAGTGGTGATCGTCTCATATGTTTGAAATTCGTGATGGGTTCAAATAATGAGAAATATTCACTTAAATCAAAGCAAGAATTTACCGATGGGAATCATAGAAGTTCACAGGCAATTTGGATTGTAAATCAGAGATCAATCCCGCTGGTATCTTTTTTGACTCCTGAAAACCTTTACATGTAGATTTTAATTGTGCTAAACTACTAGCTCCAATTACCAGACTTCCGATAGCTAGCTGAGCCAGAGAAAATCCAATCAGCATTGCCTCTCCAGAATACTCAAAAGAATTAATCAGTTTTTGTGTTGATTCCACTTCAGCCTCGGTGTAAGTCAAATAAGGTTTAGGAATTTTATTTATCAAAAAACCTTTGGCATAAACACCCCGAGCTAGAATTTTAATTCCGGCTTCAGTAGCCATTTGAAAAATGGATTCTTCCGGCCTGCGATCCAAGGGGGAATATTGTGACATAATTGTGGAAGCATTTGAATTCTTAGAAACAATTCTAACCACATTAGGCCGAATGGATGAAACTCCGTAGGCTCGAATCTTACCTTCAGACTTTAAATCCTCGAATGTGGAAAAAATATCATCCCATGGATCTTCCAGTGTTCCTCCATGCAATTGATAAATATCGATTCGATCCGTTTTAAGCCTCTTCAGACTCATTTCCAAACCTTTACGTATTTGCTTTGGGCTAGGATCCCAGTGCCAGGAAACCCCATCTGAATTCCAGACATTTCCAACTTTGCTCGCTATGAGAAAATCATCTCTTCTTCCTTTCAGAGCTTTGCCCATCAGGGCTTCTATCTTCCCTTTTTCATACAAATCCGCTGTATCCAAAAGATTAATTCCTTTCTCAAAAGCGAAGTCAATCATATTTTGTGCTTCATTAAAATCATCCGGCATGGACATAGTCCCAATGGCTAATTTTGATAACTTCAGGTTCACCTTTTCGAGGTTGGTATACTCCATAGGACTGGCTTTTAACTTAAAATTAGTCTAATATTTTAACCATTTAAAAACATTAGATAAAGATAGAAACCTATTAGATTCGCTTACTTTTGCACAAGAAACCTATTAAAATGAAGAAGATTGCTGTATTTACATCAGGTGGAGACAGTCCAGGAATGAATGCCTGTTTGAGGGCCGTAGTCAGGACTGCTATTTTTCGAGAATTGGAAGTTTATGGTGTTTACCGTGGATATGAAGGGATGATCGATGGAGACATCAAAAGGATGTATACCCACTCTGTGAGTAACATTGTACAGCGGGGAGGCACTATTCTAAAATCTGCCAGATCGAAAGAATTCATGACTCCTGCGGGAAGGAAAAAAGCTTATGAGAACCTTGCAAAGCATGGGATTGAAGGAATAGTGGCAATCGGTGGAGATGGAACCTTTACCGGGGCAAAGATTTTTTTCGAAGAGTATGGAATCCCTACCGTAGGCTGCCCTGGCACTATAGACAATGATATTTATGGAACGGATTATACTATTGGTTTTGATACGGCTGTAAATACTGCATTGGCGGCAATCGACAAGATTCGAGACACAGCTGCTTCTCATGATCGAATTTTCTTTATTGAAGTTATGGGGCGTGATGCAGGCTTTATTGGCGTTGAATGCGGAATAGGTGGTGGTGCTGAATTCGTGATGGTTCCCGAAACCAAAACCGATCTTGACTCTGTGGTCAAAGACCTGAAAAACCTCCGAAAAACGAAAACTTCCAGTGTGATTGTGGTAGCGGAGGGAGACGATGCAGGAAGTGCAGATGTGATCATGGAAAAGGTAAAAACTAAACTAAATGACAACACCAAAGAATTTAAGGTGACCACACTTGGGCATATCCAACGAGGTGGAAACCCAACGGCCAGAGATCGTGTTTTGGCAAGTAGATGTGGGATGGCAGCAGTGGATGGACTTTTGGCAGGCAAACAAAATTGCATGGCAGGAGTCACTAATCAGGAAGTAGTGTACACTCCTTTTCAGGATTGCATAGGAAAGGAAAAACCTATTATTCCTGATCACCTTGAATTAATAAAAGTCTTAAGTATCTGATATGGGATTTATTCCAATTTTTCTTACCCTAGGGGGAGCTTGTCTCCTTTTTTTTCTGACTGTGCGAAATTCCATGCAGAAAAAACTGAATCGGCACCTGGAGCTCCGCCAAGAACTTAAGGAGATCGAAAAACTGAAGGATCTGGTGATACAGAGTGAAACGGTTGAGGCTTTCCTCAAAAAGATTAAAACTGAAGCAAAGAGTCTAAATCTTGATAGCTCGGCAAAGGATAAAATTCGCGATCTCAAGGTAAATAGGGTTCAGTTCAATCAGCTGATTGCAAAGGCACCATATAACTGGGTGGCAAAAATTAGCGGTTTTCAGCCCATCAACTGAGCCTGGATATACTTCAAAACCCCATCTTCATCCCCAGCCTCAAACCAATTGATTTTTGGATTTCTTTTAAACCAGGTCATTTGGCGTTTTGCATACCTTCGAGAGTTTCTTTTTAGTAACCTAATGGCTTCTTCCCGGTCATATTCTCCTTCTAGATATCCGAATACCTCGGAGTAACCAACGGTTTGAAGTGCATTGAGATGTCTAAGTGGAAAAAACTTCTCTGCTTCTTCAAAAAGTCCTTTATCGATCATTAAGTCCATTCTTTGGTTTATTCGATCATAAAGTGCTTTTCGCTCCATCTCCACTCCGATCTGTATTGTCTCGAAATTCCTTTTAGCAAGAGCCTTATTTCTAAATGAACTAAAGGGCTTGCCAGTTCCTCGAAATACTTCCAAAGCACGCATCAATCGATTTGGGTTTTGAATATCTGCAACCTTCATAAATTCCGAATCAGCTTGTAGAAGCTCATCCTGAAGATATTTCAGCCCAAGTCTCTCGTACTGATCAATTAGTTCCTCACGGATTTCCTTGGGGATTTCTGGAATCGGATCAAAGCCATTGGTTATAGCATCAGCAAATAATCCCGATCCACCCGTCATCACAACCAGATTCTTTGACTTATAAAGTTTATCAAGAATGGCCAATGCGTCCTGTTCAAACTTCTTTACATCGTAATTCTCATGAATGGATCGACTATTAATCAAATGATGTGGAACTTGATCCAATTCCTCTTGGCTCGGTTTGGCAGTGCCAATTTCAAGCTCACAATAAAACTGCCTGCTATCACATGAAATAATCTCAGTCTGTAGATTTTTAGCTACTTTTATAGACAGGGATGTCTTTCCTACTGCAGTGGGACCGACTATCAGAATTAGATACTTTTTGGGCTTTTTTAAAGTCACTTTTGAATATTCTTGGAATGCAAAATAACCAGACATCAAGAAAAAAAATACTGATCATCGAAGATCAGCCTTTACATCAAAAAATATTTGAGAATCTCTTAAGTAGAACTTACGACTTATTCATCGTGAAAACGCTTGACGAAGCCACTAAAATTTTGGAATCGGAAAACCCTCAAATGATGATTATGGACATCCATATAGATGGATTTGATGGAAGAAGTTGTCTCGAGTACCCAACCCTCTTAATTCCGGTCGTGGCCACTAGCGCTTCGGCAGAAATGTCGACAGAAGGATATCAAGAATTTGGTTTTAGTGGTTTTATCAAAAAACCAGCATCAGCACGAGAGACAATAAAAATAGTAGATCGTGCTCTGAAAGAAACCCCACAACAGCTTAAAGAAAAGGAAAACACTTCTGCCTTAAACCAACAAGTGGTAAAGGAGCTCATAAGTTTTAATTCAAAAGAGAGATTAATCTCAATCTATCAGGATTTTATTCTGGAAACCAGGGAATTACTAGATCGCATTGAAAGCTCATTAATTGATAATAGTCAACGAAAAACCATAGAGGTTTTTCATACGATCAAAGGAAATTCAGGAACTTTGGGAGCTCAAAAAATTCACGATCTCAGCACAAAGGCACAAGAGTTCGCACGGGACCAAAATACCCTAGAAGCTAAGAAATTCATACCCATAATTCGCAAAGAAGTAGGCTCCCTAGAGATGCTTCTTGCAAGCCCAACCATATTTAACAATGGACAGCACTAAGAGAATATTAGTAGGCGAGGATAGCTCGGTTATCATAAATTTGACCAAGAGTGTTCTTTCTTTCGAAAATTATGAAATCAAGTCAGCAAAAGATGGAACCCAGGTTTTGGATCTCCTACAGAATGAGGATTTTGATTTAGTTTTGATGGATATTTCAATGCCCAAAATGGATGGAATAGAATGTACAAAGGCTATTAGAAACCTTCCTGACCAAGCAAAAGCATCCATTCCAATTATTGCGATTACAGGTAATCTTAAAAACTTCACCAAAGAGCAATATAAGACGATGGGATTTACTGATTTTCTTCAAAAACCATTAAATTATGACTTGCTTTTGGCAACCGTGAAGAAGATCATAAATAAGTAGATGACGATAAAATACACGAAGCATTTTCTTGATAAACTAGAAAACCTGTTTGCGGGGTCAGAATACGTTCTCCGCTATGAAAAAGGCAACTTCAAGTCTGGCTACTGTATTTTAAAAGACACTAAAATAGTCATCATCAATAAGTACTTTCCGCTGGATGGAAAGATCAATGCCCTTATTGAAATTCTTTCAGAACTACAGCTTAACCCACAGGATTTCGCGAATAAAGCAGATCAGGATTTTCTGGAAAAACTAGGACAAACCACGCTTAAATTTTGAAAGTAACTTTCCTCGGTACTGGTACTTCTCAAGGTGTTCCCGTGATAGGCTGTGAATGTCCTGTTTGTAAATCATTGGATTTTAGAGATAAACGAACCCGATCATCTATTTTCATTCAGGTAGAAGAATTGAATGTCGTGGTGGACACAGGGCCTGATTTCCGTATGCAAATGCTGCAAAACCAGGTAAAAAAATTGGATGCGGTTCTTTTTACCCATGAGCACAAAGATCATACAGCTGGCCTGGATGATATTCGCCCATTTAATTTTAAGCAAAAGAAGGACATGCCCGTCTACGGGAGAAAGCAAGTTTTAGAGCAAATCTCCGCAGAGTTTGCCTATGTTTTCAGCCAAAAAAAATATCCCGGTGTTCCTCAGGTAAATCGTATTGAAATTGATGAAAGACCGTTCAAGATAGACGGTGTAGAGATTGTGCCTTTGCCAGTTTGGCACTATAAGCTTCCAGTCCTCGGTTTTAGAATAAAGGATTTCGCTTATATCACAGATGCCAACTCTATTCCTGAGGAGACTTTCGAAAAATTAAAAGGAGTCAAAGTTTTGGTGCTAAATGCATTGCAAAAAACACCGCATATTTCACATTTTACTCTAGAGGAGGCTGTAGAAGTTGCAAGAAGAGTCAAAGCTGAAAACACCTATTTTACTCACATTTCTCATAAGTTAGGGGAACATGCTGAAATAGATGAATCACTCGAAAACGGTATCTCTTTGGCTTATGATGGTCTGGTCCTAAATTTGGACTGATGCACCTGAATTATCACTACTTAAAATTTCTTTGTCCTGCCTTAGAAACTCAACTTATAGGGAAGTCAATATTATCCTGCTTTTCTCATAAAGATCGGGAAATTCAATTCGAACTGAGTAGTGAATTACACCTCAAACTTTTGATTGACCCGCCCAGAACATTTTTCTCATTTCCCGAGAAAATCAGCAGGGCAAAACAAAATAGCAAAGATATATTTCAAGCTATTTGGGGATCGAAAATCTCGGTTGTCAAGGTTATACCAAATGATCGATCCTTCTTTTTGAAGACAGAATCAGGTCACTTGGTTCTATTTAAACTTCATGGAAACAGAAGCAACTGTCTCCTTTTTTCACCTTCTGAGGATTTACCGATTGAAATTTTTATCAGGAAATTCAAAGATGATTTAAATCTCAAGGTTTCAGATTTAAAAAAAGAGCTTGATTTAACTTTTGAAAACTTCGAAAAACTTGATGGAAATGCCTCCCGATTTATCCCAACTCTGGGTAAAATTCCAAGGGATTGGCTGAAGGAAAGAGGTTACCCAGAATCCGATCTGGAAAAAAAATGGATGCTCCTGGAAGAGCTAAGGGATATATTGGATACACCCCATTATCGTATCATCAAGCAAGGTCATTCCTATGAATTGAGTCTGCTTCCTCACCCGGATGAAATTACCGTCAAAGAGTTTGGTGATCCTATCCAAGCAGCCAATGAATTATTCTACTACGGAGTAATTCGGTCTCAATTTGAACAGGGCAAAGCTCGACTTGTCAAAGAGCAAAATGATCAGATCAAGAGAACCCGAAGTTTTATAGAAAAAGCTAAAGCGAATCTAGAGACATTAAAATCCAGCCCTCCTCCATCCCAACTTGCCGATGTTATCATGGCCAATTTGCATCAATTTAAAAATGGAGAAGCTAGGATTTATGATTTCTATACTCAAGAAGAAAGGACTATAAGCATTCCTGCCAACCAAACTCCTCAGGCTTATGCAGAAAAGCTTTATAAAAAGAAAAAAACCAGGAAATTAGAATGGGAACAACTAGAAAAAAACATAAAGCATAAACAGAAATCTCTTGAGGCTTCGGAAATCATTCTTGAAGAATTGCAAACCGTAAAAGACTATAGAACCCTTAAGAAATTCATTAAGTCAAAAGACATCAATCCCAAAGGAAAGAGAGATGTTGAAATGCTTCCTTTCAAAGAGTTTACTTATAAGGGCTACCCCATATGGGTCGGTAAATCTGCAAAGGCAAATGACGAAATGCTACGGAAATACTCGAAAAAGAATGACTATTGGTTACATGCCAGAAATGTGGCAGGCTCACATGTCGTCATAAAATGGCAAGGAATGGCAGAGCCAAAAGATGATATTTTAGAAACAGCAGGTTCTTTAGCCGCTCACTATTCTAAGGCAAAATCACAACCTCTGGCTCCTGTTATTTTCACTCAGGTGAAGTTTGTAAGGAAAGTAAAAGGAAGCCCAGCTGGCTCAGTGGCCGTAGATAAGGAGACGGTGATAATGGTAGAACCAAAAAGCCCAGAGGTCCTATTTGGGAAATCTAATTAGGCCCATAAACCGGTTGTCTCGGTGGCCCCACACTCAACTTTTTAAATCCCTTTATCAAAAAAACTGTACCTGTAATCCCTGTGGCACCTCCTACATAAAGAAGGGCCCTACCCACATCCGGATTATCGCCTAATAACTGACCTCCAAGGATGGTTACGCTATACCCGATAGTGGAAATAATAATCCCGGTGGTTAGATCTTTTTGAGCCTTATGCAAATTCAATTCTACCTCATACAGGTCCTGCTGAACTTGTATTATGGTTCTTTGAAGGGTATCGGTAGGGTGATAGTTCAAACTTTGGGCAAGCGAATGACTTGAACAGATCAAACTGAAAAAAAAGAGAAGAAATATTCTCATAACTGAAGGGTTACTGGTTAATCCAATTTTTAAAATCAGACACCTTCTCCCTCGCTACAACCAAAGCATCCTCTAAATTTGGTCCATCTATGGTAAGAGATAACCTTCCATTAGTATAGGGTCTCATTTCCATCAGACCATCAAGGTGAATGATGACTGATCGATTGATTCGATAAAATTTAAGTGGATCTAATAGCTCCTCCACAAGCACATTAAGGTTATAATCGACAATAAATTTCTGAGTAGAACCAATCTTCATCAAATAAGTAATTCCATCCTTAGAATAAAAACATGAAATTTCCTCAGTTGGGATGAATTTGAACTTAGAACCAAACTTAGCTAGAAATCTTTTTTTGTAATTCTTTGAAGTATAATTTCTTAAAATTTGCTCGAAAACAGAAGTATCCACTTTCGGAGTCGAAGAATCATTTCTTAATCTGTCGTACTTCGAAAATGCCTCAATTAGTCGGTCTTCATCAATTGGCTTTAGGATATAGTCTAAACAAAAATGATTAAAAGCTTCAAGTGAATAAGAATCATAAGCCGTTATAAAAATTATCGGGCAGGTTATTGAAACCCTACTTAAAGCTTCAAAAACAAGGCCGTCTGCAAGATGAATATCACATAGCAAAAGGTCATAATTGTCATTTGAATTAATCGCATCTTCAAATTCTGCGACACTTTCAACTGTTTCAAAAATCTCAAAATGAGGAAAATTCCTTTCCAGGATAATCTTTATTTTTTTGAGCGCTAAGGGCTCATCTTCAGCTAATAGAATCTTCATGTTGGTGAATCAAAGGGATTAGGACCTGAAAAGAATCATCGAGATCATTCACTATGACTTCGCGATTTAAAAACGCATATCTCTCAATTATGTTTTTAAGTCCAATACCCATGGATTCTTCAACCACATTTTTTTTCTGTTTTTCATTCCAAACAGAAATTGATTCTCCCACCTTTCCAACCACCACTTTTAGTGGCTTTTTGGAAGTGAAAAAATTGTGCTTTACAATGTTCTCAATAAGAAGCTGAAGTACAACAGGAGCTATAAATACTTCATTTTTTTTGTCAAAATCTTCTAATTCAATATCTAAGGAATCTCCAAAACGAACATCCAATAAATCCAGATAAGAATTTAAAAAATTCATTTCCTGATGAAGCGAGACCAGTTCATTTGAATTATTTTGGAGTACATATCTATAAATCTTTGAGAGATTCTGTAAGTATTTTTCAGCAGCTTTGACGTCAGAGCTTATCAGCTCGGACAAGGCATTAAGGTTATTAAAAAAGAAATGCGGGTTTAATTGAGCATTCAGCGAACCCACCTGAGCTCGGATAGTCTCAGTTTTTAACTTTTCCGTTTCGATTTGTTTTTGCTGAAAGCGATTATTAAAAAAAACTATTGCGTTCACGCAATTCAAAAATAGGTTTATCCTAAATGCAAATCCTCCAGTAAGTAGTAGGTTTTTCCCTACAAAACTGTATGCTCCACCAAGTGTAATCCCGCTAATAGCTACTGAACCCATAGCTACTATTCCCGCCAAGGCAAAGCTTGCTATAAACTGTATTAGTAAAGGGTGAAATTTGGTATATAAGGGTAATAGCTTTCGCTCAATTAAAAAATTACCGAACCATATGGAATAACTTATTCCGAGTATTACAAAAAATATTGACTGGTTTGAGGCCTCGACCTGATAAAGTCTGTCACCTTCAAGTATTACGATGTTGAGGAAGGAATAAATACCAAGTAAGCCCGCAAACAACCAATTGAACCTATGTCCAAATATTCCAACTGTAGTATCCCTAATTTGCATACCCTTCTCCGTTTCCTCCACAAGGTTTTAAAAAAGAATCAAGGATGGTCTCCCATCCCTGATTCATAACAATTCACTTTTATAGAGTTGGCAATACCACTCCATCGATTACGTGAACGACACCATTTTCGATAGCCACATCAGGAACAATTACATTGTATGTACTTCCTGCACTATCAGTTACGGTAACATTTGCTCCATTTCTGGTTACGGTCAACATCTCACCAGCAAGGGTTGGAACCATTTGCTCTCCATCCGCAAGATCGAAAGAGAAGGCAGTGGCTGGTACCACGTGGTATCCAAGAACTTTAACTACCGCCTCAGCTCCGAGTAGATCGATTAGCTCTTCAAGAGATCCTACACCCAGGGTAGTCAAAAGATCACCAAATGCGTCATTAGTTGGAGCGAACACAGTCATCGCCTCCTGATCCAATAATGTTTGACCAAGCCCAGCGGCAGTTACTGCATCTATAAGAATGGTCAAATTAGCCGCTGTAGCTGCTTCTACCACATTCGGTAGATCAATAGTTGGTAAAAGAACACCGTCGATTACATGTACTACTCCGTTTTCGATGGCAACATCAGCTGCAACAACATTTACCGTGTTTCCAAGAGCATCGGTTACAGTCACATTGCCGCCACTAGATTCTACAGTAATGTCCTGGCCATTCAAGGTTGTAAATGTATTTGAAGAACCTAGATCACCAGAGAATGCAACCGCTGGAACTACATGGAAACCAAGCACGGATTGCAGATTTTCAATTCCTCCAATTCTTGCTACAAGCTCATTAAGGTTGCTAGCATTGAAGGCTTCTAAAGCTGCTCCGAAAGCATCATTGGTTGGTGCAAACACCGTGATAGCTTCAGCATCTAATAACGTTTGACCCAAACCAGCTGCTGTTACTGCATCCAAAAGAATGGTAAGACCAGCATCAGTTGCGGCTTCTACAATATTTGGTAACTCAAGGTTTGGTAGGAGTACTCTATCAATTACGTGTACTACACCATTTTCTATTGGAACATTTGCTGCTACTACGTTTGCTGTATTTCCAAGAGCATCAGTAACAGTAACACTTCCACCATTGGCCATTACAGTGATATCCTGTCCGTTCAAAGTGGTGAAGGTATTCATAGGTTCAAGATCCGTAGAGAACGCTACCGCTGGCACCACGTGGAAACCTAATACAGATTGCAAATTCTCAATTCCACCTATTTTAGCAACAAGTTCATCCAAGCTGTTTGCATTGTAAGCTGCTAAAGCGTCAGCAAAAGCATCGTTGGTTGGAGCGAATACTGTGATAGCATCAGCATCTAGCAAGGTTTGGCCCAAACCAGCAGCGGTTACAGCATCTATCAGAGTGGTAAGACCTGCTTCTGTTGCAGCTTCTACAATATTTGGGAACATCAAATCAGGGAGCATCATACCGTTGATTACATGCACAACACCGTTTTCAATTTCGATGTCAGCAGCAACCACCTGGGCAGTTCTACCGAGTGCGTCCGTAACTTCTACAGTTCCACCTGCTACCTCTACGGTAATATTCTGTCCAGACAAAGTGGTGAATGAGTTGCTAGGCTCAAGATCAGTTGAAAAAGCAACTGCAGGAACCACATGGAAGCCAAGCACAGTCTCAAGATTTTCTACTCCACCTATTTTTGTCACAAGTTCATTCAAGTCAGCTGCACCAAATACTTCAAGTGCGGCTGCGAAAGCTTCATTAGTCGGCGCAAAAACAGTTATTGCGTCAGCACCTAGTAGTGCTTCAGGCAATCCATCCACTGCAGATACAGCATCAATTAAAGTAGTCAAACCTGCATCAGTTGCAGCTTCAACAAGAGTTGGCTTTGGTAAATCTAATTCAGGTAAAAGAACACGATCAATCACATGCACAACACCATTCTCAATCTCTACGTCAGCTTGGATCACACGTGCTGTATTTCCAGCAGCATCTACAACTGTTACGATGCCAGGCGCGGAATTAACTGTAAGCTGCTGCCCTGAAACAGTGGTAAATACGTTTGTTTCATTCAAGTTTTGTGAAAAAGCAACAGCTGGCACGACATGAAAACCAAGAACAGTCTGTAGGTTAGAAGCACCACCTAATTTATCTACCAAATCGTTTAGATCAGTGGCATCAAAGGCTTCCAAAGCAGCTGCAAAAGCATCATTGGTAGGGGCAAATACGGTAATGGCTTGCTGGTCTTGAAGAGTAGCTTCTAACCCTGGTATTGCTCTAACTGCTGCAACAAGGGTGGTTAAGCCAGCGTCTTCAGCTGCTTCCATTAAGGTCGGAGAAGGAATAGGGCCTTGATAATCCTCGCTCTCACAAGAAATGGCTCCTATTAAAAATAGTCCTAAGACTAAAAAGGATAGTAATTTTTTCATCGGTGTCTATTGTTTAGTTTGATGTATAAACATAGATTAAGAACTTTTGATACCATTTTCCTTTTCAACCGTCTAGATTCCCAGTTGAACTGTCCTTAAAAACCAATGAACTGCGGGAGCCCCAGTATCAATTTCCTGATCGAGTTTGATTTCGAGAATGATTTATCTAAAAAGATATTTTAGGTTTGGGCATAAAAAAACCTCCCAATTGGGAGGTCCATAAATCTATCGATAATAACTACTTCACAATGTGGATTTTCAGCATGTTTGTTCTTCCCTTTTCCTTAAGGGGCATACTGGCCGTATTGATAATTACATCACCACTATTTACATGCCCATCTAATTTGAGTGTATTTTCTATATCATCAAAAGTGGCATCCGTACTTACCTGACTGGTGTAAAGATAAGTTCTAACACCCCAAACCAGGCTCATCTGCGTAAGGAGTTTTGGGTTTTGGGTAAACACAAAAATATCAGCAAGAGGCCTGTGTGAAGCGATTCTGAATCCTGTAAAACCTGAAGAGGTAATTCCTACAATGGCTTTGGCCTTAACATTTCTGGATAACCTAGACGCCATCAAAATGAGATTATTGCTTAAAAATGTCTCATCTGTTTCTGGGATTTTATAGAGATGATTGTAAATCTCCGCGTTTTCTTCAAGGTAAGAAATGATGCTTGTCATGGCTTTTACTGCATTCACGGGATAATTCCCAGAAGCAGTTTCGGCTGAAAGCATGACCGCATCCGCACCATCTAAAACGGCATTAGCCACGTCGTTGGTTTCAGCTCTTGTCGGCCTTGGATTTGAGATCATGCTTTCCATCATTTGCGTAGCAATAATCACGGGCTTGCAAGCTAGCTTACACTTCTCCACCATTTTTTTCTGCCAAAGAGGAACTATCTCCTGTGGAACTTCTACTCCAAGATCACCTCTGGCTACCATAATCGCATCAGTAGCTTCAATAATGTCATCAATATTCTCAAGAGCCTCAGGCTTCTCAATTTTAGCTACAATCTTACAATCCTTTCCAGCCTTATTTATCCTTTCTCTTAAATCCAGAATATCATCAGCAGATCTAACAAATGACAAGGCAATCCAATCCACATCCTGGGATAAGCCGAACTCAAGGTCCTTTAAATCTTTTTCGGTTAGAGAAGGTGCACTGACTTTCGTGTTTGGAAGATTGATTCCCTTTCTGGATTTCAAAATACCACCATGAATGACAGTACAGTTCACGTTTTTCCCATCTGTATCTATCACTGAAAGCTCGAGGTTTCCATCATCAATTAGTATTCGGTCCCCTGGTGATACATCCTGAGGAAGATTTTGGTAAACAGTGCTAACTAGGTTACTCGTACCCAAAACTTCTTCATTTGTGATGGTGATTTTTTGTCCTGGCGCAATCTCTACTCCATTATCCTTTACCTCTCCTACTCGAATTTTAGGACCTTGTAAATCTTGAAGAATTCCAAGGTGCAGACCGTGCTCCTCATTTATTTTTCGGATAAAACCAATGACCTCTTCATGAATATCATGAGTTCCGTGAGAAAAGTTCAGTCTAAAAACATCTGCTCCTGCCACAGCTAGATTTTTGATAACCTCCATGTTGTTTGAGGCAGGACCAATGGTGGCTAGAATTTTGGTTTTATTGAAAATGATGGGGTTCATAGGTAATTTTAATAGGTTAAAAGATTTTCTCTCGACTTAATCTTATTTACATTTAATTTGATCACATTCTGAATATGCACTTCTCTGGAAAGATGCTCTAAAAAGAGATCAGCATTGAGCTCAGTGGTTTCATCCTGGATGATTAAAAAGAAATCCACATTTCTCAATTCTGGGATTAAATATGAGATTTGTGCAGCTGAAGTTAAGGACTTATTCTTTAACAGCTGGACGTATCCGTATGGCAAAGAAAGAAAATATTGAGATATTTTAAGAATCGGAGCGTTAAGAAACTCCATTTCCAAATCATCTTCTTTTTCCAGATTAATTCCCATTCGCTTATTGATTATCCAGGCAAGTTTATAATCCCTGACAGGCGTAATCAATCCCAAAAGATCAAAATCGTATGAGTGTTCTACTAGTAATTTGGTTTTCTTCATAGGGTAGAAACATAAGTTTCAAAGTTAAAAATTTATATTGTTCTCAAGACTGGAATAATAGGCACTGAAATTTACTTGAATCAATATTTTGTCAATTAGCCATTAAATCCATTTCTTTGTGCAGTATTAATCAATAAACTGATCATAAAATGTCTGAAATTGCAGAAAAAGTAAAAGCCATTATTGTTGACAAACTGGGCGTAGAAGAGTCTGAAGTAACTATGGAAGCAAGCTTCACAAATGATTTGGGAGCTGACTCTCTTGACACTGTAGAATTGATCATGGAATTTGAAAAGGAGTTCAATCTTTCCATCCCTGATGATCAGGCAGAGCAAATTGGTACAGTAGGTCAAGCTGTATCTTACCTAGAAGCGAACGTAAAATAAAAACTGAATAAATTCATTTTATGAATTTAAGGAGAGTTGTAGTAACGGGAATCGGTGCACTCACACCAATAGGCAATAATTCTGACGATTTCAGAAAAGCATTGGCTACTGGTGTGAGCGGTGCTGCTCCTATTACTCACTTTGACGCCTCACTTTTTAAGACTCAGTTTGCCTGCGAGGTAAAGAATTTCGATGTCCAAGATTACATTGATAGAAAGGAAGCCCGGAAAATGGATCCTTTCACACAGTATGCTATGGTCACTGTGGAAGAAGCAATGAATGATTCTGGACTTGATTTAGACAAAATCAATCTGGCAAGAGCCGGCGTGATTTGGGGTTCTGGAATCGGTGGATTAAAGACTTTTCAAGATGAAGTCACCGGGTTTGCTACCGGGAATGGTGAACCAAGGTTCAATCCATTCTTTATCCCAAAAATGATTGCAGATATCAGTGCAGGATTTATTTCTATCAAGTATGGATTCAGGGGACCTAACTTCGTAACCGTTTCCGCTTGTGCATCAGCAACCAATGCCCTGATCGATGCTTTTAATTACATCCGACTAGGTAAAGCAGATATATTTATTAGTGGTGGTTCAGAAGCCGCGGTGACCGAAGCTGGAATTGGCGGTTTTAATGCCATGAAAGCTTTGTCCCAAAGGAACGATTCTCCTGAAACTGCTTCCAGGCCATTTGATAAAGACAGAGATGGCTTTGTTCTCGGTGAAGGTGCAGGGGCATTAATTCTGGAAGAGTATGAGCATGCAGTAGCTCGTGGTGCTAAAATTTATGCTGAAATTGTTGGTGGTGGAATGTCAGCTGATGCTTATCACATGACCGCTCCACATCCCGAAGGTCTTGGAGCTAGCAGCGTGATGACACTTGCCCTGGAAGATGCCGGTCTTGATCCAGAGGCTATCGACTATATTAATGTTCATGGAACCTCCACTCCTTTAGGTGATGTAAGTGAAACTAAGGCCATTCAAAAAGTATTCGGTGCACATGCTTATAAACTAAACATCAGTAGTACCAAGTCTATGACTGGGCATTTACTCGGTGCGGCAGGTGCGATAGAAGCCTTGGCGTGTATTTTCGCCTTGCAGGATGGAATTGTACCTCCTACTATCAATCATTTTACGGATGATGAAAATCTTGATCCTGATTTGAATCTTACGTTTAATAAGGCGCAGCAAAGAGATTTAAATTATGCGCTCAGCAATACCTTTGGGTTTGGCGGGCATAATTGCTCCGTAATTTTCAAGAAACATATCTAAACTGAATCTTGAGCGTTTTTCAAAAACTCGGAATTCAGAAGATTTTTTTCAACCAAAAAGACAAAAGGCTTGCTTCCAACATCAAATTGATAGTTGGTCGCAAGCCTTTAAATTTACCCCTCTACCGACTAGCTTTGACACCCGCAGGTCTTGGTGACCAAAATGCCGAAGGAGTGGCCATTTCAAATGAACGTCTGGAGTTTCTTGGAGATGCTGTTCTTGGCTCTATAGTGGCGGATTATCTTTACATCAAATACCCTTATAGAAATGAAGGTTTTCTGACCGAAACAAGGGCAAAGATTGTCAATAGAGAAACCCTCCACCAAGTTGGTTTAAAAATAGGGCTAAGAAATATTTTCTCGGAAGAGCTAGAAGGTAGAAGCATTGTTCAGGGAAAATCTCTTTACGGAGATATGCTTGAGGCCTTGATTGGAGCTATTTATCTGGATCGTGGATATTCCTTCTGCAAAAGTTATATTCTCGAAAGGCTACTGATTCATATTGACGTAGAAGAAGCTATTAGAACCACAGTAAACTATAAGAGTAAAATCATAGAATGGTCACAGAAAGAAGGAAAAACTGTCGAGTTCAAGCTTCTCAATGTCAGCGGAAATCAGCGATTCAAAGAGTTCACAGTAAGTCTGGAAATAGATCAGGAGGAAATATCTCAAGGAAAGGGGCCAAACAAAAAGAAAGCCGAACAGGATGCATGTGAAAATGGTTGTAAAGTGCTCGATATTGAGCTTTAAAGGCTAATTTCACAATCTAATTCACCCGGATAATGAATCTTAAAATTGCGGCGGTTTCGGTTAATCAAACACCTCTCGATTGGAAAGGTAATCTTGAACGGATTGTAAAAGGAATTAATGAGGCCAAAAGTGCTGACGCTGATTTTATTTGCTTTCCTGAATTATCCATTTGTGGATATGGTAGCGAGGATCTTTTTCTAAGTCATTGGTACCCAGCTAGATCTCTTTCTCAGCTGAAAGAGCTCCTACCTCACACCCAGGGTATTACTCTTGCAGTAGGACTTCCAGTTAGAATTGAAAAGGAGGTTTATAATACTGTCGCCATAATTGAGGATGGATCCTTGAAGGGCTTTGTTCCCAAACAGTTTATGGCCATAGATGGAGTACATTATGAGTTTCGATGGTTTACACCATGGCCTCACGGCAAATTAATTGAATTGGACTTTTTTGGTGAGAAAATCCCATTTGGGGATCAAATCTTCAACCTCAAAGGTGTAAAATATGGCTTCGAAATCTGTGAAGATGCTTGGAGAAAAGAGAAAAGACCGGGTTATCGCCTGCAGGATAGAAAAGTAGATTTAATCTTCAACCCAAGTGCGAGTCACTTTGCCATGGGTAAAACGGAAGAGAGAATAGACTTAATGAAAGAAAGCTCGAAGCTTTTTGATTGCTTTTACGTTTATGTCAATCTTTTGGGCAACGAGTCAGGACGAATGATTTTCGATGGCGAACGAATACTTGCACATAAGGGCAAGATTTTGGGAAGGGCTCCTCTCCTATCTTTCAAAGATGTTGTCGTATCCTATTTTGAGCTATCACCAGAAAAACAAAACCCATCTGCCGTAATTCCCAAAGAAAAAGAATTTGTGCAAGCAGCTGCATTGGCTCTTTTCGATTACATGAGGAAAAGCCGAAGCAAGGGCTTTGTGCTTTCACTAAGTGGTGGTGCTGATTCATCTACCTGTGCCGTTTTGGTTTCTGAAATGGTCAAAAGGGGAATAGCTGAACTTGGGAAAGAAGAGTTTCTTAATAAAGCAGGCTTAAAAGGGGATTTTTCTACCGAAAAAGAAATTGTCCATGAACTGCTCATAACGGCTTATCAGGGTACAAAAAATTCATCAGAAGACACTTTCCTCAGTGCCAAAGAACTAGCCGAAAGTATTGGAGCTAAATTTTATCATTGGGAAATAGACGATGAGGTAAATTCATACCGTAGCAAAATCGAAAAAGCTATTGGAAGAGAATTAACCTGGGAACAAGACGATATCACGCTCCAGAATATTCAGGCCAGAGCAAGGTCTCCCATCATTTGGATGCTCTCAAACCTGAACAACGCTTTGCTTATGGCTACCTCAAATCGAAGCGAAGGAGATGTTGGTTATACCACGATGGATGGTGATACCAGTGGAAGTATATCTCCTATTGCCGCTGTAAGCAAAGACTTCATCATCAATTGGCTAAAATGGGCTGAAAAAAACCTGAATCAGAGTGGGCTGGCCAGGGTCAATGCTTTGCAGCCCAGTGCAGAACTCAGGCCACTGGAAACCACCCAAACAGACGAAAAAGATTTAATGCCGTATCCAGTTTTACTGGAGATAGAAAAACTAGCCATTCGGGATCAGAAGTCACCTCTGGATGTTTATTTGATTCTAAAAGAAGAATTAACGCTTGACTCCCAAACTTTAAAGGGATATATCAAAAAATTCTACCAACTTTGGGCCAGAAACCAATGGAAGCGAGAAAGGCTTGCTCCTTCATTTCATCTGGATGAGTTCAATGTCGACCCAAAAACCTGGTATCGATTTCCCATTCTTTCTGCAGGATATTCGGAAGAACTTAAAGAACTCGAAAACTTCAACTAATCAGTATGTTTGAATTAATCCTATCCTATTTTGTCTGGGACCCTGATCCTTCTGTAATCCCGGGATGGAGCCGACCACCCTGGTACAGTATTTTATTTGCGGCCGGGTTTATAATCTCTCAGCAATTCATGATTTACTTCTTTAAAAAGGAGGGGCAGAAACCTGAATTAGTTGATAGATTAACGGTTTATATGGTCTTAGCGACCATTATTGGTGCAAGGCTGGGACATGTACTTTTCTATGAGCCAGAACGATATTTTAGTAATCCAATTGATATCTTAAAAGTCTGGGAAGGAGGACTAGCCTCCCATGGAGCTGCTATCGGGATTCTTTTTGCTCTTTGGCTTTATGCCAAAAAAACACCAGGGCAAAATTACCTCTGGATAGTCGACAGGATCGTGATTGTCACAGCTCTGACAGGTGCATTCATCCGGTTTGGTAACCTGATGAATTCTGAGATTGGTGGAATGGATACCGGTACTGACTCTGGGATTGTTTATGCATGGCATACAGAGGAGCTTCTGTCTTCCTTAAAAGTCCCGATTATTTCTATCGACCCATACAAACCGGCGGATCGTAAAGCTGAATTAATGGGTAATGGAATTGTTCCGGTAAATATCGCTTTGGAAATTAATAAAGGAAGCTATTCTCTTGAGGACCTTGAGACTACTTTGAATAGAGATTTGAAATATGCCTTAACGAGGTTTGAATCGAGTAAGCAGTATTTGGCTGAACCACCGGAAACTCCCTTGGATTTAGTCCTTGAAGATAAGGGAAGCTATTACCTCGCCACGGTAAAAACCTTCGGACGCACCAAACATCCAACTCAAATCTATGAGTCAATCACCTATTTCTTGATTTTCCTGATTCTATTTGGATTATGGATGAAATACAAAGCGAGGTTACCTGAAGGTATATTATTGGGAATCTTTCTGGTTTCAGTTTTCGGAATGCGTTTCTTCTGGGAGTTTTTCAAAGAAAACCAGGTCGAATTCGAAGACTCACTTCAATATAACATGGGACAAATACTAAGCGTACCATTAGTAATTATAGGTGTTGGCCTCATTATAAGGGCGCTAAGGAATGGGTTGAAACCTGAAACTGATTAAGGAACAGGATCATGACCATGTCCACCCCATGGATGGCACCGAGATATACGTTTCAGACCAAGTTTTCCACCTTTCCAAACTCCGTGCTTCATGATCGCCTCCTTCATATACTGACTGCAAGTGGGAGTAAATCTGCAACTAGAAGGAAATAAAGGAGAGATCAAATATTGATAGACCGTCACCGGAAAAATTGCTATCTGTTTTAAAATTGATTGAAGAGACATAAACTCGGTTCTAAAGAAGAAGAACAAAAATAACCAATAAGAATTCCAGCTTGAAGTTAAACTTCTCACATATCGTTAAAATCCTTCTATTTTCAGGAATATTCTTTGGTTTCTGGCAACCTTCGGCTAAAGCCCAAGATACGGCTTTACCTCCTATTGTCACTCCAAGTAACCCTCCTGAAAAAGTGAGGGTTAATAACATCTATGTCATAGGAAATGAAAAAACCAGAAAAAGCATTATTCTTAGGGAGCTGGATTTTATTACTGATTTCGACTACGACTGGAATACGTTCTTAGAAATCCTAATCGCTGATCAGCAAAAAATTTATAATCTCAGGCTTTTCACCACGGTAGAAATATCCCCCCTCTTCATTACGGAAGATGAAGTAGAAATACTAATTACTGTTCAGGAAAGATGGTATATAGTTCCTTCTATCATTTTTCGCTTGGCCGATCGAAACTTTGCGGAATGGTGGACCAATCAGGGAAGAGACTTATCAAGAGTAAATTATGGTCTGAGACTAAGCCATGGTAATGTGGGAGGTAGAAATGAAAAACTCCGATTTGCTGGTCAATTGGGTTTTACCAGAGCTTTGGATCTGAGATACAATAAACCCTACATTGATAAAAATCAGAAACAAGGTTTGGCCTTCCGTTTAAACTTTGCAGAGCAAAAAACTATCCCAATTCGATCTGCAAACAACAGACAGGTTTTCTACACGAATGAAAATGAAGAAATTCTTAGGGAAAATTTTCTAACCTCACTTACTTACACTTATCGTCGTAGTTTTTATAATTTTCATTTTTTGACCCTTGGCTATAATAGCACGACTATTAATCCTGACGTGCTTCAGGAAAATCCAGATTACTTTCAGTCGGAAAATAACAAGCTTCGCTACTTATATGCTTCTTACACCTTTAGACACGATAGACGGGATAACGTGGCCTACGCGACGGACGGTGAATTCTTAGAACTAACCGCTACCAAGTATGGGATCTTTTTCGTGGATGAACTAGATGAGGTAGAAGTTAGTATTACGGCAAACCGTTATTTTAAAATCAACGATAAATTCCACTTCAACACAGGATTGACCGCTAATTGGTTTTTAAGTCAGACTCAACCGTACACTTTGGTGCGTGGTATAGGTTATAACCCCTATTTTATCCGGGGATATGAACTTAATGTCATCGAAGGTCAGCAGCTCTATACGCACAAAAATAGCTTCAGATGGAAGTTTGTGGACTGGCAAATCGACATAGGCAAATTTGTCCCTCTTGATCAGTTTTCAGTCATTCCGATTAAGCTTTACCTAAGTGCAAACTTTGACCACGGATTTGTAAAAGATAGAAATAACATTCCAGAGAATGCTCGGCTCACAAATACTTATTTGTTCGGATATGGTACAGGAATAGACCTGGTCGGCCTCTACGATGCAGTATTTCGTTTTGAACTTTCCTTCAATAA
The DNA here is from genome assembly GCF_030403435.1 of Algoriphagus sediminis. Taxonomy (GTDB): domain Bacteria; phylum Bacteroidota; class Bacteroidia; order Cytophagales; family Cyclobacteriaceae; genus Algoriphagus; species Algoriphagus sediminis. The sequence continues at coordinate 78,758 of NZ_JAUEPH010000001.1, forward strand.
TCAGGGAGAAAGTAACTTTTTCTTGAATATCCGCGCACCCTTCTAGGCTGAGTTTTAGCCCTAGCCTTTCTTTTATCAGATTTAATAACTAAATTCTCTTTCACTTTTTTGACTGAGGATGAGGTTATTTTTTATCATCTGCTTTTTGTCTTTGTGCTTTTGTTCCTTCGGACAAAGTTACCTTCCCACCCAAACCCACGGGGCAAGAAGTCATGGTATGGGTACTATCAGACTGAATCTCCAGGATTCATGGTCCTATTTCAATAATATTGGAGCCCTTGCTAGAAATGAAAGTACTGGGATCTCTGTGGGTTATGATTCACGCTTTGGACTGAAAGAACTGCAAACGGTGAGTCTTGCCGGAAATTTCCCTATCCAATTCGGTCAAATCGGTTTTGGAGTAAGTCGATTTGGAGGCAAGCTATTTAACCAGCAAAGCCTTGGAATCGGCTTTTCCAACCAGTTGGGAATAGTATCCTTTGGAATTAAGGCTGATTGGTTCCAAACCAACATTGAGGGCTTTGGAACTGGGAATTCTCTCATCTTTAACTTTGGAGGAGTAGCCGAACTAGGGCCAAAAATATTTCTTTCCACCCATGTCAGTAATGTAAATCGCGCCAAACTCAGCAAGAATACGGAGGAGCGACTCGACACTCAAATTGATATGGGAATGAGCTATATCCCTAACTCCAAACTAGGACTTCATCTCGAGCTATCTAAAAGTCTTCAAAATGACCCAAGGGTAAGAGCCGGACTGGAATATTCGCTAAAGGATTGGGTGATTTTTCGCACAGGGATCATCTCCAATCCTGGAGATATCTTTTTTGGGCTCGGGCTGAAGCCAGGGAAATTCTTGGCTGATTATGCCTTCGGCCAAAATGGACCCCTTGGAAGCACTCATCACTTAAGCATAGGTTGGATATGGTGAGGAACTCAATTTTTTTGCTCTTGAGCTATTTTTTGATGGTCACAAGCTTTGCACAGGAAGTGCCAAAGAAAGAGATCGATTTAGAAGATTTTATCGAAAGAGTATTCCCAATTCAGGAGCAAGACCTTGATTACGAAGCTATTTACGAGGTTCTTTTCCAGCTTTACCAAAACCCAATAGACATAAATGAAGCAAATGCAGAGATTCTTCAGGCAACCTATTTACTCAAACCTTACCAAATAGAATCCATTCTGAACTACCGCCAGCAATTCGGACCTTTTCTCAGCCTTTATGAATTGCAAGCCATCCCCGAGATTGGGTTGGAAGATCTGCTTAGGCTCGCTCCTTTTCTCCAATTAGGCAAGGGGAAAAGCGAAAACCCAAAAGATTTCTTTTCACGAATTCCAGATGCAAATCAAGCCTATTTACTTTTCCGACATCGAAGAACCTGGGAGCGAAGGAGGGGTTTTACACCTGCGGATACCAGCAGCTCAGGCAGAGTTTCCAGCAGATACCTGGGAGATCCAAACGAGATTTATATTAGAATGAGATTGCAAAAAACTCGAGATTTTAGCTTTGGATTTACCTTAGAAAAGGATGCCGGAGAACAGTTTGTCTGGGATAGGTCTACTAACCGGATAGGCTTTAATTTTTATTCCTTTCACTTGGCTAAATACAATTTGGGCAAATGGAAAAATATCACCTTAGGAGATTTTCAGGCTGCCTTTGGACAAGGCCTTGTATTTGGTGCCGGATTTATATTGGGAAAAGGTGCTGAGACTGTCAGTACTGTCAGGAGAAGCAGTGTTGGCATTTTACCATATACCGCCGCACTGGAATTTGGCTTTTTCCGAGGTTTAGGAGCTACTTATCAATTTAATCGTGATGTCAAGGCTACAATTATAGCTTCTCGAGTTCCGAGGGACGGTCGACTACAGAACTCTTTAGACAGTTTACTAGAAGAATCAGGCTCCTTTAGCTCTATAAATCAAAGCGGCCTGCATAGAACCAATTCAGAAATAGCTACAAAAAATCAGCTTAAGGAGACGAGTCTGGGTGTGAATCTAGAGTATAGCAGAAAGTCATTTTCTGGTGGATTAAACTTTCTTTCAGTGAATTTCGATCGTCCATGGCAGCCCACTCCCAGACCATATAATCAGTTTGATTTTAAGGGAGATCAAAACCAAAATGCGAGTACCTATTTCAATTACAATTGGAAGAATTTCTTTGCATTTGGAGAAGCTGCTATTTCCACATCAGGGGGTACGGGAATTGTTGCAGGAATTATTGGAAGCTTGCGTAAAGAAGTGAGTATGTCTATTCTTTACAGAAATTATGATCGGGATTTTCACAGTTTCTATTCTAATGCATTTTCAGAAAGTACAAGACCGAACAATGAACGCGGGATTTACCTTGGTTTAGAACTTAATCCAATCAAAAAATGGAAACTCAATCTTCACTATGATTTTTTCAAATTTCCTTGGCTTCGCTTCCGGGCCTATGCCCCCTCAAATGGGTATGAATGGCTATCCAGACTTACCTTCCGACCGGGGAAAACTCTAACTACTTTCATCCAAATAAGGCAAGAACAAAAGGAGAGAAACATATCAGATACAGGAGAATCGCAATTAGGGTATCAGCTTGCTCCTTTGAATAGAATAAATGGACTTTGGAATCTTGACAAGCAGCTAAGTACCCGATTATTCATTCGGTCCAGGATCATGTGGAGCAAGATAAAATTCAATGAGAATGAAAGTTATGGCTTCCTTATTCTTCAAGATATTAAGTTACATATGGACAGATGGAGATTGACCGGAAGGATTTCTTTATTTGATACTGACGACTACGATGCCCGGCTTTATGCATTCGAAAGTAATGTCCTTTGGACTTTTTCAATACCTGCATTCTCAGGTCGTGGAATTCGCTATTACCTTTTGGCTCAATACCAGGTTCATCCCCGATTGACTCTTTATATGCGGATAGCGAGAACAAGTTTTTCTGATCGGAAAGAAGTCAGTTCTGGACTTCAAACCATTCAGGGAAATAATCAAACGGACACCCACTTTTTAGTGAAGTATGACCTTTTCAAATAATTCCATCAATGGTCTCTTTTCTGCCTTCCTTTTTTTTAAGTTTAGTTTCTTAAAGCATATATCTATGAAAAGACTTTTATCGCTGTTTTTACTAAGCATTATCACCAATGGGATTTTATTTGCTCAGTCGGATGACTTGGCAGGTGCAGAAAAAATCGAAGGTTTCATTGATTTCCATTTGGATAAAGAAAAAGGGAAAATCTACCTAGAGATCGAAAACTTAAATTCCGAATTTCTTTATGTGAATTCTCTCACTGCAGGTATTGGGTCAAATGATATTGGTCTGGACCGAGGCCAGTTAGGAGACACACGAATTGTAGAATTTAGAAGATCTGGTAACAAAATTTTCCTGGTCCATAAAAACTTGGGCTTTAGGGCATATTCTGATAACCCTTCAGAAGTCCGATCCATAAATGAGGCCTTTGCTGAATCCATCATTTGGGGTTTCGAAATCAAAGAAAAAATCGGCGACAACCTTATCGTGGATGCTACTAACTTCTATATGCAGGACGCACATGGAGTTAGCCAAAGACTTTCCAGAAGCCGAGAAGGAACCTATCGAACCGATGCATCTAGAAGTGGACTGTATTATCCGATGACGAAAAACTTCCCTCAAAATACTGAAGTGGAAGCCACCATCACTCTCACGGGTACTCCTACAGGACGATACCTAAGGTCTGTTACGCCAACTGCTGAGGCTGTGACAGTGAGAATGAGACATTCTTTCATTCAGCTCCCAGATGATGAATATGAGCCAAGGGAATTTGACCCTCGAGGAGGCTATGGATCGATAAGCTACATGGATTTTACTACTCCCATTTCAGAGCCAATCCTCAAAAGATACATTGCCAGACATAGACTGGTCAAAAAGAATCCAGGGCCTGAACTATCGGAAGTTGTAGAACCCATAGTTTATTACCTGGATAGAGGAACACCGGAACCCGTAGCATCTGCATTAATTGAAGGAGGAAATTGGTGGAACCAAGCCTTTGAAGCAGCAGGGTTTAAGGATGCTTTTAGGGTAGAATTAGCTCCAGAAGGAATGGATCTAATGGATGTAAGATATAATGTTATTCAGTGGGTTCACCGTTCTACTAGGGGTTGGTCTTATGGTGCTAGTGTCAGAGATCCCAGGACGGGTGAGATTTTAAAAGGCCATGTTTCACTTGGATCACTCAGGGTAAGGCAAGACTTCTTAATTGCTCAAGGCCTTATACAACCATATGTAAACGGAGATGAACCAGATCCAAAAATGCTGGAGATGGCTCTGGCCAGGCTACGTCAATTATCAGCTCATGAGATTGGGCACACTATAGGTTTAAGTCATAGCTTTGCTACCTCAGCCACTCAAAGGTCTTCAGTTATGGACTATCCTTATCCAGTGATTACTGAAGATTCAAACGGAAACCTCGATTTCTCAAATGCCTATGACGATAAAATCGGAGAATGGGATAAATGGGCTATCAAATTCGGGTATGGTTATCCTGAATCTGGGCAATCTGAAGACGAGTTTTTAGCAAAAACCCTCGAGGACACATATGCTGCAGGCTACGAATTCATTACTGACGCCGATGCAAGAGATCCTCAGGGAATTCACCCAAGAGCCCATCTTTGGGACAATGGAAGTTCTGCGCCCCAAGAATTGATGCGAATGCTGAAATTAAGACAAAATAAACTTAAAACCTTCGGAATGAATGCCATCCGTTCGGGAGAGGCTCAAGCCACATTAGAGGAAGTCTTGGTTCCCCTTTACCTCATGCACCGATTTCAGGTAGAAGCCACAACAAAGCTTGTGGGGGGTGTTGATTTCAGGTATAAGATTAAGGGTGATAATCAACCTAATCATGAATGGATTTCATATGAAGATCAATCAGAGGCCATTGATGCCTTGATGTATACGATTCACCCTGATCAGCTGGCGGTGCCAGATCATATTCTGGCATTAATCCCTCCCCGACCTCCAGGTTTTGGAAGAAACAGGGAAACATTTGTTTACAGAACGGGGCCCATGTTTGACCCAATTGCACCAGCTGAAAGCGTGGTTGACCTCACTTTAGGATTCCTATTGGAAGGCTCTAGGATTAACCGTGTATATCTTCAAAATTTACAAGATCAGTCACTTCCTGGTGTGGTAGATGTGATTGGCCAAGTAACTAGTCCTACCTTTTCAAACGAGGTCCCTGAGGGCATTAAAGGAGAGATTAAGTTCATGACCGAGGCTAAATTAGTGGATCATTTGATTAAGCTTGCCAAGGATCCGGAGGTGTCAAAGACTGTGCGAGCTCAGGCTAGAAGCATTTTGTTTTCCTACTCGGAAAATGGGGTGAATTCCTTAAAGAAAAGGGCAAGTGAAGGAACCGTGTTCGGCATGCACTCCTCGTTCCTTTCAGACCAGATCCAGGCCTTTTTAGATTTGCCGATAGAATTTGCTCCTCAAGAGCCACTTAAAGTTCCTGATGGATCTCCCATTGGGATGGATGATATGAGTTGTGATTTTGAGTTTTGATTAAACATGATTTCAATACTTATTCTGTATTGAACACTAAAAGTAGAACACTTATATTGACGTTTTTAAGCTAAAAGGGAAGATATGGCTACAAAAAGGTGCTTTGTAGTAATGGGTTTTGGAACCAAAACCGATTATGTAAATGGTAGGAAGCTTAACTTAGACAAGTCTTATCGAGTATTGATTAAGCCTGTGGTGGAGTCGAGGGGGATCGAGTGCGTCCGTGCGGATGAAATAATTCACTCTGGTTCAATTGATGTAAAAATGTACCAAGAGCTCCTCCAAGCTGATTTGGTTATTGCCGATCTTTCTACCGCAAACCCGAATGCCCTGTATGAATTGGGCGTTCGTCATGCCCTGAGGCCATTTACGACGATAGTCATTTCAGAGGATAAGCTGGTTTACCCTTTTGACCTGAACCATATTTTAATTTCTAGCTACAAGCACCTTGGTGATGCCATCGGATACGAAGAGGTTGGAAGGTTTCGGGAAGCATTGGGAAAGCAAATTGATGAGGTCCTACAAAAACAGGAGTCCGATAGTCCAGTATATACTTACTTAAACTCCCTAATTCCTCCGAAACTTGCGGATAGTATCACTCAGCTAGGTTCTGAACCTGGAAGTGAATCATCTGATGATGACCCAGCAATGGGTCAGGCTCTTTCCTTTATGGTAGAAACGGGTGAGGAAGCCATTCATAAACATGAATTCTCTAAGGCAAGAGACCTATTTCAATCTGCGCTGACACTTTCAGAAAAGGATAAGAAGCAAAAGGACATTTACCTGGTGCATAGGCTAGCCTTTTGCACCTATAAAGCAGCGGAACCAACTTTAAAAGATTCACTTTATACCGCTTTGGGCTTGCTAGATGAAATAAACCTGGCACATTCCAACGACACAGAAACCGTCGCCATGGCGGGTACGATCAAAAAGAAACTGTACGAAACAGGTGAAGGCTCTAATCATCTGGAGGATGCAATTCTCTTTTTCCAAAGAAGTTACTATTTATTAAATAATAGATATCATGGGATAAACCTTGCAATTTGCTGTGTTTACCGCGCTACTTCTGAGCTTTGTAAAACAAAAGAACAACAAATAGCAGACCTGGTCATAGCACAAAGGACCTGGGAAAGAGTGCTTTACTTATGTGAATGGGATGAAAAAGCAATTAAAGAAAAGCTTTCTCAAAATAATTCATGGGATACGGATGGCATAGAAGGTCAAGATCTAGAAGAATATTACCTCAAACAAAAATTTTGGATTGCCGTTAATCGAGCCGAAGCTAACTTTGGTCTGGGAAATTTTGAAGCCTATGAAGAGGCTATTAAACTAGCCAAAAACACCTCGCACCCGAAATGGATGTGGGATAGTTTCGAAACTCAACTTAAAAGACTCACAGAAAAATTAAAGGAGTCAGGGCAGCTAATGAATCCAGCCTGGACTCTTCCAAATGGAAATTAACAAATGAAAAACCCATTACTTAATACTTTTCAAACCCCAAGAGATACAGCACCATTTGATCAAATTAAAACTGAGCATTTCCTCCCTGCAATCAAGGAAGGAATAAAACTAGCTCAAAAGGATATAGAAAATATTAAATCAGAGCCTCTTCCCACCTTTCAGAATACAATTGAGGCATTGGACAGAGTTGGAAAGCAACTTTCGAGAGCTAGCTCCATTTTCTTTAATCTAAATTCGGCTGAAACCAATGATGAAATCCAGAAGCTGGCTAGAGAAATAGCTCCACTTCTCACCGAGCACTCAAACAATATCCTTCTTGATTCTGAATTATTCGAGAGAGTAAAGCAAGTTTTTGGGCAGAAAAACGATCTGAGTTTAAGCCCGGAACAGCAGATGCTACTGGAAAAAACTTATAAATCTTTTGTTAGAAATGGCGCAGGATTGGACAAGGATCAATCCGAGAAACTTCGGGAGATTGATCAAAAGTTGGCCCAGCTGAGTCTGAAGTTTGGAGAAAATGTTTTGGCAGAAACCAATAAATTCCTTCACGTGGTAACTACTGAAGAGGAATTGGAAGGTTTACCTGATTCGATTAAAGATGCAGCCGCAGCTTTGGCAGAGGAGAAAGGCCATGAGGGCTCTTGGGCTTTTTCCCTTGAATACCCCAGCTACATTCCTGCAATGACTTATGCGGCAAACAGAGAGCTTAGGAAAACCCTGTTTATGGCCTCAGGAACCAAATCATGTAAAGGAGATGAATTGGATAATCGGGAGAACATAAAAGAAATAATTAAACTACGATTTGATCGAGCACAACTTTTAGGATATAAATCTCATGCACATTTTGTTCTAGAGGAACGTATGGCGAAGACTCCAGAAGAAGTTACCAACTTCCTAACTAATCTCCTCGAAAAAGCCAGACCTAGGGCTGAGGAAGAAATGAAAGAACTATCTGATTTTGCACAAAAAAAAGATGGCTTAGATCGAATTGAGAAATGGGATTATGCCTATTACGCTGAATTATTAAAAAAGGAGAAATTTTCTTTAGATGATGAATTACTACGCCCTTACTTTGAACTGAACAAGGTAGTAGACGGAGTTTTCCAAACGGCCGAAAGACTATACGGAATCACTTTTAAAGAGAACCCCAAGATTCCTGTTTATCAGTCTGATGTAAAGGCCTATGAGGTTTTTGACAAGGACGATGAATTTCTATCAGTCTTTTATGCAGACTTCTTTCCAAGAGCAGGTAAAAGAATTGGAGCGTGGATGACAAGCTTTAAGGGGCAATCCAGGTTTGACGGCAAAAATGAAAGGCCTCATATTTCTATAGTTTGCAATTTCACCAAGCCATCTAAAACACGACCAAGCCTCCTTACCTTCAATGAAGTGACTACGCTCTTTCATGAATTTGGTCATGCCCTTCATGGCATGATGGCAAATGGCAGTTATGAGTCCTTGACTGGCACGAGCGTGTATTGGGATTTTGTGGAACTCCCCTCTCAGATTTTTGAAAATTGGTGCTATGAAAAAGAATGTTTAGATCTTTTTGCGAGTCATTTTGAGACGGAAAAAAAGATACCCGAGGAATACATAGAAAAAATCAAAGCCTCAGCAAATTTCCAGCAAGGCTACCAAACTCTAAGACAGTTAAGTTTTGGTTTATTAGATATGGCCTACCACGCACAAGATCCATCTAGAATTAAGGATATTGAGGAGTTTGAGAAGGAGTCAATGGAAAAAACAAATCTTCTACCCGACGTAAAAGGAACAATGATGAGTCCTGCATTTTCGCATATTTTTCAGGGTGGCTATAGTTCTGGATACTATAGTTACAAATGGGCAGAAGTCTTGGATGCAGATGCCTTTGAACTTTTCCAAGAAAATGGAATATTTGACCAGGAAACCGCTGATTCTTTTCTAAAAAATATTCTTTCAGCTGGAGGAAGTGAACACCCTTCTATTCTGTATAAAAGATTTAGGGGAAGAGAACCCAAAGAAGATGCATTACTGAAAAGAGCTGGCTTAGTCTGATAAATATGAACAAAACGGAAATTTACCTCCCCCCATTTCTGAAGGTCCTTGCGGTTCTCCTTCTGATCTGTGTAATAGTTTATATAATGATCGTAGGAAAACCTCTGTTGGTACCTATTTTAATGGGAGGTTTTTTTGCCATCCTTTTCACCCCGATGGGAAAATGGCTGGAAAAAAATAAGATCCCAAGGGTGCTTTCGAGCATTATAGCATTGCTTTGCATGACGGCGATTGTTGCTGGATTAGTCACCTTTATCATCACAACTGTTTCTAGCTTTACATCAGAATTTGATAAGGACGTTTCTGAAAGAGTGACCGAATATGCAGAGGCAATTGATGAGTGGACCATTTCAACCCTTGGGGTGGATGAGGAGCTTAGAAATAAAGCCAATACAGATTATTTAAAATCAATTCTAGCCGAGAACAGCAACAGTGTTTCAGGATTCGCTCTGAAAACCGTGGGATCGCTTTCTGGAATTGTTTTGATTCCTGTTTTCATGTTTTTCTTTCTCCTATATCGAGATCATTTGACGCGTGTCGCCATACAGCTATACCATAAAAAAGACCCGGCTTTGGTGAAAATGAGGATTACTCGCCTTACCAAAGTAATTCAGAATTACATTGTAGGAGTGGTTAAAGTGATGGGGATTTTGGCCATATTGAATATTACCGCCTTTACCATTATTGGTGTAAAGCATGCTGTTTTCTTCGGTACCATAGCGGCAATCCTGAATATAATTCCATACGTTGGACCATTCTCAGGTATCTTGATGCCAGTAAGTTACTCCTTCCTAACCACGGATAGTCTCTTTTACCCACTTGCCATTCTGGTAGCATACCAAGTCATCCAATTCATAGAAGGAAATATCCTTACACCAAAGATTGTAGGAAGTAATGTTAATCTCAACGCCTTTGTAACTTTCCTTGGCCTTTTAGTCGGTGCGAGCATCTGGGGAGTGGCAGGAATGATTCTGATTATTCCAGCAATGGCAATAATGCGTGAGATTTTTGAGCTCAACCAAGAGACTCTTCCATTTGCTATTCTATTTGGAGAGGAAAAGGAGTTGGGAAAACCAGTGGAGTCAGAAGATGAGGGGGATGACAAAAGCAACAAAAATTCAGCCGATGAAGAGAAATAGCATTTGGCTTTTTTGTCTTTACTTTGTCTTTTTTTCTTGTGATTCTATTGAGGATAAAAAAGGAAGGTTTTTACTGAAGGGCAATGAGAAACTAGCTGAAAATGACCCCAAAGGAGCAATTGCTTTTTATCAGGAAGCCCTTGAACTCGACTCCCTCTATAAAGATGCTTACTTCAATAAGGCTTTAGCTCATCTTGAGCTGAATCAATTAAATGAGTCCATCTTAGATTTTTCGAAGGCCATTCAAATAGACCAAAATTATATAGAAGCAATATTCCAACGAGGATTGACCTATCTGGATAATGGAGAATTTTACAAGGCAAAGGCGGATGCTGAGAATCTTTTGAACAAAGCTTCTGAAGATTGGAGGTCTTATTTTCTTCTGGGGCTTAGCGAAGAAAAGCTCAAAAACTACCAAGGTGCACTTGCTGCTTTTCAAAGAGCTAAAGAACTAGATCCCGATAATTCTGATCTTTGGGTTAACGAAGCCACAGTTCTTTTTTATCAGGAAGATCTGATAAAAGCTTTAACCAGCCTGGAAAAAGCAGAGGAACTAAACCCGATGGAAGCCAATATCTATAATCTACGATCGATGATTCTTTTCGCTCAGGGAGAATACTCTAAGGCAAACTCAGAAGTAGACAAGGCTTTGGAAATAAGTCCAAGTCAAGCATATTTCTACAATAATAAAGGGCTTTATTTACTCTTTCTGGAGGATCTCGAAGGTGGTTTGGATTTGATCAATCAAAGCATCAAAATGGACCCGAAGAATCAATTTGCCTTAAGAAATAAGGGAATTTATTACGTCCTAAAAAATGATAAAGAGAGTGCTTTGAGCTATTTGACTAGGCTAAATGAGGACTTTCCTGACATGGATTTAGTAAAGGAGTATTATGAAAAGGCTCAGGCTCTGGAATAAAACTTACTCACCACTTCCTTGATGGAGCTATGAAGCTCAGCGGCATCAATTGGCTTAGCCACAAATCCATCAAACTTACACTCACGAATTTGTTCTATTATCTCCAACTTTGCGGCAGCAGTCAAGGCAATTACAGGAATTTCAAATTCTTCCTTAATAATTTTTGTGGCTTCAAACCCATTCATTATTGGCATTTGAATATCCATTAGCACGCAATCATACTTTCTAGTTTTTTCTCTAAGGATATCAATGCATTCCTTACCATTGACCACCCTATCATAGGTATAGCCCCACTTCTTAATGATTTTTCCAAGCACAAGGGCATTGACCTCATTGTCCTCAGCCATAAGAAGATGTATCGTATCAGGAATCTTTACCAAGTCAGGGGTGATAACAGTGGGTTTCTTAGAAGAATTATCCAATTCAAACTCAAGTTCGAAGTAAAATTTACTTCCTTCACCTACAGCTGAAATTAAATGAATATCTGATCCCAAAATATTAAGGAGCTTTTTCGTGATGGAAAGCCCAAGGCCCGTTCCACCATACTTCTTATTGAATGAGGGCTTCACCTGATCAAAATCTCCAAATATCTTTTCCTGATTTTCAGGGGCAATTCCAATTCCGTTATCCTTCACTTCAAAGTAAACGCTAACCGTGTCTTTGGTCCTTTTCACTTCCTCGACTTTTACACTCACCAGTCCCTTATGGGTGAATTTCAAGGCGTTAGTGATCAAATTATTAAGAATTTGAGATATTCTGGTTTTATCACCTTTTACCACTATATCTAAAGAAGAATCCAAATCAAGACTCAACTTATTTTCGCTATCTCTGGCGTGGAAAGTTAACCCCTTGACTATTTGGTTCAGCAATTCGGAAAGATTGAATTCAGCATTTTCGATATGAAGTTTACCCGCTTCAATCTTCTGAAAATCGAGCAGATCATTTATCATAATGATCAAATTATCAACAGCGAAGTTTATGGTGTTCAAGGCATTTTTCTGGTAGTCAGAAGGTGACTCCTGAAGCAGGGAGTAAACAGAACCTGAAATCGCATTTAATGGAGTTCGCAATTCATGACTGATCATGGAAAGAAAATCGGATTTGATCTGGTTAGCTTTTTCAGCTGCTTTCTTGGCATCATCTAATTTGGCCTCAAATTCCTTTTGTTCACTGATATCGGTGAGATATCCATACCAAATCATGGCTCCATCCTCTTGTTTCTGAGGCCTGGCGGCACCCATGACCCACTTAAAGTCATCCCCGGCCTTCACTCTGAATTGGCATTGCCAAGGCTCCACTTTTTTTGCTGATGCCACTGAGGTCATTACTACGTTCGGTAAATCGCTAGGATGGACATTTGCCATGGCAAGACCAATATCCTTTATATTCTCGATTTCGGGTGAAGAAAGTCCTAAAACAGAACCTATACCCTTGGAGAGAAAAGCAAAGCGAATTTGTCCATCATTTGATAAAACCATTTGATAAAGTCCACCGGGAACCTGATCGGTAAGATTCATCAAAAACTCCGTGCTATCTTCCAGAGAACGTTCCAGACTAACTTTCTCTGTAATATTTCTCATCGAAATAGCGTAAACCTCTTCTCCAACTCCCTTTATTTGCCTAGACTTAAGTCCAATGGTAAGAGAATCATTCTGATCAGTTTTTAGTGTGCTAAATCTCTCTTCACCATTTCCGAGCAAAGTTTGAATCCAAGAATTGATGGAATCAGTTTCATGAACCAATCCATCCAAGTCTAAAATATGCTTTGGATCTTCATTTTGCCAAAGACCAAACATTTGTTTCGCCTCCTTATTGACCATCAATATCTCCCCAGATGATTTGATCAAAATCATCGCTTCAGGGGAATCCATAAAAACTGCCTGAAGGAAGGCTATTTCTTCTTTGGCCTTAATTATTTTTTCATTATTCCAGACGATGCCCGCCAAGTTGGATTCATCCAATTTAGGATTCACCGGCGCGGCCTGGACGCCTAATTTAACCTCCCCAGAAAGCTTCAATCCCAACTCAAGAGAGGAAGTCTTAACTTTTTTAAGCAGCTTTTTTTCAAACCTTTTGAAAGTAACCTGTTCTACATTATCAGAATCACTTTTCTTAATTTTTACCCTTTTACCAGAATTAAAGATTTTGGCTGCAAGCTCGTCCAATTCAAAAACCTTCTTTTTCCGATCATAAACCCATCGACCAACTTCTGTAAGATCTCCATTATTTTGGATCAACTGATTTTGAATCAACTCTTCTTTTGCGGTGGTTTTATCTTGTTGCTTTTGGAAGGTCTGCATGTAGAATTTTTCCCCTGCAAATGAAACCCTTACATTCAGCCATTCGAACTCACCACTGGCTTTTTTAACTCTTATTTTTGCAATAAATGGCTTTTGATTCTTCTTAAATTTCTTCCAAAGCTTTGAAAAGTCCTTCCAATCTTCCGGGTGAACGAATTCTTTTAGGGGTTTATTAACCAATTCATCAGCACTATACCCCGTCATACTCTGGGTAGCTGCATTCACAAATGTGAAGATTTCATATTCACCTATTCCAATGGAATCTGAATGATCTGCGATAAATCGGACTGCTTCTTCCTTACTTGGTGATTCTAAATCTTCAAGTTTTTTTCCTTTGTAAAAAAGGAAGTAATTGGAATCATTTTCATGAGGAAGTTCGAGAGAGAATGTAAACTCCTGACCATTATGATTAATGATAAGTTCTTCCTTAAAAATGTACGAATTGACATCCAGACCTAATCCGACCAGGTTTCTTTGCTCAAGCTTTTCACCTATCGCATTTTCAAAAAGATCATTCCCATAAAAAATAGTGTAGGGATAAGTGTCATCCGCCAAAAAGACCATTTCGGATGATTCATAAATTATCTTTTTGAACGTACTGTTAACACCTTTATCTGACATGGATGCCGAGCCTCGCAAATCTTAACGCTTAGAATGGTTTGCAAACAGCAGCAAACATACACTATTTTGTATTTTATAACAAATTAAATGTTTTATAAATACATCTATTTGGCTTTCAAAAAGACAGCAGTTTTAGCTTTGTACGTATTTCTTTAATAGTCAGGCAAATAAAAAAAGCTGCATCCTAATGAACGCAGCTTTTTGTTATGATTTTGATATGGTTACCCGTGTTTTTTGATCAGGTTAAGAGCTGATCCAGCCTTGAACCATTCGATCTGACCTTCATTATATGTATGATTCACGGTGATAGAATTGGAAGATCCATCAGCATGCTTTAATACCACAGTCATTGGCTTTCCAGGAGCAAACTCAGTTAATCCCAAAATATCAATTGTATCATCTTCCTGTACCAAATCATAATCAGAAGGGTTATCGAAGGTCAAAGCCAACATACCTTGTTTTTTCAAGTTAGTTTCATGGATTCTGGCAAACGACTTTACCAAAATGGCTCTTACTCCAAGGAATCGAGGCTCCATAGCCGCATGCTCCCTAGAAGAACCTTCTCCATAGTTTTCATCCCCGACCACAATTGATCCAATACCTTCTTCCTTATAATGACGCTGCGTGGCAGGGACCTCTCCATATTCACCGGTCAATTGATTCTTGACCGAATTTGTAGAATCGTTAAAGGCATTGATAGCTCCGATTAGCATATTGTTGGAAATATTATCCAAATGACCACGATACCTCAACCAAGGACCTGCCATGGAAATATGGTCCGTGGTACACTTACCTTTTGCCTTTATCAAAAGCTTTAGATTCTTTAAATCTGTTCCTTCCCAAGGTTCAAACGGCTCTAAAAGTTGCAATCTTTTTGATTCAGGGTCTACCACCACATCCACATTTGACCCATCTTTCGCCGGAGCCTGATAGCCGGAATCCTCCACTGCAAAACCCTGAGGCGGAAACTCGATTCCTTGCGGTTCATCGAGTTTGACTTCCTTCCCATCCTCATTGGTTATGGTATCAGTCATGGGATTGAAAGTAAGATCCCCTGCTATCGCAAAGGCTGTTACAATTTCAGGAGAAGCCACGAAGGAATGGGTATTCGGGTTTCCATCATTTCTTTTTGCGAAATTCCGATTGAAGGAGGTAATGATTGAATTTTTCCGATTCGGATCATTGGTATGACGTGCCCACTGACCAATGCAAGGTCCACAAGCATTTGCCAGTACCACACCTCCCATTTGACCAAAAGTATCTAAGTACCCATCCCTATCTACAGTGAATCGTACCTGTTCGGATCCAGGTGTAATCGTAAATTCCGCCTTAGCTTTAAGGTTTTTATCTATCGCCTGCTTGGCAATAGAGGCCGAGCGGGTAATATCTTCATAGGACGAATTGGTACAAGAACCAATAAGCCCAACCTCCAACTCTTGCGGCCATTCATTCTTCTTAACCTCTTCGGCAAACTTAGAAAGTGGAGTTGCCCGATCTGGAGTAAATGGTCCGTTGATATGAGGTTCTAATTCTGATAAGTTTATTTCAATGACCTGATCAAAGTATTTCTCAGGATTAGCGTATACTTCAGGGTCTCCGGTCAAATGTTCCTTCACCTGATTAGCAAGGTCAGCTATTTCTGCTCTACCTGTACCACGAAGGTATTCCTCCATTTTCTCATCATATCCAAATGTGGAGGTAGTAGCGCCAATTTCAGCACCCATATTACAAATGGTCCCTTTACCAGTGCAGGAAAGGGAGTTGGCCCCTTCACCAAAGTATTCAACGATAGCTCCAGTACCACCTTTCACTGTGAGAATCCCAGCTACTTTCAGAATTACATCCTTTGAGGCTGTCCAGCCAGATAACTTCCCGGTAAGCTTAACACCAATTAGTTTTGGGAATTTTAATTCCCATGGCATCCCTGCCATCACATCCACAGCATCAGCTCCTCCTACTCCGATAGCAACCATCCCAAGGCCACCTGCATTCACCGTGTGGGAATCCGTTCCAATCATCATTCCTCCTGGAAATGCATAGTTTTCCAGTACAACCTGATGGATGATTCCTGCACCAGGTTTCCAAAAACCAATTCCGTATTTATTTGAGACGGATTCCAGAAAGCTAAATACTTCACCACTGGCATTAATGGAGTTTTTTAAATCTTCTTTGGCTCCATCTTTTGCTAAAATCAAATGGTCACAGTGTACTGTAGATGGAACCGCTACTTTATCTTTTCCGGCTTGCATAAACTGCAAAAGGGCCATTTGAGCAGTGGCATCCTGCATTGCAACCCTATCAGGTTGGAAATCAACGTAGGAGCTGCCTCGCTCATGCACTTTGGTGGCTGGTCCATCGGTAAGATGAGAATAGAGAATTTTTTCAGTTAAAGTCAAAGGCTTTTGGACCACCTTTCGTGCAGCTTCAATCCTTTCTGGATATTTGGCATACACTTCTTTAATCATTTCAATATCAAATGGCATAATGAATTTTTTAATGGAAAAATGTCGATTCTTTTATGAAGGGAATATACGAACTGAGATGGACATTCACCCACCGCTAATCCTATAGAAATTGTAGATTCCTATAATTTTGAATCCTTTAGGGGGATTAAAGACTAAAGAAGTACGGTCAAAAGAATTAAAAGCAAAGAAAAACCTGTCACAAACATCCAGACCGAATATTTGAAAACATGTTTTGCTCTCACACCAGTGATGGCAAGTAAGGGAAGTGCCCAAAATGGTTGCAAAAGATTTGAGATTTGGTCTCCAAAGGAAAAAACCATCACCATTTTTCCAAGATCAAAACCCATGGTCTGGGACACATCCATAAGGATAGGACCTTGAACTGCCCATTGCCCACCCCCAGACGGAACCAAGAAGTTAACAGAAGCAGCGGCTATTAAGGTCAAGGGAGCAAAACTTGCCTCCGAACTGTTTTGCAAAACCCAAGTAGAAAAAGAGCTCAAAAGCCCGGAGCTCGTAAGGATTCCTAAAATTCCCGCATAAAAAGGAAACTGAATAAGAATATCTGCTGAATTCTTTAATCCCTCCTTAACTGAAGCAGTGAACTTTGGCAAAGTTCGATAGGCCAAAAGAACAAGAGCAAAAAGGATAAAATTAACCAGATTCAAATCGAAGAAAGAGGCATCCTGGGAAGACCAAAAGTATCCGGAAATCACACATAGCAGCATAAAAAGTCCGACCAAAATTCCAACTGGGAAACCTTTTCCGGCCTCGATTGGCTGTAATTGTTTTGGCTTTATGGTTAGATTTTGAGCTTTGTAAAAGCGCAAAATCAATATCAATGTTATGGCAAAAACTAAAACTAAAAGACTTGTTACCAAGAAGTTAAACCCAGTAAAAATCGTCTGGTCAATTGAAATAACTCCTATAGACTCCTCCAAAAAATGACCTTTTTCAGCCACCTTTAGAGGTGCAGAACCAGAAAGCCCTCCGTGCCAAACTGCCATACCAGCATAACTGGAAGCGGCAAGTAAAGCTGGGTCTATCGGGATTCTTTTTTTGGACATTGCTTCCGAGACGAACCTAGCAAGTAGAGCCCCCACGATAAGTCCAAAGCCCCAATTGGCCAAACTGCAACAAACTGAAATTAAAAGAACAAATAAAACGGCCTGAGACTTAGTGGTAGGGAATTTCGAAACTCGCAATAGGAAAGAGTGAACAGGACGGTAAATAGCGAGACAATAACCAAAAACTAGAATCATGATCATTTGAAGAGTAAAACCCAGAAGCCCAAAAAACCCCTCTCTCCAATAGGTCATGGTTTCATTGAGACTTGAAAATAAATTTGTATTGGGTTGGTCACTGAGAAATTTTACACTTAAAAAAATGCAGCTTAGCGTCAAAAAAATGACAAGTGTAAATGGATTTAAAAACGACTCTCGTTGAGTGGATTTTGCCAAAACTAAATTTATTTTTGTGAGTGGAAAATATACCTTATAATTGGAAATTAATACGGATGCAGAGTTGAAATTTCACCTTCAATTCGTTCTGTGAATTAATCCGATGGAACTCTCCTTCAATCCATTTTCATTGATCCTTTTGCTTTCCGGCAGTATAGTTGGTCTGCTTTGCGGGTACATTGCTTTTTTACTGAAAGGCTTAGTGAGATGGCTTGCCTTAACCATGCTTTGCATTGCAATATGGGGAGTTTTCTATGGATTGGAATTAGCCAGTCAGAATATTTCCGATATGATTTTCTGGGGCAAATTACAATATATTGGAATTGCTCTTGCACCGGCTGCTTGGCTATATTTCACATTAAAATATACAGACTACAAACTTCAAAGGAACAGGCCACTTGTTTATTCGCTCCTTCTCATTCCAATTGTCACCATCATTTTGGTTTGGACCAACGAAAGTCACCATTGGCATTATATAAGTATTGGCTTAAATGAATCAGGCCCTATCCCACTTCTGAAACTTGAAAATGGTCCATGGTACTTCGTAAATGTGGCTTATTCTTATTTAGTTTTTTCTCTAGGCATATTGGTTCTTTGGAAGAGGTTCAGGTTTGCAGACCCTTTGCATAGAGCCCAAACTAGGCTCATTCTTTTCGCTGGTATTTTCCCGCTCTTTTTTAACCTGCTTTACCAGACGGGAATATTTATACCGTATGATGGCATCGATTTAACCCCATACGCTTTCTTATTTACTTATATCATTGTGGGCATTGCCATCCTTAAATTCAACCTTTTCAGCATAAAGCCCATAGCAAGAGATAAGGTAGTCGAAGCTATCACGAAAGGCGTCCTTGTTTTGGACGAAAAGAACTTGGTCGTCGATTTTAATCCGGCCATGGAGTCATTCAACCCAAGAGAAGTTGAATTAATGAGAACTTTTGACAGTCAACGGATTTTCAAGGACCAACCTGAAATTCTTGCTTTGATTCGAAACAAAGATCACACCTCGATTCAAACCCAAATTAAAAGAGGCGATAAAGAGATGATTCTGGCGATTGAATCTATTCCTTTGGAGGATAAAAATTCTTCCCTAACTGGAAAAGTGCTAATCTTTGATGATATCACACGGCAAATTGAAACCCGTCAACGTCTTGAAAGTCAGGCAAATGAATTGCAGCAGTTAAATGACTTAAAGGATAAATTCTTTAGCATTATATCGCATGATCTTAAGGGGCCAGTTTTTGGTGTGACGGAGCTGATTCATCTCACCCAAACTGGAATGATCTCCCAAGAGGAGTTTTTTGAAATGCTACCAGAAGTTTCAAAAAACATGACCAACGTATCCGTGCTTCTAGAAAACCTCTTAGCTTGGTCAAGTAGTCAATTAAGAGGTGAGCAACGTTTTCCTGAGGACTTTAACACCCTTAAATCTTTGAAAAGCCAGGCTGAATTGTTATCCAGAATAGCCAATGAGAAGGAGGTAGAAATTGAAATTTTAACAGAGGAAGATATCTACGTGTTTGCCGATAAGAATATGATTGATTTGGTAGTTAGGAACTTGATAAATAATGGCATCAAGTTCTCCAAGCCCAAAACTAAAATCGAATTAACTGCAGAGCTAGAAGGTGATAAAGTGAAAATTTGCGTGCAGGATTTCGGAATTGGTATTTCTGAAGATAACCTGGAGAAACTCAAGAGTGGTGTGAGCTTTACCACCAAAGGTGAAAGTAACGAAACTGGTACCGGTTTGGGACTAGTACTGGTGAGAGAATACCTTAAGAAGAATGATGGTGAACTGACTGTAACATCTGCACCCGGCGAGGGATCTAAGTTCTGTGTCACTCTTCCATCTTCAGAAAAGAATAAAGTAAGCCCTATTTTAACTGAGTTAAAAAACTCATAGTATCCACTCCATCCGCATAATCATCAACTGAAGGATATTGAGCCTTTCCAAAGCCTATCATATCGGGAGCTTTGCCGACAATACACTGAATTTTATCGGCGTTGGATTCTAACTTTGACCTCAGGTCAGACTCATCATTGTAATACTCATAATAAAGAGTGGCAATAGGTGAAACGATTTGTTCATCTTCCTTAAGGAGCAAAAATCCAGAATCAAGGTGAGGAGTACTATTAACCAAAAAGATGGATTTATTGTACTCGTAATTATTGAAGTATTTGTGATGGTCAGCCACAGATTGAAAAGGCTCTAAAGAATCTAACAGCTTTGTCAAATCAAAGTCTTTATGAACAAATAACTTGGAAACGTTTCTACAGCCAAGTCCAAAATAGGTGAAGATATCCTTACCTAGTTCTTGCAGTTCAGCATCAGATTGGTCAGAATTTATTACTGCCACTGACGTCCTGTTTTTCCGAATGATGTTAGGATACTTCCCAAAATAATAATCAAAATACCTTGATGAATTATCACTTCCTGTAGCTATATAAGCGTCCTTACCTTTTAAAAAGGGTTCCACACCTATCCTGTCAGTAAAACCATTTTCCCTTAACTGAGAAATTATCCAACTCATCAAAACCGAATCCGAGTTACTCATTTTTACTGATACCCTGTTTCCACTCAATAAGACACACATCAGATCGTGAAAACCCACAGCTGGAATATTCCCTGCCATCATAAGTCCCACTTCCAAATTCGAGTTAATGTCTGAAATTGCATAATTTGACAGCCAGGATTCCAACTTTTTCGGCTCAAGTATTTTAATCAGCCCTTCAAATGAAGACCTAGATGAATCAGGTGTAAACCAGCTGTTTTCATTCCTGGCTATGATAAAAAGTCCATTTTCAACCTCATCAAGTTCTTTTTGTATTGCGTTCCGCAAGCGCAGAAAAGCCTCAATTCTTTCAGTTAATCGCACAGAATTTAATTTTTAGCAAAGTTACCCAATTTCCCTTGGGTTATTAAATTGATTTAAATTAGTTAGTATGACAACTTTTTCTTTGTCTTCTAGTTTTCTGATTATTAGTTTTGTGATTAAAATAAAGGATTGATATGGCGATAATGATTACAGATGAATGCATTAATTGTGGTGCATGCGAGCCAGAATGCCCTAATACGGCTATCTATGAGGGAGGAATCGAGTGGACTTGGGGAGGTGGAACTTCTCTAAAAACGGTAACACTTGAAGATGGCACTGTGGTAGATGGAACTGAAAGTCAGGAACCTGTTTCGGACGAATTTTACTATATCGTAACAGATAAATGTACTGAGTGTAATGGATTCCATGAAGAGCCTCAATGTGCTGCTGTATGTCCTGTGGATTGCTGTGTGGATGACCCGGATCACCCTGAAACTGAAGAAGAACTGCTTGCTAAAAAAGCCTACCTTCACGGAGAATAAACGCAGTTTGTTTATCTTTTTTTACTGAATATTACACAAAATCAGTCGTTTATTTTTATGACAAAAGTCATAAATTAAATTTTCAGGCTTGCTTTTTTGTTAATCTCAGAGTGAAATGCTTTATCTTAGCCCTAATTATTAACCCAACAAATTAAAAGTACTGTGGAAGATCATAGAGGATATGACAGAGAGGAAATCTTCTCGAAGAGAGTTAAAGCTGGAAAAAGAACTTACTTTTTTGACGTAAAGTCAACCAGAGCAAATGATTATTACCTGACCATTACTGAGAGCAAGCGTAAGCCAAATGGTGACGGGTTTACTTATGAAAAGCACAAAATTTTCTTGTACAAAGAGGATTTCCTTAAGTTCGTCGATGCATTAAACGAATCAGTAGAACATGTGAAAACTGAGCTTTTGCCAGATTATGACTTTGAGCAGTTTTCAAATGATGAATCTGAGGAAGAAGAATACAATAACGAATTGAAATGGGAATAGGCCAAAGGCCCCCAGTTCAATAATTACTTAATTTTAGGTACAAAATCCTATATATTAGAGGAGGCTTCGGCCTCCTTTTTATTTGTCTATGCAGAGATTCTTTATTTATACTTTCCTAATCATCCTCTTGTTTTGCCTGTTTGGATGGTATTTCTCAGACATTACTTCTTTTTTCGTCCTATCGCTGATCCTTTCGGCAATTCTAAGGCCCTTAACCAATCGGCTACATGAGTTCCATGTCCTTGGTCAGCACATTCCGAGATGGACGGCCATACTCCTTTCTTATGCATCTATTGTCTCGGTTTTAGTCCTGGTTTCATTTCTATTTTTTCCTTTAATCAATAACCAAATTGCCATTCTGAGTGAAATTGATCTAGAAGGAATCTATGAGAGAATGCAAGTACCAGTGTCTAATGTAGAGGTCTTTCTATCCAAATATGAATTGATTGAAAACCGGCCCGGACTGCTCTTCGACCAAATCAAGTCAACCTTCATTTCCACGGTCAGTGAGATTAATATTGGACGATTCATCAGTGGACTCATCAATACCACTACCACAGTTCTTATTGGACTCCTTGCGGTAGCTTTCATCACTTTTTTCCTCCTTTTGGAAAATGGATTATTAAGAAGAAACCTCTTAAACCTAATTCCGAATCCATACTTTGAGCTCTCTGTAGCGACATTTACAAAAATAGAAAAGCTGCTCTCAAACTACCTTACTGGTCTCTTACTTCAGGTTACAGCTATCTTTTCTTTGGCAAGTCTTGGTCTAACTATAGTGGGAGTAGATTATGCCTTGACAATCGCGCTTTTCGCAGCTATTGCCAACCTAATCCCTTACGCTGGCCCTCTTCTCGGCTCCACTTTTGGAATTATCGTAGGGCTTTCTACGGGTGATTATGAATCCAGCACCCAACTCAATTATTTGATCATAAAGATTCTTGCAGTCTTTGGTCTGGTGCAGGTCACAGATAATATCTTCCTCCAGCCGATGATTTTTTCAAAATCTGTAAAAGCGCACCCTCTTGAGATTTTTGTTGTTATCTTTGCCGGGGCAAAATTAGCAGGGGTAGCCGGAATGATATTCGCCATCCCTGTTTACACCATCTTTAGAGTTGCAATTATTGAATTCTATTATGGGTATAAGTCCTACAGAATCTTCAAAATAAAGTAATCTAATGGCATTACAGTGTGGCATTGTGGGTCTTCCAAATGTTGGGAAATCCACTCTTTTTAATGCGCTTTCAAGCGCAAAGGCAGAAGCAGCAAATTTTCCATTTTGTACCATCGAGCCTAATGTAGGCGTGGTCACAGTTCCTGATCCCAGACTGAATGTGTTGCAGAGCCTCGTAAAACCAGAGAAGCTTTTACCTACAGTGATTGAATTCGTAGATATAGCTGGTTTGGTTAAGGGCGCAAGTAAAGGAGAAGGATTAGGGAATAAATTCCTGGCCAATATTCGGGAAGTCGATGCCATCATTCATGTTGTTAGATGCTTTGAAGATGAGAATGTGGTCCATGTGGCCGGAAATGTTGATCCAATTTTTGATAAAGAAGTCATTGATACCGAGCTCCAGTTGAAAGATCTGGAATCAGTAGAAAAGAGAATTACCAGAATTGAGAAAATCGCCAAATCCGGTGACGCAAAAGCAAAGCATGAACTGAGTATCCTTAAATCTTTTCAGGATGCCCTGCAAGCCGGTAAAAACGCCCGTTCGGTAGAGATCGAAAAAGAAGACTACCACATCATAAAAGAATTACAGCTTCTTACCATTAAACCGGTCCTTTATGTTGCCAATGTAGATGAGGAGACGATCGGAAGCACAAATGAACACGTAGAAAACCTCAAAGAAAACGTGAAAGATGAGAATGCTGAAGTGGTTGTCCTTTGCGGAGCTATAGAATCTCAGATTGCTGAATTCGATGACCTGGAAGAAAAAGCTATGTTTCTGGAAGAATATGGATTAAAGGAAAGTGGTTTAAATAAATTGATTGCTGCCGCATACCATCTTTTAGATCTTATCACTTATTTCACCGCAGGGCCGAAAGAAGTTCGTGCATGGACCATAAAAAGAGGCTGGAAAGCACCTCAAGCTGCTGGTGTGATCCACACCGATTTTGAGAGAGGTTTCATCAAAGCCGAAGTAATTAAGCTTGCTGATTATGAGAATTTTAAGACTGAAGCAGCCTGCCGTGAGAATGGAAAAATCGCCATAGAAGGGAAGGATTATGTAGTTGAAGATGGAGATATTATGCATTTTAGATTCAACGTATAACATTTTCATTAAAAAAAACGTAATTTTATTGCTTGTTTACTCACCCATTCAGAGTTTTCAATATTTATAATCTCAACAATTTTTAATCGCCGTGAGAGTTAGACTAATATTTTCCCTTAAAAACAAAGGTTCTTATTTACCATTTCATCACCAGTACATCCTGGCCCAATTCTTAAAAGGGCTTATCGTGAAGGGAGGTAAGGAAGAATTTTACAATTATCATTACTTCAATTTTTCTGGTCTCAAAGGCCAAACCAAAATCAGTAGAAGTGGACTTCACTATTATTCAAGCTTAGTCACTTTGGTGCTTGCAGCCGAAAGTGAAGAGTTCATGGACTATATTTTAGAGCAGGTCTTCTCCATGTCCAAAGTGGAGCTAGGTAACCTGATTTTGACGCCTGAGTATACAGAAATCGAAGTAGAACCAACCTTGGAACCACATAATAAATTTGTATGCATATCTCCACTGGTTCTAATCACTCCTGCTTTCAATGAAGAAACTGGAAAGAGATTCATCAATCCGGATACGGATGAATTTTCTGATTTGCTGTATGAATCTACTTTGACTAGAATGGAAAAATCAGGCTGGTATACACCTGAGCAAATGGAGTCATTCTTTAAGTTTCAGGTTGTTCCTGACATGGTTTATGTTAATAGACTTAAAGAGCAGCAAAAGAAATTTGCAAGGATCTATTCTGTTTATGACATGGATGTGAAATATGAAGTCCGTGGTTATACGCTCCCCTTTACACTTTACGCAGCTCCTGAGGTTCAGGACTTTGTATTTAAATGTGGTTTGGGGGCTTTCACACACAAAGGATTTGGAATGCTCGATTTAGCAAATCACCCATCAGGTGAGAGAACCAAAACCTACAAGTTCAAAAGAGAAGGATTCGTTCCGTATCGTTCTACAGAGCGGCATAGAGAAAATGTGGCGCCTAAGGACAAGGACTCCGAAGAAAATGATGACTAAAATAAGAAACCTCCAAATTGGAGGTTTTTTTTATAAACGACGTCTATTTGGCTGAAGGTAAACGTAACCTACCAGCTGATCGTAGCGAGATCCAAGGTTTCTGAAGTAGACTAAAACCTCGTATTCATTTTCGGTTTCAAAATGGCTACCCTCAAAAGGAAAAGTATCAAACTCGCCTTCGGGAGTTTTGAAGGCGTATTGATAATCATACCAGCCCTGCTTCAAAAAAACCGTGGTTTGATAAACGCTAAATTCTTCATTCCAGCTCATTTCACTTTGGACATCATCTCCCCAGCCGGTCATGCTGCCTAAGAGGTAAACAGGCTGAGGTGTTTTAGGTATTGAAAGATTAAAGGTGGTCAGTATGTACTCACTTTCAACTTCATGGTTGCCGGACACCCTGTCATTGGTGTAAATCAAATATTGGCCATTCAAATCCAAATACTGCGAATAGGGTTCTTTTTCCCTTGGCACATCCATATTTGCCATAGCATCAATCCTATCGGTGTCCACCTTGATACTAGAAATGTTGACTCCGGTTGCCCGAATAAATCTCAAATCCACAAAACGGAATTCATTTCCGGCCCGAAATGTATTTTCCCCGTCAAAACTCTCGAATCTCATAATCTTGCTACTTTGATTCAAGAAGGTAGGTTTCTTAAGAATCTTTGAATTATCCCACCTTTGGTTTTGGCGTATGACTACAGTAACCTGCGAAGCCGGATCCATGACCTCACCTTTTGAGTAATTAATTACCGCATTGATTTGCTGATTTTGCCGACGGTTCAGAGTCTCAGAAGGTGGCACTACTGCCGCTCCAGTAGCAAAAAGGTTCTCGTAAACCATAAACCGTCTGGTGAGCATTACATTGCTTTCATCTCTGCCCGCATATACCTTCAGAACATAATTACCTGATTTAGTCACTTTGGGCAAGGTGAACTTATAATGAATGTAAGGTATGCGGGTATCGATGGAATAAGTGTAATCCTGAATGTTAAATTCATTATAAACCGTAAGGAAATCATTATCTCTCAGTTGAGAAGGTTCCCAATCCGCATCACAGTGAATCAACTTTGCTGAATACTGTTCAGGGTCGTAGGCAATATCATCGAAAAACAAGATCAGTGGCCGATTTCCACCTAGAGGTACCACGGGAGAATCCAACTGGCCGTAAACCTCAGTACCTAAAGGAAAGAGTCTTACAGACTGTATGTGATCCTTGTAGACCTTATTTTCTGTTTGCGATAAGGCCGGTTTGGAAAATGAACCTATAACAAGAAAAAGGAATAGTATTCGAAGCCTTCTCATCCTTCCTGTCCGACTTTTTCCTCCAAATTACTGATTTGATCCACGATATCTTCCCAGGAGCTGTTTAGGTCAGTAAGTTGTTTTTCCAGTTTGCCAAAGTTCAAATTCACTTCCTGAGCCTTCTTTTCATCCTGATAAGTCTCAGGCTTACTCATCTGTTCAGAAAGTTTCTTTTTGTCAGATTCCAGATTCTCTATTTTTCCTTCTATGCTTTCAAGCTCCATTTGAAGTTTTCGAAGATCATTCTTCGCCTGCCTTACCTCATCCTGGGTCTGGTTTTTAGGACGATCATTTGACTTTTTCTGAGGCTTTTTACTTTTCTCGTTCTTTGAGGAAGACTCCTCCTGGGTGGACCTCCAGTATTCGTACTCTTCGTATGTTCCTGGGTACTCTTTAATCTCAAAATCTTCTATGTACCAAATCTTATTTGCAACACCCTTAATGAAATGGCGATCGTGAGAGACTGTCACAAATGTGCCCTCATATTGATTTAATGCCTGAATCAATATATTAACTGATTGAAAATCAAGGTGATTGGTAGGTTCGTCGAGCAATAGGAAATTAGCTTGCGAGATGAGTGTTTTGGCCAAGGCAACCCTGGACTTCTCTCCTCCCGAAAGGACTTTAATCTTTTTAAAAACATCGTCATTTGTAAATAAAAAACATCCTAAAACACTTCGAAGCTCCATTTCTGTTTTCCGAGTCCCTGCTTGAATCATTTCCTGGATAATTTCATTTTCCAGGGTAAGGGCTTCCAGCTGATGCTGTGCAAAAAAGGACTTGATGACGTTATGCCCTTCCGTCCTCTCCCCGGAAAATTTCTCTGAGCCATCTATAATCCGAAGAATGGTAGACTTTCCTTTTCCATTGGCACCAATCAATGCAATTTTATCCCCTCTCTCGATCCTTGCACTGGTATTTTTGAAAATCACATTATTACCATAAGCTTTGGAGATTTCATCCAGGACCACTACATCCCTACCGGATCTTTGGGAGAACTTGAATTGGAAGTTCACATTTACTTCATCATCCACTACCTCATGGACTTTCTCCATTCTGTCCAATGCTTTGATTCGAGATTGAACCTGATTTGACTTTGTGGCTTTGGCGCGAAAGCGCTCGATAAACCGCTCCGTCTGCTTAATCATCTGCTGCTGATTTTCGTAGGCATTCTGCTGGATTTCCATTCTTTCCTTCTTTTCTTTTTTATAGAAAGAATAGTTACCGGAGTATTGAGTCAGGGTCAGATTAGCCACCTCCACAGTACTACTTATACAATTATCCAAGAATGTCTGATCGTGAGATACCACCACCACGGCTCCTTCATAGTTCTTTAGGTAGTTTTCTACCCATTGGATAGAAGGTAGATCAAGGTGGTTTGTAGGCTCATCCAGCAGCAAAAGCGCTGGTTTTTCCAAAAGTAACTTTGCGAGCATAACCCTCATTCTCCAACCTCCAGAAAATGTCCTGAGTGGTTTGGATAAATCAGCATCAGAAAACCCAATTCCAGCTAAAACTTCTGCGGCTTTGGCCTTAATCGTATAACCCTCATTTGCTTCAAACTTATCCTGCAAAGTCGCCAACTTATTCATGATCTCATCCGAATAATCAGACTCCATTTGCTTCAGCACAGCATCAATCTCGTCCTGAAGTGATAAAACTTCTTGAAATGCTTCGAGAGCCACATCAAGAATACTGTCATCCGATAGATAGGATAGTAAGTCCTGATTCAAAAAACCAATCGAGCAGTCCTTGGCTTTTTGAACCTCACCAGAGCTAGGCTGATACTCTCCATGAATTATTTTAAGCATCGTAGACTTTCCAGTTCCATTTTGGCCGACCAGGCCAATCTTATCTTTAGGCTTAATATGGAGGTTCGCATTTTCATAAAGAGGCCGTCCTCCTATGTAATATGACAGGTTACTAATCGAAAGCATGCGCAAAAATAAAGATTAACCCGCTGATACAATCGAGTTTTCCGATTAATGTGAATTAGTTTAACTTTCCATAAGAAAATGAATCAACTTATGAAAAATTTAAAATTAAGCTCTTTGGCCCTGATGGCTGTAGCTGGTAGCTTCTTGGTATCCTGTTCAAACGGGGAATCAAAAAACAAGGAGACTAAGCAAGTAGTGCTTGCAGGTGATAATATGGTCGATATTTCTACCGCAACCGCCGAAGTAGACCTTAACAAACTTAATCTACCTGAAGGTTTTGAAATTGACATTTGGGCCGCAGATGTTCCCAATGCCAGATCACTTACCATATCTGATAATGGGACGATTTTCGTTGGAAATCGACACGAAGACAAAGTATATGCTTTGATAGACTCTGATTCAGACGGTAAAGCGGATAAGAGGTTCACCCTTGCCAGTGATCTTCGAAGCCCAAATGGAGTGGCTTTCAAAGATGGAGACCTCTATGTGGCTGAGATTAGTAGAATCTTGAAATTTCCAAATATTGAAGAAAACCTTGGCAATCCCTCCTATGAGGTGGTTTACGACCAATACCCAGAAGAAGGTCATCATGGCTGGAAATTCATTGCCTTTGGTCCTGATGGAATGCTTTATGTCCCTGTGGGTGCACCATGTAATATTTGCGAGTCGGAAGACGAAATTTTCGCATCCATTACCAGGATTGATGTAAGTAAGGCCAATCCTACACCTGAGGTTTATGCTCATGGTGTGAGAAATACGGTTGGTTTTGACTGGGATCCTGCTTCTGGAAACCTTTGGTTTACTGATAATGGCCGCGATATGATGGGAGATGATATCCCGAATTGTGAATTAAATGTTGCCACCTCAAAGGACCAGCATTTTGGATATCCATATTGGCATGAAGGATCAGTGAAGGATCCTGAGTTCGGAAATTCCGGTGAAGGACAGTCGGCTTATGTTCAGCCTGCGGCAAAGCTTGGAGCTCACGTTGCCCCACTAGGTATGAGATTTTATGAAGGCGCGATGTTTCCTTCCAGCTATCAAAATCAAATTTTCATAGCAAAGCATGGGTCCTGGAATCGCTCGAAAAAATCAGGATATACAGTAACTGTAGCTAAAAAATCTGACAATCAAAGTATTGCTTCTGAGCAGGACTTTATCACAGGTTGGCTTGACGACGAATCTCAAGAAGTTTGGGGTAGACCTGTAGATGTGCAGGAATTACCTGATGGTAGCTTGCTCATCTCAGATGATCTCGCGAATTTAATTTACCGAGTGACTTACAAAGGATAATAAAAAAGGGAGGCAAAAGCCTCCCTTTTTTATTTTAACCAATCAGGTTTTGTAGTCTCCACTTCAGCTCCGAGCTGATTAAGCAGATTATATAAGCCAAAGTAGGTTCGGTTTACATATAAGCCATGTCTTGAACCTCTGGCCTGTCTGGAATTTTTGAACATTTTATCATTCGAGATTCTGTCTCCCAAAGCAAATATTTGCTCAAAGAAATCATCATCAGAGAAGTCAA
Source organism: Algoriphagus sediminis (assembly GCF_030403435.1). GTDB lineage: Bacteria > Bacteroidota > Bacteroidia > Cytophagales > Cyclobacteriaceae > Algoriphagus > Algoriphagus sediminis. Next base: position 108,556 of record NZ_JAUEPH010000001.1, read on the forward strand.
AGCGATCCACGTGAAAAGGCTTTCCAAGTAAGGAAATCATTTCTTTAAACACTGATTTGAAATATTCCTGTTCTTTAGGGGTATCCTTTTCAGAAATGAATTCTAGGCCAAAGAAAATTTGATTCAGCTCATCTTCATTAATCAGCAAATCCTTTTTGATGAGTGAGAAATAGCCCTTGTAAAAATCTTCTGGTATAACTTTGACACAGCCAAAATCAATAATCCCCAGAACACCATCCTCTTTTACTATGAAATTACCTGGATGCGGATCTGCATGCACTTGTTGGATATTATGAACCTGGTGATGATAAAACTCCCAAAGAGCCTGTCCTACCTGATTGCGCAGCTCCTGACTGGGATTAGTTTCCAACCACTCTTTAAGGTGATTCCCTTCGATCCAGTCCATAGTGATTATTCTCTCGGAAGAAAATTCATCATAGTACTTTGGGAAGAATAGATTAGGAATATGGCTGCATGCCTCTGATATCTCCCTTGATCTTTGAATCTCAAGTTCGTAATCCGTTTCTTCTAATAACTTCTCCTCTACTTCTGCCATGTAATGATCGAGTTCACGCTCATTCATGTTAAGAAGACGTAATGCGAAGGGCCTTACCAGTTTCAAATCAGAACTGACAGAATCGCCTACTCCTGGGTATTGAATTTTAACAGCATACACAAGATCCTTAATGGTGGCCTGGTGCACCTGTCCTATGGACGCGGCATTAACGGCGGATTTGGTAAACGTATCAAATATACTTTCTGGTGCCTTACCGAAATATTGTCTGAATGTTTTCACCACCAAAGGATAACTCAATGGAGGCGCCGAATACTGGGCCATGGTGAATTTATCCTGATATGCCCTTGGCAAAAGGTTTTTGTCCATGGACATCATCTGAGCCACTTTTAGAGCAGAGCCTTTTAGCTGGCTCAGGGATTTATAAATATCTTCAGCATTTTCCTGATGAAGAGATTCTTTCTCCAAAGCAGGATTCACCATTTTCTTGGCATAATGCTTAACATAATTTCCTCCTACTTTGGCGCCAGTAGAGAAGAATTTTGCTGCTCTCTGGACTTTCGATACCGGAATGGATTCCTGTTCATTTACTCGGGTAGCCATATGTTTTTATTTAGTCTGATAAATAAACTTGGCAAAATCAATGAACGAATCCAGAGCACTTTTACCCATTAAATCAAATGCCAGATTGACTGATTTCTCAATAGCCGCATCCGTTTTCTCAAATCTTGGCGATCGATCATCAATCCAATATTTAAAGACAAACCAGACCTGGAGCCAAAGGGCTTCGTCATAACGATCACTGATTATCGGCCGTGATGCTATTTCCTCGGTCTCCTTACCCTCAAGGATAATTTCATTGGCAAAGTCCTTAAACCTTTCTTTAAAATCTTTTATTTCACCTGGAAGTTTGCCTAAAGACATTTGAGTGTCTGAGTAGATACTCATCAAGTAAGATCTATTATTTTTTAACTCCTCAATCCATGTGAAAAGGAAACTCAGGAATTTCTCTCTAACACTATATTCTTTAAATACTTCTTGACCCTCTACGGCTTCCAAAGTAGTTTCCAGAATATCCATCCAGATGGCTGATTTGATAGCGTCAAACGAAGTGAAATAATTATAAAAATCACTTTCCTTCATTTTTAGGCCCTTAGCAAATTTAAAGATAGACTTTGGGGAAACTCCTGTTTCAAGAATTTCCTGCTTATAGCCTTCGATAATTACTTTGCGATAATCCTTTTTCGTAGTTCTTTTTGTTGATTTAGCTTCCATTATTACTGGTCAAATTCTCCTTGATAACAGTTAAACACATCAACAGGTTTTCAAAAGCAAAAAAAAACGAGACTTTATGTCTCGTTATTGATTATGAACTGTTATTTGACCTTCTCTATAATCAAATTATGATTGGTATAAATACAGACATCCGCAGCAATGGAGAGGCTTTCCCGAACCATTTCTTCTGCAGTCAGGCTCGGAGCAAATTTTTTAAGAGCCCTTGCAGCTGACTGGGCATACATGCTTCCTGATCCTATGGTGGCGATCTCCAAATCAGGTTCAATTACATCTCCTGTCCCAGAAATAATCAAAATATCCTCATTGTCAGCCACAATCATCATGGCTTCCAGTTTACTAAGCATTCTATCCATCCTCCACTCTTTTGCCAGTTCTACAGCCGCCCGCTTCATGTTATTTCCAAAAGCCCCAAGCTTCTCTTCAAACTTTTCTAAAAGAGTAAAAGCATCTGCCGTAGATCCAGCAAACCCTGTCACGATCTTTCCCCCTTGTAAAACTCTTAGCTTTTTGACGCTACTTTTTGCCACTGTGTTTCCCATCGTGGCCTGACCATCTGCACCTACCACTACCTCACCGTTATGTCTGATTGCTACAACCGTGGTTGATTTAATTTTTTCCATCATGTCTATCTTTCTTTCAATTACCGTACAAAAAACAAAAAGTCCTGAAATCAGGACTTTTTGGCAGTTTTAATTTTAAATCTAAATAAGAATCCGAACTGGATCTTCCAGAAGGCTCTTCAGAGTTAGTAGGAAGGCAGAACCAACTGCACCATCTACCACTCTGTGGTCACAGGACAAGGTCACCTTCATCACATTCCCAACCTTCATCTCACCATTTTCTACAATCACAGTTTCTTTTATCCCTCCTACAGCCAAAATACAGGCATCAGGCGGATTAATGATCGCGGTGAATTCATCTATACCGAACATTCCCAGATTAGAAATAGTGAAGGTATTTCCTTCCCAATCTTTTGGCTGCAGTTCCTTGTTCTTAGCTTTTCCACCAAGAGACTTCGCTTCATTGGAAATTTGTGAAAGCGACTTACTGTCAGCAAATCTTATCACTGGAACCAGAAGCCCCTCCTCAACCGCTACTGCCATCCCGATATGAATGTGGTCGTTGTATCGGATTTTGTCCCCAAGCCAGCTTGAGTTCACTTTTGGATGCTGACGCAAAGCGGCCGCAGCAGCCTTTATTACCATGTCATTGAAGGAAATCTTTACAGGAGCAATTTCATTCATGCTCTTTCTGGCAGCAATCGCCTTATCCATGTTGATTTCCATCGTGAGATAGAAATGTGGTGCTGTGAACTTGCTTTCTGCTAATCTCTTTGCGATCACTTTTCGCATTTGAGATACATTTTCCTCTCTGAAACTTTCCTGACCCAGCACTGCAGGTGAAGCTGCTTCTGATGAAGCTGAGGCTGCGGTTGCAGGAACATAGTTTTCGATATCTCTTTTGATAACTCGTCCACCTTCTCCAGACCCCGAAACACGTGAAATATCAATTCCCTTCTCTTCAGCCATTTTCTTAGCTAAAGGTGAAGCCTTGATCCTTTCGTCTGAACTTGAGCTTGGAGCTGAGGCTTTAGGTTCAGCCTCTTTTTTGGGTGCTTCTTCTTTCTTTTTCTCCTCTTTTGCAGGCTCTGGTTGTGTCGATGCTTTACTTTCAGATGTATTTGACGCAGCCTGAGCTTTAAGCAGGGTTTCATAGTCTGCTCCTTTTTCACCGATCACTGCTATGACACCATCGACGGGCACAGCATTTCCAGCCTCTACACCTATGTATAACAAATTGCCATCCTCATAGGATTCAAGCTCCATTGTAGCTTTATCTGTTTCTACTTCAGCAAGAATGTCCCCTGATTTAACATCATCCCCCACCTTTTTCAACCATGCTGAAATTGTGCCTTCCTCCATAGTGTCGGACATTTTAGGCATGGTGATTACAGTTGCCTCAATTCCTGAGGTATCGATTTTTTCCGAAGTCTGAGCTGGTTCCTCTTGCTTGGCCTCTTCCTTTGTTTCAGAAGAATCACTTTCTTCAGGTTCGGCTGACCCGTTGGAAGATTCCTCCAAGAGGTCTTCATAGGATTCTCCTTTTTCACCGATAACTGCAATGATTCCATTTACAGGTACGGCATCTTTTTCTTTTACACCAATATGGAGAAGTACACCTTCTTCATATGACTCAAGCTCCATAGTGGCTTTATCGGTTTCAACTTCCGCCAGGATATCTCCAGGCTTTACCTCATCTCCCACTTTTTTGAGCCACGCAGCGATAACACCTTCTTCCATGGTGTCACTCATCTTGGGCATTCTTATTACTTCGGCCATAAGTTTTCCTCTCTGATTCTATTTTTGAAGAGACCAAAAATAGTTTGAATAAAGTCTTTATTCAAATATTAAACTTAATTTCCGAAACCTTGAAATTCGAGTAAAAAATCACTCCATTTTATGCCAATTAGTAAAAAAGATGATTATCGCCGGCCTAAGTGGCTATTTAACAATCATCTTGAAACCATTTATCCTGCCCTTTTTAGAAAAGTAAAAATAAAAGCTCCTAACAAGGTGAGAATTCCTACCGAAGACAATGATTTCCTTGATCTGGATTGGTTCAAAAATGATTCAGATCACCTGGTTATTATTTCGCATGGTTTGGAAGGAAGTAGTGATCGGCCATATATGCTTGGCATGGCCAAAGCTTTTTTAAACTCAGGGTATGATGTCCTTACTTGGAATTATCGAGGTTGTGGACCCGAATTAAACAAACAGATGATTTTTTATCATTCTGGTGCTACGTATGACCTGGATCGAATAGTGAATTATGCCTCGACAAATTATGAACATGTTTCATTAATTGGATTTAGCCTTGGTGGAAATCTTACCCTGAAATATATGGGCGAAAAGAGGAGCCGACCTGAGAAAATAGAATCTGCCGTGGCTATATCCGTGCCACTTCATCTGGCTAGCGCAAGCAAAAAGATTTCCGATCGCGAGAATTTCCTTTACTCCAAGAGGTTTTTAAAAAGCCTAAAGAAAAAAGTAAAGGAAAAGGCTAGGTATTATCCCAATGAAATACCTGCGGCAATGCTGAAAAACATTAATACCCTTTCAGATTTTGATGATATTTTCACAGGACCTTTTCATGGATTTTCAGATGCGGCAGAATATTACGAAGTAAATAGCGCTCTTTACTTTCTTGAAGGAATTAACGCTCCCACCTTAATTCTGAACGCAAAAAATGACCCATTTTTAAGTGAAGAATGCTTTCCTTATTCTTTAGCAGAGTCTTTACAAAATGTGACTCTGCAGACCCCTACTTATGGTGGTCATGTCGGATTTTCCAATGCTAATAAAAATGACTTATACTATTCTGAAAAAATGGCGGTTGAATTTGTAAAAGGAGAACACTAACTTCCCAAAAACTTCTTATAACCTATGTGCGGACGGTATTCCCTTGGCAAAAACAAAAAAGATTTGGAAGAAAGATTCAGCGCAGAAATGCTTTCTGAATTTGAACCAAGATATAATATCGCTCCCACCCAGCTAGTCCCGGTAATTACCTCTCAAAGTCCGAAAGGTTTCTCTTTTTTCTATTGGGGAATTACCCCTGATTTTGGAAGAAATAGACCCGTTTCCCAAAAACTCATCAATGCCAAATCCGAAACGGTAGATCAGAAAGTTTCTTTTAAAAAATCCTTCCAGAGTAGACGCTGTATTGTCCCTGCAGATGGATTTTATGAATGGAAAAGACTCGGGAAAAAAACCAAAATACCGTATCGATTTCAATTAGAGGGAAACAGCCTCTTTTCATTTGCAGGAATTTGGGATGAATACGAAACTGTTTCTGGTGATGTTCAGCACACCTTTCTTATCCTGACAACAGGCCCGAATGATACTGTAGAGCAGGTTCACGACCGAATGCCGGTTATTTTTGGTAAGGAACAAGAAAAGAAATGGCTGGATCCATATAGTTCTCCTGAAGAGCTGAAAGAATTGCTGATTCCTCTGAGCAATTCTAAATTGGATAGCTTCACGGTTTCTCCATCAGTTAATTCGGTTCAGAATGACTACCCTAGCCTTATCAATAAAATCTCTCCTGCCGATCAGCATGGAAACTACACCTTGTTTGGCTGATCAAGAACAGTACTAAACAAAACTTCAGAGATTTTTGCCTTCGGTTATTACTTCCGATATTTGGATTTTTAGATATAAACCCAAAAACATGTTCAGATCGAAAATTTTAGGTGCAGGACATTGCCTACCTGAGCGAATTGTCACGAATGACGAACTTTCCGGAATGATGAATACTAATGATACCTGGATCCGAGAAAGGACAGGTATAGAGGAAAGGCGTTGGTACACACCGGGAAAAGAAACGGTGACCAGTATGGCCAAGGAAGCATCCATTATGGCAATGGATAGGGCTGGTGTAAAGGCATCTGAAATTGATTTCATTGTATTCGCCACAATTACTTCAGACTATTTTCTTCCAGGGGCTGGTGTTCTTTTGCAAAGAGAATTACCCTTTAGGGAAATTGGAGCACTCGATGTGCGGAATGCATGTTCGGGATTTATTTACTCCTTATCCGTCGCGGATCAATTCATCAAGACAGGAATGTATGACAAGATTTTGGTGGTAGGTGCTGAAATTCAGTCTTCAGCATTAGACAAAAGTGATGAAGGCAGATCAAGCTCTGTAATATTTGCAGATGGTGCAGGTGCAGTAGTTTTAGGAAGGTCTGAAAATGAAAAGTCAGGAATTCTTTCCACACATCTACATTCGCAAGGAAAGTATGCAGAAGAGCTCTTTTGTATCGCTCCATCATCAAGTGGAAAAATCAGGATCTCTCAGGAAATGATCGATAGAGGAGACTTTTTCCTTAAAATGAATGGAAATGCCGTATTTAAGCATGCAGTGGTTCGTTTCATGGAAGTGATTAATGAAGCCCTGGAGCATAACGGAATCGATAAATCTGATATTGACCTTTTAATTCCCCATCAGGCGAATCTTAGAATCAGCCAATATGTCCAAAAGAAACTTGAGCTTCCAGATGATAAGGTTTATAACAATATCATGACTCGGGGAAACACCACGGCTGGCACTATTCCAATTGCAATTAGTGAAGCTTGGGAACAAGGTAGAATCAAAGAAGGAGATTTGCTTTGCCTTGCAGCTTTTGGCTCAGGGTTCGCATGGGCGTCCGCTCTCCTGCACTGGTAGACTTCTCTCATGAAACTCGATCTCGAACTTTGGAAGGATAAAGAGCTGATTAAAAAACAGAATCGCCTAAAGGCTAGATTTTGGAATATTTTCTCAGAAGTTGGTAATGAAGTCCAGGACAATTCCCTTTTAGCCAATTTCAATTTTTCAAAAGGAATAAAAGTATCCAAAGGAAATGATTTGATCGGTTTCCCATATCAAGTGCTGGATATTGTACGTAATTGGGATGAGAAGAATGGGCTGAATATTCGGGTCCTTAATTGGTTCGGACATGGAATGTTTCTTTTTCTTTATTTAGGCCATAACAGGGTTTCTAAACACCCATTCAATTCCCTGATTGACTTAGGCTTAATCCAAAGCAAAAACCCTGATCCATTTGACTATCCGGGTATTTTGCTTCTAAATGAAGGAAGTCCTGAGTATAATAAAAAGAGTGATTTATCTGTTTGGTTTAAAGAGATAAACATTACAGATCAGTCGGAGAAGACCCAGGCTCAAATTTTTGAAGAGATCAAAGGTCTGATTGAGATACTTACTTTTGCATAAAGAAATATTATAGAAATGGGTTAATTTTAAACTGCATTAGAAAATTTTCGTACAATTAGCGAATCAGATTTGATCACCCATATTAGAAATCCAAAGCCAGCTTGATCCCTGGTTTAGCTGTACATATGAAGCATATACTTTCTATCCTTTTATTTTTCATCTACTCTTCAATTTTTTCGCAGCAGGCAAGCATAGTTAAGCAGTATAATTCGGATTCTAGCCTCATGGCTACGGGTGTACTTGAAAACTCGAAGCGCCAGGGACTTTGGAAGTATTATAATCCTAAGACGAATGCCCTTATGATCGAAGGGAAGTTTGAGGATGGAATTCGAGAAGGAACTTGGATAAGTTATTGGCCAGATGGTAAAATGAGGCTAATTGTAGACTATAGGGATGGAGTGCTTTTTGGCCCCACAAAAGTCTACGATGCTCAGGGAGCTTTAAAGAGGGAAATGATTCTCAGAGACAGTGTCTTGGTTGGGCAATGGACTGAATACTATGGCAGAGTGGGAACTCCTGAATATATCGATCCAGAACAAGTATTGACCACTGGAAAATATGAAGAAGGTAAAAAAGAAGGGCTTTGGACGACTTTCCATCCTAATGGAGAACTTTCCATCAGAGAGTACTACAAAAACGGCAAGAGAGAAGGACCCTATCTTCAATATTATACCGATGGTGTACTCGCTTTGGAAACAAACTATAAAAACGGTGAGCTTGACGGGTTATTCACAGAATATGTGGATTTAAGGCAAGTCCTTGAAACTGGAAAATATAAAAATGGTAAGAAAATAGGCCCCTGGGAAAGGTATTTTCCAGGTACAAAAGTATTAGAGTCCGAGGAATTTTATGATGATGAAGGCCGAAGGGATGGTGAATGGAAATATTATTATGATAACAAAAGAATTGCTCGAATCGAGCATTATGATAAAGATATTGCCGTCGGAGTATGGGAGGAATATCATCCAAATAAGACCCTGGCTAAAAGAAAGATTTATGAACTTGGGGTTCCCGTCGGTGACTATATAGAATATCATCCCTCCGGAGAAACTTCAGTGATAGGACAGTACCAAAATGGGATGAAAACAGGAATCTGGAAAAGTTTCTTCCCGGATGGTGAGCTTTACTCAATAGGAGAATATCGAAATGATCTGAAAACAGGACTTTGGAAATACTTTAATAAAATCGGTATTCTGATTGCTGAAGGTGAATACAAGTTGGGGTTAGAGCAGGGCCAGTGGTTTTATTATTATGACGGAGGACAACTCAAGTCCGTTGGATCCTATGAGGTAGGTTTTGAAAATGGGCTTTGGGGGCTTTTTTATGACAATAAGCAACTAACACAGGAAGAGATCTGGGATAACGGCAGGCTTATGAATGTGGGTGAGTATTACACTTATGATGGAAAAAGAACCCTGGACGCCGGCACTCTAAAAGACGGGAATGGTACCAGATTCACTTACTATGTATCTGGACAAAAAGAATCTGAAGGAAGCTTTGAAAATGGAAAGGCCACAGGTACTTGGGTGTTTTATCACGAAAACGGTAGAAAAGCTTCCGAAGGACAAATGTTGGATGGCAAAAAAGAAGGGGCCTGGAGATACTTTAATTCGTCTGGAAGACTATCAGACATTATCAATTATAAGGCAGACGAAATCGTAGAAGAGGAAGAAGAACCAAACCCAGTAACAACTTTCTCTTTTTAATCCTAAACCTTACTCCGCTTCAGGGGTTCTATATAAAAAGACCCTATGTTCGGATTATTCAAAAAGAAATCAGAGAAACAAAAGCTTCAAGAAGCTTATCAGAAGAAAATGAGCGAGGCTCACAAGGTATCCCATTCAAATCGAACTCAGGCTGATAAACTTATGGCTGAAGCGGAGGAAATTGCTAAAAAAATAGATCAGCTTAAAGTTTGATGCTCTATCAGGCACATTTTGTACCTATAAATTTGTTTTTTAAATATATTTAGCTACCTTATTTATCTACTTTTTTAGCTAGTCCGATAGAACATTTTTTTAACTAGTACATATTATTTTAAGGGTGATTGAGCTACGGACGAGAAGTAATTTAATTTTTTACCCGAATCTTCGGATTCGGGTTTCTTTATTTACGGGCATAATCATCCGAAACTCTCACAATATCATCTTCATTTGAAGGACTGGATGGGTCTGTATGCATCCAAATCTCAGCTACCACACCCCAATTGTCCCCTCCTATTAGTCGGTGTCGTTCACCTTTCTCCAGAGAAACCACTTCATCCTTATTCAAATCAAATGCGGGGTTTTCTTCATCGGTCTGGCTTGTTGAAATCTTACCTTCTCCGAAAATAAGTTTCCAAATTTCAGCCCGCCTGTGATGGTATTGCCAAGACAATCTTTGCCAAGGAGCTACTACCAGAATCTTAGGGCTAAGTTTTTGGGACAACTGATGTTCTGATAATTCCACTTCTTTAAAAAATGTATCTCGAAACTTTGGCACCTGTTCTTCATTAATGACAAAAAAACCTCCCCATGGTCTGGATTGATCCTAATTCTGAATTTGAAATTCCAAGTCTTCTAAATACTCTCTAATCTTATTAAAAATCTCTTCTTTCTTATCCTTACTAGAAAAAATGACTTGTGACATAACTCCTGCTTAATAATGAAATCTAAACTTAGGCCAAAGAGACCTAAGTAGCAATATTTTATAAAATCAAAGCTCAAAAAAGAAAAATATAAAGAGACTTTAAAGAAGTTGGACTTTATTTCTATATTTTTTTAAAGAAGTGTTTTCATCAAAATGAAAAAAATGCGTAATTCATAGCAAATAGGATATTATGCACCTTATCAACCCGGAGGCCATCATCGCAAAGATGGACGGTGTAGTAGAGACTAAAAGCTACATCAATAAACTCAAGATTATCAAGAACCTTTACCTCAATGAAGCCAACACTGCAAGCGAGATTTGTAATCAAGTAGGTATTTCACTGCCAACTGTGAATTCTCTTCTCACGGATCTTATGGAATCTGGTGAAGTGATTAAGCATGGTCGAGCAGAATCTCAGGGAGGTCGTAAACCAGATCTTTACCGACTGGCTCCAAATGCTTTTTATGTGTTATCTGTGGATCTCTCAAGATTCAATATGAATCTGGCACTTTACTCCTGTACTCATGAATTGGTACAATCAAAGAAAGGCTATAATATCAGTCTAAATAATGAGGAAAAAACTCTTTCACATATTGGTGATAAAATAGAGGAGTTCTTAAAAGAAACTAACATCCCAGATGACAAAATAATTGCGATGGGGATTTCTATGCCTGGTTTGGTGGACTCTTTAGAGGGGGTAAACTATACATATTTGAAGTTTGGGAATAAAACCCTTCGAGAGAATCTGGAAAGGCGGTTTGGGAAAAAAGTCTTTCTTGAAAATGATGCCCGAGCAATGACTCTGGCAGAGTTCAAATTTGGCGCTGGAAAAGAGTATAAAAATGTGCTGGGGGTTTTTGTTGGTTGGGGGATTGGTTTAGGAGTGATTATCGATGGAAAACTTTATCAGGGATCCTCTGGATTTGCGGGTGAATTTAGCCATTGTACTATTTTCGACTCAAGGCAAGAAACTTCTACTTCCGGGAAAAAAGATTGTCTGGAGGCGGTAGCCTCTGGGACTGCAATAGTAAAAAAGGCTCAAGAGGCAATCGAAGCTGATCCTGATAGTATTTTGGCGAGGATCGTCAAAAGTCATGAAGGCAATCTTGATCCTTCTCTGGTAGTAAAGGCCGCATTATCTGGAGATCAAAGAGCCATTACTTTGATTTCTGAAGCCGGACTTGATCTGGGACGAGGGATTTCCATTTTAATCCAACTCCTTAATCCTGAATTAATTATCGTGGGAGGTTCTGTAGCTGAATCCGATCAGTATCTGTTAATTCCAATACAGCAAGCTCTAAACGTTTACTGTATGGCAAAGTCCAGAGAAAAAACTAAGCTTTCCCTATATAAATTAGGAGATAATGTTGGCCTTTTAGGCGGAGTTGCCGTTGTTAATGAAAAACTCTTTGAGGATATTATTGAATAACCCCAAAGAACGATTACCCTGAAGTACCCATGCCTGCACTCAATCCATCAATTCGAATAAATAAATGGATCTACTCCATTTTAGCTTTCTTGATTTCATTTGAATCCGGGATGGCTCAAGAAAACTCCTCCCCACTTTTCAAGGAACTTAATCCCAGAAAACTCAAAATTGGATTCAAAAATAATCTTCGGGAGGACGAACAAAACAATATCCTCAGATATGAATACTTTTATAATGGTGCAGGAGTAGCCATTGGGGACCTTGATAATGACGGCCTGAATGATATTTTTTTCACTTCCAATATGTCTTCAAATGAGGTATATAAAAACCTAGGAGAATGGAGGTTTGAAGACATGACCAAAAAAGCTGGAATTGCAGGCAAAAAGTCTTGGACTACCGGCGTGGCAATGGTGGACATAAATGCCGATGGATGGTTAGATATTTATGTTTCTTACTCAGGGAAAGGTGATGTAGAAAGTCGCAGAAATGAGCTCTGGATAAATCAAAAAGATTTCACTTTTCTAGATGAGGCAAAGGAATACGGATTAGATGATCCATCAAATTCCACACAAGCCTTGTTTTTCGATTATGATCGGGATGGAGATCTTGACATGTATCTGCTCAATCATCACATCGAAGTAATTACCGAGATTGAATTTGATCAGGCCCGAGGAGTCAGGCATCCCTACGCCGGGGATAAACTTTACAGAAATGATAATGGAAAGTTCATAGACGTTTCAGAAGCAGCGAGGATTAAAGGCAATGCACTGGGGTTTGGTTTAGGTGTGGTTTCCTCTGATGTAAATGATGATGGCTGGCCAGACCTATTGGTCACCAATGATTATATAGAGCCAGATTATCTCTATATCAATCAGAAAGATGGGACCTTTGAGGATAAAACCACAGAATACTTTCAACACATTTCCCATTTTTCCATGGGAGCAGATATATCCGATATCAATAATGATGGTTTAGTGGATATCTATACTCTGGATATGCTTCCTGAGGATAATGAAAGGCAGAAATTACTTTATGGCCCTGAGAACTATGAGCAGTATGCCTTAATGGTAGAGCGCGGCTTTTATCACCAAAATATGAGGAATATGCTCCAGCTCAACCAAGGAGATGGATTATTCTCTGAAATAGGCCAAATGGCAAAAATATCAAATACCGACTGGTCCTGGTCAGCTCTTTTCTTTGACGCCAATAATGATGGGAATAAAGATTTACTGGTGACTAATGGATATTATAGAGATTATACGAACAGAGATTTTTTAAAATATAAGGGAGACTATTATTTCAAACAGGCTGTGGCTAATGAAAAGGCTGACACCCTGCATCTGGTAACGAGTATGACGTCCACCCCGGTGAGTAATTACATATTCGAAAGTAATGGGGATTTGACCTTCACCGATCGTACTGAAGATTGGAATATTGATAAGCCAGGGTTTTCTAGTGGTGCGGCCTATGCTGACCTCGATAATGATGGAGATCTAGATCTAGTGATAAACAATCTTAATGAGCCACCCGGCATTTACGAGAATCAAAGCAAAGGGTCAAACTACCTAACCATAAAATTAAAAGAAGATTCTCAGAATCCATTTGCTGTGGGGTCAAGGGCTAAAATAACCTATGGGAAAAATCAGCAAATCCTTGATCTTCAGCCGGTAAGAGGTTTTCAGTCTAGCGTCCCTCCTGTGCTTCATTTCGGACTTGGAGATGAGGAAAAAATTGAAACCATTGAGATTACATGGCCTGACGGTAGTATACAAAAACTAAGTGATGTAGGCATAAATCAAATTTTAGAAATAGAAAAGTCCACTTCTACTTCTTCAGCTTTGGCTGAAAGCCAAAAAACAATTTTTACCGCAGCTGAAGCACCTAATTACAGCTCTGGGGTAGTTGGTTTTAATGATTTCAAAAGGCAGCCCCTCATGATTTCTATGCCTAGTTATATAGCCCCAGTAATGGCAAAAGCTGATTTAGATGGTGATGGAAACCTTGAAGTTTATTTTGGAGGAACAAAGGGTACACCGGCGGAAATCAAAACCTTAAAGGACGGGAAATGGATCGATTATTCAGGGTTTAAAGGCGATTCATATTATACTGATGCTGTGGCCAGATTTGCAGATGTGAATGGAGACGGAATGATGGATCTCTTCGTGGGAAGTGGCGGGTTTCATGACTACATCAGCTCGGATGAGGGTCTGGTGGACAGGCTCTATATTAACCAAAATGGGAACCTGGAGCTATCCACTGATTTCCCGGATTACAAATTCTCAACAGGAACAGCAGAATTCGTAGATGTGAATCGTGATGGAAATCCTGACTTGGTGGTAGGAGCTAGAATGCTTCCAGGTAGATACCCAGAAATTCCCACCAGTCAAATCTTACTTAATGATGGCTCAGGCAATTTCTCGGTTTCAGATGGTTTATTGCCTTCTGGAGGAAAAATAGGGATGGTAAGCAGCTCCATTGTTATTGATGCCAACTCAGATGGTTTTGACGATGTTATCTTGGCGGGTGAGTTTATGGCACCTACCTTTTTGATCAATACGGGATCAGCTTTGGAAGACCAAACAGAAAAGTATCTCGATCAGGATCTTTCAGGCTGGTGGGGAAGTCTTGCAAAAGGAGATTTTGATGGGGATGGAGATGAAGATTTCCTAGCAGGCAACTTCGGTTTAAATTCTCAGTTTGTGGCGAATGAAGCCAAAAGGCTGAAGTTATATTCTGCTGATTTTGATCAAAATGGGTCCATTGATCCAATCTTGGAATGCTACGTAGAAGATGAAGCCTATCCTTTTCCCAGTAGAGATGAGTTGCTTGATCAAATGGTCTCTATGAGAAGTAAATTTACAGACTATGCTTCCTACTCTACTGCAAAGATGGAAGATCTATTCTCCCAGGAGGAGTTAGAGAAGGCACAAGTTTTGACAGCCGCTACCCTTGAATCATATTATTTAGAAAACACACCAGAAGGGTTTAAAGCAACTCCCCTTCCAAAACTACTTCAGGCTTTTCCTATTTACAGCATTCTTCCTATCGATGTAAACCGAGACGGTAATCTTGATTTTATTGCCGGAGGAAATCAAAATTTTACACGAATTAGAATTGGAATGATTGATGCAGGATTTGGAATGGTGACATTGGGAGATGGAAAAGGAAACTTTAACGTGCTTAAGCCGAATGAATCAGGCATTACAATAAAGGGAGACATTAAATCCACCATCGCCCTTGAAAATGATTCTTTGGTCCTTTTTGGTGTCAGCCAAGGACCTATAGAGAGCTACAAGATCAATGATTAAAAGAACAGGAATATTGGTAGGAGTATTGCTCATTTGCTTTAACACTTTTGGCAGCCCAGTTTCAAAGGTGAGTAGCTGGCCAGAGATTTATGCGGATGAACTTTTTCATATCACTGAGGTAATGGTTACCGATGTGGCAAGTCCCCCTGTGGCAGCGAGAATTTATGCATACACCAACCTGGCTTCATTCCTCGTAATAGAAGGTTCGACCGAATCTTTCAGGTACCCAGAATTTCTTCCTTTCACTTATTTGGAAGATCAAAATTTCGACAACTCGAACCTGAGCTCACCTGAGTTTGCAGCCATTTATGCTATGCTTTTGGTCGGTGAGAAAATAATGCCTTCTGGATATCTTTTGAAGGAAAAGATGCAGGAATGGGAAAGCTTTGGCTTAAAGGAGAAACTTCTTAAAAAGAAGGAGCTTGATATTCACATTTCTACCGCAAAAAAAGTAGCGGACTGGGTAATTTCAGTGGCTAGCAAGGATGGTTACCTGCAGCTTTCAACCTTAACGCGCTACTCACCAACCAAAGAGAAAGGCCGATGGTATCCGACTCCACCGGCATATATCGCAGCCATAGAACCAGAATGGAAAACAATTAAGCCTTTTTTTCTTCAAGATTTAGACCCATTTGACCCCGAAGAAATGGCTCCATTCAATTTGAGCCAGGGAAGTAGCTTCAGAAGTCAACTGGATGAAATCATTGAAGTCACCTCGAATTTGACAGAGGAGGAACAGTTAATCGCGAACTTTTGGGACTGTAATCCTTTTATGGTGGATGTCACCGGCCACATGGCTATCGGGATCAAGAAAATCAGCCCTGGAGGACATTGGATGGGTATTACGGGTATTGCGGCTGAAATGGAAGACTTGAGCTTTGCCGAAACGGCCTACATCCATACACTGGTGGGAATGACCCTTCATGATGCCTTTATATCCTGTTGGAAAGCCAAATATGAAACGGACCGAATTAGGCCTGAAACGGTCATCAATGAAGAATTAGACCGAACTTGGAGGCCCCTTCTTCAAACTCCGCCCTTCCCAGAATACACTTCAGGGCATTCGGTAATAAGCCGAGCTTCTGCCATAATACTGACCAATTATTTCGGGGATAATTTCGACTTTTTAGATACCTCTGAGATTTATTTTGGACTTCCTGAAAGGGAGTTCCAATCTTTTCTCCAAGCTTCTGAGGAAGCCGCAATTTCCAGACTTTATGGTGGCATTCATTTTCGAGATGCCATCGAGGAAGGTGTTAAGCAGGGAGAAAAGATCGGAGAATATATATGGGCTAACTTGGAGAAGTAACTTACTCTCCGATAAATTCGCCATCCCAATTCACTTCTTTTCCAAAAGGATTCAAAAGGTCATCAAGAAGCAGAGAAACCTGTTCCCGGTTAAGGACCAGTCCATCAAAAAGTTGACCCTGCATTCCAAGCTTATCCCAGGTTTCAGAAACTCTTACCCTTGATATAGATTCATCCACAAGCTTTAGGAGTTCTTCAAATCGGCTCAAAGTCAAATAGTCTCCTGAAGCTCCCCAGAACTTGTCCAGTTCTGAGTAAATAGGTTTTAAGCCTAGAATTAATTCATATTCGGTAACGGCTCTTCCCGGGTAAAACCAAGTTTGATTTGCCCAAAGATATGGCACTCCTTCTCCTCTAAATATCCCGGCAGCTCCGGCTTTTTGAATCGCCTGAAAGCTTTTCATTTCCGGGTTCACATCAATGAAGGGCATGATATAAGCATTTTGGTTCAGTAAAAGCTGCTGAACTTCCCTTACCGACACTTGATCTAAAGCTTTACCCTCTTTGATGGCCACAGTGGCCAAAGCTCCGGCAGCATGTCCTATACCCAGAACAACAGGCTGCAATCTGGATGCTCCATTTACAATATTTGAAACGGAAATACTCTTCTCTGCTAAAATTAAAGCTGGGTGATCTCTTGGAATCAAAGCCCCTAGAGGAACATTATAAGAGGGTACCCGAATCTTTATAAAATCAATTTCAGGGGCATCTGGTCGTTCTCTATGATGGTGATCAATAGTGTAATCACCTACTGCGATACCAGTTCTGAACAATGGCTTAGGAGCATTGTATGGCATTCGCACGTAAGGAAGGGTAAAGTCCACCAACCCATAGTATCTTCTGGATTCCCTATGATATGGAATCATAGGCATATTGTCCTCTGTCGGGTACTCATCATCTGCTAAACCGAGATGTTTAAAGCCCAATTCGCTCTGGATGTAATAAACAAATTGGAGGCTTCTCAATTTAGCTTTCTCGAGTTCAGCTTCTCTTTCCTCTGGGCTTAGCTCAATGATGTTGGTATAGTGATCGTTACCGCAATTCGGCCAATTGATCATGTATTTCCCATTTGGTAGTTTACCATAATCCAGCATCTTTCCACAGTCCAAAGTTGGGGCATCGTCGGTGATGGGATCTGCATGGGCACAAGCACAAGCAAATAATTCAGGATCATAGCCATCAGGTTTTGGAATGGTTTTGTCGGTGCCTTCTCCATAGTCTTTTAAGGTCACCACATACGTCAAATCCTGAATGATGTCGTTTCCTATTTCAGGAGCAAAGCTTTCTCCAATATCATCTCTCGAATCCATTCCTATCCTGTATTCCAAACCCTGAGAAGCCGCAACATCTCCTAGCTCGGTGGCATCAATTAATAAAGGTGCATTGACAAGGTGATTATCTCCATCTTTCAAATATTCTACCGTCCAGACCCCGTTTTCAAAGCTTGCTTCAAGCCAATCACTTTCAAAGCTTACGGTTAAAGAAGGTACTGAGCCAGCCATTTGCTGTAAAATTTGATTACCCACAGAAGGCTCAAAAAGTGTATTACTTACCCAACCGGTGGACAGCTTTTTGGGCCCACCATAGTGCTGTTCCAGTCTTTGCCGAAACTCTCCCCAAATCCCGGAAGGCAATTGATGGTTTCCGTCTATAGCCGATACACCTGCAGCAGTCAGCATCCCCCCTAGCCAGGTTGTTGGTTCTATAATCAATGTTTTAGTCCCTGCTCTACCCGCTGAAATTCCTGCAGCGGTTCCACTGGCACCTCCACCAACTATAATCAGATCATAGGCCTCTTGGGCCAAAACTGATTGGGACAACAATACACCTAAAATAAAACTGAAAACTCTTTTCATCATGGCATGGGTTTAAATGTGAGCACACTTCCTTTTTGAAGGTCGCTGTGCTTTAATTTAAAATTTTCGATGGGATTATCATTTAATAAGACTTCCTGAAAAGGGCCACTCCCCTCCTTTTTCACTTCAAAATCCAGACTTCCTGTTTTTACTTTGATACTATCAAAAATTGGGGAGCCTAAATTATACTCGGCACTTACAGGATTCAAAGGATAAAATCCCATGGCCGAGAAAATATACCAAGCTGACATCTGACCACAATCTTCATTTCCGCTTAATCCATCAGGTTTGTCATCGTACATTTCAGCATAAATCTGTTTAAGAATCCTTT
This sequence comes from Algoriphagus sediminis, assembly GCF_030403435.1. Taxonomy (GTDB): domain Bacteria; phylum Bacteroidota; class Bacteroidia; order Cytophagales; family Cyclobacteriaceae; genus Algoriphagus; species Algoriphagus sediminis. The sequence goes on from NZ_JAUEPH010000001.1 coordinate 127,001, forward strand.
GAGTGGTCTGATATTCATCTAATTCATTGTACAAATAAGCAATATGGTGTGAAGGCTCATTTCCATGGGCATAGAGTCCAATCAACCCAGTGACATCAGCAGCTTCAAATTTCACCGTACTATCTATTTCAAATGAAAAAAATGTGTCTAGATTCTCCTTGAATTGCTCTCGGCCTCCCATGACTTCCATTAGGCCAGCAACATCATGAGGCACAAACCATGAGTATTGCATGGCATTCCCTTCTATAAAAACTCCTGAATGCTGCACATCGGCAGGCGCATACGGAGAAACCCAAGAACCATCAGAATTCTTACCTCTTAAATAGCCATACTGAGGATCAAAAAGATTCTTGTAATTCTTTCCGCGTACTTTAAATTGATTTGCTACCTCCTCATTGCCAAGCTTCCTAGCCACTTCAGAAATCACCCAATCATCATAGGAATGCTCGATGGTTGCTGAGGCAGAAAAACTGGCTTTGTCCGCAGGGAAATAACCTAAATTACGATAAGCTTCAAAGGCTTCTCCTTCTTGATTTGCGGTCTGAATCATGGCTTCGAGAATCTCATTTTCATTCCCAAAATCCAGCTCTTTCATAATCGCCTCTCCCAAAACAGGCACAGCATGATATCCGATCATGGTATTGGTTTCATTCCCGACCAAAGACCATTTTGGCAGCAGTCCGGATTCCTTGTAAAATTGAAGAATCGAGGAATAAATTCCGTCGAGACGTTCCTCCTGTAATAAAGTGAATAAAGGCATTTCAGCCCTAAAAGTATCCCAAAGCGAGAATACAGAGTAATTGTCAAATCCGGGATCTGGATGAATTCCATCGTCCGCTCCTCGATAAGCTCCGTCTACATCATTGAATAATTGAGGTACCAGAAAAGCATGGTATAGGCCGGTGTAAAAAATCCTTTTTTCTCGATCAGTTCCGCCAGAAACCTGAACCTTTTGCAATTCCTTTTGCCATTTTCCCTCAGTTTCTGTCCTGACTTTGTCAAAATCCCAATGAGGAATTTCTGCTTCTAAATTGGCTAAAGCAGCTTCAGATGAGGTATAAGATATCCCCACCTTTATCATTAGGTTTTCCTCGCCTTCAGCAAAGCTTAATATTGCTTTGGAGCTGTCTACTTCCATCATTTTCAAATCTTCCCATTCCAAATGAGTCTTCAATGCGAAGAATAGTTTTTGATTTTTCGCCCAACCTGTGGAAAATCTATGCCCCATGATAAGCCCATTCTCAGGGGTTTCCATGTGGGTATCGATCGCTTCATCCCAACCAATCCCGTGCTCCAAATCAAGGATAACCTTGGGCACGGAGTCTGATGGAAAAGTATATCTATGAAAGCCTGCTCTTTCTGAGGCAGTCAGTTCCACCTTAACTTTATGGTCGGCTAAATCCACGGAGTAATAACCTGGACTGGCACTTTCAGTATTTTTATCAAATCTACTTCTGTATCCAGCATCAGGATTATCCTTTGGCCCAGGGGCCCAGTAATCTTTGCCGGTGAAAGGCATAAGAAGAACATCCCCCATATCTCCAATCCCAGTTCCACTGAGGTGAGTATGTGAAAAACCCATCAAATTCCTATCAGAATCGTGATAGCCAGAGCACCAATCCCAGCCTTCTGTATCTCCATCGGGGCTCAGCTGAACCATCCCAAAAGGTGCTACTGCCCCTGGGTAGGTATGGCCATGACCACCTGTGCCGATAAATGGATCTACCCATTGCAAGAGGTTCTGATCCGAATTATTAGCCGGACTCGGGAGATCAGGGCTGCATGAAGAAACAGTCAGTATTAAAAAAAGAAAATAAATCTTAATTCTCTTCATTGTTAAATTGTGAAAGGCAAGGAAGGATGGCTCCGATTAAAGCAGCCTTCTCGCCTAATTTTGAGATTTTTATTTCAGTTTGACAGTCAAATTTTTTTAGGTTTTCCAATAGCCTCGGTAAAAAATATTCATGAGCAAGACTGATCTTCCCTCCCAAAACCAATCCTTCTGCCTGAATACGAATGAGATAGGGCAGCAAAAACTCACTCAGCGTATTGGCAAGGTCTGTGAAAATGTTCTGAATCCTAGATTGATCAGTCCAGGATAGTATATCCCGAACCCCAGAGACTTGGGTTCCAAAACGCCTTTGAGCCTCCTTAACGAACCATGCATTTCCTAAATAGTCCTCTGCAATTCCATCCTTGAAAGGTGAACTCCAAAGCTTGGCATCCTTGACTACATTTTCAATCCCTATCGCTGAACCCAGACCCGTTCCTAAAGTGATCCCCATAATCTTATCAAAGCCCTTCAACTCTCCGGCATATTTCTCACCGAGCAAAAAAGCTTCAGCATCGTTCACAAAATGGATATTTCGAATTGGAATTTCTAATTCTTCCGCCAACATCAACTTTATGGAAAGACCATAAAGACTCTTCATCTTACCTTGTTCCTTAATCAAGGAAATCCCATTTTCATAGTCGAAGGGTCCTGGCATAGCTATTCCTAACCGAATATCTGAATCACTCGAATTGATACTACGAACCAAGCTAGCCCAGTCAAGTATTAAATCTTCTTTAGTCCTGCTGGTGTCCATCACTTTTTCTGTGATTGGTCCAACCTGGAAATCTCTATCTGAAATTATCAACTCTGCACCTGAGATATGCGAACCTCCTATATCAAGTCCTATGGTTTTCACAAATAATTTTGGATGTCAGAACATCGGTTAGAATCACAAACGAAATTGTACTGATATTTAATTGGAATAGGGTAAAAAAGATAGAGGCTTTGAAAAATCAAAACCTCTATCACAATCTAAATTAAACTATGAAGATCAATTTCCTCCATCCCACCATACTCTAGTGGCAAAGGTATCTCCTCCCATTCTTGAAATTGCAGTCTGATAATTATCTGGGTTTGAACCGATCTCAGACTCCCAGTACCTTAATCTTCTTGGGATAAAGTTTCCTTCGAAAGCATTTGGGTCTTGAGTTGGAGTAAGCTCAGGGTAACCTGTTCTTCTCCAGTTTGCCCAAGATTCAAGATCATTCAAGTAAGTAGCTGCCCAGTATTCTTCACCAATCAGCCTTAACTTATCTTCATCAGAAGCAGAGTCAAAGCCTCTACCATCGATGTAGGCCTGAATAGCACCTGTATCTCTTGCGAATGAAGGATCAAATAATTCCCAGCTTTGGATAGCTGCTGTCACACCGTTCGAGAAGTGAGTGGAAGCATCGGATGAAATCCATCCCTTAATTGCAGCCTCAGCCCTCATAAACTCTACCTCAGCATAAGAAATCAAGTAATAAGGATCAGCCCAATCCAAATATTTCAGGTTGAGCATAGAGAAAATCTTATTGGCTTGAGTTTGGTATTCTGCCGCTTGTTCAGGAGACAACACATCAAGAATTGTGGTTCCAGTATAACCATTTGGCATACCTACCTGAGCTTCTGGATCGGTGTTCCAAGTAGATGGATCCTCTGGATCACCAATACCACCTGAAAGAATCATCAACCTTGGATCATCATTAGCCTTCATCCAATCCATAAAAGTCTCGGAAATTTTACAATCTCTTGAGTACTTATAAGTGTTCCAATAGCCATCATTTAAGCCATTTCTGTTTACACCAATAGGTCCATCAGTATAATGGATGAAAGCAATATCATCATTAGAATCAAAAGAATTCGAGTTTGCTTCAGCAAACACAGAAGCTGCAGTTCCCGGATCCACATTGCTCATCCTCATTGCGATCCTCATAAGAAGGGCGTTAGAGAACTTTCTCCACTTGTTTAAATCACCGAAATACAGATAATCCTGATTTCCAAGATTTCTGGCAGATTCTGTGAATTTATCTCTAGCGGATCTCAAATCAGCAATCATTTGCGTATAAACTTCTTGCTGAGACTGATACGCTGGAAACCAAAATTCCTCACCTTCCAGACCTTGTCCTGCTTCAGTGTAAGGCATATCTCCATACATGTCAGTCATTCTGTGAAGATCGAACACTCGCATTACTGTCGCTGCTGCATTTACATTTGCCTCATTTGGATCTTCGGCAGTCATATTGATGACATGAGTCAAAGGTCCTATCACCCCTGTAAAATGACGCTCCATATAAGCTCCACTATAACCAGCATTATAGAAATATTTATCTCCACTGAAATATCCTGCTGTCGAAGCAGTGTGCTGGATCATAGTCGCAGCATAAAGCATATTCGCACGAGTATTTTCATACTCACCCCCGATTCTCAAAGTTGCCAAAGAGAAAAGGAAAGCCATATCCATCTCCGTCACTGAGTTCTTATCGACATTCAATTCCAGGAGATCATCGTCGCTACAAGAAGTGGCTACCATCGCAACACACAAGACAAGAGCGGTTATTTTATTAAATATTCTCATTTTTTGAATTATTTAGTTTAGACCTCAGATTAGAAGTTAGCTGACAAATTAAATCCAAAGCTTCTATTCGCAGGAACTGCGAAGAATTCTAAACCTTGAGAGTTACCACTCACATTGTAAGCGGCCTCTGGGTCTAAGTTTGGAACATCAGACCAGAGTAATGCAAGGTTTCTTCCGACTAGTGAAAGTGAAAGTGACTGGAATGGAGTTCTTTCGATGAACGACTGTGGGAAAGTATAACCGAAAGAAAACTCTCTCAACTTACCGAAACCGGCATCATAAACTACATTTTCAGTAATTCTTGCATAGTTTTGCCAGTAAAGATCTATGTCTTCAGCAGGTATCGTCCAGGTATTTGGGGTTCCTTCCTGAGTTACACCAGTAACTGTCAATGATCCATCACGTCCAGCTAAGGTTTCCTGATGTAGGCCGTTTTGGAACGCAAAGTAATTAGTACCTGACATCATAGAACCACCTGCTCTAAAGTCGATCAAGAACATCAAATTGAAGCCTTTGTAAGAGAAATTATTTGTCAAACCTCCTGAAGTTGGGTGACGGCCTCTGGCGATGGTCTCATAACCAGGAGTGGTTACAGGAAAACCTTGGTCATTATAAACCGGCTGTCCATCAATTGTTAGATGCTTAAAGCCTGTAATCATACCTAGCTCTTCACCCACGATGTGAGCGATTCGCTCTCTTCTTACACGAGATTCGTCAAGATTAATCAATTCAATCGGCTCACCTGCTGCGTTGGTACCCAGACTGAGAACCTCTGAAATATTATGAGCAAAGTTGAAAGAAATATCCCATCTGAATTCACCTACGATAGGAGTTACATTTACCAATAATTCAACACCTCTGTTTTGAAGTTCACCAATGTTTACAACGGTGGATCCAAATCCAGAAGTAGCTGAAATACCCGTATTCAAAATATCATCTGAAGTTTGTCTGTCATAATAAGCGAAGTCTACTCCAAACCTATTATCGAAGAATCTAAAATCAGCACCAATCTCGAATTCTGTAGAGATGTATGGAGAAAGTGTTGAATTTGGAATGGAACCGTTTCTGATTGTACCTAAGTTACCACCTAAGTGGCCTGAGCCTACAAGACCATAATTCAAGTTAAGCTGGTAAGGATTTGGACCTCCACCACCTACTTGTGCCCAACCACCTCTCAATTTCATAAAAGTGATTGCATTTGGCATCTCAAACATGTCACTAATCACAGCACTCAAAGTTGCCGATGGATAGAACACTTTATAGTCATCAGGAGATAAAGTTGAGAATGCATCCTGACGTCCTGTTAAGTTCAGGAAGAGCATATTCTTCCAGCCCACGTTCAATGATCCGAAATATGAATTTATTCCAAATTCAGAGAATCCGTACCTGTACTGTGGAGCCGCTACGTTGGTTACTGAGTGAAAGAAAGGAACCACAAGGTCATTTCCACCACCACCAGTTGACTCAGTAGTCTGTCTCATTTGGTTTGCTCCAATGAAGCCGTCAAAATTGAAATCTCCAAAAGTTTTATCAAAGCCAATAAAGAGATCTGCATTGTTTTCTCTAAAGGTTCTTACGTTGGTATTATAGTCGCCAAGTGGTTTGAAAGCAGTACCATACGCTGTAAATGAGAATTCATCTCTGGTTTGGTAGTCAGTACCATATCTACCCTGGATATATAACCAGTCAGTGATATCATATCTCAATGACATGTTTCCTAGAAAACGATCTGTGTTATCCTCTCTTCCCCACTGATAAGCTGTCCAATAAGGGTTAGTCTGGAAGACATTACCCTGATATCTTAATTCCTGACCATCTTCTCTGGCACCTGGCTTATTAGGATCTCCCCTCATCACATCAAGAGGGATATTACCTGGTTTTAGGACCATGGAGAAATTTGCATTTCCCGGAGAGTCAGAAAGTCTAGGCCTGTTCTCGGCAATTTGCTTCGAGTACTGACCTGAAACAGCTAAAGTAAATTTACCTTGCTTGGAGTTCACATTTATGTTTGCCACATTTCTGTCAAAGCCAGCATTTGGCAACACATCATTATTGGTCAAATTAGAAAATGAAAATCTATAAGTTGTATTCTCATTTCCACCGAAAAGTGCAATCGAATTGTTCCAGGTAGTTCCCTGACGATAGAAGTCATTGAAATCTTCACCTGTAAAGCTATAAGGTCTTTGTACTCCATCGAATTGAATCGAATTAGCTCCATCGTATCGATCGCCCCACCCATTTGTAGCAGTATTGATCGCATCCTCCTGAGTACCTGGTCTTTCACCGTCAATTCCAGGGCCATAAATTCTTTGGAAATCGGTGAAATCACGAACTTGGTCTACAGTGAAGTTAGAATTGAAAGCAATACCTACTCCTTTTCTTGCTGAACCACCTTTGGTAGTAATCATAATCACACCATTTGCGGCTCTGGCTCCGTAAAGAGCAGCTGCGGTGTTACCTTTTAGGACAGAAATACTCTCGATGTCATCGGCATTTATAGCCGCCAGGCCGTCACCGGCATCATTTCCACCCCACATACCTGCATTTCCCAGGTTTCCGGATTGAACAGGAATACCATTCACTACATAAAGTGGCTGATCTGATCCTCCCAATGAAGAACCACCTCGGATTACCACTCGAGTAGAACCACCGGCACCTGTCGCAGGAGGAGTTACATTGACACCGGCTACTTTACCAGTCAATGCATTACCTACGTTGATTGCTCTGGATTCGGTAAACTTATCACCTTCCAATTGGGTGACAGAATAACCAAGAGCTTTCTTCTCTCTCTCCATACCAAATGATGTCACCACGAATTCGCTAAGTTCATTAGCTGATTCATTAAGTGTAACATTTAGCTCCGTAAGGTTACCTACGGTGAATTCTTGTGATTCGAAACCAATGAATGAAAAAACCAAAACGGTGTTTTCATCAACCGAGATCGAATACTGACCATCCACATCTGTGGTGGTACCTGTTTGCCTAGTCTTGTCCAGGATCGTTACTCCCGGCATAGGTAAGCCATCGGTCGAAGCCGTGACAGTACCCCTCAGCTCCCTTGTTTGGCCCTGTGACACAAAGGACACACCAAACACGAGCAGCAGAGCAAAAGCAATTGATAAAACTTTTCTCATAGCTGGTAATTAAAGGTTAGAAATAAATTGATTTTTCGGTCCGGTACCTCGGAGCCAAAGTTGTAATTGGCTTGTAAAACGTGCTTCATAAATATTTGGGTTATGTGAAGAATACAAGTATAAATCGTTTAGTAATGAGCGATTTAAAGAAGTATCATCCACAAAAAGCCCATTCTCCAAACGGTTCATTAGATAAAGCTAAAAAATGATATTTCTTTTCAAAAAGGATTTCTTTATTTTTTTAATCAATTTCAAGAATCTTATTATATTTTTTTAAAAAAGTAAGAAAACTTTGTTTGTTATTTCAGCTAAACCCCAGATGAAATACAATTTTTTAGTGACCAATTGAAGCCATAATTGAAAAAAGATAATTTATACTTATTCTTAATTGATTTTTGTTGAATACCAGCCTCTTCGATTCAAAAGAAAATATTAAGTATTAAACGAAAGTACCATCGAATCCAAAGATTATTTTAATATCAGTTGAATCTGAATCAAGTCGGCCTAAACAAAAAGCCATCCTTCTGGATGGCTTTTTAATTTTGAATGAAAAATATGAGATTATCTGATAAATAATAGCTCTCTATACTTCACCAGTGGCCAAGACTCATCATCCACTAATAACTCAAGTTTATCTGCAGCATATCTGATCTTTTCAAAGAATCCTTCTTTTACCAAAGTCTGATATCCCTTTGCTTTTCGAGCGATATCTTCATCTGTATTAAGTTTTCTTCGAGTATCTATCATACTTGTGATATTCGTTTTCAATGCTTCGATATGCTTTGAAACCTCCTTGATCGTCTCTACCGCTGCCGAATTATCTAGACCCAAACTTTGCATACCTTTGGCATTTTGGATCAATTTATTTTGATAAAGGATAGCGGTTGGAATAATGTGGTTCAATCCTAGGTCACCCATCACACGGCTTTCGATCTGTACCTTCATAATGAAATTCTCTAGCATTATCTCATGACGCGCATGAAGTTCTACTTCATTCATTACCTTGTGCTTCGTGAATAGATCTTTTATTTTTTTCGTGGTATAAACATCCAGAGCTTCTGGAGTAGATTTAAGGTTAGAAAGACCTCTTTTCTCAGCCTCTTTCTCCCACTCTTCAGAGTACCCATCACCTTCGAATCTTACCGCTTTACTTTCTGTGATATACTTTCTAAGCACGTTCACCACCGCAATTTTCTTATCCTTACCCTTTGACATTTCTTTTTCAATGTCATCAGACATTTGTGAAAGTGTATCTGCCACGATTACATTCAAGGCAGTCATTGGTCCGGCTACGTTAGCCTGAGAACCCACCGCTCTGAATTCGAACTTGTTTCCGGTAAAGGCAAAAGGCGAGGTTCTGTTTCGGTCCGTGTTATCAAGGATGATTTCTGGAATCTTAGCAATTCCAAGCTTCATATACATGTTATCACCTTTCTCGATCTTGATGTTTCCATTTTTCTCGAGTTCGTCGAGAACTTCTGTAAGTGTCTCACCGAGGAAGGTAGAAATGATGGCTGGAGGCGCCTCATTTGCTCCTAGCCTATAATCATTTCCTGCAGAAGCAATACTCGCACGAAGCAAATCAGCGTTGTCGTGTACTGCCTTAACAGTGGCTACAAGGAAAGTCAGAAATTGAAGGTTTTCCCTCGCAGAACTGCTCGGCTGGAATAAGTTCACTCCCGTGTCAGTAATCAATGACCAGTTATTATGCTTACCACTTCCATTTAGCCCTGCAAATGGCTTCTCATGCAAAAGAACTTTCAGGTCATGCTTCTCAGCAACCTTTTCCATCACATCCATTAATAGCTGATTGTGATCAGTAGCTTTATTAATCTCTTCAAAAAGAGGCGCCACTTCAAACTGACCTGGAGCTACTTCATTGTGACGAGTGGAAACTGGGATTCCTAGCTTTAATGCTTCAATTTCAAACTCAAACATGAAATCTTTCACTCTAGTTGGAATACTACCAAAGTAGTGATCATCTAGCTGCTGTCCTCGAGCTGGGTTATGACCATATACAGTTCTCCCTGCCATTACTAAATCAGGTCTTGCAGCAAAAAGAGCTTTGTCCACTACAAAATATTCCTGCTCAACACCAAGGGATGGCTGCACCTTTTTCACATTTCTATCAAACAATTGACAAACCTTAACGGCCGCAGCATTTACTGCATCCATGGATTTCAAAAGTGGTGTTTTGTAATCCAAAGCTTCGCCTGTGTAGGAAACAAAGATGGTAGGAATACAAAGAGTGTTTTCAAAAATAAAAATTGGGGAAGAAGGATCCCAAGCAGTGTAACCTCTTGCCTCAAAAGTGGATCTAATACCACCATTCGGGAAAGAAGATGCATCAGGCTCTTGCTGTACCAAGGTTGAACCCTTAAATCTTTCCATGCCTGAAAGAGCATCAAAAAAGGAATCATGCTTCTCAGCCGTCGAACCAGTTAGTGGCTGAAACCAGTGAGTATAGTGAGTTACCCCTTTAGAGATAGCCCAAGTTTTAACTGCAGAAGCAACTTCTTCTGCTGTGGCAGTGTCAATTTTAGTTCCTTTTTCAATCGCTTCTACGACCTTCTTATAAACAGATGGCGCCAAAGATTGTCTCATTTGCGCATCGTTGAAGGTATTGACACCAAAGTAATCTGAAATTTTATTAGAAGGAGGCGTCGCTGATCTCCGCGTTCTTCCTTGCACCAAGGACAGTGCTTCTTGTCTTAATGTTGCCATCTCTACAATTTGAGGTTTTATGGTTTGAAATAATACCGACAAAAATAAAAAAATACTGGTTCGAAATACGATTTAGCTGTTTTTTGAAGCGATTTTTAAAAAATTTTCTTCCTTTTTGCGTTTTATAATCAAAAATAAGCCCCAAAAACAGAAAATTAATCAATTTCAGCATTTTTCGGGATCGATAGATTTTCATCTCAATTTATGTACATTTGCAGCCTGTTAATCAAGGGATCAGGGTTGTGAAAAAGGTTGCATTTTATACATTAGGCTGTAAGCTAAATTTCTCGGAAACGTCTACCATCAGTAGGCAATTTGAAGAAAAAGGGTTTCAGAAAGTAAACTTTCAAGAAAACCCAGACATCTTCATTATAAACACTTGCTCGGTCACCGAAAATGCTGACAAAAAGTGCAAGAAGATCGTAAAGGAAGCGAAGAAGATTTCTCCCAATTCTTATGTGGCCATAATCGGATGCTATGCTCAATTGAAACCCAGGGAAATCTCGGAAATAAAAGGCGTAGATGCTGTACTTGGGGCTGCTGAAAAATTTAGACTTATTGAACTTCTCGATGATTTTGCGAAAGAGCAGGAAGTTAAAGTCCTCGCTTCTGAAATCAAGGATGCTACCACTTACCATACAGCATATTCAATAAACGATCGCACCCGAACTTTTCTCAAGGTTCAGGATGGGTGTAACTATGGTTGTGCCTTTTGTACCATACCCTTAGCCAGAGGTAAAAGCCGAAGTAGTTCGATTGAATCAGTGATTTCTGCAGCTAAAGAAATTGCATCAACAGAAGTAAAAGAAGTAGTACTTACTGGAGTAAATATTGGTGATTTTGGAATTGTAGAAGGTAAAAGGCAATCTAGGTTTGAAGATCTGGTAAAAGAAATTGATCAGGTTCAGGGAATTGACCGATTGAGAATCTCATCCATCGAACCAAATCTACTCAACAATGACATCATCAGTTTTGTAGCCACTTCAAATCGCTTTGTGCCACATTTTCATGTTCCATTACAGTCGGGATCAAACACTATTTTGAGAAAAATGGGAAGGCGATATTTGCGAGAGCTTTATGAAGATAGAGTCAATCGCATCAAATCACTCATGCCTCATGCCTGCATTGGGGTCGACGTGATCGTGGGTTTCCCGGGAGAAACGGACGAGTATTTTCTGGAAACTTATAATTTCTTGAACGATCTTGACATCTCATATCTCCATGTTTTTACATACTCCGAAAGAGCCAACACGCGTGCTACAGAAATGCCTGATGTAGTTCCAATGAAAAAGCGAAGTGAGCGATCCAAAATGCTTAGGATACTTTCTGAAAAGAAGAGAAGAAAATTCTACGAAGAAAATCTAGGGAAAACTTTCACAGTACTTTTTGAAGACGATGTCCAAAACGGCAAAATTCACGGATTTACCGAAAACTATATCCGAGTTGCAGCAAAATACGACCCTATGCTGGTAAATGAATTGAAGCAGGTTACTCTTGATTACATTAATGAAGACGGGAATGTAGAGGTTTTGGAACCAGAATTCATCTACGAAAAGCATTAAGCGAAATCATGAATTAAGACTCCTTTAATTCAAACCTTTTTTCTACCTTAATTTTTTAAATCTCATCGAAGTGTCAGAGGCTAAATCACTACAAATTCTTCAGGATGAAAAATGGTTGCAACCCTTTGCATCCGAGATTAAGTCTAGAAATAATCGATACCTAGGCGCCATGGATCATATTCGAGATCAGTATGGTGATATTTTAGAGTACGCTGGGTTTCATAAATATTTTGGGATACACTACGAACCCTGGAGAAAAGGCTGGATTTATCGAGAATGGGCACCAGAGGCAAAGCAGCTTTACCTCATGGGTGATTTCAATTGGTGGGATCGCTACAGTCACCCAATGAAGAAAAATAAACGAGGAGAATGGGAGATTTTTCTGGACGAGAAAGAGTACGCGGGAAGGTTCGTCCATGGATCGAAAGTAAAAGTACATGTCACAGGAGCCAATGATGTCGCACTAGATCGTATTCCTGCTTACATTCGGAGAGTAGTTCAGGATGAGAAAAGCCATGATTTCGCCGGTCAGGTTTGGAACCCTAAACCATTTAAATGGAGCGATAAAAAGTTTTCTCCGAAAAAGAGTTTTGCTGAGCCTTTCATATATGAGTGCCACATAGGCATGGCCCAGGAAGATCCTAAGGTAGGTACATACAAGGAGTTCGAGGAGATTATTCTTCCAAGAATAGTGGAAGCCGGATACAATGTAATCCAATTCATGGCTATTATGGAACATCCATATTATGGCTCCTTTGGATACCATGTATCTAATTTCTTTGCTCCTACATCCCGCTTCGGTACACCTGAAGAATTAAAATCCCTAATTGATAAGGCCCATTCTCTTGGAATTGCTGTAGTCATGGACATTGTTCATTCTCATGCGGTAAAAAATGTGAATGAAGGTTTAAATGAATTTGATGGAACTCCCTATCAATATTTTCACCCTGGTGAGAAAGGATATCATGAAGGCTGGGATTCCAAGCTTTTCAACTACGGTAAAGAAGAAGTACAGCAATTCTTGCTCTCCAACATCCGATATTGGATGGAGGAATTTCACTTTGATGGATTCCGCTTTGATGGAGTCACTTCCATGATTTACGAACATCACGGACATGTGAGCTTTGGGGATGCAAAAGCGTATTTTGACGAGGGAGTCTCCGATGACACCATTTTGTATTTACAACTTGCCAATACCCTGATACACAAAGTCAATCCTGAGGCAATTTCTATTGCCGAGGAAGTTAGTGGCATGCCCGGACTTTGTAGAAAAATCCAGGATGGAGGAATAGGGTTTGATTTCAGGCTGGCGATGGGTATACCTGATTTTTGGATCAAAACACTGAAGCATAAGCCGGATGAACAATGGGATATGTTTGAGCTTTGGCATGAACTAACCAATCGCCCGAAGAATGAAAAATCAATTGCTTACGCCGAAAGTCATGATCAAGCATTAGTTGGAGATAAGTCCATTGCTTTCTGGCTCATGGATGCGGAAATGTATTCCAGCATGTCAGTGCTTCAGGAGAGCCTGGTGGTGGATCGCGGGATCGCCCTGCACAAACTCATTCGAATGATTACAATTTCATTGGGAGGTGAAGGTTATTTGAATTTTATAGGAAATGAATTTGGACATCCTGAATGGGTAGACTTTCCTCGCGAAGGGAACAACTGGAGCTATCAATATGCCAGGAGACAATGGTCACTGGCTGATACCGATCACTTAAGATATAGCCAATTACTTCTCTGGGACAAGGAAATGATTGCCCTGATTAAAACTCATAACCTTTTTGAATCGCCCCATGCCAGCCAATTATATCTTGATCCTGATAAAAAAATTCTTGCCTACGAACGAGGGGAGCTAGTCTTTGTTTTCTCCTTTAATCCAACGGAATCCCTGGTGGGTTTCAAAGTTAAAGTTCCTACCAAAGGTAAATACAAGCTTATCCTTCATTCAGACGAAAAGAAATTCGGAGGATTTGATAGGGTGGAAACCGGGATGCTCTACCCAACCAACAAGGACTCTCAACTTGAATTATACCTACCAAATAGGACTGTTTTGATCTTTAAAAAGGATTGACAGGACTCCCTTAGATTATTCGTGCTACCCTTTCTTTTACCATAAAATCTATGGCTACATAAACCATTTGACCTTATTCAGTTTGAGATTATTAGCCGATTAAAAATAGAATAGTTTTTATAATTCCTTGAAAATCAATTCATAACAAAACAATTAGGTAATTAAATGGTTGTATAGACATGAGTTCTATATTTACACCGACCGGAAGAATAACGAGGAGAAAGTACTTGGTACTTTTTATGGTTTCATATTTCACGAACATTTTGAGTCTTATGCTAATGTGGCAATCCTATCATCGAGAAGCATGGACAATATTTTTCTCGTTTGGAATAATTTTGATCGCTTCGATCGTATTTTTAATTGTGCAGTCAATTAAGAGACTTCATGATATAGGAAAAGACTGGAAGTATGTCCTTTATTTATTGATTCCACCACCTGTAAACTTAATCGGTTTTATTTGGCTTGCGGCCAAACCCGGTACGATTGGTAAAAATGAATATGGTTTAGACCCGAAAAGAACGGATTTGGTTTAATAAAAAGGGCTCGAGCTAGTGCTCAACCTTTCTCATTAAAGATTGCCTTTTTTCAATTCCTTTACAGCAAAATCCACAGCCCTCGCGGTAAGAGCCATGTAAGTTAAAGATGGATTCTGAACTCCAGTAGAAGCCATTGAGGCCCCATCCGTTACAAAAACATTCGGTGCCAAATGAAGTTGGTTATTTCCATTTAACATTGAGTTTTTTGGGTCTTTACCCATCCTTACTCCACCCATTTCATGGATATCAAGACCAGGTGCCTGTCCCGAATCCGAAGTCACAATATTTTTACAACCAGCCGCTTCCAGCATGGCAGTGCCCTGCTCATAAAAATCCTTGAGCATATATTCATCATTTTCGTCATAAGCCACATCTATCTTTAGTAAGGGCATGTCCCATTCATCTTTTTGACTCGGGCTGAGGCTAACTTGATTCGTTTCTTTAGGAACAGTTTCTCCCTGCATCATCATCCACACTCTCCATGGCCCGGGTTTCGTATTTGCTTCCTTAAAATCCTTCCCCATTGCTGGGTTTTGCGCATGGCCAAAACCTGCTCTTGCTGCGCTGAAAAAGGGCATATATCCACCTTGAAAATCCACATCCTTATTCCTTACGTTCCGGAAATTCGGCATCATCATAGTTGTTGGCCTTCGGCCAAAGTAATAGCTGTCTTCATACCCTTCGAAGTCCCCCCCAAGACTTCCTCGATAATTATGGAAGGCAATATATTTTCCTAAAACACCTGAGTCATTACCCAAGCCAGTAGGAAATCGACTTGAAGTACTATTTAAAAGAATTAGATTCGAGTTCAGTGCGGAAGCATTAAGAAAAATGACTTTGGCAAAATATTCCGTAGACTCTTTGCTTACTCTGTCAATCACCCTAACCCCAGTGACCTTCCCTTTTTCATCATCCCAAATAATCGAATGAACCACTGAATCAGGACGAAGAGTTAGATTTCCAGTTTTTGCAGCATGAGGAAGCGTAGCTGAATTACTACTGAAGTACCCTCCAAATGGGCATCCACGGTAACATTGATTACGAGCCATGCATTGTCCTCTTCCCTGTTCCAGATGCTCCGGTTTCGGTTCTGTAAGGTGAGCACATCTCCCACCTATGGGATGACGGTCAGGATAGGCCGTCTTGATCCTTTTTTGTACTTCCTTCTCTACACAATTAAGCTCCCATGCTGGAAGAAATTCACTATCTGGCAAGGTTTCTAGTCCTTCATAGCTTCCAGAGATCCCAACAAATTTTTCCACATAACTATACCAAGGTGCAAGATCATCATACGAAATAGGCCATTCTATGCCATATCCATCACGTGCAGGCCTTTCAAACTCAAATCGGCTCCAACGCTGCGTCTGCCTCGCCCAGATAAGAGACTTCCCACCTACTTGATAACCTCGGATCCAATCAAATGGCTTATCCTGAATATATGGGTGATCCGAATCCTTTACAAAAAAATGCTGAGTGTCTTCCTTGTAAGCATAGCAGCGATTTACCACGGGGTCAGCCACTTTTTCTTTGAGGGGAATTTGATTTCTATGTGGCATCTCCCAGGGAGGAGTAGTCATAGTGGGATAGTCCACCAAGTGCTTCACATCTCTACCTCTTTCTAAAACAAGGGTTTTCATCCCTTTGTCACAAAGTTCTTTTGCTGCCCATCCTCCACTAATTCCAGAACCAATTACTATGGCATCGTATTCATGATCGTTCATCTCGGAAATTTAGGTTTTTGTACCTGACTTTTACAAAAAAATTGAATTTGTCTTTTGGTAAAAACGAAAAAAAGCCGGGAAGTAATTACTCACCGGCTTTTTTTAAATATTGATTAAGCTTACTCGTATCGAAGTGATTCAATCGGGTCAAGTCTGGAAGCCTTGAAAGCTGGTATATAACCTGAAAGCAAACCTACGACCACACAAATCATAAATGCGATCAAAATCCATAGCCATGGAATAATAAACCCACCTGGACCGATAAAATTGGCAATTACGTTCCCAATGGATATTCCTAAGATCACGCCAAAAATCCCTCCGAAAATACAGATGACTATTGCTTCAATCAGAAACTGTTGGCGGATTCTAAGTGGGGTTGCACCCAAAGCTTTTCGAATCCCGATCTCTCTGGTTCTTTCGGTCACGGACACAAGCATGATATTCATCAAACCAATGGAAGCTCCCAGCAAAGTAATAAACCCGATACCAAAACCGCCAATTCTTAAGTAGCCAGCAACTTCTTCAAGACTCTCAGCGACCGACTCACTTTTGGTAAGGTCGAATGAATCTTCTTCGGTAACCTGATCCTGCCTAATCTTACGCATGATTCCGATAGCCTGGCCCATTTCATAATCTATCTTTTGGGGATCTGAGGCCACAGCCGTAATTCTGTATCTAAAACTTCCTCCCCTATCCAGGCGGCTGGCATTCAGTGAAGGAATTAAAATCTGACGATCTGCACCTGAATCCTGGCCGACGCCACCTTGCTCTTCCAAAACTCCAATTACTTGGTATTTATTTCCGAAAAAAGATATGCGATCACCAATTGGATTTTCATTATCCTCAAAAAGAGTCTCTTTAATGTCTTTTCCTATTATGCAGACATTATTTCCATAACGAAGCTCTACCTCACTAAAATTTCTTCCATCCTGAAGTTTGATGGCCTTGATGTCCATGTAATTCTCATCAGCCCCAGTAATTCTGGTATTTGGGTTTGTAGTTTCAGATCCTCTTTTTATTTCTGCAGAACCCGAAACTCGAAAGAATAGAGTAGATCTTCCTATCGAAGCATATTCTTCTTTGAAGTCTCTTAGTTCCCTATAAGTTAATTTTGAATATACTTTTTCTTTTTCACCGTCGACAATCGCCCTTGTTCCACTTGCATCCTTATCCTCAATATCAAATGAATTTGCCCCAAGTCCGGAAAAACTCTCAGCAATTTGAGCCTTAATTCCATCTATTGCGGTAAGCATCCCCACCAAACTTGAAATGCCAATAGCGATAATTGCCCCCGTCAAAATGGTCCGAAGCAAATTGACTTTTACAGCAGTGACTGCTTCTCGTACGTTTTGAAACAAATTCATAAATCGTTCAGTATCGTGACAGTTTTATTTAATAGTGGTTTACGCTTCTTCAATATTACTAAAAATCGCCTTCCACACTCATGTAAAGGTTATTTTTTTGATGTGTGGAACTTTGTTTTAATGCATCCGATCTCCCCGAACTTTAAGGTTCGAAATCACCTCCGCCTCATACTCTAACCACTCTTTCCAGCGCTGGTTTACCTTTTCAACGTCCTGATACCTTCTTGCAAGGTCAAGAAATGTTACATAGTGCCCGGCTTCAGAAATCATCAGCTCATAATAAAATTTCCTAAGCTCCTCATCTTCTATATTTTTTGATAGAATTTTGAATCTTTCGCAACTCCTGGCCTCTATCAATCCATTCATGAGCAGGTTTTCTGTCAATTGTTCAATTCGACTCCCCCCCTTTTTTACGAATTGACTAAGCTTAATGACGTATTCATCCTTCCTTGGTTTCCCAAATTTCATCCCTCTTTTGCGAAGCTGGTCCATAACCCTCTCGAAATGCCCCCATTCTTCCGCCACAATTGGAGTTAAGGTATCCACTAGTTCATCCAGCTCATTGAAACGGACAATGAGGCTGATGCAAGAGGAAGCAGCTTTTTGCTCACAATAGGCATGATCGACAAGAACATCTTCTATTTGCATTTGAGCCACATTTACCCACCTGGGATCAGTAGGTAATTTCAGGTTCAACATTTTTTGCTTTGTGCTTTCTTCCCAATTCATACTAATCAAATAAATACCAAGTAATTCCTAGATCGATAAATGACTTGTATCCGGTATAGTCAGGTGTTACGAAATATCCCTCCTGAGCCATAAACCCATTATTCAGGTGATTGTATTTAACTAAAACCCGTGTTCGGTTTATTCTGAAATCCAGAAATAAATCCGCTACAGGGTAGGCATAAACATTGAAGTTATTTTGTAGGAAAAACTGCTGAGTGGACACATTGTAAGCGTCAGCAAAATAATCTGAATGATACCTTACATCAATACCTAGCTGCACATAAACGTTGTCATTAAAAAGTGGGCTATCAAAATAAAATCTGCTGTTCGCATAAAAACTAGGAATTCGCAAGGCATCGGCCCCATCCCCTGTCACTTCTGTAAAAATCAGCTCGTTCTCCCATCTGAATTTTCTGCCAATTTGGAAGTTCGCTATCAAGCCAGGTTGAAGGATAAAGGCCTCATTCAAGTTTTGTGCTGCTTCCCGGTTCTCATCGAAATAGACATAGTTATTTATTCTATTCAAGGTCAAATTTGGACGAATCCTGATTTTATCAAAGTTAATAACAAGCTTTGCCTTCAGCTGGTCCACTCCCGTATTAGCGAAATCATTGGTCCAGGCGTAGTGATTGCCTCGATAGATTTGTTGCATGGAAGTGGGCTTGTACAACGCTTTGGTATAATCCAACTCCAAAAGCGGGGAAACCAGTCTACCATGGATTCGAAAGGCACCGGGTAAAAGATATTCTCCATCTGCACTGAGGCTCCATTTTTCAGAAATTTTCCCGATTAACTCTCCCCCAATAAAAACTTCATTGAACCGATCTGCTTCATCAAAAAAGCGATTCTTCATCCTACCATTTCTTAATCGGGCGAAAGCATTATAATAAAACCCACCAAAGGTTCCCTTGAACCCAAATTCATTTCTCCACTCAGAAAAATCATAGAAATTCCGAGTAGTATCTTGCTGCATATTAAGCCTTTCAGAGTTGTAATAAGATGAATCGCTTGTGGTCAAATCTGCCTCAAGAGTCATCTCCTGATCCTTATTATCAAAAACATGATATATCTGAAGACCGTCTTTTACCTTATATTCATGGTAAAAATGATACTCCTGGCGAAGGTCCCTGGCCTGGGTATGACTAAGCCAAACTTTTGCATCCTCATAGGTAAAATAAATAGAGGTGCTATCTACATCGGGTGGAATGATCCCCCCTATCTCATTTACGACATGGCGCATCCTGGAAAAATTGCCCAGAAACCAATATTTTCCATTTTCGGATCTATAATTAGTATGCAGGGAATAAGCCGTATTTTCGACCATATTATCATCTCTGGCATTGGGATTTAAAGTTTTTCTTGACCGGATGGTATTGAAATTAAACCCCACATTCCATCGGGGATTTATATTTCTGGCGAAAGCCAAATCCAACATATTTCTATTGCCCCCACCAAAAAAAGCTGACATCTCTGTAAATGGGGATTTGGTATCAAAGTATCGATTATTTTCCGGGGCGCGGAAATAAATATCATACACTTCATAGCCCGAACGTGTACCTATCACATCCGGTAATTCAAAAAAAACAGGTTGGGCCGCACTCCCAATATTCGCAAGATCCTGGTATTTCCAGCCGCTCTTAGCCACAGGGTCATAATTATGGAAGTTTACCAGTGAGGTGTCCTGAGGATAAAGTACCAAACTGTTTCGTTTGATATCTTTTTCATAAAAGTAAAGGCTGGTAGTTGGACCATAGACCATGCGGGTACTATCATCCAAAAGCGTTCTCCTGCCTTCGGTCTCCTCCTCGGTTTCAACTAATTGACGCTCCTGTCTTTGATTAGCGGTTGTGGTATTCGTCTGCCTTCCCGTGCGGATGTCTTGAGCGAGTACCGAAGAACTCAGAACCCCAAATCCCAGAATAAAAAGAAGAAGTCGAAATTGATTCACTTGGTTTAGTTTATCCTATTTTTTGCGCGATCAACTTTCGCAAAATAGATTCATCTTCTGATGAAAATTGCACCTCCATTGGCTGGACAAAAATCGGAATTTCTTTAAGAAATCCAGACTGTAGCAGCAATTTTACTTTGTCAGCATCCTTCTGAGTAATGATAAGAACAGGTTCCTCTTTAAAGGATTCAAATACTTCAGTAATCTCCTTTACATCAGATTCAGTATAATCATGATGATCTCCAAAACGAATGCTTTTCAATAAATTATAATTCTGATCTAAATGATCAATCAAGGTCTGAGGATTCGCAATTCCACTTATGAGAATCAAATCTGGTTTAAACTTCATCCCTGTAACTAGTGGATACGGCTTACCATAGGAAATTGAGGAAAACAATACTGGGGTTTCAGATAGAAGATATTTAGAAACCATTTGTTTTTGGTTTTCCCGTTCTGTAATACCCAAAGCTTTAGGACACTTTGTAAAAACTACTGCATCAGCTCTTTTGGCACAAGACCTATACTCTCGTAGTCTTCCCATAGGCAAAAGGAAATCTGAATAAAAAGGCTTTTGGTAAGTCGTGAGAAGAATATTCATGTGTGCTTTCACATGGCGATGCTGGAAAGCATCATCCAATATGACCAGATTGAATTTTTCACTTGTTGAATTAATTTCCGCTAAAGCCTTTACCCGGTCTTCCCCTACAAATACGGATACAGAGTCTCCATATTTCTGATAAATTTGAAAGGGTTCATCCCCAATTTCCTCTGGGGTAGAATTGGGTCTTGCTTTTAAAAACCCTTTGGTTTTTCTCCCATAACCCCGGCTTAGCGTGGCTAATTTCATTTCCCCGAAATACTGCGAAATCAGATATTCCACCATGGGAGTTTTTCCCGTCCCTCCCACTGACAAATTCCCAACTATTATACTTGGAATAGGAGATAGCTTTGACTTAAAAAAATTTATATCAAAAAGGAAATTACGAATTCCGGTGATCCAGCCATATAAAACGGCGAAAGGGTATAAAAGAAATGAAAACCTTTCCATTCGTGGGAATTCGTATTTTTGATCAAATAAAAAGAAAAATAATGGGATATAAGATTAGTGATATCATTTCGTACTTGTCAAAAATTGCTCCTCCGCAATATCAGGAAGGTTATGACAATGCTACTTTGATTACTGGAAGCGCGCACTGGGACTGCTCAGGAATAGTCTGTTCGCTGGACTGTACCGAGGATGTCGTAGAAGAAGCGATCGAGCTGGGGGCTAATCTAATTGTGGCTCATCATCCCATTGTTTTTAAGGGTTTAAAAAGTCTTACTGGCAAAAATTATGTAGAACGTACCGTCATCAAAGCCATAAAAGGAGATATCGCCATCTATGCTATTCATACGAATCTGGACCATGTGGCTCGTGGAGTGAATAAGCGAATTTCGGATAAACTAAACCTACAAGGAACATCGATCTTACAACCCAAAAAAAACATACTGAACAAACTCACTTATTTTGTCCCTGGCGAATCGAAAGCCTTGACACTGGAGGCAGTTTTCGACGCCGGAGCCGGTCATATTGGTGAGTATTCAGATTGCTCATTTCAAACAGAGGGCCAGGGAACTTTCAAACCTTCAGACTCTGCTAATCCTGCGATTGGGGAGCAGAATAAAAAGGAAGAAGTTCAAGAGGTTAAGGTGGAAGTCATACTACCTTCCCACCTATCGAATAAAGTCCTCAGCGCTTTGAAAAAGGCTCATCCTTATGAAGAAGTAGCCTATTATTTACAATCTCTTGAAAATGAAAATCAGGAAGTAGGAGCAGGTATGATAGGACATCTCGCAGCCCCTATGGCAGAAGAAAAATTTCTTGATTATTTGAAAGAGAAAATGAATTTGAAAGTGATAAAACATACCCGACTATTAGGTAAAAATATTAGAAAGGTGGCTGTATGTGGTGGTGCAGGTATTTTTCTGTTAGGCTCCGCCAAAGCTAAAGGAGCTGATATTTTCATCACCTCTGACATCAAATACCACGAGTTTTTTGATGCCGATTCTCAGTTAATTCTCTGCGACATTGGACACTATGAAAGTGAAATTTTTACAAAAGAATTACTCTCTGAGCTATTGTCGCAAAATTTTCCTAATATTGCACTCTATTTGACAAAAGTAGTTACAAATCCCACATCCTACCGATAGTACATGGAAAGTACAGTAGCACAAAAACTCGACGCTATTTTTAATCTTCAGCAAATTGACACTAAACTTGATTCTATTCTCAAAGTACGTGGTGCTTTGCCTGAAGAGGTTCAAGATTTAGAAGATGAAATAGCTGGTTACCAAACCAGACTGGAGAAATTTCAAGCGGAACTTGCTCAGTTTGACACTGATATTTCAGATTACAAGGAGGCCATTAAGAATTCTGAGAGACTGATTAAGAAATATCAGGAGCAGCAGATGAATGTGAGAAACAATCGTGAATACGATGCACTTCAGAAAGAATTAGAACTTCAAGATCTTGAAATTCAAGTTGCTAAGAAAAAAATAGCTGAGACTGGAGTTCGAATCGATCAGAAAAAACTTGACCTTGACGAATTAAAAGCCACCCTCGATGACCGTCAAAAAGATTTGGATCAAAAGAAAGGTGAGCTAGATACGATTATTGCTGAAAGCGAATCTGAGGAAGCCAAGCTTAATGCTGATCGAGAAAAGGCACTTAAAAAAGTAGACGATAGACTCGCTAAATCATATCATAAAATCCGGGAAAATGCCAAAAATGGCCTGGCCGTGGTTATGGTAAAAAGAGGTGCTTGTGGCGGATGTTTTAATACCGTCCCACCACAAAGACAAGCTGATATCAGAGAAAAGAAAAAACTGATCGTCTGTGAGCATTGCGGAAGAATTCTTGTTGGCGTGGAAGAAGAAGTGGTGGAAGAGCCACCAAAGAGAAAGCGAACCACAAGAGCTAAAAAGAAAAATTAAAAGTAAAGCCTCGAACATTTCGAGGCTTTTTTCTTTTTTAATATTGAAGCAACTTGTTTATCCACCTGATCTTTTGCTTCTTTAGAGATATGAAAAAATACGGAGCGCTATTTATTTGTTTTTTAATGTCCTTTGCTGTCATGGCAGGGGATGGCGATTCCAAAAAATTTCTCTTTCTTTTTAATAAAAAAGAGCTTAAAGAGTATAAACTCACAATGAAGGACATAGAGAAGCAATTCTCTTCTTTCGAGACCAAAGTTTATGGTGGAAACTCTGAATTAGCTTTAATTCTTGAAACTCCAGCTGGAAATTTTGATGAGTGCTTTGTGGGTCAATTCCTTATCCGGAATAAGGAAAACATTAATTTAAAATTAGAGGAGATTGCCTTTCGAATGGTTGATTTAACCGAAACAAGGCAAGTGACATCTGCCCTGCTTACGGCATATGAAGAAAGCCTACAAGATAAGAAAGCCGACCGCAAGGCAGAAAAGCCCTAAAGATTTTTTAAGTGTTCTTGTTCATTGGCTTTTTCTAGCCTGAATGTTCCATCTCCTAACTCCTGAAGTAAATATAGACACAAGTTGTTGTGTGGAAAATTATCCATATATCTCAAGTCATAGTTCAAAATCAGGCTTAGGAAAATCCGCATGGCTCTACCATGCATGCAAACAAGAAGTGTCTCCCCTTCTGCTTTTTTTAGTTTTTCTATCCCAGGTTTCATTCTACTGGCTACTACATTTGGACTCTCTCCGCCTTCGATAGCATAATCCAAATTGCCCATTTGCCACTGGCTAAGCATATGCTTGTAATACTCTCCCTCTTCAGGAGTCATCGGAGTTCCTTCATATTTCCCCCAAGAAATTTCATTTAACTCTGGGAGCTCCGTGGTCGGTATATTTAAATCGATAAAATTCTGAATGGATTGCCTGGTTCGAATCAGCTCAGTATGATAAAGATGATCAAACTTCACATTCTTATAAGCTTCAAAAAAGGCTTTGGCTTGTTTCTGTCCTGTCTCATTGATCGGAGCGTCTATCCCACTTCCCTGAACAACCCCTTTAAGGTTAAAATCAGTTTGACCATGACGGACTAAGTATATTTTTTTTGGATTCAAGATTCTCTAATTTTGATAGGTAAATTAAGTGCATTTCTATTTCAATCCATGACATTTCGGACAATACCCTCCCTCGACCAATTAAATAACATGAGTAGCAACACAATGGTCGATCATTTAGGGATAACTTTCACTTCTATCACCGAAAACACCATAGAAGCTACCATGCCTGTGGATGCTAGAACCAAACAACCCATGGGCTTGTTACATGGAGGAGCAAATGTAGTACTGGCGGAGACTTTGGGAAGTGTTGCAGCTTCGCTGACAGTAAACATAAAAGAAAAAAGTGTAGTAGGATTAGAAATCAATGCCAACCATATTAGGTCTGTTAGAGAAGGATTGGTTCGGGGTGTTGCCTCTCCCATTCATTTGGGTGGAAGCACCCAAATCTGGGAAATCAGAATATTCAATGAGGCAGAGAAATTGACCTGCATAAGCCGATTGACAATGGCGATTTTAGACAAGAAATGAGAGAATCAACCCTTACTAAATCTCTTAATCAAAGGGAGTTTTTGACTCGTGTTTTCAAAATAAATTTCCAGAAGGATCTCCCGTTTGCCATTTGGCGAAAGCCAAAATCAGATAATCTTGAATTAGTACTGGGAAGTGAAAGACCTCTCAAAAAGGTGAATCTCGAACTTGAAGAATTACCAGCCGGTTTTATCGTTCATCCATTCGGAGATCAGGAAAATCAGGAAGCCTTCTTTATAGATGCTGCTAACTATATTCAAGTAAAATTAGATCAACCCATTTCACCCGAAGATTTACCGGAATTTATAGCTGGAGGTTCAGAAAATAAAGATGAATTAAATTCTATTTTTGAGTGGTTTCAAAAAACAAAAAATGGACTTTCACCTGAAAGCAATTTGGGAAATGGGGAAAGTCAGAAACATTATGAAAATCTGGTAAAACTGGGGATTAAGGGAATAGAGAAGGGTGACTTCGAAAAGGTGGTGCCTGCCCGGACAAAACGAATTCCTTTGGATTCTTCTTTTGATTTGATGGCCAGTTTCGAAACCATGTTGAAAAAGTACCCCAATGCATTTGTGAATTTCTTTCACCTCCCCGGAATAGGAACGTGGTTAGGAGCAAGCCCTGAAATTCTAATTGAGACCAAACAAGATCACTTTTATACAATGTCCCTGGCAGGCACTCAACCAGCCTCCGGAGACAATCCTGTCCGATCAGTCGCCTGGACTCAAAAAGAGATTGAAGAACAGGCTTTGGTCAGTCGTTACATTGTCGATTGCTTTAAAAAGATAAGGCTTAGAGAATATGAAGAGCATGGTCCTAAAACAGTTCAGGCTGGATCACTGCTACATTTGAGATCCGACTTTAAAGTGGATATGAAAGCCACCAACTTCCCCCAGCTCGGGTCAGTTATGTTAAAGCTCCTTCACCCCACCTCGGCAGTATGCGGAATGCCCAGGCAAAAGGCACTGGATTTTATAGCTGAGAATGAGCAATTCGACAGATCCTTCTTTGCTGGGTTTCTAGGCCCTGTGAATATTGGAGAGGAGACTTCTATCTATGTAAATCTGCGCACAGCCTCCTTGACAGGAAAGGAAGCCATAGTATATGCCGGTGCTGGTATTACGGAGGATTCTGACCCTGAAAAGGAGTGGGAGGAAACGGAGCTGAAATGCGCTAACATTGGCAAAATCCTTATCAACCCGAAAGAATGATTATAGAGTCAGTCAGTCATCTGGTGGCTCTATGCGCTAAGAACGGAATCCGACATGCGATTCTGTCCCCAGGGTCTAGATGTGCACCTTTGACCATTGCATTTGCAAGGCATCCCGAAATCAGTACCAAAACCGTGTCTGACGAAAGATCCGCAGCTTTTATTGCCCTTGGAATGGCCCAGCAAACCGGGGAACCTGTCGTGCTTGTTTGTACCAGTGGATCAGCGGCTTTAAATTATTTTCCTGCCATTGCTGAAGCTTTTTTTCAGCAAATCCCCTTACTTATTCTTACTGCAGACAGGCCGCCTGAGTGGATCGATCAGTACGATGGACAAACTATTTTTCAGGAGGAGGTATATGGAAAGCACGTTAAAAAATCCTTCGTTTTTCCTTCTTTGGATAACTCAGATACCTCCATTGAAAGTGCAATTAATATTTCTACTGAGGCCATTTATTTGGCGAAATCTTTTCCGAAAGGCCCTGTTCATATTAATCTACCCTTTCGAGAGCCTTTTTATCCAGAAGAAGGTCAAGAGTTGATTTTGCCTGAAACAAAACTTCAAATTCAGCCAACATCCAAGGTGAATTTGAACAAATCGACCAAATCGTTCTTGGAGGAAAATCTCCCAAGGTTCAAGAGAATTATGATTGTGGCGGGTCAATCCAAACCAGATCCGGAAACTGAAGAAATCATAATGAGATTATCCACCCAAAAGAATGTTGTGGTGGTCACTGATGTTATTTCTAACTTTCAATCAGAGTTCACCATAACCCAACATGATCATTGGTTGGGAAGCTCCAATCTAACTCAAAACCTAAAGCCGGATTTAATTTTAAGTTTTGGAATGTCCGTCATTTCAAAGCCCTTAAAGCTCTTTTTACGAAGTACTGATGCGATAAACTGGCATATTCAAGAATCAGGAAAGGCACGTGATCCCTTCCAAAAACTCACAAAAACGATTCATGCATCTAATTCCTTTTTCTTCTCATGGCTTTTTAAAAATCTTGAGCCTTTATATTCTGAGTTCAAGGAAAAATGGACAAGCTTAAACCAAAAAGCGAAGGCTGCACTCCCTAAGATTCTTGAAACCGCTGATTTTGGGGAATACACTGCTTTGGCAGAAATACTTCCAAAAATTCCGAAAAGATCCAAGGTTCATCTCGCCAATAGTATGGCCGTGAGATATGTGAATTTCTTAGGCCCACTTGATCAAGAGATCATTTGTAATCGAGGTACTAGTGGAATAGATGGTAGTAATAGCACCGCCGTTGGTTGTTCTTTGGTCACTGATGAAATGGTTACATTGATTACAGGAGATATGGCTTTTTTCTATGACAGGAATGCTTTCTGGCAAAATTACACCAAGCCAAATCTCCGAATAATCGTGTTAAATAATCATGCCGGCGGAATCTTCAGACTAATCAAGGGACCTTCCTCCCAACCAGAGTTGGAGGAGTATTTTGAAACTTATCAACCACTTTCAGCAGAAAGTCTGGCGCATGAATTCGGTTTTGAATATAATTTGGTCAATGAGCGCGATGAACTTAAAAATACTATAGCCGATTTCTTCTCTCCATCCGAGCACCCAAAAATCCTTGAAATTCAATCTGAGAGCAAAAGAAACGCCGGAATTTTATCCGGCGTGAAATCTAAAATGATCGAAGCTCTTTCTGAAAATTAGGGTTTTTGGAAAACTCTAATGTAGTCCACCCTCATTTCTTGTGGGAAAATGGTACTCCCATCAGGGTTTCCGGGCCACCTTCCTCCTACTGCTACATTCATTATAAAGAAGTGAGGTTTATGAAACTCCTCAAGGTCCCCAGGGGTGATATCTATGACGTGATATTCTACATCATCTAGAAGCCACCTAATCTCTCGCTCATCCCATATAATGGAGTATACATGAGGTTCATCTGAGAGAGTCCCATACTCAAGTTCAGTGCTGCCACCATAATTCGCATAATTACCATTGCTGTCCCAGTGTACAGTGCCATGAACCGTGCCGTCGTTATTGTTCGTACTCCCACCTACCATTTCCATGATATCTATTTCACCACAGTTTGGCCAGCCAATTTCATCAATATTCTCACCAAGCATCCAAAGCGCAGGCCATAATCCCTGACCTTTAGGCATCACAGCTCTAATATCAATCCGCCCATAGGTGAAGAACTGTTTGCCTTTAGTAATTAATCTGGAAGAGGTATAAGTTCTTGTTCCTGCACTTTCGGGCTTAGCAGTGATGGTCAGAAAACCATCTTCCACTTTTGTGTTTTCTTCTTTGTAAAACTGAAGTTCATCATTTCCCCAACCACAGAGTCCTGGACAGCCATCACCAATTTCATAAGTCCAATCATCAGACAAGGCAGTCCCATCAAATTCATCTCTCCACACCAACTCATAGTCAGGATAAGAATCTGGAGTCTCATATCCTGTGTTTGGATCCAGCCCCATTCTTTCATTATTCATGATGATCCGCTCAATAGCAACCACAAAGTTATCCTCTGCAGAATGAGCCTGAACCACAATCGAATATTGGCCTTTTTCTTTATACTGAAGATTAGCCGAATTACCATCTACCCTGTTCGGGATTGATCCAGATTCTCCCCAGTTTACTTTGAAAAAGAGCGCATTGTCTGCTGTGAAATCTAACACAACAATACCATCACCAATAAACTCTACATCGATTTGTAAATTGGATGGGTCAGGGGTAGGAACAGGATCATTAGGTTCAGATCCTCCGCAGCTTACAAGTAAAAGAATTAAAAAGGCCGCGGGAAATAGTCTTCTGCACATATCTTCAGGAAATTTAATTTCCTGAAATTATAAAAAATTCGATAAATAAAAAGTGTACTACGAGTTAGTGATTTAATGCAAAAGCGGAAGGACTTTTCCTTCCGCCATCATTTACTAGCCAAACCATAAAGGCTAATTGCCCAATCTCAAAGAGAGTGAAAGTAATCAAGCCGATTACAGTTCCAATCACAGTTACGAACAGTACTCCTGTTATAATTGCAAGTACACCTAAGATCATAGCAACATTGGACCAAAGGTTTTTGTATTGCAGAAAGCCAAATCCAAAGAGAATAAAGCCCAAGCCAACGCTGATTAATTTGACCACAAAGTAATCCTCCAGTAGAAAAGGAGAGGCAGTGAAAGAAATAATATCCACCGTAATCCAAGATGCATTCAGGCCCAAAAGAACCCAAGCCCCTATGGCGAGAACATTATTCGGAATCACCTTGGCAATGTGAATGTAACCAAAAAGAAAAAGTGAATAGAAAACCAGTACTGCAAGCTTTACCGGAATATATCCCTCGGTGTAAAAACCTATTCCTTCCATTATTTCTGCATCCATGGCGATCTCGAAAAAGGATAGAATGAAATATATTATTCCACCTACAAAACCTGACATGATCCATTTTTTGCTGCTTCCTAGGTCCAAAGAAGCCTCGGATTTCTCATCTTGATCTGACCATTCTACCCCAAGGGCTTCAAAGAGTGCTTTGACCGTGTAGCTTCTTGGAGTCACCTCTCCTGCTTCGATACGCTGAATGGTTCTTACATTCAAATTGCATTTTTCGACCAACTCTTCCTGAGTCCATCCTTTTGCTTTTCTCAATTCGGAAATTCGCTTTCCTAACTTCGGCTGTTTCATTGTTAATAGTTTTTGATTTGCCATAGCAATTTCTTCTATTGATGAAAAACAAAGGACGAAAACCACTCGGATTTCACCCGACATTTACCCGACATAGGCGCTTAAAGGCCATATGAAGCATTTTTTCGATATTTAATTTAAGAACCGATCAATCATGAAATTATCAAATTCTCCTATTTTTTAAGCGCATCCCAGAGAATCTCCACAGGATGAAATGCACTTCTTCCCGTTCCATCAGCTATCTGGTGACGGCAAGATGTACCTGGCGCGGCAATTATTTCATCTTCCGAACTTTCTCTCACAGCTGGGAAAAGCACCAACTCCCCTACTTGCTGACTTACCTCGTAGTGCTCCTTTTCATATCCAAAACTTCCTGCCATTCCGCAACATCCGCTTGGAATGATCTCCACAGAATAGTTATCAGGTATGGATAAAATCTTTTGAGTCCAACTCAGGGAGGAAAGTGCTTTTTGATGGCAGTGACCATGAAGTTTAATCTTCTTCGATTCAGATGAAAACAAACTAGAATCAATATTTCCAGCTACTATTTCCTTACCTAAAAACTCATCCACTAACTGTACATGAAACTTCAGCTTTTTCGCTGCATCCAAAAGGTCCGGGCTCACTATTCTCGGGTACTCATCCCGAAAACTTAAAATCGCTGAAGGCTCCAAACCGATCAAAGGAGTATCTCCGTCTATGAGTTTCTCGAAAACCCTGACATTGGCCTCTGCATGCTTTTTAGCTTTTTGCAGCAGTCCTTTGGACAAAGCTGATCGTCCACTTTCCTCATGATCTACCACCTTCACTTCATAGCCTAGTCTCTTCAAAAGAGAAATAGACTTGATACCAATTTCAGTGTCGTTATAATTAGTGAATTCATCTACGAAGAAAAAGACAGACTTACCTTGGCTTTGCCCGCTGGGCAAAGAATCATAATTCCTTTTATACCACTGCCGCAAGCTGATAGCACTTATGGCTGGCAAGTTTCGCTCAGTTGCCACTCCCAAAATGGATTTTAAAATCCCTCCCGTCAGTGAATTCCTAAGAAAGAAATTAGCAATCCCTGGAGTAGCTGAACCCAATCGATTCAACTCATTGATGTAAGCAAAAGCTTTTGAGCGAAGGGGTATACCGTGAGTTTTTTGATACTGATAAAGAAATTCGGCTTTCATACTTGACATATCCACATTGGATGGGCATTCGGCCGTGCAGCCTTTACAGCTCAAACATAAATCCAGTGCCTCCTTAATCTCCGGATGATCAAAAGCATTCTCTTTTTTATCCTGAGTTAAAAATTCTCTGAGGGTATTGGCCCTCCCACGAACAGTGTCTTTTTCATTTCGAGTAGCCATATAGGAGGGACACATGGTTCCGCCTGATCCTGGCAATTTCCGACAATCCCCAGATCCATTGCATTTTTCAGCCATCCGCAGGATTCCTCCCACCTGATCGAAATCCAAAACTGTATCATGCACCGGAGTCTCCATTTCAGGTTCATAGCGAAGGAACTCATTCATAGGGGCGGCATCCACGATTTTGCCAGGATTAAAAATATTTTTTGGATCCCATGTGTATTTGATCCTACGGAAAAGCTCGTAATTCTTTTCGCCCACCATTAGCGGGATAAAAGCTGCCCGTACTCGACCATCACCATGCTCCCCCGAAAGAGATCCTTGATATTTCTTCACCAGCTTCGCTGAGGTCTCAGAAATCTTAAAAAAATCATCTACCCCTTTCTTCTTCTTTAAATCCAAAACCGGCCGCAAATGAATCTCCCCTGCTCCGGCATGTGCGTAATGAACTGGCTTTTGATCGAAATCCTCCATGAGCTTATCAAACTCATCGATGTAATCGGCTAGATCTTCGATATCCACCGCTGTGTCTTCGATACAAGCCACAGCCTTCTTATCGCCTGGAATATTTGCTAAGAGCCCAAGACCGGCAGCCCGTAAAGCCCAGGCCGATGCTACCTTTTCAGTTTCTATGATTGGAAAACTGTAGCCAAGCCCAGCCTTTTTCAGGTCTTCGACCAAAGCTTTTCCTTTGTCCAGGGCTTCCTCCAAAGTCCTTCCTCGAAATTCTACCATCAAGATTGCTTCTGGATCTCCCTCCACAAAATATCTGTTCTTTGAATATTCTATACTCTCTTTGGTGCAGTCCAAAATGATCTTATCCATTAATTCAACTGCTGTAGCAGGATGTTTCATCGCCACCTGAGCGGCATGCATACTTTGATTGATAGTTTCAAAATGCGCTGCAACAACAATATCAATGGGCTCCGGAAGAGGGTCTAAACTAATCTTAATTTCAGTGGTGAAGGCTAAAGTTCCCTCCGAGCCTGAAAGTAACTTGCAGAAATTGAACGGCTCCTTCCCTTCAAAAAGCTCTGCTTTTAGCAATTCATCCACCGCATAGCCCGTATTTCGGCGATGGATAGTTTTCTTAGGGAATTGGGCATGTATCTCGTCCCTGATTTCGGGATTATTGAGTTCGTCAAAAATCTGTCGATGGATGGTTCCTTCAAGGTCTTTTTGCCCACATTTTCGGTCAAAGTCATCTTGGCTAATCTCCCCGAAAACAACCTTTTTTCCATCACTTAGAATAGTATTCAAGGAAATCACCTTATCCCGAGTCACCCCATAAACGATAGAAGTCGTCCCCGAGGAATTATTGCCGACCATTCCCCCGATCATCGCACGGTTTGCAGTGGAAGTAATTGGACTAAAGAAAAGTCCATGAGGTTTTAGAAACCTATTCAACTCATCTCTAACCACTCCTGGTTGAACCCGTACCCATCGCTCTTTCTTATTGAATTCCAAGATTTGAGTGAGATGTTTTGAGACATCTACGACTATTCCATTTCCTACACATTGACCCGCGAGAGAAGTTCCCGCAGTACGAGGAATCAGGGAGGTGCCGCTTTCGGTAGCAAAATGAATGAGTTCTTGGATATCCTTTTCGGACTTGGGAAAGGCTACTGCTAGAGGAATCTCCCGATAGACGGAGGCATCGGTGGCGTAAAGAGTTTTACTTAAGGAATCAAAGCGTACCTCTCCTTCAATTTTTTGGTTTAATTGATGGAGCGCTCCTTTGATGTCTTTTTGATTGGAAGGCATTTTCAAAAATAGGTTACTGGAATCTATAAGAAAAGCTCTATTTACCTTTTAGATGATTCGTATCACAGGATTAAATAAATTTCAAGGCCATTTCATAAAGGTTTGGAATTTGGATTTTGCAAGTTTTCTTTGTTTCCATGTTTTTCTACCTCTCCCAGTTTCTAAGTTTTCTGGCTATGCCCTTGACCATTATCATGATTTTGATAATTCTAGGTACATTCAAATTCAGAAAGAAATGGGGGAAAAGGATTCTCTCGATAGGAATTGGTCTTTTGATTTTCTGTACCAACCCTTTCCTCGCCAACCAGGCACTATTGGCTTGGGAGCCTGATTACAAAGAATTTGAGGAGGTCCAGAACCATGAAATTGGTATTGTCTTGACCGGAGTGACCAACCTGAGCAAAACTGCTTATGACAGGACATTTTTTAATAAAGGTGCCGATCGGATTACCCATGCGCTCCAGCTCTATCGCCTTGGCAAGATCAAGAAAATCCTGATTACTGGAGGGCAAGGATTAAACCCGGTGAATCCACAAAGTGAGGCTGAACTACTTAAGCGATTTCTGGAAATGACTGGAGTTCCTAGTCAGGATATTCTAATTGAAGATCAAAGTAAAAACACCGCCCAAAATGCACAGTTTACCAGGGAGTTTTTGGAGCAAAAAGGAATTGACACATCGCAGGATTTTCTTCTAATCACCTCTGCTTTTCATATGTATCGGGCAAAAGGATGCTTTGAAAAGGTAGGTTTACAGACAGAAACATTCCCTACTGACTATTACTCCTACGACCCCAAGTATGATATTCCAGCACTGTTTTTCCCCAGTGCAGATGCATTGACCTATTGGCATAAGTTAGTGAAGGAGTGGATTGGAATCACTGTTTATAAACTAGTGGGATATATATGATATTCAGAGTTAATTTTTGGTTTATAACCTATTGATTTTCAGTCATATATTTTGTAAATAGAGTTCTAGCGTTTTTTTCATTAATTCTTTTCTTATGGATTTTTCAGCTATACTCAATCTGGTCATCGGCCTAATTTTCGTTTATTTTCTTTTGTCCTTAGCCTGCTCTACCGTTCAGGAGCTTATTGCGCAGTATCTGGACCTTAGAGCCAATAATCTTGAAAACTGGCTCAAAAGCGCCTTTAAAGAAAATAAGTTGGGCGAAAAGTTTCTGGAGCACAGGCTTATCGATGGTCTAACTCCTGCAGGAAGAAAAGCGAGCTATATTCCTTCCAAAGTGTTTTCAGGGGTTTTGCTCGACTTGGTTAATGATAAAGAAGAGCCCTATACGATAAACTCAATTAAGGACTCCATTAAAAACTCTGAACTTCCGGAAGACCTGAAGCGGCAATTACTTCAAACCATATCAGAAGCAGGTAATGGTCTGGAAGAACTAAGAAAAAATATTGAAGGCTGGTTTAATGATTGTATGACCAGAATAGCTGGTACTTATAAAAAGAAGGCGCAGATTTTTCTCATTATTATTTCCACGATTACCGTGGTTAGTTTCAATATTGACAGTATTCAAATCATTCAATATCTGTACAATCATCCTGCTGAATCCGAAGCACTGGCTAATACAATTTCAGAAAATATTGAGGATTTAAAGTTGGAACCTAGAGACTCGGTATACGAAAACTCTACCACGGAACAGAAGATCGAGTCAAATATCAAAGAATTGGAAAGAATTAAGGGAGAGATTGAGTCCGCAAAAATTCCATTTGGATGGGGAACAAATTCCGCTGTAGAAACAAATCTCTTAAATAAAATCCTGGGCTTATTCTTATCAGTTGTCGCGGGAATAGTAGGAGCCCCATTCTGGTTTGACACGTTAAACAAGGTAGTAAATCTGAGAAGTGCAGGTTCCAAGCCAGAAAGCTAAACCAGATGTGCCTTTTGGATTTTTTTGGCCAAATCAGCGGAAACCCCTGTTTCCCCAGAAAATTCTTCCCATTTCAAAATCGCATCCTTTACTTTCTGTATGCTTTCTTTGGCCTTCTTAATATTCATTCTTCTGGCTACTTCCAAAAAATCGGAGTCTGTAATATGCTCCCTTTTCCCATTCACCTGAAGAGATTGGGAACTTACCCAAATACTTCCCGGCCGGTAGGCAAAGCAAATATCATAGGCCGGAGATAGCTTCCATTGCCCCGTTTTATCCATGAGAAATGCAAAGTTCTTAGTATGATCATCACAATTTCTAGATAGCACGTTAAAGACCATCCTTAAAAACATTTGTTCAGCTTCGGGATAACTAAGCTTAAGCATTCGCATGGTCTCAAAAACCTGTTCATAGCTGAAATAACCTACCTGATTGAAATCAAAATGCCTCAAACCACATAAACTTTGCATATGAATTTTTTCACCTGATTCTGTCCTATCAAACCTTTTAGTCATAAAATGGGCTCTTCCATTTTCTTCCAAAAGGATAGATTCATTCATTTCAATCCCAGCCTCCAAAGCCATTAAATAATAGGCCATCTCAACTCGACCATAGCCTTCTGAAGTCCCAAACTGATGATCAGTTACCCCATCAAATTTGATGATCCAGTTCGAAAATCCTGATGGCGCTTTGACCTGTCCACTTTTGACCTCTCCTGTCTTAGGATTATAAGCGATTACCGCCTTTGCTCTAGCTCCTCCTGCAGAAGTTCCAATCTTCAGAATATCGGCCAGTGCCTTTTCTTCCTGTTTTTCAAAATCTGCTTTAAAACCTTCTTTGGTATTTAAAATTTTATTGGCAACGCCAATGAGGCTATCTAACTCGAGAGAGCTGGCTCTGGTCGATTCTTTCCGCAAAGAGGGCTTTATTTCCAAAGCACCTACCCCGCGCTTACCGATAAAACACAATAGCTCAACCGGATTCAGGCTGTCACTAGGTCTTCCATTTTGAATTAACCAGGAATTGATGAGCTGATTTCCATACTTATCTGGAAGCATATCTGCCAGAAGGCCTGGCAGTCCTCGAAATGTGTCGTAAGGATCATTTCTCCTACTTCTGTTCTCAGGAAAGCTATAGACCTTTCTCCCAGCTGAAATAGGCATAGTCAGAGGGGCAATATCAAGTTTGGTCTTTAAGAAGCCAGAATCGTATTCAAAACTTGCAAGGCCTTGACTCTCATTCCAAAGAGCCGCTCCAACCAATTGATCCCATAACCAGATTTCTGCAGCCACTACCATTCACTAGGCGGGTTTTCTGCAGCCATATCAGAGTTCCTAACCCGCTGCCGCTCTTGTTTCTTTTGGAGCTTGATGTATTCTATGGGACTGATTTCTGGGATGACCTCAAAACCCTCCAACACCTGAAGTTCATCTAGAACTCTCAAAACCTGAATCAAAGTAATGAGGTTTACCTTTTCACCTCTTTCCAATAAACTCAATGTGGATCTGCTTATCCCTGCTTCAGAAGCAAGTGTCCCCTGAGTTTTGTTTTGGGCTACTCTTTTCTTTTTTACAAAGTCACCAATCATAGCCAAAATGGCTAAATCCGTATTTGAGGCAATATTCATGACTGATATTTCATGCTTTAAACCCAAAAATACAATTTAATGAATGAATTATCAATCTTTTTTAAGATAATTATTCGAATGAAATATCATTCATTAAACTTAATATAAGATTATAATGTATGATATTTCATTCAATTTTAAAATAAAATCTCTCGACTCCACCTGATTTCAAACGGCCAGCCTTTTTGTTCAAGTAATATGGGGTGGTAAGCTAAAGCTGCTTTGGCGGAAGATGCATTAAAAAATCGCTGATCATCAGTCAAAATCGCCCTTGGCGCTTGACCGATATTTTCTTCAATGAGGTCCATTAAGGCACTAGGAATTCTTTCAGACATATATTTCTCTCTTTCCAACAAATATTGTTTCAAGGTCTTAAAGCTATTTCGAGAAGAGCTTTCAAAGAGAGGGACAGGTATATCCGGAGATTGACTTTGTTCTTTTACAAAGGTCAAATATTCTTTAAGCAATTTTAGACCTGGATTTTCTAAAAGCTTTGGACGAAAGTCCTCTGCTTCAAGACTACTAATCACATGCATTTTCTTCCTGGCCCGGCTAATGGCTACATTCAAGCGATTTACTCCACCTTTCTTGGATAGTAATCCGAAATTAGTGCTCAGCTTTCCATCTCGATTTCTGGCATACCCCAGGCAAAGCACGACCTCATCAAACTCATCTCCCTGAACATTTTCAATATTTCTGACTTTCACATTCGCTTGCCCTAGACCACTTTGCCAAAGCAAATCTGAAATCAATTCCATCTGAAAGAAATTACCGGTCACCACACCAATGCTAATTTCAGGGTTCTCTTTCAAAATTTCAGAAACCTTGTTGACAGCCTCCTCGGCATCGGTGCGATTCCTTTGTTCAGACCAAACCCCTTCTGTTTTAGTCCAGGAAAATGCAGATTCATTCTCTAAAACGGTGGGTAAATCCGGAAGGCATTGCAGCTGATTTCCATAAAAATTAGCATTAGAAAAATGGATAAGTGCTGGGTGCGCCGACCTATAATGCCCCTTCAATCTCACATAATCAAAATATCCTCTCCCTAATTCTAAAAGAGATTCTGCCTCGTATTCCAATCCATCCCCCTCATCATCCCATGTGCTTTGATAAAAACTCGAAGGGGGAAGCTGCATGGTGTCACCCGCAATCACTACTTGTTTCCCTCTAAGCAAAGCTGGCAATCCCCTCTCCACAGGACATTGAGACGCTTCGTCAAAAATCACTAAATCAAATTCTTGCTTACTGGAAAATAGGGCAGAAACAGTTTCCGGACTCGCCATCCAACAAGGCACTAACCTGAATATCTCATCGGAAAAGCTTTCCACCAGTTTTCTGATCGGCCAGCGTCTTCGCTTTTTATTCACTTCATGAAATAGGTCCCTGTAAGTGGTGCGATTTCCAAGTCGGTTATACTCCAAATTCTTACACACCCCTTCCCTTAGCCTCAAAAGTCCGATATGATTTCCAAGCTCTCGTTTTTTGAGAATCGCAGACTTAAGCTCATCTATCTCATGCCCAAGCTTTATCGAACCTGCTTCTTTTAAAACCGGATCCTTTTCTTCTAATGCATCAATCCATTGTAACCTCCACTCTATCCAAAAGACTTCAAGTAAGTCTTTTAACTCACGGGTGCTTCTATTTTTATATAGCAGAAAACCTAACTCCTTTTTATTCCATTTTGAGAGAAAAACATCAAAGGAATGAAGATCACCTAGCTCCTGGTCAATATTTCTATCCGCTACCTTTTTTCCACCTATTGCAACTTGACGGATTTGATCATCTGTAAAAAATACCCGCAGCCTATCTACCCAATTTTGTATTTCCTTACCCATTATTTCAACCCTTCTAATGGACTCTAAACCTTCCTCATCACTGAAATCAAATCCAAATTCATCCTTCCAATCTATTGCTTCCCAATCCTCAATCCATTCAAATACCTTCTTAAAACCTGTTTCATTTTTTACAACATCTTGTAAATGGATGCCTTCGGCCTCCGCCAATGGGATTTTTCTAAACTCGATGTACTTATTTTGTAAGAAATTAAAACTTTCAACTGCCAGCCTGAGG
The DNA here is from genome assembly GCF_030403435.1 of Algoriphagus sediminis. Lineage (GTDB taxonomy): Bacteria > Bacteroidota > Bacteroidia > Cytophagales > Cyclobacteriaceae > Algoriphagus > Algoriphagus sediminis. The sequence goes on from NZ_JAUEPH010000001.1 coordinate 165,324, forward strand.
TTTGAAATAGAATATGAAATTGAGTTTGAGCCCAGCCATTTTTTAAAACCTTTCAGCCTTCCCTTTTGAAAAATCCAGGCAAACCATCCGAATGAAGAAGAAATAATCTTTTGAGCAGAGGCAAATTCTGATTCTATTTCTTCCCAATCTGAAGGAAAGTTCAGGTTCATTTCATCCAGCTTAGCTTTGGTGTTAAACCCAAACCTAAGCAACTGAGAAAGCTCTGATTTATCATTTCTGCCAGACAGAATTCTTTGAACCACCTTCTTTTTTGATAATTGATCAAAAGCCTTCAATAAATCCGAAAATCGATCAACTGGGCGATCGAATTCTAAAATCAGATTGAGCAAGTCACTTCTTTGATCAGAAATCCCATTTTTATCCTTATAAAATAATTCCATTTCCTTAAGAAGGCTCTTAAGGCTTTCCAACTCCAACCTGTTTAGATGGCTTGTTGACCTCCTTTCAGTCCAAAATCCATCTTTAAACTTTTCCTGATAGGAATAAAAAATCTTAAACTCTTTTTCGAAGTTTAAGGCCTCCTGATAGCTCATCTTTAATGAACCAAGATCCAAGCCTTCACCACTTTTCTGGCCTGAACTTAGATAAAGCTCCTTGATGCTAAGTCCACAGGATTCATGATCAAACAAAGCAGATCTCAATTCTTCAAACTTCCCAGATAACCTTGATATGGTTCTGGACAATATCGAAGCCTCCCTCTCCAAGACCACTGAGTCTAATCCTCGATTCTCATCCTCATATGTCTCTATGGAATCAATCTGATCTTTAATCTGCTCAAAGAAAGCTTTTTGATCTGTTCGGTAATCGTGAACCAGAGCTAAAAATTTACCGTAGCCCAAAGAAGAAAGTCTCTCATGTACCACATCCAGAGCAGCCCTTTTTTGGGAAACCAAAAGGACTTTTTTCCCACTTGCTGTGTAGTCTGAGATTAGGTTAGCAATCAATTGGGATTTGCCTGTGCCTGGGGGACCTTCTATCACGGCATTATTTCCTGCCCGCACTTTTAAGAAAACCTCCTCCTGAGAAGAGTCCATGGCAAATGCAGGGAAACGATCCTCTTCTCTTGGTTGAGTTATTTCGGCTTCTATTTTGAATTTTTCCTCTAGGAAAGACTCTAAACTTCTTGAATTTGAACCTCGGTCAAACTCCTCGTATTCTCTAAACAGGAAGCTATTCTTCTGCTCAAATAATCCTAATAAAGAATAAGACTTTAACTCCAGAATCCCTTCCTTGAATTTTGCCAAGTCAATACTTTTTTGACTTTCTGGAAAAGAATCAATCTTGTCTTCAAATAGAGATGAGCTGACTTTAATCGAAAAATGATTTTGGATGAGTTTATTTAAGCTCACTCTAAACTGCACTGCATCTCTAGGTAACTCCGAAAGCTTTGCATCTAGCTCTTCCGTATCAATACTCACTTGATAAGCTTTGCTGTAGGCAAGGAGGAATGCAGGATTAAAAAAGAAATCATTTTCAGGTTTTAATTGCCATTTCTGATTCTGGAGAAAAATCCTGCAGGATTGAAAAATTAGAGGCCCTCTGACCACTTGACCATTAAGAAGGCACCCTTCTACAAAGTATAGACCAATCGCAAGACTTTGATTACCTGTTTCCTGTTCGATCAGATCACCTCTAAATTTTAGCCTGGAAAGCTTTTTTGATAATAGGTTTGTTTGAGATTGTCGGGGATCAGATTCAGGAAGAATAACGAAAGCCGATTTTCTCTCCATCGGCTTCTTTATGATTTCAAAGCTTGACTCCCCGTTAAGAAAGTCAAAGTCTTTGATGTCGACCATTCCAGAACCTTCCAATTTTGCCAGATAAATGGATTTGTTTCTAGAAGACAAATCCACCAGGCGGTTCAGGTAGGTCTGAAATATGGATTTCTGCATTTATTTTAATGGGGAGTCTGCTTCTTTGGCCATAACTTTATAAACCATCCCATCCATAAAGCCTGGCATCCACTTATTCAGAAAAACAGCCAGTTTACCTTGAGATGTCAAAACCAAATCTCTTTTTCTTTTTTGGGTAGCTTTCATCAAAGCGGTGGCTACTTCCTCCGAGGTCATCATTTTAGACTCATCACGTGGAGATTCTCCTTGGGACTTTCCTTCTGCATTCAAAGCACTGTTCCTGATATTGGAAGACGTAAAACCAGGAGCTACTACCAAAACATGTACACCACGTTTCATAACCTCGGTTCTGAGGGATTCAAAAAAACCGTTCATCGCATATTTGCTGGCTGTATAGGCGGTTCTAGCCGGTGTCCCGCGATAACCGTTTATTGAAGACACCCCAATTATCGATCCCTTGTTCTCCAAAATGGAAGGCAGGCAATATTTAGTGGCATACACAGTCCCCCAAAAATTGGTATCCATCACTTTGTGAAACACTGACAGATCCATCTCCTCGAATAGGGCTCGCATAGAAATTCCTGCATTATTGATAAGGATATCTATTCCACCATATTTTTCGATAGCCGCCTCAGCCATTTTCTTATTGTCTTCTTCAGATGAAGCATCTGCTAAAACAGCCAAATTTTCGAAGCCTTTCTGAGCTAACCTTTCTGAACTCTTATTTAATTTTTCTGAATTCCTACCAGTGATTACTAGCCTCGCCCCTGCTTGTCCAAATACATCAGTGCAAGCTTCTCCTATTCCCGAAGTTGCCCCGGTAATCACTACTACTTTATCCTTGAAATGTGCTGAGCTCATATGTGACCAAAGATAGGGAAATGACAGAATTTGGAAGGACTTATCCCTGTGCAAAAGATAATTGTCCTTGTGGATTGATCTGTCTAATTCATTTTCCCTAATTTTGCGGCCATGTCAAGGAAAATGAAAAACAAGGTCATCAAGAACCTTAAAATCGAGAAGATTGCTTCTGAAGGAAAATGCCTTGGCTATCATGAAGATAAGGTAGTTTTTGTATCAGGCGTGGCTCCGGGGGATGAGATAAATGCGAGAGTCACCAAGGGGCGCAGCTCTTTTATGGAGGCTGTTCCAGTAGCATTTCATACTTATTCTGATGAACGTGTTGAGCCTTTCTGTGATCATTTTGGTACTTGCGGTGGCTGTAAGTGGCAGCATATCAATTACGAGCTCCAAAAAAAATATAAACATCAACAGGTAGTAGACCAATTGCAAAGGATTGCCAAAGTTGATTTACCGGAGATTTCGCCGATTCTTGGATCAGCTGAAACCCGATACTACAGAAACAAACTGGATTTTACCTTCTCGAATAAAAAGTGGCTCACCCTTGAGCAAATTCAGTCAGGAGAAGAGTTTGAAAGGAATGCATTAGGATTTCACATCCCAAGGATGTTTGATAAAATTGTCGATGTAGATCATTGCTACCTCCAAGGGGGTTTATCCAATGAAATCAGAAATAGCCTGAGGTCTTTTGCACTGGAAAATAAGTTAAGCTTTTATGACATCAGAGAACAGGTTGGGCTTTTGAGAAACCTGATTATTCGTACCACCAGTACGGACCAAATCATGGTAATTGTCCAATTTGGTGATTTTGACCAAGAGTCAATAAATAAAGTCATGATCTTCCTGAAGGAAAAATTTCCTGATATCACCTCTCTTTTATATGTGGTAAATACCAAAGGAAACGAGACATTCCATGACCTGGAGCTAGTTACATTCTATGGGCTTCCATACATCGAGGAGGAAATGGAAGGCTTAAAATTTAGAATAGGTCCAAAATCCTTCTATCAAACCAATTCTTTACAGGCATATGAGCTCTACAAGGTGGCTAGAGACTTTGCGCAGCTTAAAGGTGATGAGGTAGTATATGATTTATACACCGGAACTGGGACCATAGCCAACTTCGTTGCAAGACAAGCCAAACAGGTAATAGGAGTGGAATATGTAGAAGCAGCGATAGAAGATGCCAAAATCAATTCTGCAATCAATGACATTGACAATACGCTTTTCTATGCTGGAGACATGAAAGAAATTTTAACTGAAGAATTCATGTCAAATCATGCTGCACCTGATGTAATCATCACAGATCCACCAAGGGCTGGAATGGATGAAAAGGTGGTTCAAATGCTTCTGAAGCTTGAGGCACCCACCATTGTTTATGTTTCATGTAACCCAGCAACCCAGGCGAGAGATCTGGCGCTTTTAGATGAAAAATACAAAGTGGAGCGGGTACAGCCAGTGGATATGTTTCCACAGACCTACCACGTAGAAAATGTCGTACGTTTAACTCTTAAATCATGATTTCAGATTTCAACGACCCAGAACTTAGCGGTAAATATTTAGGAACCATAACTTCTGATTTTGTAAAGATTTCCGAGGTGCTTAAGGAGGCTTCTTATCAGGTTAGATCCAGAGGTTTTTCTGATTTTCCTGTTTTCCCTATATCTAAGGAGATGCAGCCTATCGGTAAAATCTTTCTGGGTAAAGAAGAGAAAGGTTTGGATTGGAATTATTTCATCACCTATGTGGATGAATTTGTCCAGAGAAAACTCATCGCCGAGGAGAACCTAGAAGAGTTTAAAAAGGCCTACAAAGACCCAGATGAGTTTTGCTGTCTGTTTGTAATTGACGGGGCATTTACAAGTTTTGTGTATGTGCCCTATCCTAACGAATAGTTTTGATAATCTTCAAAATAAAAGCCTCACTAATTATTTTAGTGAGGCTTTTTATTTGTTTGATAATCAATTTTTTATAACTACTTAATTAAATCATTTTTTAATCAAAATGCTGCCAACCCTGAGCTTTTATTTTCACGGCAGTTCCGCTTTTGGTCACCAGGAATTTACCCTCTTCAGGCTTTGTCATATGACCTATAAAATGAATGTCAGGATGCTTTTCCACTTTCTTAAAATCTTCCTGTGAAATAGTAAAAAGTAACTCATAATCTTCTCCCCCATTCAATACACAAGTGATCGGATCAAGATTCAATTCCACAGCCGTATCGAAGGTCTGCTTATCAATAGGTAGTTTATCTTCATAGATTGTGGCTCCCACTTTTGATCCCTTGCAAATATGAAAAATCTCCGAGGCAAGACCATCGGAAACATCTATCATGCTAGTGGGTACAACCCCAAGTTCTTTCAACTCATGAATGATGTCCATCCTGGCATCAGGTTTCAATTGCCGACCTGTGACTAAGGTGTATTTATCCAGTTCAGGTTTCATATCAGGATTAGCCAGAAAAACCTGCTTTTCTCTCTCCAGAATCTGCAAGCCAACCAAGGCACCTCCTAAGTCACCCGTGACACAAAGGATATCATTCATTTTGGCTCCATCGCGGTAAACCACTTTGTCTTTGTCCACTTCCCCAATAGCAGTCACTGAGATCACCAGACCGGATCTGGATGCTGTTGTGTCACCACCCACCAGATCAACCCCATAATGCTCGCATGCCGCGTAAATTCCTTCGTACAATGCATCTACAGCCTCAACACTGAATCTATTGGATAGGGCTATGCTAACGGTTATCTGGGTTGGAACAGCATTCATCGAAGCAATATCGGATACATTCACCGCCACTGCCTTAAATCCAACATGCGGCAAAGGCGCATAGGATAAATCAAAATGGACTCCCTCCAACAATAAATCAGTAGAAACCACCTTCACATGATCTCCTGCATCGATTACCGCGGTATCATCTCCAATACCTTTTAGGGTTGACTTTTGAGAGAGTTTGACTCTTTCCTTGATATGATCGATCAGGCCGAATTCCCCCAGGTCTCCGATTTCTGTTCTCTTTTCTGACATTAGATTTTTTTATTTGGGTCAGGATTTTTCCTGACAAAGCTCAATCAACACCCCGTTGGTGCTTTTCGGGTGCAAAAATACGACTAATTTATTGTCCGCCCCTTCCTTGGGTGTTTCATTCAAAATTTCAAAGCCCTCTCCTTTTAATCGAGCCACTTCTTTATAGATATCCTCCACATCAAAAGCGATATGATGTACTCCCTCAGGTTTCTTTGTCAAATATTTTGCGATTGCTGAATTTTCATTGGTGGCTTGGAGTAATTCAACCTTAGTCTCTCCTACCTGAAAAAAGGAAGTTTCTACCGCTTCTCCTTCCACAATCTCTGTTTTGAAGTGCTTTTTGCCGATTAATTTTCTGAACAGTTCATTTGATTGCTCAAGGTTATTCACAGCAATGCCAATATGCTCTATTTTCCTCATTCTGATATTTCTTATATTTGTCCTGAATCTTTTACGCAACGCGAATGTTGTAAGACCAGTTTAGTAAGAAGAAGTAAAGATAAGTAAGATATGATAATCGTTTCAGACAAAGCAAAGGATAGAATTCTCGAATTACGTCAGGAGGAAGGAAGATCCCAAGACGAAAATATTCGAGTTTCGGTGAAGGGAGGAGGTTGCTCAGGCCTCATGTATGACTTGAGTTTTGACGCTACCCAAACTGAGACTGATCACGTTTTCGAGGACAAGGGTGTAAAAGTTCTGGTAGACAGAAAGAGTTTATTGTATCTCGCGGGAACTACCCTTGAATTCACTGATGGACTGAATGGAAAAGGCTTCCAATTTGTAAATCCGAATGCGAACAGAACCTGCGGATGTGGCGAAAGCTTCTCGGTTTGATCAGTCCTTAAATTAATTTAGCAGCCTTCGGGCTGTTTTTTTTTGTCCTGATTTTCGACCAAATTATATATAAACGGACTGATAATCCCGGGATCAACTCTTACATTTGCCAGCAAAACCAAATCCAAATATGATGGAAGAAAACATCAAAAAAATCCAGCTTAACGACCTTCATGAATCACTGGGAGGAAAAATGGTTCCTTTTGCAGGATACTACATGCCAGTGAGATATAGTTCTGACAAAGAAGAGCATTTATGCGTGCGGGAAGGAGTTGGTGTATTTGATGTTTCACATATGGGGGAATTCATGGTGGAAGGAAAAGAAGCTTTGAACCTCATTCAAAAGGTGACCTCAAACGATGCTTCTAAGCTCGTCGACTTTCAGGCTCAATATTCCTGCTTCCCAAATTCCACGGGTGGAATTGTGGACGACCTAATTGTATATCGCTTCTCAGAGGAGAAATATATGCTTGTGGTCAATGCTTCTAATATTGAAAAGGACTGGGAGTGGATTAATGAGCATAATACCATGGGTGCCAAGCTCACCAATATTTCAGACGATATTTCTCTTTTTGCCGTTCAGGGACCAAAAGCTATTGAAGCAGTTCAATCCCTTACTCCGGTGGATCTAGCAGGAGTTAAGTTTTACCACTTCACTGTTGGTGAATTCGCTGGAAAGAAGGACGTGATTATATCAGGAACTGGCTATACAGGGGCAGGAGGCTTTGAAATATATGTCAAGAATGAGGATGCTGAGGAAGTTTGGAATGCAATTTTCGAGGCAGGAAAAGACTTTGATATCAAACCGATTGGTCTTGGAGCAAGAGATACTCTAAGAATGGAAATGGGATACTGTCTTTACGGAAACGACATTGATGATACTACTTCACCGATTGAGGCAGGCCTGGGCTGGATCACAAAATTCACAAAGGATTTTATCAACTCAGAAGCCTTAAAAGCTCAAAAAGAGGCTGGAGTTTCTCGACGGCTTGTAGGTTTCGTCATGCAGGAAAGAGGTATTCCTCGTGGACATTACCCAATTGTAAATAGCAATGGAGAAAACATCGGTGAAGTAACTTCAGGAACTATGTCGCCAAGCATGAATGTAGGTATTGGCCTTGGGTATGTGAAAAAAGATTTCGGCAAAGCCGGTACCGAGATTTTCATTCAGGTTCGAAATAAAACTCTGAAGGCACAAGTGGAGAAACTACCACTGTACAAAGGATGAGGAATATAGAAATCTGCTTAAGCCCTGAACTCATTCATCTTCATGATTTGAAAGGCAAAACTGTTGTGGTTGTGGATATTTTCAGGGCTACTTCCACCATGGTGGCAGCCTTGGGTAATGGGATAAAAGAAATCAGAACCTTTGCCAGCCTGGAAGAATGCAAATCCATGAAAGCTCAGGGTTACCTTATAGCCGGGGAAAGAAATGGTCATAAGGTAAATGGCTTTGATTTGGGGAATTCCCCTCTGACCTACCTAGATGGAAAATACGCAGGCGAAAAGCTAGCAATGACCACCACTAATGGCACCTTGGCGCTTTCAAAGTCGCAAGATGCAGAAGAGATACTCATTGGAGCTTTTCCAAACTTCTCTACCACTTTGGATTACCTGAAATCAATAGACCGGGATATTTTAGTCCATTGTGCTGGCTGGAAAGGGAGGTTCAATCTTGAAGATTCTCTTTATGCAGGAGCTTTGACCAAAGGTCTTGAAGGAACCCACCAATCAGAAGATGATGCATCTCTTGCCTTAAAATCACTATTTGAAAAAGAGGGGAATGATCTAAAAAAGTTTCTTTCTCAGGCTTCTCATGCTAAAAGACTCCAAAACCATAATATTGAAGCAGACATTGATTTCTGTCTTCAGGAAGATTCAATTGATTTGATTGGTAAATTCGAGAAGGGAGCCTTGACCAAATTCTAATCCATACCTGATTTTCGTCATGCTTCTCACCGAAAATAGTTTTTAGTATTGTGGTAAGAATAAACTTTTACCAAAATGATCAAAAAACACAATCTAATCCACGCATTTCCAGAGTTCGAAGAAAAGATACACACGCTTAAGAATGATAATCCTCATTTCAAAAAGCTTTTTGAGGAGTATGACGAGTTGGATCATGAGATTTACCGGATTGAATCAGATGCTGAGCCAGCTTCTGACGACACCTTAAATCACAAGCGATCAGAAAGAGTAAAGCTAAAGGATGAAATTTATCGCTTCTTAAAAGAAAACTAAAAAAAGCCCCGAAAATCCGGGGCTCTTTTATTTCAATTTATCGTTGTTTCGATGCCTGTCAATATCCCTGATATTCTTTTTGTCAAAGTTTTTTCTGAGTGATTCGGTTAAATCTACTCCGGTTTGATTTGCCAAACAGATTAGCACCCACAAGACATCCGCCATCTCATCACCCAAATCTTTTCCTTTGTCTGACTCTTTAAAAGATTGCTCTCCATAAGTTCTGGCCATTATTCTTGCGAGCTCGCCTACTTCTTCTGTGAGAATAGCCAAATTTGTCAATTCATTAAAATACCTCACTCCCACGGTATTAATCCATTGATCCACTAATTTCTGGGCTTCTGAAATTGTGATTTCCTTACATTCTTCCATTTAGACTAAAGTTTCTAGAGTTTTGAGAAAAAGATCGATCTCTTCTTCATTATTATAAATATGCGTGCTGATCCGAATTGCATCAACATTGCTTTCAGGCACCTGCCTGATTCTAAATCCTGAGTTAGAAAGTTCCTTTCCTAAGGCCTTATAGTCCAACTTTTTTGGTCGAAAGGAAATCATGGAAATTCTGGACTCCTCTTCCTCCGGTGAAAGAATTTGAATCCTTCCCCCAAAATTAGAAAGTCCTAAATACAGGCGATTATTCAGCTCCCGCAATCTCCTTTCTACTTTGGTTTTGCCAATGGATAGATGGAATTCTGCTGCTGCAGCAGCTCCAACATATTGAGGTCGACTTTGCGTCCCATAATCGTATCTGTGAGCTGTCGGGACATAGCCATCAAACGTCGGTGGTTCTGCCGTAATATCCCATCCAGAATCAGAATACCCTCCGACTTGAATAGCCTTAAGCTGATCCAACTTTTCCTCCTTAACAAACAAAAAACCTGTACCCACAGGACCTAACATCCATTTATGATAACAACTAGCGTAAAAGTCACAGCTAAGATCTTCTAAATTTAAGTCAAAAGTACCCGCACCATGAGCTCCATCAATAGCCGTAAATATATCTCGGGACCTGGCCCATTGGCAAATCTCCTTAACAGGTAAAACAAGGCCCGTGGTGCATGTAACGTGAGGAACGGCAATAACTCTCGTTTTAGGGGTCACCAGATTTTTGATTACCCCAAAGTTTTGTTCTGCAGTCAGCTTTGGCTCAAAAGTCTTGATTATAATCCCATCAAGCTTAGCCCTATTTAACCAGGGCAGGCCATTACCAACATGTTCATGCTTTGTCACTATTACCTCATCACCTGCTTTCAGAGGTAAGCCCCAGGCCATTATATTTATTCCTTCCGTAGTATTATGGGTTAGACTAATTTCGGATTCTTTAGCTCCGACAAAATCAGCAAGAATTTTCCTTTCCTTTTTGTAATTACCATATTCTCCTGTGGTATAAATTTCATCAATGCTGGATTTTAATGCATTGACAACCGCATATGGCGCCGGGCCGAATGTGCCGTTGTTAAGATAAACTCTATCCTGCCTGAGAGGAAATTGCTTTCTTAATTCTCCCCAAAAATCGGCAGAATCTGGTCTGGGAAAATTTATGGTTTGGCCTCCATGTTTGGCAAGGGCATCCGTATCCAAAAAAGAAGCCGCCAGCAAGCCAGAGCCTAATTTACTTATAAAATTCCTTCGGTTTTTTGACTTTGCCATTAACTCATATCTAGAATTTTATCAATTGATTTCGGAACGTCAGAATCATAATGACTCACATAGAGTACCGTAATATTTGAATTTCTACAAAGAGTCTCAATCGTTTCTTTAAAAATTTGTCTCTCAAGGTCATCTAAGCCTTGCGAGGCCTCATCGAGAATCAGCAGTTTTGGCTTTTTTATCAAAGCTCTGGCTAATAATGTCCATCTCTGGTCACGTAAGGAAGCTCTCTGAATAAGAACGTTTTCAGAAGATTCCAATCCAAATAATCGAACCCAGCGATCTGCCAAATCATATTGTTCTTGACTTGGCTTTCTGAAAAGGCCCATGGTATCAAACAATCCAGAAAGAATCACCTTTCGGCAAGTTTGATTAGATGGAAAAAACCTTGCAAGTTCAGGAGCCACAAAACCAATTGGCTTTTTGATATCCCAAATACTTTCTCCACTACCACGCTTTTTTTCAAACAACCAAATATCTTGAGAGTAAGCTTGTGGATTTTCACCAATCAGCAAGGAGATTAACGTTGATTTCCCTGATCCATTTGGGCCTTTGATTTGCCACCTTTCTCCTGCATTAACTCTCCAGCTCAAGTTTTTAAGAATAATCTTAGCCCCATATTTTATCTCCACATTTTTAAGCTTAACCATTTCTTGATTAAGGGGTAAATCACCTATTGAAAGGTGGGTGAGCTCCTTCCGGTCTATTGGATATTTAAAGCTTTTGCTTCTTACAGATTTAAGCTGTTCACTCTGGAGAACCCTTAAACCTCCCTCCTCCAAATAACCCACATGAGTTACCCCTTTTGGGATTTCATACTCTGAGCATGAGAGGATTACATGTACGCCTTCAGCAATAATATTCTCCAAAATCTCACCAAAAGTTTCTCGACTTTTCCGATCTAAACCTGTGGTAGGATGATCCAATAGAAATAATTTCGGCTGCTTAAGAAGACCCAGTGCAATATCCAACCTTCGTGTTTCACCATTCGAAAGCTTAAGAATAGATTCATCCAAGAGATCATTCAGCTTTAGAAGTTCAGATACTTTTTTCGTAGTCCATTCTCCAGGTTTTGGTGAACCGAATTGATTAAGATATTCCTTTACTGTAAGGGCTTCATCCACTTCAGAGGAATTAAATCTCTGTTGGAAATAAAAATTCTGGAGGTTGGATTTATTCCTGAATTTATACTCATGGGATACATAAGAAATCAAATCCTGTGGACTGTGAACTTCACCTTTTGATTTCATTTGGTCCAAGTAATCCGCTGCAAAAGAATAATTGATTTGTCCGGATTTTAAGAGGGTACGACCGAGAATAGTTTTTAAAAAGGCAGACTGCCTAAGTCCGGATTTTGACAAAATGGCCCAGCATTCGCCATAGCTCATAAAGAAAGAAAGGTTCCCTATAACTTTATCTCCTTTCCAAATAACTTCCCCCTTGAACAAATGGAGAAAAAAGCTCATATCAAATACATTTTTATTGATTTATTAAGCGTTTTCATCAGTTTAAATCAATTTATGCAACATTGTTGTATTATTTTTTCAACAAAAAATATAATTATTACAATGAATTCTAGAAGGTTTTTTGTTATAATTCAGACAAAATTTTTACATACAAAATTCAAAAAATGAAAAAACACGACACTCTCAGCCAATTTAAGAAAATTGGTATGTACTCTTCAGCCTTTGTACTAGCTGCTCTATTGCACTCATGCTTTGAGGTAACCGAAGAAGCTCCAATCACCCCAAATCAACAGTTAGAAGTAACTAAAGTCGAGCTAGTTAAACCTCAATCGGAATTGGTCCGACTTAAGGGAAAACTCGTTGAAAACATTGAAGACTATCAGCTTGATGAAGCCTCAAGAGGAAAAGGACCAGCCAAAAACCGATTTGACATCCAGCTCGTATTTCAGGACTTAGGAGGAATTTTTCCGTCACCGACTGAGGCTCAAGAATCAGCTTTTGATCTTGCAATTGAAAGATGGGAAAAAGTCATAATAAAAGATGTCCCTTCTATTGAGGCAATTGGAGGAGATATTCCCTCAGCATTCTCAGGTTTTCCTCCAGTCGTTCAAGAGGGAGGAGTGATTGACGATATTCTTATTGAGGTTGTCCTTGCTCCAATTGATGGTCCTGGCGGAATACTTGGAGCTGCTGGTCCAAACTTCATTAGGAACGTCGACGATCTAACTACGACAGGATTTATGTTTTTTGACGTTGCGGATTTAGCAACACTAGAAGCTTTTGAATTACTCGATGAAGTAATCGTCCATGAAATGGGTCATGTATTGGGTATAGGTACCTTATGGGATTTTAATCGCGAGTTGAGAAAATTCAATGAAGATGGGTTCCCATATTTTGATGGCCGCTGGGGTAATCAATTTTGGAAAAACGAAGGAGGAACAGAGTTTCTGCCAATCCAATTCATAGGTGGTCAAGGCTCCGCTTTATCACATTGGGATGAGTTGGTTTTGGATAATGAGCTTATGACTGGATTCTTAAATTTAGGAGCCAATCCACTTAGTAGAATTACTGCAGGCTCTTTGAAAGATTTAGGTTATGGAGTTTCCCAATCAGCGGAAAAATATGATTTACCAAAAGGAACGGCTGGCGTAGCTGCCAGAATTCATGGTCAAGATGGGATTGACATCGCCTCAATGGAACAGCTTAGAGGGCCAATAGGAATTATTGAGGTCCAATAAGGAACCACCTATTTAAATTAAAACCGGTCTCTAAGACCGGTTTTTTTATACCCTGTTTTTGGAATCAATTATTATGGTAACCGGCCCATCATTGATCAAACTCACTTTCATATCGGCCCCGAATTCACCCGTTTGTACCTCTGTTGGCAAAAGGGAATTTACTGAGCCAACGAATTTCTCATACAAGGGTATAGAAATATCAGGCTTAGCGGCTTTGATGTAGGAAGGTCGATTTCCTTTTTTTGTGCTTGCATGCAGGGTGAATTGTGAAATCAAAAGAATCTCTCCCTCCACATCCAGGATTGACTTGTTCATTACCTCGTTTTCATCAGGGAAAATTCGCAGATTCACTAATTTTCCTGAAAGCCAATCGATATCATCCTGCCCATCACTCTCTTCAATCCCAACCAAAACCATTAGCCCCATTCCAATAGTGCCTTTGATTTTCCCATCGATTTTTACAGATGCCTCACTAACTCTTTGGATCACTAATTTCATTTGCTGATATCTTGAATAAGACCTGATGGTATAATTTCTACCTTGGAGCTTGAGTCCTGTAATGCAGTCACTACCATGGCTTTGGCTACCTGATAATCATATACAGGCCTAATATTTTTCAGCAGCTTAAGCCAAACTAATGGCTTCATGAGGATGCTAGCCACTTGTTCGCCGAAACGAAATTCATTTCTGTTTCCCAATAACAGAGAAGGTCGAAACAAACCCAAAAAATCAAAATCTAAGGCTTTCAAGTCATCCTCTACTTCTCCTTTGACTTTATTATAAAATACAGAAGAGTTTGCATCCGCACCTAATGCCGAAACATACAAAAACTTTTTTGTCCCAATGGATTTTGCCCATGTGGCTAATGCTAAAACCATATCATGATCAATAACTCTAAATTTTTCTTGGGACCCGGCGGCTTTAATAGTGGTTCCCAAAGAACAGAAAGCATGAATCTCAGTTTCTCCGGATTCAATGGAAACTTTCAAATTTTGGAAATCACCCTTGATATCCTCTTCGACCATCATATCCGCCCAGTTCCAATTCGAAATCTCAAGTATATCACCAGAAATCTGAACAAGCTTTTGATGTTTCAGTGCAAGTTTTCTCCTTCCTACACTTATCACGTAATCATATTCAGGATTTTTAAGGATTTGATGAAGGACTTGCATTCCGACCAATCCCGATGTTCCGGAGATTATTGCTGTTTTCATTGGAATTAAAGATTAGAAATAAGCCCTAAAAATTCAGCGTCTATAGATTTATTTTTATCCCGAGCATACCAAAGGTGCGTGCCTTCAGCAAATTCTTTAGAGCTTACTCCTTTTGGATCAATTTTGTATTCTCTCAAGCGGTTTTGCAAAAATTCGGGTCTTGGCCCCCAAGTAAAGAAGTCCTTTTCGAAATCCTTGTCAAATGCGATTAGCTTAGGTATAGATCGAGCGCCATTGGTAAGGTATTCATCCATGATTTCAGGATATTCATCCCGCATGATATAACTGGTTTTGACCCTAGGGTTCAAATCAGCCAATTTTTGAATAAATGGGATATTTTGGGCCCCGTCTCCACACCAAGCCTCGGTGATGATGAGCCACCTTTGTTCTTCAGAAATCCTCATGATAGCCTCCTTTAAAGAATCAGAAATTTTAACCGTTTTATCCCAACGTCTCATTCTTCTCTGATTTAATCGGGTATACTCGATGTAAGTTTCTGATTGGTTTGGGCCAGTGGTTCTATTTTCTGCCAAAAGCTGATCAGTCAAATCTTTAAATTCTTGATAGGAATAGCCCGCTTCAAATGCCGCTTTTATATCCATTCGGATTAGTGTTTCCATGAGATTTCTTAGGATTTGATGGGTAACAGGCTCTACTCTTCAGAAGTTCTCTCCCACTCTAAAAAGTCAGCCACTTCATCTTTAAGCTTTGCAAAAATGGCTAAAACCACAGAAACGTCGTCCGCAAAACCAAGTACACCCAAGAAATCCGGAATGATATCAATCGGAGAAACGAAGTAAACTAAACCTAAAACAATAAACCCTATAGTGCCCGCGGATATTTTATAAGCCCCAGAATAATTAGCTTTTAGCATTCTTACAAAAATCCCTAAAGGTTCCAGAAGTTGCGCAATCCTAGGGTCAGAAGCCATTCTTCCAATTTTAGCCCCCACCTTTCCCATTAAAGCAGAAAGTTTCTTCGGTTGACTGGCTATAAGTTCTGCCTGCTTTCCAAAAAGCGTTTTAGCTTTCTCGAGAATTTCTGTTGATTTGGTTTTGAAGGTGGCCATTAGAAATAAAGTTGAATCTCCCCTTTTACTTTTTTAAGAGCAAATGAGATGGAATCATTCTTTCGCTCTAAAGAAAGAGAAAAAACTGCCTTGGCAAATTCAATCCCACTTTTCTCTCCATCTATATTTTGTCTGCTTTGGTTTAAAAGGGTTACCACATCCTCCACAGCTGCCCTGACCGCCTCCCATGTCTCCTCTGAGAAATATACTTGCTGGCTGAAATTATGGCTAAATTCCTCTCTCACCTCACCCACAAGCCTTGAATAAAGCTCCTGAGCTGTGCCTTCGGAAGGATTCGCCCTTCTTATCAGATTATTTGGTGAAATTCTTTCCAGTAAAAGACAAAGCCTTTCTCCCGCCTGCAATCTCACAGGTAATATTGTCTGGGTGTTCTGGGTTTTGAGCTCCACCAACATTTTTTCTCTTTCCTTTGAAAGAAAAGATGCCACAATGAGGTACATGCCATATAGAACGGTTCCAGCTGGCAAAAGCACCAAAAGGAAATCATAGAAATATTCCATAAATATTTATTTCTTTAGAAAAGGAACTTAGCTCATCAAAATAAGACAAAGGATTTTTAATTTCGAGAATAAACGAACCAAATTCCTGCCAAATTGATTTCAAAATCATGATTATTCCTATAAAGATCACGGAAAAAGCAGAGGAAGAAATTCGACATATAATGGCAACGAAAAACATTCCTCAAGATTACTTTCTACGCGTCGGCGTGAAAGGTGGGGGCTGTGGTGGTATGTCTTATGCCTTGGGATTCGATAAGCCCAAAGAACAAGATGAAGAAATGGAAGTCTCCGGAATTCCTGTTTTAATTGAAAAGAAGCATTTAATGTTCTTAATGGGAATGAATATTGATTTTTATGAAGGAGAAGAAGCAAGGGGATTCACTTTTGTAAATTCGGATTTACCAAAAAGACACGATCTTTAAGCCCAAAACTATGAGAGTCCTCCTTTCCATTTTTATTTACCTATTTTTTTCCTCAACCATCTTCGCACAAGTTAGATTCTTAGAAGAAAATGAAGATCCGGGTAAAGGAAAGGTGACGGAAATAGCGTGGCTACAGGGTTATTGGGAAGGAACTGGTTTCGGTGGTGAATGTGAAGAATCTTGGAGTGCTCCGAAGTCAGGAGAAATGGTGGGAACATTTAGGCTTCTCTCAGAAGATAAAACCACTTTTCTGGAATTTATGCGAATCATCCCGGAAGGAGATTCCTTCACATTAAAAGTTAGACATTACAATCCTGATGGAAAAAGTTGGGAAGAAAATGGAGAATGGGTTGATTTCAAATTGATTGAAATAACCCCTTCTGCGGTTTGGTTTGATGGGATGACTATTGAGCGTGAAGGTGACCAGCTTACTTATCATGTGGCCCTAGGAGGGGATCGGGAAATAGCAAAGCTAGTCTTAAAGAAGCGTAACCTTTAAAAGTCTTCGAATCCAGGCTTCACATTATCCCAGAATTCATCTAAGGCTATGATTCTTGGCTTTAGAAAAGAAATGATTTCAGGCCAGGTTTCTTCCTCCATTACATTTACTCCTTCTCTTCTCTTATAAATTCTGGAAAGAGTTTGCCCATTATTGTTTTGAGTATGGAGAGCCCATTCCCAAGACTCCTGAGTTGAGTTTTCCAGAATTTTCTTTAGGGCTTTGAACTGATCAAAATAAAGCTCCTGAAGTTCTAAATCCGAATGAGAAATATCAATTGAAATGGAGGCATACCCTCTCTCCGCTTCCATCCGGAAATAAATGTCCTTAACTCGGGATTTATAATTTTGCCAACTTATCCTCTTTCCCTGGGCATTTTTAATTGGCTTCATATATAAACCAAAAGTCGTCCAAAATTTCTTTCTAATTGCGCTCTTTTCAGCTCTTGAATACACGATTAATCGTGGTTTTGAAAATCTTCGGGAAACCTCACAGTGACTGCTGAATGTTTCACAAGCCCACCGAGAGCGGGATGATGCTTTTTCAATGTGAGAGTAGCCTTTTGGCTTTGTGGATAAGCCTCCAAAATATCTTGAATAATGAGATAACCCAGATGTTCCAAAAGCTTGACTTTTACATCCATTCGGGACTTAATCAGGGAATAAAGTTTAGCATAGTCAATTGTCTCACTGAGTTTATCTTCGGTCATGGCAGAGCTAAAATCAGTCTCTATCTCCAGATCAAGAGTAAAACGATTACCTAGTATGGATTCTTCCGGGAAAGCACCATGGTAAGCATGAAACTCAATTCCCTCCAGTGCTACCTTTCCCATTAGAGGTTATCAAAAAATGATTGAGAAGAATCCTTATCTGCTTCAGGCTTAGGGCCAGTGTGGATCTCTTTTTTCTTACTTTTTTCCTCTTCATCCTCGTCAGAATCTTCTTCCTTAACCGGTTCAGCTAAAACGATTTCAGTCTTTTCTTCTTCTACCTCCACATTTTCATTCTCATCCTCCTCCTCAACTTTATCCACATATGATTCTTGTGGTGATTCGGCTATTAAAGTCTCTTCCTGATCTGCAGTCTCCTGAATTTTATCTTTTATCACCTGCTCCTCCATTAGTGCTTCCTCTTCGGATTCTATTTCATTTTCCTCAGACAGCTGCTCTAGATTAGCCATGGTATATTTATTGGATCTGCTCAAATCTTCAATAGCACGCTTGTAAGCCTTGGCATCCAATCTGGAAAAGTGTGCTTCAGATAAATCAATCTGATTTAAGCTATCCTGAGTGATACGACGGAGGCTTTTTACCAGACCTTCTCTTTGATCGGCAAGACTTTCATAAGATCTCACTAAATCGCTCATGTTCTCCTGAAGCTCCAGAATAGTGTCCTTTGCCTTTTTCTCTGCAGACCCAACGATCAAATCTGCCTGAGCCTGAGCTTTGGATACCGCTGATTGATAAATTTCGTTGGCCTTATTCGTTGCTTTTTCGGCAGCTTCATTTGCTTCACTGATTATCTGATCAGCCGCTTCATTCGCTTCTTCTATGATGCTAGCACCAGTGTCTTCTGCAGTTTTAAGGGTTTTGAAAAGAGAATCCTCCACATCCTTCAGCCTTTTGGCCTCCATCTCTGTATTCTGAAGTTTTGACTTCAATTCAATGTTCTCTTTATGAAGCTGATCTACCACTTCAGCTATTTCTTCCAAAAACTGGGTAACATCTTTTTTTTCATATCCTCGAAAGGAAGACTCGAATGTTTTTTGCCGAATGGCGGTTGGGGTAATTTTCATACAATTTGTGTTTCTATTTGCCAAATGGAGATGGATCGATCATCGGATACAGCCACCAATTGACCCGTGTAGGTGCTCCAAAATACTTTATTTATGGATGTTCCATGACCAGCGTTTCGGGCTTTGTCCAGCACCTTTTTTAATTTTCTTTCTTCAAAATCCCAGACTTTTATGGATTTATCCATGGAGCAGGTCGCAAGATATTTTCCGTTCTCTGAGAAATATAAATAATTAATGGCGTACATATGGGCCACGATATCTTCATCGAGGAAATAATTAATAGTATCCCAAATCTTCAGATGGGCGTCTCTGGATCCACTGATCAGGAATTTTTCATCTGGGGAATAACCAAGTGCAAAAACAGAATTTGTATGTCCCGTAAGGTTGGCGATTGGTTTAAAGTCGTTGACCAGATCCAGGACTTTGATACTATTGTCACTCAATCCAAGTGCAAGGTGTCTTTTGCTTGATGCGATTGACATTACTCTGATACTTTTTGAGCTCAGCTTGATATGCTTTTTCTGGGATCTCTCTTCAATATCGAGGACAATCAAAACTCCATCACCCGTCCCCACATAGAGTTCATTCCCAAAAACTTTGATATCAAAAATTGCCTGATCAGTCAGTTTCAAGGACCAAAGCTCCTTATTATCCCCAAGATCAATAGCATGGACGCCATCGAAGTTATGCCCAACAAATAGAAGGTTTCTTTGCTTATCCACCGCCAATGCATAAACCGAATGATCCAGCTTCGCGATTAGCTTTCCATCCTTTGGCTCGTCCAAATCCCATTCCACGACCATCCCGTCCCCTGACCCAGTATAAAAATACCGTGGGTCACTACCCTCACATAGAGCGTAAATACAATCATTATGTCCGAGTAGTGTGTGTAATTTATTTACTTGCATTTTTGGCTTATCTTCGAAATGAGCAGTAGCCCAATGCAAACAAAAATAGAAAAAATAAACGCCTCATCGGCCCTATCAATCAAGATAATTGACGAGCATTTCGAGGAGGATTTATCCTTTTTGAGTTTCAGAGAGAAACTAGCGATGGCAAACATCTCCCACCCGGAAAAAAGATTGGAATGGGTTTCATCCAGGAGAGCGATTTATGAAGCTACTGAGGCTCTGGGAATAGAATATCCTGGTTTCTACAAAGATGCCCATGGCAAAAGTCAAGCGATGAATAATAAGGGACATGTTTCTCTTTCACATACCAAGGGTATAGCCACGGCGATTTATCACGATACTAAACCGGTTGGCATTGATTTAGAGCTAATCCGCGAAAAAGTGGTTCGGATTGGTCCCAGATTTCTGGCCAAAGAAGAACTGGATTTTCTAACTGCAGACCCGGAACATGTCACCATGGCCTGGTCGGCCAAAGAATCTGTTTTTAAATGCCTGGGAAAAAGAGGAGTTTCTTTTCGAAACCATATTCGCTTAAGTCCCTTTAATCTGGATTCCATATTCATCAAAGCCAAAGTTGATAAGTATGACTTCGATATCCAGGTTTCCAAAATGGAAAACCTTATTTTGACCTATACAATTTCGTAGAAGTACATGAAAAAATTAATCCTACTTACTTTCCTATTTAGTTTTCTTTTTCTTTCCACTGAGGCGCAAACCATTGAAGATCTCAGCGCCAAAGAATTGATGTCTGGACAAGATTTTATGATTGGAAATCAGGAAATTGACAAGGGGTTAGTTCTCATTTTTCATACGATGGGATGCCCATTTGTCAACATGTATGAAAATCGTCTGAACTACATTCTGGACACTTACACCTCTCAAGGATTTTCCTTCGTTTTTGTGAATCCGAAAAAAGAGGAATTAAGTGACCCCACAGCCTTGAGGGGTCATATTTCAGAAAAGAATATTTCCATACCCTATTTAATGGATGAAAATCTTGTTTTGACTAAATTCTTTGAAATAACAAAAATCCCCGAAATCGTTTTGCTGACAAAAGGTTCAGATGGGATTGAGGTCAGTTACCGAGGGGCTTTTGACA
Source organism: Algoriphagus sediminis (assembly GCF_030403435.1). Lineage (GTDB taxonomy): Bacteria > Bacteroidota > Bacteroidia > Cytophagales > Cyclobacteriaceae > Algoriphagus > Algoriphagus sediminis. The sequence goes on from NZ_JAUEPH010000001.1 coordinate 186,044, forward strand.
ATAACCCTCAAGTGGAAGCAAGCGTGACGGATAGGCACTTCGAAAGAGCAATCAATCAAATCCTCAAAGGAGAAACACCTTCTCCTGCTCAGGTTAGAGCCATGGGCTGCAATGTGAGAACCTTCTAGTCCTCCAAAATCTGAAGTAGCTCTTTGATCTCCTTTACCTTATCTACCTCACCAAGCTTCTCAAAAGAATTTTCAAGATTACGAAGTGAGCGCTTAATTATGTCTAAATGACTGCAGGGCTCAAAAAAACTATCTCTGGGCTCAATCTTCAAATGTGAAAGGTAGTTTAGAATATCCCGCTTAGTAAAAATCAAACCTTTATTAAATGCATTGATGTAGAAACTAGTATCTGCGGTTTTGTAAATGAGGACAAAAAGGTTGGGGAGATTTACCCCATAGATTGGTAATCCTAATTTTTGGGCTACCAAATAATAAATAGAGCAAAGCGTGATGGGATTGCCCTTTTTACTTTCTAGGACTGCCGAAAGCATGCTGTTTGCCGGCGAATGGAAATTTTTGGAATTAGCTGAAAAACGAAGAGTACCAAAAAGGGCTCCATTGATGGCTTTAACTTGCTCATCCGGCATTAAATCATTACTGAAAGCCGTCCAGACTTCGAAATAAATTTGATGCATTTCGGCATGAAGCTTTTCATACTCCACATCTGGGTACTGGTAAGTATTCAGAATCCAAAGCCCAGTGAGTAAATCCTGATCTTCAGAATCTTTCCACTCTTGAAGTCTTTCTTTTAAAACGGAGAACTGTAAATCATGGACTATCTCTTCGATTTCCTTCTGAACTTCAGGGTTGAAGCTGCTTTCCCACCTTTCCTCAAGGAACGGAATAATTTGCTGACCTAAAGAAATGATCTTTTCACGAACATGATTTTTCACTTCTAGATCCGTATCGTCCAGCAACGAAACCAGTGCTTCTAATTCTCCTTTTGACAATTCCATTTAGATAAGCTAACGAAAGCCTTTCCATTAAATTAATTAAAAAAATCAAGTTTGAATCACTCCCACATTAAATCGCTCTGTGATAGGAGAGTGATTTGCAGCCTCTATTCCTTTGCTAATCACATTCCGCGTTTCTCTAGGATCGATCACCCCATCCACCCAAAGCCTGGAAGAAGCATAATAAGGGCTCAACTCTTCATTGTATTTCTCAGTGATTTCTTTTAATAAATCCTGCTCATCACTTTCTGATATCTCTTTTCCTTTTTTCTTGAGTGCCGCCACTTTAATCTGTAGAAGTGTTTTAGCCGCCGATGCACCTGACATCACAGCCATTTGGGCAGTGGGCCAGGAATAAATCAACCGTGGATCGTAAGCTTTGCCACACATGGCATAATTTCCGGCTCCATAAGAATTGCCGAGAACTATGGTAAACTTAGGGACCACAGAATTTGCCATGGCATTTACCATTTTAGCTCCATCCTTGATGATGCCGCCATGTTCGGCTTTGCTTCCCACCATAAAACCACTTACATCCTGAAGGAAAACCAAGGGTATATTGCGCTGATTACAATTCATGATGAATCTGGCCGCTTTGTCTGCAGAGTCAGAATAAATCACACCCCCCATTTGCATCTCACCCTTGGACGTTTTCACAATCTTCCGCTGATTCGCTATAATTCCAACAGCCCATCCATCGATTCTGGCTGTCCCGCAAATCAAAGTCTTACCATAATCCTTCTTGTATTCATCAAACTCTCCCTTGTCCACCAGAGCTTTCAAAACCTCATGCATATCATAGGGTTTCACTCGGTCCGTAGGAAAAATCTGCAATAATTCCTCGGAGCTAAGAAAAGGTTCACGGCTTTCTTGCCTATCAAAACCGGCTTTGGGGCTTGCCCCAAGAGTGCTAAAGATTTTCTTAATCGCATCCAGGCATTCCTCATCGGTCTCATACTTATTATCAGTGACTCCAGAGATTTCACAGTGAGTAGTCGCACCGCCAAGGGTTTCATTATCTACTTTTTCACCGATAGCCGCCCTTACTAAATAAGAACCTGCGAGGAAGATGGACCCTGTTTCATTTACGATCAATGCCTCATCAGACATAATGGGTAAATAGGCTCCTCCCGCCACACAGCTTCCCATGATCGCCGCCACCTGCACAATTCCCATAGAAGACATCTTTGCGTTATTTCTAAACTGCCTTCCAAAGTGTTCCTTATCTGGGAAAATTTCATTTTGCATAGGCAAGAATACCCCTGCACTATCCACCAGATAAATGATTGGCAATCGGTTTTCCATAGCTACTTCTTGGGCACGGAGATTCTTTTTTGCAGTCATCGGAAACCAAGCTCCTGCCTTTACAGTAGCATCATTTGCTACGATTACACAAGATCTTCCTGAAACTTTCCCAATTCCTGTAACGACTCCTCCTGAAGGACAGCCTCCCTCCTCTTGATACATGCCATCCGCCACCAAAGCTCCGATTTCAAGGAAATCTTCATCTGAATCAATCAAATAGGATATTCTCTCCCTTGCGGTAAGTTTTCCTTTGGAATGTTCCTTCTCAATTCTCGATTTACCTCCTCCTAGTTTTACAGCGTCTAGCTTTTCCTTCAGCTCAGTAATAAGTTTCTCGTGATTTGATTGGTTAGTTTGGGTGGAATTCATGGATATATTTGGGTTTTTTAGGGAACATGAAGTTTCAGTCTTCTGTTCAGGCTTGAAGATAAAAAAAGCCCTTTATTTTATGTCTAAAGGGCTAAATTCTTTAAAGTCAAAGAGAAATATTAATTACTCTCTATCCTATTTTTATAATCTCTGATCGATCTGAAAATCGCTGAAGCCATGTATTCTTGACCTTGCTTACTCATAAGGAACCTTTCTTCATTTGAATTGGAAAGGAATCCAAGCTCCACTAAAACGGAGGGCATAGAAGGAGTCCAAAGCACATAAAAGGGACCTTGTTTTACTCCTCGGCTTTTCCTACCTACACGATCTTTAAACTGTGTTTCTATCTGATCAGCAAGTGAAAGGCTATTTTCGAAGTTCACTTTTGATGCCAGGTTAAAAAGCATATATGATTCCGGTGAACTGGGGTCAAAGCCTTCGTAGTTTTCCTCGTAATTATCTTCCAAAAGAATAACTGAGTTTTCTCTTTTAACGATATCAAAATTCTTATCAAAATGCTTTGTACCCATCACAAAAGTTTCTGTGCCATACGCCGATCTATTGGCTGCCGAATTTGAGTGAATGGAGACAAAAAGATCCGCTTTATTATTATTTGCAATTCTGGGTCGCTCATAAAGTGTAGGAAAACTATCGTCTTTCCTAGTGTAAATGACTTCTACATCGGGGAGATATTCTTCAATATACTTCCCTACTAAAAGGGTTACTGCCAGATTAATATTTTTCTCTTTTGATCTAGACCCCAAATTTCCTGGGTCTTTTCCTCCATGACCAGCATCTAATACGATCGTTTTCATCCGAAATGCCGGCATCATCGTTTCATTTGGTATAAATCCACCAAAAATAAAGGGGATCACCAAAACAAGAGAGAGTATAATTTTTTTGTTTTTGGGTATTTCCATCAGGTCAATACAATTAACTTTACACAATCTTTCACCTAAACTGAATAAAGCGCAGCTGTAGTGCAGAGTTCCAAATTCATTTTCTTTTTCCTTTTACTAGGACTCCTGACTGCCCCCAAGGCATTTTCCCAGGAATCTTCACCTCCTGTAAAAGAAAGAATCTTGGTAGCTCCCGATACTTTAGAATCTTCAAATCCTCCAGTGATTTCCAGCGACACCTTGAATATCCCTGCTGATACTTTATCTACCGATTCAGTTGCAAATATTATGCCCACAAGTCCGATTATGACGGATATTGTGTATTTCGCTGAGGATAGTATCGTTTCGGATTTTGTGAACAACAAAGTCTATCTCTACAAGGAGGCTTGGTTTGAATACGGAGAAATGAGGCTCGACGCAGAAAGGATCATTATTGACATGAATACCAACGAAGTCTATGCATCCGGAGTGACGGATAGTTTGGGCAATGTGACGGGTAATCCTTTTTTTAAAGATGGAGAAACAGTTTATGAGATCAGAAAGGAGATGCGCTACAATTTTCAGACTCAAAAAGCCATCATCAAAGACGTAGTTACCGAACAGCAAGACGGAATTTTAAGAGGTGAAACAATCAAAAAAACAAGCTCTGGTGATATTTACCTGAGTCATGGTTACTACACCACTTGTAAACTAACCACCCCCCACTGGCATATTTCAGCCAACAAAATCAAGTCTGTCTCCAATGGTCAGGTGGTAACTGGTCCTTTTAATATGTACTTCAATGGAATTCCAACACCTCTTGGCCTTCCATTCGGAATCCTACCAAACACCCCTGAAGAAAAAGCCTCTGGGATAATATTCCCCAGCTATGGTAACGAACAGGTTCGGGGGCTTTTCCTGAGAAATCTTGGGTATTATTTTGCCATCAACGACTATGTGCATGCCCGAGTCACTGGTGACATTTATTCAAATGGAGGCTGGGGTTTAAAATCTCAGGCAGTTTATAAAAAAAGGTACCGTTTTAATGGAGGCTTTGACATTGACTTCCAGAAGTTCAAATCCCCAGAGACAGAACTTAATCCGGTAGATTACAACACCTTTAAAATTGCCTGGAGGCATACTCCGGAAAGCCGTGGAAATTCCAGGTTTTCTGCTTCGGTAAATGCAGGGACTACGAGCTATTTCAACAATATCATTTCCCAAAATAATTTTCAGAATAATGTCACTTCGGATTTCAATTCGAACATCAGTTATTCCAAAACTTTTGCAAATACTCCTTTTTCACTCTCAGCGAATCTAAGGCATTCTCAAAGTGTGCAGACCGGCGAAGTACGGATTGATTTACCTACCATTGCGCTCAACATGAATCGGCAGAGCCCATTCAAGAATGTGAATTTTGAACCTTTGAAGACTTTAAACCTCGCGTACAACTTCAATCTTCAAAACACAATTACCAATCGTGTTCAGCAGGAATTTGGAGTTTCAAGTGATTTGATCCAAGATGCTGGGGACCCTGATATTATCCCATTTACCTTGGCCAACCTTGGGCTGCTTTTCGAAAACGCTAGAAATGGAGCAAGGCATGCGATTCCAATCAGCTCCAATTTCAGGTTATTTAAGCATTTTACAGGAACCGCTTCTGCGAACTATAATGAGCTTTGGTACAACAAAAGAATCAATTACTATTATAATCCTGCTCAGGAAAGAGTGGATCGGATTATCGAGGATGGCTTTAATCGGGTGGCTTTCTTTAATACCTCCTTTAATCTGAACACAAACATTTACGGCTTTTTTAATTTCAAAGGCGATGGCAAAATCCAGACCATTCGCCAGCACATTCAACCATCCATAGGATTCAATTTTACGCCGGATTTTTCTGATCCTTCTTTTGGATACTATCAGGAAGTTCAGGTGGATAACGAAGGAAATTCCCGACTTTTCTCAAGGCATCAGGGATTTATTTTTGGAGGGGCTCCATTGGGAGAATCCCGAGCCATGAGTTTTAACATCCGAAGCGTGGTGGAAGCGAAAATTAGAAATAAGTCGGATACAGCTGAAACCGAAACGAAAAAGATACCGCTTCTTGAGACTTTAAATTTCAATACAAGCTACAACTTCGCGGCAGACTCTTTTCAGCTGGCGCCATTTAATATCAGTGCTAGGACCAGTTTCTTTAACCGCAAACTTTCTGTGGCCCTTTCTACCAATATCGACCCTTATGCTACTGCAGATTTCGTGAATGGAGAACAGGTGACTACGCGAAGAATTAATTCTTTTGCCTGGAAAAATGGACAAGGTATCGGCATCATTCGAAGTGCCTCCATGAATATGAATGTATCGTTCAACCCAAATAGTGCTGCCACTCCCGGTGAGGTCCGTGATGAAGTGACGGACAATTTCCTTCAGAATGGAGGGGTGATGAACGAGTTTGTGGAGAGTGAAATAAACCGAATTGTCTCAGACCCCAGTCAGTATATCGATTGGAACATTCCCTGGAATTTAAATATGGGGTATAACTTGGCTTACCGCAAAGCTGTGAATGGAACAACTAATGTCACTCAGGCTCTCAACATAAGTGGGGATGTTTCCATTTCAGAAAAATGGAAAATCAACTTTAATACGGGTTTTGATATACAGGCTCAGGAAATCACACAATCCATGATAGGTATCGCCCGGGATTTGCACTGCTGGCAAATGAATGTGAACTGGGTGCCTTTCGGAAGATTTACTTCCTATAATATCGACATACGCGTCAAATCTAGCATTCTTCAGGATCTCAAAGTTTCCCGAAGACGTTCATTCTTCGATCTATAATTACACCCTTGCCCTGCTCAAAGGCATGGTCATACATCTTGGACCGCCAAGCCCACGAGATAGTTCAGATGAAGGGATTTCCAGAACCTCTACCCCCATTTGTCTCAAAGCTCTGTTGGTGTGAATATTTCGATTATAAGAAATCACTCTTCTCGGGCCTATTGCAAAGACATTGGCCCCATCAAACCACTGCTCCCTCATGGAGTAATCAGGATTTCCATCGGCTGTCTGTAGAATCTCCAAATGAGGAATTTCTCTTTCTAAAACAGTGAGCAAAGATTCTTTCAGAACTTCTCTTTTGATATTCACCTTCCCATTTTTCTCATCCTTGAAAGTATACAGGGATGTCTGTAAAACGGCCTGCATAGCATCTGGATAAGTCAACATGAGGTTTTCATCCAAAACAGTAAAAACTGTATCCAAATGCATGAAATTTCGCTTTTCAGGAAGGTGAACCTCATATACCCTTTTTACTTCCCCTTGAGCAATTAGGGTTTTAGCCACCTCGTAAATCGCTTTGGAATCTGTTCTTTGCGAGTTTCCGATGGCTATAGCATCGTGAGACAAGACAATGACATCCCCTCCTTCTATACAAGGTGGATTCTTCATTCCTGCAGGAGAAAAAACTTCATTAACATGATCCTTGAAATCCGGATGATTTTGAAAAATGGTGCGGAGCAAATCTGCTTCTCTTTGTCTTCCTTCCATTTTCATGCTGGAGAAAATGATACCTCCCGGTGTCAAAGCAATGGGATCTCTTTGGAAATAAAGGTTTGGACATGGAGAAATTGCGAAAGCAGGATCCATTAATTCCTTGGCATCCAGATTTGGAATTTTCCTTTTGAGCTCGTGGATTTTCACTCCTCCGGTTAAAAGTCCTGCACATTCTGCTGTGGAATATCTCTCCAGAATAATTTCCGTTAAATGTGTTAAACCTGACTTTTCTAAAGCCTGACTCATAAGTTTGTACAGCAGATCCCTGTCATACAAAACCCGAATCAGCAGTTCCCGCAATTGATAAACTTTGGCTCCGGTAGATTCCTTAATTAGGTTCGAAAAAGCATCATGCTCCTTCTGAAGAGCTTCCAAATAAGGAACATCTTCAAAAAGCAAAAACTCTTTATTGTACGGGGTAAGTCGGTCTATTTCCTTACCCGGTCTGTGCATCAATACGGCCCTTAGTGTACCGTATTCTGAATTAAGTCTTAAATTCATAGTAAAAGTTCAGAAACTCGGGATTAGTTGGCTAAAGATATGATTAAAACATCATCTTCCTTCTTTACCTCTATTACACCCTTGCCTCGGAGTCCTTTAATGGACGCATCCCATTTCTTATTACTCAGCCCGCAATCCGCTTTTAGATCGAGTAAACTCATGGGAGAACTGACTTTCAGTTTTTCAAAAACCAACTTTTCTTCCTCGTTTAGCTCTACCGCTTTTTTCTCAGGTCTCATTTGAGGAAAGAACAATACTTCCTGGATGGTGGTATTGTTGGTCATCAACATGGTCAAGCGGTCAATCCCAATTCCCAATCCGGAGGTTGGTGGCATGCCGTATTCCAAAGCTCTCAAGAAGTCCTCATCCATGGCCATTGCTTCATCATCTCCACGCTCCGCCAATTTCAACTGATCTTCAAATCTCTCACGCTGATCGATCGGATCATTTAATTCGGTATAAGCATTGGCGATTTCTTTACCATTTACGAAAAGCTCAAATCTTTCCACCAAGCCTTCTTCAGTCCTATGCTTTTTGGCAAGAGGAGTCATCTCTATAGGATAGTCGATTATGTAAGTTGGCTGAATCAAGTGAGCCTCCACCTTTTCTCCAAAGATCTCATCGATCAGCTTTCCTTTACCCATGCTATCATCTACCTCAATTCCAAAATCTGCACATACTCCCCTTAGCTCGGTTTCATCCATTTTGGAAACATCAATTCCAGCGTATTCTTTGATGGAATCATACATGGTTAATCGACGATAAGGTGCAGCAAAACTTATTTCATTCGCTCCGACCTTAATTGAAGTTTTGCCATGAATGGCCTCTGTCACCTTTTCTATCAGCTTCTCCACCATTTCCATCATCCAGATGTAATCCTTGTAGGCTACATAAATTTCCATTGAGGTAAATTCTGGATTATGAGTTCTATCCATACCTTCATTTCGGAACATCTTTCCAAACTCATACACTCCATCAAAACCCCCAACAATCAACCTTTTCAGGTACAACTCATTCGCAATTCTCAGGAATAAAGGCATGTCCAGTGAATTATGATGGGTAGCAAAAGGACGAGCTGCAGCTCCACCATGCACCGCCTGAAGGATAGGAGTTTCCACTTCTAGCCATCCACGATCATCAAAATACCTTCTCATTTCAGAGATAATCTTTGCTCGAGTAACGAAAGTCTTTTTGAATTCCGGATTCACAGTCAGATCCACATATCTCTGTCGATATCTCAATTCAGGATCTGTGAATCCATCGTAGACATTTCCTTCCTCATCCCGCTTGACCACAGGAAGAGGCTTCACCGATTTACCCAATACTTTTAGATCAGTTACATGAAGAGAAATCTCACCTGTTTGGGTGGTGAAAATGTATCCTTTCACACCAATAAAATCTCCGATCCCCAGTAATTTTTTAAAAACAGAATTGTAAAGAGTCTTGTCCTCTCCTTCGCATATATCATCACGTCGTACATAAATCTGAAGACGGCCTGTAGAATCCTGAATTTCTGCAAAGGATGCAGAACCCATAATTCTTCGACTCATCAGCCTTCCTGCTATGGAAATATCTTTGTAGTCATTTTTGTTGTTTTCATAGTTCTTATGAATATCCTCAGCCGTGACATTTATAGGAAAGGCTTCCGGTGGATAGGGGTTGATCCCTATTTTCATCATTTCTTCCCGGTCTTTCCTTCTTTCAATTTCCTGTTCGCTCAGATTTTGCATCCTTGAATTCTGTCTTTATGTATTTTTTGTATTGATCTTATTCTAGTTTGCCCTTGACTTGCGTCTTGCTATTTCCTTCTTGATAAGTTGAAATTCCCTGCTGCTTTGACCTGCAATGCTCGAATTTTCTGAGGCTCTTCTGGACAAATAGGGCATCACTTTTTCAACTGGGCCATAGGGCACATATTTCACCACTCTGTAACCTGCATTGACAAGATTAAAAGAAATATTATCGCTCATTCCATACAATTGCGAAAAAAACACCCGATCCGAGTTTGGGTCGATCTCATGTTGATCCATCAATTCAGTCAAATGATAATTGCTGTTTTCATTGTGTGAACCCGATACCAGATAAACCCCATTTGCCATAGCGTACTCCAGAGCCAAATCGTAATCCCTGTCAGTAGCTGCCTTATTTGGTTGGATGGGATCGGTGTAGCCGAATTCCTCAGCCCTTTCCCTTTCTTTTTCCATATAGGCACCCCTTACAGGTTTAGCACCGAAGAAATACCCTTTGGTACGTGCAGTTTCATTTGCATTTTTGAGCCTCTCCAGGGAATCATGGCGATACATTTGGAAAGTATTGTAAACCACGCATCTCTGCTGATTATACTTTTCCATGGCCTCATAGGCCAAATCATCAATCACATTTTGGAACCAGGATTCTTCGGCGTCAATAAGAATTTTTAATCCCAGATCGTGAGCAGCTTTGCAAAGCTTATCAATTCTAGCCTTCATTCTATGAAAGGCAGCCTGCTCCTCCAGATTCAAGATTTCCCCACTTTGAAGTTTTATCATATGATGATAATCTCCAAGTCCTGTGACTTTAAACACCCCAAAAGACATGTAGTCAGTCTTTGCTGATTCGACTAAAGTCTGGTAAATCTCTTCTGTAGTTCTGTCAAAACTTTCCTCATCCCCTTTCCCCTCAACTGACAAATCCAAAATAGATTCTATCCCGAAATCAGCCAGTTTCTTAGCTGCCTCAATACTTTCGGCAATCGTCTCACCACCACAGAAATGACCAAACATCGTGGACTTCAAAATTGGTTTTACTGGGAGTCCGATTTTGAAAGACAGGTTTGTCAAAGCTATCCCAAGGTCCGAAATAAACTTATTGTTCAACAAAGAAAACACGAGGTGCATTCGTCTCAATTCCGCATCAGATTTTGAGGCAAAAGCAATTTCCAGATTATCAAAAGAAACTTTGGGTTTTACAGGCATCGCTTCCAAATAAAGGTGCAAAGATATCAAAAAAACCTCTTTGGGTTTTGAAATGTTATGAATATTGCGAGTTCAAAATTACCTATGAAAGATAGTTCTAGACTAGCCCATAATCGGATCTATCCAACTCAAGCAATTCATCCAATGATATCGAAACTCTTCAATAAAAAGGAAACTGATTCTGTTCAACCATTTATCATCTCTGGTCCCTGCAGTGTAGAAACACCTGAGCAGCTTTTTCAAACCGTAGAAGCACTTTATGAGGAAGGAGTTCGTGTATTTCGGGGTGGTGTTTGGAAGCCCAGAACCAGGCCCGGAACTTTTGAGGGCGTGGGTACGAAAGCTCTCCCGTGGATTAAAGAGGTGAAGCAAGAGTTTGATATCGAATTTGCAATAGAAGTGGCTTCAGCAAGACATGTGGAAGAAGCCCTAAATGTCGGAATAGATATTCTCTGGATTGGAGCACGTTCTACGGTAAACCCCTTCACGGTTCAGGAGATCGCAGATAGTTTGGAAGGAGTCGATGTACCTGTTCTTATTAAAAACCCGATAAACCCCGATCTTGGATTATGGCTAGGTGCCTTCGAAAGAATTCATGCTGCAGGTATTGAACAAACCGCAGCTATCCATCGAGGTTTCAGCAACTTCAGGGAAAAAGTTTATCGAAACTCACCAAACTGGCAAATACCCATTGACTTCAGGTCGGAGTTACCCCAAATACCTATGATCTGCGACCCCAGCCATATTTCTGGAAAAAGGCAATTGGTGCCGATCGTATCCCAGAAAGCACTGGATTTGAATTTCGATGGGTTGATGATTGAATCACACATTAATCCAAATGAGGCATGGTCAGATTCAGACCAACAATTGAGTCCGAAAGCTCTTGGATTAATGATAAGAAGTCTTCAAACCAGAAAAGTGCATTTTGAAGAAAAAGATAAACAGCAAAAGCTAAATGAAATTAGGGACCAAATCGATCAGGCAGACCATGATCTTCTGGAAGCAATTCATCAAAGAATGGCTTTGGTGGAAAAAATTGGTGAATTTAAAAAACTGAATAATGTAGCGGTTTTAGACATGGATCGGTGGAAACATATTCTTCAAACTCGACCGGACTGGGCCAGAGAAATGAGTTTAAATCCTACTATGATTGAGGAAATGTTTGGATTAATACATCAAGAATCGATTAAACGACAAACAGAAATCATAGACCCGAAAAACTAAAGAATGGTATTATTGATCCTTTTGGAAGGATAAATCAATTCAGAATCAGAAAAAAATTAAACTTTTTTATTCGGTTCTTTATTTGGATGATTATATAGAATTTAAAATTATCTTCCGTTTCGTAGGTAAATTTTTATTCTTTTTAAAAAGAAATAATGATTGTCTCATTTCATTAGAAGATTCTCAAAAATAGCATCCTTTATTTGGTTTTGTTTTTAAAAAGGCCGGATATACATTTGAGACATGTTAATCATTGCCGCTCTATATTTTAGCTTCTTTTACTTTTACTTTCTTGACCGAGAAAGAATCGGAGCTGCGTATCAAATAGTCAAATACTAAATAGAAAAATAAAGCAAAGCCCGATTCGAAAGAGTCGGGCTTTTTTCATTAATACTCAAAACTATGAAATCACACAAGCAAATTAAGGATTGGGGACTAGGATTAGACACTCCGTTGATTATTGCAGGACCATGTAGCGCAGAATCTCCAGAGCAGATCGAGCAAATCTGCAAAGAAATGAAGGAGGCCAATGTACTTCCTCACCTATTCAGAGTAGGTATTTGGAAGCCAAGAACAAGACCGGGGAGCTTCGAGGGAATTGGCGAGGAAGGTCTCAAATGGATGGAAATTGTAAGACACCAACTGAATATTCCTGTTACCACCGAGGTAGGAAATGCCGGACATGTGGAAATCGCCTTAAAAAACAATGTGGATGTACTTTGGATCGGAGCAAGAACGACGGTTAATCCTTTTGCTGTTCAGGAAATTGCTGATGCCTTGAGAGGTGTGGATATTCCCGTGATGGTCAAAAACCCAATGAACCCAGACCTTGATCTTTGGATGGGAGCTATTGAAAGGATGCATGCTGTGGGGATAGAGAAGTTAGCTGCAATCCACCGTGGGTTTTCCGATGCTTATGACAAGCGATTCAGAAATAAGCCAAATTGGTCGATGCCGATGCACTTAAAAAGAAAGTGGGAAGGAATGGAAGTGATAAATGATCCAAGTCATATCGTAGGTAAGCGGGATGGAATACTGGAAATTTCACAAAGAGCCATGAATTTCGGCCTGGATGGATTGATGATCGAAACTCATCATGACCCAGACAACGCATGGTCTGACGCAAAACAGCAAGTTACTCCGAAAGCCTTGAAGGAAATTTTATCAAAAATTGATTTCAAAAAGCCACTAGAGGAGCAGCAGCCTAGCGAAAGACTAAATGATCTAAGGAGGGCAGTAGATCATATGGATGACCAGCTTTTGGACATTCTTCAGGAGAGATTTGCAGTGATAGATCAGATTGGTGAGCACAAAAGGGTAAATCATCTCACAGTATTTCAGTCTGATCGATGGAAAGAAGTAATGGAAAGCCGGACACAAAAAGGTGTGAAAAAGAACCTGAGCGAAAAATTCATGAAAGAGTTGCTTTACTGTATTCATGAAGAATCTGTAAAAAGACAGGAAAAGCAGCTTCGCGAGGCAGAGCCCATTAAAAAATAATGGATATTTAGAATGGAAGGCTAGCTTGTGAGTCTTCCATTTTTTTGATCTCAAATCAAGTCAAATTGAACAAAATACTTTTCTCAAAAAACCTGACTCCGGAAATTCAGGAGATTACCCGGGAAATTAACCCATCTCAGATTTTACTAATCTGTGATGAAAACACCCATACCCATTGCCTACCTAAAGTTGGAAACCTAGAAATTCCGGATGAAAATGTCTTCGTGGCAACTCCCGGCGAAGGAAACAAGAATCTCAAAACGTGTGAATTGATTTGGGATATGATGACAAAGGCCAAATTGGACAGAAAAGCACTTGTGATCAATTTAGGCGGAGGGGTGATCACGGATATGGGTGGATTTTGTGCATCTATTTACAAAAGGGGAATTCGATTTATTAATATTCCCACCACTCTTTTGTCTCAAGTGGATGCAAGTGTCGGTGGAAAGTTAGGGATCGATTTTCAAGGATTAAAGAATCATCTGGGGGTTTTTAATGAACCGGAGGCGGTGATAGTCTCCCCTGAATTTTTAGAAACTCTTCCAAAATCAGAGTTAAGGTCTGGCTTTGCTGAGATCATGAAACATGGCCTGATATCGAATAGTGACTATTTTGATTCCTTGGATCTTACAAACTGGAAGCATTCCAACTGGCCAGAAATTATTCGAAAATCCGTAGAGATCAAACAGCTGGTAGTGGTTAATGATCCAAAAGAAACAGGCCAAAGAAAAATTTTAAATTTTGGACATACCATCGGCCATGCTTTGGAGAGCTTTTATTTGGATGGATCTAATCACTTACTGCACGGAGAGGCCATTGCAATTGGGATGATTTGCGAAGCTCATTTATCAAATGTGATCAATGGAATGTCCGAAGAAGAACTTGAGAAAATAACAGGGGCTTTTTTGACCGTTTTCGGCAAAAATGATATTCCTGAAGAGGATATTGAATCCATCGTAGATTTGTGCCTACAGGACAAAAAGAATGAAGGAAACAGCCTTCTTTTTTCCTTGCTAAACTCCATCGGAGACTGTGCATACAATATCCCGGTGACCAGATCTCAAATAGTTCAATCCATTCAGTTTTACAGAAATCTAGCCTCCTGAAATGTCTGATATTCTACTTCTTCAAAAGGAAAAATTTACTTTTCATAAGATCTCCCTTCCCGCCTCCAAAAGCGAATCCAACAGGGCGCTGATCATTGATGCATTGACGAAGGGTGAGAACAAACTTACCAATCTCGCCGAGGCTAGGGACACCCAAACAATGATCCGTCTTCTGAGAGAAGATGGTCCAGTTTTCGATGTTTTAGACGCTGGAACCACCATGAGATTTCTTACAGCATATTCAGCAATTGCTGGAAAGCGGAAGGTGTTGACAGGAACGGACAGAATGTGCCAAAGACCTATCGGGATTCTTGTCGAGGCACTAAAAGAACTAGGAGCGAGTGTGCATTACTTAACTGAGGAGGGATATCCGCCACTAGCAGTCAATGGCTTCCCTGAGCAAAAAACAGATAAAATTGTAATGCGAGGCGATGTTTCATCTCAATACATATCTGCTATCCTCATGGTAGCTCCTACTCTGCCAAACGGACTTGAACTCGAGCTGGAAGGAAAAATAGGCTCCAGAACCTACATCGAAATGACCCTTGAATTAATGTCAAATTTCGGGATCAAGTACAAATGGATAGACCGAACAATAAGTATAAAACCTCAAGAATATAAGGCCACGGCATTTGCAGTAGAAAGTGATTGGTCAGGAGCCAGCTACTGGTTTAGCCTTCTTGCTTGTGCCAAAGAGGGGTCTTTCTTTTTAGAAGGGCTGAAAGAAAATAGCCTTCAAGGAGATTCTAAGATTGTGGAAATCATGGATTCCCTTGGAATCAAAAGTGAATTCAAAAAAGAGGGTGTTTTACTCACAAAACAAGAGGTCTCAGGACTTCAAGAGTGGGATTTCACCCATTGCCCAGATTTAGCTCAAACCGTGGCAGTGACATGTGCGATTTTAGGCCAAAATCCAAAATTCACTGGATTAGAGAGCCTTAGAATTAAGGAGACAGATAGAATCTATGCCTTGCAGCAGGAGCTGGGGAAGTTCGGGGCAAAACTCATTGAAAAAGAAAATGAAGTTTTTGAACTGATCCCGTCATTTTCGATGCCCCACCGAGTCACCATTGAGACCTATGATGATCACAGAATGGCCATGGCTTTTATGCCTTTACTCTCGAAGACCGATGTGGAGATCAGAGACTTAGAAGTAGTGAATAAATCTTATCCGAGCTTCTGGAAGCATTGTGAATCCATCGGCATTAAAACAAAGATCACTTCACATGAAGTCTAGCAAAGTTATTGCGATTCAAGGAATCCCGGGTTCATTTCATCATCAAGTGGCCCTTGAAAACTTTGGAGAAAAGGTAGAAATCCTATATCTGGATTCTTTTGAGGAGGTGGCTCAAAAAGTAGTTTTGGGTATCGCAGATGAAGGAATTATGGCCATAGAAAATTCTATAGCTGGAGCTATTTTTCCAAATTATGACCTCATCGATAGCCAAGGGCTTTCGGTCTGTGGGGAGTATTATCTTCCCATCGCTCATCAATTGATGGCTTTGCCTGAGCAAAAAATAGAAAATTTAAGGGAAGTTCAGTCTCACCCGATGGCTCTACTCCAATGCAAAAAATTTCTATCCCAGTTTCATAACCTAAAACCCAAAGCAGCAAGGGATACAGCTACCGTTGCGAAGGAAATTTCTGAAAATAACATTCAAGGAATTGCTGCCATAGGCAGTAAAATCGCTGCGGATATTTATGGGCTGAAGGTTTTGGCAGAGGATATTCAAACTGTCAAAAATAACTTCACTCGATTTATTTTTCTCAGTAAGGAAGAGAATCTGATTGAGGAAAGCCATTCGAAAGCTTCCCTAAAAATTACGATTAAGAATCAGCCAGGATCTTTGGCAAAACTCCTGACCAAAATTCATGAATTCAATCTTGACTTGAGCAAAATTCAGTCAGTGCCGGTGATAGAAAAACCCTGGGAATATGCATTTTTCATTGATATTCTTTTTGAAAGTATTTCAAATTTCAAAAAGTGCATGACTGAGATTTCCGAGACTCTTGGGGAGGTAAAAATTATTGGAACCTATGAAAAAGGAATGAAATGAAAGGTTTTTCAGATCGGATAGCAGGTGCCAAAGAATATTACTTTTCTAAGAAATTGAAAGAAATCAATGAGATGATTTCAGCCGGTAATGATGTGATAAATTTCGGAATCGGAAGCCCGGATCTGCCACCACCGCAGTCGGTGGTTGATGCCCTGAACCAAGCTTCAAACCTCCCATCGGCACACGGTTATCAAAGCTATCGGGGAATCCCTGAGTTGAGGAAGGCTATGTCTGCCTACTATCAAAAGTTCTTTGGGGTCGCCCTTGATCCCGGCTCAGAAATTCTACCTTTAAATGGTTCTAAGGAAGGGATCATGCATATCAGTATGGCTTTTTTAAATCCTGGGGATGAAGTACTCCTCCCAAATCCGGGCTACCCTACTTATGCTGCCACCGCAAAGCTGGCCCAAGCCAAACTAAGGCATTACAGCATGAAAGAAAATGGTCCGGATTTAAGGCAAATTGAAAAGGAAGGAGTAGAAAAAGTAAAACTCATGTGGATAAATTTTCCTCATATGCCCACTGGCCAATCTCCCAGTAAGAAGCTTTACCAAAATCTATTTGATTTCGCCAAAAGGAATGAAATTTTATTGGTGAACGACAACCCATATGCTCATATCTTAACAGAAAAACCATTAAGCCTAATGCAGATCAAAGGTGCACCCGAGAAATGCTTGGAGCTGAATTCACTGAGCAAATCGTTCAACATTGCCGGATGGAGAGTCGGAATGGTTTCTGGAGCAGAAGAAAAAATTGACTCGATCTTAAAGGTAAAGAGTAACATGGACTCGGGAATGTTTTACGGCCTTCAAAGGGGTGCTATTGAAGCCCTGCAATCGGACGAGAGCTGGTTTGAAAATCTGAACCATATTTACTCCAAAAGGAAAAAGCTAGCTATGGAGCTGGCATCAACTCTGAATTTGTCTTTTAACCCAGAACAATCGGGTCTTTTCCTCTGGGCAAAAATTTCGGGAGATGAAAAATCAGAAGAGTTTACTGATCGCGTTTTGGATCAGAAAAATATATTCCTAACACCGGGAAGTATTTTTGGCAGCGAGGGAGAGTCATTTATACGGATTTCACTTTGCGTTCCTGAAAGTAGTTTCGAACAAGCGATCGATAGGATAAAAAACAAAAGTTAAAATGAAAAAAATACATATCACAGGACTGGGATTATTGGGTGGTTCATTTGCCTTGGCGGCAAAACAGAAATTCCATGAATTAGAAATTTCCGGCTGGGACATCAATGAGCAAAACCTTCAGGATGCTCATATTCTTGGGATGATTGACAAAACACAAGAGTTTCCTGAAAAGGATACCGATTTAGTGATCCTTGCGACTCCCGCAGACACCTTGACAGATCTGGTAAGTACCATGCTAGATAAGGCAGGAGATGGAACTTTGGTAATTGATTTAGGTTCAACCAAGGGGAGTATCTGTTCAGCTTTGTCAGCCCACCCTAAAAGAAAACAATATCTGGCCGGGCACCCTATCGCAGGAACTGAGTACTCTGGGCCAAGAGCTGCTTTTCCGGAACTTTTGAACCGAAAGGTGATGATTCTCTGTGAAATGGAAAAAACTGATCTTCATTTGAAAGAAAAGGCTTATGAGCTTTTTGATGCATTAAATTTAAAGCTGAGGTTCATGGAACCCGAAGAGCATGATAAGCAGCTCGCTTTCGTTTCACATTTGTCTCACATTTCTTCTTTCATGCTTGGTAAAACAGTACTTCAAAAAATGGAAGACGATAAAAATATTTTTGATATGGCTGGGTCGGGCTTTGCCTCCACAGTACGTCTGGCTAAATCAAGTCCAGCCATGTGGGCACCAATTTTTTCTGAAAATAGAATGAATATTCTCGAAGCCTTGGATGGTTACATAGAAAACCTCCAAAAATTCCGTTCAAAGATCTCAGAAAACGAATCAGATGAAATGAAAAAGGAAATGGCGGAGATAAACTCAATTCGAGATATTCTGGATTTACAGTCCTAGTAGAAAAGGAATTCACAGAACTTAACAACAGAGCATTCAAGTTGGCTTCAGTTTTGATAAATTAATGTTTAAACCCAAATCAATATGAAATCAATACTGACCTCCATTCTATTTTTGTTCTTTGTTTCGATGGCTTTGGCTCAGGAAGAAGCCTCCATCCCAATTATCGAGGTGCAGGGTTATAGCGATCGGGCCATAGCACCAGATGAAGCAATTTTCACAATAACTCTAGAAGAAAAATCTATGAGGGTGAATGATGCTGTAGATGTTTTAAAACAAAAAACTGAGAACCTGGCAAAAGAGCTTAAAAGGAACAAAATCAAAGATTATAAGCTTGTGGCTGATAATTTCTCTGTGGATTTAAACCGAGTTTATAGAAAAGGCGAATCAAGAGATAGTGGATACGTGGCTCGACAGACTTTGAGAATAATCACGAACAGCAAAAACGAAGACCTTCAAGGGATCGTGGAATCTATTCAGGATGCAGGGGACATGAGTTTTAACCTACATTTTCAGATTTCTGAAAATACCAGAAAATCCATTGATAACGCCCTTTTGACAGAAGCACTTCAGGACGCACAGGAAAGAAGCCGATTAATTGCGACGGCTCTTGGGTTAAGAAGCCTTACTGTTCACAAAGTACAGATTGTAGGCCAGTCTGCAGGTGGACCAAGAATGATGATGGCTGCGGCAGCCTCTGATTCTCCTGAAATGATGATCAATCCTGATGATCAAAAAATCAGCAAAAGAGTCCTGATTAAATACACATATTAAGGATCTAATAAAAAAAAATCAGCCCGGGACGATCAGGCATTTATTCCATAATTTCTGGAATATTCATAAAACTGGTATCGTTAGTGTTTTTGAAAGAATAAAGCTAAATTCTATTATCTAATTTTTTTAAACCCAGAATAATGAAATATGCAAAGGTCTTAGAAGTTTTTAGTACGGAAATTAGAGTTTCAGTGGCTCTATTTATTTTTCTACTCGTTTCCTGTGGACCTCAGAATCCGAGGAGAGAAACGATTGAGACCAAGTCAGGCGAGCAATTCTATATTGAATTACCTTCTAAGCCCACTTCTGGAAAAAAATGGTTTTGGGTAAATAAGCCCGATGTAAGCCTGGTAGACTCTGTCGGTTTTCTCCAAGAAGTAAGTCAAACACGTACTGGAGATGAGGCCGGAATTGAAATGTGGAATTTTGAGGCAATGGGTACAGGTAGCGAAACTGTGATTCTCGAGTTTAAAAAATCAATGGAGGCAAGTCCAAAACAAAAAAGAATTTACACCATCAATATCCGCTAGAGTTAGTAGAGAAGCTGAAGTAAAAAGGCTCCTACTCCTATAATTAGTCCCATACTAAAAACCTGATAGGCTCTTCTTAGGAGCTTGTATTTTTGATTAAGCACCATGCTTTGATAATAAAGGGTAGTGGACATCTGATCCTGGATGTCCTTTCTAGAAGTCAAGGTATTGTTAATTTCGTCCAGATATTCATCCTTCGTAAAGGTCGATACCGAACCAAAAAAGATTACCGATCTTTTCACCTCCGCATTTACTTTGTTCTTTGCCAAAATTTTTGGTTTTGCTGCCTGCACAGCAATAATAGTGGAAGAAAGGCTCATCAAAAGGAAAAGCATCATGGGGATAAAAGTCATCAGATTAGTAATATCCACCTCATTATTCAGAGATCCATAGCCTACCAAGGCAACCATGGACGATATCACTAAGGCATTAATACTTATGATTATATTGGCCTTATTATCTGCGATTTTAAGAAGCTGAGCGTTGTTATTGAATGCAACTCTATAGAATGTCTGCCTCTCCCGGGCAGTTTTCTTTTGACCTTTCTTCGGTTTAACTTCTTCCATTAACATATCTAGGAATTAGGAATGGGGTAATATACAAAAATATCATTGAGAGCAATTTAATCGATGATTTTCAATTGATTAATAAAAATAATAAGATCAGAAAAAGTATTTCCATTTATATCTCCAATGGACAAATTATTCCTCCATACATCCCAGAATCTGATTAAACCATTCGATTTTTGATTAACTTTTAGAAAACACTACAATCATGAAACCACTCAAAAAAGAAGAAATCAACCAAGAAGTTTTTGACCTTTATGATGCTTATGCACATAATAAGTTGGACCGTAGATCATTCGTTGAGAAATTATCTGCATATGCTGTAGGTGGTGTCACTGTGGC
This sequence comes from Algoriphagus sediminis, assembly GCF_030403435.1. Taxonomy (GTDB): domain Bacteria; phylum Bacteroidota; class Bacteroidia; order Cytophagales; family Cyclobacteriaceae; genus Algoriphagus; species Algoriphagus sediminis. The sequence continues at coordinate 206,652 of NZ_JAUEPH010000001.1, forward strand.
TGCTCTTATGTCAGCGATGATGCCTGACTATGTTACTACCCAGACAGTAGCTCCGGATGATGAAAGAATTGAATCTGATTACATCATGTATAACTCTCCAAAGGGTGGTGGGAAAATAAAAGCTTTGTTGTCCAAGCCCAAAGGAACCGGAAAAAAACCAGGAATCGTCGTGGTTCATGAAAACCGTGGCCTGAATCCATATATCGAGGATACTGGAAGACAAGCTGCAGTAGACGGATTTATTACTGTGGCACCAGATGCTTTAACTCCTTTGGGAGGCTATCCTGGAAATGACGATGAGGGAAGGACTATGCAGAGACAGAGGGACAGAAACGAAATGCTCGAGGACTTTATCGCAGCATTTGACTATTTGAAAAATCATCCTGATTGCACTGGGAAAGTTGGAGTAGTTGGGTTCTGTTTTGGAGGCTGGATATCCAACATGATGGCAGTGAGACTACCAGACCTTGCAGCAGCAGTCCCCTATTATGGTGGACAGCCCAGTGCAGAGGAAACAGCAAACATAAAAGCTCCTCTACGCTTGCAATACGCCGGGCTGGATGAACGAGTAAATGCAGGTTGGCCAGACTACGAAAAAGCTTTAAAGGCCAATGGGGTAGATTATAAAGCCTATTTTTACCCTGATACCAATCATGGCTTTCACAACAATACTACAGCGAGATATGATGAGGCCGCTGCAAAACTTTCTTGGGAGAGGACAATTTCCTTTTTCAGGGAAACCTTATCATAATTTCACTTACAAACAATTATGGACGAAAAGCGATTTCACATTGCAGTGTTAATAGATGGAGATAATGCCCAGGCAAAGCTCATCAAAGAAGTACTTGCAGAGGTATCCAAATACGGAAAGGCTACCATCAGGAGGATTTATGGGGATTGGACAACTCCCCAAATGAATAGCTGGAAAGAAACCATCAACCAGCATTCTTTTAGCCCTATTCAAAAGTTCTCTTACACGACAGGAAAAAACTCAACGGACAGCTCCATGATCATTGATGCCATGGATATTCTCCATGGAAAAAGTATCGAGGGATTCTGCATCGTATCAAGTGATAGCGACTATACTGGTCTAGCCAAGAGAATTCGGGAAGAAGGGAGGTTTGTCATGGGTATTGGTCGAAGGATTACTCCCAAAGCATTTATAAAATCCTGTGAAATCTTCACTTACGCTGAAAATCTTTCCAGTGGGAGTGGAGAAAAGCCACAACCAAAAAAATCTAAGGCTGAAGGAAAAGAAGCTTCCATTACTGATAATGGAGAAAGTGATGTTTTGGATTTGAATCTGATTAAAAAAGCTTACGACATCGCAAGTGATGAAGATGAAGAAGTGCACGTATCAAAAATTGGTGCGGCACTAAGAAAAATTGACCCCAGCTTTGACCCCCGGTCCTATGGGTTTAGAAACCTTACAGAGCTCTTTCGTAGTCTTAAGGATTTTTCCGTGGTCAAAAATGTGGTGAATGGATTAAATTATCCATTGGTTAAGAGAAGATAGATTGGTCAATTCAATCTTTATTTCTGAACGAATGGAATAATTCACTGCCTTCTTGTAGAGATTTTTCGAAGATTAATGAAAAGATCCTCCGCTTTGATATTTTTAAAAGAAAATAAAATCTAAAAATGGCCTCAAATAGTTCTGAGGCCATTTTTTTATTTTTTTTAAAAAAACATTAGAATTACGTTACCACTTTAGAGGGCTTTTGTCGCCTATAGAGATATAACCAAATTTTCTATACGCCATGAAAGCATTATTTCAAAACAACCTTAAGGCAGTTTTTTCCTTAGCCTTTTTAGTATTCGTAATTAGCTCCTGTGACTTAGGAGGAAGTGATGAACCCATTAAAATCTCCCCTGATGCTCAGAGCATCACGGAGTATGTTCAAAACCTGCAAGCAGATAATGCGAGTATTTTAAACGTCCAACAAATAAGTGGAAGTTCTCAAAGAATAGATATGGGAACCCGCGAATCGGGTTCATCGATACCAGGTGGTAACCTGGTTTGTAATACAACCAAATATGACCTCAAAAACAACTTTGAGGACGTGGCGATCCTTCGACCCACCAATGGGATAATCTACCCTGGTGCAGTTGTAATTGCCGATGAAGCAACGCTCAGAGGCCTTCCAACGCCATCTGGAATCAGTCGTGCACCTATGAAACTTAGAGTGGATTTACCCGGAATGGGAGAAAATGGAACACTGAATGTCGAAAATCCTTCTAATTCAAGTGTTCAAACATCAATAGATGAATCTCTGGAATGGTGGAATGCAAATGCCTATCAAGAGGGATACGTCAACGCGGCTAATTCCAGTTATGTTGCTAAGACTTCCTATAGCTCTCGCCAGGTAAGTATGGACCTAGGTTTAAATGTGGACTGGGCTGGAGGGGATGTAGAGTCCCAATTCAATTTTCAGTCCACCAACACGGAGCGAGTGGCGATGATGTCTTTCAAGCAGGTTTTCTATTCTGTGAGTATGGACCCGCCTAGTAACCCAGGTGAGTTTTTCGGACCTGATGCCAGCCTTACCGAGGTAGAGCAGGCATTTAAAGCAGATACTCCCCCAGCATATGTTCAGTCTGTTAGTTATGGACGAATTATCATGTTTCGAATGACTACCACAGAATCTGCCACAGATGCAGAGTTAGAAGGTGCTATGAACTATATGACTGGTCTTAAGCAAGTCTCAGGAAGCGTTGAGGCGAAGTATAAGTCCATCTTGAATAAATCTAGTATTACTGTGGTCACCATTGGTGGAAATGCTGCGGTCGCTTCGGAGGCAGTGACTGCCAAAAACTTTGCAGATCTTAGCTACATCATCACAGGGGAAAATGCTGTATACTCAAGGAATAACCCTGGGGTACCCATTTCATACAAACTTCATTATATGAAGGATAATACCACTGCTAAACTGGGTTACACTACTGAGTACGAAGTGAGAACCTGTGAGGAAAATAAGTACCCAGCCAGAGATATCAGTTTAAACAATAAAAATGGATTCCTAGGAGTAACTGTTCGCTTCACGGTGAATTACAAGACTCAAACAGATGGAATCACATATAACCGAAGCTTAGGTAGTGGGGACATTAAAACCAACACGAAAAAAACCAAAACTGTCCCTGCAGGAGCCTATGATATCCGGCTTACAGTAGAATACAAGGACGGATTGAAATGGAAGTTCTTGGGGGATGGAACTTATAGTCGACCGACCAGGGTATGTCTGGAAACCACTATGAACACCCTCAAAACCCAAATCTATTTAAACACGGTAGGGTGTTAAATCAAAAGCTAGGGGTTAGTTACCTCAACCCCTAGCTGTTATTTCTCTTTGGTATAATTCAGCTTTTTCTTGATCCTGGATTTCAAGATAGGCTGTAATTAAAGATTCATATACCGCCAACAAATCATTTTCAAATTCAACACTTTTCGCAAATGACTCCTTTGCCAGTTCCAAATATTCTATGGCGGTAGAATAATCCCCAAGGTTCATCAAGCATTCACCGAGTGCTTGTTGGCTTTGGGCTATTAAAAAATGACCTTCTGGAAGAGCCTCTTGTCTTATTTGAACACCTTTTTCAAATAATTGTCTGGCCTCCTGAAGGTTATTTTCTTTTACTGCAAGCTTTGCCAAAGCCAGATAGGGATTGGCTTGTAGCCTGTGATCTTCCGGTAATAGCTCCCTGTATAGTTCCTGGCTTTCTTCAAAGTGAATTCTGGCAGACTTATAGTCACCAGCAAGCATCTCTGAGTTTCCGAGGTTTCCAAGAATCCCAGCATAATAATAATGGCTCTTTCCTAGCAAAGAATCTACTACTTCGAGACAAGTTTTATAAAGAAGCACAGCATCTTCGGATCTGTCCAATCTATTGTACGACCTTCCCAAGTTTGACATGCTGGCAAGGGTTTCCACATGATAATCACCTAAAATAGATCGCCTTTGCTCAAGCGAATTCTCGATATACCGGGTAGCCGATTCATAATCTCTTTTGTCCAGAAATAAACTTCCCAGATAATTATATGTATAGGCAATTTCCAGATGAGGGGCATCAAAAAGTTCTTCTTTCATAGCTAAAGCTTCCAAAAGCATTTTCTCGGCAGTTTCTAAATCCCCCAAACCCCGAGCACTGGCACCCACCATATGGGTTACAAAGGCCAAATCCTTATTTGGAACCTCCGTGAACTCAGTATAAACATCATAAGCTCTTTTGTATAAAGAATCAGCAAGCTCGTAATCTCCAAGTTCATACACGGCGTTTCCATACTGAGCTAGGCTATTTGCCAAATAATAAGGGTCTACTTCTTCAATTTGCAGGAAATTTTCAACAGCCTTTTTGGAGAGGACCGCTGAGGTGTCTATCTGACCTACATAATAATATCCTTGAGCAACCTGCACCAAACTATTATATATCTCTTCTGCTTCAACCTCTTCATCAAGATTGATCTGATAGGCCTCGGCTGCGAGGCTTTGTCCTTTTTCATAGCTCCCAAGATTATAAAATATAGGGACCATTCTCGCAAGCATATCTGCATAGAGCTTAGGGTTATCCTTGAGATTCTTTCGGATATCCTCCACCCCAGAATTAAGCAGGTTAACAGCAGTAATCGTATCAGCTCCACCCACATTCGGATCGGCAGCCATAAAAACGTCAGTCATTAACTCCGTGATTTTCTGTGCCCGATCTGCCTCCTCCTGAGCGATATTTCTCTGCTCTCTAATTTCGAATGTGTAATAAAACCCCATCGAAATCAATACCAAAGCCGCCACACCAATTGAGGTGAGCACCTTACTGTTCCTTCGGAAATATTTCTGACCAACATACCTCCAATCTCTAACTCTGGCTGAAACTGGGAAGTCGCGGAGGTAATCCTGTAAATCACGAATGAGCTCATCAACTGATGAATACCGCTTATCTATTTCAATGGCAGTAGCAGCCTGACAAATGGCTTCTAAATCCGCTCGAAAATGAATATTTTCTTTTTGCCATGATAAATCTAAAAAGGACTTTTTGCCCGAAATAATAGCTGCTTTAAGCTGGTCTCTGTCCTTAAACAACCCTTCAAATGGGTGCTTCCTAGAAAGAAGTTCCTGTAAAATAATTCCAAGCGAATAGACATCTGAGGTTGTATTGGGCTCCTCCTTTTTGATCTGCTCGGGAGAGGCGTAAGGAAGCGTAAAGCTCCCATCTTTCAATTCTGTCTCCTCAACAAGTTTTGACACCCCAAAATCCAATAATTTAGGATTCCCACTAGGGTCAATCAGAATATTTTGAGGCTTCAAGTCTAAATGAGCTACCAGAGATTGATGAGCAAATTGAACTGCTAAACAAACTTTTAGGAAAAGCTTCAACCGTTCAGTAACGGATAGACTATGAGAATTAGAATAATCTGTAAGGCTTTGGCCTTCCACCCATTCCATGGTAAAAAAAGGTCTTCCTTCTTCAGTGAATCCGCCATCGTATAGCCTTGCAATTCCCGGGTGATTGAGCTTTGCTAAAATCTGTCTTTCTCGCTCAAAAAATTCCCGATGCTTGGAGTTAAGCATTTGAGATTTCAAAAGCTTAATTGCAACGGTTTGATCGAATTGACCGTCTGCACGTTCAGCGCGAAAGACCGAACCCATGGCCCCTTGGCCAATAATTTCTTTCAACTCGAAAGCTCCGATTCTTTCCCCGATAAGGTCAGGATCATGACTCCATTCTTCGATTAAATCCATTGGACTTTGACCGAATATGGAATTTGAATTTTGATCTGCCTTTAGTAGAGAAACCAGGGAATCATAAACTTTAGGATCAGTATCATGGATTTCACTTAGTAATTCTTCTCTTTCCCCTGCTGATTTTTCGGTCAACAAATGAAAAAGCTCTTCGACCCTTTCAAAGCTTATGTCCTTACTCATCTTAGGCTTGGCTCAATTCGTTACTAAGCCATGCTTTTGCCAATCTCCAGTCCCGCCGGATAGTATCAATAGATACCCCAAGCATGTTGGCTATTTCATGGTGCTTGTAACCTCCAAAAAAATGATACTCGACCACCCTACAGTGGCGATTATTCAAACCCTTCAATCTGGTAAGTGCATCGTTCAAATGAATGATCTCCTCTGGTGTGGTATTAATGGCATGATCCACCTGACCATAGGTGAGCTGGATTTGATCTCCTCCCCTTTTTTGTCGGTTTTTCTGACGGGCATAATCCACCAAATATCGTCTCATTACGATGGCTGCGATGGCTAAAAAATGATTTTTATCCGTAAGCTCCTTTTTCTGCTGGTCCATTTTCATGTAGGCCTCATGCACCAAAGCCGAGGTATCTAAGGTCAATGCCTGGTATTCGGATTTAATCTTCCGGCTCGCCATGGCAGAAAGCTCCTCATAGCATGAAAGAAACATATTTCTTTTTGCTCCAAAATCAGCCCCATCAATCATTACTGTTTCTTCTCTTCCTAATCCCATTTTCAAAAAGTTTAACTCATTGTAAATTAATTCAATAGCCTAATTATTCAAATACTCTATCCCGATTTTTTTAAATAAATTCTTGGTTTTTAAATAACAGTATTTGGACAGAATTGTCTTTGGGAGCATTTTCCTTATATTTTCGATCCCTTATTCATCCATTCATTCTCATGAAAAAACTTCTCTACCTACCCCTTTTCTTGATCTCTCAGGTGATAATGGCTCAAAGTCTTTCTAAATCCGATCTAGAAGCTATGACAAGCGATCACTGGCAGCATGGCCTTGATCTTCTCAGAGAAATAGTAAGCATCCCAAATGATGCAGCATATAAAGAGCAAATAACCGAAAACTTGATTTGGTGTAAGGATCAATTTGGAGGCAGGGGCTTCTCTTTAACCGAACTTGAAACTGGAGGTTTACCACTTTTGCTTGCTGAGAGAAAAGCAGAAAATGGAGAAAAGACTATTCTTTTTTATTTCCATGTAGACGGTCAAGCCGTGGAAAAAAGCAAGTGGAATCAAGAAGATCCATTCATCCCAGTTTTAAAGGAAAAGACCAGCAGCGGTGAATGGACAGAAATTCAAATGGAAAGAGCCAACACTGAATATGATCCTGATTGGCGAATTTTCGCCAGGTCTTCCTCGGATGATAAGGGACCGATAGCTATGTTTCTCACTGCATGGGACGCCTTATCAGAAAATAATTTGAGCCCGGATTTTAATGTTAAAATCATCCTTGATTTCGAAGAAGAACAAGGGTCACCTCTTTTGCCGGAGGCGGTTAAGACTCATAGGGATAAGCTAATGGCTGATATGATGATTATCATGGATGGTCCAAGGCATATTAGCAATGAGCCCACTTTAACTTTTGGGGCTCGGGGAATTTCTACTATGACCTTAACCACATACGGGCCGGTGGTTCCTCAGCATAGCGGGCACTTTGGAAACTATGCTCCAAATCCTGCATTTATGCTCGCTCAGCTTTTGGCCTCTATGAAAAACGAAAATGGGCGAGTAAGCATCCCGGGTTTTTATGATGGGATTGAAATATCAGATGAAGAAAGAGCCGTACTTGCTGCTGTGCCGGATGATGAAGATGGAATCCGTGATCGACTTCAGATTTCCAGAATTGATGATGTGGGCAGCTATTATCAGGAAAGCATCCAATACCCTTCTTTAAATATCAGGGGGATGAATTCAGCTTGGGTAGGGAAAGAATCAAGGACGATTGTCCCATCCACTGCTGTGGCTGAAATTGATGTTCGTTTGGTCAAAGAATCTGATCCCAATCGCTTATTTAAATTGATCGAGGATCATATCCAAAACCAGGGCTTCACCATCTTAGACCATGACCCTATAAAAGAAGAAAGAATGAAGTTTGAAAAGGTCATCAAACTAGAGAAAAATATCGCATATCAGGCCTTTAGAACACCTATTGATTCTGAAGCCGGAGCTTGGCTCAGGGGTATGATGGAAAGAGCTTTTGGGAAAGCACCAGTGCAAATAAGAACTTCAGGAGGCTCAGTACCAATTTCGCCTTTTGTGGATGCCTTAGATATTCCTGCTGTCACAGTTCCAACCGTGAATGCTGATAACAACCAGCACAGTCCAAATGAAAATATCCGCCTTGGGAATTACAGAGATGGAATAAGGACTGCACTTTCCATTCTGACACAATCCTATAAATAAAGTTTCAGACATGGTCCTAAATCAAATTCCAACCCTAATGAGAGCACCTATTTATATAATTTTTTTTCTATTCATTTTCTCTTGTTCAAAGGCTCCTGTAGAAGAAGTCCTACAGAGACCCAATATCCTTTTCATCTTCGTTGATGATCATGCTTTTCAGGCTATTTCAGCATATGAAGGTAGGCTGGCAGAACTAGCTCCTACCCCGAATATCGACCGTCTGGCGGAAACGGGGATGAAATTTAACAAGGCCTACGTCACCAATTCTATTTGTGCTCCTTCTCGAGCGACAGTTCTCACTGGTTTACATTCTCACGCCAATGGTCTGAGAACTAATGGTGATGTCTTTGATGGTTCCCAAATCACCTTCCCTAAATTACTTCAGGAAGCAGATTATCAGACTGCATTGATCGGGAAATGGCACCTTAAATCTGAGCCAACGGGCTTTGATCATTGGGAAGTTTTGCCCGGTCAGGGCCACTATTACAACCCTGATTTTATTATTCCAGGAGACACAATCAAGGAAGAAGGTTATGTGACTGAAATAATTACTGAAAAATCATTGAAATGGCTATCGGAGCAGAAAAATTCCGGCAAACCCTTTATGCTAATGATGCAGCATAAAGCCCCTCATCGTGAGTGGGAAAAAGGCCCAAAGCAGCTTGAATTATATGAAGATGTGACCTTTCCAGAGCCAGATAATCTTTTTGATGACTATTCTTCTAGGGCCTCAGCGGCCAAGGAACAGGATATGACCATAAATAAGACCATGAGGCTGAGTTCAGATTTGAAGCTTTGGAGCGACGAGGACTCTGCTTCCTGGTCTTACAAGAGGACCTATGGCCGAATGAATGAGAAGCAACGCGATGCATGGGATGCTGTATACGGCCCAATTAAGGAACAATTTGAAGAAGCAAAGCTGAGTGGCACGGAACTCATAAGTTGGAAATATCAAAGATATATGAGGGATTATCTAGCGGTGATTCGAGCAGTGGATGAAAGTGTAGGAGCAGTTCTTGACTATCTGGAAGCTGAAGGGTTGAGAGAAAATACTTTGGTAGTGTACACCTCGGATCAGGGCTTTTATCTTGGTGAACATGGATGGTTTGATAAGCGGTTTATGTATGAGGAAAGCTTCCGGACTCCCCTACTTATGAGTTGGCCATCAATAATTGAAGCAGGCTCTGAAAGTGATGCCTTGGTTTCCAATCTCGACTTTGCACAAACTTTTTTGGAGATGGCGAGGGCTGAAGCACCTTCAAGTATGCAGGGAATGAGTCTTATACCAATTATGAAGGGCAAACAGCCGGAGAATTGGAGGAGCTCTCTTTACTATGCTTATTACGAATATCCGGGAGTTCATAGTGTAAAAAAACACGAAGGTGCATTTGATGGACGATTTAAACTGATCCATTATTACGAGGAAGATGAATGGGAATTCTTTGACCTGGAATCTGATCCAACGGAAATGAATAATATCTATTCAAATCCGGAAAGTCTCAATCAAATTCAAAGAATGAAAGAAGAATTAAAAAGCTTGAAACAGGAGTTTGGTCAAGAATAATTAGTTCAAAATGCATCAATTAAAGCTTCTACCAGCGAGCACCATACGTATGGTATCGTAATCGTATTTATCTTCAAAATGCCTTCTCAATTCTTGAGGCCCCTTCCCGGACTCCACCTCAGAGTTGATTTCTGAAATAGTTTCTAAGGGTAGGCACTCTTCCAGTTCTACCTTACCTTCTTTAATCCCTTTCACTAGGTGCTTTTTGATAGTGGACTCAGCAAGTCCTCTCGTTACGATTATGTCTCCTATGCTTTTTCCTTCCTTGATCAGTCCAAAAGTCAACTCATAAGTCTCTCCCACCTTTCTCTTCAAATTAGGCTTCCCGCCCTTTTTTCTTCCTGTTTTATTCGAAGTGAATTTTGGATTTTCCTCTGCAAGTGACTTTGCTTTATCTCTAAGTCTCATAAGCATCCTTGACCTCTCACGATCAAGTTCCTCGTTCTTCTTGCTTTCTGTCCCATTTAGAATAGAATCCACCACATCCGCGATCTTGCTTATATCACTGTGTTTTTTGAGTAGGGAAATCTCAAGCGTTTCCATTTCCCTCAAGTAAGTTTTGGTTCGTGTAAATCGACTGACTTCTGCAGCATGAATCAGCAGAGACTGTAATTCAGATTCAAGCAATTCTTTAAAGTAGATACTCCCCTTCTTTAGTCGCTCCTGAAGCATGGGGATATTCTGTTCTACTAGAAGTGAACGTAATTGATTAATAAATTTTTTTCCAATCTGAACCTGCTCCGAAAGCTTTTTGGCAATTGACGGAACAGCCTCTCTCATCTCAGGATCCTCAAACTCCATCGAGCTTTTACTTTTCTTCAAAAAAGCTTTGAAGTCTTTTTCCAGACCTTCCAGGTCAAAGCCATTTATCACTAGATGATGAAGGTAATTTTCTTCGCTTTGCTTCAATAATGCTGGAAGCTTCGTAGCATCCGAGACTTGGGACACGAATTGATTTACCTCTCTATCCGTGAAAAGTACGTTATCTTCAATTTTGCTCAGAAGGACTAATCCCTCGAGAGACCTCAACCTACTTAAGGCAACGTAAACCTGACCAGGAGCAAATGCCCTTCCCACATCTATAATCGCCCGGTCAAAGGTCAATCCCTGACTCTTATGAACTGTAACCGCCCATGCAAGCTTGATCGGAAAGTGGGCAAATGTCCCAACTACCTCCTCCTCCAACTCCTTACTTTGGGAATCAATTACATACTTTTTATTCTCCCATACTTCTCTCTTAAGACTATAAGGTGTATGCGAACCTTCAAAAATCACTTCGATTTCATCTTCCCTGAGTTTCTCGACTTGTGCCAGTTTTCCGTTAAAGTAATCACCTGAACCGCTAGAGTCATTTTTGATAAACATGACCTGCGCCCCTTCACGTAATTCGAGAGATTCAGCGACCGGAAATAGATTTTCAGGGAAATCTCCTTGAATATGCGCCTCATAATAGTGGGATGGTTTGAGGATGGCATCTAGTCTTTCCCGATTGATCTGATCAGCCTTATAATTATGGGTGGTCAAGGTGATACAATCCCTCATTTTCCCTACCTCGCCAGGTGATTTGTAATGACTATTCAATAAGCCTATATCCTTTTTGGTCACCTTATTATCACGGAGATTATTTAGTAGCTGAATAAACTCATCATCTTTCTGACGGAAGATTTTATCCAGCTCGAGATAGACCAAACCTGATTCCTTTAGAACTTTTGCTTCAAAAAAATGAATGCTTGAATAAAAGTTTTTTAAGACAGACCACTCATTTTCCCGAACGATAGGAGGAAGCTGGTACAGATCGCCAATCATTAAAATTTGTACTCCTCCAAAAGGGGTGGAATAGTTACGTTTTGCTGAACGCAATCTATAATCAATAGCATCCAGAATATCGGCCCGAAGCATACTGACTTCATCGATCACAAGTAAATCGATGGACTTCAAAACATTCCGTTTCAAAGAACTCATCGGATGCTTTCGGTTTAAGGTATATTGGGTGAAGCAACCGTACTTATCACTAAAAGTCCCCTCAGGTTCATTGACGGGTAGAAAAAAACCAAGAGGAAAAAGGAATTGAGAATGAATCGTGATTCCTCCCGCATTAAGGGCGGCAATTCCAGTAGGTGCCACTATGACCATTTTCTTATATGTGGTCCTTGAAAGCTCTTTCAGAAAAGTGGTTTTCCCTGTCCCCGCCTTTCCAGTCAAAAAAATCGGGGCAGCTGTATTATTGACAAATTTTGCAGCAAGCTTGAGTCTGTCTGTAGATTCCTTTTGCATTATTCGAAACTAAGAAAATAAGTTCTCAGTCACGCGATTTTGCCGAAGCATTCATCCAAAGAAAATAAATTTCGAATAAATCAATCTTGTTTTTCAGGTTTGGGAATAAACATTCGGGCTACCCCACTGGGTACGGTTTGAAAAACGCCATCTTTCACATTCACCCATAAAAAATTAAAGGGACCCCGATAAATATTTCGATACGAATAATATTCTGGTTCTTGATAGTGCTTATCGGACTGAATATGACTTTTGTGGTATGCTGCTTTACCGACCGTAGAAAGAAATTTATTTTCCTTCCTTGAATTACTTTTTAATATTTCTATTTCCAGATTGTCATATTCAATCTGAAACTTGTTTTTAGAACCCTTTAGGTCCCAGTTCATCTGGGCTTTCAGACCAAGAATTCTACCTTCATTGACCTTAACTCCTGCCATATTGATAAGAGTCTGGTTCAGCGATTTCATATCCATTGGACCTAAAGTTAGTTCAGCATCGACTGACATAGTCTCATAGTTTTCCTTAGCTATCAGATTAACCTTTCCTTCTCCATTTAATAAAGCGGAAAGCTCTATTTGGAGAGGTTTTTTCATCTCAATTGAATCTATCGTGGAAAGATTATAAAGCTTACAGTTGACATTTTCTAGAACCAAAGTCCCGGGAGAACTGCTTCCAATATTGATTTCAGAATAAGTAACCTTAGAATTTTTTATAGCTACGCTATTAATTCTTATGGGAATATCCAACGCTTTAAGCATGGCTGCATAATTCTGCTTGACCACATCTGGTGGCCTGGGAATATTTTTATCTCGTCCATCATTCAAAACCAAACTATCAATTTCCACTTTTTCAGCTATCACCACCAAAGAATTATAAAGAGAGCTAAGTGGGTTCACTTTAGAAAGTGTAATTGATTGAACGGAAAAATCGATTATGTCCTTTTGAAACTCTTCTTCCCTTGCTACTTCCTTCCAATCTCTATCGTGGGTCAGGGAGAAATCTGCTAAATGTAAACGTTCATTTCCATAGTCAAATTCAAAATTCCCAAGCCTCAAAATCTCACCTTCACTTATCTCCATTTCAAGATTTCGAAAAGCAGTATGCAAATCATTGAATTGGAATGGAATCGCATAATTCAGACGTTCAATATCCGTGGCTAAATTCTTTGCTTCAAGTTGAAAACCTTCAAATGACCCAATCTGCCTAAGAGTATCATTTTTTATGAATAAGGTGGCTTCACCCTCCGATAGGGTAAAGTTTTTTATTTCACCACGAGAAACAATATCCTTAAAAAGATCCTGAAATGACCCTGAACTTTTAGAGGCTTGTTCCCTTTTAGAATGTACCAAAGTGAATTTTGGTGCCTCAAATCTAAGTTCATCAATTGTCAGGCTTTGATTGAGTAAAAAGTCAATCACACCCACTCCATTCAAGAGTGCAAGGTCCACACTCCCTTCAATCGTATTGGAAGTGGTGGAATCGACATTGATGGGAATAATGGTAATCCCTTCCATTTTGACCTGAGTTTTAACCAAGTCAAAAGAAAAGGATTCATACCGAATATCGTATGCACGATCAGGATTAGAATTGATAGTTTCTTCAAACCGCTTTTCAAATTGGTTAACCACAAAGTGTTTAAGCAAAAGAAACCCTCCTATGACTACAAGAAGGATAACTGCGGTAATCTTGATTTTGAAATTCTTGCGTTTTTTGGGTAAACTCACAATCGCTTAATTTAGTCAGTCCAAAAAATTGAATGGCCCAATATAAAAATCTCTCTGCTTTATTTTTTCTTCTTGGATTTCTTTTGAAACCCTACGATTCTTCAGCCCAATGGGGTAAGGACAATATTCCTAATGTGGTTTTGATTTATACTGATGATCTAGGTTACGGCGATTTGTCTTTTGCCGGAGGCAAAATACCCACACCAAACATCGACAAACTCTTCGGAGAAGGTATAAATTTCACACATGCCTACAGCAGTGCTGCCACTTGCACACCTTCCAGATATAGCCTTCTTACAGGCGAGTATGCATGGCGTTCCAAAGGGAGAGGAGTTGCCAGAGGGAATGCTTCCGCGCTGATCGATTCAGGAAGGCAAACATTGGCGAGTGTCTTTAAAGAAGCAGGATTTAAAACAGCCGTAATCGGAAAATGGCATCTAGGTTTAGGAGGAGCCGATGGTCCGGATTGGAATGGAGTGATTAGTCCGGGACCATTGGATATTGGCTTTGATGAGGCTTTTCTTATTCCCGCTACCGGTGATCGAGTACCTACTGTTTTTGTAAAAAACGATCGTGTTTTGAATTTAGATCCATCAGATCCGATTACAGTGAGCTATGGAGAAAAGGTTGGAGATTGGCCTACCGGCAAAGAAAACCCGGAACTGCTTACCACCATGTATTCACATGGGCATGATCAAACAATAGTGAATGGAGTCAGTCGAATCGGATATATGACTGGTGGAAAATCGGCGCTTTGGCGAGATGAGGACATTTCAGATCGCTTGGTTGAAGAATCCCGGAAATTTATCTCAAACTCTGGAAATCAACCCTTTTTCTTGTATTTCTCAACTCATGACATACATGTTCCTCGAATTGCACATGAAAGGTGGCAAGGCCGAAGTGGATTTGGGCCACGGGGGGATGTGATTCTCCAGCTCGATGAGGCTGTCGGGATGATTCTGAACCACTTGGAAAAAGAGAAAAAACTCGATTCGACCTTAATCATTTTTACTAGTGATAATGGTCCGGTTTGGGATGACGGTTACGTGGACTTAGCTTTCGAGCTCATCGGTGACCATGATGCAACAGGTGGACTCAGAGGAGGAAAGTATTCAGCTTTTGAAGCTGGAACAAGGGTTCCTTTCGCAGTCTTCGGGCCAGGTATTCCGAAAGGGGAAACTCAGGAGACTATTTTCTCGCAAATCGATTTACTCGCGAGTTTTGCATCCTTGTTGGGGCAAAGTACGGACGTAAATTCTGCCCCAGATAGTGAAGACCATCACCTGGTTTTGCTTGGAAAAAGCGAAGAAGGACGTGAAGGTTTGGTGCAGGAAGCCATCAGTGGAGTTCTTTCTTATGTAAGTAATGATGGATTTAAGTATATTCCACCCAGCAATGGAGCAGCGATAGTTCCTTGGGGACCAAAAATCGAAACCGGTTTTTCAGAAAAACCCCAGCTTTACACTTTAAGTGATAAAAGGGAAGTTGAAAACCTCGCTGATAAAATGCCTGAAAAGCGGGCCGAACTAGCTAAAAAACTCCAGGCTGTGATAGACCAAAAATGAGATCAATTCTGTTTTTTTTAATTTTCTTTTGTCTGAGTTCTATGGCTCAGGCCCAAGAGTTCAAAGTGATGACTTTTAATATTTATCATGGAGAAAATCCAAATAAACCTGACTCAAGCAATTTTGCCGAGCTAGTAAATCTTATCATCCAAAAACAACCAGAAGTCATCGCCCTCCAAGAGGTAGATAGTATGACAGGCCGAAGTTCAAAATTTTTTGAAGAAAGAGTGGATATGATGTACAAGCTAATGAGAGAGACAGGATATCGTACCTATTTTGCCAAAGCCATGGACTATGATGGAGGAGGGTATGGTGAGGGGCTCTTGATGAAAAAGAGGCTGGAAAATAAAACCCAGAACTTATCGAATCCCGAAGGAGGCGAAACAAGAGCCGTGGCTTGGGGAAAAATCGAACTTAAAACAGAAGAAGAACTTTATTTCGGTGGTACTCATCTTTGTCATGAATTTGAAGGAAACAGACTAGCTCAGGTTAAAGAAATTTTCGCTTATGCTGACTCTTTAGATAGGGCTGCATTCATCGCGGGAGATTTTAATTTTGACCCAGAATCGATGGTGTATGATAGTATTCCTTCTCATTGGAAAGATGCTGGTCAGGTAGCCGGTATATCAGACCCAACTTTCGCTGGTGAAGAGGGCAAGAGAATTGACTATATATTTTATGACTCCAGGTATTTCGAATTGGTGGACTATGAAGTCTTAGAAGTGGATTTTTCGGATCACTATCCCGTTTTAGCTACCCTGCGACTGATCGGTCAAAAACCGATTGAAGAAGAAGAAAATTAAGTCTTGACCGCACAAGAGGGTGCAACAATGTTATCTGCTTTTTTTTTAGCATATTAGACCAGGAAGTGAATGGACCATTTCCTTGACTTAACACCTCGTAACATATGAAGAGATTTTTCTCTAAGGTGATTGATTTTTTCAAGCGCCTTTTCTCTGGCAATACTAAATCTCTGCCAGAAATAGACCCAAATCAAGAGCCATTACTCAAGACTTCTAGAAATGAAATTGAAGGCCGTCTAGAAGTAATTGAAGGTGAGTTTCCCAAGGATATGTTAGGCGCATGTCAAATTTCTTTACCGGTTGGGACAGTAAATTCTGGTGGTCTCCCCTTTCCTGCTAAAAATCATAAGGGACATAGAAACCCCGAGTACGGTTCTCCCATCATGAATGGGGACGGGATGGTGATACAGGTTAATCTAGCTCCTGAAACCCCAACTGTCAAGACCAAACTCATGAAGACTCCTTGCTACTATGCTGATGAAGCTACCAAGGAAGGGACAAAACATCATGGGTTGATGGGCTTTCATAATATGGGTATCACCAGGATGAGTATGGTTCTTGGTTCTAGAAATGAACTAAACACCGCCACTCAGCCAGTAAAATTCAAAGGGCAAAAAGTAGGAAGCTTGATGGCAACCTATGATGTAGGGCGCCCTTATTTGGTAGATCCTAAAACCCTTGAACTGGTAAGTCCAGTTGGAAAAGTAAAAGAATGGATGACTGCTGAACCTCCCATGGTTCCCTGGCCATTTGGCATAGTTCAAACCTCAGCTCATCCAGGATTTGACCCGATAACCCAAGAGCTTTTTACGGTTAACTATTCAAAAAATAAAAAAGCCTACACTCATCTGGAGCAATCTTATCATCACTTAAAACACAATCGAGCAGATTTCAAGGAAAAGCTTGAAGGTTTAGCTAATGAAGTTGTGGATCATCCTGATGATGAACATGTAAAGGCAAAAGTGGATAATTTCTTTGACAAGTTGAATCATCATGTGGACGGTAAACCTCACGACAAGGATGAGCCTAAAGGCGATGTTTTCATGAATTTAATTCGTTGGGATGGCACTGGCTCTTTTGTCCATTGGGAATTAAGTGATCAGACTGGTGACAAACTTGCAATTTATGAGTGCATGCACCAAATGGGCCTTACAAAAGATTACCTCATACTGACGGACTGTTCTTTTAAGTTTTCGCTGGATATGCTTTTTGACAATCCATTTCCTGAAAGTAAAATCATTGAGAGATTAATTAGAAGATTAGCTACTGTCAGGATGGAGCCTTTCACCACTACCTACATAATAAGAAGAAGAGACCTGAAGCCAGAAGGTGGCAAGGCCATAGCTTATAGGCTAGATCATCCTATCCCATTGGAAACTATTCACTATTCCTGTGATTATGACAATCCTGATGGAGTCGTCACCCTTTACGGTGTGCATAATGCAGCGACATGTATAGCAGAGTGGGTAAGAACTTTTGACCGAAGGGCCCTGGATGGAAAACCGGTAGACCCGGATTATTACAGCCTCTTTGCAGTCGGAAGCATGGACATCAGTAGATTTGGAAAATGGAAATTTGATGCAGAAAACTTGAAGCTTTTAAAGGATGAATCCAAAGTTTTTGAAGAGCCTGGCAAATACAAAGAAGACCATTTAGGACCAAATACCTGGGCTGTTGCCCTATATACTTATAGAGGAATCCTGTCCGCCGAAAAGCCTGTAAATAAAATTAAACAGATCTGGTTTGTGAGCGATGGAACGGTCAAAAATCTTCTCACTAAGTTCGTGTATGAACTTTATGAAGATTACCCGCATCGAAAATTAAGTCTTCATGAAATAAAAGATGCAACCGAAAGGGAACTTCCATTTGGTTTGACTCGGGTGAATACGGATACTATGGAGCCAGAGGATTATTACCAGTGTGACAGGAACACTTTCCTCCGTGGTGTACAATTTGTCGAAAGAAAAACCCGAAACGAGAACGTCCCTGAAGAAATGGATGGTTATTTATTTTGTCCTGTCCAGGTAGGTAATTCCGTAGATTCTAAACCAACAAAATATAGTTCAGAATTTTGGGTTTTTGATGCCACAGATGTGGCTAAAGGACCAATATGTAAATTGAAAAATGACGAGGTGAAATTTGCCTTCACACTTCATACCAGCTGGATTCCAAATGCTGAACCCTCAGATCAACAATACATAATCAAAACAAAGGAAGATTATGATGAAGCCATTAAGGATTTGGATTTAGGTGTAGATCGAGGTTTTCTGGAGAAGTTTTTTGAGGAAAATGTATACCCTCATTTTGAGCATAATCGGTAAATGCAGATTGTAGAGACTATAGACGTAAAAGAAGCGGAGCTATTTTACGAAAGTAACCGCTCAAGACTTTTCAAGGGAAAATCCCAAAAGGGAGATTTCATCCTTTTGAAAGACGATATCACCGGTGAAAAAGGACGTCTCTACAATGAAGCCATGCTGACCGAAAAAGTGGCGTTTCATGATCTCAATCCCCAGGTTTTAATTTATGAAGGAAGACAAGTAATCGTAAGAAAGTTTATTCCAGGTAAAAGTTTGAATAAACTGATTCCAGAAAATGGTCTGGAACTGGAAGATTTCCTTATTCTGAGTATTGAAGTTTGCAAAGAACTGGCAAGAGTACATGATAAAGGCTTGCTTCATAATGATATCAATCCAAAAAACTTCATCATCAACCTTAAGAGTAAAAAGGCTACGTTGATCGATTATGAATTCGCAACTAGTATGTCCAGTCAGAGTCTGGTCTATGACAGTAAGTTAAAGATTACAGGAACTGCTGATTACATCTCACCTGAGCAAACGGGAAGGATGAATCGCAAAATTGATCAAAGAAGTGATCTATACGGTTTGGGTGCCAGTTTCTATGAAATGATTACTGGCCATCCTCCATTCCAAAGTGAAGATTTTGTTGGGATGATTCATGCCCATCTAGCTGTGACCCCCAAGGCTCCTTCGCTACGTCGAGACTCAATTCTTCCGGCCCTTGACCAGATCATTTTGAAATTACTTTCAAAAAATGCTGAAGATAGGTACCAGACCTTAAATGGTTTGATTCATGATCTTGAATTCTGTAAAAAATATTTGGACCGAGCAGACCAACTCCTGGAATTTGCCCCGGGAAAAGTCGATGCATCCTCGAAGTTTTTGGTTTCTCAAAAGCTATTTGGAAGGGAAATTCAAATCAAAACCCTGAAAGATGCTTTTGAAAGGGCGACTCATAGGGAAAAAGAATTCTGCATAGTCAGAGGAGAGAGTGGAGCTGGGAAGAGTGAGCTTTGCAAAGAGCTGTATAAAAAGATAAGCCTCACGAATGGTTTGTTTATTTCTGGCTCTTTTGATGTTATGGATCGGCAAAGTCCTTATTTAGGCTTTATTCGTGCTTTTGAGCAGTTTTCGGATTGGCTAATCACTTCGAACTCCGAAAATCAAAAAAAATGGAAGACTGCCTTTGATAGACATTTGGGCGGCTTCGGTCAAGTGTTGGTCGAGTTAGCACCAAAACTTAAACACACACTCGGAAACCAGGCTGATCTTTTGCCACTTTCGGGGGTAGAGAATCAGCAGAGAATCCAATTCGCTATTAATTCTTTTTTGGAGGCAATTACCTCCACCGAACAGAGTATTGTTCTATATCTGGATGATTTTCAATGGGCCAATGACGCTTCCATAGATCTTCTTTCTTCCATCCTGAAGAATGAAAATCTAAGCAACATCCTGATTCTAATTACTTTCAGGTCCAATGAAGTAGATGATTCCCATCCATTACATAAGTGCATTTCGGAAGCGGTGGTTTTTGCTAAGGAGACCAATGATTTTCAGACCTCAATCATTGATGTGCCCCCTTTAAACAAAACAAACCTCGCGAAATTAGTCACTGAAACCTTGCGAGAAGAAGTGAGCGAGAAAAGTGAACTAATCGCTTTGATTCACAAAAAAACCAAGGGAAACCCTTTCGCAGTCAATAAGCTGCTGGAGTCTTTTTACGAAAGACAATTAATTCGATTTGATCACGCTTCCTCCAAATGGATCTGGGACCTGGATGACTTAAATGATACCGATTTAAGTGATGATATTTTAGACATTCTTCTTTCCAAAATAAAATCGCTTAACACTGAATCGCTTGAAATTATCAAGAAAGCCTCAGTCTTTGGTTCAGAGTTTCGACTTGATAATCTTGCTTTGGCTAGTAGAATGGGTGAGGCAGAAGTTCACCATTTACTTTGGCCTCTTATCCAAGAAGGCACTATCCTTCCAAAAACGAACGATTACAAGTTTCTTCCTGAATTCTATGAGGAGAATGGACAAAATGTGACGTTTAAATTTGCTCATGCAAGAATTCAGCAAGCCATTTATTCGCTGGTGGATGAGGAGGATAAAAAAAGACTCAATTATGAAATTGGCGAAATCTTAATAAAAAAAATTGATCAGAATGAGATTGGGGAAAGGGCGATTGAACTTGGTTCCCATTTCCTGCTTGGTGAGTCTCATCTGGCCTCAAGTCCAAATTTGAATCAGATAGGAAAACTTCTACTTCAGGCTGGTGAACAGTCCACTGAAGCAGCTGCCTTCGAAACGGCTCTGAAGTTTGACCTTTTGGGAATTAAGCTTTTGAAATCCACCCTTTCAGAGGAGGAGACCTTCAAAGTTTCAATCAGATCCTTGGAAAATGCCCTTCTTTCAGAAGATTTAGAATTAAAAGAAAAAATACAGCAAAAGATTCTCAGTGAATATACTTCGAAGGAACATCGCTTATTAACATTTGAGGTAATAATTCGATGTCTTGCTTTTCAAAATAACCCCAAAGAAGCAGTTAATCTGACTTACCAGGCTTTGCAAGAAGTGGGTATGAGCTTACCTAAAAAAGCCTCGGTACCTCAAATTCTATTAGGGTTAATAAAAATGGGTATCAAATTACCTTCGAAAAAATTTGACTCCCTGACGAGTTTGCCAACCACAGAAGACCGAGAGTTCATTGCCCTTTCAAAAGTCCTTTATTCTTCATTTCCGGCATTCCTTTTTAGTAATCCGCAGACCTACCCACTTGCCATTTTAAAATTACTGGAGCTTACTCTGAAAAATGGGCTTTCGCAGGAATCCCCCTCTGCCATCGCCAGCTACGGATTGATTTTGATTACTGCCATGAAGCAACCACAAAATGGCTATGAAATAATTCAAAAAGCCATGGAGCTTTCAAAAAGCTCAGGACAGGCTAAAAATATCGCAACAGTTTACATGGTTTATGTGGCTTTTGCGTCTTACATCCATGATAAACCTGAGCAATGCTATTCATATTTTGAAGAGGGCTTTTTGAATGGTGTGGAATATGGAAATATGGAGTACGCCTCATGGAACATTTTCTTCAAAGCAACTCTCCATTTTCACGAAGGAAAAAGTATTTCCCAGATTTTGGAGTCAGCCAGAAGGGCAAAACGGTTTGCAAGTCTCTATAATTTCCAGAATCAGGTGAGCATGATGGCTTTAATTGAAAAGTCCATTCTCATCCAGCAGATGTCACATTCTAAGGCCCTAGAAAAATTTAGCGAATGGGTTGAAAACCCCGGAAAAGAAGTACTAAAAGCCAAAGAAGAAGGGAATGAAGTATTCTTGTATACTTATTATGGAGATGCAGGAAATGCTGCCCTTTGGATAGGTAAAAACCAAGAGGCCTTTGAACATTATGAGCTTTTCAAAACCTATACAAAGAATCAACCACGCGGTTTTTTCTTAATCTATGAAGAATTCAATCGGGCTCTTAATGCTGCCATTTTAGTACATAAAAATGGTAACTGGAGTCATAACGGCATTTCTTTAAAATCAATTATTAAGGGCCAATTAAAGGCTTTGGATAAGCTTCGTAAGCTAAATAAATATCCTTTTGAGGCCTTTTATCTCTTCCTCAAGAATTACTTTCACTTTTTAAGGGATGAGGAAATAGATCAGTCTGAGGTTGATCAATCGATGACGATTTTAAAAGAAATAGAGAATTTCAGGTATCAAACTCTATTTGGAGAGATTTTTAGTAAACTAGCTGAATCTGAAAAGGAGAAAGAATCATTTTTAAATCATTCGATTCATTCTGCCAGAAAAATGGAGGCCATAGGAAAAGTAGAGGAGTTGTTGGGTATAACTCAGGATAAAAATATGAAAAGAGCAATTTTTCAAAATCTGGAATCGAATACCCGGAGCTCATCCTCATTCGAATATAGTTCGATAGATACCATGACACTTATAAAATCCATGGAGGCCTTGGTTGGTGAGATTAAACTGGAACCCTTGCTTGAAAAACTGCTGACCTTTGCAATGGAGAATTCAGGTGCTCAAGAAGGACATTTCATTGTGAATGGAAGTAATGGCTGGATAGTGGAAGTATCGGCAAAAACTAGTACAGAGGTAGTCACTAGTTTCCCCCATGAGGAACTTTCTGAAAGTAATGAGGTAAGCCAGTCAATCATTAATTATGCGAAGGGCACCAAAGAGTCCCTCTTGGTAGCCGATGCATTAAATACTCCCCCATACTCTTCTGATTCTGTGGTGAGATCAAAAAATATCAGATCAGTTCTTTGTATCCCTTTCATCAACCAGTCGAAGAGTTCAGGGATCATTTATTTAACCCACAGTGAAACTCCCGATGCCTTCCAAAAGGAAAATATTAATCTCATGCGACTCATGGCAGGTCAGATTGCCAGTATAATCGAGAATGCTCTTTTATATCAAAACATGGAGAATCTGGTTAAAGAAAGAACTGCTCAGTTAGAGGAGGAAAAGAAGAAAAGCGATGCTTTGCTTTTGAATATTTTACCAAAGGAAATCGCAGATGAACTGATAGAAAAAGGCCAGGCCAAAGCTAGACATCATGATTCCGTATCTGTAATGTTTGTGGATATCAAGGATTTCACTTCCATAGCAGAAAGGATGGCTCCGGATGAATTGGTAGAAACCCTGCATGAGTTTTTTGGCTCTTTTGATGCGATAATGCTGAAATATGGTTTAGAGAAAATTAAAACCATCGGAGACGCATACATGGCTGCAGGTGGGGTCCCAAGTCCCAGTCAAGATCATCACTCCAATATCATTTTGGCGGCATTTGAAATTCTCCGGAATGTGGATGAGTTAAATAAAGTCCATACCAAATCGAAGCAACCTATGTTCCATATCCGAATAGGTATTCACATCGGTCCTGTGGTAGCTGGTGTGGTAGGCAACAATAAGTTTGCTTATGATATCTGGGGAGATACCGTAAATATTGCCTCGAGGATGGAATCCAATTCTTCACCTGGTCGAATCAATATTTCTGAAGATCTATATCAGTTAATCAAGGATGACTTTGACTGTGAGCATCGAGGCGAATTAGAAGTAAAAAACAAAGGAAAGATGAACATGTACTTTGTCAATTATCCTAGAAGCATTTAAAGCCAATCCAATTTAAATCAATCCTCTCTCAAGCTAGTAGGCACAGGTTTATTATTCTTCCAGTTTCCGGCGGTGAAATCAGGCACATCGATAGAGTTGGATCGATTTGCCACCGACCACTCACTTAATGGACTTATTGCACTCCACAAGGCTGCATCATATACATCCTGATCCAAAGGAAGTCCATTTCTTAGGCAGTCCACCAATCTCCAATCCATCATGAAATCCATCCCTCCATGACCACCTACTTCCTTTGCTAATTCTCCTACTTTCTGAACGATTTCCGGGGTATATTCTTTCTCAAGTTCTTTCATCTCTTCCTCTTCCATCCAGCTGTGGCCCTGTGAAACTTTCTGCTCAGGATACTTTTGGGCAAAGCCTTCTGTACCGCTTACTACATGAAGTCGACTATATGGCCTTGGGGAGGTTACATCGTGCTGAATCATAATGCTTTTACCAAGCTTGGTTTTAACTACCGTGGTATTCATGTTACCTCTATAGTCCTTGGCGGCAAATTCATTCCAAAAAGCATCTTCTTCAGCCAATCGCTGCGCCTCTTTTTTCATCTGGAAATCATGGGAAGAAACAGAGCTTAGATAATCCATCTGATCTCCTCGGTTAATATTTAGAATCTGGCAAATTGGCCCCAAACCATGGGTCGGATAAAGGTTCCCATTTCTATAATTCTCTTTCAGCCTCCACATGCCCTGATAACCGTTTTCTTTATCAAAATTCAGCCAAAGCAAATCATGAATATACGCACCTTCAACATGAACCACTTCACCGAAAAATCCCTCTCGAGCCATTTTTAAAGTCATCAATTCAAAGAAATCATAACAACAATTCTCGAGCTGCATACAATGCTTCTGGGTTCTTTCTGAAGTCTCTACCAACTGCCAACATTCATCCACGGTTCTGGCTGCCGGAACTTCCACAGCCGCGTGCTTTCCCGCTTCCATAGCATATACTGCCATAGGGGTATGCCATTCCCATGGGGTAGCGATATAAATCAAATCCAAATCATCCCGCTCACACATTTCTTTCCAGGCATATGCACTTCCGGAATAACCCTCAGGTCTATGATCTGTCTCTTCGAGCAAAGCTTTGGCTTTTTCCACCCGATCTGGGAGTAAATCACAAAGAGCCTTAATTTCTACACCTTCAATCTTACTAAGGCGATTTACTGCACCTGGGCCACGCATGCCAAGCCCAACTATTCCTACTCGGACAGTTTCAAGCTTAGGTGCTGCGAAACCAGACATATTAAAAGATGAAATTCGACGATTCGCTTTATCGGCCTGTTTTGGAAGTTGATCAAACTCGGCAGCCAAAGCACTCTGCATTCCAACAAGTCCAAGCCCAGCTAAACCGGTCGATTTTAAAAACTCTCTTCTTTGATTTTTTTTCATGGTAAACGGTTCCCTTACGAAAGTGAAAATACTCAATATTTATCCATATTCCAGAAATGATGATATTCTAAAGGGAAAAGCTCATAAATCATTAAGAGATTGAGCTTCACAAAAGCTTTGGTTTTATATTTCTACTCTCCACGATAAAATTGGATTCAGAATTAATTCAAAGATTGCCGAAACTCCTTCGGAGACAAGCCAACTTGTTGTTTGAACAATCGGGAAAAGTGTTGAGGATATCGGAATCCTAAACCATAAGCTATTTCTGCGATTGAGAGCTCGGGATCATAAATCCTTTGTTTTGCAATTTCCATCAATTTCAATTGGATGAATTCTTGGGCGCTTTTTCCGGTTTGCTTTTTCACCAAATCACCAAAATAATTAGGAGAAAGGTTCAGCTTTCCAGCAAAATAAGCCACAGAAGGAATCCCATTTTCTTTTGCCATTCCTGACCAGATATATGTTTGGAGAGCCGAGCCAAATTGCTCAACTACATTCCTATTGACCGAATCTCGGGTAATAAACTGTCGGTCATAGAATCGCTGGCAATAATTTAAAAACAGCTCAATTGCTGATAAAATCACCGTTTTACTATGCTTGTCTATTCGTTCGGCAAGCTCATCTTCAATCTTTTGAAAGCAATCCAAAACAATTTGCCGCTCTTTGGGTGAAATATGTAAGGCCTCAGAAGTCTCGTAGGAGAAAAAGTTATAATCACCTATTTTTTTAACAAGATGGGTTCCTAGTAAAAGCTCTGGATGGAATAAGAGCGCATAACCCGAAATTTTTGGCCGCTTACCGATTTTAGAAATATTGACAACTTGTTCAGGACCTACGAAAACCAAGGTTCCTTCCTGGAAATCATAATTCTTTCGCCCATACCGAAGTTCACATTCCTCACCATCCTTGAGAAAAACTCCATAAAAGTGATATCGAACGGACTTTGGATCAGGATTCTTCGGCCATTCTCCCTTTGATAAATCTAATACTGTGACAAGAGGATGCAGACTTGATAACTTTAAAGGTTTACAGTAATCATTTACGTTTTTGAGATCTATGATTTCTTCCATGGTATTAGGATTTCGATCTTAAATAGAAAGTGTGTCTGGAAAATTAGGCGTTCCTGTAATAATGGTCGGTAATCCTGTAATTTCGGTAAGTAATTTATAATTAACGGGATATAGCTTTAAAGTTGAAACAGAATAAAATAATTATGAAGAAAATACTCTTTGGACTTGTTCTCCTAGTTGTTACATCTACTGGGTCTTTTGCTCAATCCTCTGAAGAAAAAGAAGTGTACCAACTATCGATGGATAAATGGCAATGGATGGCCGAAAAAGACGTCGAAAAACTCACTCCTTTATTTCATCCAGAGGCAAAATTCGTACACATGAGTGGAACATGGACGACCGCTAGAGAACTTGAAATCATAGAAACAGGAAGCATTTGGTACAAAAATGCTAAGGTTCATGATACAGCCATTAAAATATTTGGGAATACTGCAGTTGTTTGGAATCGAATTACTTTAACAACTTATGTGAGAGGCAGTGATGTGGAAAATGAGTTTACCGTGACAGAAGTTTATCAAAAAGAAGGTGCCGATTGGAAAATGTTGGCATTGACTTTCAGTAGTGTCAGAGATACGCATCAAATAGAAAAGTGATTGGCTATAAAATTCAAAAGAATTCTTCAGGTACAGTTTTCATTACAACCCGATAGTGCGAAGTAATTCTTAAATTAAAATTCTAAATCAATATGACATGGCACAATTCAACCTCAATATCAACGGAAAATCCCGGCAGGTCGATGTAGACCCGAACACCCCTATGCTTTGGGTTTTAAGGGATCATCTAGATTTGGTTGGCACTAAATTCGGATGCGGAATCGCCCAGTGTGGTGCATGTACCATCCATCTTGACGGAAACGCCGTAAGGTCCTGCCAACTTCCTGTTTCAGCGGCACAAGACGCTAAAATTACAACAATTGAAGGGCTTTCGGAGAATGGAGACCACCCGGTTCAGCAGGCATGGAAAGAACATGATGTTCCTCAGTGTGGGTACTGTCAGGCAGGCCAAATTATGAGTGCAGCTGCTTTGCTGGAAAGTAATCCTAAGCCCAGCGATGAGCAAATTGAAAATGCTATGAATGGAAATATTTGTCGCTGCGGTACCTATGTGCGGATTAAAGCAGCCGTGAAAACAGCTTCACAGAAACTCTAATCCATCAAAATCATGAAAACTTTAGATACCAAACTTAATCGAAGATCCTTTCTAAAAGCATCTGCCTTGGCAGGTGGAGGTATGATGCTCAGTTTTAGCTGGCTTGTGGGATGTAAACCCACGGAGGAGGAAATCCTTACCATGCCTGAAGAATGGTTTCAGTTGAATAGCTATATCAAGATTGGTGAAAACGGAGCCGTGACACTTTATTCTCCAAATCCTGAATTCGGGTCCAATGTGAAAACATCTATGCCCATGATTTTGGCTGAGGAACTGGATACCGATTGGAAAAATGTATTTGTTGAGCAAGCTGATTTTTATCCTGAGCGATATGACCGACAGTTCACCGGAGGAAGCCAGGGAATTCGTCAGGGATGGACGCCTTTAAGAACCGCAGGTGCCGCCGCCAGAGCAATGCTTGTTAATGCAGCTGCGCAAAGCTGGAATGTTCCAGTCTCAGAAATAACTACATCAGCTGGTCATCTTGAACACAAGGCTTCCGGCAAAAAGGCTCATTTTGGTGAAATGGCTTCTTTGGCTGCCACGCTGGAAATTCCTGAAGAAGTAACCCTTAAGGATATCAGTGACTTTACGATCATAGGAACTTCCAAGAAGAACGTTGATGCAGATAAAATTTTAACGGGTAAACCCATGTTTGCTCTTGATCATAAGGTGGCAGGAATGAAATATGCCGCAGTTGTCCATCCTCCTGCTTTTGGTATGCGACTTAAATCTTTTGACAAAAGCTCCGTGAGTGGAATGTCTGGAATAAAAGATGTTTTTCCTGTTTCCATTTTTAAGGATGATTATGCCAGGCATTTCTTTGACACCACTACTTTCCCTGAATTAATTGCCATTGTAGGTGATTCCACCTGGGAAGTAATGCAAGCAAAGAAAAAACTGGTAGCCGAATGGGAAGAAGCACCTGAAACTACATTCCCAATGGCAGGTCGAGGAGGGTCTACGATCACTTCGACTGTTCCGGCAGGACTAGAAAACTCTACTATCCATAAGCAGAAAATGGCTGAGTACATTCAAAAACCCGGAAATGTAGTTCGCAGGGATGGTGATCCTGAAGCGGCTTTTGCGCAAGCCGCCAAAGTTTTAGAAAGAACCTACACTGCTCCTTTTCTGGCACATAATACCATGGAGCCAATTAATTGTTTTGCTGATGTAAAGGCAGACAAAGTAGAAATTTATGGTCCTACCCAAGCTCCTGAAGCGATTATGGGAGCCTTAGTACAGGCATTAGAAATGCCACAGGAAAATATTCAAATTAATCTAGCCAGAATGGGTGGAGGTTTTGGAAGAAGAGCATACAGTCATCACATGGTAGAGGCAGCTTTGATCTCCAAAAAAATCCAGGCACCCATTAAAATGGTTTATACTCGTGAGGACGATATGTCTGCGGGGGTGTACCGACCCACTTACTCGGCCACATATAGAGCTGCTCTGGATGAGGACAATAATCTATTAGCATTTCATGTGAAAGCAGGAGGAATCCCCGAGACTCCATTGCATGCGAATCGATTCCCAGCAGGAGCGATCGATAATTATCTAGCAGAGGCCTGGGAAATACCTTCAAATATCACCATTGGAGCCTTTCGTGCACCGAGGTCTAATTTCATCGCAGGTGCGGAACAAAGTTTCTTGGATGAACTTGCCGAAGAAATGGGCAAAGACCCCATCGAATTTAGGCTGGAACTGCTAAAACGAGCTGAGACCAACCCGGTTGGGTCAAGGAATGATTACGACCCTAAGCGCTATGCAGGTGTTTTAGAACTAGTTCGAAAAAATTCCGATTGGAACAATCCCAAATCTGGTGTAAGTCGAGGAGTCTCTGCTTATTTCTGCCATAATTCCTATGTGGCTGAAGTCGTTGACACCAAAATTGTTGACAATCAGCCTTTAGTTGAATCGGTGTTTGCAGCAGTGGATTGTGGAATAGTCGTGAATCCTGATGCTGCTAGAAATATGGGGGAAGGGGCTATCGTAGATGGCATTGGAAATGCCTTTTATGGGGAAATGTCATTTGAAAATGGTGCTCCTACCAAAAGGAATTTTGATAAGTACCGGATGATCCGACATGAGGAGTCACCTAAAAATATAAAAGTCGATTTTGTTGAAAGTGATGTAGATCCAACTGGTTTGGGAGAACCACTTTTTCCACCTGTTTTCGCTGCTCTCGCCAATTCATTATATAAAGCCACGGGAAAAAGATATTACGATCAACCTTTTGCACCACAACTGGAAATGGAGAATTTAAGAATGTAACAATTACTATTTCAAGAGATAAAAGCCTGCTTCTTTCAGAGCAGGCTTTTCTTGTATTGATGGGTTAGTTTTTCGAGGTCTTCAGACCCAAAGCAACATAAAGCGGACAGAAACTCACCAAACTGGTGAGTATAAAAACACCCGCTAGGACAAGCCCGATAATTCCCAGAACTCCTGAAATTTGTCCAGAGAAGAATAAAATTACCAATACTGCAGCGACAAAAAGTCTTAATCCACGATCCAAACTTCCCATATTCTTTTTCATGATTTCTAATTTTTTTGGTTGTTGTTTGATTTTTAAATCTTACTGAAATTAGAATTGAAAAAGGAAAAGAGGAATGACAAAAGTCACAGTATCGGCTGATTTTCTTTAATCAGAATAGTACTTTCGCAGGACGTCCTCTGCCGTTTTTCCCTGAGGAGTAAAGTCTATGCCTTGTCTGGCTCCATGAGGAAACCACTTCCACCAGAAGGCGCCTGCCATCCAAGGTTCTTGCCAGACAGCTTCAAAAAATGCTTCATAACAAAGCGCCTGCATTTCTTCCGAGACGGTGGCATCCCTTCTGTCACTAGGCCACACCCAAGGTTCTACGGCAGCATCCTGAGTATTACAATATCCAATTTCTGTAAATACCACAGGTTTTTGGAATTTAGACGAAATTCTCTCTATCCTTTCTTTTGGTTCTTCCCAACCTTTGATCAGATCCTTCAATCCTGGAACTTTCTTTTTCGAAAGTGGGAAATAAGCCTGAACTCCTATGAAATCCAGCTCATCCCAAAATTCTATATGCTCAAACTCGGTGAAATTCGCTGCATAAATTAATTTACCGGAATACACCTTTTTCACCTGTGAAATAACTTTTCTCCAGTCTTCTTCACGGTGGGAAGTTCTCTCGAGTTCAGTGCCAATACAAAGGACCGGAATCTCCAATTTTTCAGCTAAAATTGCATAATCAAGGATGAATCCACGATAATTATCAAACCAGAGATTCCAATCTCCTTCATCCTTCATTTCTATCTCTCCCGGCCAACTACCCCTCACCCAGAGGTGTGGTTTAAGCACGTTTAAAATATTATGTTTTCTTGTGGAGTCAAGTGTGGCGGCTATACCTCTGGAAGACTCTCCCCACCACATTTCATCACTTTCCACTCTCCATCGGATATCAGGATTACTGGGATCAGATTGCCAGCCAAATGGAGTTTGTGAAATGGCATCAGCCCCTGTTTTCAACAAGTTTGCCACTTCTCCACCTTCTAAAGCTCTCCTTGAACCTACCCATGAAATTCCTTTCCACTTTTCCTTCGCGACAGCGGGTTTTAATGACCTTTCCTGATGGATAATATAAGCCAGAAACATAGCCAGGATTAAGCCTATGCTACTAAAAAGATATGTATTGCTTCTGCTAAACAATTCAAATTGGTTTGGTGATTATTTCAATCTCTTCACTGAGGGTTCGATGAACCGGACAACGATCTGCTATTTCCATTAATCTAGCTCTTTGCTTGTCATCAAGTTGACCCTCTATTTTTATCAAACGAGTGAATTGACCAACCTTTGACTTGGTCTCATTCGGATGTAAGGCATCTTCCTTATGAATATTCTCAAAATTCAAATAGACTTTCACTTCGGACACTTTCCAGTCTTTGCGCTCAGCATACATTTTCAAAGTCATGGCAGTACAGGTACCCAATGAAGACATTAACAAATCATAGGGAGTTGGACCAAGATTGGCTCCACCAACATCAACAGGCTCATCTGCAAGTAGGTGATGATATGGAGTCTTGACTTCAGTGGTAAAGCCTTTGCCGGATAACCTTATCAGCACCTGATTTCCTTTCAAGTCGTGAATAGGGCCTTCTGGCTCTTGCACTTTCACATACCGACTACCCCAGGAAGTGATTACTTCTGCAATGTAATTACTGTCATCATCATCATTAATCATATGTGATGCCCCATCAAGAGAAATAAAGCTTTTAGGATGGAATGCTGCCTGATAGATTTCTGCAGCGTTTTCTATATCAACGATCTCATCTTGAGGAGAATGAAAAATCAAAAGCGACTTTCTCAGTTTATTGAGAAATGAGCTGAGCGGCTTTTGCTCCAAATCATCCACAAATTGCTTATCAATTCGAAAAGGCCTGCCCCCAATATGAACTTCTGCAGAACCTTTTTCTTCCAATTCAGTCAAGCCATCTTTGAATAAATTTTTCACATGTGCCGGATAAGATGGGGCGCCTATGGTTACTATGGCTTCTACATTATCCAGTTTTGCGGATGCATAAAGTACCGCTGCACCACCAAGTGAATGCCCAACTAGTAGCTGAGGGGCCCGATAATGCTCTGTGAGATATTCCGTGGCATCTAGAAGGTCGGTAACATTAGACCCAAAAGAGGAATCTACCAGTTCCCCTTCACTCCTTCCCAGACCTGTGAAATCAAAACTTAAAACGCCTACCCCTGCATTTGATAGAGCCCTGGAAATCTTGGTAACTGCCGAAAAATTTTTGGAACAGGTGAAACAATGAGCGAAAAGTGCGAAGTACTTTGGGGTCTCATCCAGAGGTAGATATAAATCTGCAGCTAAATCGAATCCCCGGCTATTTTTAAATTTAAGCTTTTGAGGATTCATATAAATTTCGAGTTTAGTTAACTTCTATGTTTTCAAGATTTATCTCTGAAAGTAACTCTAATTCTCCAGAAATATAAAGTTCCTTCATTTTATCTACGGGCGTATTCTTATCCATCGGCTTGAAATTCAAGTAATTCTGAAATCGTATTCCACCCACTTCATTCACATCACTTACTTCTCTAAACCTGACTCCTCCCCCATCGGTATGGTAGCTATAGGCGAGGTAATCTACGTAGAAGTCCTCCACACCAATCCAGTACAAAAAAACGTCGTCAAAATCTTCTCCTCCACCTTCTTCCTTAAAAGTCACTTTGATTTGATGATAATTTTCACCTCTTATCTCAGTGATTCCCTCATAGGATTTAATAGCTGCAGGGTCATTTAGCCCGTAGGGCAAAAAAGCAAAATAAGCCACTGAGTTCACTGATCTGGAAAAAGCTCCTACTCTTTCATCAGTTAAAGTATCTATTTGAGCCCCATTTACTGTTCTTATGAATCCTCCATTATTCAGCACATCCTTAACCCTTCCAGTAGAATCCGTGAACTCCCTGCTGTATTCATATTCCTTTGGACTCTTGAAAATCTGATAATGTATATCCCTGAAGTCAAAACTGATGTGGGAGGTGAAGTAGTTTTCTCCCCCATGTGCGACAATGGCATTTCCCACTATCTTCTCAGCCTCGGTCCTGGAGCCACAAGACCAAATTAAAATAAGCACAAGGAAGATCATTATAAGTGAAGATTTACTTCTCATTTCAAAGGTTTTGGGGAAAAGGAAATTTTGAATAGTAAGGTTCATTTTTTTTTAACTCAATCAAATTCCAACTCATAATCAGAATAGCGATACCTAGCTCTAACATAAAGTTTTCGACCTTGATCGTCCACTCTGTAGCTAGTTCGGGCACCATGGAACATCATCCCTTCCACTTCTTCCATTTGTCCATTTATAATTAAACTTCGATGGTCGCTCAATTGAACTTCATTCCCTACGATAAGAAATGATTCAGGGTCAAAATAGTACCACCAAATGTCTGAATCTTCCCCATAAGTAACCTCTATGGTCAGGACTTTCTTCCCTCCATCGAATACCCCCTCTCCCAGATATTGCAGCTTTGCATTAGGATCCTGAAGAAGCTTCCACGGCTGCGCCAAAACATAAAATGCAGCATCGATTTCACTTTTCCTTTGGTCCAGAAAATCCTGATTCTTAACCTCATTCTCGCCCATGAAATAGCTCATTTGACTTCCATCCCAAGTACTGACATGCAATAGACTATCCTTTGTCCAGCTGATCTCTCCTTGAAACTGTGGCTTCAATTGAAAGGATTGGAGCTGATTAGTCTCATTCTCAGTATTGCCAAGCGAGTCAAGCAGGATAGTCCACTTTTTGAACGAGATTTTCCTAAGCTCTGACCATCTCTCCTGCCCACCGTGAGCTTCTGCAGATTTTTCCAGCAGAACAATGGCTTTTGAATCTCTAGTCTCAGATTCGCAGGAGAAAAGAAAAATGCAGATGGACATTAAATAAAAGGAAAATCTAATTTTCATTTTGGCTGACTTGAAAGGGATAGTTCAATTTATTTTGCCGGAATTCCCAAAAAACCAGTAAGAATACAGGAACATACTCAATCCACAAAAAAAGTGGATTCTCATAAAAATCAATATTTCCATAAGCCTGATAAGAGAATATAATGGTCCATGACCACAAAATCGCTGTTCTGGAATTGATCAAAACCGAAAGTCCCAGTACAGGAAGCAAGTACCAGGGATGAACCACAGGCTGTAAAAAAAGATAAATGAGATAAATGCTCACCCAAAGGCGGATAATTCCCGAAGTATCTCTCTTCGAATTCTTGACGCTAAACCAAATGATCAAAACGAAAGTAGTCAAACTCAAAATCTTGGTGAGAGTAGCTATGGTATTATAACCCTGTATCCAAAATCCAACCTCCCGAAGCAAATAATAAACCGATCCATTGAATTCAAATTTACCCTGATACAGGCGAATGCTTTCCCATAGATTCACATAGGATTGATCAATAATCAAGGGTGAAAAGGCAAGAAAAAAAATCAAAAGCCCTCCTAACCAAAAAGTGGGTTTTTTTCGAAAATTCTTATCAAAGAAAAGAGATGGGAGCAAAATTAAAGGAACCAGTTTAATTCCAACACCTGCAAAAAGCGAGGCCGATGTTCCAAAGACATTGGATCGGGAAATAAAGAATAAAGCTCCTAGAATAGATGCCAAAACCAGGCCTTCAAAATGAAGATTCCCGCTTATTTCCAGAATTGCCAGAGGATTTAACCAATACCAGCCTATCCTTGAAGAAGATAGTTTTAGGGTTAACAGCAGTTTACGTAAAAGAAAGAAAACACCCATTTCGGCAGAAACCAAAACCAGCCTTAAAATGATAATTGGGTAGATTATTTGAGAATCTGAGACTAAGCCAGCAAACCAAAAAATCAATTGATTGCTCGGAGGATAAATAGAGAAATACCCTTTTGAGTTCATCAATTGAAAGAGTTTCTCTAGATAAGAACTTATCAATTCTTGATTCTGAGCCATCCATTCTTTGGGGGGCATTTCATAGGGATTTGATCCCAAACCTAGTAACTCCCCATCCCAAAGAAACCGGGCATAATCATCTGAAAGATTGGGAACAGACCAAAAAAGGCTTAATCGAAAAATTAAGCCTATAAAAAAGAGTAGTTGCCAGGATATATTTTCGCTTTGCTTCGAAAGAAGCAACCCAATAAAAAAGCAAAAAGAATAAAGCCCAAATAGAAGGAAAAAACTCTCTCTATCTATTCCGTAACCTATCCAGATATAGGCCAGACATGCCAAGATGGACAAACCAAAATAGGCTATGGAGTTTTTTGATTTCAAAGTGAAAGGGCCTTCGCCAAATCATTATTTTCGGTGGAATTCAGATTCCAATAATCCAGTTGCCTCACCTTTTTTCTGAGAGCTTTTGTGACTAGAGTGTCTCCATTTCTACCTATTTCTTCCTCTTCCCATGAGAGAATCTCAAAGGGAAATTCTTTTTGGTATCGAATAGAGAGTTTTCTTCCGATATCTGCATAGTCCACCACCATCTCAGCGGTTAAAGCATTTACGGAATTCTTTGAAATAATGGCCTTTTGCTTCTTTAAATTAATATGAGAGAATCGCTGATAAATTAGCCCTGGAAATAATTCTGTTTCGCCCTCTTCAATCAGTTCAGGGTCTAATCTTAATAAGTTCCAAAGTTCATCCTCACTGGGTGCATTGACCTTGACTTCCTGATCTCCCTCACTTTGGAAATAGGAGAATTGCTGGATGCGATATCCGCCGTTTTTCCAATTCATTTGAGTGAATGATTGGCCACACCACTCCGTCATAGACGCCACAACTTTGGGGCTATTTTTATCCTCATAAACAGGTGTGAAGACAGAAAGCATGGTTTCATAAGGGTAAATTCCAGTTTGAAAAGATCTAGTCTTATTCAATTTCATCACCTTTTGAGCATCTGAAGGATTGCTCTGAGGGTCATCCAGTTTCACCTGATCTTTCCTGGAAAAATCCTCAGTTACAAAAATCATTACTGCTTCTCCTTTTCGTGACTCCCCATATCGAATTTGATCAAGTTCGTAAACATTAATTTCAGCACTATTTTGATACCAATATCCTCCGAATTTTTCTTCATCGATATTTGCCCTCTTGTTTTCCTGACAGCCAAAAAGTCCCAATACAATTACTGATAGAATTACTTTTTTCATGGTTTTCATTTTTACCAATACTTAAAAATCGTAAAAATAATTTTATACCCCGCGCCAAATACCCCCTTCACCGTACCACTAACTTTTGAAACCCCTATTCTTTTCTTGTAATCAACCGGAACTTCTGTGTATCTCAGACCTGCTTTATGAGCCTTAATTTGCATTTCTATGGTCCAACCAAAGTTCTCGTCCTGCATCTCCAGGTTTAACAGTTCCCTCCACTTGATAGCTCTAAATGGGCCTAGGTCAGAAAATTCAGCTCCTTGAATAAATCTCATCAGTTTCGTCGCTAGCCAATTCCCAAAAACCTGGGGAATCGTCATGGAGCCCGATTCTTTTTTACCCAAGGAACGACTACCTATAACCAGATCAAAATCATTTTCCTGAATAGGTTTGATCAAGTCAGTCATTTGCCAAGGATAGTCACTGTAATCTCCGTCCAGAAATACTACGATATCAGGCTGGGGATTCTGGCCTTTAATCCAGTCCATAGCCGTGAGGCAAGCTTTTCCATATCCTTTCTGCTCTTCAAAAACTACCTTAGCACCTGCCTCTTCTGCCACCTCAGAGGTTCTGTCTTGGGAATTATTATTGGCCACCACAATGTGCCGGACTAAGTCAGGAATTTCGGCTATGACCTTGGGTATTGATTTTTCCTCATTAAATGCAGGAATGATCACATCGATGATGGGTGATTTTTTTTGACTCATGCTATTTACTCAGTCCGTAAGATTGGAAAGAAGTGACGAAAACTAACCCATATCCCACGGCGAGCATCAGATGAAAAGGAAGCATGGCATATGTTCCTGCCCAGATATTTAAGCCAACCATTACCAAAAAAACCAACATCAAAACTCCTTCAAACCAAGTAGTTACTGGGATTTTGCTAGGGAGATACTTATTGGTTTTGAGCTTCACTTTTCCACTTTCGAGATTAAATTTCGGAGTGCGGACAAAGGGTGATGTTTTTCCTGTCAAACCCTCCCAGACAGCTTGTGCATTGTGAAGAGCGAGTCCCATGGATACTGAAAGGAAAAGTGGAAGTTGCCACAAAGCTCCAATCAAGCTTTGGAAGAAATTCCTTTTTCCATAGAAAAAAGAAACAAGATAGACCCCGGCAATAATCACAAACCCAATCATAAATACCCCGGCAATTCTAAACAGGTTTTCGGGAATCAGACCCATTACTCCTGCCCACCAGACAGCAATAGATGTCAAACTAACAACTAGTATGACAATGAAAATTGCACTGTTGAAGAGATGAGCAAAGGCATGAATTTTCGTGTGAATCGGAAACTTTCCTGATAAAACACTGGCAATATGTTTCGAGGCACATTCTGCCCCTCCTTTTGTCCATCGGAATTGTTGGGATTTCACAGCGGACATGATCGGAGGAAGCTCTGCAGGGGATTCTATCTCTGGTCGATAAATGAATTTCCACCCTCTTTTTTGGGCACGATAACTCAAGTCAAGATCTTCGGTCAAGGTATCCGAATGCCAGTTACCTGCATCGAGGATACAGCTCTTTCTCCAAATTCCACCTGTACCATTGAAATTGATAAAAGCTGATTGATGATTTCTACCCATTTGTTCCACTAAAAAATGGGCGTCAAGAGCAAATGCCTGCAAGCGGGTGAGTAAGGAATAATTTCTATTTAAGTGTGTCCATCGGGTTTGTACCAAACCGACTTCCTGATCTGAAAAATAAGGAAGCGTTTTATTTAGAAAATCCGGATCTGGGATGAAGTCCGAATCAAAGATGGCAATAAACTCTCCCTTGGCCTCCTCCAGGCCTTCCTTTAATGCTCCAGCCTTAAAACCCTTGCGATTTTCTCTGTGGATATATTGAAAGTTCACATCGGGATAAGACGTCAATTTTTCTTTGATAAGGTCAGAAGTCTTGTCCGTACTGTCATCCAGAATTTGAATTTCCAAAAGCTCCTGCGGGTAGTTGATCTTCGAAACTGCCTCGATCAAGCGTTCGGAGACGTAGAGTTCATTAAAAATAGGAAGTTGGATGGTGACTTTGGGAAGCTGAGAAAGAGGCTCGGGAGATATGGAACCTTCTTTTCGAGCTTTAATAAAATGGAAAAGCAAATGCCCCTGAGCGAGGCTATAAAAGAAAATAAAAAGCATACCCAGTGAGTATACTCCTATCAAAATGTACAACAAAAGCATTTATGCGTTGACCTTTATCGAATCATTTCCAATTATGATGGGCATATCATTGATTCTGTTTTCCTCATTATCATTTTCCAGTTTCAACACTCCTCTGGGACATACTGCGGAACAAACCCCACAGCCCACACAGGATGATCGAACTATATTCTGTCCACGCTGAGCATACCATCTCACGTCAATTCCCATCTCACAATAGGTGGAACAGTTGCCGCAAGATATGCATTGTCCTCCATTCGTGGTAATTCTAAATCTTGACTTGAACCTTTGAACCAATCCCAAATAAGC
The DNA here is from genome assembly GCF_030403435.1 of Algoriphagus sediminis. Lineage (GTDB taxonomy): Bacteria > Bacteroidota > Bacteroidia > Cytophagales > Cyclobacteriaceae > Algoriphagus > Algoriphagus sediminis. Next base: position 244,940 of record NZ_JAUEPH010000001.1, read on the forward strand.
TGCCAAGGGACATCCAAATCGACACCAGACCCTATTCCCCATAAAAGGATAAAAACCAGTTCCAACTACTCCGCTAAAGGCTGCCCCAATAGCAAATCCATAAAATGAGTGTAACTGATTGGTGACATTCCCAAGAAGCTCAAATGACATAAAATAATTCACCAAGGTCAGTGCAGTCATCACCACCGCCAAAACCAAAACGCTGTGAATTATTACCCGTTCATACTTCCATGCTTTCAGGGATTTATCCGAAAGTTGTCGGTAGGGATCACCAACCGTTTCAGCTAAACCTCCACATCCACATACCCAAGAGCAATACCATCTTTTCCCATAAAAATAAGTCAATAGAGGTACCCCAATAATGATCAAAAGTATCCCCCACATTAGCATGAATAACCCGAAACCGCCAGAGCTTATTAGGGTATCCAAATTATAGCTATAGAAGAAATCGTAATCTAGAGGCCAGATATTTTTGAAGTCAAAATAGGGTTGGTTCAAAAGAACCAGAATCTCAGGAATCAAAAAGGCAAATGCTGTCTGGAAGAAAATCACCGAGCTGGTTCTTAGAATCTGATATTTGTTTCCTCGATATTTCCGATACATTCTCACTCCCATTACCGCGATGGCCAAAGTGTAAATAAACCCATAGAGGAACCACTGGCTTGCCGGGTTTCCACTGAGTAAAAGGCTGAGCGGATTTACCATCCAAACATGATTTGCTAAATAAGCAGGGTACCAGTAAAGAAGTACATAGAAAAGTATGAGAAAAGTACCTGTGGCTATCCCGATAAAGCCTCTTGAGGTAGCGGAAGAATGGTAAATACCATTGTTCTTAATCCCCTCCGGCTCCCCACGATATTGAGGTAAAATGAAGAATAGTCCTCCTAACACGCATAACCCAATGCTAAGTCCAAGAAATATCCAAGGTTGAGATTTGACTGGACTCTCTAAAGCCGCCATAGCAAGAGGAAACCCATAATCATCCCAAATAACTTGGTCCCAAGCACCTTGATCCTTAAGGGCATCATTATAAGTCGAGAAATTTTCATTAAAAGCGGAAAGAAAGGCAAAGTTACTTCCATACTCAACCCCATACATCGGGGCCAAAATTTCTGTCATCTGTTCTTGATGAATTTCCTTGGTGGCGGTTCTTACCTGTTCTTCCGATAGTGTATAATTACCGATAAAAGGCATGGCAATAAAAACGGTCATCCCAATCAAGAATAGTCCAATCCCTATTTTTTGAATAATGTTCATAGTTTGGCTCCAAATAGTTTTTGTGTCCAGGAAGATTTAGAAACAGTAAAATCACCGCCATATTCATTTAGAAATTGGTCTTGAATAAGCTGGTGGTAGGGAGCGAAAAACTCTGGATCAAAGTTCGCTCTTTTCAAATTTTTTATGACTTTGGCACCTGGCCATTTTTCAGATAGAGCCCTGTCAAAAAACTCATGACGTAACCTAAATCCGAAATTATTAACACCAAGCAAAAGACCTTTTTTATCCATTAGCATACGAAAGCATATCTTCCCATTTTTATGTTCCCAGTAAAAAGAGTCCACTTCTTTTTGATTCCAGACAGCAGGTACAGTTCCATAAGTCTGGTATTCTATATCAAGAAACTTGGCTGAATTAAACCAATGACCCGGTCGGTAGGGTGTTCTTTCACCTGAGAGTGTCTGAGCCAATGTTTCCCCGTGCATTCGTCCGGTGTACCACACCTGCTCAATGTTTTTCCTATCCACAGCAGGGGCCTGTTCAAACTCCGCACAATCACCAATCGCATAAACTTCAGGAATATTAGTTTCAAAAAACTCATTTACCCTGATGCCACGATTTACCTCAAGATCTGAACCTTTGAGAAAATCCACGTTTGGTTTAACTCCCGCTGTTAAACCCACAAATTGACATTGGATCTCTTCGCCAGTGTTTGTTCGGATGGCCCTGACTCTACCATTCTGATCACTTAATATTTCATCAAGTTCAGTCGAAAGTCTCAAATCGATATGGTGTTCTCGAATGTGGCGGCCGACCAATTCTGATTCTTCTTTGGGTAAAACATTCGTCCAAAAACCTTCTTCACGGACCAGAAAAGTCACAGGAATTTTCCGGTAGGCCAACATTTCGGCCATCTCTATTCCTATTAAACCTCCACCAACAATGACGGCCCTTTCTACATTCCCCTGAGTATTTTCTTCCATGAGCTCAAGGTCCTGCTTTGAGTAAAGTCCCTGAACTCCCTTCAAATCCTGACCTGGCCAGCCAAACTTATTCGGCTTACTACCCACCGCCAACACAAGCAAATCATATTTCAAATCCTCACCATCGGAAAAGAGTAACTCTTTGGAACTATAGTCAATGGATTTCACCCATCCCTCTTTGAGATCAATTCTGTTTTTCTCCCAAAACCAATTCTCATAGGGTTGAGTGTGCTCAAATTTCATGTGGCCCATATAAATGTACATAAGGGCCGTGCGGGAAAAGAAATACTTCGATTCTCCTGAAATTAAAGTGATCCTGACATTAGAGTCTGCTTTCCGCAGATGCCTCGCTAGCGTGACACCAGAAATGCCATTACCAATGATCACAATGTGCCGGGAATTTGACATTGTTTGGTTTAGGTTGATTTATCAGATTTTAAAAAGTTAAGGTTATTCGTTCAGATTCCAGTCATATTTCATATGTGAAACCTTGGCGTCTGAATTAATCTTAATGTTGCTGTACTTATTTAAGAAATCGATTAGCGATCCATTTTTAGTAAAATCTCCTTTAAACCAAGAGAAAATCGCTGAGACCTCAACTTCATTTTTGGATATCTTATTTCGGCTGGGATCATTGACAAAGCCCTTAGCCACCTTATCAAGCTGTGCCTCCAGTTTTTCCGGAAAAAAGGCTTCATTTAGCAGTGGCGGGCAAGATACAGATGCACAATTGATCGCAAAATGAATACGAGGCTCCTCAAATTCCTTTCTCAAGATGCTATGCTCTATTTCATCAAGGCTGGATTCCTGTCCTCCAATCTTAAAGAATTTGTAATGCCAAACATCATTTACTAAAGGAATTTTAAGCTTTGGACCCAAGTCCCTGATACTTTCTGTGGGGTAATTATCTACAATCAGTTTAACCGTAAATGCATTGTAAGCATTAATCCAGTAGGCCAGCTGTTCTTCCTCAGACCATACTTCTCTATCCGGGGCGTTATTACTCAGTAACTCAAGATAAGTTTCCAGAGAAGCTTTTTCCGAAATAAAGCCCTTGTAATTCACTCTACCATCGGGCCTCACATGTTTTTGCAAAAGAGTATTCCAGATTGAATGATCCGGAGCTTCTGTTCCTGCCATCCCAGGTGTTGGTCCTCCACAAGCAATAGTGAGAAAGAATGCGAAGATTAAAATGATTGGTTTCATAAAATGAATTCGTTGGGTTAAGATAGAGTGATAATCGTATTCAGATACGAAGTAGTTTATACTTTTGGTCGCACGCTTGACTATACTGTCAATCATAAACCTTCTCGCCTCTATTTAGCCAAATTCCCCAGGTCTTTGAGTAGGTGTGAACCTGATCGGTCTGGTCATCATTATGAAAAACCGGGTTTTCTTCATTCACCCAATGGATGATGCCTCCGTACAAATTATAAACTTCTTTAAAACCCATATCAATCAATTTCTCTCCGACGTCCTGAGATCTAGCACCAACCGTACAATAAACCAAAACAGGCTTATTTTTATCCAAGGTTTTTATTTTCTCCAAATCAAGATTATCATAACCTACACATGAAGCCCCATTGAGGTGGCTCACCTCAAACTCATTTTTCTCTCTAGTATCTAGAATTTGGTACGAGTTTAAATTCTGAATTTGCTCGGGTTTTAGAAGTGTTACTTTGTCCCTGTAAATAGTATTTAAAAGTGCCTCATATGCTAAACTTTGGCCTGAAAGGGCATGAGAGCTTAGTAAAAAAAATATAAGGGATGGTAAAAGGATTAATTTACTTGAAATACTCATTTCTCAAGAACCTAGAAATTAGGGTCTAGGTTCACTAAGCATAGAAATCTGACATTCTTGCGAGGGCTCTTTGATCAATTACGATGATTTTCTTACCCTCTAGTTTGATAATTTTATCCTTTTTAAATTCTGATAAAAGTCTAATTACTGATTCAGTGGCTGTTCCTACAATACTGGCAATTTCTTCCCGACTTAGTATGAGGTCAATTTTTTTGTTTTCATCCCCCTCCACACCAAATGTCTGCGACAATTGAAGAAGTACAAAAGCCAATCTCTCACGAATACTTTTTTGTGAAGCATCGGTCAGTTTTTCTTCCATTACTCCTATCTCATGGCTTAGAGCTTTGGTCACTCTCTTAAAAAAAGGAGTATCAGAAAAAAGAGTCCCAAGAAAGGCTTCACGAGGAATAAAACAGATAGTAGCGTCCTCTATAATCATTGCAGTATTGCTGTAATTCTCTTCTCCCAGCAAGGCGTGGTACCCAAGAAAATCTCCTGCCTTAGCAAGATGAATAATTTGAGATTTTCCATTGGAGGCTGTTTTGTAAACCTTTACTACACCTGATTTAATACAAAACACTCCTAGAGGACGCGTGCCTTCGTAGTATAGAATCTGACCTTTTTTATGAGAAATCGAATTCTTAAACTCCGAAATAGTACATACACTTGGAGCAGACAATTCAGAAAAAAGAGATTGCTTTCTACTCGCACAAAGGTCGCAAGGGGAATTCTTAATTTTCGTAGGCATATGCTGGGGGGTAATCGTACTTTCAACTAACGGAAATATACTAAAAGCATGACAAAAGTCAGTAAAACATTTTGATTATTTGGGGGTTTTCGGAATTTCTTTGATCTGTTCAAAAGAATTTTTCTCCGGTGACCATTGAAGGGAAATATGCACCAGACCATTCGATAAAATTAGAAATTCTGACTGTAACTGTTTGTGGTAAATGGCCGCTTGTTCCATGGTCTTTTGGGTGATTTTTACCTGAGGTGCTTTACATTCGATGAGTAGATATGGCTGCCCATTTCTGTTATAGATTAATACATCCGTTCTTTTCTGCAAACTGTTATATTTCAGTCCTTTTTCTAAAGAAAACAGACCTTTTGGGTAATGCTTTTGCCTTATAAGAAAGCTAATCCAGTGTTGCCTAACCCATTCTTCAGGAGTTAAAACGAGCTCTTTTCCTCGGATTGCATCCCAAATGTAGGTCTGACCCTGACTTCGGCTGATCCTGGGATTTATCTCAGGGAGATTGAGATTTGGTAGGGAAAGTTTTGGAGATAAATCATCCACATAGCAAATATGAACACAAAAGATGGACGAAAAAACAGCAAGTGAAATTTAGTATTCAAAATCCAAATAGGGGGATATTTTCGATATCCATGATTCATCGAAAATTTTAATTTTTTGGAGGTCCTCAGAAGATTGGAATGGCCCATGCTGGTTCCGATAAGCCAAAATAACTTTAGCAGCACCATATGAAACGTAGGGGTGTTTCGCCAGTTCATCTCTGGAAATGCTATTAATCCGAAGTCTTTCGAGTGATATTTCATCTAAAGAAAAATACTCCCAAATCCTTTCAGAAACTTCATCTGATAATCCATAAACTTCTGAAAGTTGCTCTTTTGAATGAAATCCGCCCAGGTTTTCTCTATACTTGACAATTCTGCCTGCTAGCGTCGGACCAATTCCAGGAACGATTTGGAGGACTACAGAATCAGCTTCTGAAATGGAAATAACTTTGATTCCTGAATCTATATTAGAAGAGGGGCTCTTGGATGTATCCGCTGGATTAAACGTCAAGTCAGATTCCGCCACCATCCAGCCATTAGCCAAAAGAGAGTCAAACTCCTCCTGACTATAATTATCCATTTGATCAGATCTTTGAAATAAGGGGCTCCTGGGTACCCAATAAATCAAAAATAGGATAGGGACTACTAGTAAGTAACCTCTGGACTCCTTCTTTGAAAAGCCGAAATTTGATCTAAGCCAAAAAAATATTCTACTCATTTCAACTATTAAAATAAGAATAAAAAATGGGAATCATTTCATGTTCCCAAGAGTTATATGCTTTGTAGAACACAACCCCTTATTTGGACAAATTCCAAATTAGACTCTGCTTAATCTCAGATTAGTCAAAAAGGGCCACAGGTTAGTACATTTGCAGAACATGGAAGCGAGTATGCAGCAGAAGTTCAGAGCTTTAAGTTTATCACATAAAACTGCGCCCGTCAAAATAAGAGAAGTAATCGCCTTAGACGAGCGTGCTATTCACGATATCCTACTTAAACTAAAAGAATTCTTCAGTCTTGGAGATGCGCTAATTTTATCCACCTGCAATAGAACTGAAGTCTACTACAGTCATGAATTAGACTTAAGTACTGAAATAATAAAATTAGTAGGCCTTGAGAAAGGCATTCCAGATATTCTAAATTACAGCGAGTACTTTGAGATCTATGCGGAGGATAAAGCCGCTATTGAGCATCTTTTCCGTGTTTCCATGGGACTCGAAGCACAAGTAATTGGAGATATTCAGATTTCCAATCAAGTGAAAAGAGCTTATCAAGCTTCCGCAGATTTAGACATGGCAGGCCCTTTCCTCCACCGTCTGATGCATACCATCTTTTTCAGTAATAAAAGAATCGTTCAAGAGACGAGCTTCAGGGATGGCGCAGCTTCACTCTCTTATGCGGCTATCGAATTGATCGAAAGTATTACGTCGAATACCTTCCAACCAAGAGTTCTAATCATAGGTGTAGGTGAAATAGGTAGAGATGTGGTGAAGAATATGATTTATCTTCCTGACGCCAAGGTCAAAATTACCAACAGAACCCGCAGCAAAGCAGAAGAAATTGCGGCAGAACATGGTTTTGAGGTAGTGGATTTTGAAGATTGTGAGGATGCTATCGCCGAAAGTGATGTTATAGTTTCATCAATCCAGAGGAAGGAACCATTTATTACCAAAGCATTAATCCAAAATCTCCGGATTCAGAGTTACAAATTGTTTATAGATCTTTCTGTTCCGAGAAGTGTTGAGACTTCAATAGAAGAAATTCCAGGTGTTGTACTCTACAACGTAGATAATATTAAGAGTAAAGCCTCTGAGGCATTGGACAGGAGAATTGCTGCCATTCCTGATGTAGAGCAAATCATCAGTGACGCGATTGAGGAGTTTCATACGTGGAAAAAGGAAATGCTTGTCTCTCCCACTATCAATAAGCTGAAGGAGTCCCTTGAGAAAATAAGACAGGAAGAGCTTCAAAGACATCTAAAAAAAGCTGGTGAAAAAGAAGTGGAGCTTGTGGACAGGGTAACCAAAAGCATGATGCAAAAGATTCTTAAGATTCCAGTAGTCCAGCTTAAAGCCGCATGCCAGAAAGATCAGGCAGAACAGATGATCGATCTAATTTCTGATATTTTCAATCTGGACAAAGGGAAAATAACCAAGTAATTCTAAAAATAAGTTTGAATCAATGGCCAAAGGGGTTAGCTTTTTGGTCATTTTTGTTTCACAGGAAAATAAAATGAGAAAGCTAGCTACATGTTTGGGTATAATTATCCATTCTTTCTTTCTAATTCCACATTTATCTGCTCAATCCTGGGAAGTATATGACAGTGATTTCCAGCTAAAATCCAGGCTGATTTATGATGAAATTCAACTTCTCAGTGAAACAGTCAAAATCGGCAAAATGGACGGTCAGCTTTTTCTACTGTCCCGGGACAATACTCCTGCTGTAGAAATCGAGGCTGAGACAGTTTTTCAATACCTTGCCCCATGGATTCTGGTTAAATCTGGAGATAAAATCGGAGCTTATCATGAATATGGCAGTAAAAGTTTAGACAATGAATACGATGAAATTCAGACTTATTTCAATTTTCTTTTAGCCAAGAAAGGAAATGAGTATATCGTCTTTCAAAGAGGTACTTCAAAAACGACCTCACTCGGAATTTTGGACTGGGCTAAAATCACTCACAACGGCATAATCCTAACTAAAAAGGATGGAAAGTTTTTTCTTCCCTTTTCTGATACTCCTGAGAAACCTTATGATCTCTTAGAAGAAAATGAAGGGAAGTATCTATTGGCTAAAGAGTCAACAGGCTTTGGGATAATTAACCCTGACGGAGACTACATCATGGAACCTGTTATGGATCAACTAGAGCACACCTCTGGTGACTTTTTTTACGCGTTCGATGAAGGTCAATATTTTTTAATAGAAGCTACTGAACTAATTGCAAATATCCGATATAATAGCTTCCATGAAATTCGAAAAGAGGGTGATTTGCTCACAGAATTCATCAGAGGAAAGCTAAGAAGGGTCATGGACTGGGAAGGAATTATCCTTGACACGGTGGGTATGGAGGAGGTGAATTTTATTTCTAAGGGAAATATTCTGGTGAAATTGAGGGATGAGAAAGTGGGCCTTTTAGGCCAAAAAAATTGGTTGGTTAATCCGGTGTCAGGCGTAGAAAAAATACTTCCTGGAACCGAAGGCTATTTTCCTGCTGTAGTAAATGGCAAAATGGGGGTAATAGATAGCCGGGGAAATTGGACGATCCAACCCGAATACGAAAAAATCAATCTTCTCTCTGAACGAATGGCTGCTTATGTCGATAATGGGAAAACCGGCTTAATTTCGATTGGTGGTGAGATTTTAAGTAGCCCAAAATGGACTGAAGTCAAAGGCTTTGAAGATGGCCTGGCAATATCCTCTTTGAATAACACATCCTATTTGATAGGCAATTCCGGAGTTGAAATTATGGAAGATGGCTATGAAAATATCCTAAGAATTGATGCTGACAATTTCCTTATTGAAAAAGAAGGCAAGGTTGGAATGATTGACAAAAATGGTAATTCACTTCTTGAGCTAAACTATGATGCCATTCAGCAAATGGAGGATGGTTTATTTTTATTGAACAGTGATGGTAAATTCGGTTTGGCAAATTCTGAAGGAGAATTAATCTTCCCGGTAGCCTATGAAGAAATCTTAATTGATTGGGGAACCAAGGAAATATTAATGAAAAATGAATACGTCCCAGTTGTAGTAGTGGAACCAGAACCGAGCAAAAAGAAGAGAAACAGAAAAGGGGCCTAAGCCCCTTTTTTATTTGTCTTTACCCGAAGGTTTATCTGAATCAGAATCTGCTATCGAATCCCTCATTGAAGTATCCGACTTGATATTCTCCATTCGATAGTAATCCATTACTCCAAGATTGCCGGACCTAAATGCTTCTGCAAGCGCCTTTGGTACTTCAGCTTCAGCTTCAACCACTTTCGCTCTCATCTCTACATTTTTAGCTTTCATTTCTTGCTCAAGAGCTACCGCCATCGCTCTTCGCTCTTCAGCTTTGGCCTCGGCCACTTTCAAATCTGCCGACGCTTGATCTATCTGTAGTTTTGCCCCGATGTTCGTTCCAACATCAATATCTGCGATATCAATGGACAGTATTTCAAAAGCCGTACCTGCATCCAGTCCTCTTTCTAGGACAAGTTTTGAGATTTTATCCGGGTTTTCGAGTACGCTTTTATGATTATGGGCTGAACCAATGGAGGTAACAATTCCCTCTCCTACTCTGGCCAAAATAGTTTCTTCACCAGCACCACCCACCAGTTGGGCGATATTCGCTCTTACCGTCACTCTTGCCTTTGCGATAAGCTGAATACCATCCGCAGCTACCGCAGCTACATTTGGAGTGTTGATTACCTTAGGATTTACGGAAATCTGAACAGCCTCAAATACGTCTCGGCCTGCGAGATCAATCGCTGTAGCCTGCTTAAAGCTTAGGGAAATATTTGCTTTATCGGCGGAGATCAAAGCCCTGATAACATTCGGAACATTTCCACCAGCCATATAATGCGTTTCCAAATCATTAGTCGTTTGCTCCAGACCTGCTTTGGTTGCTGTGATGAGCGAATTGACAATAACGCTAGGTGGAACCTTTCTTATGCGCATTCCAACCAGTTCCAAAAGCCCAACCCTTACGTTAGAGAATTGAGCCGTAATCCAGAGGTTGACTGGAACGAAATAGAGAAAGATGAAAAGTAAAATGACCCCACCTAAGGCAGCGACAAGCAAAAAGAGTGAATTAGACATATCTGTAACTATTTAACCAAAATTGTATTATTCTCGATTTTTATGATTTCTATTTCCGAACCCACAGAGATAAAACTCCCTTTGGATTTTACTTCATAGATATTTTCCCCAAACATAGCTTTGCCAATAGGCTTTAAATCAGAAATGGCCTTTCCCGGCATACCTAGGTATAGTCCTTCCAGACGACCATCGAATGCTCCTCCCTTCAGTGAGGTTTTCAAAGAAAAGCGATTCCAGACACCCGATCGAAATCCGTAGACTATTGCTGCTAAGTTTGCTATGACGGCAATCGCAGTGATGGTCCAAGCTGTGCTTGTTTCAAAATTAGCGAATGCAAAAACTAGCCCTGCAATACTGATAACCAGACCAAATATCCCCACAAACGTAGTTCCAGGCACAAAAAGAACCTCGACCAGCATCAGCACGAGTCCGATAAGTAAAAGCGTAGAGAGAATTAGAAGGGTCATCATTTTCGTTTGATTTCCTAAAATAGATGATTAGAAATATTAAAGTAGGAAATCCACGAAAAAAGCTGAGACTCTGGGAAAAATTTTAATATGCCTTCGCAAAAAGCACTCTTCCTTTTGATGGTTTACCAGAGAAAACACACTTTCCCTCTTCTTCTTCTCTTTCGATAGGAATACAGCGGATGGTTGCTTTGGTCTGTTCCTTAATCTTTTCTTCAGTTTCTGCGGTACCATCCCAATGGGCAGAAAGAAAGCCTCCCTTATCATCCAAAACCTCTTCAAATTCTTCCCAACTATCTACTCGGGTAGTTTTCTCTTCTCTAAAATCGTAAGCCTTCTGATAAATATCAGTCTGAATAGTCTCAAGGAGTTCCGCTATTTTCTGGGAAATCGGCATGGAGGTCAAGTCAAACTGCTCTTTAGTCAAAGTATCACGGCGAGCTATCTCCACCGTATTGTTTTTTAAATCTCTTGGGCCGATTGCAATCCTTACAGGCACGCCTTTCAACTCATATTCTGCGAATTTCCAACCAGGTTTATGGGTATCACGATCATCGAACTTTACTGTTACACCAACTTTGCGAAGATCATTCATTAATTCCTTAGCTTTTTCAGAAACCAAGGCAAGTTCTTCCTCTCCCCGATAAATAGGTACAATGACAACTTGAAATGGCGCCAGTTTTGGAGGCAAAACAAGGCCATTGTCGTCGGAATGAGCCATAATCAAAGCCCCCATAAGACGAGTACTTACTCCCCAAGATGTTCCCCAAACGTGGTCAAGTCCACCTTCTTTGGTTGCGAATTTAACATCAAATGCTTTCGCAAAATTTTGACCGAGGAAGTGAGATGTACCTGCCTGAAGAGCCTTTCCATCCTGCATCATGGCTTCGATACAATAGGTTTCATTTGCTCCAGCAAATCTTTCACTTTCAGTTTTAACCCCCTTGACCACCGGAAGTGCCATGAATTTTTCTGCAAATTCCGCATATACATTCATCATTTGGACTGTTTCGTCCATGGCCTCTTCAGCTGTGGCATGCGCGGTATGTCCTTCTTGCCAAAGAAATTCAGCAGTTCGAAGAAAAAGCCTGGTTCTCATCTCCCACCGAACAACATTTGCCCATTGATTCACCAAAAGTGGGAGGTCCCGATAAGATTGAATCCAGTTTTTATAAGTACTCCAAATAACCGTCTCTGAAGTGGGCCGGACAATCAATTCCTCTTCTAGTTTTGCTTCAGGATCCACTATAACTCCTGACCCATCCTCTGAATTCTTTAGTCTGTAATGGGTGACCACAGCACATTCCTTAGCAAAGCCTTCCACATGGCTAGCCTCCTTACTTAGATAGGATTTAGGTATAAACAAGGGGAAATAGGCATTCGTATGCCCAGTTTCTTTGAACATTCGATCTAACTCCGCTTGCATCTTTTCCCAGATAGAAAAGCCGTAAGGCTTAATCACCATACAGCCTCGAACGGCCGAGTTTTCAGCTAGATCCGCCTTTTTTACTAACTCATTATACCAGAGGGAATAATCCTCACTTCTTTTTGGAAGTCCTTTACTCATTATTATTTGGGGAAATACTAATAGATGTTAATTTTGCTACATTGAGCGGGGCAAATATAATTTAAAAAGTAGAACCTCACTCCCTTATCATCGTATAAGAAACTAGTCAACCAAAGTTCACCTATGATTAATTATCGAGTATTATCCGTCCCCATGCTTGCAGGAGTTGTCCTTCTTGCATCCTGTAATTCTAGCCAATTGGCTTCTAGCGGAGCGGATAACCTGTATTTCATGGCTTCAGACGAAAAATTAGCGACTGAATATGCCGTGCAAAACAACAATCCAGAGCAATTTGAGACTTTAGCCGAAATCAATTCGAATCTCCCGAATGAGGAAAGCTTTAGTTCCAAAAATGTTAATCCTGACTACATCGCCAGATATCAATCCGAAACACCTTCTGGAGAAGATGACATTGTATATTTTGATGAAGGTCAAAACCCTGAACTTGAAGGTGAAGGAACTGCAAATATAGATGCCTATAATAATTTTTCCACCGCTCCTGTTGGTGGCAATAACGGTTTCAACCCTACTTTCAATATGAACATTGGTTTCATGGGTGGATTTAGTCCTTGGGGCTTTGGTTATAACCCATGGATGTGGGGTTCCGGTTGGGGCTTTAATCCTGGTCTTAGTATAGGAATCGGATTTGGATTCGGATGGGGAAACTCATTTTGGGGGCCTAATTTTGGACTTGGCTGGGGAATGCCAATCTATCCAGGTTGGGGATGGGGTTACCCAGGATATGGATGGGGTGCTCCAGGCTTCGGTTGGGGACCAGGATGGGGGTATAGACCTCCTATTTATGTACTCCCTGGCGGCGAATACGGTGACAGAAGAATTGTTAGAGGCCCAAGACCGACAAGGGGTTCTACGTTAGCCGGAACAAATGCTGGACTTTCAAGTGCTGCATTACCAAATACTGCTAGAGCGCAAGCTAGAAGAGGGGTAACCAACAACAATACAAGCAATAGAGGAATAGTTAATTCAAGTTCAGCAAGAACTGCTGCAAGAGATTTCAGTTCGTCTCAAAATGACTATTACAATAGCTCAAGATCAAGACTTCAGTCGCGAGGTACTAGAAATGTAGGCTCTGCGGCTTCCAGTAGGTCAAGTGCAGTAAGATCTAGAAGCTCTGTACCGACCAGATCTTCCATTGCACCTAATTCGTCTTATTCAAGAAGCTCGGCTCAATCTGCCTACAGCAGAAATGCTTACACAAATAGGAATTCAAGCCCGTCATATAACAGAATGGGTTCAAGATCAAGTTATGGAACAAGTCGATCACCTAATTATAATACTAGATCTAATTCTAATTTAAGAAATTACTCTACTCCTAGCAGATCATCGAGATCTACTTACACACCAAGTGGAAGTAGTAGTGGAAGATCATCTGTAGGAAGTATGTCCAGAGGATCATCAGGTGGCTCAAGAGTCAGCAGCGGTGGATCCAGAGGAGGAAGTTCTGGCGGCTCCAGAGGTGGAGGCGGAAGGGGGAATTAATTCCCCTTTTTTTTTGGCTTAGTTCATCCAATAAACCAATTTATCCGTTTAGCATACTACATCAAACCCAATTTCAATGAGGATTTTCTTATCCGCTTTACTGATAACTTTCTTCACTGTTCATGCATCATTTTCTCAAAGTGGTTATTTCGAGGATGCGCTAAGGTTTAGTAACGCAATGCCTTCTGGAAATGCCAGAATCATGGGAGTCGGAGGAACCCAATGGTCACTGGGAGGTGATGTTTCAAACATTGCGGGCAACCCTGCAGGTCTTGGTTTTTTTAGAACATCAGAGGGAAGTATTACACTTGGTTATACTGCGAGGAATGTAGATGCTACCTACCTTGGTCAAAGGAGATCATATTCTACTCCGAATTTCCATCTTCCAAACCTGAGTTTTGTGTTAGCGAGCCCAAAAAGAGATTTGCTGGGAAGAAGCGCATTTAAGGGAGGAAGCTTTGGGGTAAGCATTCAGCGTATCGCTAATTTCAACAATGAATTTGGGTACTTTAGCGATCAACAAGGTGAAACTTCCATCATCGATTTTTTCATTCAGGATTCCTTTGGTGTTCCTGAAAATCAGATTCAAAACTTTGGCCTAACAGGCCTGGCTTACACTACCTACCAGATTAATCCCATATTTGAGGATGAGGATGGAAATATTATTCCAAATCCTGATACTTATGCTTCTTTTGTTCTAGGCTTCCCTTTTCAGGATGAAAACATATTACAAGAAGGCAGTGCGAACCAGATGACGTTCGGGTATGGTGCTAACTTCAATCATAAATTCTTTATTGGCGGATCTTTAGGAATAAGGACAATTTCATTCGGTTCCAGAAAAATTTATAACGAAGAGTTTTTTGATGATCCGGCTACTCTCAACAATTCATCCCTTCGTGAAGACCTCTTCATAAATGGGACAGGAATAAATCTTAGTGTCGGGATGATCTATAAGCCGATAGATTATTGGAACATAGGCTTTAATTTCCAGAGCCCCACTTGGTTTTCTATGAATGAGGAATATAGTGCCAGTATAATTGCAAATTATGCAAACTATTATTTTGAACCTGAAGACAGGGTCCTAAGCAGGGAAGAAGCCTTTACTGATATATTTTTAAATCGGTATAACCTTAACACACCACTAAGACTCGGAGGAGGAACCACTTTCTTTCTTGGAAAAAATGGGTTCATTTCTGCAGATGTAGATTGGGTCGATTATAGTAATGCAAACTTCAGGACAAATGACTTTGACCCAAGACCAGATAATGAAGCCATCAGTAGGCTCTATGGTAGTACAATAAATTTCAGAGTCGGGGCCGAATTTGTTCTTAATATGCTAAGATTAAGAGGAGGTTATGGGGTTTTTGGAGACCCATTTGTCAACTCTGAAATCGACCGAAGTGTACAACAGATTTCAGGTGGTATAGGAGTAAGACTAGGCTCCTTCACAATTGATTTCGCGCTGATCAATCAACAAAGTGATGGACTATACAGAAGCTATCAAGTGCTCGATGAAAACAATAACAATATAGGTCCTTCAACTTTTCTTGAAAACAGTCTGACTACTGGATTCCTTACTGTTGGACTTAATTTTTAAGTTCTCTGGCCAATTCAAAAATTAACAACTCAGCGGAAAAATCTTCACCGCTGAGTTTTATTTTGCTCTGTTCATAATATGGTTCCCTAGCCTCCATCAACTCAGATAGTTTAGATTTAACCCCATTTTTATCGAGCCCAGCAAACATAGGGCGGGTACTATTTTTTGAATTGCTTAGCCTAGAGCTTATCGATTCAAGCGGTAAATTAAGATATACCGATGTAGCAAACTCATTTATAATTGCCATGTTGTCTTTATAACATGGAGCTCCTCCTCCGGAGGCAAGGACAAGTGACTCTTTCCGTTCTAATGTTTCTCTGAGAATACTACTTTCTATTTTTCGAAATGCTTCCTCGCCTTGAAGCATGAAAATATCAGGTATGGTCTGTCCTACCCGTGCCTCGATTAATTGGTCTAAATCGAAAAAATCCACTTCCATAGCAGAAGCGAGCTGCTTTCCGAATGTACTTTTCCCAGATCCAGGTAAACCAACTAGTACTACCTTCATTTTAGAAATAAATTCAAAGTTTCATCGGCAGAAGGAGTATTATTTACATGATATTTACTAAGTACCACTCCATCTTTTAACATCATTATTCCAGGGTTTGAGCGAATCATTGTTTTAACCACTGTTGCATCTGCCTGAACGCCCAAGGCATTCCATCCTCGATCTGCGATTAATCGATCAATTTCTTCTTGAGTTGCTGCTGCCATTACTACTACTTCTATTGGCGCTGAACCCAATGCATCGAATAACGAGTCGATTTGACCAAACTGATCATAATCCAGCTTTGCATACTTGCTGATCAATAAAACTAGTTTATTGCCTTGGAACATTTCAGCGGACATATCTCCATTTTCATTCCATGCCGAAAAATCAGAGATTTTTGGTAAAGCCTCAGGATTCTTAAGCTTCATTTCTACAAACTCCAAGGTCTCATCACTAGGGTATTGTTCAAAAACCAAAGTCTCCTCTCCTCTTTTCATGATGTAATCATAAACCAAAGGTGCGGAAGGCAACATATCCTGCTCGATATTCACGCCCTCTTTGTATGCTCTAAAATCAATGAAGGGCAAATTTCGAATAGCCACAATGGATAAAACCAGCGATCCAATGGCAACTGCTAAAACGGAAAAATTCGCCCATTTTGGCGAGGATTTGGGTAAATCTGACTGGAAGAGAAAAAGAATTGATATAAGGACAAGCAATATCAAATCTTTATAAAAGGATTCCCAAGGCGTGAGTTTAATAGCATCACCAAAACATCCACAGTCTGTCACCTTATTAAAATATGCAGAAAAGAAAGTGAGAAAGGTAAAAAAGAGAATCATTCCGGCAAGTGACCAAACAGTAAAGCGGCTTTTGACTCCAAGAATTAACATTACTCCAAGCACTACCTCAAGCACCACAAGGAATACAGCTATGTATAATGCAAATGGTTTGAAATAATAAAAAAAGCCTGCGATGTCATTTGAAAACACATCGAAATACTCCTCAAGCTTTATTGAAGTACCCACAGGATCATTTACTTTGATCAGGCCTGAAAATATAAATAGTCCTCCCACTAATATCCGAAGAACCCACAGTAATCCTTGTTTAACCATGATATCCTAGTTTAATCAAGCAAAATACAGCGTAGTTTATCATGTCCTGATAATTGGCCTCTATTCCTTCTGAAACAAGAGTTTCCCCTTCGTTGTCTTCGATTTGTTTCACACGTAGAAGTTTCATAAGAATAATATCGGTGATAGAACTCACTCTCATATCGCGCCAGGCTTCCCCGTAATCATGATTTTTATTCTGTAGAAGTGTCTTGGTATCTGTAACCCATTGATCATAAAGTGGTTCCAGCTTTTCATAGGAAATAGACAGGCTCTCCTCATCTTTTAGACTTATCTGAATCAAGGCAATAATGCAGTAATTCACTATAGCTACAAATTCATCTATGATAGGATCATCAATTTTCTGATCACCCTTCTCCTGAATAGATCGGATTCTTTGGGCCTTGATGAATATTTGATCAGTGATGGAAGAAAGGCGAAGCACTCTCCACGCGGTTCCATAATCAATTGTTTTCTTTCGAAACAGCTCTTTACAACGGCCTATTACTTCAGTATATTCGTTGCTCGTTTGGGTCTCCAATCTGGTTCGGATTAAATTTTGAGAAGTGATAAAAGAATTAAGAATCGAAGATAATTTTTTTCCACAAAAGAATACAGTCAATCTACAGGGAAGGTTATCGATTTGGGACTCACCCAAGGTAATGGGTATTGTAAACCTCACTTCTGATTCATTTTTCGAACAAAGCCGAATTCAATTCAGTGATTTGGAGTTCGGGAAACGAATTGAAAAGATAATTCAAGATGGCGCTGATATGCTGGACTTTGGAGGCTATAGCAGTCGGCCTGGAGCTAAGGATATTAGTATCGAAGAGGAATTAAGCCGTGTGATACCTGCTATTCAGTGGGTTGCGAAGAAATATCCTTACATCACAATTTCTGTTGACACCTTTCGATCTGAAGTAGCAAGAGAGTCAGTTTTGAATGGAGCTCATATAGTAAATGACATTTCCGCTGGAAATTTAGATTCTAAAATGATTAAAACCGTGGGAGAACTCAGAGTTCCATACATTGCCATGCACATGCGTGGTAATCCTAGGACGATGCAAAATCACACGGAATATTCTGATTTAATTCCAGAAATTTTGTATTATTTCTCTTATAAATTAGAAAAATTTAGATTTTTTGGCATCAATGATGTTATAATTGATGTAGGTTTTGGATTTGCAAAAAGTGTCGATCAGAATTATCAGCTTTTAAAAAATCTAGCGGCATTTAAATCACTTTCCTGTCCTATCCTTGTTGGGATTTCGAGAAAATCTATGATTTATAAGACTTTGGGGATTAATCCTGATGAAGCCCTGAATGGAACTACAGCCCTTCATATGGTAGCTTTACAGAACGGAGGGAACATCCTGAGAGTGCACGACGTTAAAGAAGCAAAAGAAACGATAGAATTATATAAGAAACTTTACCCTTGAGCCTTTTATTTAAAATTGGATTCTTAGAAGTCTCCATTGTCAATATGATAGATATTGCATTGGTGGCTGCTTTGCTATACCAAATATATAAATTGCTAAAGGGAAGCGTAGCCATCAAAATTTTTCTCGGCTTCCTCTCTATCTATCTCATCTATCTTCTAGTAGGAGCCTTGCGGATGGAGTTGTTATCCTCTATTCTAGGTCAATTTATGGGTGTCGGTGTGATAGCAGCTATCATCATTTTTGCTCCCGAAATCAGAAAATTTTTACTGTTAATTGGAAGGTCCTCATTACTATCCCAAGACAACGCCTTAAGGAATCTATTTTTCTTCTGGAAAAAAAAGGAAGCTTCCACTTTTAATATTTCTCCCATTATTGATGCCTCTAAAACTCTGGCCGGTGGAAATACTGGTGCATTGATGGTGATTTCGAAAAGTACTGAATTAAAGTTTTATGCAGAAAGTGGAGATATTCTGGATGCGGATTTATCAAAAAGACTTTTGATATCTATTTTCAACAAATACTCCCCGCTACACGATGGGGCGGTAATAATCCATCAGGGCAAAATCAAAGCGGCAAGATGTATTCTTCCAGTTACGGAGCGGGAAGTTCCTGCTCAATTTGGTTTGAGACATAGGGCAGCAATCGGGATGTCGGAAGCTACTGATGCTCTGGTTCTAATTATTTCTGAGGAAACAGGTCAGGTTTCGCTTGCCAAAAATGGAATGATTATTCACAATGTTTCTTTCCAGGATGTTCGAGAAATCCTGAATGATTACCTCAATGATTTGATTGTGGATTCCAGGTTTGAGCACCTGGAAAACTACGAAAGTTTGCAGCGCAGAAAAATGGCTATGACCAGCAAAACATAAAAGAAGAGGCTTGATTAAATCAAGCCTCTTCTTTTTAAGAAATAACCCCAAGTTCCTTCCCGACTTCAGTAAAAGCAGCTATAGCTTTATCTAAATGTTCTTTCTCATGAGCAGCAGATAATTGAACTCTGATCCTTGCCTGACCTTTTGGAACTACTGGGTAATAGAACCCTATTACATAAATTCCGCGCTCAAGAAGTTTTTCAGCCATTTTCTGAGACAGAACAGCATCATAGAGCATTACTGGGACAATAGGGTGAGATCCTGGTTTAATATCAAACCCAGCTTCCTCCATTTTTTCTCTGAAATAAACTGTGTTTCTTTCAAGTTTGTCCCGAAGTTCAGTTGTTTCTGAGAGTAAATCCAAAACAGCGATAGAAGCTCCCGTAATTGATGGTGCGAGCGTATTAGAAAATAAATAAGGCCTTGATCTCTGTCTAAGCATCTCAATGATCTCCTTTCTTCCGGAAGTAAATCCTCCAGATGCTCCTCCTAGTGCTTTCCCCAGAGTTCCTGTAATGATATCGATTTTACCCATTACGCCGCAGTGCTCGTGAACTCCACGACCTGTCTTTCCAATAAAACCAGTAGAATGGCACTCATCCGACATCACGAGAGCATTATATTTTTCCGCCAAATCCACAATTTTGTCAAGCTGTGCAATCGTACCATCCATGGAAAAAACACCATCCGTAACGATGATTTTCTGCTTCGCTCCTTTGGCATCGGCATCCTGAAGTTGCTTTTCGAGATCTTCCATATCGTTATGGATATACCGGAATCTCATAGCTTTACAAAGCCGAACACCGTCAATAATCGATGCATGATTCAGTGTGTCAGAAATTATAGCATCCTCAGGACCAAGAATCGGTTCAAAAACACCTCCATTGGCATCAAATGCCGCAGCGTATAATATGGTATCCTCAGTCCCAAGAAATTCGGAAATTTTCGTCTCAAGTTCTTTGTGGATGTCCTGAGTTCCACAAATAAATCTCACTGATGACATTCCATATCCATGGCTGTCTATGGCGGCTTTCGCAGCTTTTATGACTTCAGGATGAGAGCTTAATCCCAAGTAATTGTTGGCACAAAAATTAAGCACTTCCTTACCTCCTGAAATTGTGATCTTTGCAGCCTGTGGAGAGGTGATTACCCTTTCTTTTTTAAAAAGTCCAGCTTCTTCGATCTCTTTAAGTTCTTTCTCTAATTTGGGTTTTAATGTATCGTACATAAATCAGTTTTTGATGCTCAAAAATAATGAGACCCCACTCAAAGAATAATCCCGAGAGTGACCTCATTTTTATTAGTTTTGCTCTTGTAATCCCAAATATAAACAAAAACCCAAAGCATAAAGTTGGGTCATTTTTACACAAAAAGAATGGAAAAAATCCTCGTTATTGGAGCAGGAGGGCAATTAGGTTCAGAACTTACTGCGGCACTTTGTGATCAGTTTGGAAATGAGGCAGTGATTGCCAGTGATTTGCATGAAGGAAGTGCTAGCAAATTTGATTATTGTCGATTTGAACAGTTGGATGTAATGGACATAGACCGCTTAAAGGCTCTAGTCAAAAATGAAGGAATAACTCAGATTTATCACCTTGCGGCTGTGCTTTCTGCGGTTGGAGAAAAAAAACCTCTCTTTGCTTGGCAGCTAAATATGAATAGCCTTCTTTCCATTCTTGAGATTGCTCGGGAATACAAATTGGATAAAGTCTATTGGCCATCTTCCATTGCTGTTTTTGGTCCTAATACACCGAAGACTAATACTCCTCAATTCTGTGTTAAGGAGCCAATAACGGTTTACGGTATTTCTAAGCAGGCCGGTGAAAGATGGTGCCAATACTATTTCGAAAAGTATGGAGTCGATGTACGAAGCCTCAGATATCCCGGATTAATTGGTTATAAATCTCTACCGGGAGGAGGTACTACAGATTATGCAGTGGACATCTTTCATAAAGCTCTGGCGGGAGAAACTTTTGAGTGCTTTCTGGACGAGAACTCTTACCTACCCATGATGTATATGGCTGATGCTATTAAGGCTACTTTGGATATTATGAATGCTCCAAAGGAAAGGGTGAAAATCAGGTCCAGTTACAATTTGGCGGCTATGAGCTTTTCACCGAAGGAGCTGTATGAGGCGATTAAATCTGAGTTATCTGAATTCTCAATTAGTTATAAGCCTGATTTCCGACAAGAAATAGCTGATAGCTGGCCGGACAGTGTAGACGATTCCCATGCAAGATCTGACTGGGGATGGAAGCATCAATTTGGCATAAAAGAAATGACCAGAAATATTCTGGTCAATCTTCCTAATTTTCAATTTTGAAGTACCTTGATAATATTTCTTGTACTTTTTTGTGATTTTAAGATCCTGTTCGGAAGGACCAAGTTGGGCTATTTGCAACATTTTTGCCGTCGTACCGACCAACTACATACCAGAAGTAAGTAGTGTTAGCTTTGAGATCAGCAACTATCACTTCTTTCTCTGAAAGGTTCTCTCCTACTAATTCTTGGACCGTAGAATTTGATTCAAAAAGGTACACTGTATAAGTCAGTTCAATATCTCTATTATCCTGTTCCACATTCCACTGAAGGGTAAGGCCCGTTTGTTGACCCACCGCCCCATTCCCTGGGACAGGATCGAAGAAAGTGACATTCCCAATATTGTTCTCATCATCCAAAAGAAAGAAGGTTACAGGCGTATTATCTCCTTCAAATACAGCAACGCTTACCGATGTCGTCAGATACTCATTTCTCCTGGCCGTAATTACTACATCGCCTTCTTCCACCTTATCAAAAATGAATGCCCCTGAAGCATCAGTGATAAGAGCCGTACTAGCAGGAGCAGTAGTTATCTGTACGCCCTGGAGTGGTTCATAAGTATTTCCATCAACGACCAAGCCTGAGATTGTACCGTACTTGGCCAGATCAAAAGTTTGCTCTTCACAGGAAGTAATCGCCAGCATGAGCAAACAAAAACAATAGGTATATATTTTCTTCAACATTTTATTTTCCCAAGTAAAATTTTAAACCAAGATTAACGCCCCAAATCACATCATTAAATGACCCAGACTCTATACCATCATAACGATCATTTAAGAGCTGATTCAAATTGGCTTTGAATGATAGGGCAGTATTTTTCGAAATAAGGTATTCTGTACCTGCTGCATATTTGATATAAGGAAGCCACGCATTATCTGATACTCCTACATTATCGGAAACATCGAAATAAGTGCCTCCCCCAACAGAGAGGAATGGTGAGAGTTTTCCATTTCCATTAATGAGATAAAGTAGACTTAAATCTGAATAGTAATCTACCGACTGAAATCGTTCAGGAATCTCTATTTGCTGAATTCCGGCACCACCTTCAACCAACAGAGACTTGGATATTTTTACCCCTAAATTCATATTGAAACCCGGTCGGATAGTGGTCCCAGAGTAATCACCAACAAAACTCTGACCATTTCCATAAACGCCGAGATAAACATTCGACCGACCCACTGGGTCAAATTGTCTTCCAATGTAGTCGGTTTTAACATTCTCTTCCCTTTCCAGTCTGTAGTCAGCAAGCAAAGCTTCGGTCTCCTCGTTGGTTTCTTCAAAGTTCCAAAGTTCATCCATCACCCCATCTAAGATCATAGAGTGAACAGCCTTCTCAACAGCTTCAGTAATGGCCATTTCTGTAGGTTCATTGTATGTATATCCCGTTTCTGCTTCAAGTAACCTCCTAAATTTAACATACCTGAAAAAGCCCGCTGATACTTCCTGAGAAAGGATTGATTTAGTGGTGTAAATCGTTTTGAGAATTTTACCATTGTTGGTCGAGACAGCTCTCAGGTAAATACTTACCCTATCTTCGCGATACTGCGCTGAGGCATCAGCTCCGAAATAACGTACGCCAGCCCCACCAGTGAATACATTAGTCTCATAAGAAATAATGCCACCTTCGAGAAGGACACCTGCGAAAAGCAACGGAGGAAGCAAAACGTTACCATTCCCGTTCTCATATTGCTCTCTGCTAGACCTAATTATTTTCCTTTCGTTGAGTAGGTTGCTAATATTCTCTCTTTCGATTGGAATAAACCAGCCAGATTCTTCCAAAGCTCTTATCAAGATGTTTGTAGCACCTTGAGTCACAGCGGTGGACCAGTTGGCACCAACGTCAGATTCTTTATACTGACCTGTTTGGTCTCTGAATTTATAAACTGCTACATAAACAGGTTCCTGAGGATCAGGAAGATCAAGAAGTTCCTTTTTCATGGGAGATTCGGGCCCAAGTCTTGCATTTCGTTCATTCAATGGCTGGTACATAGCAGGAGTGCAACTCGCTATGATTATGGTCATTAAAAGAACCGAAATAATGGTGTTTGAATTATTTTGATTTTTCACAGCCAGCCAATTAAAAAAATGGAACCTCCACAACTGAACTGGCACCCGTTCGCGAGTCAGTGATAGTAATATTCAAGCCCGATCCTGTATTACCAATATTGATCTGGTAATCCCCAAGGACATAGTTTCCTTCATTTATCTGGTCTTCTCCAAATTGACGAGTGACTAGCTCCCTGGATAGTCTACTCAAGATCTGCCTATTCAAATCTTCTGAAAAATTTGAGAGTGGATCTGCATTTCTTCCAAAAGGTTCATTTAAGCTGGTCCTCGGGTCCTCGAAAGTATCCTGGGCCTGGGCCGAGTTGAGCATCCATTGATAATTGAAAGTATCTCCTCCAAAAGCTGGGTTAGTAAACCTGAACCTCAGCTGTTGGCCAAAGGAGTCTACGCTGGCAAATGCGCATAGAAAAAATAGTGTAAGTATTATCTTTTTCATAATTAATAGATTCCTGTTCCTGAGGTATCTTCACCTCCAAGTTGTCTTAAAATTTCTTCGTATTGAGCTAGATAATAGGCCGTAGAAGCGATTGACTCCTTGGCCATATTCTCTATGAAATCATATCTAGGCTGCAAAAAGGACTGGTAAACCCGAGTCTCATTTATCGAGATTTCAATAAAAGTCTGGTTTAGTCTAAAAGGCTTTTCTACAATAAAAATCGAGTAGTTGTTGGCCCCTTGCGGTGGATTCCAATCTCTAAAAAAAAGATCATAAAATTCTCTACCACTTTTTGTTTTGGTCTGATCTATTACTAACCCATCTATTTCCAATTCCACATCCACTTTTTTTGGCTTGACCACAGTTTGAGTTATAGATTCCAAAAGGGCTTTTAACTCATCAGGTGCCTCCTTTTGGAGCTTTGTCGTATCGGCTTGAACTTTAGTCGTATCAGCTTTGACATTTACTCTTTCCGTCTGAGAAAAAGCGTCTAACCGGATAATCATGAATGAAATGAAAACAAGAGTGAACCTTGCTTGAAACATTCGAGATGTAAATCTAGAAGCAGGCATCTTCAGGTCTATTTATTTGGGAACTTGAATCCAGGTAGAGTTGATACATTCAGTGACATTCCTGCTCCACCAAAACCAGGGTTTTGAGTAATATTGATCACTGGAGCACCTAAATTCTCAAAAAGAGCAGTCACCGAATGGTTATTTCCTAACTGGCTAATGCCTATATTCTGCTCAACACCCGGATTAAATGAGGCAGAATTTCGGATGGCAAAATCAATGGAATTCTGATTTCCTTCCTGACTAAATTTTGCTTCAATCCCTACTACGCTCTCCGCATCCACATAAGCATTAATAGAATTAAGCAAACCATTTTGAGTTGTGAAAACTGAAAGGTTTTGGCCTATCAACCAAAGGCTAGCAGAATTTGAGCTTCCAGCTTGAACAAGTTCAGAAGTCAATCCAGAACCCACTTGATTAAGGTATCCAGAATTGAATTCACCCTGCTGCACAATCATTGCTTCATTAGAACCAGGCCCCTGAGCTTGCTGAAGAATTTCAGATTCATTCTGACTACCTATCTGCTCTATCAAAGCCAGACTCACATTTCTTGATGGATTCAGTACGGGGTCTGACTCTACCCTTTTCTGCTCCTGACCAAAAACCGAAATAGAGAAAAAAAGAAAAAAGATGATGAGTAGATTTTTCATAAGATTAGGAATCTGGATTCTTTGTTTGGAACTTTGAAAAAACCAGAATAAATAAAGCCAACCCCCTGTAAATGAGAGCTGGCTAGGATATTCTTAGTTTTGAGTAATTAAAGAAACATTACCATTTCCCATGATATTCTGGGTCGAAATATTACCCATTCCACTTTGGTTAAGAATGGTCGTGTTTCCATCTCCTAGGATATCTACAGTGCCTTTATGATTATCACCCAATTGATTCAAAATGGATGTGTTAGAGTTTCCATCCTGAAGGATGTTTAGATTATTAAACGTTCCATCCTGAGTCACTTGAGTAGCCAGGTTTCCGATACCATCTTGCTCTACTCGGCCAAAATTCATTTCTCCCCGCTGCCAGGTTTTAGCTCTGTTCTCATTCCCTTTTTGGATGATATAAGAAGAGTTATCTGCTCCACCTAGTTGATCGACTTCAGCAATGTTGAAGTTACCAGTCTGACCAATCTTTAAATAATGACCTGAGTTGTCCTGATTTCCTCTCGCATCATTCTTAATTCCATCTTGATCCACATAACCACTATTGCCACCATCAAAAGATCTTAGGTTAGCGAAATTCTCGCGACCATTTTGCTCAATTCGATGATAGCTCAATTCAGTACCACTTGGAAGGCCCTGTCTTTGACTGATTGTTCCATTATTTTTTGATCCCACCTGATCAATGAATGCAGTCGCGTTGTTTGACTGGATATTTCCTTCTCCAAATCCACCTTGCTGAACATTCCCAAGGTTCATTGAACCATTCTGCTTGATCGTTGATTTGTTGTCTTCTCCGATTTGAGAGACCGTCACACTATTATCCGTACCAGTCTGACTGGTTGTACTAGTGTTTTGCGCTAGAGAAACTGATGTTGCGATAGCAAAAGCTCCCATAAAAAGAAATAGCTTTTTCATAATTGTTTTTGAATGTTTTAAAGTTTAAAAGAATTGGAAGCTTTTTTCCGACTTCCGATATCCCAAACATAAAAGGTGCATCTCTAAGGATTTGAGCCCAATTCACACACTATAGAAGCCAATTGATAGTGATGTCATTTCAATTGATTTTGGAAAATATAGAAGCTAAAAGCCAGTGGAAGAGCTAAAAGAATCAGCGGTCAATTCAAAAAGTCCAATCATCAATTCAGAAGACGAATCCATGAAAACTGATTAATGGGTAAATTCAATGGAGACCAAAAAAAAAGACCAATGAAGAAAAACTAGCTCTTCATTGGCCCTGAAAATTTCACTTTGAATCTAAATCTTAGAGATTCGCCCCGATCTCTTCTTCGTTAAAACCAAGGGTTAGTGAACCGCTTGGATAAATAATGACGGGACGCTTAATCATACTCGACTTTTCGACCAAAAGAGGAATCGCGGTTTCCACTTTTTGTGATGCCTCTTTTTCCTCATCACTGAGTTTTCTATAGGTCATTCCCTTTCTATTCACAAGTGAGTCCAACTCAGTTTTCTCCAAAAACCCCTTCAGCAATTCTGGGCTTGGCTTTTGTTTTTTATAATCCACGAAATCATAATCAACTCCTTTTTCATTAAGAAAATCGAAAGTCTTCTTCATGGTATTACAATTCTTAATTCCGTAAACAATAATAGACATAGTGGTTATTTTTTAAGAGTGAATTTCTTTGACACTTTCTTCATGGGAGGTGAGAATCTTATCGATCAAATCTGTGCTCAGGGCTTTGGACAAAAATAAACTTTCAAATTGTGAGGGAGCTAGATAAATTCCTCTATGAAGCATCGCTTGGAAATATTGCCCAAACAATCCAACATCAGCCTTTTTGGCGTCATCGAAATTATTGACCTCCTTGGATGAAAAAAACAAAGAATACATACTTCCCAGCTGATTCACTGTATAATCAAATCCAAGGTCAGAATTGATCTTCTTGATTCCTTCAGCAACCTTTGACCCTATTTCATCAAGCTCCTTATAAATTTCAGAGTTTTCATTTAACTCATTCAAAATTGCCATTCCCGCGGACATGGCAATTGGGTTTCCAGACAAGGTACCAGCTTGATAAACAGGTCCGGAAGGTGAAACGAAATCCATGATTTCCTTTTTACCTCCATAAGCCCCCACTGGTAAACCTCCACCGATGATTTTACCTAAAGTGGTCATATCCGGTGTAACACCAAAAAGCTCCTGAGCTCCTCCTTTTGAAAGCCTGAATCCTGTCATCACTTCATCAAAAATCAGGATGATTCCTTCTTGGGTACAAATCTCACGTAGGCCCTCAAGATATCCATCTTTAGGGATACAAAGCCCCATATTTCCAGGAACCGGTTCAAGAATCAATGCTGCAATCTCACCTTTATTTGCTTCGACCAAATTCCTGATGGCTTCCAGGTCATTGTAGGGTGCCAGAAGGGTATCTCTGGCAGTGCCTTTGGTAACTCCGGGCGAATCAGGATTTCCCATCGTCATCGCTCCTGAACCTGCAGAAATCAAGAATGAATCTCCATGTCCATGATAATGCCCTTCCATCTTAATAAACTTGTCTCTACCTGTGTAACCTCTGGCCAATCGAATCGCAGACATCGTAGCTTCAGTACCTGAGTTTACCATTCGAACCTTCTCCACAGAGGGAACCATACTTGTGATCAATTCGGCAATTTGTACCTCTTTGGCGGTGGGGGCTCCAAAAGAAGTCCCAGACTCCATAGCTTTAATCACAGCTTCCCGAATTAGAGGATGATTATGACCCAGAATCATTGGACCCCAGGAATTGATCATTTCTATGTATTCATTATCATTCTCATCGTACAGAAAAGCACCATTTGCCCGTTTGATGAAAAGAGGATCCCCACCTACAGCTTTAAAAGCACGAACAGGAGAATTAACTCCTCCTGGTATATAATTTTGGGCTTCTGAAAAAAGCCTTTTACTCTCAGAAATATTCATTTTAATTCAATGGTTTCAATTCTCCCATTTCCAGTTTAAATACCGGAACAAATGTGTTTGAATTTGAATTTTGGAAATTAAAGCCCCAACTGAGCTCTCCATTTTGATAAGAACCTTGATCTAGATTCCTTCTTAAATCAAACCCCTTAGAGGCCGACATGTTTTGGCCAATCCAATAAATCAATTCGTACCCTAAGAAGGTATTTAGACTTGGGTAATCAGAGAACTTCTCGTAGAAATTGCGTCGAAAATCAGCCATTTTTTCACTTCCGAAATTTGGGGTATTATTACTTATAAAATAGAAATTTGGTGCAGACAAAATTTCAAAATTCGCGAAATTAAACCCTAACCAAGAATCCATTACAAGAATAGGTACGGTGGTAGTCACGGATTCCATGAGGAAAAATGCAGGCTGTGAGATATTTGGGTTATCCGTAAGAAGAATTAGTTGATTGGTATCTATAGCAACACTATCCAGGCTGGGTCTAATTCCCAATCCTTGCATAAAGTCCCTTACATTTCTGCTATTCACTTCCTGGCTTGCCACCACTCTAAAACCTTCATTTTTCAGCTTTTGATCCAGCATCCCTGCGAGCATTCTATCTCTGGTGCCTCCTCCATATCCAATTGCTACGGAGTCTCCCCAATTTTGAGCTTTGAGCGAAGCTAGAATTCCATCAGAAAGTGCTTCCAACGAGGGTCTGAATAGAAAGGAAAAATCTCGATCCTCAAAGCGGTCCTGGAGATTAGAAAGTGGATGGATGAATGGGATACCTTGACTTTCAGCAAATGCACTCACCACATCAGACTCATCCGGGTAGATAGGGCCAATAATGATATCTGCAGCTGTTACCGAAGGTTCGGATAGAACGCGTTGGAGATGGTTAAGATCTCGTTTGGTATCAAATGTGGAAAGAGCCACATCCATACCATTAGATCGCAATCGATCCATTCCCATTTTTAGCCCTTGAAAAAGCTCATACACAAAACCATTATTCTGAATACGATTATCTCCATTTCCGGTAAATGGCAATAAAATCACGACATCCAAAACAAGATCTTTTGCATTATTTGTGCCTTGCTTACCTCTAAGCTCATAATAGGCAGCGCGGTCAGATGCCGAAAGTACTTCTGAGTTGGCAAGCACAAACTGAAGAGCCCCCATGTATCCTTGATTGCTGCTGAACTCCTCAAGGTTAGCCACCAGAAAGTTCGGGCTTTCATCCTTCAGCTTCTCAAAGCTTGCATTTTCAGCCTTAGCCAATATCTCTGAATTCTGAATCTTAGAAATTTCTCTTAGGGCTTCAAGATTTTGTCCATTTCCAAAATAGCCAAGTGACAAAATATATTTTGCCTCTTCAGTTCTGACCCAATTTCTGTTCGCCAGTGGACTTACCGTAGAGATGGCATCCTCATATCTCATGAGCCCAAGCTGTGCCTCAGCCAGATGCAGTGAGGAAAAAAGGGCTAGATTTCCAAACTGACTTTCATCCGTATATTTTAAGAATATGGGTATTGCAGCCCCATAATTCTTAGATTTTAAATTTCTTAAAGCACTTTGATAGTCTTCGGGAGCATTGCTCTGTGCGAGCAAAGTAAAAGGAACTACAAAAAGTAAAAAACCAAGAATATATTGTCTCATAAGATTATCCGGGGTGGGCTGAGAAGTGACAAATTTAACCCATATTTTTCAAACCCAAAGTTTAGGCCATGAAGGTTTAAAAAAGAAAAAACCTGTGAAATTTCACAGGTTTTAATATCTCAAGCTCTACTCCCATTCTATGGTAGCAGGAGGCTTAGAAGAAATATCGTATACTACTCGGTTTACCCCTTTCACTCTGTTAATGATTTCATTTGAAATTTTTCCAAGGAACTCATAAGGCAGATGAATCCAATCGGCAGTCATACCATCTACAGACCCAACTGCTCGAAGAGCGACAACCCTTTCATAAGTCCTTTCATCACCCATCACTCCGACGGACTGAATCGGGAGTAGCATAGCTCCTGCCTGCCAAACATCATCATAAAGACCGTGATCTTTCAGTCCCTTAATAAAGATATGATCGACTTCTTGAAGGGTATTTACTTTTTCAGCAGTAATATCTCCCAGAATTCTGATTCCAAGACCAGGTCCAGGGAAAGGATGTCGCCCGATAATTTTCTCAGTAATCTCAAGGGCTCGTCCCACTTCTCTTACCTCATCTTTAAAAAGCGTATTCAAAGGCTCTACCACAGATAGTTTCATAAAATCAGGAAGCCCTCCCACATTGTGATGAGACTTAATGGTCGCGGACGGTCCCTTTACCGAAACGGATTCGATGACATCCGGGTAAATCGTTCCTTGACCTAGCCACTTCACTCCATCAATTTTATGTGCTTCATCATCAAAGACTTCAATGAAGACTCTACCTATGGCTTTTCTTTTGGCCTCTGGCTCTGTTATCCCGGCGAGAGCATCATAAAACCTTTGTTTGGCATCCACCCCTATCACATTCAAGCCCATGTGCTTATAGGAATCTAAAACCTCCTCAAATTCATTTTTCCTTAAAAGTCCATTATCTACGAATACACAAGTCAATTGGTCACCGATCGCCTTATGAATAAGTGTGGCTGCAACAGAAGAATCAACTCCCCCTGAAAGTCCCATGACTACCTTATCCGAACCGATTTTTTCCTTCAACTCCGCCACCGTGGCATCGATGAAGACATCCGAAGTCCAATCCTGAGCACAGCCACAAATCGAGACTACAAAGTTTCTGAGAAGGTTTTTACCCTCGGTAGAATGGGTGACTTCTGGATGGAATTGGATTCCGTAAGTTTTTTCACCCTCAACTTTGAAAGCGGCAACTTCAACCGAGGAAGTACTTGCAATCACCTCAAAGCCTTCAGGTAATTTCTTAATGGTATCTCCATGGGACATCCACACCTGGGAACCATGAGTCATTTCTTTTAGCAAGTCATGATGCAAATCAATGTGATCTAGATTTGCTCGGCCGTATTCACGAATCGTAGAAGGCAAAACTTCGCCACCATACTTCTGAGCCAGAAGCTGGGAACCGTAACAAACTCCTAAAATTGGAAGCTTTCCTCTAAGAATATCTAAATCCAAATCTGGAGCGTTTTCATCCCTTACTGAGCATGGGGAGCCGGAGAGAATCACCCCTTTAGTTTCCTCACCTATGTCTGGGACATTATTATAGGGATGAATTTCGCAATAAACGTTCAGTTCTCTGACTCTTCGGGCGATGAGTTGGGTGTACTGAGAACCGAAATCAAGGATAAGGATTTGTTCTGCCATGCGCAAAGGTAAGCAGGCCTGACCGATTGATAAAGGTTGGCAAAGAAAATTTGGCAAGAGATTATAAAAACTTGTACGTCGTGGTGGATACCAAGATTGATAAACCTTATTCTCTGTGGCAGATTTAGAAATCTGAAGATCTAGTAACTAAAGAATAGCAAAAGCAAGCTTTGGATTTTCTTTTAACAATAAATCCCAATCTTCTTGGGTGAATCCTTTTTCATTAAGGGTTGGAATTAGCTTTTCGAAAATATTGGTGAAAGGTTGAAAATCTCCACCTCCTGCTTTGGCCGGATCATACCAGCCGGCATCATGGGAAATCAGCACCTTGCCAAGTATCCCATTTTCTTTGGCGAAAATCAAGCGATCCACATAGGGGTCAATTGCCCAGCCAATTCCGTCTAAACTAATCCAAACACCCATCTCTGCTGCAACTAGATAATTTTCAAAAGACGGTTCATTTTGGGCATGAACCCACACAAATTCGGATGGGTTTACACCTATTTCTTGAAGTATTCTTACCTCCTGCACAGCGGTTCTCCAAGTTCCTGTATGAGAAGCTATGGTCAAACCTGTTTTTTGATGGGTAATCCCTGCTGCTTTGACTAGCTTCTGATCAATAAGCGAAAGAGTATCAGCTTCATTCACCGAAATTTTAATAAATCCTGGTTTAATGCCAGTACCTTCAATTCCATTTTCAAATTCAGCTATCCATCGATCTGCCAACTGCTCTGCAGATTCGGTTTGAACAAAATCGGGCAAATACTTCCCTCCCACCGCACCATAAAATCCAGTATTAGTCAAGATTTGGATTCCAGACTTTTCGCTAAGGGATTTGAGCAACAAAGGATCCTTGGCCAAGTAGCTAGGAGTACAATCGAGAATGCTTCGTACGCCATATTGCTTTACTTCCAAAAGAAATGGAAGTACTTTCTGTACTACAGAATCACGATTCCAATGATCGGAATTGATGGAATCGGCTCCAATAAAGTCCACAAGCATGTGCTCATGAATCAAGGTCAAACCAAGCGAGTCAATTGGAAAATTACCTTTAACAGAATTGAAATATCCAGCACTATTATCAGGCTCCGAACTTTGACAAGAAAAAAGTAGGACACTTAAAAAAATGTAAATCAAGAACTTATACATCAGGATGAAATTTGATCTACCTCCAAGGTATTGGTAGATCTTTAATTATACAATCTTTCAGTTTTCCATTCCGGCATGGCAAAAAAGTTCTTCAAATCTTTCAATTTAGTAGATTTCTACTCCACCTCTTCTTCTCCAAAAAGAGTCTCCAACTCTAGAGCATCAATTCCTTTTTCTTCCCTTAAAAACCGACCGAATGAGGCCGTATTACCATGGGTTAGATACACCTTCTCCGCGCCCGTACCTTCAATGGCGGAAATTAACCCATCCCAATCCGCGTGATCAGAAAGCACAAACCCCCGATCTGCGGCTCTTCTTCTTCGCGTCCCGCGAATAGCCATCCAACCTGAGCAAATTCCTGTACGATACGGGGAAAATCTTCTCATCCAGGGTGTACCCATTGCGGAAGGAGGAGCAATGATCATAGCTCCTTTGTACTGTGATTTTGGAATTTCTTGGGTTACCTTAGGTAGGTCAAAAATTTCAATTCCATTTGCAATAAGTGCTTGATTGGTATTCCAGACAGCCCCATGAAGGAAAACCTTTCCAATAGACAA
This sequence comes from Algoriphagus sediminis, assembly GCF_030403435.1. Classification (GTDB taxonomy): domain Bacteria; phylum Bacteroidota; class Bacteroidia; order Cytophagales; family Cyclobacteriaceae; genus Algoriphagus; species Algoriphagus sediminis. Next base: position 278,059 of record NZ_JAUEPH010000001.1, read on the forward strand.
ATCCAAATTTTGAATAATGCGCTGGGCTTTTCCTAAGGAGTAAGCGAAAAGAACCGAATTTCTCCCTTCCTCTGAATTATTTTTCCACCATGAATTGATTTGATTCATCACTTCAGTCTGCGAATCCCATTTATAAACCGGCAAACCAAAAGTGCACTCAGAAACAAACTCGTGGCATTTTATTGGTTCGAAAGCAGTTGAAAGCCCATCATCTTCCACTTTGTAATCGCCACTTACCACAGCTACTTTCCCTTTATATTCAAGTCTGATTTGGGATGAACCTGGGATGTGTCCCGCTGGATGAAAGGACAACTTAACTCCATTTATATCGAGTGTTTCACCGAACTGGATGGTTTCGAGATTAATGTCATTGCCTAATCTCAATTTCATGACTTCCTTTGAAAAATCATGCGCTAAATATTTTCGCATGCCCCATCTGGCATGATCTGAATGGGCGTGTGTAATGACTGCTTTTTCCACGGGTTTCCATGGATCGATATAAACTCCAGCCTGCGGACAAAAAAGTCCTGATTTAGTTAATTCAAGTAATTGCAAAATAACATTGGGTGGCTTTAGATCTCTGTAAGATCCTGATTTGGCTTTGCGTAAGCAAATCGAGCTATCTTTTCTGCTTTATGGTACTCATCAAGTCCAGATACTGTTACCGAATCTAAAATATTTAAATCCAGCGAACCATCCTCTCTCAAGCCTTTTTCCTCCACAAAAATATGTTCAATACTCCCAATAAGAAGTACTGTTTGATTCACTTTTAATTTTTGCGTTTCTACTAATTGGCACCCAATCTTGAGAGGGCTCTGCTCAACAAATGGGGCTGGAAATTCATTGAGATATACACTAGCCAATCCTGTTTTCTCAAATTCACTTCCTTCCCAACGAGCAGAGGTCCAATGAGCTTGTCTGCAAAAATCCGGTGTGACGTGATTTAGTGTAAAAAATTGAGTTTCAAGGATGTTCTCTAAAGTATCTCTCTTAACGGTGTGTGGGCGAAACAAAATTCCAACCATTGGTGGATTCGCGCCTACATGAAAAATTTGTGAAAAAGGAGCAAGATTGGTTAACCCATCTGCATTTTGGGTACCGATGAGATTAAGACTTTTATAACCAGATAAACAATTAATCAGATTCCTTCTATAGAAGGAATCTTCATTAAGAATTTGTTCATGATCAAAATGCCGGGTCATCGTATAATTGCGTCCTCTACGGATTGGCAATATTGAATATCCAGCTGATCAATGATATTATCTGGATAATTCTCCAAAATTTGAGCTTTGGCGATTTGTACCATTTTCTCAAACCATTTTTCATCAGGAAGTATTTTCCTATGCTTTGTAACCCCATGAGATAGCATTTCTTTTTTCCAATAAATGAAATACCACTCCATGGTGGGTTGATGAAAAGCCCTTAAGGATCTTTTGTCGAAAATGAATTTCTCAAAATCTCCAGACTCCACAATTTTCGAAATATCGTGAAAAACAGTTTTGAATTCTTCGATGGGAATATAATCGAGCAGGAGTTCACAAATCACCGCTTTATGCTCACCGCTTGCATAAATTCGTGCCGAACGGAATTCTTTTACTAGCTCAAAATTATTAATTGCTGATTTTGTAAGTAAATCTGTCATTGTGTTCAGAATTAATTAGTAAACACCGTTTCGTCTTTGCTCTTTCGACTCGGAAATTTCTTCCTTAAATTTATCCAAGTCATTCTCAAGCTGTGAAGCGTAATCCAGTGTGGTTTTCAACATATCTTGTTGAGAACTAATTTGCTCCTTCAATCTACAAAGTTCAGCATTCAGTTCAGCAATCCTCATTTCATACTGCTTGCCAAGCCGATCCTTCTCGAGTTGTAATTTTTTCAGCTCTTCTTTAAACAGAAGAAAAGATTCAGGCGGAGTCTTCATAATCACAGTTCTATCATCTCGGGACTATACCCTTATTTACTACAAATAAATCTTCAATTTGTTTGAATTATCTAACCACTGACATACCTCCGTCCAGATGGAGGATTTGCCCTGTCATCCAAGATGAATCATCAGATAACAAATATAAACTTGCTTTGGCTATATCTTCTGGTGTACCTACACGACCTAAAGGGTGCCTTTTGTCTGATGCTTCCTTTTTATCAGGAGTACTTAAAAGCTTAGAGGCCAAGGGAGTATCCGTCAATGATGGAGCAATAGCGTTGACACGAATCTTTTGCGGTGCCCACTCTGCGGCCAATGATCTGGTAAGACCTTCTACCGCTCCCTTAGCTGAAGCAATACCTGAATGGAAACTCATGCCCATTTGCACTGCTACCGTACTAAAAAGAACTACTGATGGAGAAGAAGATTTTTTAAGCCCGCGCATGCAAGCCTGCAAAGTTTTGACAGCTCCGAAAAAATTAATTTCCATTTCTTTCTGAAAATCTTCTAAACTTATTCTATGAAAAGGTTTCAAGTCAATACTACCAGGACAGTAGACCAAACCATCAATCACCTCTGGCAGATTTTCAAATTCTGGATTATTAGAAGTAATATCAAGTGCAGTAGTTCCTTCTCCACTCTTCGAAAAAAGAAATAAATTGGCTCCTTCTGCCTTTAATAATTCTACAATTTTTTTACCAATTCCAGAGTTACCTCCTATGACTACAATATTCCGTTTGTTCATATAATCTAAAGCTATTTTTAAAGCTTTTTGTTTTCAATAGCCAAAAAAAAACCGGATAAAATCCGATTTTTTTTTGTTGGTTTAGCCTTATGAGAAAATTTTATTTTTTTAATTCAATATATTTTAGGAATTCATTTCGTGATTGCTCGTCATGTTCGAATTTCCCAGAATAATACGAAGTGACAGTAGAACTGTTCGTATCCTCCACTCCTCTTGAGCTTACACATAAGTGATACGCATCCAAAATCACTGCAACGTCATCTGTTCCTAATGCTTCTTTTAGTTCATTCCCAATTTGCATAGTCAACCTTTCTTGCACTTGTGGTCTTTTAGCGAAATATTGGACTATTCGGTTGATTTTAGATAATCCTATTACCTCACCCTGAGAAATATATGCCACATGAGCCTTTCCAAATATTGGCACAAAGTGATGCTCACAGTTTGAATAGAAGGTAATATCCTTCTCAACCAGCATTTGCTTGTACTTGTATTTGTTTTCAAAGACTTTAATTGAGGGTTTGTTTTTTGGATCCAGCCCACTAAAGATTTCCTTCACGTACATTTTCGCTACTCGGTATGGAGTACCTTTCAGACTGTCATCCGTAAGATCTAGCCCCATTACATTCATAATTTCCCGAAAGTGCTTTTCAATGAGCTCAATTTTCAAATCATCATCCATTTCAAATGCATCTTCTCGGAGTGGCGTTTCTACGCTGGTACCCACGTGCTCATCTCCCAGCTCTTCAAATCTTTCTTTTGCTAAATCAATTTCCATCGTATTCAACAAAGTTTCTTTCTGTTTCATAGAGTTTTACTTTCAACTCAAATTTATTTTCGATTTTTCTTCGAAGCTTTTGCCAAATGACTACTGAAATATTCTCAGCAGTTGGGTTAAGCTCTTTGAATTCCTCGGTATCTAAGTTTAAATTTTTGTGGTCGAACTTATTCAATACCTCTTCTTTAATTAAATCACTAAGAAGTTTCATGTCGTACACATATCCCGTGTCTGGATCAATTTCACCCTTTAGCTCCACAATCAAATTATAATTATGACCATGGTAGTTTGGGTTATTGCACTTACCAAAAACCTTTTGATTCTTTTCTTCACTCCATAAAGGATTGTGAAGACGGTGGGCACAATTGAAATGTTCTTTTCGAAATACGCTTACTTTCATCGGTTAGTTCAACAGAGATTTATTTCTTTTTGTTTAATTATTCGAACAAATGTTTAAACAAAAATTTTAAAGCTCTGTTTTTCAGTTAATTATTTTCAAACAAAGAAGCCGTAAAATTATAAAATATCTATTGGCTGTTTTCGTTTCTGACCAAACACTGAACGATTATCGGTTAAAAAACATTCAACTTTCAAAATAATTAGCTCTAAAGGAAGGGCAATTATTTGATTTAAAGCAAAACTAAAACGCAAAATTGGCCCACCCTTTGCCAATCCACTGCCATGATTAGATTATTACTTATGTTCGCCCTTGCGGGTTTTACCACTTTCCCGCTCGCCAGCAATGAACAAGTTTCTCTACCAACTGATCCTCTTGATCCAAGTAAGGAACTATACATTTCACTAAAAATGAATCATTCGAATATCCCGAATGAGGAGGTGTTCGGATTAGCATATACCGGTTGGGAAAAACTTCATGAGGAAATAGCCTCGCCAATTATGACCATTATTGACTTTAGTCTTCCTTCTACAGAAAGAAGAATGTGGATCATTGACATGGAAAATGCTGAAATTTTACAGCATACAGTAGTTTCTCACGGAAGAAATTCAGGAGATCTTACCCCAAAAACATTTTCCAACAGACCTGAATCGTACAAAAGTAGCCTAGGGTTCTACATGACTGCGGAGACGTACTACGGAAAACATGGATATTCACTTAAGCTGGATGGGCTTGAGGAAGATTTCAATGACCAGGCAAGAAACCGTGCTATTGTAATTCACGGTTCGCAATATGCACGAGAAGAATTTGCTAGAAGAACTGGAAGATTGGGAAGAAGCCTGGGTTGCCCAGCGATACCAAAAGAAATTTCAAAGGAAGTAATCGACACGATTAAAGAGGGAAGTCTGATCTTTGCTTTTGCAGAAAACGAAGAGTATCTGAAAGGATCCCAAATTCTTAATTCCTGATTACTTTTTTAGCGCAGTTAAAAGTCTTTCGTCTCTTTCATAAATGTCAGGTCGAAAGTGTCCTTGTCCTTTCGAATCTGCCCAAAAGGTCAAATAAAGCAATACTACAGGTATTTTATTCTTAAGGTAGACAGTCTTTTCAGTGGATTGATGCATCGCTTCGTAGATTTTTTCATCCGTCCACTCAGGATCCTCTGAAAGTAAAACTTTAGCCAACTTATCAGGGTTTTCAACCCTGATACAACCATGGCTCATTGCCCTTTCCTCCTTTTCAAAGAGGTATCTTGCTGGAGTATCATGGAGGTAAACACTGTGATTGTTCGGGAAAATAAATTTAACCAGACCAAGTGAATTAGTTTCCCCTGGCTTCTGTCGAAGGCTATAGGGAAAGCTTTTTGATTTCCAATCCACGGCAGACACAGGAATAACCTTACCTGATCTATCCACAATTTCCATATTCTTTTCCGCAATGTATCCTGGATCTTTCCTTGCCTTTGGTAAAATCTCATTATGCGTGATAGAATACGGTATGTTCCAATATGGGCTAAACACGATGTAACTCATATCAGCTGAGAAAATTGGGCTTTCATGAAATTTCTTACCGACTATCACTCTCTCTGTGAGCAAAGTGTCCAAGTCGTACAAAAAGTCTACCTGGTAATTCGCGATATTCACCAAAACGATGGGGCCATCTTTGACGGTGTCTGGAAGCCAGCGTAATCTTTCCATATTCACCCTTGCTTGATCTACAAGGTCCATTGGAGAATAGTTTAATCTTTCCAAGGTCATCTTACCGATGATTCCGTCGGAATTCATACCATTTCTTTTTTGAAAATCCATGATGATTTTCATGTCAGTAGAGTCAAATAGTTCACCTTTGGAATCGTCATATTCCTCCAAACCCCAAAACGCTAATCTTCTCCGTATTTCAGGAACTACTTTATCCTTTTGTCCTACTTTCAAGGCACCTCTTACGGAGAGCTTCTTCCAATCGGCTGGAGCTTTATCTGCGAATTCATACAATCGTCGAATAACCTTTTTCCCGTTTTCATACATCCGGAAGTCCGGGTCGATCCGGTCCAAAACAATTTTAGGATTTTGCCCCTCCTGAATTTCTCTGAGTAATTCGGAATAATTGTACCTAGGAACCTTTCGTTGAATTTCCCAATCCTCGGTAAACTCTGAACGATCCACTTTACCCTCTTGCAGATCATGCGCCAACCGAAAAAATGAATCGGTAAGTAAAAGCTCAAAATCCGCCATTCGGCCTTCTTGAAGATTAACTTCCTGAGCAAAAAGGGAAAGTTGGGTAAAATGATAATCTTCTGGAAAAAGCCCATCATATTTTATTTCCTCAAGGGCTTTTAAATATTCTCTCACTGAAGTATTCAATTTCCCCCCGCTAAACCATACTGGTTGAAAATTATCCTCGGTATAAAATCGATGAATATCACTATTGTATTCCAGACTTAAAGAGCCTATCCGAAATGATTCCCCGGGAAGGTTGTTTTCCAATTTCCTCCGAACCAATTCACCTACCTCAGTTTGACCGAAGGAAACCAAGGTTGAAAAAAACAGCAGAACCGAAATGACGGATGTAATCTTGCTCATAACAATCTAATAAACTCTAAACCTGAATGTCTTGATATTTCCGGCCTAGGCTCCATGACTCTTTTAGCATTTCTAAAAAGTCCCCCATTCTGTCTAAAGGAATGAGATTAGGTCCATCACTTAAAGCCTTAGAAGGGTTCGGGTGAGTTTCTATGAAAAACCCGTCAATTCCTGTTGCGGCCGCAGCCCTGGCAAGGTATGGCGCAAAGAACCTTTGTCCACCACTTGTGCCACCCTGTCCGCCGGGTTGCTGAACAGAATGCGTTATATCAAAAACCACTGGAGCAAACTGCCTCATGGTGGGTAAACTCCTCATGTCCACCACCAGATTATGATACCCAAGCGAATACCCTCTTTCGGTTAGGCAAACATTATCATTTCCTTCGGCCCGCACTTTTTTAACTGCATACTGCATGTCTTCGGGAGCCATAAATTGGCCTCTTTTTATTTTTACGGATTTTCCTGTTTTGGCTGCAGCCAAAATCAAATCAGTCTGCCTACATAAAAAAGCGGGGATTTGGAGTACGTCTACCACCGCCCCTACTTCTTCTGCTTGATAACTCTCGTGAATATCTGTGACCAAAGGGACAGACAGTTCCTTCCCAACCTGCTCCAAAACCTGAAGAGATTTATTCATGCCTATACTTCTGAAAGAACCTGAAGAGGTCCTGTTGGCCTTGTCAAAAGACGCTTTAAATACATAATCAAATCCGTGCTCCGCTGCCCAGGCTTTTACCTTCGACCCAATTTCTAGGCAAATATCCAAGCTTTCCACTGCACAAGGTCCTGCAAAGAGAACTGGCCTTTCACCACCCAAAGTGATTTGATCATTAATTTTCATTACATGTCCTGAAGTCTTCATGTTTTGTTTTTTGTGTATGAATCATAAATGTCCACCAGCTTTTCCTGTGCAAAAAGAATAATGTCTACCACCTCTCTGAATACACCTTGCCCACCGCTAGCTTTTGTGATGTAATGTACCCTTGGTTTGATATATTCTATGGCGTCCGCAGGAGCAACAGCCAATCCTACTTTCATAAGTATGGGCAGATCAATTAGATCATCTCCTATATAGGCCACTTCTTCTGGTTTGAGCATTAAGGTATCCAAAACATCCTCCAACCTTTTCCCCTTATCCTTGACTCCATGATAATGAAAATCAAAATTAAGCTCCTCACAACGTCTTTCTACTACCTTTGATGCTCTTCCCGTTATGGCTCCCACGAGAACTTTGTTCTGCCGAACATGCTTCACTCCCAGTCCATCCTTCACATTAAATTTCTTGATTTCCATTCCGGAGTTATCATAAATGATACCACCATCAGTCATCACACCATCTATGTCAGTAATGATTAGTCGGATGTTTTTAGCAGCCTCAATGATATCCGTGGGAATATCGGACATTATCTGAGCGATTAGTTCTTTTGTTTCCATTGTATCGAATATAAGTCTAATCTTCTTTGCTCAAGATTTCTCACACTACCTGCCTTTCGCTGTTTGGTTAAAAGTGAAAGATCCACATCGGCTACAATTGTGGTTTCAAAATTTTCTGATGCCTGGGCCACTACTGCATCATGAGGAAATGAAAAGTCTGAAGGGGAATAAATGGCGGCCTTTGAAAACTGAATATCCATGTTTTCTACCTTAGGAAGATTTCCCACCGAGCCTGTTATCGCAACGTAACATTCGTTCTCTATAGCTCTTGATTTCGCACAAGTATCCACTCGTAGGAAGGCATTTTTGGTATCTGTCCAAAAAGGAACAAAGAGGATATCCATCTCCTGTTCTGCGAGAATTCGTCCGAGCTCAGGAAATTCCACATCATAGCAAATGAGAATTCCTATCCTTCCACTATCCGTGTCGAAGACTTTAATTCCATTCCCTCCTTGTAACCCCCAATAAGCAGCCTCATCAGGTGTCACGTGGAGTTTATACTGCTTGGAATTTGTACCATCTCGACGACAGAGGTAACTGACATTCAGCAATTTCTTGCCATCATATTCTGGCATAGACCCGGCAATGATATTTACGTTATATGAAACTGCCAACTCACTCATTCTGGAAACTATCTCTTCGGAATATTCCGCGAGATGTCGAATAGCTTCTGAGGCATCTAAATGATTGAACTCTGCGAGAAGTGGGGCATTGAAAAATTCCGGAAGTAAACAGAAATCAGATTTATAACCGGAAACTGTATCTACGAAGAATTCCACTTGCTGCATTAGATCATCAACATTCGAAAAACGCCGCATTTTCCACTGCACCAGACCAAGACGAACAATTGACTTATTGCCTATGAGCTTTTCATCCTTTTCGTAATAAATATTAATCCACTCGAGAAGAGTAGCATAGGCCCTGGAATCCGTATCCAATGGTAAGTACTTCGTTATTACCTTTCTAACGTGGAACTCATTAGCCAGCTGAAAAGACAAGACTGGATCAAAAATCTCTTTATTCTTTACCTGGTCGATATACTTCCGAGGGCTCAGCGTCTTGGCATATTTTGCATATCCTGGAATTCTGCCGCCTGCTATGATGGAGCGTAGATTTAGGTTTTCACAGAGTTCCTTTCGGGCATCGTATAACCTTCGCCCTATTCGCATCCCCCTATATTCCTTATCTACAAAAATATCAGTACCGTAAAGGGTATCGCCTTCATCATCATGGGTATCAAACTTTCCATACCCTGTGATTTGATCATAGTTATGATTATCTCCAAATCTGTCGTAATCAACTATAATCGATAAGGCTCCTGCCACTACTTTTCCGTTGTCCTCTATACAAATCTGCCCTTCTGGAAATACTCTTAGCTGGTTTCTAAACTCGGCTTTGGTCCAAACCCCATCTTCCGACTTATAAATAGTAGACATGATTTTAGCCACATCATTGTAGTCGGATAGTTTCAAATTCCGAAGCTTGAGCCGATGCTCAATCTCCTCCCATTGTTTACTCATACTCAAATTTAGATTAATTCATGAAATTAACCTCTGACAATTTTCAAAGTACCATTTTTAGTCCCTGCTTAACAAAAGCAAGAATTTTAAATACTTTTGAAAATAGAAGGTGGTAATTTGAAAAATATGCAAGACAATCTCATAGAAGCAGTACAAAAACCCGCTGAAGATGTATTGGGTTGGTTAAAGGAAGTTTTAGACTACAGCATGTTTCATCTTGGTGAGACAGAACTCACCATAGGATTGGTACTTACCCTTCTAATCTCATTTGTTGCGCTTTTTGTTATATCAGAATGGATTCGTAAGCTATTAGTCAATAAAATTCTAAAAAAGTACCAGTTAGAGGCGGGTACCAGGCTGACGATAGGTACCGTGGTCAAATACATCCTGATTTTAGGAGGTGTATTTTCCATTCTTCAAACTAATGGCATTGATCTAAGTGCCTTCGGAATTCTGGCAGGTGCCATAGGTGTAGGTATTGGTTTTGGTTTACAAAACATCACAAACAACTTCATCAGCGGCCTGATCATCCTTTTTGAGCAGCCTATTAAAATAGGTGACAGAATAGAAGTAGGTGACGTATCAGGAGATGTGATAAAAATCTCAGCCCGATCTACCATGATCGTGACAAATGATAACATTAGCATCATTGTACCAAACTCTCAATTTATTGATAGCCAGGTTATTAACTGGTCACACAATGATCGGAACATTCGTTTTAGATTCCCTGTAGGTGTATCTTATAAGGAGAATCCCGATCATGTTAGAAAGGTTCTCTTAGAAGTAGCCGATAAGAATAAAGGAGTCCTTCAAACACCTAAGGCCGATGTGATTTTCGAAGAATACGGAGATAGCAGTCTGAAATTCATTTTGATGGTTTGGACCTCAGACTACATCGATAAACCAAAAATTTTACAGAGCCAGCTGTACTTTGAGATTTTCAGGAGATTTGCCGAAGAAGGGATAGAAATTCCTTATCCTCAGCGAGATCTGCATTTGAAATCAGGATTTGAAAAATGGGATAAATAGGCTATTTTTCCACATATTATTAAAATATCAGGAGTTCACCTCTGTGAACCTCAGCATGAAAAAGCTTCTTTTCCTTATTTTATTCTTTTCCTCAATTTCAGCTTACTCGCAGAGTTTCTATAGGTTTCGTTACGTTGAACCCTGGTCTATTTCTGTTAGTGCAGGTCCAACTCAGTATTTTGGTGAGCTCTATTCTTTTTGGAAATATCAGGAAGGAATCCAACCAGACTGGAATGCTAACATGGCTTTCAGCTATACCTTTGGGACGAATCTGCGGGCAAAAGGAAATTTTTCTTATATAAAAATGTCAGGTCAGGATCCACCTGCAGATCCAAGAAGTAATCGTGAACCTCGAGATTTACATTTTAGAGCAACTAACTGGGAGATAAATGGCACCATAGAATATTACTTCAAACCAGTGAAGGTGAATAATATAACAAGGGAACTATGGAATTTTTACATTTTCGCAGGTTTAGGAATGTCCACTAATAATCCTGAGACCCGTCTCAGGGACGAATGGGTAGATCTGAGACCTTACCAACTTGAGAATAATCCATACGAAAAATACATTGTCGTCATCCCTACTGGTGCAGGCTTTAAGTACAAGTTAAATGTTTACATGGATCTAACCTTGGAAGCTAGCTACCGCTGGACCTTTACAGATTACATGGATGATATTTCAGCATACAATATCAGTGAGTTTTATCTGGATTTGGTGGAAGATTATGTTTCTGGAGAGAATCCGGATCGGCTTCGATTAGCAGTTAGAAACCCAAGATTCATTGATGAATTTGGGGAACCTGATGTCGATAAAATTCTTCAAAATGGAGGTAGAATCCGAAGAGGCTCAGGTTTGGATGAAAGATTTGATGGCTACCTGACAGTAAACCTTGGAGTAGAAATATACTTCCCAAGAGACATTTGGGACAATTTCATTTTCCGAAATAGAGTGAACGAGAAGGCCTTCCGATTCTGGTAATAATTAAAGTAAAGCCATTTCCATTTTTACATCACAGCGGCAATATTTGCCTTCTTCAGGAATTACATTCCTAAATCCCAATTTTTCATAAAGCCTTAAGGCAGTGCCAAGTTTAGAGTTGCTGTAAAGGATGAGCTTTTTTCCACCCATTTCTTTCGCTTTTTGGATGATTGCTTCTCCCAGGGCCCTTCCAATCCCTAATCCTTGGGCTTCTGGCCTCACTCCCATCTTGATCATTTCAAAAGTCTCATGATCCACTTTCGATAGAGCAACGGTTCCAACTATTTTTTCATTGTGCTTAGCAAAAATGATTGATCCTCCTTTTTTGATAATGACATTTTCCGGATCATCAAATTGGGCTTGATCAACCGGTTCAACCGAAAAAAAACCTTCTACCCAGGGTAAGTTGATTTCTTCAAAATGCTTTTGTAATTCTCTTGAGTATGGAAGAATTTCGAAAGTCTGCTGCATGATCTCAAAGTTTGGTCCTCAAATTAACCAGAAAATCTTAGCTTAGAACTGAATTATATCTCATCCTAATGAAATACTTACGACTTTACTTTCTCTTTGCGTTAATCTTTTCTTCCACACTCGTTTCACATGCACAAACTCCTGAAGACAGAATAAAGGAATTGGGCTTGAATCTTCCAGAAGTTGGAGAGCCCATGGGTACTTATGTGAAATGGCGACAAGTCGGGAACGTGATTTATCTTGCCGGAAATGGACCAGATGTCTTTGGCAAAGTCGGAAGTGATCTCACGTTGGAAGAAGGATATCAAGCTGCCAGAGAGACTGGGGTAGAAATTTTGGCCGTGCTTAAGGCCGCTTGTGGCGGAGACTTGAACAGAATTAAGCAATTCGTGAAAGTATTGGGAATGGTAAATTCAGCACCCGATTTCACCGATCACCCGAAAGTTATCAATGGATTCTCTGACCTGATGGTTGAAGTTTTTGGTGATGATGGAAAACATGCTAGGTCCGCCGTAGGTGTAGCCGCCTTACCAAATAATATCGCTGTGGAAATAGAAGTTATTGTTGAGTTAAAAGAATAAGGTGAAAAAGCTCCTTATCGCATTCATCCTAGCTTTATTTAGCTACCAAGCCAATTCTCAGGTTTTAATCTCCTTACTTCTTGGAGATAAACTAAATTCTGATGGTTTGGAGTTTGGATTGGAGGGAGGTTTTAACTGGTCTAGCATGTCAGGGCTGGAGACCAACAGTGCTTTAAGCCAGTTTAACCTCGGTTTTTACTTTGACATCCGAGTTAAGAACCAGTGGTTTTTAAATACCGGTGTGCTTGTGAAGAGTGCCATGGGAGTAAATAAATTAACCGATAATGACCTAACCGTCCTAGATGCTAGAACTTATGCGGACGAAGGAACCTACAGTCAGGTGGTACGATATTTTGCAGTGCCCATTCTGGCCAAGTATAAATTTGATAATCGCTTCTTTTTAGCTGCAGGCCCTCAAATTAATCTAAGAAACCGAGCATGGATTGAGTTCAACTCAGATAACGATGGAATCGAAGCAAAAATCAGGCAAGACAATCGAGATGCATGGAGCCGCTTTGATGTAGGAGTCACAGGAAATCTAGGATATCAGCTACAGAAAGGCCTAGGAATGAGCTTTGGTATTAAATATTATCAAGGCTTTGTCGATATCTATAAGGTCGACGCTAATTTTAAGAATAGGTCTTTCTTTGTCTACCTAATGGTGCCTATTGGCAAAGGTAAAGCTGAATTAGATTGAGCTACTGCAGTACAATGACCCCAGCGAAGAATAATTATCTTTTTAGTACAGAAAGACTTGGATTCAAGCTCTGGGAGAATCATGACCTGGAACCATTCACAGCCATGAATTCTGACTCTGAAACCATGAAATTTTTTGCAGGGCTGATGGACAAGGAAGCTTCGGAAAAAAAAATGATCCAAATGAACAAAATGTACAAGGATCATGGCTATTGCTACTTTTGTGTGAACCTACTGTCTACCAATGAATTTGTCGGGATTATTGGGCTTGGTTATAAAGATTTCCAAACCGATTTTACACCCTGTACCGATATAGGGTGGAGAATCAGACGAGATTTTTGGAATCAGGGCTTAAGCACGGAAGGTGCTCAAGCCTGCCTTGATTACGGTAAAAGCTTAGGGCTAAATGAAATCGTATCGATGGCAAGCCCGAACAACCATGCTTCCATTCGTGTGATGGAAAAAATCGGAATGCAATATTGGAAGCACTTTGATCATCCCGAATTATCGGAATCGCCTCATTTAAACCCCATGGTACTTTACCGAATCAAATTTCCATAAGAAATTGAAAGCTTCTCTTTTTGCTTTGGCCCTGGCCTAATTGAAGAGATAAATATTAGTAGGACCTACACTTATCCAATACCTCGCTTTTGAAAAAATTATCTGACTCCAAGACCCTAAAAAAGTCCTTTAGGAAAGAATTGATATTCCTTACATCCGAATCATCCAAATACAACTGTTTTTCAGCCAAAGACATGATAACATCTTTTTTAGCTAAAAACTCTTGCCTAACATGCTGCATTAACTCTGGGTCCCTACAGAATCCACGGTAAAGCCGATCTGTAATTTTCTCTATTTCCACCAAATCACTCACCAGAGCATAGGGAGGGTTTACCAGACCTGTCATGTCAAAATCATAAGCCAAGGGTACGAAGGTCGTTTCTCCTATTCTCATTATCTTTTGGTTATGCGTGAAGAGGCTGGACCAATCAGTATTACCAATCATGTATTGGAACATATCATGACGAACAGAAGCCGTGTCCGCCATAAAACTAGGTCCAATCCTTTTTTCATCATATATCGATCCTCCAAAACGCTCTGCCACCAGATCGTCATCTTCTATGATAAATCCTATCAGCTCTTGTTCTTCCTGCTTTCGATCATCCCCGTTTACAAAAGTTATTTTGATCAGTCGAGTAGGAAAGTAATACGGAGTAACCTCTTCAGCCAGCTTATAAGCTAGAAACTCTTTACCGACAAAGTCCAATGCATTTTTATTTTTTGAACAGGGGAAAACGACCTTTAATCCTTTCTGCCCACTGAAGGGCGTTCCTTCTCTATCTCGTTTCTTCACCTTCAGCCGCATTGGTGGGTAGTAGCAGTTATCCAATCTAAAGTTTCCCCTGGTCCGAATTTCAGCATCCACTTGCTCCCAATCACCATCTTCAGTTTTAAATTCCACCGAAGTATCCATGTAGGTGGAATCATTGGTGTTTTTTCGAAGGTCTTTGATGGAAAAAGACATTTTCATTTCCAAAGGCTCCTGCGATGCAAAAAGGGGAGCCATGTCTTGAGCTTTTATCCCTGAAAAAATAAATAGACAAAAGGCTATTCCGGACAAAATTCTCTTTATACAACTTATCATATCTCTATCATTTTAAATTTCATTCGTTTTTTATCTCCACCAAGTCATCCTCGTTAACTCGAAAGCTATCCAGGTGAATATCATCAAGACCATCTTGATCAAATGGATTCTCAAGTTGCTCTTGAACATTAAAAAGGGATATCAAAATAAAGGTGGAAAACAGACACAAAAAATAAAGCACCCAGATATCCCAATCCCCAATTCCAGAACTTAACCTATAATACAAAGAAGGAGAATAAATAACCGGATATAAGTAAATAAAAATCAGACAATAAGCCCTAATACTTGTGGGAGTCCGGTGTTCCTTTATCGCCCCTGCATTCTCTATTCCCTGATAGACATCCCTGAAAAGACCATAAATTTTTAAGGTTGGGCCAGCTTTAAATTTTTCTTTCCGTTCATTGACAAACGCCGTAACTCTTGAGGCTTCCTTTCTAACAGATTCAAAACCTAATGTTTCTGGACCTAAGTAAAGGGTCATTAATCTGGATATCTCTAAAATATGGCCTCGTATCATTATCCTCTCTTGACCATTTAACTTCGAATTACTCTGGATGCTGGCATCGGTTGTTATTAACCCAGACCTAAACCTGGAAAGAAACTCCAAGGCTTTTTCTCGTCTTTTGAATGCACTGCGAATGGTGAAAACCAGCGGAAAAATAATCGCAATACTGATCATAGTCAGGTCAAAATTATACTCAAAATTAAAATTGACCGTCAGGAATACAGCTACAGCTGCGATTCCTAAGGCAATAAAAGTTCTCTTATTAATGATGGACAGATATTTTTCCATTCGCGTGGGTTTAAAAAAATCAATCAGGGCATTGAGGCCAATGCTTTTAGAAAGATAAAAAAATATTAATTCTTCGGAGAATTTTCTCTTGCCTCCCAAATGCGCATAAATAACATGTGTGCCATCCGTCGGGCATGTTCTATAGCAAAGTCTGCGTTTTCTCCTTCAAAGTATCTGGTGATAGTCGAGAACCAAAGTTCCAACCAATTCCCGAAATGAGCCTGATCTATTTCATTACCCACTTTTTGATCCACTTCACGATGAACCTTAGTGGGGTTGAACTTGGCTTTTCCAGGACCTGTTTGGAAAAGAATCATTTCCCAAAAATCTGATAGGTGCTCAAGATGATGCTCCCAATCCTCGACCACATGATCGAATACCGGCCCCAGCCGATCATGTTCCCTCACTTGAGAATAAAATCTTCGAACTAAAAAATCCACATCCTTTCTATCCCTTAAATCTCTTCTTTCCATATTTCGTGCAGGTCCATTAATTTAAATTACAAGTGATCAAATACATTCTTTTGATCGTGCCTGAGCAGTTTTCAAAATTAAGTTCTTTTTCCATTCCACATATTCTCCGGCAATTCAACCAAGTGAATAAGATGTATATTAACCCCTAGAAAAATCCCGGTCCTTTCATGAAATGGTTAACCCTCGCATTCTTATTCTTTGGTTTCAATTCTTGTGTCGAAAGTCAGGAATTCTCCAATTCAAATCAACCTCAAGAATCTCTATCTGACGAGGAGCTTCTGGATCTTATCGCCTACAAGACCTTTCTTTATTTCTGGGAGGGTGCCGAACCCAATTCTGGAATGGCTCCTGAGAGAATCCATATGGATGGGATTTATCCTGACAACGATGAACACATCGTCACCACAGGAGGTACAGGAATGGGTTTGATTGGAATTTTAGGAGGGATTGAACGTGGATGGATTAGCCGGGAAGAAGGGTTTCAGAGATTTTCGAGAATGGTGAGCTTTCTTGAAAAGGCCGACCGATGGCATGGAATCTGGCCACATTGGTTGGATGGAAAAACTGGTAAAGTGAAACCCTTCAGCCAAAAAGATGATGGCGCAGACCTGGTAGAATCAGCTTTTCTGATCCAAGGTTTACTCGTGGTGAAGGCCTATTTTGAAAATGGAAATGATGGAGAAAAAGAACTTGCCTTAAGGATAAACAGACTTTGGAGAGAAATGGAGTGGGATTTTCACACCAATGGTAAAGATGTTCTTTATTGGCATTGGTCCCCTAACTATGGCTGGGAAATGAACTTTGCTCTCGAAGGTTACAATGAGGCCTTAATCGTTTATGTCTTAGCCGCCTCCTCGCCTACCCATCCGATTTCACCTCTCGCTTATCACAAGGGTTGGGCACGCGCCGGTGGGATCAAAGCCAATGATTCTGGAGCTTTTGGTTACCGACTACAGCTTAAGCATAATGGAGCGGAACTCATGGGCGGGCCTTTATTTTGGGCACACTATTCTTTCCTCAGCCTAAATCCTAATAACCTTAAAGATGACTACGCTGATTACTGGTTGGAAAACACCAATCAAACCCTGATCAATCGTGCCTGGTGCATAGATAACCCCAATGGGTTTAAAGGTTATGGAGAAAATCTTTGGGGATTGACTGCCTCTTATTCCATAAATTTTTATGATGCACATCGGCCAGGCAATGACACTGGGGTAATTTCTCCAACTGCAGCTGTTTCTTCCATAGTTTATACTCCGAAGGAATCATTAAAAGTGATTAGGAATCTGTATAAAAACTTCGGGGAAAAAGTACTTGGGCCATATGGGTTTTATGACGCCATGAGCCCCGAGCATGATTTCTTTCCTGAAAAATACCTTGCCATAGATCAAGGTCCAATGGTAAGCATGATAGAAAATTATCGATCCGGTTTGGGATGGAAACTATTCATGAAAAACCCGGAGATACAGCAAGGTCTTGACAGGTTAGGCTTCACCTACCAAGTACCCCAATAAACTTATCCCAAATTCTCAACGAAATTAACCCGCCTAACTATGAAAAACATTCTTGCTTTCGCTTTATTTCTGACTTTGGGGGTTTCATATGCTCAAAATACCTCACCTTGTTCTTCACCCGAAAAGCGACATTTTGACTTTTGGGTCGGCGAATGGCATGTCTTTGACACCCTGGATAACAAAATAGGAGAAAACCGAATTCAAATCATTGAAGGTGGGTGTGCATTGCAGGAAAACTGGACTGGTGCATCAGGATCGAATGGCACTAGCCTTAATTATTTTGATGCGGCTGACTCCACCTGGAATCAGCTATGGCTTGATAATCAAGGTGGAATCCTAAAGCTCAAAGGCAAAATCGAAGAAAGTGGACTTTTAAAAATGAGTTCTCAACCAAATAATGGCCAATACAATCAAATTACCTGGACTCTTCTCGATAATGGAAACGTTTCCCAGAAATGGGATATTTTTACGGCAGACGACGACCTACTTCAGACCATTTTTCTTGGCATATATAAAAGACAATAATTAGACTGCTAGATCGTAGTAAATGCATCCAGCACTTTCTCATGAGGCCACACCTGCTTTTCCTACTCTGCTTTTATTTCTTACTATTTTCAGAAGGTTTTGCCCAAAAGGCAAAAGATAGCCCACTTGCCTTTGAGGATGACCTGGAACTGAAGTGGCGAGATACCGAAGACACTGCTTTTTTGGTGGCGAAAAACAAAATCTTTGCTCCCCTAGAAGTCATTTTGACCATTAAAGGAAAAGGAACTGAGTCTTTTCTTGTACCAGCGAATGGTGAAACGGTACTCGTAAAACAGCCGAAATTCATCACAGGAAGAAAATCAGGAACGATAAAATTGGATTATCAAATCGGCTATCATATGGGTCATCCAGATGTCATAAATATTGACGAGGATTATTTATATGAATTCCCCTTTGCTGAAGGCAAAAGCTACCTGATCGGTCAAACCTGGGGAGGAAAAGCTACCCATAACACTTCGGAATCTTATCATGCAATTGATTTTCAGCTGGACGAAGGCGAGGCTATTCATGCTGCCAGAGAAGGCATGGTTGTCAAAGTAATTGATTGGTTTTCTAAGCAAGGAGGGCCTGAATTAAGTGCAGCTGCCAATGAGGTAGTGATCCTACATGCTGACGGAACCTTGGCATCTTATGTTCATCTTCAGTACCAAGGAGCGGTAGTTTCCCCTGGTGATAAGGTGGAAAAAGGTCAGCTTTTAGGTTATTCAGGAGCAACAGGATATGCTACCGGTCCCCACCTACACTTCGTAGTAAGGCGAGATAAAAACCAGTCTATCCCCATATTTTTCAATGGCCACGAAGGGCAAATCTTACAGAAAGGTGAATTTTATACCCATTAATTTTGAACTGGTAATTCAATTGACTGCAACTCAAATAAAATCAAGTTGCAAGGCAGTGTTATTCTGCTAAATTGTTCATTAGTTTAACTTTTGAACCCAAGCCTAAGCCTTCAACTTTTCATGAGATTAGCAAATAAAGCCCTTGTCATTATCGGAGGCACCTCCGGAATAGGTCTGGCCGCCGCCCAAGCATTTATTAAGGAGGGAGCGAAGCTAATTTTGATAGGATTAAAGGAAAGTGCTCACTCCACTTTAGATGAATTAAGCAGTCCTTCAGTTGAAGTGATTTTTGCAGATGCCAGAATGCCTGAGACTGCGCAAAGTGGAATAAACAGATGTATTGAAAGATATGGTGATTTTCATGGCTTGTACCATGTAGCAGGTGGAAGTGGAAGAAGATTTGGGGATGGGCCACTTCATCAAATGACCTTAGAAGCCTGGAATCAAACTCTAGAACTTAATCTCACTTCATTAATGCTATCAAACCAGGCTGCTTTGAAGACTTTGGTTGAGCTCGAGCATGGGGGTTCCATTCTTAATCTTGGTTCCATCTTGGCATTTTCTCCTTCTCCAAAATACTTCGTCACCCATGCATATGCAGCTGCAAAAGCTGCCATTGAGGGAATGACAATTAGTAGTGCAGCATTTTATGCGGAGAAAAATATACGTCTCAACGTACTTGCCCCAGCATTAGTAGAAAGTCCTATGTCTCAGAGAGCCATGACAAATGATGAGATTATGGCTTTCTCGAGATCCAAAATGCCTTTGGATGGTGGCCGGGTAGGACGGCCTGATGATCTTACCGAAGCGGCTATTTTTCTTCTATCTGATGCTTCAAAGTTTACAACTGGCCAAGTTCTTCATATCGATGGAGGGTGGCATTTAAGTGAAGGACAAAATCCATGAAAGCAGCCATCGGAATTGACATTGGAGGAACAAATATCAAAGGTGTTTTGATAGATGAATCCGGAAGAATTCTGGAAAAAGCAAGAGCGAAGACTCACAGCCTGTCAACTGACTTTTGGCAGGAAAATATTAGAAAGGTTTATTCCGAATTAAAGAAAAAAAGCCATTCCAATCCAACTATAGGCATATCTGCCCCAGGTTTAGCCAATGAGAAAAACACTGCTATCGACTTTTTACCCGGAAGGCTTCCAGGTCTTGAAGGTTTCGATTGGTCTAAATTTCTTGGGTCGCCGACATATGTTTTGAATGATGCTCATGCTGCCCTGATGGCAGAGTCTAAATTTGGTGTGGCCAAGGGTATTAAAAACTTCTTGCTAATTACTTTGGGAACAGGTGTAGGAGGGGCCATTATGATTGATGGAAAGCTTTATCAAGGTTTAGCCCAAAGGGCCGGACATATAGGTCACTCCACCATCCAATCGAATCAAACTCAGCAGAGTATTTTGGGTATGCCTGGTAGTCTGGAATATGCTATTGGAAACTATTCGGTGGAGGAAAGGAGTCATGGAAAATATAAGAACACCTATGCCTTGCTTGAGGCCAGAAAGACTGATGATTATTTTGCCCAATGGCTCTGGTTGGATATGATCAGAAACCTTTCCTTAAGTATCTGCTCCTTAATCAATGCTTTCAGCCCTGAGGCAATCGTTTTGGCCGGAGGCCTGACCAAGGCAGAGGATGATTTATTTCATCCTTTGAATCAATTCATAGATACTTACGAATTCCGACCCAACGGCAAAAAAACTAAAATCATGAAAGCTAAATTCAGGGACTATTCTGGCGCAATCGGAGCTGCGGCATTCACTTTGAACCAAATGAAATGAGCTATACTCAAGAATATCTAAACAAGTGTTCAGGTCTGATCAAGCGGGTATCTGAACAGGAAAAAAAGATTAAACAAGGGGCTGCATGGTTTGCTGAAAGCATTAAAAAGGGTCGCTTAGTCCATGTTTTTGGGAGTGGTCATAGTCGCATTATGGTCGAAGAAATGTGGCCTCGATATGGATCTTTCCCAGGTTTTAATCCCATTGTAGAACTCTCTCTGACATTCCACAATTTAGTAGTCGGTGCAAATGGACAAAGACAAGCCATGTTTCTGGAGAATGTTCCAGGCTTTGCGGCTCAAATTCTAAGAAATTTTGATCTATCAAGCCTGGATTCTGCATTGGTAATTTCTTCTTCGGGGTGCAATGTGGTTCCAATAGAAATAGCAGAAATCTTTCAGAGTCAGGGAATCAAGACCGTGGGTATTATCTCAAAAAATCACTCAGAAGCCTCGGCTAGCAAAAGAGCGGATGGGAAGAAATTAAGTGACTTTTGCGATCTGGTTTTAGACTCCGGCGCCCCAGTAGGAGATGCCATGATAAAAATATCCGGTCTAGAGACACCCGTGTCTCCGGGATCTACCATAGGTTCATCCATGATCATAAATAGTCTCAAAGCAGAAACTGCCGCTCTTTTAACAGAAGCTGGTTTTCCACCGAAAGTCCTCACCGCAGGAGCTGTCGTGGGAAAAGAGAAGGCAAGCGAACTCTTCCAAGCGGCATACGACGAGCATGGCCACCGCATGGCAAAACTCTATGAGAAAAACGGAATAGAATCCTACGTTTCAAATCCAAAACCCAATAACCAAAAATAGATATGGCTAAAATTTGTATTCTCGGGGGTGGCTTTATAGGAAGGTTTTATGCCGATTCCTTAACAGGAAGGAGGCTGAAAGATGAAGTCACCGTGGTTTATTCAAGGTCTCAGGAGACGGTAGATAGGTTCACACAGGATTACAATATTTCAAATGGTTTCACGGACATGGAAGCTGCTATATCCCACCCGGACTCGGATATCGTAATTGTCGCTCTGCCAAATTATCTACACGAGGAAGCTGTTTTAAAGTGTGCTGCACACGGCAAAGCTGTTTTGTGTACCAAACCTCTAGGAAGAAACGCAGGCGAAGCATTACGAATGATTGAAGCCTGTGAAAAAGCCGGGATTTTCACTGGCTATTTGGAGGACCTTTGCTACACACCAAAGTTTCTGAAATCATTGAAATCGGTAAGAGACGGATCAATCGGCAGAGTTCTTTGGACCAAATCAAGAGAAACTCATCCAGGGCCCCATGCAGATTGGTTTTGGGATCTGGAGGCCGCAGGAGGAGGAGCGATCGTGGACATGGGATGTCATTGCATCGAGATTGGCCGAAACTTTATTGGGAAGGATATCAAGCCCATTGAAGTGATGTGCTGGGCGGATACTCAGGTAAAACCAATAGAAGCTGAAGACCACGCCATCGGCCTGGTGAAATATGAAAATGGGGCTATTGGGCAATTTGAAGTGAGCTGGACCTTTAGAGGTGGGATGGATCTACGTGATGAGGTGATGGGAACAGAGGGGACTATATGGGTGAATTCATGGCTTCGGACAGGATTTGAAATGTTTACCACCGGAGAAAGTGAGGCAGGCTATGTAGTAGAAAAGTCAGAAACGGATGCCGGCTGGCAATTTCCTGTGGGTGATGAAGCAGCTGAACTAGGATATGTCAATATGTTCTTGGATCAACTTGAAGCTTTTGAAAATTCCCGAGAACCCCAAGAAACTTTTTATGATGGATACATAGTCAATGCCGTAATGGATGCCGCCTATGCCTCTGCGAAATCTAAAAAGTGGGAAAAAGTAAAGCTTGACATTTGGAAGGGTAAAACCGGAGTCCAAAAACCTTCGGTGTATCAAGAATACGATGCTGAACATTGGTTTATTAAAAAAGAAAAGCTACCAAATGGTGATCTGGTGACGATTGTCAAGGATAAAGAAACAGGAGAAATCAAGGAGATTCATTAATTGAAAATAAAATATATATGCAACCCATACCCATCAGAACCACAGTCATTGGCTCCTACCCCTTTCCTGGCTGGTTAGAATTTGGATCCCAAAACATGGATCAATTTGGCAAAGCCGATATTGAAGAAATGATCGATGATGCGGTTTCCATTGCCATAAAAGATCAAGTTGATGCTGGATTAGACGTAATAACAGATGGAGAACAAACCAGACTGGACTTTAACCTTTCATTCTATGGATTTTTGAAAGGTTTACAACCAAACCACGACGAAACAAGAAAATTCGGACCACCTGCTCATGACCAAAGAGGCAAGCACTCCATAGTGGAACCCCTGACTGCACCAAATGGCCTCGGTGCCGTAGAAGAATTCAAACGACTTGTGAGGCTTGCTCCGGAGGGTCCCACGCTAAAAGCTTCGATTCCCGGACCCTATACTTTAGCTGGAAGGATGATTCCAGATGGCAAAATTTATAAAGATCGTTTCGATGTCACGGAAGCACTTCTACCTTTTGTACATGATGAAATTGCAGCTTTGGTAGAGGCAGGTTGCCAAGAAATCACTGTCGATGAGCCCTCCATGTCATGCTATGCCTATAAGGAGGACACTAAGCGATTTGTAGATATTTTTAATCGAACTGTGGCCGCAGCCGTTGGTAAGAGTCGGCTTTCCACCCACCTTTGCTTTGGAAACTTTAAAGGAAGGCCTGTAGGATATCGTAAGCTTTATCCCATGCTCCCTGATTTTTTAGATTTCGATGTTGACGAAATTCATGTTGAAATGGCGAATCGGGAATTCGACGAAATTGAACTTCTTGCACATTTTGCGGAGAAAATGGATGTGGCCGTTGGAATTATAGATGTCAAAAATTACTACATCGAGACCCCGGAAGATGTGGTGGAAAGAATTAAAGCTTGCCTGAAATATGTGCCAGCGGAAAAACTAGCTGTGGCACCGGATTGTGGACTGAGCCAAACAGCTCGTTGGGCAGCCAAAAAGAAACTCTCTGCTATGTGTAAGGGAGCGGCAGAAATGAGAAAATGAAATGAATATGAAATATTCTTATAAACAACTGGCGAAGATGATTGATCACTCCCTTCTTCATCCGACCATGACGGATAAGGAGCTAATTGAGGGCTGCAAAACCGCTATCGATTATGATGTGGCAGCAGTTTGTATCAAGCCTTACTTCGTTAAAGAAACAGCCAAAATCCTCAAGGGTTCTGGAGTGGCAGTTTGCTCAGTGATCGGGTTTCCACATGGCAACAGCACCACAGAAATAAAGGTTTTAGAAACCAGAAAGGCATGCGAAGATGGAGCTACCGAGATAGACATGGTGGTGAATGCTGGGAAAGCTTTAGGAGAAGACTGGGATTACGTTAAACATGAAATTCAGGCCATAAATGAAGAATGTAAAAAGAATGGTGCCATTCTTAAGGTGATTTTTGAAAATGATTTTCTTCCCGAAGACAAGTTTAAAATTAGGCTTTGTGAAATATGCTCAGATTTAGGTGTAGCATTCATTAAAACCAGTACGGGATATGGTTTTGTGAAAGGTTCAGATGGTAAATATTCCTATGCAGGTGCGACAGAGAAGGACTTGAAACTGATGAGAAAATATGCTGGTTCAGAGGTTCAAATTAAAGCCGCCGGCGGGATTCGAAATCTGGATGGATTAATCAAAGTAATGGATTTGGGCTGCACAAGATTAGGCGCTTCTGCCACGATAGCCATTTTGGAGGAGGCCAAAAAACGATTAGGCATGGCTCCAGGGAACTCCTCCGATACCCCATCTAATTCAGGATATTGATATGATCAAAGCCTACCAAAAAGATGAAGAACTCTTTCAAGATATTCTGAAAACAAAAAACAACCACTCCGGACTTCGGGTTTGGTGGCTTGGCCAAAGTGGCTTTTTAGTCCAGTGGAATGGTATTCATGTGCTTTTTGATCCTTATCTCTCTGACAGTCTCACCAAAAAGTATGAGAACACGGAAAAACCTCATGTTCGGATGAGTGAGAAGGCGATAGATCCAGAGAAATTAGATTTCATAGATGTGGTCACTTCCTCGCATTATCATACCGATCACTTGGATGCAGAAACCTTAAAACCAATTTTAAGACAAAAAAAAGACATCAAATTCATCATACCTGAGGCCAATAGATCGTTTGTTTCAGAAAGAGTTGATTGTGCACCAAATTTTGCCCTGGGTATGACAGATGGCACTGAAATATCCTTCTCTGAGGAGGTGAAAATAACAGCTTTGGCTTCAGCCCATAATGAGCTGGAGAAGGATGAATTTGGAAATAATAAATTCCTCGGCTTTATCTTAAACATCGGACCATATACCCTTTACCATTCTGGGGATACATTATGGTATGAAGGACTTGAAGAGAAAGTGAAGGCTTTTGCTCCGGATGTACTTTTTTTACCGATCAATGGAAATAGACCTGAAAGGATGGTAGCCGGTAATATGAGTGCTGAAGAAGCTGCAAAATTCGGGAAGGTTGTGAATTCGGGAATTGTAATTCCACATCACTTTCACATGTTTGAATTCAACACCGAAGACCCGGATTCCTTTGCTAAGTATGCCCAAGTTCATCACACTAAATACCAAATTCTGAAAATAGGTCAGTCTTTTAAACTGGATTAGAGGATCATTGATTTTGCTGGAGCAAACTCAAATAGTACTCCGCCTTTTCAGGGTCCCCGAGATTTGCGTTTAGCAAATAAAGATTCCTGACTACAGTCACCGTAGGCCTGACTTCAAAAGCCTTCTCAAAAGTTTCTCTTGCATCTTCTTCTTTCCCATTCACAATTTGAGTGGAGCCAAGATTTACCAGGGAGGAATATAAATCTGAGACCCCAATGTCAATTGCCTCCGCAAAGTAGTCCTCGGCCTTTTCATAATCCTTATCGTAGAAATAGGATATCACTCCGAGATTGGTACAGACCACGCCTTGATACCCCCCTAAATTATAAGCCTTCAAAAGATATTCTTTCGACCTGAGCGTATCCCCAACTTCAATTAGCGTTTCACCGAAAGCACCGTAAAAGGAAGGATATTTCTCCTCACCACCATATTCTTCAAAACGCGGAACTATAGACTCATAACCTTCGAAGGCAGTGGTATAATCTTCCTCCTTAAAGGCCAGGTTAGCAAGTTTCATATCCTTCACGAACCTCACTTCCTCCATATCAATTTCTTCATCCTCCGGGAAATACTGCCTGGCGGTTTGTTCATCCCCTTCTTGAAAATATAGAAATCCCAAAGCTCTACTGACCTCACGATCAGGTCCATATTCAAGGGACTTTTTAAATGAAGCAATCGCCTTCAAGTTTTCATTCTGTTTGTCATAAAGAGTTCCAAGAGCTTTGTAAAGAGCAAAGTGATTTGGATCTGGAGCCCTTAGGCCCTTTATAAACCATTCTTCAGCTTTTGGGATGTTGTTCCGGCTCATTTCTACATAGCCCAACTTTACAAAGGCGAAGGATGAGCTTGGGTTTTCTCTGGTGCTCTGTTCTAAAATGCTGATGGCTTTGGTAGAATCACCCAGCCCTAAATAGGATTCTGCAAGAGACCCTAAGAATTGAGAAACTCCTACCCTTCCTGCTATAATTTCATAGCCATTGTCTAGTTCGGCCACTGCTTCTTTGAAATAAATCTCAGCAGAATCCGGATTAGTTCTCCTGATTTGAGCTCCCAACTGTCTGAGCTCATCTCCATAAAACATATGAGTTCTCCAGCTTTTTGGGGATGTCTCTACGCCTGATTTCGATAAAGTATAATTACTCTCCCAAACCTTGGCACGGTCTACGGTCTTCCAAGAAAAGGCGAGAATTACCGGAACGAAAATTATCCCGAAAATTAGAGGAAGCTTTGCCTGGGCGTATTTCCCAGCTAAAAGGTATATACCATAACAAACCAAAAAGCAAAAAGCCAGGGAGGGCACAAACTGAAATCGTTCTCCGAGATTTGAGCCGATTATCAAGGACTTGCTTAGATTGGCAAAAATGGAGAATGTAGCCAGATAGAGAATAATTCCAAAACTCAGTAAATCACGCTTTTTACCAAGCTTCACAGCAAAATAGATGAGGCCGGCAAAAAAGATTAGACTCAACCAAACCATTGGATTTGAAAAAGTCTGAACAGTTAATTGGCTGAAAGAGTAATCCCAGGAAAGTGGGTGCGGGAAAAAGAGAAGTTTTATGTATTGAAGGTAGATGTACAGGTTAGTCGCGATCAATTCACCTCCTTCAGCATCGTATAAAACGCTATTGATCATGGAGTTATAAACCGTGCTTGCCTCATCGAGAACCACTGCACGAATGCCCATATAAACTACCACTGCAATCAAAAAGGGAACCACTCCTTTGATGGAATCCATCAGAGATTTATTATAGAAAAAGTAGCCTATTCCGGCTACCAAAGCCATGAGAGGTATAGACTCTTCCTTGGAAATCAGGGAAAAGAAAAACAGTATTCCCGCCAGAATCTGGATTAAAACGCTAGGCTTAGGACCAGCTTTCGACCAAATCAAAATTGCGGAAAAAGCAAAAAGAGAACATAGTAGCGTGTCTCTACTTTTTACCGATGCCACTACCTCCGTGTGAATTGGGTGGACCGCATATAGAAGCAGAACCAAAAGTGCCAGCCAAATCGGCAACTTCTTTAATTCAAACAAATGAACCAAAAGAAGCCCAATGACCACCAAAACGAGTGCATATAGGACAATATTGACCTTATGCCCTACCGGAGCAGAAAACTCACCAGTCAGCTCATTTTCAATGGCAAAAGTAAGTAAAGTCAAGGGTCGGTAAATACTTGTATTGACCGGGTTGATTTGAATGAAATTCATCGAGCCGTACTCAAAAAGCTCTTGCCAGTTGTTGAGACCTTGCTTTGTAACCCTGTTAAAGTGAGAATAAATTCCGTCATCCGCACTGTATCCGAAATCTCGGGTGTGAAAATAAAGTAAGGAGCCCAAAAGGGCGATCAGAAAAACCCAATAAATTGGTTTGATATTTTTCATTTGAAATAATGCTTCAAAGAGAACGGAACACATTCCGTTCCTACTCACTAAGAAATATCAATTATACTCACGATCCAACTTTTTCAAGGCGGTTTGAACCTGACTTAAGGGATATCCCCCCAAAATAGCTCGATAGTTTCCGCTTGGGTGGATCACCACGAAACTGCCACATGGGTAAGGAAATTTAAAAAACTCATCAGCAAATACTCCATTAGGGTCCTGCTTCCAAATTCCAGGATTTTCATATTTCTCCAAACCAGAAGGGTTTGAATAGAGGTAAACCGGTGCGGTGGCATTATACTTTTCAGCCCATTTCATTAAAGAACGATGCTCTTTTTCAAAGGAATCGGCATTATCCCCAACTCCGGAGGAATTGCATTCGTCCTTACCCGGGTAGAAAATTACGATAAGAGTTTTTCCCAAATCAAAAGCCTCCGAGTTTTCTGAAGCTTCAAAAAATTTTCCTGGTTCTACCTTGCCGAAAGGCATTCGGTTTACCAATATTTTACCGCCTTCCTCATAGGGTATACCAAAATACGGTCCTTCGAGAATTTGCTTTTCAAAATATTCTCGGCTGACAGTTCTTCCCATTTCGTCCCTATAACCAGTTTGAGCCAAAAGCTCTAAGGAAAAACAGATCAATACGAAAAATAATATGTACCTCACCAAGGCAAATTATGCTCAAAAATTCAAAACGGAAAGATTTCGAAGCATCTATTTAAACTTACAAGACGGGTCAAGCCATTTCCAGTTCCCTATTCTTCTTTTTGACCGGATTGGTTCTATGTCTTTTTGATTTTTTGCTTCGCTTATTCCACCAGATCAGGGTGCCTGAAATGGGAAGAGAAGTAGCTATCAAACAGGCTATGAACCATATGAATTTAGTCGCCTGACCAAAAATCTCACCAGTATGAAGGTATTTTACAGATCTACCGATCCGCTGTCTTGTAGGCAGGTCTGAAAATAGATTTGCTTCAACAACAGATAAATCTTCCGGTGAAAGAACAAGATTATCTGATCCTGCAGGTGCAAAAAATCCAGTCTTGTATTTCCTCACTGAAATAGGTTCAGCTACATCTTTATTAATGTAAATATTAGTGTTGCCTTTGTAACCAACCGCTTCTGAAGAAGCCGCTAAAATATGATCTAGAGAATGAGTTTGAGCGGCAGTAAAAACTGGTTTAGGCTTATTTTTCTCTGCTTCCCTCTCTTCCTGAGTTTGATAAGTATTCCAGGTTTTTTGCCAGCCTTCTCTATACCACTGAAAAGACCAAAATAAACCCGTTGCGGACATGATAAATAACAAGGCAAGCGAATAAAAGGCAAGCGTATTATGTAGGTCGTGATTGATCCTTTTCCAATTCCCTGTCCACTTAATTTTTAATCCTTGTCTCCAGTTTTTCACCTTATTTGGGAACCAGATTACTATTCCGGTCAAAACACCTAAAAGAAAAAGTGAAGTGGCAATACCATTAATAAACCGACCCAATTCCCTATTACTCATGCTTTCGAAAATTGGTTCTTCAATTCTATCCAAAAGTAGCCAGCGATGAAGACTGAACATACTGCTCATAAATTCCTGGGTCACTGTTCTCTCTGAATTATCTCCTAGAATTTCGGAAGTGTAAGGATCAATGTAATAAGTGGTACCTCTACCCTCTTCATCTGCACCTTTTAGCGTGAACTGAACGCTTCTGTTTTCAGCTGAAGTCCATAAAACCTGTGTTACTTCTTTACCCAAATTCACCTCAAGGGTGGCTCTAATCTCGTCCGGAGAAAGCTTTTTTCCATGCGCTTCTACAAAATACAGCTCAGAATCAAACGTTTCCTTAATTTCTGTATTGTAGACGTAAATGGTACCACTCAGACAAACTGCAATAACAATAATCCCACAGATCAAACCCGCGTAAAGGTGGATTTGATTAAACACATTTCTAATGGATTTCCAGAGTGAATTCTTTGAAGACATAATTGAGATTAAGCCATTTGAAAGTCACAAAAATAAATGAAGCTTTTCATTATTTAGATTAAATCTAAAAATAATTTTTCTTTAGATCAATTTTAATTAAGAGATCCTGGACATTTGTTGTGTACAGTTTTTCCAGTCCTTGTATCTTTCAGGAAAAATCTGAAATGAAGAACTATCTCCTCATTCTTTTCACCCTCTTTTTGTTTACAGCCTGTTCGGAATCAAAGAAACCCTTACCCGATCTTGATCCCGGTTTTGAAAAGGTTCTTGAAGCTCATGGTGATTGGGAAAAGTTTTATCAAGGCAAAGCTTTTAGCTATCAAATGATTCATGAAACTAACCTAACCAAGGAGACTCACTTCATTAATCTTGAAACAAGAGAAACCAGAATTGATGCGGATAATTTTCAGATAGGTTTTGACGGTGAGCAAGCTTGGATCAGCCCGAACAGGGAATCATTCGGAGGTAACTCAGTAAGGTTTTACCATAATCTGTATTTCTACTTTTTCGCTATTCCTTATGTTTTTACAGACCCAGGAGTCACGGTGACCAAAGTTGAAAATAAAACCGTCAATGGTACTTCTTACGAAACTTTTGCCGCGAGCTTTGAAGCTGATAAAGGAGATAGTCCAAATGATCAATATTACATGCTTATCAATCCAGAAAGTAATCGAATAGAGTATCTACTTTATACCGTAACTTATTATGGCAATCCAGACCCTGCCTTTAGTGCGCTCAAATATGATGATTACAGAGATGCAGGCGGACTTTCCTTTCCTCGTTTGTTGACGGGTTACACCTACCAGGATGATTCCACCAAAAGAGTAAGGTATCAGGTGAGCTTTTCGGATGCCTTAATTTTAGATGAGGCTTTTGATAAATCGCTTTTCGAAAAGCCGGAAACTGGAGTGTTTGCGGATTAATCTTTCACTTCATTGATTTTCACCTCAGTGAACAATTCACTTTTGCCTTCTCCAAAAAATTTACCCTGAACGGGAAGTGTTTTTTGAGGATCTGGATGATGAGCTAGTGGGACATAATTATGCCCAACCAATAATCCCAAACTAGGATCCAAGCCAATCCACGAAGCACCTGGGATGTAAACCTCAATCCAGGCATGCAATTCATGTCCCGATTCAATTTCGGGATTAAAGGCGTACCCACTCACAAACCTGGTTGCCAAGCCTATGCTTCCTAGCATATGCATCTGCATCCAAGCCAGATCACGGCATGAACCCTCCTTTTTTGAATAAGTAAATTCCGGTGACCAAAGATCCTGTTCCATACGGATTTGATGCTTCCAGCAAGAGTAAATACTAGATGTCAATTTCACCAGAAAGTCTAGCAAATTTGAAGAACCTGAAAAAATCTCAACCAAGTCGGATTCAAAAACCTGACCTCCCTCCTTCCTAATAAAGAAATTCAGATAATCTTTTTCTTCATTCGAATATTGGAAAGCAGGAAGTGAGTCGTCTTTTGGCTCCACTTCGAATTCAGGGTCAATAAGAAAATTAAAGGGATTGAATTCACTGGATATGAGCACGATTTCATTCTTAATAGAGAGGAAATCAAGAGGCTCTTTAAACCAGATCTGAGAATATTGATTTCCAAACAAATCTGTGCGGACAGAACTAGAATCAGGTGTTGGATTCATTTCCAATCCCCAATCAATCAACCTTTGGTTTGGTTGAATTTGTGGGATCAAAAAGAGATCATGAAGACCTAAACTAATCTTATTATCATATTGATATTCAGTAAGATGCGATATTTTAAGTTTGAGCATTCGGATTAAGCGTCTGGCCAGGGTATCACCTGTTGATCCAGCGAATTACTTAGGATATCCGCGGGTAAATCCCTAATCGCACTTTTCAGTCTTTCATTCCAAAAATTCGAGATATGCTCTAACTCCTCCCTGGAAAATCGCCTCTCGGAAATATGATAGCTGTCATTCGAAAGAACCACTGTATCAATAGGGAAATCCACATCATTCACCGAAATCCTAGTGGCGTCGAAGGAAAGAAAAGCACATTTCAGTGCGTATTCAAGAGAATTCTCATAAGAAAGAGATCTTTTGAGCACTGGGTTTCCAAAGCCTGAATTCCCGATAATGACAAAAGGAGTACCCTGCATTACCTCTATCCAGTTTCCCTGCGGATAAAGAAGATACAATTTGGGCTCTTTGTCATCCTCTAGCTGACCACCAATGATAGAAAACAGATTAAAATCCAGACCAGATTCTGTCAGATGATCTTTATCTTCATCTGCCACGGCTCTTATCTGCTTACCAAATTCATTCACGGCATGGTAAAGCTTCGTAAATGACTCGTCCTTATTTTCGATGACTTCGGTAAAATAGGTGATCGCTTTATCCCGAACGGACCTTAAACCTGAAGTCATTATGAAGAAGGAATGCTTTTCACGATTTACAGTGAATACCTTCTTCGCTGAGGTCGTTTCCGTCCCTGTGGTGATACGGGTATCGGAAAGTCCTACGATTCCATTCTTAGTTTTGATACCTAGGCAAAACGTCATTATTGAGGTGTTGAGTGCTGCGCAAAGTTATCTCTTATTGTGAAGAAGTTGCTATCTATTTTATTTGAAATACCATTGATTTTAATCTGCAAATCATCCAGATATTCATGAAGCCCATAGGAGATTATCTCGTCCACCTCGGCAAACTCTAGTTTTGACTTAAGGCTACCAATGGCTTTTTCTGCAGAATTTTTAAATCCTTCTTCATCATTGCCCGATATTTTGTGTAAACATTTCTCCGCTTCACGTATGCAGAAATAAATTGATCTAGGAAAGTACTTGTTCAAAGTCAAAAACTCCACTACGCTTGAGGGATTGATATTTCCGTACACTCTGCGATAAGTATTGAAAGCGGTCACTGACTTCAAAAGAGCCATCCAGTGTAGAAAATCAATCGGACTACCCACTTCTTCCTCGTTTGGGAGTAAAATATGATACTTCACATCCAGAATTCGTGAAGTCTTATCGGCCCTTTCCAGAAACTGACCCAGACGGCTAAAATACCATCCTTCCACTCTAGCCACACTGCTGTCCGCAAGACCATAAATCAGCAGAATCTGATTCTTAATCTTTAGAAAGAATTTCCGGGGATCTTCCTTAGTCCAGATTTTCTTTTTTTGTCCGGACTGCATAAAATGATAAAGTTCATTGGTCTTTTCCCAAGTCTCTTTACTCAAATTCTCCCGTATTATTCTGGCGTTTTCCCGAGCATTTCTTATCGCAGAAAACATTGAATTGGGATTATTTTCATCAAAGCCCAGGAAGAAAAGCACCTGTTCACTCGAATAGCCATCATTTGAGGCCTCATAGACGTCCAGATCACCTGTTGCTGCTACCAGGGGCATCCATTGCTCCTTCATACCAACAGGCAAATCCTGCATCAGATTAAAATTCACATCTATGAAGCGGGCATAATTTTCTGCGCGCTCCAGATATCGTCCTAGCCAATAAATACTATTTGCAACTCTACTAAGCATAAATCTCTTTTTAATATAAAACCCAAGTATCCTTACTTCCTCCACCCTGAGAGCTGTTCACTACCAAAGAGCCCTTCTTTAAGGCTACTCTGGTCAAGGCTCCAGGAATCACTTCAATGCCGTTCCCATATAAAATGTACGGACGTAGGTCCACATGTCTTCCTTCTATCCCATCTTCACAGAGAGTAGGAACAGTCGACAAGGAAAGCGTAGGCTGGGCAATGTAATTTTTAGGATTATTTTTTATTAACTCTCTGAATTTATCATGCTCTTCTTCGGTTGCTTTCGGTCCGATAAGCATGCCATATCCTCCAGCAGCATTGGTTTCTTTCACTACCAGCTCATGAATATTTTCAAGAACATACTCCCTCTGATCATTCTCTCGGCATAGGTAGGTGGGTACGTTATTAAGGATAGGTTCCTCATTCAGGTAGTATTTAATTATTTGTGGGACATAGGCATAGACAGCTTTATCATCAGCAACTCCAGTCCCAGGTGCATTTGCAAGAGCAATATTTCCAGCCTTGTATGCATCAAAAATACCGGGTACTCCCAGCATGGATTGCGGATTAAAGGTCAATGGATCCAAAAAGGTATCATCAATCCTTCGATACAACACATCAATTTGTCGCAGTCCCTTGGTCGTTTGCATGTACACTTTTTGGTCTTCGACCAAAAGATCCACACCAGACACCAGTTCCACACCCATTTGAAGAGCTAGGTAAGAATGCTCGAAATAAGCCGAGTTGTAAATCCCTGGGGTTAAAACCCCTACCACAGGTTTGGTCTTATCACTAAGGAATTGAAGCATATTCAAGAGCTTAGTGGGGTAATCAGCAACCGGCATTACTCCCTGATCCTGGAAAAGTTCTGGATGAACCCTCTTTATGATTTCTCTGCTTTCCAGCATATAAGAAACACCTGAAGGGCATCTTAAATTATCCTCAAGGATATAATACTCACCATCCCTATTTTTAATCAAATCAGTTCCTGTGATATGGCACCAAACCCCTTTTGGTGGAGTGAGCCCGATACATGGTTCCAGATAATCCTTACTTTTCAGGATTAGCTCACTTGGAATGATCCCATCTTTCAGAATACTTCTCTCATTGTATATATCCTGTAGGAACATATTCAAAGCTTTAGTCCTCTGTTTGAGTCCGGCTTCGAGGTTCTTCCATTCAGAATTTGGAATTATTCGTGGGATTATATCTAAGTGTAATATTTTTTCAAGGCCCTCATTATCATGGTAGACATTAAAAGTCATCCCCATGGATCTTTGGGTTTGATTAGCGGAATGCTGAAGATTTTTCATCTTCTTTTGTGGAGTTTTCTCCAAACGTTTGAAAAATTCCTCGTAGTGAGGTCTGACGTGGCCATCACTTGTGATCATTTCATCACAATGGTCCCCTGCAGCGTAGTTGTCTAGTTTCATTTGGTAAAATCTTAAATAGGTTCGGTCAATTAGTATAAAATTTAATTATAAAAAAGAAAGGAGACAAAGGAATATTTTATGAATAGCGGAACTGAGTTCATCGGTATTAACTGAATTTCGATTAATTTCTAAGGAAGAAGCCTTCTTTTTCATTTTTCAATTAATTTACCCCGATGGAACCATCAAAAAGAGTCTCAGCCTTATCTCACTGGATTTATAGTGTATCGCCACGGCAAAGGTTAAAAGATTTCCTGTTCATTTTCATTGGAGTAGTAATGGCCAGTATAGGCCTGAAAGGGTTTTTATTTCCCAACGGTTTCTTTGATGGGGGAGCGATGGGGGTTTCCCTGCTTCTTCAGATTATCACTCCATTGGATCTATCTACCCTGATCATTTTGGTGAATCTGCCCTTTATTTTGCTCGGGGCAAAGCAGTTTTCTATTCCATTTGCCATAAAGAGTAGTCTGGCCATATTCGCTCTGGCATTCTTAGTGCATTGGATTGAAATTCCTGCAATTACGTCGGATAAGCTTTTAATCGCAGTATTTGGAGGTTTTTTTCTGGGAAGTGGAATTGGTTTTTCTATTCGGGGTGGTGCAGTGATCGATGGAACTGAAGTTCTGGCCATTTCTGTCAGCCGAAGAAGTAGTCTGACCGTGGGTGATTTTATTACCGTCTTTAATGTAGTACTCTTTTTAGTCGCGGCCCTCTTTGTGAATTTGGAAACAGCCATGTATTCCATGCTTACCTATTTCTCCGCGTCCAAAACTGTGGATTTTATCATAAATGGTGTGGAAGAATACCTTGGGGTCATGATTATGTCACAACTCTCGGATGAAATCAAAGCTATGATTGCTCACGATTTAGGCCGAGGTGTAACCGTTTTAAAGTCTGATGCCGGGTTTGGTAAAAACAATGAGCACTTGCCGGACAAGAAGGTTCTTTTCTGTGTAATCACAAGGCTTGAGGTCACCCGATTGCTATCAGAGATCGACAAGATGGACCCAAAAGCTTTTGTGATTCAATACCCGATCAAGGACACCAAAGGTGGAATGATTAAAAAAAGGCCTTTACATTAAAAACTTTCTACAGGAGATTTTAACTCAATTAAGAAACCGTCGAACCTGGAGCGGTTCCTTCGTGTGGTTGAATCAGCTTGAGTTTTCCGTCTTTGTCCTCTGCCATCAAAATCATCCCCTCAGAGTCAATTCCCATCATTTTCCTTGGAGCTAGATTGATCAGCATAGTCACTTGCTTTCCAACCAGAAACTCAGGTTCAAAGTGCTCAGCAACACCACTTAAGACTGTACGCGTACCAAGACCAGTATCTACCTTAAGCTTTATTAGCTTTTTAGACTTAGGCATCTTTTCTGCTTCCAAAACAGTAACCACCCGCATATCTAACTTCACAAAGTCGTCAAATGAAATGATATCCTTCATTGGCTCTGCCTTAGCATCTGCCAATTCATTTTCTTTTTTAGCATCCATAAGTCTTTGTATTTGCTTTTCGACTACCTCATCCTCAATTTTTTCGAATAAGAGACCGGTTTTTTGAACTAATTCACCAGCTTCGAGGAGATCGGCATTACCTGCGTTTTCCCACTTTTGGCCTTCCATTCCAAAAGATTCCTTCAACTTCGCTGACGTAAATGGAAGAAATGGCTCAGAAAGAATGGCCAAATTAGCCGCGATATTGAGGGCAATATTCAGAATGGTTCCTGTTCGGGTCTCATCGGTTTTGATGGTTTTCCAGGGTTCTGTATCTGCGAGGTATTTATTCCCTAACCTTGCTAGCTCCATCATGGTGGCTAATGCCTCACGGAACCTGTATCGCTCTAGTGAATCGGCGATTTTTGCAGGGAAGGAGTTAAGCTCATCAAGAATTTCCTGATCATAGCTTGACAATTCGGCTTTGGCAGGTACTGCCCCATCAAAGTATTTATGAGTAAGTACAATGGCCCGATTAATGAAATTACCGTAAATCGCCACAAGCTCAGAGTTATTTCTGGCCTGAAAATCCTTCCAAGTAAAATCATTATCCTTCGTCTCGGGTGCATTGGCAGTAAGCACATATCGAAGTACATCCTGCTTACCTGGAAACTCCTCCAAGTATTCATGTAGCCAAACTGCCCAGTTTCTGGAAGTGGAGATCTTATCCCCTTCCAGGTTTAAGAATTCATTCGCAGGGACATTATCCGGAAGGATAAATTCCCCATGAGTTTTCAAAATCGCGGGGAAAATGATGCAGTGAAAAACTATATTATCCTTGCCGATAAAGTGAACTAGTTTCGTCTCCTCATCTTTCCAATATAATTCCCAATCCTTATCTGTCTCGGCTGCCCATTCCTTAGTGGCAGAGATATATCCGATTGGGGCATCAAACCAAACATAAAGAACTTTGCCTTCCGCACCTTCCAGAGGAACAGGAATTCCCCATTCCATATCTCGGGTCATGGATCTTGCCTGCAATCCATCGCCTGCCTCAAGCCAGGACCGACATTGGCCTAAAACATTATTCTTCCAATCGTCTTTATGCTCCTCAAGAATGTATTTTTTCAAAAACCCAGAATACCGAGCCAAATCCAAAAACCAGTGCTTGGTTTCTTTCAATACAGGGGTCGCACCGCTTAATTTTGATTTTGGGTTGATTAGCTCCGTAGGGCTTAAAGAGCTCCCACATCGCTCACATTGGTCGCCATAAGCATTCTCGTTTCCACATACGGGACAAGTTCCTTCTATGTAACGATCCGCTAAAAACTGTTCCGCTTCTTCATCATAGTATTGTTCGGTAACCTGCTCGATGAATTCACCTTTGTTATACAAATCCTTGAAAAGCTCCTGAGCAGTTTCATGATGAACTTTATTAGAGGTCCTGGAATATTTATCAAAGCTGATCCCGAATTCTTCAAAGCTTTTCTTCATCATCCCATTATATCGATCCACGATCTGCTGTGGAGTCAAGCCCTCTTTCTTTGCCTTAATGGTTATGGCTACTCCATGTTCATCAGAACCACAGATATAAGCCACATCACGACCTCGGCTTCTCAAATATCGAACATAAATATCCGAGGGGATATAGCATCCTGCCAGATGACCGATGTGTAATGGTCCATTGGCATATGGAAGGGCTGAAGTAACTGTATAACGTTTAAAGTTCTTTTTACTCATGGGGTGCTAAAACAAAGGAATCACTTTGAAAATTCGACGGCAAAGATAGAAAAATAAGGAGACAGGAATTCTTATCCCTTCACAAATTCCTCCCTCGCCTCTTCCGTCAAAACTCCCTGATAAATTATCGAGACGGCCTGATCGTAAATCTCTGCTGGAGACAAAGTCATATTTTTCACGATCAGCTCAGGGAATTGAGCTTGAAAATTTGGGTCGATCAAAGACTGAACCGCTGAAGCATAAAGCATTACAATCAGGCTCACATTAAGCTTTGGGTTCACAAAACCTTCCTCCACACCCTGCAAAATCAATTCATGAAATCGAACATAAGCAGACTCATTTATGTAATCTCTGAGTTCCGACCAAAGCTCTGGAGCAAACTCTCGTAGATCAGCAAATAATTCGGGATTAATTGGAGCAAGATAAGATGCTATGGTGGTCAAAGTCGATTTCAGCTTCAAGGGAAATGGAATGTATTTATTATCCTTTATCGCCTCTACTTTTGATGTCATTTTGGTCTTAAGCATCTCGAAGGAAGCTTCTAAAAGCTCCAATTTCCCAGGATAATATTTGTATAAGGTTTTTTTACTCATCCCTAAAGCCATAGCAATGTCATCCATGGTGGTATGCTTATACCCCTTTTTCAAAAAAAGATCATATGCCTTGGACAGGACCTTGGTTTCGTTGCTGCTGTGGGTGCTCATGCTGAAAATTTGATGGCAAATATAGACAATCCTGAGGGGGAGAATCGAATAATCCAAGAGCGGTGTTTTTGAAGGTTTGATTGATTGCTCATTGCGTAGTCAAATTGTATTTTTACCCTCCTAAAACCATTAGAATGACCAAAAAAGAAGCCCAATCCAGAATAGAGGAGCTTTCGAAGCAAATCAACCACCACAACCAGCTTTATTATCAAGAAAGCAAAACAGAAATCTCCGATTATGAATTTGATCAGCTTCTGGAAGAGTTGATTGGGCTAGAGGAAAAATTCCCGGAATTATTAAAAGCTGATAGTCCCTCTCAAAGGGTTGGAGGAACTATCACCAAGGAATTCGAAACTGTGGTTCATGAAACCCGCATGCTTTCCCTGGGGAATACGTATTCTTTTGAGGAACTTCAGGCCTTTGACGAAAGGGTTGAAAAAGGCTTAGGCAGCAAAGGTTACGAATACTTTTGTGAGCTTAAATTTGACGGAGTGGCTATCTCACTGGTATACGAGAATGGAGAATTGGTTCGGGCAGTGACGCGCGGAGATGGATACAAGGGCGACAATGTGACCGAGAATGTAAAAACCATTCGGAACATCCCCCTGAAAATCCACCATCCTGATGTTCCTTCGAAATTTGAAGTACGAGGAGAAATATTCCTGCCAGTTTCAGAGTTTGAAAAGATCAATGCAGAGAAGGCTGCTGCTGGTGAGGCTCTTTTGGCTAATCCGAGAAACACGGCTTCCGGAACCTTAAAAATGCAGGATAGCGCAGTGGTAGCCAAGCGTAGATTAAACTGCTATTTCTATCAATTACTAGGAGATGAAATAGGCGTAGAAAGCCATGAGGCAGCAATCCATTT
Organism: Algoriphagus sediminis; assembly: GCF_030403435.1. Lineage (GTDB taxonomy): Bacteria > Bacteroidota > Bacteroidia > Cytophagales > Cyclobacteriaceae > Algoriphagus > Algoriphagus sediminis. Next base: position 317,480 of record NZ_JAUEPH010000001.1, read on the forward strand.
AATTGAGAAATGGGGATTCAATGTTTCCAAAACTTACAAGAAAGTAGCTTCTATTGACCAGGCAATTCAATACATAAATGAATGGGAGCAAAAACGGTTTTCACTTCCTTTAGAAACCGACGGGGTAGTGCTTAAGGTCGACAACTATGACCAGAGGGAAGAGCTTGGGTTTACTGCCAAAATTCCAAGATGGGCCATCGCTTACAAATACAAAGCTGAAAGTGCTATAACCGAGCTTTTATCCGTGACCTACCAAGTGGGGAGGACTGGAGCCATCACGCCCGTAGCCAACCTTTCTCCGGTTTCACTGGCTGGGACCACAGTGAAAAGAGCATCGCTTCATAATGCGAATGAAATTTTAAGGTTGGATCTCAGAGAAGGTGATTTTGTCCATGTGGAGAAGGGCGGTGAAATAATCCCTAAAATCACTGGTGTAGACCTTTCCAAAAGAAAGGAATTTGTAAAACCCATTCAATATATTACTCACTGTCCCGAATGTGGTACTGAGCTGGTTCGCAGGGAAGGGGAAGCCAAGCATTTTTGTCCAAACACCAAAGGATGTCCTCCACAGGTTTTGGGAAGAATTGAGCACTTTGTGAGCAAAAGGGCTATGGACATTGACTCCATGGGGTCAGAAAGAATCAGGGCGCTTTTGGAAAGGGGCTTTATTAAAAACTACTCTGATTTATATTCTTTGGTAGACAAAAAAGAAAGTCTATTGGGCCTTGAAATGTCTCAGGATCAGTATGAAAAAGAGGGAGAGGGTTTATTATATATCAGTGTAGAAAAAGCCCTCTACGCTCTAACTGATGTTATTTCTTTAAAGCAAATACAAGATTTTCTAGCAGAAAATACCGAAGTACCATTCGATGAAACTCTGAAGCTTTTCAAGCAGGCCATCAGGAATTGGAAGAAGAAAGTTCCGAGCAACACCGGGATGATTGAATATCTCCAGGCACATCTTCAGGACCACCCAGAATTCCCAAAACTTGAGGATTATTTACCCGTTGCTCTGGTTCTTGATTTGTTGCTTGGAAGAAGAGTTTCCCTGGAAGAACTCACAGAAATCAGTAAAACCAAGGGGACAGTTCATGGGATAATGCTGAAGTTGGACTTAGAACTCAGCGAAAGCGTACGGGAAAAAATAAAAAAGTTAAAAGCCAATACTTTCCAGGAAGGTGTGATCAAGAATATGATTGATGGAATCGAGGTTTCAAAAGCCCAGCCATTTGACAAAGTCTTATTCGCACTCGGTATTCGAAATATTGGTGAAAATACGGCCAAGATACTGGCTAACTATTTTGGGGATTTAGATACGCTAAAAGACGCCTCGGAAGAAAAATTGCTTGAGATAAATGGAGTGGGTGAAACTCTGGTGAAAAGCCTCAGAGAGTTCTTCGCTGATCAGGATAATCTAGATGCCATTGAGGCACTAAAGTCCTATGGATTAAATTTTAAAGTTTCCGAAGAGGATAATCAAAAACTTGGTGAACAGCTCGCAGGAAAGAAAATTCTCGCAAGTGGAAAACTGGAGAACTTTTCACGCGACGGAATCAAGGAGTTTGTTCAATCACACGGTGGTCAATATGTGAGTAGTGTTTCGAAAAACCTTGATTTTATTATTGAGGGTGCTGACATGGGGCCCAGTAAAAAAGAAAAGGCAGAAAAACTTGGAGTACCCATGATTTCAGAATCTGAATTTTTAGCCATGGTGGGGAAACAATGAAAGCAAGAAACCATTTCAGTTTAAATTGAATTAAGAAGAATGAAAAAATTGCAAGGAACAGGAGTAGCATTAGTCACCCCATTCAATGATGATCTTTCGATAGACTTTGAGGGTCTGAAAAGATTAATCCAGCATGCAAGCAATGGCGGTGCCGATTATCTGGTAGTAATGGGAACTACGGGTGAGGCTCCTACTCTTTCAAGGTCTGAGAAAGCTGAAGTTTTGGCTAAAGCCAAAGAGTTCAATGAAAAAAATCTTCCAATCGTTTATGGAATAGGAGGAAACAGCACCCAGGCCGTAATTGACGAGATTCAAGAGACTAATCTGCAGGGTGTTGACGCCATACTTTCTGTAAGTCCTTACTATAATAAACCTACTCAGGCGGGTATTAAAGCCCATTTTGAAAAAATAGCCGATCATAGCCCCCTCCCGATTATTGTGTACAATATTCCAGGCAGAACTATGTCTAATATGGAGGCAGAGACTACTTTGGCCTTAGCCAAACATCCAAAAATCATTGGAATGAAAGAAGCAAGCGGCAAATTGGATCAATGCAGAGAAATAGCATTGAGAAAACCTGATGATTTTTTACTGATTTCTGGAGATGATGCGCTTACGGTGGCCATCCTTGAGTTAGGTGGGGATGGAATTATTTCTGTTCTGGCCAATGCGATTCCGGGAGCTTTCAAGAAAATGTGTCACGGGTCAGATCTAGAGGCAGAGCAAGGACTTTCAGAAGTTGAGAAATTTAATGACCTGATGTATTTAGAGAGTAATCCTGTAGGAATCAAGAATCTTCTAAAGCACAAGGGGATTTGCGGGGATCAGGTCAGATTGCCTTTACTCCGTGCATCAGAAGAATTAGATAAGAAAATTAAAGCCCAACTGTAGTTTTGCAGCAAGCGATCACCGTATCTCAGTTAAACCTCAAGATTAAATCCACTCTTGAAGGCAACCTTGAGCCCACTTATTGGGTGGTGGGAGAATTAACTGACTTTCGGGTAGCTGGACAGGGTCATGCATACTTTGAGCTTGTAGAAAAATCAGGAAACTCAATTCTGGCTAAAATCCGATCGAATATCTGGGCTTTTAGCTATCGAGAAATAAGCTATCGGTTCGAACAAACCACTGGTTCCGAACTAAAAACAGGAATGAAAGTGCTGGCTAAGGTGGCTGTTATCTTTCATCCTATCTATGGCCTAAGCGCCAATGTCAAGGATATCGATGCTTCATTTTCTCTAGGAGAAAGAGCCCGAATCAAACAAGAGACGATCGACAGACTGACCAAGGAGGGGCTTATTAATTTAAATTCTAGTATTCCTCTTTCTCAGGTCCTTCAAAAAGTCGCCATCGTCAGCAGTAGTACCGCAGCGGGATATCAGGATTTTGTGAGACAGCTGGAGACAAACAACTCAGGGTATAAAATTTATCATAAACTTTTTCAGGCAACCCTTCAGGGAACCAATGCGGCAAAAAGTATCATTGATGCTTTGGATGCAGCAGAAATGGCAAATGAGAATTTAGGGTTTGATGCGGTCGTTTTGATTAGAGGAGGGGGCGCACAATTAGACCTGGATTGCTTTGATGAATATGTACTGGCAAAGCGTATAGCAACCATGCGACTTCCGGTTCTCACCGGTATTGGTCATGAAAGAGACGAAACCATAGCGGACTTAGTTTCCCATACACCTTTAAAGACCCCGACTGCTGTAGCTGAGTTTGTTTTAAGCAGCTTCAGGGAATTTGATGAAAATCTCAGGCTGGCGTTTATACAAATTGAGAGATTGACAAGAAGTCACTTTCAGCTTGAGAACAGCCAACTGGAAGCTCGACTTAGGAGCATACAGCACCAATCAAAAGTTATCCTTCAAAATTCTTTGCAAAAAATTGATTCCATTCAAAATCGGATTGAATTAATTTCCAGAAACTCATTGAATTTGAGAGCTTTGGAACTTACCCAAATAGAGAAATCTTTAATGAACCTGGATCCGATCTCCGTGATGAAAAGAGGTTTTTCGAGAACAGAAAAAGATGGCATACCCATCGATAAATTGGACCTCAAACAAGGGGATTCAATCAAAACTTATACCCTTTCAAAGACCATTGAAAGTGAGATCAAAAAAGTAGAAAATCATGAGTAAACATAGCTATGCAGAGGCCTTGGCCAGACTTCAGGAGATACAATCTCAATTGGAATCTGGGGAAAAGGGAGTGGATGAACTTTCGAAACTTGTAAAGGAAGCATCCAGTCTAGTGAAGGAGTGTAGGAAAAAACTCAAGTCCACAGAGGAAGAAATCCAAAAAGCTTTTGAGGAGGATTGAAATACAATAATTGGAGTAAATCCAAGTTTTAATGGAAAAGTGAATTACTTTTGCTGGCATATTTCTTGTGCTTTCATAGCTCCGCAAAAGAAAGACCTTTCAAGGCTCTCCCATGAAAAAAATTACCGGAATTCTATTTTGTAGTTTATTGTGCATCAGCGCATTAAATTCCTTTGGCCAAAACTTTTACAAAGAAAGAGTTTCCAGAGACCATATAGTTTCCTTCGGTGTAGGCCCCTCCTTCGCTTACATCGATAATGGTGGTCAATACAGGGATTTCAATTTTGCCATAAAACCTTCTGTCACCGCTTCTGTGCTTAAAAGAATGACCCCGGTAATCGACTTAAGGGCAAGCCTTGGAGTGCAGTGGATAGAAAACGGAGGAAACCCTCCTACCGCAATCAGAGATCAATGGTTCTTCAATGGATCGTCTTTTACTGTCAAGGGATCTTCTATTTTCTTTGATGTCATGCCAACCTTTAATTTGGTTTCGTTTGACAATCACATCTATAGAAGCAAAGTAAATTTATATGGTGGTGCAGGTCTGGGAATAATGTACACCATGACCGAGCAGAAAAAATCTTTTAGTGAGGAAGAACGGCCTACCGATGAATCAATCACAACTGGATATGTACCAGTTAGAGCAGGTTTAAGTTTCAAAATAGGTCCTTACTCTGATATCGCCGGAGAAGGGACCGCTCTATTTACGTTTACCGATAATATCGATGGAAATATCGGGTCAAACAGATGGGGGGATCACCTTTTCAGTGCTCAGATTGTCTATAGGAGATACTTTATTCCAAAGTCCCTCACGAGATAATCAGGCACTGGTTTTCGTTTTAATCACCTCCAGATATTTCCTTGGAACATTGATCAACATGTTTTGATCAATTCCTGGCACCCTGATTACAAAGTAGTCCTTATTTCCCTTCTCGATGCATTCCCCAGTCATGTGCTGCAATGGCCCAGCGATTACTTTTACCTTTTCGCCAGGTTCGATATCAGAACCATCTGTCTCTACATCTACTCCTGTGGCTACTACCCTTTTGATTACATCGATTACCTTCTCATCAATCGTCGCGTGCTCACCTGAAAAGTGTACGAATTTTACAGCACCCGGAACCTGTAGGCATTCCCAAAGTTGATTCCTTCTGGTTTTGACAAAAACATAACCATTGAATAGGGCCTTCTGGACTTTTTTCTTTCGGTCAGACCACTGCCTTAATTCCTCCACAATCGGTAGATAAACTTCCCATCCACGTTCCTTAAGCCTATTAGCAACCTTCTTCTCAGATCGGGAGGCTGTGTACATCACATACCAATTCAATTCTTCCATCTCTGTTAAAATTTGGGAATTTGAAATTAGAGAATCTTTCATTGAATGCGAAAATCAGGCAAATAAAAACCTCCGAAGCAGTGCCTCGGAGGTTAATAAAAAAAACCACCAACCTTAATTCGATTATGCTCTCAACTTTCGGATTTTTAAGTTCATCCGATCCGTGAGTAAATACATAACCGGTACAATCACTAACGTAAGGAAGGTTGCAAAGGTTAGCCCGAAAATGACAGTCCAAGCCATTGGTCCCCAGAAATCTGCATTGTCTCCTCCTATGTAAAATTGAGGGTCAAATGAAGAGAGCAAACTTCCAAAATTTATATTCATCCCTATCGCAAGCGGGATCAATCCCAATACTGTTGTAATAGCTGTTAGCAATACTGGTCTCAAACGAGTTTTCCCAGACTCTACAATACTCATTGTCAAATCCTCAAAGCTTAGAGACTCACCATCTTCTAAACCAAGCTCTTCCCGCTTTCTTGCTCTTACCAAGTTTGTGTAATCAATCAATACAATAGCATTATTCACCACAACCCCTGCTAGAGAAATAATTCCAATTCCTGTCATGATTACCACGAACTCCATATTAAATATTGTCAAGCCCAGAAATACACCTATTGTACTTAAGACTACAGAAGCCATAATGATGAAAGGTGTGGTCACTGAGTTAAACTGGGCTACTATGATCAAGAAAATTAAAGAGATGGCAATCATCAACGCTCTGACCAAGAATTCCATAGACTTCGCCTGCTCTTCTTGCTCTCCGGTAAACTTCACAGAAATTCCATCTGGAACATCATAATTAGCCAAGACAGACTGAATCTGCTGATTGATTTCAGTGGCATTATATCCGTCAAGAACATTAGAGTACATGGTAATGGCCTTTTCCAGATCTTTTCTTTTAACTGAACCATAGGTCGAACCATATTCAATATCAGCCACGGCTGAAATTGGCACTTCTCTTTTTGTGCCAAACTTATCTCTAAAGCCTATTTTCTTATTTACTAAAGTGCTAACATCATATCGATAATTCTCATCCAAACGTAGTTGGATAGGATAATCGTCTTCTCCCTCTTTGTATTTGGACACTTCCAAACCAAAAAGTGATGTTCTCAAGTCAGTAGCAATACTGGAGGTGGAAAGCCCAAATCTCCTTGCTTTGTCTCTGTCCACATTGATAATCAATTCAGGGTTACCTAAAGAAAGGTCAGTTTTCAACTCTTCAATACCAGCTATATTCTGCAGCTCGATAAAGTCCCTGGTTTGGTTTACATAAGCGATCAGCTGTTCATAATCCTCTCCCACAAATTCAAGATTGATGGCTTTACCCACCGGAGGACCATTTCTTTGCTTATCGACAGTGATCAGGACTCCAGGATATTTTTCCACTAGGTTCCGGATCTCCTCCATCGCTAGGTTTGTATTGATACCCTGTCGATCTATATAATCCACAAAGCCGATTGTCATCTTAGCCTTATGCGGTGTAGCCTGATTGGATGGACCTTCAGTAGGGTCTCCAGTTCCTTCACCCACCTGGGTGATCACAGATTCAATGATATCCTCATAATCTGCCAAAGCAACCATCACTTCATCTTCCATTTCATCCACAAATTCATTTGTAGCTTCGATATCGGTTCCAATTGGAAACTCGACAAAGACATTTACAAGCTGAGGTTGATTATCAGGGAAAAATAGAACCTTTGGCGACCGAACAAAGAAGATCATCACAGCAGCGATCAACAGAACGAATGTTCCACCGAAGAAGACATAAGGTCTAAATCCTGAAAGGGCAAATTTTAGTGTAGACTCATAGACATTTTCAAGGTTCACAAGGAAAACTGTTTGGAACCACTTAATAGCCTTCCTCAAAACAAAGAGATTAAACAAAGTCAACACTGATGCCACGGCCATCAAGGTGCCCATTGCAGTCACTCCCAAAAGATAGAAAATGATAGAAAGCACCAATAGAATACCGGCCACGATCAAGCCCTTCCTTTTTGGCTTTTCCTTCATTACATCCTCTACCTTCATGAATAATGAAGTCAATACTGGGTTGATGACCAAAGCCACAAATAATGAGGAGGATAACACGATGATCAAAGTGATAGGAAGGAATTTCATAAACTCCCCAATGATGTCATTCCAGAATGCCAACGGTAAGAAAGCGGCAAGAGTAGTCATGGTCGAAGTAATGATTGGCCATGCCACCTCTCCTACTCCTTCTTTAGCGGCTTGGATAGCAGGCTTACCCTCAGACATGAGCCGGTAGATATTTTCTACCACCACAATTCCATTATCCACCAACATCCCCAATGCTAAAATCAGGGAAAATAACACCATCAGATTCAATGTGATCCCGAAGGAATTTAAGATCAGGAAAGATATAAACATGGAAAGCGGTATAGCGATACCCACGAAAAGCGCATTCCTAAATCCAAGGAAAAACATCAATACCAATACCACTAGGATCACCCCAAAGATGATCGAGTTCTCAAGGTCACTTACCTGAAGTCTTGTCTGCTTGGATTGATCATTTGTGATAGTAATCTCCAAATCTGGAGGAAATCTATTCGCCTTAGTCTCATCAATTAGTTCTTTGATTTTATCAGCGGCATTAAGAAGGTTTTCCCCAGATCTTTTCACCACATTAATGGTAACTACTGGAAGGTTCTTACTTCTGGCGTAAGTGGATCTATCCTTATAGGTGTCCAAGACCTCGGCTACATCTCGCAGGTATACTATCTTCTGATTGTCAGTTTTTACAATTATGTTTTTCAACTGCATAGGATCAGAAAATTCTCCGTCCACCCTTACGGTCCTTTGGAAATCTCCTGTTCTGATATTTCCACCTGAGATGGTCACATTTTCCTGCTGGATGGCCTGAGCAATATCATTAAAACTCACACCTACAGCTTCCATCTTGTATGGATTAGCATTAATCTGAATCTCTCGTTCTACCGTTCCCGCCAGATCCGCACTGGAAATTTCTCCGAGCTTTTCAATTTCATCCTCAAGATACTCTCCAAACTTCTTCAATTCGGCTTCAGAGTAATCTCCGGAAATATTCACGTTCATAATTGGGAAATCGGAGGTATTGATCTCCAAAACATTCGGATCTTGATCCAAGTCAGTAGGAAGCTCACTTTTTGCTTTGTCCACCGCATCTTTCACATCCTGGAGCGCTTTGGTGATTTCAATCCCTGGATTGAATTCTACGACTATAGAAGAAAAATCCTGAACGGATGTGGAATTAATGTCCTTGATGTCATTCAGCGACTTTAACTCTTTTTCGATTGGCCTGGTAATCAGATTCTCCATATCCACAGGAGAATTACCCGGATAAGGAGTCCCGACATAAACTGTTGGGATCACTATCTCAGGAAAACTTTCCTTTGGCATGGTCCGATATGCGCTCAGACCAAGAACTGAAATAATCAAAGTCAGAATTACAACCGAGGTAGCATTGTCTACACTAAGGCTGGATAATCCAAATTCTCTGACCGTTTTACTGTTTGTGTTAGCCATTTTATAGTTGGGCTATGTTTACGTTAAAATTGTCTCCTACTTCCCTAAAGCCTTTGTCAACAAGAACTTCACCAGCATTCAAACCTGACAGAATCTCTGTCTCCATATCATACGTTTGACCACGATCTACGTATTTCTTCTTTGCTATTCCATCTTCTACGGCGTAGACATAATCACCCCGATTGTCGCTTAGGATCAAATGACTTGGAACTACTATTGCGTCCTCGTTTTCATAATCCCTAACCTCAAGCACTGAGATCATATTGGGCTTAATGTTTGCCATATTTGGCAAAAACACCTCTACTTTAAAGGTCCTGTTATTCGGATTGATTACCGCTCCTACCGATGAAACTTTAGTGGCTATTTTCTTATCTAAATTTGGGAAATACACATTCACAGAGTCACCCTTATCGATTACCCCTATGTAGGTTTCTGACACATCAGCCTCAATGTAAAGATCACTTTCCCCGATGAATTGGAACATTGGGGCTCCTGGCTGTACCAATTCTCCGAGTCTTACGTTCACTGTCTCGATCGTCCCAGTAAAAGGTGCCCGAATCATTGTTTTTGATAGCTGAGTCTCAAGAGAAGCTAGGCTTCTTTCCAGACTTTCTTTTCTGTTCTTAGCTTCCAAATATTGAATTTCAGTCCCGATCTCTTGCTCCCAAAGTCTTGCCTGCTTCTCGTATAGAGTGGTCGCCAAATCCAAGGTTGTTTCTAATTCATCAATGTTTTTCTGAATGACCTCGGAGTCAATCCTTGCCAATAGTTGGCCACGATTCACTCGCATCCCTTCAGTTACTGGAATTTCCAGAATCGTTCCCTGACTTTCGGAGCTTATACTTACGTTTTTCTTGGAAAGTACCGATCCTGTAAGCTCAACGAAATGCTGGAATTTCCCTTGCTTAACTTCAGCGGTAGTGATCAGAATTGACTTCTTGTTAGCTTGAGCAAAATCAGGGTCTAAAGTGGAAATCTCTTTTTCCAGCTCTTGAATCTGCATCTGCAGTTCACTGGCCTGGTTTCTAAGTTCAGCCAGTTCAGCAACCTTGGTTTCGACTGGGCTCTCCTCAGCCGCGCCTCCGCAGGCATAAATTAAGCCTGTCAGAGCTAAAATAGGTAAGGTTTTTAAGGTCGTTTTCATAATATTTATATTCTTGGATATGAAAGTCAATTTCAATTGTTGGTTGGTTAAAAGTTTAAGTCGGTTTGAAGTATTCCCAAAGCTCTTTCTAGGTCTACCTTAGCGATCAAGCCGTCATAAAGTGATGATAAATAGTTTATTTCGGCATCTTTTAGCGCTGCGTCAGCATCTACTAACTCAAGATTGCTTCCTACACCTTCATTGTACTTGATCTGTGCTATATCGAAAACCTCCTGAGCCAGCTTCATGTTTTCATTTTGAACTCGAAGGATTTCTATATCATTTCGAAGGTTTTGTTTAGCCTGATAAATCTCTAATGCGATGTTATCCTGTAAAAAGAATTGCTGGTTCTCAAGTTGCTGCATTTGAATTCGATTTTTCTGGATTCTAGCGCTTTTCGCAAGGCCATCAAAAATCGGAATACTCATGGTCACACCTAGCAAAGAACTGCTGAACCAATTAATTGAATTATATGTACCACTGAGTGAATTACCTGCACCACTTCTCTGATAATTACCATTGAATGTAATCTTCGGCATGTACTGGGCGTGATTATTCTTAAAGTCAAGCCTGGTCAGCTCAAGATTTTTCTGTAGCTGATCTTCCTCCACACGTCTCATACCTTCCATGGCCAAAAGCGTGTTTAGCTCTTCCTCTGGATTTAATTCTTGAAGGGTCTCAGTGATTTCAATGTCATATTCCTTAGGAAGACCCATATTAAGTTTTAAGAGTTGCTTGCTGATTTCATAGGCCGTTTGGGCTCTAGCTAAACTGGAAGATGTATTATTCCTTTGAACCTGAATTCTGGTCACATCTATTTTTTCCGAGAATCCAGCCTCATTTAATGCTTTGGTCTCCGCCAGAAGATCATCCAACCTATTCAAATTAGCCTCTGCAAGCTCAATCCGTCTTTGGTTCACCAAAACACCATAGTAAGCCTTTTTCACGGCCTCGATTACATCATTTTCAGTTTTCTCGAGATCAAACTGAGTTAGTTCATTTAGAGTTTTTGCCGCTCTCAAACCAACAAAGAAAGACCCGTCGAAGATCATCTGACTTACCGTCACGCCCAGACCGGAGGAATAATTCACACCAAATCTGGCAGGAATAACATCACTAGGAATACTTGGGTCTCCAAATGGCGGCTCATTAGGTAAGAAAACTACAGGAATCTCCGGGTTGTAATTGAGATTAAAGGAGCCATTTATCTGTGGAAGACCATCAGCCATGGTTTCTTTTACAGTTGCTTTGGATACCAATAATTCAAGCTTGGCATTTTTTGCATCCACATTATTCTCCAAGGCATATTCCAGACTTTCCATCAGGTTAAGCTGAAGTACATCTGTTTGAGCAGAAGCAATTCCCCCTGCTATCAAAAGTGTAATTAAAGTTGTCAAAAGGTTTTTCATAGAGCGGTGGTAGTTGGGTTGTTCTCTTTTTGGTTTTTGTAGGCTTTCCTTCCTTTCTCGGTAAATATTCCGTGGAGAAAATGATCCATCATCTCAAGCTGAATATCTGCGATATTTTTATCTCCTTCCATAAATTCCCGAGACTCAAATACACTATTGATTTGATTTACTCGAACTCTGGAGAGAATATCACTATCAATTTCTGGCCTGAAATAACCTAGCTTCTTCCCCTTCTCAAGAACATTTACAATATCTTTTCGAATTACATTTTCTTTGAAATCTTGGAAGATTGCCCAGGTTTGCGGAAAATACTTTTGGATTTCAAGGATGACCATGGGATTCATATTCGTAAGTCTTTCCCTCATAGCCTTGGAGGTATAAACCAGATTTTCAATCACTCCATCTTCCCCGTCCAGAATATTCTCAAGATGCTCGTGATCTTGGTCCAACATCCTCTTGAAGGCTGAATTCACCAAATCCTTTTTATCCTGGAAATCCTGATAAATAGTCTTCTTCGAAATACCTACCTGCCTGGCAATATCATCCATGGTCACGTTTCTAACCCCTAATCGGGTGAACATATCCGTGGCTGTTTCCAATATTTTATCTCGCATATCTCCGCTAATTTCGAGGCCAAAACTATGGAAACTAAAGAAGAGTTCAAAGTTTCCTCAGTTTTTTACAGAAATTTTATATTGACTTAACATTAAAATTATTCGAAATGCAGTTTTCATATTTTAAAATATCATATTTCCCAAAATTTAATTTTGCTTCGCAATCGATTGCGAAGTAATTTCTACTCAATTAACTTTAGAAAATGAGTTTTCATTCAAGCCCTTGGGGTAAGCTTCACTACTTAAGGAAAGGTTCAGGACCAAACATCACCTTAATTTTCCATGGTTTCGGTCAAACCCATAAAGACATGCTTCCTTTGGACAAAATCAGAAAAGAAAAAGACTCCTTTATTTATATAGATATGTTTTACCACGGCAGGTCCATTTGGCAAAATTCCGAGGTACTTCTGGATAAGGAAAAGTGGAAAATCTTAATCGAAAGTCTATTGATGGAATTGGAGGCCAAAAGTTTTAATCTAATTGGCTTTAGCATGGGTGGTAAGCTCTCCTTGCTCACCTATGAATTAATTCCCAATCGGGTCGAAAGAATGATACTTCTTGGACCTGACGGAATTAAAACAGGAAAGTGGTACAACACGTCCAGTTATCCAGATTTTTTCAGTCCTGCTCTCAAAAGAGTGGTTTTCAAACCACAAAGAGTTTTTGCAATCACCAAAGGCCTAAAAAAAGTTGGAGTACTTGATAAAAGCATTTACAAATTCGTAACCACACAAATGCAGAGCCGATCCAAACGGGCACAGGTCTATTTTGTGTGGAAGGTATTCGGCAGAATCCAATTGAACATAGGTAAAATCATCCGCGAAGCCAGAGCCAAAAAAACGCCTTTTGATTTATTCATTGGGGAATTTGACGCTATGATCACCCTGTCAAACGTAGAAAAATTCTCAAAGAAAATTCAACAACTAGAATTAAAAATTCTTCCTGTTGGCCATGGTGATTTGATTGAAGCCGTGGCGGAAGACCTTAGAAAATGACCAGGAAACAGATAGCTTAAATCCCTCTTTTTAGCTCTTCCATCTCAGGGTACAAATCCTTACCTTTGCGACTTATCAAAACTGGCACATGATTTTCTTCTTTGAATCCCTAGAAAAACGAATTTTTGCTGTAGAATCCGGTAATGAATTTTCCCCGGAAGACCTCGAAAAACTTATTTGGCTCTTTGGTGGGGCCCAGCAAATCAAAGCAGAAGCTGTAGGTGGAAAGTTTTCTGGCCCCAGAAAAGAAATGATTACTCCCTGGTCCACTAATGCAGTGGAAATAACCAGAAATATGGGATTAGAAGGAATCCTAAGAATTGAAGAATTTCTTCCCATTCAAGAAGGTGAAGAAATCGACCCCATGCTTCAAAAGGCTTACGAAGGACTAGATCAGGAAGTCTTCAAAATTGACCTTGATCCTGAGCCAATCAAAAATATCGAGGACATAGCAAGCTATAATGAAAAGGAAGGTCTCGCACTGAGCCAGGAAGAAGTTGACTATTTAATCGATGTTTCAAAGCAATTGGGGAGACCGCTTACTGATTCAGAAGTTTTTGGATTTTCCCAGGTCAATTCCGAGCATTGTCGTCACAAAATCTTCAATGGAACATTTATCATCGATGGAGAGGAAAAGCCCAGCACCCTTTTTCAGATGATTAAGGAGACTTCAAAACTTAACCCCAATCGGATCGCTTCTGCTTATAAAGATAACGTGGCGTTCGTAGAAGGACCAAAAGCCCAGCAATTTGCTCCAAAAACACAGGATAAGGCAGATTTTTTCGAAACCGATGAAATTGACACAGTAATCTCCCTTAAGGCAGAAACTCATAACTTCCCCACCACAGTGGAGCCATTTAATGGAGCGGCAACTGGAGGGGGTGGAGAAATCAGAGATAGAATGGCAGGAGGTACAGCCTCAATTCCTTTGGCTGGAACAGCCATCTATATGACTTCTTATGCCAGAACCGAGGAAGGCAGAAGCTGGGAAAAGAATCTGAAGCCCAGAAAGTGGCTTTACCAAACACCAATGGATATTCTGATCAAAGCATCTAATGGAGCTTCAGACTTTGGGAATAAGTTTGGTCAGCCACTAATCTGTGGGTCAGTTTTGACTTTCGAGCATGAGGAAGAAGGCAAACATCATGGCTTTGACAAAGTGATTATGCTGGCAGGGGGTGTTGGCTATACCAACGCTAAATACACAAAGAAGAAAAACCCTAAACCAGGAGATAAAATTATCATCATGGGTGGTGATAATTATAGAATCGGGATGGGTGGCTCTGCAGTTTCTTCCCTGAACACAGGTGAGCTTTCCAATGCTCTGGAATTGAATGCAGTTCAGCGTTCTAACCCGGAAATGCAAAAGAGAGTAGCGAATGTGATTCGGGCTATGGCCGAAAACAAAAACAACCCAATCGTCTCCATCCACGATCACGGTGCGGGTGGCCATTTAAATTGTCTTTCTGAACTGGTAGAAACTACCGGAGGTACGATTCATATTGACCAGCTACCTGTCGGGGACCCCACTCTTTCTGCAAAGGAAATAGTGGGTAATGAGTCTCAGGAAAGAATGGGATTGGTAGTGGGTGAAGAGGATATTGACAAGCTTAAGACGATCTCCGAAAGGGAAAGAGCTCCATTTTATGTGGTGGGAGAAACCACAGGGGACATGCACTTTAAATTCGAAAACCAGAAAACAGGTGAAAAGCCTGTAGACTGGAATCTCGCTTACATGTTTGGCTCCTCGCCAAAAACCATTCTGGAGGATAAAGCACTAAAACCCAATTTTTCGGATGCAGAATACGATGGAAATCAAATCAAATCTTATATCAAAGAAGTCCTTCAGCTTGAAGCTGTGGCTTGTAAGGATTGGTTAACCAACAAAGTGGATAGATCTGTAACTGGACGGGTAGCAACCCAACAAACTGTGGGAGAGATACAGCTGCCTCTGAATGACGTTGCTGTAATGGCTTTAGATTTTACTGGTGAAAAAGGGATAGCCACTTCTATAGGTCATGCTCCTGTGGCCGCTTTGGCTAATCCTGAAGCGGGCAGCAGACTTGCGATAGCCGAAGCTTTGACCAATTTAGTTTTTGCGCACATTCAGGATGGACTAGCTGGAATTTCATTGTCCGCTAACTGGATGTGGCCAGCCAAAAATCCTGGCGAAAATGACAGGCTTTATCGAGCTGTGGAGGAGGTTTCCAGATTTGCCATCGAATTGGGAGTAAATATCCCAACTGGTAAGGACTCATTGTCAATGGCTCAAAAATACCCAGATGGCAAAACGGTCTATTCCCCAGGAACAGTAATCATTTCCACTGTAGGTGAGTGCTCCGATGTGAAAAAGACAGTTCAAACAGCCCTGAAACCCGCCTATGGTAGTCGTATTCTGTACATTGATATGTCCCGAGATGAATTTAAGCTCGCTGGTTCAAGTTTTTACCAGGTCTTAAATAAGGTGGGGAATGAACCACCAACCGTTCAAGACCCTATTTATTTTGCCGAAGCATTCGAAGAAATTCAAGATTTGATCGATCAAACATGGGTACTTGCTGGGCATGATATTTCAGCTGGCGGATTGATTACCGCAATGTTAGAAATGTGCTTTCCTTCCAAAGGAGTGGGTCTTTCAGTGAACCTCGAAAGAATTGGAGAGAGTGATATTTCCAAGGCCCTATTTGCGGAAAATCCGGGAGTTTTGATCCAGGTAGCTGATGATCATGCTGTTGAAGAATTACTGGCAGAATCAGCTATTGATTATGTGGAATTAGCGACGGTTACTGATTCAGGAAGAATTGATTTTGAAGGTCTGGATCTCTCACTTGATGTGGAAGAAATGAGAGATATTTGGTTCAAGTCCAGCTATCTTTTAGACCGAAAGCAAAGTGGAGAAGTGCTTGCCAAGGAGCGATTCGAAAACTACAAAAAACAACCTCTATCCTTTTATTTTGCCAAAGGCTGGAAAGGAGATTTAGCGAGTTCAGAAATCGATCCTTTTAGAAAAACAGAGGCTAAAGCCAAAGCTGCAATCATAAGAGAGAAAGGAGTAAATGGCGACAGGGAAATGGCTTATGCCTTGTGGTTGGCAGGTTTTGATGTGAAGGATGTTCACATGACTGATCTGATTTCAGGCAGGGAAAACCTTGAGGATGTTCAGATGATCGTTTTTGTGGGAGGTTTCTCAAACTCAGATGTTCTCGGATCCGCCAAAGGCTGGGCAGGTGCCTTCCTTTACAATCAAAAAGCCAAGCAGGCTTTAGATAACTTTTATGCTCGAGAAGACACTCTTAGCCTTGGTGTTTGTAACGGATGCCAGTTGATGACAGAACTTGGTTTAATCACACCTGAGCTTTCAGAGAAGCCGGCTATGCTTCATAATGAAAGTCATAAGTTTGAATCTGCTTTTGTCAATGTGACCATTCCAGAAAATAACTCTGTGATGCTAGGAAATCTTTCTGGACAGAGATTGGGTGTTTGGATAGCACATGGAGAAGGAAAATTCTCTTTACCCGGAGATAAGTCAAACTATAATTTTGCTATGAATTACAGTTACGAGGCTTACCCTGGAAATCCAAATGGATCCGATTATGCTACCGCCGGAATTGCATCTAAGGATGGAAGACACCTGGCAATGATGCCTCATATCGAGCGAAGCCTAAAACCCTGGAACTGGCCGCACTATCCTGCAGATCGTTCTGATGATTTCACTCCTTGGTTGGAAGCATTTATAAATGCCCGAAAATGGGTTGAAAAGCACAGTTAAAATCCCATACCTTAAAATTAAATCCCCGGAGATCAATTCTGGGGATTTTTTGTTTAGAAATAATTGAGGAAAAAATATACTTTAATCAGGTTGCGAAAATTGTAATTTAGCCTGATGGAAGAAAGGGAAAATAAAAAATCCTCCAGCATCAGGAAAAAGAAAAGCTGGAGAAAATATGGTCTAGAGTTTCTTTCGATTTTTATCGCCGTCATATCCGCATTTGCTTTAGAAAATTGGAGACTCGCTAATCAGGAAAACCAATCAGAAACCAAAATATTAAAAGAAATAGCTAATGGATTGGAAGCCGACCTATCGGACACCAGACTCAATATGGCCGGACACGAAAATGGAATAAAAGCGGCGGTTTTCTTTCTGGATTTACTAGAGGATAAAGTTGAAAATCCTGACTCTACAGGGATTTATTTTCACTACTTATTAAGAGATTTTATCAGTATCCAAAACGTAGCGGGATATGAGACTTTGAAGTCAAAAGGCTTAGAGTTAATCAAAAATGATAACCTCCGTCTAGAAATAATTTCGCTGTATGAATATGATTACAGTTCCCTGAAAAAGCTGGAAGAGGAGTATCTTGAAATGCAATTCTTTCAAAGTTTCTTTCACCAGATTAATTCCATTCTATCTCCCCATTTTTCTTTTAATTCTGAGGGAAAACTCTCAGGAATCAAAACCCCTCTAAACCTTACTTCCAAGGAAAAAAACCTAATAAAGACTTACCTCTGGAAAATAAAACTGAACCGGGAATTCATATTAAATTTTTACAAGAATCTTGAAAACCGAAATGAATCCCTCCGGCAAAATATTCTTAAGGAATTAGATGAATAGCTGATGTCAATCGAAAAGAACAAACAAAATGCAATTGCCTTTTATAAATTAGCATTTGAAGGTAATCCAGCGGAGGCAGTGGAAAAATATGTTGGCGATGAATATATCCAGCATAATCCAGATGTAGCGGACGGATTACAGGGTTTCATCGATTATTTCGATCGAATGCAAAGGGAGTATCCTGATAAAAGCATTGAATTTGTACGAGCCGTAGCTGAATGCGATCTGGTGGCTTTACATACTCATCAGATTTGGCCCAAAAATGAGGAATACATCACCATGGATTTTTTTAGATTTGATTCAAACGGAAAGATTTGTGAACACTGGGATTCCATCCAAAAAATCCCCAAGCAATCGGCTAACCCTAATACTATGTACTGAATACTGTTTTATTCCCTGGTTTACTTCAAAGTAACATTGAGCAATTCTGAAACGTAGATTCATAAAATTGACAGTCTAACCGACGCTGATACATTATAATTAAGAAACCCAAAATCAACTTTTTACCATGGATAGAATCAATCTAGCTTTGGACTGGACACCAAACATTAATCACATCGGATTTTTCATAGCCCGGGATAAAGCCTTTTTCGCAGAACTTGATTTAGAAGTTCATATCTCCGATCCTTCTTTTGATAATTATGCCATTACCCCCGCGAAGAAGGTTGAGTTGGGTATTGCCGATTTTGCCCTCTGTCCTACCGAGAGCATCATAAGCTACCAGACCAAGAAAAAAACTTTTAAACTCATTGGCGTCAGTGCAATCCTTCAGGAAGATTTGAGCGCCATTGTGGTTTCCAGTGATTCGGGTATTCAGTCTCCCAAAGACTTGGATGGCAAAAGTTATGCTTCCTATCAGGCACGATATGAGGATGAGATCGTTCGTCAGATGATAATAAAAGATGGTGGAATGGGTGCACTTGAACTCCATTATCCGAAAAAACTTGGAATCTGGGAAACTGTGACCAAAGGGCAGTTCGATTCAACCTGGATATTTCTGAATTGGGAAGGTGTGGAAGCTGAGCAAAAGGGAGTGAGTTTACGCAGCTTCAGATTAGCAGATTATGACATCCCTTATTCCTACTCACCGATTTTGGTTACCGATGAACAAAACCTTCGAAATCGAGAGGATGCCTATCGAAGGTTTATTCAGGGGTGTAAAAAAGGCTTTCTCCATTCTGTAAGTAATCCAGAGGAGTCCATCCAAATTCTTAGAAAATATTTACCCCCTAGAGACAGAGATATGGATTTGGCAAAATGCCTTGAAATCACTGCTCCTCATTTTGGAGACAAGTCCAATTGGGGATTGATTTCAGAACAAAAAATGAAAAGCTTTCTGGACTGGATTTATGAACATAAACTGGAATCTAAAAAGCTCAATGTGAGAAACCTTTATTCCAATTCGCTTCTTAAAGCTAAAAGCAACTCATGAATAAAAGTGTAAAAGCGGCTATCTTGATGGTTCTCACTCTCCTTAGCTGTCAAGGCAATAAAGTGGAAGAGGAAAAAATCATTTCAATTGCAGCTAAAAAAGAAAAACCTTATCGCTGGGTGGATGACATCCAAGCTAATCCAGATTTAGATAACCCCTCTTTTGAAGTTTGCTATTCAGACCTCACTACCAAACAGTATTTTAATTTAGGTTTCGGGACCCAATACGAGGGAGAAAGACCTGAGATTTACAGAATGTTTGAGGAGAATTATACTCCTGTGGATAATGATCAAAGTGGTTGGATCAGGATTCGTTTCATCGTGAATTGTAAAGGAGAAACCGGAAGGTTCCGGGTACTTAGCTCGGATGAAAATTACAATGAAATGGAGTTTGACCCTCAGATTATAAATCAGCTCCTCGATATCACAAAGTCTATGGATGGATGGAAAATCCTACCAAATACTGAAACCCCCATAGACTATTATCAATACCTTATTTTTAAAATGGATAAGGGTAAAATCCTCGAAATTCTACCATGAAAACCCTTTTCACATTCCTTTTAGCTTTCTTCATTTCGATTGGAACTTTTGCTCAGGTAAACTGTGAGGCTTACAAATACATGGGAGATAGCCTAAAGTACGAAGCTTGTAAAGAAGCAGAAAAAAGGGCAGGCCACTATCAATTTAGCTATGAATATCAAAATGCCCTTGATAAAGCTTTGGCCATAGATTCCACCTTCTCGGATGCTTATAAATATAAATCCACAGCCTATCTGAAGGCAGGTAATTTTATAGAGTGGAAAAAGTTAATGGATAAAGCAGTGGAGCTTGATCCTGAGTCACATCTCTTTTATCGCGGATGGTGTAGATTCCAATTTTTCAGAGATTATAAAGGGGCCATTGAAGACATAGAGAGGTTGGATAGTCTGGCGGATTACGATATAGGTTTTGGACAAAATGGCTACTACCATCTTCAAACTACTCGGGCTTTATGTTATAAGCAGATTGGCCAGCAGGCCAAAGCCATTTCCATTTTTGAATCATGCCTTGATGATCCGGAATTCATTCATGGACCATACTTCTATGTTCATCTTGGGGTTCTTTATCTTGAACAAAAGTCCTTTGCGAAAGCAGAAAAATATCTACTTCTCCAGCAGGAAGAAAATGATCTAGCAGAAAATAGATTTTATCTCGCAAGAGTCTATCTGGCACAGGGAAGAACCGCGGATGCTTTATCAAATCTGGAGATAGCCAAAGAAAAGTATGAGAATGGTTTGAGCTTTTTTGATCCCTACGGTCCCCAGGTTGATCAAATTTTCTTGGAGGATATTGAGACTGCCCTGGCAAGCCTAAAATAGGCTCCCCTACTTTCAGTGAAGGGAAACCTATTCATTTGAAGGTTTTATCTTCTATATTGGATTTAAGTTATTTCGAAATGAAGTTATTTTTCATCACCCTCCTCCTCTTCAGCAATGGTTATCTCTTTGCTCAATCAAATTGTCTTACCGAAAAGAATTTGCTTCAGACTGACCTGGACTGGGAACAAGCACTTTTGAAGGCAGACACGGCTTTCTTAAACGGTTTATTGGCGAAGGACTTTGTATGGGTGCATAATCATGCCTCTCTTATTGATTCCAAAAGTGATGTTTTAAAAAGGGCAGCTGCCCAACTGGCAAACGGCTCCGATAATACCCGTTCTCGAATTTCGGATGAAGTGAAGGTTTTCATATTTGGAAATACTGCGGTAGTGAATGGTTACACTATGGTAGATCGAGGCCCAAAACCGACAAAGTATAATTTCATGCGAACTTATACGGAGGTGGAGGGCAAATGCTATCTTCTATCCAATCACACCATGGCTATTCCCGATGATGAATAGACTTTTCAACTACTCTGCTACATGAAGAAACTCGGTATCCTATCGTTAATTTTTATCCTTTTAAACTTTGCCTGTGGCAAACAAAGAATCACAAAATCTGACATAAGGCATGCGCAGAATATTTTTGGAATGGAATTCACCCCATCCCAAATTTCCACCATGCAGGAATACCTGAACTCAAACCTTCAGGGTTACGATTCAATGAGATTATCTCCTCTGGGTTTTGAAGTTATTCCAGCAATGACCTTTGATCCCCTACCCATGGGATTTGAATTCAGCGAATCTCCTTCTGTTTTTGAGTTTGAGTTTAATGAGGATATTAGGATGCCGGAGGATAAAAATGAGCTGGCCTTTTATTCTGTTGCGGACTTGTCCGTCTTGATTAAGACAAAGCAAATCTCATCAGTGGAACTTACAGAATTCTTTCTGGAAAGAATCAGGAAGTTTGACCCAAAACTTCAGGCCATAATTACAATTACTAAAGAAAGGGCAATGGTGCAGGCCAGAAAAATGGACGAAGAACTGGCTAATGGAAATTACCGGGGCCCTCTACATGGAATCCCCTACGGTGCCAAAGACTTGCTAGCGGTAAAGGATTACCCAACCACCTGGGGATCAGAAGCCTATAAAAATCAGTACTTTGATGAAAATGCCACCGTAATCGAAAAACTGGATAAAGCAGGTGCAGTATTAGTATCGAAGCTAGTTTCCGGCTCGCTGGCGAGAGGAGATGTCTGGTTTGGAGGAAAGACTAAAAACCCCTGGGACTTGAACCAGGGAGCAAGTGGTTCCTCAGCGGGCTCAGGTTCGGCAACGGCCGCTGGCTTGGTGCCGTTTGCGATTGGCACAGAGACTTTAGGGTCCATTACCTCACCTTCTAATAGAAATGGAATCACAGGACTTCGTCCTACCTACGGGCGAGTGAGCAGATATGGAGCCATGACCTTATCCTGGAGCATGGATAAAATCGGACCAATGGCTCGATCGGCAGAGGATTGTGCCCTCATTTTCGAAGCGATGTATGGTAAGGATGCAAAGGATATGATGACCATTCCAGCTCCTTTTTCCTATGACAACACCAAGCAAAATGAAAACCTGAAGATTGGATACTTCAAGGAGTTTTTTGAGGAAGACTCCTCCAGTTCAAGAGACAATAATCTGGAAATACTTGATGAAATTAGAGCATTAGGGTATGAATTAACAGAGGTAGAATTACCCAAAACCATTTATCCCAGAGCTTTTGACGTAATTTTAAGAGCAGAGGCAGGAGCTTTTTTCGATGAATTGGTCTTATCAGGATCGAGTGCCTCTTTGGTGGAACAGGGAGAAAGCTCCCGAGCCAATTCGCTTCGGCAATCTCGATTTATTCCAGCTGTGGAATATCTTCAGGCCAATAGACACCGAAGATTGTTGATTGAAGATTTTCATCAGACCATTTCGGGTTTTGATGTTCTTCTTACCCCAACAAGAAATTTTAAACAGCTCATGGTAACCAACCTCACGGGCCATCCTGCCTTGGCCATTCCCACCGGCTTGGACTCTGCGAATCACCCGACCAGCCTAACTCTTTTGGGTAATCTTTTTGATGAAGAAAAATTGTTGGAGCTGGGTACTTTAATTCAGTCCAAAACGGATTTTCATAAAAAGACCCCGCATGGTTTTGAATAGTTAGGTTAATTATATTTTGGAGGAAAATAATAAAAGATCAAATGAAAAGACGTCCCTTTATTAAGAGCCTTGGAGCTATTGGAGGTTCACTTTTTGCGGCAAACTCATTTGCCACCCTCACAGCCAAAGAATATCGACAGTTAGATGATGACTTTGCTGGGCAATATAAAATCATCACGGCTTCAGATGGCCATTATGGTCAACCAGACACGGACTATGAAAAGAGTCATTCTGATCTGGTGAAGGCCATCTGGAAAGAAAAGGCAACTGACTTCATCGTGTTCAATGGAGACCTGATTCATGATGAGCCCCAGTTTATGATGCAAGTCAAAGAAGTTTATGATTCCATAAAAATGCCCTATTACGTGAACAAGGGAAATCATGATCGGGTAGACCCGATGCGATGGAAAGCCATTTGGGGTCAGGATCAGGACACCGGATTTATTCATGATGAAAAGTTTGGAGTAATCCTTCTGAATTGCTCCAACGAGGCCGGAGATTACCTCTGTGCGAATTTGGACTATCTTCAAGCAAAGTTATATCAATACAGTTCCCTGGAATCGATTCTGGTATTTATCCATATTTCCCAAAATGACTGGACCCGACATGGAATCGCTTGTGAGGATTTTCTTAGCACCATCTCTGAATATGATAATGTTAAAGCCACATTCCATGGACATGATCACGATGTAGATGGGATCATGTGGAATCGTAAAAAACCCTATTTCTGGAGTGGGCATTTTGGAGGGAGTTGGGGTAATCCCTCCCCCAGCTATAGGGTCATTGAATTGGGTGAAGATGGAAGGATGCGCACAGCCCTGAAGCGGGTCTCCGATGGAGAAATCCTGAATGCGCATTTGGTTTGAGGGAAGTCTTTTAAGCTAAAGCCCTACACATTCTCAGGGTAAAATCTTATATTCTTCTTTATTCAAGCTTAAGCATTCGCTAATTTTTATTTAACCCAAAAGCCAACTATATGAACCCCAGATTCCAAGGACTAAAAGCAATGTACATCAACTGCACATTGAAAAAGTCACCTGATCCCAGCCATACAGAAACTCTTATGTCTCTTTCCAAAGGCATCATGAAAAGAGAAGGGGTAGAGGTAGATGAGATTAGATTAGTCGATCATGAGGTTCCTCCGGGTGTTTATCCAGATATGATTGAACATGGCTGGTTTAGGGATGAGTGGCCGGAAATATTTAAGCGGATTTTTGCCTCAGATATTCTAATCATAGGCACTCCTATCTGGCTAGGCGAAAAATCTTCCGTTGCCACAAAGCTAATTGAAAGGCTTTACTCCATGAGTGGAAAGACCAATGATAAGGGGCAATACCTTTTTTATGGAAAGGTCGGAGGATGCCTGATCACTGGAAATGAAGATGGAGCAAAACATTGCGCCATGGGCATTCTTTATGCACTCCAGCATGTAGGATATAGCATCCCCCCACAGGCGGATTCTGGCTGGCTGGGTGAAATTGGTCCGGGACCGAGTTATGGCGATACCGAATGGGATGGGAAAAAGCTGGATACCCCGGTAGGTCTAGACAGTGATTTTACCAATCGAAATACCACCTTCATGACTTATAATCTCATGCATCTGGCTTCCATCTTAAAGTCAAACAATGGATATCCAAATTTGGGTAACTCAAGCAAGGATTGGAATGAGGGTACTCGATGGAATTTTGATAATCCTGAATATCGCTAAGCCATGAATTACCCAAAACCAGAAATTAAAACCATCGAGAAAAAACTCCTGATCGGGAAGCATCTGGAGATGAGTATGGCTGATAACAAGACTAGAGAACTCTGGCAAAGCTTTGGTCCGGAAATAAAGGGCATACTTAATCGAAAAGACCAGCTTCGCTATTCCCTTCAGGTCTATCCTTCTGATTACTATCAAAGCTTTTCCCCCACAAAACAATTTACCAAATGGGCTGCCGTGGAGGTAGAAAAAGAAACCTCAATGGAAGGTTTGGAGACATTTAACTTAGAGGAAGGCAAATACGCGGTATTTTATTATCAGGGAATGCCGGGTGATCCCTCCATTTTTCAATATATCTATGGACCCTGGATACAAAATTGTCCTTTCCAATTGGATGAACGGCCACATTTTGAAATCCTGGGTGAAAAATACAAACCAGGTTCTGCCGAATCAGAAGAAGAAATCTGGATACCTATCAAATAGCTTTTTATGATCAAAGTTTTAGGCGTACCCTACGATTTAAATTCCTCATTCTTAAGAGGACCCGGATATGCACCGGACAGAATTAGGGTAATGGATTCTGAAGGTTCAGCCAATAGGTTTAGCGAGAATGGCACAGAGATCATTCCTGGTCAAACCTATACTGATCTTGGGGATCTGGATTTTCCAAGTATCGAACCGAGGAAAGTCTACGAGTATATCAAATCTCAGGTCAAGGCTCTTATCGAAACTGGCGACCCCCTCCTGAGCATTGGTGGAGACCACTCCGTCAGCTTTCCAATCATCGAAGCTCATGCCGAGCGATATACCAATCTCCACATTTTGCATTTCGATGCGCATGGAGATTTATATGAAAACTTTGATGACAATACATTTTCTCATGCCTCTCCTTTTGCAAGGCTTATGGAAACAGGGAAAATTACCTCCCTTACCCAGGTGGGAATAAGGACGCTGAATACACATCAAATTGAGCAAGCCAAAAAATACGGGGTTAAGCAAATAGAAATGAGAGATCTAAATGACGCTTTTCTCCGGGAGCTGTCCGATCCT
Source organism: Algoriphagus sediminis (assembly GCF_030403435.1). Lineage (GTDB taxonomy): Bacteria > Bacteroidota > Bacteroidia > Cytophagales > Cyclobacteriaceae > Algoriphagus > Algoriphagus sediminis. Next base: position 342,896 of record NZ_JAUEPH010000001.1, read on the forward strand.
CTTTATATTTCTTTGGACATCGACGTACTGGACCCGGCATTTGCTCCGGGAGTCTCTCATCATGAACCCGGAGGTTTGAGCACCCGACAACTCATAGATTTTATTCTCCGACTCCCTCATAAACCCATCGGGGCGGATTTAGTGGAATACAATCCCAAAAGAGATCTGAATGACATGACAGCTATGGTGGGATATAAATTAATGAAAGAGCTTATCGCAAAAATGATTTAACCCTAAACGCTATGGAAGATTCAAAACCAAAAGTAACCGGAATAGGTGGTGTCTTTTTTAAAACTAAAGACCCTGAAGCCACCAAAAAGTGGTACAGTGAAAATCTGGGACTTGCCGTGAATCAATGGGGATCGGCTTTCGAGTTCCGAAATGCCCATCGACCAGATGAGCTTAATTACTTAAGCTGGAGTCCTTTTTCCAAAGACAGCGATTATTTCGATCCTTCCGAAAAGGAATTCATGATTAACTACCGGGTTCAGCACATCGAGAAACTAGTGGAAAACTTAAAAGCAAATGGAGTTACCATTTGCGATGAAATAGAAACCTACAGCTACGGAAAGTTTGTGCATATCATGGATGCAGACGGAAACAAAATCGAGCTTTGGGAACCCATAGATCGAGTTTTTACTGAAATGGGAGAAGAAACCACCAAATAATTAAACTCAAGTTTACTATGAAAAAGACGACCTTATTACTCAGCCTTTTGGCCCTTTTTAGCTTCACATCTTTGGCACAGGAAGACATTTCAGGCACCTGGATTTTCAATGTTCAAACCGATATGGGTGGAGGAAATCCGGTTTTTATCATTGAACAAGATGACTCCGGCAGGCTCACAGGAACCTACAAAGGAGCTTTGGGCGAAGCCCCAATAGAAGGAGCCATAGAAGAAGACGGCTCTGTCAATATCGCTTTCAGTGTGCAAGGAAATCCAATCAAGTACATTGGCAAGCTGGAAGAGGGTAAGATCGTGGGAAAAGTAGACCTTGCCGGAATGGCTAACGGAACCTTCGTTGGGGAACGAAAGGAAGAATAAACGCCCTAGGCTGCTTTCTTTTTACCAAACAGCTTTTTCACCCCACTGATCACAAACAGCGTGATAAAACCCATCACAAGACCAATCAGCATGTCCCGTAAAATCGCTGGCCAGCTTTCCAAAAGATGATGGAAAAAGTCAATATTATGGCTGAAAATCCCACCGGAAACGAGCAGCAAGGCAATGGTCCCAACAATGGTCAGACCCTTGATCACCATAGGAAGAGCATTGATCAGAAAGCGACCAACCTTATCTGAGAAGCTATCATCTTGCTCATTTAGATTGACTAAGCTCAGGCCAAACTCATCCATACGGACGATAAGTGCCACCAGTCCATAAACCCCAACTGTGGCCACTAGGGCAATGACGGAAACCACAATGATTTGTGTGGTCAAATCAGATTCGGTGACTGTCCCTAAGGCTATGATAATAATCTCGACCGACAGGATAAAATCAGTTAAAATCGCTGACTTGATCTTTTTCTTTTCCAGCTTTTTCAATTGCTCCTCACTCAATTCTATCAGATGGTCTTTTTGCTTTAGAGGAGTATGAGGAAAGAAATACTCATAAATCTTTTCAGCTCCTTCATAAGCCAGATAAAACCCTCCCAAAATCAAGAGCATGGTGATCACAGAAGGAACGAATGCGCTAAGAACAAAAGCAAGGGGGAGAATAATAAGCTTATTCAGCAAGGAGCCCTTGGTAATGGCCCAAAGAACCGGAAGTTCCCGATCCGCCACAAAGCCGGAAGCTTTCTCAGCATTCACTGCCAGGTCATCACCCAAAAGGCCAGCGGTTTTCTTAGCCGCCACTTTACTCATCACGGACACATCGTCCATCAACGTGGCCACATCATCCAAAAGTGCTATCAGTCCTGAAGCCATAAAATTTATAGAAAAATGAAATCAGATTTTTGACGAAAATAGGGGTAGTAGTTCAGCTCTCCAAAAAGACATCCCACCAAATCTGTTCCCATAGCTTTCTTTAGGGAAATACTCCATCCGGAATGACGAACGGCTTGTCTTCTTTCTGTTTTTTGGCTTATCTTCCACGTTTATTCACCCAAGCCAGATTCATCCCTTGCCCAAATCATTACCTCAAGAAATCAAAGAAAAACTTCCCAGAAACCTTGGACTCTGGGGAGTCTGGATGCTCGTAGTCAATGGATTTATCGGTGCCGGAATTTTCGGATTGCCCTCAGGGGCAGCTGCTTTGGCCGGAGAATATAGTGTCTTTATCTATGTGATCTGTGCCTTGCTGATGCTACCGGTGATTTTAAGTTTTGCGGAAGTGGGTAGTTACTTTAAGGGAACTGGTGGTCCCACCAAGTATGGTACCGCTGCCTTTGGGCCTTTTATTGGCTTTCAGGGAGGATGGTTGTATTACCTGGCTCGACTGATTTCCTTTTCTGCCAACTCCGTCCTCCTTACGGATAGCATTGGTTATTTCTTTCCTGCACTCGCTGCAGGAAATGGAAGATTGCTGACCCTTGTACTGATTATAGGTATTCTGACACTGGTTAATATCATAGGAAGTTCGGAGTCTATGAAATCCATGGGGCTCTTTACCCTGATCAAGTTCACAGTTCTGATCGGACTCGTTTTTAGCGGGGTGATCATGCTGGGCCCTGAAGTGATCCCAAGTTTTGATTCAGCCCTTCCTATGGGTTCGGATATAGGAGCAGCTACCCTACTCTTGATTTATGCCTTTGTGGGATTCGAAGGCGCGGTGGTTCCTGCAGGAGAAGCTAAAAACCCGGAACGGGATATGCCTTTGGGTTTAATTCTGGGTCTCGCCGTGGTGGTCTTTCTGTATATGGCTATACAACTCGTTTCTCAGGCTGCAGTTCCCGATCTGGCCTCCACAAAAACTCCCCTATTGGACGCTTCCGCTGCTCTTTTCGGGGAACCCGGGGCTATTTTCCTGATGGTGGGCGTCACTACCTCCGTAATCGCGAATCTGATCGGAGCCATGTTTAGCGCCTCCCGGGTCACCTATGCTCTGGCGCTCGATCAGTCTTTCCCAAAATGGTTTGGGACCGTTAATGATAAATACCTAACACCAGCGAATTCCATTTTATTTTTCGGGATCGTGGCTTTTGTGCTGGCAGCAATGGGATCCTTCACCTTTTTGGCAGCCATGACCGTGCTGGCCCGACTGTTTCTTTTTGGGATGACCTGTGCTTGTATTCCGGTCTTACGACCAAAGTTCAAAGACAAAAAAGTCTTTATTCTCAAAGGAGGGTATCTGATTCCTGTACTGGGAGTAGCCGCCTGTACCTGGCTGATGTTCCAAGTAACTTGGACCAATATCTGGATGACAGGGGTATTGATTGGGATAGGGACCGTGCTGTATTTGGTTAGTCGGAAAAAGGGGCAAAACTAGACTCAAATTAAAGCCCAAGGGTTTAAACCGTTGGCTATAATCCTCAAATACCATGGCTTGTATCCTCACAAACCATTAATCAGCTTTGCTGCTTCTGGACAAGCAGCGGCAAAATACGACAAATGCCTTATGGCTGAATTCTATTAAAAGATTCAAATTGAGGATGTTAAATCAATCGATAGACTACCCAAACCAACACTCAAAAATCTAAAGTTAGGGATAGCCGATCTGCACTTAATCTCTAAAATCGATGAAACCAGCAAAACCTCTCCTTTACATTTCAGGCAGAATAATTTTTGGCTTGGCCTTTATACTCCTCTGCACCCTCTCCCATGGCCAAGAACTCTATTTGGATGGAGAAAAAGCCATGAAAAAAATTGATGAACTAAATGTCGGTCAATTTACCGTGGCATTCATGACTTCAGAGTTTAAATCGGCCTCTACTCAGTCCAGAAATAATTTCTCCGGAGCAAAATCTGCACTACAAGTAAATACCACTGGCCTCACCCAGGAACTAATGCAGCGAATCACGGATGATGCCTATGCAGATTTTGTTGCCCAAGCCCAAGCAAAGGGATTTACCGTCAGTGACTTTGATGGATTAGCGCACACAGATGAATCCATGAAAAGATATTACCCCAGCACAGGAAATTTCAAAGAAGACGTTGACCACTACCAGGCCTATAGCAAATTGAGCACTATCACCGTGTCAGCAAATGGAAAACCATGTATTGATTACGATAGGTTAAACTTTATGGGCATAGCCGGAAAAAATTCTGAAGTACCCCCCATTACCATTTCTTATCTCCTAGGCTCAGGTTACTTGGCGGCCAAAGCCAAAGTAGATGAAAATGACTTTTTGGGAAAAATATTCAACCAAACCAATGTGACTTTCTACCCTGCACTTCAAGTATGGTGGAGGTCAGGAGCTGATATCTGGATCTCCAAATCAAAGAAGGCAGAAATCAAAATTAATGAGCACATCGGTGCCGTGGGTGCTCCTGGTGAATTGACCATTGCTGACCAGACAGACCTAGGTAGCTACAACCGAGCCACTCTCGAACTCGCTATTGATGAGCAGAAATACTATTCAGACGCTATGCAAATCCTTAAAGAGGCAAATACCAAATTGATCAATGCCATGATGGACGCTAAGTGATTAATAGGGTTTTCACATTCATCATCATTGCGATTCTGCTTCTGGAGAAATAGGCAAATCCCCCTTACCCCCTTTCCAAAGGGGGATTCGTTTCGCTCCGGCTTAACTTATTTGTTTTTCGCCATGGTTTGTGTCCTCACAAACCATTAGTCAGCTTCGCTACTTCTGGACAAGCAGCATATCAAAAAAAACCTAACTCACTCAGGATCAGAGAAAAAAATCTATAAAAAAGTCTTCCAAAATAACTCCTATCCCCCTATCTTGCGCCGCTTTTAATTAGAGTGAAATGAAAAAATTAGATAAGGGATTTAGGCTTCCCAGTGCGGCGTACACAGTACCCAGAAAAGCACTAAAAGGCTACATGAAACTTGACCGAATTCCACAAATTGGAGATTTAATTTATGGTCAGGTGGAATCTTTAGGGCAGCATAGCTCGCTTGAAAATAGTCATGGTCGTATTCATACGATTCATCAGGGAACCAAAGCTGTTTTCGTATTCGGAAATCGATATGCTCCGGATTACTATGAGGGTTTGATCCCCACCCATAGCGATTTTGAAAAGCTGGATCTTCTGGCAAGATCCGGAGTGGTGGGTGAAGTAAAATCCAAAAGTGGAAAAGTAATTTCCCCTACTTCCATTAAGCCTTTGGGTTATGTATGTGATGCAGAAGGCGAAGTGGTGAATGCTCGGGATTATAATTTGATCAAGCCTAAAAAAATGGAGAAGAAATTCCCCAGGGCAAAGTTGATTCTGGCTATAGGAACCGCAATGAACTCAGGAAAAAGTGCTGCGGCTACTGCTTGCGTCCATGCCTTATCCGTCCATGAGAAAGAAGTACGAGCCTCCAAGGTGACTGGTACTGCCAGCCTAAAGGATATCCTGAACATGAATGATGCCGGAGCAACTTATTTCTCTGACTTTTCATTTCTGGGTTATCCAAGTACCTATATGCTGGACGAAGATCAGATCGTAGACGTGTTCAATAAGCTTGATCTGAAATACGCCAATAATAAGGACAATTATTGGGTGGTGGAATTTGCCGATGGGATCAACCAGCGTGAGACAGCTATGCTGCTGAAGCATCCTGATGTGAGAAAACGTATCCATAAATTGATCTTTTGCGCAGCAGATTCCTTTGGAGCTATCGGGGGACTAGAAGTGCTAAAAAATAAATTTGATTTGGTACCCGATGCTATTTCAGGCGTTTGCTCCAGCTCCCCTTTACACATCAAAGAACTGAGTGAATACACCGATATCCCCGTATTCAACAGCCTTAATATGAATGCAACGGAGGTTTATAAAATCCTGAACCCTCCACGCAAGCGTAAAACTAAAGAAGAGCTATGAAGCCATTCGCCATCGCCATTCATGGGGGTGCGGGTACCGTTTCCAAAACCAAACTAACTAAATGGAAAAGGGAGGCATATAATCAAATCCTGACCAGAGCTTACACGGTAGGCTTTATGGTCTTGAAAAAGGGTGGCTCTGCCCTCGAGGCAGTCGCTGAGGCTGTAATCATCATGGAGGATTCGCACCTCTTTAATGCGGGTAAAGGTTCTGTTTTCACCCACGAAGGTGACTTTGCTATGGATGCGGCTATTATGGATGGGAAAAAGCTTCAGGCGGGAGCAGTAGCAGGAGTTTCTCAGGTTAGAAATCCCATTTTGCTGGCAGACTGCATCATGAAAAAATCGAAACATGTCATTCTTAGCGGCAACCAGGCTTTGCAGTATGCAAAAGAACAAGGACTAACCCTGGAGGATAAAGAGTACTTCTACGATGAATTTCGATACAACCAATGGCAAAGAGCCCTTCAAAAGGACAAGGTGGAGCTGGATCATGATGAAGAGAAATATGGGACAGTAGGTGCTGTGGCACTGGATAAAAAAGGCAATCTGGCTGCGGCTACCTCTACAGGGGGAATGGTCAACAAAAAATATGGCAGGATCGGTGACAGTCCCTTGATCGGGATTGGCACCTATGCCAACAATAAAACCTGTGCGATCTCCTGCACCGGACATGGTGAGTATTTCATCCGCTCGGTGGTAGGTCATGATGTTTCTGCCCGAATGATGTATGGAGGACAGAGCCTGGAAGAAGCGAGTCATGAAGTCATCAAAGTGAAACTACCCAAGCTGGGAGGTCGGGGTGGATTGATCGGGGTGGACAAAAATGGAAATGTGGTTATGCCATTTAACACCTCTGGAATGTACAGGGGATACAAAAGCTTTAACGGAAAGGAGTTTGTGGGTATATTCAAATAGTAATGAAAAAAACCACATTCGAGATTACCAAAATGGATTGCCCGTCTGAGGAAAACCTCATTCGGGCAAACCTGGATGGTATATCCGGCATATCCAATTTGGACTTTGATATCCCGAATCGTACCCTCACAGTCTTCCATACCGGAAACATAGATGAGATTGAAAAATCTATTCTGGAACTTGACCTAGGCGGTCAAAAAATTACCACTGAAGAAACCGAACAGACCCAATTCAAGGAAAATAAAAATCAGAAAAAGCTCCTTTGGACAGTTCTGGGAATCAATTTTGCCTTTTTTCTTATTGAGATTACCACTGGTCTGATCTCCCGATCCATGGGGCTAGTGGCTGATAGTTTGGATATGCTTGCTGATTCCTTTGTGTATGGAATTAGCCTTCTTGCTGTGGGTGGCACTCTGGCTAGGAAAAAAAATATCGCGAAACTCGCAGGATACTTTCAAATCACTCTTGCCGTTTTGGGATTTACAGAGGTGGTCAGGCGTTTTTTAGGGAGGGGTATAGTTCCTGACTTTTCCACAATGATCGTGGTGTCAATTCTGGCACTAATCGCCAATGGCATTTGTCTGTATTTACTCCAGCGATCAAATAGTAAGGAAGAGGCACATATGAAAGCTTCGATGATTTTCACTTCTAATGATGTGATCATCAATCTGGGGGTAATCGTCGCTGCCCTTCTGGTAAATTGGCTGGACTCCAATAAACCGGACCTAATCATAGGGACGATTGTATTTATCCTGGTGATTCAGGGGGCCAGAAGGATTTTGAAACTTGGGAAGTAAGATTTTGCCTGTTTTACTGAATGACCACATCTCCTGATTTTCCACAAATCTCCACATTCGCCATGGTTTGTGTCCTCACAAACCTTTTTATTTCAGTTTTATAAAGACACAAAACGGGACTGTAATTAACCGCTCATAGAAAAGGAAGCTTCAAGGATTGAGGTCTCAATTCTAAATCTGTAGATTCAGTCCTGTTTAATCCCAAAAAGACCCAAAACTTAAAATTTACCTTATGAAAGCATATCGACTACTTATGGGCATTGCTTTAGTCATGCTCTATTCAACTTTTGCTTTGGCACAAGACAAAGTGCTTCAGCTGGAAGACTACAGCAGATGGAGCCGGATCGTTTCCACTGAGCTTTCTCCTGATGGAGAATGGTTCACTTATGGACTCCGACCTAATGGAGGCGATGATACCTTATTTATCAAAAAGACTACATCAGCGACTGAGGCCTTTGAATATCGGGTACCTTATGGAAGTTCACCGTCCTTTTCCAGCGATAGCAAATGGGCTGTTTACCTCATCTCCCCTTCTGAAGATGAAACCGAAAAGCTAAGGAAGTCCAATAAAAAGGTCTTTAGAACAGCTGAATTAAGAAATCTGGAAACTGGGGATTCGACACGTTTTGAGCGGGCCTCCTCAATGAGTTTTTCTGAGGATGGGAAATTCCTGGCAATCTCCATTCAAAAAACCGAGGATGATAAGTCCAAGCATGATGGACAGGATTTGGTTCTGGTTGATCTCAGTAATATGGCCACAATGAACTTTGGAAATGTGAGTCAATATGCTTTTAACAAAACTTCCAACCTGCTGGCCTATACCGTGGATGCTGCTGAGATGGTAGGAAATGGTCTTTACTTGTATGACCTAGAGAACAAAACCCTGAAAAATCTTGACAGCGACAGAAAAAAATACTCCGATCTTACCTGGGACGATGCAGGTGTTCTAAAAGAAGACTGGTCCAATCGTGGAAATCAAATCGCAGTACTGAAGGGAACCGAAGTAGATACTTTGGAACAAATGATCAATACGCTTTTGGTGGTTTCTGATGTGAGGCAAAATCCTCAATCCTATGAATTGGATCCGGAATCTGCATCGGCCTTCCCTGAAAATTTTGTGGTTTCTGAAAAAGGAAATCTCCGCTTCAGCGATGATGGAAGCTTTGTGCTCTTTGGAATCAAAGAGCAAGAAGAAAAAATGAAACTGGATAAGGACACCATCCCAAACCTGGACGTCTTCCACTGGAATGATGAAACCATCAACACTGTACAGCAACGTAGAGCAAACAGAAATAGGAATTTCACCTATTGGGCCTCGTATCAGTTTGGAAATGGAACCTTCACACGCCTCACTGACGAGTCTATGAGAGACCTTTTGGTTTCCCGTAATTCGGACTACTGGATCGGCCGAAATGAAAAGCCTTATATCAATGATGTGAATTGGGGGGTGTCACCTGCAGATCTATTTCGTGTGAATTTGAAGACAGGGAAAAGAGAGGAGATCGTCAAACTAGTAAAAAGAACCATGGGCTATTCTCCGGATGGAAAATATTATGCCCTGCAGAAGGATTCTGCCATCCATGTGGTGGATTTGGAAGCAAATACTCTAACTAATATCTCGGATGCAGCAGGTGTTCAGTTTATGGATATGGAACACCCCTACCCTCATGAGAATCCTCCCTTTGGCGCAGCCGGATGGACTAAAGACGGAGAATCCATCATCCTGAATCACAGGTATGACCTATGGGCTGTAAAGCTTGACGGATCTTCTGCAGAGAACATCACTCAGGGTATGGGAGATGCGGAAGAGATTCGCTTCCGCTATGTAAACCTGGACTGGGAAGAACCCTTTATCGATACGGAAGAACCGATATTGCTCAGTGCGTATGGAGAGTGGACAAAAAAGGAGGGATATTTTGAACTGGAAATCGGTAAAAAACCTAAGGAATTGATCTATGAGGATTATGCCTATGTCAACATAGAAAAGGCAAAGAACTCAGACCAAGTAGTGTTTACGAGACAATCTTTCGTGGAATTCCCTGATTACCATATCAGCGATCTTTCCTTCAAAAACCCAAATCGACTCACCGATGCAAATCCTCAGCAATCAGAATATAAATGGGGATCCAAGGTGCTGATCGACTACACAAACAGTAAGGGAGAAAGGCTACAAGGAACACTCACTCTTCCTCCGGATTATGAAAAAGGTAAGAAATACCCGATGGTGGTTTATTTCTACGAAAAGATGTCAGACAGACACCACCGCTACTATATGCCGGTGTATGACGATAGACCCCATGGTTCGACTTACGCCAGCAATGGGTATTTATTTTTCCAGCCTGATAATGTCTATGAAGAAGGTAGACCAGGCACCAGTTCTTTGGACTGTATTACTTCCGCGGTACAGGAGGTCATCGATCAGGGCTATGCAGATCCAGACCGAATCGGGCTTCAGGGCCATAGCTGGGGAGGTTATCAATCCTCATTTATACTGACTCAAACGGATATGTTTAAGTGCGTGGTGACTGGTGCACCACCCACCGACCTTGAGAGCTTCTATAATAATATCTATGGAAATACAGGAACCAATCATAATGGAATAATGGAGATCGGTCAAGTTAGAATGGGTCGTGGAGTGACACCTTGGTCCCATCGTGAGGCGTACCAGCGTGAAAACCCGATGTTCCAGGCCCCAAATATCCAGGTACCGTTCATGATTCTGCATGGCACTGCTGATGGAGCGGTGGATTGGACCCAAGGGCTAGAGTTTTATAATGCTGCCAGAAGGCTTGGCAAGGAAGTGATTTTTCTTTCTTATCCGGGGGAGCCTCATCACTTGAGTAAAGAAGCGAATCAAAAGGATTTCCAAATCCGAATGAAGCAGTATTTTGATCATTACCTGATGGACAAAGAAGCCCCAGAATGGATGATCGAAGGGATCCCTCATTTGGAAAAGCTATACGATAAGGCGAAGTAAGTATTTTGATTAAATAGAAAAAGGATGGCCTGATAAGGTCATCCTTTTTTTATGTCCGGAGGACAAAGCCGGAATCTGCAATTCATCAAAATAGTTTTGACCGCTCTTTCCTCGAGAGGATATAAGTCTACTAAGTCAAATTAGGCTCAAAAAACCTGAAAACTTAGGATGATTTCAATATTTTCAATCTTCCAAATGAACAAGACCATGCAACGATTCTTCATTTTTTTGACACTAGTTTTAATGGTATTCTCCTGCCAGTCTTCTGGTGGTAATAACTTGGAACTCCAAATTTTACCTAGTCCTACTTCACTTTCTATTTCTGGAATCTCAGGTCTAGATCTTGCTGAGGTTCGTAAAGCTTATCAGGAATCGTATTCGCATTTTGTTTCAGAAGGAAGTTTTGACTCTTGGAACCAGGGCATCATTTCTTTCACCTCAAGTTTGGAGAAATCTCTGAAAAAGGAAGCCTATAAACTTGAAATCTCAGAGGAGCGGATCGAGATAATCGCTGATTCACCCGAGGGTCATTGGTATGGATTGATGACCTTGGGTCAGATTCTAGAAGATTCTCAGGATCAACTGACCCAATTACCCCTACTGAAAATTTCTGATGAACCAGCTCTCTCTTATCGTGCTATTCATTGGGATGTAAAGCACCATCTGGAGAAAAAAGAATACTACTATGAGAAACTAGATCAACTGGCTGCACAAAAAATCAATGCTGTCATCGTAGAAATAGAGGATAAACTAGCCTATGAACTTCAGCCGAAAGTAGGATCTCCGGATGCCTTTAGCATAGCCGATTGGAAAGAAATCAGCGACTATGCCAAGGCTAGAAATATCGAATTGAGTCCACTGGTTCAAGGCCTTGGCCATGCCTCGTTCATATTAAAGCATGAAGAATACGTCCACTTAAGAGATGACCCGAGTAGTGATTGGGCTTTTAACCCTTTGAATGAAAAAACTTATGAGATTCAGTTTGATCTGTATAAGGATGCCTTAAAGGCTTTTCCCTATGCGAGCTACCTCCATGTGGGTGGAGATGAGGTGCATACGACGGGAAGAAATAGCGGAAAGTCAGCATTAGAACTACAGCTGATTTGGCTGAACAGAGTGAGTGAATATGCTGCGCAAAAAGGACTTATACCAATTTTTTGGGATGATATGCCCCTGAAAAACGCCGGAGTCTACAATTCCATCTATAATAGAAATCTGACAGAGGCCCAGGTAGACAGCATCTGGACTTCAAATGAACCGGAGCTAAATAAGTATGTGGACATGTTTCCCAAAAACTGTGTTTACATGCGCTGGAACTATAGCATACCAGAATCTCCAGGAAATGAAAGGGCTATGAAATGGTTTTTAGATAATGGGTTTAAGGTCATGGGGGCAACAGCCGGACAAACCCGTTGGAACCTTATGCCGCAGCAGCAAAGCAACGCCAAAAACATCCGGGATTTCGCATTGATCTCCATTCGAAATAAGGCTGAGGGATTACTTCTGACCCTTTGGGATGATGATTCTCCACATTTTGAATTGTATGGTCGGGGCATTTCTAATTTTGCAGAATACACCTGGGCAGGAGAAAAAAGAACAATTGAGGGTGTGCAGAAAGCATTCAGGCAGAGAACATTTGGACATACCCTTGCAGATGAATCCTATGAGTTCATTGATTCCTTGGAGTTAGCTGTAGGTTTCTGGAAAAACTCTCTTCTAAAGGAAGGAGCGGATCGAAATAGATTGACCAAGCTGGGAAATGAAGCAATTAACTCCATTATTGAACTCCCAAATTTAGATTCCGCCGGTGCCTGGTCTGAAAAGAATGAAAATCGACTTGCTACAGCAAGGAAGAATCTAGCCAGGATAGACGTTGTTCTTTCAAAAATCGAAGCATCAAAGGACCGAGCAAGAAGAAACCATTATACCTTGGAAGTATATGAGCAAGTGGCTGAGGTAGTCCAATTTTCAAATCGCACGCTTTTGACTTTAGCAGAATTTGACGAACCCAGTGGTGAAAGTAGAAATCAGGCAGAAGCAAAACTCGAAGCCCTGGAATCTGAGTGGAAAGCTATCCAATCAAAGGTTGAATCCGTCTATGGGAAAACCAGGCAACTAAATAAGCCAGCAGATTATATTTTGGATCAGGATCATCATGTACATCTCGCAAACCAGGCCCTTAAATTTTCAGATTGGCAGTTCAAAGTTGAGAAGCTTCTGGTAGAGAAGGTAAAGAATCGTTAACTCACTGCCTTAAACTTTAAAGCTTCAGAAGAAAATCAGAAATTTTAAAGTTAAGCTATTTGTCCCTACCATTTGGTTACTTTTTCAAAGGGTGTTTTGTATGGATTTTTCACAATCAATACCCCGAAAAAGTATTTTGATTATTACCTGATCACCAAATAAGCTCTATACTGGATGATCGAAGGAATTCCACATTTGGAAAGGCTTTATGAAAAAGCAAATTAAGAGACAGGGTTAAGAAAAAAGGATGGCCTGATACGGTCTTCCTTTTTTTATGTCCTTTGGACAAAGCAGCTAAAGCTCAAAAATGGAGCGGTGTGTTAATTATTATGTTTTTCAAACCTAACTTTGGCAACCATACAAAGAGAGTTAACTTGAACTCCTTCTAATCCCCCATCTTATTCCCCACATAAATCAAAATTCCAGAGGTTAAAAACATAAGTAAACCATAAACTGCAGAGGGGATAGTCATGGTAGAATTCATCAGTAATGTAGCTCCGATCGTGATACCCAAGGTTCCATTTTGAATCCCTGACTCTATAGAAATAGTCTTAGCTTGCTTAATACTTAATCCAAGAAACCTGGCGGAAAAGTAACCAACACCTAGTGTTGCAAGATTTAAGGCCAAAGAAACCGGACCTACTTGTGAGAAGTAGTTGACAATATTCTCTTTCTCCTTTAGCAAAGCTGCCACTACGATCACCACGAAGAATACGGTAGAAATAATCTTAAATGGACGCTCAAGGTTTCCTGCCAGCAAGGGAGCTTTCTTTAGTACCATCATCCCGAGCAACACCGGGATTATGGTTATAAATAGCACCGCAATCACAGTATTTAGCACATTGAGCTGCTGTTCCTCTCCTCCCGGAATGAAATAAACAATAGAGAAATTCACGATAATGGGAATGGTAATTACCGTAACTAGGGATGCGATGGCTGTGAGGGTGACGGATAAAGCTGCATCCCCTTTTGCCAGGTAGGTGATTAGGTTTGAAGTTGCTCCTCCTGGGCAAGCCGCCAAAATCATCATTCCTACCGCTAGCTCGGGTTGCATCCCAAATAGCTGAATGAGTCCGAAAGCTATGGCTGGTAAAATAATCAGCTGATTGACCAGTCCCAGAGTTACTGCTTTAGGAAAAATGAAAATTCGCTTGAAATCGATGGGTTTCAATGTGATCCCCATCCCGAACATGATAACAGCCAGCGAGAGCGGCAAAAAAACTTGAGTAAGTACGTTAGATTCCATTCTTTTTCAGTTTATCCAAAATATCCTGCCACCAAAAACCCAGCATAAGTCCCTATAGCATTTCCCAGACTTCCCACTAAAATTCCTGGGACCAGAAGGTCAGGTCTTTCCAGACTTTCTGCCGCCGCCAGCGCAGTAGTGTTTCCCCCGACGTTGGCCATCGAAGCTACTGCGACCACATCCCAATCCATTCGGAATACCGCTCCAATCCCAAAAATCACCAAACCATGAATTATCACAATCAGGCCAACAAAAAGGGAAAGGAATGGTGCGAGTTCACCAAGGCCTTGCAGAGTGCTTAGATCACAGAGCCCACCTATGGCAGCTAAAAAAAGTAGGATGAGAAAAAAGCCTAGGGTACGAGTTCCCTTAAGTTTTCGATTCATGGGTATTTGTGCCAAAATCAGGGCAAGTGTAGTCAGCGTTATGATTTCAGGAATAGCAGGAATCAAGTCAGTCATCCAACGAGAAAAGGCCAAGGCCAGAAAAGCCAAACTGAAAATCATTCCGAGCCCCTTTAAGCTGATTTCTTCCTTTGCGGATTCATGAGAGGTTTCCTTACTTTCTCTAATGACTTTCTTTCTCGGAAGTAGTTTCTGAAGATATTTTGGAAGGATAAGGGTAATGATGATCCATGGAGTACCTATCAGATTATCCACCACCGTAGTTGCTGCAAAGAGATCAGCATTTTCATTCATCTGGTAGTGAAGAGCTACTGCGTTGAAATTAATACTGCCTCCGATGTAGGTACCAGTGAACATTCCAGCAATCACATGGGCGTATTCCCCTATTACCTTTTCAGGATTCATAATCCACCAGGAGATCACCACCCCCATTATGGTACCTACGGCACCCAAAATAAACATCAAAAGAATGGGTATCCCAGCATTTTTTATGCTTTTCAGATTTACTTCCAGTAAAGTGATGAATATACCCAGTGGGGCGAGAAAAAGGAAAATGCCATCATATATCACATTCCCATCAGTCACAGCTGGCACGATACCGATATTTGCAGCGATAGCAGTGATCAAAATAATCAGAATGGGTGAACCTATCGTTCTACCCCATTTGAACTTCCCTAGCCACACAGACAGAAATAGAAAAAAGCATAGCATACCCGCCACGTAGATGGGGCTTTGAATGAAGTTCATTCTGAAAAATAGAAAAAATAAATAATCTGTAGAGCTAAGAAATGTGAGTATCTGAAGATAAGCTTAGACTCAATCATTATATTGCTTTTAGTTTTTCAAAAATTTATATTCAAGAACACTATTTGAACAGTATGAAAAGAATTAGTCTCTTTATTTTGCTAGGAACCATAATTTTTGCCTGCTCACAAGGCGCAGCCCCTCCTATCGATACAGAAATTGCAACCAGCCCTTACACTCATGGAAGAGTGGTATGGCATAACCTGGCCTCTCCAGACCCGGAAGCTTCAGCTAGTTTTTATGAAGCTGTATTTGGCTGGAACGCAGTCCCTTATGGAGAAGGCAATAGAAAGGTTTGGGTTTACCAGAAAAGTGGGGAACCAATTGCCCTAATGGCACAATATCGAACAAAAGATGGATCTGGAGAATGGATCGGAGCTATATCGGTTCCAAATGTAGATGAGGCTGTAGAAAAAGCTAGATCCATGGGTGCAGCGGTTTTGGAGGACACCCGGGTTTCTGAAAGTTTAGGAACTGTTGGTTTCATCCAAGATGCCCAAGGTGCAAATATTTCTTTTATCAAATTTACCAATGGAGATCCTGAGCCTGGATTTCCTGAGACAGATGATTTTCTTGGACTTGAGCTTTGGTCAAACAACCCTGAAGAATCGATTAGCTTCTATACTGATATAATAGGTTACCAGACCGCAAAAATGGATGGTGTCGGAATTGACTACACTATGTTTCAAATGGATGGAAAAAACTGTGCTTCTGTGATGCAAAACCCAGCTGAAGATACTCGGTCCCATTGGGTTCCTTACGTTCGTGTGAGTGACTTAAACGCTACCGTAGCAAAAGTCAAGTCTGCCGGTGGGACCATGCTTGTGGAGCCTTCCCCCGAGATTCGAGGTGGTACGGCGGCACTTTTCTTGGATCCTACGGGAGCTCCAATGGCTATTCAGGTTTATAACCCTTAACTTAAAAATCATGATCAAAAAAATAGTAATCATATTATTCGTAATCGGAAGTAGTTTTCTTTATTACTCTTGCTCAAACATGCATATGTCGGGAGGGGTGGGACTAAATTTCACCGGCGGACCTCATGGCCCGCGATTGACACCAACCATGAACGTGGGAGTTTATGGCGGAGGTCCTGTTCGCTGGTAAAATCCCTTGAATCTAATCTAGTGTCAATTCCTTAAGGGGGCTGACACTATTTTTTTGTGTAAAAATCCCGAACTGTTTTAATCACATAGTCAATTTCCTGGTCGGTGAGAAAAGGATTTAAAGGAATTGACAAGCAGGTTTTTGTTATACTTCTTGCTTTCGAAAAGTCACCGTCAACCCGGAAGGGAGACATATCGGGCAAAATCATAGGATAGTGAAGTGCTGTTCTGATTCCCTTTAACTTCAGAAATGAACGTAGCTCATCTCGCTTTTTTGATTTTATGACAAAGAGGTGAGCATTATGATCCTCCGACAAAATTCCTTTCGGCATATCTAATTCTTCCAGATCAGCGAAGGCCTCAAGATATTTTTTTGCGATTTCCTTTCTTTTTATCTGTTGCTCCTGAAAAAATGAAAGCTGAACTGAAAGAAAGGCTGCCTGAAGTGTATCAATTCTGGCATTTCTCCCTGAAAGTTCATGAGCATCTCTCTGAGATTGGCCATGATTGGACAGTAAAGCGATTTTCTCTGCAAGTTCCTGATCATGTGAGGTGCAGGCCCCTGCCTCCCCCAAGGCTCCAAGATTCTTTGTGGGATAAAAACTCAATGCGCCAATATCTCCAATAGTTCCTGAAGCTCTTCCATTCTGGACCGCCCCGAAAGATTGAGCTGCATCTTCTATTACCCAAAGGTTTTTCCTCTTGGCCTCTTTAATTAAAGACTCCATGTACACCATTTTCCCATAGAGATGAACTGGGATAATGGCCTTGGTTTTTACTGTACAAAGCTCGGTCCATCCATCTCCAATCAGTCCATTTTCATCGGTATCCGAAAAAACAGGAGTTGCCCCAACCAGCTTCACTACTTCAGCAGTAGATACCCAGGTCAATGCAGGAACAATGACTTCATCACCTTCTCCTACTCCCAATGCTCTCAGGGCCATTTCGAGGGAATCAGTACCATTCCCTAACCCTATGGCATGGTTAACACCGAGAAACTTTTCTAGCTCCCTTTGAAAATCAGTCACAGCTAAACCGCCTGAGTAAAGACCTTCTTCCAGTCTCTCCTCAAAAGCCTGGCTCAATTTTTCTTTTTGAGCAGCAGAAACCCTCTTCAGATCAAGAAATGGTACAATCATCTAGAATACTTGCTAGTTTTTTGGTTAAATTTTTTCTTGAAAACTTCTCTAAATCAGTCTTATCACAAGTCTTTTCTTCATCTAAGAAATGTCTTCGAATGGCTCTTTGAATCCCCAATTCATCTTGATGAGCGAGAACTTCTCCCCCACCACTGTCTTTTAAAATTTTTGCTGAATCTCCATCAGAATCTCCAAGTGCCAAAATGGGGACTCCCGTCGAAAGGTATTCGAAAAGCTTACCCGGGATATTCCCTTTGGAATTTTTCGTATTGGTCAGAATCAAAACAAGTACATCGGCTCTAGCGTAGAATTCAAAGACCTTTTCATGAGAAAAATAGCCCGGGAATTCCACATGTTTACTTAGCCAATCATCCATCTGAACAAAATTTCTCACCACATCACTGACCTGTCCGACAAAGGTGAATTTAACATCTTCCAGGGTAGGTTCAAACTCATTTTTAAATGCCCTGAGAACTGGAATGGGATTCCGAATAGAATCAATTATTCCTGTGTAAACTAAACGAAACCCCCCTGACTTAAACTTCTTTTTGCTGAATCCTGAGGGTAAATCAGCAGGGTCATATCCATTGGTCAATAATTCTATTTTTCTTCCAGAAAGTCTTTCAAGGTCTGATTTAAAAGTTTGAGAGATGGTGGTCACTGCATTGGCATTAGCCAAAACATCTGCCTCTAAACTCTGGTGTTTTTTTAGAGCCCAGGGCCTTACCTCCAGCTCATCCCAAAGCTCCCATTCTGACCAAGGGTCGCGGAAATCTGCAATCCAGGGTAGACCTGTCTGATCATGAATTTTAGCTCCAATTAGGTGCATGCTATGGGGCGGCCCTGTAGTAATCATAGCATCAATATTCAACTCCTCAATTTTTTCAAGAAGCGTTTTGACAGAGGGCTTTACCCAAAAAATTCTTGGATCTGGTATGAGAAGATTGGCCCTGGCCCAGATGGCCACTTTCTCCAAGGTTGTTTTTTCGCTTTGCTCCATAATCCGAGCAACATGCTTCTTTTTCTTACCTCGGATTTTATCTAAAACCTGATAAGGCTCCCAAATAGTGGATTTCAGAACTGTGGTTTCATCACTTACTTCCTCCAGGAGACTTTCATCCTGTAAATCAAAATCAGGGTTTTGGGGTGTATAGATTACTGGTTCCCAGCCAAATTCGGGAAGATATTTAGAGAACTTAAGCCATCTCTGTACACCAGAACCGGCGCTGGGGGGCCAGTAATAAGTAATAATAAGTACGCGTTTCTTCATTCGATATCAAATTACCACTAAGTCCAGAAAAAAAGAAAGGGAACGATATGATCACCGTTCCCTTTTAAGCTTTGTTATGAATAATTAAATTTTACTCACCCTGGGCAAGAGAGTAACCTCTGCTTCCATCGAATAAGTATAGATGCTCTGTTTTGATGAAATCAAATCCAAGCTCTTTGATCTGCCTTAGAAGTTCTAAGACTGTATCATTGGTTATAACTTTCTCATCGGCTGTTTTAAATCTACATCTCCAGTGATCGGTACAGAAAGTTTCTGGCATTGGATTAGGGAAGACCTTAACTCCTCTGTTAGTGATTAACTGTAGTTTCAATCCATCCGCATCAGCTTTTCTTAGACCTTCTCCGATCACATTTGGATCTCTCCCAGCCTCATCCCAATCTATAAATACATCCACTCCGATCAGTTCCTTTTTCGCCCTTTTCTTTGGCTTGAGTGTGATTTGCATCGGTTCTGTATCTTCTTTGTCATAATGAACCGGGGTCATTTTCTCAGGCTTTTTGCCCAATCTTTCAATTACTGCATCTGCAAACTCCTGAGTACTGGCTCTTTTGGAAGAAAGTCCTTCCTGATAAATATCTCCCGTATGAATTCCATCTTCTAATGTCTTCATCCAGGCATTTGCAATCATTTCAGCCTTCTCAGGTTTCCCGATGTGAACAAGCATCATGATAGCTCCATTGATGAGTCCGGATGGATTTGCAATGCCCTGTCCAGCGATGTCAGGGGCAGAACCGTGTATTGCTTCGAACATAGCCACTTCAGCGCCTACATTGGCAGATCCACCTAGACCGACAGAACCTGTTACCTGAGCTGCAATATCAGAGATAATATCACCATAAAGGTTAAGAGTAACCACTACGTCAAAAATCTCAGGTCTTTCCGCGATCAGAGCACTTCCGATATCGATAATCTTATGATCATTTTCAATTTCAGGATACTCTTTAGCGATTTCGTCAAACTTTTTATGGAAGAGACCGTCAGCAATCTTCATAATATTGTCCTTGGTCATACAGGTCACACGCTTACGGCCATTCTTCTTTGCAAATTCAAATGCGTAACGGATGATTTTCTCAGAACCTGGCTCAGAAATCAATTTCAGAGTTTGATAAACTTCGTCCGTCTGTCTGTGCTCAATTCCTGCATAAAGATCTTCTTCATTTTCACGAATAATAACCAAGTCTGTCTTGGGAAAATGAGTCTTTACAAATGGAGAATAGGCTTTACACGGACGAACATTAGCAAATAAGCCGAATGATTTTCTGGTAGTTACATTAAGCGACTTAAAACCTCCACCTTGAGGTGTAGTGATTGGTGATTTCAAAAATACCTTGGTCTCCCTAAGTGAATCGATTGACTTCGGCTCCATTCCGGAACTGATCCCTTTCAAGTATACTTTCTCGCCAATTTCGATGACGTCGTATTCAAGATCTGCACCTGCCGCATCGAGAATTTTCAAAGTGGCTTTCATAATCTCTGGTCCGATCCCGTCACCATAGGCGACTGTAATTTTTCTTTTGGAAGACATATGGTTAGATGAATTAGTTAAAATTTGATGGTGCAAAAGTAAGAAAAAAAGCGGGAAGAGAGCTTTGGCAAATCCTAAAATTAGGTGATGCTTTGTATAAAAGATCCTTAGGTAAATTTCAGCAAATTTGGATTTTTCCAAGACCTGATTTGTGATGTTAGGCCCTTCACGTATATTTGCCCCATATCGAAAGCAACAAATATGACGGACTTTCAAAATATCCTCACAGAAACGAAAAACGGGGTTTTATACCTCACTATAAATAGAGAATCTAGTCTGAATGCATTGAATTACAGCACACTAGAGGACCTTAAAATTATCTTTGATGAGATCATTGATAGCAAAGAAATCAAAGCCGTAATCCTTACCGGAGCGGGTGAAAAGGCCTTTGTTGCAGGTGCAGACATCCGAGAAATAGCAGACCTAAACGAAGTTAATGCAAGGAAATTTGCGGAGAATGGACAGGAGATTTTCTCCACGATTGAAAACTGCAACAAGCCTGTAATCGCTGTAACTAATGGTTATACGCTCGGTGGAGGCTGTGAACTTGCCATGGCCTGTCATATGAGGATTGCCACTGCAAATGCAAAGTTCGGACAACCTGAGGTAAACCTAGGCATTATTCCTGGTTATGGTGGAACTCAGAGGTTGACCATGTTGGTCGGCCGCGGAAAAGCCAATGAACTTATGATGACTGGTAATCTAATCGATGCCCAAGAAGCCCTGTCCCTAGGCCTGGTCAATCACGTATTACCGACAAAGGAAGAAGCAATGCAGAAGGCAGAATCTCTTCTAAAAACCATAATGGAAAAGGCTCCGCTTGCAATTGGGATGATTATTGATTGTGTAAATGCAGTGTATCTCTCGGAGGAGAATGGATATCAGACTGAAGCAAACTCCTTTGCCAGATGTGTGAAATCCGGAGATTATGTAGAAGGAACCTCTGCTTTTTTAGAAAAAAGAAAGCCAGTCTTTCGAGGGGAATAAGTACGCTCACCGTGAATGAGTAACTTTAAAAGCCTGGCAAGTCAGACTGCCATCTATGGTCTAAGCAGTATTCTTGGGAGATCGGTAAATTTCCTCCTAATCATTGTCTACACCACCTTCCTGAGTAAGGATGCCATTGGTGCATTCACGACGATTTACGCCCTGATAGGCTTTTTGAACATTGTCTTCACCTTTGGGATGGAGACCACATTTTTTAGGTTTGCTACCGGAAAAAACCTCGATTCCACCAAAGTTTACAATACCACTCAGAGCCTTCTCTTTACCACCTCTCTTATTTTGGGAAGTACACTTTTTCTGCTTGCCCCAAAGTTGGCAGAATGGATGAATTATCCAGGTCAGGCCTATTTATTCAGATGGGTCGCCCTGATACTTTCCTTTGATGCCATTATGGCAATCCCCTTCGCAAGACTCAGATTACGAAATCAAGCCTGGGCTTTTGCTGGCGCAAAGCTTCTAAATATTTCACTTAACGTAGGTCTAAATATTCTCCTGATCGTGGGATTTCCAAAAATGATCGAAGCAGGAATGCTTCAGGAAGGATTTTTGGGTTACAGAACGGATTGGGGTGTGGAATATATCCTTCTGGCAAACTTACTTGCCAATGGCCTGATAATTCCTCTCGTTTGGTGGAAAGCTGGCTTTTTCAAATTCTACCTTAATAGAGACATACTTAAACCCATGTGGAAATATGCCTTTCCTTTACTGTTCATGGGTTTAGCAGGTGTAACAAATGATCTTGTTTCCAGACTTCTGTTTGAATATTTATTGCCCGCTGACTTCTATCCAGGATTAACCTCCCGGCAGGCCACCGGTATTTTTGGAGCTAATTTCAAATTGGCAGTTTTGATGAATCTGGTCATTCAGGCTTTCAAATATGCAGCCGAACCTTTCTTCTTTAAAAAATCTTCAGATCCAAACTCACCAAAGCTTTACGCTCGCGTGACACATGGCTTTGTAATTTTCACTACCGTTTTGATGGTTGCCATTTCGGTTAACCTTTATTGGATTGGGCCACTATTTCTAAGACAGCCGGGGTATTCAGAAGCGCTTTTTATTGTGCCTATCCTACTCATGGGATATTTACTACTCGGAGTATATTTTAATATTTCCATTTGGTTTAAAGTGACCGACCGGACATCTTACAGCCTTTGGATTACGCTGGCAGGTGCGGCCATGAGTATTCTTGTAATTTTCATTTTAGTTCCAAAGCTGGGATATCTAGGCGCATCCCTGAGTACTTTAAGTTCCTATTTTCTGATGGTAGTAATCTGTTATTTCTTTGGTCAGAAGTTCTATCCGATTCCTTATCCTACCCTGAAGCTAATCGTTTATATGTTACTCGGATTTACATTTAGCTATGCAGGGTTCTATCTGGATATAGATAATGACCTCATTAATTTCCTCGCAAAAAACTCAATTATCCTATTGATCCTGATCTGGGTATATTTTTCAGAGAGAAATGACCTTTTACTCTTCCTGAAGAAGAAAAATTAACTTTTTATTGAATCTTTCTACCCCTTCTCTCAGTTAATCTTCAAAATACTCATGGCTCAGGTTTGTAATCAGTCCTTTGATTTCATAAAAGGCATTAAGTTTGCAACTGAGAAACACCCTTAAAAAGTGAAAATTACCAAGCTGATCATATTGATCTTTTGCCTGATTCTTACAGGCCCTGAAGTTCTTGCTCAGAAAAAACTCTCCAAAAAAGAGCGTAAAGCCCTTGAGGCAGAGCGGAGCGCAAGCAGGTATTTAATTGAAGGGGAAAAACAGCTGGTTCTCGGCGATCTGGATAAAGCTTATTTTTACCTTCAGAAATCTCTGGAATTTGAAGAAAATGAGCCCGCGATTCACTATAAAATCGCGGAAGTCCTCACTCGTGCCAACAGACCTCAGGAAGCCCTTCCTTATGCTAATACTGCTGTAGAGTTAAATCCAGAAAACAAGTACTATTCCCTTTTAGTGGCAGAAATCTACAAAGGATTGAAACAACCTCTGGCTGCGGCGGCAATTCTGGATAGTTTGACAGTGGATGGAGAAAGCAATCAGCAATATAATCTGGACCTTGCATCACTTTATCTCCAAGCCGGTGAAATGGATAAAGCCTTGGTTGTATTGACTCGTGCTGAGGAATATTATGGTGTTTATGAACCCATCACCCGCCAAAAGCAAAGGATCTACCTTTCAAAAAATGATTTGGAAGGAGCCATTCGGGAAGGTGAGGCCCTGATTGAAGCCAGGCCAGGCAATCCAAAATATGTACTCAACCTTGTAGAGATTCTTTTCAATAATAATCGTTCGCAAGAGGCTTTGGCACTCGTGCTAAAGGAAATAGAGCGCTACCCCAATCAACCGGAACTTCAAATGGCTGCATATTCGCTTTATGAGGACGCCGGGATGAAGAATCAGGCAAGGCCATTTCTTTTGCAAGGTTTTGCACATCCTGATTTGGAAGCGGAAGGCAAAACAAGAACCTTTGAAGCAATTCTATCCGAAATCCGAACGCAGGAAAGAGATAATCTACTGGATACTTTGGCCAGCTCCATGCTTGAACTTCACCCGAATGATTCTTTCGTCTATAAGGCTTTAGGGGATCGAGCGAAACAAGATGGCAACCAAGAAGAAGCAATTGAGCTTTATAAGCAATCTTTGAGTTTGAATGCAAAAAATGAAAAGCTAATTGAGGAAGTGATTTTAGGTTCTTTTGGAATCACGGAGGATTTGGGAGCCTTGGAGAAATTCACCATCATGGGAGTGGATGAATTCCCAAATCGACCTGACTTTTGGTTTTATGACGGAGTGGTAAAATCGGCGATTCAAAAGGATTCTTCAGCAGTGGTTTCTTTAGAGAAAGCCCTTGAGATCAATGGAGGCCAAAATGAACAGTTGGAGCAGGTAGCGAGAGGTACTCTGGGAAGCTCCTTATATAACATTGGAGAGAAAGAAAGGGCATTCGAAAACTTTGAAAGAGCGGTAAAATTGGATGCGAATGACGAAACAGTCTTAAACAATTACGCCTATTTTTTATCCTTGGAAAATCGTGATTTAGATAAGGCTAGAGAGATGTCTGCGAAAGTCGTTGCGCGATTTCCAGATAATGGCACTTTCCTTGATACATATGCATGGATCCTCTTTCAGATGGGAGAATATAAGGAAGCCGAAAAATATATGCTTCGGGCCATTGAAGCGGAAGAAGAACCCAGTGGGGTGATGCTTGAGCACTATGGAGATATATTGTTTCATGTTGGAAAGAGGAATGAAGCTTTGGCCTACTGGCAAAAAGCAGAAGGAAGTCCGGAGGCATCAGAAAAGCTGCCTTTAAAAATTCAAGAGAAGAAATACCATGAGTAAACGTTTTTTGGGAGTGCTCTCAATTTTTTTTATACTGGCATTAGCCTCATGTGCTAAAAAAGCCACTCTTTATAGCAGCTCCACTAAAATGGACGACTTTGAGCCGGTCATAGCTGATTATGATTACTTGAGTGGAAGAGCCAAAATCGTAATTGAAGAGGAATCAGGAAAAATAACCAGAGGTACTGTGAATGTCAGAGCTAAGAAAGATTCCGTTCTTTGGTTTACCATTTCCCCTGGAATGGGAGTTGAAGCCTTTCGAGGATTCATCACCAAAGAAAAAATTCAGATCAACGATCGTATAGGCGGGGATGACATAAACCTGACTTATGAAGAGTTCAAAACCATTTTTGGACTTTCTCTATCCTTGGATCTTTTCCAAAATGTACTTTGGGCAAACCCTGCCTTCGAGTTCGAATATCAGGACAGATTGGCCCGAGTTAAAGATCATTTTGAACTGACTCAGGTAAGAGATAAGGTTCGTTACTTTTCCAAAATCGATGTTACTCATGGTAAAGTCTCGGAATTGGTCAGTAATTCTCTGGATGACCGGGGTTCTTTGCTGGCAAGTTTTCCCACTTTTCAGGATGTGGAGGAACAGCCTTTTCCGATCGATGTACTATTCAAGCTAAACTATCAGACCCCAGAGGGACCTGAGAACACAATCGTAAATCTGGAATGGATTTCGATTTCTCCTTACAATGATCCATTAAGCTTTCCGTTTAGATTCTGATGCTGATGAGAAGGTTTTTTTCCGGTATTTTAATAATCATCTTTTCGGGCTTGATTTGGATAGCACCAACTCAAGCTCAGACGAAGAAAACCCGGGCCCAGCTGGAAAGTGAAAAGCGGGAAGTACAGGAGAGACTGAAGGAATTCGATAAAATTCTCAAAAGAACTACGGCCACCAAAAATGCAACTATAGGTGAGCTGAATGCTATTACCCGGCAGTTCCAGGCACAAAATAAACTGGTGAATACTCTGGATAGGGAAGTAAAGCTAATCGATCAGGAAATCGAGGAAACCGAGTCTAAAATCAAACAAAACGAGCAAGAGCTCAAGGAACTTAAGGAAGAATACGCCCGAATGATTTACAATGCCTCCAAAATGAACCGTGGGCTTTCCATCGTGGCTTTTGTATTCAGTTCCTCAAATTTCAACCAGCTCTACATGAGGCTGAGGTATCTGAAACAGTACACCGATAGCCGAAAACAACAAGCGGTTCAAATCGAAAAGCTCACGGCGGAACTGGCTGAGCAACGAGTTATTCTGGATGGCAAGAAAGATGAAAAGGTGGCAGTTTTGGCGGAAGCCGAAAAAGAACGTGCCAAGCTTCAGGCTATGAGGCAAGAGCGACAAGGGGTAGTAAACACGCTTACTTCGAAAGAAAGACAGGTGCAAAGGCAGATTGCTGAAACCAGAAAACAACAGGCACAATTAAATCAAATGATTAAGGATGTGATTGCCGAGGAAATCAGATTAGCAGAAGCAGCCGCTGCCAAAGAAAACCCTACAGTCAAAAAAAGTACTGGCTCTTCCATGCCTTTAACTCCTGAAGCCGCAGCTCTTTCCAGTTCTTTTGCAGGAAATAAAGGGAAATTACCCTGGCCGGTAGAGACTGGTTTTGTCTCGCAACAGTATGGAACTCATGCCCATCCTACCCTAAAGGGAATTACGATAGAAAATGACGGTTTGGACATCCGAACCGAGCAAGGTTCACCCGTTCGGAGCGTATTTGATGGAACGGTCACCAAAATCACCAATATGCCTGGGTTCGGTGGAACCATCATCATCAAACATGGAGAATATTATACCATGTATAGCAAGCTGAAAACGATCAGTGTGAAGACCGGGCAAAAGGTAGTCGCAAAGGATATCATTGGTGAAGTGGCCACCCAAGCTGATGGACAAGCTGAAGTTCATTTTCAGACCTGGAAAGGTTTGACAAAAATGAATCCTGCCACTTGGATCGCACCTAAATAGTACAAATTTCGTATATTCATAAAAAAGATAGGCCGGCAGGCCAGAACTCTTTGGGCGAAGTGAGTTACTATTCTATCTTTGCTCTACATTTATAAAAAATGAACATCATGAACACGCTAGCGTTTTTCCAAAATATGAGTCCAGGCTCGATCATTCTTATTGCACTGATCATCCTGCTTTTATTTGGTGCCAAAAGAATTCCAGACCTGGCAAGAGGCTTAGGTAAGGGGATCAGAGAATTTAAGGATGCCACTAAGGATATCCAGAACGACTTAGAAGAGGGAATTAAGGATAAGGACCAAAAGAAAGCTTAACCTTAATTGGAAACGCACGACACATTTGAAACCATAGCGCAATCACTCAAAAACAAGGAGATCGATTGTCGCTCAATTGTCGGCAAATATTTAAAAGAAATTGAAACGAAGGCGAATTTAAACGCCTTCGTTGAAGTATATAAGGACTATGCTTTGGCTAGAGCCAAAGAGATAGATCAAAAACTCTCAGAGGGAAAAGCAGGGAAACTGGCCGGAATGGTCATAGGCATTAAAGATGTTCTCTGCTTCAAAGACCACCAAGTCAATGCCTCATCCAAAATTCTGGAGGGGTTCCAATCTCAATTTTCCTGTACCGCCGTAGAAAGACTCATCCAGGAGGACGCCATTATCATTGGGCGTTTGAATTGCGATGAATTCGGAATGGGTAGTTCCAATGAAAATTCGGTTCATGGCCCTGTATTAAATGCTAGGGACCACGAACGAGTTCCAGGTGGATCTTCCGGGGGCTCGGCCGTTGCTGTACAAGCAGGGCTATGTATGGCTTCTTTAGGAACTGACACGGGTGGGTCGGTAAGGCAGCCAGCAGCTTTCACGGGTGTGGTTGGAATGAAACCAACCTATTCTAGAATTTCCAGGTGGGGATTAATTGCCTATGCATCCTCCTTTGACACGATAGGAATTTTCAGCAGGAATATAAGTGATAATGCATTGATAATGGAAGTCATTGCAGGAGAGGATGAGAAAGATAGTACTGTAAGTCAAACCCCAGTCCCGAAATACAGCCAAGAGCTCAACCTAACAAGGAAAGTAAAAGTTGCTTGCCTAAGGGAAACTTTGGATTCTGAAGCTCTTTCAGAGGAAATTAGAGCTAAAACTGAGGAAGTAATTCAAAACCTGAAAAGGGAGGGTCACACGGTAGAATTAACCGACTTCCCTTTACTTAAGTATGTATTGCCCACTTATTATATATTGACCACGGCAGAAGCAAGTGCCAACCTTTCCAGGTTTGATGGAGTAAAATATGGATATAGAACTCCAAATGCTCATAACTTCGAGAGTATGTACAAATTAACAAGGGCAGAAGGTTTTGGTGAAGAAGTAAAGAGAAGAATTATGTTGGGAACATTCGTTCTCAGCGCTAGTTATCATGATGCATATTTCACTAAAGCACAGAAAGTCAGACGCTTGATTAAAGAGCAGACCGAGGAGCTTTTCGGAAAATATGATTATATCATTATGCCGACCACGCCAACTACTGCGTTTAAGTTTGGGGAGCATAGTGGTGATCCTGTGGCTATGTACCTGGAGGATTTGTACACCGTACAGGCTTCGGTATCTGGAACTCCCGCGATTTCGATTCCAAATGGTGAAGATTCTAATGGAATGCCGATTGGGCTACAGATTATTTCGAATTCGTTCAAAGAAGCTGAGCTCTATGCCTTCAGTGATTATTTAATGAAATTAACTGCTCAAGAAAAATGAAGATGATAATGAGAAGAAAGACGGTAGCTGCATTCATTATTGTGTTATGTCCAGTCATTTTTACATTTTCCCAAACAGTAGAAAACAAATTTGAAAACCCGGATCAAGAAATAGATCCTGAAGAAGAGCTACTTACAGCAAATTATCACTACGAATTTATCCCCGACTTCACCTATGACATGGTCAAAGAAAGAATCAACGCAATGGATTCTGAAATGGGGTTTGAATTGAATGAAAGAATTTTCGCTTTCATTCATTATTTCGCGGTTAGAAATCGGGATTACACCAAAATGGTTTTGGAAAGGAAAGATCTCTTCTTTCCGATGTTTGATTCCATCATGCAGAAGCATGATATGCCAATAGAGATCAAATACCTATCTATAATCGAATCAGGCCTTGATCCACAAATTAGATCTCGCGTAGGTGCTATGGGGCTTTGGCAGTTTATGCCTGCTACGGGCCGCATGTATGGAATGGGCTACAATAGAGATATAGATGATCGAATGGACCCTGTAAAGGCTACAGAGTCTGCGGCTAAATATTTGAAGTCTCTTTACCGAATGTTTGGCGACTGGGAAGTTGCCATGGCTGCATATAATTGTGGGCCAGGAAATGTTAGAAAGGCCATACGAAGGTCAGGAGGCAAAAAGACCTTTTGGGAAATTTATCGCTGGCTTCCGAGAGAAACCAGAGGATATGTGCCTCAGTTTCAGGCCATGTTATACCTCTTGAATCATTTGGATGAGCATAATCTTCACCTCGAGGATCCAACATATGCTGTGGCCTCCAGAGAAGTTCGATTGAACAAAGCTTTTAATCTGGAAAAACTGGCTGAACTTACTGAGCTTTGCGTAGCAGATCTTGAAGCCCTTAACCCATCCATTAAGAGTCGCTTCGTTCCTGAGACCAATAAAACAATGGCCATAAGAATTCCTGAAGCCCGAATGGCCTATTTAGAAGAGAATTTTTCATGGATTGGAGATTCCCTAGCAAATAAGCCTACTAACCTGATCGCTTCAGCCTCCCTTTGGAACGAGGAAAATCCAGGAATGCCAAACCGGGAACCACTCACCTATCGGGTGAGATCAGGAGATGTTTTGGGGTCAATTGCAAGAAGGCATGGGGTGACTGTTTCGGAAATCAAATATTGGAATAACCTCTCTTCAAACCTTATCCGCGTTGGCCAAAAATTATACATAGAAACTGACTCACCACCGAATCGAACAGTAGCTACTACGGATAACAATGGAAACAAAACCTACATTGTGCAGCCTGGTGACTCACTTTGGATTATTTCCAGAAGACATTCTAGCTTGAGTGTAGAAGATATCAAGCGTATCAACAATCTCAGCTCGAATAGTATCAAACCTGGCCAAAAACTTGTGATCGGATAATTCACAACTTGAATTTCGATTTTCAAATTCTTTAACCTTTGCCAAAGATGGCAAACGGTATTTTCCGTTAATTTAGAGCAAAATTAAAAAGGCTTATCATGAGACTGTTAAGAAATATTATTCCTTCACTACTGCTAATTGCATTTCTTTTTTCCTGCGATTCAGCTGATCGTCCGGATAGCACAAAACCAAGGGCAAGAGGGCAAATCGGGGAAATTATGCTGGCGATAGATTCTGCTAAATGGGCAGGCCCCGTTGGAGATCAACTCAGGGAAATTTTCTTACAAGACATTCCCGGCATGATTCGCTCTGAAACTATGTTCAATGTACATAGAGTGGATCCCAGAGCCATGAATCGCATGCTAAAAATGTCCACCAACATTATTTATGTGACAACTTTTGATGACAAGAGTGGCGCCTCACAGGCGGTAAATGCACAATTCACTAAGGAATCCAAAGAAAGAGCTGCTTCAGACCCAGGCCTTTACTCCCTGAGAATAGAGGACGAATATGCAATTGGTCAGGATGTATTGTACTTATTTGGCAACAATGAAGAAGAGCTAATTGCGAATCTAGAAAAGAATAAGGCAAAAATTCAAAACCTCTTTGAAGTCAGAGCAAGAGGACGTCTTGAAAAAGCCATTTTATCCAGAAAAAACTCAGCTGCTGCAGTGGCAGCTCGTGATAATCTAGGGATAGCAATTGAAGTACCCGCATCCTATCAAATTGCCAAATCAGAAGAGGATTTCCTTTGGCTAAGACAGCCTACTCCTAGTGCCAATCGACCGGATATAAGTTTATTTTTCTATTCTGCCCCTTATGTGAGCGAAGAGCAGACTTTCCCTGAAAACATCCTGAAACTCAGAGATTCTATCGCAGGGAAACACATCTTTGGCGACCCGGAAGATCCAACATCATTTATGGTAACTGAAAAACAAATCGTCCCAGCGTTCAGAAACATGGTGATAAATGATAATTTTACTGTCGAATTAAGAGCGCCTTGGAAAACGAATAATCTAAGCATGGGGGGGTCCTATTTAGGATATTTCATGGTGGATGAAGAAAAGGGACGACTCTATTACATGGAGGGATTTGTGTACTACCCTAATGAAGTACACAGAGATGCTCTTCGTGAAATAGAGACTATCTTGCTTAAAACCGACATTAGCTATTCGGAAGACCAAGGGGCTTAAACCCAATTTAGACCTTTTATGGCCCTTAAAATTCGTAAATCGGATGCCTTGAATTACCATACTCAAGGCACTCCAGGTAAGATCCAGGTTGTTCCTACCAAACCTCTTTCTAGTCAAATGGACCTTGCTTTGGCGTACTCTCCTGGAGTAGCGGAGCCTTGTAAGGAAATAGAAGCTGACGAAGAAAATGTTTATAAATACACCGCCAAAGGAAATCTGGTCGGAGTAATTAGTAATGGTACTGCAGTCCTCGGATTGGGGGATATTGGTGCCAGCGCTTCAAAACCCGTGATGGAAGGTAAAGGGGTACTTTTCAAGAAATTTGCTGGTATTGATGTTTTCGACATTGAGATCAATGAAAAGGATCCAAAAAAGCTTATCCAAACCATCAAATCTTTAGAGCCGACCTTCGGCGGGATAAACCTTGAGGACATTAAAGCTCCCGAGTGTTTCGAAATCGAAACCACCCTTAAAAAGGAAATGAATATCCCGATCATGCATGATGATCAGCATGGGACTGCAATCATTTCTGGAGCAGCTTTGATTAATGCACTTGAGGTAGTCGATAAAAAAATCGAGGAGATCAAACTTGTTGTGAATGGTGCTGGAGCTTCCGCTGTCTCTTGTACTCGTTTTTATATGTCCCTCGGGGTGAAGCGGGAAAATATCGTCATGTGCGATAAAGAAGGTGTGATCAGAAAGGATCGGGAAAATCTTGATGCGATTAAAGGAGAATTTGCCAGTGATCGTGACATCAGGACTCTTTCAGAGGCACTTACGGATGCAGATGTTTTCCTAGGGCTTTCAGCCGGAAATGTAGTTTCTCCGGATCAATTGAAACTGATGGCTAAAGATCCGATCGTTTTTGCTTTAGCAAATCCAGATCCTGAAATCGCTTATGATCTGGCGATCAAAACGCGTAAGGACATCATCATGGCTACCGGACGATCAGATCATCCTAACCAGGTAAACAATGTCCTGGGTTTTCCTTACATATTCCGTGGAGCGCTTGATGTCAGAGCCACTGGAATTAATGAAGAAATGAAATTGGCTGCGGCCAAAGCAATAGCTAAACTCGCCAAAGAACCCGTTCCTGATATGGTGAATAAAGCCTATGGTTCGGATAATCTCGGATTCGGAAGATGGTATTTAATCCCAAAGCCGTTAGATCCAAGACTAATCACGACCATCGCTCCTGCCGTAGCCAAAGCAGCTATGGACTCGGGCGTAGCTAAAACAGCAATCGAAGACTGGGATGCATATGAGGTAGAACTTCAGGAAAGAATCGGTATTGACCAACGATTAATGTCTGTGGTTATAGCCAGAGCGAAGAAGGATCCCAAGAAAGTGGTATTTGCGGAAGCAGATAATCCAAAAATTCTCAAATCGGCTCAAATCATTCGGGATGAAGGAATCGGAAGTCCAATTCTTTTAGGAAACCGAAAGAAGATACTTGCATTAATTGAAGAGAATTCACTTGAGTTAGATCATGCCACCATCATCGATCCACTTGAGGAAACTAAGATGGTTCACAAATTCGGTGAAATCCTGTATCAGAAACGTCACAGAAAGGGTATGACTTCTATCGAGGCTCATCGACTCGTGACCCAAAGAAACTACTTTGGTGCAATGATGGTAGAAACTGGACAGGCAGATGCATTTATTTCAGGTTTGACTCGAGACTATCCAAAGACGATTTTGCCTTCGCTTCATACTATCGGAGTGAATCCAGGGCTGAATCGTGTGGCAGGTATGTACATAATGAATACTCCAAGGGGTCCTTATTTCTTTGCTGATACTACAGTAAACCAAAACCCGACTGCAGAGGCTTTAGTAGACATTATAGGTCAAACAGCGGATGCAGTGAGGTTCTTTAATGTAGAACCAAGAATTGCTGTCCTGTCCTATTCAAACTTTGGCTCTGCAAAAGGAGATGTTCCTAGTAAAACAGCATTGGCGACAAAGCTTGCTAAAGAAAAATACCCTGATTTGATTATAGAGGGTGAAATGCAGGCCAACATAGCAATCAATGAAGAGATTCAGCGGGAAATTTATCCATTTACGAGCTTGAATAAGAAGCGAGCAAACACTCTTATTTTCCCAAATCTTAGCTCTGGAAATATTGCTTACAAGTTACTTTCCGAACTTGGAGGTTCAGAAGCCATCGGTCCGGTCTTGCTAGGAATGAACAAACCTGTTCATATTCTTCAACTGGGCAGTTCAATTCGCGAAATCGTGAATATGGTAGCCATCGCTGTAGTAGACGCACAAACCAAAGGAAAGGGATGATTGCGTATCTGGAAGGAAAACTAGCGTTCAAAGATCCTACATACGTCATCATTGATGTAAGTGGAGTGGGGTATTTAGTGAAGATTTCTCTCCAGACCTACAGTAAGATTAAGGATCAGGAATCAATTAAACTGCTCACTCACCTTCATATCAAAGAGGATTCTCATACCCTATTTGGTTTTAAAGAAGAAGGTGAGCGAGCTATGTTCTTGCTTTTGCTGAGCATTAATGGAGTGGGACCGAATACCGCACTGATGGTACTTTCTTCCCTGAGCACCGAGGAGATTGAACATGCGATTTTAGCTGGAGATGTGGGCCTAATTCAGAGAGTAAAAGGCATAGGAGCCAAGACTGCCCAGCGCATAATTTTAGAGCTGAAGGATAAAATCGGCAAATCTGATTCCGGTAATACTCAAATCTCGACAGGATTTTTAAATCCAAACAATAAAATACGCCAAGAAGCGTTACAAGCGTTAATTACGCTAGGTTTTCCAAAAGCTGCTGCGGAAAAAAATTTAGATAAGGTGCTTAAAAAAACCGATGGAGAAATTTCATTAGAAGATTTAATTAAAGCATCTTTAAAGACACCATAACTTAAAGTTGCATTGAACTTTTGGAAGTTACTGACTTTTAGAAGGAGGTGGTTTTTTAGTATCTGGCTCAAATGCTTCATCCTCTTTGGGCTCTTGCTAGCCTACAACACTTCCGAAGCTCAAGACACCCAGACTGATACCATTCCTTCCAAGCTTGACTCTCTCAATGAGAGGAGGTCTTCCCCTTCCTTTTTGTTATGGAATAGCCTTAAGACAAATCCACTTTTTCCATATCAAAATCCTTTTCTAAGGCCAAGGTCTCCTTTTCTACCAAGTCCACTTACCCAACAAAATATCAAGGTGGAGATCGACAGTACCCTTCGGTATCGGATTATTGATGAATATGATAGTAATCGGGTAGGAAATGAACAGGAGTACGATTTTGAGTTATTTTCGAAAACTCAGGAATACAAAGTCAGGCAAGATTACTGGAATACCAGAGCTCGAGGGGGAGACGGAGAAAGCGCAGTAGAAGGCCGTGGACTCATTCCTCCCCTTACGGTAAGTCCGTCTTTTGATAGAATTTTTGGAGGAAGTGAGATCAGCATCGTTCCCACCGGATATGTTAATCTCGACTTTGGAGCAATTTTCAGAAGAATTGACAACCCTACCCTGCCCATCCGTCAGCAGCAAAACGGAGGATTCAATTTTGATCAGCAAATACAAATGGCGGTGAATGGCTCCCTCGGAGAAAAGGTCAATATCGGAGCCAACTTCGATTCCAACAATTCATTTGATTTCCAAAATCAGCTCAAGCTTGAGTATGATGGTTTCGAAGAAGATATTCTCCAAAAGGTAGAAATAGGAAACGTGAGTATGCCTGTTCAAAACCGTTTGATTCAGGGAGCCCAAAATCTTTTCGGTGTAAAAACCCAGTTACAATTCGGTAAACTTAATGTAACTGCCGTAGCTTCTACCCAACGTGGTAGAAGGGACAATCTGGTGATTGATGCTAACGGACAAGGAAGAACCTTTGATATTCAGGCTTCGCAATATGATGAGAACAGACACTTTTTCCTTTCACATTTCTTCCGTGATAATTATGAACGTTGGCTGAGGGGATTACCCCAGGTTCTATCAGGTGTTAACGTCACGAGAATCGAAGTCTATATCATGAACCGGGCTTCGAATACGGAGACCCTTAGAAATTTTGCAGCCTTTCTCGATTTGGGCGAAGGCCGGGTAATCGCAAACCCATCGAACCCGAATATCGGTCCTGGAAACCCGAATTCCCCAGCCAGCAATGGTGCTAATTCCCTTTACGGAAATATTTCATCAAATCCTGCTTTCCGCCCTTTTGATACAGGATCAAGAGCAATGGAGTCTGCATTAGGAATTCGAAAAGGGGTGGATTTCGAACAAATCAATGGTGCCAGAAAGCTTCAGGAAACCGAGTATTTCTTTAATCCGCAACTTGGGTACTTATCACTATTCAGAAAGCTTCAAAATGATGAGGTTCTCGCCGTGTCCTACGAATACACCTACAACGGTCAGGTTTACAAGGTAGGTGAATTAACTGAAGATTATCAGGACCGAGCAGAAGATGAATTGATCTTTATGAAACTTCTCAGGCCTGCCCGGATAAATACCAGAATTCCAACTTGGGACCTGATGATGAAAAACGTCTACAACTTGAATTCCAGCCAGATTTTAAGGGAAGGTTTTCAGCTTCAAGTGATTTATCGAGACGATAGGACTGGTTTAGATAACCCATCTCTTCTTGAAGGTGAAAATGTAAAAGATGTTCCTCTAATTCGACTAACCGGGCTGGACAACTTGAACCCTCAGAATGACCCCGCGCCAGATGGGAACTTTGATTATGTGGAAGGTTTGACCATGATTTCGAATCGGGGTCTTTTGATTTTCCCTGTTTTGGAGCCTTTCGGCTCAAACTTAGCAAAAGAGTTTCTACCAAGTGAGGTGGTTTTGAAGGACAAGTTTGTTTATGACACACTTTATCAGACTACCCAAGCGGATGCGGAGTTAGTCACCAGACTAAATAAGTATTTTATCAAAGGTCGACTCACCTCAGGATCTGCGAGCGAAATCAAACTGCCTGGATTAAATATTTCTCCTGGGTCGGTAATCGTTCAGGCGGGTAATATTCCACTGACGGAAGGTGTGGACTATACCATAGATTACAACTCGGGGAGATTGGTCATTATTAATGATGCCATTCTCCAGTCTGGTAAACAGGTTTCAATCAGTTTTGAAAAGGCTGATCTGGTCAGTTTCCAAACCAGAAGTCTTTTAGGCACCAGACTAGATTATCTTGCCAGCGACAAACTAAATGTGGGAGGCACCTTTCTTTATTTGAATGAAAGGCCTAACGTAACTAGAATCGCCACAGGAAGCGAAACCCTGAGAAACAGTCTCTGGGGACTGGATGCGAATTATAATGACGAATCCAGATGGCTAACCAAACTAGCCGATGCTTTGCCTTTTACGGATACTAAAGAAACTTCCGTGGTTCAGGTCAGTGGGGAGTTTGCCCATCTTATCCCTGGAACTTCCAATAGTGTAGATGGAGATCCGGCATCCTATATTGATGATTTCGAAGCAGCTATTACTCCTTTTGGACTTGGAGGCGCCGCAAACCAAAACTGGAAACTAGGATCTACTCCAGCCACTCCTACCAATAAATTTGATAAAAGTAACCAGACTGAAGATAATCTTGGCTTTGCCTACAAGAGAGCACGAATAGCATGGTATAATATCGATATTATCTTTTACCTAGAGAGCGGTCCTGGAGTTCCTACAAACATAACCAGCGAAGACAGAAGAAATCACTACGTAAGACGGGTTATTCCTCAGGAAATATTTCCACAGCAGGACAGAGATGTGATCATTACCCCTGAACCACTCTTCGAACTTGCCTATTTCCCTTCTGAAAGGGGAATGTTCAATTACAATCCTGACTTAAATTTTAATGGTTTACTACAAGACCCAGAAAGTAATTACGGAGCGATTACCAGAGCAATCACCACTGAAGTTGACTTTGATCGAACAAACATTGAATACCTAGAATTTTGGCTGATGGATCCTTTCATAGAAGGAGAAAATGGTAGAGTTCTAGATGGAATTTTCAATGAGAACAACACTACCGGAGGTAAGATATTCTTTAATCTCGGGGACATCGCTGAAGATGTAATGAGAGATGGAAGTCATGCCTTCGAAAATGGTCTTCCCGCTGATGGTGATCCTTCAGAAACTTTGGAAAATGAATGGGGAAGAATTACGAGGGAACAATTTTTACTTCCCGCCTTTGATAATTCGGAGGAGTCTAGAGTAAATCAGGATGTAGGATTGGATGGTCTTAGAAATGATTTAGAGGCAGATTATTTCCGACAGAGATATCTCGATAGGATTAATGTATCTCAGGATGCATTGAATAATATCCTTCAAGATGTTTCAGCAGATAGATTTGAATATTATCTCAATGAAGAGTTTGACAATCAAGACCTAAAAATCCTAGAACGGTACAAGAAATTCAATGGAATGGAGGGTAATACACCGGTTACTCAAAATGAAAACCTCCCTTATACTCCAACTGGTACCAACAAGCCGGACAACGAGGATCTCAATACAGACAACACCATCAACGAACTTGAGAATTACTACGAATATGAAATTGATATCAGGCCTGGAAATCTGGTGGTTGGCCAAAACTATATCGTCGACAAGACTACACACAATGAGAATGGGGATAACATAGACTGGTACTTATTCAGAATCCCTGTCAGACAGCCGGACCGTGTTCAGGGTGACATCACTGGTTTCAAATCCATCCGTTGGATTCGAACTTACCTGACCGACTTTGAGCAGCCCGTTGTACTTAGAATGGCAAACTTCCGGATGATTGGAAGCCAGTGGAGAGTTTTCCAGGAGTCTCTTTTCGAAAAAGGCTTCTTCGAAATTCCTGAACCGGATAATTCAAATGTGACTGTGGATGTGGTTTCTATTGAGGAAAACAGTCAAGGAAGTGATACCGAAAGCCCTTATGTGTTACCTCCAGGAATTAACAGAGATCGAGACAATACTTCCACCGTAGAAAGAAGGCTGAATGAACAGTCCCTGAGAGTTTGTGTAGAAGATCTCGGAGCGAGGGATGCAAGAGCCGTATTTAGAAATATCAGTCAGGATATTGTTCAGTTCGAGAGAATCAAGATGTTCCTGCATGCTGATAGTGAAGATGCCATTGACGGAGAAATCACCGCTTTCTTAAGGATGGGGACAGATTACACGGATAACTACTACGAGATCGAAGTTCCCTTAACCATCACTCCTAGAGGAACCAGGGACCCACGAGCCATCTGGCCTTTAGAAAACGAGATTGATATTGCCATTCAGGAAATAGTAGGTGTGAAAGTAGAAAGAGACAATAACCAAGTCCCTCAAAACCTACCTTTCTCTCAACAAATACGACAATACAATGTGACAGTGGTAGGACGTCCTGAACTCAGCCAGATTCAAGGAATGATGATTGGGGTCCGAAATCCAGGCACAGGAATAGGTGGCAGCCGAAGTATTTGTATTTGGGCAAATGAACTGCGAGTAACCGGATTTACCAAATCCAATGGCTGGGCAGCCAATGCTTTTGTGAATGCTAAAATCGCAGATGTGGCCGTGGTTTCTGCTTCGGTCCGACATAACTCCATTGGTTTTGGAGGGCTAGAAACCCGACTATCTCAGAGATCAAGAGAAGCGATCACCCAATATGACATTTCCACAAATGTGGATGTGGATAGGCTTTTGCCTGAGGCACTCGGAATCAGTATTCCGATGTATTTCAGTGTGGCAAACTCAACAACAAGGCCTGAATATGATCCGCTTAACCCCGATGTACCTTTTGAAGTTGCCTTGGGCAAATTTGAAACCGATGCAGATCGGGACGCTTATCGTCAGTTGGCTTTGGATCAGACCAATAGAAAAAATATCAGCTTTGCAAACGTCCGTAAAATCAAAACCAACCCTGAGGCAAAGAGCCATTTTTATGATTTAAGCAATTTCTCCTTTAGTTATTCGTATGGTGTAGTAAAACAGACCAATGCCCAAATTCAAGATTACACTTTCAAGACTTATAATGGGAATATCACCTACAATTATCCTCTGAAACCTCTGGTAATTGAGCCTTTCAAAAACAGTAATTGGTTCAGTTCCCCTAATCTTAGATTCCTCAAAGAATTCAATCTGAATCTCGCGCCTACTAATGTATTGGCTAGACTGGATATAGATAGAAGGTTACTGAGATCTCAATACAGAAATGATCAATTAAGTACATCTGGTGTAGATCCGCTTTTCCAGAAGAGCTTTTTTATGAATCGTTTTTATAGCCTTAACTGGGATTTGAGCCGGTCCTTACGAGTAGATTATACTGGTACTGTGATGGCTGTAGTGGATGAACCCCAAGGCGATCTAGATACAGAGGCTAAACAAGATTCAGTTAGGAATAATGCGTGGAATTTTGGACGAAGAACTAATTACAACCATAGAGTTTCTATCAATTATAAATTACCATTTGATAAATCCAATGTAACTGACTGGATTTCTGCTGATTACAGATATAACACTACTTACACCTGGTTAACTGGCGCCATAGGTCAAAGAGATACACTGGGTAACTCTATTCAGAACACTCGAGAGCAAAGCCTGATTGGTAAGATTGATTTCATGAAGCTCTACAACAAGAATAAAAAGCTGGCCGCCTTAAATGCACCAAAACGACCGGGCATACCCGGAAGATCTACGGTTTCGGCGGAAGACACTATTGGCACACCTTTTAGTAACAAGCTCTTGAAATTCCTTATGATGGTAAAGGATCTAAATTTCAATTACGGGGTGATTGAGGGAACATTCTTGCCTGGATACATGCCTAATACAGGGTTATTAGGTATGGACCGGGCATTCCAAAACCCCGGGTTAGCCTTTCTTTTTGGTAGTCAGGACCCATCTATTAGAAACCGCTTGGCAAGAGATGGGCTGATAGCCCCGAGTTCTGAATTGACACAGCCTTTCACCCAAAATAGAGGAGTTAATTTGGGACTGACGAGTATTGTAGAACCCTTCCAGGATTTCAGAATTACCTTAAATGCAGATAAACGCGAAACTGGAGATTACAGGGAAATTTTCCGAAATTCCATGGATAATCCCGGTGAATATGTTTCTATAAGTCCGAATAGAATATCCTCCTATTCGATCACTACAATCATGATCGGAACAACATTCTCCGGTATTGACGAAGAAAATAACTCACCCCTCTTTGATCAATTTGAAGTGAACAGAGCCATTATTAAAGGTAGACTGGATGCCGAAGTGAGTGGTGGTGAGTATGGAATCAATGGACAGGATGTACTTATTCCATCCTTCCTAGCAGCATATCGAGGGCAGGATGCGGAAGAGGTGAACTTAAACCCCTTCCCGAAAACTCCTTTGCCAAACTGGCGAATTGACTACAGAGGTCTATCCAGATTAAAAGGTTTGAGTGATATTTTCACCAGCATAAATATTCAGCACGGCTACACATCCTCCTATAATGCGAGTAACTTCAGCAATTCTCTTCAATATCAGCGGGGTCTTGAGTTATTCAATTCATTGCAGAATATCCCTTTACCGAATGAAGTCAATGAGACGGGCCAGTTCATTCCGGTGTATGTATTAAATGACGTGGTTTTGTCCGAACGGTTTTCTCCACTTATTGGTATTGATGTCTTAACCAAGGATAGACTGAACGTGGCAGTATTGTACAATCGTGAGAGAAACCTTGGAATGAACTTCTCAAATTCGCAGATCACAGAGCAAAAAAGCTCCGATTTTGGTATCAACATTGGATATACCAAAGCAGGCGTTCGGGTACCGTTTAAGATTCGTGGACAGCAGGCCATCTTAAAAAATGATCTTACGCTAAGGATGGATGCCAAAGTTGTGAATACCACTCAAATTCAGAGGAAAATAGATGAGGGTAGTACAATTACAAATGGCAACTTGAACATCCAAATACGGCCTACTGCCACTTACATTGTTAATCAAAACCTAAGTGTGACATTATATTTTGATCGAACCATCAATGACCCAAAGGTAACTACTGCCTTCCGTCGCTCCTCTACGGCCTTTGGTGGACAAGTTAGATTTAATTTATCCCAATAGATTTCATCCTATTTTTAATCCTTATATTTTTGAACCGTTTTAAAAATTGAAAAATGAATTTTCCAGAAAATTTAAAGTACACAGAAGACCACGAGTGGGTCAAAATAGATGGTGATGTAGCCACCATTGGTATCACTGAATTTGCAGCCGGTGAATTGGGAGATATCGTTTACTTAGAAGTAGAAACTGTCGGTGACACGCTAGATAGTGGTGAAGTTTTTGGCTCCGTAGAAGCGGTTAAGACTGTTTCTGACCTTTTCATGCCCATCAGTGGTGAGATTCTTGAACTGAACGAAGAACTTGAAGACAATCCGGAATTAGTAAATGATTCGCCATATGAATCAGGCTGGATGATCAAGGTTAAAATC
This sequence comes from Algoriphagus sediminis, assembly GCF_030403435.1. GTDB lineage: Bacteria > Bacteroidota > Bacteroidia > Cytophagales > Cyclobacteriaceae > Algoriphagus > Algoriphagus sediminis. The sequence continues at coordinate 384,359 of NZ_JAUEPH010000001.1, forward strand.
ACCGGAGATCTTCCTGACAACCTTCTTACTTCTGAACAATACGCTGAATTAGTAGGCAAGTAAAATGTTCAGATTAATTCTGGGAGTTACATGGCTTGTTGTTTTATTATTTGCAATGCTGACTCCTGGAGATAAATTTCCAGAAGTAGATTATTTCAGTTTTCAGGACAAATTAATCCACGTTATTTGTTTTGGTATCCTGAGCTTTATTTGGGCTGGAATAAAAGAGCCCATTTTTCAAAATAATCGAACTGGTCGTAGGCTTAATTTCCTGATTTTCGGTTTACTACTTGGACTAGTCTTAGAGCTAGCGCAAACCCAAGTACCAAATCGAACGTTCGATATTTATGACATAGCCGCTAATATCTTAGGGGGAGGACTTGGAATTTTGACATATTTAAACATCTCCAAGTCCGAATAGTATTGGATAACTGATCAAATATCGTTAATCTTGTAAGTCTAGTTCTTAATATAATTGTAAAACTCAACCAAAATTCGTCATGGAAGCAAAAAAGACTCCAAGCGCTGATCTGGCAAACAAGACAGGAATGTTCCTGAACTTGGGATTAGCCATAGCTGTGGGTGCGTCACTTGCAGCCTTCGAATGGAAGTCATTTGATGATGGTGCTCTTAAGGACCTCGGAATGGTGACTGATAACTTCGAAGAGCTATTAGATATACCTATTACTGAACAACCGCCGCCACCACCACCACCAGTGGAGCAGCCAATTATTCAGGAGATTCCAGATGAGGTTGAGATTGAAGAAAAAATTGAAGTTAACTTTGATGTTGACGTTCAGGAAGAGACGGTAATCGAAGAGGTCGTTATCGCTGAAGCTCCTGTAGAGGAGAAAGCTGACGAAATTTTTGACGTGGTAGAAACCCAGCCAAATCCTCCAGGAGGAATGTCAGGCTGGAATGAATATTTGAGAAAGAATTTGAAATACCCTACCCAGGCTAGAAGAATGGGTATCGAAGGAACAGTTATCGTGGTTTTCGTTGTTAACGTAGATGGATCTATCCAAGACGTTGATGTTTTGAGAGGTATCGGCGGAGGTTGTGATGATGAAGCCATTCGAGTAGTAGAAAATGCCCCTAAATGGGAGCCTGGTAAGCAAAGAGGGAAGCCAGTAAGAACTAGGATGAGATTACCGATTAGATTTAAATTGAGCTAATCCAAAAATAAAAAAGAGAGGGTCTGAATTCAGACCCTTTTTTTATGCCCATAATTTCATTGCTGATGAACCCGAGCTATTTTCAAGCTAGAATTTATTAGATTCTAGCTTTCTTTTGTTAAACGGAAAATCCATTGTGAAATGAAAAACCTCCTTACTCTTTTCGGCTTGATTTTATGGGTTTCATGTACATCTAACAGCTATGATCTTATAATTATTAATGCAGACGTCTATGATGGTTTGGGAAACCCTCCAGCAAAAGTTGACATAGCTATTTCAGATGGTGAAATCATCGAAATTGGTGATTTGGGCGAAGCAAAATCTGAAAAAATTATCGATGCCAAAGGTATGGCACTTTCGCCTGGGTTTATAGACATGCATACCCACCTCGAACCCTTAATGGATATGCCTCTGGCAGAAAGTCACGTAAGGCAGGGAGTCACCTTTGCACTGGGTGGACCTGATGGCGGTGGGCCATGGCCATTCGAATCTTATCTTGATTCTCTTGACCAAATGGAATTAGGGTTGAACGTTGGATATCTGATTGGTCATAATTCCGTAAGAAGAGCTGTTTTGGGCTTGGATGACAGGGAGCCAAATCTCCAAGAGTTGGAAGAAATGAAAGCTTCCATTGAATCCGCCATGAAAGCCGGGGCCTTCGGGATTTCAACAGGTTTAAAATACCTTCCTGGTGCCTTTTCCAAGCTTGATGAAATAATTTCCTTATCAAAAGTTGCCTCTCAAAACGGTGGGATTTATACAAGCCATTTAAGGGAAGAAGGAGTGGGTTTAATACCAGCTGTAAAAGAGGCTATTGTTATTTCTGAGCAAGCTGATATTCCTGTGGTATTGACTCATCACAAGGCCATTGGCGTTAGAATGTGGGGAGCCAGTAGCCAAACCTTAGCTTTGGTCGATTCGGCAAGAGCTCAAGGTCTGGATATTATGATGGATCAATACCCGTATGCTGCCAGCCATACTGGAATAAGTGTTTTAATTCCAGCCTGGGCCAGAGAAGGTGGCAAGTTTTCAGAAAGGGTTTCTGATCCTGTTTTGAAAGATAGTATCAAAGCAGGAATCATCTGGAATATATTAAATGATCGAGGGGGAAGTGATTTAAGAAGAATCCAGTTTTCGAGGGTGAGTTGGAGGACAGAATTAGAAGGCAAAACCTTACATGACTGGTTAACCATGGAGGGAGAAGAGCCGAGTGTGGAAAACGGCGCTGAATATGTAATTAAAGCTCAACTAAACGGAGGAACAGGAACCATCTACCATGCCATGGATGAAATGGATGTAGAAAAAATCATGGCACATCCCATGACCATGATAGGTTCAGATGGACGGCTTTCTGAACCGGGAAATGGACACCCTCATCCTCGTGCCTATGGCACTTTCCCACGAATTCTAGGCTATTATGTACGTGAGAAGGGAGTTTTAAGTCTCGAAGAAGCAATCCATAAAATGACTGGAATGCCAGCGCAAAGACTGGGATTGGCTAACAGAGGAATCATTAAAAAAGGAATGAAGGCTGATTTGGTGATTTTTGATCCGCAAACCGTCATAGATAAATCTACCTTCGTAAAACCTCACCAATATCCGGTGGGTATTGAATATGTAATTATTGATGGAGTTCTAGCTTTAGAAAAAGGACAGTTTCTAGGTAGAACTCCAGGTAGATTAATTAGGAAAACTGAACTTACAGAACGTTAAGGGTTTGTTCTTTAATTTTTTCAAGTTCATCCTTCATCAGGATTACATGCTTCTGAAGCTGAGCGTCATTTGCTTTCGACCCAATAGTGTTGATTTCTCTACCCATTTCTTGTGAGATAAACCCAAGTTTTTTCCCCTGCCCCTTACCTTCTTTCATAGTCTTCTCAAAATAATCTAGATGAGTTCCTAATCTTACAATCTCTTCCGTAATATCAAGTTTTTCGAAATAGTAAATGAGCTCTTGCTCAAACCTATTCGCATCAAATTGTTGCTCTTCCAACCACTCATCGAAGTGCCCACGAATTCGGCTTTTTATCTTCTCGACCCTCTCTCCTTCGAGTCCCTTTACCGCATCAAGACCCTCTCGAATGGTCCCTACGTTTTCACTTAATTTTACCTCCAATGCCTTTCCTTCATCTTCCCTAAAGGATGCACATGCTGAAAGAGCCTCCTTGATCACCTCTAATATTTGCACCCATTCAGACTCGAGATCTTCTGAATCAGAAGCAATATTCGTGGTTACATTGGGACTCTGCAGTGCCATTTTGAATATTTCAGAACTACTATCTCCTACCTCAACAGCTAGTTCCTTATACTTATTATAATAGGTTTTGAAAAGTTCTTCGTCAATTTGAACAGGAAGCTGTCCGGAACTTTTGGAAGTAATATCGAGACTTATAGCTACTTTACCCCTCTCAAGAGTATTTTGAACTATGTTCCTTACCTCTTTTTCCTTTTCTGAGAACTGCCTTGGAGCCCGAAAAGAAAAATCCAGAAATTTAGAATTAAGAGTCTTTACTTCAACATTTATGGATAACTGCTCATTTTCTAAGCTGGCATTTCCATAACCAGTCATGGATTTGATCATTCTTGTAAAGTTTGGATTAAAAATTAAAACCTAAGGTCACATAATACCTCATGTTTTCCCGCTCATAATTTCTAACGGGCCGCGCCATATCAAACTTCACATAATAATTCAAAAGCACTGTTCTCAATCCAGCTCCATAACTCTGTAGCCATGGGTTGTTAAAATTGTTCAGCGTTATCTCGAAAGGAGAACCTTCGGTATCAATTATTTCAGTGTTTTGATCATTCACTCTCTCCCAAGGTGCAGCATCATTCCATGCTGATCCTATATCATAAAATCCTACAAGCTGAAAGTTTCTCACAAAGTTGGAGGTAATATTTCCTCTAGTGAGATAAGAGAAAATAGGAATTCGAAGCTCAGTCGTAAATGTGATCACATTTCTTCCTCGAATTTCATCGTAATCATATCCCCTTAAATCCACAAAATCAGCAAAGAGTATGTTTGAATTTTCTGCCCCTGTTGGATTTCTAACTGGTGAGGCCTCAGGACGGTTTGATGGAGGATTGTAAAATTCATTGAATAGCCAGTTATCCATACCACCTACCAAATAGGATTGAGGATTTCTTCCCATGAATGAACCTACATAAAGCTTAGAAGCAAGGATTATATTCTTATGAATCTTCTGATAGTTTCTCAAGTCCAAATAGAACTGACTGAAAGAGCGATCAGCATGATTCAAACCTTGATAATGCATAAAGCCTACCTTCCCTTTAATACCGGCTGGTGTATAAAGCCCGATTTGCTCAGTTCTATCAAATACCAATTCTGCTTTACCTCCAATATAATTCACATCAAAGCGATTTTGCTCCGGTACCTGCCCAAGGATCAAAGAATCAGGGTTTAAATTAAAATATTGAGTTTTAGCAACAAAAGGGGCTAAAGTGAATCTAGTGTTTATGTTAAATGGGTAGGAAACTCCGAGCTCCACCTTGGTCAGAGCATATCTCTGGAAGGTAATATCACCTTCATCTACTTCGATGGTTCTTCTATCGAATCTAGCTCTGAAGTCCAGTCTACTTTTTAAGTATTCATATTCAAAGAAAATATCTCCACCTGATCTAAAATCAAGCGTAGTCATGATGCCTCCATAAAATGAATGATTATCCAAAAGATCGGTCATCTTTCCAGTAAGCATAATACCAAATCCCCTAAGTGGGTCTACTACAAATCGGGTATTTATATTATTCGTGAAAAATTGGGGTTCCATGCGCCTTGGACCCACCACTCTTTTTCTTAAGCTCTGTCTCCTAAAAGTTTCAAGCAAATTAATCTTATTACTACTATCAACAGTTCTTTCCCTATCTAAAACCGGGTTTGGAAGGGAGTCGAAAGTATAATTATCAGTATCAATTCCTCCCTTATTCTCAAATCTTAATCGATCTACATTTATAGATGAACTTCGATTGACATTGGCAGTAGTATCCACCTTCATAGCCTCTGGAATTCCCAAATCTTCAGTGGGTGGGATAACAGTTGCCTGCTCTTCTAATTCCTCTTGTTTTTGTTGTTCTTCAAGTCTTCGCCTCATAGCTATCCTCTCATTTAAGTCCTTGGCTTGCGCCAATTGAACCCTTGGAGTACTTGGGGTAAATTGATCAGCCGCTGAAAACCCTTCCACTACCACGAAGCTTTGCCTTCCATCTCTTATAGAATAGGCCACCTTGTTCATCCGACCTGTAACATCAAAGACCTCTATACTTTTGTCAAAACCTGATATTTGGCTTGATACATTGGTCCCCAAGCTTAATCTCATCAAATTATTTACACCACTCAGGTCGCTTAGAAAAATAATTGAATTTGCGTTTAGCTTCTCCGGCCTAATATTTTTACTTGCAGTATTCGTCAGCTGGGTCGTAACCATGGAATCCCCAACATCTAACCTGTATAGATTATAGATGTCCGGCAGGTCTTCCATCTTTAGGTTTTTATCATTTATGGAGTCAGGAAGAGATGTGAAATTGGAGGAATAAATTATGGTCGAATCATTCAGAAAAGTTGGGGTGATGTAATCAAAACGATCGTTTGTCAGTCGACGTCCAGCCCCTCTAGTATTTAAAGTATAAATATCCGACTTACCATTCGAGATTGCTGAAAGCACCATATTATTTCCGGTGCTGTTAAAATCAAGGCTAAGTATCTGGGTAATATTTCTGAGGAAAATTTTATCCTGATTTGTACCGTCTATTGATCTCAATCGAAGAGTGGTAAAACCACGTTTGAAGGATGCTATCGCCACGTTGGCTGAATCCCTCCATGCAATTACTGGGGATATGAAGTTTGGATTCTGATCCTCGTATGTGGCTCCTCCACGATAAATGATGGTTTCATCACCACTGGAAAGGTCCCTTACGACCACCTTATATTTACCCCCGTTGTTTAATACATAAGCCAAATTCAGTCCATCTGGACTGAACTCAATATCACTGATAGCCCCAATAACCCTTGGAGACGTCTCTACAAAAGCCCGATCGGAATCTACCGTTTGGAAAGTACTAAAAACCTGCTTGTTAATGTTAGTATAATATTCCCTCCACTGACTTTTGAAAGTTTCGAAATTAAGTCCTACCGTATTTGCAATGCTATTTTCCTCATTTCTATTTATTCTTGAGAGATTAAGAATACTGGAAATATATCGGCGACCATATTTCTCGGCTATGTAGTTCCAAACAGATTGGCCCACAAGAGCAGCTTCTCTTTGCTTCAACTTTAAAAGCTTCGGATCCTCTTCTTCTGCGAAATAATGCCTTGCGTAGTCGTCCATCTCACGACTCCAGCCTTTAGCCAGATATAAGGCAACCCCATCTAAATACCACTCCGGAAAGCTATTGATCAGATTTGATTGAAAAGCATCGGCGACTGAGGAGCCATAGAGCATTTCCTCAATAATGACTTTTGAAGTTGCGAATATTAAGTCCTCCTTAAATAAATCAATATGTCCTTTGTAGGATACTTCAGCAATTAATCTATTAAAAGTGGTCTGCCCATCCTCTGTGAACTCGTCCTTGTTCAAATTCAAGTTAGACTGAAGAAGTTCTTCTGGTGAATTATATACGTAGATTTTGGGCTTAGTGTAGGCCACGTAGCCTATCATTTGTGTCAGTCTGTCAAACTCACTTTCGAGATAATCTATAGCCAACTTGGCATTGGCTCCACCCCGGTCGTAATAGTAGACCTCAAAGTTATTTGAACTGTAAAAATACCATTCAAACTCTTTGTGCTGTATCCTATTCTTACCGAATCTCTCCTGATCAAATTGAGCCTGGGTAATAAAGGGAGCAGATAGAAAACCTATTATAAATAAAAGACGTAAAGCCTGTCTGCGCATTCGTTGGGCTGATTTGATTTAAATATAATTAAAATACCTTTCGATGTCTATTTCCTTATCCAATCGCTTATTTTCAATTATATAGTCTATCATAATTTTACTGAAATAAGGAATTAAAGATACACCCTTGGCACCAAATCCATTAAAAGAATAAACGCCTTCTTCCTTAGGATGTTTACCCAAAAATGGTTTTCTATCCCTTGTAGCCGGTCTAATACCATGTTTATGGCCAATAATTTCCACCAGCGGTTCATTCATTAAGTCTCCGAGTCGTCTGATCAGTTCGTTCTTCGATTTTTCAGTAGGACCTTTTTCAAGGTCATGATGAGTATAAGTCGATCCCACCCGGAATTTACCTTCTCCTAAACCTACCCGAAAAACACCGCGATTTATGATAAGGTTCGGATCATAACCCTGTCGTACCTCGAGAATCTCTCCTTTGGAAGGAGCAAACGGCAGATAGCTGAAAAATGAAGAGTTCATGGCACCAATTCCATTGCAATAAATCAAAGCTGAGGATTCAAAATTCTCATATTTCCATCCATCTTCAATCCTCTGAAGGTTTGACTCCTCAAATTCATCTTGTATCAATTGATCCCCAAGCCAGCAAGACATGGCGTCCAGAAATTTTTTGGTGTCCAGCCACCCGCAATTTTTAAGAAGAATCCCTCCAAATGGATCATTAATTGAAGAGTTTAATGACTTCTTCAAGACCTTCTCAACATAAGGTTGAAAATTTAATTCTGCACTTTTTCCCATCCACTCATTTTGCTCTTCAATGGTCAAAAATGGCCGATAAATAGCTGTCCGCTCTAAAAATGAAGTTTTGGTTTCAGTTTCGAGTTCAGAATAAAACTGTTCTATTTCAGGAAACAGATCATCCGCCCTCCAGGTTTTTAGCATCTTCCTACCGGTGATCGGATTATATAAGCCTGCCGCTACTCGGCTTGATAGATTTTTTTTGGGCGTATCAAAAACCCTTACCTTCTTTCCTTTTTTAATCAATCGATAGGCAAGAATACTTCCTGCCAGACCCTGCCCAATCAGCAAAAAATCAACTTTCATCGTCCAAATTAAGCCTATTATTACTTATTTTGCCTACTAACTCTTCAAAGAATTTATGCTCTCAATCAAGGTCTTCACATTTAATCCACTTCAGGAAAACACTTATCTCGTTTATAATGAAAACGGGGCTGGAGTTTTGATCGATCCTGGATGTTATGACAAAGAAGAAAAGAATGAGCTTGACCGATTTATTCAGGCAAATGATATTAAAATCCTAAAGCTATTGAACACCCATTGTCATGTTGACCACGTTTTAGGAAATGCCTGGGCAAAAAATAAATATGATCTTGATTTATGGATTCACCAGAATGAAATACCGGTATTGAAGGCTGTAGAAGTTTATGCCCCTGGATATGGTCTACCAGCTTATGAACCCAGTACCCATGATCATCTTTTAAGCGAAGGTGACATGATTGAAATCGGTGATGACAAACTTGAGTGTTTATTCGTGCCAGGTCACTCACCTGGCCATATCGTTTTTTATAATGCTAAATCAAACTTTGCTATTTGTGGAGACACGCTTTTTAGAGGAAGTATTGGGCGAACAGATCTTCCTGGCGGCAACCACCAACAGCTCCTAGATCGAATAAATTCTATACTTTTCGAATTGCCTGAGACAACAGTCCTGTTCCCTGGACATGGTCCAGAAACTAACGTAGGATTTGAAAAAGAGCATAATCCTTTTGTCGGCAAAAACGCAATATATTGAGCTTTATTAAGCATATCCCGAATAGCCTCACGCTTCTGAATGCACTTTCAGGGTCAATTGGTATTATCCAAGTTCTTGATGGAAATATCTATTACGGAGCTTATTTTGTTCTCATTTCGGCTTTCTTAGATTTTCTTGATGGTTTTGCGGCAAGGCTTCTTAAGGTTCAAGGAGAATTAGGTAAACAACTTGATTCCCTTGCAGACGCCATATCCTTTGGCCTACTTCCCGGTATTGTGCTTTTTGCCATGTCGGAGAGTAAAGCTGAGGCTGATTGGATCACCTATATCACCCTAGCTGTGCCCGTCTTTTCTATTTATCGCCTTGCGAAATTTAATCTGGACACTCGCCAAACGGATCGATTCATAGGTTTACCCACCCCTGCCAGTGCTTTGATGATCACTACTTTACCTTTTCTCGCTACACGTTGGATACAATTGGGTTCCTGGTTAACCTTGCCCTTATTCCTTGCCGGTATTGCTATTGTCATTTCATACCTTCTGATTGCAGAGATTCCACTTATCGCGTTAAAATTCAAAAACTTTTCCCTCAAGGATAATGTATATAGGTATCTATTGATAATACTGGGTTTCGTGGTAGCCATTTGGCTAGGTCTAGCAGGCATTCCCTTCATTATTCTGGCTTACATAGGACTATCTATCGTCGAAAACAGCATAGGTGAGAAATGATTTTGAATTGGAGAAGTTGGGTGTTTGGGCTCTTTCTTATGGTTTTGAGTCCTATTTTGCTGGCGCAAAGCTCTTTTTACAAGTTTGCCATCAGCAAAGAAGGTATCTATAAAATCTCCGCAGCACAGCTAGAATCTCTCTCAATCAATCCCGAAGAAGTAGGTGTCTTCGGATACCCAGGTCAGCTTCCACAAACTTTTCAATCTGAAGATCTGGAGCTACATCAAATTCCAGTTCACTTCGAAAACGGAGATATATTCGTCTTTTTGAGTGGTCCAGATCGTCGGGTCTGGAATGGTGAATATTGGGAGGAGGTGAATCACCTTGGAGTAGATGAATTATCCTTCCTAATCGGTAAAACGGAGGAACCCAAAAGAATAAGCACGCTTCAGACACCGTCCGGAAATAATGGTATAAGTTCTATTCTTTATCAATTCAACACTTATCGAGAAGAGCGAACAAACCTTTTAAATTCTGGCCGTGTGTGGTATGGCCAGGCCATAGGCTCAGGAAATTCACAAGCCATTCGCTTTGGACTAAGCAGCAGTGAACCAGCACCTTGGATAATTTCAGGCAGCTTTATGGCTCAATCCTTAGCGAATTCACAAATCAGAATTTCCGCAAATGGTCAGCTGATTTCAGAACTTGAATTCGAGGCAATACCCGATGCAATTTACGGTGTGAAAGGTGAATCAATTTTTATAAATGAGACCTTTGAACCGACCAATAATCAAGTTGATGAAGTGGAGGTTTCATACTCTGCGAGCGCTTCAAATTCCTCTGGATACGTTGAGTTTATCACCCTTGGAATGCCTCAGTCATCAATCAATCTGTCAAGTGGTGTTTGGCACAGACAGAGTTCAGAGCTATTTGAAATTTCTCTTTCCGAAGGATTGGAAATATGGAATGTAGAAAGATTTTTTGAGCCCGAGTCTCTGCTAATTGAAGAAATAGGAACCACAAACTTTATGAAATTAGTGGTCTTTGATTCCTCATCAGCTCCTGAGATCACCGATTTCGAAACCGCGGACCTTTCACTTCGATCCTCAGCCTCCAATGCCGGTTTACTGATTATTTCTCCTTCTGAATTATGGAATTCCGCTGTTCGATTACAGGCACATAAAAACTCAATGGGCCTTTCCACTGAATTGGTGAGTCTTCAGCAAGTGATTGATGCCTATGCTTATGGAAACCTCGATGTCAATGGAATACGGAATTTCATTGCCTCAAGGTTTGGAAACGGTTCTCTAAAAAATGTTTTGCTTTTTGGAAAAGGCACCTTTGACACCAAAGGTATTCTTGGAGGACGTCCTAATTTAATACCTACCTATTCTAGCAGGGAAAGCCTCAATCCTCTGACCACATTCAGTTCAGATGATTTTTTTGGATTAATTAATCCGGGTCAAGGTAATTGGGAAGAAAATAGAGAAGGTGATGAATTAATGCAGATCGGAGTAGGAAGAATTCCGGTGATTAATGAAAGTGAAGCCAAGGTGATGGTCGATAAGATTATCGAGTATGAGCTTAATCCATTGCCCGGAGACTGGAAAAGGACCGTCGCTTTTTTTGCTGATGATGCAGATAATAATATCCACGCAAGAGATGCTGAGTCTCATAGCCAATATCTCTTTGAAAATCATCAGGGATATTTCCAAAGAAAACTTTACTTGGATCGATATGAGCAAATAAGCACTGGCTCTGGTCAGGAATCACCTGCGGCAAAGGAAGCTCTGTTGGAAACTCTGGAGCGAGGAACTCTGCTTTTGAATTATATCGGTCATGGAAATGAGACAACCCTTACTGCGGAGGAAGTTTTTCAGGTGGAAGACATAAGGGATTGGCCAGCTCAGGAAAGATTGGCTCTATGGGTTACTGCTACCTGCGAATTTGGTAGACATGACAGTCCTTTTATTCGCTCGGCCGCTGAAGAGCTTATGATTATCCCTGATAAGGGTGCCATTGGACTTCTTACAACTGGGAGGCCTGTGTTTAGCAGTGTCAATTTTAGACTGAACGAGGCTTTTGTCCAAGAGGTATTTAAAAGAGATAACGGAGAAAGTCGGACTTTGGGAGAAATTTTCAAAAACACCAAAAACCAAAGCTTGAATGGGGCCTTAAATAGAAACTTTGCCCTGCTGGGCGATCCAAGTATGAAATTAGCCAGTCCTGAACTTGAAATAGAAATTTCATCCTTAAAAAGTGTGTCAAAACAAACAGAGGTAGACACCTTGTCCGCATTTCAGGAGATTGAGCTTAAAGGACAGGTAATTGATCCTTTGTCCGGAGCAAAACTGAGTAGCTTTGATGGAGAATATCTCATAGACATCAGGGATAAACCCGGGACTTCAACCACACTTGGAGACGAGAGTAACCCATTCGATTTTAAAGAAGAGAAAGTTTCACTTTTCAGGGGCAAGGGTAAAATCTCAGCAGGTGAGTTCACCTCCACTTTTCTGATTTCCTCTAATATCGATTATGAATATGGCAAGGGGGCATTGAGAATATTGGGTACAGAGGAGGATGGAGTTTCCGAGGCTTTTGGAGGAAGGACACCTATCATTGGAGGATCAGGTGAAAAGCCTAATGATAAGGAAGGACCACAAATACAGGCTTATTTCAACGAAAAATCTGAAAACCTTAGCTTTAACTCCAAGCAAATCATTTTGGATCTGACCTTAGAAGATATTAGCGGAATTAATGTTTCAGGCTTAAATCCAGGTCAGAATATAGAAGTTCAGGTGAACAATAATCCTCCACAAAATCTGAATAGCTTATTTCTTTCTTCAGATGGAAACTTTAAAAAAGGAAGCCTCACCACCACCATTAATAACCTGAATGAAGGTCTCAACAAGATAACCATTCGTGCTTGGGATAATGTAGGAAATAGTTCCTCCTTGGAAAGAATTATTGAAGTAGTAGGAAGTAATTTTATTCAGATTTTGTCGCATAAGGTTTATCCCAACCCTTCAAGTATCGAATCGAATTTTGAAATTAGCCATAACCGTCCGGATGAAAATCTTGTTTTAAGTTTATCAGTTTATAATATGGAGGGTCGAATACTATTTTCAGACATTCAACGTTTAGTGGGCGTCAGCCCTGTAATCAGAGGAATCAAATGGATATTTTTGCAAGAGCAATCAAAATATCCAGCAAAAGGAACTTATATTTACAAATTGTCGCTTATATCAGAATTAGACGGTAGCGAGGCCTCTGTAAGCGGAAAACTCATCATTGAATGAAATTTAAAGCATTATTTAAGGGAAAAATACTCTTGGTGACAGTTTTGTCATTAGCTTCCTTTTCGACTTATGCTCAAAATAGTACGATCATTTCGGGGCAGGATCCTGATCGCCGTGTAATTACTACGGCTGTACCTTTTTTGAACTTCGCACCAGACAGCCGTCACTCTGGAATGGGAGATGTTGGTGTGGCTACCTCACCGGACGCAAATAGTGCACATTGGAATTCTGGAAAACTGGCCTTTGTCGAAGATCAAATGAGTTTGAGCCTTTCTTACTCTCCATGGCTTGGAAATCTCGTGAATGATATGTCTGTTAGTTACCTCGCAGGGTATTTTAAAATTGATGAAGTTTCGGCAGTAGGCTTTGACCTTCGATACTTTAATATGGGGGATATCCAGCTAACAGATGGTATGGGTAATGAGGTGGGCGAATTCAATCCAAGAGACATCGCAATTGGTGGAACTTACTCAAGAAAACTATCTCAAAATTTCGGATTAGGCATTTCAGCACGGTTCATCCATTCTAATCTTTCTGGTGCGATTTCCTCGGTTGGTGGTGCAGAAAGCAGACCAGGGATAAGTGTAGGAGCAGATGTAGGACTTTACTATCAGAAAAAAGTTTACACCACAAATAAGGATGGAGTCTGGTCCTGGGGTGTTAATATCTCGAATATTGGACCGAAAATCACTTACAATAGCGCGGAAGACCTTGATTTCATTCCTACAAATTTGAGAATAGGAACTTCTTACCTCATAAATTTAGACGAGTTTAACTCACTCACTTTCTCCCTAGACTTCAATAAACTTCTTGTGCCTACGCCTCCAATCTATGAAACAAATGAGGATGGAACACTTGCCACAGATGAAGATGGCAATTTGATTATTGCCTCCGGCAAAGATCCAAACCGCCCTCTACTTTCAGGAATGTTCGGTTCTTTTGCTGATGCTCCAGGTGGGTTCTCCGAAGAGCTTCAAGAAGTCATGATTTCCTTCGGGGTAGAATATACCTACAACGAAAAATTCTCACTTCGAACAGGATATTTCTATGAAAACCCAAACAAGGGTGGAAGAAGATATTTTACCATGGGATTAGGTTTTGATATCAAAAGAGTCGGGTTTGACTTTTCTTACCTTGTTCCTCAGACACAAAATCACCCGCTCGCGGAAACTCTTAGATTCGGATTGCTTTACACTATCCCTAATTAATCTATGATATTAGATCGGTCGAAAGCACCGAAATTCCAGGTTCCCCATGACTTTGATCTCGGAAAACCTGTCGTTTATGAGCTTTCCAATGGTGCCAAAGTTTACTTTTTCCAAACACCGGGAATAGATGCCGTCAAACTTGAAACAGTAGGTATTTCTGGTCGTCGAGGATTGCCATTACAAGAGCAATTGGTTCCAAGGTTATGTCTGGATTCTCTTTTGGATGGTACCAAAACTTTCGACATTGACCAGATTTCTGAAAAGTTAGATTTTTATGCTACCGAGATCACCGCTATCTCTTCTTTCACGCACGAAGGACTTAGATTACTCAGTACCAGAAAGCAGTTTTGGAGTATTCTTCCTCTGTACTTGACACTTTTTGAAGAAGCCACTTTCCCGCAGAAATATTTCGATAATCGCAAAAAGCAAAAGGCACTAGCTATTAAAATAGAACTGGAAAAAACTTCAAGCCGTGCCAATACTAGATTCAGGGAAGCTCTATTCGGAGCAAATGATCCTTTTGGATACGAGAACAAGGCTGAAAATGTAGAGTCCATCAACGTGGAAAAGTTAAAGGATTACTATGAGACAAAGCTTTGGACTGATATAGAAATATTTCTTGCAGGAAATTTCTCTGAAGCTGAAATCGAAAAACTTTTTACACTTCTTGGAAAAATTCCAAATAGAGAAAAAAAGAGTGAAGAGCCCTTGACTCAAAAAGTCCATCCTTATTTCCTAGATCAGGTAAATGAAAATGCGGTTCAGGTAAGCTTGAGAATGGGTGCGCCATCCATCCCGATGAAACATCCTGATTATCTTGCATTGAGCGTATTCAATACCTTTTTGGGAGGATATTTTGGGTCGCGGTTGATTAAAAATATCAGGGAGGATAAAGGTCATACTTATGGCATTTATTCCAGCCTTCAAGTGATCGGTAACTTGGATTATGTTCTCATAGGAGCTGAAATCCAAAAAGGGTTCAAAGAGGAAGTGATAAAGGAAATAGAAGCGGAAATCCTGAAACTCTGTGAAATACCTATTCCCGAAGAGGAACTGAACAGTGTGAGAAACTATTCTATCGGAAAAATGCTCTCCCAGTTTAGCAATTCATTTGATCTCTTGGATCGTTTTAAAATTGTTCATAGGCAAGGATTAGGTATGAACTTTTATGAAATGAAACTTCACTATCTGAAAAATTTCGAAGCTGATGAAATTCTAAGAATTGGTAAAAAGTACTTTTCGGAAAAAATGCCGATACGAATTACAATAGGTTAACCTTTCACCTTCTGGTAAAGCCAGGAAAGATCCCATTTCTTTTTGTACCAGAATTTATAAAGAGAATACTTCAACCCGGAAAGCCCTATTTCTTCACCTATTCTAATCAGTCCATCGGCCGGCTCAAAATTAGCACTCCAAAGGGCATGTTTCAATTCATGAAGAATTCTTATTCCCAAGGCTTCATTTTCGGACTCATGAGTATTCATCTCTTTGATTTTCTCACAAACTTCTACCGTGCTTGGCAGCATAATAGATTGATACCTTTTGTATTGGCCTGTAGATAGAGATTTTGGGTGCTTTCTTTTCAGTACCCCTAAGTGGTTAGAAAAAGCAATAGGATATTTCCTAGCGAGTCGTAATTGGATATCGAAATCCTCATAGCTAAGATTTCCGTCATAACCACCTTCTTGCTTTAGAATTTTGGTCTGAAAAACTATGGTCGGAGAACAGATAAAATTTTTCTTTATCAAAGTGACATAGATGTCTCCCAGTTCCTCCATGTCCTCCACCAAATCACCACTTGCATTCCTTTTATAAAAAGTAGAAACCTCGCCCGATTCATCCAGTATATAAGCATCTGAAAAAACGAAAGCAGCAAAATTCACTCTCTTTAGCCTTTTTATAGACTGTGACAAGTGTTCTGGATAGAGAACATCATCACCTGATAAATCTACCACATATGGGCTTTCTACCTTAGCAAGGGCTGCATTGAAAACTTGACAATACGGTTGCTCAGTTTCGTTTGAAATTACCTGAACAGATAAAGATCCAGCCCTTTTTTCCACCCAATTTTGGATTTTTTCCAAAGTGCCGTCCTCACTACCATTATCGATTACGATTAATTCTTTGCTATAGTGATCCTGTAAGCGAACGCTTTCTAGCGTTTCTTCAATATACTCCGCATGATTATATGCGATGCATATGACAGTTACACGATCCGAAATCCTCATTATAAAATATCCTTGCTCCAGGTCACCTTGTTGTACTGATCATTTGAAAATCTCGATTTAAAAAAAATCAATTTATGATTAGCCGAGGTCACCCTGTCTGAAGAACCCAAATCTATGAAATTAACCTTTAATTCAGCAGCAAGCTTAAAAAGTTGAGTAACCAGAATATCTCCACCATGCTTAATTTTAGCGTCAGGATCAATCGCCGACTTATAATAATAAATAGAATCCTCTGTAAGCTTTACGGCGAGGGCAGAGCCTACAAGCCGTTCTTGCTGATAAAGGGAAATTTCAAAATACCAGTCCGGAAAAAGTGAAACCTGCTGGATCACCTGGGTTTGGTCAAGGTTCTCATCGTATCCTCTCGACTTGTTCCAAACCGCGATTTTATTCAGAAAATCAAAATTATTTATTGAGCTGGAATTTACTTTTAAACCCTGGTTTTTAGCCTTTTTTAGAATTTTCGGAGCCTTTTCTTTCAGCCATCCCTTGATTTTTTTCTTTCCCACGAAGAACTGATGGTTAAGGATCCTATCGACCTTGAATCCTTTTTTATGCAAAAGATATCCTATTAAATCTGCATGAGGCTCATAGGGCTTAGGAGCTTGAATGATTTCTAAGTTTTTCACCCCTTTATGTTGAAGGTTTTCAATTACCCTCTCCAAAAACCTATCTAAAAGCTCTGAACTAATCTCCTCCAGTAAAATCACACCGCCAAATGGAGAGTGAGGTAAAGAAATTGCCCGATTTTCGGAATCAATATCAACACTCAGAAGAACTTTACAATTATCTTTTTTGATCCATTCAAAACACAAAAAGTTCTCATCCCCTTCAGAAATAAAGTCCTCAAACAAATATTTCCGTTTCGGATGAGACTCGTGAGACTTTTTCAATTGATAACCTTGAGCACTCATCTTCCCATGGCTAAAAACTCCTCAAAATCACGTATATAATCACCATCTTCAAATGGCTCATTACACATTCCTAGCAAGACTGCTCCACTTTCAAATTTGGTTTGAATCCAATATTTAGGAGGTAGGTAAAAACCCTCATAAGGGTTTTCTAAAGTGAAAGCTTTTGTATTTCCCGCAGTGTCGGTAATCTTAAGAGAAATCTTTCCTTTGATAGCTACAATAACCTGACCTTCCGATCGGTGAGCATGATTTCCCCTGGTTTCATCCTCATCCACGTCATACACCCAAAAGCAGCGTTGAATTCCTTCCGGGAAAATTTCATTTTTCTGCCAAAAACTCAACTTTCCCGTTGGATCCCCTTTGATCCCAAAATCAAAAACGAAGGGAATCTGAGCTTGAAATTGAGCGAGTTGTTCTTGAGATAGCATCAATCTAAAATTAAGACAATTGATGCTACTTTAAAGTTAGCGAAAGGTTATTTTTCGGTTTCATTTTACCAAAGGCAAAAAACAATGAACTCGGAAGACCTCCCCTCCGAATCCGATAGTTTTCTCACCCTGAGCAAAAGTAGCTCTGGTCTTTACAAGGATCGAAATAGCAAGTTTTATTTTCATGCTTTCCCGGTTCGAGATGAGGATGAAGTAAAAGAAAAATTAATTGAGCTGAAGAAGGAGTTTTATGATGCAGGCCATCATTGCTACGCTTTTATGCTAGGAAAGGATCAAGAACTATTTAGAGCCAATGACGACGGTGAACCACATAATTCTGCCGGAATTCCGATACTGGGCCAGATAAAATCAGCCAATCTCACAAATGTTCTTATTGTGGTAGTGCGTTATTTTGGTGGGACAAAGCTAGGGGTTAGTGGCTTGATTCAAGCCTACAAAACCTCAGCTCAAATGGCAATTGAGGCAAATGAGATTGTCGAAGAGTTTTTAATGGGGAGTGTGACCCTGCAATTCCCCTACCCCGCCATGAATGAAATCATGAAGCTTGTAAAATCCCTAGATCTGGAAATCACAAATCAGGAGATGCACCTGAATTGTCGAATGACTATAGAAATGAAAGCAAGCCTTGAGAAGGAAGTGCTTGAAAGACTTAACTTAATAAGAGAAGTTGAGATTATTAAGAGTTAAGAAGGTCATCCAGGTAGCCCTGACTTTTCAACTTTTCGTAGACTTCCAAACAGGCCCAGGCATCTGTAGCCGCATATCTAAGCTGTTTTTCCGTTAATTCTTCCGCCTCCCAGTTTGAAACTTGCTCTGACTTAGAAATACGGATCCCTAGTACCATTGCGGAAAGATTTCTTACACCTACATTATGAAACCCCACTTTTTTTAATTCATCATTCAAGTCAAAAAAAGACTCTGGATAAAACCCATTCGTGATTCTTTTTAGCGCAATTAAATCATCGTGAACTGCAGCACCGACTTTAATGATTCTCTCCTTCTCTAAAACGTTCCGGATTTTTATGGGAAAGCCAATATGATTCAATCTGAATAGAAAGGCTTGCTCAGAGGTAGAAATCTGAAGTAAAGAAACCTCATTCCGTTGTCCTTTTTTAAAGGTAGGTTTTGTTTCTGTGTCAAAACCAAGAATACTCTGAGTATTTAAAAACTCAGCGATATCATCTATTTCCTCCTCATTATCAATTAAAAATATCTCCCCCTCGAACTGTCCAAGAGGCAACTCATTTACCTCTTCTTTTGAAATTCTCATTGGTATCATACCACTTTCACTTTCTCTTCATCATACATTCTGATTCCTAACTTCAAATATCCAAAAAGGATAGTCATAAAAGGACTAATAATATTAAAAAAGCAATAGGGGGCATAGGTTAAGGTAGCCACTCCCAATACTGAGGCCTGGGTGGCTCCACAGGTATTCCATGGCACCAAAACCGAGGTAACGGTGGCGGAGTCCTCCAAAGTTCTACTTAGATTTTCAGGCTTCAAACCACGCTTTTTGTAAACATTGGCGTACATCCGACCAGGAACCAAGATGGCCAGATATTGGTCCGAAGTGGTTACATTAAAGAATAAGCAGGTAGCAGCTGTCGAAGCTATCAAGGATCCCACACTATGAACTTTTCGTATCACTGCTTCGGCCAAAACCCTTAGCATCCCAGTTACCTCCATAATTCCTCCAAAAGCCATGGCACACACAATCAACCAAATGGTGTTTAACATACCTGACATACCTCCAGTCACTAATAATTCATTTACCACAGCATTTTCTGTAACTATGGCAATCTCTCCATAAAGAGCCATCATAATCGCCTTGAATGATTGGTAAGCGAATGAACCATCTTCATTTGCAATAATCCTGATTACATCAGGTTGAAAGATTAAAGCAAAGACGCCACCTAGAATAGCACCGGCAAATAAGGCTGGAATGGCGGGCACTTTCTTAATAATCATGCCCAACACTGCCACAGGAACTAAGAATAACCAACCTGAAATATTGAATTTACCCAGAATGGCTTCCGAAATAACTGAGACATCATTTAAACCTCCTTCAGGCGTATAATTCACGCCAATAATGGCGAAAATTATTAAAGTAATGGTGATTGAAGGTATAGTGGTCCTAGCCATATACTTAATATGGGTGAAAAGATCAGTTCCAGCCATGGCCGGAGCTAAATTGGTCGTATCTGAAAGAGGAGACATTTTATCCCCAAAATAGGCTCCGGAAATAATGGCTCCAGCAATAATGCCTTCCTCAAAACCCAAAGCTCTACCAATCCCCAATAGGGCTACTCCGACTGTGGCCACAGTGGTCCAACTACTACCTGTTGCAAGTGAAACAACCGCACTTACAAAGCAGGCAGCGATCAAGAAAATCGTTGGATTTAATACCTTCAGTCCATAATAAATCATAGCCGGTACTACCCCACTCAGCAACCAGGTGCCAGCAAGTGCTCCGATCAGAAAGAGAATCAGTATGCTGGACATTGCGGAGCTGATGCTTTTGACTATCCCCTCTCTAAGCGTCAACCAATTATACTTCAATTTAAAAATAGCAACTCCTGCAGCCACTGCAGCGGACAAAATCAGCACGATTTGATTGGAACCAGAAAGACCATCAGTTCCAAAAACCTGGATATTTATGATGAGAAGAACGATCAGAAAAGTAAGGGGAATAAGCGCGTCAATTACTTTTGGGGTTTTCGTCATTCCTTCCATCTAGCAGTTTTTGTGAATTAAAACATTGAATCTAAGTAAAAAAAATCATATTACATTTTGGACAGTAATTCCGACATTTCCTTCCCCACTTGCCATCCTATTGCCACCCCCATTCCCCCAAGTCTTACTGCTACTGCTGCTCTGTTACTTATGGGTTTAATGATTGGTTTTTTGGTTTGACCAAAACCCATGATCCCGGTCCATTCCATGTCCCATTCTACCAGTTTTCCAGGTAGTAGCCTTTGTTCTGTCAAAGATTTAAGGTGATTCCTAATCCTGTCATTCGCTAAAAACTCTTCTGTTTCTTCCTCTTCAAAGGCAATATTTCGCCCGCCCCCAATCAAAAATCTGTCATCAATTTTCCGAAAATAAACATATCCCTTATCCACATGAAATGAGCCCTCCCATGGAATGACTCCTTGCATCGGTTTAGATAAAAGGATTAATCCTCTACCTGGCTTAACTCCCAAGGATGTTACAAGGCTTTCAGCAAATGCATTTGTACATACTGCTATATTATGTCCTTCGAAGGAAAGTTGCCTGCCCATAGGGTCCTTTGCATGAGCCTTTCCCTTTTTGGCATTGATATTTGAAACATTTATTCCTGTAAGAATTCTTACTCCTTCCTGGTTCGCTTTATTCCATAGATTGAGCATGTACTTACCTGGATCCAATTCACCCTCAAATTTATTCTTCACAATGGCCTTTGTTTCAGCGGAGAAACCAAAGCTTTCAGGCTTGGGCTCCAGGGAAAAAACTTCGCTCCCAAAATATGGATATAACATTTGATTGATCTTTGGTATGGAGTCCAGAGCTTTTATGTTTCCTTCATCTAATAGCTCAAATCCACCCGTGCCCAGATAATCCAGATTCACATCACCGAACTCCGAACGGATACTTTTCAAGCCCATGTAGCGTCTTTCTACCAAGGCAAGCACTTCCTCTTCCTTCATATGGTCCAAATCATCCAAAATTTCAGTGAGACTACCGAAGCAGGCAAAACCAGCATTTCTAGTGCTGGCTCCCGTAGGAAACGCACCTCTTTCCAAAACCAATACTTCTCTCTGAGGGTAAATTCGCTTATAATGTATGGCAGTGGACAAGCCTACAAAACCAGCTCCAACGACTACCAAATCCACTTTCAACAGATGTTTTTTCTCCCAATAACTTAACATGTGATTGAAGGTCAGAATTTTTGTCGAGATTTAATTAATTTGAATTTCAATTGAATTCTTAATCACCAAAGTTTTATGAGAAAAATAGATGAACTGCTAAATGAATATGGATTAAGCCATCAAAATTCAACCAATAAATTAATTCACTGGGTTTGTGTTCCAGCTATTTTTTTTAGCATAGTAGGTCTGGTATACAGTATTCCAGCAGGTCCTCTTCCTGATCTACTACCCTTTCTTGGAAGTTTTGCAAATTGGGCAACCATCGCATTGGTCTTAGTTCTGATTTATTATGTAAGCCTTTCGGCGCCCCTTGCCTTGGGAATGCTATTCTTTTCTGCACTCTGCCTGGCCGTGGCAAATTTTCTGGACTTAGCCTTTCCAGGAAAATTGTGGATGATAAGTATTGGGATTTTTGTAATCGCTTGGATATTTCAATTTTACGGCCATAAAATAGAAGGAAAAAAACCCTCCTTTCTGAAGGATGTACAATTCCTCATGATTGGTCCCGCATGGTTAATGCACTTCATTTATAAGAAAATTGGAATCGCCTATTGATTTTTACGCATTTCTCGACTGACTTCTTGGAGTCGCTCTAAGGCGGCTCTATTTTTTTGCGTTTTAATATTATCCAAAATGGATTTCTTCTCACGAGAAGTTAACCGCCAATTTAAAGAAGCTCTCTGCATGTTTTCTTGATTGGCTGTTAAGTCCTCACTTTGCAAAGCCTCTGGGTTGTACTCAAATTCTATTTTTTCGATTTCAAAAGGCATGCTTTCATTCATATAGTTATGCAAAACCTCATTTTGGATAGTCTGTATGTTATCCCAATTCGAATAAATATTCCTTAATGGAGTGAAAAGTTTTTGAGCAATCTTAGGAGGAAGGGTCTCCGGAATTTCCATAGACTTCTCTGAGTCACGAATAGTGATCAAAACCACTCCTGAGGTATTTTCATTTATCCATTCCTGAAAAACATAAATGAATCTAAGCGCATCCTGTATCCCAAAATTATCCGATAAGCCTGTATCCATAGTTTCCATAATAGGTTCAGAGGGAAGCTGTACATTTGGAGTTATAAAGGGAAAAGTAGCAGACATCCTTAAAGCAGTAAGAAATCGCAAATCTTCTGGGTCGTGTTCAGCAAAGAACCTCATGAAATCTACGCTCTGAAGCTTTTCATTTTCTCCTGTAAGCCCCATCAATGAAGTTCCGAGAAAGCTCATAGAATGCGGGGAAATCACAAGTTTTCTTCCATCATTAGTAATCAAAGTGGAAACTGGCATTAATGGGATTACACCTCTGAATTCTAAATCAGTATAGCTGGAAATTGGCTTATCCAGAACCATTTGGGTGTTTTCATTAAACTGCCGCTCAAATGCAAAGCCTCTATCCTTGAGATATCGCCGACCATTGTATTCGAAATATTGGTTTCTAATAATTAGATCATTTACCAGAAGGGTGAAAATGATTGGGTTAAGGTTATCAGTAGATAGTTGATCTAAATAAAGACTAGAATCTGGTCTATAAGTCGGGTCAGAAAGAGAACGCAAATATATTTCCCGAAAAAGAGCTTCGCCCAGAACGCCCCCCGAAGCCCCAGTCATGAGTTCGATGTTTTTGATTAAAGATCCATCATCAATCCTATAGATGTGCTGCAGGACATTCAGCGTCCAAAGTGCTGATCTTTGTCCCCCACCACTAGCGGCGACTATAAACATTTTTGGAGAAATGCTATCATTAAACTGCCCCCTCCAATTATCAAGGATTTTTATAAAATTTGATTTGTCCTTTTCCAGAGTATCTGGATGAACCAATTTTCTTAGACGGTTTAGGGTATACTCTGCAGGCTCTCTTTGATAATCCAACCCGTAAGCTTCATGTGGCCGATTAAGGAAATCATAATTTGAAAAGTAATTTAGCACCAAAGCAAAACCAATAATTGCAATGTTAGTCCAAGAACGGAACCAAAAGCTCACAGCTCCAAAAGCCATCATAAGGATCGAAAAAAGGATCAAAACGCTTAAGGCAGCCGGTAATTGAAAAACTGGAACTTCTTTAAAGAAACCTAAGACCAAAACCAACCCAATGAGGAAAACCTGAATAAAGAAAAGATTGAGGTGATTTTGATTGAAAACTTTCAGGAGTTTTGCCGCCTCGAACCTTGAAATATCTCCTCTAACTGGTTTAAGTTTTAAGCCAAAGGTAAGATAGGTTTCTACTATCTGGTTTTCTTTACGCATTTCTCGGTATTGAGTCAATGCGCGTGTTCTGGTGAGTTTCACCCTCCTTAGCCTTTTATCTACAGACCCTGAAAAAAGAACAAAGAATCCCTTATTTGTAAGGGCGAAGTACCCAAAAATAACTCCAATGGTTAAAACACTACCCAGTGAAAACGATAGAAAGTAATAGAGCATTTCCCAATCACTTTCCAATTCATTTCCCCTTTGAAAATTCAAAAAAGCTAGGATATAAGTCAGAAAAAAAACAAATGGGATGATGGAGTTATTGACACAAAAATGTAAAAATGGCCGATCTAGAATTGCCAAAAATGGAAATCTGCGACCATCCAAAATATAGGTGGTCATATGGAAAGCCATGGTCAAAATAGCCGCTCCGATCCCCATAAGAAAAAAACTCAGCCAGGAAACCTGATGAAGATATTCAGGATCTAAAAAGAGGTAAGGAATCCCAAGAGTAACTCCAACCTTTTGGAAAATCACCCCAAATAATATTCCCCACACCAAAACCAGGGTCAGGTTCTTTTGAAGGTGAAGCATGAACAGCTGGATGGGAAAGCTCTTCCAGATTTTATGCAGCATGAGCTAATCTTTGGACATAAATTAATCAAAAAAATTGAACTCAACCGATCCAGAACATTGCTTTAAAATTTCATTTTAATCTGGTTTGAGCTTCAACCAATATCGGTTACCTTCACATCCTAAAATTTAGAATATGAGAACTTGGTTTTTGTGTAAAGTAAAATATGCCAAAGAGAATGAGGAAGGGCTATTGAAGAATATTTCAGAGCAATTTTTATTAGATGCAGTATCATTTACCGAGGCAGAAGCAGTGATTTTTGATCGTTTGGGATCCCAAATCCGAGGTGATTTTCAGGTAACCAGCCTTAGCAAAAGTAACATTGTGGATGTCTTCTTTTATGATGATGCAGATATCTGGTATAAATGTAAAGTTTCTTATCTGGTCACTGATGCAGACACAGGAAAAGAAAAAAAAGTAAACCAATTTATGCTGATCGCCGCTCATGACGTGAAATCTGCGTACGACAGAATTCAAGAGAGTTTGAGTAGCATGCTGGTAAGTTTTAGGATACCCGATGTGGTAGAAAGCCCAATCGTGGATGTTTTCCCTTATGAGAAAACAGAAGATGAACCCAAACTCCCAGAAGGAAATTTCAAACCCATCTCCGAAATTGAAGAATAATAAAAAAGCCGCTTAATAGCGGCTTTTTTTATTTACTCCTCTTCTACAGGTTCTACTGATGCAATTTCATACATATTCTTTCCATCGACCTGTACCGGAAGATAATAGGTGTCGCCTATTTTAACGTAGGTTTCATCACCAACTTTTACTTCCTCTCCTCCATCTGGCAATACATCTACTACCGCTCCTGCTGGTGGAGGCACCACTGTATATCCTCCATCTGTCTTTTCATAATATGTATTTCCATAATAATAATTATTCACCGTAGGACTTACCTCTACCTCTCTTGAATCATTCGGGATCACCTTGACAGTGGCACCTTGAGGAGCCTCTACTACTACATAGCCATCCCCATCCTCAATATAAAATACTCCTTCATCATAGTGATAGTCCTGATTATTCACCGAAACAATGATGGCAGTCGTGGCCAAAGCAGCTACGAAAAATCCCCATGGATGCCACACAGGCCCCCAATAAAATGGGGTATATGGATGATAATAGTAAGGTCTGAAGCAAGAAAACCCGAAACCTCCATAGTAGTAGGGTGGTCGAGGATAAGGCCTATATGGTGGGCGGTACGATCTGTTGTAGCTATTCCTGACATTGATATTTACATCTCGACTGTTGTCAATATTGATGTTTCGATTTCCCGAATTGATATTTCGGTCACCGGTATTGATATTTCTATCACCGGTGTTTACTCTGCGGTCTCCCGCACTGGTACCCCTATCTCTAGATTGATTATCCTTTACTGAACCCACTCTGCTATTGGTCCCCTGTTTATTTGTAACTCGACTTGAACCACCATTCACTGTGGGTCTTGAGCTGGAGTTTTTAGGTCTCGGCGAAGATGTACTTGGTCGAGTTGTAGGTCTTGATGTCGGTTTTGATGTCGGCCTGGTGCTTGGACGTGCTCTCGAAGTGGTTGGTCTCGAGGTTGCGGGTCTGACACTCCCTCTACCTCCACCTCTCATCCTCTGTGCTTCAGCATAGTCTGAAACAAAAAATAGGGCTACAATGGCTAAGGCGAGAAAATATGGCTTGGAATTCTTCATGATTTTGACTCTAATTTAGTTTTTTGTAATCCAAGTTATCTGCTTGGAAGCAGGAGGTGGTTCAAATTCAAAAATACCGTCTGGATACTCATGGTTTATTTCCCAGTTTGCAAAATCTATTTCAAATTGAGGAAAATCACTTCGATCTAAATAGGTCAATACAATTTTCTTCGGAACCATATAAATTTCATCTGAGATCCAAAACTGCACCGAAATTAGATCATTCCTCGCGAGAATATGGAAGGTCCTCTTATCATCCAAGGTCACAACTCCCAAAAATTGGATGTGGTCCATATTTTCCGCCAAGTCCTGTGTGAAATTCGGGTAAAAAATATCCCCAGCGGTAAATTCGATACCATAATCAGTATAGAGCCAATCTAAGGTTTCAACCAGATTATCCGGTGCATCTGCAACAGCATATCGGTTCGTGGAAAGTGAATAATAGGTTACCTTTTCTCCATTGTATTTGTAAATCTCTTCCTTTTTCTCTCCGCTGATTCGAGAAACGAATTTGTTGGGACCTTTAATTTTGATTTCATTTCTAATGAATTCCTTTACTAAAATTTCATTTGAAAAGGCTATATCTCTAGAGGTATATGACTCAAATCCAACTGAGCTCATGCTCCCAAAAATCTGACTCATATTATCCAAAATGGTGAGAGCTGTAGTGTCGATTTGAACATCTTGAGCCTTAAGGGCGAAAGAATAAAACACAAGAGCTAGCCCTAGGCTAAGTTTCTTAAGCATATGGAAAAATTTATAGTTTGTATAAAAATATCTAATTCAAATTATATTTTCCTGATTTCTTCAGTTTATTGAATCAGGTTGGTGTTGAATTATGAATTCAATCAAAACATTCAATTCAATATTTGCTCTTTCGCAGGCATCTGCAATATCCTCACGACTGACTTGTGCAGCAAAGCTCTTATCCTTCAAACGTTTTCTAACTCCTTTAATTTCCATCCCTTCATAAGCCGTAGGGCGCATAAGAGAATATGCATGAATTAAGCCGCTTAGCTCATCAAACGCATAAAGCATTTTATCCATTTCCGTTTCAGGTTGGACGCCAAAATACTTAGGACCATGTGAAGCAATGGCATGAATTATTTCCGAATCAATCTCTCTATTTTCTAATTCCTCTATGATGACTTTACAGTGTTGGTCGGGATACTTTTCCCAATCTGCATCATGTAACAAACCCGCTAGGTACCAACGATGCTGATCCTCTTCGCTGTATCCCTTCGTCCTAGCCCATGCCTTCATCAATAAGCCTACTTGCTTCATATGAAGGATGAGTTTATCATTTTTTACCCATTCCCTTAACAGATTCAATGCCTCCTCCTGACTGATTACATTGCCAAGGTTTTTAGAGTTTCCAAAAGTACTTCTACCAAGGTGTAGATTCATTTCAAATATATTTTTATGTATTTTAAATTTTATTTTTTGTTTTTCATATCTTTGAAGCTTGTTTTAGCACCTCATGAAGAACCTAGAGGCCCTTAAAAATATTAGCCACATTGCGATTAATTCTGAATACTTTCTTCAGGCTGCAATAAATGAAAATGGAGAAATCATTGCTTCAGATTCTGGACTAGGACCTGTACCTACCTTATTCGATAGCAAGGAAAAACCACTCTCTTTTTCAGACTGTTTTCTTTCTTCAGATTGGTCAAAATATGAAAATCAAAGACTAAATGCTTGGAAAAAGTCTCAACAGTCCTTTGTTATTGAATTAAATAAAATAGTCTACCCGGATGAAAGTATCATAAAAACTAAATGGGAGTTTTTTTTCCTCACAGTAAATTCCGGAACATGTCTAGGAATCGGTCACCCAATATCAATCGCTGCACCTTATGATATGGGTTTAGAAGAGTTTTTTGAGAGGTCCGACGAGGATAGCAACTCAGTGCTAAGCAGCGTACTTGAGAATCGACTACTCGGATTCTGGGAGTTCGACTACACTAAAAGCATTAATTCAATGAGCCAGGGCTTAGCACAAATGCTTGGTTACAATTTGGATGAGCTTAGAAATGCCAAAATTACATGGGCCAAACATATCTCCTCCGAAGACATGTCAAAATTGATGCAGAGCCTTTCTACTCATTTCAAAACTACAGGTACCACTCCCTTCAAAGAAGAATTCAAGATCAACAGCAAAAATAATCAGGTCCGTTGGGTCTATTGTTTTGGAAAGACCAATGAATGGAACTCAGAGGGTCATCCCATCAAACTTCAAGGCTGTATGCTAGATATTACTGAAAGAAAAAAACAGGAACTCTGGATGCAGGAGCACAAGCATTTTTTGAAGAGGCTGGTATTTGAGCAATCACATTCAATCCGATCAAAAGTGGCAAATATTTCAGGCCTGCTGGAAATCGCAGAGCTTGAAGACGATGTAAATGAATGCAAAAGACTACTCAGCTTAATAAAGGAAGAAACCCGACTACTGGATTCCACCCTGAAAAAAAGTATTCGTCAAAGTGTGGAAAAAAATAAATCCTTAAAAAATCAGGGCCTTGGATCTGATTTGATTTAGAGTTTTCTCATTTTCCATCTGGCTTTCAAGTAGCCCCAAACTATGCTGGGGCTCATCCCTTTTTTCCCCGTGAAGCCTCCAGCATATCCCACATTTCCTGAGGAATCTTATCCAGATTGTTAAACTCTCCTGCCCCCATTAGCCATTCTCCACCATCTATCGTAACAACTTCCCCATTCACATAGGCCGAAAAATCAGATACAAGGTACGCGGCTAGGTTTGCCAATTCCTGATGCTCACCTACCCTTCCAACAGGTACTTTTTTTGCCGGATCGAACTTCTTTACCAGATCTCCGGGTAATAGTCGACTCCATGCACCCTCTGTTGGAAATGGTCCCGGGGCTATCGCATTACTTCTGATCCCATACTTCGCCCATTCTACTGCCAAAGACCGGGTCATTGCGAGGACACCAGCTTTGGCGGCAGCCGAAGGAACCACATATCCAGAACCCGTCCAGGCATAAGTAGTAACAATATTTAAAAACACACCAGGTGTCTTCTCCTCAATCCAATGCTTTCCTGCTGTAAGAGTGACTTGGGAGGTACCTTTTAGCACAATATCCAGAACGGTATTAAAGGCATTTGTCGATAGCCTCTCTGTCGGACTTATGAAATTTCCTGCTGCATTATTCAGGACCACATGAATCCTTCCCAATTCATCATTAGCATCTTTCCACATTTGCTCAACCTGCTCAGCATCCCTGACATCACAGGCCAAGGGAATTACTTTTCCCCCATTAGCGGCCATCATTTCTTCAGCAGTCTTTCGCAATACGTCCAGTTTTCTAGAGGTAATAACTAAAACTGCCCCAAGCTTTAAAAAATATTCACCCATAGATCGGCCCAAACCTGTTCCACCTCCGGTGATCAAAATATTCTTTCCAGACAAGGAGCCCTCCTTTAGCATTCCTTCAGTATGATTCATAATTTTTTTATTTATTACTCTCGAAGTTATGAATTCGGCTTAGTAATTGAGCACTCAGATTCAAAAATTCTAATACCATTGCGAAGTCACAATTCATTTTTTTTTCTCCTCATATGTATTGTCTTATTCGGTATCCTTTCTGGATGTGCAGAAGATGAGGACCGCAATTTAAGGACGGACCTACCAACTGAAGCAAACCAGATTTTCCTGATCTCCAGACTCCAATATGAACACCTTTTTACAGCGCTGACCCCTTATCAGCAGTTTTTGAACCCTGAAGGCCTAGTGCTGCCAGGTTGCCCAGATGTGAAGGTAGAAGAAGATTTAAAAAGAATAACACTGACTTACAGAGAAGTAGAAGGCTGTGAAAATTCCGATAGAAGGACGGGGGTAATTATCTTGGATTTGGCACTACAGAATTCAAGTGTTCCTCGGTGGTTCATGGAGTTTAAAGATTACACATTTGAAGGAGACACTATTCAGGGTATTAAAACCTTCGGACAAATAGGCCCAGGAGAAGTCATTGAAACCTTTGAGATGCTCAGAATTATAGCAGAAAACCAAAGTAGTTTCGTTTTAAATGGAGCACTTACTCACTCCTACAATTCCTTTAACCTTGAAACGGATCTAATTTCCTCAATTGGGGAAATAAATGGAAAAAACCCTGTAGGACGGCAGATCACTTCCAGAAACTCCCAGCCCCTAATTTCTGCAAAATCATGCTTTTTGGCTGAAGACAACCTGCCTGTGTCTGGAGAAGAACTCTGGGAGATACAGAGGGGCAACTCAAATTCTGTCCTTCATACCTTGAAATACGAGACTTCAGGAATTTGCGAAACCACGGCAAAAATGGTATTACCAGACGGAAGAAATCTTATTTTGAATCCATAAAAAAAGAGAGCTTGAAGCTCCCTTTTAAAATTATCCTAAATACAAACTTTAGTATCTGTAATACTCTGGCTTATAAGGCCCTTCTACTTTAACACCAATGTATTCAGCTTGCTCCTCACTAAGTGAGTCTAGCTCTACTCCAAGCTTGGCTAGATGAAGAGCAGCTACCTTTTCATCAAGGTGCTTTGGAAGGACATAAACTCCAGGCTTATAATTTTCATGGTTTTCCCAAAGCTCTAGCTGCGCCAAAGTCTGATTTGTGAAGGAATTAGACATCACAAAGGATGGGTGCCCGGTAGCACAACCCAAATTAACCAATCTTCCCTCAGCCAAGACAACGATCTGCTTACCATCAAGGTCATAAAGATCAACCTGAGGCTTGATCACATTCTTGGTATGACCATATTTTTTATTTAACCAAGCCATATCAATTTCATTATCGAAGTGTCCGATATTACAAACTATGGCTTTGTCCTTCATGGACATGAAGTGACTTTCTGCAATTATATCCTTGTTACCGGTAGCCGTTACGATAATATCAGCTTCCTTCACGGCATCGGTCATCTTTTTCACTGCAAAACCATCCATGGCAGCCTGAAGGGCACAGATTGGATCTATTTCAGCTACTATCACTCTTGCTCCAGCACCTCTAAGAGAAGCAGCAGAGCCTTTTCCAACATCCCCATAACCAGCTACAACGGCTACTTTTCCGGCCATCATAACATCCGTAGCCCTTCTGATAGCGTCTACAAGAGATTCTTTACATCCGTACTTGTTGTCAAACTTTGACTTGGTCACGGAATCATTCACGTTAATGGCTGGCATAGGAAGGGTTCCCTTTTTCATTCGCTCATATAATCTATGAACCCCAGTAGTGGTTTCCTCAGAAAGACCTCTAATTCCAGATACCAATTCTGGATAATGATCAAGAACCATATTTGTCAGATCGCCTCCATCGTCAAGAATCATGTTTAACGGCTCTCGCTCTTCCCCAAAGAATATGGTTTGCTCAATACACCAATCAAACTCTTCCTCGGTCATACCCTTCCATGCATAAACAGGAATACCCGCAGCAGCAATAGCGGCAGCCGCATGATCTTGTGTGGAAAAAATATTGCAAGAGGACCAGGTAACCTCAGCACCCAAAGCCTTCAACGTCTCAATTAAAACTGCAGTTTGGATGGTCATATGAAGACATCCTGCTATTCTAGCACCCTTTAGGGGTTGAGAAGGACCGAATTCCTCTCTCAAGGACATTAATCCCGGCATTTCCGCTTCCGCAAGTAAAATTTCTTTTCGACCCCATTCAGCAAGTGAAATATCCTTTACCTTATAAGGTATGTATTTGGCAGATGTAGTTTCTGACATATCTAATTGTGGTTATTTAATTTTTCAAAAATTCAACTGCAAATTTATCTCTTAATTCCCGGAAGTGAAAATTTGCATTACAATAGAAAACGTAACTCCTTAAGATCGAAGAGAGTTTCCTCTCCCCCCTTTAATCTTACCTTAAGTTTTCCATCTAAGTGCACCCCTGTGATCATTCCGTCAAAAACACGCCCTTCCCTTTCGAAATTCTTCCATTCTTGATACCCGTAAAGGTGATTCAGGTAATTGGTTAAAATTTTTTCCTTTCCTGACTTTTTGAGGCTTATGTACCCCTGCTCAATCTGGGTTACAATTAGTTTAAACAGTTCCTCCAAATCGAAGTGAAAACCAGTACAGGCTTTGATAGAAGTGGCGGTGTCTGGCAAATCTTCCATTTGATTTACATTAACTCCTATCCCGACTACTGCATAATCCCAACCTTCATTTGTTACCACATTTTCAATCAGAATTCCACAAAGCTTTCCTACTCCAGTGACCAAAAGGTCATTAGGCCATTTTACCTTTAGATCGGGTAAATATTCTCCTAAAGTTTCTCTTATTGAATTTGACACCATCATGTTTAAAAAAAATTGCTCGGATATGTCTAGAAATTTTGGTCGCAGGATTAATGAAAAGGTAAGGTTTTCATTCTTTCTGGAATACCAGGCGTTTCCTCTCTGACCTTTTCCTTTGGTCTGATGAGCAGTGATCACAATAGAACCTTCATGAGCCTGACGATTCTTGACTAGTTCTAGCGCCTTGTCATTCGTAGAGTGACACTCTGGCAGAAAATGAATATCTTTTCCTAAGAAAATCGTGTTGGCAAGGATTTTATACATCATATTTGTGTCTCTTGGAATAGAAGTAAATCCAAGCCAAATTTAAACTAATCTGATGACAGCAGATGAGCTGAGCAAGGTTATCATCAAAGGTATGGAGGAAAAAAAAGCCTCAGACATAGTGATGATGGACCTTAGAAAAGTAAATAATTCCATTACGGATATCATGATTATCGCCTCAGGAAACTCTGATAAGCAAATAGAAGCTATATCAGATTCAATCGAAGAGGAAGTCAAAAAAGCGGGAGAATCCGGTCCTTGGCGAATGGAAGGAAAAAACAACAATCAATGGATTATCATGGATTACGTCAATGTGGTAGCACATATTTTCGTAAAAGATAAAAGAGAGTTTTATGGTTTAGAAGATTTATGGGGTGATGCCAAAATCACCCAAATCAATTAAAGTGCAAACTTTAGACCTCCTAAACCGTTTTAGCATAAGTTTATAGGAAGCAGAATCGACAAAATGAGCGACAAGAATAAAA
This sequence comes from Algoriphagus sediminis, assembly GCF_030403435.1. Lineage (GTDB taxonomy): Bacteria > Bacteroidota > Bacteroidia > Cytophagales > Cyclobacteriaceae > Algoriphagus > Algoriphagus sediminis. The sequence continues at coordinate 417,392 of NZ_JAUEPH010000001.1, forward strand.
ACAAAAAGTTCGTACCTAAAGCACCTCAACAAAAGCCAAACTTCCAGATTTGGTTGATCGTGGCAGCAGTTGTGGTTTTACTCGGTCTTACTTGGATTCAACAAAGAAATTCAACGATCGATATCACTAAGAATCGTTTTGAACAGATGTACAAGGCTGAAGATATAGCCAATGTAACTCTGGTAAAAAATATGGATCGGGTGGATATCACTCTGAAACCCTCAGCTCTTGCTGAGACCAAATATAAAGAGGAATTAGAGGCGAATTCTGCCTTCTACGATCCGTCTGGCCCACATTACTCACTTCAAGTGGCTTCTACAGAAACCTTTGCTGCAGATTATAAGGCACTGGAAGAAACCCGTGACGAAAATAACAGGCTTGGTTATAAAGTAACCACAGAGGAAAACTGGACAAGCTATTTTGGAAGCTTTGGCTTTTTAATACTTCTGTTTGTTTTCTTCTGGTTTATGATGAGAAGAATGGCTGGCCCATCTGGTCCTGGCGGACAAATCTTTAATGTTGGGAAATCTAAAGCTCAACTATTCGATGCCGAAAACAAAGTCAAAATTACTTTTGACAATGTGGCAGGTCTCGATGAAGCAAAGGAGGAAGTTCAGGAAATTGTAGAATTCCTGAAGAATCCTGGAAAATTCACCAAACTAGGAGGTAAAATTCCTAAAGGAGCCTTGCTAGTAGGACCTCCGGGAACGGGTAAGACTCTTTTGGCAAAAGCCGTAGCTGGTGAAGCAGGAGTACCGTTCTTCACACTTTCGGGATCTGACTTCGTGGAGATGTTCGTAGGTGTCGGTGCAGCCAGGGTTCGTGACCTATTTAAGCAAGCAAAAGAAAAGGCTCCTTGTATCATCTTTATAGATGAGATTGACGCTATCGGTAGATCGAGAGGTAAAGGTCAAATGCCGGGCTCAAATGACGAGAGAGAAAATACTTTGAACTCGCTCCTAGTAGAAATGGATGGTTTCGGTACTGATACCGGAGTTATCGTCATCGCGGCTACAAACCGACCTGATGTTTTGGATAATGCACTCTTAAGACCAGGTCGATTTGATAGACAAATATCTATTGACAAGCCAGATATCGTTGGGAGAGAAGCCATCTTTAAGGTTCACTTGAAGCCAATCAAAAGCTCAGACGATGTGGATCCTAAAAAATTGGCAGCTCAAACTCCAGGGTTTGCAGGTGCCGAAATCGCCAACGTATGTAATGAAGCAGCATTGATAGCCGCAAGAAGAAATAAAAAAGCGGTGGATATGCAGGATTTCCAGGATGCGGTGGATCGTGTGATTGGAGGCCTGGAGAAGAAGAATAAGATCATTTCTCCCGAGGAGAAAAAAATTGTAGCATATCACGAGGCCGGCCACGCCGTAGCGGGGTGGTATCTTGAGCATGCGGATCCATTAGTTAAGGTGAGTATAGTTCCTAGAGGAGTTGCAGCTTTGGGCTACGCCCAATATCTACCTAAAGAGCAATTTCTGTATCAGACCGAGCAGCTTATGGATGAAATGTGCATGACTCTCGGTGGTAGAGCTGCAGAAGAAATCATCTTCGGAAAAATCTCGACCGGTGCACTTTCTGATCTTGAGAGGGTGACAAAAATGGCCTACAGCATCGTCTCGGTTTACGGGATGAATGATAAAATAGGAAATGTGTCATTCTATGATTCAAAGAATGATGGTTACAAAATGACCAAACCCTATTCGGATACCACTGCAGAGACGATCGATGAGGAGGTGAGAAAATTAATCCTTTCAGCTTATGAAAGAACAAAAGCCCTTCTCACAGAGAGAAAGAAAGAACTAGAAATTCTTGCAAAAGAACTTCTGGAAAAAGAGATCCTTTTCCAGTCTGATCTTGAAAGCCTGATCGGAAAGCGGCCTTTTGCCCGGGAAACAACCTACCAGGCTTTTACCAACAAGGTGGATAAGGAAGCTGATAAAAAAGAGGAACCGGCAGAGGTAAAAGACGAGGATAAAGATTCAAATGACTCGAGTTCCGAATCAGATAAAATAGAAGTTCCCGAAGCTAAAGCTTAAACCCCAAAAATTAAGAAGCCCCAATCACGGGGCTTTTTTTATGCGCTGAAAAGCTATCTTTGGGCATGCTTAAAGAATCTCTGGATTTCTCACTAGATGGCAAGAGTTTATATTTTGCTTCGGATTTTCACTTAGGGGCTCCGGATTTTACCACTTCCAAGGAACGAGAAAGGAAAATAATTCGATGGCTCGATAGTATATCGAATGATGCCAGAGCCATCTTTTTAGTCGGAGATATCTTTGACTTTTGGTTTGAATATGAGGAAGTGATCCCAAAAGGTTTTATTCCTTTTATTTCTAAGATATCCGAACTCCGAGACAAAAATATTCCTATCTATTTTTTCACTGGAAATCATGACCTCTGGATGAAATCCTATTTCACCGAAGAGCTTGGAATTCCTGTATTTCATAATCCTATTTTTGTGAAAGCAGACGGATTTACTATGATGGTTGGCCATGGCGATGGATTAGGCCCAGGTGATGAATCTTACAAGCTGCTAAAAAAGATATTTACCAATCCAGTCTCAAGGTGGCTATTCAAATGGTTTCATCCCGATTTAGGTATTAAGCTTGCGAAAGCCTGGTCCGGAAAAAGTAGAGTCTCCAATCTGGAAAAAAACGAAGGGGAATTTTTGGGAGAAAATGAGTGGCTTTGGCAGTACTGCCAAGAAGTAGAGAAGCAGAGTCACCATGATTTTTATATTTTTGGGCATAGGCACCTACCACTAGACTTGCCTGTTGGAGAATCTGCACGGTATTTTAATCTTGGAGAATGGGTGGGCCAAAATACTTTTCTTAAGATCAATGCACAAGGTGCAAGTCTCTCAGAATTCAAGGGATGAAAACTAGAGTTCTTTATTTAATCATTTTGCTTTTCAGCTATCGAATGGGACATGCACAGCAGGTACTCCCCGATCCGATCACTGAAATTCCTATTCCCTACGTGGATTTGATTTCATTTGACACCAGAGATCAATTATTTGCGTCAACCACTTCAGGAGACATTTATATGTTCGATTCAAAGGGAATCGAGGTAAACCTTTATTCTCCTGAAAGGCAGGGCCGGCTATCTCAGTTAGAAGCTTCATGGACTGCCAACATATTCTCCTTTTCAGCCGATTTGCAAGAATACAGACTGTTCGATCGATTCTTAAACCCACTTTCCGATAAAGGTTTTCTTCTGAATGATGTTTCTCTTGCCAAAGCAGCCACCTTAGGGAATAATAATATCCTTTGGGTTTGGGATGAGTCAGATATGAGTCTAAAGATTTTGGATTATCGCAGAAATCTTGTTTTACAAAACCAACCCCTCAATTTGATTCTGGATAATGCGGATGAGCTGCAAGTAGCCGAAATCCGTGAATTCAAGAATCGGCTTTTTATGAATATTCCAAAAGACGGAATTTACCTTTTCGATAATCAGGGAAACTTAATTCAAAAAATAAAGCTGAAAATCGACCAGAGACTTTGCCTTTATAAGGAATACTTGTTTTGGGTTCAGGAAGACGATTTAATGGTGTATTCTTTTTCTACCCAGGCAATATTCAAAATGGCAAAACTTCCAAACTCAAATATCAAATACTTGCAAATGAGTCAAAACCGATTGGCTTTGGTTGAAGAAGATAAAATTATATTGTACCCATTACCTTTCTGGATTGGGAATCTGAAATAAAAAAAGCGAACCCCTGGAGTTCGCTTTGCTAGAATATTTGAATAGTATTTTACTGGTTGATCTCAACTAGTTCAATTTCAAAAATCAAATCTTTACCTGCCAGTTGATGGTTAGCATCAAGAGTAATCTTTTTCTCATCAACATGAGTAACTGTCACAGGCATTGGTTGTCCATTTCCACCTTGTAAAGTCAGCTGAATACCCACTTCTGGTTTGATGTCTGCTGGAACTTGTTCGATGGGCACATCGATCATCATATCATCTCTTCTTTCCCCATAAGCTTCATTAGAAGGAATTGTCACAGTTTTCTTATCTCCGATATTCATTCCATGTACCGCAGCATCGAATCCTTTGATCATATTTCCGTCGCCGAGGGTAAATCCCAATGGGTTTCTCGATACGGAAGAGTCAAACACAGTTCCATCTTCTAGTTTGCCAGTGTAATGTACCTGAACGGCATCCCCTTTTTTAGCTTGCATCTTATATGTTCATTTTTTGTGAGGCACAAAAGTAGGAATTATTAGCGCAGGGAAAAAGTAAGCCTCCGTCTTCCTTAAAAAGTGTCCGTTCATATGATAATTATGTACGAAAATGTACACTAATTTTTATGAAAACCAGCGACTAGGGCTTAAATTACCATTGGCACTATTTTCCCACCTAGTAAAGAAAACAACAACCATGGAAAGTCAGAATTTAGGAAGAATACTCATAATTGATGATAACGAGGACCTGCTCTTTGCTGCTAAAATGCTACTTAAAAAGCATGCAAAGGAAGTTATGATTGAAAAGGATCCAAGACGAATCCCTTTCCTAGTAAATAATAATTCATATGACGTAATCTTATTGGATATGAATTTTCGGGAGGATACCACCTCCGGAAAGGAAGGCTTCCACTGGCTAAAAGAAATCAAGAAAATTGATCCAAGTGCAGTGGTTATTTTGATTACAGCATTTGGTGATGTTGAGATGGCTGTTCAGGCTCTTAAGGAAGGAGCTACGGATTTCATTCTGAAACCCTGGCAAAATGAAAAATTGATTGCCACGCTTTCATCTGCGGTGAGATTGAAAGAAAGCTACAAGGAAGTAGAAAAGCTGAATACTAAGCAGAAACAACTTCAATCTGACATGAAGAAGCCCTATTCCGAGATCATCGGACAAAGCGCTTCCATGAAAAATATCTTCTCCATTATTGACAAAGTAGCTCAAACGGATGCGAATATTCTGATTCTTGGTGAGAATGGTACTGGTAAGGAGCTCATAGCTCGAGCAATCCATGACCGATCGATGAGAAAGGATGAAATTTTCGTAGGTGTAGATATGGGTGCCATCACCGAAAGCCTCTTTGAAAGTGAGCTTTTTGGTCATAAAAGAGGATCCTTCACAGATGCCAAAGAAGACCGCGCTGGTCGATTTGAAGTGGCGGATAATGGAACCCTATTTTTGGATGAAATTGGGAACCTATCACTCCCCTTACAATCGAAACTTTTGACCGTACTTCAGAAAAGGGAAGTGACCAGAATAGGAACGAATAAGCCTATTTCCGTAGACATAAGATTGATTTGTGCAACAAATATGCACCTCCATGAGATGGTAATGGAGAACACTTTCCGACAGGACTTACTCTATCGGATCAACACAGTGGAGATTTTCCTTCCGCCATTAAGAGACAGAACGGATGATATTCCACTTTTAGCGAATCATTTTCTAAAGGTATATGCACAGAAGTACAGAAAAACCTTTGAAGGTTTTACCGAATCTGGAATGGAGCTACTTCAGCGATACCCTTGGCCTGGTAATATCAGAGAATTGCAGCATGCTATTGAGCGTGCCATTATCATGGCAGAAGGGGATAAACTAGACTCCAGAGACTTCTTCTTCCTATCTGCAAAACCCTCTTCTGAAAAAGCACCTACATCTACCACATTAAACCTAGATGATATGGAAAGGACCACTATTCAGAGAGCTATAGACAAAAATGGTGGTAATATCTCCAAGGCAGCAAAAGAGCTGGGACTGACTCGCGCTTCACTTTATAGAAGACTGGAAAAGTATGGACTATAAAGTAGGAATGCTCGGGAGGATTGCCCTGCTGGCAGCCTCTCTTTTTGGTCTGGCTTATACCATTTTTGATTCATGGGGAGGATTTATTATCTCCCTATTTATCGTCCTGGTTGTCATCCAGATAGTATTTCTCTTGCGCTATTCAGAAAGCTCTTTTAAAAAGGTTCGGGTCTTCCTTGATAACATTAAAGAGAACAAATACAGTCAGCTCTATCCAGTAAAATTTGACGGGTCTGAGACAGATGATTTACATATTGAGTTTAACGCCATTCTGGCAAAGCTAAAAGAGGACCAATCTGAGAAAGAAGCAAACTCACAATTTTTCAAGTCTGTTTTTAAGCATTTGAGCATCGGGCTCCTGACTTTTGGTGAAGACGGAGAGATTACCTTGATCAATACCGCAGCTAAAAGAATTCTAAATGTGAGTGAGCTGAAGAATATTTCTGATATGGCTTCCATCAATAAAGAGCTTAACCTCGCAATAGAGAATCTACGGACAGGAGGTAGTGAACTCGTAAAAATAGCCCATCCGGACGGCATCATGCAGCTCTCCGTGTATGTGATTGAACTGCTAATGCGAGGAGAAAAATTTAAGCTGGTTTCACTCCAAAACATTCAGTCAGAACTTGAGGAAAAAGAAATGGAAGCCTGGCAAAATCTTGTGAAAATTTTGACCCATGAAATCATGAATTCTATCACTCCTATTTCTTCTCTGGCCGGAACCATCAGGGATGATATGGAATCAAAACTGGAGCAGGTGGAAGATGTGACCCAATCCGATATGGAAGATTATCTGATGGGAATTAATACGATTGAAAAGCGATCAGAGGGCTTAACGAATTTCGTCGCTGACTTTAGAAGTCTCGCTCATATCCCTGCTCCAAAATTCACGAGTATCTCCATTTCAAAGCTTTTCGATCAATTGCAAGTTTTGCTCCAGCATCAGCTCGAACAGAAGGGCATCAAATTATCCAAGGAGTTAAATCCATCCGAGCTCATTCTTTTTGGCGATCAAACACAGATTGAGCAAGTATTGATTAATTTGACTCAAAATGCCATCCAGGCAGTTGAAGATTCCGAGACAAGAAAAATCTGTTTGTCAGCATTCATTGATGAAGCAGGAAAAATTATCATAGAAGTGAGAGATAGTGGAAAGGGAATTGATCAGGAAGCTCTGAGCAAGATTTTCATTCCATTTTTTACTACCAAGAAAAAAGGTTCCGGAATTGGGCTCAGTTTATCTAAGCAAATCATGCGACGGCATAAGGGAAATATTCAGGTGAAAAGTGCTCCAGGAGAAGGGACTACTTTCAAGTTGATTTTTAATGGATAGTAAATAGCCTAATCTAGTCTATGTCACCAATCAATTTCTCGAAAATCTTGTTTTCCACGTAGCTATTTAGCTGTTTTTTCATTTTCGCAAGAGAAATATTATGCTCTTTTGATTCGATAAGAAAATATGTTTTCCTTTTCAGAGAATCAGGCGTTTCCTTTGTAAAGTCACCGTTCAATCCAAGCTTTTTCGAGCGAATCCTCGCTTGAAAACCATTTTGATCTGTTGTACTAAAACTGAAAGAGATCATTGGAACCTCAAAATATATGCATTCATGAATAGTATGAAATCCAGCTGTTATCACTGCAACATCGGTGTGAGGTAAAATTACCTGTGCATCTACCCATTTGAAGAAATGAATGTTTTCCGGAATCTCAATTACCGGAATCTCACTTTTACCTCCTAAACCGACGACCACTTCTAAAGCCTCTGATTTGTAGGCATTTATGATTTTCTCAAGAAAATCTTTCTCTACTGCTTTAAGTGAGCTTAAAGCGCAATAAACTAAGGGCCTATTTAAAGAACTGATCTTATCGATTAGCTCTTGAAGCCTTTTGGAATCTTCGGGATACTCATCATTTTTTCTTTCTAAAAACACCATTGGACCAACATAATCTTCCTCTGGCCTGAGATAGTGCTGAAAATCTAACTCAGCCGCGGTTATGTGCAATATCGGAAGCTTTGAAAAGTATAGATAAGGACCTGGAAAAATGCTTCTGCTATATAAGAATTCATCTTTTTTCAACCCTAGATCTTCAGCTAGGTTAATCAAAAGACTTCTTCTGTCTAGGCCTTTTTCTTGGAACCTAGCTCTTTGAGCTTTGACAAAATGTTTCAATCTTTTAATACCATAACCTATTGAAAGCATCCATTTGGAGCCCTTAAGCCCTTCACCTGGAGAAATATTCTGGTTAGGAAAAGGTGCATCAGGTCTTGTTGGAATGGGTAAAAAGTGATTAAGAATAAACACATCCTTTCCTAGGGAGACGGCCGAAATAGCATATACCGGGCATTCTATATCAACAATTAATGTATTAACTGCGAGGTTTTGAATTGCGTTTTTATACACCCGTTCATAACCAGAATCTGACTTGGGATTTAGCCGCATAGAAGGAAGCCTTATAAACTCGTAGTCATAAGGGTTTAACCTTTCCGAAAGATCCATTGAGGAAGCAAAGACGATTTCATGACCATGAATTTGCAACCTTCTAGCCATCTCCAAACTCGCATAAAAAAGGCCACGAAGTCCGGTGATTATAATGACTATTTTCATTTCCAAAAAAGCAAGGTGATTCTATAAACCTAAAGTAATTAAAATGCCCAACTCATCTCTAAGTTGGGCTTATTGTTTATTTATCCTTGGGCTTATCCCTTTGCATTTCTATCATATCTACCGGTGGAGGAATATTATCGCCCAGTAAATGTCGAGTGAAATAGTCTCCCATTTTCCAGAAAAAATATTCTCTCATTGAGCCATAGCCATGTCTTTGCCCTGGCAAAATCACAAATTCAAAACGCTTTCCAGCCTTGATTAGAGCCTCTGCCATCCTGATGGTTCCAGCAGGATGCACATTATTGTCTACATCACCCGTAGAAAGCATTAAATGCCCCTTTAAATTCTTCGCCAAATCAGGGTTTTTTTCTATTTGATAGACGAAAGTAGTGTCTCCTTCCGCAGAAATCTCTTCCTTCACTCCATGATGTTTCTCAGACCACCATCGGTTGTAAATATTATTTTCATGATTTCCTGCAGATGAAACCGCTACTTTAAATACATCTGGATAGACCAGCATGGCCGCGGTGGACATAAAACCTCCACCAGAGTGACCATGGATTCCAACTTTATTTCTATCAATGAAATCGTTTCGATCCGCCAGTTGATCTACGGCAGCTTTTTTATCAGCTAATCCATAATCTCTCAAATCTCCATAGCCATAATTATGATACCATTTGGACCTTGCCGGATGGCCACCTCGATTACCAAGAGTTACTACCACAAATCCAAATTGAGCCAATCTATCAGTTCTATCCATACTGCTACTGAAGGACTTGTTTACTGCCTCAGTCTGAGGGCCGGGATAAACATACTGGACAAGTGGGTACTTTTTCGTTGAGTCAAAATCAAAAGGCTTGTACATCACCCCGTATAAATCTGTAATTCCATCGTCGGCTTTGAAGGTAAATGGCTCTGGGAATTGATAGCCTGCGGCAAAAAGCTGGCTCAAATCGGCTGTTTCTAAATCCATAATTTTCCTTCCGCTCCTATCGATTAAAATTGACTCTGGAGTCGTATCGACTCTGGAATAATTTACGACGGCATAATTCCCTCTATCGTTCACTGAAGAACTGTGATTATAATTTCCTGGGGTCATGAGACTGATTTCACCCCCATTAAGGCTTACAGAATATAGATGCTCATAATATGGATCCTCTCCATCTTCTCTTCCATTCGCAGCAAAGAATAATCGGCTATTTTGCTCATCCACTCTTTCAATACCGGCGGTATGAAATGCTCCGGAAGTGAGTTGCCTTTTTAGGGATCCATCCCGTCCATACAGGTAAAAATGACCCCATCCATCTCGTTCTGACCACCAGATTAACTCCTCCCCATTTTTAATTAAAGCCGGCTGGATAAAATCAATATAGGTATTGCTTCTCTCCTCAATAACCACCTCCTTTTCATTCATTGTCAAGTTCCAGCGGCAAATATCCACCCTTTTCAAATCTCTGGAAGTGATTGAGAAATAAACCTCATCCTCATCTCCCAGCCAGAAGGTCGGCCTGAAATCATCGTCTCTACTACTCACAGGATATGGTTGGGACCATAGGCCCACAGTTTGATCCTTGAAAGTCCAGATCGGCAACTCTGTCATTTCTTCATCCTCAAATGAATAATGCAGCAAATCAGTCTGAGGCTGATCCTTCTCTCCAGGCATAGCATACTTATAAGTTTCCAAAGTCGGTCGGGGGTTTCGGGTATTATGAATTACCCAAAGGTCCTTTACCTGCCTTGAGTCAGTCCTTGTCATGACAAACTCAGTTCCTGCCTGATTCCATCTTACACTAACAGGCTTTCTGTCCTCCTTCTCCTTTTCCTTTTCTACATTGTCATCTCCCCTTCCAGAATAGGTGTAGGAATAATTCTCTTCACCATCCTCTGTAAGTTGGATTTCCACTATTGTGCTATCCTTTTCATCCTTCACAGCTTTCAGGAAATTCTCCTTGTCCATCATGAAAAGATTATGATTGCGAACAAAAAGAACCTTGCTCGAATCAGGAGCTATATTGGCCCAGGAAAGTCTTTCTGGGTCTTTTTCAGCATCAATTCTTTCCGTTAATTGCTGTGTATCAATGTCAAATTGGAAAAAGTAGGTCTTCTTTTCTAAAGAATCAGTGGCGCTATCATCCTTCATCTTTATTTCTTCCCAATCTTTCTTCAAGACCATTTCGGAAGAACTTTTCACTTCAAAGGAAATAGCATTTTCATCTTCGAGAAATTTCAGATTATCTAATTTTAAGTGCTGCCCATCATAGGGGTCTTTCACAATCCTGGTGATTTCCATTGCCAACTCATCTCTATCAAACAACTCCGTCTTTGTTCTTCTGGCCGGATCCACCAAATACCAGTTTCTACCTTCACTTGTCTCATATTCATACCAGAATCGATCGGAATTTTTTAACCAGTGGGGTGAGACTGAGGTTGAAAAAACCATCTTATCAATTTTTTGAGGCGAAAAGCGTGCGGCGAGTTCATAATTCCCAATTCTCTCTTGAGCCTTTAAGCCTCCAGCCAATGATAAGGCAAATAATAGTATTAGTAGTTTTCTCATGATTTGACTTTTGTTAAGGTCAAAACTACCAATCAGGCCTCATAGATATTTACCACTAATGTAAAAATGAGCTGAATTGAGACTGATCAAATCTGCCAGACTCGATTAGTCGCCTTGGGAAACAACATCGTAGATATACCTCCGACAAGAAAAAGTAGATAGTAGAAAAGCATCACCATCATGGCAAAAGGTGCCTCGTACCATTTAAGGTTGACAAGTGCCCCCTCAGTAAATGTACTTTTAATCACTTTCCAAGATTTAATCGAATAAATCTTGAAAAACTGAATCTCAGGGATTTTATCATGCCCCGTAGTTTCCTTCAATTGATAATACTCATCTCTCCCTTCAGCCAAGCCCCTAACAAAAAAATGTTTAACCCCATTCGGTGGTGGATGTGAAACCTTAGCTCCTAAGTTCATAAAAATACCAACCCCTTTTTCAAGTAGTCTCCGCCAAAGAAGAACATCTGCACCCCGAGTAGCCTTCCCATCCAAATCAGGATAGGGGTTTTCACAAAGTAATTTTTTCCTTGCGATAAAATTATTGGAGAAAATAATATTCGAGGGAACTACCACATCCAACTTTGTTCTTTTCGGAAAAAACCAACACAACCCGAAGCATTTTCCCATGAAGTTAGAGTAATCGATATAGGTGAGACCACCTATTACAGCCTTATCATTTTCCTCATGTGAATCAATCAATTTCTCAAGCCAATTGTCTTCAGGAATCACATCACTATCTAGGCAAATAACCGATTCCCCATTCGCCTCCTGAATTCCGATATTCTTAAAAGCAAAATAGTGGAGCCCTTGTCTTTCAATGAGCCTCAATTTTGAAAGTTCACTTCTCGATAGATCCGGTACTGATGATTTAATAAAATCTTGAATGAAATCTCCTGTCACCAAATTTGGATCATGGACAATTATTATTTCAAACTCATGATGGAGTTTTCTCGCTTGAGAAAAAAAAGAAATAAGCATTTCCTCGGTACGCCCTAGCTCTGAAAGCAAAGCGTTTTCCCATTCCATGATTACAGATATCAGCATAAATTGAAGAGAGTTTCGAGAAAAATCGGAAGTCGTAAGGAATTTTAAAATACACTTAACCTTTTCTTCATATTAAAAAGGGAAGTTTACTCAAAAATAAGATTTTCATAATATTTCATGCCCCCGTAGTTCATATTCCAAGATTAAATTGGAAAAAACTACAACAGTGAAAACTCATTTTAAAACAATTGTGGTGTCAGACATTCATTTGGGCACCAAAGGTTCAAAAGCTAAGGAGATCACTCGATTCTTCAAAGAATTCAGTTGCGAAAATCTGATACTTAATGGTGACATCATAGACGGTTGGCAATTGAAAAAGAGAGGAGCCTGGAAAAGAAAACATACTCGTTTTTTCAACAGGATCTTTAAAATGATGGAGAGAAACGAAACCAAAGTTTATTATCTCCGAGGAAATCATGACGACTTCCTGGACCAGATTTTACCTATGGCGGTAGGAAATCTTCGCGTGCAAAAAGACATGATCTACAAAAGTTTTGGCAAGAAATATTTCATCACACATGGTGATGTCTTTGACAGCATCACCACAAATTTCAGATGGATTGCATACCTAGGTGATGTGGGGTACACCTTCCTTCTTTGGCTTAATGGAGTGGTCAACCAGTACAGAGTGAAGAAAGGCCTTCCCTATTTCTCTCTTTCTCAATATGTGAAAAGCAAAGTGAAATCTGCCGTTTCTTATATTGATGAATATGAAACCGAATTGGCCAAAGTCGCCAAAGCTAAAAATTGTGATGGAATCATTTGTGGTCATATTCACAAACCAGAAAACCGAATGATAAATGGAATTCATTATTTGAACTCTGGTGACTGGGTGGAAACCATGAGTGCACTTGCAGAGGATCATGAAGGAAATTGGCAGCTGATTTATTTCGCCGAGACTAAACTTGAGAGTAGCCCCGCAAAAACTGTAAAAATGACTGGACCTGCGGTTCTGAAAGAGGTTTCATTTTCATCCCGAGAAGATCTGGACGGCCCTACTTTACGAATTTCATGAGGTTTCTATTTTTAATTCAGGGTGAAGGTCGTGGACACATGACCCAGGCTATCACGCTTGCACAGATTCTTGAAGAACAGGGTCACGAATTGGTGGGGGCGGTCATCGGAAAAAGTAAAAGGAGAAAAATCCCTCAATTTCTGATTGAAGGGCTAAATACGCATCTCTTAAAACTTGAAAGCCCAAACTTTAAAACTGATAAAAAAAGTAAGCAGGTTTTGATTTGGAGGACCTTGAGCTATAATCTGGGCAGAGCTGGCAAATACCAAATAAGCCTACAGAAGCTAGATAAACTTGTCAAAAAAAGTCAGCCAGATGTAATCCTAAATTTTTATGATGTGTTAGGTGGACTTTATTTCCTCCTATATCGCCCCACAGCGATGCATTGGGTAATTGGGCATCAATATTTAAGTCTGCAGAAAGGTCATCTTTTCCCTAAAAAACGAGGCTTAGATAAGGCCATGTATCAATTAAATACTCGACTTACTGCTCTTTTTGCTAAGGAGAAAATTGCACTTTCATTCACCGAAGTTCAAGAGCGATCAGAAATAAAAGTGTTTCCTCCATTAATCCGAGAGAAGGTGAAATCCCAGATAATCTTAAACGCTGGTTTCTTCTTGGCCTATATGGTGAATGATGGGTATGCTGAAGAAGTCTTAGAATTCGCTAGTTCAAATCCGGATATTTCAATCAAGGCATTTTGGGATAGAAAGGGGATAAACGAAGTTCAAAAGCCTCTACCTAACCTTGAACTTCATCCCATTCATGATATCAATTTTCTAGAAGCAATGGCTCAGTGTGAAGGATTGGTTTCTACAGCAGGTTTCGAGTCTATTTGTGAGGCCCTTTATTTGGGTAAACCTGTATTGGTAATTCCAGTAAAAGGGCAGTATGAGCAGCTTTGCAATGCGCATGAAATCGAACTGCTTCAAATAGGAAAACAACACCATGAATTTGATTTTCACAAAATACCACAGCAGGATTCCAGTGTTGATGAAAAAGTCCAGAAGTTTAGAGAATGGGAAAGCAACTGGTCCATTAAGTTTATGAATCTTTGTTCCGAATACGAAGAAGAGGCTCTTGTCGATTCAAATGACAATAAGTTAGAATTGGATCTGGAAGTGAACTATTCAAATTAATTCTTTTCTGAATCTATCTTTGCCGAGGGTACTTCAGGTATAGGGCCCACAGGAACTGGGGGTGCTGGGAAATTTGATTCTTTAACCTTTTCTGGTGGTAATGGTGCTGATGTAAAATCTACCGTTTTTAAAGGTGGTGGCGGAGGTGGAAGTCGATCGATTTCTTCTTGAGTCATTTCCTCCTTTAGCTTATAATACACTTCACCATCCTTCTCCAACTTCATGTAAGGCGGATATGGGCTTGAGGGCAGAGGAACCTTTCGCTTATCAGCGGCAGATAGTCTGAAGTATCTGCCACCCAGATCTGACCATAATCCCAATATTTCTTCCTGTTCAGCTTTCTCCTTGAAGACAAAGTGTTGCCCGTTTTCAAGGACCTTGTGATAAGCCTCCACATCTTTAAGGTATTTTTCAAGCTCCTTATTTGGCTCCACCTTTGTAGTATCTATGGTTTCTGACATCTGGATAATCATTTCACTTGGCCCCACTTTTGACTCATTTAGCATTTTATCAAAAGTCGCCTTGCTATACAGATTTACCTGATACTCCTGAGGAAAACTAGCACTTCTCGCATTAGGATAAACATAGCTTTCGAAGTAGTGGTAAATATCGTCCTCCATTATATTTTTCAACGCCGCATTTGAAATTACTTTCCCATCAAACCAAAGTGCATGGTTTTTCGAGTTACTCCATATTTCAAGATTTTCTTTAGTTGGGATTCTTCTTTCCGAGGAGATTTTTGGGACGATCAGCCCCTCCTTTAATTCACTTGAAAGTTCACTGTATTTCACTTTTGAAACCATTCCATCTGGATATTTCAAGGCAAAAGTCGTGTGAGCAAAAAACTCCTTCTTATCCAGTTCTTGGTAGTTTTCCGAGGATTTATAAACCGGATCCTGGTAGGAAACTTCATACACCTCATGCGTTCGCAACATTTTCTTGAAATCCCAAAGAGTGCCTAATTTCAGTGTGGGAGCTGCAGAGATTTTCACATAGTTGATTTGAGGGTTATCACCCAAAAATGCATCAAACTCATCAAAGTCCAGGATTACATTTGCCACTTCCACATTTCCGTTTTCTCCTAGGAAAACAGAAAGCTCATTTTGAATGAAGTGGTCAATAGAATTCGTTTCCAAAGCTTCACTTTCTATCCTTTCGGACACATAAATTTTTTCGCTAAAGCCAAAAACCAGCAATACCAATAATGGAATTAATAGCGCGACCTTGAGAATTTTAATAGTTGGTTTAGTTTTCTTTTCCATCATTTCCAGTCTTTTTTTAGTTATTGAAAAGCCAAAGCCGCTTGCAAGAGCTTTCGAAGCAGTAGCTTCTAAATGTGTCAAAAGCAATTTTTGATAAGTAGTTAGGTCAGACTTTTTAATCGCCTCCTGATCAGCAATAAATTCATGGTTCAATTGGATCTGGTTTTTAGCCCAATAAAGCCCAGGGTGAAACCAAAAGAAGATCATAAGAAGCTCCACAAAAAGTATATCCAAAGTATGCCTTTGGTCCACATGTGCGATCTCATGAGCTAAGACAGATTCAGAAATCCCCTTTTCCTTAAACTCACCTTTATTCACAAAAATGAACTTCAAAAAGGAATACGGGAGATTACCCTCATTAAGCAATACCAGAGTTTCGCCTTTGTAAGTCACATGAAGATTTCGGGCAATTTTATTCCATATAATACCGATGTGAAAAGAGAATCGCACCAACATAAGAATACATCCCCCAGCATAAAACCAAAATAGAAATTGCTCCAAATCGAATCCGGAAACTTCCGGTTTTGACAGATTCTCACCAGTAGTCTTTAATTGAGTTGAGCCAACGGGAGGTTCAGCCTTAGAAAATTCTGCAGCCACTTTCTGTTCCTCATTTGAATTCTGCCTAATCTCTATGGTATTCAAAGGAATCAGAAATGAAATTACAATAGCCCCTAGTAAATAATAGCGATTAAACTGGTGTAGGGTCTCACCTTGCAGGAAAAATCTATGAACCAGCAAAAAGATTAAAAGAATCAATATGGACTTCAAAAGGTATTCCATTACTTTTTTTGGTCTATTTGTTTTTCGATCAGTGCTTTCAATTCTTCTAATTCTTCCGAAGTCAAATCCGTTTTTCTGGTAAAAAATGAGGCAAACTGACCAGGAGAGTCATTAAAGAAGTTCTTTATCAATCCATTGATGTGACTAGAGAAATAGGAATCTTTACTCACAAGCGGATAATACTGTCTCATATTTCCTTTGACCTCATAAGCAATGAACTTTTTATCGGCCATCCTTTTCAGCAAAGTTGAAATGGTGGTTGCAGCAGGTTTTGGGTCTGGATACTCTTCTAACAAATCCTTCATAAAGGCCTTTTTTAACCCCCAGAGGTGATTCATGAGTTCTTCTTCTGTTTTCGAAAGTTTCATTTTTTCTACAGTTCTTCTACAAATGTAGAATAACTTTTTACTTCTACAAGTGTAGAAGCGAATTTTTCATCTTTTAGCTATCCCACTTTTCCTTCTCAATTTGAAGTTCACGTTCTAGATTTATAGGATTGGAGTTTGAAAGCCTTGATTTTAAGGATTAGAAAACAATTGGACTGTCTTTCAGTCTAAGAGGTGGCCTATATTGAATATTAATCGGTGGAAAATCCTAATTTCACCGCCTAGCTCAAGCCTATTAGTTGATGTCAGCAGAAAGAAAGCGTTTAAGAGAGGATAAAGACTTCAAAAAACACTGGAAAAAATGGGGGCCCTACCTCACAGAAAGACAATGGGGAACCGTTCGGGAAGATTACAGTCCTGATGGTGCCGCATGGGAAAATGTTACCCATGATCAGGCCCGAAGTAAGGCCTATCGCTGGGGTGAAGAAGGAATTGCGGGAATCTCAGATTACAAGCAAAAGCTATGTTTATCCTGGGCTTTTTGGAACGGAAAGGATCCATTTATAAAAGAGCGCCTTTTTGGTCTCACGGGTAATCAGGGAAATCATGGAGAAGATGTAAAGGAGCTCTATTACTACTTGGACTCTACACCCACTCACAGTTACATGAAGATGCTTTATAAGTATCCTCAGGAAGAGTTTCCATACAAAGAATTGGAGATAGTAAATGCTCAGTTAGGTAAGAAAAAGCCGGAATATGAGCTGCTGGACACCGGGATATTTGACGAGAATAAGTATTTCGACATTTTCATTGAGTACGCGAAAAAGGACTTTGAAGACATTGTAGCCAGAGCTACCATTCACAATCGTGGAAATGAAGACAAGGAAATTTGGGTCATGCCCACGCTTTGGTTTCGCAAAACCTGGTTTACCGGTCATGAGCCTTTCATGCCAAAACTTTCGAAAACTTCATCAAACAGTATTAAGGCTTTCAGCCCAAAGTCAGGTAATTACTCTATAACTTTTGAGGGAGAGCCTGATTTAAGGTTTTGTGATAACGAAACAAACCGAGAGAGACTATACAACATCCCAAATGAGAGGCCATTTCCGAAGGATGCCATAAATAACTTTGTGGTTCACAAAGAAGAAAAAAATCTCAATCCGGAAAATTATGGAACTAAAGCAGCAGCTATTTATAAGATAACCGTCCCTGCGGGCTCTTCAAAAACTATCAATTTAAGGCTTCAACATCAATTAACCGAGGAGCCTTTGTCCATTTGTAATGACTGTATCAAGCTTAGAAAAGAAGAAGCCGATAAGTTTTACGCTACACTACAAAAGGATGTAGAGGATAAAGATCTCCTTAATATTCAGCGGCAGGCTTATGCAGGAATGCTATGGTCAAAGCAATTTTACTATTATAATGTTGAACGCTGGCTGGAAGGTGATCCTGGCAGATATCAACCACCACAAGAAAGAAAATCGGGTAGAAACGGTAACTGGAGACATCTTCAGAATTATGATATCATCTCAATGCCTGACAAATGGGAATACCCTTGGTATGCAGCATGGGACCTTGCTTTCCATTGCATTCCCCTGGCAAGGCTGGATTCAGAATTTGCCAAAAACCAGCTAGTCCTACTTTTAAATGAATGGTATATGCATCCGAATGGACAAATTCCTGCCTATGAATGGAATTTTTCCGATGTGAATCCACCTGTACATGCCTGGGCGGTAATGAGAGTTTATCAGATAGATAAGAAAAAAAATGGAGGTAAAGGCGATCAGGAGTTTCTAGAAAGAGCATTTCATAAACTCATGCTCAACTTCACCTGGTGGGTGAATCAGAAAGATAGTGACGGTCAAAACATATTTGAAGGTGGATTTCTTGGCTTAGATAATGTATCTGTTTTTGACCGGAGCAGTGTGGAACATTTTAAAGGTAAACTGGAGCAAGCGGATGCCACGTCTTGGATGGCTATGTTCTCATTGAATATGCTTCGCATTTCTCTAGATCTTTGTGAATTCAACAAGGTTTACCAATTTTCTGCTACCAAATTCCTGGAGCACTTTCTCTACATCGCTGGAGCGATGAATAATATTTCTAAGGAACATATTTCACTTTGGGATGAAGAAGATCAATTTTTCTATGATGTCCTTCATATCCCAGGTTCACCCTCAAAAAAAATGAAGGTGAGATCCATAGTGGGGCTCATTCCTTTTTTTGCTGTAGAGCCTATTCGTGAAGAGCTTTTCAATAGTCTCCCTGAGTTTAAAAAACGCTTGGACTTTTTCTTAAGAGAAAAGCCTGCCCTAGCTTCCTTGGTTTCTAGCTGGGTACAGCCTGGTATGGAAAAAAGGCGTCTATTTTCACTTTTGCGAGGACATCGAATGAAGAGTGTTTTGAAAAAAATGCTTGATTCCGATGAATTCCTTAGTGACTTTGGAATTAGATCCCTTTCGAAGTATCATGAGAAGCATCCATATTCAATAGAATTAAATGGACAACATCTTTCAGTAAGATACACACCTGGAGAGTCAGACACTAGAATGTTTGGCGGTAACAGTAACTGGCGTGGGCCAATTTGGTTTCCAATTAATTATCTGATCATTGAATCTTTGAAGCGCTTTGATATCTACTATGGTGGAGATTTTTCGATTGAGCATCCTACTGGTTCTGGGAATTTCATGACAATGGACATGGTGGCAAAGGATATTTCCAACCGACTCATCAAGCTATTCAAAAAGGACAAAAATGGAAACAGACCTGCTTTTGGTCGACAGAAAAAAATGCAGGAAGACCCCCATTTCAAAGATTATATACTTTTCTATGAGTACTTTAATGGGGATAACGGAACAGGTCTTGGAGCCTCTCATCAAACTGGCTGGACAGGCCTTGTCGCTGAATTAATTTATAAAAACCATAAACCAAAGACTGCGAGAGTTCATCATGACACTGCTCCCCTATTTAGAAGCTAATCGACTAGAAGCCGGCTGTGATGAAGTGGGACGAGGCTGCCTTGCAGGTCCTGTAATGGCGGCGGCTGTAATTCTTCCCCCCGATTTTTCTAATAAGTGGATAAATGACTCCAAAAAACTAACCAAAGCAAATCGAGAATCTCTAGTGGAGTTAATAAAAGGGGAGTCTATCGCCTGGGCTATAGCGGAAGCATCTGTGGAGGAAATTGATGAAATAAACATTCTTAACGCCTCTTTTTTGGCAATGAAAAGAGCCATAAAAAAGTTACCAAAAACTCCGGAGCACTTACTTATCGATGGAAACCGATGGAAGTCCGACCTCGACATTCCCCATACTTGTGTGATCAAAGGTGATGGAAAATTTGCAAGTATTGCCTCGGCTTCTATTCTTGCCAAAGTGGCCAGAGATAAATTCATGGAGACCTTGGCAAAAGACCACCCGTTCTATGGATGGGAGACCAATGTCGGGTATCCTACCAAGGCTCATCGAGAGGGCATTAAAAAACATGGAGATTGCATATGGCACCGAAAAAGCTTCACCCTTCTTAAAGGTCAAATGTCATTGGATTTGAAATAAAAAAAGCGACAGATTTCTCCATCGCTTTACATATAAATTAAGGGTGTTTATTCTTTTTCAGGTTTGATCCTTTCGAAGATCAGTTTACCTGCTCCGGCATTCTCAGATATGGGTTGTAAAACCATCCTATCCTTATCCAGTTCTACGATTTCAGCCTTTTTGGTTTGATCTTCTTCATGGATGGTAATGATATTTCCATTCGCTAGATCAATCTTAGCCGTTTTCATAACTATTGTTTGATTTACAAAATCTGTGTATTCAAGAGTATCTCCTGATTTAAACTTGTAAACGGTATTTTCCAGTCTGAATTTAATTCTTGCCTCCACTCCACTTCTGAACTCTGGGCCTCTGCTCTGATATTCAGCTGAGGATTTTACTCGCTCAATTCCATCAAAATAGACTAGCTGCCAATCACCTACTAACTGTTGATATTCGAATTGGCTGGTGCTTAGGGCAAGCCAAAGAATGAAAGTGCTAAGGATAGAAATTTTCATATCTGCAAAGCGGCAATTTCTTTGCCAAAAATCTAACCTTCCAAAAAAACAAGAATCAATACCCTGATTTTCAGTAGATTAATTGAAAAAAGCTATCCAGATACCACAGGAACTGATAAAAAAGGAATCCATTCTGTGGCATTATTCTCTGCATAATCTGCTAGAAAATATGAAAGTGAAGGCTTAAAAGGTTTGACCCTCAGACTCATTCCAGCTAGTTCAGGGGTCTTATCCCCTTTTTTCACATTGCATCTATGGCATGCAGTCGCAAGGTTCGTCCAAGTGCTTCGACCACCTTTAGAACTTGGAATTACATGGTCTATAGTCAGCTGCTTGGTACTGCCACAATAAAGACACTCATGTTTGTCCCTTCGGAAGATATTGGCTCGATTGAGCATTACTCCTTTATAGGGAATATTTTTATATTCATTCAGACGGATTACAGCTGGATAATCAAAGCTTTTGCTTACAGTGCGGATTTGAAGGTATTCGTAGGTTTTCAAACAATTGGCTTTTTGCATCAAGCAAAGGACAATAGCCTTCTGGACTGTGACAACTGACACAGGTGAATGATCCAAATTCAAAACCAAAACCCTCTTATTCATATCACTCTAAAATCGACCTTGTTTCACAAACCGCCTCTTCTGCGTAATTGTTCGTCGCCTGCCTCTCCCAATCAAAGGTATCAGTCACCTTCACTTTATTATCCATCCAAAGCACTTGCTCGGCGCCAAGATAAAGAGCAAGTCCAAGGGGATTACTGGAAGTATCAAGAAGGCTGAGAAAATCACCTGGCATAACTTCTTCCTCTTCAATCAACTCCCCCATATGCTTACTCATTCTCAATTTATATCCGGAAATAGAAAAGACAAGTGGGAAAAACCATCGATGATCCATTCCAAAGATACTTCGTCCACCAGACTGAAAAGGAGTATTCAAAAATTTCAGGGCCACTTCAATCAATTCTTCTCTAGTAGCACGCTGTCTATGACTCCTGACTGAGCCGGTAAAACCAACATGATCTTTCCAATTAAAAAGCTCTATCTCAGAGAAATGTAGACGACTTCCCGGCAAAAGGTATAGATTGGTTCCCTGATACTCAATCGCGGCAATAGGACTGTTTACCACCTGATAGTCCGCACCATTGAAGCGCTCATAGTCGTCCTTTGTGATCTCTTTCAAAGAGTCACTGGTGATCCAACCTGAAATCTCAGAATCCTCCTGATGAATTTTAAACCACTTTCGATCCGGAGTAAGCGCAGTAACCTGGTAGCATTCTCCAAAAAGCAGCTGAGCAAAAAGAAATGAATCGAAGGTCGGGGCTGAATATACGGGTAGAATGGAGAGCCTACAGATACCAAATGCGTCAATTAAGGGCCATTCTTTGAATTTCTCTCTTGGCATCTTTCTCTTTCAGGTCCTGTCTTTTGTCATGGAGTTTTTTTCCTCGACCCAGCGCTATTTCCATTTTTGCCAGCCCTCGGTCATTGATAAATATACGAACAGGAATCATTGTAAGCCCTTTTTCTGCCGACTTACTTTTCAATTTCTCTAACTCCTTTTTATTTAAAAGCAGTTTTCTGTCACGTACAGCCTCATGATTATAGGAGGCCGCCATACTGTAGGGTGCTATGTGCATTTGCCTGACAAAAAGTTCTCCCCGATGAAAAACACAAAAAGACTCGGCCAAAGAAACTTTATTCTCACGGATA
This sequence comes from Algoriphagus sediminis, assembly GCF_030403435.1. Taxonomy (GTDB): domain Bacteria; phylum Bacteroidota; class Bacteroidia; order Cytophagales; family Cyclobacteriaceae; genus Algoriphagus; species Algoriphagus sediminis. The sequence continues at coordinate 439,670 of NZ_JAUEPH010000001.1, forward strand.
GATTTGATCTCCGTCCCCTTTAAAACCATCCCGGCCACGTATTTATCAATAAACTCAAATTGATAGCTCGCCTTTCGGTTCTTAATGTTTACGATTGCCTCAAATTTCTTCTTTTTCCCCATCTTAAAGTTTCATTTTTGCGATCGGTGCAACATCCATTGTGCTGAATTCTCCCTGCAAATACTTGTAATGTGCAGCCATGGCTATCATACCGGCATTATCAGTACAGTATTCAAAGCTTGGCACAAAGAGTTTCCAACCATTTTTCCTTGCCATCCGTTCCAAAGTGCTTCTTAAACCACTGTTTGCAGAAACACCTCCAGCTATAGCCACACTTTTTATTTGATATTCTTCTAAAGCTTTCTCAAGCTTAATCATGAGCATTTTTATTAGACTATATTGGATGCTTGCGCAAAGGTCTTCTATATTCTCGTCAATGAACTTCGGGTTTTTCACCAATTCATCCCGCAGAAAATATAAAACTGCTGTCTTTATTCCGCTGAAAGAATAATCCAAACCCGGCATTCTGGTGATTGGAAATTTAAATGCCTTTGGATTTCCATTCTTTGCAAACTTATCAATCACTGGACCTCCCGGATAAGGCAGTCCAAGTAATTTGGCAGTCTTATCAAATGCTTCACCAACAGCATCATCTCTCGTCTCACCAATGACTTCCATATCCAGAAAATCCCGAACCAAGACCAACTGGGTGTGACCTCCACTTACCGTCAAACAAATGAAAGGAAAATCTGGCTTGGGATCCTCTATAAAATGAGCAAGAACATGTGCTTGCATATGGTTAATCTCAATCAAAGGCACTCCTAAACCGAAAGCAAAAGCCTTGGCAAAACTTACACCCACCAGCAACGAGCCCATGAGTCCTGGTCCTCGCGTAAAGGCTACTGCTGATATGTCTCTTTTATCAATGCCACTTGAAAAAATAGCCTCCTGAACCACAGGAACAAGGTTTTCCTGATGAGCACGAGAAGCCAATTCGGGAACAACACCCCCATATTTTTCGTGGACTGATTGTGTGGCCACGATATTATTAAGTACTTTGCCGTTTACTATTATGGACGCCGATGTCTCGTCACATGAGGACTCAATCGCTAGAATAGAAATATCTTTATTACCCATTGGAAAAGAACTCGAAAGTTACGGATTTTTTGTTGAAAGCCCTTCGAGTGCTCACTCGTGTAGTCTTTTTCCTTCTGCTATTCTTTATTCTTTTGGTCCTTGCTCTACAGCTTACCTCCGTTCAGAATTTTCTTATCGATAAAGTCACAAGCAGGCTAAATGCTTCAGGAAATTTTACCACTGAAATTGGTCATATCACCATTTCATGGTGGGACATGCTGAAAGTAGAGGATTTTCAAATTCTCGATCATCATGACAGTACCATGATAGGCGCGGAACTCGTTCATGTAGACTTTGACATTCTTTCTATTATACCTCCAGGAGATATAAATCTTGATCAAGTTCGGGTAGAGAAAGGGGCATTTCAAATAATTACTCACGAAGGAGATTCTTTATCAAACTTGGACCTTTGGACCACCGAATTATCTGAGCTTTTTGGTTCTGATTCAAGTTCTTCCGGAACAGGCTTTGGTATCGACCAAATAGAACTTCGGCAAATGAAGTTCTCACTCCTAAATTTCAATGAACCAGAGATAACAGAAGGCCTAAACTATAATCAACTTCGAGTTACTGAAATTACAGGAAATGCTGGCGACCTGCTGATAAAAAATGAAGAGATCAGTATTGACATAGATATTTTAACTGGTCGAAACCCTCAATCTGACCTTCAAATCCAAGAATTGAGTGGAAACCTAACCTTCAATCCAAATCTTCTTCGGTTAGAAAACACCATGTTGAAAACCCAAAATTCAGAGATTAAGGATTACCTGAGTTTTGAATTCGATTCCATTGGGTCATTTTCTAATTTTCTAGAAGAGGTAACTCTTGAAATCCATTTGGACCAAAGCACTCTGGCTCTTGCCGACATTCGGCTTTTTGTTCCAAGTTTAGCACAAAAGGATGATCGACTGATCCTCTCAGGTAATGTAAGAGGCACCATTTCCGACTTTGCTTCAGAAGACTTTCTTTTGGAGCTGGGTGAAAAGACAAAAGTAGGAGGATCATTTGAGCTTAAAGGATTACCCGATATCGATGAAACTTTCATTCGGCTTTCTCTAGAGAATTCAATTATAAATTCTAACGATTTAAAGGACTACTTAAATGATTCGCTTTTACTGACTGTAAGTAAATTCAGGCAGATTGAGCTGGACGCGGATTTTGCAGGCTACCTTCGACGATTTGATACCAATGGAGAATTAAAAACTTCGATTGGAGACATCTCTGGACGGGTTCGATATGATGCCACATCTGGGCAAACCCAAGTAGTCTCTAATGTTGAGGTCAATGGACTTAACCTTGGGGTTCTTACAGATAATCCAGAGCTCTTTCAACGAATAAGTTTAGATGGTCGAGTGGATTTGGAGGGAGATGAGGCCGAAAATTTAATCGTAGGAATGAATGCTAACATTTCGCAGTTCGGCTTCAATGGATATAACTTTTCGAACATTCAGACCAATGCGAATTATGGTTTGAATTTATTTGAGGGAAACATAGAAATTGATGACCCAAACTTAATTCTAAAAGCCGGAGGTACAGTAAATTTAGAAGAATCGGTGGATTCTATTCGGCTCGCAATTGAACTGGATTCAGTGGCATTGCAGGCAATAAATTTGACGGAAAAAGAAGCCTCGCTAAGTGGATTTATTGAATTGGATACTAAAGGAATCACTCTGGATGACCTGGAGGGTATAGGCCGGTTTCAAGGTCTGAAAGCAAGCTATGATGGTAGGTTTTTAGATATCGGAGACTTCTATTTTCAATCTCTCTTTGCAGGAGGTACCAGAACAATTTCCATCAATTCGGACTATCTGGTGGCCGGGGCTTCAGGTCAATTCAATCTGCAGCAGATGAGCGAAGATTTACCGGTTCTCTTTGACCAATACATTTCAATAATCTTAAATGAGGAACAACCCATTGCTGATTTAGAAAAGAATTTTTCCGACAACTACAGCGCTGATATCAATATCAACCTTTTAGATATCAACCCAATTATCCAGCTTTTTGAACCAAACCTAAAATTATCCCCAAACACGATAGTAGAAGGTGCTTTTTATCAAACACCAGAAAATACAGTCTTCAATATTTTCACGAGTATTGATGAATTGACCTATAACAACAACTCTGCGAAAGATATCAACATTGATTTCAATACCTCAAAAATCATTAACAGTGAGGATATTTTGGCATCATTTTACATTTACTCAAAGGAGCAATACCTAGGCGAAGCAGTTAATTTTTCCAATCTAGGCTTAGAAGCTATTTGGGACCAAAATCAAATAAATCTGGACTTTTCGCTGGATCAGGATTCTACTCAGAGCTCTGCCAGAATCAATGCTGCAGCCAGATTTTCGAGTGAGAACACCACCATCAATTTTCTACCCTCAAAACTCCAGGTTCTGAATCAAGACTGGTCTATAGATGATGAAAACGAAATAGTCATTAAGCCACAGGATATCGAAGTTACTAATCTCAAAATCGCCAATGGGGATCAATTTATCTCACTGGAGGGAAGAATAAGCGAAAATCCTGAGGATGAGTTGAATTTAGCTATTCAAAATGTAGATGTGTCCATTTTGAATACCTTGACGCCTCAGAATTTTGATGGAATCATGGATGGAGTAGTTACCCTAACTGATGGTTATGATGCCAGACTAGTCGAAGGGAATCTCGGTATTGAGGATCTCGAGATCAATGCTTTTCCCATAGGAAATGTGGTTGGCTCCACCCAAGTCGATAAGGATAGGATGTTGGTAAATCTCCAGAATGTAAGGGAAAACACTAAAACCTTTGACCTATCCGGCTCAATGGGCCTCGAGGAAAATGATTTGGAAATACAGGTGGAATTAGCGGGAACTAGCCTGGTGACACTAGAACCCTTCCTTTCTAAATATGTTTCTGAACTCAGTGGAACTGCTACAGGAAATATAGAGGTCTCTGGAACCCTTGATGCGCCAGTGGTAGTAGGAAGCACGGAGATCGAACAAGGTAAAATGAAAATAAACTATCTCCAGACCAACTATCAGTTAGACGGGGGAATAGTTTTTAGGCAAGGACAAATAAGTTTTCAGGAATTAGTAGTTCTGGATAGCTTTGGAAATGAAGCAGATTTTAAGGGTGGGATCAACCATGAAAACTTCAGTAACTTCTATCTGGATATAGACTCAAACCTTTCAAATTTCCAGGTACTAAACACCTCCTCTGACGATAATGAAACCTTTTACGGGGAGGCTTATGTGACAGGTACTTTGGAAATGGAAGGAAGTACAAACAACCTGGATATCACTGCACGAGCTAAATCAGAAGCAAATACCAAGATTTTTATTCCTTTAACCTCTGATGACTATCAGGTTCAGGAAGACTTCATCAATATTATCAACATTAGAGATACTGTCAGAATCAAGGAAATTGAGGAGGTAGAAGACCGACTTGATATACAAAATGTGAAAATGAATTTCATAATGGATATCACACCAGATGCCTTGGCAGAAATAATTATTGACCCTAGAACAAATGAAGGAATTCAAGGTCGAGGTCAGGGAGTTCTAACTTTAAATATCGATACCAGAGGGAATTTTGAACTAAGAGGAACTTACGAAATAGTAGAGGGCCTTTATAATTTCTCTCTATACAATGTGGTCAATAAGCAGTTCAATATAAGACCTGGAGGAAGAATCACTTGGTTTGGTGACCCCTATTCAGGAATTATGGATTTGACAGCTGAATATGTCGAAAATGTATCTCTACAGCCGATTCTGGCAACAGGAACAATCGATGATCAAAGCTCACAGAATAGCCGGAGGTACCCACTTAAGGTGACTATGGATCTGAGAGGAGAATTGCTTTCTCCGGACATCGAATTTGGTTTTGACTTTTCTGAATTCCCAAGTAGCGGGGATTTTCAGACAACGATTGCTGCGTTTCAAAACCGAATTGCCAATGATGAACAGGAGATGAACCGACAGGTTTTCTCAGTAATTCTCACTCGCTCGCTTTCACCAGAAGGTCAATTCAGCGGGGTTTCTACCATTTCCTCGAGCCTTGGCCAACTTCTTTCAGCTCAATTAAACAATTTCATCAGCCAGGTGGATCAAAATCTGGAGGTAGATGTAGATTTGAATAGCTTGGACGAAAATACTCTAGAGACTTTTCAGTTAAGCGTTGCGTACACCTTCTTGGATGGAAGACTGAGAGTTTCACGAGATGGAGGTTTCACAAATAACAATGGAGACGCAAGTGCCGCTTCGATTATCGGGGATTGGCAGGCAGAATACACTTTGACCGAAGACGGCATTTACAGAATCCGGATTTTCAATAAGAATAACTTTAACACTTTTACGTCACTTTCGCTTTCACAAAATGTGGCTACCTACGGAGTGGCTCTGTCACAAAACGTATCATTTAACTCCTTCTCAGAGCTGTTCAAAAAAATAACCAGGAAAAAAGATGAAGAGCTTTTGATCAATGATAATGATGATTTCTTGCGCTACAGGGATGATTACGATTGGAAACCAATCGATCTGGATAGGATTGATGAAAGATACGATTCCCTGCAAAGAGTGAAGAAAAACATTCCACCGGAAAGCGATAATTAAAAAAACAAAGCACCTTTGACATGACTTATAAAAAGAAAAACTACATGTCAAAAATCTCCTTTTTTTGGTTCCGCAGAGATCTTCGTACGGAAGACAACACAGGTCTATTTCATGGTTTACAGCAAAACCAAAATGTTCAGCCTATTTTCATTTTCGACCGGAATATTTTGGACAAACTTGAAGATAAAGATGATGCACGAGTGAGTTTTATACACTCTTGTATTTCTAATTTAAAGAAGGAATTTCAAGACCAAGGAGGAGACCTATGGGTTCTATATGGACGCCCCGAAGAAATTTATAAAAAGCTGATCTCTGAATATGATGTGGATACGGTTTTCACTAACCGGGACTACGAACCCTATGCGAAGGAAAGGGATCAGAAAATTGATAAGCTTCTGGATGAAAAAGGAGTAAATTTTCTCCAGTTTAAGGATCAATTGATTTTTGAGCCTGACGAAATTGTAAATGGTTCAGGGGAATTTTATAAAGTGTATACCCCTTTCAGTCGACAATGGAAAGCCAAATTTGACGAGCTAAAGTTTGACTCTCAGCATGATCTGAACTTCAAAAATCTCAGGAAAACTGATTCTCCGGAGAAAATGATTGAACTGGAAGAAATGGGCTTTGAGCCCTCAAAAATTGAGATTCCCTCCTTAAAAACATCCGACGAGCGTATCAGTAAATATGATAAAACCAGGAATTTCCCTGCGATCAATGGTACCACTCGCTTAGGAATTCATTTGCGATTTGGAACTATTTCAATCAGAAATTTAGCGCAAAGGGCAAAGGAATTGAATGAAACTTATCTGAATGAATTAATCTGGAGAGAATTCTATATGATGATTTTGGCAAAGAATCCTCAGGTAGTTGATAAAGCTTTTAAACCGGCTTATGATCAGATTCCCTGGAGAAATGATGAAGCTCAATTCGAAGCCTGGTGTGAGGGAAAAACAGGTTATCCAATTGTGGATGCCGGGATGCGAGAACTCAATGAGACCGGATACATGCATAATCGGGTGAGAATGGTTGTGGCTTCCTTTCTCACCAAACATCTCTTGATCGACTGGAGGTGGGGAGAAGCATATTTTGCCAGGAAGCTGCTGGATTATGAATTGGCCTCAAATAATGGTGGATGGCAATGGGCAGCTGGAACAGGTACAGATGCTCAGCCATATTTCCGAGTCTTTAACCCTACCTCCCAAATGGAGAAATTTGACAAGGATTTGAAGTACGTTAAAAAATGGGTTCCTGAATATGGCACCGATGACTATCCGGAACCCATTGTAGATCATAAATTTGCCCGACAAAGAGCTATAGATACATATAAAGAAGCTTTAGATAGATGAAAATAGGTGACAAGGTCAGGATGCTTCATGGGAATGAAGAAGGTACCATCAGAAAAGTCTCTGGCAGCAGGGTAGAAATTGAGATCGAAGACGGCTTCTTGATTCCTGCCATGAAAAATGAGCTCGTGGTTATTCATTCTTCCGAAAAGACTTTTTTTGAAGAATCGACTAAAACCGTCCCAGAGAATAATGAGGAATCGAACCAGGATTCTGATCAAGCTCCTTTGATTGCAATGATACCCCAGAATGATCAGGAGATGATATTACATCTGGTCAATCCTTCCCTAGGAAGTTTTTTGGTTCATGTTGAAGCTGAAAAAGAAGGTCTGGTGAAAACCCTTTTTGCAAATCAGCTTCCTAAAAAGCAGTGGGCTCAGCTTGATCGTTTCAAACTTAAGGACTTAAGCAGTTGGCCAATTTTGAATGTTCTTATTCTACCTATTCATGAGAGCTTCGAAAACAAGGGTCCCATTATATCCTCAACGCTCAAATTCAAAGCAAAAGTCTTTTCGAAATCTACTGTTGAAATCCCCCTCTTGAAGCAGAAAGGATACCTATTTGAGATTTTTAGAGAAGAGAAGGAACTGGATATCCATTCATTAAATGCTGAATTAAATGAATGGAACCCTACGGCCACCCAGCAAGTAAAACCACCCTCCTCCAGAGTTGATCTGCATATCGAGGAGTTGGTTGAGAAACCAGATGAACTTAGCAATTCTGAAATGCTAAGGATCCAGCTAGAAACTTTTGAGCAAAATCTTAACCAAGCAATTAGCTCGGGTTTAGATGAAATAACTTTCGTGCACGGCATTGGAAATGGGGTGCTGCGAAAAGAAATCCATAAGCGCTTGAGCGAAATAAAAAATATTAAGTACTTTAAGGATACACAGAAAGATCGCTGGGGTTATGGAGCCACACTGGTCAGAATATCTTAAGAATGCCGAGGAAAATCTCTCCAGTTTTCGACATTTTCGATTCACAACACTCTGAGTCAAAATTGATTTTTAATGACCTGATCAAGCATATGAAATCGAAAAAGTCGATTGAATTGCTTGGAAAGATGAGTTTTCTTGAATTGATATCAGAGCTAATGGTCAGTACCCACGAGCGGACCATTGACCCGGAAACAGACCCCTTTTCCCCTTTTCGGCCCCTGCATAAAAACCTCAAAAAGATTTATCATCATAAGCTGGTAGAGGCAGAACTATTAAAAAGGAAGAACGAAACAGGAAAGAAGTACACCAAATTCCAGAATAAGCTAGATGGGTACAAAAAAAGTCTATACAATTCTACCTATGAAATGATCGTAGGAAGTACCTATGGCCCCTGGGAAGGCTTCAAGGAAAAAATCCTGAAACTTAACCAAGGATTAAAACCGCTCATGATCAATACTGGAATCAACCGATTGATGCAGGAAGAACTTGAGAATTTTCATTTGGATCAAAGCGGAAATCTTGGCACCCAAAAATTAAAAGAAGTATATCAAGGGCTCAGGAGAATAATCATTCTGGAAAATCTACTTGTGCAGTTGGGATTCAATTCCATTTTCCCCTTAGAAACTCATGAGGAGATAAATGAGCTAAAAGACAAACTCAGAGCCTGGTATACAAATCATTTGACCCTTCAGGCACTTTCCTATTATTTAGGTGAAGTTGAGGCCCCATCCCAAAAATACATTGACTGGGTGAAAGATCTTCGAAGTGAAAAAAAAGACCTGTCACTCAATGCTGAGCAACAGGCCAAATCATTATTTGAGAAACTTCTGGTCTAATCAAATGAAGGACATTGCCTGAGCCAAATCATTTTTCAGATCTTCAGCATCTTCTACGCCCACACTCAGACGTATCAAAGAATCAACAAGTCCAACTTTTTCTCGCTCCTCTCTAGGAATACTGGCATGAGTCATCGACGCTGGATGGCCACATAGAGATTCTACTCCGCCAAGTGATTCGGCAAGAGAAAATAGCTTGAAATTCTCCATTACTTTTTTCGCATCCTCAAGTCTATTTCCGTGCAGAGTGAAAGAAATCATCCCCCCAAAATCTCTCATCTGTTTTTTAGCAATAGCATGATTAGGATGATCCTCAAAACCGGGCCAATACACCTTATCTACCTTGGGGTGATTTTTCAAATATGCCGCGATGGTTTTTCCGTTTTGAGAATGTCTTTCCATCCGCAAGTGTAAGGTCTTAATACCCCTTAATACAAGGAAACAATCCTGAGGTCCTGGTGTGGCCCCGCTGGCATTTTGAATGAACACCAGCTTTTCTGCAAGCTCATCATCATTCACAATCAAGGCGCCCATAACTACATCTGAATGCCCTCCAAGATATTTTGTCACTGAATGCATCACGATATCCGCTCCCAAATCCAATGGATTTTGCAAGTAAGGAGAGGCAAATGTATTATCCGCTGCTAGTAAAACTCCCGCCTTCTTTGCGACTTCTGACATCTTCCTCAAATCAATGATATTCATCATTGGATTAGTAGGGGTCTCCACCCAAATCAGCTTGGTATTTTGATTAATTTTCTCTTCTACCAGCTTTGGGTCATCCATTGGGACAAAATGAAACTTGATTCCATACTGCCCAAAAATCTTTGTAAAAAGCCGATATGTACCTCCATAAAGATCACTCGTACTGATGATTTCATCTCCGGGCTTAAACATTTTTACCACAGCATCGATTGCACCCAATCCTGAAGAAAAACAGATTCCATGTTTACCATTTTCAAGTGCTGCCAGATTATCCTGCAAGGCAGTTCTGGTAGGATTGTGTGTTCGGGAATATTCATATCCCTTATGATCTCCCGGTGACTTTTGCACATAGGTGGAAGTCTGGTAAATCGGGGTCATTATAGCCCCAGTGGATGGATCAGGCTCAATACCTGCATGAATGACTTTAGTGCCAAATTTCATAAATATCTTGTTTTCTTTAAGTCTTAAATCAGATGAAGAGTGACTTGTTTTCGGAAATCGTGATTTTCTTAGATAGGGTTCATTCCGAATGCTATGGGCGCATAAAGATGATAAAAATGATGGTTAATTTCAATTTGCCATAAAGGAATGATTGGTGGTTATCTGAGTAAGTACATTTTTCCATAGCCCTTACTAAACCCTCGGTCTCCTGCGGTGGGTCTATGCTCAAAGAATTGTCCGTTTTTCCTGACCAAAACCCTATAAATATAAACTCCATTCGCTAGCTGATCACCGAATTCATCTTTGCCGTCCCAGGCAAAATCCGTGATATTATTTCCAATTCTTATCGGGCCCAATTCATCCTGTAAAATTTCTCTTACCACTCTTCCCGTAATGGTCATAATTTGGATTTTGATTTCATCAGGAATCTCTGAGCCTGTCAGGGTGAAGACAAACCGAACGCTTGTACTAAATGGGTTAGGGTATGGGTAAAAATTGGTAATCTGCGATTCGTTTACCACTTCGAAAGTTATCTCGTATGGCTCACTAGAATCCTCATTGACTACCCTCAGGGTATATTCACCATCAGCAAGGGGTCCTGGCAAAAAGGAAACTTTGAAGTCATTATCCTCGCTAGCCGGCGTCCAAGACAAATTTGGGTTTGAGAAATTAATACGGTTGAAATTACATCCTTCACAATTCTCCCTGATGAAAAGCTCCATCCCCACCGTGTCAGTCTTAAAAAGGAGGCTTTCATCATTTTTTAATGCGGCCGTTATCAGCACATTTGGTGAAACCAAATCTCCATCCATGATGTAAATTCCATCAAAATTCACGTCAAGAATAGAAGAGGTATTATCTCCTTCTACAAAGAAATATTCACCCATGTCAATCTGATTATTTCTAAAGGTCTGTTCTCTTTGAATCCTAGGGTTAGCGAAAACTTCAAGAGTATTTGCTCCCACATTCTCCACGGAGTTAAAATCAATTCTAAAGGTGTGCCTCTCTCCTGCTTTAAGAGCAGGGATTTTAATGCTAGTCTGTTTTTCTTGTCCTGAGTTTACGTTCTCCAAAACATAATCGACCTGGATACTATCCAGAAAATCCTGAGAAGAAACATTACTGAAAGTAAACTCCAGACTTGCCTCCTCTCCTTCTCTGAGCTCCAATCTATCTCTGTCTGCATTCACGGTCAAAACTCCTTCGGGAACTCCTTCGTAATTGACCTGCCAGCGATCCAGCTGAGATGGCGCGGTGGACTCAGGGTCATTCATGAGATATTGTAATCTCAAGTACGGATATGACTCGGCGGAAATATCAGAAAGATCAATCTGCTCTTCAAAAAAGCCCATTCTTAGGCGATCTTCCACTCCATTGTCCTTCACTCCAAAAATCTCGAACTGGGTTGTATTTTCTTCATCTATCCATTCTCTTGCATTGACATTTTGGAAAAATCTCTCCCAATTTCTGGCGGGACCAATCCTCGGAGTCAAAATCCATCCATCGGTGAAGTACCCGGTTAAATCGGTTTCGAATGAAAGTACCTGCTCATTTACCGGAACCTCGAAGTCAGGATTTCCAACGATCTCTATCGCCTCTCCGGGGCTCATCCCTTTTCTTCCATAAAGAATATAAGGATCACCATTTTTCAGATTTCGAAGGGTGGCTTCATTAGCTCCAAACTCTCTCAGACTTTGAAAAGCTCTATCCGGCCAATCCCCGAAATTGACATCTCCCACAGAAAAAATTACTACGTAATCTCCTTCAGTTATGCCTCTCACATAATCCTGGAGAATCGTATTTGCCGGGTCAGTAATCCAGCCATTTCGAATACTCTGGATAATTTGAGGGACACGTCCACAAGCTCTTGCATCAAGGATATCAAAGCCCGGAATAGGAATACCAAGGTATGGGAAAAGTGTTTTTTGCTGAAAAGCAACCAATCCCAGGGATCCATTTGGACAAAGCCGACTATTGGCATTATTCACGTTGTCAAGGATCTGGGGAACCTCATCTAAAAAGAATTGGGTGTTTTGAAAACCAAGCGTATCCACACCACTGCCAAAAGTAAACACTTCAATTCCCAGTTCCTGATCCAAATAACTCCAATCTCCATCTTTGATGGAAATCTTCAAATTCTCCAATTGGTTTAAATCTAGTTGGGCAGCATCTCTTTGCGTCCAACCTCGCGGCGAATCTTTAATTACTGAAAAACTTGAATTCGTCCATACATCAGCTTCTCCCTCTCGAATCTCCTGAAATTTAGATCGCCAGTAATAGGTGACGCTATCCCTCTGATTTTCCAGGTTCAAATCCCACTCCGCCAGATCCTTCGTGGAAACTCTTATTTCTTTCCTGAACGAAGAGCTAAAGTCCGAAACACTATCCAGCTGAATGATTATAGTTCTTTCCGAAGTAGATTTCCCTGGAACCTGGGACACTAAAGTCACCTCAGTATTAGGTGAAATCCCAAAATCAGTAGGTGAAATATTAAGCGAACCACTCAGTGGAATGAATTCCGAAATGGTCACGGAGTTATTAGCGAAGGTAAGCTCATCCACACTCCTTTGGCTATTGATCTCAACCGTGAAAGTATTCTCTCCTGCGGAAATAAAACCCTGATTCGGAAGGGAAAACTGCAAGGTATCCGCTCGAGGAATAAAGGCTATTTCAACTGGATCATAAGTTAGGATTTGCCCGTCGGGCAAAGTTCTTCTCACTCGGAAATCCAAAGAATCCATATCCACCCTACCCAGATTTCGAGCCACAAAAGTGAAATTAATACTGTCGGACAGTGAGTTCACAGTCTCACCGTCAAAACCGCTAATTTCCACTTCTTCCTCAAGGATAGCATAATCAGCTTTTTCTGCGGGGAACATTCTGGCTCCTGGATCACCGAGCATCACCATTTGCTCCATGTGAGAATAGGTCAGTGGCGAAGTTCCGAAGGTCTCTATGAAAGATGTTTCAGCCTCCATTTTCACCTCGCCAACTGTTCTATAAATCAAGGAGCTATCCGCGAAAGCCTTTTGATAAAACTGATCAGAATACCGCCGTAGAATTACATCCACCCCGATGGACGAATTTGCCATGATATTTGAAGCTCCTTTTCTTGGCGTCATTACCCAGTCTTCCCCCTGAGTATAGCTATTAGCAAAGGCACTACCATAATCACATCCATTAAACAGCATCACGGGATATTTTCCGCGATTATCATAACCTAAAGTAGGATCTGAGACAAAACCAATATCTATATCGATAATAGTAGGTGAGCCATGACCAAAGAAGGTAACCAAAGATCTGCCCTCATTTAAATCTCCTGTTACATCGATCACTTCAATAACTGAATTCGACCGCTTTCGGTAAGTAGTGATATTCCCTCCTAAAAATGGACCTTGTGCAATAGATCCAAATCCGTTTAAGAAATTAAAGTAACGAGCAAGCTCAAACTCTGAAATGCCCCCACTTAGATGTGTGATTTCTTTTTGCCAAGGAGCCGAAATTCCAACCTGATCTTTTTCAATTGCCTTTTCCAAATAGCCCGCAAGTTCTTCTGAATTCCTTGCTGGAATTCTTCCCACAGCCATGGCAGGAACCAGTGGGTTTTCAGGGTCCAGACCCAATACATAAGAATTATCAGAAAAAGGGTAACCTCCTACAGGGATCAAGTCCTGAAATGGAAAAACGGATGGATTGTTTCTATAAAAATAGGTTATACCTCCACTACGCTGTGTAGAATAAATCGCCATAGACCTTCCAGCCAGTAGCATGTGGGTAGGTCGATGAATTGGATAATAATTTTCTAGAAAATTGAAAATACCAATGGATGATCTTTCTCCATAAGCAAACTGATCATATAATTCTTCTACTCGGACAGAAAGAACCTTGAAAGCTCCTCCTGCTTCAGAGGATCGGTGCTCAGCATAGGCCTGGATAGGATTGGAGAAAAGTGATGAGGCCTTTTCTAATTCCCGATTTCCTACTAAAATATAATCAGCTTGAATCCCAAGAAGATCCCTAAATATGACCTGTTCTGCCTGCTGGATTTCAGTCACACTGTTTTGGTTTTCAACCCATATCCTTCCCAACGCTTGATTAGTCTCAGTAGCGAAGGACATTGCGTCCCCTTCCTCAAAGGCATTCAAACGAATTGGATTATTTTCATCAGCTAGGTCAAGAGCTACATAATTTTCTTGAAGCCCCGTAAAGTTTATCTTGGACGAACCTTGATCTGTGACAAGTAATTCACTTTCGAAATCTCCCGATGTAATTCCTTTGGAATAGGTGAGTTTTGCATAGGAAACTGATATATTATCCACATCGTCAGGCCCATTCGGCTGAATAAGAATAACCAGATTCCCATCCTGATCAAAATCACTTGGTAACACCTCAAATTGAACTTGTGGAAATTCAAATCCTGAAAAAATTTCAGTCGATATCACCCTCTGACTGTTTGAATTAGGCCCAACTGAGATCCTTACATTATGTGAATTTCCGGATCGGCCCACCAAGCCTAGATCCAATCTGGCTGGATTATTTGCCACAGCACCTAATTCATTGAAATTCAATTCAAAGCTTTGACCCTTTCGAATCAAACCACTCATCCAGCCTTGGCCCAGATCATAAGAAGAGAGCCGGAAACCAAAATTATATCCAATACCAAGTGAATATTGATCCGAGAAAATCCTCAGTACCTCTGTCTCATAACTGAAAATATTGGGAAGGTTTGGACTTGGGGCATTTCTGATAGTCATCCTACGACCTGATCCATCCGGGATCAAAGTCAGGAAATAAGCGCTGGTATCTGTATGCGTATTAAAATAGGGATTTGGAATTTCGTCAGTTTTATACAGATCAAAATCTAAGGTCGCATCATTTCTTTTTCCGTAAAATTCGATAAAGTCTTGCTCATCAAATGACCCATCATTTTCACCGGAAACAAAAACTGCTACCTCTTCACCACGATAAAAAAGCTGAAGGCTTCTTGGATCCAGACCATTTAGGTTAAGACCTGCTTGCTCCAAAACTTCATAACCTATCCTATGAACTCCATCCTTACCCGTCTGAATTTTATAATAAGTCTGCCCGTAATTTATCCATGCGTTTTCCTGCGCAGAGGAGAAATGAATCTGCAGAAAAATAAGAGTAAGTATAAGTAATGACTTCTTCATTTCACCAGGCTGCAAATTTCTTAAAATCATTCTCTAGTTTTTCCAAGCTCACCCGAACGCTGAAAACATGAGAATAAGGTGTCTCAGATACATTACCTATATCACTTAGGGCATAATCCACTTGAAATCTATTACTGATCAAAACCCCCACCCCTGCACTTGGCTGAAAATTTAGGGATTCATTTCCTTGAAAATCCTTGATATACTGAAAGGTACTCACACCAGCCCTGAGAAAGGCGAGGTTTTGATAACCCAATTCTAATCCCACTCGCGGATCCATGCTAAATACGGAGGTACTAACCAGAGTATTCCTATTTCCATCAAAGGTGACCTCCAAATCCAAAGCAGTCAGTAAAGAAAATTGCTCGCCCAAACTCCATTGATATGTCAAGCTGGGAATAGCCCGAGGCAAAGTCAACTCCAGGTTATTCACTGGAATCTCATTGTTGGTTTGGGAAAAAACATCCCTTACAAGTTCTGCATTATGTGACCAAGCATTGAAAGTGGTGGTAATATCTCGCAGCATCAGCCCAAGTGTGAGCCTTTGCTTTGTATAGATGGCACCCAAGTCAAGCCCAAAGCCCCATGCCTTTGCAAATTTCCCTACGTTCCGGTGAACCACCTTTGCGTTAGCACCTACCTTGAATTTTTCATTAATATCCAAAGCATAACTAAGGAGCA
Organism: Algoriphagus sediminis; assembly: GCF_030403435.1. Lineage (GTDB taxonomy): Bacteria > Bacteroidota > Bacteroidia > Cytophagales > Cyclobacteriaceae > Algoriphagus > Algoriphagus sediminis. The sequence continues at coordinate 455,514 of NZ_JAUEPH010000001.1, forward strand.
AAGCATAATCAGCTGCATTAAAGAACTGGATATTATTGTAATTCAAGGCTCCATTGGCATCATAAAGAAATCTGGTGTCTGGTATATCATCGACCCCAAAACGGATCAGGGAAACTGCCACCTGGCTCTCTGATTTAATCGGAGTAGAAAAGCTGAGATAATCGTACTGTGCTACCCCACCGAAGTACTCGGAGTGCATCAGGCTAAACTCATATTTATGTTGTATAGCTGTGAGGGCCGCTGGATTCCAGTAAGAAGCTGTGACATCCCGAACGGCTGAAACCTGAGCACCTCCCATGGAAAGTGCTCTCGCACCCACCCCAATATTCAGAAATTCATTGGAATATTTGGGAGCAATGGTCTGTCCAAGGCATAATTGAATGCAGCCTAATAAAAGGAGGATAAGTATCCTATAAAATTTACTCCCAATCACTAATCGAAAATAAACTAAATTCTCATCCATTAAAAAGCCTATTGAATTTTATTGTAAAAAGTAAAGACTTGGTGTTCGCGAACGTACATAATAATGTCCAGTATTTAACATTTTTTGATTTGGCTGAAAGTCTTCAAAATCAATTTGAAAAAAATTGAAATTAATGGAAGTCCTACCCTACCCCCCATTAAAATCAAGATAGAGAGGGTTTTTATCTCAATTAGAGCTCACAAAGTTCTGACTTATACCTAGAATTAGGTATTACAAGGTAGCGTGTAAAAAACATGGTATCATTTTTCTTGAAAAGTAATGAGCAAGGATAGTTTTGCTCTAAAATTGAAAAATTAGTCAAACATGAACGTAGCGAATACACAAGTTCAAATGCGCAAGGGCCTCTTGGAGTTTTGTGTGCTGTACATCATTTCACGTGGCGAGGTTTATACCTCAGATTTGATTGATGAACTCACGGCATCCGAAATGATAGTGGTTGAAGGTACTTTATACCCTCTTCTCAACAGATTAAAATCTTCAGAGCTCGTGGAGTATAGATGGGTAGAATCGGAATCGGGACCACCACGGAAGTATTATTCCATCACCGAAGAAGGAAAGAAGTTTCTGGATACTCTTGCAGAGACCTGGAAATCATTAGTGCAGTCTACCACACAAATCACCTCAAAGAAATGAAAAAGACGATAAGCATAAATATTAGCGGGATACTTTTCCACATAGAGGAAGACGGATATGATACGCTCCGGAAATACCTGGAAGCGATAAACAAGCATTTTTCGTCTTATAAGGATAATCAGGAGATCATCTCTGATATAGAAAACCGTATTGCGGAAATTTTCCTTAGCAACCTCAAAAACAACAAGCAGGTCATCACCGCTGAAAATGTCGATAAACTCATCGAAAAGATGGGTACTATCGAGGATTTCTCAGTTGGGGAAGAAAGTATCACCGAAGAAAAGGATGAGTCCACAGGAAAGTCAAAAAGTGAAGACTACTATAAATATGTAGCTCCACCAGACGAGGAAAAAAGAGGTTATAAGAAGCTAGTCCGTCTGGAAAACAAAAAAATCCTAGGTGGTGTGTGCGCTGGCTTCGCAAAATACTTTGCGATCGATCCTCTTTGGACAAGGTTAATCGCTATCCTTTTGCTGTTTAGCGGAAACTTGAATTTCAACTTTAATCGATTCGATATTTTCCCATTTGATGATTTCAGATTCACTTTAGGACTGGGGTTTCTTGCAATAATCGCATACATCGTGCTTTGGATTATTCTTCCAGTTTCTTATGAAATAGACGAGGACAAGAATATCAAGAAGCTCTATCGAAACCCTGATGACAGAGTTCTAGGTGGGGTATCTTCTGGGATGGCCGCTTATTTTGGTGTGGATGTAATTTACATTCGGTTGGCTTTTGTGCTTCTCACCATCGCAGGAGGATCTGGATTCTTGATTTATCTAATTCTGTGGATTATCACACCGGTAGCCGCCTCTATCACCGAAAGGATCAAAATGAAAGGAGGAGAAATAACTTTAGATAATATTGACACAACTCTAAAGGAAAACCTCAACCCTACCCAGCCGAAGGAGACTTCCAGAATTAAAGAAATTCTACTGACCCCTTTCCGAGTAATAGGTCAGGTCATCGATGCCTTAGGAGAGGCTTTGGGCCCATTAGGAATATTTATCCTGAATGTATTCAGAGTGATTTTCGGACTAATTGTCTTTATGATTGGTTTGAGCATTACCATTGCTCCTCTTCTTTCGCTAGCCGTTTATTTCGGAGTTCTTCAAAGTCCCGATTATCAGGCCTTAATTGATAATTTCCCATTAGAACTCTTCTCTAACCTAGTTCCTATCTGGTTGGTGGTTGGAGCATCATTCTTACTGATCATCCCTGGGATAATCATCATTTTGCTCGGCATAAGCGTGCTTTCTAAGAAGAACATCATAGGAAGTAGGTTTGCTCTCGTAGCGCTTGGGTTATGGTTACTTTGCATAGGAATATGCGCATTCCAAATCCCACGCATAGTCGCTCAATTCAAATCTGAAAATTATTACAAAACCGAGGAAACAATTCCAGTTAGTAAAGGAACTTTGATTCTCAAAATGAATGAAATAGGAGACGAGGCTACATTTAATGGAGTAGGACTTAGAATCGTAGGCACGGCGGATAGTACGGTGACCCTGAAGAAGGAATTCTTCTCAAGGGGTCGAACCAAAGCTGAAGCCATGGATAATGCCAAATTGATGGATTACCAATACAACCTTATGGATTCGGTGATTACATTTGAAGAGGGCTTTGATATTACCTCACTTGATGTGTTCCGAGACCAGAGTCTGGACTTAATTCTTGAGATACCCTATGGCCAGCCTTTTATCATGGAACGCTCGATTCTTGATATCATAAGAAATACTATTTATCGAAATGGATATAGAACTTCAGACGTGAGCTATAGAAATGTGTGGGAGTTTAATGAAGATGGATTGATTTGTATTACGTGTGAAATTGAGGAAGAGGAGGAAGCCGAAGCCGAAGCGGAATCTGACGCGACCATTGATATTTCAGGCGAAGACGGAACCTCAGTAACCATAGAAATAGACAGTACTGGCGTCAAAGTAGATGGAGACGTGATCATCGAATCGGATAATTCAAAGGACAATTAATACTTAATACCACCAACTAAAAAAAGGGCATCACATGGATGCCCTTTTTTTGTATATTCTGAAAAGAATTACAAATGAACATTACGGCAAAATTTCTGGGAGGAGCAAAATCTGTAACTGGCTCTAAGTATTTAATTGACATTGGAGATTTTGAATTCCTAGTAGATTGTGGGCTATTTCAGGGTAGACGTCAACTTCGGGAAAGAAATTGGGAGAAGTTTCCAATGCCATTGCCTGAAATGGAGGCAGTGGTACTCACTCATGCTCACCTTGATCACATCGGGTATTTACCAAGACTGGTGAAACAAGGGTTCTCAGGTCCTATTTATGCGACAGAGTCTACCATTGAATTAGCCAAAATCCTTCTTTTAGATTCTGCCAAGTTACAGGAGGAAGAAGCGGAATATGCCAGAAAGAAAGGATATTCTAGGCATAAGAATCCAGAACCCCTGTATACTATAAAAGATGCCGAGAAGGTATTTCCGCTTTTTGTGGGAAAACCTTTCAATCAGAGTTTTGAAATCGATTCTCGTATTGAAGTGACTTTTTATTTTGCAGGCCATATTCTTGGAGCTGCTTCGGTTAAAATAGTAATTAAGGGAGATACTCAAACCAAGACTTTGGTCTTCAGTGGTGATCTGGGCAGGTATAAAGATCCGATTCTTTATCCTCCTACGGTTATTCCAAAAGCAGACATCATTTGGATTGAATCAACATATGGAGACAGGGTTTCACCTTCTGTGAAACCCCAAAAGGAGCTAGCCAGTCATATCAACCGGACATTTGAGGATGGCGGGGTGGTCATTATCCCCGCTTTTTCTGTGGGACGAACACAACTACTCCTCTACTATCTGTATCAATTAATGAAAACAGGGCAAATTCCAGAAGCACCCATATTTCTGGATTCTCCTATGGCCATTAATGCCACGGAAGTTTATGAGCAGTTTCATCAGGACCACCAACTAATTGCTGTGATAAATGAACGCGATCAGCATCCTTTTCAGCATAGAAATCTACACTTCACCCGCAGGGCTGAAGAATCCAGAAAATTAAATCAATATCAAAGTGGGGCTATCATCGTCTCTGCCAGTGGCATGGCTACTGGTGGTCGAATTTTGCATCATCTTCACAACCGACTAGGGTCAGATAAAAACGCGGTAATTTTCGTGGGCTTTCAGGCTGAGGGAACCAGAGGGAGGAGGTTAGTGGATGGAGAGCCTTACATCAACATTTTTGGTCAGGAGTTAGAAGTAAAAGCAAAAATCTATCAAATTCAAGGACTCTCCGCTCATGCCGACCAGGAGGAACTAATGGACTGGGCTGAAGAATTCACAGAAAAGCCTAAACTCGCATTCGTTGTTCATGGAGAAGAAAAAGGTGCTGAGGTTTTAGCAGAAAAGCTTAAAAATGAATTGGGGTGGAATACTGTCGTTCCAAATTACTTGGAATCATTTATGCTCTTTGAAAATATATGAGTAACAAAACCTTATATAAAAATGGACTATTAGTCCTAATGATCCTTTCCCTGAACTTTCAATCTTGCAACGTTATGAAATCAGAAAGTGAAGGAGTCAGGGGTCAAGTCTTCTGGCTGGAAGGTAACCAGATGCCAACCATTTCAGAGGATGGAAGCCAGGTCAGAAAGGGAAAGCAAGCCATACAGCGAACTATAATCATTTATCCTTTGACAAAACTTGAAGATGCTCAATTGGTGGATGGACTTTTCAAATCTCTGGCAACTGACCCAATTAAGGAAGTGACCACGGATGAGAATGGAAACTTCTCCCTAAAACTTGAGCCAGGTGCATATTCTTTTTTTACAAAGGAAGAAGAAGGCTTATTTGCCAACCGATTTGATACGGAGGGAAACATCCAGCCAGTTTATATTTCCAAGGGCGAATGGACTGAATTGGAAATTCTGGTAGATTACAAAGCAGCCTACTGATTCTAGAAAAACCCTCATTGAATTAATAAATTTTATCTATTGATTTTCAATGTGTTATAACTTTTTTAGAAAAAAAACCAAATTTTTTACAATAACTGAGCAACCTATTTGGCGAAGCTGACATCTACCTAATTGAAAGCCAACCAACATGTTTAACAACACAGATTTTTCGGAAGAAGCTGGACTCATTCAGGGGTGTCTGAAAGGGGATCGACTCGCTCAGAGACATTTGTATGAGTCCTACTCCGGAAAATTTCTGGCAATCTGTCTACGATACCTCAAGGACAGAGAGCATGCTGAAGATGTGATGATCGAAGGTTTTATGAAGATTTTCGACAAACTACCTCAGTACCAGGCTAAGGGAAGTTTCGAAGGATGGATGAAAAGAATTATGGTAACACAAGCTTTGATGAAATTAAGAAGTAGTAAACACTTAATGATGGAAGTGAATGTGGAGCAGGATTCATCTTTTCCAGATAATCATCACTATGAAACCAACCACCTGGAAGCGGAAGAGCTCATGACCTTAGTCCAAAGCTTGCCCGTTGGATATCGGACCGTTTTTAACCTCTATGCGATAGAAGGTTACTCTCACAAGGAAATTGGAGAGCTATTAGGAATAACGGAAAGCACCTCGAAGTCCCAACTCAACCGGGCTCGAAATGTGTTAAAAAATCAGATTATCGCCCAACAAATAAAAGAAAGGAAAATCAATGGCTAACGCACCTAATAATTTGGACAAGCTTTTCGAAGAGAAGCTTAACCAACACGAAATCAAGCCTAGTCAATTGGCCTGGGAAAGACTGGAGAACCAATTGCCAAAAAAGAAAAAAGAGCCCAAGACTTACTGGTGGGCAGCGGCAGCAGCGGTTCTATTGCTCGGAGTCAGCTACTTCATATTCCAGACTTCAGATCAAACTGAAACTGGAGATTTTGTCGCAGAGCAAAGCAAACCTTCAGTAGAAGAAATAATTAAAAACCCAGTGACTGAAACTCAGGATAACCAGGTAAGCAATTCGGAAACTTTCGAAGAGGCACCAAAAACTCAGGACTCTGAAAACAAGCCCCTTCCCGAAGAAATCCAAAAGAATGAAGTGGTAAATAAACCAATGGAGTTTGTAGCGGTGAACACTCCTAAAAAGGAGGAAGAAAAAACCAAGGAGGAGATTGAAGTTACACCTGAAATTAAGGAGGAAATTGAAGTGATGACTCTTGACGTAAGTAGGCCATTAATCGCTGAAGTCCCTCTTGAGTTAACTGAAATAGAAACTGAAGATGATCCTGAAGCAACTTCTCCTAATGAAAATACAGGCTACAAGCTGACCATTATTTCTGATGGAATTAAAGACACTCCAAATAATAATTTGATCGCTGGTATAGGGAAAAGGGTAAATCAGGTTGAAGGACTTCTTGGAAAGGCTGGCCAGGGCTTTGGTGAGCTCCAGGAAAAGAAGAATGATTTCTTCAATAACCTAATCAGCAAAAAGGACAAAGAGACAGAAAAACCATAAAACATAAACCACCAACTAATTAAAACACACTATCATGAAAAAGTACTTGCTATTGTTTTGCCTGATGGCGCTAGTTCAAGTAGGATTTGCAGGAACCCTGCCATCCTCTGATCACAAGATATCCTCAGATTCAGTGATCGTAGAATTCGGAAAATCCGGAAAAGTAGTCATCATCGTTGACAACAAAGAGGATTTTGAAAAGCTCAAGTCAATGAATATCAATGAAATCATTCGAGAGCTAGATCTCGCTGAGAATGAAGAAACAGGAGACTTAACCATCGTAGAAATCCGGGATAAGGATGGAAATACGAAGGAAGTGGTTCGAGTGAGCGAAGATGGAATGAACACCGAAGTATACATCGGGGGAATGAGAGTCTTTGTAGATGATTCCGGGGTTAATACTAAAGTCAAAGTCGAATCCGGCCTCAAAAAGAAATCTGACCCACCCTTCCGAACCTATTTTGACCTGGATCTCGGAGTAAACAACTACCTGGATCCTAGTGGAAGTTTCCCAACCTCAGATAACCCATACGCTGTGAAAGGATGGGGAAGCTGGAATGTGGGCTTGAATTGGATGGCCTCACAGAGAATCTCCAAAGGGTTCTATTGGGACTTCGGATTAGGATTCAATTTCTACAACTTCAAGTTTGAGAACAGGGACTTCCAAGCAGTAAGAGGAGAGGACATGATAGAATTTGTTCAGCGAACCGATGTAGATGGATTCAAAAGTAAAATTTCCGCATCCTATTTAATGGCTCAGACTATGCTTGAGTTGGACTTTGGTAGAATGAATGACAATGGCAACAGAGGTCTTCGAATAGCTGCGGGAGGATACGCAGGTTACAGATTAGGAGGTCAGTCCAAGTTTGTGTACAGAGAAATCGGCGGATCCGGTCGTAAAAAGGATAAGGAATCTACCGGGCTTTTCCTGAATAACTTCAGATATGGAGTGAGAGGCGAGATCGGGTTCAGAAGCCTTACCTTCTTTACCACCTATGATTTGAACACACTTTTCCAGGATGATAAAGGTCCGGAATTGCAGGCTATTACATTCGGAATCGTTTTGTAAACTAAACCAAATGGGGAAGGTCTTTCTTCCCCTTAATTTTTGAATTATGAAGACTTTTCTATCGCTTTGTATGCTTCTATTGATTTCTGTAAGTGCTTTGGCACAAACAGAACCAGAGAAACCCAAAAATCCAAAGAAACCTTCTGAACCTGATACAGTGATCTACACAAAAGATAAGGTGATCAAGGTTTTTGGGGACACCTGGTCCTACACTCAGACGGAAGATGGGAAATGGGTTCTCGATTTTGAGGAGGGAGACGGAAATGAGGTTAAAATCAAATCCAGAAACAGAAATAGTTTCAGAGGCGGAATAGCTACAGACCTGGGCATCAATATCTGGCCACAAGACAGTGAAGCTCCGCAGGTAAAACCATGGGGATCCTGGAATTTTGCATTGAACTTAATTGGAACGCAATCATTTGGGAGAAACTTTGAAATCAAAACTACAGCAGGAGTATCCTGGTACAACTTCAAATTTGAAGACAAAAACACCATCACTGTTAAAACCCCGGATGGGTTAGAGTTTCAAGAATTTGACGGAGATGGCATTGGCACAAAATCCAAAATCTCAGCCTCTTTTGTGAATATCACTATGGTCCCTACCATTAAAACCAGTAATCAAAAATTAAGACTGGGTGTAGGTGCTTATGCCGGCTATAGAATCGGTGGGCGAGGAAAATTCGTTTACGATGATAATGATGGAAACAAGCAGAAACTCTACGAGAAATCAAATATGTATGTAGAAGATTTTAGGTATGGGGTGCGAGGAGAAGTAGGAGTGGGATCCATCAACTTTTACATAAATTATGACTTAAACAACCTATTCCAAGAAAATCTAGGACCTCAGGTTCAGGCGATTAGCTTTGGAATTACCTCAAATGATTTAGACTAAACAACCTACACATGATGAAAACTTACACAAAATCAATTTTCGCTACTGCAATATTGGCCATGATTGCAGTCAGTGCATTCGCCCAGGACGTCCTGGTCGACGTGACCAAAAACTACTCTAATATTTCAAGAATCGAAGTTGAAGGAGGATGGCTAGATGTAAACTATGAAGGAGGATCTAGTAGCGACGTAGAAGTAGAAGCCTTCTTAAAATCTAGTGATGATGATCAAGACATTATCTTTGTAACCGTCGGTGATGTCCTGAAAATTCAATACAAAAGGGAGCGTAACAGTTACTCATGGAATAATAAAAATGAAGGATACATAAATATCACCGGACCCAATGAAATCGAGATTGATGTAAAAAATAGCTCTGGAACAATAGCCGTATCCAAAGTAAGTAGTGATCATACAAAGCTTAGCGTCAGTTCTGGAAAAGTAACTGCAATGGATATTGGAGGAGATCTTACGATCAAAGCTACTTCCGGAAATCTTAAGGTAAGTGGTGTAAGTGGGGACGTGATTGCCGGTGTGACTAGTGGAAATGCTGACATCGAGGATGTCGGAGGATCTGTAGATTACAAAGCCACCAGTGGTAGTCTTTCTGCGAATAATGTGGATGGAAAGCTTAGTGTTCAACTTACCTCAGGTAATGCAAAGCTGGAAAATATTGGTGAACTCGGTAAGCTAAAATTCACCTCAGGAAATATCCGAGCTGAAAATGCGGGGCTCGGTCCTGATACTTCTTTCAGCGGAACTTCAGGGGGATTTAGAGTGACTACCCCCACCAATCTCCAAGATTTCAATTACAATCTAAGGGCATCATCGGGAAGAGTTTCGGTCGGGGGAACTTCTACCAGTAAAACCCTTAAAATCGATAATGGCGCTTCTTCGACCATAGAAGGAAATATTTCTTCCGGAAGAATAGTCATTGAAAACTAATCAGGTTCGACCTGGACAGGTTAAAAAGCGCTCAATCATGAGCGCTTTTTTTATATTTATTCAGGCCGGGATGCTTGTCGGATTAAATCTCCCTCAGCCTTACCAAGCTTCATGGTCCTGATAATTCGATCTGGGCTAGGCTTTGCCAGTGAGAAAAAGACCAAGGTCACTGCAAAAAAAACTACGAAAAGAGGATTTTTAAATAGCAAAAGCCCCACAGCATCTACCAAGCATGAAACTGTCAAGATATGAATACGCTGTAGTGATGCCTCGCTGTAAATAATCATTTTATGATGAAGATCTTTACTCTCAAACACAGCTTTAAAACGCTTTCTATAGAGGAAAAATTGAGCCAATAAAAGAAATAGCCCTAAGGCTACTAATGCGATTTCCACATTGGATGAAAGTGCAGGAAGTTCCCAGTTGAGGTTACCTGAATTATAATATAGATAAACCACACCAAAGAGAGGAAGTGTGATGCCTAGCATAATGAGTAACCTTACTTCTACTTTTTTATAAAGCTTTCTTAAATCACTTACCTCCACAGCTTTATTCGATCGTAACCTTAACATCATCTGTCAAGGGCTTAGAAACACAACAAAGTATATAGCCTTGTGACTTTTCCTTATCGCTAAGGCCGGCATCTTCTACCATCTTTACTTCTCCACTTAAAAGCCTTCCCCTACAAGCAGTGCATAGCCCACTTTGGCAACTGTAAGGCATATCTAATAACTGATCTAATCCCGCCTCTAGGATTGTACTGTCTGGAGAAACCTGAACCTTATTTTCCTCTCCCTCCAAAATCACTGTGACCTCCCTCGTTAGTCCTCCGGAAGCCACGGCGCTCGCCTTTTCATCCTCTACAGCTGATGAATAAAAGCTTTCCTGATGAATTCTGGATTTTTCAATTTCCAAATCTTCCAAAACATCAGTCGTTTGATTCATGATTCCTTCCGGACCACAGACAAAATACTCTTTCTCAAAGGTCTCATCAGCTTCGGCTTTTGCCACCTCACTTCTGATCAGCTCCTTGGTAATCCTACCGGTGATTCCATTCCATCCTGGTTCCGGCTGACTCAATATGTGGATCACTTCTAGCCTATTCGACTCTTTTTTGGCCAATTCAGCCAAAGCCTCTTTAAAAATTATTTGCTCCTCATTTCTACTGCAGTAGAGTAGAGTGACTTTAGATTTAGGCTCATTAATTAAAGTAGATTTTAAAATCCCCATAATCGGAGTAATTCCACTTCCACCTGCTACCATAACCAAATGACGCCTATTTTGAGAGTGGAAGTCCGTAGTAAAATTCCCCATAGGCAAAAGGGAATTAATTGTTTTACCAGGAAAAACCTTCTCATTCAAATGATTTGAAAAAAGTCCACCATCCACTTTTTTTACCGAAATCCCTGGAAATGGATCCACATATGGCGAGGTGCATAAACTATAAGACCGTCGTTGTTCTTTACCTTCAAACTCCATTATCAAGGTTAAGAACTGACCTGGCTTGTACTCCAAATGGGGTTCTGGCTGCTCAAAATACAAGGTGACGGTATCCGGAGTCTCACGAACCACCTCCCGTACTTTCAGTCCCAAATGGGTGTTTGCCTTGTTTTCTGGTTTCTTCTTTTTGAATAGATTAAACATTGCGGTCTTTTAGCTCTTTTGAAATTTGGGCAAAAATAAGATTCCATATTTTATAAAACCCTTTTTTGCGATAATCCTTCAGTTAACACCTCTTTTTGGAAACTGGTTTGCCAAAGCTTCAAAAATTCACCCTTTTCATGAGTTGAGGCTTCATTTTAAGGAAGAAAATCTAACTTTGTGATCCTCAAACCAGACCTCACCAATAAGACTTTATCATCATGGAATTGAATGCCTTAACAGCCGTAAGTTCAGTAGATGGGCGCTATGCCGGAAAAACTGCTGAGCTAAGAGCATATTTTTCTGAATTTGCACTGATCAAATATCGGGTGCATGTAGAAATCGAATACTTTATCGCTCTTTGTGAATTTGGGCTTCCCCAGCTTAAAGAGTTTGATTCTGGCTTTTTTCCAGAGCTGAGACAAATCACTAAGGATTTTTCACTTGGTGATGCGAAAAAAATCAAAGAGACCGAAAAAGTAACCAACCACGATGTAAAGGCAGTGGAATATTTCATTAAGGAAAGGTTTGATGAATTAGGTCTTGAAAAGTATAAGGAGTTCATTCATTTTGGGTTGACTTCACAGGACATTAATAATACAGCAACTCCTTTGATGCTGAAAGAGGGTTTGGAAAATGTGATTATCCCAAATCTAAATGAGGTTCTAAATCTATTGAAGGCAAGAGCTCAGGAATGGGCGGCAGTGTCGATGTTGGCAAAAACTCATGGACAACCTGCCTCTCCTACCCGACTTGGGAAAGAAATCGAAGTTTTCGTAAACAGGCTTGAGAAGCAATTAGAGCTTTATTCCCAAATTCCATTCTCTGCTAAGTTCGGTGGAGCAACTGGAAATATGAATGCCCATGTGGTAGCCTACCCTGAATTAAAATGGAATTCCTTCGCGGAGAATTTCGTGGATAAATTTTTGGGTCTAACCAGAAGTTATCCAACTACCCAAATAGAACATTACGACAATCTCGCTGCAGTTTTTGATTCATTGAAAAGATTAAACACCATTCTCCTCGACTTATCTAAGGACGTATGGCAATACGTGGCGATGAATTATTTTAAGCAAAAAATAAAAGCGGGTGAAATAGGCTCCAGTGCTATGCCCCATAAGGTCAATCCTATCGACTTCGAAAACGCAGAAGGGAACCTGGGGATTGCTAATGCCTTGCTGGAACATTTGTCAGCAAAACTCCCTATTTCGAGACTTCAAAGAGACCTGACCGACAGCACCGTGCTTAGGGTCATTGGAGTTCCTTTGGCACACATGCAGATTTCTTTTGAGTCTTTGAAAAAGGGCTTGAATAAGCTAGAGTTGAATAAAGATGCCATTGATTTCGATTTGGAGGAAAACTGGGCTGTAGTAGCTGAAGCCATCCAGACCATTCTCCGCAGAGAGGGTTACCCAAAACCATATGAAGCGTTGAAGGATCTCACCAGAACCAATGAAAAAATCACCAGTGAGTCCATTAGCAATTTTATTCAGGGATTGAACGTCTCCGATGAAATCAAAGAAGAGTTAAGCAAGATCACTCCATTTAATTACACCGGATTATAATAAGGGAGGCTTCGCAAAACCCTTTTATTATTCTGTACTAAATCTGTAAATAATCTCGTGGGTATATTTTTCACCAGGCCGAAGAATAGGGCTGGGGAAATTCTCGTGATTGATGGCGTCAGGCCAGTTTTGTGATTCAAGGCAAAAGCCCCAATGTTTTTCATAGATTTTGCCTCCTGCACCTTCAAACTCATTAATGAAGTTGCCTGTGTAGAATTGCACGCCAACATTATCAGAGTACATTTCCATTTTTCTGCCTGATTCCGGATGAAGAACCGTCACGAAATGCTCCATTTCTGAAGAAGGCTCTAATTTCATGATCATATTATGATCAAAACCTTCTCCATTGGCTTTAATTTGATCACCTAATAGCTTTGGAACCCGGAAATCAAAGGCGGTGCCATTGACATCTTTAATTTCTCCCGTCGGTATCAACTCATCATCTACTGGTGTATAAGCGTCCGCATGGAAAGTGAATAAATGGTCCAACACGTCCCTTTGGATCCCCCCAAGATTGAAATAAGTATGGTTCGTTAGATTTACTATGGTAGACTTATCGGTGGTGGCTTCAAAGCGAATTCTCAATTCATTATTTTCGGTAAGACCCATATACATGGTTGTAGTTAATTCACCCGGGAAACCCTCCTCTCCATCTGGACTGACATAAACCATTTTGACGCCGACTTCATTTTCGAGCTCATAAATTTCGCCGGACCAGACTTTTTTGTTAAAACCTTCAAGACCGCCATGCAAAGTATTTTGCCCGTTGTTTCTGGCAAGGGTGTAAGTTTCTCCATCCAAAGTAAAACTGGCACCTCCTATCCTATTCGCTACTCTTCCGGCAGTAGCTCCAAAAAATGGATTTGGTTTAGATAAAAAGTCTTCAACATTTTCCATAGTCAAAGCAACGTTTTCTAAATTTCCTTCTCTATCCGGCACCCAAATTTTATAAACAAGCCCACCATAATTACTCAGTTCTAGTTTCATGTCCTGATTTTCTAGAACATAAATCATGACATCTTCGCCATTATGTTCAGCTACTTTTTCTTGTTTAATCATAAGTGTTTTTTCTTGTTCGTCTAATTCTTGAATTTCCACCTTCGCCTCTTCACATGAGAGTAAATTGACTGATGTAAAAAGACATAGACCTATTGTGATTTTGCTGAATAAATAATGTCTTAAATGCTTTGAGGTCATTTTCGCTGGTGGTTTATTTCAATTTTCTTCAATTCGGACTGTAATCTTTCCCGGTCGAAAACTTTACCCCGGATAACTACATAAAGAGGATCCTGCATAGTTTTAAGGTTTTCTAAAGGATTTTCAGCTACCATGACAAAATCAGCAGCCATACCCTCTTTGATTTTCCCCCATTCTTCCTCTTTCCCCATATACTTCGCCGGTTCTATAGAGCCGGTTTTAAGGATTTCATAATTCGACATCCCTGCATCAGCCATCAATTTTATTTCATGATGGATGGAGAAGCCCGGCACATTAAAAACCTGCGGACTATCCGAAGCCATAATCATAGGTACTCCTGATTGATGAAGTTGCATAAAAAGTTTTTCACGAAACTGAAGGTAAGGCTCCACATTTTCCTTCGATAGTACTCCAGAACGCTCTAATTGCTTTTTACTTGTTACCCATTGATATATAAGCGAACCGGGCAAATACTTCATTTCAGGAGCCTGACTAAATTCATCCGCTGGGATGTAGCCAAAATACCGATCAAATAGGGTAAGTGTGGGAGCGATATATGTTCCCTCATCCAGAGTTTGGTCGATCAAACCTGGGAGTTTATCCATTTCGACCATACCGACTAGTTTCAAGTTAAAAGGACCTGAGGTAGTCGGATCGATTATTACATCATCCGGAAGCAAGGCTTCCAGATATCCGTCAATATGCTCCACAGATTTATAGCCACTCGCCAGGGCATTTTCCAGACCTACTTCCAAGGGAACGTGTCCGCCAAAAGGAATTTCGGCTGCCTTGGCTGCTTTGGAAATGGCCATCATTTCATCCAGTTTTACACCCGGATGAATCTTTAAGTGGTCAAAGCCATCTGCTTTTTGCTGATTGACCATTTCCACCGCCTGTGAGGGGCTACTCACTGAGTTTCCATTAAAGCTAGGGCCAGAAATAAAAACTCTTGGACCATCAATCACACCGGAGTTCACTCTTCTACGGAGATCCAAGTGAGTTGGGTGGCCGAGCATTGACCTGATCCTAAGTACCCCATTTGCGAGATACAGCCACATAGATTCTTCTTGAAGCTGGGTACTTCCGTCATTCGCTACAGGAAGATGCGCGTGAAATTCAGCCAATCCGGGAAAAACATATGCTCCGTTTGCGTCGATCACCCTTTCCGCCGTCATCCTCGGGGTCCGGGCATTCAGTGGTATGATTCTTTTTATTTGTCCATTTTCTACATAAATGGCGTGATTCTCAAGAACCTCTTCTCCATCCATGGTGACTATGTGGGCATTGGTCACTAAAATGTCCTGAGAGAAACCCTGTGAGACCAAAAAAACTAAAAATGCTAAAAGCAGTAGTATACGTTTCATAGTATATCTGGGTCTATACTTCTATAAGTTCTTCCTTTGATTGCATTTATGCAACCGTAGTTTACTTTATTTCAGCACAGTTAAGGATGTAGTCCATTGCCTTTGAGAAAATGGCCTCCGGACTCTCATCAATCGAAAGACAAATACCTTCACTGGGTTTCTCCCAAATCTCAAATTGAGAGGAAAGCATGGATGCCTTCATGTAATGATTCTTTCTTTTTTTCATTCGCTCCCAAATCAAATCTTCAGAGCCAATAAGATGTATCCAGATAATTTCATTTGATTTTGCCAAGACCTTTCTGTAAGCC
This sequence comes from Algoriphagus sediminis, assembly GCF_030403435.1. Lineage (GTDB taxonomy): Bacteria > Bacteroidota > Bacteroidia > Cytophagales > Cyclobacteriaceae > Algoriphagus > Algoriphagus sediminis. The sequence continues at coordinate 471,052 of NZ_JAUEPH010000001.1, forward strand.
TCTTTCAAAGCAGAACAGCCCAAAACTGCACCACCTTTGTCCTTGTGAAATTCTAATTGATCAGCCAGTCTTTCTAGCCAAGGAATTCGGTCCTCGTCTGTCAAAGGAATCCCATTACTCATTTTGGCTATATTCTCTTTGGTATGAAAATCATCCGCATCGAAGAAAGGTATTTCAAGATGAGACGAAATCATATGACCTATGGTCGTTTTGCCGGTTCCGGATACCCCAGTAACAATTATGAGCATAATCCAAAAATGCTAAAAATTCCAAGAGGTCTATGCAACCTCAAAAAATAAGTGAATCTTCCAGCTCATACTTTTTAAAGTAAAAAGGCAAAATGTTAAGACTTTATTAATTTTTTTATAAAAGTATCTTTTATTCAAAAACTTTTTTTAATTTTACAAAGAAATATAAATTGTAGTCAAACATTCTTAATTCAAAAGATAATTTGCTCTTAAAGCCATTTAAAAGATAATTTTTGGCTTTATGAGAATTTTGAGAAAATGAAGTTTTATTTGGCTTAATCCAGCAGCTCAAAATCTATAAACCTATGTTAGCTAATTACCCACTTTCAGAAGTAGAAAAAGCTTTTCTAAAAGAATCAGGTGTTGATAAGATTTCAACGCTCATACCCTACTTGACGGTTGACAATTTCCCAAAGCTTGGGCTGCTTACAGCATGCCGATTTCTGGAGTGGGTAGCTGCTAATCCAAATGGAGTAATTTCACTGCCTACAGGTAAAACACCAGAATTCTTCATTAAGTGGACTCAGTTTTTATTAACAAACTGGGATAATAAAAAAGGAAAAGAGGTCAGATCTAAGTATGGACTTGGAGACACCCCAAAGCCTGTCCTAAAGGATTTAACCTTTGTCCAGATTGACGAATTTTATCCTATTTCTTCGAAGCAAGCCAACAGCTTCTATGATTACGTCAACAAATTCTATCTTGAAGGATTTGGCCTATCTAAAGAAAAAGCAATCCTCATTAATTCGGATGAAATCCCATTAGCTAATGGCATGTCTTATTCTGAAGTTTTTCCAGAATTAAAAGTTGATTTATCCCTAAGATTCCGTGAGCCGAAGACCCCTCTAGAAGCATTGCAGCAAGAATCCATTTATAAAATAGATCAATGGTGCGGGGAATATGAGCAAAGAATCCGTGACGCCGGTGGAATCGGTTTCTTCCTAGGTGGAATAGGACCTGATGGTCATATCGCCTTCAATACCAGGGGTTCTCATTTATATTCAGTAACCAGACTGACAGAAACGAATTTTGAAACTCAAGCTGTAGCCGCTGGAGACCTTGGTGGAATTGAAGTCTCGGCTAATCGATTGGTGATTACCATTGGATTGGACACCATTGTTTACAATAAAGATGCAGTCGGAATAATCATCGCAGCTGGCGAGGCGAAGGCACAAATTGTAAAGGATTCTCTTGAGACAGAGATGAACAATGTGTATCCCGCTACAGTCCTGCAAAAACTTAAAAACGGTCGATTCTATCTAACCAAAGGTGCCGCTGTAAGATTAACCGACTCAGTGGACGCCTATTATGAAAAAGGTGAGTGGACTTGGGAAAAAACAGAAAGATCTGTTATGGATCTTTGTAAAAAGCTTCAAAAATATGGTCACAGATTAAAGTTGTCTGAATTAAAGGCTGATAAATACACCAGCATGATTCCTGACCTCTCTGAAGACACCGTAAATCAGGTTATCGCTAGTATTGATGCCAAGATCGCCAGAGGACTGGAGCGAGAAACAGATGAAGTTTTACTTCATACCGGACCACACCATGATGACATTTCTCTCGGTATACTTCCACATATTACCAAACAGCTAAATGAACCCAGCAATGAGGCTCACTTTTCTGTTCTGACCTCAGGCTTTACAGCTGTGACAAACACATTTGTAATTGATACACTTCAGCACACCAAAAAACTTTTGGATAATGGAGAAATACAAATGGTGCATTATGAGGACTTCTTCAAAATCGGATATTCTCTAAAAACCGATAAAGATGTCTACCACTATCTAACCAACGTGGCTTCGGAAAACCCTGAAGAGCGCTTAAGGGGACTTTGCCACAGAGTGGTTCGTGCCTTGGTGATTGTATTCGAAATACCAAACAAAACCCGTCTTCGTGAAACGATCAATGATGTGATCAGTATTCTGAAAAATAGCTATGATGGGGAAAAGAACCCTGCTAAAATCCAAAAGCTGAAAGGAATGATCAGGGAATTCGAAGAGGAACTAGTATGGGCCCACTTTGGAGTGCAGGTCAAGAATGTTCACCACTTAAGGCTCGGGTTTTACACCGGAGATATTTTCACCGAACAGCCAGATAAGGACCGAGACGTGGAACCAATCGTGGATATGTTCAGAAAGATCAAACCCACAAAAATTAGTCTCACCCTAGACCCTGAAGGTTCTGGTCCTGATACCCATTACAAAGTCCTTCAAGCAACAGCTGCAGCAGTTAAAAAATGGGGAGAAGAGCATGACACGAGCGAGTTAAGAATAATAGGTTACAGAAACGTATGGTTTAAATTTCAGCCATACGAAGCAAACGTGATCGTTCCGGTATCTCTGAGTGATTTATCAGTAATGGAAGATTCATTTGCTAACTGTTATCTAAGCCAGGTGAATGCTTCTTTCCCGAGTTATTCGCATAATGGAAAGTTTAGCACCGTAGCAAAACGTACTTGGGTAGAACAATTAAATAATGTTCAACTCTTGCTAGGCAAAAACTTCTTTTATCTACACGATAGAGCCGATGTAAGAGCAAGTCATGGGTTGATTTTCTTCCGAGATATGAATGTGGAAGAATTCCTTGCCACTGCTCGAGAATTGGAAAAATCTATCGAAGGAATGCTATAAAAAAGAACTTATCATTCCAACAATATCGGGTAATAGAAAGTAAGCCTTACAAGTAAAATCATTTTAGAGTTTAATCAATGAAACAACCAATCCTGGGAATTGACATCGGAGGAACCGGCATTGTAGCAGGGGTTCTCGTGGATGGACATTTGGAAGAGGTGAGATCCATACCCACCCCGGCCAATGAGTCCCAGGAAGTAGTTTTAAATGCAATTGCAGAATTCATTGAGGGTTTTATGCATCACGACTTGTTAGGGATAGGAATTGGAATTCCTGGATTGGTCGATGTTGAAAATGGTATTGTACTGAATCTCTCCAATATTCCTGCATTTCAACATGTTCATTTAAGGGAGTTCCTGGAGAACCGATTTAGAAAGCCTGTTTTTATAAATAATGATGCCAACTGCTTTGCACTCGGAGTGCAAAAATATGGGGTAGGAAGGCCATATAAGAACCTGGTTGGAATTACCCTCGGAACTGGTGTAGGTGGGGGAATAGTGATCAACGGACACTTGTATTCAGGTGTTTTCTCTGCAGCCGGAGAATGGTGCAGCGCACCGTATCTGGACCACGATTTTGAATATTACTGCAGTGGAAAATTCTTTAATCAGGTCTATAAAGAAAAGCCAAAAACTCTGGCTAAAAAGGCGGAAAAGGGAGATTTAATAGCCATCCGCGCTTTTAATGAATATGGAAAGCACTTGGGGGCTTTGATAAAACATATTTTATATGCCTTTGCTCCTGAGGCCATTGTATTAGGCGGTTCTATTCGAAAGACCTACCCACATTTTCAGGAATCACTTTTTGAATCTCTAAAAGACTTCAGATACCCTCAGGTAATACAAAGGACTAAGATTCTGATTTCAGAGCTCGATGAAACAGCAGTTCATGGCGCTGTAGCATTAGTCGAGGATGAGGTGGAAATTATCCCTGCCGTCAAATAGCAATTACTTCTTTACTCATTTTTTGATTCGTTCCTAAATCGAAATGCTTTAATTGGGACAAAAAAGAACTTATGTCTGATTCAAATCTGCTAAAGGTTGCCCTCGCACAAATTTCTCCTGTTTGGCTAAGAAAATCTCAAACTCTTGAAAAAGTAAAACAAACCATTTCAGAGGCATCTGATCATGGAGCAGAATTGGTGATTTTTGGAGAAGGGCTGGTTCCAGGATATCCCTTTTGGCTACCTATTACCAATGGTACAGCTTGGGATGATTCAATTCAAAAAGAAATTCATGCTCACTATGCGAGAGAAGCCGTGCAGATTGAAAAAGGCGACCTGGTAGAAATACAAGCTCTCTCGAAAGAAAAGGGTATAGCTGTTTATCTGGGAATCATTGAGCGCCCTTCAGACCGTGGAGGGCATAGCCTTTATTGTTCTTTAGTTTATATTTCCTCGAATGGCGAAATTAAGTCCGTTCACAGAAAGCTTCAACCTACCTACGACGAACGACTAACTTGGTCACCAGGTGATGGTAATGGACTCCAGGTTCACCCGTTGAAGAATTTTTCTATTGGAGGTTTGAATTGCTGGGAAAACTGGATGCCACTGGCCAGGACCGCACTTTATGGATTGGGTGAAAATCTGCACGTGGCCGTTTGGCCGGGAGCAGTTCGAAATACCGAAAACATCACCCGAATGATTGCTCAAGAATCACGCTCTTTTGTTATCTCTGTTTCGAGCATCATGAGAAAAACAGATTTCCCCTCTGAAACTCCTCACCTCGAAAAGATCCTGGCAAAATCACCAGAAGTGCTCGCAAATGGAGGTAGTTGCATTGCTGGCCCGGATGGCAACTGGATTCTTGAGCCCAAAGCTGATTTTGAAGGACTTCTTTATGAAACTTTGGATTTTAATCGTGTTTTGGAAGAAAGGCAGAACTTTGACCCTGTAGGACATTATTCACGCCCAGATGTTCTGCGCCTTCATGTTAATCGGGAGAGGCAGCACTCAGTTGACTTTGACTGAAACTCAACTCTTCTAACCCTGTCCCCTACCGGACTCTTCTAAAGGAATATCTGTCAAATCCTGAACTCGAACGGGCCTACCGGATTCAATACTATTTCTAGCGGCAATTCCTACCAAAATCGACATTGCTCCATCCCTGCTCCCTGCTGATTGGCGATAGGGATCTGCCATATTAGGATCCTTAAATAGTTTATCCTTCAGACGGGTATCTCCTCCACCATGTCCACCTCCACCATGTGGAATTACGATTTTTTTGCGTTCGCCAAAATTGGTGGTTAGATAGATGTCATCCTGAGAAGGCTCTTCCCATGGTTGTCTTTCCTTGATCCAGGCTTCAAGCCTTCCTTTGGTTCCGTTGAATGCAATCCTATAGCCCTCATAAGGTGAATAAGTAGTGAGGGAATAACTCACCTGAACCTCATTTTTATACTTGATTTGCACAGCCATCTTATCGTAGATATCAATATCCTCACGGAATACACATCCATCACGATGATATCCATCATAGGATTCATTTTTTACATAAAGATTCACGAGATGTTCATTTCTTGTGATATCCCAATGAAAATTACATTTCTCTTTGAATTCACATCCCCGGCAGGTAGTCCCTCGGAAAGGACCATTTTTCCCATAGAATTCAAGTTTGCCATAGGCAAAAACTTCTTCAGGATCAGAATCAATCCACCAATTCAAAAGATCAAAATGGTGGGTAGACTTATGAACAAGAAGGGTTCCCCCAAACTCCTTTTTTCTATGCCATCTTCGGAAATAATCTGCGCCATGGTACACATCCAGATACCAGTGAAAATCTACGGAGGTCAAATCACCAATAGAACCATCGCGAAGGAGTTCAAAAAGTTTTTGACGATGAGGTGAATACCGATAATTAAAGGTTACAATCAACCTCTTTCCGGAAGCTCGTTCGGCATCGAGAATTGCCTGACACTTAGCTTCATCCGTGGTCATAGGCTTCTCAGAAATCACATTCATTCCTGCATTTAGGCCTTTTATGATGTATTCGTGATGAGTACTATCCATTGTGGTGACAATGAGAAGGTCGGGTTTTGCTTCAGCAATCATCTGATCAGCATCCAAAAAAGTAGGGCAATCCACACCAATAAACTCCTTAGCATAGGCAAGGCGACCTTCATTTATATCAGAGAGTCCCACGAACTCCACCAAATCATCGTAAACCCTCTTGACATCTCTACCAAACATTCCACACCCCCTGATTCCTGTTCCCACCAGGGCGATCTTCATTTTTTCAGTCTTTTCAGACCAAAGGCTTAAAGCTTCCGCAACTGGATGTACAAAAAAAGAACCTGCCAAAAGAGACACCGAGGTAGCGATAAAATTACGTCTTGATTGTTTCTGATCTTCTGTCATAGGTAAAAGCATTTAAAGTCAGAATATACAGGAAATCCTTCAATCAAAGGAGCCTTTTCAGCTTATAGGAATTTCTTAAGGATAAATGGCAACAAATGGAGAATTAGACCCTGAATTGAATTAATTTAGATTCTCAAACCTATTTTATGGAAACTGCAATCTCGATGAAAGGCCTATTTAGAATAAGCCGCCCTATCAATTTGTTGATGGTGGCTTTTGCCCAATTCATGGCGGCCTACTTTCTCGTGATAACAGACCAAAATGGGAATCCTGTAGCGGCAGATCCCAAACTTTATCTTTTGATCCTTTCCACCCTGATCATTACTGCTGCCGGTTATATGATCAACGATTACTATGACGTGAAGATAGATTATGTCAATCGTCCAAACGAAGTCATTGTGGGGAAAACTATCAAAAGAAGAGTAATCATAGTTCTTCACACTTTCTTAAACTTTAGTGGAATTGGACTTGGCTACCTTGTCTCCCCGCGAATCGCATTGGTAAATTTTGCAGCGGCTTTTTTACTATGGCTTTACAGTAATGAGCTAAAAAGAAGGCCATTTATCGGGAATTTTGTAGTGGCTTTGCTGACAGCTTTGGCCATATTTATGGTCGGGATTTATTACCAGAAATCAGAATTATTGATTTTCACTTATGCTGTTTTTGCCTTTTACCTGAACCTAATTCGGGAAATAATTAAGGACATAGAAGATAGGCAGGGGGATAGAAAACATGGCTGCAGAACACTCCCAATTGCGATTGGATTTCGAAAAACCAAGGAAGTGATCTTTGTAATCGCTTTCTGCTTTGTAGTTTCCATCATACTCATCACATTGGCCCTAAATCAAAAAGACCTCTACTTGTATTTTGGTGGCCTAGGGATTTTCTTCCTCTACTTCTTATATAAAATTTATCTGGGAGATCGTAGAGAGCACTTTACTGAGCTCAGTAAATATGCCAAAATCTTAATGCTGATCGGAACAATCAGTATGGCATTCCTTTAATCCGTCAAATTCTCTATTTTTATGTATTTCAAGCAATTATTTAATTCCATGAAGACATTTTTATCTCTCTTAGTCATTCTCGTTTTTCAGTTATTCTCAAACTCTGTTTTCTCTCAGGAGTCAGACTATGAAATCATTGCAAATCGGGTTTTTGATGAATATCAGAAGTCCATGGGTACCGAAGACCTGGACGAAAGGGTGGCAAGCTACCTTGAAGATATAAAAGCAGATGGTTCCTGGCCGGACCTAGAATATAGTTCCAAATCGATGACGGGTTGGGACCCAGACAAGCACATCAAACGACTAGGTTCACTGACCAAAGCATACACGCGAACTGATAGTAAATACAACAAAAGCCCAGAGGTCCATACCAAAATCCTCAGTGCAATCGATTTTTGGAATAATCTGTCCCCAGAACCCACATCAGACAACTGGTGGTGGACCAGTATCAGTCTTCCAAAAGAGATAGGTCAAATACTCATCGCGCTAAGAAAGGCTGAAAATGGTATTTCAGAAGAACAAGAAAAAGGATTGCTGGAGTGGATGAATAAAACGGTTTCGATTTATAAAAGTCCAGGTTCGGAAGGCTCTAACCTTACAGATATTGCCCAACATATGATAATGCAGGCAGTCTTAACGGACAATCCGGAATTAATGGATGAAGCAATATCTGAAGTTTCCAAGTCCATCAAAATCACAACTGGAGATGGAATTCAAAGGGATATGTCTTTTCATGCCCATGGTCCGGAACTGTACATTCATGGCTACGGGCGAGAGTATTTGCTAGGCATTAGAAACGTGGCGGTGTATACTAAAGGAACGCAGTTCGCGATCGCTCCAGAGAAGATTGCCTTGATTTCTGATTTTATGAGAAATGGATACCTCAATGTAATCCGGGGAAGATATGTAGATCATGCCGTTTTGGGGAGAGGAGTGGCAGTAAAAAATAATGTGCGAACGAGCTCCGCTTTGGTCAAGCAAATTAGGGATATAGATATTGACGAGCATCGCGAGGAGTATAATCAAGCTATAGCTAGAATTGAAGGGAAAGCAGATCCAGGAGAAGGTGTAAAACCCTCCAACACATATTACTGGAGATCAGATTACATCATTCATCATCGCCCAGAATTCATGGTAAGCGTGAATGTGGCATCGAAAAGAACCATACGAACCGAATCCGGAAACGGAGTGAATCTTTCTCCACAGTGGATGACCGAAGGAGCAATGACAATTGCTGTGAAGGGGGATGAGTACTATAATGTTTTTCCGAACTGGCAGTGGTACAGAATCCCTGGAACCACTACGCCCGAAAATAAAAAACTGAAGAAAAGAACCAATTGGGTTGCCGAACCGGGTAAAGCAGATTATGTAGGAGGAGTGAGCGATGGACTGAATGGTATTTCCGCCTTTTTGATGGATGATTATAGTACTCAAGCGAGAAAATCCTGGTTTTTCTTCGATGATTTGATCGTATGTCTGGGAACAGGTATTGGATCCAGCCGAACCGAAAAAATCGCCACGAATATCAATCAGGTGAAGTTACGAGGAGATGTCTGGGCTGATAGCGGAGCTGGTTTCAAAAAAATGGATAAAGGCCTCACACAGTTTTCTGACCCCGTAAAATGGATTTATCATGATGGAGTTGGGTACTATTTTCCCAAAGAGCAAAATGTGGTCCTATCCGCTCAAAAACAGGATGGTTCGTGGTCCGAGATCACCAAAAACGGTTCCAAAGACCCAATCGATTTGGAGATTTTCAATTTGTATATAGATCATGGGGTTAAGCCACAATATAACTCCTATGAGTACATACTTGCACCGGGAGTTCCAAATCAATCTGCTGCTGGAGAAAAACCCGTTGATCAGATAGAAGTCTTAAGCAATAAAACCTTTGCCCAAGTGGTGAAAGATGAGAGAACTGAGCTTTATGGGATGGTTTTCTATGAGAAATCTAGCTTTGATTGGGATGAGAACTCAGTTAGCGTAAGTCATCCTTTAATTCTTCAATTGAAGAAAAAATCGAATGAGGAATGGGAACTTCATGTTGCTGAACCTACCCAATTAATTAAAGGCGAGGTAAGTATAAGGGTAAAATTTGGATCCAAATCAAAGACCATAAAATTTGAATTACCAGAAGGTGACCTCGCCGGGTCCACCCTATCCGAAACATTTTCACTTTAAACTTTTCAGAGTTTCCAAGGAAACCCATAAGTATTCCTATTTCCAATCGTTTAGATAATTTCTAAAAAACATTTCCTAGTTGAAGCGTAGTAAAATTATAGCAATTAAAATCGGATCCAATGTTTTGACCCAATCTGATAGTAATCCTGATTTATCCAGGATGGAAAATCTTGTATATCAGGTAAAAACACTTCAGGATCTAGGAAAAAAAGTGATCCTGATAAGTTCAGGTGCTGTTGCTTTTGGGAGACAAATACTGAAACCAAAGAAGAAGCTTAACGCAGTTCTCAAAAAACAGCTTTGGGCATCAATTGGCCAGATAGAGCTAATTCATGAGTATCAGAGGCTTTTTGGAAAACAGGGTTTGCACTGTGCGCAAATACTGGTAACCAAGGAAGACTTCAGAGACAGAAAGCATTTTCTGAATATGAAGAACTGCCTCGAAGGACTCTTGGAGGAAGGGGTTATCCCAATCATTAATGAAAATGACACCATTGCGATCACGGAGCTGATGTTTACGGATAATGATGAGCTTGCCAGTTTAGTAGCGGCTATGATTAATGCCGATACCCTAATTCTTTTAAGTAATGTGGATGGAATTTATGATGGTGATCCTTCAAACCCGGATTCAAAATTGATTTTAAAAGTGAATTCTGAATCGAGAATATCAAAAGATCTGATTTCACCAACCAAATCCTCTTTTGGGAGAGGTGGGATGATGAGTAAATATACCATGGCAAAAAAAGCCGCGAATCTGGGGACCCAAGTAGTCATTGCTAATGGTACCAAAGACAATATCTTACCCAATATTTTAGAGGGAAAAGCAGTATTCACCTGGTTTGAACCAAAGATTACCAAGCAGGGAGCAAAGAAATGGCTCGCTCATGGGGAATCTTATTACAAAGCAACCGTGGTGATCAATTCTGGTGCTAAAAAGTCATTACATTCGGATGTAATAAGAAGTTTATTGCCAGTGGGTGTGGTAAAAATTGAAGGTGATTTTGTCAGGGGAGATATTCTGAAGATTTGTGATGAGGAGGATAATGCTCTGGGCTTAGGAAGAGCGGAATATGGTTCAAGCCTGGCAAAAGAACGAATTGGCCATCAAAAACAAAAAGCACTAATTCATTACAACTATTTATACCTGTTTGAGGATGAGTAAATACCAATTCATATTTGAAGAGACCAAAAAATCAAGTAAAAAGCTGCTGTCATTTAGTGATGCAATATTTCAGAAAGTCTTGAACGAACTAGCTGACCTCACCTTGGAACAATCGGAGTTTTTGGTGGCTGAGAACCGCAGAGATCTGGATAGAATGAGTTTGGATAACCCCATGCGTGACAGGTTGGAATTGAACTCAGATCGTATTTCGGGGATATGCGAAGAGTTAAGAAATGTAGCTGCACTGCCTTCGCCTTTGAATAAAGTTTTGGAAGAAAAGACACTTGAAAATGGACTGGTGATAAAAAAAGAATCGGTTCCATTGGGGGTTTTAGGGATTATCTATGAATCCAGACCTAATGTCACTTTTGACGTATTTGCTTTAGCGCTAAAATCTGGAAATGGACTTTTGCTGAAAGGTGGTTCAGACGCGGAATTTTCGAATATCGCAATCATGCTTCTCATCCATAGAGTACTGGAAAGAAACGGAATTCCCAGGGAAGCCTTCCAGCTTCTACCTGCGGAAAGAGAAGCCACCAAAGAACTTTTGGAGGCTTTTGGTTACGTTGATGTCATTATTCCCAGAGGCTCACAAAATCTGATCTCCTTCGTTCGGGATAAAGCGAAAGTACCTGTAATCGAAACTGGGGCAGGAATCGTTCACACATTTCTTGATCACCAAGCCGATCTGGAAAAAGCAAAGGCCATAATACTTAATGCCAAAACCCGCAGACCGAGTGTTTGCAATTCATTGGACTGCCTGATCGTTCATGAATCACAGCTCACGAATTTGAATGAAATACTTGAACCCCTGATTAAAAATGGTGTACAGGTTTATGCAGATAAAGATTCCTTTGAAGCCTTGGGTTCTCATCCTTCCATTTCAAGGGCAAGGGTGGAGCACTTTGGTACGGAGTTTCTAAGCTTAAAGCTATCCATAAAAACCGTCAAAGATTTAGATGAGGGACTGGATCATATAGAGCACTTTTCATCAAAACATTCAGAAGCAATTATTTCGACCAATGAGCATTCGATTAACCGATTTCTTCAAGAAGTTGATGCAGCGGCAGTATATGTGAACGCCTCCACAGCATTTACTGACGGGGCCCAATTTGGATTAGGGGCTGAGATCGGGATTAGTACTCAAAAGCTACATGCACGGGGGCCCATGGCACTTAATGAACTGACTACTTACAAATGGAAAGTGATAGGTGAAGGTCAAATACGCCCATAAATCAAAAGTTTATTTTTCGCCTTTTGATTTCTTCTAATGTCTTTTGAAATTACTTTTAAACTTTGACCCAAATCTGAACAAGACATGAAGAAATTAGCAATCCTAGCTTCCGGAAGTGGAACCAATGCCGAAAAAATCATGGAGTTTTTTAAAAATTCTGATAAAGGGGAAGTGACATTATTGGCCTCAAATAAGGGCGATGCGTATGCACTGGAGCGAGCAAAAAAATTCGGCGTTCCCACCTTCACTTTCAGCAAAACCGAAATGGAGGATGGTTTGGTTCTAGAAAAGCTTCAGGATGCAGGGATTGATTGGATTATTCTGGCTGGTTTTTTATTAAAAATTCCAGAAAGTCTAATTCTGGCATTTCCGGAAAGAATGGTCAATATTCATCCTGCTTTGCTTCCAAAGTTTGGTGGAAAAGGAATGTATGGAATGAATGTTCATCAAGCGGTCAAAGATGCTGGAGAAAGCCATACAGGAATCACAATTCACCTAGTGAATGAGAATTTCGATGAAGGAAAAATCATTTTTCAAGCAGCAACTGAGATTGATCCTTCTGATGATCCAGAGGCCATCGCAGCCAAAGTTCATAGGCTTGAACATCAATATTTCCCTGAAGTTATAGAAAGCCTTCTATAATAATGTGTATGCCAAACTAATGGAATGGCAAGGGCTCTTTCTAAGGAAAATTAACCCTAATGATTTTTTGAGAAAAAGGCAAAGCAAAGGATAAAATTATCCTATAAATAAAAATAGAAAAAAGCATTTGACTGAAATCATCTTGACGAATATTCACTTTTAAATTGAAAACTTTGCTCATGGGATATACCCTTGTTACAGTACTTTGTACGGAAGCTTCAGCAAAGGAATTTCCCAGAACACAAAAATTACTGAGACTTTTGTAATCAAAGCCGACGCAGCCAAGTAAAAAGAGATATTTTAAAGGCATTGGATAAAAAATCTGATCTCTTAATCGAAATTGTCATTGCGATGGAGACAATTATTAACCTTAGCACTCAAATTGAAACCGGGGTTATTCCCAGTTCTTTTTTACTTCATTTTTTCAATAAAAGACTATGAACCTAATATGAATTTATTTTTCCATTCTTTGCTCCTTGCATTATCAATCCTAGTCATTGGTTTTGAGGAAAAACTACCTAATATTCTAATCATCATGGTGGATGACTTGCGACCTGAGCTCAAGTCTTTCGGAGTGGATTATATTCACTCTCCCAATATTGACCATTTGGCTTCGGAGGGAATTTCATTTGTCAACCACTTTGTCAATTCCCCTAGCTGTGGTCCGTCTAGATATACATTTCTGATGGGTAAATATGGACCTGCCGGAAATGACGCAATCTTTCAAAGGTCGAAATTTCAAGGTGATGGTGAAAAAGTAGATCCAAGCCTTCCGGAATGGTTTAAGTCCAATGGTTACACTACCGCTTCTATTGGAAAGGTTTCCCACCACCCAGGAGGAATGGGTGGAGAAAGATGGAATGATGCTAATCTGCTGGAGATGCCCAAATCATGGAATATCAATCTCATGCCTACTGGAGAATGGGAAGATCCTCGAGGAGCTATGCATGGATTAGCCTTTGGTGAAACCAGAGAAATTTCAAGTGAAATGGACGTTTTCCAATCTGTGGATTCGGAGGACACAGATTATCCTGATGGACTGATTACGGAAAAAGCCGTCGAGCAAATCCAAGGTTTGGCGAAAGCCGAAAACCCTTTCTTTTTAACGGTGGGTCTGATAAAACCTCATTTGCCCTTTGGGTCTCCAGCCGAATATATGGAGCATTATAAGAATATTAAGCTTCCACCTATTCTACATCCGAGCAAACCTGAACACCGAAGTACATGGCATGGCTCAGGAGAATTCAGGAGATATAACCTTTGGGATAAAGACCCAGTCACTGATTCGGCTTTTGCAGATGAAGTCAGAAAGCATTACGCAGCAGCCATAAGCTATGCAGATGCGCAGTTGGGCAAGATTTTAAAGGCTCTTGAAGATTCGGGAGAAGCTGAAAATACCGTTATAATCCTTTGGGGAGATCACGGGTGGCATTTGGGAGAACATGGCATTTGGGGAAAGCATAGTCTTTTTGATGAGTCTTTAAGGTCACCACTTATCATCCTATACCCCGAAATGAACCGAAGAGGTGCTAAGTCAGATGCCTTCGTTGAAACTGTGGATTTATTTCCAACACTCTGTGAATTAAGCGGAATAGAAACTCCAGATTTTGTCCAAGGGGTTTCACTGGTGGAAAATCTTAGGCATCCAGAAAGCGAGGGACATGCAGTTTTTGGCTATACCCCCAATGCCTTCACTTTGCGAAGTGAAACTTATAGAATCATCCAGCATTCTGACGGTTACATCGAATTATACGATCATTCAACAGCCGAAAAGGAAACAAGGAACCTTGCAGGTCAAAGACCTCAATTGGTGGATTCTCTTCGCAAGATCATGAGTAAAAAAATTAAGTTGATAGAGATTTTTGATTAAATTCTGGCATGAAAAAGAATCATAATATCACTGTTTTGGGAGCAGGCTTCCTAGCTGGAGTTATTTCATTTTGGTTTAACCCCTACAATGACACCAACCTCCTGGGAATCCCTATTTATTTGGTGTTGGCGGTATGTACTTTTCTGGCCTCCCTTCTCATGACCATTTTCTTGAAAAAATCTAATTGGAAGATTGCCATGTTTGTAGTCATCGGGGTCATGGTTGCCTTTTTAGGTAGATTTATTTTTGACATGATTCTTGATTCGAGTAGCCATAGCCTTTTTGGACTGGAGTTTATTATTGTCCTCGGAATCAGCGTCGCGGCAGCTTATGTTGGAAGTCATTTAAGGAAACTGATTTATAAGAAGTAGCAGTCATGGGCGGAGGCTAAAGCCAACTTAGGGCAAAAATGAACCTCTTCCTGAAAAAATGGATTATTCTGTTTATTTGAACAACTAATCCAAAATCCTAATGACTGCAATAAAAAACATCAAACCCCTTGGTTTCCCCTGGGAAACTCAAGACCCTTTTCTTTTTTGTGCCTATCATTTAGATAATTACCCTGAAGGAAATACCAAAATGGGACCTAGTTCTGAGCATTTGCGAGGAAGAAATATAGGTCAGGACTTCCAGGGAAAAGACGGCTGGAGCATGTATCATGGTTCCGATATCCCCGGATTTCCATATCACCCTCATCGTGGATTTGAAACGATTACCATAAACAAACAAGGCGTAGTCGACCATTCAGACTCCCTTGGTGCCGCAGGAAGATTTATGGAAGGAGATGTGCAATGGATGACCGCTGGTCGAGGTGTTCAGCACTCCGAGATGTTCCCACTGGTGAATGAAGATAAAGGAAACCCCTTGGAAATTTTCCAGATCTGGTTAAATCTTCCAAAAGCCTCCAAAATGGTCGAAGCTCACTTTAAAATGCTTTGGAGAGAAGACATTCCGGTGATAAATCATGTAGATGAGAATGGTAAGAAATCAACCATTGATATAATTGCAGGGAATATTGGAGACGTTGAGGCTCTTGACCCTACTCCTAATTCCTGGGCTTCCAATCCTGAAAATGCAGTTGGGGTATTCACCTTGAAAATGGAAGCCGGTGCAGAATGGACTCTCCCCGCGACATTGGCTGGTGCCAATAGAACCATCTTCTTTTATCGCGGGAAAAATATCCAGATAGAGGGCAGGTCTATTCAAGTAAAAAGCATTATCGAGGCAAAAGCAGATTCGGATGTTACCATAAAAAATGGAGATGAGGAATCATTCTTTTTGATTTTGGAAGGAAAGCCAATTGGAGAACCAGTAGTTCAACATGGACCCTTCGTGATGAATACTGTGGAAGAAATCCAGCAAACCATGAGGGAGTATGGACGCACCCAATTCGGTGGATGGCCTTGGAATGAGAGAGAGGTCGCTCACCCGAGAGATAAAGGTCGCTTTGCCCTCCACGCGGATGGTAGAGAAGAACTAAAATAAGACAGTTAGCATCCCCTTCTATTTTGAAGGGGATTTTTTTTACCCACTCTTTTTCTGCTTGAATTAATTCACATATCGAGGATCACTGCCTAGTTAGAGTTCAAAATAAGTTAAAGGGTTTTCTGTTTTGTCTCGGCTTTATGTAGATTAATCATCCAAACCAGCAGCAAATGAAAAAGAACCGACGCCAATTTATTCAGTCCAGCATAGCTCTGGGACTTACTCCACTTTTGGGAGCCGATGCATTTTCCAGTCCAACAAGCAAGAAGGATAAGCCTGAAAAAATGAAAATTTTGATCCTGGGGGGCACAGGGTTTCTGGGGCCTCATCAAGTAGCTTATGCTCTGGAGAGAGGACATGAAGTTTCAATTTTCACAAGGGGAAGAACGGTGCCTTCCACTCACGAAAAGCTATTTTCAAAAGTTGAAAAGCTAGTTGGGGACCGAGAAAATGACCTTGAAGCGCTCAAAGGCAGAAAATGGGATGTGGTGATCGATAACTCAGGACGAAGAACCAAATGGACCGAGGATTCGGCAAAGCTTCTGGTGGACAAGGTAGGCTACTACATGTACACTTCTTCTTTGAGTGTTTTCTATCCATTTTACGGTAATGATTTCACTGAAAATCGCCCGGTGGTTACTGAAATTCCCGCGGATGCTACAGAATCAGAAAAGGCTAATTATGAGTTTGGAGTGATGAAAGCAACTTCTGAGTTAGCCACTATTGACTCTTTCGGAAAAGACAGATCCATTATTGTTCGTCCGACTTTAATTGTTGGTCCTGGGGACCGCACCGATCGATTTCCCTATTGGATGGCCAGGATAGAAAAAGGAGGAGATATTATTATTCCCGGAAGTAGAGATGAGGTCGTCCAGTACATTGATGTAAGGGACTTAGCTGAGTGGATGATAAGATTACTTGAAGAAAAAGCTGCTGGAACATATAATGCTTCAGGACCGGGATTCGAAATGACGACTGATGCCTTCGTGCATGGGATACATGCCTGCTTCAATTCTCCTGTTCGATACACCCAAATTGACGACCTTGGTTTTTTACAGGAAAATGGAATAATCGGGCTTCAGCCATGGGTGATTCAGCTACCCGAGTATGCAGGAATGTCGAAAAGCGATAATAGCAAGGCTAAAGCAGCAGGTCTCGAATTCAGGCCTTTGGCCCAAACAGTACAGGATACTCATAAATGGTGGTATTCAGACGCTGTAGAACAGGAAAGAAGAGACAATATCCTTAATGGTGAGCGATCTTTTATGAAGAAGGAGGAAGATATTCTTACAAAATGGAAACAAAGGTAAACCACAGATTATAAGGTAGATAATTCAACAAAGTCAGAAACATTTTTTATACTTAACATAGATTTTAAAGAGAACCATGAGACAAAGAGGACTCACGGTTATCACCAGAATTCAAGCTGACAAGGTCAATGAGTTGCGTTCACTTTTAGAAGCAATCGGGCGGGACATCAATGAAAATCCGGTGGTATCCTTTGCCTCGTTTAGGACTGTCCATTTTTTACGCTGGGTTATTTTAGACGAGACTACGATCAATGAGGAAAGAATTGCAGCTCAGCTGGTACTTTCTACTAATTTCGATGGGAAGCTAATCCCCCATCTGGAAGATCTTTGCTCCAGTAATCTTGACGGTTTATTTCAGATTTATAGTCATTGCGAAGGTGCGCCGAAAGAAAAATTCTCCCAACACCTCCTACACTACCTTAAGAAAAATAGAATATCCATTCCGGCATTTTATAGGGGAACAGCAGGAAGAAAGGTTGCGCAAATTCATCAGGAACAGTCTCTTTGGAAAAAAATTCAGGGTTTACTCCAAGGAAGCAAATCCGAAAATGGTGATAAAATAAAGACAAAACTCTTTGATGAGATCAAAAAGGACCCAAGTTTTGCCTGGGCCTTTTCACCTTACAAAAAAGAGTTCAACCAGCAATTCGGGGGCATCACACTTAGATTCCAGGCATTGGCGGTTTTGGCAGCACTATTGGCACTGATAATAATTCTTCCTATTCCCTCTTACATCATTCCGACCTTTTTATTCTTGTTTTTAGGAGGCTGGTGGATTCAGCTTAGAGTTTTGGAGAAAAAGGATGAAGAAGCATTTATTGCTGCAAGGCAGGATCCATCAGAAGTAGCGGTTCTCATGAAAAAGGAAGACTTTAAAGTTCAAAATCAGCTTACTCACCTCGTTGAAATTAAGCCAGGAGTCATTCGCCTTTACACCCTTAAATTTGTTCTTTGGGCCATTAATCTTCTAGCAAGCAGGGTTTACAACAAAGGTAATCTGGCCGGAATTCAATCCATTCATTTTGCCCGATGGGTGATTATAGATAAAGGTCGGAGGCTCTTGTTTTTTAGTAATTACGACGGAAGCTGGGAGTCCTATCTGGGTGAATTCGTGGATCGTGCGGCAGTAGGGCTCACAGGAGTTTGGTCAAACACAGTCGGCTTCCCCCCTACCAAAAATTTGATTCGAAACGGAGCAAGACACTCAGCAGAGTTTAAAGCTTGGGCACGATTCAAACAAATTCCAACCCAAATCTGGTACAGTGCCTACCCCACTTCTTCCATCAAAAACATAAACAACAACACCGCCATCCGCCAGGGCCTTATCAAAAAGATGAATCCTGAAAAAACAAAGGAATGGCTACAAAGACTGTGAGCATGGAACTTCAAGACATTCAGGGCCTGCTAATCAGGTCACATAAGGAAATGAGCTATGCCAAGTATTTCATGGCCCACATTACAGAGCAAGAGAAAGCTAAAAGCTGGCTGAGTGATATTATCCCTGAAATTACGGATGGAATTTCAAAGCCGACAGACTTCCGTCTCCAGATTGCCTTCACGTATTCGGGGATAAGAAAACTTTGTAATGCTAAGATGTTTGGGTTTGTGGTGGAGTTTGAACAAGGTATGGCGACGGATTTTCGAAGTCGGGTTTTGGGAGATCTCGAAGAAAGCGCACCCCAAAATTGGGAATGGGGAGGACCGAATAATAAAGCATTGGATTTTGTTTTGATGGTTTTCGCTCCTTCGGAGCAAAGGCTTTCTCAGAAACATGAAGAAACCCTATCGCTTTGGACTCAAAATGGGATTGAACATATCATAAGCCTGGATGCTCCCCCAAATCCACATGGAAAAGAACATTTCGGTTTTGCAGATGGAATCACTCAACCGGTAATGCCCGGCTTGAGCAAATCGGATTTACCAGAAAATACAGTTTCTCAAGGAGAATTTATTTTAGGATATCCAAACGGTTATGATCAGCTACCAGCCACTCCTCTGATAAAAGAAATCAATGACCCAAATCAGCAACTTCCAGCTTCGAAGGAGTCTGGTTACAGAGATTTCGGAAGGAATGGCTCCTACATGGTATTTCGCCAGCTAGAACAAGACGTGGAAGGCTTCTGGAAACAGGCAAAAGAGGGAACTAAACAAATCGGAAAAGAAGAATCGGCCTGCATTTATACCGCCTCGAAAATGGTAGGAAGATGGCCAAATGGAAAGCCTATGACAGAGGACCCAGAGAATGAGTCTTCATTTGATCCAAAGGAAAAATATTTCTTATACCTGAAGAATGGGGATAAGGCTGGGCATAAATGTCCTTTGGGATCGCATGTGAGAAGAACAAATCCAAGGGATGTTCTTCCCGACAATAAACCTGAAGCCTCTGTGGAAATTTCCAATCTACACCGAATCCTGCGTAGAGGTAGAATTTATGGCCCACCACTGGACGAGAGTTTTTCGGCAGAAAAGATCAAGGATCTGCCTAATGACGATAAGAAGCGGGGACTTCATTTCATTTGTTTTAATGCGAACATCGCCCGACAATTTGAATTTATTCAGCACATGTGGTGTAACAACACCAAGTTTGATGGACTCTACAATGATCCTGATCCAGTCCTTGGAATTAAGGACTATCGTGATCGCTCCAAAAAACATGATTTCACCATTCAAGCAGACCCAGTACGGCAAAAGATTTACGGACTTACTCGCCATGTGGAAATCAAAGGTGGGGCCTATTTCTTTATGCCGGGATTAAAAGCACTGAAATTTTTAAGCCAGAAAGATGTTACTAATTAAACAAGCCTTTACACGATTCCTCCTTGGATTGGGTAGGACATTGACACCGGTACTCCGTTGGAAAAACAGCACATTTGTTTTTAGAGCAGAAGATGTGAAAGAAGTCCTGAACAGAAACCAGGATTTTACTATCGCTGAGATCAATGGCCCGCATATCGAACGTCACATAGGCCCTTTTATCCTAGGAATGGATGATGGTCCACAATATCAAAGGGATATCAGTATTCTTCGAGCCGCTACCAAAAGAGAGGACAGTCAGAGAATCGCCAGTTTTATTCGAAAAGAAGCCGAAAATATTATATGCGATCTTCCAAAAGAATTTGACTTGGTCCAAGATTACACTCGGCAGCTTCCTTATCTTTTAATAAGCGATTATTTTGGTACATCTGGTCCGGACAGGACTTCTATGCTCAGATGGAACCGAAGTATTTTTTGGGATGTCTTTTTAGATCTAAAGGAAAAACCGGAAATAAGATCAGCAGCTTTGCAAAGCTCTTCCGAAATGCTCCCCTATCTCAAAAACCTCATTCTTGAAAATAAAAATAAAACTACCCAAGGAAATGAGCTGGAGGACAACATGCTGAACCGACTGATCAAAATGCAGGATGGTGAAACTCCTTCTTTCTCGGATGAGGAAATTGCAGGAAAATTTGCAGGAACTTTAATGGGAACATTAGAGCCGATTAACAAAGCCTGCGTGTATGTCATTCAGCAGTTTTTCGCAAGAAAGGAAATTCTCAAAAAGGCCATTAGGGCATCCGAATCTAATGACACTCAAACCATGAAAGAATTGGCCCTCGAAGCGTTACGGTTCCAACCTAATATGCCCGTGCTTATGCGGTTCTCAAAAAAGGAACAACAAGTAGGTAAACGTAGAATTAAAGCCGGACAAACTGTTTTTGCAATGACTTACTCAGCAATGTTCGACCCAAGACAGGTGGAGAAGCCAAAGAATTTCCTTCCCGGTCGGCCGGTAGAGGATATGATGTACCTTGGATTTGGACAGCACCGGTGTTTTGGAAATTACATAAACTTGGTAGCCATTCCTGAAATTCTTATAGCCCTTTTAAAAGTGAAAGGACTTAAACCTAAAGAAAAACTAATGAAGGAAGGCCCTTTCCCTGACCGTTGGATATTCGAGCGGGCTTGATCATTTTTCCAAAGAGAAATGTAATTTCGGGGCTATGAGAACCCCTATGATCACTCCGGAAGGAATGGAGAAGTTGAAGGAAGAACTGGAACATCTTTGGAAGGTGGAACGACCAGAAACGACCGCCAAAGTGGCCTGGGCAGCCAGTTTGGGCGACCGTTCTGAAAATGCTGATTACCATTACAATAAAAAACGACTCAGAGAGATTGATAAACGCTTACTTTATTTACGGAGATGCATTGATAATTTTAAAGTGATCCGCTACCATCCACATCAAGAGGGCAAAGTCATGTTCGGAGCTTGGGTGGAAATCGAAAACCAGAGTGGGTTAAAAAAGCGACTTCGAATAGTTGGCTCGGAAGAACTGATAGGAAGAAAGGACGTGATTTCCATTGATTCCCCTATCGCACAGGCACTTTTAAAGAAAGAAGTAGGCGATGAGGTTTTAGTTAAAACTCCAGCGGCAAGCATGACCTGGAAAATTTTAAAAATAGAGTATGAAAAATAGGTTGGGGTTTGTCTAGGATTGATAATTCAAGGCATCTCTTAGCGAGAGATCGATTAGCCTTTATTTAAAAAAAGACAATTTATCGTGATAGATCGAAGGTTACGCAATCTACATAAAACCTTAGGTTTATCTTGCTAAAACTTGTAAGTATTATACTAATTGCTAAATTGATAAAGTAATTAAGTTCAACCCTTTTAATTTTTAGAACTATGGGCGCAATTTTAGCTGCTTTGGCCAAGGGCCTACTTTCTGCACTAGCTTCAAAAATTTTCTCAAGCATATTTGGTGGCCATAGTGCCGACTACTATTTCAAGGAAATGTTGAAGGACATAAAAAATATCCTCCATATTTCTTTGGTTTCAAACGATATTGTCAATATCAAGGGTACGGTAGATGGGGTTATTTCCGAGATGACCATTAACTACCCCAACATGAAAGCTTCAGGTTCTTCGAAGGAAAGTCTATTGGCTTATTTGAGCAATGTTGAGTCTACTATAGACCTGAACATTATGGGACCACTTACAGCACTTACTGATGAAACTCAGGCAAAAGGAAATGCTCAACAAAGTCTATTGGTTTTTGCGGTCGGAGCAGGTATGCACTTTGCAGTTTTACAGGAAATGGCAAAACAAGATCCTTCACAATCAAATCCGGCACAGACTCAATATGCCAAGGACATTCAGCAATACGCAAAAAAATATGTTACCAGAGCCACTGAACTACTGGCCAACATTAGAAAATCGAGGTTAGATTCTATAAAAGGCCCTTCTTGTGGCCCACATACCTCAGAGGAAGCTGAGAATATCACTAATCGTAAACTGGAGCTGGAATTAAAGTACGGCAGACCACCTAAAGACAATAAGGAAGCCATGGGTTGGCCCTCTGGAACAATTAAGTCAGCCTTTTATGGTAAGGATGGTTGGAAAAGTAAGACGATTTGTGAATTTGGTTTCGAGACCAGTATCTGGTACCCTTGTGAAGAGGATGTCCCAGCTCACTCTAAATGTAAAAGTTGCTTAGCTGACTACAAGGTTAAAGCGGCCAAGACTTTTGACTCCGATTGGCAACCATTGCAAGATAATATTGATGCCTGGCAGAAGTTAGAGACTAACCCCGTCTCTTCATCCTGATTTTCATTGAAAAAACTTCAAAGGCCCCTAATGCACCTTTCGCAGTCTCAGATTAATGAATACAGGCATAATGGATGGGTAATAATTGAAGATTTTTTAGACTCAAAACTTGCGGAGAACCTTTACCAAACTTTGGCTAATGAGGTGCCATGGGAGATAACTTACCTGGGGCGTTTGGGACCGGTAAAATTTCCTCTGTCGCAAATGGAAACACTTACTAAAAGACAATTAAACATTATTGAACAAACGATAGCCCAAGGTTCCGAAAAAGGCTTTCAGTTTCATTATTGCAACTATAATATTCAAAAAGCAATAAAATCTAAAGAGGAAGTCCCTTCCTCCTTGAAGCGCTCATGCGAGTTGATTTTTAATGATTCATTTACATTGTTTCTAGCCCAATTATCGGGTGAATCGAGCATCAATGACCATAATTTCCTTGCATCATATTATCCTGATTCTGGTTTTCTAATGGATCATAATGACGAATTGAAAGATGTAAATCGAAAATTGGCTTTTGTTTTACAGCTGAGTCGGAATTGGAAATCGGAGTTTGGCGGCAACCTCGAAATTCTGGATGATTCTGGGTTTGTTAAAGAAAAGCTTGTGCCCAAATTTAATTCATTGGTCGTATTCAAAGTCCCCTTGAATCACAGGGTGAGTAAGGTGATACACAAAGGCCCCGAAAAGCGGCTGGCCATACATGGATGGGGTCTAGAGAATAGTGTAGGAAGTTGTTAAATTAAGGCATTTAGATCAACTAGGTCATAAATCAAGCAAAACCACAGAAATCTACTTCTAAAAAGTAAAACGGTTAAATCGAGGATCAAAATTACTTGGATTCATAAAGTCATTATTCAATTTTCTGAGGGCAGCGAAAGAAATAAATGGGAAAACTTGGAATAAAATTGGCTAAGCTTCCCAGGCATGTACTTTTATTAATCAAAAAATATGGCTGAAAAGACGCTAAACGACCTGAACAGAGAGGATTGGAATCGATTATTTCCAATCGAATTGGTGAATCACAATCCGGAATGGGAAAGGCTTTTTGAAAAGGAGAAAAAACGGATTCTCGACCATGTGGACAATTCTTTTTTATTAAGAATAGAACATTTTGGCAGTACCGCAATCCCAGGTATCATGTCCAAGCCATACATTGATTTGATCATTGAAATTCCTAGAGAATCCTTATTCGATCAGGAACTGATCACCCAATTCGAAAAAATCGGGTACTCCCATTTTGAGGTTCCCGAAAGAGAAGGGATAGATGCATATTCAAGCTTTGGAAAAGGCTATCGACTGGATGGTATTAAAGAACAGATTTTTCATATCCATATGTGTCCGGCCAACAATTACATGTGGAGACAAATCGCTTTTAGGGACTACCTGAAAACAAACCCAGAAAGGGCTAAAGCCTATGAAGAACTTAAGCTTAAACTCATTTCCCGTTATTCTAATGATCGCGGAGCTTATGTGAATGGAAAGTCAGGTTTTGTGTATGAAACTTTGCAAATGATTGAAAGGGAAATCGCCTAAGAAGTACAATCTATTCCTACTCCACTTATCAAAACATTGTCGCTTCAATTGTAAATAAAGATTTTAATCAAGTAATTAATACTTTATTAAAATTCTTGAATAAGTTGAAGCTATGACCATTTGCTTAAGATATTTCTGCGGCTTGATTTTCGCCTTTTTAATTTTGGGTTGCTCCTCTCCTACCACTGTCTCAAAAGATCCCATTCCTGACCAAAAATATTCAAACCCTTATCCGGTCATCATGGCATATTATGTGCCTGAAAGAAACTTTGAGCCAGAGGAAATACCTGTTGAAAAACTCACTCATATCATTTTCTCCTTTACAAAAGTAATTGATGGGGAAATGAAATTCAGAAATCCGGAAAACTTTGGACCTAAGCTAGAAGCTTTGGTACAACAAAAAAATCGTAACCCTGAACTCAAAGTGATGATAGCCTGCGGAGGATGGGGTGCCGATGGATTTTCAGATATGGCACTCACGGAAGAAAGCCGGGCTAAGTTTGTCAGCAGTGCAAGGGAATTTATAGAAGAATATAACCTGGATGGGATGGACATGGACTGGGAGTATCCTGGAATTTCCGGAGCAGGAACCATGGCAAGACCAGAAGACAAGGAAAATTTTACTGCATTAATGAAAAGTCTCCGGGAGATGCTGGACAGCTTCGATAGTCCCAAAGTTCTGACTTTCGCCTCTGCAGGCTGGAAGAGATATTTTGACTTTGTCGAAATGGATGAAGTAATGAAATACGCCGACTTCACTAATGTAATGACCTACGATCAGGTCTCGGGAAACTCTGTCTATACCGGCCATCATACACCACTTGGGATGATGAAAAGCGAGCAATACCAAGGTACTCCCTTTCAGGCCCAAATGGATTCATTGTACAAGGCAGGAAGGTCACAAGATGCCGACCCCAGGTCGGCTGAGAAAATCGTAGACTTCTTAGTTGAAAGAGGAGTTGACCCGAAGCAGATTGTGATAGGAAGCGCATTTTATGGAAGGGTTTGGGGTGGAGTTCCTCCAGAAAACAATGGTTTGTTCCAATTGAGCGAGCGAATGCACATTGGCTGGATGGCTTATCATCAGATTCGCGAGAAATATGAACCCGATGACAATTTTGAAAGGTTCTGGGATGCAAATGCCCAAGCCCCTTATTTGTACAATTCTGCTGACAGTCTCTTTGTCTCTTATGATGATACCGTGTCGGTGGCTTTGAAAACCCGATATACGATGGAAAAAGGATTAGGCGGAATCATGTTTTGGGAGCTTGGTAATGACACCAAGGAAGAGGGAAGTCTACTGGACGCCATTTACAAAACTGCAAATGAGTAAATCAGAATTATACTTAGGTAAAATTAAATTCTACATCCTTCATTTTACCTTCTCAATTCCTACCTTTGCGACTTATTGCAAGTCAAACCTTTCCATCCTAAAAAATGGCCAATAAAAAAATCCAATCTGCCCTAATTTCGGTCTTCTACAAAGACAATCTGGAACCCATCATTGCTTTGCTCAAAAAGCATGGAGTAAAAATATATTCCACTGGGGGAACGCAGAAATTTATCGAGGAGCAAGGAGCAGAAGTTATACCGGTCGAAGAACTGACCAGCTACCCTTCTATTTTCGGGGGACGAGTAAAAACACTTCATCCAAAGGTATTTGGAGGGATTCTGTATCGAAGAGAAAATGAGGGAGATGTTTCCCAGGCTGCTGAATTTGACATTCCTGCCATTGACTTGGTGATTGTGGATCTCTATCCTTTTGAAGAGACTGTAGCTTCTGGAGCTTCTGAGGCAGACAATATCGAGAAGATTGATATTGGCGGGATTTCTCTTATAAGGGCTGCCGCCAAAAACTTTAAGGATGTGACCATCATCGCTTCCAAGGATCAATATGCAGAGTTGGAAGCAAAGCTGACTGAGCAAAATGGAGAGACTAGTCTTGCCGATAGGAAGTATTTTGCTGCGCAGGCATTTCAAGTTTCCTCAAATTACGATACCCACATCTTCAATTATTTTAACCAAACAGAAGAGATTCCCGCCTTGAAAGTTTCTGAAAGTAAGGCCAAAAGCCTCAGGTACGGAGAGAATCCACATCAGGCGGCTCACTTTTATGGTGATCTTGAAGACCTTTTTGATCAGCTCAATGGAAAAGAGCTTTCCTACAACAACCTGGTTGATGTAGACGCAGCAGTTAATTTGATTGCCGAATTCCCAGATCAAACAGCCTTTGCTATTTTGAAGCATACGAACGCCTGCGGTTGTGCAACGGCGGATTCAGTGAAAGAAGCTTATCAGAAAGCCTTCGCTGCGGACACAACTTCTGCATTTGGTGGTGTTTTGGTGACCAATAAGACTGTGGACAAGGCTGCGGCCGAGGAGATGCATTCACTTTTCTTTGAAGTTTTAATCGCACCTGACTTTACTGAGGAAGCGCTAGAAGTATTAAAAGGAAAGAAGAACAGGATTTTGCTGAAGCAAAAGATGAATCTTCCTGGATCCAAAATGATCAAAACCCTCCTGAACGGTGTGATCGAGCAGGACAAGGATTTGGCTACAGAGAGTAAGGCAGATTTCAAAGTGGTGACCAAAGTAGCTCCATCAGAAAAAGAATTAGACGCTTTGGTTTTTGCGGCAAAGGTTTGTAAGCACACCAAATCAAATACAATCGTCCTGAGCAATGATTCACAGCTATTCGCTTCCGGTGTAGGCCAGACCTCAAGGGTTGATGCACTACGTCAAGCAATAATCAAAGCTGGAGAATTTGGGTTTAATCTAAAAGGAGCAGTGATGGCATCGGATGCCTTCTTCCCATTCCCGGATTGTGTTGAGATCGCAAATGAAGCCGGAATCACTTCGGTAGTTCAACCTGGCGGTTCTATTAAGGACCAGTTAAGTATTGACTATTGCGATGCTCACGGAATGAGCATGGTGATGACAGGAGTCAGACATTTCAAGCATTAAAAACGGCTTAGAAGAATGAAGACCTCCTGTTGAAAATTGGGAGGTCTTTTTGGTTAAACTATGTTGCTCCGATAAATCTCTTTCGTTTAGCAAAAGGAATCCCCTATTTTGCATCTTAATTAATTCTGACATCACTATATCTGGTATTTTACTCGATACTTTGTGCCTTATATGAAATCACATCAACTTAAACTCTACAATACCCTTTCAAGAGAGAAGGAGAAATTCGAGCCTTTAAATCCTCCTTTTGTTGGCATGTATGTCTGTGGACCTACCGTTTATGGAGATGCACATTTAGGTCATGCCAGGCCCGCCATCACTTTTGATACTGTAAATCGATATTTGACTTACCTAGGATATAAGGTTCGTTATGTCAGGAATATTACCGATGTAGGACACCTGCAAGGCGACGCCGATGAGGGTGAAGATAAGATTGCGAAAAAGGCAAAACTCGAGCAGCTCGAGCCAATGGAAGTTGCGCAGCAATACACTGATACCTATCACAGAGATATGGCTGCTTTAAATACCTGGAAGCCGAGCATTGAACCAAGAGCTACAGGACACATTCCTGAGCAAATAGCTTTGGTTGAAAACATACTTAAGGAAGGTCTGGCTTATGAGGTAAATGGTTCGGTTTACTTTGATGTAAGCAAATACAACGAGCGAACTGCTTATGGCCGTCTATCAGGAAGAGTCTTGGAAGAATTGATGAGTGGAAGTCGAGATCTGGATGGACAAAGTGAAAAAAGAAATCCCGTTGATTTTGCTCTTTGGAAAAATGCTGCTCCCGAACATTTAATGAAATGGGAATCACCATGGGGGTTAGGTTTTCCAGGCTGGCATCTGGAGTGTACAGCCATGAGCTCTAAATATCTCGGAAAGCAATTCGACATTCATGGCGGAGGGATGGACCTTATGTTCCCACATCACGAGTGCGAGATTGCGCAGGGAAATGCATGCAATCATGAGGATCCGGCGAAATACTGGATGCATAACAACATGATTACCATAAATGGTCAAAAAATGGGTAAGTCGCTGGGAAACTTCATTACTCTACAAGAGCTTTTCCAGGGCAAGCATGATCTTTTGGATCAGGCCTACTCCCCTATGACCATTCGGTTTTTCATCCTTACCGCTCATTATAGATCGACTTTAGACTTCTCGAATGAGGCTCTCCAGGCCGCGCAGAAAGGTTTTAAGAAAATGATCAATGGTTTGCGTATTGCAAAACTTTTGAAATACGAAGAAGGTGAGGAAGAAATTAACGAGAAGCAGGTAGAGCAAATCAAACGTTCCATAGAATCTGCATTTCGTGCAATGGACGATGATTTCAATACCGCTCAGGCAATTGGTCATCTGTTTAATCTCCTGAAAAAGATAAACTCACTATTTACAGGTCAGTTAAAAAGTGCTGAATTAGGCAAGGATAACTTCGATCTGTTGCTGAATACATTTATCGCATTCGTAGTAGATATTTTAGGACTCCAGGAAGAAAAGAATGAGGTGCAAAATGAGATGCTTGAACTGCTATTGAATCTTTATCAAGAAGCCAAAAAGGCTAGAAATTATGATAAGGTAGACGAAATCAGATCAGGTCTGAAGTCCATGGGTTTTGTGGTAAAGGATATGAAAACAAAAGTTGACTGGGCATATGAAGAGTAGATTATTCATCCTATTTCTTTTCCTCTTGGCATTGGCCTGTTCGGGGCCGAAGCAGGAATCAGCCACGGTTGAAGAAACAGTCGCTAAACCTTATCCGAAATTTAATGCAGATTCGGCTTATGCATTTATCCAAAAGCAGGTAGACTTTGGGCCAAGAGTCCCAATGACTCAAGGTCATCGAGACACGAAAAACTGGCTAATTGAAAAATTTGAAGGCTACGGCTTTTCGGTTCAAACTCAAGATTTTGAAGCTCCAACCTATGATGGGCAAACCTGGGAATTGAGTAATATCATCGCCTCCTATAATCCTGAAGCCACAAAAAGGATTATGCTTTCAGCCCATTATGATACCCGAAGAATTGCTGACAAAGATTCCGAGCGAATGAACGAAGCGATTGATGGTGCTAATGACGGAGGTTCTGGGGTTGGAGTTTTGGTGGAAGTAGCCAGGGTAATAGGAACCGGTGACTTAAAACCGGACGTAGGTATCGACATTATTCTTTTCGATGGAGAAGATGATGGAGAGCCGGAATTCAGTACCATTCGGAATAATCAGCAGGTTTGGTGGTGTCTTGGTTCACAGCACTGGGCTAGAAATAAACACGTCCCAAACTACTCAGCTTACTATGGCATCTTGGTGGACCTGGTGGGTGCTCAGGGTGCAAGGTTTTATCGTGAAGGTTTCTCCCGTCAGTACGCTTCCGGGATTTTAAAGAAAGTTTGGGATAATGCAGCCAAAATCGGACATGGCGACTTTTTTATGCCAAAAGATTCACCAGAAATCATTGATGATCATTTCTTTGTGAATGATTGGGGTAATATCCCAATGGTGAATATCATCGAATTCTCCCCGGATTTCGGATTTGGATCGTACCATCATACTCACTCCGATAATATGGACATCATTTCTAAAAGGCCGCTTCAGGCTGTAGGGGAAACAGTTTTATATACGGTCTATCAGGAGTAGGTTTTAGCTTTTTTCCGTATCATTATGTTTCGGAAATTTGAGCTAAAGCAAAGTTAAATGAAGAAAGGGCATCAGGTTACCATGAAGGAGATCGCCAAAAAACTTGGCGTATCGGTCTCCACCGTTTCCCGGGCATTGAAGGATTCTCCTGAACTCCATGAGGAAACAAAAAAGCGCATTGTTGAGCTGGCTAAGGAGATGAACTATCAGCCGAATCTGCTGGCGCAAAGCTTAAGAATCAGTAAGACAAAGACACTTGGTGTTATCGTCCCTGAGATCACTTCCCACTTCTTTGCTTCCTGCATTTCAGGAATTCAGGATGGCGCAAACCGGCGAGGTTATAACGTGATGATTTGTCAATCCAATGAGTCTATTGAGCTGGAGATGTCCAATATCAAGACTTTGGTGGCTTCTCAGGTAGATGCACTTTTGATTTCACTAAGCCGTGAAACCAACCATTATGAGCATTTGGATGACTTGTATCAAAGAGAAATTCCATTCGTTCTTTTCGATCGGGTTTATGAAGTTATGCCTGTCACTAAAGTCACTTTCAATGACCAAGGCGGAGCCTATCAGGTAACCAAACATTTGTTGGAAACCGGTTGTCGTCGAGTGATGTATGTTTCTGGACCAGAAGATTTGTACATCTCTAAAAAGCGAAAAGAAGGTTACACTCAGGCTTTGGAGGAGTTTGGAATCAAACCGGATCCAAAGCTCATCAAAGTTACTGATCTAACCCTTGAGAAGAATATTGAAGTTGCCCAGGAAATCATAGACATGGATGAAAGGCCAGATGGAGTTTTCTGTATGATTGACCCCGTCGCCGTCGATGTCCTCACCCACTGGAAAAGCCAAGGAATCAAGGTTCCTGAAGATATGGCATTGGCTGGATTCACAAATAACCCCACATCTGCAGTGGTCGAACCTCCACTTACCACGGTTTCTCAGCCTGGATACGAAATGGGGAAATTAGCGGTAAATCATTTACTCGATCAACTTGAAGGTTTAGCCAGCGATGAGCCGATTTCTATCGTCCTTGAAACTACCTTGGTTCCCAGGAAATCTACCCGCATCAACTCGTGATGCAAGCTTTGCTAAAAGCGGAGTTTGAAAAGCTCTTTGATGAAGAGCCAAAGCTATTTTTTGCCCCTGGCAGAATAAATCTCATTGGAGAACATACAGATTATCAAGAAGGTCTGGTTCTACCCGCAGCTATTCCCCATGGGATTTATGTTGCCATTTCACTTAATGGAAAAAACCATGCAAGGCTGCATTCCATAGATTTTCAGGAAGACTTCGCGTTTGACCTGGATGGTTTTTCACCGAAAAAGGGCCATTGGGCAACATACATAATGGGCATGTGCAGCCAGCTAAGGCAGGCAGGAATTGATCTAAAAGGTTTTGATATGGCCATTGGAGGAAATATTCCAGTTGGTGCTGGCTTATCTTCTTCCGCAGCATTATCAGTGGCAGCGGGACTGGCAATTTCATCATTAAATGGGATTCTACCTGAAAAAAAATCCCTAGCCAGATATGCCCAAAAATCCGAGCAACTATACGCAGGGTTGAATTGTGGGATTATGGATCCCTATGCCTCTATTTTTGGAGACGTAAATTCAGCCTTACTGCTCGACTGCAGAAATATTGAGCATGAGGTAATTCCTGTTGCCTTGGAGAATTATCAAATCATTCTCGTAAACAGTCAGGTAAAGCATACTTTGGCCGAAAGTGCTTATAATGAGCGTAGAGCTGCATGCGAGGAAAGCGTTGAAATTCTTAAAACAGCCTTCCTGGAAATCAAAACTCTCAGGGATGCAAGCCCTGATATGCTTCATGAACTAGAGTCTTTACTTAAGCCAGAACTTTATTCCAAAGCCAAGCATGTGATTAAAGAAAATACCAGAGTGATTCAGGCGGCTCATGCCTTGAGAAAAGGAAATCTGGAGTCTTTTGGCAGACTTTTGAATCTCAGCCATCAGAGTTTGAGTGAAGACTTTCAGGTTAGCTGTGAAGAATTGGACTTTCTTGCTTTAAAGGCACAAAGAATGCCTTTCGTTTTAGGTTCCAGAATGATGGGAGGAGGATTTGGTGGCTGTACCCTTAATCTTTTGAAGTCATCTGAAACCATGAAATTTGAGCAAGAAATCCGAGCTGCTTATAAAGAAAGATTTGGCATTGTTCCCGAATTCATTCCCACTGCTTTGAGTGGAGGAGCCAAAGCTTTATCTTAATATTGCCTAAACAGCCATTTACAGATTTTGGCTATTCATCCTCAATTCTGTCCATCATTCAGAATGGAAGATTATGATTGAGTAAATTTGATTAATTTCCCGCAAATTTACGTTCTATGAAAATCCCCCAAAACCTAAAAAACCTATTCATTATTGCCCTCCTTTTGAGTTTTGGCCTACTGGCTAGTTGTTCAAAGAAAAGAGAGGGAAATCCAAAAGTTCTGGTATTCAGCAAGACAGAAGGATACCGGCATCAATCCATTCCGGCAGGTATTGCGGCTATCCAGAAACTGGGTGAAGAAAATGGATTTGACGTGGACACAACAGAAAATGCGGCCTTAATAAACGAGGAAAACCTTTCTCAATATGCCGCAGTCATATTCTTAAGTACAACTTCAAATATTCTCGATCACTATCAGGAAGCTGATTTTGAAAGATACATTCAGTCGGGAGGTGGATTTGTAGGAATTCACGCCGCTGCAGATACAGAGTATCAATGGGGCTGGTATAATAGACTAGTTGGAGGATATTTCGCAGATCATCCAGGAATCAACGATCCTCACCCGAATGTTCAGCCTGGGGTAATCGATGTGGTAGACAATACTCATTCTTCCACCTCTTTCCTTCCTTCAAAATGGGAAAGGACTGACGAATGGTATAGCTACAAAAAAATGTTTGATGGGCTCAATGTCTTGATGACTCTGGACGAGGATTCCTATCAAGGAGGCCTCGATATGGGAGAACACCCAATAGCTTGGTACCATGATTTTGACGGTGGACGAGCTTTTTATACAGGAGGCGGACATACCAAAGAGTCCTTCGAGGAAGAGTTATTTCTTAAGCACATTTTAGCAGGAATTCAGTATGCGATCGGTGATAATGAAGAACTTGATTATACGGCTACCAAAACCCAAAGAGTTCCTGAAGAGAATCGATTTACAAAGACCATGCTTTCAGTTGGGGAGTTCACTGAACCTACTGAAATGACTATTCTACCAAATCTTGATGTTTTAATTGCTCAAAGAAGAGGTGAGGTTTTGAGATATAATAATGCCACTGGTGAGATATCTGAAATCGCCAAGTTTGATGTTTACTGGCAATCAGGTGTACAGGGAGTCAATGCTGAGGAAGGCCTTATGGGAATCCAGAAGGATCCAAATTTTGAAACCAATGGACATGTCTTTGTATACTATTCCCCCACGGGTGATGAATGGGTAAATAGACTTTCCCGCTTTACCTATAAAGACGGAGTTTGGGATATGGATTCTGAAGAAGTCATCTTGGACGTTGCTTCAGATCGTTTGATTTGCTGTCACACAGGTGGATCCATTGCATTTGATCCGGATGGAAATTTATTCTTATCCACTGGTGACAACTCCACTCCTTTTAATCAGAACGATTCTGAATATATTCTGAATGGTTATGCTCCACTTGATCAGCGACCAGGAAGAGAGCAATGGGATGCCAGAAGATCTTCTGGAAACGCCAATGACCTTAGAGGTAAAATTTTAAGAATTAAGGTAAATGAGGATGGAAGCTATTCGATTCCTGAAGGAAACCTTTACGCTCAAGGGCAGGAAGGAACTCGTCCAGAAATCTTTGTTCAGGGAAATAGAAACCCTTACAGAATTTCAGTTGACCAGAAGAAAGGCTGGGTGTATTGGGGTGAGGTAGGTCCCGATGCACGCGCAGATAGTCTTGACTCCAGAGGTCCTAGAGGATATGATGAGGTTAACCAGGCGCGTGAGGCAGGAAATTTCGGTTGGCCTTACTTTGTTGGCAACAACTACCCTTATTACGAATTCGATTTTGTTAATGGAAAATCAATACAGGCTTTTGATCCGATGAAGCCGGTAAATAATTCCCCGAATAACACCGGAGTTACAGAACTTCCTCCTGCTCAGCCAGCATTCATTTGGTATCCTTATAACGAATCTCGAGATTTCCCATCACTGGGATCAGGGGGAAGAAATGCTATGGCAGGCCCAGTTTATTATCCGGACTTGTATACTGCAGAAAGCAAATTTCCTGATTATTACGAAGGCAAACTGTTCATCTATGACTGGGTAAGAGGATGGATAAAGGCCGTAACCATGGATGAGAATGGGGATTTCTATAAGATGGAGCCATTTATGGAAAACACGAAGTTCAATGCACTAATTGACATGGAAATGGGACCTGATGGTCAGATGTACATCCTTGAATACGGAAATGGTTGGTTTAGTAAAAATGACGATTCCGGTTTATCAAGGATCGATTTCAATGGAGGAAACAGGGCTCCTTCGGTCGCCAGCGTCTATATGGATAAAACTTCAGGTAAGACTCCACTTACAGTGAACTTTACTGCTGAAGCTACCGATCCCGAAAATGATGAATTGACCTATGAATGGAATCTAGGAGATGGTAAAACTGAAACAACTTCTACTCCAGAATTAACTTATACATTCAATAACATTGGTGATTATGAAGTTACGGTAACAGCCAAAGATCCAGGAGGGCTCGAAGGCACAAGTATGAAAGCCTCAGTTTATGCTGGAAACATAGCTCCAGTGGTAAATATTGAGATCGATGGAAATCAATCCTTCTATTTTCCAGGAAAAGAAGTGAAGTATTCGGTCAATGTAATGGACGAGGATACTGAGGGAGAATTAGATATGAGTACTCTTTATGTTTCCGCTGATTATCTGGAAGGATTGGATCAGGCAGAGGCAGATATGGGTCATCAAATTGTTTCCGACGCAATGGTTGGAAAATCGCTTGTTCAGGCTTTGACATGTAAAACCTGTCATAAAGAAGCTGAAGAATCCATTGGGCCTTCTTATACCAAAGTTGCGCAGAAGTACTCTGAGTCAGATAGAGACTACTTGGCCTCTAAAATTATGAATGGTGGGGGTGGTGTTTGGGGAGAAGTAGCTATGCCTGCGAATCCAAACCTTAAAGAGACTGAGGTCAGAGCTTTAGTAAGCTATATACTTTCCTTGGATGGAGTTGCCGCGAAGCCAAGTCTACCTGCATCCGGCTCAGTAAACCCTACCCAGGGTAAAGCTCCAAGCGCTGCTGGAGTAATGGTTATGACTGCATCCTTCACAGATGCTGGTGGAGAAGGAATCAAGCCACTCTCAGGCTCAACCAATGTTATACTTCGAAGCAATACCGTGGATTTGGGTCAGGCATCCGACCTTCAAGGTTACTCAGCTATGGCTTTTGGTGGTCAAAACCTTCTGATCGTGCCTAAGGACCCGGGTCATTTCGCCCTTGGAACTGTTGATTTGACAGACATTTCCTCGGTAATGTTACCAACAGCCTCAATGGGTCCGGTTAGTGAAGAAGTAATTTTCGAAATAAGACTGGATAGCCCTGATGGGACCAAGATTGGAGAAAGCACCTTTAAGCAAGGCCCAATAGATCCAAATCAAGCCCCACCAATTACTGGGGCAGTAATGATTCCGGTTAATGCACCTTCAGACGGAGAAATGCACAAAGTGTTTGTAACAAGTCGCACGAAAAACGGAGGTGAGATTGGAACCTTCGTGGTTGCCGGAGCAATCTTCAATTCGAAATAAGTGCAGAGCGTAAATGCGAAAAAGGCCAATCCGATCGGATTGGCCTTTTTTTATGAAATTCTCAGCTATTATTTAATTGGCGAGAATGGTAAGGTTTTGAGCATTACTGCATCTACCTTCTCCACGATTTTTCCATTTGCCTCTGACTCATCACGAGCTTTGATCCAATCAGGATCTTTAAGGAAATTCTGGAAAGCCTCATCAAATGCCATTTGATTCCTATGTCCTAGGAGATAAACTAATTTAGATTGACTTCCATCCTCCTCATCCGTAACCCAATAGAGATAATTTCGCAAGCCTTGCCTCTCAAAAAGCTCCTGAGTATGATCCTTAAATCTTCGTTGTAAATCGAACAGCTTATCATCGAAACAATGGTAGGTTCTCATTTGAATTACTCCGCTAGGCAAAGGCTTTGGGAGTTGATTTAGGCCTGGAGCCAAAACCATAAAGGTTTCCTCAATCCTTTTCACCAAAGCTCCATTTTCAGTAGATTTTTGATACGCCTCTGTCCACTCGGCATCATTTAAGAATTGTTCCCAAAGCCTGTCTCTGGACGCCTTATCCGGATATCCCAAAATGTAGATTAAGGTATTTTCTTGGTTATCCACAGGAAGAAAATAAGCGATATTCTCCATTCCGATTCTTTCAAAAATGGAGAACGTGTGATTTTCAAATCGGGCGATCAAATCTTCCAATTTACCCTCATGAGCGTAATATTTTCGAATTTCAAAATATTTGGACTGAAAACCCATTGCCTCCTGAGCATGGGCCGCACTGACCATAAGAAATGCCATTAGGCTTAAGAATACTGTGTTTAAGGTTTTTTTCATAATGTTATTTTTTGTTCTTCCATGCATTCCAAAGTGCCGGACTTAAAACCAAGGCAATGATTAAAAGACCGAAGGTTTCTCTGGCCTCCTCCATTTGAGGAGTTTTCATCGTCAGGTCCTTCTGCTCTACTTCCTGGCTGATCCAGCTTCCTATCTCACCCGGGTAAAAATAAACCGCTCCAATCAAACAGACGATCGTTAGGATTGTGAGTGGTATTTTCGGATAAACCTTTCGAATTCCCAGGTAACAAAAAATCATTGCCACCCCATAAAGACTCACCCAGATTTCAGGATCAGGGTCATTAAACTGCCAATAGGCAAAAAGGCCAAAGAGCAAAATCCAAAGACCAAAATAGTAGCTGAGAAAGTTTTTTGATTTCATTTAACCAATAATACAAAATTCCTGGGATTGCGTCTCCCAAATGAGCCTAACCCAAAAATTGAATAATAGTAGTATATTTAAATGAATCGTATGGCCACTTTTTATTAACAAAGCATTGCGGAATATTAATCTCTTTATCCTATTTGTTTTTTTTAATTGTCTCCCTTTTTCGGGTAATTCCCAGCAAATATCTACTTCAGCAGATAGCACTTCTAAAGGTAAAGTGGCTGACTACCCCGTCTACCTCGGAACGGATACGCTTTTTCTTATCTCATTACCTTCTGGGCCAGCAAGCCCTAAAGAGAGAGCTGAAGCTGTCAGTAATAGAATAAATGAGTTGATTCAGTCCAGGGCTGAACTTGACAGCACTGCTTTTGAGGTCTCACCTTATTCTGATGGCTATTACTTCACCTATGAGGATAAGATTCTAATGGCCCTGACTGACGATGATATTAATCACCTCCAAGCAGAA
Source organism: Algoriphagus sediminis (assembly GCF_030403435.1). Lineage (GTDB taxonomy): Bacteria > Bacteroidota > Bacteroidia > Cytophagales > Cyclobacteriaceae > Algoriphagus > Algoriphagus sediminis. Next base: position 508,364 of record NZ_JAUEPH010000001.1, read on the forward strand.
GGTGACTCTCTTGCTCAGACATATTTGGGCGTTTTTAAATCCAAAGTACACGTCTATGCCAGCGAAAATAGCATCATAACCCAACTCTCTCAAGGAGGAATTTTCGTTGGAATTTTAGTCGTTTTAATTCTAATCGTAAGTTTTCTCAACCGGATTTTGAATCGTCTGATTGACAAACTTAAAAGTCGACTGGAGCGGTTTGTGCCAGATATTAAGATCAGGAATTATAAATTACTCACTCAGGAAAACTCCCTGAAAGCAGCAGAAATCACTCTCAAAGTGGCCAAGATCATTTTTCTGCTACTCTTTATCAACATTGCCATGCCACTGGCCCTTTCGGTATTTCCGAGTACCAAAGGAATTGGGGAAACTCTTCTTGGTTACATCAAGGAACCCTTCTTTTATCTAGGAAGGGGATTGATAGGCTACATACCCGAATTTGTAACAATTATTGTAATCATTATCGTTACCAGATTTGTGGTTAAGGGCCTAGAGTTCTTTGCCAATGAAATAGAAGGGGAACGACTTAAAATTTCGGGATTCTATCCAGAGTGGGCTAAACCAACCTTCAACCTGGTTAAGGTTATACTTTATGTTTTTGCATTCATAGTCATTTTCCCTTACCTACCAGGATCAGATTCTCCTGCATTTCAAGGTGTGACAGTTTTTTTAGGAATTCTGATTTCTTTGGGCTCCACTTCAGCCATTAGTAATATCATAGCTGGACTTGTTCTGATTTACATGAGAGCATTTAAAAAAGGGGATCGTGTGAAAATAGGTGATACCGTGGGAGATGTGATTGGAAAAAGCATGTTGGTAACCCGAGTTAAAACGATTAAAAATGAAGAGGTCACTATTCCAAATGCAACAATTCTCACTGGTAACACCATCAATTATTCAGTAGAGAATAATGGCCCGGGTTTGATCTTAAATACCGCTGTGACGATAGGATATGATGTCCCTTGGAGAAAAGTCCATGAAATGCTTATAGCTGCAGCCTCTAATACTAGAATGACCGAAAAAGAGCCAAAACCCTTTGTTCTGCAAACCAGTTTGGATGATTTTTATGTAAGCTACCAACTGAATGTTTACACAAAAAATCCAAAGAAATCCGCAGTGATTTATTCTGAACTTCATGGAAATATCCAGGACGTTTTTGCCAAGGAGGGTGTAGAAATCATGTCCCCTCATTATAGAGAAAATCGTGAAGGTTCACTCACTATTCCTCCGGTGCATATCCCGAAACCAAATGAGGATAAACCAAAAGAGAAACCTAATTTACCGGGGTAATTTAGATGTCAAAAAAAACCACTACACTCATAATCCGGATTCTATTATTCGGAGGAACTGCTGTTTCGCTTTATTTCGTCCCATGGATTATCCTTAATGCATGGATCTTACCTCTACCAAATACAGTTCAGGAGCAGTTAGAAGAGGCACTGGATTATGGTTTTGAAGGGGTAATAGTCTACGTCGATGAGGGCGGTAAGAAATCTGAATTTTATGCCGCAGGATGGCATGACAGGGACAAAAAAAATCCAGCATATCCTGAAGCATTATTTAAAATCGCCAGTGTAAACAAGCTCTTTGTCGCAGTAAGTATCACCAAACTGGCCTCAGAAGGGAGAATTTCGCTTGATGGAACCCTTGATGAGTATTTTCCAGAATTTGGCGGAAGAATAGATAACTCAGATATTATAACTATTCGATCTATGGTGCAGCATAGAAGTGGGATTCCTAATTTCACCGATGAGCCTGGTTTCTGGGCTGATCCGCCTGATACCAAGGAAGGAGTACTTGAATTAGTGTTTGATAAGCCTGCGAACTTTGAGCCTGGAGCTGATTATGAATATTCTAACACTAATTACTTTTTGCTTTATGAACTAATTGAAAAAGCATCAGGAATCAGCCAATACGAATATATGAAGAGGGTCATTTTTGATCCTTTAGGTCTTAAAAACACTTATGTTTCCCTGGATCAAATTGATATGAATGAACTAATGAGTGGGTACTATGAAGGAATTCCAGAGGATATGAAATATGAGAACTATGGCTCTATGATTTCCTCGGCTGAAGATTTGGGTATTTTTCTTCGAGCTCTTAACGATGGTTCAGTATTCGGTCCCGGAGAAAGGGACATCTATGCCTCCATTTATGAATTCAATCATACAGGCTTGATTCCGGGCTACCAAACTATTGCTGAGTATCATGAAGACATGGATACAGTCGTCATTCAGTTTACCAACACCACAGATTTTAATGGTTACAATTGGAATCTTTCAGAGGTTATTTACAACCGAATAATCAAGATTCTTAGAAAGCAAAGGAGCTCTTAAGGTCTCAGGCACCACCTTCTCAGGATTACTCTTTACTCTTCACAAAAATTGAATCTGGTCATAGCAGCAGACCAGCATTAGCATAAACTTCTTAAAAACCTTATTTCCTTTCTAATCCAAGATTACCATTTTTCCAATCCCAGTAATTTTTTTCCCAAATCAGAAAGCTCGGCTCGGTCATATTTGGTTTGCTCCCAGTTTCTTGGATCGCCCGGAAAAGCATATCCTTCAGGCGCTATTCGATCTTTCCATGACTTGATTCTCCATGCCCGGAGGGTCTCATCATCCTCCTGGGCTGGCATCATTGAGATATATTGGGCAATTCGAACCTTGTCAACAGAGTTATTTGGTCGAATTCCGTGAGGTTCAGAGCTATGGGAAATCAGTAGGTCTCCAGCTTCCAATGGGACCTTTACTATTTCATCTTCAAGGCCTGTAACATCTGGCTGGAAATAATCCCTATCCTCAGGCTGACTTAGCTTCCAGGTATCATAATTTCTAAATAACCAGGGAATACACTGAAAACCACCCATTTCGGGATCTATTTGATCCGCTAATGCAAGAACACCTTGAACATTTTGCGGCTTGGTCTCCGGATCATAATCCCAGTGGATGAATCCTTTGTATCCATGCCCAGGCCGAATTGGAAAGTTTAGGTTCGCTCGATCTATGGTGACCCAAAGCTTCTCCGTCCCCCAAATATCTACGAATGCATCGTAAACTCTTTGAGTTTGTCTATTATTCCAAAGGTGCTGATTATTATAAACCTCAACCATACCTGTTCCGGCGAGCTCTTTCATCTGAATCGCTGCCCTAGCGGAAGTATACCAAGTTTCAGGATTTTTTGGATCCTTCTCATCAAATTCCCAGAGGAACTCTGCTGTCCTTTGGGCCTGATCTCGTGGTACGGCTTGTTTAATGATCACATAACCATTATGCTTCCAAAACTTCCAATCCTCCATACTTAGAACTCTTAAGGTTTCTGGAGTTGCAGTTTGCCTGAGATTAGAATCGCTACTCTTTGGCGTGGAAGGATTTCCTGGAATATCCTTGTGATGATTATCCGAGATCATAGCCGATTTTTGGTTTATTTATATTCAAAGCTTTTCTTTTATATCCATAAAAGAAAGCTCAGATGAAAACCAAACAAGGTTTTTAACAGAAGTACTCATTTTTCGAGTAAACCTAAAATTCTATTCGATCAGGTTAAATGACTCCATTACTTATCACATATTTTTTTAAGTTGCAGACTTTCCCTTAGCAAGGAAATCTAGGATAGCAAAGCCAGCAATAAATTGAACTTAACTTTCTGAATCTTACATGAAAGATATATTAAGACTGCCCCTTGACCTCAGTAGGAAATTTGTAAAAGGCAAAGAATTAAAAAGTATTTCAGGGTTTGATAATCCCACACTCCGGGCTGTCCATAAAGCTATGCTTAGCACTTTGGACAAGGGTGGATCGGAAAAAGATTTAGAAGCTTTTGAGCGTTGTGAAAAGTATAGGCGTACATTATTGAATGATGAAACCGAGGTCTCCCTTGATGTTTTTGAAAAGGGAAAAACCAGAGTTATTAGAGATATCTGCGCCTCAGATTCTTCCCCAAAGGGATGGGCAAAGTTCCTTTATTATTTAGCCAAAGCGGTAAAGAATCCGACTATACTGGAAATAGGAACGAATGTAGGTATATCAGGCTCCTATTTATTGGAGTCAATAAAAGGAGGCAAAGGGAAATTGATCAGCTTGGAAGGAATTCCTGAATTGTGTGAATTGTCATCCAAACAGTTTTCTGGCATTGTGGATTCTTCCCGATTTGAGGTCATTCAGGGGCTTTATGATAAAACCTTCGATCCATTAATCGAAAGAAAAATCCCATTCAACCTTGCCTTCATCGATGGAAATCACAGAATGGAGCCTACACTTCATTATTTGGAAGCTTTAAAACCAATTATCGCTGACCCTGCAATTCTAGTTTTTGATGATATTTACTGGACCGACGAAATGAAGGAGACATGGGAAATCATTAAGAAGGACCCCATTGTCAATTTCTCCATCGACTTACGCAGGCAAGGAATTGTGATCATAGATAAGAACGAAGCCATTCACAACCAGAACTTCAAGTTCCAACTTTTTGCCTAGGCAGTCTTAAGTTTGTCTTTTACAAGGATCAAATAAAGCACTCCACTCAATAGCCAGGCAGGAAGCGTAAGGAATGAAAGGAAGATACCAGAAAAACTGGAAAGCAAATAGAAACAAAGCGGAGGAATGGACCAAGCGATAAACACCTTCCAGTTCACTTGATTTGCAGGGAAATCCCCGGCTCTTTCGGTGACTTTGAAATAATGATCAAACACTATAATTGCACCCATTGGTGCTAAAATAAATCCGTACAAGGCAACGAAATCAAGAAGCTTCATGGCAAATGCTGGGAATAAACCTGCAATGGTAGCAAGCCCACCAGCTACCATGGTTACCCAGAAAGTGGAAGTTTTAGGTAATATAGATTGAAAGGCCAATCCTGCACGATAAATGGTCGGATTCGCAGTGGTCCATCCAGCGATGACCACTGCCACAATCCCAAATGCACCTATGGCATTATAAGCCAATGGACCCGGTGCAACAGATGGAGCTAACCCCTGTTCGAGCATAGATTGTGCTTCCGGAGACTGAATATAAACTGCATAAAGCAAAGCTGCAGCGATCCAAGCCATGTAATGCCCCACGTACATTCCAGCCGCGGTGGTCCATCCTACACTTGGAGTTTTTGCAAATCGAAAAACAGATAGGTCGGACATTCCCACATGCATCGCTGCATTGGCAAACCAAGACCAGATGGCTACATGCCAGAAAGTATACTTTATCTGACCTGGAAAAGGCTCAGATCCCTCACCCCAGATATTCCAGAAATCGGAAAAAGAACCAACTCCCAATTGATTTAAGGCTACAAGACCACACACCACGAATGCCAACACGATAAATGGTGACATCCAGTTTGCAGCCTTGCTAACCATACTATATCCTCTGGCTGCTATCAATGAAATCACAGCACCAATTGCCAAAACGATAACCACCCAGGTAACACTATTTGGCATGGTGTCCGTAAGCTTTGGCATTTCCATGTCAAAGGGCACACCGACGGCTGTAGCTGAAACCGTCACCATAGAACCTGCGAGAAAACAGAATAAAACCCCATTTGCAAGGTTATAAACGGTAACCAATTTTCTCCCACAAATCTTTTCGAGTTGGTAGTAAAGTGTAAGTCTATGCTTAACTGCAATTTCAGCTGTTAAAAATCTCCATGATAAAACCGCAAGCAGGTTTCCAACCAATAGACCAACGATCAGGTCAAAGGCACTCACCCCAGCCGTCAGAAATAGAGGACCGATAACAAATTCAGTACCTGCCGCATGCTCTCCTGCATACATTCCTAAAAAGCTCTTCCAGCCTTTTAGTTGGGATTTCGGAACGGGCTCCCGTTCAAATTCGCTACTAGTAGTTTCTTGGTTATCTGACATGGGTTGGGTGTATTAGTTATTGACTTTTCTATCTCGTAATTCGTAGACATGCTCACAGCAAACTTGCTGCATCACCTGGGTTAATTGTTTTTTCAATAAGGAAATGGTATGGTTTCCACCATGCTTTCCTAGGGCAGAAACTCCGTACATGAATGATCTCCCAAGGAATGTAAAATCTGCCCCTGAAGCAATTGTGCTTGCGATGTCGGGACCTGTACGGATACCGCTATCCATCATAATCTTAATTTTATCGCTGAAATTTTTTGCAATGGGTTGCAAAGCTGAAACAGCAGATTCACCATGATCCAGTTGCCTACCTCCATGATTAGAAACTATGATCCCATCCAGACCCAAATCAACACATCTTTGAGCATCTTCCTCACTGGCCACGCCCTTCAAAACTAGCTTCCCCTTCCAGCGATCTCTGATCTCCGCCACCCGATCCATATTTAATCTTCCATCAAAAGTTTTATTCATGAAAAGTCCTAGATGCTTCAAATTCATTCCTTTAGGAATGTATTTAGTTAGGGTTTTGAAAGTTGGTTGCCCTGCTATCAAAGTCTGCAAGGCCCAGTTTGGATGGGTTGCAATCTGAACCATATTGCTGAAAGTAATCTTTGGGGGAATCGCTAATCCATTTCGGATTTCCTTACTTCGATAACCAAAGCTTGGAACATCCGAAAGAAGCACCAAAACAGGTAGTCCAGCAGCTGCTACCCGATCGAGTAAATCATTTCTGAGGTCCTTCTCCGCAGGATGGTAAAGTTGAAACCAAGCATTACCTTCTGTGATTTCAGCCACTTTTTCGACACTTGCAGTCCCAACCGTACTTAGAATATAGGGTATGTTGTAATCGAAAGCCGCTTTCGCTAAAATCTCACTGGCCCTGGGCCACATTAAGCCCTGAAGACCGATCGGCGAAATACCGAAGGGAGCATCATAGGTGTGCCCAAAAAGCTCTGTTTTTAAATCCACCTCCTTTATCTCTGTGAGATACTGAGGCTTCAATAAAATCTCTCTGATATCATCAGTATTCCTCTTAAGATTAACTTCCGAATTACACCCACCATCGAGGTATTCAAATGCAAACCTAGGAATTCGCTTCCTGGCTCTCTCTCTGAGAAAATCTATATCCGGGTAATTTGGGTTTATGTATTCTTCCACTATTTGATTTGTTTTGGCTGAATCTTCTGAACTTCATAGACATTATCAAGAAAATCTTCAGATAATGTCTTTTTCTGCATAATTAGTGCTGCGCCAAGAGTAGATCCCAAGGGAAATGAAGATGAATATATCTCATATTGTGGTAGCTTTCTCGCCAAATAATTTGTGAAAACTTCGCTGGAACTGAAGCCTCCATCAATAAAAATCTTTTTAACCCCTGATTTTCCAATCGCCAAATTCAATGAAGCTATCTGAAGGTCGGTAAGCTCATTAAAAAGGTGATGAACTGCCTCCTCAAAAGTATTGAACTTGGCAAAATTCGAATCACTTCCATTTTTAAATCCAAATCGTTCTGGCTTCAAAGTCTCATGATCAAACAACATTTGATCGGAACTTTCTCTCTGATCTTTTTGGTTTTCATCCCATTTAATATCCTTGTATAATTCATAGGATACTTTAAAATGCTTGGCCATCCTTTTCACCGTAGTCCTTAGATGATCTCCGAGGAAAAGTCTGGATGCCTTTATCGACTGCCCATCAGGCCTGACGAAATGAAGGCAATCTGAATTCAATTCAGATTTGGTCAATTCACTATTGTTGTAAACATTCATGCAAATGCTCCATGTTCCTGTTGAAATCAGAGCAAAAGGTTCCCTATTGGCATCGACATAAGGGACCAATGCTGAGGAGCTGTCATGAATACCTACCCCAAAATTGATATCGTCTTTTTTAAATACAGTTTTACTTGCTACGATTGGGGGAAATTTTTCATCAAAGCCTTCGTGTCGAACCCATTCCGCATAGCTATTCTTTTTGAAGTCCCAAAGACCAGTATGACAACCAATGCTAGTATAATCCGACAATAGCCTGCCCGTGAACAGACTACTCAAGTATTGAGGAAAATGAACAGACCATTTGACCTTTTCGAATAAATGAGGCTTATAATATTTCAGATAATATAACTGAAGACCTGAATTTAGAAATCCCAAATAGGGGCTTGCGGTAGTTAATTCGAAATTCTCCTTGGTCCCAAAAAAACTCAGGAATCGATCCTCAAAACCCTCAGGCATAGGCTTGAGGTAATTATAAAACGGTACCACAGGTTCCTGATTTTCGTCCAAATGAACCATGGAGGCACCATAGGTAGAAATGTTTACATGAGTAATCTTATAAGTCGGGTCTTTATGGACAGACTCAAAAGTCTCCTTCACCCATCGAACCAACTCAGGCAGATTTTCAGACATAAAACCATCATCGTCCGGAATTTCCTCGAAACGCGTATAAACCTTGTAGACCTCGTTTAAATCCTTATCCAAAAGGAAAAACTTCTTATTGGTTTTTCCAATGTCAAATATTGCCGTTACTTCTTTCATAATCTTAAAGTCCGGTGGCAACAGCGTGTAACCCTCTTTCTTTTACCAACCTGCTTCTAACTTCAGCAGAACGATATAGAGAAATTGGATCCAAAGCAGCACCACTTTGCATTCGAGCAGCGGCAACAAGAGGCCTCACATCTGTGCGATATGCATCCTGCAAAATTTCCTGAGCTCTGGCCACATCATTTTTTTCCTGAGCTAACGCCAGTGACTTTCTGTCTACAATCAAGGCTTGAGCATATGCAATAAGTATGGCCTCCACGGATTGAAGTAAATCTTCCAATGGATCCTTCAAATTATGACTGGCATCAATCATCCAGCTTATTTCAGGGTTCTGGGTGTTTCGCATTCCATCTACCAACTCATTAAAAATCAGAAACATCTGATAAGGCTTTAAACTACCTACAGTGAGATCATCATCCCCGTATTTGCTATCATTGAAATGGAACCCTCCTAATTTAGATTCTGACATGAGAACGGCCACAATCTGCTCAATGTTGGTATTGGGTAAGTGATGACCAAGATCCACAAGTGTCCTTGCTTTCTCACCTAGCTTTGACACTAATAAAAATGAAGTCCCCCAGTCAGGGATGACCATAGAGTAAAAATTCGGCTCATAAGGTTTGTACTCCAGCAATAACTTCCAATCCTCAGGTAAGTCATCATAAATTGAAGCAAGCGATTCGTGGGTCCTTTGCAAAGCTCCTCGCAGATTGTGCTGCCCCGGGAATGTACTTCCATCGGCCAACCAAATGGTTAAGGCCTTCGAATCTAATTCCTTTCCAATCCTAATAACTTCCTTGTTATGATCAACGGCAGCTTTTCTAATCCCCGGATCAATGTGACAAAGTGAACCAAATTTATATGAAACCTCTGCATTAGGTTGATCTTGAAAGGTATTTGAGTTTACCGCATCAAAGGCAAGATTATGCTCTTTGGCAAGAGCTATTAGCTGATTAGTATTCTCAGGAATATCCCAAGGAATATGAAGGCTGATCGCCCCGCTTGATGCATTCAGTTTATGTAAAAGCCCAACATCCGCAATTTTCTCTTCAAGAGAAGTTGGCTCTCCCCCTCCCGGAAATCTTCCGAATCGGGTACCTCCGGTTCCCAGAGCCCAGCTTGGTATAGCCACCTGAAATCTCGCTAAGTCAGAAATAATATTTTTGACATCGAAGCCCTTGTCTTGAAGTTTAGTCTCCAGATGTTGGATTTCTGAAGAATGGACCTTGAACTTTTGTTCATTGTGCACGGAAATATCCTGGTCGGTAATCATCGGGATTTTGGGTTTGAGTTCTATTATTTACTTTTTTGATTTATTTGTAATAAGTCAAAATACAATTTATCTTCTTTTTGATGAACAATATTGCATAAATTGACATATCATTTGCATAAAATGATTTCACAATGAAGGACTTTTTTGAGTATTTAAATTCAGGTGCTCAGGATAAAAAATGGGGAATCTCACTGACTGTCGCTGGGAAATACACTTCTCCACCTGGAGAATCATATCCAGGGACAGAACATCCTACTGGATATTACTTCGACTGGAATAGCTGGCGGGTCCTAAATGAATTTCAACTTAACCTCATTACAGAAGGCAAGGGAGTTTTAGAATTGACAGAAGGACGGTATGACTTACTGCCTGGAACGGTCATGTTGATCAGACCGGGAGAAAGGCACAGGTATAAGCCAAGTTCTAAGTCGGGTTGGACCGAAAATTACATTGGCTTTACTGGAAATTTGGTAGAACACTTTGTTAATCAGGTTTTCGAAGAAAAGTCCAATCCTATTGTTCATTGCAGCCATCCTTTTGAGTTAATGGATAGTTTCCAGCGGATTTTTGGAATGATTCAGCAGCAAAGCCCCTCATTTCAAAAAATTGGTGCAGGTCTGGTCATCCAGCTTTTAGGAAATATTGAAAGTCAACTTCGACTAGAACAATTTCGCGGAAAAGAAGTGGACAGCTTGGTTAATAATGCCAAACAGTACATTTGGGATCACGTGGACGAAGGAGTCGATTTTAAGGCTTTCGCAGCTTTAAATCATGTCAGCTATTCCTATTTCCGGAAGATCTTTAAAATTTACACAGGCTTGGCTCCTCACCAATATTTTCTAGACTCGAAGGTCCTGCGTGCAAAAGAATTACTATTGACAACAGATTTACCCATTAAAGAAATTTCCTACCGGTTGGGATTTAGTTCAATCCATTATTTCAGTAGAACATTCAAAAATAAAATAGGTCAATCTCCGAGGGAGGTTAGATTCTAGATCAAAGCTATTCAATGCATGGCTTGTTCAAAAAGTAGTCGCTACTACAATGGTTTATACTTCGTCCTGTGGACACCGCCTTTTGGATCTATTTATGATGTTTTAGATATTAGGAATAAAGAAATTGGTTTTTTGAAGAAGTAGTTAAACCTGAAAGTGAAAACCATCTTAGGTCTCATTTCCCTTCAAACAGGACTTTCGAAATCAAATGTTTTTCTTTTATCGGCCGCGCCATGACAGGGCAGGATAGTAGTGCAAACTGTATTAATTTACTTTTGCTCTGTTTAGAGAAAAAAATCCTTTCTTTAATTAAATCACCAAAATAATCTCCGCAAAAAATGAAGTCTGTTTTCAAAATTATTGCCTTAACCTGTTTCATCATCAGCCTTAATAGCGCCCAAGCCCAAAATTCTTATACAATTGTGGTAGAAGGTTTTGACTGGGGTCCTGCCGTGAACAAGGTGATCCTGTCTCTGGATCAAACCACCACCGAAGCTAATGCTGGAGACTTCACCGTCAATGCCACCCGAAAGTTAGAAACAGCTGATCAACCTATTCAGCCAGCACAGGGCGAGCGAGAAGTACTTTCCGCTTATGTCTCTGATGAAAAAGGGAATCGGGTAAATGAAGGCAACAACATCACCTTAGTACTGGCAGTAGGCCCAAGACAGTCAATAGCCTCTCCATTTCAATACGTGCGTGGAAGAGGAAACCTCTGGGTAGATTATCAATTAAGCATTTCAAATGGTGATCGTACCTGGAATCAGCTCGCAGGAAAAGTGATGCCTCTTATTGATCAATTTGACCTGACCGGTAAATTCACTTCAGATGGAATCTCTCTTACCTACGCCTCCTTCACGCCTGAAAAGCGCGATGGCAAATTTCCCTTGATTATTTGGCTTCACGGAGGCGGCGAAGGGGGGACAGACCCCACTGTTCCACTTTTGGGAAACCGAGCTGCAAATTATGCCTCAGAAGAAATTCAGCAATATTTTGATGGAGCATATGTGCTGGTCCCACAGACTCCCACTCGCTGGATGGACAGCGGAGAAGGAACCACCCGAGGAGAACGCGATGACATCTACTTTAAAGCATTGAAGGATTTATTTGACGACTTCATCGGCAAAAATCCTGACATCGACACGAATAGAATTTATGTTGGCGGTTGTAGTAACGGAGGATATATGAGTTTAAAATTACTCGTGGAGTATCCTGAATATTTTGCGGCTGGTTACATAAGTGCTTTGGCCTATAGGGCCCAAAACCTAACTGACACCCAAGTTCAGGACATCAAAGATATCCCGATGTGGTTTATACATTCGAAGGACGACTCAACAACCGTAGCAAATAACACAGTTATTCCAGTTTATGAGAAATTGAAAGCTGCTGGAGCAGCTAACACTCATTTGACACTTTACGATCATGTCGTAGATATTACAAATGTATATGGAGGTAAAAACTACCGCTATCCGGGTCACTGGTCTTGGATTTACTCTCATGCCAATAAGTCCCAAACCGATTATGATGGTAGTCCGGTAAAAGTGAATGATGTTCCGGTGACTGTGATGCAGTGGATGTCCTTGCAGTCCAAATAACTCAACCTTTGAAAATTATTTATTAAAGGCTGGACTCGCAAAAGGATAGACATTTCTGTACCTCTTTCACGGCATCAGATCCTTCAGGGATCTGATATTCCAATTCAACAGTTGCGGCAAACTTGTACTTTTCATCTCGCATTAGCTGAAGAGTTTCCGCAATTGGGGTATCACCAGTACCCCAAACAAGGTTGCCTTTTCCATTTTCAGGTGTCTGTCTATCTTTTATATGAATACTTGCGATCCGCTTGTTCTTCTCTTTTAAGATATCTAATGGGTTATAACCCGCTGCCACATAGTGGCCAATATCCAGGTTCATTGCATTAAACTTGGACTGATCCAGGGAAGTATCCCAAAATGTAGGAGTTTGCTGCTCATGCCCATGATAAGCGACCATGATCTTATGCTTCTTGGCCATATTGCCAAGTTTCATCGTGTGAGCGTCATCACTTGGATGCTCCAAAGTCACATGCGTCGCTCCAAGAGCTTTGGCCGCTCTAAATCCATAATCGATCTCCGCATCGGAATTATCCTGACCAAAGGCCCGAGGCTTGAATCCATAAATCGAGACTCCTGCATCATCGTACATCTTCTTCATTTGCTCGAAAGGCTCCATGCTTACAGTTGCTCTCCACTCCGCTACCTCCTTATTGAATGCCTCCTGTGCGGCTTGCATTTCAGCCATTTCCTTTTCTTCGTCGGCAGTTAGGCTGCCATCTCTTTGCTTACGCCTCAGCCCGAAAAATGCCCTTCTATCAACTGTGGACTCCGGCATCCCTGCAAAGCTTTCAGCCGGATCACCCATCAGCTCCACAGCACTTATACCCGAATCTGTGATATATTTCAATGTTGCCTCCGCAGATTGGTCTGGCATGCTTCTGAAGGAGTAAGTTATCACCCCTATTTGTACCCCGTTGATCTTTGATAAGGACTTGTTGTAATGTTTAATGATATTTGGTGCACCAATAATTTTGGCCTGACTAGCAATAAATAAACCACCCGCAGCCAAGGCACTTTTCTGAAGGAAGGATCTTCTATCTGTTTTATTATTTTTCATAATTATTTCTTCTGAATAAAACGAAACTCATTGATTTGAAGTAATTTCTGACTTGGTTGAGCTTCAGGGTTTTTTCCTACAAAGTAGACATCATGGACTCCTTCCACACCTGTGATTTCCACATCGAAACTTGGTCTTAGCAATTCTCTGACTGTTCTAAAGTTGGGTATTGGCCCTTTGCTACCATTCGCCTCCCATTCTTCTACCAGTCTTTGTGTCTCTGCCCTCAAATCGATATTGGACACCCCAATTTTTTCAGTAGCGCCCACCAAAGGCCCATCAGGACTATCGAGATGTACTTCAATCACTCCACCTACTCCGGCATATCTTTCTGGTGCCTCTGCAATTATGGTCACTTTCTCAATTCCATCAAGATCAAGCTGCCTGTATCCCACATAACCATCATGTACATTTAAGTAATAAGCCTCCCGTGGAGTAGTAAGGAATTCTGTGCCCGATTCCATCTCAGCATTTTCAGGAAGTAAAACTGGATTTCTCAAAGCAATAATTTTCTCAGACGACAAGCCCGGTAAACCAGCAGCCCCTTTGTCCTGATACGCAGCTCTCAGAATATAACCTCCATTACCATTTTGACTGGCAGGAACTCTCGTGGTATAAGCTCCTGAAAGCTCCATTTCTTCTGGTTGCATCAATTGGTCATTTATTCCCATGATGTAATCCACCATCTGCTGAGCATCTTCCATAGAGATATCAGGGTGGGCACTCATCGCATGCTCTCCCCAAACGCCAACGCCACCATTCACTATTTTAGCAGCCAACATTGATTGACCTTCGGAATCATTTTCGTAACGATTCGCTACCTGAGAATAGCTTGGGCCTATGGAGCCTTCATCTATTTTGTGACAAGAATAGCAATCGCTTTCTGCAATCAGAGTTTTACCTCTTGAGAACTCAATCCACTCATCTGAAACCACTCGGTTTTGGGAAACCTCAATAATATCAAAGCCTTCAGGAGCATAGTCAAAATTCACAGCAACCTCTTCCTTAGGAATGGAGCCATCGGCTGTTGAACCGTCCTCCTTATCTGAAACTTTGATACTATATTCAATTTCGCTATCCGCAAAGAAGAAGGAGGTATTTCCTCGGGAGATATCAATATCGACCACCGGAGGTTCATTTCCGGCAAAAAGATCTAAGGTGATCTGGTTAGTATTTTCAGCCTCATCAGTAACACTTAAGGTTGCTGTATATCTCCCAGGCTCTGTAAGTGTTATAGATGGATTTGCACCCGAGATGGTTTCATTATAGCCATTATCAGATTTGATGTTCCAGGAATAATCTAGATCATCTCCATCATAATCCAAAGTTCCCTCAGAAGAAAGCTGCACATTAAATGGTACTGCTCCAGCTTTTTTATCACTAATAGCAACTACTACAGGTTCTCTGTTTCCACCATTGAAACGAACTCTTTTAACCAATGCATTATCATTTCCCTGGAACCATGCTGAACCATATTCAAGCACATAAAGGTCGCCATCAGGACTGAAGCTCATATCAATGGCACTAATGAATTTCTCATTCGGTAAAAATGGCTCCATACTGACATAATCCCCATTTTCGTCCATGGTGATCGCCACAATCCAGCCTCGCATAAACTCCACAATTAGCCACTTGCCTTCATAGTAGGAAGGAAAACGCTTATCAGATTCAGGGAAATCTGCTTTTCTGAATACAGGTCCTCCAGTAGCACTTCTTCCAGCACTTCCCATTAGTGGGAACTCTTCTGAATTGGCATAAGGATAATAAAGCATGGCTGGCTGTGGTTCAGGCAGCTTTTCTAAGCCTGTATTATTTACCGAGGTATTAACCACGTTCATGGGGTCAAATGGCTCCCCTAAGACTTCATTTACATGGTCATAATCTACATAGGCAAAATTATCCCCGATAAAATAGGGCCAGCCAAAAAAGCCCGGCCCTTTGGCCTGATTAAATTCATCATATCCTCTTGGACCTCTTTCTGAATCTTCAGAGGCATCAGGTCCCACTTCTCCCCAATAGATATAACCAGTTTCCGAATCCCAACTTACCCTCCAAGGGTTCCTATGTCCCATGGTATAAATTTCTGGTCTTGTACCTTCTGTACCGACAGGGAATAAATTGCCTTCTGGAATACTGTAGCTCCCATCATCTTCTGGATGAATTCTCAAAATCTTTCCTCGAAGGTCATTCGTGTTGCCAGCGGTACGCTGATCATCTCTATTTTCCATCCCAGGTCTTTCATCAAGATTCGAAGTCCCGGTTGGTGGATTTACGGTATTATTTCCTGTGGTGATGAAAAGATTACCTTGATCCTCCCAGACCATTCCACCTCCCGTATGACAGCACTCTTCTCGCTGTACCGGATATTCCAGCATAATGATTTCCGAATCAGGATAAAGGAATCCATTTTTGAATTCAAATCGGGAAACAACATGCTTGGGTTCATCAGGATGGGCATACATCAGATAAACCCAATTATTAGTTGCAAAGTCAGGATGAGCAGTAACCCCAATCAACCCTTCCTCTGCCGGTCTGGATTGTCCTTCTTTGTTGGTGTAAATGATATTTACCGCCAGATTACCTACTTCCTCCAAAGCGTTGGTTTCCACATTTAGATGTTTAACCCCTCCTTTACGCTCTACGATCAACATTTCTTGATTATTCAAAAATGTGAATGCCATAGGTTCATCTAATGCATCTGGCTCTGTAAGGACAGAAACTGTGAATCGATTGTCTTCCGGCTTCTCGCCATTGTCAGTTGGTTGACAGGAAAGAGTAAAAAACAAAGCACCTAAAAGGAGCATTTTGGTTGAACCAAAATCCTTGTTTCTTAATCCTGACCATGAAATGATTTTCATATTCTATTATTCTAATTTTAGCATTTTCCGATCTAATCTAATAGAGCAAACTTCTCTTCGCCGATTAATTCTTTGAATGGTTGATTACTTGTATAATTCCTAATTGACCTTCTTGTTTAATTGAAAAGTCTAGGAGCGAACATGGATAGATATACCCGCCAATTATTCCAGGTGTGGCCACCGGCACTTTCAAAGTATTCGTAATCGAAATTATGCTCATCCAGTCTTTTTCTCATATTCACTACGCTTTCCATAAGAAAGTCATCTTCTCCACATGCAATCCAATAAAGCTCAGGATCGGCTGCCTTTAAGGCCTCAATTTTCTGATCTCTTTCTTTTTCATCAATATCTACCCCCCATTGGCTAAAATCTGCAAAACCCATACTCATCACTCCTATATAATCAAACATTCCAGGGTTTTTCAAAGTGGTATTTATTGTCTGATGACCTCCCATACTGAGCCCGGTAATTGCACGGTTTTCTTTATTTGCTTTTACTCTAAAGTGAGATTCAATGTAAGGAACAACATCTTTTACCAGGCTTTCTTCAAACACACCGTCTGCCATTGAACCAGCCCCTTGTCCTTGGGTGGCTACTTTTGGTGAATCTGGAAAGGCCGCAGCCTGTCCCGGGTTACCATTGGTCATCACCACAATCATTGGTTTTGCCTCGCCACTTTTCTTGTGGTAGTCCAAATTGAGCTACCTCTTGAAAACTAATAATGACAATTAGTAATGATACAAGTGTTTAATCAATCATAATTATTGGTGTTAACTGGTAGAGTGTGGTAAAAACTGAATCCCAATGCTTGAGCCTTGACAACCAAGGATTATAGAATATGGTACAAAAAATGAAAACGGGGTTTCATCGAAACCCCGCTCCCCAAGGATAGTGCCATCCTCCACTAAACATGGAGAATTCAATCCGTCGCACTATCCAATCTTTCTTTTAGACCATTCGCTAGTCTTTAATCAATATTAGGATTCAAGGCTGCTTCCTATTTGGAACTTCGAGCTCTGAGTGGTAAAGAATAATTGCTAAACGATTAGACTTATTCTTTTAATTCATACCCAACCTGTAAAATCCCAGCTATTTTAGAGCTTCTTTAACTGAACGTTTTTAAATAAAACCTTCATTGGAGGTCCGACATGCATTTGCATACCAATAAGTCCTGTAAGCATTCGGTTCTTCATATCCTCATCATGAACCTCACTCATCAATGTGCCATTTACAAAATGCTGCATCACATTACCTTTCACGATTAAGTGAATGGAATTCCACTCTCCTTGCTTAATGAGATTACCCAACTCTTCTCGATCACCTAATTCTTCTACCACATTAAGCCCTTTCCAGGCATTCCGCTCTACATACTCCCTGAGATTACTAATGTCATCCGGCTGAGAGGTAATTCGAGTCTTTTGCCCCCTATAAGCTAATGTTGCCCGCTTCTTCTCCTCGTAATTTTGGCCGGTATATCGATTCCTTCCATCGATATCTGCCTGATAACCTTTTAAAGCATTAGGTACTTCAGCCAACCGTTCACTTCTATATTGAACCCCAGAATTCCCAGTCTCAGAAATCCAATAATCCATTTTGAGCTCAAAATCTCCTAATTCACCTCCTTTCCACACGATGAAATTATTAGCCTCCAAAGGATTATCAGCGGTAGTTTCTCCATGGATTGCCCCTTCACTCACTTTCCAATATTCTGGATTATACTCCCAGCCATCTAGTGAAGTTCCATCGAAAATTGCAACAAAATCATTTTGGACGATTTCTTCTTTTTCATGGGTGAAAAAGTCAGTCGACTTTAATCCAATCGCTATAAACAAATAGCATAGGGCCATCAGGAATCTATAGTTTCTTGAGCAAATCATTTCTGAGCCGTCGCTTTATTTTGAAAAACTTCATGATCAGGATTACCCGAGGAGATGAGGTAAGCCATCAAATCTTTGAGTTCTTCTTCATTTAATCGATTTATCAAACCTGGCATCATAATAGAAACCTCTGCATTCTTCTTTAGGACTACATTGTTTTTGGGGATTTCTTTCACATCATCCGGAACAAATGGGTTTTGGGAGATATAGTAATTTTGATCATCCTCATCGTAAAGTTTACCCATGACTGAAGCTCCATCCTTCAATTCCAACACAGTCGCATGATACTGGTCTGAAATAGTTTCAGAGGGATTAATGGTTGCAACAAGAATATCCTTGGGAGAAAACCTGGTACCTAATTGAGTCAAGTCTGGACCGATAATGCCACCTTCTCCTTGCATAGTATGACAGGATTGACAAAGACTGGCTGCATACATGGCTTTACCACGTACAAAATCCCTCCCACTAAGATTAGCAACCAATGGTTCTGCCTCTTCAACTGTCCACCTTCTACCCGGACCTTCTGGTTGAATCCCCGATTCAACAACTTCATTTCCACTGGAAGAAAGTAGCTTTCCACCAGAAAGTTCGTCGTATTTGTCGAAATCTGAAGGATTAACTGAAGACAGGGCCATTTTTCTTGCACGATCTATAAAACCCACATAGCTACGCCCACCCTTATATTCCGTAAGAGCATTCTTCACCCAGGAAAAAAATTCATCGCGTTGGGCTGGAGTCCATCCTTTATCTGCTCCTCCTAGAACATTGGCATAAAAAGTTGCTTGAGCAGGAGGTACATTAGCTAGCATGTTAGCGATATCCATACCATATTGAGGGTTCCTAAATATTAAATCAGAGGAGGCAGTAAAGGTCTTTTGATAGTTAGGATCATCTTTCGCATTTTGAAGCAAAGCCAATGTTTTATCGACAGCTGAAGGGGCGTCCAAGTGAACCATCAGAATGGACAAAGAACGATCAAGCATATTGTCATTGGCAGGAAAGTTAGGGTCGAGAAAAGCAATTAGTTTTTGCTTAACTGGATCAGCACCTTCGTCATAACGATAAAGAATAACTTCAATAGTTCTAAGCAAATCCTGCTTGTCCTTATCTGAAAGACTCTTGTAATCAATTTGTATTAAGCTGTTCAACATCCGAGCAGCATCTGAATCTGAAGCATGATGAGCCAAAGCCAAGATGGCTTGGATTTTCTTTGTAGGATCCGATTCTGCCAAGGCTTTTGACTTCCATGATGCCACAGGCTGATGTTCCAAAACCAAACGTGCTGCATACTGAACATAACGGTCCTCATTACTCAGCTCGGACCAAGCTTTTTCCAAACCCTCTGCTGGTGCACCCTTCACATGATACTTTTCCAATTCCCTTCTCGTTTTTGCCTCCTGAGGTAAGTCCTCAATGGTCATTGGAGTATAAGTGTCTACCTCTCCCGTGTAATAGACCCTATAAAGATCTGATTCCAATCTTCTTCCACCAGTGGCAAAATACATGGCTCCATCAGGACCAATAGTTCCGTCGGTAAGTGGAAGCGGAGAACCTGAAATAAATTCTTCTGCGGTGGCATCATAGCTTGCACCATTTGGTGTGAGGTGAATAGCATAAATCATCCCAAAGCTCCAGTCAAAGGCGAAAAGTGCTTTACGGTATTTAATTGGAAATTTAGCATCATAACCAAACATGGCATTCGTTGGTGAGCCTTGTCCAATATTCAAAACAGCCGGAAGATTATCAGGATAGTTAGGCGACCATTTGGAGTTACCTGTTCTCCAGCCAAATTCAGCTCCGCTAGTGGCATGGTTGATTCTGGTAGGCCTGTACCAGGGCATACCAAAGTCCCATTCCATGTCTGCGTCATAAGCAAACATGTCCCCTACTTCATTGAAATCAAAATCAAAGGCATTTCTGAAGCCTGCCGCTACTAGCTCCCATTCTGAACCATCAGGATTCATGCTCGCAATCCAACCTCCTGGTGCCATCCTGTTATTTGCATGACCACGAGGATCCTTAATAATGGGAAATAGGTTGTCTTCTTGCCAAACTCTAGGCAGACGATAGGAATCCATTTCCGGCACATCCACGTGATTTCCAGCAATCATAAAAATCCTTTCACCATCTGGGGATACACGCATACTGTGGGGACCATGCTCACCCTGCCGTCCCTGAAATTCTTGGATTTGGGTAATAGTTTCGAACTGATCATCTCCATCCAAATCCTGTATTCGATAAAGGCCTGTTGGCTTGCTGAAAGTCTCATTCGAATTATGATTAACCATCACATATAGTGAATTAAATGCGTAGAGTAAGCCTTGTGCATACCCCATTCCAACCTGAGGTTCTGCTACATTTCCCACAATCAGTTTTTCCACTTTGGGTTCAGTTGAAGTGCCTGAGCCTATTGGTGGTAGTTCTAAACGATACAAGAAACCGTATTGATCGGAAGTGATCATTCTCCCTTTGTCATCAAATGTCATGGCTACCCAAGATCCCTGATCGTGTTCACCAGGGCTGTAGAGTAATTCTGCTTCGAAACCGTCTGGTAGCTTGAGCTTGTCGATCTTTGGGTCACCAGAAAGCTGTTTTTGAGCGTCTTCTTTCTTGGCACAAGAAAGGCATAAAACCACCCCTCCTAGCAAGAAAATTAGATTTCTTGTTAATTTATTATTTAACATAGATATTAATTTATACAATTGTTTTTCAGATTATTACAGGCCTAAATTCAAATATTTTTCTTGTAAACGAGAGCAATTTATCATTTGAATTTAACTCAGTTCTTTCCCAATACCGTCCTGCTGTATCTGTAAAGAAAATAACCCGGTCCCACCTCAAAACCTTTCTGGATTTGACTTGGAACCGAGCCATATTTTTTGGACATGTAATTAAAAATGAGGTGTCAGATCAGCCTCTAAAGCTGGATAAGGGTAAAACTTATCCAAAACTGTAAAGGCATTACTGGGAGGTATTGATCCTTCAACAGGAGGATAATAATAATCTATAGGATTATTAATTATTCTCTGTCCATAAGGCACAATAATTTCCTGAATTCGATCAGTCCTCATAATGTCAAACCAACGCTTATTCTCAAATGCGAGCTCCACTCGCCTCTCTTGGAAAATTGCCTCCCTTACATCCGCTTGGCCTGAGGCTGAAGAATTTTCAAGACCCGCTCTATCTCTAACCTGGTTTAAAAGACCAACTGCCTCACCACTTTTACCTTGCTCATTCTGGGCCTCTGCCATAAGAAGCAAAACTTCTGCATAGCGGTAGACCGGCCAATTCATTCCATGATTGTTATGCTGAACGTGATCACTTTGATATTTTTTGATGTAGGGATAGACCTTATCATCACGGAAACTACCTGAGAGCGTAAGATATCCGATAGACACATCTTCTCTGAGGTCTCCCTCTTCATATGCAGAAATTAAATCTGGTGTAGGGACAGCGGGCCCTTCCCCCCCTAGCTCCTGTGGATTAATGGTACCCATAATTGGAGCCAACTCATCTATGGTAATGGGTCTGGGCATAAATTGATACATGAAGGTACCTTGTAGCCCTTCTGGACCTTCTTTATATTGTATTTCAAACACAGATTCTGCGTTATTCTTATTATTTACACTTTCAGAAAACGCCATTTCATAAGAGGGCATTAACATATATTCTCCTGAAGAAATAACTGGTCCAAGAGCTTGCTCAGCTTCTACCCATCTCCTCAAATACACATACACGTCCCCTAATAATGTCCTTGCAGAGCCCTGGGTTACTCGTCCTGGAAGTTGTTGAGATTTCAGAGGCAAAAGGGGAACCGCTTGAGTCAAATCTGATTCTATCTGAGAAAATACTTCCGATTCCTCGGAAAGTGGCAAGGCAGACTCTTCGCGGACTGCTACCGGAGTAATATGCAAAGGAACTTGTCCAAAGTATCTTACCAAATGAAAATAAGAAAATGCGCGTAGGAAAAGGGCCTGGCCTTTAACATTATCCTTGGAGGCTTGGTCAAACTCCACATCATCTATCAGAGCCAGAATTTGATTGGATCTCGAAATAATTAAATAAAGTGCTCTCCAGCCATTTAATACATGTACATTAGGTGTAGTACCCCCTGAAATAGGCATAGCAAAATCTGCGATATTCTGATGGTTTTCAGTTGCTCCAAAAAGAATATTACGACCATAATATAGATTGTCAGAATGTAACTCCCCAAGCATCCATGCTTGTGTATTGTAGTAACCCCTAAGAGGTGCATAGGCGCCATTGACAGCTTGGACAAAATCAGCCTCAGTCTGAAAGAAGGTAGCTGAACTTAATTGTGTCTCCGGCACGACTGTCAGAAAATCATCACAACTAGAGAAAACCAGAGTGAGAGAGAAAAGGAATATGATATATTTTTTCATTTTTCTTGTTTTTTAATTTGATGGAATCAATCTGATACAGATCAAAAGGTGATGTTTGCACCAAAAGTGATCGTGCGAGGAACCGGATATGGAGCCAAATCTATACCTGGACTCAAGTTACCTCCATCTCCCTGTCCGTTGTTTTGCATACTTACTTCAGGGTTAGATCCTCCCCAGTAACTGGTGAACACGAAAACATTCTGAGCAGAGGCATAGATTCGAGCAGATTGGATTACTTTGGGCAGGTTACTAAAAGTATAGCCCATGGTAATATTTCGAATGGTAAAGAAGGATGCATCCCATACAAAATTGCTATTTGGCCAGTCTCTTTCTACACCCGTCACCACTCCTCCGCCTACGGTGGTTCCAAATATTCCTTCACCTGGATCAGAGGGTGATCTGAAACGATCAGTAGCTCTTCTAACCATATTGAATACTCCATCAAGATTTGCTGTGGAGAATAGATGTCTCATATACAGCTCATTTCCATGGGAACCTGATCCAACTATACTGAAGTCCCAATTCTTCCAATTTAAATTATTGGTAATTCCATAGACGAAATCCGGAAAAGGGTTACCGATAATCGTCCTATCATCATTATCACCTCCAAAGGTAATCACTCCATCTCCATTAATGTCCTCAAGTTTAATACTACCTACGGTGGACCTACCAGGAATACTTGGTGAGTTTGCCAAGTCTTCTTCATTCAAATAATTACCCAGTTTCCGAAGTCCATAGAATTGACCAAAAGGCTGACCCACCTGAGTAATATGGAATGATCCAAAGACCCGATCAATCCCATCCGCCAGAGAAATCACTTCGTTCCTGTTGAAAAATATGTTGGCGTTAATGGTCCATCTTAAAGCTCCTGTGGTTGGAATTGCATTGATGGCAAATTCGTGCCCCCAAAATCTAATTTCTCCGATGTTATCATTAAAATTGGTGAAGCCTGACTCCTGCGGAATCTGCACCGCATAAAGTAAATTGGTTGTATTCTTCACGAAATAGTCATAATTGAAGGTAATTCGGTCATCTAAAAACCCTAGGTCAAAACCAATATCAAACTGAGAAGTGGTTTCCCATCCCAAATTGGGATTATCCAGAGAAGTTATGGCTGCACCAGGAATCACATTATTACCAAAAGCCACATTTACGGTGTTGTTGACTAGGGCATATTGGGTGAAGTTTCCTATGTTATTATTACCAGTCACACCAAAACTTGCTCTTAGCTTTGCAAATGAGAAGGTTTTGTTATCCACCATAAAATCCTCATCCGATAATACCCACCCAGCTGAGGCTGAAGGGAATACCCCCCATCGGTTATTTGAACCAAATCTGGATGATCCATCTCCTCTGACCGCTGCGGTGAAGAGATACTTACCTTTATAATTGTATGTAAATCGAGAGAAAATGGATGTTAAAGCCCACTCTTGAATATCGTTTCTAGTACCACCTCGATTGATGTTAATCGCGCCTTGAATAGTCGGAAGTCTGTCATCCGCATAAGTATCAGCTTGGATTCTAGTAAAATCACTTCTAAACCGCTGATTTGCTAAACCTGCCAAAAACTCCAAATTATGATCATTTATTGAAGTCCGGTAGGTGGCGGTATTTTCATTCAACCAAGACAAGTTATTTGCATTCTCTCGTATAGAAACGGCCACTGTTGGTATTGCTCGGTTAATCGATGAGGTTGCAGTTGAAGGGTTGAAAGTGAAAAATCTAGAGGTATTAACCTCCACATTAAAGGTAGATTTCAAAGAAAGACCTTTTATCGGTTTCCAATCCACATAGGTGTTTGCTAATACATTTAACCTAGTCGTTTCATTGACAATCTCTTCAGCGGAACGAACCCAATTAGGGTAAGCAAATATATTTCCTGTATTTCCAGGGAAGCGGTTAAAAAAGGTAAGCTCCCCCTCTTCATCATAGATAGGCATAACCGGCCAGGTATGAAGGGCATTAAAAAGGATACCAACTCCTCGAGTACCGTCCGTTCTTGGAGTGTTATCATAAACGTAGTTTGGTGCCACGTTTACACCGATATCCACCTTATCTGACAACTTATACCTTGTATTCAAGCGAAGTGAAAACCGCTGAAAATCAGTATTCAGCACTACCCCAGTCTGATCAAAAACACCAGCTACAACGGAGGTATTTAAACGCTCTGTGTTTGAAGTAATGGTCAGATTATAGGAAGAAATAGGAGCCGTCTGTAGCAAAGCATCATACCAATCATTGGTTTGACCACGATATTGAGCAGGGTTCTGAAATTCTACAGGTACAGCTTGACCCGCATCCTCAAAGTATTCTTTCTTAAACTGGGCAAATTCCTCAGCATTCATCATTTCCAGACGACCTTCCATGGGAACTTTTTGGAAGCCTGTAAAAACATTAAGATTAACACTGGTCTGACCTGCTTTACCTTTCTTCGTCGTGATCAAAACAACCCCATTGGCGGCACGAGAACCATATAGTGAAGTAGAAGCAGCATCCTTTAAAACCGTGATTTCTTCGATTTCATCCGGATTTATAGCATTGATATCTCCGGTAATGGGAAAGCCATCCACAACATAAAGAGGATCGCTACCCCCTGACACTGACAGCTGGCCTCGAATTCTTACCTGCATTCCTCTTCCTGGTTGACCAGTGGTCTGATTAATCTGAACTCCGGCGAGTCTACCTTGAAGTTTTTGGGCTACCGTAGACACTGGCATATCCTTGAGTTCCTCCGCTTCAACAGACTGAATAGCGCCTGTAACTTCCCTCTTGATTTGACTACCATATCCAACTACTACTACTTCGGATAAATCTGATACAGAAAGGGAAAGGCTGATATTCAGGTTAGTTACACCAGGATTTATAGGAATTTCCTGAGTAGTAAACCCTACGAAGCTAATTACTAGTATCTCTCCAGGAGAAGCCTCTATACTAAAAGCTCCATCAATATCAGTAACAGTTCCGTCCTGAGTACCTTTTATCAATACAAGTACCCCTGGTATGGGCTCATTATCTTCTTCGGCGACTACAACTCCGCTAATTGTTTGAGATTGCCCAAATGTCTGTAGACTGATCGTGGCAAACATTATCGAAAAGCCAAAAAGTAGGATTTTCAATCTAGATAGATAGTGGTTTTTCATATGATTTTGGGTTATTGGTTAACTAAAACTCTTTTAAGTTTTTAAAGTCTATGAACAAAACCATCCTGTTGAATCCTGCCTCCACAAGCCAAATTTTAAAAATCTATACCAAATGCATGAAAAAATTGTAAAATTTACAATAAGCATAAGATAATTTTAAAGAATACATTTTTTTTAGCTCATAAATTTTTTATTTATGTCAAATGACAAAGGATATTTTGTGAAATAATTTTTGAATTTCGAGCTCGACCTAGTTCTTTTATGATCAATAAATGTTACTTCCTTCCAAATGAAGATTAACCTTTCTATCATATTTCTATTCGTCAGTACAGTTGGTTTCTCCCAATCCCATAATTTGAAATTTGAGAAACAAATGATTGGTTTTGAGAGCTTTGAATCGGTCGGAATCTTTGATGTAAACCAAGATGGGTTCAATGATCTAGTTTCTGGCAGCTTCTGGTATGTGGGACCAGAGTTCACAAATCGAAAATCAATTGGTGAGGTGAAAAGGTATGGAGAATATTACGAGGATTTTGCCACCATTCCCATGGACGTGAATGGGGATAGCTATGAAGACTACATTACTGGCGGGTGGTTTGACGGTCAATTAATATGGAAGCAAAATCCAGGGAGTGATGGATTGTGGGATAGTTTTTTAATCGCTGAGATTGAAAATATTGAAACGATCCGTGCTTGGGATATCGACAAAGATGGTGTTCTGGAGATCGTTCCAAACAATCCTAAAAAACCACTAGTGTATTTTAAACTGGTTGGTCCAGGACAATTCAAGAAATTTGATGTGTACCCTACACAAGGACATGGCCTCGGATTTGGTGATATTAACGGTGATGGTAATGGAGATTTGATCAGCTCGAACGGATGGTACGAAGCTTCTTCAGAATTGATAAATAAAGAATGGGTTTTTCATCCTTTGGACGGATTTAAAGATCTCAGCATTCCCATCATAGTAACCGATCTAACTAAAGATGGAAAAAATGACCTAATCATAGGAAATGGCCATGACTACGGCTTATTTTGGATGGAACAGGTTGATCGTAATGGACAAATAGGATTTGAAAGACATGAAATTGACCCATATCATTCTCAATACCACACCATGGAATGGGTTGATTTAGACGGGGATGGTCAAAATGAATTAATTACAGGTAAACGCTATCGAGCCCATAACGGCAGAGACCCGGGCGGGAAAGATGAAATTGGGCTTTATTATTTCAAATGGGACGGAAAAGCCTTCTATAAAAATGTGATAAGTTATGGCCCTTTGGGAAAAGGAAAAGGCGCTGGGATTTATTTTGAAATTAAGGATCTAAATCAAGATGGAAAGCTGGACATCGCCGTAGCTGGGAAAGATGGACTAGCCATATTTTGGCAAAGGTAGCCTAAGACAAAGAAAGGGGGGGGTACTCCTTCAAAAAATTAACCATACAAATATCAACCTCACTAGGAATTGCATTTGGAGATGCTTTAAATGATTCCCATAGGTAGAAAAAAATCATTCAAATATTTCAAATTCCAACAAATGGATCATAAACTTTTCATAACGATTTTCCTGATTTCTATAATTTTTTCAAGCTGCTCCAAAGATCGGTTTGAGGAGGTGAGCAAACCCAATATTATCTTCATCATTTCAGACGATCAGGATTACAGAGACTACGGTTTTATGGGTCACGAGACGGTCGAAACACCCCATATTGACCGGCTGGCCCAAGAGTCCTTGACTTTTACCCGAGGATATGCCTCTGCCCCCTTATGTAGTCCTTCATTGGCTTCTATTATAACAGGTCTATATGCATTTCAGCATGGCATTACAGGTAATGATCCAGTTGTAAAATTCACGGGACCTCGCTATCCGAAACTGGAAGCAGGTGCTCATGATTTCCCTCGTGATAGCTACCCTGTGAGAAGAGATAGTGCCTTCCAAATTTTGGCCAAAAACTTTTACAAAAATAAACTGATCACTGAGACCCTTGCAGAGCAAGGTTATCGGTCTTTCCAATCAGGTAAATGGTGGGTAGGTTCTGCTGAAGACGCAGGTTTTGATTCAGGAATGACCCACGGTGATTATACTAGAGGAGGACGTCATGGGGATGAAGGATTGAAAATTGGAAGGGAGGGATTAGAACCTATCTATGACTTTATCGAAAGTACCTCGGAAGAAGAGGTTCCTTTTTTTGTATGGTATGCTCCTTTTCTTCCCCATACCCCACATACTCCTCCCAGAACGCTTGAGGAAAAATACCTGAAGCTCACCCCAGATTCGACTGTCGCAAAGTATTGGGCCATGATAGAATGGTTTGACCAGACAGTTGGTGACTTACAAAATTTCTTAAGAGAAAAGGGACTGGATGAAAATACTTTGATCGTTTACACCTGTGATAATGGTTGGATCCAAGATCCTTCATCAAACTCCTATGCTTCTAGATCTAAACGTTCACCTTTTGAGGGTGGTATTCGCACACCTATCATGTTTAAATATCCCAAAGGAATTTCTCCAAAAAGGGATGATAAACACGTAATTAGTAATGTGGATATCGTTCCTACTATTCATAGTATTTTAGGAATTGATCACGGAGAACTACCTGGAATCAACGTTCTAGATGAACAACAAGTCCAAAACAGAACTACTGTTTTTGCAGAAGCCTATGATCATGATATCGAAAATATTC
This sequence comes from Algoriphagus sediminis, assembly GCF_030403435.1. Lineage (GTDB taxonomy): Bacteria > Bacteroidota > Bacteroidia > Cytophagales > Cyclobacteriaceae > Algoriphagus > Algoriphagus sediminis. Next base: position 536,643 of record NZ_JAUEPH010000001.1, read on the forward strand.
AAAACCCGACTGAAACTCTACTTTATCAGATTGCAATTGAAAATGAATGGAAATTACTGATTCCGAACTTAAAAATGATCGAAAAAGCAGACAAAACTAAAGAAGAACAAAAGGCAGGTTATTACTCCAATGAAATCCAGTTGTACAACTTAAATAAAGATCCATTGGAAAAAAATAATGTATCAGAACAGCATCCAGAGCAAGTTAAACGTCTAAGAAAAAAAATATCTTCTTGGTATCAGAATTAAGAATACAGGATAAGAGCTTCATTTCAATATTACCATATCAATTGGTACCTGAGAGTAAAAAATTAGGATTCATCACACCTTAAATATTCTCAAATTAAATTTGATCTTGTTTTCGGTATTACCGCTTTAAACCTTTAAAAAACATCAATCTTGATTAGATCAGTCAAGATTAGGAATTAAATTAAAATAATACACGAATAGTTTTAAGCACGTAAAGCAGTACGCTACAGGATGGAAACTTGTGTCTATCTTATTAAAATTGAATCAAACCAAAGTATCTATGGAATCATTAGCAGAGAAAAAGTATCAACATGTAGATTTTTTATGGGATGAAAGAAAAGCCCTTGAATTGCAGGGTGATGAAGTCGCCTTATTATTATATCGCTCGAACATATTAGGTGCAGATCTCAGAATAACCAACTATGGCGGTGGAAACACCAGCTGCAAAACCATTGAAAAAGACCCTTTAACCGGCGAAGAAGTAGAAATTATGTGGGTTAAGGGTTCTGGAGGTGATATAGGAACTCTTAAGAGAAATGGACTAGCAGGTCTTTATGTAGATAAGCTTAGAGCCCTTAAAAATGTATATCGAGGACTGGAGCATGAAGACGAAATGGTGGGTCTTTTTAACCATTGCATTTATGATTTAGACTCTAAAGCACCATCTATTGATACGCCCCTTCACGCGCTTTTACCTTATAAGCATATAGACCACCTTCACCCAGATGCTGCTATTGCAATTGCTGCATCCAAAGAGGGTGAAGCAATCATGAAAGAAATTTATGGAGATGACTTTGTTTGGATCCCTTGGCAAAGACCTGGATTCGATTTATCTCTTAAGTTAGAAGCAGCCATCAAGGAAAATCCCAATTTAAAAGGTCTTTATTTAGGAGGTCACGGGCTTTTCACTTGGGGCGACACGGCTTTTGAGTGTTATATAAATTCACTTGACGCCATAGAAAAAGCTAGTGCTTACCTACAAGCTAACTTTGGAAAGAAACGTCCAGTTTTTGGGGGACAGAAAATAGAATCTCTTGAGCCAGCAAAAAGAAAAGATCAGGCAGCGATGATTGCTCCTGTTCTTCGAGGCTTGGCTTCAAGTTATGCCCGAATGGTTGGGCACTTCACAGACGATAAAAGAGTTCTTGAATTTGCGAATAGTCATGATCTTGAAAAATTAGCTCCACTAGGAACCAGTTGTCCAGATCACTTCCTGAGAACCAAAATTCGTCCGTTGGTATTGGATATTCCTGCAGACCTTGATTTATCCGATAAAGCTGCCATAAAAGATCAGCTTGAACCGGCTTTCGAAGAGTATAGAAAAATGTATGAGGATTATTATGAAACGCATAAGCGTGCGAATAGTCCTGCCATGCGGGATCCAAACCCTGTAGTAATTATTTGGCCAGGCGTGGGAATGTTCACATTTGCTAAGAATAAGCAGACAGCCCGTGTAGCAAGTGAATTTTATATCAATGCAATCAATGTAATGAAAGGTGCTGAAGCTGTTTCAGAATATGTAGCACTTCCACTACAGGAGGCATTTGATATTGAGTATTGGTTGCTGGAAGAAGCAAAGCTACAGCGCATGCCGAAGGAAAAGCCATTGTCTAGAAAAGTGGCCCTTATCACAGGAAGCGCAGGCGGAATTGGTAAAGCAATTGCTGATCGATTCGTAGCAGAAGGCGCTTGTGTAGTGATTTCCGATATTGATGGAGATCGTGTGCAGGAAGCAAATAAAACCTTCGCAAGAGATACTTCTACCGCAGTAACCTTGGATGTAACAAACCAGGAAAGTATTTCCCAGGCATATAAAGCAGCATGTCTAGAATTTGGCGGAGTGGATATAATTGTAAACTCAGCCGGGTTGGCAATCTCAAAACCCATCCTGGATACCACAGAGAAAGATTATGATTTGCTGATGGACGTTCTGGTAAAAGGTCAGTTTGAAGTTAGTAAAGCTGCGGTTGAGATTTTAAGAGTACAGGGATTAGGAGGTGATATTATTAATATCGCCAGCAAAAACGGATTAGTTTCCGGACCAAACAATGTGGTTTATGGTACTGCAAAATCTGCCCAGCAGCATATGAGCCGACTTCTAGCTGCAGAATTGGGTGCAGATAAAATCAGAGTAAATGTGGTTAATCCTGATGCCGTAATCGAAGGAAGCAAAATCTGGGAGGGCAAATGGGCTCAAGGAAGAGCTAAAGCTTATGGAATCACAGTGGAAGAGCTTCCTGCGCATTACGCCAAGCGTACTCTTTTAAATGAAATCATCGGCACAAAAGACATAGCTAGTGCCGTGTTTGCCTTTGTTGGAGGAGATATGTCAAAAAGTACTGGAAATATCATCAATGTAGACGGCGGTGTTGCCGCTGCATTTGTCAGGTAATAAGTTTTTCATAGATAGATAGATTGAGTACAGGGGCCCACATTAGTGGGCTTTTGTCTTTTTAGAGTTTTCTATTTCTCAATGGGTAGGATCAAAAAAACGGGAAATGCTTTATTCAAGCACCTCCCGTTTAACCGAATCGAGGCCGTAACCTCCAGACGGTATCAAATCCTTCCCAAAAGACTTCCTGCCAGTTACCCAACAGTCTAATCTTAGGCTTCAAATCGCTCCGCATTACTTTCGCCCTGCAGCCCGTAGTAAAAAGCTTTTGAGGTTTCCCTTTGCAGACACTCAGCCGAAGCCTCCAGCCCTTTCACTCATTACTCCACATTTCCACCTTAATCCGATTTCTATCTTCGATCTTTTATCGTTGACTTGATGATTCTAATGTCGGTTTATAGATCCTCTAAAACAACAAAATCAAACTTTACTTCTCCCCAATTTTCCCACCAAATAATATTCTAAATGAACACAGATATACACACAATTACTAAGTTAATCACAGGTTATGAACAAATTATACCCATGACTGAGTCTTAATAACCTTATTTCAACTTTATCCGCATCAAGTGCATATCGGCAGTCATATATAAATAATTCTCATCGGCATCAAAGGCACAGTTAGCAGTTGCCTGACCCGTCAAAATAGTCCCTAAAATCTTGCCTATAGGTGAAATCACCAGAACTCCACCAGGCCCAGTAGCGAAAACATTTCCTGAAGAATGCACCTTCAATCCATCTGGCAAACCCCTTCTTTCATCAGAAATTAGATGACTTACATCTAAAAGAATTTTGCCCTCCTGAACCTCTCCTGATTCACTTAGCTTATACTCATAGTATCTGGCCATTTCAGGATCGGACTGAGCCACATACAAAATACTATGATCCGGATTCAAGGCTACTCCATTTGGACGGTACAAATCCTCAATCTCTAGTTTCAATTCACCATCCAAAAGCCGGTAAACTCCCTGAAACTCCAACTCCTTTTCATCCCAAGGATCCAAGCCATATGGTGGATCGGTAAAGTAAATGCCACCATTTTTATGAATAACCACATCATTTGGGCTATTAAATTTATTTCCCTTCCAGGAATCAGCTAAAGTTTCATATGTTTCTTCTGGGTTCTCAAGACCACTTCGCATTTTCCCCAATTGCCTTAAACCATGCTGGCATAAAATCAGATTACCCTCATTGTCCAGGGTAAGCCCATTAGAGCCAGGCTCCTTTTTATCCCTCCTCTCTCCGAAATATCCGGAGGGTTCTAAATACACCGAAAGTCCATCCTTTTCTGACCAGCGATAAATCTTATTGGCAGGAACATCTGAGAAGATTAATGCACTTTGGCTTTCCAGCCAAAGCGGTCCTTCCGACCAATCGAAGCCAGAAGCCAAAATTTCAATTTCAGCCCCTTCAGGAATTAGAGAATTGATGGCTGGGTCCAACCTCTCTATGCTGCCGGCTGTTTTGTATTTCTTTGACATGGATTGATTATTTTTTTGAGCAAAAGCTATAGATGAAAGCAAAAAACATAAGACAAGACCTAAAGTATATTTTTTCATTTTTATTCGCTTAAAACAACCGGCTTGCCGGTTTCCTTTGAAATCGGAAGTGGAGCATTCGTTTCAATAAGCCAATTTTTAAGTAGAGACCAAAGCTCATCCCGAATCTCCATTTCGGCATTACTTTGATTTTTGCCTTCTGAAATATCCTCTTTCAAATTATAAAGTTCCTTTTCTCCACTTTCAAAAAAGTAAATTAGTTTCCAATCTCCTTTTCTTATTGCTGCTGAGGGTATTCCCAACTGATTCGAGAAATGTGGATAGTGCCAAAACAAAGCCCTATCTGATGGTTCATTGCTTCCGTTAATAATGGGTAAAAGGCTTTGTCCATCTTCATAAATCTCTCCATTTTCAATCAAATCTCGGATGGTGGCAAAGTAGTCCGAATTGGTGAAGTAATCTTCAATAATTCTTCCGGGTTCAAATTTTCCCTTCCAATAAATAATCGCCGGAACCCGAACTCCTCCTTCAAAATTATGTCCTTTCCATGCCCGTAGCGGTTCCAGGTTAGTAGGTATTGGCCCGAGTTCTGGTAAACCCACTCCACCGTTATCTGAGGTAAAAATAACCAGGGTATTTTCCAGCATACCACGACTTTCCAAACTTTGCACCAATGCCCCCACCCCATCATCTACACTTTCTATCATGGCGGCATAGCTCGGGTTATACTTCCCATTAAACTCTTCATACTTCCATAAGTATTTCCCAAGCTTATCACTTCTCGGAATCAATAATACATGAGGAGCAGAATAGCTCATAAAGAGAAAAAACGGCTTATCATCTTTCTGCTTTTCTAAAAATTCCTGACCATAATCAGTCAATCTATCCGTGAGATAATAGGTACCGTCGTCCTCAAACAGCTTTTCAAATCCGTCCTCGGCAATTGAATAATTATAGTAATCCAGACCATTTTTCGATATCATTCTTGAAAAGTCAAATCCTTGCTCCCATGGATTCTGTCCCTCCTTGTTTCCAAGGTGCCATTTGCCCACAAATCCAGTCTGATACCCCTGATCACTGAGGTATTCGGCCAAGGTCACATATGCTCCATCCAGACCTAAAGTCCAGTTTTCCGGTGGGTCTATCGATGAATTTTCATCAGTCCTTTTTCCAACAAGAAAGTTGGTCAAGCCTACTCGGGCCGGGTGAATTCCGGTAAGCAAAGCGACCCTAGAAGGGGAACATACCGGGCTTGCCGTATATGCTTCAGTAAAGCGGACTCCACCTTGAGCAAGACTATCGATATTTGGGGTTTCATTAAATAGATTGCCATACGAACCTAAATCCGTGTAACCCAAATCATCGGTGAGAATGAATAAGATATTGGGTTTTTCCTGAGCTTTTGCAGGAAAGAAGTTCAGGTTAAAAGCAATTAATAATGGAAGATAAACGGCTTTCAAGGCAGTCATGGTCCTAAACAAGTACACAATTGGACGATTATTTCAATTTAGTATTACCTAAAGTAAATTTTTATGAGAATCTAAACTTTGAATTTATAAGAAAAAAATATGCGCCTACCAGAATTCTTTATTTGGTGAACCGAAAATCACTTTAAAAGTCATTATTATCCCAAATACCCCCTTAAGGATCAATAATTTGGCTAGATTTAATAATATGCACAAGAATAAGTCAGACAAAATCAAAACAGATTCCTGGGTTCCAAAATATGTACAGTTAGCAAACGCCATTATGGAGGATTTGCGCCTGGGAAAGTTAAAGGTTGGTGATCGAATCCCCTCTATCAATGAGATGAGCTTTGATCTGCTTCTTTCCAGAGATACCGTGGAGAAAGCATATAAAGAACTTCGGGATCAAGGAATTCTTACCTCTGTACGGGGAAAAGGATATTATATTACTTCCTTTGATCAAGCGGAGAAAACACGAGTTCTTTTGCTCTTTAATAAACTTAGCTCCTACAAAAAGATCATTTACTACTCTATCGTGGATACTCTTGGGAAAGAGGCTATGGTAGATATTCAGATTCATCATTATAATCGTGATCTTTTCCAAAATTTACTCACGAAGAATCTAAGTGAGTATGATTATTTTGTGGTAGCTCCTCACTTTTTTGATGATGCTGGAAACCCGGAAACTGCATATGATTTAATGCAGAAAATTCCGGCTGAGAAACTATTTATAATTGATAAACCAGTAAAAGGGCACGAAAAGGAATTTCCTGGAGTATTCCAGGATTTTTCCAAAGACATTTTTGAGGCACTGGAATCTGGCCAGGAGTATCTAAAGAAATACAAGCGGCTGGTCTTGGTCTTCCCCAAGGGTCTTCTTTATCCTTTTGACATTGTAAATGGCTTTAAGAAATTTTGTTTGTTACACGAATACAACAATGTGATCGTAGATGGAATTGATGAAGAGCCCGTCTACGAGGGGGATTTGTACTTGGTTCTGGCAGAAACCGACCTAGCCAACCTTGTTAAAAAATCAAGAGTCCAAAATCTACCCTTGGGAGAAAAGGTCGGGATCATTTCGTACAATGACACTCCACTAAAAGAAATCCTTGCTGAAGGGATAACCACTGTCTCAACTGATTTTGTAAAAATGGGAGAAACGATCGCAAAGCAAATTCTCAATAAAGAATATAGGGCTCCAGTTAAAAACCCATTTAATCTAATTCTCAGAAAATCCATTTAATTATTCATATGAAAAAACTTCTATTCTCCCTGATTGGATACCTTATCACTGTTACGGTCTTTGCACAAAGTGAAAGGCCCAACATCATCTTTATCCTTTCCGATGATCATCGATATGACTTTATGGGATTCACAGGTGCTGTGGAAGGGTTAGAAACTCCGAACCTGGATCGTATGGCACAAAATGGAGCCTACTTCCCTAATGCCTTTGTCACCACAGCCCTTTGTTCACCAAGTAGAGCATCTATCCTAACTGGGCAATATGCTCATAAACACACAATTGTAGATAATTCCGCTCCGGTACCAGAAGGCACCAAGTTTTTTCCTGAAATTTTACAGAAAAATGGCTACCAAACAGCATTCTTGGGTAAGTGGCACATGGGAGATGCAGATGATAATCCCAGAGCTGGATTTGACTATTGGTTGAGTTTTAGAGGCCAGGGAGTTTATAACAATCCTACTTTCAATATCAATGGAGAGCAGGTAAAACAGCCTGAAGGGAGTTATACTTCTGATCTTTTAACAGATTATGCCATCGAATGGCTTGACGAGAGAGATGAGGAAAAACCTTTTTTCGTTTATTTATCACATAAAGCTGTTCATGCTGAGTTCACTCCGGCTGAAAGGCATCGAGGAGTCCATGAAAACACACCTGTGGTCACTCCCCCGAGCATGTATCTCACTGCGACGAAGGATAGTCCATATTTCTCAGATCGAGAAATGCCCATCACCAGCCCGGTAAACTACCAAGACATCCCTGAGTGGGTAAGGAAACAAAGGTATTCCTGGCATGGCGTGGATCATATGTACCATGGAGCCATTCCATTTGATGAGTTTTATAAACTGTATTTGGAAACTTTGCTTGGTATCGATGAAAGTGTGGGAAGAGTTTTGGACTGGGTAGAGGAAAATGGTCTTACCGAAAGCACCATGATTATTTACATGGGTGACAATGGATTCAGTTTTGGTGAACATGGGCTGATCGATAAGCGCCATGCATACGAGGAGTCCATGAAAGTTCCTTTTCTGGCTCAGTATCCTAAAATGATTCAGCCGGGATCTACCAATGATAACATTGTAATGAATATTGACCTGGCTCCTACTTTCTTGGAATTAGCGGGTCTGGCAGGATCGAAGCCGGGTATTCAAGGGCAATCTTTATTCCCAATTCTGAATGATCCTGAGAATCAATGGAGAGATAAGGTATTTTACGAGTATTATTGGGAAATGGCCTATCCCTCCACACCTACGATTTTTGCGGTGCGTACAGATCGATATAAATATATTTTCAATCACGGAGTTTGGGATATAAATGAGCTTTACGACCTTAAGAATGACCCCTATGAAATGAATAATCTTATTCGTTCAGAAGCTCATCAGGAAATCGCAAAGCGGCTTAGAGATGATGTTTTTACCTGGCTTGAAAACACAGGTGGAGAGCAAATTCCTCTTAAGAGAATCAGTTATCCAAAAAGGGATCATATTTATCAAAGAACTTATTAATCAACAATTTTTTAAGAGTCATTTTATAAAATCAAATTCCAAATTATGGACACCCCTTATTCAAACTGGTTTCATACCTACAGCTCACAAGACGATTTTTTATCCGATGGCAAAGCCATTACGAACCAATTCGTCAGCGACTTTCATTCCATCCTTCCAACCACGGCATTTGACGTGAGCGTGATCATTAATACCACGCCGGCATTGGTGTTTTTTGACCCTTCTACAAAGACCGTCAATCTGCCTTTTTGGGATCAGCTAAAGGATCCTGCTATAGGTTTCTTCAACAAAATGGCAGGGTCTGCTGAAGAAGGAAAAAGACTTTTTGGACTCTTCTTCAATGGCTTCTATTTACCACATGAGCTTGGACATGGAGTTCAGTATTTTGTAAAAGGTGACACCAAGGGTTCCTATGCAAACGAACTCTTTGCAAATCAAATAGGAATGCAATGGTGGAGAAAGCATGGTGAGCAGGATGACCTTGCCCAGTGTTATGAGTTTGCTAAGCACATCATGAGCATTCTCCCTGACCCAGTACCTAAAGGTGAGACGGTTCAGGAGTACTTTAATAAAAATTACGATAAGGTGTCATCTGATCCTTACATTTATGGATTCTTACAGTTTGGACAGTTTATCCAAGTTCACGATGACGGCAGTTTGCCCGATTACGACACCCTTTTAAAAAACTATGCATCAGGCAAATAAAGCTCTAAATCATTGAATTCTAAGACTTTTTTATCCTCGGCTATTAACTGTTTGACCATTCATATAAACCATTGAAACCTCTAGGCCACAATTCAGGTTACAAATTGAAATTTCAACCTTAAAATGATAAAAATGTACAAATCGATTTTAGCTTTTGCCTTGATGCTTTCTAGCACCTGGGCTTTCGCCCAAATGGAAGCTCCCGCACCTAGCCCAGCTTCTACAGTTTCCCAGGTAGTTGGATTTACAAAAATCTCCATGGATTACTCCTCTCCTGCTGTAAAAGGCCGAACCATCTTCGGAGACCTCATTCCTTATGGAGTGACTTGGAGAGCAGGTGCGAATGCAGCCACAAAGATTACTTTCAGCACGGCTGTAACTATCGGTGGAAAAAACATTCCTGCCGGAACTTACTCAATCCACATTACCCCAATGGAATCTGATGATTGGGTGGTTCATTTCAATCCCAAAGGCGTATATGTATATGCCTATATGAAAGATGGGGAAATCGACGAAGAAGCCCTTGCCGCAGATGACATCGTTGCAGTTAAGGTAAGCCCAATGATGGCTGACGAAAGTATGGAGCGATTAACTTATTGGATCTCTGCTAATGACAACAAAGTAGCAAAGGTGTATATGGGTTGGGATAAAGCTAGATTATCCTTCGATGTAGATACGCAGGTAGATGCAAAGATGGAAGCAATGAAAGCTGCTTTTAACTAAGCCTAGTATTTTCTAAATTTTGATAGTCATCTCGAATTTTCGGGATGACTTTTCTTTTGCATCAAGGGTATTCATAAATTCGTAAAAGATCAAAAATGACTCCAAAGCTTCCTAAAAGAATTCAAACCCCAAGGGAGGAAAAGTTTAATGCTTTGAGTCATGGAATCGGTTTAGCACTTGCATTAATTTTTTCTCCATTTCTTCTTTCGCGTGCTTTTGAAATTGGAGATTTTGATCTGAATCTGGCGGTTATTTCTTTTTGTCTGGGAATGATCCTGGTTTATTCAAGCTCCACTTTTTATCACCTAGCAAAAGAGCGAAGGCTTAAACTTAAACTTCAGAAAGCGGATCATATTTCCATCTTTTTCCTAATTGCTGGATCCTACTCTCCAATGGTTTTGGCTATTTTAACACGGGAAAAGGCGCTGCTTTTTCTTGGAATTTTATGGGTCTTGGTTGCTCTGGGAACGTTTTTTAAACTTTTCTTTACTGGAAGATTTCGTTTTTTTTCTGTTGCACTTTATCTCGGAATGGGCTGGATGTCGGTAGTCATTTTCGAGTCCATGTGGGAGCAATTAGATGGAAGTATCATTTTTTGGATAGCTCTTGGCGGGTTATTCTATACACTTGGGGTTATTTTCTATGTGCAAAGTAAGAAACTTTATTACCACGCCATTTGGCATCTTTTTGTATTAGGAGGAACTGCATCCCATTTTGTGGCTATTTGGAATGTTCTTCAAAATCCTGAACTCTTTCTTTGAAATAATTTACTTTAGAACTTTAAAAATAAGCGTATAAAGTTTTTCCAATTCTGGTTCCAGGTTTTGATGGATCACCCCGCCTGTAACTGTTCCCAGATTCATTGCTATAAAAACATATGCATTAAAATTCGGGAAATAATAAAGGTTTGCACCCGAACCAATACCTCCACCACTATGACCCCAAGCTTCCTGACCGGCAAATTCAGTGTAATCGAGGCCAAGACCATAAGCTGGATAGCCATCTTCATACTCAGCCCAGTCTTTCATTTTTTCCAGACTTTCACTAGATAAAAGCTTTAGCTCAATCAGTCCTTCCAAAAACCTTAAACCATTCTCTGGACTAAGTACAATACCATCATCCCCAATCATCTTCTTTACGTTGTTCTTCTGTAATTCAGTTGCATCCTCTAAAATGCCATTCCCATACCTATCCCAGTACGACTTTGGTAAATTTGGCTCATCTAAATACTCTATTGACTCCCTGTAGTAAGATGTCTCCATCCCGAGGGGAGAAAAAATTTGCTCCCGAATATACCTCGCATGATCACCAGTGATCTCGTCGAGGAGAAGCGCGAGGACTACATAACCTGAATTTCGGTAGCTATACCTTGACCCGGGCTCGAAGTCGGGAGATTTATCTTCAAGCATTTGGATATAATCCTCCGGATGGAAGGCATAATCTTTCACTTGAAGAAGTAAGGTAATATACTCTGGAAGGTAATTGTATTCTGGAATACCTGAGGTGTGATTTAACATCATTTTGACGGTCATTTTTTCGGAATCTTCAATCCAGTCAGTAATCCTTGCTGGAAGATATTTTTCGATACTTACATCAAGATCAATCCTGCCTTCCTCAGCTAATTTTAAGATGGCTACCCCCACAAAAGTTTTAGAAATACTTTGTACGTATTGTACATGATCGGTAGTCATGGGATGTTGATTAGGAATATCCGAATAACCTTCCGCAAAAAACTGTGACTCACCGTTTTTCCGGATTCCGATAACCATTCCTGGAACTCCCTTTGAGGTCATTAATCTCATCTGTGTTTTTACCTCGGCCCAGTCCTCGGATTGACTTTGGCCCATCGCCAAAGCTGAAATAAGTAAAGAAAATGCGGTAAGCCAGTTTCTGATCAGTCTTTCCATGATTTGAAATGATTTCTGGTTCCAAACTGCATAAGGGTCTCAGGTGACCATGGGATATCCGGATTAAGCCCCTTGACTAATATAAACTGATAATTTAAGAATGGGGAGGTGTAAAAATTTTCTCGATAAGGATGTACCCCAACACCCACCCCCATTGGGATAACGAGCATTCCTTTTCCTTTTCTTCCACGACTTTGCCATCCCTCTGGTCCAGGACTAAAAGACTCACTGGGACGATAAGCAATTTTATACCCTATACCGGCTTTCACTTCTCCGAAAAAAGGATTACCTAAATAGGGCCTATAGGCAGTCTGAGTAATGAAATAAAGCCCATTTCCCATGGTTTTATTCCCGGACCACCAAATGGAAAATTCTTGCACCCAATTATGTCCACTGCTATGGCTAACTTCTGTTCCAATTCCAATTCCGAAGTTCTGAAAATTAAAACTTGGCTTCTTAAAAGCCATAGCAAAGTTTTGAAACTGTATGCTTAAAGTAAGTGGGAAATTACGATAATCCTTCACTGTCTCCTGCGCCTTCAATTCATAGACTAGGAGCACCGAGATTAGCGATAAAATCAATTTAGATCTCATCTTATATTTTGGTCTGTTTTCGAACACAAGATTCTTTTCGAAAATGGATAAAATAATCCTATTACACCGAATTTTGGACGAAACAACCCAAATACCAGGATGAAATGTCAGGGCTTTGGCCGAAACCATCTCTTAAATGATGGAGCTTTGGCTCGACTAACCCCCAATTCACTTTGATTTATTGAGGCTGACACCTTTATTTCCAGTTTACCGTTCTCCTTACTTTCAAACCCAAGAATCACTTTCCGCGAAAGTATTCTCTTTCGGTTTATCCTGAAAAAATCGACTTTGCTTAGCCTACTTTCCCAATAGTCTAGGCTTTGATCTAGCAGAAATTTTTCCCCGCTCGTGGTAAGTAATTCTACATAACCAGAATCTGAACCAAAGGCAATTATCTCATCGGTAGAGAATAATTTCTTTTGTTTCCCTACACTGACCATAATCCTTTCTAAACTTTCAGATGGCTCGTTAGATTTTTTCAATTGTTGGAAGAGAAGGAGTCCAATATAAATGCCATTTATAACGAAAAACCAAATTAGAATTATAAGAACATCCAGGGTGTAAAAGGAGATGACAGCTGGTTTCCCGTAAACCAGCAGACTCAATAATTCTGTAGTAAAAATTATAAAAGCCAGTCCACAAACGCTGGTCAAAGTCACCTGGATAACGGTCCTTTTTAAAGGGGTTACCATAAAGGGAATTTTGGTGTCAAGCCAGATGATTATAGTCCTTACCAGCCACCAGGCAATAAAACCCTGGGCTGTATCCACAGAATACCTAACCAAGGTGAATAGGTCAAAAGCAATGTAAGAGTAGGTCAGGAAATAATTGAATGCACTAATCAATGGAATCAAAATCAGAAAAATTTTGATGTCCGGTGCATAAGATATTTGATGATTTTCCTTAGTCACTGGAAGGCTTTTTACAAAAGTAAATGGTTTCAAATCACAAATAGGGCAAATGCCTTATGTTTTAAAAAATCGACCTTCTTTAGCTTAGAATTTCATAATTAAACCTTAGAACAATGAAATTTTTCAAAGCTAACATTTGGGTACTTATCCTGTTTGGAACGGCCCTATTTTCCTCATGTGATTCTGACGATGATCCTCAGCCAGACCAACAAACTCAATCGAGCCCAACACCAGAGGTACCTGGTGATGCTGATGCCGTACTCGCGGCAATCGAAATTATAGCCGCTTTGCCCGCTGGCACACCACAAGTACCAGGGGTTTCTGGATTATCATTTGATGTGGCCTCTGCCAATTTCTTCTCTTCTGGAATAGGCTCCAGCAGAGTAAATGTTGGAATAGTAGGTCTAAATGGAAATGACCTACAGAATATCAGTGGAAACTCTTACATCTCGAATCCCCAAACTGTGGATAATGGAATAAACGTAGGTCAATCCAATACCTGGGAAATTGCTGGAAATAATGGCTTTGATGCTTTCTCGCATACCACTTCGAAAGTAATGCCGCAGCAGGTTCGTTTTGCCGGGAGTGTGGGTGATACATTTAGCACGGGTGGAGAAATCACCCTTTCTGTTCAATCTGTACCTTCAAATGCGGACAACATCCTATGGCTCATAAGTGATGGAAATAGAGTAATCACAAAAGAATCAAAAACCACTTCCGTAACCTTCTCAGCTTCTGAAGTAGGGACATTAAGTTCAACCTCTAATGGTCTGGTTCAAGCAGCTGCTTTCAATATTGAAAGTCAGACCTATGGTGGAAAAAAGATCTATTTCATTAATGAAACTGTGGATTCAAAACTGGTGACCTTAAACTAAAAACAGTTCAATTATTTAGATAAGGGTGATTTTTTCAGCTTTTCAAAACCGGAGGACCTTGTGGTCCTCCGGATTTTTTCAATAAAAAAGCCCAGGTGATTTTACCCAGGCTGTAATTTGAGATTAAGCTAAAATCAATACTTTTCAACCCATTCCACACCTGTATCCTTCCAGGCCCTTTCATTTGCTGAATTAATTACCGCTTCGCAAACTTTCTGCGTTTCAAAGGCATCTCTGAAGGTGGGGTGACAAGACTCTCCCGTTTCAAGGCTGTGAAAGAAATCAGCGACCTGATGAATAAAGGAATGTTCATAACCAATTGAAGTTCCCGGAATCCACCATCGATCCATGTAAGGATGATCTCCATCAGTAACGTGGATAGATCTCCATCCCCGAACCTGACCTTCATCATCATGATCGAAATACTCCAATCGTGTAAGATCATGTAAATCCCATCGTATGGAGGCATGCTCTCCATTTATTTCGAAAGTATAAAGCGCCTTGTGGCCCCTAGCGTAACGAGTGGCTTCAAAAAGTCCTAAAGAGCCATTATCGAAATGACACTGGAAGGTACATGCGTCATCGATACCCACTGCCTGCTTCTCTCCGGTTTTCTGATGAACTCTTTCCTTAATAAAGGTTTCAGTCATAGCCGACACATCCTTAATTCCCCCATTGATCCACATGGCTGTATCGATGCAATGAGCCAATAAATCTCCTGTAACTCCAGATCCGGCAGCAGCCACATCTAATCTCCATAATGCGTCCCCACCTTGTGGTAATTCAGGGTTTATGGTCCAGTCCTGAAGGAAGTTCGCACGGTAATGGAAAATTTTTCCCAGCTTTCCTGAAGCTACGATCTGCTTCGCCAAAGTCACAGCCGGAATTCTTCTGTAATTGTACCAAACAGTATTCTTTACCCCGGCTTTCTCCACCGCATCGAGCATGCCTTTGGCCTCTTCCACTGTTCTGGCTAAGGGCTTTTCGCAAAGAATCATCTTTCCAGCCTCTGCCGCCGCAATAGCTATTTCGGCATGCATGTCATTTGGGGTGCAGATATCCACCGCATCTATGTCATCCCTGGCGATAATTTTTTTCCAGTCCGTTTCAAAAGATTCGTACCCCCAATCTTTCATGAATGCTTCGGCCTTCTCTGCACGTCTGGAGCAGCAGGCCTGAAGAATAGGTCTGTATTCATACTCCGGCCAAAAATCAGCAAGTCTTTTGTAACCGTTTGTGTGAATCCTCCCCATCAAGCCGGTTCCAATCATTCCAATTCGGATATATTTCTTGTCTTTCATTTTTTATCTATTTCTAATTCTAAATTCAATGAGATTACTAAGTGGTTCTAAAAATGATTTTCCTATGACCAGCCGTGAGCTTCACGAACCTTGATCATAGCGGCCAGAATATCATTCCAGGTCTGCTGATTTTCCATCACCGAATTCGGGAACATACAGCCATCCCAGCAAATATGTTTGAAAGCTTTAGTCAAAACTCCATTTTCATCTCGAAGCCAATATCCCGCGTCATGAGCTATATCCAATACTCCATTGGGATCGGTAGCTTGGCAGTGTCTGCCGGTTTTATCATGAGAACCAGAACCAAACACGCTTCCATCATTTTGGGCCACATGAAAATCAATGGTCCAGGGTCTGAGAGCGTCAGTCACTTCTTTTAAACCGGCCTTCACGACTTCATGATCCTTGATATCTGCACCTTCGGGCAAAACTCTATGCTCAGGCGCATTATATCCCAATGTGTAAAGGAATGTATGAGACATATCTGCCTGAAAACCAATATTTGGTCTATTCACTTTCTGCAGAGTTTCCACCATATATTTCCAACTGTGCATGGCACCCCAGCAAATTTCTCCCTCAGCTGCAAGCTTTTCGCCAAAATCGGCTGCCACATCACATGCTCTTTGGAAAGTTTCTACAATCTGAGCAGTATTCCCATCCGGATCCTTCGCCCAGTCTTCCACTCCTGCAGCGGAGTCAATTCTTACAACTCCATAATCTCTGACTCCCAGTTTTTTTAGCTTTTGTCCAAACTCACAGGACTTCCTCACCATTTCCACAAATGTGTCTTTTTGCTCCTGTGTCCCCATCGCTGATCCTGCCCAGATAGGCGCGACAAGGGAACCAACCTTGAGATTATGTTTTGACACTTTTTCGGCAAGCTTATCTGCGGCATCAGGATCATTCAGGTCGAAATGAGGTTCTAATAAACCAACATCAATTCCATCAAATTTCACTCCGTCAACTTCAGCAGCCGCTGTCATTTCAAGAAGGGAATCAAAGGGAATCACAGGTTCTGAATCTGGTCCTTTCCCAACCAATCCTGGCCAGGTAGCATTATGTAATTTTGGGTAATTGTTCATGGTTACTTTTGGTTATAAGTTTTAAGTTCTTGGTTTATTCAACCACTTTCAGATCGGGATTATCGGGTCCAAAATGCTTCAGCATCACTATAGGGTCAGTCTTAGACGTATTGGTGATTTTCACACCGGCTTTGGCTGCAGCCTCAGAAACAAAATACTCATCATGGGTGAGCTGACCAAAGCGGATCAGGGATGGAGTTTCAATATCCCACACTCCCATGGTTCCATGCCCTTGCATCATAATCATTCCGTATGCAGCTGCATCCTTTATAATTACTGTTTCACCAGGATAGACCGTAAGTTCCTTAGCAGAATAATCATGAGAGCGATAACAGATCCAGGCATCGTGATATCCTTTTGAATGCATTTCATCTTCATCTTCCACAGGCAATGGCTCCATATAATGCCTATCCATAAGGTTAGGATTCACATTCAGGTCCCAATCAATCATCTCTAGCAATAGATCATAATCACCGATTCTATCTTTTGGGGTAGCATTCCAGAGCAATTCATCAGGAATAATTGCTTCATTAACCAGAGACTGATACATCGCAAAAATATCAGAGGCCTTTTGGGGTTCATAGGTGCAAAGGGAGCCTGGAGCATGAAGCATCCCTGGTGGCACGTCCCAACCTGTCCCGGGTTGGAGCCTAAATGCCTGAGAATAATTTGTGATTTTATTATCTCCCTTGTCGAAGTCCTTCAAGCATTGAAGAATGGTCTCCTTACTTGTACCTGGTGCTATTCCAAAAAAGGTGTAAGGGAAATCCCCGCCATGGTTATTTACCTGAGGAGGGAAATAATAAGCTTCAGGTTTTCCATTTTGGCCGGTGAGTTTGCCGAATTCATCACTCGGGTGAATATGATGAGGTAATGGCCCCATGTTGTCAAAAAACTTAGAGTACATGGGCCATGATTTATGCTTGTCCCAAAGTCGTGAACCAATAATTTGAGAACCCAACTCATCTATGGCATCTCTTAGCAAGAATAATTCAGTCACCCCATTCTCCTGATATGCCACATGACTTAAACCCTCGTTTTCGCTGGTTAATGGGCCATTTTGTGCAGGAGTGGTGGAAGAAAACCATCGTTCATCGATACCTCCACGATTACCACCTAATGCATAGTAATCATCCGGGTGAAGTTTAATGCGTCGACCTGGTACACAGAAAGATCGAGGTACCCAGGTAGGTGTGAGTCGGAGTATTCCCTCTCCTTGTTCTAATGCTTTTTTCGCTAGGCTCATTTTGTATTGGTTATGGGTTGTTTATTGTCAGTTTTAGGTAAAATCTGTTACACTTTGTCCTGTAAGGACAGAAAGCTTAAGATCAAAATCTCTTACTTCTCCAGGTTTTAGCTCAATCAGTGTCCCCTCTTCCTTAGCTTGCTTTTGACCAATTGGTGGGTTTGTGGCAGGTTCCAGTGCAGTGACGTAATCATTCTTTCCCAAGTGCTGCCAATGAATCAGCCAAGGCAATTGCTCTCTGGAAAACTCAATTTTCAAGGCCAGATTCTCCTCATCGTTTGCAAAACCGCAAATCACCTGTCTTTTCTCTGGCTGTATAAATGAAACGTCTTCTCCAAATCCTGAATGCTCTTGTAATGGTGCTGGGATTACTTTGAAATTATGTTCTTTATTAAAATCGGAGAGCTGATCGTCTGATTCGCGAGGTATCCTTTCACCTTTCCAAATGACTCGTGTTCCTTCGTCAATAATTGGCCAACCGCAATTGATATGGTAAAGAAGCATCAAAGGAGTCGAGGTATTTCCACAATTTCGAACTGAATCAGAAATCCTAATCTCTGCTGATCCGAGTACTCCAGAAATCGTCCTTTTCAATTCGAGGTTGGGACCAAAAATACTGGTTTCCTTTACGACCCCGACCATCTCAAAACTCAGATCTCCTGAGTGAATATCGGGCTGCTTGATGCATAGCAGCTCAACCGGAATATTCGAGTAACGACCATGTAAACCATGTGAAACTCCATCCACCTCGTTTGGGCCACCCATGGAAGATAGTCCACAGGTGGTGAGGAGTCCACCACCAAAGGTTCTTAGCCAATTTATTCCCTGATTAGAAAAAGGCTGAGGTCTAGTTATTCCCAAGTGAGAAATATAGGCAAGGCTCTTTTCTCCAAAAAAGGCGTCCAAAATATCCATCCCTCGATCCAGGACAACCTTATATCTTAAACCTGTGCCCGTGTTAATCCAAGCAATCCGGACGCCCTTGCCGGCTCCATTATCCAAAATGGAGGTTTCAATACCACCCATTTGTTGATGGTTAGAAAGTTTGCCTTTCCAGCTTTTCTGATCTTCGATGTTCATTCTGGGTTTTACAAAAAATCAAACTAATGAAAAGTCGATTCTAGACTATCCTGTGGTATCAGGATAATCCGAAATCTTATAAAAGAAATTTATAAAAAATCGATACAAATGGCATACCTCCGGTAAAAAATGCATGGAGGAGATATTTTAGGTTTAGGTTTTTAACTCAAAAACCTTTCTCTTCCCAATGCCTTTTAACTCCAACTCTCCGACAGAAACCAACTCAAAATTGCTCTCAATCTTAGTTTTAAATTCCTCGCTACAATAGATTTTCGTGGATTCACCATGAGCTTCGAGTCTGGAAGCCACATTTACTGTCTCACCCCATAAGTCGTATGCAAACTTACTATTGCCAATAACCCCTGCCACTACAGGGCCACAATGAATTCCCATTCGAAAGCGAACATCAATTGCTTTTTCAAAGCTCAATTTTGATAAACTATGGTTGGCTTCGATAGCAAAGCTGGCCATTCTTGTGGCGTGATCTTCTAAAGGAATCGGCAACCCCGATACACACATATATGCATCTCCAATGGTTTTAATTTTCTCTAAGCCATGCTTTTCTGCCAGTTTATCAAATTCTGAAAAGACATCATTCAATAGATTGATCAGGTCATCCGGTTTCATCTTTTTTGAAAGAGAAGTAAAACCTACTATATCAGAAAAGAACACACTGACATCATCAAATTGATCAGCAATTTTAGACTCACCTTTTTTAAGTCTCTCAGCAATGGATTCAGGTAAAATATTTAATAAAAGGGCTTCACTTTTTTGACGTTCCTTTTGGATGGTTTCTTTATCTCTTTCTACGATTTTTGACTTTTCAACCAGCTCTTTCGTTCGTTCGACCACCTTTTTCTCCAACTCGATATTCTGCTTTTCTAGCACCTCTTTCAGAGCCCGCTCCTTTTCTTGTTTGAGTTCTGCCTGCCTGATTTTACCCAAGGCCAACTCTTTTTTAATTCGATTCATTCGATCTCCTAAACCGAGGGCGAAGAGTAAGCTTTGCGCAGCAAACATCATCTGAAAGGAATACCGTGTGACGAATACATTCGGTAGCAATTCAAAGCGCTGCATGGTGAATAGGTAATAACCTATATAGGAAAGAACACTTGCAATAAGGAAGAAAAATGCTGGCCGATATTTCTGCCTATAAGCTATGATGGCAATCACAAATGGGAAGGCGACAACAAGTAACCCACAGACCAAAAGAATGCTGTTGGCTAACTCTATCTTGTAAAAAAGGCCTACTACCGTGGTTCCAGTTATGACCGCATATAGTATTTTCAAAAGGTTATTTATACGCGGCGCATATTTCTTAGCAATCAGGTATACTTGGCTAAACCAGATATAACTCATCAAGGATATTCCGGCAATAACAAAAGGAGCATACTTCGCTAAAAAGGGTAAATCTGGAAGAATTAACTCACGCAAATAACCCGTAATAGAAAGATGATAAAAAGTTTGGGTGACCATGAAAACAGTATAGACCAAATACATGGAATCCCTGTACATGAAGTAGATGAAGAGATTATAGATGATCATAGCCACCATTACCCCAAGAAAAATTCCATGGAAATAACGGCCTTTCTCTATTCGAGACTCAAAAATTTCTGCGGGCTCAACTCTTAAGTTTTCCAGACTCCTGAAACTTCTAGAATAAAATGATGAACAAACCATTTTTAGGTAAACCACCCCAGAAGGCGGTATTTCGAACACTAAAGCTGGTCTTTCCCCATATTTTAATTTTCGATCTTTCATCTTTACATCCTCCCCACTGAAATCGGCGAGCACGTATCCACTTCCTAAATCATGGTAAAGGAATAGGGAATCGATGTGTCGGATTGCAAATACAAACTCTTGACCCTGAAGGCCTGGATCAAGTTTTAATTCCACCCATACCGTTTTGATTTTACTATCAATTTCTAGCCCCTCGATTTCTTGAAAAGGTATTCCATCTTGAGCCACTATGTCGGTAAGATCCATATTATCATCAGGATCAACTAAAACATTGGCTTCAAGAATATACCTCTCTTCCTCGACCTGCTGCTTACAAGACAGCAGAGAAGCACTCAAAATAAATCCGAAGAAAATGGTAGCAATTAAACGCAGATGAGTCTTCACTTGCTGAATTTATGGCTGTACGTAAATATCTTCTCCTAAAGAGTAGCCCTTTTGCCACTGGAGTTTACCTTGTTTAGACTTTGATCCAAAATGACCTGGTAAGACGCTATTTACTACCAAACTTTCAGGCAACAGCTTTGCTGCCTGAAAAGTAGCCGAAGATAATTTACTACAGAAGAACGTGGTGTTTGAAGATGATTTGCCTCCCAACTTGGAAGCTTCCAAGCCTGCAGTATAATCCAGTACCATCCCCATGTCCACAGGATGAGAGAAACTTCTACCCGCCATCTGTTTCATAAAAGTGATAAAATCCTTTAACTGATCTGGGCCAATTCCACGCTTGCCATTTTCCCCATTAAGCTTCCTTACGATTAACTTGAATTCTGTTCTTCCGGCATCAGTATTTGTCTTTTTTACCCAATCAATGACCGAATCCAATGTAACTAAAACGCATCCATCCGCTTGAACTCCTTTGAGATAATCGGGACTGAATTGGTTAATGGCATCTGGTGGAATGGCATGCCAAAAATAATGTTGGATGTTTCCTTTTTCATCCGCTATCTCTACAACAATCCCAATATGGGTAAAGCCTTCAAGACCTTCCAATTTCTCCAATCTCCTAATGGCATCGCCAGTGGGATTGAAACCCATGAACATCATTACATCCCCGGTTTTTAAGGAGGATTTTAGGTTGCTATAATTTACCTGGTCGCTAATTCCTGAGTTGATCATAATATTTAAATTTTAAAAGTGTATTGTTTTGAATTCATTTAAATGCTTTTGCCAAATTCTTTTTATTCCAAAAAATCCCTGAACACATGCTCATTCGAATAAATATTCCAGGCACTTAGTTGATATAAAAGATTTACCTGGTCAGTGGTGAGACTAATTCCATGTAAAACTCCATTTTCAAAAAGCAATTTATAGTGTGGAAAATCTCGAAATCGTCCCTTCTCTCCTTTTGAAATTTCGTTTTTGAGATCATCACAAAGTTGGTTCTCCCAATCAGGTACGCGGTCATTGTACACCCATAGAATTTCCACCTTTTGACGATCCGGGATTCCCCACCAATCATTGGCAATTGTCATGAGCTTTGTCCTAGCCATGACTGTTTTACCCTCTTCTTTGGCTTTCGCCAACTTCTGATACACGGGATTAAAATCACGTTTATGGAAAACCTGATTATGGACTTGATTTCCCCAGGTAAATCCAAATAATGGATAAAAATCACTACTTACTTGCTTATTATTTGGAGGATTCTCGGCATCAAAACTACAGCCAGTAGCAAGCGGTGTGTCTGTATTTATAAAAACCACGATACGTTCTACTTTTCTCTGTAAAAGAGTAATAACTCCAAGGTTTTCCAAATTCCCTCCATCGGTGAAACGGTAAGGCTGAGGTTTACCGATTTTACCCAATTCAGGATATGGCCAATAATAATCTTCAGGGATGAACTTTGAAAGAGGAATTTTGTCCAATAAATCGCCCGCCAAACCAGAGAGCATAAAAGAACCTAGAGTAGCACCGTAAGCGGTACTACTCGTCCCAGTGGCATCCACGATCTCAAATGGCTTTTTCGACAAGATTACGCTAAGACTATCATTCATAGAAGTCTTTTTGGGATTAGATCCTCCAAAGGCAAACGATTCAATAAATCCTCCCCCTGATCCAAATTTCACATCCTTGTTCGAAATCAAATTCTTATCCTCAATCTCACGATAGCACGCGGACCCAACATACAATGGGGTATAATTGAAAACAGTTAAGTTTTCTTCCTTTTGAATGGGTAGGTCGGGAGCTGGTGCCTGTAAACTGGAATTGATAATTAAATAAGGTCGTTTTGCATCCTTAGGATTGGAGTGAACCATGATAAAGTCAGAGGCTTGAAGCTGGGGGTTCCTTGCTATGATAGCATCGCGAGTTTCATCATCCAGCGTAAAGAACTTGGGGTTCTTTGAATCATAGATTCCGTAGGGTTTAAGATAAGTATCACCTACGGCATCTATCCAGATATTATCTAACTTTTGCCATTCTTCAAAAGGGATAACTTCCTTACCTAACCTTAGAATAAGATTTTTTTCAAGACTATGACTCACCACCTTACCCATAAACCCTTCGGGCTGATCATTCAGATTATCCTTGCAAAGATTTGAGGGGCACACTTTATTTCCGAGGAGATCAGCATCACTTATGGAACCATCCTGATAATAGGTAAAAATAGTCGAGGCCCAGGATCCGCCAGAAACAGCCGAAATATAGCCTATGTCTTTCCAAAGGTTTAATTCATAAAACCCCTTCATTTGACCAATGGCACAATTCATTGCGCGTGTACCCCCACCACAAAAACATACACCGGTAGATGGAAGGTCTAATGAGTTTTCGGGAAAAACACCTGTCTCCTGAACATCTGTCCAAATTTTGGCCAGTACCTTTTTACTATCAGATTCTCCGGCTGAATCAAAAAATATATCACTCATAAAAATTTATGCTAAGCCCTCAATATATTGAATTAAAGGCAATTGCACAGGATCGAACCGTCTGAAAAATAATTACTTTACCGTTAGGCCAAAAAGGTCTATTGAAAAGCACTCTGAACTTGAATGGCTGCATGAATCAATTAATTTCGGTTCGGGCAACTTTTTCAATGAAAACCCTAAAAGCCAATCCTAACTTGTTAGACTTATCCGAAAAGGATTAATATTTCATCATGACTCAACAATTTTTGTTCCTTCGAACATCCTATGTTGATTTTAGCCTGACAAATTATATGACCTCCTTTTCTAATCAGATTTATTTGCTGGCGATCACGATTTATTGGGGTTTGGTATAGAAGAAACAAATTTACTTACCATGGTAATTATAGCCTTCTCCTGCTTCCAAGATTGGCTATTATGCTCTAGCCAAAATGGATAAGAGGTAGTCACTATGACCATATCCAGCTCATCTACAAGTACAATTAACTGACCACCATGTCCCCAAGCAAAATTTACATGGTAATCCTTGGTGTTTGCAGACCACCATTGGAAACCATATCCAATATCACGAAAATCCCCTATTCTGTTTACGAAGGCTTCGTTTACGGAATAAGTTTGAAGGGAGACATCAACCCAATCCTCAGGAATAAGCTGTTTCCCTTCTAGCAACCCATCATTTAGAAAAAGCTGTCCAAATTTAGCAGCATCTCTTGCAGAAAGATGAAGGTCACCACTGCCATTATTATGGCCCTCCGCGTCTGTACCCCAATCGCCTGACTCTATATCAAGAGGTCCAAAGAGTTTTTTTTCAGCATAGGCCTTGAGATTCATACCACAAGACCGATCCACAATAATCCCGAGCCAGTTCGATGAAAGATTACTATAATGAAACTTAGTACCCGGCTCACTGACAAGGGGGAAATCCTCAATTAGAGTTGTATAGTAACCCGACAGCAGCCCATCCCAATAGGCTTGATCGTCTTCTTCTCTAGGATATCCGGCTTGCATTTCTAACAGTTCCCGAATAGTGATTTCATATTTCCTTGGATCTGTAATCTTTTCCTTAATCTCAGGAAAAAAATCCACTAACTTCTGGTCAATACTCGACAAACAACCCTCTTGAATCGCAATCCCAACCAAGGCCGAAGTAAAACTCTTTGTGACCGATTGAAGTCTATCCTTCTGGTCCACCGATCCATCATTGAAATAGTCTTCTGCAATTAAAAAACCGTTCTTTATCACCAGCAAGCTGTAAAGGGTCTCCAATCCTGCAGCATTATAATATAACTCAGCAAGCAGCATGGAATCTAACCCCTGCTCAGAAGGGGTGGACACCTTCCAGTCTGCTCGTTTTAAAGGTGAATAGTCAATTGAAATTAGGTCTGATTTAGAAGGCCCGCAAGCACTGAATGTCGCTATGAATAATAGAACAGCTTTCAACTGGGCTACAGATATTTGAATATTTTTTAAATTCTCCATACCATTTTCAATTCAATGCATTCATACCTCATAATAAGCATTTAATAATCAATTAGAATCTGCAGATTCTCTTTTCTCAAGTAAAGCTTTCCAAATAATTTGCTTTTAAGGTTCACAAACCAAGGAGCCTTGGAGAAATACCCGCCTTTTCAATAGCATACTCATTCAGGTCATAGCATCCTGCCTAATTTGATTTGACTCAAGGACAAATACATAAGGAAAGAGAGGGTCTTCAAAAAGGTTCTTTCCCTTCCTTCTTATTTTTGATTATTTTAAAAGGCTTAGAAACAAAAGCGAGCTTCTGTCAAATGCTAACCTTTAATTTTTTTCAAATGAAATTTTTCATACCTGTCCTTTTATTGATTTTCCTGAGTTGTAATTCGAATACAGAAGAGAAGACTACAAAATTCACCTTACCCCCTGAATGGGAATCTCAAGAATATGTTTGGGTTGACTTTCCTGATGAAAGAAATTGGGGTCAAGGAATAGGTGAGCCGGACTATCCTGCAAGGATCGAGATCATAGAGAATCTGGTAAAATATGTCCCAGTTAATGTGATTTTAGATTCAGATTATACGCGAAATATTTTGGATAGCATGTTGACCGAAGCAAATATAGATTGGAGTAACCTCCGAGTTTATCAAAACCCCAAAGCAGCCGGGTCAGCCATCCGGGATTATGGCCCGATCCTACTAACCAATGGAGAAAAGTATCAAATGGCAGACTTTGGCTTTGATGGGTTTGGAGATGCGATTTTTGTAGACTCATCATATTATGCCAGAGCGGAAATCGACAACCAACTCGCTGATTCTCTCGGCTATCTGGTCAAACCGGTAGATCTCAATAGTGAAGGAGGTGGTTTTATTAGCTCTAGTAAGGTTTTAATCCTTTTTGAAGAATTTGCGAAAATCCGAAATCCTGATCTGAGCTTAGAACAAATTGAGGAGAAATATTTAGATGCTCTTGGACTGGAAAAACTTATCTGGATCAAAGAGCCCATGCTTCTGGATAAGAACTGGCATAAAATCGATAATATTTATGGACAGGGAGCAAATTATCACATGGATGCCTATTTAAGGTTTGTGAATGATAGCACAATTTTGATTCCTATTTTAGAACCTGAACTTAAGGATAAAAATGCATTACTTCGAGCTGAATATGAGGCTTCAATTAAGAATTTAGAGCAACTCAAATCAGAAACAAATGTAGATGGAAAGCCATTTAATATCGTTGAAATCCCATATCCGGATTTTTCCCTACACCAATACCAATTTCCGCTATTTGAAAATTTCCAGTCTGCTTTTTCGGAAAGTGAAATTGGTGACACTATTACCTATGTTCCCATCACCGGTTATTCAAATTTCCTGATTACGAACGGTGCTGTACTGGTTTCAGAATATTGGAAGGAGGGGCTGCCAGAGTCAGAAAAGGTAAAAGACGAAAAAATGAAAGAAATCCTCAAAACCTACTTCCCAGACCGGGAAATAATTGGGATCAAAAATGCTTTAATGCTCAATTGGTATGGAGGAGGAATCCATTGTCAAACCATGCAAATTCCAAAGCTCAATTAGACATTACACTTTGGATAAAGTATCGTCGGACTAATGCTGTTGGATCATTCGGTACTGGATGAATCCCCTGCCAAACATCCAGGAAAAGAGCGAAATTCAACTCAAAACCTCAATCAATTTTTCCTACCAGGAGTATAAGGAGCCCCTGACTCTGAAAGCTTTTCTTCATAGGCACTAACCCTATTGAAGAGCCCTTCAGTCTTTGTTAGGTATTCTGCAAAAGAGGACTGGGCTATATCAAAGCTTTTTCGATTGGTGGCCGTTGGAGATTGAGTTGTACCCCAGTTTTGGGACTGCCAAACCCGAGTCATAATAGAAGGAGAAGACGCTTCATTTTTAGCTCCCCGGGTTCCATCTCCCTGAAGTGCGATCTGTAAATCTCTAAGTTCATTTTCTATAGCTATTAGGTCTTCGAAAAGCGATGCATCAGCCGAGCTTAACTGCATTAAGGCTGCTTTCATATAAGGGATTTTACTGCTGACTTCACCCAGTTTTCTGCTCTCAATATTCACTTTGCGATAGAGCTCCATGAAATTCTTATTGAATTCAGCAGTTGCCGAAAAATCAGAATCTGTACTAATGGAAGGAACCGGCTTTACTGTAAAGCTTTGGGCCTCGCCCTGAGATTCCAGCTTTCCATTATTCAGCACAAACATCTCCACACTGTAAATTCCCGGAGCAACCAAGGGACCCTGAGGGTCGCCAGCCCATGGCGGTTGAAAATCAGGTGTACTTAGAGAAATTGCATTCGGAGCAGGAAGTCTTAAATCCCAGTTCACTCTATGAAGACCATTCGCTGTTTTACCTTCTAACCAACGAATGGCTTGACCACTTTCATTACGGACGAGAAGCCTGACTTCAGAGGGATCTTCTCTTGATTCTGATGAAAGCACATCCCATCCAGGAAAAGGAATGTCCTCTCCTCTTTCAGCCATATCATTTTCGGTCTCTTTTCTTTTCTGACCGGAAGTCTTAGGAAGCTCATGGACATAATAAGTGAACATTGCGCCAAAATCCGGATTAGGCGTCCTGAAAGCAGAAGAACCTTGAGATGGCATTCCCCCTGCCTGATAAGGAACCGATGGGATGTACCACCAGGTGTCTCTTACTGGAAACACCCTATTTTTTTGAAGTTTTTCTCCTATTCCTCTTAATGAAGAATAATCATCAAGCACAAAAACTCCTCGACCGAAGGATCCCCCTACCAAGTCGTCACTTTGATGAAGCTCTATATCTCTAAAGGCTATGGTTGGTGATCCAGAAAGTTTAATCCAGTTTTGACCCATATTTGGAGAAAAGTAAATACCGTATTCGGCACCGATAAAAAGAAGATTTTCATCGATTGGATCTTGTTTGATCGACCATACGATAGTCTCCTCAGGCAAATCACCTACTATGGAAGTCCAAGATTCTCCTTTGTTTGAACTCATAAAAAGATAGGGTTTGTAATCACCAAACTTATGGGCATCAGCAGAAGCAAATACCACATTGGCATTATGACTTGAAGCCTCCACATCATTAATGAAGGATCGATCCGGCACACCGGGAAGCTGCCCAGCCTTTTTCCAATTTGCTCCAGCATCCTCAGTAACATGAATCAACCCATCATCCGATCCGGTGTAGATTAAACCTTCCTGAATTGTAGATTCTGAAAGATTGGTAAGGGTGGCGTATAAGGACATGGCACCATTGTCATAAAGGGCATCCACACTTGGAACATTATCTATCATTTCAAGAGTGTACCGGTTAGTATTGCTGGTCAAATCCTCGCTAATTGCCGTCCAAGAATCTCCTCTATCCGTGCTTTTCCAAACTCGCTGAGAACCGAAATAAATAGTCTCAATATCATGTGGACTTACGATAATCGGACTATCCCAATTCCATCTTTCCGGAGGGTCATTTGGTTCAGGTCTTGGCTTGATGTCAATTAGCTCTTCAGTCCTTCTATCCAGACGATTTAGCTCTCCTCCTTGAATTTCCATGTATACAATATTCGGATCCTCTGGATCAAAAGCCACATCATATCCATCCGCGCCAAGTGGTACATACCAATGGTGGTTTTCTATACCTTCCGTAGTGGTGGTCCTTGATGGGCCAATCAATGTCCCTAAATCCTGTGCACCTGCCACCACATTGTAATAAGGCTCAGCATTATCCAAGGCAATTTTATAAAATTGAGAAATGGGAAGATTTGAAAAATGTCTCCATTTCACTCCTTCATCAAAACTTTCATAAAGTCCCCCATCAGACCCTGCAATGAGATGCTTCCCGTTATCCGGATCGATCCAAAGGGCGTGGTTATCACTGTGCTTTTCTCTTCCTGTAACCAAATAGTCGAAATTATCTCCACCGTCTCGTGTGACATTAAGGAATACATCCATTTGATATACCAAATCAGGATCAGTGGGGGATGCTTCTATTTCCTGATAATAGTGTGGACCCGTCCCTCCCGAGATATAATTATTTTTTTTGCTCCAGCTTTCTCCTTTGTCGCTAGATTTATAAAAACCTCTGCCTGAACCACTCGCTTCAATCGTAGCATACACTAAATCAGGGTCAGCCTCCGTTACTGCCAATCCGATCTTCCCTACCTCTCCTGAAGGTAAGCCTGAATTAAGCTTTCTCCAGCTTTCACCATTGTCCATGGACTTATAAATTCCTGAATTTTGGCCTCCGGCCAAAAGCGACCAGATTTTCCTCCTTCTCTCATAAGCAGCAGCATAAATCACATCTGGATTTGAAGGGTCAAATTCAATATCCGTTATACCAGTGTTTTCATCAATAGAAAGGATCTGGCTCCAGCTTTCGCCTCCATCTTCTGACTTATATAATCCTCGTTCTCCTCCAGTTGACCAAAGTGGACCCTCTGCGGCCACAAAAATCACATCTGAGTTTCTCGGATCAATCAAAATTTTACCAATATGATCTGAGCCTTTTAAGCCCATGTTTTGCCAGGAGGCTCCCCCATCCAGACTTTTATATACTCCATCTCCCCAGCCTACATGGCGTCCACTCACATTTTCTCCTGTTCCTACCCAGACTATATTCGGGTTGTTCGGGTCCAAAGTAACTGTACCGATTGAATAGGAAGGCTGTTCATCAAAAATCGGCTCCCAGGTTATTCCGGCATTAATGGTTTTCCAAACTCCACCTGAACCCACAGCTATGTACCATTCACTTTTATTCTTAGGATTTACAGCAATGTCTGCAATTCGTCCTCCCATAGTGGCAGGTCCGATTTCTCTTAGCTTGAGTCCATTTGCTGCTTGTTTAATGGCTTCTATATCGCTTTGGCCGAAGGCCTGAAAAGAAAAGAAAAGGACTAAAATTAGAAGTGATTTGAAAAAACGCATAGTCATGATGATGGTCGAATTCATAATGTAGGAAAATGTGGATTCATTTTAAAGAGCCCAATGAACCTCGATGCTTTTCCTTACATAAATACCTACCTTAAACAACAAAAGAAAAGAAAATGGGAGCGATCAAAGCCTTGGATTTTGTGGTAAAAAGAGATGACCTGCAGCAAAGCAAAACTCTGGAAAAAAACTATCCGGATCAGCTTGATGACAACAAGGTTCTTTTCAAAATTGATCTCTTTTCATTTACGTCCAATAATATCACCTATGCTGTAAGTGGAGATCGATTGGGCTATTGGAAGTTTTTTCCCACGAAGGATGGCTACGGAATAATTCCGGCCTGGGGATTCGCAGAGGTGATCCGATCCACTCATCCAGAGGTCAGTATTGGCCAGAGGTTTTATGGTTATTTCCCTATGAGCTCTCATTTGTTGGTTTCTCCGGCAAAGGTGGGTGTAAATGGATTTATGGACGGCATGCCTCATCGAAAGGAGCTGCCTTCTGTATATAATTATTACTCGAATATCGAGGCTGATTCCACAATCACACCAAAAACTGAAAAGCTTTTTTCTATTTTCCGCCCTTTATTTGTTACCTCTTTTTTGATTGATGATTTTCTGACGGAGCAGGATTTTTTCCAAACCACTAAAATTATTCTCACTTCTGCCTCCAGCAAAACTGCCCAGGCACTGGCCTGTCTTCTTAACGATCGGAAAAAGAAAGAAGGGCTCAATCTGAAAATTATCGGACTTACTTCCAAAGCTAATTCAGGCTTCGTATCAGGATTGGGTTGGTATGATCAAACGATCTGCTATGATGAAATCGATCAACTCAACTCCAATCATAAACATATAGTGGTGGACTTCACAGGAAATCACGAGACCCAGTTCCGGTTACAAAGTGTTCTGGGAGAACACCTTGTCTATAATTGCCTGGTTGGGTTAGTCGACTGGAAAAACATGAAAGGGAAGCATAAATTACCCAAAAAAGGCGAATTCTTCTTTGCTCCAGCCCATGCAGAGAAGCGTCAAAAGGAATGGGGAATGGCGAAGCTAAGTCAGAATTTAGGGATGGCCTGGAAACTTTTTGAAGATGCTGTCATATCAACCCTCGAAATTAAAGACTACAAGGGAGCTCAAAACCTAAAACAGGTGTATTCCGATATGCTCAACGGGAAAATTGATCCGAAGCAGGGGAATATTTTGAGCTTATCCTAAGTCTATGAAAC
Organism: Algoriphagus sediminis; assembly: GCF_030403435.1. Lineage (GTDB taxonomy): Bacteria > Bacteroidota > Bacteroidia > Cytophagales > Cyclobacteriaceae > Algoriphagus > Algoriphagus sediminis. The sequence continues at coordinate 567,648 of NZ_JAUEPH010000001.1, forward strand.
TAAACCAACATGAAAAGAATTTTTATTTGTGCCATCCTGGCCACAATTATCCTTTGCTCCTGCAAGAAATCTCCAGAACAAACTTTATCAGACGCCAAAGGAAAAATTGAAAGTAAAGAGAGCCTGAATTTTAAACAGATTCAGTCTTTCAAAGATCCTTTGGGAAATATGATTAGCCGAACGCATTCATTTTCCTTTTCCAAAAATCCCAAAAGCTCCATCGGGTATGACTTTATCAAAGATTCGGATTTTGGAACCACGGTGTATCTAGAAGGTCAATACTGGGAAATTAACCCCGAGGAAGAGACCGTCAGGATTTTTTCTAAAAAGGATCTCCCTCAGCAAGACCAATACATTGAACAGGTTTTGTGGGTTTTTCCTGTCACTTTTTTTAAGCATGAGGATTGGAAGTATGTGGGCGATACTTTGGTCCAAGATACTGCGCTGGCAGATTTCTTCAGGATAGAAAATGATAAAGTGGTAGAGGGTAACACGATTTACACCGAACAACATATTTTCATTAATCCCGAAACTAGCCTCGTGCAAAGCTATGAAAGGAGAAACTACTTTAATGGGGAGCTAAGTCAAACGATTTGGTATCGATTTGAAGATTATAACTTAAGAGAACAAAAGGGTCTACTGAGCTATACCTTACCCGAAAATTATAAGACCGCATTTTTCGGTCAAAGCAAATCTCAGCTTCTTAAAGTAGGACAAAAGGCCCCTTTATTTTCCGGGGTGGATTTAAATAATGAAACCTGGAATCTTAAGGATTACCGCGGAAAAAAGGTCCTCTTGGATTTCTCTGTCATTAATTGTGGGTATTGCCTCGAATCGTTGAAGTATTTCAACAAGGAGGATTTTAAACTTGCATCAAATATAGAAGCTGTTTATATCAATCAGGAAGATGGGAGAAATGAAGTAGCTCAGTTTAAAAAGAAAGTTGGTATCCCGTTTCCAGCCATTGCAGATGCTCAAGAAATAGCTCGAAAATACGGAGTGAACAGCTGGCCACTTTTCTATTTAATTGATGAAGAGGGAGTAATTGAAGATGTGATTTTAGGCTTTGATAAAGAAAAGATTCAGGCACTAGAGGCCGATTAAAAAATAGCAAAACAGCAAAAGTCCAAAGACTACTCAATGGTAAACTGGAGTATTTGCTCCTTACCTTAAATTGTTTTTTCAAACACAAAGTATCAGGTTGAGTTTCTACTTAAAGTGCTACGCGGCTCCATGATCAAAACTGAGAACTTTGAGAAAATTGAAGTTACCACTCGGGAAGAATTACGCTCATGGTTAGTGAAAAACCATGATAGAAACGAAAGCTTTTGGCTCGTTACCTATAAAAAATCTATTCCTGAAAAATACGTATCCAGATGGGATGTTTTGGATGAATTGATTTGCTTCGGTTGGATAGATGGTATCCGTAGAAAAGCAGATGATGAGAAAACCATGCAACTCATTTCACCTAGAAAAGTGGAACATTGGGCGAAAAGCTACAAGGAGCGTGCTGCCAAATTAATCGAAGAAGGCAAGATGCATGAGTCAGGCTTGAAATCAATAGAATCGTCCAAATTAAGCGGTATTTGGGATTTCATGGATGAGGTTGATAAACTAATCGTCCCAAATGATCTTTTGGAAGAACTCCAAAAACACCTAGGTGCTGAAGAGTTTTTTCATTCTATTAACCCCTCTAGCAAAAGATTTGTCCTTCGCTGGGTAAAGTTGGCTAAAACAGAAAAAACAAGACAAAATAGAATCAGGAAATTGGCAGATTTATCGGCACAGGGAAGAAAGTTGCCCGGTAGTTAAGCAGAGGAATTTACCAGTATGGCTGGACTCTTTATCTGATCTTTTTCACCCAAATATCCTTTACCCAGACCTTCGTGGTTGCTTCGATTTCGAGACCAAACAAACCCGACCAGTTATTAGATGATTCCGGATCATCATCGATCATGATGGCCATTACGTGTTCATTTATTATATGTATGCAGACCGGTCCTCTTGCGATCACGGTATAGTCATTCCAGTCATTGATATTTACATATTTCATCAGGTCTTCAGCATCACCCACATAACCCAGCATCTTTTGGGTTTCCTCACCATACCCCTCCACTACCTGTCCTCTCCAAGCCAGTATCCTCATAGGTGTGTTTTCGGAATAAAACTGCCCAGTCCAGGGAAGACTTGGCCAAAAATCAGCCTGTGGTCCGGTCATCATCCAATCGAGATTTACCGGACCAACATTAGCTGTAACCTCAGGTCTAATCGGAGCCAACCATGGAAATCCTGTCTTACTTCGGTACTGGAAGCCGGTACCCCCTGGTTCCTGCACTTTAATCCTGAACTTTAGGGTAAAATCTTTTGCTTCCAAGTCCCTATAAACCAAGTAATTATTTCCGCTGGGATTTTCGGGTGTAGACTCACCCGCAATCGCACCATCCTCTACGGTCCAGAATTTTGGATTTCCATCCCAACCTTCGAGAGACTTCCCATCAAAAAGTGAGACATAACCATCATGGTCATCAAAATCTATAGAATCGGGGACGGAAAAGAATTGTGTCCAATCGCGGTCTGCACCCCTTTGACCATATACCACAGAAATAGATAGCCAGACCAAAATGGAAAATGTTAGAATTGATTTAAAAAAGAGTTGCATAATTAGAGAGTTTGGTTGAAATAAAAATAGGGCATTGTCCTTTGGAATGAAAGGTGAAGCGAATAATCACCTGACCGGATAAAGACCTATAAAAATCAGGGAGGATAACAAAATCCCTAGCCAAAGGAATTTATTCATTAACAATGGTGGAAGGAAAAAATAACCGATAAAAGGGCTCAATAATATTTTTAAACCTTTCAATGGTACCCGGATGAATTTGCCTTGAAAAAAGGTTAAGAAATAAAAAAAGCACCCCTTTGGAGTGCTTTGTAAAATTCAATTTCTTTAAAGGACCAGGGTCACTCCGACACCGCCATTGACCGCGGAACCACCTCCAAACTCGGCATTGATCCCCCACTTCTCACTCCAAAACCAACGTCCACCAATCTGTGCACCCCAGTTCGCACCACTATCACCACCTGCTCTGAATCCTACGTTAGCACCGGCATAAACATCCCAATCAGAGCTTAAACCAAATAAATCATCAAAATAGAAATTACCTTTTGCAGCAAGGACTAATCCATCAAAATCCCAATCAGTGTAGGCGGCAGGTCCAACAGTGATCGCACTTCCTACTGGGAATTCAAGGCCCGCATAAAGTCCAGTACCTATTCCACCTAGGTTAAGATACTTCCTGGCCTGAGCATTCGCGCTGAACGACACAAGGCAAATTACAGCTGCTAATAATAGAACTTTTTTCATAATCTAAGATTTAAGTTTGATCAATTAAGATGAATATAAATATTAAGATAATAATAAAAATAACATAAATTATTCAAATGGCTGAAATCAACAGCGATGGTAAAAATCATACATAAATGGGATGAGAGAAACTCAATTGCACTTCAAAAAAGCCTTTTCATGATAAGTGGGTGATGCATTATTAAAAGAGTATTTTAGGGGGGAATATTCCCGTACTCATTTTTCAGGGTCAGTCCTGCAGCAGTAGAAACTCCTCCTCCTGACTCCTGTAATATGCCATAGCTCATCTTTAAAGTTGAGGACTAGCTACAACAGAAAGTTGTACCTAAGTGAAATTAGCCCTATTTTATAAGAGAGGTATAGGCCTGTTAATTATAATAAGTCTGAATTTGGTCTCGAATAGAAAGTTTTTTTGACCAAAAAAATGAAAGACTTCCATTTTCAAAGTCAAAATGGTCAAACAGACAGAGCTTCAATCTAAAGTCAGGAAAATTTTTAACTACTAAAAAATCAAAGAAATCATGTCAAAGAAACAGTTTGGGAATATCGGAAAATTCAGTAAAAAGAATCTGAACATAAAACCTATCAACATTCAGGTGACCCCATCAAATCGAATCTCCAACACCCAATTAAAAAAGCTCGATGCGAATGGTATTGCAAGCATACCGGGAATTGCTACTAGACGGAATGAATTAATAAGGTTGCCAATAAATGAATCCTGGGAAATAACCCCGAAGAAATTAATAGACAAGGATATGGTGGTTTCTGAATTTTACGGAAGATTCACCCAAACAAGCATAGACGTTCTCCCGGAACCAGTTTTTTATAGAAGATTAAACGCCGGGGTGGACGGGTTCCTACCAGAATTAAGATATCTAGTTTTAAGTTTTAGACCTGAAAAAGGAAAGAGATATCGTGTGAGAATAAAATTGAAACCGGGGGATTACAGGAACAAAGAAGTTATGACCAGTGTAACCGGCAGGTACAATGATAAGTGGATCATTAACGACCAATTCAATGAAGTGTTGTTTGACTTTATTGCATCGACCAACCAAATCAAAATAAGCCCTCTGCTTTCCGGATCACGACAGTATCATGATGCCTGGGTAGCGTTACCCATCAAACAGATTAATGTAGATAAGGTGGAGGATTAGTCCTAATCCTACAAAAATTCATGAATTCCAAGGATAGCAAATGGGGCGAGCACTCTATTTGTCGCCTGTTCACATCGATACCATTGAATAACTTAAGAGAAGCTTCCAGTCCATGATATTTTCTTTTGATCCTGTACTTAAAACGAGCGAATTATGTCATGGGAACTATACGTAATTCGGATGAAAATGCTAATAAAAAAGTAGGTACATTAAATTTTAAACTAATAGCTAAACTGAAAGTCAAGTGTCTTGAAATCCCGCATTACACATAGCCCAAACCGCTAAAGTTTCTTCAACATCACCTCCCGAAACTCAACTCTCATCGGTGGTCCACGGTGAACCTGAAAGCCTAGCAATCCTTCCAGACTTTGATTTTTTTCATCTAAATCAATCACTTCGCTCATCAAGATTCCATTTACATAATGTTGTAAAATATTCCCTTTGATAACTAGGTGAATTTCATTCCAGTCCTGCTTTTTGATTTTAGAGCCTAATTCCGCCCGGTCACCCAGCTCAGATTCTACTTTAAGGCCTTTCCAGGCATTTCGCTCTACATAATCACGAAGTGTAGCTACATCATCCGGTTGTGAAGAAATACTCGTTTTCTGTCCTCGATAGGCCAGCGTAGTTCTTTTCCTTTCTTCATAATTTTGTCCGGTATAGGTATTATTCCCATCAATATCTGCCTGATAACCTCTAAGCCCAAAAGGAACACCTTCCACCCAGTCACTGCGGTATTGAATTCCGGAATTTCCTCTTTCTGAAATGCGAAATTCTGCCTTCAACTCGAAGTCCGCAACCGGTTCATTATAGATTAAAAATGTATTTGCTTCCAGAGTCTGCCCCTCTGCCATTTCCCCAACGATCATTCCGTCCTCAACGGACCAAAATTCAGGATCACCTTCCCATCCATTCAGAGTCTTTCCATCAAAAATAGGCTCAAAATCCGCAACGAACATGGGGTCAGTCATGGCAATTCGTGGGTTTTCGGATACTTCTTTCGAATCAAACATCCCTGAAAAACCCAGAAATGAAACAAGAATTACTGCTCCAAGCAGCTCAATAATCAACCACTTTGTCATTAAAATTTTCATTCGTTCATGCTTAAAGTTCCGTCCTTAAATACTTCATGATCGGGATTCCCACTAGAAATCAAGTAGGCCATCAGGTCTTTGAGTTCTTCCTCATTTAGCGAGTTAATCATACCAGGGAGCATGGTGGAGACTTCCGAGATCTTCTTGCTAATTACATTGGCTTTGGCCACCGTACGAATTTGATCAGGAGCAAATGGATTCTGAGAAACATAATAGTTCTCCTCGTTTTCATCCGTTAATCGACCCACAACTGATGAGCCGTCTTTCAATTCGAGGATAGTGGCGGCGTACTGCTCGGAAATTGTCTCACTAGGCTCTATGGTCGCCGTCAAAATATCTTTTGGAGTAAATCTGGTTCCAAGCTGGGTTAGATCAGGTCCGATGATCCCACCTTCACCTTGCATGGTATGGCAGGATTGACAAAGCGTGGCTGCATACATGGCTTTTCCTCTCACAAAATCCCTTCCGGATAGGTCGGAGACTAGAGGCAAGGCCTCCTCTACGGTCCATCTGCGGCCTGGTCCCTCTGGATGAATATCGCTGGCCACTAGATCGTTTCCATTGCTCGTCAATAAAGCAGCACCTGAGAGTTCATTATACTTATCAAATTCGGAGGCAGGCACTTCTTCCAAAGCCATTTTTCGGGCTCGATCAATAAAGCCCACATAGCTCCTTCCACCCTTGTACTTGAAAGCATCTTGGATCCATGTGAAATACTCTTCCCTAGCTTCATCTGACCATCCAGCTTTGGCTCCACCCAAAACAGTCGCCAAATACGTTTGCTGTGCAGGTGGGACATTAGCCAGCATATTTGCTATGTCCATGCCATACTGCGGATTCCTCATGATCAGATCTGATGAAGAAGTAAACGTCTTCTGATAGTCCGGATCATCTTTTGCATTGGCCAGTAGTGCCAAAGTTTTTTCTACTGCATCATCTGCTTCCAGATAAACCAGAAGTTTCGCCAATTCTCTGTCAAGGTTGTTTTCATTTGCCGGAAAATTACCATCCAAATAGGCAACTAGCTTAGATTTTACTGCGGCCGAGGGGTTTCCTTGTCTTGCCAAAACCAGTTCCACAGCTCTCAGAAAATCTTGTTTTGGCCCTTCGGCCAAAGCTGAATAGTCAATCTCCATAAGAGAGTTTAAAAGCAAATCAGAAACTCCTTTGGGACTATGTCTTGCCAAAGCAATAATGGCTTGCGTCTTTTTAACCGGGTTCTGTTCGCTCACTGCTTTGGCCTTCCAGCTGGCAAATGGCTGATGTTCCAGAGCCACTCGTGCCGCAAACTGCACAAATCGATCTTCATGATCCAAATTTTCCCAGGCGAGGTCCAATCCTTCTGGCCCAGCCTCGCTGGAATGATACTCTTCAATTTGTCTTCTCAACTTGTTTGCCGCCGGCAAATCTTCCGCTGTCAAGGTATTCTGAGAAGGAGAAGCCTCCCCTTCATAATAGACACGGTACAAATCCGACTCAAGTCTTCTTCCTCCCGTCATAAAATACATAGCCCCATCCGGACCGATGATTCCATCGGTAAGTGGAAGGGCTGTACCAGAAATAAATTCCTCAGCAGTAGCTTCATAAGTCGCTCCATTAGGCTGAAGATCTACGGCGTAAATGATCCCAAAACTCCAGTCAAAAGCATACAAAGCTTTTTGATATTTCTCGGGGAAATTGGCTCCGGTTCCAAACATGACATTGGTTGGAGAGCCTTGTCCAATATTTAAAACTGCGGGAAGGTTATCTGGATAAAGAGGTGACCATTTGGAATTACCAGTCCGCCAGCCATATTCCGATCCACTAGTCACATGACAGATTCTGGTGGGACGATACCATGGCATTCCAAAATCCCACTCCATATCCGAGTCATACGTAAAAAGGTCTCCAGCTTCATTAAAAGCAATATCAAAAGGATTACGATACCCAACCGAAATCAATTCAAATTCCTTTCCTTCGGGGTCAAATTTAGCCACCCAACCTCCGGGGGCTTCCCTCTCGTTTGCATGACCTCTGGGGTCCTTGATGAGTGGAAAAAGATTATCCTCCTCCCAAACAGGCGGAACCCTATATTTCTCAAATTCCGGAACATCCACATGATTTCCTGCAACCATATAGAGCGACTGTCCATCAGGTGAAAGCTTGATGCTATGAGGCCCATGTTCTCCTGGTCGACCTGAAAAAAGCTTAATCGTAGTGACAGTCTCGTATTGATCATCACCATCCAGATCTTGAATTCTGTAAAGACCAGTGCTCTCTTTAAATGTCTCATTACCATTATGATTAACCATCACATAAAGGCTATTGAAGGCGTAAAGCAATCCTTGAGCATATCCCATTCCCACTTCAGGAGCTTGTACATTTCCTACGATAAGTCTTTCGATTTTTGGCTCCAATGATTCAGATCCTATCTCGGGAATCTCGAGACGGTATAAAAACCCATATTGATCGGCAGTAATCAAACGGTTTTTATCATCAAAAGTCATGGCTACCCATGAGCCTTGGTCCATATCCCCAGGGCTATAGATGTGTTCTGCCCTGAAACCGTCAGGCAATTTCAGCTTCGCAACCTTTGGGTCTTCCGTAACCTCGGTGGATTCGTTTGGTTCACAGGAAAAAAGACCGAGCATCAAAATCAGGAAAGCTGGGATAAACAGTTTGGTTGATTTCATATTCAGGGTAATTTGGGTTTGTTTTAAATACTTAATCTAAAAAAATTTGAATCAGAAGAATATACCGTCCAAATAATTTTAATGCATAATAAAATTCTATTCTTATCACAGGAACCAGATTTTTTTGAATTGAGAATAAATAAACCCGATATTCCAAGTCAATACCCCAGTAACCTATGAGTTCAATTAAACATTACATCCCATTTCTTTTTATCATTCTGCTCATTTTCTCTTGTGCTGAAAAACAAGAATTGAAATTGTCAGAAGGCCAGGTGATCGCTTTGGTAGGAAATAACCTTGGATCCAGGATGATGCATTATGGAACGTTTGAAACGGAAATGTACACCCGGTTTCCAGATCAAAACCTAATCTTTAGAAACCTTTGTGACCCAGCAGACACCCCAGGCTTCAGGCCCAGGTCTGGTACCAATGACCCATGGGCATTTCCAGGTGCTGAAGCTTTTCAGGATGAATATGCCACTCCATCAGGAAGTGAAGGCTTTCTGGAAAAACCTGATGAATGGCTAACGAGATTGGAAGCCGATGTGGTGATCGGATTCTTCGGATTCAATGAATCTTTTCAAGGTGAAGCCGGATTGGAAAATTTTAAGGCTGAGCTGGATGCCTGGATTAAGCACAGCAAAAGAAAGAAATACAATGGAGATTCGGTACCAAGTCTTGCACTTGTGTCCCCTATCGCAATGGAGAATATCAGTCATCTGAAGGATGTACCAAACGGTGAGAAAGAAAACGAAATGATCCAACTCTACGCCAAGGTAACCCAAGAGGTAGCAAAAGCCAATGATATCCCTTGGGTGGATGCTTTTACCGCCAGCCAGAAATGGTATGATTCCAGCGATGAACCACTTACGATTGATGGTTCTCAGTTGAACCAAAGAGGGTATGAGCTTTTCGGAGAATTATTGGCAGATGAGTTATTTGGTGGGAGCCCAAAGCCTTCCGTAGATCGGGAGATGGTCGCGGAAGCCGTGAACGAAAAGAATTGGCTTTGGCACAATGACTATAAAATCCCCAATGGTGTCCATGTATTCGGAAGAAGACACGATCCTTTTGGACCAGATAACTACCCTTTCGAATTAGAGAAAATCCGGCAAATGACCTCAATTCGGGATTCAGCCATTTGGATGGCAACTAAAGGTCAAAGAATAGATTTAGCAGCGGCTGACGCCAAAACCAGAACTCTTCCAGAAGTGGAAACCAATTATAACCCTGAACAAAATGGATCCTTGGAATATCTTTATGGAGATCAGGCTTTGGCAGAAATCCAAACTGCGCCAGGTTATAAAATTGAGCTCTTTGCATCCGAGGAAGACTTCCCTGATTTAGCCAATCCTGTGCAGCTTTCCTTCGATAACAAAGGACGGCTTTGGGTGGCAACCATGCCCAGCTATCCTCATTATAAGCCAGGCGATCCCAGACCGCAGGACAAGCTGATCATTCTTGAGGATACGGATAATGACGGTAAAGCGGATAAGCAAACCATTTTTTCTGATGACCTCCACATTCCGGTTGGCTTCGAGCTTGCCCCAGAGGGAGTGTATGTTTCTCAGGGAAATGATTTAGTTCTATTAATCGATGATGATCAGGATGACAAAGCCGACAGAAAGGAAGTTCTTTTAAGTGGTTTTGACGATCACGATACACATCATGCCATTTCAGCCTTTACTACTGATGAGTCGGGGGCGATTTACATGGCTGAGGGAGTTTTCCTCCACACCAATGTAGAAACTTCCTACGGGCCCGTTCGGGCCACAAACGGCGGTTTTTATCGGTTTCAGCCTCAAAGACACCATTTAGAAAGAGTAAATCAGGTGAATATTCCGAATCCCTGGGGTATTGCTTTCGATCGCTGGGGACAAAATTTTTATGCAGAAACTTCCGGTCCGAATGTAAACTGGATGCTTCCCGGATCGACCTTGCCAAGGTATGGAAATGCGAATTACAAAGGCCCAAACCTGATTGAAAAGGCCCAAATGGTAAGGCCGACTTCAGGTCTTGAGTTTATATCGAGTCGTCACTTTCCGGATGAAGTTCAGGGAGATTTAATCATAAACAATACTATAGGATTCCTTGGTACCAAGCAGCATCAAATGATAGAAGATGAGGTGGGATTTCATACCAAATGGAGGCAGGACCTTATTTCTTCCACCGACCGGAACTTTCGACCTGTGGATATGGAGTTTGCCCCTGACGGTTCACTGTACCTTGTAGATTGGCACAACATTCTGATCGGTCACATGCAGCATAATGCTCGTGATCCACTAAGGGATCATGTACACGGTAGAATATATCGTGTGACTTACCCCAGCCGGCCTTTGGTAACTCCAGCAAAAATTGATGGAGCGAGTATCCCTGAACTATTGGAAAACCTTAAACTACCAGAATATAGAACACGGTACAGAACGAGAAGAGAGTTACGTGGAAGAGATCAGATGGAAGTAGATTCAGCTATTAAAACCTGGCTTGGGGCACTCGATTCAAATGATCCCGAATATGAGCATCATAGGTTAGAGGCACTTTGGGTAAGCTGGGGAAATAATCTGGTCAATCAGGAGCTGCTTGCCGAATTATTAAAATCAGAAAACCACAGAGTTCGTGCAGCTGCGACGCGAGTATTGCGATATACAGGTCATCAAGTGGAGAACCAAACTGAACTCTTGAAAAGGTCAGCAGAGGATGAAAATGGACAGGTAAGAATGGAGGCAATTGCTGCTGCGAGCTGGTTGCCTAGAGCAGAAGGTTTAGAAGTGTTGGCTGTGGCCGAAACTCAAGACCTGGACGAAACTTGGCAAAGAGGAACTTTTGAAACGGCTGTAGCTCATATAAATGGTGTTTCTGTCGAAGAAAAGAAAGAAGAGGATATCAAATCAAATTTAAAAGGCTCCGAACGGGAGCTATTTATCTTGGGAAAAGAAATCTATGCACGTGATGGTTACTGTAGCACCTGCCACCAATCAGACGGTGGAGGTCTTTCCGCCTCACAGTTCCCTCCACTTCGAGGAACTCCCTGGGTAACAGGTAGTCCAGAGCGAATGATTAAAATCGTTCTGAATGGTCTGATGGGACCAATCACCATTGCAAATAAAACCTACCCAGGCCAGGTGCCTATGACTCCCTATCGGGGAATGCTAGATGATACAGAAGTGGCTGCAGTGATCACTTATGTCAGAAATTCATTCGGTAATCAGGCCTCTGCTATTACTCCGGAAATGGTGTCCAAAGTCAGAGCTGAGACTGAAGCAAAAACAGGTTTCTGGACCGCAGAGGAGCTTTTAGAAATGCACCCTCTTGAAAAGTAATTCAGCACATTGAAATCTGAATATGTCTAAAATTTATATCACAGGAAGCTCTGACGGGTTAGGTAAGTTGGCTGCAGAAAAATTAATCCAACAGGGACATGAGGTATTTCTGCATGCACGGAATGAGAAGCGAGTAAAAGATACCAAACGAAGTTTCGGAGAATCAGCAAAAATCTTCATGGCAGACTTGGCCGATCTGGTTGAAGTAAAGGCTTTGGCAACCGAGCTAAATAAATTAGGGAAAATGGATGCCATCATTCATAATGCGGGAGTCTATCAAGCAGATGCTACAACTCTTTTGCAGGTAAATGTCCTTGCCCCATTTATTCTCACCTGTTTAGTCCAAAAACCACAGCGCCTAATTTACCTGAGTTCTGGAATGCATAAAGGTGGTAGACCGCTTTTCCGGGAAAGTGACCTGAAATCTGTGAACTATTCAGACTCGAAGCTCATGGTCACTGCTTTAGCTTTGGCTGTAGCCAAAAAATACCCAGACGTCTACTCAAATGCAGTCGATCCAGGTTGGGTTCCTACTAAAATGGGAGGCTCCAATGCTCCTGACTCTTTTGACAATGGCGTGGATACTCAAGTCTGGTTGGCAGAAAGCATCAGTCCATCCGCTTTGGTTTCAGGAAAATATTGGAAATTTATGGAGGAGAGAGAACCACACCCAGCCTCCCAAGACCACTCCTACCAAGAGAAACTCATCTCACTGTGCGAAAAACTTACTGGAGTAAATTTCGACTCAGAATACCCAGCCCAATCTTAAGTCAAGATATTCCGCGACATGGCCATGGGCTTTCAGCCCTGCTCCTATTCTGAAACTATCGAACAATACGTAGTGAAGCGAATATCGCTGATAAAAGCTGTGATCTTCCTGGTAGCCTTTTGGTTTATGGAGATAAAGCGCCATTCTTTGGCTGAAATCAAACCTTCCGAAAAGAAAATGATTCTCGGCATATACAGCTGGAATCAAAGCCTCTGTCCTACTTCCTTCTACTGGAATAGAAAAATCTTTGGCTAACTCTACCCCTCCTCCAAGGCCGATAATTCCTGAAATCTGCCGGTAGGTCCCACCACCCAGAAAAAGGTTCGGCTCTCTTCCGCCAGTCCCATTATCTCGGGTATTAAATCCTGCATCCAAATAGAAGTTCCATTTTCTCGGAATCGGAGTTCGAACATACTCAGGAAGATCAGCTCGATTGGTGTAATGTAGTATTCCAAGACCCCAGGTTGGGAAATTCATACCTCGATTAGGCTGTTTTTGTCCTCCATTAGAAATATGGCCGTAAGTGAATGAACCTTGTAAAGCCCAATTTTCCGAAAAATCCCAGGTAATTCGAGGCGAAAGAAAAATAAGGAAACTCAAATGCGAGCTGAAGAATGTGTTTCCAGGGTTTTCGACTTCATCATAAACCCTTGTAATGTAACTAGCTCCTAACCCGGTGGAAAGGCTTAAAGAGAGTTTTTCCCTACGGACTAGATAAGGCTCAAAAGTCCCAGATAGGCTCCACGCCTGTCCAAGTTCATCAGGATTTTGAAAATCCATAACCGAGAGGTTCAGCCCCAAGTAATGAAAGCAATTACAGGCTTCCCAATTTTTCCGGCTGCTACCCATCCATTGAGAGGAGAGGCTAATGGACCAGGGATTTGTGTCTGCGATTTCTACTAATTCAGGGTTATGAGCAAGTATTGTCCCGTATTGGGCTTCCAGCCCAAAGCGATGGCTGGATTCCTGAGCCAATAGATTCGCAGTCAAACATCCAAAAAAAACAATCCCAACTATCCGCTTCCACATAAGAGTCAAGCTTTGTTCATTCCTACGAACTTTTGATGAAAAGGATAGGTAATCGATCGGGGAATGCGTCGGGGAAGCAAATTAAAGGGAAACAAATTTGGATACTTATTTTAATTAATCGTAATATTGCAATTAAACGATGAAATATGGGATTGGCTAAAACAGAGATCTTTACCGAAGAGCAGAATACTATCGCCAGCATGGCCAAAGTTCTGGGTCATCCTGCGAGAGTGTCAATATTAGAATACCTTTTTAAACTTAACACCTGCGTTTGCGGAGATCTGGTGGATGAAATAGGACTGGCTCAAGCCACCATTTCACAGCATCTTAAAGAATTAAAAAGTATGGGTCTGATTAAAGGAAGTGTGGAAGGCACCAGCGTGTGCTACTGTATTAACTTGGAAAATTGGTCCCGAATGAAAAATACACTGGCCGAATTTCTTGATCAAGACTTGACCTCAAATACCTGTTGCTAAATTAAAATACCGAAAAATGAGACTTTCAGAAATAAAATCAGCACTACAGAACCTTGATACCATTGCTTTCGAATTACCGGATGGATCTTTGGTACCCAGTCACTTTCATGTGACTGAAGTGGGGAAAGTTACCAAGCACTTTATTGATTGTGGTGGAACGGTGAGAAATGAAGAAGTTGCGAATTTTCAGCTTTGGAATGCTGATGATTACGACCACAGACTGCATCCTGAAAAGCTTGTGAAAATCATCGACCTATCAGAAAAAGTTCTGGGATTGGGAGATTTAGAAATAGAAGTCGAATATCAAGGCCAGTCTATAGAAAAGTATGGTCTGGATTTCAATGGAAAGAACTTCCTCCTCACAAGCAAACAAACTGATTGCCTTGCAAGAGATAAGTGTGGAATTCCAGAACAGAAACCTAAGCTGAAGCTATCAGCATTAAGCACAGTCTCAAATAGTTGCGAACCTGGCTCCGGCTGCTGCTAAGAAGAAAAAATGGCTTTTTATCCAAAACTTGAGGAAACCATCATTAAGGCAGAAAGCCTTACTATTCCTCCTGATCGCCTAGAAACGCTAAGGCCGTTGATTGAATATCTTCAAAAGAAAAAGTCGGAAAAAGTCACGGCACACTTAAATTTCATTTGTACTCATAATAGTCGCAGAAGCCAATTTTCTCAGATTTGGGCGGAGGTAGCTGCCGTAAAATATGGGATAGATGCCAAAACTTATTCTGGTGGTGTGGAAGTGACTGCCTGTAACCAACGAACAGTGGCTTCACTTAAAAGACTCGGTTTTCAAATGGGTGCTTTTGGTAGAGAAAACCCTACTTACAAAATAAAGTATGCCGGTGGAGATGAAATGATAAAGGCTTATTCAAAGCTCTTTGATGATCCCGCAAATCCGGTTGATGGGTTTGCAGCCATAATGACCTGCGATCATGCGGATGAAAATTGTCCATTTATCCCAGGAGCCGAAATCAGGATTCCCGTCCTCTATGTGGACCCGAAAGCTTTTGACAACACCTCTGAAGAATCCTCAAAATACGATGAACGCTCCTTGCAGATAGCTTCAGAAATGCTTTATGTAATGAGAAGTGTTTAAAATTACAAGTCTGTCAAGTTTTTGTTAAAAGTAAAAAAGTTAAAGCATCGTATTTAAATCTAGAAAAGGTTGCACTTCTTTTTCATTTTCTTCACTTTTCGCTTAATTCAAGTGCCTTTTTATGATAGTCTTAACTTAACCACCTCCTAATGAAAAACCGGGCTCAGGCAATTGCCAGTTATAAGTACTTCTCTAAAAAAGAAGGGAATCAGCATATCGCCGGACAGTATGCATTAGAAAAAATACTCGATATTATTGAGATCAATCAACCCAGTAAAATTCTTGAAGTGGGCTTAGGAATAGGCAGTATCTCCTACACCATTCTAAATAGTTCATATTATAAAAATGAGGACTTAATTTATCACGGAACGGAAGCGAATGAGTTTTGCCTTAACGCATTAAAATCGAACTTAGGCACTCATTATGACAGGGTTTCTATTTCAAGTGATTTGCATTCCATGAATTCTGAAATACTCTATGATCTGATAATTATCGATGGATCGGATGAATCTATCACAGAAATAAAGGGCAAAATCAGTCCTCATGGTGTTATTTTTATTGAAGGTCACAGAGGTGCCCAAACCGAAACCATGAAAGAGGTTTTCCCTAATCACAAGCACACCTTATGTATCTCCGATTTTAAGAATTCAAAGGATGGGCCCTTCTCCTCTGACTCTTGGTCTGGCGGTGGTCAATTGATTTATGTAAATCCCACCACAAAGCAATTGATCCATTTCTTAAAAGAGCGTTTTAATACCAGTTTCAAGTATAGAGTGAGCAGAAGGATAAAGCGCTAAAGAAATGGAAATTCAAATCCAGCGTTTTTTCAGAAAACATTCTATCAGAACTAATGCTTGGATCTGAATATGTTCCCGATTTTTTATTGCAGTCAACTCCGGCTTTAACGCTTTTCATTTTAACTTAGGGTTTTGACCTCATTAGATCATGACCGATGCAATCTTTGTTTCCAGCTCAGAACCACGATGTGGAAAATCCCTGATCTCTCTTGGACTGGTAAACCACCTTCTAAATAAAGCCCTGAAGGTTGGGGTTTACAAACCTATTATCACTCCCAACAAAGAGAATGCAAAGGATAGAAATCTGGAACTACTACTTGAACATTTTGATCTGGATGAGGAATATGAGAGTAGTTATGCCCTGACAAAGAAAGAAGCTTTGGCCATGATTAATCATGGCAAAGGCGATGACGTTTTAGACCTCATCATTGAACAATTCCAAAAACTAAAATCCGAATTTGATTTTCTGATTTGTGAAGGAACTGATTACCTCGGTGTGAGTTCTGAGCATGAGTTCGACCTCAATGCCAGCGTAGCAAAAAACCTGGGCACTCCGGTTCTGCTTTTGGGCAATGCCCAGGGAAAATCAAATGAAGAATCCATCTCCAGCCTAAATATGGCCATGGATTTATTAGAATCTAAAGATTGCCGGATTTACGGGGTCATCGCCAATAGGGTGGATGAAAACGCACAGGAGAATCTACAAAAGGACCTTGAAAAAGCATTTTCACATCGGGATATCATCATTTCTTCCTTGCCCCTGAAGCCAAACCTAAGCAATCCAAGAATTAGCGATGTAGTGGAATTTTTAGATGCCAAAGTCCTATATGGTAGTGAATATCTCAATAACCGAATTGATAGTTTTGTGGTCGGGGCTATGCGATTTCAAAATGTATTACCCGAATTAAAAGAAAAAAATCTGGTTTTGACTCCCGGGGATAGAGAGGAGATCGTTCTCAGTTTGCTCCAGGCCCAGCAGGCCAAAAATTATCCTAGCGCAGCAGGTATTTTGCTTACAACGAAAAAAGAACTATGTGATTCGGTAAAGAAACTATTGGATGGTTCCAGTCCCTTGCTTCCTATCCTATCCGTAGAGAGTAATACGTTTGAGACCGCTACCCGGCTTAAGGAAATTAGTCCTTATTTGAAGGCTTCAGACCGGCAAAAAACCGAATTGGGTCTTACACTTTTTGAGGAGCATATGAATCTGGAAAAGCTAGATGAGCAATTAGAAAAAGTAGTTCCTGACATCATCACCCCAAAGATGTTTGAGTTTAATTTACTCAAGAGAGCCAAGTCGGACATTAAAAAAATTGTGCTTCCTGAGGGTACTGAACCACGAATATTAAAAGCGTCCAAAATCCTCCTAGATAAGGGGGCTGTGAAATTGGTTCTTTTGGGCAAACCCGAAACTATAAAAGAAGAAATTGCCAAGTTAAATCTTCATGAGAGTCTAAGCCAGGTGGAAATCATTAATCCCATTGAATCGGAGCAATATTTGGCCTATGCCTCCACCCTTCAAAAGCTTCGGGAAAAGAAAGGGATGAATCTGGATCAGGCGAAAGACCTAATGGCAGACGCCTCATATTTTGGAACCATGATGGTGTATCTGGGAGATGCTGATGGAATGGTTTCCGGGTCTATCAATACCACGCAGCATACCATACGACCGGCATTGCAGTTTGTAAAGACTAAACCTGGAGTATCTGTGGTATCATCTATTTTCTTCATGTGTCTCGAGGACAAAGTTTTGGTCTATGGAGATTGTGCTGTAAACCCAGTACCAAATAGTGAGCAGCTCGCGGAGATTGCCATAAGTAGTGCTGAAACGGCTATGGAATTTGGGCTGGAGCCCAAAGTTGCACTTCTGTCCTACTCTTCAGGTTCTTCAGGGAAAGGAGAAGAAGTGGAGAAAGTCCGCAAAGCGACAGTGATAGCCAAAGAAAAGAGGCCTGACCTCGCTATTGAAGGCCCACTCCAATACGACGCCGCTGTGGATATAACAGTTGGTCAAAATAAGATGCCCGGTTCAAAAATTGCGGGCCAAGCCAATGTCCTCATTTTTCCTGATCTCAACACGGGAAACAATACCTATAAAGCTGTTCAGCGAGAGACAGGAGCTGTGGCCATAGGACCAGTTTTGCAGGGCTTGAACAAACCCGTAAATGATCTTTCAAGGGGATGCACAATAGATGACATCGTAAATACAGTGATTATTACAGCCATCCAAGCACAGGCATAAAATGAAAACACTAGTTATCAATAGTGGAAGCAGTTCTCTCAAGTTTCAGCTTTTTCAGATGCCTGAGGAGGTTCTTTTGTGTAAGGGATTAGTGGATAGAATTGGCCAAAAAGATGCTCAGTTAAGCTTTAAAAATCTGCGGGATGAAAAGAGTCTGAACCAGGAACTTGAGATTCAGAATCATGATTTTGCCTTGAAACAGGTGATCAAGCTGATTGAAGATAAGCAACTAGGGGTGATAGCAAATACTAGTGAAATTCAATTAATTGGTCATCGACTGGTTCATGGGGGCACACATTTTTCAGAGCCAATTATTCTAACCGATGAAGTCCTTGAAAAGATTGATGAAGTTTCCACTTTAGCACCGCTGCACAACCCCCACAATCTCAAAGGTGTAAAGGTCACCCAAACCTTATTCCCAAAGGCAACTCAGGTCGGTGTTTTCGATACAGCTTTCCATCAGAGTATTCCAGAAAAAGCCTATCGCTATGCCATTCCGAAAAAGATGGCAGATGAAAATGGAATCAGGGTGTATGGATTTCACGGAACATCTCATGAATTCATTACCCACCAAACATCCGATTTCCTTAAAAAACCACTCAATCAAACTAGTCTAATCAGTCTACACCTGGGTAATGGCTGTAGCATGGTAGCAGTCAAGAATGGGAAGTGCATTGATACAAGCATGGGTTTCTCCCCACTTGATGGATTGGTGATGGGGAGTCGATCAGGAGACCTTGATCCTACGATCTTACTTTTCCTTCAGAGGGAATTAAAAATGAGCTTGGAAGAAGTTGATCACTTACTGAATAAAAAGTCTGGTCTGATTGGACTTTGCGGAACCAATGATCTCAGAGAAATTATCTCTTTGGAAAAGGATGGAAATCAGGATGCAAAACTTGCCCTTGAAATCTACTGCTACAGAATTAAGAAATACATCGGCGCTTTTCTCGCAGTTTTGGGCGAGGTAGATGCAATTGTATTCACGGCCGGAGTCGGTGAAAATGCCGCTATCATTCGTGAAAAATCTTTAGAAGGTTTGGAGCATTTGGGGATTAAAGTTGATTCAGAAAAAAATCAACAGGCCAACGGTGAAGAAAACTCATTTCATTCTGAAGAATCCAAGATTTCATTATTAGTGATCCCGACCAACGAAGAGCTGGCAATAGCAAAAGCCTCTTATGAGATTTTGAAGAAATAAAACCCTAGGGATTTCAATCTCATTATAAGTTCAACCAATAGGTCATTTTAAATACAAGAGCTCTTGATTTGGAATTACCAAACTGGATGAAGCCTTCTTCGTTTTGTGCGAGGTAATTATCCGTGTAAACAAGGAAGAAATCAGATACTGGAGCGAATCTCCACTGAAGACGTGAATTGATATTCACATTTTCTATTTGGCTATTGTATTGTACAAAAGTCGTCCAGAAAAGCTTTTTGCTGAAGGTAAAATCAAACCTAGGCCCAATCAAAAATAAGTTAGCGCTATTGTATGGGTCTGGAAGTCTTATACCATTGTAAGCAAAATCAATACTGGTGAAGCCAAGCGGCTGGTACCTCCACTGAATACTACCTTCCAGATTCCATCTGGTCCCATTAAAATACTGACCAGACCTGGTACTAAGCTCAAATGAAAGTAGTTTCCTTTGGTCGGACTGATACCTTGCAATCAGGACATTATTGGTGTATTCGCTACCTGCTGGAAGAGGTAGTCCATCTGATCCACTGGGATCAAAGCCATTAAATAGATAAGTATACTGCCTCCTAAGTCTCATTGAGAACTCAGCGGAAGAACGCCAATTTATATCATAAAGAAGGTTGATATCCCAATCCAAAAACCCATAGGTGTCATTCCCGAGCATATCAAAGTCAAATCCTGGCCCATGACTTTGCACTCCTCCTGCCTCCGGGAAAAAGCTCCTTCTATAAGTCATGGCGAGCTGTCGAAAGTCTCTTCTTCGAACAAATCCAACTTCCGGGTCATAGTTTGCTCCCACGGCCTGTGCCCTCATATTGAGTGACCATTCAGGCACATCATACCGAAGTTCCAATCCTGTAGAAAAAGTACTATCGACTTGTTCCTGCCTGATGTTTTGGTGGTAAAAAACCTTACCGGTAATTTTATTATCAGCCGAGGCAATATTATAATCTACCCCGAAAGTCCGATCCCATTCATTGTATAAACTGTCACTATACTCCTCTGCACTCTGAAAAGTCTGTTTGTTAACAAGAAATGCAGAAATATTAGATCTGGTAAAAACTTTCTGCTGAAGAGAGATCATTGAATAATTATAGGATGGAAGGCTGGCGGTTTCATCATCGGCCACCTGCATACTAAGTACTCCCACTCTAAGATTGTCATTTGCCTTTCCACTAACTCTCGCTCCTAAAGGAATCGCAGAAGAAATATTCTGACCAGTACTTTCATCTCTGGAAACCCCAATTCTCCGGCTAAAGAATGGGGTATTTCCCCTTGTGCCATAATTGGCAAAAAGGTCTGCATTCTCCAGAAAGAACTGTCTCCTTTCGGGGAAAAATATTTCAAAACGATCCAAATTGGTGACTTGCTGATCTACCTCTACTTGAGAAAAATCCGGGTTAACAGTTAGGTCAAGATTCAAACCTGGGGTAATACCATATTTTAAATCAAACCCAGCGTTAAACCCTTTATTTGGATCCCCTCCTTCCTCGAAGTTTTGATCATAATTTCCTGCGATGTAAGGAATTACAGAAATGTTTTTACCAGTGTTTTGAATAGGTTCTTCCCACTTAGCTACTCTGGTCGAAGCCAGATTAAAAAGCGAGAAGTTTCTAGATATTGGCGTCCAGGTAGACCTCTCGGCATTTTCACTGTCTATTCTATAGAAATTGACGTTCCACTCATTTTGGCCTTCATTAAACCTTATAGAATTTAAGGGAATAGCCATTTCAGCAACCCAGTAACCTCTGTAAATCTGAGCCTCTCCCTTCCAAACATTGTCCCAATCCAAACTGAAAGAACCTTGCCCAGTACCTCCGTTTGCCACAAGCCCTTCACGTCTTACACCGAAGGGGTTTATACCAAAAGTAAAGGCGTTTGTTTGGTCCTGAAAAGTATCCAGGATTATGGTGAAATTGTCATTAGCCGCACCTCTGAAATCTCTTCGGAGGGAAGGTGTTACATACCCTCGATCTGGATTCTGGCCGTAAAGTATTCCAAGCACATAAATATTCTTGTCGTCATAAAGTACTTTGGCGACAGATTGATTTACTGCTAGGGATGAATCATAAGGGAAGTACTGCATCCAATCATATGCAGAATCCGCTTCACTCCATTTTTCATCAATTACTCCATCGATTACAATAGGAGTATCTGTTCTTTTGAACTTGATATCCTGCGCAAAGAGCATCCCGCTACATAACCACAAAAGGGCGTATAGGAGTAAAGGCTTTTTTGACATAGTGCAAATTTAGGTTAAACAGAAAAAGACCGGATACTTTATTTATACCAGCGGTTTCCATTTATCATATCCAAAATCAGAACCCGGTTAGTTCTTAGGCGGTTTCAAAAAAATCAGGGATTTACTTAAGCGGTATGGAAATAAAAAATTTAAATGCAACTTTGTTGCGAAACAAAAATCTAGTAAAGTTATTTAGGTAAACCAAAATATTTATCTTTGTGTATTCTAAATACAATTTTAGACATATCTAAAAATGTTGAAAGCAAAACTATTACTATTATCAATAATGATTTTGGGCTTTTTTAACCAACTCCAAGCCCAAAACGCAACTATCCAAGGAACGGTAAACTTCGAAGATGGACCGATGGAATATGCCAATGTAATTCTAAAAGGGACACAAATTGGTGCGATTACTGATGCCGAGGGTAGATTTTACCTAGAGGATATACCGCCAGGAGAATACACTCTCTTGGTGAGTTTGTTAGGATATCTATCCTTTTCGCAAGATATCACTTTAGCCGAAGGCCAAAATCTAGAAAAGAATATTACCCTTCGCCGCGACGAATTCAATATGGAAAGTGTGGTCATTTCCGGAACTCGGTATGAGCAGGACAGAGTGAATAATCCAATCGTTGTGAATGTGGTCGATAATAAAATTTTTAATGCCACCCAATCGATTTCAGTTTCCGAAGGACTTAATTACCAACCGGGTGTCCGCGTAGAAGCGAATTGTCAAAACTGTGGGTTTACTCAGGTTCGTTTAAACGGTCTTGACGGTGCGTACTCCCAGATCCTTATCAATAGCAGAGCCATCTTTAGTGCCTTAAATAGTGTGTATGGATTAGAGCAAATTCCAACCAATATTGTGGAAAGAGTCGAGGTGGTTCGGAGTGGAGGTTCCGCACTTTACGGTTCGAATGCCATCGGCGGAACGATTAATATTATTACTAAAGATCCTGTTGAAAATCTTTGGGAGTTACAATCAAATACAGCTGTCATAGACGGTGATGCTATTGATCAAACTTTCAGCATGAATGGATCGATCGTCAATGAAAGCCTAACTTCTGGCGTTACCCTTTATGGCATGAGCCGAAATCGGGATAGCTATGATGCCAACGGGGATGGGTTTACGGAGTTGGTCAAATTGAAGAATACTGTTTTTGGCGGAAAAGCTTTTTTCAAACCAACAGATAGAAGCAAGATATCGCTGGATTTTAGCGCACTGGAAGAGTATCGCAGAGGAGGAGACCGATTGGATCTGGTACCTTACTTCACGGATATCGCAGAGGAATTAGATCATAATACCTTGATGGGTGGAATTAATTATGAGCAAAGAACCAAAAATGATCGAGGTCAGTTTGCAGTTTATGCTTCTGCGCAACGTACCCAAAGAGATAGCTTCTATGGAGGTCTGGGAGGTGGAAGAACACCCGCAGATAGTCTTCTTGCACTTAATGCATACGGACTGACCAGTGATTTATCATTCGTTATCGGAACCCAATACAATCACAGCTTTAATAATCAAGATGTACTTACAGTAGGAATTGAAAACCAGACATACGATACAGAGGATGAGATCAAGGGGTATAGCAGGCTTATAGACCAGAGAGTCAATAGTACTGGTATTTTCTCTCAATATGAATGGAAACCAACTGAAAAACTCACTGCTTTACTCGGGGGTCGCTATGACTTCACAGGAGTGGATGGAATCTATCGACTGGGAGAAATAAACAACACGATCAATTCTAACTTTGGAGTTTTCAGTCCACGTTTTACTTTGCTCTATAAAATCAATGAAGACCTTCGTTTCCGAGGCGGGTATGCAAGAGGGTTTAGAGCTCCACAGGCCTTTAATGAAGACCTCCACATTTCTTCAGTAGGCGGAGAACCACTTTTTGTTGTTCTTTCGGAGGATTTGGAAAAAGAAACTTCCAATGCCTACACAGGTTCTTTTAACTACACGAAAAATCTGGGCTTAACTCAAATCAATCTTCTTTTAGAAGGTTTCTACACGCAGTTACAGAATCCTTTCACACAAGTAAGTACAGGAACTACACTGCCCAATGGATCAATAGTAGAAGAAGTTAGAAATGGCGAAGGGGCCACTGTATCCGGGATGAATATCGAAGCCGGTTTTTCTCCTTCTTCCAGCTTTGCTTTTCAAATTGGAGGTACGCTGCAGCAATCCAGGTATGATGAGCCTCAGGTCCTTTTCGAGCCAGAGACAGGAAGTGAAAATGTAGTGGTGATAGATGAATTTGTTCGAAACCCCAATGTATATGGTTACTTCACTAGTTTTTACACCTTTTCAAAAGCTTTCAGACTGGATTTGACTGGTACTTATACCGGGTCTATGATTGTCCCTCGTGTTGTTGGTGAAGATGGCTTCGTAGAGCTTATAGATACAAATCCTTTCTTTGATGTAAATCTAAAGGCGACCTATCATATAGATTTATCTGATGACTTCCAGATGGAATTAGCTGGTGGTTTGAGAAATATGTTCAATAGTTATCAGCCTGAATTTGACTCAGGACCTGAGCGGGATTCGGACTTTGTTTATGGCCCGCTTGCTCCACGCTCGGTATTTTTCTCAGTGAAATTTGGAAGACTACATTGATCCGGGAGCGATATATCGTCATCGGCATTTTAGCCTTTTTCCTCTGGACTCCTTTGAGGGCACAGGAAAAGGAAACTGTGAATTGGCTCACTTTCGAACAACTCGAAGATTCCCTAGAGCAGAACCCTAAAAAAGTCTTTCTGGAATTTGTGACTGACTGGTGTACCTACTGCAGGAAAATGGATAGGGTGGTTTTCACCAAGACTGAAGTCATCAAAAAGCTGAATGATGAATACTACGCAGTACGATTTGATGCTGAATCTGAATCTGAGATCGAATTCGGTGGTAAAACTTTTGTTAACGATCAGGTGAGGAAATCAAGAAATCCCGTTCATCAAATCGCTCAGCTACTTGCTTCAAGGGACAATCAATTTGTCCCACCAACCATGGTTATTCTGGATGATGAATTTAATGTCAAGGCGAGGTATTTCGAATATTTGGATAGCAAAAAGTTACTGCAAGCTCTGGAGTGATTCAACCAAATTGAAGAATGAAATTCTTAACCGCTCTGTCTTTTAATCCAAGGGTTAATTCATCCTCAATTTTTTTAAAACCTTCTTGGCCTTAGGGTCATCAATCAAATTATTGACCTCCAATGGATCTGAATCCAAATCATATAATTCCTCCCATTCCGGGTTTTCCAAATACCGGAAATACTTCCAGTTTTTCCATCTCGTTCCTTGACTAGCCGGAATGATATCCACTTCCCAAAGATGTTCCACAGTGAAGGTTTCTCGCTTTTTGGCTGGTCTTTTTCCGCGAACATAATCTGCGAGGTTTTCTCCCTCCCAAGAGGCTGGTATCGGAACACCTGCAAATCCCAGAATAGTCGGAGCGATATCTATATTCAATCCGAAATCTGTTACAGTTTTGCTAAAACCGGATCTTGGATCATAAATTATTAAAGGAACACGAAGCGAATTCTCATACATGAGCCACTTCCCTGCCAATTGCCTTTCACCCTGGAAATAACCATTGTCACCCATTAGGATAATTACAGTATTATCCGCTATGCCTTGTTCATCTAGAATCTTACGAATCCTTCCAATTTCTGAATCTACCTCCGAAATCATCCGATAATATCCCCTCATACTTTTTTGGTATTTCTCTGGAGAATCATATCTCCAATACCATCGGGTCCGATTTTCCCCTTCCCGCACGGCATTGGGCTGATCTAAAAAATACTTGTCATCGCTCAGAATTGGGTCTGGTATCTGTAGATCTTTATACAAGTTATCGTATTCTGCTGACCAGAAATATTGATCCTCAGCCGGGTCATGGGCATGGGGAGCGGAGAAACTCAATGACAGTAAAAAAGGTTGATCAGGGCTCTGATCTCTGATAAACTCGGCTGCCTGATGACCTGTGTATCTAGTAAGGTGAACCGTATCCTGATTAATGGTTTTGTAGAAATAACCTCTTCGATCCTGGAAATTCCCATTTCGATCATAGCTATCTCCCACATCAAACATTTCCGAAAACCTGGGATAATTGATTCCAAATTTACCAAAGAAAGCCGTTGCATAACCGGAATTTCTCATGAGGACAGGATAGGAACTTTGAGCA
Organism: Algoriphagus sediminis; assembly: GCF_030403435.1. Lineage (GTDB taxonomy): Bacteria > Bacteroidota > Bacteroidia > Cytophagales > Cyclobacteriaceae > Algoriphagus > Algoriphagus sediminis. The sequence continues at coordinate 593,287 of NZ_JAUEPH010000001.1, forward strand.
AAGCTCTCTTCAAACTCTTTCCCAAATGTATACCCATGGGTATGTTCATAAGTGCCAGTAAGAACCGAAGCTCTACTAGCTGCGCAAATCGGGGTGGTCACAAAGGCATTCTCAAAGTAGATACCTTCTGAGGCCAATCTGTCCATTTCTGGTGTTTGGATGATTTCATTTCCAGCATAGCCTAAGGCATCCCATCGCTGGTCATCGGTCAGAATAAAAATAATGTTAGGCTTTTCTTGGGCATTCAGCCCAAAGCTTTTAATTAAAAGGCAAAGAAAAAAAGTCCAGAAATATCTCATTTGAACAAATTACAAAAAGTCTTTAATAGCTTTCCCCTGAATAATTGTAGAAATGGATAACTTCCCTTATGGCCCAAATCAAACTTTATATAGCCATCAGTCTTGATGGTTTCATAGCAAGAAAAAATGGAGATATCGACTGGTTGGAAAACCTTCCAAATCCAAATAAACTTGACTATGGATACGGTGAGTTTATCGATGGAATCGATACAGTGATAATGGGGAGAAGCACCTATGAAAAGATACTAAGCTTTGGTATTGATTGGCCATATTCGGAGTATGAAAGTTTCATTTTCACCAGAAAAGCGGGGTATTTAACCAAAACTACAAGGACCCAAGCTTTGGCCTTAAGCCAACAAAATATAGAACTGATTAAATCTAAAAGTCAAAAAAGTGTCTGGCTAGTAGGGGGAGGTGAAATCATTACGGAGCTCTTAAACATGGATGAAATAGATGAGATGATTATCTGTATTATTCCCACCATCATTGGAAATGGTATCCCACTTTTCCCTAATCATCCAAAGGAAACTCAATTTGAATTAGTGAATACAAAGCCCTTCGATACTGGGGCAGTCATCCTGACCTACAAACGGAAGGTCTAAATCCAAGAAGTCAAAAGCCCTTAGCTTCTTAAACCAAGCGAAAAATGGTTTATTATTATGGCCAAAATGATTTTGAAAATATTGATCTTCAATTCTCGAATTTTGGATCCTTTTCAAAAACCAGAAAGTGCTGGATTTTCATAAATTTTCCGTTTTCCACAAACTTAAATCCATTCGCCTTCATTTCTTTTTTGGCCTGAGCCGCAGTCATTTTATGAAGAGGTTTAATCATGATGGTTGGGTCCTCTCCCCTATACTCGATCAACAAAAGTTTTCCGTTTGGCTTTAGAGCCTTGCGAATATTGGCCAGCATCTCGACCGGATACTCAAGTTCATGGTAAACATCGACCATAAAGGCAAGATCAACAGCACCCTCAGGAAGATTTGGTGATTTCTCACTTCCTTTAATGGTCTCAACATTCGTAAAACCTAAATCATTGGCCTTCTGATTTAAATAGTCAATGGCTGCATCCTGGATTTCGACGGCATAGACTTTCCCGTCTGGAACCTTTGGAGCCACCCGAAAAGTGTAGTATCCTGAACCTGCGCCAATATCGGCGACAACACTATTTCCATCTACAGGGAGATTTTCGATTGCCTTGGAAACACTTTCCTCTTGTTCCCTGTTTTGGCGCTCAAGCCAATCTTTCCCTGCAAAACCCATGATTTGAGAAATCTCCCGGCCCAAGTAAATTTTACCTGTTCCGTCACGGGTTGGGTTGGTTATGGTATATGGAGAATTTTCATCATTAGCATTCTGAGCCTCGCACGACCAGCCCAATAAAACCGTTAGGTAAGAGACAAAAAGAAAGGTTAGCTTTTTCATATTTAGCTAACCTTTTTATGAATGAAAAGTTGGGAAGAACTAATCACTATGCTTTTCCAGCATACTTTTAATCAGCTTATATCCATTTTCAGCCATTTCCCAGGGCTCAGAAAATTCTCGCCAAACTCCAATGGAGTTCGCAAAATCCGGATCATTTCTGGTGAACCCTTCTATGGTGAGCCATCCTTCATATTTGGCTTTCGCCAAAGCCGCAAAAACTTCATCAAAATTAATATGACCTGAGCCGGGCGTACCACGATCATTTTCTGAAATATGAAAATGCCCTAGTTTCGGAGCTATATATTCAATGGATTTAGAAAGACTTTTCTCCTCCATGTTTGCATGATGAGTGTCAAACATCGCCTTCATATTTGGGTGATCCACTTCCTTGAGTAAATAATCAAGCTGCTCCATGGTGTTACAGAGAAAACACTCAAATCTGTTCAAAGCTTCTGGAGTGCATAAAATACCGAGACTCTCAGCATATTCAGCCGTCGCATACATGACTTTTGCGGAGCGAAAATAATCCTCATGCTCAGGAGCCCGGGATTCAAAAGTCGCAAAAGCCGAATGATATGGACCGCATAGGACTGTTGATCCCAAATCGGCCGCCCGATCCAGCACCCACTGGAGTTTTTCTTTTGCCTTTTGGCGAACTTTGGTATGTGGAGAAATGGGGTTTTCGTCTTCTCCCATCACCGTCACGGTAGTGACTTCTAAACCCAGGTCAGCACAGTGCTTACCCACCCTTTTAAATGCTTTCTCTTCCCAGGGCCCTACAAAAAATTCTACCCCGTCATAGCCTATTTCCTTTAGCCGGTCCAGAATCGGGAATAAATCTTCCGAAACTACGGCGGACCAGGCTAGCACATTGAAACCAATCTTATTCATGCTTTTGATTATTTAAAGTCAGAAACTCTCATCCCCTCTCGGAATGTGCCAAAACCAAACATGGTCGGTGAATAATTTCCCACGTAATCCACATTTAAGTCTGGTGATACCAAATCACCCATCCCCAATAAAGTCATCGATGCATTCAGAATAAGTCTTCTTAAATCTTCATTTTGGAAATCAAGAGAAGCTCCCATCGTGGTGACGAAGGCTTTCCCAGGTTTACCGCCCTCTATCTGGTACGGAATGGTCCAAGCAATCGGCATGATGGATTTATCAAGATTTACAGGGGAGTCAGGGGTCATACCAGAGGTGGACTGACCGTAAATTAAAATATCGGCTGTTTTGGGCAGGTTCTTAATGGCATAAACATCCGATGGACCCCAAATGTCATTCACCCCCCTCAGAATAGGGTGGTCTTCATTTTGGGCTCTACCACTGATCAGTGCCCTGGTTCCCTCTTTCCCATGTACACCGTGATGGGCCACCCAGGTCTCCCCAAATATCTTTTGACCGAAACCTCTTTCCCATCCGGGAACATCACTTTTCCAATCCCATTTAGCATAGGGAGAATCGAGATTTTTCTGATAGGCAAAGGGATGTGTGGATGTACGAAGAGCTATAATGGGTTTGCCTGACTTAACATAATCCTCAATGAATTTGCTTTGTTCATCTGGAAGTTCTCTAAAACGAATCAGCATGATCATCAAATCAGCACCTTCCAGCGCCTGGAGATTGGGGATATTATTCTGAAAGTTAGGTACTACATTTCCTGATTCTGGCTCAATCGCAAAAAGTACAGTCGTTTCAAAACCATATCGATGTGAAAGAATTTTCGCCAACATTGGCATGGACTCTTCAGACCTATACTCATCATCTGCGGCTAAAAGTACCACATGCTTTCCTTTCCCTGGACCATCCTTTGATGGAAAGTTCAAATAAGTTTCTCCGTTTTGAGCTTGAACGCTGCCTAAAATCAAGGCGAATAACAGAGATAAAAAAGCTAGGCTAATATTGGGTTTCATAGTGTCGAATTTCAATAGAAGAAATGAAAAAAGGCCTATGAATGCAAATCTAAAATGCATATTCCTTTGAGCGGTTTTCAGATACTTTTTTCAAGAAAAAAGACAGTCTTAAAGGAGCTGGATTCAAAGCCTAAATTGAATCCATTAGCATCAGCAATCTTTTTTGAAAGTGGAAGACCCAAACCTGTCCCTTTCTCCTGAGTAGTACCATACGAGGTTTTCGCCTGGAAAACGAATATTTCATCCCTTTCTTCTTTTGGGATCTCCACTCCTTCATTGACCACTCTCCAACTAATCAGATTTGGCAGGATTTCCAAAGTGAAAAATACATGAGCCCCAATATCAGAGAACTTAATGGCGTTATCGAGAAGGTTTTTTAAGATGATACTGATTTCATTTATTTTCAATGGCAAGACTCTAGTCTGTCCCTTCACCTCAAACTCAATCAATTGCTTCTTTTGATCTGCCTGCACCTGCATAGCCTTCCTTAGTTCATCAGTGAATTTGACCAAATCTACCTCCTCGATTTTCTGGGTTTCAATTTCGAGCTCTGTCATTACGTAGCTTAGTGTATTATTCAAAACCTTATTTAAGTGGTAGGATTGATCTCTGAGATTTAGAAGAATTTTATCTAAATCTTTTTTATCAAAAAAGCCCTCATCAACCAAGGAAAGTGTGGTACTCAGAGTACCAATTGGATTTTTTAAATCATGAGCCAATAAAGCTAAAAGCCTGTTTTTCTCCTCATTCACTTGCTGGATTTGCATGAGGCTTTCAGTTTGCCTCTGGCTCAAATCCTCGAGTTGCTCAGTTTGTTTTTTATACCTAGATATGAAGAGGTTAAGACCAATGAAAATAAATGAACTACACCAGAAGATGGTGATTAGGTGATCCAGATAAAGACTGGGAATGTCTGCATAATTCCTTACCACAGTGATATACCCTTGAACTTCGAGGTAAAAAACTGTTCCAAAGGCGACCAATGAACCCACAAACCATGCAGGTTTTGCCCAACCTCTAAGTAAAACTGCAAAAACAACGATCAGAATAAAATACGTATAAATCGTAGGCCCCCTGTAACCGTCATTATTGACATAATTAAAAAAGATCCCTACATGGGCGATCACCAGTAAAACATTCAGTACCGGTTCGTAGTAAACCCTTTTTCTGACCATGAAGTAACCCGCTAGAAAAGGGATGGCCAAACCTAGCTTAAGTAGAACCAAAAAAGAATTGAGTCCCAAAAAGAAATCTGAGATAGCCAAAAAAACCATGAGGATGGCCGCAAGCAAGGTGAAGAGTAAAGCTACTCTTTCCTGAAGCTGGGGTAAACCGAAAAAATTATCATCCGTGCGGCCGGAATCAGATTTTTTTAACATTTAGAGGTATTCAACTGGGAAAGCGAATATACAAAGTCCCTAAAAGGCTCAAAAGAAAAAGTTAAGTATTTAAATATTTTTTTAGACTATTTAAAGCCGACATTGTAAAACTAATACTATTGAAGGCTATGGAGAGCTATTCTGTTTCCTTCAGGATCGATAAATACCCCCATGAACCCATGCTCCGGAGAAATTTCCTTTTTAGGAATTAGTACCTTTCCGCCTGCTTCTGACACCCTGGCTAACTCCCCATTACAATCATCCGAATGGAGATATATAAGTGGTCCAGCTTTATCACTAGTCTTGTAAAAGTCCGAATGGTAAACAAGACTTCCAGTAGCCCCAGGACTTTTCCCATCAGTAGGAAACCACCCCATTTTAAAATCTCCCATATCAACCTTTTTGATCTCACATTCAAAAACCTTTTCATAGAAGGAAATAGCTCGATCTAAATCTTTTGTTGGTATTTCAAACCACATGGCGTGTACTACTTTCATATCTCTGGAGTTAAAATTAGGATCTGATTAACTTTATCGGATAAGTTTTACCTGCATTCCACTGGCATACATAAATGTTTTCATCCTGGTCGATGCATACATCATGACAGTGCTTAAAAATTGGTTCCGCCTGAATCATCAATTGAAGCTCCCCATTTTTATATTCTGGAGCTGTTCCACCTGGATTTGAAACTACTTTATTTTCATTATCCAGGATAGTCACGAAACCTGAATTATCGGTCTGATTTAGATATCGAAGTCTGGACCAACAAACCCCAGCATATAGTTCATCCCCATGAATCACAGGCCTGCAAACAAAAGCCCCCGGTAAAAAAATCGTTTCCATGTACTCCCCATCCAGCGTAAACCTTTTGAAAGAATTATGCCCGCGGGATGTACACATGAGCGTAGGAGCCTTGCCTCCCCTACTATCGATGGCTATCCCGTGGGCTGTGCTGAATTGAGCGTCTTCATTTCCCGGGCCTCCAAACTTTCGAATGAAATTACCCTCTTTATCGTATTGAAGAAAATATTGGGAACCATATCCATCAGCTATGTAAAGATCTCCATTAGGTCCTACTGCTGTTTCAGTGGGCACCCAGCCCATTTCCTCTGAATAAATTCCTTCTTTTTGTGGATGAACTATTTCAGAAACTACCACCCCGTCCAAGGTAGTCTTCAAGACTCTCCCACCATTATCTACTATCCAAAGATACTCTGCATCTCCCTCGTCCACTAAACTCAAGCCATGTGCTCTATCCAGCCCCAGGGTCCAAGTTTTGAGCAATTTGCCAGATTGATCGTAAATTATGACATTATTTTTGGCTTCATCAGTCAGCATGATCATTCTCCCTTTTCGATCCATGACCATTTCATGGCAATTCACCACAGGAATCTTTGCCGGGTCGAGCATCCCCCATTTAAGATCAACTTTATACTGGAAATCTCCATGTCCGATTAATTCTTCTTTTTTTGAGTTGATGGAAAAAGCAGGTGAAATACTCATGGCAAGTCCTAGGGTTGAGGTGGTTTTGAGAAAGTCTCTTCGAGATGTCTTCATGAAATAAATTGATATGTTTCAATTTACGGATTTCATCAGGAAGCCAAATAGATTTTGCTATTTTAGATGTTCAACCCAAAAAATACAAACCATGAAACGCTTAACCTTATTTGCTTTGGCACTACTTACTTCACTGGCGGTTAGCGCCCAGGAAATAGCACTTCAGCTTTACAGTCTTAGAAATGAACTTGCAGATAACCCAGGTGAATATTTTGAAATGATTCCCACTTGGGGTATTAATGCGCTGGAAGGAGGTGGCGGATACGGCTACACCGAAGAGGAATTTGATCAGATGCTGGCTGATCATGATATGAGAATAATCGGAGTGGGTGCAGATTACAATCAGCTTTCCGAGGACCTTTCTCCCATCATCGCGAACGCCAAAAGATTTGGTGCCAAATATGCCACCTGCTATTGGATCCCTCATCCAGATGGTCCGATTTCTGAAGAAGAATTAACCGCTGCTACAGATCTTTTTAATGAAGCTGGTGCAAAGCTAGCCCAGGAAGGTATTACACTATTGTATCATCCCCATGGTTATGAATTCACCGAAACTGAAGATGGGTTTTTAATAGATTATATGTTTGAAAACGCTAGGAATTTTAAGTTTAACATGGATGTCTATTGGGTTCAGCAAGGAGGTGGAGATCCGCTTAAATACATGAAAGATTACCCAGGTATGTTTCCTGTTCTTCACATGAAGGACAGACAAAAAGGCACAGCAGACACTAAAAATGGGCACGCGGATGTTGAAACCAATGTAGTCCTGGGTACAGGTGATTTAGACATCAAGGGAATTATCAAAGAAGCCAAAAAGCAAGGCACAGAATATCTGGTCATTGAGGATGAAAGCTCCAGGTCAGTAGCTCAAATACCCCAAAGCGTCAAATTCATCCAGAAACATCTGAAATAAGCCTAGACTAAACTTCAGCAGGATCAAAGATGAGAGGAAAGAATTTTCCTTCCAGCTTTGATCCTTTTTTAATGGCTGGAACTCCTTCCAGCAAAGGCTCATCCGAGTCAGAAAGGGTTCCATCTGCAAATACATTTAGCACAAAGGCCTTTCTGGATCGATCAGAATAATTGGCAAAACTCCCATGTACCAAAAGTGGGTGATGAAATGCCCCATATCCAGCTTTTAATGGAATGGCCACAGGTTTGAAATCTGCTTTTTGCTCCTCTGTCATCATCTCCATCAGACCATCCATCTCACCTGCCAGAGCTGGTTTCTCTAGCAAGCCCCAACGATGAGATCCTGGGACGTATTGAAGGCAGCCGTTCTCTTCATTTGCATCATCCAGCCCACACCAGCAGGTGAGATGCTGCATTTCAATGGTTCTGGTCCAGTAGCTGTAATCCTGATGCCAAGCTACATTCCCACCATGGTGTGCAGGCTTACAGAATAGCTGATCATGCCAAAATCTTACAGGCCGATCACCAAGCAGCTGGGAAGCCACCATTCTAAATGCAGGATTCCAGATCACATCATGAAAAGCCTGATGAATTCTCCAGTGTCCAAGAGAATGAAAAAGCACCTTATTGGGATCACCAGACTCATTACTATGAAATTCATGGAATAGACCATGCAAAGGATGCTTAGGGTCCATCACCTCATCTAGTGCAGATTTTAAGGCTTCGATCTGATTTTCATCCAAAAGCTTAATTCCAGCTATGTAGCCATTCTCTTCAAAGAACTCTAGCTGCTCATTGCTCAAGCGATATTGCTCCCAATCGGAGGCACTTTTTGGCTGGGAAAAGAGATCAGAAACGGGTGCATGAAAATCTGCCAAATCTTGCATAAGCCTAAGTTTTATTCATGAAAAGATAAAAATAATTTTCTGACGCTTGCCCTTTCTAACTGTTGACTGTTTCAAGTTTCTACAATCTCTCCATTAAAGGAGGATGTGAATATTTCACAAAGACAAACCATGGGTGTGGATTGATATTGCTAAGGGGAGATAAACTTAAAGAAAACTTTTCCCTGATAAACCATATTCAATCAATAGACAACTCCACATCTTTCTTTACTCGATAAGTAAGCAAAATATAACTTTCGGGATCATCCATATTTATGCCTTGAATTATGCTTTCATAGGGGTTTAAGGTCAAGTCTACTTTGGACCTTATTTCTGAAAACATAGAAAAAGGAATAATTAAACTTAAATACCCAGGCGTATGATTATAGCTCGAAGGAATCGAATTAAAATTCATCAGCAAAGAGAGGTCATTCACTAGTTTGGTCACTTTAAATGCCTCATTTGACTGTTTATCCCATAAAACTAAACCCAAGTTCCCTGAGTCCATGATATCCAATAACATGAAATCTCCACCGTCGATATGATTTCCCAATAAGTAAGCCAAGCCTTCATTGCGACTTATGAACAAGTATTCGCTAGCATTACGTTCGGGATGCTTCAAAAGTAAGTCTCGACTTGAAAAAGAAAATCGAAAAATATCATCAATTCGATTTTTTTCAATGTGGACAAAAATCGGTGAAAGAATATCTTGAAAGTAAAAACTATCTTTTCCGAACTCGGGATACAGGAAATTAATTTTTCCTACATTCTTTTCTTCAGACGATAACCGAGAGTAATTTCCGAAAGGGAAAATCGGCTTTGAGAAAGCTTCATCGTAGAACGCTATTTTACTACCATCCACAAATGAGCCATCTGTGATTGAAGTGATAAATCCATCAGATGATATTTCAATATCATCGATTGCACCAACCGAACTTAAGATATGTTCACTTAACAATTTTCCATCTAAGGTATACTCAATTACCTTTCTTGACATGTTACAGTGAACAAAGACTTCATTTTCGTCACTAGATAAAACAATGCCATGTGGGTTTAAATATTTCCCTGGGCCATCTCCATTTTCAGCAAATTGTGCAATTAATTCTCCCTTGAAATTAAAGGTTGAAACCGTTTTACTTATCCTTGAATCTAAAACTGTAATTATCCTATCCCCAATGATCATTTGTTGAACCTCACCAAGAGGAATTTCTGATGGTAAGGGAACGAAAAAACAAGTGTCAAACAATTGAGAAAAAAGTAATTCTTTGGGGTTTTCAAGATCAATCTCGATTTCTGTAAAATTTGTTTGATTATTTTCCACCCTTTTGCAGGAAAAAATTAAAAACAAACTGAAAAGACTCAATTGGAGCAGCTGCTTCATAAAAAGGTTTATTTGAGTATTCACATTTTGTGAATACTCAATTCATTTAAGTTATTAAGAATTTATCAACCTCCGAAACTAGGACATTGAGGTGCGTCCGCTGGAAATGCACAACACTGGTTTAGCATTGCCCTGCAATCGTCATAAGGAAGAACTGTAAAATCCGTTGGGTTTCCAGAACTTCCATAGCATACTGTTCCATTCGTGAAACCTTCATGATGATTGAAATGTCCTTCACCACATCCAAACGCTAAGGCTACATTCGAAATTTTTGTGTAACTAAGTTTTCTTGGCTGTCACTCCGTAAATCAACAGCCAGAACTCCTAAAAACAGAAGAAATGCAAAACTGAATAAATAAAAGATTTCCCTTTTCATGATTAATTAGTTTAAAAGTGAAACTTATTGGAAGTTGAAAAAAAAAAAAAATAAATAATCAAAGGTTTGAATGATTTTTTCTATATGCTTAGTTGACTGATAGTTTACAAATTTTTGATTTCCAATTGGTTACCTCAGCTAACATAAACTAAATCTTATTTTCTAATTTATCCAGTCTCTCTAACAATGGAGGATGTGAATAGTTCACAAAGACAAACCAGGGATGCGGGTTGATATTGCTAAGGGACTTGACAGAAAGCGTTTTGAGCGCTTCCGCCAATGGCTTTCCGGCGAAGGTATCTCTCGCATAAGCATCTGCCTCGAATTCATTCTTTCTGCTCAGCCAGTTCATCACGATTCCGATCAACATGCTTATGGGTGAAAAAAGCATAATGAAACCAATCAGATTAAGTTCTACTGACCATTCTTGACCTCCCAAAGCCAGGCTCATTTGCTCATTAAAAATAAACTGAGCCAACACAAAAAGCAGAAGACCTATCTGGAGGATCGAAGCGACCATCCCCCAGATGATATGCCTTTTTTTATAATGTCCCACTTCATGAGCAAGTACTGCGACCAGCTCATCTTCGGTGTGCTGTTCAATTAGCGTATCAAAAAGAACCACTTTTTTCTGTTTGCCAAAGCCCGAGAAAAAAGCATTTGCCTTGGAAGATCGTTTACTTCCATCCATCACGTAAATATTGGACAGGGGAAAATCTACCGATTTTGCATAGGCAACGATCCTCTTCTTCAAGGGACCCTCCTCCAAAGGCGTGAGTTTATTGAATAATGGAAGGATGATAGAAGTGTAAAACAGGTTCACAAAAACCATAAACACAGCGGCAATGATCCAAAACTGCCACCAGAAGTTCTCGCCCATTTGATGTATAAGCCAGAGGAAGAGAATCAAAAGACCTCCACCTATAATCATAGAAAGTAGGTAGCCCTTAAACTTATCTGCAAAAAAAGTTTTCACTGTGGTTTTATTGAATCCATACTTTTCTTCGATGACAAATGTTCCGTAATAATCAAAGGGCAGACTTAACAAATCAGATCCGATAAAGATCAAGGCAAAAAACACAACCGATTGAAGTAAGGGTGAAATTTCAAATGAATTGACCCAGATATCGATCTTCCCAAACCAACCTAAGCCAATAAAAATCAATGTGATTAAAAAGGAAACAGTCCCGGTTAGAAGTCCAAACCAGAAATTTTCTTTTTGGTACTCCTTGGCTTTGCGAAGCTTATCCTGATCCAAATGATCTTTAAGGCTAGGAGGAATATCAGGGACGGGCTGCTTATTATTTAAAAAACTCAACAGCTTCTCCCAGAAAAACCCAAAAACCAAAACCCCAATCAAAAGATAGGTGAGAATTTCAGCTGACATGTAAATTAAAACTTAGGACACGGAAGTATGGTATCTCTCCGGTTTGGTTTGCCCTGATACTTGTTTGGTAAAGTCCAGGAAACACTTAATTCGTGTGCTCCCCCCGACTGGATGCCCAGCTGGGAAACGGTATAATCAAAGCTGTAACCAATGTTCAGACCGCTTAATAGATTCACTCCCACCATCATCACGATGGCATCACGGTTACTTTGGTCCTCCACAGGCTTATAAGGTAAACCTCTATACCAAAGTCCAAACACAATAGGCTCCACATAAAAATACGCTCCCACATCCAATTGCTCAAAAGGTCCTTGGCGCTTATAGTTAATGGTAGGGGTAAAATATCGCTCTTTACGCATGTGGGTGAAATCCCTTCTTAAGGAACCCTCTCCTAATGATATTCTATACCCTGCATGAAGCGAGAATTTAGTGGGCAAGGGGCTTACTCCATCGATAAATGACTGATTTGGGCTATTCACATGATGGGCCGAACCACCTATCCAGAAGTCTTCAGTAAAGAAAAGCCCTCCAAATGAAAGCGAAAGCATATTGACTGGATCACCAAGACCTGGAATATCTGTTCCTGGTAAAAGGGGACCAAAGGGATCACTTGGGTTAATCTGATTAGCAAATACTAGGTTTTCGAAGAAACCGATTTCTCTTCTGATGTAGCTTGCCTGAAATCCAGGCCTGAAGTAAGAATTCTCCCCTAATCGAAGTTCATATGAATAAAGCGCCGAAATAGTAGTGGAGCGAAGTTTTGCTGCACCTTCGGTATCCTGCATGACCATTACCCCCACTCCACTATTATAATCTGGCAGATAAGTATCATAATAAGCAGAGAATGTAGTAAACTGTGCATCAATGCTGGGCCATTGATTTCTATAATTAAAACCAATTCTACCGGTTAGCTCCCCTCCAGCCATTGCCGGATTGAGATATAAGGGGGCCGCATAGTATTGGCTGTACTGAGGGTCTTGCCCAAACGCCGGTGTAATGCTGGAAATACCGAGAATTACAAAAAAAACAATGTAAATCGAAGACCGTAACAAGTATTTGTTCGTTAATTTGAATATTCAGTCGCCCTTTAAAACGTTTAGTGTCTGTTCTTGTTTTATAAGCGACACGAAAAGTATGAAAAGACCACTTAATTCCATAAGGTTGAAGTCAGTTTTTGCTCTATGTACATTTTTTATTGCTTTCTGTCTTTCATCTGTCTCATTGGCTCAAGGCTTTAATGACAATGAATGGATTTTTGGGTATTGTGGTGCTGGAACACCAAATAATTATCTATCCTTCGGCAAAGGTGAAACCGCCACAGTTCAGACATTGCCAGGTACTGTCCTCATCGGACAAAATAACAATGCTATAGCTATTGACCCGATTACGGGCCAACCATTATTTCTAACCAATGGCGAACTAGTCTATGACAACAGTTCAAATCCCTTGCAAGGATCAGCACCAGGCCTTAACGGCAATATTGATGGACGACAGACCGTAGCCACAGGGTTTTTGGAGTACGATCCAGAAGGAAATAAGCTTTTTTACATCTTCTACATTTCCCCAGGAGGTCAGCTTCAATACTCTCTGGTAGATATGAATGCACCAGGGCAGGCTGTTGGAAATGAAAGACCCCTGGGAGAGGTTATTTCTAAGGACAATGTTATTGGAGATGCTGAAGGAGCATTATTGGTGGTTAAGTCTCCGGCTTCTCCGTCCTATTTAATCAGTTTTGATAATGGCAATATTGTTTCAAGAAGGCTTGATTCTGGGGAGGGTAATTTTACGGTCACCGATACAGAAAGCATTGGTTTTACTCCAGAGGCAATTGTTTTTGATGCTGATCAGCAGAAACTAATCCTTATTCCTCCAGGTACTGGTGGTGAAATCGTTGTACTGGATTTTGATACAAGTTCTGGAACATTTGGAAATCCTCAAGTCATTGATCAGTCAGGTGGTGCCGAGCCATTTGGTGGAGCCGAATTCTCCCCTGATGGAGCTTTTATTTATTTTTCCAGAGGAAATGATTTACTCAGAGTTCCTACAGATGATCTTTCAGCTGATCCGGAAGTTATGCCACTGGATGATTCATTAGAGGCTGTATATGATATCAAAACAGGGCCTGATGGCAACTTGTACTATCTCTATGAGGAAGTGGATGGAGGTCCTCAATTAATAGGCAGAGTAACCAATCCAGACGAAACAGACCCTTTAGGCATTAATGTAGAGTCCGACCCATTTAATGGAGTAGATTTTTGCGGTACAATCTTTCCTACTTTCGCCCCAAATGCGGACATCGACCCAACCGTGAGTTTCACCTGGCAACCTGATATGCCTTGTGCGAATAACCCAATACAACTTACAAGTGAAATAACACCTGAGAACTATCGGCCAGTAAGCTTTAACTGGGAGTTTGACCCACCATTAGTCGATTCTCTAGGTAACCCAGTCGATGGAGAATATAATCAGGAGCATTTCTTAATACCTGCAGATGCAGCTACAGGTCAAAGTGTTTCTGCTACTTTAACAGTGACCTTCGCTGATGGAGTTACCCGCACCGCGACGAATACTATTCCATTGACTGAAAATAATCTTGAAGCCAATTTCACACCCCAAGACACTACCATTTGTGAAGGCCAATGTGTGGATATTGGAGCTTTGCTGGAGGCACAAGCCATGGAAGGCGAGCAAGGAGGTGAAGCGCCAGGAGGTGGTGGGCAGAATTACGAATATTTCTGGTCTAACTTCAGAGACGAAGGGTGGACAAATAGGCAAGAAAATGAGGTTTGTTTACCAGGAACATATTGGGCGCTGGTAAGAGAACCAGGCTCTGAGTGCTATGCATATGCTGAAATCAGAGTTCAAGTCTGGGACCTTCAAGACCAATCGAATAATGTCTGGCTCTTCGGGGACGGCGCAGGACTGGATTTTAATCCAGACCCAGATGATCCGGATGCCCCTACACCAAGACCAATCGAAGAAGCGCACCCGAGAGATATTCCTGCGGGTACTACCACGATTTCAGGTTCAGATGGGCAAGTTCTTTTCTACACAGATGGACAGTCTGTTTGGGATTTGAATGGAAATCTGATGGAAAATGGAGAGGACATCGGGGGAGATAATTCCTCAAGCCAGTCCGTGATCGCTGTGGGAGTTCCCCAAGATGAAACCCTATACTACCTATTCACCACCCAAAGGTCAGCAAATGGGCAAAATGAAGTAAAGTACTCCCTGGTTGATATTAAAGCCCAAAATCAGAATGGTGTGGGAAACGTCACAACCAAAGATAATTTCCTCTTCAGCCCTTCCACAGAACATAGCGCAGCCTTAAGCTCTGGTGACACCACTTGGGTGATGTTCCATGAGTTGGGAAATAACACATTCAGGGCCTACCCAGTCACTGAGAATGGAATTGGTGAACCCGTCCTAAGCTCAGTAGGAAGTAATCACGGCTTTAATTCTGGAGTTGGTGCCATGAAGTTCAGCCCTGATGGCTCACAGCTGGCCGTAACCATTTCCGAAAATGGCTGTAACAAGCTTGAGATTTTTGATTTCGATCAGAGTACAGGGGAACTTACAGAATATGCCAGATTAGATTTAGGATGTGATGGCGATGTTTATGGTTTAGAATTTTCAGACAGTAGTGAGCGGATACTTGTCTCCTACCGGAATGGTGGACCTGGAGTCGAAGAGTTTAATATCCGTGCAGTAGATAATGACGATCCTGATGCAGCCACTTGTCCTTCTTGCTTCCAAAATGCAGATGATCGGCCTGCAATTGAAAGCTGTATTTTAAGTACCCGAAATACCATTGATCAGACTTCAGGATTGGACCTCGGTGCACTTCAAATTGGTCCTGACGGACAAATTTACGTTGCGGTAGTTGGCTCAAATCAAATTGGTCAAATCAATGTCGGTGCTGGTTGTAATGCAAATTCCACCTTTAATCAGGATGCTGTGGATCCGATGCCCGGAACGACTAATCTTGGCTTGCCATCCTTTGTGCGGAATTCTGGAAGTTCAATTCCTGAGCCTGCTTTAGCTTTGCCTGCAAGGTTGTGTTTGGACCCTGATGAGGGAGCCGGAGCCTTATTCGAAGGTGGAGGAGAACCAGATATTGATTCTTACTTCTGGACAGTAATCAGTGATGATGGTACAGTTCTTCAGGATGAATTCGGAGGACCAGGTGACCAATTCCAGACCTTGGAACAAATTTTTACTGAGCCCGGAACATACACCGTGTCTTTGCGAGTGGATCGATGTGGCGACCCTGATTATTTCTTTGCCGAAGGCGAGGTTTTAGTTGAAGCCCCACCGGAGCTAACCCTTCCAGATGCCATTACCTTCTGCTCCGAAGAACCTGCTACCTTGACAGCCATAGATGATTATGATCCATCAGAAGGTCTTTATGATTTCCTATGGACCGACGCCGGAGGTCAAGTTTTTGGTGACGAAAATTCCAATTCCATAACTGTGGATGAAGAGGGAATATATACTGTAGAAGTGAGCTACAGAGTGCCTGATGGGTTGTCGGATGATGAGGCTTTGCTATTTGAATCCTGCCCGTCAACTGCCGAAGTATTTGTTGGACCTGCTTTTGAATTTGATTTGGACCAAACCTCGGAAGAAGTCTGCTATGAAGACATTAATGTGCTATTTGCTCCGAATACTCCCATAGAAGGACAGTATTTCTATGAGCTAAATGGTGATGGAAATAGGGTTTCGCTGGGAACCTTCTTTGAGCTGGACCTAAATATAGAAAGCCTCCCTGGCCCAGGACAATATGAAATCATCTTCGTAACTCAGGATCCAATTCTTGATGGATGTACCATTGAGAAAAGGATTGATCTTCTTGTCAATGAATTACCTCTATTTGAGGCAACTCAGACAACAGCAGCGACGGACTGTGCATCTGCGGATGGGGCCTTCAGCATTACCATGCAGGCAGCTGCTGAAACAGTGACAGTCGTAGAAACAGGGGAGAGCTTCATGAATGTTAATGCCGGTGATATTCTGGAAATCCAAAACTTAAACCCTGGAGTTTACACCATTGAGGCCGAGAATGGAACGGGCTGCTTCTACACCGCAACAGTTTCAGTAGAGAATCTTAATCCTCCAGCTGGTTACTCAAATACAGTTACCGTAAATGATGAAATTTGTACTCCAAACGGTGTTGGAGATGGCAGCCTCACTATCACTTTTGGTGCACCCATTTCAGGAAGCTATTTATTGACTCGGCAGGGTGATGGTCTTGAGTTTAGCGGAACTTTTACCAGTGTCGATTTCATACAAGTTCCGGTTCCTGAGGGTGAATATGCCATAGAGCTTTTAGATCCTTCGAATTGCTCGATTCCCGATCCAAATTTATACCAAGTGGCCGAGCGAAATCAAGTGGTATTCTCAGCTCCTTCCAATTTTACAGCCTGCGGTGAATTTACTTTTGAGCCAAGTTCGGAATCGGCATTAGATTACACTTTGAGAGATTCGGGTGGGGCAATAATTAATCCCAATGCGGACGGCACTTTTACTATTTCTCAAAGTGGAGCTTACACGCTTTTGGGTGAAGATCCGGCTGGAATTGATTGCCCGTTGGAATTAACCTTAAATGCAGACATTACTCAAATCATTGATTTCGATCTTTCTGGCCCCATCACAGATTGCCAGGCAGGAACGACTTATGAAGCGATTTTGAATAATGCTGATCCTGCTGATGTTATTTTCCTTTGGAAGGATGAAGGTGGAGTGATCGTAGGTAGATCACAATCCTTTACTCCTCCGCGAGATGGGAATTACTCACTCGAAGTCCAACCTGCTTCGGGAGGACTTTGCCCAGTGAATAGCATTGATTTCGTAGCTGAAAATCTGGAGGAATCTGTAGATGTAAACTTGGATGTAACTCCATTTTGTGGTGATCAGACCACCACAATAATGACTCTAGAAGCAGATCTCACAAGTGTAGCAAACATTGAGTGGTATTCTGTTCAGGGTGGAACTCGAACCAGAATCCCTCAATGGGATGATCTTCCTGTAGTAGAAACTGATCAGGAAGGAACTTATGAAGTTCTTTTGCGAAGTGCTGCCGGGTGTGATCTGGGAAGAGCGAACGGAACCGTGGTGAGGTCTACTATTTTACCTCCGGTTGTACCAAGTGGATTTACCATTTGTGCAGTTGAAGGAGTGACACTATCCATAGACCCTGGGGTTTATGATAATTATTCATGGGTTTTAAATGGAGAAGAGGTTTCTACCGATGCCGTCTTTACCCCAACCGAACCTGGGATTTATGAGCTTACAGTTTCGGATAATTTAGGTTGCGAATTCGTGGAAACTATTGAAGTTTTTGAAGATTGTGCTTTAAGAATAGTATTCCCGGATGCCTTGGTTCTCAATGATCCTAACCGAAACTTCATCCTCTATGCTAATGAATACATTGATGATGTAAATGTCTACATCTACAATCGTTGGGGTGAATTGATTTTCTTCTGTGAGCATGAAAATATCGAGCCTAGACAGGAATTTTGCCCTTGGGATGGAACGGTTGGTGGAGAATTTGTACCAAATGGAACATATGCCGTAGTAGTTGAGTTTACCAGTAGAGATCAAAATTTAACCCAAACGCAAACCAAAGCGATAACAGTAATAGAGTAACATGTTGATTCTTATTTCACCT
Source organism: Algoriphagus sediminis (assembly GCF_030403435.1). Lineage (GTDB taxonomy): Bacteria > Bacteroidota > Bacteroidia > Cytophagales > Cyclobacteriaceae > Algoriphagus > Algoriphagus sediminis. The sequence continues at coordinate 611,476 of NZ_JAUEPH010000001.1, forward strand.
GCAAAGACTTTAGATTATAGCGCCCCAGATTATAAAGGACACACCATTCCGGAATTCCAATCCGATATAAAGTCACTAGTTTCTGTCATGAAAAAAAAGTCCCCAGCTCAATTGAAAGAGCTTATGGGTATCAGCGACAATCTGGCAGAATTGAATCGAGAGCGATTTAAGTCTTTCCAAAAGGAATTTAACTTCAATAACTCCAAGCAGGCGCTTTTGGCCTTCAAAGGAGATGTTTATACAAAAATAGATGTAGAAAACTACAGCGAGGAGGATTTCGATTTCGCTCAGGAACATCTAAGAATTTTATCAGGTTTATATGGCCTTTTGAAGCCACTTGACCTTATCCAGCCTTACCGCCTCGAAATGGGGACCAAAGTTGAAAACAAAAAAGGTAAGAACCTTTACGAATATTGGGATACAAAAATTGCCAAGGCAATCAATAAAGCCGCTCAAGGTCAGCCGATTGTAAACTTAGCCTCAAACGAATATTTTAAAGCAGTCGATAAGAAAGCCCTAAAAAGTCCTGTGATCAATATTAAATTCAAGGAATTTAAAGATGGAAGCTATAAAACCATTGGCTTCTTTGCAAAGCAAGCTAGAGGTCTTATGACTAATTTTGCGATCAAAAATCGAATTGAGGATCCTGAAATGCTAAAGACTTTTAATGAGGAGGGCTATGAGTACTCCGAAGCTTTAAGTAAGGAGTCTCAATGGACCTTTGTAAGGTAATTCAATAATTTTCAAATACTTAAGAGGGAGAGTTTTCTTTATTGCATGGGAATTGTGGTATTTTTATAATTCACAGTAGCCACTAATTCTTGTTTTGCTCAAACCTCAGTACCTGTTTTTTTGGAGTATTACCCTTCTTCTCCTCACCAATTATCCGAATTCCCCAATTCGAACATTGGAAGGTTATTCCTCTGATGAGATAGATTCAAGTTTTGGATTGAGATCTCTCGAAGATCCTGCCCTTACTGGGCCCGAAATTCTATGTGTGGTTTTTGGGTCGGTTATTGGTGATTTTTTTGGTGCGGGAGACCCTGAAACAGATGTTTATGCATGGGTGATAACCGGTCCGAGTGGTGACATTTTATTTGATGGTTCGGGGGGGGCTGGTTTCCAAACTTTGAGTTACACCTTTTCTGAAATCGGAACCCATCAGATAAGTCTAGAAATATTTCGGGGAGCTATTTCCATTTTCCAGGATACTTTGGAGGTGGAAGTAATTAACGGGGCTGAAATCCTACTCAGCCAAAGTTATACTACCTGTTCGGGCCAGGATCTTACGCTTTCTGCAATCAGTCCCAGCAGTGATAATTTTGAAGATTACATTTTTGAATGGCGTGATGATACAAATACCATTATTTCAACTGAAAATGACTTGGTTAATCCAGAACCAGGGACCTACAATGTTTCCTTTTTTCAGGAGGATTCTCAAGGAAACCTTTCCTGTGAAAGAACATTAGAAACTAGAGTCGATCTAGCGGATACCGTAAAGATTATTGCTGAGGCTAGTACAACCTGCCCAGGAGAACCGGTTCTGTTCCGTACAGAACAGGACTTGCTAGGAGACTGGTATTATCAAAAGGAAGGCAGCCCAGATGAGATATTCATGCGTACCTCCAGAGAATTGGATCTGGAGCCAAGTTTCTTTTTGGATGGACCCGGTGAGTATGAAATCATTTTCAGGATTGATAACCCCGAAACTCCCGAGTGTAGCCTTGTTGATAGAGTGAACCTTACCTTTAATCCACGACCAGAGTTTACCGTAATCGCTGGTCAGGCTTCTTCAGGTTGCCAGCTTCCAGATGGGACTGTTATCATAGAAGCATTAACTGAGCTCGATGACGTCACTATAGATGGTACAGGACAATTCAGTGGTCCTTTAAGCCCCGGGGATACTTTTGAATTTACAGGTCTGAAATCGGGGACTTATACTGGACTTGGAACTTTGGGTAATTGCGTTTTTCGATTAGCCACCGTGGTAGCTCTTGATGATCCTCCATCTGAAATTGATTTTGAAGTAAGTGAGGTCATGCCTGAAATGTGTACGGAAACCGGGAAAGTAGATGGCTCATTTATTATTGATCTCCTCAATGGTCCTGCAGAAGGCGGTTATCGCGTCCTAAACGAAAGAGGCTCAGTGGTACGAAATGGCAGCTTTGACAACAGAGAATCCTATCCTATCGATTTATTTGGAGGAACTTATTTTGTGGAAGTTTTTGACTTAGACAGTTGTAGTTTGCCTGCAAGCCAAGAAGTAGTTATCGAGGGTTTAAACCTTGTACAATTTTTCATTCAATCTGAAATTAATGTTTGTCAAACCTTTGATTATGTCCCCGCTACCACTCAGGACCTCCTATTTACCCTAACAAGACCTGATGGTAGTACTGAGCAGCAATTAGCCGGAGAGGCATTCACATTGGATCAGGAAGGTGAGTATTTACTTTTAGGTGAAATTGAGAACCAAAATGAAATTTGTCCCCGACTTGAAACTTTCAATGTTACCCTGGTAGATCCTATTGAATTTGAACCGGTATTAGTTGAAGAGGATTGTTTTGGAAACAGAATTTATCAGGCCATACTTCAGGATAGTGAACCTGAAAATGCTGTATTTACCTGGTTTGATGAAGAGGATAATGTAGTGAGTAGAGAAGAGTTTTTAATTCCTACGACTACCGGCACCTTTAAGCTAGATGTACAACCCAGAGGTAGCCAAGCCTGCCCTTTTCCACCTAAAGAATTTGAAATCACGGAACCTGTCCTTTCCGTAGATCTGACATTGGAAAAGACACAGCTTTGTGAATTAGGTCCTGGAGCCACCATCACATTAAGCACTACTTTCCCGGATGAAGTGACTGATGTTGAATGGCGGAGATACGATGCAAGCCGAAATATTGAATTACTGCCTGAGTTTAAGGATCAAACAGAAATAATCATCGAAGAACCTGGAGTTTATGAAGCATCAGTTTTTAGTAGAAACCCAAACACAAATAAGGACTGTGAATTGGGTAGAGAAACAATTGAAATTGAAATCAATCCAAACAAAATAGATTTTGAAATTCCTTCAGAACTCACCATTTGTGAAAGATTTCTCTTCACTCCAGAGACGAGCCAACCTTTAACCTTTGAAGTGAATAGCCCAGATGGAAACGTCCTGATTATCGAAGCCGGGGAAGAGATTCTGCTTGATCAAAGTGGAATATGGGAATTCTATGGTTTTGATGAGAACTCTACCACGCTTTGTCCGGAACTGAAAGAATTAACTGTTCAACTCAATGAAGCTCCGGTTTTTGATGCTGTTTTTCAAAGTAAGGACTGCCAAGGAAATCAAACTTTCATAGCTCAGATCCAAAACTACACCCCAGAAGAAGTTTCTTTTTCATGGATGGATTCATTGGGAACTGAACTTAGCACAGATCAGGTATTTACTACTTCAGGATTTGGAGAATTCAGTCTTGAAGTTCAACCCCTTGTTGGAGAACCCTGTGAGGATTCTCGAATATTTTTTGAAGTGGAAGAACTTGTTCTAGAGGTTTCAGTAAACTTGGAGACAGAACCTTTCTGTGCAGATAGCCAAACCAACTTACTTACTGCTTCTGGAGACTTCGATGGAGTCGGTGAGACTCGCTGGTTTTATACGGATTTCGATGGAAACGAAATAGAGCTAATGGAAGAAACTGGGCAAATGCAGATTGAGGTAAGTGAAGAAGGTACTTATGAGGTTCGCGTTATTAATGAAATCAATTGTATCCTAGGCAGTGATATGACCTTGGTACTAAAAATTCCTGATACCAATAGGCCTGAATTAGAAGAAACTTACCAAGTTTGTCCAAGATATGAAATTGGACCAGATTTAGATCCTGGAGACTTTATAGGATACGAGTGGTATCTCGAAGATGAACTGCTTTCTACTTCACCAATATTCAAACCCACCTTACCAGGAAACTATACTTTAATCGTAGAGTCGAATGAAGGGTGCTTTTTCTCCGAGACTTTCTCGACTATCGAAGAATGTGAGCTAAGAGTTTCATATCCTAATGCCATAGAGCCCGCTAATCCTGATAAGCTCTTCCTTGTTTACACAAACTATCTGATTGATGAACTGGAAGTTTCTATTTATAATCAATGGGGAGGATTAATTTTTTACTGTAATCAATCGGACCTTTTAACTGAAGAAGCAACTTGCTTCTGGGATGGAACTTATCAGGGCAAAAAGATTCCAAATGGCTCTTATGCGATCCGCTTAAATTTCCGGAATTTTGAACAAAATATTGATGAATATCAATTAGGAACAATTCTCGTAATCGAGTAAAATATGGAATATATTTTGCTATGAGTGTACCACTCAATTTTGAGTTCGAGCTTAATTAAATCCCTTAAATTCTCCGTTTCTTGGCCAGTAGTAAATCGGTTTATCCTTTTGGGTTTATCAAAAGGCTGTACTTGCCTTTTTTGATGGTCCTAAACTTGCTTTTGGGCATTTCTTTGAATGTTTTTTCTCAAGCAAATCAGCCCGAATTATCTGGACCAAATCAGCTATGCATTGTTTTTGGTGGTGTAATTGGCACATTCTCCGGAGGAGGAAATCCAAACACAGATATTTATTCCTGGCTGGTCACAAGCGAAACAGGAGAAACCCTCTTTAACCGTACAGGAGGTGACCAATTCGATGAAATCAAGGTTTCATTTAATGAAATCGGAAATTACACAGTCTCTCTATCAGTACGGCGAGGTACTGAAAATATTTATGAAAGCACCTTAGAGGTCTCTGTGACTAGAGGTCCAAAAATTGACTTACTTCCTGATTACTTACTCTGCGGAGATGAGCCCGTCGAGCTAGTCGCAATTGACGAAAACACGCCCAATTTTTCAGAATACTACTTCGTTTGGAAAGATTATGACGGGAACATTGTAGGGAATCAAAATAGGTTTTACACTAGAGAAGAAGGTTTCTATTTCGTAGAACTCTTCTTGTCCGGCTCTGGGGGTAGCCGAACCTGTCTCATTTCTGGAAGCACCTTCGTGGGGCCAAGTTTGGATTTTGAGGTTCTGACGTCGGCTGAAACCATTTGCCAAGGGCAGAGCGTATTCTTAACTACAGACACTCCTATTTCTGGTAAATGGCTACTTAAAAGACCTGGGACGGATTCAAAAGTCGAAATTGGAGATGCATTCTCTTTGAACATTGAAGCAGGAGACTTACAGGATATCGGCGTTTATGAAGCCTCGTTTGTTGCTGTCGATCCAGATTATCCAGACTGTCCTTCTGAGAGAAAAGTTCGATTTGAAGTAGTTGAAGCTCCGAAAATCGATGTGCTCAAAATTAGTGAACCAAAGGACTGTGCTGATGACACCGGCTCATTCTCTGTTACTCCGCCGAGTAATTTGGACTCACTTATAATTCCTGAGATTAATTTTTCTAATGTGAATTTGGGTTCAGGTTCAGAAATCCTTTTCGAAAATCTAAAACCCCAGGTCTACACTATTTCTGCTTACAGAAATGGCTGTGAGTATACGAGTCTCATGATCCTCGAATCCGAAGATCCACCAAGCAGTTCAAATCCTCCTGTCCAGATGGAAGTAAATTATAGTGTTGGAGCGGAATCCTGTTCGGACTTTTCGGTGCGTAATGGATGGATTGACCTAGACTTTCCAGATGGTGAAGTAGATGGAGAATATAGAATTCTAGCTTTGGGAAAAGGAACAATCCGAGGGGGAAATATTTCAGATCAAGACACCTTGCGAGTCGATTTGCCAGATGGAAACTACCTTTTTGAGCTCAAAATAGATGGTTGTACTTACCCCATTCAGGAACTTTCTATAGAAAATCAACCTGAAGTAGAATTCAGTATTCCACCATCCATTAATATTTGTGAGACTTTTGATTTTATACCTGAAACTGATCAGGACTTAACCTTTACCCTCTATTATCCAGATGGACAGGTAGAATCTAAATCTTCACAAAACTCCTTTAATCTTACTCAGGCTGGTTCTTATCGGCTTGAAGCTAGTCCAAGAGGTGGAGAAAATTTATGTTCGAAATTTAAAACCTTCACAGCTACTCTTTCTCAAAGAATTGAATTTGATGCGGTTCTGATTGAAGAAGATTGTTTTGGAAACAAAGTTTATGAAGCCCAACTGGTTTCAATTGATGAAAGCGAGGCTAGCATTCGTTGGTTAAATGAAGATGCAGAAATAGTAGGAAGAGGAGCCTTATTTTATCCCACATCTGTTGGGGCTTTTTCTCTAATTGTTCAGCCTTTGGAAAGTGGGTTTTGTCCAGTTGAACCAGAAAACTTTGAAATCGAACCACCAATTTTTGAAGTACCAGTAGACTTATCTGCCACTAAGTTTTGTCCAAATCCTGACTTTGCCACTATAACTTTGGAAACAAATGAAGAAGAAGTTACCCGGGTAGATTGGATTTATTATGATGAATCAAATGATAGGCAGGAGCTGGACCAGCTTGCAGATCAATTTGAGATTCAGGTATTCGAAATAGGTGCTTATGAGGCCGTGGTATTCAATAAATTGGGTTGTGAAATTGGAAGAAATTTTATTTTCGTTGAAGAAAGCACCTTATTGGATCAACCGGAAATTGCAGATCGAGTACCGGCCTGCTCAAAAGAAAACTCCATACCTCCACTTGATCCCGGCGAGTACGAAACTTATGAATGGTTTTTTGAAGGGAGTCTGGTTTCTTCAAAGCGATTATTTAAACCAACCCAAGTAGGAAGTCACACCTTAGTGGTGACTACAGTGGATGGGTGTGAGTTCGTGAAGGAGTTTGAAACATTCGAAGTATGTAACTTCAATGTAGTTCACCCAAACGCCATGGTTCTAGGAGACTCAACCAGAGATTTCAGGCTTTTGGTAGACGAAGGAGTTGATGAGGTAGAACTATTTGTTTTAAACAGACAGGGGGCCCTAATTCACTATGACTTTGCTAATCAGTTCGAGCCCAGGTCTGCTCTCTTTAAATGGGATGGAAAGGTTCAGGGAAAGCAAATTCCACTGGGAACTTATGTGGTAGTAATCCAGGTAAGAAACACCACTTATGGCTTCGAAGATAAAATCACAAGTTCATTGCTAGTGATCCAATAATTCCAGTCTGGAGATTATTTTTTTAAACGGAAAAGTCCAAATCCAATATTTTTCATATTTTCATCAGATTCATTTGACTTAATTCAAACCCAAAACCAAACAACCTTACCTATGAGTGACAATATTAATCGGTCAGCCCTGTTTAATGCCAGCTGTTTCGCATTGATTACCACCGCTTTTACCTTTGCTATTAGAGCGGGGATTCTTGATCAGCTTGGCGAGAACTTTAGTCTTACAGCCGAAGAACTCGGTTTTATAAATTCTATGTGGTTCCTTGGATTCCCAATTTCAATGATCCTAGGCGGAATTTTTTATCACAAAGTAGGACCTGCTAATATTATGAGAATCGCTTTTGTAGCCCATACAGTGGGGATTCTGATGACCATCTACGCAGGTGGCTATACGACCCTTTTGATTTCAACCCTATTTATAGGGTTTGGAAATGGATGTACAGAGGCAGCATGTAACCCAATGATTGCAGACATGTACACTGGAGTAAAAATGAATAAAATGTTAAACAGGTTCCACATGTGGTTCCCGGGAGGAATAGTGTTAGGAAGCCTGATCTCCAAATTTATGACAGACATGAGTATGGGTTGGGAAGCTCAAATCTGGATCATGATGATTCCAACTGTCATCTATGCTGTGCTTTTCTTTGGTAAAAAATTCCCAAGGCCTCAAGTTCAGGGCTCCGATTCTCTTTTGGAAAATGTGAAAGCCATGTTCAGTCCTGTATTCATCTTTCTATTCTTCTGTATGGCATTGACAGCAATTTCAGAATTTGGACCACAGCAGTGGGTAGGTTTGATCATGGGCTCAAGCGGAGCCAGCCCTATGCTCATTCTGGCATTGACTACTGGTGTGATGGCTGTCGCTAGATTCTTTGCAGGTCCAGTAGTAGGTAAGCTAGGCCAGACAGGAGTGCTACTAACCGGGTCAATTTTAGCTACCATTGGGATTTATTTATTTAGCTCTGTGACTGGTCCATTAGCGTATGTAGCTGCCGTGATCTTTGCATTGGGTGTCGGCTATTTCTGGCCAGTGATGGTTGGGGCTGTCGCCCAAAGGGTACCACTTAGTGGTGCTCTTGGAATGTCTATTATAGGCGGTGTCGGAATGTTTTCCACTGCCATATTTCAACCAATAATTGGAAGTTGGATTGATGACGCTAATGCAGTAAACGCCGCACAAGGTTTAACTGGAGAAGCATTGGAACTGGCTGCCGGTCAAGACACCTTAGTCAAGATGCTCCTATTCCCTGGCACCCTGATAATACTATTTACCATATTCTTCTTTTGGCAGAAAAGTAATAAAACAAGGGCCCAAGTTTCTCCGGCCCACTAAAAAGAAAAGCAGCCATTTGGCTGCTTTTTTTAATTCTTAATTGCAAGAAAAACTTTCATAATCATCCCTAAATAGGGACCAAAGCTTTCCATCCTCATCTCGGTAGGTGATGGTCTCAGTGCTTTCGAGTAATTCTAAACCGTCGGTAGTTAGGCTACTTCCATCAGAAAGAATAATAGTACATGAGCCCGTAAACTCTTGAACTTCCAGAAGCTCTTCGCAGGAAGTGCATATTAGAATCAAACAAAAGGAAATTAGTCTTTTCATTACTTGTCTTGAAAACCAAATATGACCAAAAGATATGGCACATAAAAAAATTGTGCTACTCGCTCTTCAAAAAATCTTTTACCTGAAAATCAAAAAAGCTCTGCTTTAATAGCAGAGCTTTGTGACCTCGTCAGGATTCAAACCTGAAACCTCCTGAGCCGTAATCAGGTGCTCTATTCAGTTGAGCTACGAGGCCTTTTGCGCTGCAAAGGTATTTAATTTTCCATTCCCAACCAATATCATTAAAATTACAACATCGAAATAGGTAAAAACAGCTTAAGAATTATTAAGAGGGAAAGGGGTATAAATCTTGCGATAATTCCTATTTTTGCGGGCATTGATAGCAAAATCGTCCCACTCGATTGATGAAAAAAATTTATACTTTATTCTTCCTGATATTTTTGTTTCAAGGAGTTCAGGCCCAAGATCAAGAAAGCAGAATCCCAAAAACACCAATAGGTGGCCGACCAAATATCCCCAGTGATCTGTCTGTGGAGTTTGGTTTTAATCAACTTACCAATAGAGCTGAAGATTTGGGAGTAAGGTTCTTCCGGTCCCGTACTTTCAATGTCTATTATCAGTACCCCATTAACATCTTCGGTGATAATTCTGGTTTTGTTTTAAAACCAGGAATAGGAATCGGAACAGATAAAATGGCTTTTCAGGAAAATAAAAACCTGTTCAATAACCCAGACCTAGGCCCCGAATCTAGTCAGCTCTTGGAACTTACAGAAGTTTTTGGAGATAATATCAGGATCAAAAACAATACTTTCGCAGCAAACTATATTGATATTCCCTTGGATCTGGTTTGGCACTTGAATAAGTCAAATTACACTTCAGGTTTCCGTGCGAGTGTTGGAGGTAAAATTGGGTTCCTTTATAATGCTCACTCAAAAATCACCTTCACTGATGCCAATGGTCTGCAGAGAAAAGTGAAGGATTCTCAAAATTACGGATTGGAGAAAATACGTTACGGAATAAGTGTTAAAGCAGGTACACCTGGCTTTTATGCCTGGGGATACTTTGGCTTAAATCAAATTTGGCAAACTGGCTTAGGGCCTGACAACTCCAGAGCGAGTCAAATCAATTTTGGAATTGCGGCAGTCCTCTTTTAAGAAATCGACTGAAAAATAAATCAACCGAAGATCGCTCTTCGGTTTTTTTATGTCCATACAAACTGGAACCCTAAATAACAACAAAGAAATCCATAAACCAGACCAGCATAAATCTCCTGTGGTCTATGAGCATTCAAGTATAATCTTGAAGTCCCAACAATCCCTGCTAGTAAAATTGCCCCCAGCAAATAATAAAGCTCTTGGAAGTTTGGGAAAAATGAAGCCATCACAATGATGATAGCCATTAAGCCTCCTACTCCAGTCATATGTGCAGACATTTTCCAGAAAAAAGTCACTATAGTCAGTCCAATAATTGTCAGGGTGATCACAAATAGAGATCTCCAAATCACAGGATCAAACTCAGTTTTGTCGTATAAAAAATAGGTCGTCAGACCGAAATAAATACAAATAATAGTAAAAGGAATGTAGCGCTCTGCCATGGTGGCCATGTGGAGACTTTTAACCACTCCCGAAAGTCTAAAGCCAATAATGGTAATTAACGGAATCAAAAGCGTGGAAAGTACGATAAGTGAATAGAGCCTATCCTTAAATTCAACCGGAATCGAGCTGGCCTCAGGTACCGAATAAAAGATAAGTGCAAATACCATTGAAGGGATGAGCAGTGGCTGAAAGACAACCGATATGATTAAAGCTATTTGCCGCAGCACTACAATTCTTTTCTTAGGCGGGCTACTGGAATTTGAAGCTGTTCTCTGTATTTAGCCACAGTTCTCCGGGCAATGTTATAGCCTTTAATATTTAGTAACTTCACCAATTTATCATCCGAAAGCGGCTTTTTCTTGTCTTCGGAATTAACCAATCCCTGCAAAACTGATTTCACTTCCCGATTAGAAACATCTTCACCACTTTCCGTTGAGATTCCTTCAGAAAAGAAATACTTCAAGGGATAAACTCCAAATTCCGTCTGGATTGCTTTACTATTAGCAACTCTGGAGACAGTGGAAATATCCATATCAATTCTCTCGGCAATGTCTTTAAGGATCATGGGTCGAAGTCTGGTCTCATCTCCATCTACGAAAAAATCTTTTTGATACTCGAGAATGGCTTCCATGGTCTTCAAAAGCGTATTTTGCCTTTGCTTAATGGCGTCAATAAACCACTTTGCTGCATCCAATTTTTGCTTTACAAAAGTGACTGTCTCCTTTAGTTTCTTGTCCTTTTTATTGCTCTTGTCATACGCTTCAAACATCTCAGAATAAGATCTTGAGATTCTAAGTTCGGGTGCATTCCTCGAATTCAAAGTGACTTCCATCTTTCCATCATTCGAATTCAAAATGAAATCAGGAATTATATATTGAGTTTTAACCAAACCATCGGAAATTCCACCTGGTTTTGGATTTAGCTTAGTGATTAAATTTACTGCCTCCTTGGTCTCTTCATCACTCAGATCACACTTCTTTTGAATTTTAGAGAAATGCTTCTTTGTGAATTCATCAAAACAATCCTGGATGATCATGATGGCATTCTGAACCGCCGGATCATCCGGATGTTCCTTTCTTTCAAGTTGAAGTAAAAGGCACTCCTGCAAATTTCGAGATGCGATCCCAGCTGGATCGAAGTTTTGAATTTTTCGGAGTAATTCTTCCAGCTCATCGATATCAGTTTCTATGTTTTGGCTGAAAGCCAAATCATTTATAATGGAATCCAAGTCCCTTCGGATGTAACCATCATTTTCTATGCTGCCTATAAGTTGAGCGCCAATTAGTTTTTGTCTTTCGTCCAGCTTAAGGAAATTCAACTGAGCCATAAGCAACTCGTGCAAGGAAGCATTGCTGGAAATCGGAATTTCTTTACCCTCATCATCAGGGTTGTAGTTTCCGTCTCCATGCATCTTATAACCGCCATAGTCATCGGAGAGATAGTCGTCCAGGTTCACATCCCTATCTTCAGCCATCGGCTCCTCATCGTATGGGTCATCCATGTCATCCTTTGGATCCTCATCCTTACCTTCTTCGAGTGCAGGATTAACCTCTAATTCCTCCTCAATCCTTGTATCCAGCTCAGCTGTAGGCACCTGCAACAGCTTGATAAATTGAATCTGCTGGGGAGATAATTTTTGTGATAGAGATTGACTTAAATTTAGCTTCTGCATTCAGATAAAGATTACACCAAATAACGCAATTTGAAAGGCCTTAACTTAGGTGATCGGCTTGTGATCAAAGTTAGAAAAAACAAGGTAATTTTTGATAAAAAGCTTATTTAATCGTTTTTTTGCAAACTAAATAAATCGGCTCATATACGACCGAAAAGCCTTAAAAAAGGATAGCATGTCATTCAACAAAAGAGTAAAAATCAAGAGCTTATTAGCGCAAAGTCCTATAGGAGATACCGTCACCGTAATGGGATGGATCCGAACAAAAAGAGGAAATAAAAATGTGAATTTTATCGCGCTGAATGATGGCTCTACGATTTTGAATTATCAAATCGTAGCAGATCCGAATGCTATCCAGGAGGATGTATTGAAGGCATGTACCACTGGGGCATGTATAAAAGTGAAGGGAAAGGTAGTAGAATCACAAGGCTCAGGCCAGAGCTCGGAGATTGTTGCTGACAGCATTGAAGTTCTTGGATCGGCAGATCCAGAAAAATACCCCCTTCAGCCCAAAAAACATTCATTGGAATTTTTGAGGGAAATTGCGCATTTGAGGATGCGTACCAGCACCTTTAGTGCCGTGTTCCGTGTTCGTCACGCATTATCATTTGCTGTCCATAAATACTTTAATGATAAGGGATTCTTCTATATCAATACCCCTATCATTACGGCCTCGGATGCAGAAGGAGCGGGTGAGACATTTAAAGTGACCACTCTTGATCTTGGTAATCCGCCGAAAAATGAAAATGGAGAAGTAGATTTCAAAAAGGATTTTTTTGAGCGTGAAGCTAATCTTACTGTGTCGGGTCAGTTAGAAGGCGAACTAGCCGCTCTGGCTCTTTCTGAAATTTACACCTTCGGTCCTACTTTTAGAGCGGAGAACTCAAATACCACCAGACACTTGGCTGAATTTTGGATGATTGAGCCAGAAATGGCCTTTTATGATGCTGAGGACAATGCAGATCTCGCTGAGGATTTTTTGAAATATCTAATTGGTTACGTCCTTGAAAATTGTGAACAGGATCTGGAATTCCTTGAGAGAAGACTTCTCGACGAAGAAAAATCAAAGCCTGCTGATCAAAGATCAGAAATGGCGCTCAGGGATAAATTAAGGTTCGTTGCCGACAGTAATTTTGAAAGGGTAACCTATACGGAAGCTATAAATATCTTAAGAAACTCTAAGCCAAATAAAAAGAAGAAATTCCAGTTTGTGATCGAGGATTGGGGTGCAGATCTCCAATCCGAGCACGAACGGTATCTGGTAGAAAAGCATTTCAAAAAGCCAGTCATCCTTTCCGACTATCCGAAGGAAATTAAGTCCTTCTATATGAGAGAAAATGAGGATGGAAAAACAGTGGCCGCTATGGATATTCTTTTCCCGGGAATCGGAGAAATAGTGGGAGGATCCCAGAGAGAAGAAAGATTAGATGTCCTTACCGCAAAAATGGAAGAGATGAATATCCCACAGGAAGAAATGTGGTGGTTTCTAGATACAAGACGATTTGGTTCCACACCACACTCTGGATTTGGTTTGGGATTTGAAAGAATGGTGCAGTTCGTAACCGGGATGGGGAATATTCGCGATGTGATTGCATTCCCAAGAACACCGGGTAATGCCGAGTTTTAAATGAATTAATCCAATTTAAACCTGACATTTCTGTCAGGTTTTTTTATATGCTCATCCAATAGGAAATCCAAAACAGAACAAAACGATAAAGAAAAAATCCAGGAATTACCCAAAGCCCCAAAGCAAGACTTTTTAATCCTGCCTCTAACCAAGAGATTGCAAAGGCCCTTTTTATCTGAAAAAAGCTATACAGCCAAATAATGAAGAAAAGAGAAATACTTAAAGAGACTTCTGAAAATAACCAGCCCAAGGGGACATCAAATTGGTTTATAAGAAAAAGAAAAACACCGGGCAAAACCACTAAGAAAGCTAAAATATAAAAGCTGTAGAAGTAAGCTGATTCCGCAAATAAATCCACCATAAATAAGTCTTTTCTTTTCCAGAACAGGACCCTCAAAACTAGCCCTTGCATAAACACCAGTAAAATCAAGAGCAGTTTTGCATTCGAATTAGAATGTCTTTCGTAAACAGATGTAAATTCTTCCATTGACAAGGAGCTATTTTCAACCCTCTGCTCCACTTTTGGACGAACCCAATCACTGTATGGAAGGCCATTTAATTGGGTATATAGGGAAGTATTAAAACTGGAGATAATTGGAAAAAGAAAATAAATCAGGTTAGCGAAAAAGAACATCTGCAAAGGTGAAAGATACCTCTTCCGAATTCCCTTGATGAAAGAAAGGCTAAGTTCACCTGGTTTGGTAATCATCAATTTCATGGTCAAGAAAAATTTCCCATCTGCCACAAAAATCGAAGAAATGAGTTCTGAAAAGAATGATAAAAGCCCTTTGTCTTTACTGGTCAAGTTTTTTTGGCCACACTCATGGCAAAACTTTCCATATAACTCGGCACCACAGTTCTTACAAAATTCTTTTTCTTCTAACATATTCTCTTTGGCTCCAAGAAGATGTGAAAAAAGTGGAAATAATACTTTACCCTCAGCTAACTATTTTGACTCTTCTCGCAACAGGGATACACATCAGGCTAAAAAATATAGCCAGATAACCTACGATATTATAATTGGTCAGTTCACCTGCTGCATTTTCACCAATAATTACACCAGCAATCAAAGAGGCAACTCCTGTAGCTATTTGCTGTATGGATGAATTGAAGCTCAAAAAACTACCTCTGTTTTCCGCAGTGGCAGTTCCTGTAATAATCGCCGCTGCAGGGACATAGCGACCATTTGAAGTTACAAAGAACATAGTAGAGATAAGTAGTACATATGGAATCGGTGTAACCCCTAAATTCGTGATTACACCTATAGGAATGATATTCAAGCACATGAACACAGTAAACACCTTAAGTTTTCCATATCTATCCGCCATTCTTCCCACCCAAGGAGAAGTAAAAATAGTGACTGCTCCCCCTGCCATATAAATGTAAGTCAGTTCAATTTCGGTAAACCCCACGTTGGCTACAGTAAATGGACTCAAAAATGGGATGATCATAAATTGACCAAACATAATCATGACCGAAAGTAAAATAGCCCTCATTTGGTTTGAGTTGCTTGTAACTCTTTTTACTACCACTATTGGATTAGGTCGTTTCACTTCAGAATTCAAGTGATCGGAAATACTTGGGATGTATTGGAAAATCATAACAAGACTCCCTGCTGACAATGCTGTAAGAATGTAAAAAGGAGTATGCCAATCAGATAGGCCTGCCAGAAACAAACCTAATGGCACCCCAAGCACAGAGGCAACAGAAAAAGCAGCCATGACCAAACCCATAGCTCTTCCTCTCCGCTCATCAGGAATTACATCACCAATAATCGCCAGAATTAAAGCTGTATTCAGTCCACCAAAAAGTCCGGAGAGAACCCGGGCCGATAGCAAGATGGAATAGGAGTTTGCCAGTGCACATCCTAAAGTGGCCAGAGTGAAGCCCACATAAACCCAAAGAAGAATTTTTTTTCGATCAAATCTATCGAGAAAAAATGCTCCAAAAAAACTGGAAATACCTGCGCTGAAGGTGTAAGAAGAAACTAATAAACCAAATTCCCTAGGTGAGATATCAAAGATCCTCATCAACTGAGGGCCAAGGGGCATAAGGATCATGAAATCAACAATATGGATAAAGTTGATGACGGCCAGGGTCCAGAGTAATAGCTTCTCATTTCGCATGGCTCAGTAAAAATTCATTAAGGGATTCAAGTTGTAAAAAGCAGTTCCTACTATGAAATGCCAAGTTCGGAAAAAGTCATGGGAATAGCTTTGATTATATCCCGAGCAATGGTGCCCCGTCCAAATCTTTTTCCAGCTAACTCCCCTGCAAGACCATGATGAAATACTCCACATAAAGCCGCATTTTCAGGACTGTAACCCTGTCCTAATAATGAAGTGAGCATCCCAGTGAGCACATCACCTGCTCCTGCCGTGGCCATAAACTGAGTACCAGAGGAATTAAAAACTTGTCTTCCATCAGGCAAGGAAATAAGGGAATTTGCTCCTTTGAGGACAATTATGGCCTTAAACTTAACCGCCAATTCTTTGGCCTTGGCCCATCTTTCCAGTTGGTCTGAAGATTCTCCTGCCAGCCTATCGAATTCTTTTAAATGCGGTGTAAGTATGGTTTTTACCGGAATCAAATTCCATAAAGCTGGATTTTCCCCAATGAGATTCAATGCATCTGCATCAAGCACTAAAGGACATTTAGCCATATTCAGAAAATACTCAAGCTGCTCTTCCCTATTTCCCATTCCCCAACCGGGCCCTATCCCAATGGCATCAAAACCATCAAGTCTTGGAAACTTTTCAATGGAGGTCATGGCTTCCCGAAGACCAATTTGGGTAATTAAAATTTCACTGGAATTTACATTCAAAAATACCAGCCCACTACCCGTCCTTAAAGCACTTTCTCCTGAAAGCAAAATGGCCCCAACTTTACCAGCTCCACCGCCAACCAGCATTATTTTTCCAAAATCTCCTTTATGACTAAACCGATGGAAAAGTTTATGCCTTGTTTTTACATCTTGTTTTTGCAGGAAATAAAAATCTGATTGAAAATCGTGGTAAGACCGACTATCAATGCCAATGTCCAACACTTTCAAATCACCCACGCAAAATTCATTTTCCGGCAACAACAGGGAAAGTTTCGGCTGGGCGAAAGAAATGGTATAATCCGAAAGAACTACATCAGAACCTGCAACTCCCTCAGCCTTCAAACCACTCGGAATATCCACACTGACCTTGATGGCCTCTTGAGAATTAAAAGCTTTAATCTTATCTCTTGCCTCATTTCTTAGGGTACCTTTTAAACCAACCCCCAAAAAGGCATCTATGGCAATAGAAGATTCTGGAATTTGTCCTCTCCATTTAGAGGACCTAATACTTTCAAGAATCCTATTCCGATTAATTTCGCAGTCAGTAGATAGATTATCTGAAGGTTCAAAACACTCGATCAAAGAGACGGTAAACCCTTTTTCTTTAAGAATCCTGGCTATAGCAAATCCATCTCCGCCATTATTTCCTGCTCCGCACCATATAATTATGGAATTTTTGGAATCGAAATTTTTGCAAAACCAAGAGCTAAACGCCTTTGCTGCTTGCTCCATTAGTTCGATTCCTTTTTGCCCAGTTAATTCAAGATGTCTTTTATCTAAAGCTGAAATCTTTTCGCCGGGTAAAATCTTAATCATACCACACCTGTTTTTTTCACGGATAATTCAGATTTCGGAATACTGACCAGGGTGAGGAACCCTAACCCCACCACAAAGAAAAGCCCTAATGTGAGTGAACTATTTCTCATACTTCCTGTAATCTGTTCGATAAGGCCATAAGAAAAAGTTCCTAATACAATGGCTAGCTTTTCGGTCACATCATAAAAACTAAAATACGAAGCATGATCGGTGGTAGACTCGGGGATAAGTTTTGAAAAGGTCGATCTGGAGATAGATTGAATACCTCCCATTACCAATCCAACAACAAAGGCTAAAGAGTAGAATTCGTATAAGGAATAGACAAAATAAGCTCCGACACATATGCCTATCCAAATAAAAACCATGATCATCAAACTGATCTTATTTCCATATTTCTTTGATAGAAAGGCAAAAAGATAACTCCCACCTATCGCCACAATTTGAATGATAAGAATCGTAAGAATTAATTGGTCCCCAGGGAGCTGCAGCTCTTTATCGCCAAATGAAGCCGCGAGATACATGACGGTTTGTACTCCCATAGAATAAAAGAAAAATGCCAGAAGAAACTTGTTCATCACATTTAAGCCTCGAACCTCCGTATAAACCTTCCTTATTTCCTGATAGCCCTTCGCTAAAAGCCCTTTATTTATCCTTTTCCCATAAGGATTATCAGGTAAAACCCGAAAAGTGAATTGGGCAAATCCAGCCCACCAAAGGCCGGTGATTAGGAAAGAAAGTCTTGCCGCAACCCCATCGTCCGGAATCATAAACCAATCAGGCTTTTGAATCATCATCAGATTCAAAATCAATAAAATCACTGAACCAATGTAGCCTAAAGAAAATCCCTTTGCGCTTAAAAGGTCATATTCGTTTTCCGATGAGATTTCAGGCAGAAATGCATTGTAAAACACAATGCTTCCCGCATAGCCAACCGATGCCATGATGCTACATAAAATTCCCCATTCAAGATTTGAGCCATCAAAGAAAAATAATCCAACACAGCAAAAGGATCCCAGATAACAGAAAAACTTCATGAAGGACAACTTCTTTCCACTGGAATCTGCAATCCCTGATAGCAAGGGAGAAAGCAAGGCAATGAGAAGAAATGAAAATGAAATCGAATATGAATAAAGGACCGTATTGACAATTTCGAATCCAAAAAATGAAACGGTATCTCCACCGTCAGCTGCACTAGTTACACTATTGTAATATACTGGGAAGATCGTAGAAGTGATGACAAGAGAGTACACCGAATTGGCCCAGTCATACATAGCCCATCCATTTTGGACACGCTTTTTGTCTTTGGTGGTTTTAAGCATAGATCACAAAAAAAAGCTATTCCGATAATCGGAATAGCTTTCAATATACAGAATTGTTTCTTTTTAGTTATTCAAGACTTTACCTACTGAAGCGTAAAGAACCCGTCGGGCATCTGCTTCTCTAAGTTCGGTCTGAACATCTGAAATAGGACCCATTTTTACATCTCGATCAGCTTTCATTGAAATTGTGATCAATCCTCTATCAGCTTCTGCTAAAGCATCCCTTTCTCTGTTTACCCACTGAACGATGTCGGCAGTATTCAAAAGAGCATCATTAGCCTGAACTCTTGGCTCCGTTCCGTAAAGGGCCGTATTCTTTGGCTTACCAATGAAAATGTAAGAGATCAAGGACTTTTTCTGAAGCTTCTGAAGCTGAGTAGCCTGAGGAAGTTTTTGCTCCACCAGAATCTCTT
Organism: Algoriphagus sediminis; assembly: GCF_030403435.1. Lineage (GTDB taxonomy): Bacteria > Bacteroidota > Bacteroidia > Cytophagales > Cyclobacteriaceae > Algoriphagus > Algoriphagus sediminis. The sequence goes on from NZ_JAUEPH010000001.1 coordinate 630,424, forward strand.
GGTCTCTCAATACGGTGGTAACCATAAAGAAGAACAGAAGCATGAAGATAATATCAGGCAGTGCAGAGGTCGGAATATTTTCCGAAACTTTGTTTTTCTTTCCAAACTTTCCCATATCAACTTCCTATTTTATCTGGTTCTGCAATTGAAATCGCCATTGGGATTCCCTCTTTTCCTCGATCCTGAAGAGCTTTCTCCGCATCGTCTTTACCTGTCAAAGCTCTATATTCATCTGTGTCAAGACCAACTCTTTCAGCGTAAATATCAAAATATCCCTTTTTCACCATGTCAAAAACCTCCAGGTATTTGTCATAGCTGGTTCCTCTGTTTGTCTTGATTGACACGACAGCTTCTTTTGGATTATCAGAAGATTCCGGATCTCGTCTGGCTACTGCCTTTAAAGATGCCGGAAGGCTGTTGTAAAGAGGAAGGGTCTCTTCATCAGGAATCGCAAAATTCAAGACAAACTCCTTCACTTCTTGATCAAGCCCATCAGCACTTTCGCGGTAATCCCCTTCTACAAGGAGATCATCATTAGCATTGATCAGAATGGTGAAAATATTTCGCTCATTCTTATCAATCTCCGGTGGTGGCTGATTTGGATCCAGTTTTGGTGGAAGGATATTCAATATACCCTTATCAGATGCGATGGTCGTAGTGACGAGAAAGAAGATCAGGAGCAGGAATGCAATGTCAGCCATTGACCCTGCGTTGACCTCCTGACTCATTCTATTTTTCTTTCTAGCCATATTATTTTATCGCTTTGTTGAATTCAGTAAATACAATACCCACAAGTGCTAAGATCGCTAAAATGTAAGTAGTTGTCAATACACCCCCAACAGTCTGTGACAAACCAGGGGTTAAGTTGAAAGGATCGGCTTCAAACTTTGGGAGCACTTCATTACTCGAAATTGAGTAGGAGATGAAGAAAATCAATCCGATACCGATTATTCCAATTCCTGTCTTTAACAAGCCTTTTGGGTTATCCAAAGACTTAATTAGAGGCATCAAGATACCGACAGCTGCTCCGACAATGATCAGGAGGTAAGCGCCGTATAGTAAGATGTCATAAGTATCCATAATATATTTCTTTGGGGTTAATAATTAAATGAAACTAAATCAAGTCTGGATTACTTTCCAGTCAACTTATGCTTCACAAGGATATCTACCAAAGAGATAGAAGCATCCTCCATATCATTAACCAAAGAATCGATTTTAGCTACACAATAGTTGTAGAACAACTGAAGGATAATCGCAACGATCAAACCTGCAACTGTTGTCAAAAGGGCGATTTTAATACCACCTGCTACAAGAGATGGAGAAATATCACCGGCAGCTTCAATAGAGTCAAATGCACCGATCATACCAATTACCGTACCCATGAACCCAAGCATTGGAGCCAAGGAGATAAATAGTGAGATCCATACCAGACCTTTTTCAAGTCTACCCATTTCTACTGAACCGTAAGCAATAATAGACTTCTCTACCATTTCAATACCTTCAGAATATCTCATAAGACCCTGCGTAAAGATAGAAGCAACAGGTCCTTTAGTACCTTTTGTTACATCTTTAGCAGCTTCCACACCTCCAGATGCAAGAGCGTCTTCTACTTTCAAAAGAAGCTTCTTGGTGTTGGTAGTAGATAGGTTTAGGGTAATGATTCTCTCAAGTGCTACAGCAAGACCCAGGATCAAACAGATCAATACTGGAGTCATGTAAACTGGATCACCTTCGATAAACTTTTCCTTTACTACCTGGTGGAAGCTTTGCTCCTCTGCAACGATCTCATCGTCAACGATAGTGGGTGATTGTACTGGCTCTTCTACTGGAGCTGCAGCCTCTTCCATGGCTGTTGTGTCAGCCTCAGCTGCCTCTTCTTCTTGTGCGTTAGCGAAAGCAGGTACAAACAAGATTCCTGCAAGCATGAACAAAGCGAATAACTTTCTCATAATGTGAAATTGATTAAGACTTTAAATAAAGGTTAAATGGTTTCTATAATAAAATCGAGCGTTAAAGTTATCATTTTTTAAATTCAAAAAACAACCGCCCACTTTAGATTTTCTGAAAAATGGAGCTTTTAAAATGGTATTCCTCGTCTTTTTACATAAATGGGCATTTTTATCGAAAAAAAACGACCGATCTCAATTTAAAGTAATTACTAACTTTTTTAGTGAAAAGATTCTCAAAATGGCTAATTTCTTAGTGAATTAAAGAATTTTTATCGATATCCAGCCAATTGGTTCCACCATTAAGAATTTAACTTTTTGACAGTAATCCATACTCTACAACTCCATGACCATCGGGAGTGGTGTAAAATGGCCGCTTCTCTATCTCATAATTTAAGTCGGGAGGAATCCCTAATGCGTGATAAATCGTTTGATGAATACTATCAATTTTAATAGGGCTTTCGACGGTTTTGCAAGGGCGCTCGTCGGCCGTCTTTCCGAAGACATGCCCTCGCTTTATACCTCCTCCAAACATTAGTACCGAACAACCATCGGTAAAATGTCTGTGCATACCATAATTTTTTAAGTTATCGATTATATCGGGTACCTCCACTTGGTCTTTCACTTTAAGGTCTGGCCTGCCCTCTGTAAGCATATCTCGACTAAACTCACTAGCCACAATTACCATCGTCCTGTCCAGTTTACCACTTTGATCCAGATCATAGATCAATTGAGCTATAGGTGCATCAATCATTCTCTTCATATCCTTAAGTCGAGTATGCCCATTATCATGTGTATCCCAACCTAAAAACGGCTCGTATTCGGTAGTCACCGTGATATACCGAGCTCCTTGCTCTACCAATCTTTTGGCAAGCAAACAGCCCAAACCAAATTTTCCTGTATTATAAATATCGTAACTTTCTCTGGGCTCTTCATTTAGGTCAAAAGCTTTTGCTTCCGGCGAGTTCAATAACATATACGCTTGCTCCATGGATCGCTTGAGAGATTCTTTTTGATAATCTGAGCCAAATTCTCCCATTGGGCTAGCAGATATCAAATCCTTATAAAGCTGATTTCTTCCTTCAAACCTACTTGAGTTCATCCCTATAGGTGGTCTTACCGCATCCAATCCTGAAGATGGGTCTGGTATCAGGAAAGGGCCATATTCAGAGCCCAAGAATCCAGCGGAATGAAAAGCTTTCAGCTCTTCTCCCTCACCTACTGTAAATCTTTGACCGATATTGATAAATGGAGGAATGACAGGGTTAAGAGGTCCTTTTTCCTTGGCTATCCAACTTCCTAAATGGGGAACAATCACAGATTGAGGTGGCTCATAGCAGGTATGGAAATGATACTGATGTCTTGTGTGCAAAATATGCCCCAAGTCGGCAGCTTGATAGGAACGAATAAGAGTACCCTTATCCATTACTGAAGCGATGTTTTCCAGTCCCTCCGAAAAGAAAATATCCTCCAGCTTGGTCGGTATTGAAGGAAAGGTACTTAATACCTCCTTGGCCTCCATCCCTTTCCTAAAAGGAGTGTATCTCTTAGGGTCAAAAGTCTCAGTATGTGCCATTCCTCCGGCCATGAACAACAGAATTACAGAATCGGCCGTAGTTGGAATTTTGCTTTCGCATGAAGAAATCAATCCAGCTAATGGAGCCCCCATACCCATAGTAGCCATGGCAGCTGCACTCGTTTTTTTCAAAAATTCACGTCGGGATTGGATAGTTTTCATACTTCAATAAATCAATTGAAATTCAGGTAAAAGAAAAACCGCCCAGAGTAAATCCTGAACTCCCTCAGAGCTTGGATCAGAACCCAAAGCCTTTTGGGCAACTTCCAATTCTTTAGGGCTAGGTTCACGGAGAAGTGCTTGGGCATACAAATTTTCAGTCAGGGCCACCGGATCAGAAAATGACTCTACCCATTTTTCAGCTCCTTCGAGTAAAGCTCGGTTTAGCCTCTCCCCATTACTCATCTCGAGAGCTTGTAGCAAACTGGCTTGTGAATCCCTACTTGTGGAAACAATCTCCCGGTTTGGGCGTCCCAAAGCTTTGAGGAACTGGTTATTAGCGACCAATGAAGCCCGCACAAATGTCACATTGGTATTTGCCTCTGGAATTAATTCATAAGGCCGGAATTTAACTTCTTCGGAATCAAATAGCGGAGCGGAAATCTTGGCAACGGCATCTGAAAACTGCTCCGCAGTAATTCTACGACGGATGACTCCTTCAAATTTGAAATCTTCGGCAAGAAGTTTTTCAGCAGACGTTACAGTTACGGAAGGGCTCTGATAGATCTTAGAAGTAGTGATTTGATAAATCAATCGCTTCAGATCATATCCATTTTCTACAAAATCCACTGATAGCCAATCCAGTAAATTGCTGCTCCAAGGGGCATTATCCATTTCATCAACAGGCTCTACCATCCCCCTACCCATGAGTTGCTTCCAGATTCGGTTTACCACTGTTCGATACATACGGCCATTAGCAGGTTGCACGAGTTGATCGGCAAGCTGGCGGAGCTTTTCAGTCCTCGTGGCCAAAGAATCAATTTCCCCTAATTCCTCCCAAAGGATTTTGGTTTGGGCCATTTTTCCGGTTGGCTGCTCGCAACGACTTACCTCAAGAGTCGAATCAGCAAAAATATTCGCAAATGCGTAGGCCTCCTCAAGTTTCCAATCGCTAATAAAGCTATCATGACAAGAAGCACATTTTAGATTCAAACCCAGCAGTACCTGCCCCACATTCTGAGCAGCCTGCATCTCAGTTCTCTGAGAAGCGTTCACCGTTCCCCGCCACCGGATTCCCTCGATAAACCCTTTTGATTGTTCAGAAGGGTTGAGTAACTCTTTCACAAACTGATCATAGGGCTTATTGTCCCGGATCGATGTGTAAAGCCAATCCGTAATGGCAAACCGCCCACCGGTGATATAGCCAGTTCCGGTATAGTCATTTCTCAGGGCATCGTTCCAAAAAGTTAGCCAATGCTGCGCGTAATCATCTTCTCGATCAAGCAGATTTTGAATCCAAATTTCTCTCTTATTGGGATCTGTATCTGTCCTGAAAGCATCTAGCTCATCAGGAGTGGGCAAAAGGCCAATAATATCCAGATAGGCTCTTCGGAGAAAAATTCGGTCATCTACAGACTGCCTCCAAGACAACTGATTCTCTTCAAAGTACTGATCCACCCATAAGTCTATTGGGTTATCCAAACCAGCTTTTGGCGGTGGTAGAGTGGGATTTCTAGGCGCCAAATCAGCTACTCTATAGACCGATTCCTGGCCAATACTTTGAGGCCATGGAGCACCCTTTTCTACCCAAAGTGTCAGTAACTTTATTTCCTCTTGACCGAGCAACTTACCCTTTTCAGGCATTACATCTTTATGATCCTTGGGAAGAGAAATTCTTCGGATCAATTCACTTTCTTCAGAATTTCCCGGAACGAGAATCGGCCCATTTTTTCCTCCCGCGAAAACAAATTCCTTTTCATCCAACCGAAGCTCTCCTTCGATTTTCGCTCCAGAATGACACTTGTAGCAATTATGAGCAAGGACTGATCGAACATTCGTTACTAGCTGAATTTCTTTTTCTGGAGACAACTCGTCAGCGAATGAAACCAAATCTACTGTCAATGAAGGCCGAATTCCAACGTCTGAATTTTGAGGTAAAATCTCTGTCAAATAATACTCTCCATGGGTTAGTGAAGCACCGAAGTGCCCAGCTAAAGCTATACCTATTCCTGTCAGAAAAAGAAAAAATCGATACGCCTTGATTGAAGAGGCTGAAGGGCGTATTTCTTTCCATCTGAGTAAAACCAAAAGCAAAAGTCCTAACCCAGCGCTGATCAGACCAATGATTCGATGTAAATCCAAGTTATTTCCACTCACCCCTTCATTCTCCGCCAAAAACAAGCCCATCACCGCCGAGATCACTGCTGAAATCGAACCAATAATAATCAAAAACCGGATTCCAGAGCGAAGCGAATGACGATAATTCCCAATCGTAAAAAACTCCATAATCACAGCTACCAGGATCAAGGCTATAGGAAAATGAACAAGCATCGGGTGAAGCCTTCCAAAAAATTGACTCAGCCAAAATCCACTTTCTGAAGCTAAAAGCCCAATTCCAAGAATAAAGGAATAGCTAATGAATTGAGCTTGAATAAAAAGAGAAGGGAAATTCATTGAAACCTGGTAATTGAAATGAAGATAAGACTTTATCAAGATTTATCCTGTTTCGCTTTTTTATTTCCATACCTAATCAGATGATCTACTCCTATTTTTCATCTGATCGACATAGCCAATCCGAAGGGACGTTTAGTTTCAATTCACAAAAAATTATCATCACCTGCAAAGTTAAATAATAGGATAGTTGTTTTTTTGAGTTCCATTAGACCTCAACAAAAAAATATATTTTTCAATAGAAGAAACTTCAAATCTGAGGTTCTAAGAGATCCAATAAAATCAATAATGTAGGTGGTTCTTTTCCTCATTTTGCCTAAATAGTTAAAGAAGGTTGAGTTTTATTTCATTTTCATCTCTCAGTATAATATACTCAAAATACTCCTTTAGGGTGGATTGGAAGTATTTTTAGTCAAGAATAGTGTTTACTCCAATTTCCACAGGCAACTATCCATCTGAATATCGAGAAATTGGATCCTACATTAATTATTGCAAGTTTTATCAAGAAAAGTATCTCACTTTGAACTGAGACTTAATCAAACCTGAGAAGCTTGAGGATTGGCTTACTGAAATTTCAACTGACCCTGTAGAATGGCCAAAAAGTGACTTCATACCCAAAACACAGTTTACCACTCGTAGGATTTTGGTACCGAAATTACATTAGAGATACCCTAATTAGGAATGGGGTAATTGTATTTTCCCGCCAAAAATCGCCCCCTAATCAACACTCCATAATAAAATAAAAACCTAATTTACTTAAAATAAGTAAGTTAGGTCTTTAAAGTGCAGAGAGGTAGGGATTGGCTTCACCGATCCAGGATGGTTATCCTGTACAAGGTAAACCCACCTCACTTCGTTCGACGGTTTAATGTCTTATCTCCTCACCCAAACTTCGTTTGGTTCGGCATAAAACAACAAACCCCGACGTTTGTCGGGGTTTACCTTGCAGAGAGGAAGGGATTCGAACCCTCGAGGCGTTGCCGCCAACACGCTTTCCAGGCGTGCGCCTTAAACCACTCGGCCACCTCTCTGTATTTGATTTTTGGGGTTTCACCCCAAATCGGATGCAAAGAAAATTATTTCTAACCCGCTTTCCAAGAATTACCAAGAAATAAGACAGAAAACTAAGCGGTCATCTCACCCGCCAATGGAATGTCTAATTTTACTTTCACTTTTTCAGGATCTTTTTCCTGCCCCAATAAAAACATAAGCTTGGTTACAGCAGCTTCCGTGGTCATATCTGAGCCACTAATTACTCCAAGGTTTAGAAGTTCCTTACTTGTTTCATACCTACCTTGAATGACTCGACCACCATTACACTGGGATACATTTAGAATGATCAATCCTCTTTTTATACCCCTCTTCAGTGAATTCATAAACCAATCGTCACTGGGGCTATTTCCTGAACCATAGGTTTCCAAAACCACTCCTCGAAGCCCTTTAATGGCAAAACTTGCGTCTATAATATCCTCTGTGATCCCGGGAAAAAGCTTCAAAATCATAACATGATTATCCAACACATTTTTTGTTTGGAGTTTTTTCCCTTCTTCGTAAGGCCGAATATAAGCCGTATTGTAGTCGATAACGATACCTGCCTCCGCCAGTGGAGGGTAATTTTCAGATTCAAATGCATCAAAATGAAGACTTTGAACCTTTTTAGATCTATTACCCCTCAGGAGCATATGATTGAAAAACACACATACCTCAGGAACTATCGGACGGTCATCAATTTTTGAAGCGGCAATTTCCAGGGAAGTCACCAAATTTTCTCGGGCATCAGACCTCATGGCGGAAATAGGCAACTGAGCACCGGTAAAAATGACCGGTTTATTCAGGCCTTCAAGCATAAAACTGAGCATAGATGCTGAATAAGCCATGGTATCCGTACCGTGCAAAACTACAAACCCATCGTAGCTATCGTAGTTTTCCTGAATGATATAAGCCATGTCTGACCACTGTACCGTAGTTACATTTGAGGAATCAATGGGTTCTGGAAATGAAATCACCGTAATAGCGATATTCATGGAGGAAATGATCGGAATCTTCTCCAAAATCTTCCCAAAGTTGAATGGAACCAAAGCCCCAGAGTCATCATAGGCCATACCCAGAGTACCTCCTGTGTAAATTATGAGCACAGAAGAATCAGTTGAGGCATTTGCGCCCGTCTTCAAGCGAACGATCTTGTAATTCATAAGGAAATCAGCTTAACCGTATTTTGATAATTCCGGTTCATACTCCTGAAATAATTTCAATGCATTTAGCCTTGTTGATTCAGCCACCTCCTTCAATGGAATTTCCAAGAAATCAGCGACTTTTTGCGCGATCTCTGGAAGATACGCCGGAGTATTTCGTTTTCCCCGATAGGGCACCGGCGCTAAATAAGGTGCATCAGTTTCCAAAACCAGATTATCCAAACTCAAATGGGGAATTACTTTGTCCAGACCTCCATTTTTAAAAGTTGCTACCCCTCCAATTCCTAGATAAAAACCCATTTCTATAATCTTCTCGGCTTGAGCTAAATCACCGGTGAAGCAATGAAAAACACCCGTTAATCCCGCTTCAAACTCTTGGGATACAAGTACTATGGTTTCATCAATTGAGTCTCTACAATGTAGGACAATGGGCAAATTAAATTTCTTTGCCCATCGGATTTGAACCCGAAGGGCTTGCTTTTGCGCTTCGAAAAGAGTTTTGTCCCAGTACAAATCTGTTCCTATTTCACCTACCGCCGCAAACTTTCTTTTTTCGAACCAAGGCTCCATCTCCTCCAAAACAGACTCCCAACCTTCTTTCACATCACAGGGATGTAAGCCCATCATAGGTATACAGAGTCCAGGGTAGTCTTTTTCTATTTGAAGCATTTGAGGAATAGACTCCAAATCAATATTAGGCATATAAATTCGCTCCACCCCAGCGTCCTTGATCTCCTCCATGGTTTCATGTAGATCATGTTGGAATTTCTTCGAATAAATATGGGCGTGTGTGTCGATATAAGTCATTAATATTTTCTGGATTTCCAGACTATTTTACTTGGCCAAAAATAATAAATGATACTTATGAGCCCGGTAAACAGCTGATAAAAGTCAAAAAGAAAAAGATACATTGGAGGAATTTTTCGGCCTGCTTTTGACGCAAATGAAATCAAATAAATACTCTGAAGAAAGATTTTTAGAACCCATAGTGAAATTCCATAAAACGGCGAAATGAGAACAAGACCTATGATAGCAGGATAAAAAAGTAGCTCCAGACCTAGCAGAAATTGAATATACCATGGGAGGGTGACTACACCGGATAGCCATCTTTTCCTCTGTCTCAGGAAGTCTGACCAATTCTCCTCTGCCTTGGTATATGCCAGTATTTCAGCTGAAACCTGCTGACCTATTTTACCTCTATTCTTCAGAATTTTTTGGCTTAGTGCCAAATCTTCTGTGAGAGAATCTGACAACCCTTCAAATCCACCACAGGCTTTGATTGATTCACGTCTTACAAGCATATTATTTCCAAGTCCCGTAAGACTAAGCCCCATATCACTCGTGACTTTTACTATTCCTAAAGTGTGCCACCAGTCTACCTCTTGAAGTTTACCAAATAGAGTTTTGCTTCTAACTTGTGTCACTCCGAGCAGCATGTCCATTTCATCACCAATAGCTGAAACGCCCTCCAGAATCCAGGTTTTGGGTACAACACAATCTGCATCAGTAAAGAAAAAAATTTCACCTTTTGCTTTCTTTGATAGAATGGCCAGCGCGTTGGACTTCCCATTTCCATGATAGATACCATTCTCTGATTCACTGATGGCTACAAAATTCCGATTTTGAACTTTGTCACACCAATTCTTGAGAATAGTCGCTGTGCTGTCCTTGCTCTGATCGTCAGCCATCCAAAAATCAATCTGTTCGGCAGGATAGTCTAATTCCTCCAAAGACTTCAATAGTTGTGGAAGATGAACTTCTTCATTCCTTGAAGTCACCAAAACAGAAACCCTTTTAGGATTTTTATCCTCTGTATGATGGTTTTTCCAAAAAAAATGAAGTAGAAAGATCAGAACCAGAAACTGAAATGAAGCATAAACTGATAATCCCACGATCAAAAAAATCATAATGCAGCCGTCTTCCAATTATTGTCGTGAAGGTAATCCAGGTAGTTCAGTAGGACCTTTGGAAGCATTTCGCGGGTTTTTTGCTGATCATGAAAAAGAACGATGGATCCCGGACGAGAATATTTCTTTGTTTTTTCAAGAACCTGTTGGGGTGATATTCCTTTCTGATAATCTCCAGAAAGCACATCCCACATTGTCACTTTCATCTGAAGAGAAACTTCCTTGGCTTGAAAGGACGATATAAGGCCATAAGGAGGCCTGAAAAACTCAGGAGAAACCTGTAAAGTATCTTGAATGATTTTCGTGCATTCCTCCACATTCTCTAAATAGTCACGATTAGAAGTTCTCCATCCGTTTAAGTGGTTAAACGTATGGTTCGCCACAGTATGCCCCTCTCCTGCCACTCTCTTAGCTAAATCCGGATACTTTCTGACATTGTCTCCAACCATAAAAAAAGTGGCTTTCATTCCTCTTTGTGCCAAAATATCCAAAACATAATCGGTGACACCGGGAACTGGTCCGTCGTCAAAAGTCAGGTAGATCTCGTCTTGGCTATTCTCTTTTCGCCAAAGTCGATTCGGGTAAATCCTTTGGGTCCAGCTAGGTACAAAATGCCAGGCCATCTATTCAATCTTAATACTAAGAAGTGTCAAGTCGTCTTTCAGCGGGGTGAAGCCTGTAAACGTCTGGATTTCTTGAATGAAATTAGCATGAAACTCCTTGGGTTCTACATCTGAAAAATAGTTCACCAGAGTCTTTAACCGTTCTTCTCCGAACTCCTCATCTTTTCTATTCACCGCTTCGGTCACCCCATCTGTATAAAGGTGAATGTAGAATTGTTCCACATCTTTAATCGTATCAATCTCCAAAAAAGGCAACTCTTCGAATGCACCCAAAATTGTAGTCCCTGCATTTAATTCCCTACATTCTTTTTCTTTTGGAAGACAAAGCAAAGGGGGATTATGACCGGCATTCCCGTAGGTGAAAGTTTTCTTTCTTCTGTCAAAACAACCAAGAAAAAAAGTGATAAAGCGTTCCCCTTGGGTGTTCTCAAATAGAGTATAATTCAATTGATGAAGAATGGTCTTCATATCCGCATTACTCCTGAGTAATGTCCGTAAAGTCGCTTGGAAATTCGACATCAAGAGCGCTGCTGAAATTCCTTTCCCAGAAACATCCGCAACGCAAAAATAAACCAGCTCATTTTTAATCACCAAGTCGTAATAATCCCCACCTACCTGCCGAAAGGGAAAATAGGTCACCTGAGCCTTGATCTCTTCATTATATGGGAGCTCAGCTGGAAAAAGCATCTGCTGAACCCGACTGGCAATGGAAATTTCCCTGTTCACCACTTCCTGCTCCAATTGCTTTCGGGCAAAACGCTTATTTTCAAGTGCCACCACTAAAATATTGGACAAAGCCTTCGTAAAGTCCAGATCGAACCCCGCTTCCTTATCCTTTCTGGTCAAAAGCAAAATAGCCAGAATCTTATCCTTATGATAAACAGGCAGATTAATTTCCAAATCGCCAAAAGAGTATTCTTCAGCCAGGTGGATTTTCATCTCTCCACTCTTTTTATCCACCTCAATATCATCTGGATCAATAGAAAATGGTGGATCTCCTTTCACCCCATGCTGAATTTTTTGCTCAAAAAGCCCGTCATTCAAAACATATAAAATCAAGGACTTAATATTCAGGTGGACCAAGCAGGTAAACTTGAATATCTCCGCCAAAACGGATTCGGGTTGATTTTCATTGATCGCCTGAGTAATCTCCAATAAAGATTTTAACTCCAGTTCTTTACGTTGATATTTGAAGGTTTCTGCTGCCAAACTATCCCATATTATGTTTCATTAGACCTTCCTTTGTGGCTAAATACATGAAAGTTGTCCCGTTGATTTTTAAATCTATTTTATCAAAAAGCTCTTCATCAGGACTTTTCAAAACTTTAACCCAGCCTTCATCGACCAGACTCTGCAAAACTCCGATCAAATGATCATCCGCCCACCCCAGGGTCTCCCTCAGGTAGTCAAAATCCTGCACAAAGTACAGCTCATCGATAAGATCAAATTGATCGTCATTCATATCAGCTAGACAAAATTAGGGTTTCTATTTATTTCCCTTCCTTTCCATTCTATTTTTCCTGAGAAAGTCCGGCCCACCACTCCAAGCACGAAAACCGGATGGATAAGCCCTGTGAAAACATAATGCCAAAAAGCTGGCTTCAAATCGAAAGTTTGAAGAACTTTTCTCAAGGCTAAAAATTCACCCAATATTTTGATCGCCCAGATTAAAAGGAATTGGGTAAATGTCAAAGCACCGGAAAATAGAAAAATGAAAGAAGCTAACCAGATTATCTGCAATAAAGCACTTGAAATTGCAGTAAGACGGTGAACAAAATCTTTATTTTGGCTCCACTTTCCTGCCCAGCGTACACGTTGGGAAATCAGCGATTTTAGGCTAGAATAAGGCTTTGTTAGAACCAAATTATAATCACTGACTTGATATTTCACGGAATGATTTCCAAAGTGCTCCACCACTTTCTTTAAAAGAAACTCATCGTCTCCTGAGGGCTCTTCAAGATTTCCTTTGAAACCCTCCACTTTCTGGAAAGCTGATTTTCTATATGCGAGATTTGCCGCGCTGCACATTAGAGGATTTCCTTGTTCAAATGAGACCTGGGTTGTCAGTAAAATGCTAGCCCACTCGATAAGCTCAAAAGAAAAAGCATGACCTTGATATTCTGGTAAGACGGGGCCAGCCACTAGTTGGATAGCAGTGTCTGAAAAGCCAATAACCATTTCTTTTACCCATTCGGGGTGCACTTGACAGTCAGCATCTGAGGTCAAAATAATTTCTCCCTTGGCGATTTTGACCCCAGACATGAGGGCCTCCTTTTTTCCAAAACCCGAATTAGAAATCAGTTGAAATCCGGCTTTGCCATTTATGGCGGCAGAAATTAAGTCATAGGTTCTATCCTCACTTTGGTCATCGACTAAAATGATTTCAAGATCTTCATAATCAAGCCTAAAAAGATGTTCCAAAAGCCCTTGTACATTCTTTTCCTCATTTCTGCATGGTATAATTAATGAAACTGAGAGTGATTTTTCAAGGCTATTTACTCCTTGCTTTCCCTGCCACTTAAAGGCCATCCATAGCAACAAGCCGAAATAACCCAAACATAAAAAGGCATAAAAAAACAACATCATTACAGTATCTTGCACACGTGAGTAAAGCTCAGAAAAATGCCTTAAAGGAAAAAATTATCTTGGGAATAGACCCGGGCACCAATGTCATGGGTTATGCGCTGATTAAGACCACTGGCAAAAATTACGAAATCATACAATACGGTGTAATCCAACTCAAAAAGTATGGAAGCCATGAATTAAAGCTCAAAAAAATATTTGAGCGAATTTCTTCCATTATTGAGGATTTTGTCCCGGATTCGGTCGCTCTGGAGGCTCCTTTTTATGGAGCCAATGTTCAGTCTATGCTGAAGTTGGGTCGTGCTCAGGGAGTGGCAATGGCAGCGGCTTTATCACGGGAAATCCCGATTACAGAATATTCTCCGAAAAAAGTAAAGCAGTCGGTGACCGGAAATGGTAATGCCTCGAAAGAGCAAGTAGCCGCGATGCTTCAAACTCTTTTTTCTCTAAAAGAATTACCGACTTATCTTGATGCCACTGATGCCTTGGCGGTTGCCCTTTGTCATCATTTTCATGAAGGAAGAGTGCAGAGTCGCGGCCGAAGCAAAGGATGGAAATCTTTTGTCGAAGACAACCCTGATCGGGTGAAGAAATAGCAGTGGGTTAGTAGAAATCCCAGCCCACCGAAAGCTTGAAGACCCGATTATTCACATTGGTGTCAAAGTAATTTAGACTGGTCAGACCAAAGTCATAGCTAGCCTGGGCGTTGATCCCCCATGGCAAAGAAACACCAAGCCCCACAACTCCAGCAATATCATATCCTCGTATAATTTCTGTACTTGTATTGGTGTCTGTCCCATCGGTATATTTTCGGGAGACTAGAATTGATCCCTGTGGTCCTGCAAAGACATTTAGGGAGGGGAGAAAATTCAGGCGAAACAAAACAGGAACGTCTACATAGCTAAGCTTCTCATCAATTTTAGCTCCAGATTGGCCATCATTTGTTTCATATCCTTTTTGTGCAAATTGCAATCCTGGCTCAATAGAGAAGAAACCAACATCGGCCCTGTAATAGCCCCCAACGTGGAATCCAGACTTGTTTCTGAAATTGGTGTCTTCGAAATTTGCGGAGCTGTATCCGGCTCGAACTCCAAACTGAGCATGTGCGGACTGAAGCAGTCCAAAGGCGAGCAACACTAAGAATATTTTTTTCATCTATTCCAATTATTTAAATTGAGGGTAAAACTAACTCTACATTTTTGAAAATTCCGGTTGTGGGGTAATTTTTTATAAAGAACATGGCAAGCTTAGAAAGAATTTTAGAGACCTTCCCGAACGTCAGCAATGAAGCAGTCAGCGCATTTGAATCAAAATTTGAGCCGATTACTTTCCAGAAGGGTGAATTATTAGAAAAAGAGGGACAAGTATCAAACCACCTGTACTTCATCGAAGAGGGTGCAGCGAGAAGTTATTACATCCGTGAAAAGCGAGATATAACGATTTCGTTTAGTCTGGAAGGTGAATTTGTGACTTCCATGTATTCATTCGTGACTAGAAAACCTTCCTATGAATTTATCGAATGCATTGAGAAATCACAATGCCACAGAATCCTTCATGAAGACCTTCAAAGGTTATTTCTGGAATTTCCAGAAATCGAACATACTTATCGGCTGATTTTGGAGAAATATTATATCGCGCTGGAAGAGCAACTGATGTTCACCAAGTTCAAATCCGCAAAAGATCGATATCTGGAATTAATTGAAAACCGTCCAAAAATAATTCAAAAGGCCTCCGTAGGCCAAATAGCCTCCTATCTGGACATGAGTATAGAAACCCTTTCCAGGGTCAGATCTAAAATTTAGTTATTTTGATTTTAGTCAATGCTTAAGGCTTAGTCATTCTCTAAATTTGCTGAAACACTTTCCCCAAGCATTTATTATGAAGAAAATCCTGAGTATCCCTCTTTTGTGGTCCGTTTTTATTTTTGCCAGTTGTAGCTCAAGTTCAAACGAACAAACTTTTGATTCCAGTAAGCTCCCAAGGGTAAGCACCGAGGAAATGGAAAAAGTCGTGGAAGCTTTTATAATGGCAGAAGACGGTGACACCATTGAAATCCCCGGTGGCTTTTATTCCTTTAACACCCAATTGATTATTGACAATAAGTCTGACATAACTATAGTTGGACAGGGAATGGAAGAGACCGTTTTGTCTTTTCGTGAGCTAAGAGCAGGTGGTGAGGGGATTAAACTCGTTGGAAAAAATATCACCATCGAAAATCTAACCATCGAGGATGCGCCGGGAGACGGAGTCAAAGCTCAACATACAGATGGAATTACCTTCCGAAAGATTAATGTGACTTGGACAAATGGTGACAAGTCCAAAAATGGAACTTATGCCATCTATCCGGTGCAATGCAAAAATGTGCTCGTGGATGAGGTAATCGCCTCACACTCTCGTGATGCGGGGATTTATGTTGGCCAATCAGAAAATATCGTGGTAAAGAATTCTTTAGCCTTTGGAAATGTGGCAGGAATTGAAATCGAAAACTGTGACAATGCTGAAGTTTTTAACAACGTAGCCAGAAATAATTCTGCTGGTATCTTAGTTTTTAACTTACCCGGTCTTCCAAAGTCTGATGGTAAGGGTACCAAAATTTACAACAATGAGATAATTGAAAATAACCATGAAAACTTTGCGACGCCTTTAAGTGACGAGCCAAATGGGAATACAGTAACCATGATTCCTCCAGGTTCAGGAGTAGTTCTTTTGGCAGCAAAGGAAGTGGAGCTTTTCAATAACAAAATCTTGAGAAATAAAACCACAGGAGTAGCGATCGCCAGCTACCAGATCACTGGATTTCCAAGCGAAGCACCAAACTGGTCCCCTTACACTACAGGAATTTATGTTCATAGCAATACGTATGAGCGGACTATGGATTTTCCAGATTTAACCCGAGAGTTAGGCCAGTTGATTAGTGTTTATAATGCCCACGGAAAAGCAAAAACCCAGGACATTGTTTACGATGGAATTTTCAATCCTGATTTAGGTGAGGATATTTCGAGTAATCCCATGAGAGTTTGTATCGCAGAAACTGGAATTGAAGAGATGCACTTTACCCTTTTTGATCTTTCAGGTGGTGAGGATGACATTAAATCTTCAGCAGATTATGCTCCATTCCAGAACTGTCAAGTAACTGTCAATACAAAAGTGGAGAGCCTTGCTTACCTGTAATCCAAAAGAAGGTATGAAGAAGTTGGAGAGAAAAAAAACCTTGATTATCGCCCTTTTTGGGATTGGAATCATAAGCTTTGGGTGCAACCCTGAAGAGGAGAAAGCGGAAGTCAAAAAGCAAGTAATTCTGGAAGCGGAAGAGGCTGATGGAAGTTATCCCTATAAAAGATTATCTACATATGGTTTTTTTGAAGGGGAAATTACAGATTTAAATGCCACCGAAAACGTGGTTCTCTATGAACCTGCATCTTCCTTATTTACTGATTATGCCTGGAAGAGCCGTTTTGTTTATTTCCCTGAAGGTGAGGTAGCACAAATCAATGAAGAGGAGGAAATTGATTTTCCAGAAGGAACCATTATTATCAAGAACTTCTATTATCCCGAAGATTTCAGAAACCCGAAAAAGGGAAAAAGAATCATTGAAACCAGATTGATGATTAATGGTACAAAAGGCTGGGAAGCCTGGCCGTATATATGGAATGATGAGCAAACGGATGCCATTCTCAAGGTAGTGGGAGGTTCTACGCAAGTCGCTTTTACAAATTCTGACGGCCAAGAGCAGCTAATTGATTACATCATCCCAAATAAAAATCAATGCAAAAGCTGTCACAATAAGTCTGAGGTCATGACACCAATCGGAGTTAAGGTTAAGCACTTGAATAATGAACTGAACTATGGTTTTGAGACAAAGAATCAATTGGCTTTCTGGTCAGAACAGGGATATCTGAATGGCTTCAAAGGCCTCGAAGCTCATCCCGCAATGATTAATTATGAAACGGAATCACTTCCTCTTGATCAAAGGGCTATGGCTTATCTGGACATTAATTGTTCCCATTGCCATAGTGCTGAAGGACCTGCCAGTACATCTGGGTTATTTCTGACTTACGACCAAAAAGACCCAATGAAATTAGGAATTAATAAGACCCCTGTGGCAGCTGGAAATGGTGCGGGTTCTTATATTTTTGATATATATCCGGGAAAAGGTGATGAGTCTATAATGACTCACCGAATGAATAGTACCGAGGTAGGTGTAGCCATGCCGGAGATTGGCAGGACAACCATCCATACCGAAGGGGTTCAATTAATCCGTGACTGGATCAATAGCCTGGAAAGCGAGTAATTGTCTTTTAGACAAAAAAGGGTGCCGAACAAATCGACACCCTTTTTTTTTACTCAATGAATATAAATTAAACGTTTTCGCTACTTACCGCTGCAGAGAAATATTCGCGGTTCATTCTAGCGATGTTCGTAAGGCTAATTCCCTTTGGACACTCAGCGGAACATGCTCCTGTGTTGGTGCAAGCTCCAAAGCCTTCTGCATCCATTTGAGCAATCATCTTTTCTGCCCTTGTTTTTCTTTCTACCTGACCTTGCGGAAGCATGGCCAGTTGGGAAACTTTAGCCGAGGTAAATAGCATTGCGGATGCATTTTTACAAGCAGCTACACAGGCACCGCAGCCTATACAAGTTGCCGCGTCAAATGCCTCGTCAGCTATCACCTTCGGAATAGGTATCTCATTTGCATCAGGAACCCCTCCAGTATTTACAGAGACATATCCCCCTGCCTGAATGATTCGGTCAAATGCAGATCGATCTACAACCAAGTCTTTCACTACAGGGAAAGCGGCCGCTCTCCAAGGCTCGATTGTTATGGTTTCTCCATCAGAAAATGATCTCATGTGCAGCTGGCAGGTGGTAGTTTGCAATGGACCATGAGGTTTCCCATTGATATATAACGAACACATACCACAGATTCCTTCACGACAATCGTGATCAAAATGGATAGGATCTTCACCTTTTTCGGAAAGCTGTTCGTTTAACACATCCATCATTTCCAGAAAGGACATGTCTTTAGAAATTCCATCCAAAGGATAGGTCACAAAACCTCCCTTATCTGTTGCACTTTTTTGTCTCCAAACTTTTATCGTCAGTTTCATATTTACTCTCTTTCTGTCTTTATTTATAAGAACGCTGAGTCAACTTCACATTTTCGAACTCTAGTGGTTCCTTCTCTAAAACTTCTTCCTCATTATCTCCCATATATTTCCATGCGGCCACATAGGCAAAGTTCTCATCATCTCTAAGAGCTTCGCCCTCAGGAGTTTGATATTCTTCTCTGAAGTGACCTCCACAGGACTCATTTCTATTATATGCGTCATCAATCATAAGCTCACCTAGTTCAAGGAAATCTGCTACACGATTGGCTTTTTCAAGAGATTGATTAAGTTCCTCATTGGATCCAATCACCTTTACATCCTTCCAGAATTCATCTCTAAGGGCTTTGATTTCCTTCTTCGCCTTCTGTAAACCTTCAGCAGTCCTGGCCATACCGCATTCGTTCCACATGATCTTTCCTAATTTCTTGTGGAAATAATCTACCGTTTTGGAACCGTTGATGCTTAGAATTTTTTCAATTCTCTCCTTTACCTCTCCAGCAACCTTCGCAAACTCAGGATTATCAGAATCTACTGGTGCTGGACCAATTTTCGCTAAATAGTCTCCCAAAGTGTAAGGAATAACAAAATAACCATCTGCCAGACCTTGCATCAATGCTGAAGCACCAAGCCTATTGGCTCCATGATCAGAGAAATTGGCTTCGCCCAAAGCATAAAGCCCTGGCACAGTGGTCATCAGATTATAATCAACCCAAAGTCCGCCCATAGTGTAGTGAACTGCAGGGTAAATCATCATTGGAACCTGATAAGGATTTTCTCCGGTGATCTGCTGATACATATCAAAAAGGTTACCGTATCTGGCCCTGATGTTATCTTCTCCATCTCTTTTGATAGCATCTCTAAAGTCAAGGAAAACCGCTTCACCAGTTTCATTCACTCCTCTTCCTTCATCGCAAACATATTTCGCATTTCTAGAAGCCACGTCCCTAGGAACCAGGTTACCGAAGGATGGATACTTTCTTTCCAGATAATAATCTCTCTCCTCTTCCGGGATATCATTTGCTTTAATTCCACCTGATCTCAGTTTCTCAGCCATTTCCTTAGTCCTTGGCACCCATACTCGACCATCATTTCGGAGTGACTCAGACATCAATGTCAGCTTAGACTGGTGATCTCCGGATACCGGAATACAGGTGGGGTGGATCTGCGTATAGCAAGGATTTGCAAAATAGGCTCCTCTTTTATGCGCTCTCCAGGCCGCAGTCACATTAGAACCCATAGCATTAGTGGAAAGGAAAAATACATTTCCATAACCACCCGTGCAGAGTAAAACGGCATGTGCGGCGTGAGTTTCAATAGCACCAGTAATCAAATTCCGGGTAACAATACCTTTAGCTTCGCCATCGATTTTCACAAGATCCATCATCTCCGTCCTAGGGTAAAGCTTCACCTTTCCGTTTGCTACCTGACGGCTCAACGCAGAATAGGCTCCCAAAAGTAACTGCTGCCCCGTTTGGCCTCTGGCATAGAAAGTCCTGGACACCTGAGCCCCACCAAAGGATCTGTTGGCGAGCAAGCCACCATATTCCCTTGCGAAAGGAACACCCTGTGCCACACATTGATCAATGATATTAACCGAAACTTCGGCAAGTCGATATACATTAGCTTCTCTTGCTCTGTAATCACCGCCTTTTACAGTATCGTAAAAAAGCCTGTAAACTGAGTCCCCATCATTTTGATAGTTCTTGGCAGCATTAATTCCTCCCTGAGCTGCAATTGAATGCGCTCGTCTTGGACTATCCTGGAAGCAAAATGCTTTCACATTGTAGCCCAGCTCCGCGAGGGATGCTGCCGCAGAGGCACCGGCAAGTCCGGTTCCCACAACGATTACATCGTATTTTCTTTTATTCGCTGGGTTGACCAGCTTACTGCTGAATTTATGATTGGTCCATTTCTCGGCGATCGGACCAGCAGGTATTTTGGAATCTAGAATCATTTGACTATTGATTTAGCTCTGTGTGAAATAGATATAAATCGGCATGCTGGCGAACAGTAGAGGCACCACAACACTATACAACTTTCCCAACGTCTCTATTGCCGGTGAATATTTTTTATGATTTAATCCTAATGTTTGGAAGGCGCTGGCAAATCCATGCGATAAGTGAAATGCCAAAAAAGCCATGGCTACCACATATCCTATGACCATTAGCTCATTCTGAAAGGCAAAGCTTACTATACTAAAGAGATCTTTGTACTGCTCTCCTTCATAAGAAACCATGGGAATATCTCCCCAGTGCATCTGATACCAAAAGCTTTGCATGTGGACTACTAAGAAAATCAAAATGATTGTTCCAAGGATGCCCATATTTCGAGAAGCAAGGCTGCTGCTCCCTGATTGCTTTGACATTCCATAACCAATTGGTCTGGCTTTTTTATTTTGGCGTGTGAGCCAAATAGAATAAATGACATGCCCTATAACTGAGATATAAGTCAGATAGGACAAAATTTTCACAGCCGGATTCGTGGTCATGAATTTGGCATAGATGTTAAAAGCCTCTCCCCCATCTCCTTTAAAGAGGAGAAGGTTTCCTGACACATGGCCAGTTAAAAACAGGATTAGAAAAAGGCCCGTTAGAGCCATAATCAGCTTTCTTCCTAGCGTGCTACTTAAGGTTTTGGTAACCCAACTCATAAATGTTTCCTATTAATTGAGAACGTTAATTTCTTAAAATCAAAGATCAAATTTACATCTGCAATCTTTGCCAAACAATCTGATCAATGCTGACATCTTTATTTTGAGAGGTTCTAAATAGAAATCACTAATTCGCCTTCTTTCATACACACCACTAACTTTTTGTTGATTTTCATTGTTTGAATTTCTCATGATTTTCTAGTTACTTTCATTTTCTGATTTGAGGAAATTTCAAATTGGCTCCGCTGTAGACTTAACCATTTAAAAGGCGTTGCGTTTTATTTAAAAACAATCACTCGACATGATCAAAATTCTGAAGTATTCCTGGGGGCTTTTTCTCCTCTTTTTTTTCGCAGGAATTACTAATTCATATGCCACTCACATTCGGGCAGGTGAGATCATCGCCGAGCGTATTTCAGTACAAGCGCTTACCTACCGAATTACTGTGGTGGGCTACACGGATACCAGATCAAGTGTGGTTTTTGGACCTGGAACTGTAAATTTTGGGGATGGACGAGAAGTACAGCTTAACACTGAAAGTGACTTTTCTTTAGTAGAATCCCTAGGTAACCAAATTGAGAAAAACACCTTTGTTGTCACCCATACCTTCCAGGGACCTGGCGTCTACACCATCCGTTTTCAGGAGTTCAATCGAAACGATTTAACGCTCAATATGGATAATTCTGTGGATACGCCTTTTTACGTGGAAACACAGATTACAATTGATCCTTTCATCGGGGTAAATAATTCACCGGTGCTAACTATCCCGCCAGTTGACAACGGTGCTGTAAACGTGAGGTATATTCATAATCCAGGAGCATTTGACCCAGATGGTGATAGTTTAGCCTACGAATTAGATGTACCAAAGCAGGCTTTTCAGCGTCCAGTGAATAATTACAGAAGCCCCGCTTCTGCCGAATTTAGCTTCAATCAGCAGGACGGTAGTGTTCCCGCATTTTTAACCCTCGACCCCATTTTTGGAGATTTGATCTGGGATGCCCCTGGCACCGTAGGACAGTTCAATGTAGCCTTTCGAATTAAAGAATATCGAAAACTCGATGGAGTTTGGGAACAAATAGGCTATGTGGTTCGGGACATGCAGATCATTATCGAAAACTCTGATAACCGAAGACCGGAATTAATTTTGCCGCCTGATCTGTGCGTCGAAGCCGGAACTTTAATTGAAGAAATCATCCAAGGAAGTGATCCCGATGGAGATCCTATAAAAATAGAGGTCTTTGGTGAGCCTATTGAAATCACCACTTCGCCGGCTACCTATTCCCCAGATGATGGAGATTTCCAGCCATCGCCTGGAATTGTAAACTTTGAGTGGCAAACAGTTTGTAATCACGTAAGGGCAAGAGAATATGACGTCCGGGTTAGAATTACAGATCAGCCAAGATCCGGTCCAGCTTTGGTAGATATCAAAACCTGGAGAATAAAAGTTATCGGTCCTCCACCTGTGGTGGACCAGCTCGAGCAAATGCCCGGGCGAACGGTGGAAATTAATTGGGATCCATATGTCTGTGCCAATTCGGCAAATGAAATGCAGGTTTGGAGACGAATCAATTCCGATCCATATGAACCAGATAGCTGTGAGACAGGCATCAGGGCAGGATATGAGCTCATAGGAACCACTGATATGGAAACCTTCAGTTTTGAAGATTTAAATGGCGGTGAAGGGTTAGCTCCTGGTAACACCTACTGCTACAGACTAGTGGCAGCTTATCCAGAACCTAGAGCCGGAGAAAGTGTGGTTTCGGATGAAATCTGTATCACTATTGATGTGGATGTTCCAATTATCACTAATGTCAGCATAGAAGAAACAGATACTGAGGATGGAGAGATTTTCATCAAATGGACTCCTCCCTATGACATCGATCAGACCCAATTTCCTGGTCCTTATCAATATGAGTTATTGAGGCATGATGGATTTACTGGAACAGAAGGAAGAACTTCGCTAGTAGTCACCTCCGATACTTTATTTACCGATACTGGCTTAAATACTGAGGATCTGGTGTATAATTATCGGGTAGTCTTGTATGATGGTAACACCAAAATAGACACTTCTTCATCAGCTTCCACAGTTCGGTTGGAACCTTCTATTATTAATGAAGCGATAGAGCTGAACTGGACCTTTGAAGTTCCATGGAATAATTCCATCAGTGAATTCAGGCATGAGGTGTACCGAAACCGAACCGATCCTGATGCAGCTGACGAGGACACCTTTGAGCTGATCGGGGAAGTGGATGTTACACAAAATGGCTTCACCTTCCTGGATGATGGTACTTTTAACGGGGTGCCTTTGGATAGAGATACTGAGTATTGCTATTATGTAAGAACTGAAGGTGCTTACAATGTTGAGGGTCTTGAGTATCCACTACTGAATAAATCTCAAATTATTTGTGCCAAGCCCGATGATGACAGACTTCCATGTCCTCCAGTATTGGTCTTCGAAGGCCCAGTTTGTGAAGAATATTTAGCTGAGCAGCCATGTAATATTTCTACCTATGAACATGATGTCAGTTGGACTCCAGACTTCTCAGGTCAGTGTGATGATGAGCTTAGTGGGTACAGATTATATTACACTAATCAAGGCGAAGACAGCGAGTTCGAATTGATAGGAGAATTTACTTCCCTGGAACTAGATGCCACCATCACAGACCTCACGACCTATCGAGGCTGCTACTACATCACGGCAGTAGACAGATCCGGTAACGAGAGCGAGCCATCCAATGTAGTATGCGTGGAAAACTGCCCAAGTTACAACTTGCCGAATGCATTCACTCCAAATAATGATGGTGTAAATGATACATTCCAAGCCTTTGATAATCCATTCTCCGAATGCCCAAGATTTGTCACAGGAGTAGAAATTTTCATCGTGAACCGATGGGGAGCCGAGGTTTTCAGATACAACAGTTTGGAATCTGCCGAGAATGACATTTTCATCCGTTGGGATGGAAGAGATAAGAATGGCAATGACTTACCTGCCGGAACTTATTTCTATTCTGGGTCTGTTAGATTTGATGTACTAGACGAGTCACAGCAAGTGCAAAGTCTGAAGGGTACGATTCAAATCCTGAAATGACCGAAAAGTCCATAATTTTATTTGATGGGGTTTGCAACCTTTGCAATTCCTCGATTGATTTTATCATTCAAAGGGATAAAAATGACAAGTTTCTGGTGGGCCCTCTTCAGGAAAAGTTAGGGGGAGAGCTTACAAAGAAATTTGATATTCCGGAGGATTATCTAGACTCACTTGTACTCATTGAGAACGATCAGATTTTTTTTAAGAGTACCGCTGCATTAAAAATCGCCAGAAATCTTTCAGGTGGATGGCCTGCTTTTTATCCTCTTATTTACCTACCCAAGGTATTACGAGATCCTGTTTATGATTGGATCGCAAGGAATCGTTATAAGTGGTTCGGAAAGAAAAACACCTGTAGACTACCTACACCTGAAGAGTCGGCAAAATTCCTTTCAGCAGAAAATACTCCCGCCTAAAAATTCTGGATCACCATCCAGTAAATTGGGAAACCTATGGTAATGTTGAAAGGAAAGGTTATGGCCAGAGCCATGGGAATATAGAGACCTTCATCTGCTTTTGGATTTGCCAGCTGCATCGCCGCAGGCACAGCAATGTATGAGGCACTTGCGGCCAAAATGGCAAAAATAAATCGATCTCCTGGTTCAGGAGATATCCACGAACTCAAAACAGACACTATTAATCCATTGATCAAGGGAATCAAGATTGCAAATAGCAATGCGAACTTGCCATATTTGAAAAATGCTTTGAGTTTTCTGCCACTGCTGATTCCCATATCCAGAAGAAATACTGCCAAAAAGCCCTTGAAAATATCAGTGACAAATGGCTTAATTCCTTCAGCTTGCTTCTCATCCGCAATCAGTCCAATTAGCAGGGCACCAAGAATTAGAAGTACACTTCCATTAGTGAAGGCATGAATAACGATCTTTTTTATATCTCCTTTCGCCTCTTGGGAGCTGTATTTATCTAAAAGAATTACTCCTGAAATAATGGCTGGTGCTTCCATCAAGGCCATCACGGCCACCATATGCCCCCCGAAAGTAACTCCCTGAAGCTCCAAATAGGAGACAGCTGTTACAAAAGTTACAGCAGAAATGGAACCATACGCGGCAGCGATGGCAGCAGAGTCGGCAATGGATAATTTCCTTTTTAAAATAAAGAAGGTATAGAATGGGACCGCCGCAGAAAGGAATACACCAAAGAGCAAAGCCCACAAAATACTCAAATCAAAACTGCTATGGGATAACTCCTGACCTCCTTTGAACCCGATGGAGAGCATCAAGTAAAGTGCTATAAACTTGGAACTTGTGGCCGGAATTTCAAGATCACTTTTCAATCTCACAGCAAGAACTCCCAACACGAAGAAAAGTAGACTTGGATTGGTCAGGTTGTTTATAAGCAATTGAAAATCCATAGAACAAATATTCTCCGTAAATCAATTAAAAAAAAGCTTTAACATAACATTTTTTTATTCGTATGGTTTTTTATATAGATTTTACTTATGAATATTTCATTCCAACAACTTCGCGCATTGCAGCTAGTGGCCGAGCACAACAGCATTACAAAGGCTGCCAAATCTATCGGTATGACACAGCCTGCTATTTCGATTCAGCTGAAGAATCTTCAAGAGCAGTTTGAAGTCCCTCTCACAGAGGTTGTAGGTAAGAAAATATTTATGACTGAGTTTGGCCAACAGCTCGTCGAGACTGCTGACAAGATCTTTAAGGAACTCAATCAAGTGGAGCAGAAAATGCTGGACCTTAAAGGTTTACTTGCGGGTAAAATCAGTATTTCCGCAGTTTCTACTGGGAAATATATTATTCCCTATCTTATTTCAGACTTTATGAAACTTCATCCTCATGTGGAGATAAGTCTTGAAGTTTCAAACCGTAGAACCGTTTTTAGTCACCTTCAAAAAAACAGTACTGACCTCGCAATAGTGTCCGTACTACCGGATGATTTCGATTTTGAAAAAGTCACTCTGGCTAAAAACCGATGGCAACTGGCCTGCTCACCTGAAAATGCTGAGTTCTATCAAGAGCAAATAGACAACAATCAATGGCAAAATGTGCCTTTTGTTCTACGAGAAAGCGGATCGGGCACCAGGGTGATGATGGAGAAATTTTTTAATCACCGAAATATTTCCGTAAAAAGTAAGATGGAGTTTGCCACCAATGAAGCGGTAAAACAGGCCCTAATGGCAGGACTAGGAGCCTCAGTCCTTTCGAATTTTTCCATCTATCAGGAAAAAGAAGAGGGCCGGATTGTAACTTTGGATTATCCAGGTTTACCTATTGTAGGAACATGGGATTTAGTTTGGCTAAAGCAGAAAAAACATTCTCCTGCTGTCCTGGCTTTCATCCGATGGATTTCGGAAAATAAGGAACGCCTGTTTGAGAAGCATTTCCCGGAAGCTTAAAATTTCCCCTCTTTTTGGAAAAGCCTATATTTGCCCTCTCAAAAAACTTACATCATATGAAGGCAATTGTTTTCCCCGGTCAAGGGGCCCAGTTCCCAGGAATGGGAAAAGAGCTTTATGAAAATAACCCAAAAGCTAAAGAACTTTTCGAGAAGGCAAATGAGGTATTGGGGTTCAGGATCACAGATATCATGTTTGAAGGCTCAGCGGAGGAGCTAAAGCAAACCAAGGTTACTCAACCAGCCATTTTTCTTCATTCTGTGGTGCTTGCTCTGACTGCTGATGAATTTAAGCCAGATATGGTCGCAGGACATTCCCTGGGTGAGTTTTCTGCCCTTGTTGCGAATGGCACACTTCCCTTCGAAGATGGTCTTAAACTAGTTTCTCAGCGAGCTCAAGCCATGCAGGAAGCCTGTGAAATCAACCCGTCTACCATGGCAGCCATTTTGGGCCTTGAAGATGAAAAAGTAGAGGAGATTTGTGCCACCATCACAGATGAAATTGTCGTTCCAGCAAACTACAACTGTCCAGGTCAATTAGTCATTTCAGGAAGTAACAAAGGAATCGAGATCGCCTGCGAAAAGATGAAGGAAGCTGGCGCAAAAAGAGCGTTGCCTCTGCCAGTAGGAGGCGCCTTTCATTCACCTCTCATGGAGCCGGCGAGACAAAAACTGCAGGACGCTATTCTGGCAACTGAATTTTCTAACCCTTCCTGTCCGGTTTATCAAAACGTTTCTACCACAGCCGTAAAAGACATCGAGGAGATCAAAAATAATCTTATCGCTCAACTGACCGCTCCGGTAAAATGGACTCAATCTGTTCAGAATATGGTGGCAGATGGAGCCAGTGAATTCGTGGAATGTGGTCCTGGAAAAGTTCTTCAAGGCCTGGTGAAGAAAAACCACCGCGAAGCAGAAGTTTCGAGTATTTAATAAAATTAGAAGGTAGAATTATTTAAGGTTTGGGGGTATACTCCCAAACCTTTTTTTCATCACTGCATTCTTCTAGCAGTTGCTGATGGTTTTTCCTTTCAAGGGGATTAACAAAGTCAGGTAAGAGTTCTGCCAAGGGCACTAATGCAAACCTTCTATTTGAAATGTGAGGATGAGGTATTTGAAGCGTGGGTAGATTTATGATTCGATCACCGAAATAGAGTATATCTATATCAATATTTCGATCCGACCAGCGCTGTTTTCTAACTCGACCCAATTCACTCTCTATCCCTTTTAATCGGCCCAGCAGTTCCTCTGGAAAAAAACTGGTTTCCACCAGGAGAGCCTGATTCAGAAACTTCTCCTTGGCACTAGGGCCCCAGGCTTCTGTTTCGTAAACCTTTGAAAGTGAAATAATATCCATCTGTTTAGAAATCAATTCTCTGGTCTGAGATAGCAACTGCTCTCTGTCTCCCATATTACTTCCTAAAAGCAAAACCGATTTCATAAACAATTGGGCTAAGGATTGATGTTGTAAACCAAAATCAAATTAAGTTAATTTGGCATTCATTTAATCAAAGACTATGAAATTTCTTGGAAATGTGTTGGCGGTAATCGTCGGCTTATTTGTGTTTACCATACTGTCCATCTTGATTTCTTTCGGAATTCTAGGAGCGCTGGTGGCTTCAGGGGAAAAGGAAGTTACTGTCAAAGAAAATACAGTGCTGCATATCAATCTCAATGGAAGAACCATTGTAGAGCGAACCAATGAAGACGACCTGAATTTGGGAAGTTTTTCAGCCTTTGGTTCACCAATGACGGCCGGAATGTATAATCTTAAAAAGGCGCTAAAAGGAGCTGCAGAGGATGAAAGCATCAAGGGAATTTATTTAAATACCGGCCTGGTATTCACTGGTCAGGCTAACCTTCTGGAACTAAGGAACGCACTGAAAGAATTTAAGGAATCAGGAAAATTTATCATCGCCTATGATGAAGCCTACAGTGAAGGAGGATATTATTTAGCTTCAGTCGCAGACGAAATTTACATCAACCCACTGGGTGGAATCGACTTCAATGGATTTGCCTCGGAAACCATCTTTTTGACAGGGTTTTTCGCAAAAGTAGGGATCAAGCCTGTGGTATTCCGTGTGGGTGATTTCAAAAGTGCTGTAGAGCCCTTTATCCTTAAGGAAATGAGTCCTGAAAACAGGCTTCAGACGGAATCTTTTCTGAATGACATTAATTCCCAGGCCTTGGCTGGAATTGCTGAAAGCCGGAATATCAACTTAGATAGCCTTACTATCATTAATGACCAAATGCTGGTAAGAGAGCCGGAAGATGCCGTGAAGTACGGTTTAGCCACTGCTGAACTTTATGAAGATGAGGTCCTTGCTAAGATCAGAGAGAAACTAGGTCTGGAAGAGGATGCAGACATCCCTACTATGAAAGTGACCGAGTTTAATAAAACCGTCTCTAGTAAAAATCTGACGTCTAAAAACAGAATCGCTGTGATTTTGGCCGAAGGCCAAATAGTAAGTGGAGATGTAGATGGGATGTTGAGTTCTGACAAATTTGCAAGAGAGATCAGAAAAGCCCGAAAGAATGATAACATCGATGCTATCGTCTTGAGGGTGAACTCTCCAGGAGGGTCAATTCTAGCTTCTGAAGTGATTTGGAAGGAAATGGTGGAAGCGAAAAAAGTAAAGCCTCTTATCGTATCAATGGGTGAGGTAGCCGCTTCAGGTGGTTACTACATTTCTGCTCCGGCAGATACCATTGTGGCTCAGCCGAATACCATCACAGGATCCATTGGGATTTTTGGTCTATTCTTTAATGTAGAAGAGCTGGTGACAGACAAGCTTGGAATTACCACAGACGTGGTGGAAACAGGTGAGCTTTCTGATTTTATGAATCCAGGTAGGGAGCTGACTCAGGTGGAAATGGACATAGTCCAAAAGAACATTGAGGATGGCTATGAAACCTTCATTTCCAAAGTAGTGGAAGGTAGAGGTATGACAGCAGAGCAGGTGAAGGAAGTGGCATCCGGACGGGTTTGGACTGGAACTCAAGCCAAGGAAAGAGGACTAGTGGATGTGCTTGGGGGTTTAGATACTGCTATTGAGATTGCCGCTGGCAAAATAGATGCAGGAGATGATTACCGAGTAGTTTACTATCCTGAGCAAAAGCCTTGGTTCGAAGTACTGATGAAAGACTTGGAAAATAATGTAAGTACCCGAATCATCCAATCACAACTTGGAGATGCGTATCCCTATTTCCAGAAAACTCAGGAGCTCAAGCATCTACAAGGCATTCAGGTTCGAATGCCTCAGGATATCATAATCAAGTAATCAAAAAAACCGGCTTAGGCCGGTTTTTTTATTTAGTAGATTTTAAAGATTTGATTTGCCTTGTTCTAACTCCATCTTCAATCACCCAGCCTCCACTAAATCGGCCATCAGGTCTGTGAAAATGGTAAATTCCTGAAAAGCTTTTAGGGTGGTTATAATATCCACCTTCTTTAAAATCAGCATAATTTAACTCCTTAGGCTCATCGGGATAAATACTCAGCAAATAGGCGGCAAAATCTCCATCTTTTTGAGGATAAAGTATTAAAATCTGAAGAACATATTTTTTATTAAAGCCCTCAACATTTAAGTGACCTGGGATTTTAACAGTTTCCCAATCGAACTGAACTTCAATCACTCTTTTCCCATCATTTTGATTATAAATCTTGTAATTTGACCAAATAGGTTTTCCCTCCCAAGAACCCATTTGACCTACTTCATCAGGGTTTTCGTTTAGAACTAAGTTTGATTCATACCAGGATTTGGCAGCTTGAAGTTCTTGATCTTCAATGATTATTTCATCCTTTGGTTCTTCTTGCTTCGCTGAGATACAACTAGACCCTATAAGAATTAGTATTATCGAAAGTAGCCTCAATTGATTCATCATTACCTTAAGAATGTTGGAATTAAATGTAAATGTTCTCTCCTTCATTTAAGCCAGTGTTTCATTTTTGTTAGAAGATTATAAAAAGAAAAACAAACACTAAATATTTAGATGAAAATATTGAAATAAATCAAGCCAAGTTTTCTTTAGTAGTCTCACTTCAAAGCTAGTTCCACATCCATTTATTAATGGATCAATTATTTGAATTAATCCATTCATGCTCTTCACGAAATAATCGTCAAGTAAATTAAAAACTGGACTAAGCCACTTTCTATTCTTTTCTCTTAAAGATTAATAATTTACCCGTGTATGTATCCATCAAAACCAGGTATTCCTCCGAAAGCGTTTCTAAGTAATAGCACATGGAGTCTCCTTTTCCATCATCTATACTTAAATATTTCATGTCCTCAGGGTCTGTAGAATGAGCATTGCAGTCAGTGCCACTTTTCTGAATCGAATAGCTTTTTGCTGAAGAATGCACAGATGATTCCTTATTTCCAAAATCATCATCAAACCCACCATCCTCAGTGAAAACCCAGACCATTTCCGGATCTTTTTCGAATTCCCAAGCTCCAACAATAGATGACTGAGCTAGGACAGGAAATGAAGTAAGTAGTAACAGAAGAATTAAAACTAGTCCTCTGGATTGATTTTTTTTCATTAAGCTTCCTGCATTAAATTCTTCATTGGAAAAGGTTTATCAAAGGTCACTTTTTCTACCAACTAACTTATACAATAATCAGAGTAATTGAAACTCTGGAAAGCCAAGTATCTCCAGTTTTTTCGAAAAAAAACAATGAACTTCCCCCGCATGGAATTGGAGAACATTGGGTGCTAACAATGACTCCGCAATACTTCCCCTCGTTTAGAAATACTGGCTTTGACAGCACCTTATAAACTATCTCTTTCGATTCTTCCTTGAAGGTGCTTAGAGTTTCATTTGACAAAACACGGATGTGATTATTCAATAGTGAACTGTCGAAAAGGTATGGCTCACTCGTTTGGCTGATAAACTGCTCCCAAGACCGCTGAGCGATATAATCACTTACTTGACCATTTTCAAAATTCCTAATTTGATCCAAATCATCAACCCTACTGTAATCGTCTAGTAAAATCTCTACCAAGCTCGAATCACTTTCCATTTTCAAATAAACCACTGTATCACCTAAGCTTTCAAGATGATTGGTCGAGTATAGCCAATTAAGGAAATTGTGGGTTTCCATTTTACTCGTATCTGCTTCATTTTCTGAACAAGAAAACAGTGTTAAAACGATTAATTGAAAAAGTAATTTAGAACTATTCATTTGGGCAAGCCTTGGAACCTTTTGCATTTGAATTTGAATTAAGCTCTGCATAGTAAATATCACTAATCCTTCTTTTATCTTCCAAACTCAACTTCTCATAGACATCGGTCCCTGAAAATCCAGACCAAGCCAAATCTTTGAAAAACTGATCATTACTCAAAAGAGAGGATGGATATCCCAATGACGACGCAAAGTCTTTGAGACTTGTAGCAATATGGGAGACAAATCTATTCTCTATAAACAAATTATGATGTATCGGATTATAGTCTATTGATCCAGGGACATTATATTTAGTTATATAATAATTCAATAGTGCATTTAAGTCTTGATCTACCAACGGGTATTGTTCAATAAATAGAAAATAGGCATGTAAAATTTCATGTAAAACAGTTTTTGCTATAAATAGGTCCGAAGAACCAGAAATAACCGAACTGTTCAAAGTTATATTAGCTTGGTTGTTTGAGATGAATGGATTTGTACAACCAGGAACCCCTACCCCGCAGTTTGTTCCATATGAAATTTTAAGATCAAAATTAAAAGGTGGAGCAAGATCTCCAGAAAACTTGTCAAAAATTATCTTGAAATCAGCTTTAGAGCTACCTATCAATTGATTGATAACTAAAATATGACAATTACTTAAACTAGCCAAATCAATTTGATCATCTTCCTCTTCCTCCTCTTCCTCATAGCACTCATAAACTGTTATTCCTAGAATATTAGAATCTACTTCTTCGCAGTTTTCATTTGAATCGTCAGGTGTACCTCCTCCTCCACCTGAAGTGCCATCCGGTGATTCTGGAGCCAACATTACTGGGTCAGGTTCATTAATGCAGTAAACCCCACCATATTCTTCCGTGACCCCACTAGTCAAGCACATACCATCAGCACTACAACTTTTTGTCCAAGTCCGGGTAACGTTCTGATAACATCTCAATCTGGAATTTGAATTTTTAGTATTTATTTTATTCCCATCTAGTTTTTTATACAGCTTAATCTTGTGTGTTATCACGCCATCCTTAATCAGCCAACCTCCTATGAACTTACCGTTAGGCTTAGAAAAGTGATATTCTCCTGAAAAGTTCTCTGGAATCTCTTGATATCCGCCTTTACTAAAGTCATCCAAAGTGAATTGTTTATCTGAATCATCTGGATAAATGCTCAAAAAATAGGGCACATGTTTTCCTTCCTCTTTGGGGAATAAAATCAGAGTTTGTAGAACCGATGATTTATTGAATCCTGCCGTATTGAGGTGCTCAGGTATCTGAATCTCTTCCCAGTCAAACTGAACCTCAATAACTTTCTTCCCATCCTTTTGATGGTAGATTTTGAAACGGTCCCAATTTGGCTTTCCTTTTCGCTCACCAAATTGCCTTGCATTTTCTATTCCAGATTCCTGGATTAAGTTGGCTTCGTACCAGTTTTTAGCCGCAAGAAGCTCAGGATTATCTGATGATTGTATCGGATTCTCTGGCTCATCAATGCACGAAAAGAGCAGAGTTGAAAAACTAACTACCAGAAGCAGGCCAAAATAATAATACTGTTTGGCGCGATGTGTGTGTGTGTGTGTGTGTGTTGGGTTGCATAATTGCTATTGAAATACTAAAACTTTATTCAATTAAGTTTTAAAAACAAAATCATACAACTAAATCTAACTCTTTTTTAAACTCATAATTCACAAAGCAAATACTTGTGTGTAAGTGGCACTTTTTAGGTTTTGAAAAAATTTGGCTATTGCATCAAAACTCTCCAAGCGGTTTCCACATCTCCTTTTTCTAAATATTCTTTAGCCAGTTCGTGAAGATGATTTTGGAATGACTCCGGGTCATTCACAAATCTTCTCTTGATATCCAAAATTGCCGGATGATGGGAAAGTTCATTTACTTCTTCTTCTGAGGGTAATTCCTCTACGTTAGCCAAACGACCAAGATTATTTCCAGTTAAAACCGGACTGATTCGTACAGATTCCGGTAATTGATCCACTCCTATCCCTTTGGTGCGTAATGGTTTTGGAATCTGGAAAAGCGAATCACCACTCGCTCTGCTGTACCAAGCCCCACCCAGTCTAGCCACTGCATCCAGTTTATTAGGATCAATAGCACCAGCACTATCCATGACATCTTCACTCACATGAAGCGCCAGCACTTCGCATATGACCAAGTTTCCTGATCCTCCCTGATCTCCCAGAGCCTTTACCTCATTCACTCTACATTCCATGGCTATGGGCGCTTCTTTGACCCTGGGCGGTTTTACTTTTTCCGAAGGAACTGAGGTCAAACCAGCCTTCACGAATTCATTGACACCCTTTTCATATTCTGTGCTTGCAAGTGACATTTGCTCTACCAGATCAAAATTCACCACATGGATAACCGTCTCAGGAACTTCTAGGACATTCTCCAGCGTATGCTTCGTGGTATTGTCTCGCACACGCCTTGAAGGTGAAAAGATCACGATGGGCGGATTTGTGCTGAAGAGATTAAAAAAGCTAAATGGGCTCAAATTCACATTCCCCTCTTTATCAATGGTACTGGCAAAAGCAATAGGCCTGGGAGCCACACTTCCCTGTAGCAACGCGTGAAATTCTGATGTTTTTAACTCTCCGGGATAAAAGGTTTTCATATCTTGGGTTTATCAATGCAGTTTACTTGAAAATAATTTTTAAGCCAAAAGGTTCTCCTATGCGCCACTTTCTTTTGACAATAATCAGGCAATCACCGTCAATGGACTTCTGAGTCATCCTTCGATTGCTCAAAAACATAACATAGCAACCTTTAATATCCGTTGGGATAATCCGAACGATGTTGGAAATCTTTGGAAGGATAGATTACCTCATGTTATCGAAGTCATTGAAAAATATGACATTGGAATCGTGGGGATTCAGGAAGGTCTGGAACATCAGGTTGATCAATTAACAGAAGGTCTAGGCTACAGCTTTCTTGGGGTTGGGAGAGATGATGGGGCCAAAGCCGGGGAATTCACGGCCATACTATATGATTCTGAAAAATATGATCTTTTGGATGAAGGGACTTTTTGGCTTTCTCCTACTCCAGATATACCCAGTAAAGGCTGGGATGCGGCTCTAAATCGAATTTGTTCCTGGGGTAAATTCAAAGACCAGAAAGGAAAGGAGTTTTTTGTATTTAATATCCACTACGACCACATTGGTCAGGGGGCAAGAGTAGAAAGCAGTAAATTGGTGCTTGAAAAAACCAAAGAAATTAATTCAGAAAATTATCCGGCTGTCTGGATTGGCGACTTTAATGTCACTCCGGAAAACGAGGCCTATAAAGTTATAGTAGATAGCGGCTGGAAGGATACGAGATTGGTTTCAAAGTCAGAATCATTTGGCCCTCGGAACACTTTCACCGGTTTCGAATGGAATCCCCAAAATGAACGGATTATAGATCATGTTTTTGTGAATTCTGGATTTTCGGTTTCCAAACATGGAATTATTGATGACCACTACGGGGAAAAATATCCCTCTGATCATTTTCCGGTTTTAGCCATAGTTGAGTTTGAGGAGAAGTAAATGAATCGTCAAGCGAGGAAGAATGACGAAGCAGTCCTTTAAAGATTTTTGAAAATTGGATCAAGGATGGTGATTGCTTCTCCCGATTCTCGGGATCGCCAATCCGACTATCCAGGCAGGCAATAACGAACCTAGACAATAAAAAAAGCTCTCCATTTCTGGAGAGCTTTTCTTCTATATTTTTTACATCAGGGCTCCAAAGCAGCCACACCCGGAAGCACTTTTCCTTCCATATATTCCAGCAATGCTCCACCCCCGGTAGATACAAAGGAGACCTCATCACCCAATCCAAATTTATTCACTGCGGCGGCAGAATCTCCTCCACCTATAAGGGAAAAGGACCCTAATTTTGTTGCTGCAACTACGGCATCAGCTACCGCTTTAGTCCCCTTATCAAAAGAAGACATTTCAAAGACACCCATCGGACCATTCCATAGGATAGTCTTGGATTCAGCAATTACTTCGGCAAATAGTTCTCTGGTCTTTGGACCTATATCCAATCCCATCCAACCATCGGGGATTTCGCCTTTATTTGCTATTCCCTGTTCGGCATCGTTTGCAAAAGCCTTGGAAATAATCGTATCCACCGGAAGTACAAGGTTTACCCCTTTCGCTTTGGCCTTAGCCATCAATTCAAGTACGAAGTTCAACTTATCCTCTTCCAGCAAAGAATCGCCTATCGTACCGCCTTGAGCTTTGGCGAAGGTATAAGACATTCCTCCACCTATGATTAGATTATCTACCTTATCAAGCAATTGCTCAATAATCAAAATTTTATCAGAGATCTTGGCACCTCCCATGATGGCTGTAAAAGGTCGCTTTGGATTCTCTAGAACCTTATCGGCATTTCTCAATTCAGAAAGCATGAGATAACCACAGACTTTATCATCAAAAAACTGAGCGATAACTGCAGTGGAAGCATGAGCCCTATGAGCGGTTCCAAAGGCATCATTAACATAGATTTCACCATGATGAGCTAGCTTCTCAGCAAAATCTTTATCTCCAGCAGTCTCTTCTTTATAAAACCGGAGATTCTCAAGAAGCAGAACCTCTCCAGCTTTTAATCCCTCGGAAAGCATTCTTGCTTCCTCACCGATACAATCAGGAGCAAATTTTACAGGAACACCTAGCGCCTTTTCTAAATCCAAAACAATATGTCTTAAGGAAAACTTATCTTCCGGACCTGTCTTTGGACGTCCTAAGTGAGACATCAAAACGACCGAACCTCCATCATTCAAAACTTTTTGGATGGTAGGTACGGCTGCCTGGATCCTGGTATCATCGGTTACAGATAAATGCTCATCAAGCGGAACATTGAAATCTACTCGCATGATGGCTCTCTTGCCCTCAAAGCTGAGGTTATCCACATTTTTAATTCTACGGTTCATGGTAAAAAGATATTAACGGTTGAAGCAACTTTCAAAAGTTGAATTTATTAAAGATTATGTCAAAACACGGAAAAATAAGTCAGAAATCACTCTTGGAGTTAGTCTTTAACCGCCGCTCGTCTAAGTCTGTCATTGATAGCTTTGCCTAAGCCACTTTCTGGCATTGGCTCCGCCAAAATTAAATCAATATCCAAATCATCAAGCTTTCTCATGGCTGCAAAAAGGTTTTGCGCAGCCTCATTCAAATTTCCTGAAGGGCTAAGCTGAACCTGGTTTAAAGGGGTAATTTGATCAAATTCCTTGGAAAGACTGAGAATTCCAATTCGCTCGTTCTCCACTTCTGATTCTTTTAGAAGGACTTCAATATCTCCTAACCTAAAAGGAACTTTCGGAGCATAGTGACTTTTCAATAACCCGGGAGCCTGAGGATTAGAAGAACTATGACTGGTGACTTTTACTTTACCAATTAGGTTTTCAATGCTATCGATCGAAAGCCCTCCAAGTCTATAAATCACAGCCTCATCCCCTTCCATTCCTGCGATGGTACTTTCCAAACCAATCTGGCTATTTCCTCCGTCCAAAACAAAAGGGATTTTTTCTCCTAGCTGAGCATTCACATGAGCAGCAGTAGTTGGGCTGATATATCCAAATGGATTAGCACTCGGTGCAGCCAATGGAAAGTCTAAATTTTTCAAAAGTTCCAGAGTCAGTGGATGAGATGGTACCCGAACTGCAACTCTGGGCAATCCTGAAGTGACTATGTCAGGAATGATTTTTTTCCTAGGCAAAAGTAAAGTCAATGGACCTGGCCAGAAATTATCTGCGAGCTTTGCCAAAGGCTCAGGAATTTTTTCACAGTACTCAGAGACTTGATCTACCCCCGATACATGAACAATCAAGGGATCAAAGCTTGGTCTTTCCTTAACTTCAAAAATCTTTGCTACCACATTTCCATCTAGGGCATTTCCCGCAAGACCATACACAGTTTCAGTGGGTATACCGATTACCTCACCTTCATTTAAAGCTTTGGCAGCCTGAAAAATATCCCTGGAAATAAGTGCCATTTATTCACAAAAATCGTCCAGCCAACTTTGCGCCTCAGAAATCCCCAAGGACAAAGCCATTTTTAGGTCAGCGCATCCTTCCTCCCTTTGGTTCAAGGCACTCATTCTTGTCACGCCTAATAGGTAATAGGCCGCACCATTATCTGGATCCAAATTCAGTGAAACCGTGAGTGCTTCAATTGCAGAAATTGGATCATTATTCCCCAAAAGGGCTTTTGCCCGATTGAAGTGAGCCAGAGCCTGATTTGGATCTACCTGAAGTGCAGCATCAAAATCCAATAGGGCATCTTCGTATTCCTCCAGTCCTAGGAGTGCCAACCCCCGATTATAGTAAATATCGGTTTGGCTTGGATCAAGGCCATTTGCAAGGTTAAAATCCGAAATGGCTGCCTTGAAATTCCCAAGTTCCAGATTAGCATTTCCCCGATTAAACCAGGGCTTGTAGGAAATAGAATCAGCCTGAATCGATGCTGTAAAAACTGGAATAGCCTCTTCAATTTTCCCAAGCTGGAACATCGCCACACCCTTCGCATTTAAAGCTGTCGAATTGGAGGAATTTTGCTCCAAGGCTCTATCGAAATACTCAATGGCCTGCTCCCAGCTTTGATTATCCATTTCGGTAATCCCAGCACTCACAAGTTCTTCTTCACTTGGGGAACAAGCGATGAGAATAATTGATAAAAAGAGGATCCAGAGTTTTCGCACAGGCCTTTAATTTTTTCGCAAAGATAGAAATCTTTTTAGCCTGACGGCAAAAGCTTTTCTCTATACACAGCGGGAACTGGCGTTGGCTTCATGGTTTTCATATCTACTGAAACCATGACCGTATGACATTTGGAAAATACCTTAAATTCAGAATCTCCATCGCTCACGATCACCTGCTCCAAATCGAATGAAGAATTACCGATTCTGCTACAGCGTACCAAGCACTTGAATTTATCTTCAAGATGAATCGGTCTTAAGTATTCGATGGTGGTCTTTCCGACTACAGTTCCGACTTCCATCACATTCCACCCCGCAATTTCATGAAGAAATAAGCCACGTGCGTGCTCGAAGTAACTGAAGTAAACTCCATTGTTTACATGCATATACCCATCGATATCCGAAAATCGAATTTGTAAAGGACAGGAAAATGAAAATTGATCCAGGTTGAGATCAGAATTTGTACTCATCAAATGGTGATTTCAGAACGACTTGTTTTTTCCAGCATTCGAAGGATAGATGGGTTATGACCAATCAAATCCTGAACGGAATCGAATGTGATCCAGGCCAAAGATATGCTTTCGTTGCTTAAAACAAGTGGCTCATCCAAATCAGCCTCTATCAAAAATCTCACATCGTAATGATAATGCTGTGGCACACCTTTTCGCTCAGGAATAATATGTTTATCAATATCAAAAATCTCTGCTTCAACCAGTCTAAGGGATAATAAACCGCTTTCTTCAGTGGCCTCCTTCATAGCAACTCTCGGGAGGTTTTCATCTCCATCTGCATGTCCACCGAGCTGAAGCCATCTTCCCAATTTCCGATGCAAAGTGAGTAGAGTGTGCGTTCTATTTGCATTGACTATCCAGGTGGATGCAGTGAAATGACCTGCGAGTCTTTCACGAACGAATGCATTATCATCCTTCAGAAGATCAAGAAAATCAGGGATAAACCTGGATTCCTCCTCATAGGGTGTTCGGTATTTTGAAAGTTGGGTGTGTAGTTTTTCGCGGTCAGTCATTGGCTACGTCGAATAAATGATCCATAAATTCATCAAATGGCAGGGCGTCCTGATAAAGCCTGTCCGAATAAACCGTAACCAGCAGCCGAAGATAGCTGGGGCGATTATCCGAAGAATACTTCTCCACACTCACATTCCCATAAAGTTGAGAAATGAGTTCTCCTTCCTCAAGCATTTGAAGAGGTGGTTTAAAATAAAACTTTTCTATTTCTATGACTTGCTGGCCTCGCTCTTCTATTTTTCTATCCAGGCTTACTTTTTTGTATCCCATTTTCAAGCAGCGAGCTGCAAAGCTGTGAAAAAGCAATTCAAAAGATTCCTCAGTGAATGGTTCTTCAAACGTCACCGCAAAGCCATTGGCATACTTACTGGAAAAAATATGTACCTGTGGATGCTCGTTTATCTGACTCTTTTTGAAGTGATAGTTTTTAAGAACCCGTTTTAACAATTCAGAACCTTCCTCACTTGAAAACCATCTTTCAGCGCTTAACACCTGCTCTTCAGTCAGGGTATAGTTTTCCTTGTGACTTACTTTTTGAGTAGAAGTCCCGAAAACTTTCCCGAAAATGGAATCAAGATATTTATTCATTAAGAGTGATTTTTCCAGCTGGATTTTTGATAAGCTCTCCTGAATCTATCCAGCCTCGAATATAATCCAGATTTTCTCTGGTATCTGGAGTACCTGCCTCGCTCATCAGTTCTCGTAGGGATAACTCTCCTTTCTTCTTTAAGGTTTCTATTATCCGCGACTTTAGGGAATTTAAGTTTCTATCTGGATCTGATTCCCTTTTCCTTTTTAGGCAAACGTCACAGATTCCACATGGCTTTACGTTTTTCTCCCCAAAGTAATTTTGGATTAACTCCATTCTGCAAGCCTCCTCCTGATGAGCGTATCTAACAATTCTTTCAGCATTTTGAATGGTCAGAATTCTTCGCTCATTTATTCTTTTGACATTCAAAGGGAGATTATTAGCATCATAACGTGAGGTCAGGAAAAAAATCCGGGGTCGGTCTTCCCGATGATCATAATCCAGAATATCCATCTGCTCAAGTTGCTTGAGCCGCCTGATGAATTCCTGAATTGAAATGTTGAGTGCCTTGGCATGCGAGGCTTCATTGATTTTTATGTATTCGGTAAAGAGATTCCCTCCATGCGTCCTCAAAAGTAACTTGATCACCGGATCCAGATTAGCATAGGCAATTTGAGTGCGATAGACTGTTTCACTGTCTACTAAAAAATGGACCCTGGATGGAGAATAGTAACTGTCACTCATGGCAATAAGTCCTTCTTCTTCCAGCACCTTCAATCCATAAAAAGCCTCCAAAACACCCAGATTATATTTTCTGGCAAAGTCACTCCACTCGAAATTCAGGCCTTCATCGACTTTGCTCCCAACTGCCAATTGAAAATGATTCGCCAAACACTGGTATACACGGCGGATGAAATCAGTGGGAGGATAAACCAACGCAGCCCTTTCCATCATCTTTTCAAAATCGCCTTGATTGCTCAAAAGAACTCCAAAGGCCTTTTCTCCATCCCTTCCTGCCCTTCCTACTTCCTGGTAATAGCTTTCTATATTTTCCGGTAAATCACCATGAATCACTATGCGTACATCAGCTTTGTCGATACCCATTCCAAAAGCATTGGTACAAACCATAATCCGAATGGAACCTTCCATCCATTTCTTTTGAATTTCATCCCGCTCCTTTACGATCAAGCCTGCATGGTAAACTCCAGATCGAAAACCTAACTGATTGAGAGCATGAGAAATTTGGTGGGTCAATTGGCGGCTTCGAACATACCAAATCGCTGATCCATGGAGCCTGTGCAGTACTTCCACCCCCTTCTCGAATTTATTTTCAACCAGCCTTACGCTGAGGCTAAGATTAGGTCTGGCAAAACTCCCCTGGAAAAATTGAGGAAATTTCATCTCCAACTTTTCCCTTATGTCCTCACTTACTTTAGGGGTGGCCGTAGCAGTCAGAGCAAGAATAGGTGCTTGAGGATGATATTGCCGAATAGATGCAATTTTCAGGTATTGGGGTCGGAAGTCATAACCCCATTGAGAAATACAATGCGCCTCATCCACAGTAATAAGATTCACATTCATCTGCTTAAACCTCTCAATGAAAAGCTCGGTCTGCAGTCTTTCCGGAGATACAAAAAGGAATTTATAATCCCCGTAAATGCAATTATCCAGCACGCGGTCAAGCTCCCTCTTATTCATTCCTGAGTAAATAGCCTGAGCTTTAATCCCATAGCCTCGTAGAATATCTACCTGATCCTTCATCAATGCTATCAAAGGGCTTACCACCAGACAAATCCCTTCTTTGACCAATGCAGGAATTTGATAGCAAAGGGACTTACCTCCGCCAGTCGGCAACAAGGCCAGAACATCCTGTTGCTCTAAAACAGAATGAATAATTTTGGATTGTAAAGGACGAAAAGACTTATGCCCAAAAACCTCCTGAAGGATATTTTCCGGAGACTTTGACACTTACCACTGAGGTTTTTTCTTTTCTAAAAACGACGAAATTCCATGCACACAATCAGGGTGAGCCCGCCCCTCTGCATTAAGTTTTGCCGCCATCATGAGGTTCTCGTCCCTTTGTTTTTTGTTTAGCTTACGCAAAAGAGCTTTGGTCGCAGTCATGGAATGTGTGGAGTTTCCTTCGATCAGTTCCTGCGAAAAGGATTTCACCTGCCTCTCTAAATCATCAGGAGAAAATATATCATTGACCAAGCCATAAGCCTTCGCCTTTTCTGCATCGATCAGTCCTCCATGTAAAAGAAGTTCCTGAGTTTTAGCACCACCGATTTGCTCATTCAAAAAGACGGATACTAAGGCAGGAATAAATCCAATCCTAACTTCGGTGTAGCCAAATAGCGCTTTTGGGACCGTAAAGGCATAATCACAAACGGTCATTAACCCACAACCTCCAGCAATGGCATGACCCTGAACCTGAGCAATCACCACCTTTGGGAACTCATAAATTTTCGCAAAAAGCCCTTTTAACCTGAGGCTATCCTCCAGGTTTTCTTCAAAGGTATAAGACTGTAAATCTTGCAGATAAGCTAAGTCAGCGCCAGCACAAAAAGCTTTTCCTTCGGCTTTAAGCACAATAACCTTCACTTCCTCATCTTCAGAAAATTTTTCGAAAGCTTCGGAAAGTTCTTGGACCATTTCGGGACCAAGCGCGTTTCTTTTCTCTGGTCTGTTTAACGTGATATAGCCTATGCGATTTTCTTTATTGGTTTTTACCATTTTGGATGATTTGCATGTTCAAGATAAAGGATGCCTGAGCATTGGCAAAATAGTCAATAGATAATCCGTATGGCATTTTTTTCTAAAGGAATGGTTTCTTTTTGAGGTAAATTTTCCCATTCCCCCTTCCTCCAAAGCTGGGTGTCAAAATCCCGATCTGAACTAACCGTAAGCACGTTTGAATCCAGAAGCAAAGAAATCCCAATTTCAGGGAATTGATAATCGGATTCCTTGGAGATTGCCCTCAAATCATTCGGTATAATGCGTTGATTCCTCGAGACCCGGTAGGGATCAACAGAATAACTTATATCCTCGGGATCAAAGCCTTTCGAAAAAGATTTCAACCCGTCTTTGCCGTAGGCATCCAGCAAAAAACCTGATTCTGCAGGATAAAGGATGACTTCATTCTGTGAAACTCGATGGTTTTCGATGGATTTAAAAAGGACAAAAATGAATGAAACAGAAAGTAATAGTCGGGCTGCGATTTTCTTTTTGAACTCTCTCCATCCTGCGATAATCAAGAGGACAGACCAAATAAAGATCATGGTCGGAATGGAAATAGTTAACCGGTCAAGCCTGAAGAAATCAAGGTTAGAAATCCCATAAATCAAGAAATTCTGAATTTGAATCAAAAGATTTAAAACCCAGGCCAAAGCATCTCCTATTATCGGCAAAGACCCAATAGCCAGCCAGGGGATCCCAATCTGCATAATCAAAAATGAGATGGGTAAAACCAGCAGATTGCCAATCAAGAAAAGCGTGGGGAAATAATGAAAATAAAAAATGGAAAGAGGGAATGTGGCTAATTGAGCAGCGATACTCACAGAGGTCAACTGCCAGAAATAGTCCAAAATCCGATTTTGAGGAATCCAAAGATTCAGGATCAACGGCTGAAGAAGCACAATTCCAGCCACTGCTAAATATGACAGTTGGAAGCCAACATCATAAATCATATTTGGAGAATAGGCGATCATAATCAAGGCAGAAAAGCCTAACAGATTGAAAAAAGGTGGCTCACTTCTTCGCATTTGTCCAAAAAGAAAAAGTGAAAACATAGTGGATGCCCTCACAACCGACGGAGAAAATCCAGTCAGGCAAGCGTAGAACCAAAGGAAAAGAATCACAAAAAATAAATATCCACGTTTCAGCTTTCCTGAAAACTTAAATGCCTTGGCGAAAAAGAGGAAGATCAAATAAACAATTCCAACATGAAGTCCTGAAACCGCGAGAATATGCATAACACCGGCATTGCCATAAGCCTTTCGAGTTTCAGGGCCCAGACTCTCTTTCTCTCCGATTAAAAGTGCCTTCACTACGGAGGCCACTTCCTCATTTTCAAAAGAGTTTTCGATTCTGTTTGTAAGATTATTCCTCACCCCTTGCAGCCAACGAAAAAAGTTG
This sequence comes from Algoriphagus sediminis, assembly GCF_030403435.1. Lineage (GTDB taxonomy): Bacteria > Bacteroidota > Bacteroidia > Cytophagales > Cyclobacteriaceae > Algoriphagus > Algoriphagus sediminis. The sequence goes on from NZ_JAUEPH010000001.1 coordinate 674,640, forward strand.
AAATCAGAATTCTGACCTATCCCATGTAAATCCTTACCCACAAAGTGCCGGAAAGCTATTTCCTTCCTTAATAAGAATTTCCTGTAATCAAACTGTGCGGGTCCGGTGGTTTCAGGAAGTTTTTCAGAACTACCCTTGATAAGGAAAATCTGACCGGGCTGAAATTCCATATCCATCTGATGATAGATTAATACCTTTGCGTCTACCTTATCCCAGGTTCCATCGATAAGGACTTTAGAAACCTTAAAAGTATTCTGCTTTGAATTGGCTTTTTGAATATCATAATCTAAAGCCTCTGCCACATAGGCTTCAGATTTTTCTAAGGGATAGTTCAGTAATTTGGACAAATTTCTTCTCTCCAAACTAGCTAGTAAAAACCCAAGGGCTAGGATTAAGGAATAAGCAAGAAATGGGGAATACCTAAATTTCCTTTGTCCAGAAACAATTAAAATTAGAAAATAGGTGATCCAGCCCAGACCTAATCCCCAACCAACAATCATATAATTCTGGATTGGGAAAACTTCCGAAAACAAAACTCCCAGGATCAAAAAAAACAGATAACGTAAAAATGGAACCTCCGTAAAATTCATATCAAAAAATATCTCCTATGAATTTAGGAAAAATGAAGCATAAAAAAAGCCCCTAAAAGGGGCTAATTTTTTCAGAATCTAACTGATGTTAAAATCTATATCCAAGGCTAAAACCAGCATTAAATTCAACTCGGGTGAATCGTTCGGCCACTTCATCGCTAAATCCTCTGGCAATACTGGCATAGGGACCGAAAGCAAAGCTTTCTGAAAACTCCCACTTGTATCCTCCGCCAGCTCCAAATATAAAGGCATTCATATTGGTAGTGACCATATCACCATCGACCATTTCTTCAAATTCGCCAAATCGGATTTTGGCTAAAGGAAATAAATAAAACCTTCCATTAGGATTATCCCCAAAATAAAAATTCATAGATGCCTGAACAGAGTTTGTTTTGTAGTTTTTATCTCCACTTTGAGAATTAAACCCAAATCGATCATTTATATGAACCTGTAAATCCAAAGAATGGTCATCCCCCAAAAATTTTTCATACCCCACCTCGACGGATCCTAGTAGAATAAGATTCAGGAAGTTTACTTTTACTTCATTGGTTTTACTCCCGAAGCCTCCACCGCTTCCGCTACTTGAGATTAAATCCTGTGCCAAAAGTGCTGTAGAGCTTAACACAGCCATTGCTATAGTAAAAATTAGCTTTTTCATTTTGTATCAGTTTAAGATTTCAATTCCATTCTATAGTGCAAAATATTACATTCTTCGAACATCTCACCAACTTTTTCAAATCCGTAACGCTCATATAACGTAATCGCATTTATTTGAGAGTTTAAGTATTTCATTTTGCCTTTTGCCTCCTCATTCGACTCAATATTGTCTAAAACTGCTTTGACCAACACCGAACCGATACCTCTTCCACGTAATTGTTTTTTTACTGCAACTCTCTCAATTTTCACTCCCTCTTTGGTAAATCTCCATCGTGCAGTTCCGATGGGGTTTCCATTTTCACGAACCAAAAAATGCGTAGAACTCTCTTCGTATTGATCGCATTCATCCTCAGGGGCCACTCCCTGTTCGATGACAAATGCCTGCTCTCTTATGGCCATCGCCGCTTTAAATGCTTCCGGACTACGAATTACTTCTACTTCCAGACTCATTTTTCGGTCTTTTGTCCTCTTCATTTCGCTCGTAAGCTTCAATGATACTTTTCACCAGTTTATGCCTGATGACATCCTTTCCACTCAGGTTGACCATACCTATTCCTTTGACATTTTTGAGGATTCTCAAAGCCTCAGAAAGTCCTGACTTTTGCCTTACAGGCAAATCCACCTGGGTCTGATCACCGGTAATCATCACTTTGGCATTTGGACCCATTCGAGTCAAAAACATTTTGATCTGTTCACTGGTGGTGTTTTGGGCTTCATCCAAAATCACAAAAGCATCATGCAGGGTTCGCCCTCGCATGTAAGCTAAAGGAGCGATTTCAATCACCCGGGTCTCCTGATAGTACTTCAGCTTTTCAGGCGGGACCATATCCTGAAGCGCATCATAAATCGGCCTTAGATACGGATCTAATTTTTCCTGAAGATCTCCAGGTAAAAAACCTAGGTTTTCTCCCGCCTCCACAGCAGGTCTGGTGATGATGATTCTTTTTACCTCCCTGTTTTTTAAGGCCCTTACAGCCAAAGCTACAGCAATGTATGTCTTACCGGTTCCAGCCGGCCCTAAGGCGAAAACCAAGTCATTCTTAACCATGGCAGTAACCAATTTCCGCTGATTGGCAGATTTTGGCTTAATAACCAATCCCTTGTTACCAAAAACAATGACGGTATCCTTGTTTGCTTCCTCCATGGCTGCTCCGTCTGCATCGATGTAGTCTTTTACATTCTCTGGGCTAAGCTTACCATACTGGTCAAAATGAGCTAAGAGCTGATTAAAAACCTCATTGATCCGAAGTATTTCTGGAGCTCCTCCTTGAATCCGAACTTCATTTCCTCTGGATATGATTTTGCTCTGAGGAAAAGCTGCTGAAAGCTGCTTAATATTCGCGTTTGCCGCACCTAAAAATTCGGCTAAAGGGATGTTTTCTAAAGTGATTACTTTTTCGACCAAACTCGTCTTTTTTGATTTGAATTATCCTTGAAGGCTAAAGAATAAAATTTCTATTTTTGTTCTTCTCGTTGTACAAAAGTACACAATAAATTTACCCATTTCTATGGCATTAGTGACAATCCTCTCTGATTTTGGGGATAATGATTTTTATTTACCTGCCGTCAAAGCCAGTATGCTGTCGATCAATCCACAACTAAATATTGTGGAAATATCGTCTAACTCAAAGCCCTTCGACCTTGCTCCTGCAGCCTTTTTATTAAAATCTGTATTTCGCGAGTTTCCAAAAGGGACTGTGCACCTAGTGGCCATGCAAACCACTATGGGACTTACTGATGGGTTTGTGGGATTGAAATTAGAGGATCATATTTTCATAGGGCCAAATAATGGGGTTTTAAGCCTATTATTTGATCAGGATCCGGGAATAATTGTGCGTTTTTCGGATCAGTTTATTAAACAAAGCAGCTTTCCGGAAAAGGAGATCCTGGCTCCTATCGCTGCAAAAGTAGCCAGCGGTGCATCCATCCATGATTTCGGAGGGCCCTTAAATCGATTAAACAAACTGCTGTACAGTCAGCCCAAAGTGACCAGAGAACAAATTTTGGGGCATGTTGCAAATGTAGACGGATACGGAAATTTAATCACCAATATTCGTAAAGTAGACTTTGAAAAACTCAATCCCGGTAAATACTCTATTGAATTTAACCGTGAAATCATCCATCAAATAAATCAATCATATCATGATGTGGAGCCTGGGGATTGTTTTGTGATTTTTAATAGTCTAGGATTCCTGGAAATTGGAATCAATCAGGGGAATGGTGCCGGCTTGTTGGGATTAAAGCACGATAGTCCCATTCACATTAATTTTCATCAGAATGCTTAGAATATGTTGATTCGGGTAGTAAGAATGACCTTTCAGGAAGCAAGTGTTCAGGACTTTCTGGATAACTTCGAAAAGCATAAACATGCGATCCGTGCTTTTGAGGGATGCCAGCATTTGGAGCTTTGGAGAGACGAGAATCAGCATAATGTTTTCATGACCTATAGCTATTGGGAAGATGAGGATGCACTGAACAGGTACCGCGATTCTGAGCTATTCAAAGGGGTATGGAGCTTTACCAAAACCCTCTTCTCAGAGCGTCCATTTGCATTCAGCTCAAAAAAACTTCAAGAAGTGAATTCTTGATGTTGTAGGAAAAAAAATCTTTACCCATATTTGCAACCCGTTACGGATGTAGCGATCGAGACATAGGATCTCACCAAGCCCAGGTGGCGGAATTGGTAGACGCGTTGGTCTCAAACACCAATGCCTTCGGGCGTGCCGGTTCGACTCCGGCCCTGGGTACTATTAACCCCTTCAGAAGCAATTTTGAAGGGGTTTTTGCATTTTTTGGCAAACAAAAAAAGCCCACAACCGTAGGCGAGCCTTTTAGACTTCTGATTTCAGCATTCTGAGTTTCTAATTACCTCTCAAAATATCCATTGGAGGTTGATCGATGTTTTTACGTCCAAAAATACCCATTATTGGGTATTTTTTAAGAGCAGAATTCTCCTTTCCTTTGTTAAGCACTTATCATCCTTAAACATTAACTCACCCCCCTTATGAAGAAATCTCTTTATTTCTACATTGTGCTTATTACTTGTCTTTTTTCCTGTTTAGGTAATGAGGACCCAGAACCGGTAAACATTACAGATCCGGACCCAGTAAACATCCTAGATGATGAACTCAGGGTTAATATTTTACCAAATTATATATCCAACCAAAATGAGGTATGGGTTATTCTTCATACCCTTGATGGAAAACCTATCGACAGCAGGAAGATAGAAGGAGAAAGTAGCCTACTTTTCAAAGTGGATAATTCCCAGCGGTACCATTTAACTACTTACAAAAAATCTGAATTTAACGGAAGTAAGGTTGAACTTTTGGAATCATTCACCCATATTTCAGTCATTGAAGACCTAAGTTTAGGATTGGCTGCTCCTGCTACACAAGGTGCAGAACAGGACGGAGAATTTAATGTTGAGATTTCGCATACAAGCACTCCTTTCGGAGCTTCAGTATTTGGTTCTAATCGGACTTATGCGGCTAGTGGTATGCAAGTTGGACCAAGAATAAATTTAAGAGTTTATCGTCCAAAGGGCTCAGATGAGTATTTCCTTATGGCGAGAGATGGATTGGGGGATATTAGATATGAAAGGCTTAATGTACCCAATCCTGGAGTTACTATCACCAGAACTTTTTCTGACTTAAAGCCTTTTGATCAGGTTTTCAGTTATCCTGCTTCGAATTTCTCCGACTTCCAATTTACTTGCTTAGGTTTTAAAGACAGCGAAAATTCACTCGAATACCGTCATATTATTAACACCAATCAACTCGGATTATTGAATGATGACCTTCATCCAAGTCTAACTCACCAAATTGGTTTTTTGGATGACATAAAAAATTATCATTTGATCATTAATGGAACTCGAATTTCCTCTCCAAATACTTCTTTTACGTACCATTTAATTGGTCCCAAACCCGAATCGCTTGATTTACCGGAATCGAAAGAAGTTCAGGTTCCTAGTACTTCGATTTCTGATTTCCAAGTTTCAATTTCCTCTGAAGACACTAACTGGACTGCAAAATGGGATCAGTCAGAGCCATTTACAGGGGATACATTTATGACTCTGAAGTGGACTATAAAAGGGAATGAATCCAAGGCCAATCTCACTTTGCCTTCAGAATTGACTGAGGATAAACCAAAGTTGCAGGATCTTTCTAAGTTTTCTCTCCAATCAGTATCACTGACTAACCACTCACTATCCTACGACGAACAGATTCGGAAAAGCTTGATAACGGGACCCAAAATAGAACCGGTAAAATTTACAGTTATCACCAGAAGATTCGAATAACGTAAGTTGCTTTAGTCCCTTCGATAGGATTTTAGGTTTTGACAACTAAAATAGCCCCTGGTTTGAACTAGGGGCTATTTATTTTATTCTCGCAATTTGGCTTTAGCCTAAAGAAATATCACGTATTCCCTCTCAAAATACCCATTGGTGGTTGGTTAATGATTTTTCGGCCATTTAGCCAACCGAGAACTATGGTCAAGCCGGTAATGGCTAAATAAAGGAATAGGCCTTCTAACCAGGCACCCGTAAAGGTGATTTCAAAAACGAACTGACATAGCAGCCAGGTGGCCACGAAGGAAAGGATTATCCCTGAAAGTGAAGCTAAGCTACCCAAGAAGAAATATTCAAGGGTGTTAATCTGGGAAACAATGGAAGAACTTGCTCCTAGTGTCCTCAAAAGAATACTTTCTCGCATCCTCTGGTACTTACTTATGATGAGCGAACTGATTAAAACCAGTATTCCAGTGGCAATGGAAAACAAGGCCATAAACTGAATCACAAAACCGATCTTATCCAAAATCTCTTCCAGCGTTTCTACGATGGTCCCTAGATTGATCACCGAAATATTGGGGAACTCACGAACCACCGAGGATTGAATCTGAGCAGACTCCTGATCGTTATTTGTTCGGGTAATCAGGACGTGAAACTTTGGCGCAGCATCTAGAACTCCATCAGGGAAAAGGACAATAAAATTCGTCGACACCTGACTGAAGTCTACATTTCTTAATGAACCTACATAGGTTTTTAATGGTCTTCCCTGAACGTTGAATACAATCTCATCGCCCATCTTTATCCTCTCATCTTCAGCCCAGCTACTCGAAAAACTCACAAAAATAGAATCTCCGGGAGTATAAGGTTTTAATTCTCCCTCTGCCATTGTTTCGGTGGAAGTTAGGGTGTCCCTATAGGTCACGCGAAATTCCCGATTGTATATCCACCTGGGATTTCTTTCCTCATCCGAAAGCTCATTGTTTTCAACTTTATCCACCCCATTTATCTCCTCAATCTGCATGGTCACAATCGGTACTTCCTGGATGATAGGAAGACCTTTCTCGGTGATTTTTTGCTTGACAGGTTCTAACTGCGGAGTTTGGATATCAAACATCAAAAGGTTTGGTTGTTCATCCTTATCAGCAAAGCTAACCTCAGCCAGAAGTAAGTTTTGAAGGAAGAAAAGAGTACTGACCATGGCCGTACCCAGACCAATAGTAGCGATCAAAGAAATGGTTTGGTTGTTAGGTCTGTACAAATTGGCCAAGGATTGCCGCAGGGTATACTTGAGTGTAATGGGAAGAAACCTTCTTACTGACCACATAATAGCTTTGCCGAGGAGCCATAAAGCGCCGAAGGCAAAAACAACAAAAGCCGTAAAACCTAAGCCCAACTTCCATGAATCCAAAAGATAGAAGCTAAAGCCCCAAATAAATAAAAGTATTCCGGCGATTACTGCCCACCTGAGAGGATCCCGCAGCAGAGACGTATCGGCTGATTCAGGCCTCAGTGTAGCCATCGGAGACACATTTCTTACTTTCAACAGAGGAAGAAGGGCAAAGAGAATCGATACGAATAAACCTGTGATGATTCCAAAACCTATGGATAACCATGAAATCCCAACTTCGACCTCCACGGGTAAAAATTCTGAGAAAACAGAAGGCAAAATAAATTGAAGAAGGCTGCCAAGAATAGCTCCCAGAATAGCCCCAGCCAGCCCCATAATCTTAATTTCGGCAAGATAAATAAGCAGTACATCCCTTGAGGAAACACCGAGACATCTTAAAACCGCAACGGAGGCCAGCTTCTCTTTCACAAAAACATTCACGGCACTTGCCACCCCCACACATCCCAGTAATAATGCAATGAAAGCGACAAGACTTAAGAAATTAGACAGGTTGGAAAAAGCTCGACCAGTAGATCTTTTTCTATCATCGACCGTGTCGGCGTCCACCCTATCCAGATCCCATGCGTCTTCGAAAGGCTCAATTAGAAGCTCTACATCAGTTCCTTCGGTAAATTGGTAGTACTTATTATAATTGACACGGCTACCATATTGGACCAGACCAGTTTCTTCCAGGTACTCCATGGGAATATAAACCGTCGGAGCAACGGTAGCTGTAATTCCTGTTTGACCAGGAACCTGAGCCAACTCTCCCACTACTTCAAATTCGACCTCTCCTACCTTGATAATATCGCCAACATTGGCATTAAATTGTGCCAAAAGTGCACCCTCCACCAAGGCTTTTTTTCCTCCTGCTCTAAATGAAGCATCCCCTTCAGCTGGAGTAGTTTCCAGAGCTCCATAAAAAGGGAAAGCTCCTTCCAAGGCTCTAACTTGCGTAAGACGACTTGCCCCTGTTTTAGGATATGCCACCATACTGGCAAAGTTCACCTCACCAGCCATTTGAATAGCTAAACTGTCGATGGGCTGATCACCAACAGGTTTATTGTTTTCCAGGACCAAATCGGCTCCTAGAAGCTCCTTGGCCTGATTATCAATATCCTTTGTAAGGTTTTCTCCAAAGCTGCTTATCGCCACCAAGGCGGCAATGCCCACTACCATCGAAGAAACAAAAAGAAGTAAACGGGAGATGTTCTTTCGAAAATCCCGAAAAGCCATCTTTAAAATCCATGAAATATCAGGCATGGGCTTCCTCCTGTATTTTGCCACCTTTGATGTGGATGATGCGTTGGGTTTTGGCCGCTAAATCGAGGTCATGAGTTACTAAAACCAGAGTAGTCCCCTCCTCCTTGTTCAAATCAAAAATTAGCTTCTCGATCATCTCACCAGTCTCAGTGTCCAAATTTCCAGTGGGTTCGTCCGCAAAAAGAATCCTCGGTTCATTCGCGAAAGCTCGTGCAATGGATACCCTTTGCTGCTCACCTCCGGATAGCTGGGTGGGATAATGGGTTGAACGGTCCCCCAAACCAACCTTGGCCAGTAATTCCTGAGCTTTTTGTCTGGCATCCTTTCTTTTCTTCAATTCAAGGGGTACCATAACATTTTCCAGTGCTGTAAGTGTTGGGAGCAACTGGAAATTCTGAAAAATAAAACCAACACGCTGGTTACGAATAGCTGCTCTTTCATCTTCTGAAAGGTTTTCCATGGCTTTACCATCGAGCTGAACTGATCCAGAAGTACCAGAGTCCAGCCCCGCACAAAGTCCGAGAAGTGTGGTTTTCCCCGAACCTGACGGCCCAACGATTGAGATGCTTTCTCCTTCTTCAATGTCAAAGGTTACATCATCGAGAACCGTTAGGCTGCGGTTACCACTTTTATACGTTTTGGTAAGATTTTTTATAGAAAGTATATTCATCAAGTGTGTTTAATTGCAAAAACATGATAAATGAAACGCTCTCGTTCTAACTTTGTTAGATAATATGAGTTTCATTCTTTTAGGTTAAACCTAATTTGATTTTCAATTCTCGGAGCTTGATACTCGAAAAAGCAACGAGGACTGAATTAATAAAAAAGAGACGAGATTATAAATTCTTTTTATACCTCCGGAAAAAATGCTAAAGAAATATATAAATAATTCAAGACCCATAGAACAAGTTTTCAAGGCTTTTGTCGTACTGACAATCCTATCATTGATGAGCTTTTGCGCAAGCCCAGAATCGAAAGAAGAAGTTCAAAGTGAAACCCAAACCGAAGAGGCGGAAGTTTCAGAATCCAACACTCAAAAAACAATCCTGTTCTTCGGAAACAGCCTTACCGCAGGCTATGGAATTGATCAGGATGATTCTTTTGCTGGTCTTACCCAGAAAAGATTGGACTCTCTTGAGATTAATTATCGAGTTATAAATGGAGGCCTTTCGGGAGAAACCACTGCCGGTGGATTGAGCAGATTGGATTGGTTTCTGGAAGATAAGCCAGACATTTTTATTCTTGAGCTCGGCGGTAATGACGGATTGAGAGGAATAAAAATTGAGGAGACCAAAAGCAATCTTTTGGGAATTATAGATAAGGTTCGAGCAAAGTATCCTGACACAGAAATTATTCTTGCTGGGATGCAGATTCCACCAAACATGGGTCAAGAATACACGAATAGATTTGCAAAGATTTATCCAGAAGTAGCAGCAGAGAAAGACGTAACCTTAATCCCTTTTTTACTTGAGAATGTGGGTGGGATCCCGGAATTAAACTTACCGGATGGAATACACCCTACAGAGGAGGGACATCAGATTGTTTTCGAAACGATTTGGCCGTATCTGGAAGATAAAATCGAAGCTTAATTTAGAAAGGGTATAAAAATACAGTAAAAACTACCTGCCCTCACTTTCTTTCTTCGTTCTATGATTTTTTAAGCTTATCTTAAGGACTTTAAGAAAAATTTTAAAAATGAGCTTTGAGATTAAACAATCCGGAGATACTTACGACGTGATTATTGTAGGTTCCGGTGCAGGGGGTGGAATGGCTTCCAAAGTGCTTTCAGAGGCAGGACTATCAGTAGCCGTGGTGGAAGCTGGAGGTGATTTTGACCCGGCAAAAGAAGATGACCGAACACAATTAAGGCCACCGTGGGAATCGGTAAGAAGAGGTGCCGGAACCAGAATCAGACCTTTTGGAGATTTTGATGCTGCTATCGGTGGATGGGATATAGAAGGTGAACCCTACACGCGTAAGAATGGAACTCAGTTTGATTGGTTCAGATCCAGAATGGTTGGCGGAAGAACAAATCACTGGGGAAGAATTTCTCTTCGCTTTGGTCCTAACGATTTCAAAAGAGCAAGTATAGATGGGCTTGGTGATGACTGGCCGATCGGTTATGATGATGTCAAGCCTTATTACGACAGGGTTGATAAATTAATCGGCGTTTTTGGTTCTAAAGAAGGTATCTACAATGAACCTGATGGATTTTTCTTACCGCCACCGAAGCCAAGACTGCACGAATTATACATTAAGAAAGGAGCTGATAAAGCGGCCATTCCTATGATTCCTTCCAGGCTCTCTATGCTAACAAGGCCTATCAATAACGAACGGGGAGTTTGCTTTTTCTGTAATCAATGTAACCGTGCATGCGGGGCTTATGCTGATTTTTCTGCAGGAACATGTTTGGTTCACCCAGCCATGAAAAAGGGGCAAGTGGATTTATACACCCACTCCATGGTACGGAAGGTGACTACTGATGATTCAGGAAAGGCCACTGGGGTTTCTTTTGTATCCAAAGTGGATATGAAGGAATACCGATTAAACTCTAGAGTGGTGGTGCTGGGAGCATCAGCTTGCGAGTCATCAAGAATTTTAATGAATTCCAAATCCAAAGTTTTCCCAAATGGTATCGGAGCAAGCTCAGGAACTCTGGGAAGATATCTTCATGATTCTACCGGTGCGGATAGAATGGGAATTATTCCTAGCCTAATGGGTAGAGAAAGGTATAATGAAGATGGAGTTGGTGGTATGCACATGTATACACCATGGTGGCTGGATAACAAAAACTTGGATTTTGCACGTGGCTACCACATAGAATACTGGGGAGGAATGGGGCAACCATCCTATGGAACAGGAATGGGAATGGACTCCATGAGAAAATATGTCATTGATGAATTTGGTAAGCCTAGTCCAAACGGAGGATATGGAGCAGGTCTGAAAAAAGACATTCGTACTTTGTATGGATCCACGCTTGGAATGTCAGGAAGGGGAGAGAGTGTGCCGAATTATGACAATTACTGTGAGATCGATCCGGATACCGTCGATAAATATGGTATTCCTGTTTTGAGATTTAATTATAATTGGTCGGATCAGGAGATCAAGCAGGCTAAGCACATGCAAGACACTTTTGAGGAAATACTCACCAATGCGGGAGCCATTCTATTGGGCGAAAAGCCTGGACCAGAAAGCAAATATGGACTTGCCGCACCTGGAAGAATCATCCATGAAGTAGGAACGGCTCGAATGGGAAATGATCCAAAGAGCTCAGTTTGTAACTCCAATTCACAGGTTCACGACTGTAAAAATGTCTTCGTAGTGGATGCTGGAACGTTTGTTTCTCAGGCAGATAAAAACCCAACCTGGACCATTTTGGCCCTAAGCTGGAGAGCTTCGGATTATATAGTGTCAGAAATGAAAAAGAAAAACCTCTAAGCCATGAATAGAAGAGAAAATCTAAAACTGTTATTTGCGGGATCCCTGGGAACCGGGCTTTTCATGACTGGTTGTGCCCCAGAATCAGAGGAGGCAAAGCTAGCCGAACTACCTGCTGGAGGAACTATCGGAGGTAGAACTGAGGAAGAGAAAATTCGAGATCAAAAGCTTTTGGCGGAAACATTCTTTACTGAGGAAGAAAAGAAAAAACTATCCATTTTGGTGGATATCGTGATGCCAGCAGATGAAGAATCTCCTTCGGCTACCGAAGTAGGAGCTGTGGACTTCATTGATTTTATGATGGTAGACCAGCCATCTAATCAAACTCGGATGCGGGGAGGTATGATGTGGTTAGATTTTGAAGCAAATGAATTATTCGGAAAGCAATTTCTGGAGCTCAACCAAGATCAAATCATGGAAATAATTGACCTGGTAGCATGGCCTGATACCGCCACACCGGAATATGAAGGTGGTGTGAAGTGGTTCAATATGGTGAGAAATTTCGCTGCAACGGCTTTTTTCTCAACAGAAGCAGGTTGGAAATACATGGGTTATAAGGGAAACACGCCAAATGCCTGGGATGGTGTCCCTGCTGAAGTCATGCAAAAACACGGCGTAGAGCTACCTGAAAAATACCTTGATATTTATCTAAAACAAGAAGACCGGGGTCGAGTCGCTGAATGGGACGATGACGGCAATCTAATTTGATAATTTTTCTAAAAAGCCTCGAAAGAAATATTCGAGGCTTTTTTTATAATCCATCCACGATTATCTTCAACCAACTAAACCACTTTAATAATGACTTTTAAGAATTTATTACTCCTACCAATAGTTGCCATTTTAATATGCTCCTGTTCCACTGATTCAGAAAACACATCAAGTGACCCTTCTGAAGCCATAAGTTATGAATGGGAAATCGTAGACTCCCTAGACTTTGAATATTTAGGTGACCCTATCCTAGGAGCGGTCAACGAATCTGCTAATCGAGCTGTTTTTTATAATTACGCCGAGTCTAATATTCTAATCTCAGACCTTGAAGGGAATTTAATAGCCGAATTCAAGAAAAATGAAGACACCCCGGATTCTTATGGTTTTATGCTAGAGCTTCCCGGATTTTTTGATAATGAATCCATCACAGTTCTGGGTATGTCGGGAGTTTTCATTTATGACCTAGAGGGAAACCTAATTACTAAAATAGATCATCCAGAGTCTATCGGTGGCGCAGCCTTTATGTCCAAGGTGGGCAAAACCATCAAAACAACATCTTTTGGTGGCAAGGATTATATCCTTTCTAAATCCATGAGAAGTCATGACAGTTATCCTGGGGAGATGAAGTTTTATGAAGATTTCAAAGCCTTAGAGCTGATAGATGTAGAGTCTGGAGAAAGTACCGAGATCGTTCCATTTCCTGAAGGGAGTCAATTTTTGAATGGAATGGGTTACTTCCTAAGTGATTATGAGCCCGCATATACAGCCAAAGGAAACAAATTATACGTGGTATTAGGTGGTGAACCTATCCTTCATGCATTGACACTGAGTGAATCGGGAGCCACTTATGACACTTTAATAAATCTGAATATCCCCGATTTCGAAGAAATAGAGGGAAAGGAGCTTTCTGCTTTCTCAGAAGGTTCGATAACAGTGACAGGGAGTACACCGGCCATTAGGGATATTCATTTGGTAGATGGGAAAATTTTGCTTCCATATTATGCCGGAATGAATCCCGCCAAAATGGAAGAGGTCATGGGGATTTTCGAGTCGGGAGATCAGGAGGAGGCAGAAAGGATTTTTGAGCAATATGAAGAAGAGGTGTCCAGAGGAGTACTGGTTTTTGATCAGAATAGTCTAGAGTATCTTGGAGAGATCAAAATGAATGACAAGCTCCCTAGTGTAACTTTCGCCTCTGATGGTGATTTTCTGTGGATGCAAAAGGCAGCTTCAGAAGAAGTTGAGGAAGATTTCAGAAGAATTTATAAAGTAAAAATAGTGGGGAAGTGAAAAGATTGATTCTGGCGCTCCTGGTGGTTGGTACTTTCTTTACTTCCTGTTCAGAAAATCAATCCGGTTCTGAAAACAATCCTACTCAAGGTATCTGGGAACTAGAAATAGTAGACTCCATTCAGGTGGATCATCTTGGTGAAATTTCCACAGGAGATTTTCGTGATGGCATCGGAGTACTTTTTGATTACACCAGTAATACGTTAATCAAAATTGATGAAACAGGAAAAATCCTAACCAAAAAGACTTTCCCGCAGGATGGTCCTGATTCATTTCAATTTTTGAATACAGTCGAAATAGACTCTTTAGGAGGTGTTTACATCAAGAACTTTATGAATGCCTTCTACTACCTCAATTCTGATTTATCCGTGGCACGAAAAATAGAAATGCCATTTCCCTCTACTTCATTTGATGGAGCTACAGACTCAAAAGCATTTGAGCTTTGGAAAGGGAAAATTTTAATGTGGTATGCAGGCCGTGATGATAAAAGCCCATACGAAAATCACTACTTACGAGATGAGTTTCTTTTGGAGCTTTTTGATGAATCCGAAGGTGAAAGCAAAGCCATGCTAAGAACTCCATCGGTTTCAAAATTCGCATCAGATCAGCTTTATGATAGACCCTCCATAAGTTTCAGTATACATGACGACCACGTGTATCTTACCTTTTCAAACGAACCTCTGGTCCATGTTTATGACCTTAACAGAAATGGAGAGTATGTCGAGAGCCTTGACTTCAAGCCTTCAAGATTCATTTTAGGTCGAGAATTGAAAGATGAATTTGATTATGCAGATTATTCGGAACTCGTTGAAGGTCGTATTTGGTCAATTTACGCTCGGGATGATGGAGTATTGATAAAATATGGAGAGGGAATGGATGAAGAGCAATTCACAATTGGGGATTATTTAAATGAGGAAAACTTCCCCAAGCTCCAAAACAACATAAAAAAATATTACAAGGTATATACTGAGGAAGAAGGTTGGTCACATGATATTTACATACCAAACCAAATAGGCCAGGTTTTCGAAGTAGAATCAATCTCAGAACCCTTCTTCGCTTTGCGAAATGACGAATTCCTAGGGGAGGAACGAGACTACATCACCTTTTATAAACTACAACTCAAAAAGAAATGAAGAAGTATCTGGCCTGGCTCCCAATAGCTTCAATCCTTGCTTATTCCTGTTCGGAGAATCAGGAGCAAGCGGACACCACACCATTATCAAGTCAGGAGTTAAAATTTGAAATTTATGACTCTTTGTTGGTTGACCTATTGGGAAATTTAATTCTGATGGACATCAGCCCCAGTGGTGAAAAATATTTGCTTCTGGAGCAAACCAGCGGAGATATTATCCTCACCGACCAAGACGGGAAAATTTCCCATCAATACAATAGAACAGGTGATGGCCCTGAAAACTACCCCGGAAGTAGAATTGGCTTAGGTCAGTTTATTTCGGAAGAAAGCTATTTCATCCCCACCATGTTGGGATTTTATGAATACAATTTATCCGGTGAACTATTAAGAAAGTACGAACCTGATTTCACAACCGGTGCCACTTTATTAATCAGTAATTCTAGAAACCATATTTTTCATGAGGGTAAAATTTATAGCAATCTTGGAGACCGAGCTGCAGATGAAGGACTCTCTGGATTAGAGTTACAGCAAAATACCAACAAAGTAGAAGTGATCAATTTGACTGATTCCACTTATCAGCCCTCGGTTCCAATACCTACCCAATCCAGATTTTCCAGTTCGGAAGAGCTTTTTCCTGACATAGCACATTATTCACACCTTGCGATAAAAGATGACTCACTTTATCTCATGTTTCGCAATGAACCTGTGTTGTACAGTTATCCCATTTCAGATTTAACCTCCCCCTCTTCTGTCAGAAATATACCTTTCGACCCGTTTGTTTTGGTAGAAACTGAAGACCCTGAAGATAGGAGTTCATTCAGAATTCGGGATTTATTTACAGGTACAATTAACTTTTTCATCCCAATGGGAGATGATAAATTTCTAATTGAATATTTATCAGGTTTGGAGGATGATCAGGCCAATGAAATCATCAACAATTCAGAAAGTGATTTCGGGAAAATGTTTGAGGAAGCCATAAAAATAAATCAAGGTGGACTCACCATCTTTGATGGTAAAAACCTAAGTCCATTCATTGAAAAAGAAGAAATACTCGGAAGTCTCAACAAATTTGTTTCAAAGGATGAAATCTGGTTTGCCCTGAATTTTGAAGAAGTAGAAAATGATTATTCTGTTTTATACAAAACCAGACTAGTCGCTAAATAAGGCCACTAAACTGCTCAAAAATCACTTCATCCTGATTCCTCTCATTTAGAATTATCTTATTCGTATATTCCTTCCCAAGACGATAATCTGTCTCGGAAATTAATTTAAACAGCCACCAATCCTTATTGAAATGAATAAAAAAATCTTGTCGCTCGCCATTCTTTTTGCGGGAACTACATGGATTAATGAAAGCTTTGCGCAAAGCATAAAGCCTACCAGTGAAGCTGATTTAGCCTCTTCAATTCAAGCCCATCAGCAGCTTCTTGAAAAGACGCCCTTAGCGGATTTTGAGGCTAGAAATGTAGGGCCTACAAATATGTCCGGCCGAATCGTGGACATCGAGGTTTCTTCGGATAGAAATACTTTCTATATCGCAGCTGCATCCGGTGGGGTTTGGAAAACAGAGGATAATGGTCAGTCATTTGACCCAATTTTTGATCATCATTCGGCTTTAGGAATTGGTGACATGGCCTTGGCACCATCCGATGATAACATCCTTTGGGTGGGAACTGGTGAAAACAATTCAAGTAGGTCTACCTATGCTGGATCGGGTGTTTACAAGTCTACGGATGGAGGGAAGACCTTTGAAATGATGGGATTGATGAACTCCCAGCATATTGGACAAATTCAAATTCATCCTACGAATCCTGATGTGGTTTGGGTAGCTTCGATGGGTTCACTTTACTCCCAAAATGAGGAAAGAGGGCTTTATAAGACTACGGATGGAGGTGAAACTTGGAAGAAAGTTCTTTATGTGGACGACAACACTGGAATAATCGATCTTAAAATTCATCCCGAAAATCCGGATGTTCTTTTGGCAGCGAGCTGGGAAAGATATAGACAGGCTCATGATTTTATCGGACAGGGTAAAGGTTCCGCCATCTGGAGATCAGAAGACGGAGGAGAAACCTGGGAAAAGTCTGTCAGAGGTTTTCCTCAAAATGAATTTGTAGGCAGAATTGGTTTTGACTTTGCCAGAAGCAATCCAAACGTAGTTTATGCTCTACTGGATAATCAAGGCGAAGCTGAACAGGAGGAGAGCGAAGATGAGTCAGAAAAGGAGGAAAAGAAAGAATTGAAATTTGAGGATTTCAAGGGGATGAGTTTGGACAAAGCTCTAGCTTTGGAAGACAGTGACCTGAATGGTTTTCTTCGAAGAAATCGTTTTGCCAGCAAATACAATGCATCAGAGGTAAAAAGACAATTACGTACCGGGAAAATCACAACAGATCAAATTGCCAACTATAATGGAGACCTTACTGACGCAAATGCTGCACTTTTTAGTGCACCTATAATTGGTGCGGAGGTTTATAGATCAAATGATTCTGGAAAAAGTTGGACAAAAGTCAGTGAGTCTGATATTCGAAGAGTTTACAACACTTATGGGTATTATTTCGGAGAAATCCGGGCAAGTACGGAGGATGAAAATGAAATTTTTATTCTTGGTGTACCACTGATGGTTTCAAGAGATGGCGGGAAAAACTTCTCCAGAACAGATTCCATTGGCAGACCCCATTCGGACCATCAGTCCATGTGGATCAATCCAGAGGATTCAGATCACATTCTACTTGGAAATGATGGCGGCTTATACCGAAGCTACGGAGGAGGTCATCGCTGGGATCATTTGAATACCCAAATGCCCATTTCTCAATTTTATTCCATCATGACAGACAATGCCCAACCTTACAATATTTACGGCGGAATGCAGGATAATGGTGTTTGGTATGGAAGCTCTATAGGCACCCCTGATAGACCCTGGGATCCCCTGATGGGCGGTGATGGAATGGTAGTGGCCGTTGACACCAGAGATAACAATATAGTCTATACAGGATTTCAATTTGGTAATTATTTTAGGATCGATAAAGAGAATGGTGATAGAGGTAGAATCACCCCAGGACATGAAATCGGTACAGCACCTAATCGATGGAACTGGAGAACTCCAGCTCGACTAAGTATCCACAATCAAGACATCATTTACATGGGTTCCCAGTATGTGTATAGAAGCATGAATCAAGGAAGAACCTGGGAAAGAATTTCGGATGATCTTACGAAAAATGAGAAAAGCGGAAATGTTCCATATGCCACGCTTACAGTGGTGGAAGAAAGTCCATTGGAATTTGGAACCCTTTACGCTGGGTCAGATGACGGGAATATTTGGGTAACCCGAAATGGTGGAGGCTCTTGGAATAGGATTGATTCTGGATTGCCACAAAATCGATGGGTAAGCAGCATTTCCCCATCTAAGTTCCAGGAAGGCTTGGTTTATGCCACTCTAAATGGATATCGATATGATGATTTTGCGACTATGGTCTATAAGAGTGAAGACTATGGAGCTACCTGGACATCTATTCAAGGAAATCTACCTAATGAATCAAACAATATCATCATAGAAGACCATGTGAATCCCTCGATTCTTTATCTGGGTACAGATCATGGATTATATGTAACGATGGATGGAGGTTCAAATTGGAATCTCTACCAGGGCAATCTACCAAATGTCGCCATCTATGACATGGTCATTCAAGCTAGGGAGAACGATTTGGTTGTTGGTACTCATGGTAGAAGTGTCTACGTAATTGAATTGGAAGCAATTCATGATTTGGCTAAGCCAAAGGATATGGTCATGCAATAGTATCGATCAAGAGAAATAAAAAAACCGAATGAGACCCATTCGGTTTTTTTGTGATCTGTTTTTATTAGAAAAGTTTAAAGCCTACTGAAAACACCCATTGATTTATCCTTTGATCAGTTTCAAAATCTCCAATATTATCAGTAACTGAACTAAGGCCTCCCTCGTATTTTGCGTCTAAATAAAGATTTCCAACATCCACTCCAATACCTGCTTGATATCCTAAAGTTGAACTCTTGAAGTCTATTTCCTGAACTACATTAACTGCATCCTTGAGTTTTGAGTTAATATCAATACTTGCAATCGGACCTGCTTGTAGCCTTAGAATTTTAAATAATTTGAACCCTACCATCACAGGTATATCCAAACGATTGAATTCTGCATTAAACGATGAATTTCCTCCTGGCGTAGGCCCGTTAAAGATAAAAGTACCACTGGTCTGAGTGTATAGAATTTCAGGCTGAACATAAAGTCCAGCTCCTCCAAGTCTTGCAAAAACTCCCACATGGTAACCAACTTCCGCATCACCAGGAGTAAAGTTTCCCTTTTCCAGGCTGATTTTGGTTTGACTAAGTCCAGCTCGAGGACCAAATGCAAAGTTTTGAGCTTGTAGAATTCCTCCGCTCAGCATCAAAAGGGCAATTACTAGTAGTTTCTTCATGAGTATATTCGTTGGTTTATGTCTAAACGATTCTTTAGCCCAATCCTTATATTCCAAGTTAATTTGTCGGCCCTTCCACATATCTTTTAGCTAGGGTGTGGAGATCCCAGAAGTCCATTGGCTTTGCTATCAAGGCGTCAAAAAGAGTGGCCGATTTTTCTCGATACATATTTACATCCCCAGCCGTAAAGCCAATGACTGGAATCATAGAAGTTATTTGATTGGAGCGAACTCTGGAAAGAAGCTCTATTCCATCCATTTCAGGCATTTGGATATCAGTGAGAATGATATTGAATTGCTGATCTTCAGCCAAAATATCCAATGCTTCCCTCCCATTTTTGGCAGCAGTTACCTGATCATCCGACTTTTGAAAAATAGTCGTTAGAATGAATCTATGAACGGAATCGTCTTCAACAACCAGGACTCTCATTGGGAATTTATTTGATTATCTGCAAAAGTTTCAATAACCATACCATAAAAAAAGGGACCAAATTTGGTCCCTTTTAAAAGTCTTTGATGAAATGCTTAAGCCGCCTGAGGGGCGCCGAAGATACCTACCATATTCAAAATAAGAAGGATAATCACAATCGGGCATACCCACTTGATAAAGAAAATCCAGCCTGTTCTGTAGATTCCTTTAAATGCTGGAGCCCCGCTGGTTAATTCATCCGCGAAATCGGAAATTTTACTTGCCCAGCCAGTATAAAGTGAAAGCATTAAACAAATCACTATTACCGCAAAGGTTCCAAATATAAAGTCCATCGCACCGAAGAAACCTTGAATTGGGTTACTTAGGAAGTTAAAGCTAATAGTGTTAAAGAAATTCCCTTCAATGGAAGAAAGTGCAGATGGGACTGACATCACCATCGCTGCAATACCTACTATCCAGGTAGCCTTCTTTCTGTTCCATTTCTTATCATCAATCAGATAAGACACAGGTACTTCAAGCATAGAAATAGTTGAAGTCAAAGCTGCTACCATAAGAAGTAGGAAGAACATTGCTCCAATAAATCCTCCACCTGGCATGGCATCAAATACTTTAGGAAGTACATCAAAAACCAAAGCTGGACCTGCTGCTGGATCTTTTCCTGGAAGCAAAGCAAATAGAGCCGGAAAAACCATCAATCCACCCAATAAAGCAACAGTGGTATCCATGGTTGCAATCCATCCAGATGATTGAATGATATTGGCTTTCTTAGGTAGATACGATCCAAAAGTAATCATCAAGCCCCAACCAACCGACATGGAAAAGAAAGCCTGGCCCAATGCCTGAAGAATCACTGTTCCATTGATCTTTGAGAAGTCTGGGTTTAGGTAATATTGAATCCCCGCCTCTGCACCTTCAAGGGTCACTGATCGACCTGCGATGAAAATAATAATGATAAAAAGGATAGGCATAAGGAATTTAGCCGCCTTTTCAATACCTCCCGAAATACCGCCCAAAACGATCAAAATCGTCATTAGAATGAAGGTGAAAGTCAAAGGGATTACATATTGAGGAGTTTGGGTGAACTCATTGAAATCTACAGGAAGGTTCACTATCTCTGTGAAAATATAGCCCACAGTCCAACCTGCAATCACTGAGTAATAACTGAAAACAAAGAAGCAAACCAGTACACAGAGAACTCCGGCTAATTGCCAGAACTTATTTCCTCCTGTCTCGCGGATGGCGCCAATTGGATTTTTACCGGACTTTCTACCCAACGCGATTTCATTGAAAAGAAGTGGGATCCCGATAAAAAGAACACAAATGATGTAAACGAAAACAAAGGCTCCACCTCCATTTTCACCTGTCAAATAAGGAAATCTCCAAATGTTACCAAGTCCAACAGCGGAACCCGCTGCTGCCATTATAAATCCTAGACTAGATCCCCATTGTCCCCTTCCTTCGGGGTTTGCACTTACTGCCATTATTGATGATTTGAGTTTATAGTGGTGATTTTCGAAATTTTACGAACGGGCTAAGATAATTTGTTTTGCCAATATATCTATTCCCGTTCGGAAAGATTTAGGCTGATATCCGAGCTCTTTTTTCGCTTTATCAATGATAAAACCTGTTTTCGGTGGTCGTTTGGCAGGCTGAGTAAAGGTGCTCGAGTCAGCCTTAGTGATCAGTGATTTATCCAAATGAAAGTAATCTGCAGTCATCATAGCCATATCGTAAGGCGTTAGAAAATCCTCTCCAGAAATATTATATACTCCCTGAGCCTCTTTTTGAGCTATTAAGATACAGCCTGCGGCCAAATCCTCTGCGAGTGTAGGGGTTCGCCATTGATCATTGACTACTTTGATACTCTTTCCTTCCTCTAGGGATTTTTTGACCCAAAGAATGATATTCGACCTGCTCATATCATGTGAAATACCATAAACCAGCACGGTTCTGGCGATAGCCCATTTCAAACCAGATGCCTTGACTTTTTCCTCTGCCAGTAGCTTTGTTTCACCATAGTAATTTACTGGTGAAGCCTCTTCATCTTCAGTGAGTGGACCTTTATCACCAGAAAAAATGAAATCAGTAGACACAAAAATGAAATGGGAATTACAGCCTTGAGCACCTACTAAAAGATTCTCGGTAGCCATCACATTCGCTTCATAGCAGGCTTCCCGATGAAGTTCACAGTCATCCACTTGGGTCATGGCGGCTCCATGGATGACTATTTCAGGCTTCTGAGTTTCAAAAACCTCAATCACCTCTGCCTTATTGGTGATATCCATGGAAACATAATCAAAACCATCTCCAGGAATTCTGCATGGTCCTCTACCACTTGCCAATACATCAAACTCTTTACCCGCCACCAGTTGTGAGATGAGTTTCTGACCCAACAATCCATTTGCACCAGTGATGAGAATTTTCTTTTTATTCATCAGGATAGCTGTAGTTATATCTTTGACTTATCTCTGCTTTGGAAAGCTCCTCCACCCTCACCTTCATATACACAGGTTGAAATGGTCTATTCTTTCCGTCCGTTGCCTCTGCCGCAATTTTGTCAATAACATCAAAACCATCAATGACCTCTCCAAATACGGTATATTCATCATCCAAGTGGGCTGCTCCCCCCCAGTTCTCATAAGTTTCTATCTCATCAGGCCTTAGGTCCTTGGTAAGATTAATGTTAAGAGAGCTTGCAATCTCATCTCTTTTGGAAAGCACCAACTGGGTTAAACTATCATATTTCCCTTCCTCATATAGTCGAGTGTAGGTAGCTTTCAAATCCGACTGACTCCCTAATTCCATGTATTTTAAGATTGCCTTTTGCAAAGCCTGCATATCGGTGGTCACTTGAAGCTCAGTGTAAGTTCTCCCATCCACAATATAAAATTGTGAGCCATTGGACTCTCGCATCGGGTTTACCGCATCGGGTTGCCTGGGAGCTCCTATAGCTCCCCTTTTGTGGAAATACTTATTTGGCTTTATTTCATGAGGCAAAGTGGGCCATTCTTCAGGTGGAAGATCTTCTTTGGTAAAAACATCCCCTCCCTGAATCATAAAATTCCTCATTACCCTCTGAAATTCAGTTGAATCATAACGACCAGCCCTGGCATACTTAAGAAAGTTCTCTTTATGTACAGGTGTATCATCATAAAGAATGGCGGCCATTTCTCCATGACGAGTTTTAATAATGATTAATTCATCGGTACTTGAGCTACAAGCGAACCCCATTATAGAAACCATCAAAACCCAAAAGCAATGATTTTTCATCATTTTCCAAGTTTTGTTTTAATGTCTTTGAGAATGACATCCCCTCCTGAACCTAACACCTGAGCAGCCAATTCTTTACCTAAAGTTTCCGCCTCTTCAACGGGTCCGGAAACCTCCTTCACGATCCTTTCCTTACCTTCTAAGTCTACAATCCCTCCTTTCAAAGCTAGTTTCTTGCCTTCGCTTTGCGCCAGCGCAAAAACAGGAATACTACAACCTCCTTCCAAAACCCGGAGGTAGGCTCGCTCTGCTCGGAGTTGGTAACTAGTTTCCAAATGATTGCAAGCATCCTTTATCAGGGTTTTGTCCTCCTTCGGAAGCGATTTGGCTATCTCAACAGCAACTGAACCCTGTCCCACCGCAGGCGTAAATTCATCCAGGGAAAGTAGAGAGACGATCTGATCATCATAACCCATCCTATGGACTCCTGCAAAAGCCAATAAAAGTGCATCACAGGCCCCATCCCTCATTTTTCTAATCCGGGTTTGAAGATTTCCTCTGACCTCCACAGTTTTTACGTGTGGATAAAAATGCTTCAAGGTAGCCACCCGCCTAGTACTCGAAGTCCCAAGTGTGAGAGGTTTTGATGAGTCACTGATATCGATGTCCTTACTATCCGAAACGATTGTATCATTTACTTTTTCCCTTTTAGTAAAGGCGATTATCTCAAATTCATCAGGAAGTGATGACTGCATATCCTTAGCACTATGAACTGCCAAATCAATTCTCCCATCACGAAGCTGATCTTCCAGCTCCTCCGTAAACACTCCTTTACTACCAATCTTTGCAATGGAAACGTCAAGGATTTTATCCCCTTTCGTATCGATAATCACGATCTCTGACTCGAGACCCTTTGCTGCAAGTAGTTCCTGAATGTGGTAAGCTTGCCATAGGGCCAACTTACTACCCCGCGTTCCAATTTTTATTTTTTTACTCATGCTTCTGATTAAACTCCGGTTTCAGGATCTATTGGCTTTTCGTCTAATTAGCCCTAAAATATCCATCAATAGAGAGGTTAGGACGAATTTTGCATTTACATTTCTTTCCAGATGATAAAAGGAATCGTTGAACCTCTCATAAATAAAGTTGACATCAAATTCGGAAAGGGTATTTGCACTTAGCTTTTCTATAAACTCACGTTCTCCACTTTGCGAGCGCAATAATTCACTGAGGGAATGTTTCTCCAAAAGAACCTCCCTCATAACAAAGAGACCAGTGAGCATTAAAGATTTTTGCGCTTCAATATCCGCCTTTGAAAACTCATCCACACTTTCAAAAATTTTATCTGTATTGGCAGTGGCGCAGTATAAAAGCCATTGCCTGATAAGCATCACCTGATTATCTCTAACTTCATCTCTTAGCCGAAAAGCTTCTCTTAAACTGCCATCTGATAGAATCGCGATTTCCTTCGCTTTGTCTGATTCAATTTGAAAATTACTTTCCAGATAGCTTTGGATTTCATCATCCCTAAAACCTCTTACAAACACTTTCTGGGTTCTGGATAAAATTGTGGTCAGTAATTTCTCATGATCATGAGTGATAAGAATGAAGAGAGTTTTCTCAGGAGGCTCTTCAATTATTTTTAAGAGGGCATTTGCGGCGGAGGGGTGCAAATATTCTACTCCCCAAATCAGCATGGTTTTAAAACCTCCCTCAAAAGATTTAAGGGAAAGAGCCTGGATGATGTTCCTCGCTGCATCTTTGGAAATATTGAGTTGCTTTTTTTGCATTCTCATTGCGAGAATAAAATCATGCACATTTCCGTATGGCTGCTCGATCGCGAACTTCCTCCAGTTCGCCATATCATCTAATTTATCGTCTTTTTGCTCTTCTTTGGTCCTGACAATCTGTGGGAAGGCAAAATTCAAATCGGGTAAAATCAACTTGCTCATTCTATGGCAAGCTGCGCATTCTCCACAAGAATCCTCATCCGTTGGATTTTCACAATAGAGGTAAGAAGTTAACCCCAAAGCCATGGAAAGTGAGGCAGAGCCCTCAGGTCCATGAAAAAGCAGAGCATGTGCGAGGTGGTTATTTTTTACTGAGTTTATCAGCTTTTTTTTGGTCTCCAACAGACCTGGAATCGAAGAAAATCTCATAGGCTTATTCAAGAGGATTTCTCCCAGATTCTATAACTTTTTGTGTTATCGTAAATGTATTTGAGAAGGCTTTCCTCTACTTCATCGAGTATCACAGACCTTCTCTTCATCACGGCCTCAGCAGTCTCTTTAAACTTGGGAAATCTAAATGTGGAAAATCCCTGAGAGCCACCCCATGAAAAGGAAGGGACAAAATTTCTAGGAAATCCTGATCCGAAAATATTTGCTCCCACACCTACTACTGTACCCGTGTTGAACATCGTATTAATTCCGCATTTGGAGTGGTCTCCCATCATTAAACCACAGAATTGTAAGCCAGTATTGGCAAAGCCTCCTTTGGTGTATTCCCAGACTTTAACTGGAGCGTAATTATTCTTAAGGTTACTCGTATTGGTATCGGCCCCCAGATTACACCACTCACCTAAAACCGAGTTTCCAAGATAACCCTCATGTCCCTTATTGCTAAATCCGAAAATCACTGAGTTTCCAACTTCTCCTCCTACTTTGGAATGAGGCCCGACAGTAGAATCCCCTCGGATCTTTGCCCCCATGTTCACCACGGAACTTTCACCCAAGGAAAAAGGTCCTCTGATTATTGCGCCCTCTTGAACCTCTGAGCCTTTACCCAGATAAATCGGACCATTTTCAGCATTTAGAACAGCTGCTTTTACTTTGACCCCTTCCTCGAGAAAAATCTGGCTTTCATTGTAAACTATGGTATGTGGGTCCTCGATCCTCGCCGATTTCCTTCCCTCAGTGAGTAAATGGAAATCCTTTACAATTTCTTCTCCATTGAATTGGAAGATATTCCAGGTCTTTTGGAGCAGCGTGGGTTCAGATTCGATTTGAATTGTCTCTTTTGAACTCAGATTGCTAAGGTTTTTTTCCGTTTCTCCAATGTATGCTGCGAGCAAAGTTTTGCCTGAATAAAGACTTTGGGATTTAGAGAGAGTTTTAATTGCTGCCAAACTATCAGTATCTGGAATCCAAGCACCATTGATCCAAAGTGTTTCTTTTTGTGAGGGAGGGAATTTTTTCTGAAGGTATTCCTGAGTATGAAACCTGGCTTGGCTTTGCAATAAATGCTCCCACTTTTCTGAAATCTTTAAAATCCCGATTCGAATATCTGCAACAGGTCGCGTAAAAGTAAAAGGGAGCAATGATCCACGAATACCCGGATCATCAAACAGTACGAATTCCTCCATGGGGCAAAAATAAAAAAGTCTTCCAGAATCTATGCCCTGGAAGACTTTTAAGAAGAAGGATTACTCGATTATTTCTTTGAGTATCTTCTGTTAAATTTCTCAACTCTACCTGCAGTATCAAGCATCATTTTCTTGCCTGTGTAGAATGGATGAGACTGAGAGCTCACTTCGATTTTGTAAAGCGGGTACTCGTTTCCGTCTTCCCACTCGATAGTTTCAGAAGTCTCAATGGTAGACTGAGTCAAAAACTTGAACTCGCTAGAAGTATCGTAGAACACCACTGGACGGTAGTTTGGATGAATATCGCTTTTCATATGTCTTGAAATTAAATGCTATTTTCTCAATTGGACTGCAAAGTTATTCTTTTTCCAAAAAATCACCAAATCTTTGTTTGCTATTTCTCAGGATAAAAAATACTTATTAAGATTTTGGATCTCAGAGAGATAATTAGGCATAGGATTTTCTTACTATTGAACTTTAATTCTTTTGCAAAAATGCCAAAAACCCGGCTCTTAAGAAGTTTATTACCGTTTTTATTTCTGTTTCTTCCCTTTCTTTCAAAATCTCAGGGAAGCTATGTGCCATTTGATAGGGATTATTATCATCGGTTCGAACGATATGAAATTCTCCAAGGCGGAAATAA
Source organism: Algoriphagus sediminis (assembly GCF_030403435.1). GTDB lineage: Bacteria > Bacteroidota > Bacteroidia > Cytophagales > Cyclobacteriaceae > Algoriphagus > Algoriphagus sediminis. Next base: position 701,494 of record NZ_JAUEPH010000001.1, read on the forward strand.
TGGATTTTTAATGACAGGATTTAAGCCTGTGAGGAGGGACATACTTAGTCAATACCTCGATAGCCTGGCAAAAACTGAAGTATTCAGATCGCGATCTGACCAGTTCAACTTAGACTATTTAAGTCAGGATAATTGGGAGTTCATAAAAAGAGAAACACCTGAATCCAAAAAACCCTTTTTGAAGAGTCTTTATAGAAGGCCTGGAGACTTTGCACATTACTATAGTGAGGAATTTGACATTCACTTAAGTCCGGTGTTTTACTTAAATGGAGGTTTTGAATCAGAAAATGACAGAAATCCCAACCGCCTGACCCGAGGAGTTGTGGTTCGGGGAGCCATTGACAAGAAAGTGAGTTTCTTCACTCAGTTTACCAGCTCCGAAGCTTTTTTCCCAACCTGGGTAAAGGATTTCGCTGAATACAATGGGGCGGTGCCTGGTGAGGCTTTCTGGAAAGAATACCAAAGTGATGGTTACAGCTACTTCTCGGCGCAAGGCCATGTTAATTTCCACTTTACAAAAAACATTCAAGCACAAATAGGTCACGATAGGAATTTCGTAGGTGAGGGCTACCGGTCCTTTCTACTTTCCGATTTTTCTACCCCATACATGTTTGTGAAGTTGAATACGAAAGTTTGGAAGTTTCAGCTAACTAACCTCTGGACCCAAATGACGGCCGATGTTTTCTATGATCGGGGAAGACCCACGGATGGAAGATATCCTCAAAAATGGTTTTCGCTCCATCGGCTGGGCTTTGACGTAGGAAAGAAATTAAATATTGGATTTTTCGAATCAGTGATGACCGATCAGGCCAATTTTAATTATTTCAACCCTATCATCTTTTTCCGCTGGGTGGAGCAGTCACTCGGGACTCCTGACAAAGTCATGCTGGGAACGGATGCCAAGTGGAATTTCCTTCCCGGTATGCAGCTTTACGGGCAATTCGCACTCGATGAATTTGTATTCAATGAGTTTTTCGGAATTGACGGAAAAAAATCAAAACGGAATAAGTACGGGGTTCAAGCCGGCTTCAAGTACATCAATGTATTTAACCTGTCCAATCTAGATCTACAGTTAGAATTCAATTCAGCGAGACCTTATACCTTTCAGGAAAAACAAGATTTTCAATCCTACAGTAACTGGAGAATTACTCTCACCCATCCAAGAGGGGCTAATTTTAGAGAGTTTCTGGGTATAATACGTTATCAGCCCATTCCCAAATTGAATATGACCTTATTAGGTATGTACCAGTTTTATGGCGCTGACCCAGATGCAGAAACGAACTGGGGAGGAGATGTTTTGAAAAATCGGCTTGAAGGTAGTCCCACGGGCCTATTCGATAACTTCATAGGGCAGGGAATAGAAAATCAAGTCATCCAGGCCAATCTCAATGCCAGCTACATGTTAAAGCATAATTTCTTCATCGATGCAGGAGCCACTTTCAGAAGGAGAACGGCTGAAGATTTGGATGCTCCTGCTTCGAGTAGTTATCTACAGCTAGCCCTGAGATGGAATTTCGTCAGACCTGATTACAACTATTGAGGGTCCAAAGGATCAATTTTTACGTAACTTGCGCTCAAATTCCCTGGTAAAAATACATGAAGACCTACCTCCGGATTCTTTCCTACGCCAAGCCATACGGTCGGTTCGTTCCGGTCTATATCCTTTATGCGCTTTTGGCGATCATTTTTGGCTTATTGAATTTTACGCTTCTTAAGCCACTGTTCGATGTGATATTCGAGCAGGTAGACTCTGAAGTACTTTCAACGTACAAGGAAATACCGGAATTCAGTTTTTCAGTTGGCTATTTTTCCCATTTATTCAATCACTATTTTCTCCAGGTAGCTGAGGAATATGGCAAATTAGGGACCCTCTACTACGTCTGTATCATAATTGTTATTTCGGTATTCCTGGCAAACCTCTTCACGTATTTATCAGGTGTAGTTTTGGCAAAGGTTCGTGCCACAGTCATTAAAAGGATGCGAACAGACATTTTCGAAAAAGTCAGTACCCTGCATATTGGATATTTTTCAAATGAGCGTAAGGGTGATCTTATGTCTAAAATGACCAATGATGTTCAGGAAGTCGAAAATACCATTGTACAGTCACTGAGAGTTGTTTTTAGAGAGCCTGCTACCATTATTCTTTATTTCGCAGTTCTCTTTTTTATGTCTGTCAAACTCACGCTTTTTACAATTTTAATTATACCCATTTCAGGTGCAATAATTGGAGGGATCACTAGGAGGCTAAAGAGAAAAGCCGTAGAAAGCCAGCAATCTCTAGGGAGAATTGTAAATATTTTGGATGAAACCCTTGGCGGAATGCGAGTAATCAAAGCCTTCAATGCCGAATGGTTTATGGGCCGGAAATTTGATGAAGAAACAGATCAATATGCAGGTGTTAACATAAATATGGCTCGGAAAAATGAGCTGGCCTCACCTATTTCACAGTTTCTCGGAGTGACCGTGGTAGCCGGAATTCTGGTATACGGAGGTAGTCTTGTTTTATCAGGTGAATCTTCACTTAGTGCCAGTGATTTTATTACCTACATCATAATTTTCACCCAAGTTTTAAATCCAGCGAAAGAAATTTCAAGGGCCGTAAGTAATATCCAAAGAGGAATTGCTTCTGCAGATAGAATTTTCGAGGTTATTGATACTCAAAGCCAAATTAAAAACCCATCAAACCCAAAGGAATTTAAATCATTTGGAAAGAGTATTCAATTTGAAAATGTGAGCTTTGGTTATGAAAGTGAGTTGGTGATAAAAGATGTAAGCTTCATTCTAGAAAAAGGGAAAACCATTGCTTTGGTCGGACCATCTGGTGGTGGAAAATCTACTTTGGCAGATTTGGTCCCGAGATTTTATGACCCTAGTCAGGGAAAAATTCTTATTGATGGCCTTGACTTACGAGAAATTCGGTTGGAGGACCTAAGGAAGCAAATGGGGATAGTAACCCAGGAGTCCATTTTGTTCAATGATACAGTGTATAATAACATTGCTTTTGGAAGTGAAAATGCAAGTGAAGAAGAGGTGATAGAGGCTGCCAAAATCGCTAATGCACATAGTTTCATTATGGACTTGGAAGAAGGGTATGAGACCTCTATTGGAGAACGAGGAAGCAAGCTTTCAGGTGGTCAAAGACAAAGAATCAGCATTGCAAGAGCAGTTTTGGAAAACCCCGCCATTCTTATTTTGGACGAAGCAACATCAGCTTTGGACAGTGAGTCGGAACTACTCGTGCAGGAGGCCTTAACCAAACTTATGGAAAACCGGACGACTCTTGTAATTGCCCACCGATTAAGTACAATTCAACACGCGGACAGGATACTGGTGATTGAAAAAGGAGAGATCATACAAAGTGGAACTCATACGGACCTTATGAATCAGAAAGGCATGTATCAGAAGCTTTCTAGTATTCAGTCCGTTTAGTATATTCAACCAATAAATGCTTCCATATGCAGAAATTTGCCAAATTCCTTCAGATTTTACTTTTGATCTTCTTCGGGCTATTCCTGATCTTCTTTATTGCCTTTGAGACCCTTGGAGGATGGGTGGGAATGGATGAAATAAGCTCTGACAACATGGTTACTATCATGCTGATAGGCTTTATCATATTTTTGGCATCCTGGCTTTTCCATTATCTAACAGTAAGCGGACTCGCTTCTAAACTTGAAAAGAAAGAGTTAGAATTAAATAAAGTAAAGGCAAAAGTCTACGATTTGGAGCATCCTCAAACAGAGGAGGAAAAAGTAAAACCAGTGGACACAAAAAAAGTCGGAGATGTTGAACCCAAAAACGAGAATGAAAAATACACTGAAGATTAAATCTTATTTATGATTTAGTTATATTCAAGGACCATCAGGTCCTTTTTTTATTATGGTATCAAAAACTTTTGGAAGCGCTGTGTCTGGCGTGGATGCTAACCTGATCACCGTTGAGGTTAATGTAGGTCAAGGCACCAGCTTTTTTTTAGTTGGCTTACCCGACAGTGCAGTAAAAGAAAGTCAGCAACGAGTAGAGAGTGCTTTAAAATTCTATAACTATAGAATGCCAAGGCAAAAAGTGGTCGTAAACCTTGCTCCCGCCGATATTCGTAAAGAAGGCTCAGCTTATGATTTACCCATAGGTCTAGCCATTTTGCAAGCTTCCGAACAGGTATTTTTTCCAGATCTTGAGAAATACGTGATTATGGGAGAGCTCGCTCTGGATGGAAAACTCAGGCCAATTAAGGGAGTACTTCCCATTGCTATTGAGGCGAGAACCAAAGGATTTAAAGGTTTTATCCTTCCTAAAGAAAATGCGAAGGAGGCATCGATAGTGAATAATCTGGATATCATAGGAGTGGAAACCATTCAGGAAGCGGTGAAATTTCTTTCAGGAGAATTGGCGATTGAGCCCTTAGTGACTGATACTCGAGATCTTTTTTACCATTCTCAGGATTATTCCGAAATAGACTTTGCCGATGTACAGGGCCAGGAAAATATAAAGCGAGCCATGGAAATAGCAGCTGCTGGGGGCCATAATGTGATAATGATAGGACCTCCTGGAGCTGGAAAAACCATGTTGGCTAAAAGGCTTCCTTCCATCTTACCTGCATTGAGTCTACAAGAAGCTCTGGAAAGCACAAAGATTCATTCGGTAGCAGGGAAATTAGGAAGTGATAGTTCATTATTGGCAAGGAGACCTTTTCGCTCTCCTCATCATACCATTAGCGATGTAGCTCTTGTGGGTGGGGGCGGAAATCCTCAGCCTGGAGAAATTTCTTTGGCACATAATGGTGTTCTTTTCCTTGATGAACTTCCAGAGTTCAAGCGAACAGTACTGGAAGTTATGCGCCAACCGCTTGAGGAGCGCAAGGTTACTATTTCTAGGGCCAAGGTATCAGTCGATTACCCCGCCAATTTTATGTTGATCGCTAGTATGAACCCTTGTCCTTGTGGGTATTACAATCATCCGGAAAAAGAATGCGTTTGTGGACCAGGAATTGTGCAGCGTTACCTCAATAAGGTTTCCGGCCCCCTTTTGGACCGGATTGATCTTCATGTGGAAGTGACTCCCGTGAAATTTGATGAAATGACTTCAACCAGAAAAACAGAATCAAGCGAATCAATCAGGACCCGGGTTGAGAATGGTAGGAAAAGGCAGGAAAAGAGATTCAAAGATCATCCGGATGTTTTTTGCAATGCCATGATGCCTAGCCACATGGTAAAACAGATATGCCAGATAAACGCCGCCGGAAAAACTCTCCTTAAAACTGCAATGGAACGATTAGGCTTATCCGCCAGAGCCTATGATCGAATTTTAAAAGTAGCTAGAACAATTGCCGATCTTTCAGATAGCGAAGACATTAAAGTAGAGCATCTAGCAGAAGCAATTCAATATAGGAGTTTGGACAGAGAGGGCTGGGCTGGCTAGACCTTGGCTAAATCTCATAAATATCACCCTCCTTGCATAGAGAGACATCAAAGGAGGGGGATTCCTTTTCCATAGCTTCATCAAAAATTTTTTCAAGTTGCTGATCTGAATTTAAAGGATCATGATGAAATATCGCTAGCTTTTTAACACCGCAAACTCTACCAAAGTGGATAGCATCATTCATTGAAGAATGGCCCCAACCAATCTTGGTTCTATATTCCTCAGGAGTGTATTCTCCATCATGAAAAAGTAGATCCGCATCTTTTGCTAAATCATAGCCACTGGTCCACTCTGGCAGATTTGGGAAATCAACCGAAGCAAGTGATGGTTCATGGTCGGGCATATAAACAAAAGTCTTGTTCCCGTCAACTACCCTGTAACCTAAGGTCGGACCGGCATGACCGATATAACTCGTCTTAAATTTTAGAGGCCCAATAGAAAATTCAGAATCTCCAATCTCATGGATTTCTGGATGATTTGGGAGTTCATTTAAACGAACTGGGAAAAGAGGAGGAGAGAAATATCTACGTAATCTATGGAGCAAAGGCTCTACACTTGTAGCCGGACCCCATAAGTGTACCTGCGTATTTGGGTTGTAAAGGGGTTGGAAAAAACCTAGCCCCATAGTGTGATCAATGTGAAGATGGGTCAAAAGAATATGAATTTCTTTGACATCTTTTGATATAAACTTTCCTAACCTTTGGATGCCTGAACCTCCATCCAAAATGATGCATAAATCATCTTTGATAATTTGAACACATGAAGTGTTCCCTCCATAAACTATATTTTCCGGACCAGGAGAGGGTAAGGAACCCCGGCATCCCCAAACTTTAATCTTCATCATTCAACCGAGTTCCAAAATAATGCCATAGCACCCAGAAAGCGATGAGGTCTACCTTCAATCGGTATGGAGGTTACATTTAATAGGTGTCTTTCACCTGTGGCACTATTTATATAAAATGAGCCACGTGCAGGCTTATGACTTTTTATTGTTTGTACTAAAGGCAAATCTTCTGCAGAAAGTGAGTTACCTTTTTCGTCTTTGGGATGAAACATTTTGGACCAGACTTCTTGAGACATTGCTCCGGTCTCTCCAAAACGAACACCCAAAATCATCTCTGCTTTTTCATTATAAAACAAAAGATTGCCTTCTGGATCGACCAAGAAAACGGCTTGACTTAAAGTATCTCCAAACTGCCTTGCTAAAATTAATTCAATAGGCTGGCCTGCCATTCGCGGAATTGTTAAAAATTTTGATTAGAAGATAATGTATTATTTAATTAATTCATAAAACACAGTTAATTTTTGAACAATGTAGCGGATGTTCTTCTTTTTATTTTGTTTAAAGTCCAAACCAAACACACCAAAATATGAAAAGACTTTTCATCCTTTTATTTCTATTCACAAATTTCTCATATGCCCAAGACATCATTCAGTCTAATGAGGGAGATATAAAAATCCAACCAATCCTCCACGGTACCTTGGTTTTGAGTTTTGATGATATCGTTGTTTATGTGGACCCCTATGGCGGAGCCTCAGCTTTTGAAGGCCAACCAAACGCAGATTATGTTTTGATAACTGACATTCACGGGGATCACCATAATCAAGAAACTTTAGACGGGTTAGCCTTGGAAAACGCGAGCATTATAGCCCCGCAAGCCGTTACTGAAAAACTGCCAAAGGAAAACTATAAATCAGTGATATCCTTAGCCAACGGTGGGTCATGGAAAATGGGAAAAATTAATATAACCACAATCCCAATGTACAATCTTCCCGAAACTGAAGATTCAAGGCATCCTAAAGGTCGCGGAAATGGTTATATCCTTACTTTTGGGGATAAGAAAATCTACATTTCAGGTGACACAGAGGACATTCCTGAGATGAGAAGTCTTGAGGATATTGATGTTGCTTTTGTCTGCATGAATCTTCCTTATACTATGGGTGTGGACCAAGCTGCGAGTGCAGTTTCTGAGTTTGGGCCAGAAATAGTTTATCCATATCATTATCGGGGGCCCGATGGTCTAAGCGATGTGGAAAGTTTCAGGACTATGGTAAACGAGAGAAATGCCAATGTTGAAGTTCGACTTCGTAACTGGTACCCTTCAAATTAACTAAAGCCTGCTTTAAAGCAGGCTTTTCTTTTCTTTAATAAACGTCTTTGATCTTATAATGAATACCATTAAAATCAAAGTTTTCTCCAGACTTTTTCCCTCGCATTACTTGGAATATCGGGGCTTTGGTAGAAAGACCGAAAAAATCAATACCATTTACTTCTACCTGCTCAATAGAGACACTTACGAAGAAATTTTTTTTATCTGTGATCACCACAGCACCCATACCGATCTCTGAGATCTCAGAATCGGTATCAATTCTATCCAAAAAATCCAACTCATCTTTCAGGAAACCCAGCTCGCTTTCGTATCTCTGTAGGACTTCCGTACGTTCAGCAGCACTGGAGTCTCCCTGACTAGGCGTCTCGGAATGGGCATAAATCTCCTTCTTCAAGGCAGATATTTCCTTTTCAAAATCCTCTATCTGAAGCTGCTGTTTAATTTCTGAGGCTCTGAGTATACTTTCTTTATTTATTCGCTTTGACATATTTGTCTTCTTTATATTCTCCACAAGGATAAGTCCAGTTGTTTGGATAAAAAATGACAAAAGTCAGAAGATCATAGGAGTTTTTATCTTGAGAAGTCTGAGCCCTTCGGCGTCTTTCGTTAAGAAAGATTAAATCCCTTTCTTTATTTGCAACAAACAACTTGGGACAGGATATTTTTAGGAAAATGAAAAAATTACTACTCCTACTTTTTGTCTCACTGCACATGGCTTTGGCTCATGGCCAAATCCATCTCAAAGGAAATATTACAGATACAGAAGGAAAAGCTCTTGCTTATGCTAGCATAGGGATACCGGGTACGGAGTATGGAACTATTTCAGAAGAAAACGGCGATTTCGACTTGATCATCAAGGAGCCGGAAGATGGATTTGAGGTTCTTTTTGCTGCGCTAGGATACCAAACTCAAAGTCGAACGTACTCGACAATTGATCAGTCCAAACCTTTAAAAATACAGCTTTCGCCCAAAGAGATCACACTAGAAGCCGTCACGGTTTGGGATAAAAAAATACGACCAAAGAGTATTGAGCTAGGAAACGGGAAGAGTTTCCTAACTAGAGGCATGCTTGCTTACGACACACTTTCTGGTGGTAGTGCAATGGCCATCCTGATTGATCCAAGTGAGTCAAAAGATTTAAACTACATGACTGGGGTCTCACTGAGAATCGCCATAAGCAAATTACCTCAATTCAAGGTCAGGTTTCGGATGATGGATGTGGATGAAAGCAACAAAGGAAAGCCTGGCAAGGATCTGCTCAATGAAAACGTAATCATCAAGTCAGGAATTCGGAAGGGCTGGTTAGATTTTGATTTGAGACCCTATGCCTTGGAACCAAAAGAACCATTTTATATGGTTTTTGAATGGATTCTGGATCTAAAAGATCGAAAGTATATCTATAACGCCTATGAGGATTTCATGAATGAATATCCCAAAAGAGTCCATTACGATACGGCCATCGTAGATGGAGAAGAAATCATAGATGTTCGAATCAATGAACTTGTAGCCGGAACAGCTTTCGGCGTGACTGGAATTAAGGGTAAAAATGAAGGGATGTTGACCTATACGAGGTCCAACAGTTTTGGTGATTGGAATAGGGATAATGCAGTGCTTTCGGCCAAAGCTACTTTCAGTAATTCACTAGACTATTTACCGGAAGAAGAAGATTGTGAAAGCATAGAATGCCAAATAGACGAAATCATGGCATATCTTTCAGAAGAATATCCGGCCCCTGGGCTTCAGTTCTCCCTGAGCAAAGAAGGTTATAATTTCTACTCCAAGGGAGTTGGGTACAAAGACATCTCAGATAGCTTAGCTGTGGATAGAAATACTCAATTCAGAATCGCCAGTGTTTCAAAAACGATGGCTGCCTATGCCGCCTTTAGAGCAAGTCTCGAGGATTCGGCATTTCTCGATTCTCCCATTGGAAGGCTTCTACCTGATATTCCTGAAGCGTATAAAGAAATTACTCCAAGACAATTAGCTAATCATAGCGCTGGTGTTCCTGATTACCAGGAAGAAAGTCTGGATGAAATCTACCAACAGAAGAATTATAAAAATCTTGAAGAGGCCCTAGAACTCTTCATTGATAGACCATTGGTTTCTGTTCCTGGTCAGGCCTACTTCTATTCCTCCTATGGATTTACGCTTCTTGGGGCATCCCTAGAAAAAGCTTCCCAATTACCCTATCTGGACCTTCTGGACTCAGTTCTTTGGAAGCCAACAGGAATGTCGAGCACCTATGGTGATTTGAAAAATGGCCAACCTGGAAAGAGTAAATTCTATTTATACACAGAGGAAGAAGGACCGGAATATGATTTGAGCTATAGTTATTCTTCAGGGGGCCTGATCTCCACCACCGATAACCTGGTTACTTTTGGAACCTTCCTTTTGGAACAGGGATATTTTGAAAGTCAAGCATTCACTGAATCTCTTGTAGAAACCAATTCAGAACGCGTTTTCTATGGATTGGGATGGTATATGATGGAGATGAGTTCGGGTGAAAAAGTCTATTTCCATGCTGGGGAATTGCCTTCATCAGGATCTTTTATCCTGGTTCATCCTGATTCTGGGGTTGTCTTTGCTTTACTCGCAAATGGACCGATTCTCTATGATGAGAACGGAGATATTCCAGGGCCTTTGATGAAAATCTTTAACTTCACTACTGAAGATTAAAATCTTAAAATCATGGAAATTCAGGCGGTCAACCTTAAAAAGAAATTCAATCTATTTTCTGATCATTGGAATCCAAGAATAGCTGGTGAGCTCAATGGTCAGCAGGTCAAACTTGCCAAATTTCAAGGGGAGTTTGTCTGGCATTCCCATGCAAATGAGGACGAGCTATTTATGGTGATTGATGGTGAATTCACTATGGAATTCCGGGATAAGTCGGTACAGGTAAAGCAAGGTGAGTTCCTGATTGTACCACGTGGTGTGGAACATAAACCAGTGGCTGAAAAAGAGGTTTCCGTTTTGCTTTTTGAACCTGCGAGTACTGTGAATACAGGAGAAACTGAACCAAGTGATCTCACTCGATCGAAGCTCGATACGATCTAAATCGCGGCCAAAGCCTGATCCATATCTGCTAATAAATCATCTAAATGCTCTAGCCCGACTGAAACCCGAATGAGATTCTGGGGAGTTAAGGTTTCTGCATTTTCTGATTCCGCTCTTCTTTCGATTAAACTTTCTACTCCTCCCAGGCTGGTGGCATTAGTGAAATATTTCAGATTGGAAATTAGGTGGTCAGCTGCTTCAGCCCCATTTTTTACCAAAAAGGAAAGAACTCCTCCAAAACCTGACATTTGTTTCGAGGCTACCGAATAACCCGGATGAGACACCAGGCCTGGATAGTAAACCGCTTCCACCCCAGGATGAGCCATTAAAAAAGTTGCTAGCTGACCAGCATGTTCTGCATGACCTTTCATTCTGTAGGGTAAGGTCTTAATGCTTCTGCATAGAAAATAGCAGTCCATAGGAGATGGCACCGCCCCACCCATCTTTTGAACGTTTCTTATTTTCTTCCAAAAGGAATCTTCTTTCTTGGTGATGAGAGCTCCGCCCATGATATCACTATGGCCTCCAAAGAATTTTGTCGAACTATGCATGACAATATCAGCTCCCAACAAAATAGGGTTTTGGAATACAGGCGTGGCGAAAGTATTGTCAGATACCAAAATAGTTCCAGCCCCCTTAGAAATCTCCGCAATGGCGTGAATATCAGAAATCTTCAGTAATGGGTTGGAAGGGGTTTCCAGCCAAATTAGTTTGGTGTTTGGTTTTAAGGCTTTGGACACATTCTCAGGATCAGTCATGTCTACAAAATCCACCTCAAGTACTCCATCAAATAGATCGAGAATTGCTGCCCTTAACCCATGATACATATCGTCGGGAGCCACCAGATGACTTCCAGGGTCGAGAGCTTGAAATACAGCCACTCCAGCAGCATTTCCTGAAGAGAAAGCCGCGGCATCTTCTCCAAATTCAAGTCTGGTAAGCAACTTTTCCAAGGCTTGACGATTTGGGTTATTAGCCCGGGAATAAACCATGGAATCCTCCTGATGCATGAAAGTGGTGCTTAAAGTTATAGGCTGAACAACAGGTTTTTCTTTTTCGGAAATTTGATTTCCACCGTGTATTGCAAGGGTTTCTAACTTCATGATTTGATTTTTATAGGCTTAGAAAATTAGGGTATTTTACCTTAGAACCATGTTTGATCACAAAATTTAATCTGGGCATTTTCTGTGAATGAAGGTTAAATTGTCAGTATTTAATTTTTTTTTTTGCACGCTTTTCCAACTTTTTACCAAACTCTAGACTCTTTAACCTAGAACGCCAGGAAAATGAATCAAGTAAAACTTAATCATCAGCTGATCTCGCAGGTCATTTTAAATGATCGACAGGCGCAATTTCAGTTGTTTGAATTGACCAAAAAGATGATCTATTCACTGGCATATCGGGTACTTAATGATGAAGATGAGGCTCACGATGTTTTGCAGGACACTTATGTAGAAGTATTTCAAAACATCTCAAAGCTTTCTCATCCGGAAGCCCTGTCATCATGGATGAAAACCATCGCAGCTAGAAAAGCGATCAGGAGAAGTAAAAAGAGATTGCACTTTGAATCTCTGGATTCAGTAGAACCTTCAAAGGATGACTTTGATTCCTGGTTTGATGCAGAGATGTTAGATACTGCCATGTTGAGTTTACCTGATGGTGCAAGAGCGGTTTTTGTTCTTATTGCTGTGGAAGGCTATCCTCATAAAGAATGTGCAGAGCTTCTGGGAATTAGTGAAAGCACGTCAAAATCCCAATACCAATACGCCAAAGGCTTATTGAAAAGTAGAATCACTAAACTCCTCCAGGCATGAACAAGAATTGGAAGGAATATAGCCCAAGGGAGGATGCATGGGATAAAATCATGCAGAGAAAGGACTTTGATTCTCAACTGGACAAGAACTTAAAAGAGCTCCCAAGTCATAGTCCATCGGATTTGGTATGGACTCGAATTGAGCAGAAGCTTGAAAATAAGAAACGAGCCTTCGTTTGGAAACCCTTTGTGATCGCAGCTTCCTTGACCGGGTTATTTCTACTGGCTTTCTATCTGATCCGGCAGGGAACTGTGGTCATTGAAGCTCCTGAGCAGACAAATGAACTCGTGGCAAGTAATCCACCTGATGTTCAAGAGGAGGAAGAAGACCTGATAAGCCCTTCTGAAGAAATTATCTCAGATTCTGATGACCTGACGGTCAAAGCTGAAGAAGACCCGATAATCGAAAGGGTGAATGAGTTTATACCGGAAATGGAAACCGAAAGAAATTTAAATCTGGAAAATTCGATAGCTCTCAAAGGAATGAATTTGGAGAAAAGAGGAGAATTCATCCCTCCACTAGAGAATCCCCAGGAAACTTACCACACAGTAGCAATTTCATGGGGTCTTAAAGAAAAAACAAAAATCAGATTAGGATCACAATCTACTGAAACCCTTACTGGCAATACCACTACAACTGCAAAACAGAAAACTAAACCAACTAAAAAACCACTAACTATTATCATCAAATGAAAACGCTAACCACTACCCTATTTCTAGCTTTTGCCTTCATTCAACATACCTATGCCCAGAAATTAGAAAACCAATTAAACGGTAACGATTTAATCTGGGCTGATGCAAACTTTCCAGTTACTGATACCTTGGCTTTCGAATTACCAAATGAAGGAACCCTACTCCTTCTGTATAATGATGCCGAGTACAATCAGGAAATTTTGAAACAGACTTTTGAACCTATTTTGGAGAAAGCCACTGATTTCCCAGAGTTTACTTCCCTTGCTTATCGCCTTACTGAAAACTTTTATCAAAGCAGCACAAAGGGCGTCATTTACGACTTGGAAGCCAATTATGTACCTTATTTAGATAGTATAGAGCTGACCTTTCCTATTGGCCTGGATTTCACTGGTGGAGATTTTACACCATCCGTAGGACTTAGAACCCATGTGAATCTTCGGCAGTTTTCCATCGGAGGGTCGGTTACCAATACGATTTTCTTTCCTGAGCGCGAAAATGGAAATGTGAAGGTTAACAGTAACTGGTTCGCAAATGCTGAATTTTCCTGGGAATTTGGAAATGTTCAGAGGCAACGTAGAAATATGTTTGGAGTAGGATACCTACTCAATCAGAACGATAGTCAATTGTTTTCGGGTACTACAATGCAAGCTTTTTATAGGAGAAAACTAAATGAAAACATTTCCATTCGAGTCGGTGTCATCGCCACAGAAAATTTCAAAACCTTCTACCCAACCATCGGCATCCGATTCTGGTAACTGAATCTTAAAAAAAGAAAGCCTGTGAAAATTTTCACAGGCTTTCTTTTTGGAAAATATTTTTTATCTGATTCGATCCACCGATCGGACCAAAGCCTCATCTTTACGGATAAAACGATTGGCCAGCATATTCAGAACCATGGCCACGAGAATCACCCAGAAGCCAATCTGGTAAGTACCTGAATCTTGAACTTCCAGGGTGGAGACAAGTCCATTTGTAGTTAAAAATACTGCTGCAACCAACCCCACCATTAAAAGGGAGTTGATCATGTTGAACATCATCTGCCTGGTTCTGTTTTTATACTGGAAAATTGAAATGATTGCAAGAATCATTACCACTGCAGCAATAGCTCCGATATACCATTTAGAAACGGTTTCATTAATTTCTCCAGACCCAGAAAATCGGTCCATTTTGAAAGCTGTAAGTTCATAACTCCCTTCTATTCCGGGTAATTGTGGAAGACTCCAAAGTGGAAAAACCAAAGTCAGAACCATGGCTATGGCTACCAATAGAAGAAATACAGATTGAATTCGTTGGATCATGTCTCTAAATTTTTTGCAAAGAAAGGGCCTTCCGACCTCATTACCAAGTCACGAAGGTGGATTGCGAACGCCAAGGAATGCTATCTTTGCCAAACATGGATACGGTCAGCAGATATTTCCTCGAGTTGAGCTATTTTGGTTCTCCCTTTCATGGATGGCAAATCCAGGAGAATGCAGAAACGGTTCAGGGACACATTGAGTCTGCGCTTAGTACTTTTTTTCGTTCTAAGTGTAGCATCCAGGGAAGTGGTCGAACGGATACCGGTGTCCACGCAAGTTTTCAAGTTGCTCATTTTGATTCAGCCCAAACTTTCAATAAGGAGAAATTGATAAAAGGTCTGAATGGAATTCTTCCTAGGGAAATTGCAATTCACTCAATTAGGGAGGTGAAGCCAGATGCTCATGCCCGATTTGATGCCATCGAAAGATCCTATCTCTATCGTATGGTTTTTCAAAAAAGCCCTTTCCTTGAAGGCCAGGCATGGTATTCTTTTGCTAAGCCCGATTTCAGAATTATGAACCTAGCAGCTCAAACGCTACTTAGATATGAGGATTTCGAAGCTTTTAGCAAAGTGAACACAGAAGTAAATCACTTTAGGTGTCAAATAAAAGCTGCTCACTGGGAACAAAAGGAGGGACAATTGTTATTTCATATAACTGCAAACCGCTTTTTGCGTGGAATGGTGAGAGCCATAGTTGGAACTTTGGTGGAAATAGGGCTAGGAAAAAGATCACCTGAAAGCATGGCAGAAATTATTGAATCAAAAAGTAGAGCAGGAGCAGGTAAATCGGCTCCCGCCCATGGACTTTTTCTGGATAGAGTAGTCTACCCAGATGAAATCTATCTAGATTTGTAAATCTTGAGTTTAGAAAAAGAAAAAACATCCTCTGGCGAAATCGTCGACACCAAAGTCTTGCGTAGGCTCTACACTTTTGTAAAACCCTACCAGCTTCAATTCTATTTTCTAATATTCCTAACGGTGGCTCTAGCGGCCTTGGCTCCCACCCGACCCTATTTCATCCAAGTTGCCATTGATGATTATGTGACAATTGGAGATACCAATGGTTTATATCAAATCATATTGGTACTTGTTGGCTTAATGTTGCTCCAAGCTTTGGTTCAGTGGGCCCACACATTCTATTCGGGCTGGATTGGACAGGTGATCATACGAGACATTCGAACCATGCTTTATCGACATTTGCTGCGATTAAAGTTGAAGTTTTTTGACAATACCCCAATAGGAAGACTAGTCACAAGAAATGTTTCCGACATAGAAACCCTGGCTGATGTCTTTAGTCAAGGACTCGCCGCAATGATTGGTGATTTGCTTCAGCTAGTCACTATTCTTGGAGTCATGTTTTACATTGACTGGAAACTTACCCTAGTCAGTTTGTGTACACTTCCATTAATGGTAATCTCCACTTACATTTTTAAAGAGAAAATCAAAGTGACGTTTAATGATGTTCGGAATGCCGTTTCGAACTTAAACTCCTTTTTGCAGGAGCACATAACCGGGATGAATATCGTTCAGATTTTCAATCGGGAAAAACGGGAATACGAGAAGTTTCAAGAGATTAATAAAGAGCATAGAGCCGCCCATATCCGTTCCGTTTTATACTATTCCATTTACTTTCCAGTAGCTGAAATCATTCAGGCTATTGGTATTGGACTCGTGGTTTGGTATGGCGCTGTTGGGGTCCTAGGAATGGAATTGCAAATAGGGGTATTAATCTCCTTCATAATGTATTTGCAGCTCTTCTTCAGGCCTATACGGATGATCGCTGATCGCTTCAATACCCTTCAAATGGGTGTGGTGAGTTCTTCAAGAATCTTCAAGTTGCTGAATAGCACCGAACATATCAGCGATGAAGGGGCCTACACTACCGAGGTCATGAAGGGGCACATCAAGCTCGAAAAGGTATGGTTCGCTTATGTGGACGATGAATATGTCCTTAAGGACATAAATCTAGAAGTGATGCCTGGTCAGACATTGGCCTTGGTAGGAGCCACAGGTGCCGGTAAATCCTCTATCATAAATTTACTTTCTCGGTTCTATGAGATCAATGATGGCAAAATCACCATTGATGGAATCGATATTCGAGATTACCGTTTGGATAACCTCCGAAGGCATGTCGGCGTGGTTCTTCAAGATGTTTTTCTTTTCTCCAATACCATTTATTACAACATCACCCTTGGAAATCCTGATATTTCCAAAGAGCAGGTGATGCAAGCTGCAGAAATGGTGGGAGCCAGAAAATTTATCGAGCGACTTCCAGGCGGATTGGATTATAACGTAATGGAGCGCGGAGGTACCCTTTCTGTTGGACAAAGACAATTAATCTCATTTGTAAGGGCTATGGTTTATGATCCTGAGATCATCATTCTCGATGAGGCAACCTCCTCCGTAGATACTGAGACAGAGGAACTGATTCAGGAATCTATAGAAAAGATGATGGCAGGCAGAACTTCAATTGTCATTGCTCATAGGCTATCTACGATTAAAAAAGCAAGTAAAATAATAGTACTCAATAAGGGGGAGATTGTGGAGACGGGAACTCACGAAGAATTACTCGATTTGGGTGGGCATTATACCCTATTGCATCAAATGCAGCTGAAAACAATGGCTATCTAGCCCGATTCTTGCTCCTTTATCACCTAAAAAAATTCATGAAAAAAGCAGTTGTTTTCCTTCTTCTGATGGTGCCATTTATGTCATTTTCTCAAGAGCGGGGAATAGGAGTCCGTTTTGGAGAACCCTTCTCCATCACATATAAAGATTTTATAAGCGATTACATTTCTTTTGAAGGAATGATTGGGAGCGCAGGAGTGAATAGTAACTCGTATTATCAGCGTGACTTTGAAAATAATCCGCCTGACGGAAATGCATTTTACAGAAGTAATTCGGTAAAGAAAGGAGTTTCGATAAACGCTCGATTGGCGTATCATGAGGACTTTTCAGAAACATTTGGAATAGAAAAAGGATACATCTTGGGATATGCTGGTGCAGGCGTTCAGTTCCGAAGCACCAATGTCACCTACACTTACACTGTAGACCAAATTGATCCACAGCAACCTGGTCTTCAGGAAGAAAGAACCAATGTGGATTTTGGGCCAGAAGCATTTGTAGGCCTCGAATATTATTTTGATGATGTGCCCATAAGCATTTTTGGGGAGGCTGGTCTTTTTCTTGAACTTTTGGATCGTGTGGGTCATATGAAAGGACAGGGTGGAATTGGTGTTCGGTATATCTTTTAGCAATGAGAAATAAGGTTTTAATTGCAGGGGCTGCTTTCTTCGCACTAGTGGTCGCCGCGTATGCCATTTTTGTGAGTTTAGGGGGAAACAACCCAATAGTGATTCAAAAAATCGAAGACGTGCCTCCATCGCTAGCAGGAATTACTTATGAAGGCACCCCTCAGGATGAAAGATTGGGCAAAGCTTTCGATAGAATTGAGACAATCCTTTCCGTCAATCCAGGAAAAAAACTCCATACTATTTACGAAGTGGAGCCAGCAGGCAAACTGGATACCATGAGAGTATTTATTGGGTTTGACCAAAGCTTTAAAATCGATAGTCTGGAATTCAAGCAGTTTGAAGAATCCTCTTTTTTGCTTGCCTCAATCGAGGCAAATCGCTGGGTGATGCCTGGACCTAACCGGGTAAAGGAAGAAATAGAGGCTTTTGCTGATGAAAAAAATCTAGTTCTATCAGGTGTTTTTATTGATAAAATCCTGAGTGATAGCAAAGTACAGGTAATCGCTCCATTAAGGCATTAGGTATTTAAGAATTTTTAGCCAAACCATTTGGAATTTTTATCGTGTTAAGAAGTACTTGACCACCAAATTTTATTTTATGAAAAAACTATTTCCAATTTTCGGTTTGGCATTTTTAATGATTTTCCAAGCATGTGAGGGGCCGGAAGGACCTCCAGGTCCAATTGGGCCACAAGGCCCTCAGGGTCTTCAGGGTGTTCCCGGTGAGGATGGGTTTAATTTTGTCGGGACTACTTATGAGGCTGAAGCAAACTTTAATGCAGAAAATGACTACGGTGAGCTTTTTGAATTTCCAGAAGAGTTATTCGAGGGCGATGTTGTACTCGTTTATAGGCTAAGCGGCTTCATTCCTGAGACCGAAAGTCCAGTCTGGAGACAAATACCGCAAACCATTTTCTTTGAGGAAGGAGTCTTAATGTACAATTTTGACTTTACCACGGTTGACTTTGCTATTTTTCTGGATGGACCCATTGATTTTTCGATTCTTGATCCAGAATGGACTGACCAACAAGTTTTTAGAATTGTCGTAGTACCCTCAGATTTTCCATCAGGAAGAATTGATTACTCCAACTATGAGGCCGTGATGTCAATGTTTAACATTAAAAATGAAGACTTTGTAAAGCTAACATCCAAATAAAATAATTACCTAAACCAACTATACAGTTCAAACAGGAGTTGAGTATTGCTTGGCTCCTGTTTTTTTGTGCTTACTTTTTACCTGCCAAATAAAATTTGGAGGTTATCTTTGAAGGATGGAATTACAAAATGATTTGCTCCTGAGAGCTGCGAAAGGTGAAGAAGTGGAACGTACGCCAGTTTGGCTCATGAGGCAAGCCGGTAGAATACTACCCGAATATAGGGCCATAAGAAATTCCCTTTCAGGGTTTATTGAACTTGCGCAAACTCCCGAGCTTGCCTCAGAAGTAACCATTCAGCCTGTTGACATTCTTGGAGTGGATGCAGCGATCATTTTCTCTGACATTCTTGTCATTCCAGAAGCCATGGGGCTCCCCTACGAAATGGTAGAAAAACGTGGTCCTTGGTTTCCAAACACTGTAAAAACTGCTTCAGACCTCGATAAGCTTAGAATAGCAGATGGAGCCAATGATTTGGATTATGTGATTAAGGCGATTGAAATCACCAAAAAGAACTTGAATGGTAGAGTCCCATTAATTGGCTTTGCTGGAGCACCTTGGACTATTTTCGCTTACATGATAGAAGGAAGTGGGAGTAAAACCTTCTCAAAAGCTAGGGCCATGCTTTATACAGAACCCGCCTTATCCCACCGCTTATTGGAAATGATCACTCAGAGTACTATAAATTACCTGAAGGCTCAGATCTCTGCAGGAGCTGATTTAGTGCAGGTCTTCGATAGCTGGGCCGGAATTTTGGGTCCAGATCAGTACGAAGAGTTTTCTCTAAAGTATATTCGACTTATTTGCGAAGCTATAGATGAAGTACCCAAAACTGTGTTCGCCAAAGGCGCCTTTTTCGCAAGAAAAGACATGGGTTCCTTACCCTGCGAAACAATTGGACTGGATTGGAACATGGAGATAAAAGAATCAAGAGCTCTTATTGGTAGTAATAAAACTCTGCAGGGGAATCTTGACCCAGCTGCCCTCTATGGTACGGCTGATCAAGTGGTGGCTGCGACGCAAAAAATGATGAAACAGTTCATAGGAAGTCGTCACATCGCTAATCTAGGTCACGGGGTTTATCCCGATATCAATCCTGAAAGGGTAAAAGATTTCATTCAAGCTGTAAAGAGCTTCAGCTAGTTTTTTAAAGACTAATCTGGACCCAAGTTTTAATGAAATAAGGAAAGCGCCTGATAGCTTTCTGGGTAGATGCGGCCTGCCAAGATACTTTAAGATTATCTTGAAGTTCAGGCAATATCCCTTCAATTAGGTTTATTTCACGGATCATTCCGGATTTCTTATTTCCCAAGAACTTAAAAAGCAGCTTTTTCACAAGTGGTCCGAGGAAGAGATGCCAGGCAGTAAGGATTATCGCAGCCCTAAGGCTCATTTCACGGAAGGAATCTGGAAACAACGGAATAAAATAGATCACGGTTAGTCCTAAAATTAGCGGCCATTCCATACCAGTATTTTTATTACGACTTCGCTCTGGTGTTGAATGAATACCTTCTAATACTAGGTCACCTCTTCTGGACTTTAGAGAAACCCTTCCAATCATAAGCCCCACTATAATTCCTGAAATCAGATAAATACCCAGATAACTGATCACTAAATTCTTGGCACTCAGTATACTAGATAGAACCGGGAAATACTGTACGATAGAAACCATAAACTCATCTAAAGCATCCCAAAATCCCATTCCAAAAATGATGGTGAGACTCAAAAGCTTCATGGTTGCGGATTGCATGTATGCGAAAACAGCCACCAGAAGTCGGCCTATTTTTGTCGAAGGAATAGCATGCAGAATCAGTGCTCCAAAAATACCCTGCAATCCCACGGACATAAATGCGATCATGGGAGCGTGTGGACTGAGTAGCATTTTGAAAACCAAAACGATCAAGGTAGCATGGATCACCTTTCTGGAACTACCAGTGGCGGAATAAATCAACGAAATAAAAAGTGCTGAAAAGCAGGCTATAAACACCCCCATCAGGGGTACTCGAAAGGCATGCAAAATTCCACCAAGGAATGTCTCAGCCAATACCCAAAGGGCAATCAGGCGATAAAATCTTCTACTGATCATGTTTAATTATCTGATCCCCCACACTCACTTTTCCTGATTCGAGGGCCAGGGCATTTTGCCCAAAAAGGACTTTATTCCCAAAATTTCGATAAGTGGAAAGCGTTTTTAAAGGCTCCTTCCCAGTTTGACCCGTGTCCTGATTTACTGTTGTCAAAACGCATCTAGCACATGGTTTAACAACCTTAAACTTGACCCCACCAATTCTCACGTATGACCAGGAATCTTCCTCGAAAGCTGAACCTCCTGAAAAAACAATGTTTGGACGAAATCTATCCATAGGCACTGGCTTTTCCAATCGACCATTTAAATCATTTAAGGCCTCTTCACCTATGATTAGGTAGGGCATTCCATCTGCAAAACTCACATTTTCTCTCTTCTCGGCATATTTTGGGTCTACGGGTCTTTGCCCATCTTTTGGCATTTTTACCAAATCCACCTGAAACCCTAGAAAGGCCGAAAACCACTTGCTATATTCTGGTGAAAGTAAATCGGATTCGACTTCATCATCCCAGATGACTACTCGCTTTTTGGCTATGGCCTGGTCTGAGAAATTGATTTTTAGCTTATGATTTGGATCATCCTTTTGAGATACAACTAAGCCATCATGCTCTAATTTAGTTTTCAGCAGCGCCAATTTAGGATGTTTCCGCTGGGTAATAAACATCCCGTTTTGATCCACAAGCATCCACCTCCGATCGTATTTAAATCCTGCTTCCTGAACCTCAATACTATCTAAAGAAATTCCACCAAGCGATTTAATTGGATAGATGAATAGCCCTGAAACCTTGAGCTGACTTTGCATACCGCAAAAGTAAAAGATTGAAAGGTTTATGTGGTGGAATCAGCTAAAATATTGAATCAGTTCCGTGATTTTTAATTCTGCCAAGCGCATCGCTTTGGAATATAAATGAAAATGTAAATCGAGTTGGGATATAATAAGAACCATAAAAGTCATTATCAACCACTTCAGTTGCTGTTTACGTTTGCTCCTTGGAAAAAAATCTCTCACAATAATAAGATGCATTAGAGGTTCCAAAGGATGCAAGCCAAGAATAAAACTGACAAAATCCTCACTTGAAAGGGTATCCTGTGACATTCTGTGGTGGATTTGGATTGATGAATGTCAATTGGTCTGACATTGTGACACAGATTTTATCTTTTTTGGTAATGGCACATGAGTTGAAGTAGGGGTGGTGACTTAAAATTTGAAACTTAATAAATAACTATAACTATGGGAAAAATTATTGGAATTGACTTGGGTACCACCAACTCCTGCGTCGCAGTAATGGAGGGTAACGAGCCTGTAGTCATTCAAAATAGCGAAGGAAGGAGAACCACACCATCTATAGTGGCTTTCCTAGATAATGGAAATGGAGAGCGCAAGGTAGGTGATCCTGCAAAGAGACAGGCTATCACTAACCCAGCCAATACTATTTCCTCTGTAAAAAGATTTATGGGCAAAAAATTCTCCGAGGTTTCTGAAGAGAAAAAGCACGCCTCTTACAAAGTAGAAAAAGGTTCTAATGATACTGTAGCCATAAAAATCGGCGAAAGATCTTACACGCCACAGGAACTATCTGCAATGATTCTTCAAAAAATGAAGAGTACTGCAGAAGACTTCCTTGGTCAGGAAGTAACTGAAGCCGTAATTACCGTTCCGGCATACTTCAATGACTCAGAAAGACAGGCAACTAAGGAAGCTGGACAGATCGCAGGTCTTGAGGTAAAGAGAATTATAAATGAGCCTACCGCTGCTGCACTAGCATACGGTATGGATAAGAAAAACCAAGACATGAAAATCGCTGTGTATGACCTTGGCGGTGGTACATTTGATATTTCTGTTCTTGAACTTGGAGATGGTGTCTTTGAGGTACTTTCTACCAATGGAGATGTTCACTTGGGTGGAGATGACTTTGACCAGGTAATCATCAACTGGCTCGCGGATGAGTTCAAGTCTGAGGAGAATATGGATTTAAGAGAGGATCCTATGGCTCTACAAAGATTGAAGGAAGCTGCTGAAAAGGCCAAAATCGAGCTTTCAAGCTCTAACTCTACCGAAATTAATCTTCCATATATTACGGCTACGCAATCGGGTCCTAAGCACTTGGTTAGAAATCTAAGCCGTGCGAAGTTTGAACAACTTTCAGAGGATTTGGTGAAAAGGTCCATGGAGCCATGTAAAAAGGCTCTCAAGGATGCCGGACTTTCTGCTTCAGATATTGATGAAGTGATTCTGGTTGGTGGATCTACACGAATTCCTAAAATTCAGGAAGAAGTAGAAAGCTTCTTTGGTAAAAAACCATCAAAAGGTGTAAATCCGGATGAAGTGGTGGCTATCGGAGCTGCTATCCAAGGTGGTGTATTGACTGGTGAAGTGAAGGATGTACTTCTTTTGGATGTGACTCCTCTTTCACTTGGAATTGAAACCATGGGTGGAGTTATGACGAAGCTCATTGAGGCAAATACCACAATTCCAACTAAAAAGTCTGAAGTATTCTCTACAGCTGCCGATAATCAGCCTGCTGTGGATATTCACGTATTGCAGGGTGAGAGATCACTTGCTAAGGACAACAGAACAATTGGAAGATTCCAGCTTTCTGATATTCCGCCAGCTCCAAGGGGTGTACCACAAATCGAAGTTACTTTTGACATCGATGCAAATGGTATCATGAATGTATCTGCTAAGGATAAGGGTACTGGAAAAGAGCAAAAGATTAAAATCGAAGCTTCTTCAGGACTCACTGAAGATGAAATCAACAGAATGAAAGCTGAAGCTGAAGCAAATGCAGAAGCTGACAAGGCTGAAAAGGAAAAAATCGATAAGCTCAATCAGGCTGACAGTTTGATCTTCTCAACTGAAAAACAGTTGAAAGAATACGGAGATAAGCTTTCGGAAGGAAACAAAACTGCAATCAGTGAAGCTTTAGAAACCTTGAAGTCTGCGCATCAGTCTCAGGATATTCCAGGAGTTGATTCTGCGATGGAAGGTCTAAACAAGGCTTGGGAAGCAGCTTCTCAAGAAATCTACAATGCAACTCAAGGTGCTGAAGGCGCTGCTGCAGGTGCAGGAGCTAATCCTGAAGCCGGAGCCTCTGATGACAATGATGGTGTTTCAGATGTGGATTACGAAGAAGTAAGCGAAGAAGACAAGAAGTAATCTAAATTATTAAACCAACTTGACGGCATCCGATATTCGGGTGCCGTTCTTGGTTTCATCCCAAAAGGAAAATATAATGGAGTTAACGGCAGACAATAAACTGAAGAAAATCATTGTGGTTGGGGATCGTGTTTTGATTCGATTGAAAAAACCCAATGAGAAAACTGGATCAGGATTGTATTTGCCTCCCGGAGTTCAGGAAAAAGAAAAGGTGCAGCAGGGTTATATTATCAAAACTGGCCCTGGCTATCCAATTCCCCTACCCACAGAAGACCAAGAGCCATGGCTGGACTCAGAAGAAAAGGTGAAATACGTGCCCTTACAAGCAAAGGAGGGAGACTTAGCAATCTTTCTTCTCTCCGGCGCACATGAAGTGATCTATGAAAATGAGAAATATTTCATAGTGCCGCAGCATTCCATTCTGATGCTAGAAAGAGAACAAGAGTTATAAAAAAAGCCCTGAAGTAGATTCAGGGCTTTTTTTTAATATTTTTTATTCATCGTAGACAATGGTATATCCTCTAATACCATGCTCGTGCGAATCCAAACCTGTTCTTTCGTGCTCCTCAGAGACACGAATTCCCCTTGTTTTTTTCAGGATAAAGAAAATTAAGAAAGCAGAAGAGAAAGCCATTGCACCACACACAGCTACCCCAGTTAATTGACTAAGGAAGGAATGTTCTGGATTGGTAGAGAATATGCCTACGGCAAGGGTTCCCCACACTCCACAAGTAAGGTGTACTGAAACAGCTCCTACTACATCATCAAGCTTCATTTTATCTAAGAATACAGAGGAAAATACAACCAAGAGCCCGGCGATAAAACCTATTAATAGGGAAGATCCTGGTGTAAATACATCTGCTCCTGCGGTCACACCGACCAAACCTGCCAAAATCCCATTAAGCATCATACCCAAATCCAGACGCTTAAAGAAAAAGGTAGCCGCAATAAACCCTCCCATACCTCCGGCACAAGCTCCTAGCGAAGTGTTCACAAGTACTAATGACACTAGTCCAGGGTCTGCACTAAGAACAGAACCACCGTTAAATCCAAACCATCCCAGCCATAGAAGAAATACGCCAATAACTGCAAGAGGAACACTAGCTCCAGGTTTGTCCATGGTTTTTCCATTCACGTATTTACCTATTCGTGGCCCAACTAGAATGACTCCTGCCAAAGCTCCCCAACCACCTACTGAATGTACCAAGGTACTTCCAGCAAAATCATAAAAACCTAACTCGTCCAGAGCTCCTCCACCCCACTTCCAACTGCCAATCAGTGGGTAAACTAAGCCCACATAGAACAAGGTAAAAACTAAGTATGCCGAGAGTTTTACTCGTTCTGCAATAGCTCCAGAGACTATTGTAGCCGCTGTGGCCGCAAACATTCCTTGAAATAAAAATTCGGTCCAATATGTATAACCTCCGTCCGCATATCCAGCCGTCACATCTGCCTCTGCCGGAGAAAACCAAAACATTTTCCATCCATCAAGATCGAATGCGAACCAACCTGGAGTTTCAAATCCTGGATACATTAGGAAGAACCCTACCAAGGCATAGGTCAACAAACCTAAAATCGGAGTAATTGTATTTTTAAAAAGGATATTAACCGTGTTCTTAGCTTGACCGAAACCGGTTTCAACTCCGGCAAAACCCAAGTGCATAATAAACACCAATGCCGTAGAAATCATTATCCAGAGATTATTTGTGGTGAAAAGGTTTTCCGCAATCTCCGAAGCAAGCTGCAAGTCTGCCGCTGGTTCGTTAGCCAATAGGGGTACAAAGTACTTCATAGGTTTGAATTAAAATTTTGAACGTTTCCAGAATTTTTTTAATAGGTTGACAGCAATCAAGAGTCCGAATGTAATTATATTTTTACCAATAATTCAAACCATAAATTATTGATTTGACATTTTTGAGCTAAAAACAGGGTGATTTTAAACCCTGTTTTTCGTCTTACTTGAATTTTTAGAAATTAATTGCCTTATTTTTATTCTCGAAAAAGGAAATAAGAGTTTTTGAGATTCGGATTGAAAATTTTTATCAATCAAATCCTAAAGTTGCTTGAATTAGAATAAAGCTTTGCTCAGTGAAAAATGAGACAAAAAAACTTCGCTTAACTCGAGAATGAGAAATTTTCAGAAGAAACAAATCAATCACACCTTGCCATCTTCACTGATTAAAGTGAGATAGTAAGAATTAACTCTTCATCAACGCAAATTCCTTAGCAAAGTATGTCAAAATAATCCTTGCTCCTGACCTTTTAATACTTAAAAGAGACTCAAGCATAGCACTTCCACCATCTATCCAACCCCTTTCTGCAGAAGCTTTTATCATACTATACTCTCCAGAGACATTATAGGCTGCGATTGGTAAATCATAATTTTGGCTGAGGAGTTGGATGATGTCAAGATAGGCTAACGCTGGTTTTACCATGAGGTAGTCTGCACCCTCATTTACATCCAAATCTGCTTCAATTAAAGCCTCCCGAGAATTTGATGGGTCCATTTGGTAGGTTTTCTTATCTCCAAACTTTGGGGCAGAATCAAGAGCATCTCTAAAAGGGCCATAGAAACTGCTGGCATATTTTGCCGTGTAGGACATTATGGAAGTGTCAATAAACCCTGCATTGTCCAACTCCTCTCTAATGAACCCCACTCTTCCATCCATCATATCAGAAGGTCCCAGAATATCTACCCCAGCATCCGCTTGGGCAAGAGACATCCGGGCTAAAATTTCAAGTGTTTCATCATTAAGGATTTTACCATCCTTCACAATACCATCGTGTCCATCACTGTTATACGGGTCCATTGCCACGTCCGACATAAGACAAACCTCTGGAAAGGTTTGCTTTATGGTTTTTAAGGCTTTTAAATAAAAAGTATTCGGATTATAACTCTCAGTTGCTAAGCTATCCTTGAGCTCTTCTGGATAAGCAGGGAAAACATCAAATGCCTTAATTCCTAGCTTAAGGCACTCTTCAATTTCCTTGAGCATTAAATCTTCTGAGAAACGAAAAATCCCAGGCATGGAGTCCACTTCTATTTTCTTTTTACTTCCAGACACCAGAAATAGAGGGAAAATAAAATCATCCGTACTAAGGTTAGTTTCCCTTACCAAATCTCTCACTGCAGCTGATTTTCTATTTCTTCTTGGTCTCTGTAGCATAGTCAGTTATTTTTTTTCAAAGGTACAAACAACACTGAACTCTCTAACCAATGAAATTCCAAAATCTTAAAGCCATTCTAAACCTGGAAAGTTATTATTTTTAACTAAATCGATAAAGCCTTGAAAAAATTCCTCCATTCCATTTTTGATCAATTCTCTTCCCTTGAAATCTTAGATGTCAGGCCTTTTAATCATGACATTTCAGAGCTCCCTGGATTTCCAAATATTAAAATTTGTACCAAATCTGAATTTAAAAGGCTAAAGTCAAATGGCTTTAATGACCCTGTGGGGAAAGCCATTATGGAAAGAATTTATCGCTTAGATAAATTGAAATTAAGCAAGAAGCCTCTTGTCCTCATGGATCAAGGGAAACTACTAATTGCAAAAACTGTTTGGCTTCATTTCCAGCCTAACTATGAAATCTATATATACCATGGAGGGATTAATGCATTGCTAAGGGAGGCTCAAGAGTTTTTTAAGCAGAAATTTAATTTCATTGTACTTTATGGGAAAACTGGTTCAGGGAAAACTGAGGTACTGGAAAATCTTGAAGAAAAAGGGGCACAAGCCTTAAACCTGGAAAGAATCGCAAGGCATAAGGGTTCTGGTTTTGGAAACCTCAGAGACAACAAGCAACCGAGTCAAGAAGAATTTGATTTACAAATTACTTTTTCATTAGCTAGGTTCGATCCCAAACGTCCTATTTTCGTTGAGGCAGAAAGCTTCAGTTTGGGTAAAAATCTACTTCCATTAAACCTAATGGAAAATGTTTCCTCAGGTAAAAGAATCTGGCTGGACCCACCAAAAGAAATTCGTGTGAAACGAATCGTTAAGGAATACTTTGGAGTACGAGATGAAAGAATAAAGGAAGAAATAGCCCGGCTGAGAAACAAATTAGGGCATGATAAGGCAGAAGAGCTAATTACTAACTTGGAAAAGAAAGCATATGCTCTGGTGGCGGAAGGATTGATAGATTATTTTGATCAGGGGGAATCTTATCAGATGGAGGATAATGATCGCTATGCTGAAATAATAGGTGAAGTTGATCCTGAAAAAATAGCTGCTACACTTAAAACCAAATACCCCTAAAAAGGAAATACGTCTCCCGTAGAAGACGCCACTGCTTAAAAGATCGTCACTTGCGTTACTCTTCGCACCGCTATATCAGGCTTCAATTTCCATGTTTCTTCTCTTCATTTGCAGAATCCTCGTTCATTCGAACTTTTATCTTTAGGCGCTTAATGCGCTTTTTTTCTCTATCTAAAATAAGAAATTATCAATCATTATCCAAGACTGCATCGAATCGTAATCCACTGCTTCCTTCACCACGTCCTGTTCGTTTACGTCTACCATACCAGGAGACGATTTTTCCATTGTACCACCTAGTTCTCTGATAGGTCCCAATCACTTTCACACCTGCTCGGGGAACCTCCTCTTCATTGATATAAAAGGGAGTTTTCTGATCATCTTCTTCATCAATCCCTTCTCTTAAAAGCTGAGTTCTTGGCCTAATTGCATGCGGATCAAATAACTCAGTGATTCTCGGCATGGAGGCACGCTGAAAATGAATTTCTCGATTCGAGCCATTTTGGTGCACTGGCACAAAAGGTATCCAGTTTTCACTTACCGAATTCCCAAGTTGATACCTCAATTGGGCTTTATAAGTAGTAGCTCTATTGACTTCTGGGTTCAGGTTTACCTCTGGCAAAGCTATTTCAGATTCAGGTTGGCTTTCTTCTACAAGCCTTTTCAGTTCGTGCTCTAAATTCCTAGCGGCTTCATACCCATCAAGGCCTCCACCCAAACCATTTGGAATACGAGATTCAATAGCCCAAACCATATTTGCCATTTCATCCCGAATTAACTTTATCTCTTCCAAAGGCTCACTTTCTAGAGTTTTTGCAGCTGATGGTGGAAGAAGTAATCTTTTATCAAACCTTGGAGGACTAAACTCTTCCTGATCATATACCAGAGAATACATATTCCACTCATTCCAGTTATCTCCATTCTTATGTGCAGATTCTACGAGAAGATTCTGACCGAAGGTATCGGTAACTAGAATTCCTTCCACTTCCGCAAAACTTCCGGTAGGAACATCATAGGGAATACAAAGCCAATCATTGCTATAGTGAAGCGCATACTGGGTTACCAAAATTTTTGCTATGTCCGTATCCGAGGCCTTTAAGTTACCCAGATCAATGGACCCGTCTTCCATCTCCCACCACCTTGAGTTTGGCATTCCTGCAAAGTTTGCCTCGGTAGGAATCCCCGTCAAAACCTCTCGTTTCTTAATTGTAGGGTCTGCGGGAACTGTCGTTATATTTTTAGGCCCGTCACCACTATCCGAAAGCTCCTTGATGTCAAATGAATACCAATCCAAATGGCCATGAAAATATTCTTCTGCGGTTAGGGTCGTTTTAGAATCATCACCTTCATCAAGTTCTGCTTCAAAACTATACTCAAGCCTTTCCTGAAACCAACTGGACTCGTTCTCAGTCATTGGAAGATTCAGCTCCTTGCGAAGAAATTCGATCCATCTTTTTGAAGCATTCTGCAAAAGACTTTTATGTTTTATCAACACAAACTTGTCCTTCGTTGGATTCTGATTTGCTGCCAAAACTAAACTAGAAGATACTGAATCTTCTCCTTCTAAAAATGCCCATAGATTGGCACCATTTAATGCACGCCCTGAAAGTGATCTTAAAAATGACGTGGCTTGCTGAAGGCTAAGCATTCTGGCGGAAGGAATACTTTTTTCTGGTTTATCTTTCTCAGGATTTGGATCCACCTCAGGTATTTCAAAAGGGAACTTCGCAATAAATGCATCTTTATACATGCCCTCTGAATAACCTAAACTTAATTGTGCTTTGGCTCCCTCTTCATCCAAGAGTTGTAAAAACTTTCTCCCATAGCGCGCACTTTGTTTTAGATCAAACTTTGGGAAAATTCGTTCCACCCTCGTTTCTAATGGAATATCATCTGAATAGGGCTCTTTTTTTGTTTTACCTCCTTTATAGGAGGTCATGCGAATAGTATTAATCGCTACTTTGGCAAAAATCGCCGAACCGGCATCCTCTCCTTTCAACTCACCAAACTGATATTGCCTTGCCAACATCCAGAGTGGGTCATTTATCTTGGCTGCAAGAGAATCATCAAGCTCCTCTTCCCTGGGCCTTCCTTCGAGCCGATTGTAAGCCCTAAAGGGCTCACAGGGATGATAATTTATAAGATCCTTAGACATACTATTCCTCCTCTGGTTCGTGACCAGTGTTTAAGTGTGTATAATCAATAAAGTACCCAAGTTTTGTCTCCTCATCCTCCAATTCATCCAGATCGGCACCTTCAGGCTTATCTTGGGCTAGCCTTTTAGCAAACTCTGTATCTCCAAATGCTAAAGCACTTGTTACAGGAAGCACTTGGGCATACATAGACTCATCAAGCTGATCTGGCTCCACTGCTCTGATTTTTGCTAACTCAAATGCCTCCTCGACACATAAACCCAGCTCTTCAAAATCCCACTTACCTCTCTTTTCAGGAGGAACAGCAAGCAGTAAATTCTGTGGAGCCCGTGAGTCGGGTTGGTTGTAATGGAAAGCGATGCCAGTAGTTTGATTTTTCTGTGGAATAATCTCCATCCATTCATCAAGGACTAATCCACAGGCTTGGCCTTGAAGGTTTTCTTTTTCAAAAATCAAAAGAGACAAACGATCTCCTTCTGGCTGATAAGAATCAGGGTATTCAGCTCCTAACCAATATTCCCTTTCCGCAACAGGTGGCTGATTGGATGGATCAAAAGGAAGTTGCAAAGGCTTAAAGCTGATCGTTTCAGTCCCAAATATTTCAGTGAGGAACCCGATAGAATCTACATTTGAAAGTCTGTCTCTAACTAGTGATACACTCGATAGCCAATCTTGAAGAAAATTCTCATCATGATGTCTAAGTGGTCCTTCCGACCATGGCATATTCAATTGATCATTAAGATTTGAATGATTCGACACAGTCACATGGGTCATGACTTTAAAGCCACTACCAAAAAATTTGGTGCCGAATTCCACACTGAAATTAATCCATTTTCCATGATCAGGTTCAAATTCTAGAGCAGCAAGGCCCTCCTCTGCGAAGGCAATGTTTTCGGCCATTTTACCTTTTGCGGCAATGAGACGCTGGGCCATACCCAAAATATTTTCCTCTCGATCGCTAGGATAATAACCAGCAAAACCCCAACCCGCCAAGGTGATAAGAGAATTGACTGCCAAAGTTTCTTCAGACTCAGAATAGCTTGTTTTGCCCATTTCAAAAGGAGCCAAAGAATCTAAAATCGAAGAATACTCAGTTAATGCCTGGGTTATTCTTCCTTTAAGTTCTGTGGTGTCAATCCCAGGAGCTGTCGGACCGAAATTACTTTCATCCTCAGGTATTTTATAATCTCGGGCATCAGAGGATCGAGCAGAACCAATTAATTTACCCAAATGCTGAATTAGGGAAATTGTCTCACCAAAACTTAAATCACCTGAGGCTGCAGAGGTATTAAACTTAATTTCAATATCTCCATCTTCTCCTGGATGCAAGGATTTCAAAAAGTCGACACATCTAGCGTTGAGTTCTTCCTGACTTTCCTCTCCTCCAGTGGTAATCAAAAGAACCAAATCTATTGGCTGCATATTCAAGTCGACAAGAGTCATGGGAGATTCCGAATTTCCATGGCTCAGCATCCAACTGATTTTTGTGGGATCACCGATTTTTGCGGCAAGCCAGTTATTCAGGGAAGGTTCCATCACACTTCTGGGACTTGGATCAACACCCGTCCAAGGACTATCGGTATTGGTTATTTTGGGAATTTGAACAATAGCCCTGTGAGTTACCATTGACCCTTCACGCATGCTGCGGATAATTTCTGGATCAAGAGGCACCTTACCCTCAGCAATGGCATTGAATACAGCACTGGCCCTTACATGATTCCCTCTGACAAGCTGATAAACCCCTTCAGCAGTAACCAGGTCACCAAGGGCATCTAGAGCATCTGCCATATTATCAATCTCATGGATAATTGCTCTCAACTTCTTTCTCTCTAAATTCGGAGTTGAACCTTGTGGGGGATTCGAAGGGTTTGGAAGCTGCTGTGCAAGATCCCAAGGTGCTCCATTAAAGCTTACACTATTATTATTTACTACGACAAGATTATCCACTAAGGTCTTGTCCTCATCGTAATTGGGAATACCTTTGGCTTTAGTCTGAAAATAATCAATCATGGCTAATCCATCGACCACATTAGCCGCTTTTAACGACTCGGATTGGGCTACTTTGGTAGGGTCTACATCAGCGTCAGAATAGGTAGGAAACTTCCTTCTTAGCCGATAAATATAAACGTCCATCTCAAGCGGCTCGCCTGATTCGGTTTTGTATTTTTCATGAAGAGCCCTCTCAAACATGTAACCAAGCATGGCCCCTGTTTCCTGTCCGTTTCCTACACCTTCAAGAAGATGTAGCGCTTTTCGAACTCTTTGAGAGGTGAGATTTATAGCGAGGGCGTTTTCATTCTCTCCTTTTCCAATTAAAGAATTATGACCCGCCCTCAACACCGCAGCAGTTACCGCGTGATTTAAACTTTGACCATGAATAAACCCTTGATTACTATCTCTTCTTTTAATTGAATTTCCATTAGGTGATTCTAAGCCTTCTGGCGGATTACTCACCTCCGAAATTTTATCGTCATTTACTTCAGGCTTCAAATCATGGACAAAACCGTATGCACCTAAATAGGTACCTGTTGCCTTTTTCTTTCTTAGCTCTCGAAGTCTGAAATCTGACAAGCCCGTAAGCCACGCATCCAATCTGTAACTGATTAAATCCAAATGCGAAGAAACTAGTCTCTCAAGGGTAGGAACATCTAGATCCTTGATGACATCTAGTGCCTTATCTGCAAAACTTCTACTTTTTTCATAAACTAAGGCACCTCTCACCAAGGTAAGCAAGATGGTATATTGGGTTTTATTTTCTCCATCTATATTTACTTTCGGAAGATCTTCGAAAGTTAAATTAGTAGCTGCAGCCAGAGTATTCTGAGTTTTTAACCATTCCAGATAATTACTTCCCTTATCTGTTTCAACCAATCCTTCCTTCGAAAGACTTGGATCTTGAACCAAATCTCCCAACACAAAATTTCCTTCATTATATCGGTTTTTATAAACTCCGGTTTTTGATATTGCAGCGGTTTGGGTAGATGTGCTTTTATGGCCAAGCCCTACCAATAATTGACTATAGGTTTTGGCGAGTTCACTTGGGCTATAGACTTTGCTAATATTATCCCAATTGATTTTGTGCTCTTCATTACCTTCAGTTTCAGGCTCTAGCCAGCGATTAGCTGCATTTGCACCGAAGCGAAAAAAGAATTCTTTAGAATAAGGCTCTAGTCCCAAAACCCTCATAAACTCTGCTTGAGGATCTTTCGAGTATTTGCCACTTGTCACACTTAATGCAGGTTCAACCTTTTTGTCATTTAAAAAAGCTGCTTTAGTCTGCTTTAGAAACCATGACAAATTCTTGAGATAACTTCCTTCGCTACCTTTTTTTGTAGTTCCGCTGATACGGAATTGTTTAATCGGACTCACTGGAGTCACTCCATAGGGCTGACTATCAACTCTGAAAATAGGAAGAGTCCCAAAAGCCGACACGTGATGTAGCATGAAAAGCATGGTCTCGATTTTGTCCGTATTATTGAATAATTCAGGTGCTAAAACCGAGAAGAAATAATTCAAAGTGCTATAATAAAGCGCCCTATTCATAGCTCTTCCCTCGCAAATATCTTTTTTGGTATGATTTCGAATATTATCCGTGAGATCTTTTGGAAGCCCTAGTCCTTCTTTAAAAAACTGGCCATCTGTTATACTGAGCTCAAAATCATCGATGAAACTATTAGGATGATCAAGTTTTTCTTGGCCAAAGAACGTTTCAAACACTCCATCCAAATCATTGTCCAATGTTTTGTATGGAGATTTAACCTGGTCTGTATTGTTTGTAGCAGTTCCAGTTGGTAAAAATTCAAGTCCTCCGTCGCTATATAAATGTCCATTAAATAGTGCATCGATCTTTTTCTGCCCCTCATTCGCAGTAGTATCTTGAACACCGTAAGCCATCACGAAGTCAAAGCCATTTGCCAGGTCATCCGCATCTAAGGGAATCTTAACTGCCATTCCTGCTTCTACCGCCTCTTCAAAATCAAACATCCACTTGATTTTATCAGGAATTTCTAAATCTCCATTTGGCAAGTGCTTAAACCCTTCGACCTGATCCTTGCTAGGGTCCAACCCAATGGGTAAGGGGTTTGGAATTAGTTTTCCGGTAACTACGTGCTGATAATGACCTCCTCGCTTTGTCACCACTACAAACCTGTCTGGAAGGGCGTCGGTTGTTGCTCCTTTATCCCAGCTCTTCTCTTTGATTTCAATCTTTGGAGACTTCGGGAAAGTCAATTCTGGTTTAAAAGGAAGATTTAAACTCTCAAGATTATTTTGATAGTATTCGTAAATAATCTTCCCCGATTTATTCACCATCTCAGCCAATGATTTTGCCTCTTCAATGATCAAACGATCTTTTGAACTCATCGCCAATTTTTTGAGGTGATCCAAAAGCAGACGCAAATATTCTAATCCCTCGTCAAGGGTAGCTTTATTCTCAAGGCAAGGAGAGAATTTATTCGATTTGAGGATTTTTTTGATTCTTTCTGCTGAACTGTTAAATCGTTTCTTTGTCTCTTTTAACCAATCACCTGGGTCTCTCACAGGAAATTCCTTCCCTTTTAGATCTAAAGATTCAAAAAAGAATTCTTTTAACTCATTCTGGATTACTGGCACCTTATCAGATTTCACCTCATCCGGTTCCATGGCCTTAATGATGTAAGCGCCTCTCCGAACTCCCAGACTTGTAGCAGCGGCTCGCCAAGCTCCAATTTTCGCTTCATCCCTTGCACTTCCTGTATTGCGATATACTTCATAATAGAAATCTTTAGCTATCGATTCTTCTTCTTTAGTGATTCGCTCGTCATGATTATCAATAGCTACATCATCCGGGTAAATCCTTACCCAAAGCTCATTTACCTCAACTGTTTTGGGAACAAAAACCACCCTGTCCTTTAAAACTGAATGAAATCTATCCTTAGGATCATTTACATCAGTCAACTGATCCAAAATGCTGTTTTCAATTCTTGAAAGCATTTCATCTGTTTGCTCTTTGGTCTCCTGAGCAGATGGCAAAGGATTGGCTTCAAGAATGTTATTTACCTGATCCCTAAGGCTGAAGTATGAACTTTTTACTTTGTTCATCTGAGATCTAGGTAGAATAGGAGTTTTGGAAGCAGAAGTCTCGATTTTCTTTTGAACCTCAGCCAATTCTTTCTTCAATACCTCCAGCTGCTTCTTATGATCTGTAGTAGGTTTCTTGATTCGATTCCTCGCCGTGATCATAGTGTTTCTGGTATTAAAACCAGCTATGGCACTTCTCTTCAAAGCTTCAGTGCCTAGGATTTGAGTATCCAGCTTGATCCTTCCTGGTTCTAGTTCTCGAAGGGAGTTTAAAAGCTGTGTGATGGAGTTATTCAAAATGGTCATTGATCTTTTCTCAGTTGGATTGATCAATGGAATTTTGCTTGCTCTCTTTTGATAGCTGACTGCCTGATTCTTCAAACTTCCGTAGGAAGATTTCATTTTGTTCATTTCTTCTACGGACCCATCAAGTGGAATTTTTGCCTTAGCCTCGATTTGCTTCAGTTGGTTTACGATGCTTTTTTGTTGACTCAGGTAGGTTTTTGATGACAGTTTCTTGCGGTTGAGTGCCATCAACAGACGGGTGAGCTTGGTAATCATGGCATGTAATTGAGAAACCGGAAATTTCTTCAATTGCTTATTTGCCTCAAGGGCTGGAGCATGAGTCTCCTTAATCTTTTTCTGGAGATCATTGATCTTTTTTCGCAAAGCATGTTCTTCGGCTCGCAAGTCCTTTTCTCCTGTAAATCCATTTTTGAAATCTTGAAGTCTTACATTCCCGCTTTTATGCTGCTTTTTAATAAAAGTAATCTGACTCTCGATTTTCTTTATGGTAGCATCTGTGGCTTCAAAATATGGTGACTCAGCTAGCTTATCAATTTCCCCTAGTATTGTGTCGATTTTTTCCAATTCAGGCTCAAGCGTCTTTGCATTCACCTTTGTGACCACAAAGATCTTTTCAATACTTTTCTGAAGTTCACCCAATAAAGACAGGTAATCCTTCCCAATATTTGGAACCTTTAGAGAAGGTGCCTTGATATTGTCGATTTTGGAAATAAGTGAGTTAATAGCTGTAATCAGAAAATTTCTATTCGATTTTAATCCTGTCATCTCAGGAACTGAATCTCCGATGAAGGCGAGGTCCTTACCAGCATCTCTCAAAACCGACTTATCCATCCTCTGTAATTCTGGGATCTTCTCAATCTTTGAGATAATACCATAAGTAGAGTCCCTAAACCCTAGCAACTTTGACTTATGCTTCGGTTTTTCACTATCTGAAAAGAATTTGATTCTATCTGGGTTCTCAGGGTCCTCAGGTACATCAAAATAGAGCTGAATATCGAAACTTAGCTTGTAGATATCCTGGATAATATCCTGGACCTTGACGTGAGATGGAGTTAGGGCGGGGACAACCCTCGAATATTTCATAAACCTAGTCTCAAGCCTAACAGGAAGCATCAAAACGGGGTAATCATCCGACCGATTGTTAAAAGAGGTCTTGATTTGATGAAAAATAGGGTCGTTATATTTAGCTATAAAATGTGGGTTCGGCATGATTACTGGTCATTTAGCATGGTCGAAGCATGACGTGCAAAAAGTATAGGTGATTGATAAAGAATATAAGCCATATCACTGCTACTGGCACCCCAAGTCGCAGTTCTAGGGCCACTTCCGGAATTACTAAGAGAAATATTTACACCATGTACTTTTAGTGTTTTGGGTTGCTGGTTTGGGTTTCCTGTAAGGTGCTCCCAGGTCACATTATCCCAATTATCAGGCGTCATATTCAGACTTTCATTCCCTAGGTCATCTAGGCCAAAGCTTATTTGCCCCGGACGCTCTCTTAAAACAAAGAACCAACCTGGTTTATTTAATTTACTCCTGTCTCCATTGGCTTCCTCCTGTGACAGTTCAAACCCAAAGAAATAAACATCTGGTTCTAACTTTCCGGTCACAATTGGCCACATTACAGGAACAGAATCATCCAACTCTCTTTCTGCCGTCAGGACATTTCCGGGGTATTTTGCTTTTTGGGCATAAACCAATGTATTTGGGTACTTCCTGAGTAAATCTCCTTTGACCAAAAGCACCAAATCAGGCCCAGGCTTAGCCTCATTTTGACCAAGTGGTTTATTCCATTGATGAATTTCTTTAATGTCAGATCTTAAATTTTGATCTTCAATAATTCTATCAACGTAATCTTCTACATTTTCACCTGGCTGAATTTCTGCATCCGGATCGTTATCATATTCCCAAAAATGTCTGAAGTAGCTACCCCGCATATCTGTAGGAAATTCACGCCAAAGCAGCTCTCTCGAAAATTCGTGATTCATACCCATCAGAAAGGATTCTATAAACTCCCGATTGGTTTCCATCAGTGTGATGGTATTTGGCTCTATATCACTAACATTCGGTATGATATAATCAGGAGAAATCTCCTTAAGGTAGTCATACATTGGAATTGGAAATCTAGGATAAGCCATTATAGGCTTGGCATTATTGGCCCGGTTTTGAGCAAAGAAAGAAGCCAGTTTTCTATTGAAGTTTGGAAAAGGATTCAGCTTCGATCGAATACTTACATCAAGGTCTACAGGGAGCAGTTTCCTGACAGGTTTTTTAAAAATTTTTGCTTTAAAAATCCCGGGCTGGGCTTCCACAACAAACTTATTTTTGAATGTTGTCTTGTATAAATTTCTATTTTCTATAACCAGACTATGATTCAGAAAAACTATCTGGCTCAATTCTTCGCCCTTCTTAAAAAGGATTTTCTTATGTGAACCGTAACTTGCCTGATTAAAATCTTCGCTTATCCTTTCTTCAAATGTTTTAGCCTTG
Source organism: Algoriphagus sediminis (assembly GCF_030403435.1). Classification (GTDB taxonomy): domain Bacteria; phylum Bacteroidota; class Bacteroidia; order Cytophagales; family Cyclobacteriaceae; genus Algoriphagus; species Algoriphagus sediminis. Next base: position 739,793 of record NZ_JAUEPH010000001.1, read on the forward strand.
ATCGTAATTTCTAGGTGATGATCTACTCCTGATTTAACACCATTTGTAACAATATTATTTAGAATATCCTCTGCTCTTTCTTTTTGTTCTGCCAGAATTTCAGGGCTCATTTTGGCTATAACTTCTGGAGTAGTAAAAGGAACTTTATTCACGGCTAAAATCCCATCAGTTAGGTCCTCCATGAAGGATTTTTTCTGGTTTTCTAGAATGGTTGTGATTGCCTGCATCGCAACTGAAGCTGGCAAGAACATTGAGGGTTCTTTCTTTTTAGGAGCGGCCGAGATTTTATTCTCGTCATCATCTGGCAGGTTCAATTTTTGAAAAAATGCTGTGCTCAAAATCTCTTGAGCACCATCTTTTCCATCCTTTGACATCAAAACTGTGGGTGTAAAATTATTTGCAACCTTTAGAAAGGTACCAGATTTTATGGCGGTAGGTACCGTAGAAGATTTTAGTAACTTTTTAATCGTTCCAGAATCATCAAACTTCAGCGTTTCAAAAGATTTTCCTGCTGCATTGATTAAGTCGAATTGACCTAGTTTAAAGACTTTTTTAACAGCCAGGGCTTTGGTAGTTCTCTTCATCAATTCACTCTCTCGAATCTTCTGGTTGGCTTCATTGATCTCCCCAATCTGCTCCCAAGCGATTTCCATAAATTTTTCCTGATACTTCTGAACTACCTGCACCCCAAGTCCTGCTGCAGCTCGATTACTTGGATGAAGATTGAGCTTGTGAATCCAGTTTTGGTTATTAGCATTCAAAATTCTAAGCCCATTGTGCCACTGCCCATAAGTTGGAGGCACCACAATAGGGTCCTGCTGAGCCGCAGGAGAATAAAAAATGCTATCATTGAAGGTGTCGAAGGTATCCTGAAGATTGGCAGATAAGTTTAGGATTTCGAGGAGTTGATCTTTTAGTTGGATATCACTTACAGGCCAAGGCGCAGTGACATAATCCGGATGCCTCATGGCGCCTTCCACATAGCCAATAGCGTCATCACCGATAGGCTTGATTCCATAGCCCATATCACCTAAATCCATCTCTCTTTTCCCAATATCTTCAGGCAGTTCTCTGGCAGTAAGTAATTCAGCCAGAGTCTCAAAGTCTCCTCCACTATCAACTCTGAACGACCATGTATAATAATATGGGTAAGTCCCTGGGTTGGTACCATTCTGGATTTTTGCCTTAGTCCATGAAGATTGTTGGGCAGGAACATCTTTTGTGTCAAGACCTAAACCTGCAAGCCTTCCTGTCTCAAAAGCCGGAATCAAAAACCCATGATAGACATTGGGGTCATAATCAAGGCTTGGATCAGGGTTTGTGAATTCAAGTTTTCTGGGAGAAAGAACCCGTGATAAAGCCAAATCAGGATCCTTTGCCAATTTTGAAGAAAGCTGTGAAGAGGCATCACCGCTATTTATTCCTAGGTCCTCAAGCACATGAACATGAGCCAGTACATAGGTGTCCCTTTCATTACAGAAGACTTTTGAAAGTGCTTCAGTTTCGATGTTTATATAAGGTGTCGGTGTCCCTCCATTGCTTTTTTGAAATTCGTTTTCTCTTAGCAAAACAAGATATAACCAAGGTCGAAGTTTTTGACCTACTGGTTTTGCTGGGGTGAATCTCCAGGGTAAATCTTCTTCATAAAATTCCAGATAGGCCAGATTATTTGTTTCAAAGTTTCGAACTCCTCTTTTGGGATGAGCTCGGATAACTGACTGAGAATTTATCCCCAAAACGTCCCCTGGGCCTTGAACCTTTACCGTCTTGCTGACATCCTTGGTGGTACTATTTCCCTCTTTGGAAGCTTCTAATTTGACCTTGACCTGAATTTCGGGTCTTTCTTTTGAGGCATTCCCTGGAATAGTTCCACCTAAAAAATCAGATTCGAGAATCTCATTTCCCAGTCCCAATCGTACCCAGGGTAAAAAAGAATAATTAGCTAAAGTGTCCGACATAAATCAAAGGGCTAAAACGTCACTACTTACTACTTGTACACTATCACGACCAGTGATGGAGGAGGTCTTTGCCATTTGCACAGCATCCATATAACTGAGATTCGTTGCTTCTTCGAGAGGATTCAAATCATCTGTTCCTACAACGGCGAAACCGGGTTTCTGAAGAACCACCTTATTTGGATTAACGACCTTAGACATGTAAGATGAAAGGGCAGACTGCGCCACCGCACCTCTTTTACTAAAGAAAGTCATATGAGAAGGTGACATTCCTTTTAAAGCTTGTAACCTCGTTATTGTCTCGTCCATGATTAGTTGTTCATACTTAACCTGACGATCCACCACCGTTCCTGTTTTGAGTTGATCTGTTCCTTCCAGTGAGACTCCTGAATTTTGTTCATTGAATGAAGGAAGGGCAAGTTTCTCATCATTTTTGAGATCTAAGAAATTAGCAGGAGCAAAGGTGTCCTTGATGTATTTGACATCTTTTGTCTGGATAGTTGTATCCCCTATTTTCACCTCAATCACCTCGAAATGAGAGTAGTCCGCAGGATTAAATTGACCAAACTTGGTAATCTCTACTTTTAAAGGAACTATCTTCTGATTTAGCTCGATGGATCCATTTGCAGTCAAAATCAATCCTTCATCAGCCTTTATGCCCTTCATCCTCATACCCGGAGAGCCATTAACTACAATACTTCTCCAGTTTTGATCATCATTGAGTGCCTCTTCAATTAATGGAAGCACTGCGATATCTGGTAGTTTGGTATCCTTTTTATCTCCCCAAGTAACATCAAATCTTACTTTTACAGAGAAGAACAAAATCTTGAATTTAGCTGTACCCTTCGCTCTCCAAGGAGTTGGTCCCTCCAGAGAGAATTCAAGACTTAGACTAAGCAAGGTTGTACTTCCAGCTTTTACAGCTAGCCTAGCTCTTGCATCGGCTATGAACCTGAATGGAGAGAACTGGAATAGTACATCGAATCCAAATTCACCAACCACCTTGAATCCTGCTACCCCAAAATAAAAGTCTATTCCCGCTCCAAATTGGACGGTATTTGAGGTCACGGCAAAATAGCATGTTAGCGTAAGCCTTGGATTACCTGAAAGAATTTTCAGGGTCAAACGCTTCATCGGCGGGATCTGCAGATGGGTTGGAGGATTAAATCTTGGATGGAAACCACCCACAGAAAGCACGAAATCAGGCTTTGCTCCCCATCCGATTCTTAGAACCATATCTCCTTCGAGACCGAAGGTAAGCACCTTCGAATCAAAGAGACTCGCGTCAAAGCTGAGCATCCCTTTTTCAAAGTCGATCATTCCCAAGAATGCCACCTGGATCTTGATCAAGGCAGCATTTTCATCTGGTAAAATCACCCGCAAAACACCCAAAATTCCAAAACGAACAGGGTTTGCAAACTCTATCGCCACCCCAAGGTCCACCCTTAAGATAGTGGGTACCCCCCAAGTAATGGCTGCCATTGGACCCAATACAAACTGATCTCGCTTGACTGGGAAAACTTCACGGATATCGGTAAGAATCTTACTGATATTTGCTACTATATCTTTCGGAAAAAGGATGTTTTGGATGGTTCCGGTTCTGACACCATCTCTGAGTCTCTCCACCTGAATGGTTCTGTGAATTCCCAGAATCCCACCTAGACCTGAGATGAAAAAGCCAAAACCAAGCGCTATTCCTGGGGAAAATTCTACAGATACGATAAACAATACTGAAGTACCTGGTTTGCCATCCGGCATTTTGCTATTAATCAGACCAATGGCCGAAACAGCAAACATTTTCATGAAGGAGAGCTCTACTGCTCCAGCATACTCTCCCTTTTCGCTATCAAAGAACAAATATCCGCCGCCTGTAAAGACTGGGGTATCTAAAGAAACTCCCAGACCTGTAGGTGGCTTGAAGGAAATATCAATATTTACTATTCCAAAATTGGCATTCCCCTGAGGGATACCATTATTAATGACAGCCTTTTTGATATTTGCTTCAATTCCAAGCCCTTCCACCGATGCTGCCACAGGCCCAAGAGTTATGCTCGCCCCGGAGAAGGAAACGCCAAAATCCAAACCATTTGCTCCCTTGTCTTGGAATGTAATTTTTAAGGCATCAAGCTTTACAGCATTACCAAATTTGCCATTTACAGGAATCAGAAATTCACCTTCGCTAGACCCAAATGAAATACTCATTCCAGAAGGCCAGCGGATGTCCATATCCACCCCGAAATCCGAACCAATCTCCAACTCCCGAAGTAGAAGCTCACTTGGCAAAAGATCATCCATGCCAGGAATAACTATCTCATTCTGGATCAAACCTCCCAGTAGGAAGTCCCAATCATTAGAGGCAGATCTACTCAGACCAATTTTACTGAGATAAATCCGTACAATATTTGGTGCATCCACCACCTTAATGGCATTATTATCGGGAACTTCTCCAATCACATGGAAAGCCCCCTCACTATCTACCATGATATCCACTGAAATGGCGGCTGGATCTCCTCCCATACCTGTCAGACCCTCTAGTTCCAGAGTTCCTTTCAATTCAATCTTCAGTTTTCCCTGATCCTTCGAAATTTCAATTTCACTAATTGTGACCTTAATAGAGCCCAGATTGATAACCGCATTGTTTTCAATTGATGCAGACCAATTAGAATCGGACGTGATTTCAAATTCTACCCCGACTACAGCATCTTCTCCATCACCATCCTCAAATCCAGGGATTTTCAACTTCCCGGCAAATACAAATGGATACGTAATTTGATCGGCTGTAAAAGCCAAGGTCAATTGTTCGATGGTGAGTTCAAATCCAGCAATACTTACTTCCTGATTATTCTCAATTCCTATTTCATATTTCCCTGAACTCTTTTCATAGGAAAAATCGATAGAAAGTTCAGCGGGCTCAGTGCCATCCGAATTATCTATTCCTTCAAATCTTAAACCCGCCTCAGCACTTATGCTTTCCAAGTCCCCATTTTGGATTTGCAGATCAAAATTCTCCACCAAAACGATAATGTCTCCAGCTTTTAATTCGGTCACTTGACTCCCCGGATTGGCCTGAATGGTGTACGTATCACTTTCGCTCAACTCAAAATTGAACGCCAATGTGTTATGACCATTATCAAAGGCTGGGAATTGCAGGTTTCCTGCAAAGTCAGCATCCGTCAAGTTTCCATTTTGAATGGAAAACCCGAATTGAGTGAAGGTTAGCGTTAGATCTCCTAAAGTGAGAGGAGGAGGAGATTGTGCTGAGAAGGTGATTTTGTCATTGGCTTTGGCGTAGCTTACCGAAACCGATGTAAAGTCTTCAGCTGCCGGAAGTTTAAATTTCGCCGAGCCACTTGAACTTTGTAGACTACCATTGACTACCGCAATAGCCAAAGAGACATCTTTCAACTCTAAAGAACCTCCTGACAAGGTACCATTAGAGCTAATATTAACGGCATAGGAATTTCCATTATTTGCCACTACCACCGCAAAGTTCAAATCACCACCAGAAAAGACCGGCATAGTCATGCTTCCAGTAAGACTTCCTGAATCGAAACTTCCATCTTCGATCCGGAAACTTAAAGTTTGAATCGCGAGGGTGAATATTGCCAGATCTACTTCAGGAAGAGAATTGGCTGTAAGCTCAAAAACCTCCGGTGAATTTTTGCTGTAGGCTACACTAATAGCAAAAGGAGTATTGGGTTCTGTGAGTTCAGGAATATGGATTTTAGCTGCTCCGTTGGCATTATTGACTTGTCCACCCTGGACCACTACACCAAGTACCAAATCACTCAGGACAAACATGCCAAACTCTGCACTTTGACCAGTACCATCTATTTCAAAAGAATAATTCGACTGACTCGGATCAACCGAAATATCGAATCCAAACGGGTTTCCGTCAAATACCGGTAGTGTCACATCCCCGTTTAATTCTGCTGAAAAATCTCCTGACTTACTTTGAATTTTTATCAATTCAAAATCGAGACTAAAACCTTCCAAACTGGCTACCGCCTCCTCAACCTCAATGACAAACAGGGTGTCTTGACCATCCTTCAAGAACGAAATAGAAAAACTAAATGGCTGATCCATTCCAGGGATTTCTAAAGAACCAGTTCCGGAGAGGCTTTGAAGATCACCGTTCTGAACTACTAAATCAAAACTGGAAAACTCAAGCTTCAGCTCCCCAAATTCAATTGTGCTTTCCCCTGCAGTACCATCCAAAGAAAGAGTGAAATTCTTCCCATTAGAACCGATGGTCTTTTCGAATTTTATACCGGCCCCACCAGTTGATTCAGGGAGCTTGAAAGAGCCTTTGGCAGTACCCTCATGAAGGTTGCCTTCTCTTACATCGATTGAAAGTGAATCCACATTTATCTCACCACCAAAAATCTCTTGCTGCACGGGATTCGATAAACTTATCAGGTATCTCTCATCCAGAGCGGTGTAGTCAAAGGATACGGCTACGGAATCCTCAAAAGATGGAATGAGTAATTTTGCGGTAGCTGAGAAATTTTGAAGACTTCCGGATACTACTTCCATATCCATCGCAACTTCCTTCAATTCAAAGTCTCCAAACTTGACAAAATCCTGGCTGCTTTGAATTTGGATCTGATAAGAATTTCCCCTGGAGAAAGTCATATCAAAATCCAGATCTCCTCCTTCATTGAAGAGTGGAAGGACTAGGCTACCGACTGCACTCGCGGTAAACTGGTTTCCGCCTTGACTGGATAAAACAATCTGTGTGAAACTTATCTCAAAACCACTCAGCTCAGCCTGAACATTGTTGATTTCAATTCTGTATAGCGTAGTCTCACCATTAATAGTGACATCAAAAGAAAAATCAAACTTCTGACTTAACCCAGGTAACTCTAATTTACCTGCTCCATTAACTTGATTAACAGAATTGGATACGACACTCAGTAGAAAACTCTCTACTTCTAGTTTAATCGGTCCGAAGACCAACTCGTTATCAGGTACATCCTCTTTTAAGTTGATGTTATAATCATTGCCTTCATTAAGAATCTCTATATCAAAGGCAAGTCCTGCCCCATCTGTGGTATCAGGAAGCTTAATCCTTCCTTCCAAATCGCTTTCCTGGAAATTTCCATTCAGGAATTGGAAAAGGATTTTTGAAAAATTGACTTCTAAACCTACTATGCTTGGAGTTCCAAAATTACCCCCTTCGATTTTCAGCGTTTCATTTTGTCCGCTCCGGACAAAAGAAATACCGAGTTCTATCTCCTCACCATTATTAACCTGAGGAATTTTGAGTTCACCATTTCCTGTAATGTTTTGTAGAAGACCATTCTGATAATGCATATCATACTGGTCTAAAAGAAGCTCAAAATCTCCCTTTTTTATCACTTCCTCAGCATCATTAGAAACAGATATTTTTAACTCATCGGTTTGTGGATCTAGAAACTGCACATTGAAATCAACGGAGCCATTATCGAAAAATGGAAAACTTAAATCTCCTTCCCATTGGCTTTGTTGAAGCGTACCATTTTTATGAATTTGAAGAGCTATGGTTTCAAAAGAGACTATGCCAAATCCTAAGGGAACCGGAGCGAGATTTGAAACAACAAAATCAAAAACGGGATCTGCGTACTGAAGAGAAAAATCTGTCTTGACTGGTTGACCAGAGGAATTATTAACCCCCTCCAACTGTAACCAACCATTTATCGTGACGTCGATAGGAGCATTGGTATGTGTGACAACTTCGATTTCCTGGAAGAAAATCTGAATTGGACCCTTCCGAAGTTCTTGCTGTTCTGGATTTTCAGCAAAATAGCGAACATCACCATTATTAAGAAGTTCGATCTGGAAGTTGATTGTTCCAGGACCATTCTGACCTGGATCCAGAAAATCAAAAACAAACTCCCCGCTTATTTGAGTGCCAGACTGAAAGTTACCCCCAGATATGACTAGGTTTAGTTGAGCAATGGTGGCATTTAATCCTTGAAGTCTTGCGGCCGGAATATTTTGAGCATTCCCAGTAAAGGTAGTACCATCCCAATTAAGACTTAAACTGACTTTGTGATCATCGATTCCATTTTCAGCCTTAAGACCTGGAAACAAAAGATCTGCTGAAATCTCCAGCTGATCTATCTGTGAAGTATCAAAAGTTATGCTTGAGCTCTTGAGGTCAATATCCATTCCATGGAGCTTAGCCTCAATTAGAGCCGTCTGTACAATATGGAATTTTTTGGTGCCATTATCATCTTGGATTTCGATCCTGTAAGGAATCTTTGCAAGCTCATCCTGCACTCGATCGCGTAAAGACTCCAATTCGCTTTTTACATCTAATACCAGAGATTCGATCTCATTGGTCGCCTCTCTTATAGAAAGTACTAGCTGCTCAATTTCTGAGGGTAAGTTTTGCAATTTGAAATCCTTGGCTTCGTCTGTGAGGTCAGCAGCAAGTTCGATGATGTACTTGGCTCCTTCCTTTTTGACATCGACAGGGATTTCGAATGGTAGGTTGGCTTGATCTTCAAAATGATCAAATACTAAAACCAAGGTATCTGTAGGGTCAGCGAGGATGTCATCAACCTTGCTTTTGAGTTGACCAATACCAGTTTCAGTCAGAAGAGAATTGAAGGGATGCTTAATATCGGCCATACAAAAAATGGATTCCAGTTCACGATAAAAATATAAGTGCCTAGAAATTAGCAACTTTCATTTACAATTGAAAGAAACTGACCGAATAAAAAATGTATTTATTTATTAAAATTCAATGGAAAATATTTAAAATTCAAAATAGGATTCGTTTTTTTATATTTAAAACCCATATTTTTATATTTAATTAAAAAGACAGGAGATAAAATTATCATCAAATAATTTTTCCACTCAAATTAAATGGTGACCAGCTTGTCGATAGTCATCCCTGTGAAATCATTAATATAAATATCACAGTCTGGTAATTCTTCCTTGGAGTGGGTAGTGAGAACGCCAATTACTTTCATGCCTGCATTAAGCCCAGCACTGGCCCCTGAATAAGAATCTTCAAAGACGAAACTATTTTCAGGAGAAATCTTCAGATTTTTTGCTGATTTCAAATACACCTCTGGCGAAGGTTTATGTGACTCTACGTCTTCTTCAGATAGTAAGGACCCGAATTTATCTCTAATCTGAAGCTTATCTAAAATCAGATCCAGGTTTGCTCTGGGAGCTGAAGTAGCCACTCCCATTTTAATACCACCCTCCTGGAGTTCCTCCAGAAACTGAATTAATCCTGGAAGAGATGTAGCATGTTCAGAATAGATTTCTCTAAACATCCCTTCCTTTTCGGCCTCTAGTCTTTTCAGTTCTTCACCGATTATTTCTCTCCCAAAAAAATGACTCAAAATATACCCATTGTTCTTCCCGTACATGTGATCCCTAAACTCCTCCTCGCTAGGATATATCCCGTATCTGGCAAAAAACTCCTTAAAAGAAATGGAATGATAAGGGTTGGTATGGGCAATAACCCCGTCCATATCAAAAATCACTGCTTCAATCATAGCGCATTAGTAAAAAAGGAGCCTTTCGGCTCCTTTTAATTAGAAATTCTTAATTGTCTTTTCAATAATATCGCAACACTCATGAAGCTGATCTTCAGTCATAACCAATGGAGGAGCGAAACGAATAATATTACCATGAGTCGGCTTCGCCAGCAAGCCGTTCTCCTTAAGTGCCACACAAATATCCCACGCCGTGCTACTATCTTCTGAATCATTAATTACTACCGCGTTCAGTAAACCTTTACCTCTTACGAGTTTTACAATGGGATACTTTTCTACGAGTTTTTCCATTCTTTCACGGAAAATCTCTCCCAGCCTTCGAGCGTTCTGAGCCAGTTTCTCGTCCCTCACCACCTCTAAAGCTGCCATGGCGACCTTGGTACCAAGCGGATTACCACCAAAGGTAGAACCATGCTGTCCAGGTTTAATTACTTCCATGATATGGTCATCAGCCAAAACTGCTGAAACCGGGTAAAATCCTCCTGATATCGCTTTTCCTAAAATAAGCATGTCTGGCTTCGTGTAGGTGCTGCCTCTTTCACAATGTCCCTCACAGGAACAATTGCCACAAACTGCCAAAAGAGAACCAGTCCTAGCAATACCAGTTTGGATCTCGTCAGCGATAAACAGTACATTGGCATTCTCACAAGCAGCCTTCGATTTAACTATAAAGTCTTCGGAAGGAACATAGACACCAGCCTCTCCCTGAATTGGTTCTACTAAAAAGGCAACAACAGCCGGATCTTTCAGCGCCTCTTCCAAAGCATCAACGTCATCATAAGGTACTTTTACAAAACCCCCTGTATAAGGGCCGAAATTTTTTCTGGCATTTTCATCATTTGAAAAGGAGATTATCGTGGTGGTTCGGCCATGGAAATTATTTTCGGCTACAATTATTTTTGCCTCATTTTCAGGGATACCTTTTTTCTCATATCCCCACTTTCTGGCAATTTTGATGGCCGTTTCCACTCCTTCTGCACCCGTATTCATCGGGAGGACTTTGTCAAAGCCAAAGTATTCTGTGAGATATTTCTCAAATGGTCCGAGGACATCATTGTAAAAAGCCCTTGAAGTAAGGGTAAGTGTCCCTGCCTGATCAATTAAAGCATCTTTAATCCGAGGATGGCAATGGCCTTGGTTAACTGCTGAATATGCGGAAAGGAAATCATAGTATTTTTTCCCTTCAACATCCCACAAATAAACACCCTCACCTTTTGATAAAACAACAGGTAATGGATGGTAGTTATGAGCTCCGTATTTATTTTCTAAAGCAATAGCTTCCTGACTAGACTGAATAGATTGCATTTTGACGCTAATTTTGGATTTAATTGTTGAATTTTGGTGTAACAAATATAAGAAATCGATACAGGCATACTATGTCGAAGCCGATAAAGAAAAATAGTGCCCCAAGCCTCAGCAAGGAAGATTATTACTTAAATGATCAAGGTTTAATGGTCTTCACAGCAAAATATCATCTAAAACGTGGATACTGCTGTGGTAGTGGCTGTAAACATTGCCCTTATCCTAAGTCATGAAATTGGGATATTTTTTAAATCTGTGGTTGGTAATTCATAAAAAGTTGCGATATTTGCAAACTCATTAGGGAAAAGCATTCAATAGAAGAATATATATCATGGCAAAAGTTTGTGACATAACCGGAAAAAGACCTCGAGTAGGTAATAATGTGTCTCATGCAAACAACAAGACCAAACGTAGATTCTACCCAAATCTTCACAAGAAGACTTTCTACGTTCCTGAAGAAGATGCATGGATTACATTGAAAGTGTCAACTAAGGCATTGAAGACAATCAATAAGAAAGGAATATCTGCGGTTTTGAAAGATGCTCAGAATTCAGGAATGATTGTGATCAAATAATTCAGTCACGACCCTTTAATAAAAACGAAGATGGCTAAGAAAGGAAATAGAGTACAAGTGATCCTTGAGTGCACCGAGCACAAAACATCTGGTATGCCAGGTACTTCAAGATATATCACTACCAAAAACAGAAAGAACACGACGGAAAGATTGGAGTTGAAGAAATTCAATCCTATTCTTAAAAAGGTGACTGTTCACAAAGAAATTAAGTAATCTCACTCGGAGCTCTGTCCGATAAAAGAAATAAGATATGGCGAAGAAAGTAGTAGCAACCCTGAAAAAGCAAGGCGGAGTAACTTACGCCAAAGTGATCAAAGCAGTTAAGTCTGACAAGACTGGTGCTTATACATTCAGAGAAGAGATGATTCCTTCTACTGAAGTAAATGCAAGCTTGAAAAAATAATTTCAAACTTCCACAATCCTTTAAAAAGTCCCTCTGACCTCGGCCAGCAGGGACTTTTTCGTTAGCTTTGGCCTAAACAAAATCAGAATGGGAATATTCGGCTTATTTTCCAAAGACAAAAAAGAAAGCCTAGATCAGGGCCTTCAAAAGTCAAGTGACAGTATTTTTTCAAAGATTAGCAAAGCGGTCGTAGGAAAATCCAAGGTGGATGAAGAAGTCTTGGATGAATTAGAAGAAATTCTAATCACATCTGATGTCGGAGTGGACACCACAATAAAAGTGATCGAGCGAATCGAAGAAAGAGTCGCCAAAGATAAATATGTGAATACAGAGGAGCTTGATAAGATTCTACGTGAAGAAATCATCGCCCTCCTTGAAGAGAACAATTCACAGGACCTTCTTGATTTTGATCTTCCTGAAGATAAAAAGCCTTACGTCATTATGGTCGTAGGAGTAAATGGCGTCGGAAAAACGACCACTATTGGAAAACTGGCTAATCTTTTTAAAAATGCTGGTAAATCCGTCATCCTCGGGGCCGCAGATACCTTTAGAGCCGCAGCAGTCGACCAATTGATCCTTTGGGGAGATCGAGTGGGCGTGCCGGTAATTTCGCACGGCATGAATACAGACCCGGCATCAGTGGCCTTTGACGCGGTGAAGCAGGCGGTAGACCAAAAGGCTGATGTTGTGATTATTGATACGGCAGGAAGGCTGCATACCAAGGTCAACCTGATGAATGAATTGGGTAAAATTAAGCGTGTGATGCAAAAATTTATACCAGATGCCCCACACGAAATACTTTTGGTTCTCGATGGATCAACGGGTCAAAATGCATTCATTCAGGCGAAGGAATTCTCGAAGGTGACCGAGATTTCTGCTTTGGCCATTACTAAACTGGATGGAACTGCCAAAGGTGGTGTAGTCATAGGAATATCTGATCAAATGAAAGTACCGGTGAAGTATATAGGAGTGGGAGAAAAAATGACTGATCTACAACTTTTCAATCGAACTGAATTCGTCGACTCCTTATTTAAAAAGAAATAATTCTAAAACTCTAATAAGTTTAAATCCCGGAAATCCGGGATTTTTTTTACCCTAAACAAAACCTTCTAAATCAAATATCCGTATTTCAATATGATATCATTTTAACATCATATTGACATGGAGAAAATTACGAAACCCCTTTCCGGATATTTATTTATCCTTATCGATTTAGCCATGATTCCACTTGCGATTTTTGCTTTCGCAAATGAAATCTTTGCTCTAGCAATACCCAGTGTACTGGTGTTTATTCTTATGGTCCCAGGTTTTTTCATCGTGGAACCAAACAAAGCGATGGTGCTACTTCTTTTTGGAGATTATAAAGGTACAGTAAAGGCAAACGGTTTCTTTTGGGTGAACCCCTTCATGACTAAAAAGAAGATTTCCCTTCGCGTAAGAAACTTTGAAAATAAGCCAGTCAAGGTAAATGATAAGATTGGTAATCCGGTCATGATTGGGACCATTGTAGTTTGGCAAGTGGAGGATACTTTCAAAGCTACTTTCGACGTAGATGATTATGAAAATTTTGTCCACTTGCAGACTGATGCCGCTGTTCGGAAAATGGCAGGTCTATACTCATATGACAACTTCGAAGATGAGGGAAACGGGGAAGAAGAAATCACTTTGAGGTCTGGTGTCGAAGAAGTGAATAACTCCCTGGAAGAAGAAATCATAGATAGACTGAATCACGCTGGAATTAAAGTGATCGAAGCAAGAATCTCCCACCTTGCCTATGCATCTGAAATAGCATCAGCCATGCTGCAGAGACAGCAAGCAACAGCTATAGTGGCAGCTAGAAAGAAAATTGTGGAAGGTGCGGTAGGAATGGTTGAAATGGCCATTGATGATCTAAAATTAAAAGAGATCATTGAATTTGATGAAGAGAAAAAGGCGGTAATGGTATCCAATCTGATGGTAGTATTATGCGCTGACAAGAGTGCCAGCCCGGTGCTTAACGTGGGCACCTTAAACCAATAACCTCATGGCGAATCGAGTCTTTAATGAGACCCAAACTTACAGAGGAACCTGGGTAGCTTACCTTATTATTTTGGTAGAGCTACCTACGGTTATTTTACTATCCGTCCTTTTTTTTCAGGCTGAAGATAAAACAGAAATGGGTTTCGCACTAGGTTCAGTTATTCTGGTGATGGGGGCTGTTTTGATATTTATTTTCAGTATCAAGCTAGAAACCAGAATAGATAACAATGGCGTCTCTTTTAAGTATTTGCCTTTTATCAGGAAATGGAGAAGATGGACTCCTGATCAAATTAAATCCATCAAAGTCATTTACTACAGTCCTATCACAGATTATGGTGGTTGGGGACTAAAAGGGAATAGTACCACAAAGGCATACAGTGTCATAGGTGACAAAGGCATCCTTATGGATGTAGGCGAAAAGAAAAAAATAATGATAGGAACTGAGCGAGCAAAAGAACTCTCTCAGTTTATAGAAGAGTGGAAGGAGGTAATCAAAAATGGCAGCTAAAAAACCCTTTGCCTTGAGGTTAGATGAAAAGATGATGAAAGCAGTAGAAAAGTGGGCCTCTGATGAATTCAGAAGTACGAATGGCCAAATGGAATGGATTGTCCGTGAGGCACTTAAAAAATCAGGGAGACTCCCAAAATCTGACAGCCATTAATAACTATTCATTTTGAATCAACTGAGCTTTTTGTAATTTAAATGTGTAAAATTTTAATATTATGAGAAAACTTACTGCACTGATTGTACTATTAGGAGCTTTTTATTTCTTAAATCCTTCTGAAATTATAGCTCAAGAGGTCAAAACCGAAATGACTAAAGAGGAGAAAAAAGCCGCTAAAACTGCTGCAAAGCTCGAAAAAGCTGAAGCTAAACTCGAGAAAAATAGAGAGAAACTGGAGAAAATCAACCAGAGATATCAAAAGGATTTAGATAATTTTCAAAAGAAAAATGCTGACGGAAAATTATCGCCTAATGACGTAGCAAAGATCACTAAAGACTTGAATAAGCAAGCCAAAGCAATCGAAAAGCTAGAAAAAGATATAGAGAAGCTAGAAGAAATACTGGCCGAAGCCGGTTAATATGTGGGCGACCTAGGGTCGCCCTTTTTTATTCCTCATCTGGAGTATACAGCAAAATTCCATTTTCAAAGTCATACAGGGTCAAAGCTCTGAGCTCATAATAAGCTACCCAAAAATCCTTGAGAGACGAAAAATAAGCCCGCTTATTTGTGTCTTTCTCCCCTTGGGCAATATTCAAATCTGTAATCGTCACATTCCCAGTTTGGTATCTCTTTAAAGTAATATCATACCTCTTCTGAGCAACTTGATCCGAAATTTGAGTGACATTTAGTCGCTCTCGCATCATGATGAAGTTTTTCACTTTCGTGAAAATTTCCTGTTCAAAATTAATTCTTTCTTGCTCTACGGTATATTCTACCAAACGTTGATTAGCCATTGCTTGGGAAACCCTAGCCTTATTTCTACCCCAATCCAAAATTGGGACTGTTAAGCCTAAATTGACCAATGCCTGGGTGTTTGGATTCTGATATATATCTGTAAAAGTAAAAGCCGCATTATTATAACCATAACTTGCATTAAGATCCATCTGGATCCTTTCTCCCTTAGCTCTGGCCAAATCTGCTTCTGCCTGAAGCTCCCGCCTGATAAAGCCCAAAGCTTCTGCCCTATTTTCGAAGGCAAACTGAATCGCCTGATCTACATCTACCTCAAACTGTGGAATAACATCCGGAGTGATTAAACGGATTTGATCATACTGATTCAAACCGATATAAGCATTCACCGCAAAAGTACTCTGCTCAAGATCCATTTGGGCCTGAGCCAAATCCTGCCTCGCTTGTAAAACCTGAAGTTCTACTTGAAGGAGGGCATCCTCAAATGTATTCCCCATTTCATAGCGCTTCTTCTCGATCTCAAAAATTTCTTCAGTGTTCTTTAGGTTTTGCGTAGCTATGTCAAAATTCACTTGAGCCAGTAGATAATCGAAGAAAAAGGAGGTGACATCCATAGAAACTCTTTCCATTTCCTGCACATACTCCCTTTTACTCTCCTCGTAGACGAGAGGCTCAATTTTCTTATCCCACTTAAATGGATTGTAGGCAAAAATTGGTTGCTGAAGTCTTACATTGACAGGGACACCAGAAAACCTTGTTTGAGGTTCACCACTTGTTGCCAGGAAATTATCAAATCGATCTGTGGATGAATTTACTGAAATCACTCCGCCTGTGGGTGCGATGACTTGCTGTAAGCCCAGCTCAAGGTTCATCAGATTCTGCTGTACCTCTAAAAACTCAATTGAACCATCCGGCTGAGTAATGCTACTGAATGATTGTGAATAGCTTGGAAGCGTACCTCGTAGCTGTAGCTGAGGATTATAGTTGGATCGAAAGAGTCGATATCTCCAGTAATTATTTTCCCTTTGGGTTTTGTTCCGAAGGGAAGCGGGTGAAATTTCTTTGGCTCTGGCCACCATTTCCTCAAGTGTGTATGTGCTTACACCCTGGGAAAAAACTTGAATAGAGGACAGGCCTAAAACAAAGAAAAAAACAACAACCCTAAGTGGAGTGGTGAGTTTTAGCATTCGAATGTTGGTTTAAGTTATTCAGCGATCAACTAAAATAATGATAGCAAAATCCTGAACAAATGATGATTTGTTAAAAAGACTAATTTGAATGGATTTTGAGCAAAATAAGACGGGCAAATTCCTTGTTTTCCTAACTTGCAGGCGTTTTCCAAGCCATGAAAAAAATAATCAGTTTTATCATCCGATATATCCCTAGGCCAATTCTTCAAAGGGTCAGTCCCATAGGTCTTTCTATCATGGCCAAAGTAAATAGAGGGGATACTGTTCACTGCAACGTCTGTGAAACAGGTTACAAAAAATTTCTTCCCTATGGAAGAGTAGCCAGGGCCAACGCTTTGTGCCCAAACTGTCTCGCATTGGAAAGGCATCGATTGATGTGGCTTTTTTTGAAAGAAAAAACTGAATTCTTCCAAAAGCCCCTAAAGGTTCTTCATGTCGCTCCAGAGCATTGCTTCATTGATAGGTTTGAAGCTATGGAAAATCTCGAGTACATCACCGCTGATATTGAATCACCTTTGGCCAAGGTCAAAATGGACGTACATGATATTCCATTTGAAGACAATACCTTCGATGTGATTTTTTGTAACCACGTTTTGGAGCATGTGGATGACGACATGAGGGTGTGTTCAGAATTCAACCGTGTCCTCAAACCTGATGGTTGGGGGATTTTGCAATCGCCAGTTTATGACCTTCCTGAAACTTTGGAAGACCCTTCCATAACGGATCCAGCAGAAAGGGAAAAAGCCTTTGGGCAAAGAGACCATGTGAGAAAATATGGTCGGGATTATGCAGAAAGATTAAGAAGGTCCGGAATCGGAATTGAAGAAAATCAATTCGTAAAGGAGTTACCGAAAGAAATAATCCAGCGATTTGCTTTGCCCCCAAATGAAACCATCTTCGTTTGTCACAAAGCCTAGCCTTTAAAGGTCTTTAGGAGTAATTCTTTAATGAATCCCATCCCGTAAAAGCTCAATTGAGTCACTGAGCAAACCCAGGAAAGCACACATATTTTCAGGTCTTTATATTTTTCAAAGGATTGGACAAAAATTCCAACTGACCAAAGAATCAAAAAGCCTATTTGTGTTCCAGAGAGCCTCTCATCAAAAGCATGAACTAGAGGTATTGAAACCAATAAGAACAAAAACAAGCTTGGAAGGATATGGACTAATTGTATTGCTTCGGGATGGAATCGGGAAACATTCACTCGATTTTCGCCAAATGAGTATGCCTGTTTAGCGAAACCTTTTAAATCGCTTTTTCTTTTATGAAACACATAAGCATCCTCAACCAACTCCAACTTAAAACCTGATTTTTTTATCCTCAAGCTCCATTCAATATCCTCTCCTCTGTTTGGATCTAAAAACCCACCTGTCTTTTTGAAGACTTCAGCCGAAACTCCCATGTTGTACCCCCGGGCTTGATACTTGCCTGCGTTTTTCATTTTCCCTCTTATACCACCAGTGGTCCAAAATGAAGTCATGGCAAAGTCCATAGCTTTTTGTAAATCTGAAAATGCCTCCATTGCCCGATCAGGACCACCGAAGGCATCCAATTTACGATCCAAAACAGCTACCCTCACACTCTCCAAATACCCCTCAGGTAAGATGACATCCGAGTCTAGAATAATATAAAAATCACCCTTCGCATTTTCCATCCCCTTGTTTCTAGCAAAGCCCTGGCCCTTATTTTCCTGCATTAAATAATTAATAGGAAAAAAGGAATGGTGGTTTTGCACAACATCTTCTGAAGTCTCTTCAGACCCATCCTCTATTATGACAACTTCAAAATTCGAATAAGTTTGAAGGTCAAAACTATTGAGAAGTTCACGTATCTCTTCCGGTCGATTATATACCGGAATAATGATAGAAAACATCATGGTTTAAAAGTTTAGCTCCTCTTCCACTTTGTATTCAGGCTCCATCGACTGATTTGAGGTCATGAGCTCAGCAATGAAGCCAGTGAGAAATAGCTGTACACCTATAATCAAGGCAACAAGGGCTAAAAAGAAAAGGGGCTGATCTACTATTTCACGAACCTGAAGGCCTTTGCTTAAGCCATACACCTTTTGAAAGATCAGCCAGCAGGTGATCAGAAATCCTGTAATGAATGAAAAGGTCCCAAGGAGACCAAAAAAGTGCATGGGTTTCTTTTTATACCTGTGGACAAAAGAAACCGAAATCAAATCTAAAAATCCGTTTAAAAAGCGCTCCAAACCAAACTTTGAAACTCCATATTTTCTGGCTCTATGCTGAACTACCTTCTCGCCTATTTTGGAGAAACCTGCCCATTTTGCCAGCAAAGGAATATACCTGTGCATCTCTCCGTAAATATGGATATTCTTAATGACCTTTCTCTTGTAAGCTTTGAGCCCACAGTTGAAGTCATGTAGAGGGATACCTGAAATCCATCGGGTTACGCCATTAAAAAAGCGCGAGGGTATCGTTTTCGAAATAGGATCGTGTCTCTCCTTTTTCCAACCAGAGACCACATCAAGTCCTTCTTCGGTTATCATTCGATAAAGCTCAGGGATTTCATCCGGACTATCCTGAAGGTCGGCATCCATGGTAATAACCACTTCTCCGTCGGCTTTCTTGAAGCCCGCGTCAAGAGCTGCTGATTTACCAAAATTTCGGGTGAAATTAATCCCTTTGATCTCTTTATCAGTTTTACTCAATTCCCGGATTACAGTCCAGGAGTTATCAGTACTGCCATCATTCACACAGATCAACTCATAAGAAAAGCCGTGCTGAATCATCACACGGCTAATCCATTGAGTCAATTCAGGAATAGATTCTTCTTCATTGAAGACCGGAATGACTACAGAAATTTGGGTCATATCAATAGTCTAAAGACTTATCTCGCTTTTTAAGAATTGCTGCAACAATGAGTGCAACAATGGCATAAATGATTATAGCTATTCCGAAACCCTTCAGCTGACCAGTCAGAGTAAATCCATCTTCAATTCCTGTTCTCATTTCATCTAGCTGTTCGGGGCTCATCGCATCAGCAGATGCTCCAAAGCTTTCCATTGTGGCAAGAGTATTCTGCATGGTCTGTTCTGCTAACACCTGAGGCAAAGATGGATCGACAACTTGATACAATAATATTTGTCCGAGAGTAGAGACTATTCCAGAAATCAGGATTGCAACAAAACTGAATTTAAAGGCGGACCCAAAATCAATAAAACCACCGATTTCAGTTCTATACTGACGGCCAAAATAAAAGATGAGAACGAAAAAGATAATCAAGGCAGCAAATCCAAACCACCCACTGATTAATAATGATGAATTAACAAAATAGATAATGTACGTCAGGGCCAAAGAAATTAAGCCTATGGTCAAACCTGGTTTGACTGCTGCTTGTACCGGTGATTGTGTTTCTTCCATGATGATGTTATTGAGTTTTCCGTAAAATAATGGAAATAATAATAGTAAAAAAAAGGCCCGGAATGATTTTCCAGAGCGAATCATTCAAGGCTACATCTAGGGCAGTCATCTCGTTTATGCTATTTTTTGTAGTGTCAAAGGATTTCTCACCCACTTGTCCGATAATCATATCCTTATTCTCTGCAAGGATCTGAAGCTTGGCTGATAAAATCGATTGGAAAAGATCATCAGAAATTAAAAGGACAAGCCAAATTCCTAAGCCAGATATAATTCCTAAAATCATGTATGCTACGAACCCTACAGACATGCCTTCTGAGAAGGAAAGCATTCCTTCATTGGTGTAATCCTTAAAATACTTAATAGCCAAGAAAATTACTATGGGAACAATTATGTATCCAAAAACCAAATTAAGGTTCGTAGGATCACCATAAAGCCAGGCCAGAAAAAGAAAGGAAACCAAGCAAAATAATCCGCCCAGAGATCCAAATTTGTAGGCAGACCCAAAATACTTCATCATGTTAATTTGGTAAGTGCCCCTGCTTTAATGAAATATTTGGCTTTGCCCTGAAGTTCTTTACCGAACCAAGGGCTATTTGAAGCTTTCGACGGGCTCATTTGTCGATTAAATGTCCACTTTTCCTTAGGGTCAAAAATCACCCAAGAATCTTTCTCACTATCCTCTATTACTTTAGCAGGCCCAGAGGTCACCTTATCGATTAGCAGCGGCCAGGTTAATTCTTTTTCTAGGGAAACCATGGCTGGTAAAAATGTCATCAGACCTGCCATACCATTCTCAGCAAGGTCAAACTCCATAAATTTCGAGTCATAATCCTGTGGCTGGTGGTTAGAAACTAATGCATCAATCGTCCCATCTTTCAATCCTTCGATCAAAGCCTGCCTATCTTCTTCCCTTCGAAATGGGGGAATCACTTTATAATTCGGGTCGAAAGTGACCAGATCTGAGTCTTTGAAAATCAGCTGATATATGGAAATATCGGAAGTAACCTTTAATCCTTCGGCTTTAGCTTTTCGAATTAGATCTACGCCTTTTCTGGTACTCAAGGTTTGAAAATGTACTTTGCCTCCTGTATACCTCAAAATTTCTAGGTTTTTTTGAATCGCTACATCCTCAGCAAGATTTGGGATACCTTTTAAGCCCAGGTTAGTGCTGATTTTTCCTTCATGCATTTTTCCAAAAATGGAAAGAAGAGGATCATATGCATGGTCGAAAAGAACACCGTCAAACTTCTGAAGGTATTGCAGGATTTTCATGTACCTGTCGCTGTTAGCGAGTGTTACCAAACCATCACCGAAAATCTTTACTCCGGTTTGATAATGCATATCCAGAATCTCAGTCAAGTCTTCGCCTTTGGTTCCTATTGTCACCGCAGCTTGAATGAGTAGTTTTACCGCATGCTTGGCAGACTTGGCCTTTACATAATCGATTTCGTTTTTGGATTGAATCACCGGATTTGTATTTGGAAGAAGCACTCCCGTGCCAAAGCCTGATTTCAATAGCGTCTCACAAAGAGAATCAATATCCTCTTTATGTTCAAAGCCTGGGTCACCTGATGAGCATCGTAAATCAATCCAGGCTTTCGAAACAAAAAGACCTGAACAGTCGATAACCTCAAAACCTTCAATTTTTTGACCTTCCACTAAAGGGGTTAAACCATTCTCATCGAGTAAAAAATCTCTATTGGAGTGGATATTTGCCTGGTCAATAAGAGCGAGGTTTTTTAAAACTTGAGGCATTCAGTTAAAGTTTGAAGAAATCTGCTACAATTATAAGCAAAAAAATAGGTAGACATGAAAGCCAAGGTTTAATATGTCAATTCATAAAAAAACCTCAGCTGAATAAGCTGAGGTATAAATAAAGTGGCGGCGACCTACTCTCCCGGGTGTAACCCCAGTACCATCGGCGCTGCAGGGCTTAACTTCTCTGTTCGGGATGGGAAGAGGTGGGA
>NZ_JAUEPH010000020.1 GCF_030403435.1 Algoriphagus sediminis
GATTACGGATCCATTGACTGGTCAGAATGATAATGTGGGTGACTTGCAACCAGGCCAGACGGCTACGGTTACGACAAACTACGCGGTGACTCAAGCGGATGTAAACAACGGACAGGTGGTGAACACAGCTACCGCAACAGGTACAGATTCAAACCAGTCCACTCAGACCGCTACAGCCAGCGCAACGGTTACAGCAGCTCAGAATTCAGGTATTTCTTTGACCAAAACGGCTAACCCAACGACATATGATCAAGCCGGAGATGTGATCACGTATACCTTGATTGTTGAGAACATCGGTAACGTGACCTTAACCAATACCACGATCACAGATCCATTGACTAGTCAGAATGATAATGTGGGTGACTTGCAACCAGGCCAGACGGCTACGATTACGACAAACTACGCGGTGACTCAAGCGGATGTAAACAACGGACAGGTGGTGAACACAGCTATCGCCACAGGTACAGATCCAAACCAGTCCACTCAGTCGGCTATAGCCAGCGCAACGGTAACAGCAGTTCAGAATTCAGGTATTTCCTTGACCAAAACGGCTAACCCAACGACTTATGATCAAGCGGGAGATGTGATCACGTATACCTTGATTGTTGAGAACACTGGAAATGTGACCTTGACTAATACCACGATTACGGATCCATTGACTGGTCAGAATGATAATGTGGGTGACTTGCAACCAGGCCAGACGGCTACGGTTACGACAAACTACGCGGT
>NZ_JAUEPH010000021.1 GCF_030403435.1 Algoriphagus sediminis
ACCGTGATCTCGTAGTCAATGATATCGCCTGCCGCATTCAATATGCCGTCATTGGCAGCATCTACTGCTTCTACTGTCTTGTCTATCAACAGCTCACAATTTGCTATGGTGACATTAACATCTCTTTCAACAAAACACTCACCAATAGATGACCTGATTCTGTAAGTACCGGATTCAGTTACAATAGAAGACTGTAATGGAGTTATCGTTTGTCCATCCAATTCGAAAAAGGTGAAAGTAGCAGTTGGAGATTGGGTAGATCCACCGGAAATCAAATCCAAAAGATCCACTTCTGAAACACCACACTCTGGCTCAGCATCCATCACTTCCAAGACTGGGGTAGGTGGCTGATCACCAATGCTATAATTAGTGGACACCACACAATCTGTGTCTATAGTTCTTGCGAAAACAGTTCCACTTGATCCGGCGGCCAAGCCAGAAACGGTAATGATTCCATTATTAGGGACAAGTGGGTTCGCAAAAGTATTCTCGAAGGCATATTCAACTCCTTGATCCGCAGCAAAGGTTATCTCACCTGTCGCTACCTCACAGGTTGGCTGTATTACTTCTACTGTTGGTGCGGCTGGAGTCTCTGGCTGTGGATTCACAGTCACCTCTGTTGGCTCACTGATACAAATACCATCCTTCTGAACAGTC
>NZ_JAUEPH010000022.1 GCF_030403435.1 Algoriphagus sediminis
GTACCGTTCAATGATTCGATCGGCTATGCGGTGATGCATCCGTTTGTAGACGAAGAGGCAAAGCGTCTGTACTTCACGACGAATATGGATCCGGCCTGGAGCGATTCGACAAAGAAGGCGAGCAGAGAGCCAAAGTACAAGGATGACTTTGATATCTACTATGCAGAGTACGATGAAAACATGGTTTTCAGTGCCCCGGTAAGGCTAAGCGACCAGGTGAATACAGGAGGAAATGAGACGCACCCGTTCAGAAAGGATGACAAGTTTTACTTCTCGTCAAAACAAATTGATGGAGAGGGCCACCCCACGGTAGGAGGGATGGATGTGTATGAGGCGAGCTATAGCAATGGAACGATCAGCAATGTACAGAACATGGGAATTCCTGTGAACTCGCTGGGAGATGATTTTGCGTACCGTGTGATGGACAACGGCGAGACGTATCTGTCTTCGAACCGGGATGGGGGACAGGGTCTGGATGACATCTACCTGATCGCCGAGCAGTACAAGCAGTTTGTGGCCAGGGTGATTGATTGTGAAGGGGCAGTGGTGACGGACAGCTACCTGGCGACCTTACAGGATAAGACGCAGAACCTCCAGGTACCAACGGACAGAAAAGG
>NZ_JAUEPH010000023.1 GCF_030403435.1 Algoriphagus sediminis
GTACCGTTCAATGATTCGATCGGCTATGCGGTGATGCATCCGTTTGTAGACGAAGAGGCAAAGCGTCTGTACTTCACGACGAATATGGATCCGGCTTGGAGCGATTCGACGAAGAAGGCGAGTAAGCAGCCTAAGTACAAGGAAGATTTTGATATCTACTATGCAGAGTACGATGAAAACATGGTTTTCAGTGCTCCTGTAAGGCTAAGCGACCAGGTGAATACAGCAGGCAGTGAGACGCACCCGTTCAGAAAGGATGACAAGTTTTACTTCTCGTCAAAACAAATTGATGGAGAGGGTCACCCCACGGTAGGGGGAATGGATGTGTATGAGGCGAGCTATAGCAATGGAACGATCAGCAATGTACAGAACATGGGAATTCCTGTGAACTCGCTGGGGGATGACTTTGCGTATCGAGTGATGGACAACGGAGAGACCTACCTGTCTTCGAACCGTGATGGTGGACAGGGTCTGGATGACATCTACCTGATCGCCGAGCAATACAAGCAGTTCGTGGCCAGAGTGATTGATTGTGAAGGGGCAGTGGTGACGGACAGCTACCTGGCGACCTTACAGGATAAGACGCAGAACCTCCAGGTACCAACGGACAGAAAAGG
>NZ_JAUEPH010000024.1 GCF_030403435.1 Algoriphagus sediminis
AGTTGGTCCAGTATCCCCTTGAGGTCCGGTTGCTCCGGTTGCTCCGGTAGGTCCAGTTTCACCTTGCGCTCCGGTTGCTCCGGTTGGTCCGGTTGCTCCAGTATCCCCTTGAGGTCCGGTAGGTCCAGTTTCACCTTGTATTCCTTGAGCACCAGTTGCTCCAGTATCCCCTTGCGCTCCGGTTGCTCCGGTTGGTCCGGTTGCTCCAGTTGCTCCGGTATCCCCTTGAGGTCCGGTAGGTCCAGTTTCACCTTGCGCTCCGGTAGGTCCAGTTTCACCTTGCGCTCCGGTTGCTCCGGTTGGTCCGGTTGCTCCGGTATCCCCTTGCGCTCCGGTTGCTCCGGTTGCTCCGGTATCCCCTTGCGCTCCGGTTGGTCCGGTTGGTCCGGTTGCTCCAGTATCCCCTTGAGGTCCGGTAGGTCCAGTTTCACCTTGCGCTCCGGTTGCTCCGGTTGGTCCAGTTGCTCCGGTATCCCCTTGCGCTCCGGTTGCTCCGGTTGGTCCAGTTGGTCCGGTTGCTCCAGTATCCCCTTGCGCTCCGGTAGGTCCAGTTTCACCTTGTATTCCTTGAGCACCAGTTGGTCCAGTATCCCCTTGAGGTCCGG
>NZ_JAUEPH010000025.1 GCF_030403435.1 Algoriphagus sediminis
CTCCGGTAGGTCCAGTTTCACCTTGCGCTCCGGTTGCTCCGGTTGGTCCGGTTGGTCCGGTTGCTCCAGTTGCTCCGGTATCCCCTTGAGGTCCGGTTGGTCCAGTTTCTCCTTGTATTCCTTGAGCACCCGTTGCTCCAGTTTCACCTTGCGCTCCGGTTGCTCCGGTTGGTCCGGTTGCTCCGGTATCCCCTTGCGCTCCGGTTGGTCCGGTTGCTCCAGTTGCTCCAGTATCCCCTTGAGGTCCGGTAGGTCCAGTATCCCCTTGCGCTCCGGTTGCTCCGGTTGCTCCAGTTGCTCCGGTATCCCCTTGCGCTCCGGTAGGTCCAGTTTCACCTTGCGCTCCGGTTGCTCCAGTTGCTCCAGTATCCCCTTGAGGTCCGGTTGCTCCAGTATCCCCTTGAGGTCCGGTAGGTCCAGTTTCTCCTTGTATTCCTTGAGCACCAGTTGCTCCAGTTTCACCTTGCGCTCC
>NZ_JAUEPH010000026.1 GCF_030403435.1 Algoriphagus sediminis
GGGCTAAGTCGTAACAAGGTAGCCGTACCGGAAGGTGCGGCTGGAACACCTCCTTTCTGGAATCCTATGACAGGGGATTGCCTTACACATTTCAAGATATTAGGGCCTGTAGCTCAGGTGGTTAGAGCGCTACACTGATAATGTAGAGGTCCGTGGTTCGAGTCCACGCAGGCCCACAACTAACCATTTTACGGGGGATTAGCTCAGCTGGCTAGAGCACCTGCCTTGCACGCAGGGGGTCAACGGTTCGAATCCGTTATCCTCCACCATTCAGGCGATTTATCGCCTCTTTTTTCCTCTGACAGAGAGGAAATAAGTTCATTGACATGTTGATAGTAAGAATTGTAACAGAGGCTGGTATGCTTGAGTATACCGGCAGAAGTAAGAGTAAGTGAATAAGGGCGCACG
>NZ_JAUEPH010000027.1 GCF_030403435.1 Algoriphagus sediminis
TGCCAAGTCTACATCTTCGCTATCACTTACCTCTTCGGTCTCATCTGAATCTGCAGTCGCTGTGTTGTCAATGTCGCCATCGCCTCCACCGTTGTTATCCAAGTCTGTCTGCGTAATCGCATACTGAGCGGTGATCGACTTAGCCTCTCCTGGCTGTAGCGTACCTACATTCGAATTCGTGCTCGTCAATGGATCGACAATCGTCACATTGTTCAAAGTCACATTTCCGTTGTTGGTCACCGTGATCTCGTAGTCAATGATATCGCCTGCCGCATTCAATATGCCGTCATTGGCAGCATCTACTGCTTCTACTGTCTTGTCTATCAACAGCTC
>NZ_JAUEPH010000028.1 GCF_030403435.1 Algoriphagus sediminis
CCTTGTATTCCTTGAGCACCAGTTGGTCCAGTATCCCCTTGAGGTCCGGTAGGTCCAGTATCCCCTTGAGGTCCGGTAGGTCCAGTATCCCCTTGAGGTCCGGTTGCTCCAGTTTCTCCTTGTATTCCTTGAGCACCAGTTGCTCCAGTTGCTCCAGTATCCCCTTGAGGTCCGGTAGGTCCAGTTTCACCTTGCGCTCCGGTTGCTCCGGTTGGTCCGGTTGGTCCGGTTGCTCCGGTTGCTCCGGTATCCCCTTGCGCTCCGGTTGCTCCGGTTGGTCCAGTTTCACCTTGTATTCCTTGAGCACCAGTTGGTCCAGTATCCCCTT
>NZ_JAUEPH010000029.1 GCF_030403435.1 Algoriphagus sediminis
TCCTGAGTTCCAACATCCGTTCTGGTGTTGTTTGCATAGGCTACTGAAGTGCCTGCCGGAAGTGTACCCGAGATCACAATGTTCTTCTCGGTACCATCGAAGACAAAGCTTCCATCATCAAAGGTAATTCCTGTAATATCGGCCGGAGTGATCGTCAGATCAGCGGTCAGCACCAGATCATTGAAGTTGCTTCCCGTAATCGTCGCCGTTACTTCCTGGGTACCCACATTTGTTCTTGAATTGTTGGTGTAGGCCACTGATGTGCCTGCAGGAAGCGTACCCGAGATCACAATGCTCTTCTCGGTGCCATCGAAGACAAAGCTTCC
>NZ_JAUEPH010000002.1 GCF_030403435.1 Algoriphagus sediminis
AGCCCTGCAGCGCCGATGGTACTGGGGTTACACCCGGGAGAGTAGGTCGCCGCCACTTTATTCTAAAGCCCTTTGGTCATCCCATGGGGCTTTTTCTTTTATAAGGCATTTTATAAAGTACTTAGCCTATTAAATGACTTTTATCAGTTTTCTACCAAGCTTTGGTCAACCACTGAAAACGATTCCAGGACTAGTTTTGAGTAAAATAGTTTCTCATGCAGGTCCAACCAAGCTATGTTTCCCAATTTGAATTACCAGTAGTCCTTCTGAAGGAAACCTACTGCAAAGTACTGGAACCTACTTTTTTGCCTGGAGGGAACGATAATAAAGATTGCTACCAAGGAAGGAACCCTAGCTTAATCACTGTGGATCTGAATAGAACCTTGGAATGGCTTCACGATCACCCTCTTCCAAAGCCATTAGAAAATGAAGTTTGTACTATTCCTGTTTTACTTCATGTAAAGCAGTTTTCAACCCAACATTTGCTTTTTCACTATGACGGGACTCCTCAATCTTCTCGGGTGATTAAAGAATTTATAAACCTTTTTAAAAATCTCATTGGACAGTCAAGGGCTACTATTATCTCTCCCTCCTTTATCCCCAAGTCAAAAATCAAAGAAGAGAGAGAGATCATCCAATTAATCTCAAAGCATACAAGAGAGACGAGTTTTATCAAGTTCAACTTCCAACGAATTGGTGATTTTTGGTCCTACGCCGTGAAAAAAGATTGTACACTCTTTGTCACCACAAAGAACTACCAAGCCGATCTGGCCAAAGTTCTTTTTCATTTTTATAAAGGAGAAATGTGGAGTGATAAGCTATCATTTTTCCTTACGATGTAATTATTTGAATAAGTGAGATTTATCAGAAAAATAAATATCAGGAGCTAAGAAAAAGGGCAGGAGATAGATGAGAAGAGAGAATCCAAATATAGTTGAAGCTAAATGTTATCACTGTGGGGAATCCTGTGAAGACGAGCGAATTCGATTTGAAGAGAAGGATTTTTGCTGTCAGGGCTGTAAGCTTGTCTATGAAGTTTTATCAGAGAATGATCTTTGTAATTATTATCAGATCGAAGAGTTTCCAGGTGAAAGTCAAAAAGCAAAGTCTGCAAGAGCAAATCGCTTTGACTATCTAAATGATCCAGAGATCGAACAGAAGCTTCTGGATTTTAAAAACGAAACTGAAACACATTACACCTTCCATATCCCTTTAATTCATTGTGCTTCCTGTATTTGGCTTCTAGAGAATTTAAATCACATCAATCAGGGAGTTATTTCAAGCAGGGTTGATTTCGTAAAGAAAAAAGTTCAAATCCGGATTAGTAATGACCGACTTTCCCTGAAGGAACTGGTGGTGTTACTTTCTAGCCTCGGATATGAACCTCGGATAAATCTTTCTGATCTTGGTAAAAAAGAAAGGCCAAAGGCAGATAAAAAGACCATTAATAGGTTAGCGGTAGCAGGTTTTTGCTTTGGAAATATGATGCTTTTCAGTCTTCCAGAGTACTTTTCTGAAAGAGAGTTGCTGGATGAAAACTTCCAAAGTGTATTTAACTACCTAAATGTATTACTCTCTCTTCCAATAGTTTTCTATGCTGCAGTGGACTATTATAATTCTGCATGGAATTCTTTAAAAAGGAAAAAGATAAATATGGATGTCCCCATCGTAATGGGGATTATCGCTCTTTTCCTTTATTCCCTTTGGGAGATTTTTATTCATCAGGAGGCAGGCTATATGGATAGTCTGGGAGGATTATTATTCTTCCTTTTGCTAGGAAAAATTTACCAGCAAAAAACCTTTGCTACGCTTGAATTTGATAGGGATTACAAAGCTTATTTTCCAGTTTCGGTAACTCGGTTTAAAAAGGATACCGAAGAAGTGATTCCTTTGACTAAGGTAAGTGTGGGCGACATTCTCTTGGTAAGAGATGAAGAATTGATCCCAGCCGACTGTATTTTATTAGATAATCAGTGTTATATCGACTACAGCTTTGTCACCGGCGAGGAAGTTCCTGTAAAAATTTCTAAAGGAGAGTTGATTTATGCAGGAGGCAGGCTCAAAGGTGATCAGGTTAAAATGACGGTACAAAAATCGCCATCCCAGGGTTATCTAACAGATCTTTGGAACAATGACTCTTTTGAAAAGTCCAAAGATTCTGGTCTAGTGCCATTATCGAATAAAATAAGTGCTGTTTTTACTCGGTCAGTGCTTTCAATTGCTTTTGCTGCGCTCATTTTTTGGTCTTTTACAGATTTTGGAATTGGGGTAAAGGCCTTTGTTTCGGTTTTAATTGTGGCCTGTCCTTGTGCTTTGGCCATGTCTACTCCATTTACTCTTGGAAATACTTTGAGAATATTTGGACGAAACAGGCTTTATCTAAAGAATGCAGGAGTCATCGAGCGAATGGCTGAGTCAGATACCTTCGTTTTTGATAAGACCGGAACTCTTACAGATACTGCAAAGGCAAGCATTCAATATCATGGAGAAGAACTGAGTATTCAAAGCAGGAGAATTCTCAAATCCATGGTGGAGTACTCTACCCACCCATTGAGCAATAGAATCAACCAATGGCTAGGCCCTATAGAAAAGTTCGGTTTGGACTCTATAGAAGAAAAACGTGGCAAGGGTCTCGAGGCCAGATTTCTTGGCCAGCAATTTAGACTCGGTTCTGAGGAGTTTACTGAAAAGGTTATTGGGAAAGAATCACTGAAAGGCAATTTGGTTTGCTTTACCGTAGAGGACATTCTAATTGGCTATTTTGAAATTCAATCTGGTCTTCGGAAAGAGGCAGAATCCGTGGTGGAAGAGCTTAGTCAGGAATGTGAAATTCACCTACTATCAGGAGATCATTCTCATGAGCGCAAAAAACTTAAGGAGAAGCTTCCTGGAATTTCTGAGTTCCATTTTAACCAAAGTCCTAAGGATAAATTGAATCATATGGGGGAATTGAAAACCCATGGGTCAAAATCAATCATGGTCGGTGATGGCCTGAATGATGCGGGTGCTTTGCAGGAAAGTTATGTAGGGATAGCCCTGACGGATGAAATCAGCCATTTTTCACCAGCTAGTGATGGGATCTTGGATGCACGGTCATTCGGGATCATTCCGCAGTTTCTGGCTTTCTCACGGTCTACCAAAAATGTAATTAAGGCAAGCTTTGCCTTAAGCTTCATCTACAATATTGTAGGAATAAGCTTTGCCGTTCAGGGTCTTTTGAGCCCTGTTTTCTGTGCCATTCTTATGCCTCTTAGTAGTATTTCAGTGGTATTGTTTACCACTCTTTCAACAAATGTGATCGCCTGGAAACAGGGGCTCTTTAAAATTAAATCGAATTGAAATGGAAGTTATTTTTCTATTGATAGCGATAAGTCTGGTACTGGCAGTGAGCTTTCTGCTTCTCTTTTTCCGTGCGAATAAAGGGGGACAGTTTGATGACAATCACACGCCAGCCATTCGAATTTTATTTGATAATGAACACAAACAAAAAGTAAAAAAAGACCAACCAAAAAAAACCTAGTCCTATGAATGATTCTACTTTGGAGCGGTTCGAATACGACAATAAAATTGTCAAGTATTTTGGAGCTGCAACTATGATTTGGGGCGTTGTTGGGATGCTCGTCGGAGTGATTGCGGCTACCCAGTTGTTTCTGCCAGAAGCAAACCTGGGAAATCCGTATACCACTTTCGGAAGAATCCGGCCCTTACACACAAATGCTGTGATTTTTGCCTTTGTGGGAAATGCGATCTTTGCTGGGGTTTATTACTCCATGCCACGATTGCTAAAAACTCCCATGTGGAACAAAGCGCTAAGCTATTTCCATTTTTGGGGATGGCAATTGATTATCCTATCGGCGGCTTTAACACTTCCACTTGGATTGACTACCTCAAAGGAGTATGCCGAGCTTGAATGGCCAATTGATATTGCCATTGCACTTGTTTGGGTAGCTTTTGGTGCTAATATGATTGGCACTGTGCTGAAGAGAAGAGAGCGTCACATGTATGTTGCCATTTGGTTTTATCTGGCTTCATTCGTTACGGTAGCGGTCTTGCACATCTTCAATTCACTCGCTCTTCCAGTTGGATTATTTAAAAGTTATTCAGCATATGCAGGGGTTCAGGATGCACTAGTCCAGTGGTGGTATGGACATAATGCGGTGGCATTTTTCTTAACTACTCCCTTTCTTGGGCTGATGTATTATTATTTGCCTAAAGCGGCAAATAGGCCTGTATATTCATACAAGCTATCCATTATCCACTTTTGGGCCCTGATATTTATTTACATGTGGGCTGGCCCTCACCACCTTTTATACACTTCACTTCCTGAATGGGCACAGGTTCTGGGAGTGGCATTTTCTGTAATGCTGATTGCTCCCTCATGGGGAGGTATGGTGAATGGACTTTTAACACTTAGAGGAGCATGGGATAAGGTTAGGACAGATCCTGTTTTGAAATTCATGGTAGTTGCTATTACCGCATACGGTATGGCCACTTTCGAAGGACCCATGCTTTCACTTAAAAACGTGAATGCCATCGCTCACTACACGGACTGGATCGTAGGTCACGTACACATCGGTGGATTAGGATGGAATGGATTCCTGACTTTTGGTATGCTTTATTGGCTTTGGCCAAAGATGTGGAAGACAAAAATCTATTCCACCAAACTTGCTAACACCCACTTTTGGATGGGGACTTTGGGGATTATTTTCTATGCCCTTCCACTGTATGTTGCTGCTTTGACCCAATTCTTCATGCTAAGAGAATTTGACGAAATGGGAAGATTGTCTTACGGTAACTTCCTTGAGACTGTCGTTCAGATTGTTCCGATGTACATGATTAGAGCCTTTGGTGGTCTACTTTACTTGGGTGGTGCTATTGTGATGTGTTATAATTTGGTGAAGACAGCTGCACAGGGAAGCTTCCAGGAAACTGAAGAGGATTCCGCTCCTGCTTTGGCTAAAAACTACAATCCTAAAGGAGAGTTTTGGCACAGAGCATGGGAAAGAAAGCCTGTTTTCTTCACCGTTCTTGCTACTGTCGCAATTTTGATAGGTGGTGCGATTGAGATCATCCCGACTATTTTGGTGAAATCAAATGTTCCTACCATCAGTTCAGTGAAACCATATACACCACTTGAGCTCGAGGGTAGAGATATTTATATAGAGAATGGTTGTGTGGGATGTCATTCCCAGATGATTCGTCCGTTCAGGTTTGAGACTGAGCGATATGGGGAATACTCCAAAGCAGGTGAATTCGTCTATGACAGACCATTTCTTTGGGGCTCAAAGCGAACAGGTCCGGACCTTCATCGAGAAGGAGGAAAATACCCAGACAGCTGGCATTATTTCCACATGACGGACCCTAGAAGTATGTCTCCGGGATCATTAATGCCTCCGTATCCTTGGATGGCCACTAATGAGAATGATTACTCAGATCTTCCGGCGAAGATCAGAACCCTTCAAAGTCTTGGAGTCCCTTATCCAGAGGGATATGACGAAGAAGCCGTGGCAGAACTGGAAACTCAAGCTCGGGAGGTGGTCGCTAATTTGAAAGACGCAGGAATTGAAGTGATGCCGAATACGGAAATAGTAGCATTGATTGCTTATCTCCAGAGATTGGGTACAGATATTAAAGCTCCTACAGCTGATAACCAATAATTGACAAGGCTATGTATAAAGAAGTATTAAGATCAATCGAGAACATAGAAATCTATCCAGTGATTTCCCTTGTCATATTTGTAGCATTCTTTCTAGGAATGTTTGTATGGGTACTTCGTGTACCAAAGAGCCATATTGAGCATATGGAAAATTTGCCTATTGATGAAGACGAAAATTTAACCTCCCAGCAGCAATGAAAAAGAAGCTTTTAACCCTAGTTATTTTTGCACTTGCTTTCGTGACCAATTCCTTTGGTCAGGAAGCATCGGAGCCAAGTTTCAGTTATACAGACTTAAGTTCAGATCAGCTGATTTTAATGTCGGTATTAGGCGTTTTGGTCATTGTGATTGTTCTCTTACTCTTCCAAATGATCTACTTAATGTCATTTATGACGGCAGTGTTCAAGAAGGAGAATCCTGAATATGCGAATGAACCGAGCTGGTGGGAGTCTTTTAAGGAGAAGTTTGTAACAGGTAAGGTGGATGAGGCCTACGGAGAAGCAGAAGAGGCCAAACTTATGGCTGACCACTCCTACGATGGTATTCATGAATTGGATAATTTCATGCCTCCTTGGCTACAATATGTATTCATCGGAACAATTGTTTTTGCTGTGGTTTATTTCACGAACTACACTGTATTGGGTATAGGAAAAACCGGTATTGAGGAGTATGAAGAGGAGCTTAGGCTGGAAGCCATTGCAGCTGAAGAAAGAAATGCAAATATGCTGGCTAGCATAGACGAAAGTACAGTTGTATTTGACGAGTCAAGTACCAGTATGACTGGTGGTAAGACCATATTCGAGGCAAATTGTGCAGCTTGTCATGCTCAGGATGGTGGCGGTGGAGTAGGTCCAAATCTTACAGATGACTACTGGATTCATGGTGGTTCAATCTCTGATATTTTCACCGTAGTCAAATATGGAGTCATTGAAAAAGGAATGGTCCCTTGGGAAGATCAGCTAAGCCCAGAAGAGATGCAGCAGGTATCAAGCTACATTTTTGCAATGAGGGGAACCACACCGGCTGCTCCAAAGGATCCCCAAGGTGAATTATATGTACCTGAAGACTTGACTGAGGAAACTACCTCTGACAGCACTGCCGTCTCTGAAACTGCAGAAGTAGAATAAAATTATGGCCGGAAAAATTTTTCCGGCCTTTTTCCCTATTCAAAATGGCAAAGAAAAATCCACATCTTAACCCAGAAACTTTTAGAGATTCTCTTGCAACAGTTCAGGAGGATGGTAAGCGAAATTGGGTTTATCCAAAGAAAGTTTCTGGTATTTTCTACAAATACAGAACCTATCTGTCATGGGTTCTTTTGGCAATTCTATTTGCAGGGCCTTTCATCAGGATCGATGGAAGACCTTACATGCTTTTCAATATTTTTGAAAGGAAGTTCATCATCTTTGGCGCCCCATTTTGGCCTCAAGACACTCATTTACTTATTTTCCTATTGTTGATTTTCTTTGTTTTTGTCATCCTCTTTACGGTTGTTTTTGGGCGTGTTTGGTGCGGTTGGGCTTGTCCTCAGACGTTGTTTATGGAGATGGTTTTTAGAAAAATCGAGTATTGGATTGAGGGAGATGCTAATCAGCAAAGGGTGTTGAATGCTAAGCCATGGGATCAGGAGAAAATCCTTAAGAAAGGAAGCAAGACTCTAATATTCGCGGTCTTTTCTCTATTGATAGGCCATCTGGTAATGGCTTACCTAATTGGGGTTGATCAGGTTAAGGAAATTGTTACTCAACCACCTACAGCAAATATGGCGGGTTTTATAGGCTTGGTTGCTTTCTCAGGAATCTTCATGTTTGTGTTTACTTGGTTCAGGGAGCAAGCTTGTTTGGTTGTCTGTCCTTATGGCCGTCTTCAGGGGGTACTTTTGGATAATAACTCCATTAATGTCATGTACGACTATGTACGCGGAGAGCCCAGAGGTCCAATACGAAAAAATGAGCTCCAAAATGATTCTAAGGGTGATTGCATTGATTGCAACCTTTGTGTGCAGGTCTGCCCTACAGGAATTGATATTCGGAATGGGGTACAGATGGAATGTGTAAACTGTACTGCTTGCATAGATGCCTGCGATGAGGTAATGGTAAAAGTCGAAAGACCAAAAGGACTGATTCGTTACGCTTCTGAAAACAGTATCCAAGAGGGTGTTCAAAAGCTTTTGACAGGACGGGTAAAAGGCTATATGGTAGTTTTGACTATTCTTGTTGCCGCGTTTATTACGCTGATAGCTACACGGGATATTCTACAAGGCACCGTCACCCGTTTCCCGGGAATGACTTATCAAATGCGTGATGATGGAACGGTTTCAAATCTCTACGAAATCACTCTAATCAATAAGACCTTCGAACCTCAGGAAGTCTCGCTGGAGCCACTGGCCGATGGGATGAAGTTGGAAATGCTTGGAGATCAAAATTGGGTTTTAGAGCCTCAGTCTAAGTTTGAGGGAAGGTTTTTCCTTGTGAAGGATCAAAACCAAATATCAAAGACACAGGAAAATGTTGAGATTTCTTTGAAGCATGAAAATGAAGAAATTGATAAAATCGAAACAAGTTTTATGGCTCCTTTGAGCCAAAGCGAAAAATAAAGAAGAAAATGAATTGGGGACATGGAATAGTTTTAGCCATTGTGGGTTTTGTAGCGATCATTATGACTATGGTAGTCATTTCAGTAAGGATGACTGGAATAGAATTGGTGACCGATGACTATTACGCGCAGGAGATTGATTATCAAAATCAGATTGATCGGGAGACTTTTGCAAATCAGTTGGATCGTCAAGTAATCGAATTCGATGGTCAAAGTAAGACCTTGCTTTTTGATTTACCGAAGGGAACTGAAGCTAATCTTGAGCTCTTTCGACCTTCCGATGAGACACTCGATCAGCAAATTGATTTTCAAGTGGAAACGGATACAAGGACATCCGTTTCAGTGGCCGAGCTTAAAAGGGGTTATTGGCGGGTTCAGCTTCGCTGGCAGGAAAATGGAGTAGAATTATACGAGGAGAAGAAAATTAGTATTTGATGCTTTGGACTGCAGTCGTATTAGGTTTCCTGGGATCATTCCATTGTATTGGGATGTGTGGACCTATTGCTATGGCGGTCGGTGGTTCTTCATCGAAAACATTCCTGTGGAAAAAAATTATTTATAACCTAGGGAGAGCCTTAACTTATTCTATTCTTGGTCTGATTATCGGATTATTAGGTTTTTCTCTTTCACTGGCAGGAGTTCAGCAGGGAGTTTCTATTGCAATTGGGATTACTATCGTTGCCTTTTCTTTGAGCTATAAAAAGGCAGACCGATTCCTCACTATTCCGGCCCTGTCTTCTGCAGTCGCTTGGATTAAGCGAAGATTGGGTAGTGGGCTTAAGGCGGGGAGTATGTCAGCCTTTTTCACTAGTGGAGTGTTTAATGGACTGTTACCATGTGGAATGGTTTATATGGCTCTGGTTGCTGCCCTTGGCCTCCAAGACCCATTGATTGGAGCGGCTTACATGTTCTTTTTTGGTTTGGGCACTATTCCGATGCTCTTATTTTTGATGCTATCCGGAACCATCCTTTCTGTTCCTTTACGGCTGAAATTCCAAAGAGCAATTCCTTATTTAGGATTGATTATTGGAATTCTTTTTGTCTTCAGAGGATTAGGTCTTGGGTTTCATGGAAGCCCACAAATTCAAGCCTTTGATTATGGAAATCAAACGGTTGAAATCACCATGTGTAGTGAAGACTAAATGGACTTACTGAAAGTTGATTTTGCCTGAGGAGCTTCAAGCATTTTTAGATCAAACTGAAAGCAAATGTTTCTAATGAAGGTCATCCCAAAATCACTCACTTTAATGATTTGATCCTTTATTGAAATCAGTTCCTCTTCTTGCATTTCTGCCAGTTTTCTTCGGTTTAATTCGGGCAGACGATTCCAAATTTCACTATCTATTCTAGCTTCTTGATGACAAATTAAATCAAGAATGAATTCTTTGGCGATAAGGTCAGAAGCGCTGTTTTCATGGCTTCTAACCAAGTAATCCGAACCTTCATTAATCTTCCGAATATACTCCTTATGACCTTTTTCATTTTGGGCGAACCCAAGATGAATATCACTGATGCTTGTGGCTCCTAACCCAATCATAAGTTTACTGGGTGAAGTGGTGTAGCCCATGAAGTTCCTATGTAAACTACCTTCTGATTTTGCCTTGCAAAGCGGATCTTCTGGCAGGGCAAAATGATCCATTCCAACTTCCTCATAACCTGACTTTGTTAGGATGTCTTTTCCGAGTTCGTACAAAGCCCGTTTATCATTTTCATTGGGTAAAAATTGCTCAAAGCTTTTTTGAGCTTTAAAAAGGGATGGAAGATGGGCATAACTGTAAAATGCAATTCGTTCAGGCTTCAGATCCATCACCTTTCCGAAGGTTTGACTTAGGGTTTCCTTATTCTGGTGAGGCAATCCATAGATCAGGTCAAAA
Source organism: Algoriphagus sediminis (assembly GCF_030403435.1). Taxonomy (GTDB): domain Bacteria; phylum Bacteroidota; class Bacteroidia; order Cytophagales; family Cyclobacteriaceae; genus Algoriphagus; species Algoriphagus sediminis. Next base: position 10,126 of record NZ_JAUEPH010000002.1, read on the forward strand.
TTAATTGAAGTGTATCCAATTCTTCGTGCTGCCTCGGTGATCTGCACCACTGTCTCAAATGGCTGTACCCTGTGAATGGCCTGCTGAACTTTCAGGTCGAAATCCTGGATTCCAAAACTTACCCGATCAAAACCGAGACTATGTAAGGTTGCTAAATGCTCTTCAGTTGTATTATTTGGGTGTCCCTCAAAGCTAAATTCCCTATTACCATCAACATAGCAATCTGAGATGATTTCATTTAAAAGGGAATGGAGGGATTCCGGTGAGAAAAAAGTTGGAGTGCCTCCGCCAAGGTGAATTCCTTTCAGCAAGGGTTTAGAGCCAAATCGAGTCAAATAGGACTTCCACTCTTTCTTTACCGCCTTGATGTAAGGTGTCTCTATCGAATGATTTTTAGTTATGTATTTATTGCATCCACAGTAAGTACAAAGGCTTTCACAAAATGGAAAATGAATATACAGGGTGATCCCTTCCTCTTCTCCATACATATGAAAAGCTTTTTTCACCAATTCCTCCCAACTATCCAAATCAAGCTGGTTTTCCCAAAAAGGCACCGTAGGATAGCTGGTATATCTTGGAACCGGGGAGTTATACTTCTGAATTAGTCTTTCTTTTTTTGAATCCATCATATGGTTCAAAATTGGCCTAATAGGCAGATGTATCTCCTGTCAATTATGGGTCGAAAAACTGATAAAAGTCAGCCTGAAATTAGAATTGACCTAAGACTATGAGTTAGTCTAGAAGGAAATTATTGAGGAAGGAATTTTTCAGAGCAAACCATCCAAAGAATGCGATAATCGCCCAAAACAGATAAACTCTATAGTAATCAGAGGTTTCCTTAAACCGATTTTCTTCGATCTCTGCCTTTTCCAGGGTATCGATCCGATCAAAAATATTTTGCAGGGCACCGCCATCAGAAGCTCTGAAAAATTCGCCATTTCCAATTCTGGCGATTTCACGAAGTGTGGTTTCATCCAGATAACTCTCAACCATTTGTGGTCTGCCGAAAAAATCTGTTCCATAGGGTACCATACCGTCTTTGCCTACGGCAATGGTGTAGATTTTTATTTCCAAAGCAGCTGCTAGGTTTGCCGCGAAAAGCGGGTCTACATTCCCTGCATTGCTTTCTCCGTCACTGAGTAAAATGATTACCTTCGATACAGATTCTGATTCCTTCATTCGATTTGTGGCAGAAGCCAGAGCAGAGCCTATCGCAGTTCCCTTAGCCTCCATCATATCAAAAGAAATCTCAGAAATGAGATCCGTCAAAAGTTCATAATCATTAGTCAAGGGTGCTAAGGAATAAGCCTCTCCCGCAAAAACCACCATTCCTATTCTATCTCCAAATCGACCATTGATGAAGTCATTTGCAGTATTTTTTGCTGCCTCAAGTCGATTGGGTGTGAAGTCCTGCAGGTCCATAGATTCTGAAATATCCATGACCAGCATTATGTCAATTCCTTCAGTAAATCGTTCCACCCGTTCATTGCTTCTTTGCGGCCGGGCAATGGCAATAATAATCAGTAGGAGGCTCACAAAGAAAAACAGAGATGGGATAATCCTCAAAAGCACCCAGGGATTAGCTTTCCTGACCCGTTTTGGAAGTGAAAGTTCCAGAACCGGATTTTTGAGGAATTTTACAAACTTCCGAATCAAAAGCAGCAGAGGAATCAACCACAGTAGATTCAATGCCCAGGCATTTTCCCATTGGAAGCTTTGAAGGGTCTCAGGTGAGAACCAAGACCAGCTGAAGAATTCTTTAAACTGTTCGCTCATTCTTGATTTTCATTAATTTTTCCCTGAAAGTCTTTTGTGCAATTTCTTTCAGATAAGTCGTTGATTCCTGGCTTTCGGTATTTTGTCCTGCATAAATAATTAAATCTATCCCCCGCAGTGCATCAAAGACCTTTTTATCCTCCATTTTCTCACTGATCTCACTGGATGTCCATTCCTGATAGGGCTCATTGGTGAGATCTGCCATGTAAGATTTCCAAAGTCCTATGGTGTCATCCGCAAGCTCAATACTGGGTTTCTCCAAAAGTTCCTCAATCTTTTGCTCCCATAATTTCTCAAATCTCTTCCACTTATTTCTTTGATTCCTTTGGGCAAAGAACTTCCTGATTCGATTTCCAAATAGGAAATAAATAATGGCTAGAACTATGAAGAGTATTCCGAGCCAAATGGAAATGATTATCCAGTTTATTTCCTTTTCCAGTGGCTGGTACACATTGTTTTGCTTAAACTGAAGTTCCTCAGGGATACTGTCCAATGTAAGTTTGAGCTTTAGCTCATCTTCCAGAGGATAATGGGCAATACTATCATAAGGCAGAATTTCATAAACTGGTAAGGCCACATAGATACTCGAATCCAAAGAAAAATTCGAGATATAATAGACAGCACTATCCAATGTAGTTCCCTCGCTGGTGCTCGTGGCGAAGACCTGCTTCTCAAGTAAAACCTGATCACCAAAATTAAAACTGGAATCTGGAAAAAGAATCTGGAATGATTCGGGATATTCTGCCTTTAAAACATACCCGGTTCTTTCACCTAGCATCGCCGAGTCTTGAAGGAAATATCCTTCCACTTTTACCTGCTGGGCAAAATTGGAAAAGGAAATTAAAAGCAGGAAGGTTAAAGTGAGAATCCTAGCCACGTTTCATGCTTTTATTTCGAATTCTGAATAATTCAATCAGGGGAAGAACGATATCCTGCGTAGTGTCTATGCTGAGATAGTTAATCTGATTTTTTTTGCAAATATCTTTGAGTCTTTCTCTTTCGCTGGTAAATGTGTCGGTGATTTTCTTTGAAAAAGACCCGAAAGCCGTATTCACCCAAGTGGTCTTTCCTCTTTCTTTATCAAAAACGGGAATAATGCCAAGGGAAGGTAATGCCGATTCTCTTGGGTCTGTCAGCTGCACAGCTACCACATCATGCTTTTCTGCCAATGCCTTGAAAGGTCTTTCGTAATCTTCGTCGATAAAATCTGAAATCACGATAATTATACTTCTTTTTTTAATAAGGTTCAGGGCGAAGGTAAACATGGAGTTGAGATCAGTCTTTAAGGACTTATTTTCATGATCAAAAAGTGCTCTGATCATTCTTACCCCTTGCTTCATTCCTTTTCCCGGAAATACCAGGGCTTCTTTTTGATCGGAGTAGCTGATCAATCCAGTCTGGCTACCTTCGAAGATTGCAGCAAGTGTAAGTACTCCAGCAACAATCTTTCCCTGATCAATCTTTTTATGTCCTACTTCTCCAATGTCTTGACTTCCAGAGATATCTAAAAGAAAGTATACACACTGGTCCTTATCTTCTTTAAAGGTCTTGACAAAAGTCCCATGGCCTTTAGCAGAAACCTTCCATTCTATCGTTCTGATATCATCTCCGTATTGATAAGGGCGGAGATCATCAAACTCCAAACCAGCTCCTTTGAAAATCGATTTATAATCACCCTGGAGGTGGTTATTGGCCACCTTCCGGATCATTATTTCGTACTTGCGTAGCTTTTTGAAGAGTTGGTTCATTCAGGATTGAATTTGACCGCCTAAGTTAAAGAGACCACATGAATTTTAAAATCTTCCTTATAAATACGGCACGGACAATTTCAGTTAAAAAAGCCTAATTTTGCGATGTGAAAAATCTAAAGCTATTCATCTTATTCACTATTCTCCTCACGGGTTGTTCGGATCAAGAAAAGCCCGAATTCATCTTGAATGAAGACGAAATGGTTAACGTCTTGATAGATATCCACATTGCTGAAGGAATTTCTAGCTCCCTACCGGTCTCATACGACTCTTCAGGGGTAATGTACACTTTGCTAGAAAAAGATGTTTTCACCAAACATGAAATCACAGATTCTGTTTTCACCCAGAGCATGTTGTATTATCTCCAGTATCCGGCAGAAATAGATGAAATCTATGGACGGGTGGTGGATTCACTATCCAAGAAACAGGCTTTGTATAAATCACAACAAGAGAATCAATGATTTACCCCCGTTCGGTTGAACAGAAAATAAATTTCATCAAAATAAAAGCCCTTTTAAAGGAGCTTTGCTCTTCGGCCCTTGGCCAAAGCTATGTCGATAAGCTATCTTTTTCTTCAGACCATAAGCTGGTGAATAAACTTCTTGATCAGACCCAAGAATTCACCAAAATTCTGATAAGCGGTGAGAATTTTCCAAGCTCGAATTACACAGATTTGACTCCTTTTTTGGAGAAGGCTAAACTGGAAGGAGCCTATTTGGATGAGGAAGAATTTCAGGAAATTAAACTATCCTTAGCCACGCTTAAAGGTTGTATTACTTTTTTTCAAAAGTTTCAAGATGAGTATCCTGTACTTTCCGACTTGCTGGGCTTATTGCTGGATTTGGATCTAAACCTTTTGAAAGAAATCGAGCGTGTAATTGATGATAAAGGTAAACTGAAGAATAATGCATCCAGAGAACTTCAACTCATAAGAAATCAGCTGATCTATGAGGAAGGTAGGCTCCGAAAGGTGATGGAGCGGATTTTTAAAGAATCCAAGGCGAAAGGACTGACCCCGGAAGATTCTGGAATTACTATTCGTGGAGGTCGCTTAGTAATTCCCGTTGCTGCGGAAAATAAGCGAAAGTTAAGAGGGTTTATTCATGATGAGTCGGCCACTGGGCAAACTGTCTTTATGGAGCCAGAGGAAGCTTTGGATATCAATAATGAAATCCGGGATCTCCAGCACATGGAGAGAAGAGAAGTCATTCGAATTCTCACTCAGCTTACTGACCAGTTAAGACCCGCTATTCCAGCTTTGCGCAAAGCAACCAATTATCTGGGACTGACAGATTTTATACGTGCCAAGGCAAAATTTGCTCTAAAGGTTGAGGCAAGTCGTCCAGAAATTAAGCGTAATCGGCAGCTCAAGTTTTATAAGGCCAGACATCCGATTTTGGAGCTTGCATTACAGGCCCAGGGTAAGAAAATTGTTCCCTTAGATATAGAATTGGAGGGGAATACCCGACTCCTGGTTATATCGGGCCCGAATGCAGGAGGAAAGTCAGTTTCCTTGAAAACTGTAGCTCTGCTCCAATACATGCTTCAGTGCGGATTGATGATTCCGGTCCATCCAGATTCTAGTAGCAGCCTTTTCACCAATTTCTTCATTGATATTGGTGATGAACAAAATCTAGAAAATGATCTGAGTACTTATAGTTCACATTTGATGAGCATGAAGCACTTCAGTAATTTTGCAGATAAAAAGACCATACTTTTTATTGATGAATTTGGTACAGGGACAGAACCTCAGTTTGGTGGTGCCATAGCCGAAGCCATCTTACTTTCACTGAATAAATCTGGAGCCTTTGGTGTGGTTACCACTCACTATGGCAACCTGAAGCAGGTGGCTGATAAACATCAAGGTATGGTCAATGGAGCCATGCGCTATGACGTGAGAAAGCTGGAGCCGATGTATGAATTAGATATTGGTAAACCGGGATCTTCTTTTGCTTTGGAGATTGCCTCCAAAATTGGTATACGAAAAGAGATTTTGCAGGAGGCAAAAGAAAAAATAGGGGATAAGCGAGTGCAATATGACCGCTTACTCACCGAATTGGAGAATGACAAGAATAAGTATTCTAAGCTCTTGGCAGAGGTAACCTCAAAAGATAAGCTTCTCAAAACAAGGCTGAAGGAATACAATGATCTTAAAGAAACCCTTGAAAGCACTAAAAAGAGATACGTTCAGGAGGCCAAACAAGAAGCCAAACATATTTTAGATCAGGCGAATCGAAAAATTGAAAAGACGATTCGGGAGATAAAAGAGAAAAAGGCTGACAAAGCTGAGACTCAAAAGGTCCGCAAGGAACTAGAGGAGTTTAAAGCTACAGTGAAACCTGAAAAACCTGTTGTTAAATCTGAGAAAATTAAACCACTGGGCGGGGCTATTTCAGAGGGGGACTGGGTTAGGGTCAAAGGTAGTGGAACTATAGGAGAAGTAATTTCTTTCGGTCCGAAAGAAGCCTTAATCTCTATTGGGGAGCTTAAGTCAACGGTGAAAATTAATCGTCTGGAGAGAATCTCTAACTCAGAGGCGAAAAAAGATAAGCGATCCATTTCCTCGGGAAGAGGTTTGGGCTCAACCTTAAGCGTTGCGGATTTTTCACCAAGTTTGGATTTAAGAGGGAAAAGAAGTGAGGAGGTTATTCACCTAATCGAAAGTTTTATAGACAAAGGCTATATGCATGGGGTTCAGAATTTGCGGATTGTACACGGAAAGGGGAATGGTACATTAAAGGATATCACCCGCAACCTTCTTCGAAATATGAATACCGTAGAACGCATAGAGGATGAACATGCAGATCGGGGAGGAGCTGGCGTGACCTTGGTGCGTTTAAAATAAAAAAGGAGCCACGCGGCTCCTTTTTTATTTTGCTTTTGCAAAACTTAATTTCTAGTAAGGTTGAATGTATAGCTACCTGCTATAGCAAACACCCCATTGATTCTAGCTCCTGGAGCAGGGATATTGAAATCCAGCCTGAGATTATCTGCGGTTTGAGTAAAGGTGATTTCTCTTCCGGATGCTGGAGCACTTCCTGTTAATTCAAATTTCGAAAATGTACCATCAGTAAATGACCAGTTTCCGCTATTGTCGAAAAGGTCATTATTATTTGCAGAAGTGTAAGTTCTGGATGTACCGGCATTTAATGTCAGCCTGAATCCATCATAAAGGTCCGTCACGGCTGTTCCATCTCGGGTTACACTACCTCCATTTTGAAGACCCCAAGCCTGAGATCCATCTGGTCCTGTAAGCTTCTCAACTGCTTCCTGCTCTGGGGAAGGAGGTGGGGGAGTAGGGTTTGGCTCATCTCCTCCACATGAAGAAATTACTCCAACTACAACTGCCAAAACGAAAAACCGAGTGATTAATGATTTCATATACTTTAATTGTGTGCGGTAAAATTAATTAATAGTGGTGAAGTTCAAAGTGAAGATTACTTATAATCTTCTAGTCTCATAGTTTGTTTGCAGAAAGTGTACTCTCTTTCATCATTTGAAGCCACGAATACTATACGATCATTTAAGTACTCTGGTATAATATTTTGATACCATTCTATACCTTTTTTGTCAAGGTTGGAAGTGGGTTCATCTAAGAAAACCATTGGAACATCAGAAAAAACAGACAAGCCCAATTTTACTCGCTGTTTCATACCTGAGGAGAATTGGTTGATCTGTTTATCTTTTTGGTCCCTTAGATAAATTTTATCCAAAATCTCATCCGTACTGATATTTCTGTATAGCTTCTTAAATTTAAAATGGAAATTAAGCAATTCTTGCAAAGTGAATTCTTCAGGAAGCTCCAGGTAAGGAGCCGAAATGGTCAAAAAATTAAACCAGTCATCAGCTGGAATATCTTGACCATTTTGGGTGATTTCTAATTTTCCATCGGTTAAGGGAATGGCACCGGTTATGGTTTTGATAAGTGTAGATTTTCCTGATCCATTTCCTCCGGTTATGGCTAGACTTTCACCTAGGTTTAGATGAATATCTAAATTCCGAAAAACCCATTCGTATTGAAACCTCTTGGAAATTCCTTCAGCCCGTAATGAAAACATTTTAATTGATGTAGCCTTTCATTACGCCTCTTTCAGAAGAGCGAATAAAATTGAGGATTTCATCTCTTTCTTTGGTCGCAGGTAAGTTTACCTCTATTTCTTCAAGTGCTTTGCTATTATTCATGCTGTTCAAAAAGAGGTATCGATATACTTCCTGAACATGTGCTATGGTCTCACTGGAAAAGCCTCTGCGACGTAATCCCAGAGAATTAACCCCGGCATAGGACAATGGCTCTCTTGCAGCTTTGGTAAATGGAGGAACATCTTTTCGTACCAGTGAACCTCCTGAAACCATAGAATGCATTCCAATTCTAACGAATTGATGTACAGCACTGGAGCCTCCGATTATCGCCCAGTCATCTATAGAAACATGCCCGGCGATTTGAACTGAATTTGCTACAATGACATGACTTCCGATAGCACAATCATGGGCTACGTGCACATATGCCATCAGTAAACAGTCACTACCAATTATGGTAGTCTGCTTATCCACTGTTCCCCGGCTAATAGTTACACATTCTCGGACTGTAGTATTGTCCCCAATTATAACTGTGGATTCCTCTCCTTTAAATTTTAAATCCTGAGGAATGCCGGCAATCACACTTCCAGGAAAGATCTTACAATTCTTGCCGATCTGGGCCCCGGGAAAGATGGTTACATTTGGACCTATCCAAGAGTTATCTCCAATTACCACATCCTCGTGGATCATGGTAAAAGGATCCACAGTTACGTTCTTTCCCAATTTTGCCGTTGGGTCTACGGAAGCCATTGGATGGATCATGATTCTTTTCTGGTTATGCTTGCGGTCATTACTGCCTCACAAACCAATGTGCTTCCAACGTAAGCTTCTCCGCGCATTTTTGCGATGCCACGACGGATAGGTGCAAGTAATTCACACTTAAAAATAAGAGTATCTCCTGGAAAGACCATTTTCCTGAATTTACAGCTTTCTATTCCAAGAAAATAGGTCCAATAATTTTCAGGATCATCTACGGTACTCAAGACCAAAATCCCTCCAGTTTGAGCCATAGCCTCCACCTGTAAAACTCCCGGCATTACCGGATTTCCAGGGAAATGCCCCATGAAAAATGGTTCATTCATGGTTACATTCTTCACTCCTGCTACCACTTTTTCATCCAGGTATATCACTTTATCTAAAAGCTGGAATGGATATCTGTGTGGAAGGATATTACTGATCTGGTTGATATCCATGACTGGAGGTAACTTTGGATCGTAATATGGAATATGGGATGTGCTGGACTTTTCCATGGCTCTCTTCAGCTTTTTGGCAAAAGCCACATTGGCTGCATGCCCTGGTCTGGCAGCTAGAATTTGAGCCTTCATTGGTCTTCCGACCAAAGCTAAGTCTCCCACTACATCCAGAAGTTTATGTCTAGCGGGTTCATTTCTATAACGTAGATCTACATTATTCAAAATGCCTTCTTTCTTTACCTCGACCTTTTGTTTGTTAAACATTTTGGCGAGGTGAGCCAATTCTTTCTCTTCCACAACACGATCCACCACAACAATGGCGTTATTCAGATCTCCACCTTTGATAAGGTTGGAGTTGTAGAGCATTTCTAACTCGTGTAGAAAACAGAAGGTCCGACAAGAGGCAATTTCTGATTTAAACTGACTGATATCGGTAATGGAGGCATGCTGACTTCCGAGAACAGGTGAATTGTAGTCCACCATGACGGTCACTCTATAGTTGTCCGTTGGAAGAGCTACCATTTCTACCTCTCTTGAGGAGTCCTTATATTGGATGCTTTCCTGGACTTCAAAAAATCTTCGTAGTGCATTTTGCTCCTCGAAGCCAGCTTCTTCTAAGACTTCGATGAACTGAATGGAAGAACCATCCATAATTGGAGGCTCTGGACCGTCTAACTGAATCAAAACATTATCAACTTCTAAACCGACCAAGGCGGCAAGTACGTGTTCAACAGTGTAAACTCTGGCCCCGTTCTGTTCTAGGGTTGTTCCTCTGGATACATCTACCACCAGATCACAATCTGCATCAACAGTTGGTCTTCCTTCCAGATCAATCCGCTGAAACTTAACACCATGATTTGGTGGGGCAGGCAAGAAGGTCATATTTGATATCACACCAGTGTGTAATCCTACACCTGATAGTTCTACCTGCTTCTTAATAGTATGTTGTTTTACTTTCATTTTTTGTGGAGACTTTTCTTCTTTCCGAGAAGGATTCCGACAAGTTTTACTTCTGAAATGACCGCAAATTTACGACTTTTTTTCAAGTTCTTTGATTCGTGAATCCATGGCGTCTAGCTTTTTAAAAAGAGCATATGATTTAAGGTAAGCCTTAATCTCCATTCCCATATATCCCAAGAAAGTTTGTCCTGGCTTTGAAATGGATTTGGTAATACCTGTATTGGCACCAACTGTAGTTTGGTCCGCGATAGTTAAGTGTCCTACAATACCTGCCTTACCTGCAAGGATGCAGTTTTTTCCGAGTTTGCTGGAACCAGAAATACCAGCTTGTGCAGCAACTACAGTGTTCTCCCCGATTTCCACATTATGGGCTACCTGAACCAAATTGTCGATTTTCGTACCTGATTTTATTATGGTGGAACCCATGGTGGCACAGTCTATTGTTGAATTTGCACCAATACTTACATTATCCTCTAAAATAACATTACCTATCTGGGGGATATCTTTATAAGTACCATCGGCAAGCGGTGCAAAACCAAAACCGTCTGAACCTATGATTGCTCCGGGATGAATATGACAACGATTCCCAATTACTGAATCACTCATGATTCTAGCTCCGGAATAAATGATACAGTTATCACCAATTGTTACATTATCACCAATGTAGGCCTGTGGATGAATCTTTACATTATTTCCAATCTTGCAGTTTTTCCCGATATAAGAAAAAGCACCACGATAGTTTCGATTGCCGATTTTAGAGCTTTCATGCATAAATGAAGGTTCTTCCACTCCTGAAACCTCACTTTTTTTGAATGAGTCGTAGGCTTCCAAAAGCTGAGTAAATGCTGCATATGCATCTTTGACACGGATAAGATTGGTAGAGTGCTTTTTAGAAGGTTCAAATCCTTCATTGATGATTACGGCGGTAGCCTGGGTTTCGTACAGATGAGAGCTGTATTTTTCATTTGCTAAAAAGCTAATTCCACCTTCCTGGCCTTCTTGGATTTTATCCAGTCGGCTGACTTTTAATGTTGCGTCTCCCTCTACCTTACCACCTAGCATTTCCGCAATCTGTCCTAATGAAAACTCCATAAATTTTTGAAATTAAATTAGTTAAGTGATCTAGCATAGCATACGTAGCTCTTTTCTACGTTTTTGCTCATTATTTGAATATTCGGTAAATCTGCTGCATCAGCCAAATCGATGACATTGCCGCTTTTGGTCAAAATATAAATCCGATCCTCCGGCAGATAGCCATAATTACTCACTTTACCCCATGAAAAGAAATAGCTCAAGTCCGTTTCACTTATTCCCAGATTCTCTATAACCTCTTTCTTTAGTTGGTTTATTTCCTCATCAGAAAAAGGCGTATTTGTTAATTTCACCTTGAATAGTCTTCTCTCCAAAAACATCCTGGAAATGGATCTTAGTATATAATCTTCATGATTCTTCCATTGTTTCACCCCGCCCCAAATATCGAAATCGTCTAACTCAAAGAACTTCTCAAGTAAGTCAGTATTCGACTCTAATTCCGGTATTCCCAATTGGTTCTTGAGAAGAAAATCGAAGTTAGGACTAATTCTGAGATCGGAACCTTCATTGACTAGACGCTTTGCTCTGCGAATTAATTGGATTAGCATTTTTTCTGCACTTACTGTGGTTTTGTGCAAATAAACCTGCCAATACATCAGTCTTCTAGCCGAAAGAAAATTCTCTATGGAATAAATTCCCTTCTCCTCGATTACAACCTGATCATTTTTCACAGCCATCATTTTAATGATTCTATCCGCTCCAATAGTACCCTCTGACACCCCAGTGAAAAAGCAGTCACGTTGGAGATAATCTAATCTATCAATATCTAACTGACTGGAAACAAGTTGATTGAAAAATTTTCTATCATATTGATTTTTAAAAATTTTCAATGCTAAATCCAATTTTCCATCAAATTGGTCATTCAAATATTCCATGGCTAGTATGGACAGCTTTTCGTGGGGAACTTCATAAAGAAGGCTAAATTCCAAAGCATGGGAGAACGGACCGTGACCAATATCGTGTAATAGGATTGCAATCAAAGTGGCTTCGTACTCCTCATCAGAGATTTCAGTGCCCTTGTTGCGAAGTTGATCCAAGGTGATGCTCATAAGGTGCATGGCTCCGATCGCATGATGAAATCGTGTGTGAAGAGCACCTGGATAGACAAAATCGGTGAGCCCAAGCTGTTTGATCCTTCTAAGTCTTTGGAAAAATGGGTGATCAATGATAGCAAAAATCAGCTCACTGGGTATAGTAATAAATCCGTAAACAGGATCATTTAAAATTTTATGGCTTTTCAACGAGGCCGTATTTGATTACATTCAAAAGTAACTATAATTTCAAAAGAAACAGAAAGCCACATGTCTCAAACCTATCACATACTCTGGGCAGACGATGAAATCGATTTGCTAAAACCTCATATACTTTTTCTAGAACAAAAAGGCTATGAAATAACCACAACAAACTCCGGGGTGGATGCAATCGAGGAGGTAGAAAAAAGAAATTTTGATGTGGTTTTTTTGGATGAAATGATGCCAGGAATGACCGGTTTGGAGACCCTCCAGCAAATCAAACAGATCAAACCCCAGATTCCTGTGGTCATGATTACCAAAAGTGAGGAAGAACAAATAATGGATGATGCCATAGGTGGGAAGATAGCGGACTATTTGATTAAGCCTATCAATCCTAGCCAGATCCTTCTTTCAATTAAAAAAATTCTCCAAAACCGTCAGCTTATCGATGAGAAGACCACCATGAATTACCAGCAGGACTTTATGAATATCAGTATGTCCTTCGGTGATGCGGAAGATCATGAAGATTGGGCGAATATTTATAAAAAGCTGAACTACTGGGAGATACAGATTGATTCTACAGAGAATAAAAATATGCAGGAAGTGCTGGAGACTCAGAAGGTGGAAGCGAATAGTGCTTTTGCCAGATTTATTAAGGAGGAGTATCTCAGCTGGATGAAGGAATCCAATCCCGATAGGCCGCTTCTCTCTCACCAGGTGTTAAAGGAAAAAGTTTTCCCGAAAGTGAAAGAGGGTAAACCTCTATTTCTTGTGGTGATTGATAATCTTCGTTTGGATCAATGGGAGGACATAGAAGGCTTATTGATGCCCTATTTTAATATAGACGAGAAAGAAACCTATTATAGTATTTTACCAACTACCACGGCTTATGCTAGGAATGCACTTTTTAGTGGTATGATGCCTATGGATATGGCAAGATTTCATCCAGATCTGTGGGAAAATGAGGACTCTGAAGAAGGAAAAAACAATCATGAAGAAGAATGGCTCAAAATTAATATGGAGAAAAACCGGGTCAAGGGCAGGGCTTCATATCACAAGATAATCCAGGCCCATCAGGGCAAAGCTGTTTTAGATAATTTTCATAACCTTCTGCAAAATGATCTGAATGTATTGGTTTACAATTTCGTGGATATGATGTCACATGCCAGAACGGACATGAAGATGATCCGGGAATTGGCACCAGATGAGTCAGCTTATCGTTCCTTGACAAAGAGCTGGTTTGAACACTCGTCTCTTATCGAACTTTTCAAAAGAATTCAGTATGCAGGGGCTGAAGTGATTGTGACCACTGATCATGGAACTAAGAGGGTGAATCGTCCATACAGAATAATTGGGGATAAAAAAGTCACCACAAATCTTCGCTACAAGCAAGGCAAAAATCTCAATTTCGAAGAAGGCAAGGTCTTTGAAATCAAACATCCAGAGGAAGCCAGATTGCCAAAAATGAATGTTTCATCGGCTTTCGTTTTTGCTGTTGAAGATTATTTCTTTGCATACCCCAATAATTACAATTATTATGTCAACTTCTACAAGGATACCTTTCAGCATGGAGGTGTCTCCTTGGAAGAAATGATCATCCCACTTGTTCACCTTGGACCCAAATAATGAATTTTGACTCCGGTTTTTCTTTTGAATTGTCCCAAATTCACAACCTTGCAAGCGGTTTAATTGAGAATGCCTTTGAGGAAAAAATCTGGATTTTTGAGGGTGAAATGGGGGCAGGAAAAACTACTCTTATTAAGGCACTCGCACAAAAATTAGGGGTTAACAGTCCTGTTAGCAGCCCAACGTTCGGTATAGTAAATGAATATGATTCTGAATCAGGTGAAATCATCTATCATTTTGATTTTTATCGTATTGTAGATCCGGCAGAAGCTTTGGATATCGGAATAGAAGAGTATTTTTATAGTGGAAACCGATGCTGGGTAGAATGGGCTGGAAAAGTAGCTGAATTTCTACCCGATAAATTTCTAAAAATCACCTTGGAGATGGAAGGAGCCACATCCCGCAAAATTACCGTAGAAAGAATTAATGATGAGTAGAAAAGTAGATATTGTCGAATCCACGGAGATGCTCACCAAAGAATCACCCGCTGTAGTTAAGAAGGGTAAAAAAAGTATCACTATTGGAATTCCGAAGGAGAAATCGAATTCGGAAAAGCGTGTGGTGTTGACACCAGAATCTATCGGCATTTTAAGTAATAACGGCTTAACTGTTCTTGTGGAGGCCGGTGCAGGTCTGGCAGCAAAATTTTCAGATCAAGACTTTTCTGATGCTGGTGCTCGAATAGTTTATAATTCAAAGGAGGCATTTGAAGCTCAGGTTGTTTTAAAAATTGATCCTCCTTCGGTGGAGGAAATAGGTCAGATGTCCATGGGGAGCTGTCTCATCTCTTCTCTGCAACTTTCGAAACAGACTTCTGAATTCATTAATAGGCTCAATGATAAGAAGATCACCGCTTTGGCCTTTGAATTTTTGGAGGACAAAGTTGGAGGAATGCCTGTAGTCAGGGCAATGTCGGAGATAGCAGGAAGTACAGTGATGCTGATAGCAGCAGAATATCTTTCCAGCGTAAATGATGGTAAGGGCCTGATACTCGGTGGTGTAACCGGGGTTCCTCCCACTCAAGTAGTCATCATTGGGGCAGGGACGGTTGCAGAGTATGCTGCTAGAACAGCTCTTGGACTGGGGGCTAATATCAAAATATTTGACAATCATATTTACAAGCTTAGAAGAATTAGGCAGCTACTCGGGCAGCAGGTCCACACATCCACCATTGATAATTTTAACCTAACGAATGCTCTGGCTGAAGCTGATGTGGTGATTGGAGCCCTGAGGGCCGAAAAAGGGAGAAATAAAATTGTGGTTACGGAAGAAATGGTAGCCAATATGATACATGGTAGCATCATAATAGATGTAGGAATAGATCAGGGAGGATGTATTGAAACCGCAGTACCCACCACCCACGAAAACCCAACGTACCTGCATCATGGGATAATTCACTATGCAGTTCCTAACATAGCTTCCAGAGTGGCTCACACCGGGTCTTATTCCTTAAGCAATATTTTCACTCCCATTATTTTACAAATGGCCGAGCTCGGTGGAGCCGAAGAGATGATCTTTAATTACAAGTGGTTCCTCAGAGGAGTGTACGCTTACAGAGGCAGTCTAACGAATGCACATTTGGCAAGGAAGTTTGGAATTCAGCATAAAGAGTTACAACTACTTTTGGCTGCCAGGTACTAAGACAAAAGGTTTTGTCGAAGAAGAAACTCCAGCTGCTCATTGGATTTGATCAGGGCTGAGGTAAGTCGTTCGTTTTCACGTCTAAGGGAATAAACCTCGAAAGCGTTTTTGATAACCGTTCTTAAATAATCTTCTTCCCAGGGTTTGGTCAAATAATGATAAACCTGTCCCTTGTTAATCGCGTCTATAACTGCCTGAATATCAGTGTATCCTGTTAGGAGAATTCGAATGGGATTAGGATAATCAGGTATAATTGATTCTAGAAATTCCACACCTGTCTCCTCTGGCATACGTTGATCAGTGATGATTATATCAATCTCATTCTCACTGAGGACATCCTTGGCCTCCTTGGCACTTATAGCTAGGAGAATTTTGTAATCTCTTCTGAAAGTCGCTTTGAAGGCTTGAAGATTATTTTCTTCATCATCGACGTAGAGTATTCTAATTTTTTCTGTTTTGGAATCGCTCATTAAGTTTTAATACAGGGCCGTTCAAAAAGTTACTTTAATTTAAAAGTATCTTTTTTTTTTTGAAAAATGCAAAAAGCAATGATTGGTATCAAAAAATCCCTGAAGAAGAGCTGCATTTAGACCTAAATCCAAGCCTTTTTTAGTTGTTATTAGTTGAAAGTTTTATATTTACCCTTGCATAGTATCACCCTTTCTAATGCATGCCCATTACCCAGAAATTTGATCTTAAAGATCGAATGCTTCCTTTTATAATAGCTGCGAGTGATCCGAAAGTCCCAATAAGGATGGACGAATGGAAGTCTATACCCTATCTTGAAGTTGTGGACAGTCTGGATCATCAGGTTGGAGAATTGATAAAAGCGCTTACTCCGCAAAGGATTTTTAAAGAAGAAGAACTTGAACAGGAGATACAATCCTTTTTTCAAAATACTGATCGAGACTCCTATGGCAATTGGGTTTACTACCCTTGGAAAAATATTGTGACTCGTCTGCTCCCTGAGGAGGATTTCATCAGGGTGAGGACTCAGAGGAATAACTATAAAATAACCCACGAAGAACAAGCGATACTAAGGGAAAAGAAGGTCGGAATAATAGGACTTTCTGTGGGGCAGAGTATCGCCTTGGTGATGGCTCTGGAGCGAAGCTGTGGCGAAATGCGACTTGCAGATTTTGACCATCTGGAACTGAGTAATCTTAACAGGATAAAAGCAGGAGTGCCTGATTTGGGCAGAGCAAAAACGGTAATTGCTGCACGGGAAATTTCAGAAATCGATCCTTACCTCAAATTGACTATTTATGAAGATGGGATCACGGAGGATAATATTGATTCTTTCCTAACCGCAGATGGTCAGTTAGATCTTTTGGTTGACGAATGCGATAGCCTCGATGTAAAAATTCTGGCTAGAGAACGTGCCAAGCATTTTGGAATACCTGTGATGATGGAGACTTCAGACAGGGGAATGGTGGATGTAGAGCGCTTCGATGTGGAACCTGAGAGAGAAATTTTACATGGCTATTTAGAGGGTGTTTCAAGGAAAGAATTAAGTGGTCTGACTAACCCCCAAAAAGTAGGGGTGGGATTAAAAATCACAGGAGTCGAGACACTCTCTCCCAGAATGAAAGCCTCGCTTTTGGAAATTGGAGAGACTATTTCGACCTGGCCTCAGTTGGCTTCAGCTGTATTTTTGGGAGGAGCGACCATTGCTCATATCGGAAGAAGAGTTCTTTTAAACGAATCAGTAAAATCTGGTCGGTTTTATGTGGATTTGGATGAAATTATAGCCTTGCATGAAAATTCCGATTTGGAGATTGATAGCAGCGATTCGCCAAAGTCAGCAGATCCCAGGCATAATCTTCCCAGAAATGTTTTGCCTTCATCCTATTTTCTAACGGAACAAGAACTTTATGACCTGCTGGAAAAGGCAAATACAGCCCCATCGGGTGGAAATGTTCAGCCTTGGATTTGGGTTTTTGATTCAAAGGGAGTGCTTCACCTCTTTCATGATAAGGTTCGTAGCCATTCCATGCTTGATTTTAACGGTTCCGGGTCCTTGATTGCATTTGGAGCTGCCCTTGAAAACTTGAGATTGGCTTCCGCCAAAGCTGGTATTGAGCTAGAAATAATCCAGCAGATCAAGGAATTTGATGAGGATTTAATTGCCAGCGTTCGATTCATAGGAAAGCAAAAACTTCCGATTAAGACACCTTATGAAGAATTGGTAGATGCCATAGAACTCAGAAATACCAATAGAAAAAATACCAAGAAACAATTTCTTCCGAAGGATGTCCTCAAAGTCTATTCAGAAATGGCAGAAGAGGAGGGACTTTTTCTTGATTTTAAAGAACAGGAAGAAGACCTGAATAAACTATCCAAAGTGATAGGTGAAATGGACCGCTTAAGACTTTTTCATGAACAAGGGTTAAAAGATTTTGTCCACGAAGTTCGCTGGTCAGAAAAAGAAGCTAAAGAAACTTTGGATGGTATAGATATAGCTACACTTGAGCTTTCGGCTGCGGAGAGAGCTGCCATGGGTTTGTTAAAAGACCCGAGGACGATTCGATTTTTTAAGAAGTTTTTAATGGGTTATGGTCTTACCAAAATTTCTCATCAGACCTTAATGACGTCTTCTGCGCTCTTTTTACTCCGAGGATTAAAATACGACCCAGATACCTTCCTTAAGGCCGGGAGAGTTTTACAGAGAATTTGGCTTAAGGCAAATCTTGACGGGTACAGTTTTCAGCCGGTGACTGCCTGCCTATTTATTTTCCACAGAGTGGAAAAAATTAAAGATCATGGATTTACTGAAACCGAAGCAGAAAGCATAAAAGACTTAAAAAAATCCCTTAATTCAATATTTGATTCTGAAAATGAAAAGAATGAATTGTTCATGTTCAGAGTCAATGATGCCGGTCAGCCTAGTATTCGAGCTTACCGAAGAAAGGTCACAGATAGTTTAATTGTTCTGTAAAAATTATGTTTTCATTTAAAGCATTTCGAGCCGTGGATGAACCTGAACTTTGCAAAAAGTTCATAGAAGGGCATGCAAATGTTTTAAAGGATTATGGGGTCACCAAAGTTACTTCCTCAAATAACGACTGGATGTTCAACCCTTTTGTTTTTGTGATCACCGTAACAGAGAAAAGCTCGAATAAGGTAGTGAGTGGTTTGCGAATCCATATTTCTCATGAAGACTATTTACTACCTCTCGAAGGTGCCATTAGCCAGGTAGACTCTGGAATACATGATTTAATAGCTGAGTACAGAAAGGACGGTACGGGAGAGATTGGGGGGCTTTGGAATAGTCGTGCTATCTCAGGATATGGAATTGGAGCGATTTTTTTGTCAAGGGCATCCTTAGTAATTTCCGCCCAACTTAATGTGAAAACACTTTTCGCGCTTTGTGCCGAGTATACTCTAAAGCCTACTATGCAAAAAGGCTTTGAAATAGAAGAGAAAATTGGAAATAAAGGAACCTTCTTCTACCCTAAACTGGATCTTGTTGCTACGCTTGCTGTGCTTAAGGATGTAGAAAATTTACCAAAGGCTCTTGAAGTGGAGAGGGAGTTTATCTTGGATTTACGTCAAAATTTGCAAATCAATAGGCTCGAAGAAACTCCAAAAGGAAAAATTAATTTTGAATACGATCTGAAGATCGAAAACCCTAATTGGAAAGAATAAATGCACTTGGCTCTACTTCTTTTTTTCAGCTTTGTCCAACTATTTTCAGTTAATCAAATTACGGACAGTCAACAGAGGCTGGATAGTTATCAATATCTCATTCTAGATGAAGAGGAAAAAATTAACATAAAAGATGCTATTCAGAGAGATGATTTTGTTTCCCTCACAAATGAATCCATGAATTTTGGAATCAATAATGACATCGTCTGGATTAGGTACGACGTGGTAAATAACACCAATGAAGAAGAAAAATATCTTTATATCAACAATGCTTCCCTGGATAGTCTCCAGCTTTTTGTGGTTTCGGAGGGAGAAGTACTGGGAACTTACAGAGGTGGGAGATTAGAAGATTTTGATGCAAGGCCTATTCCATCTAAGTCGATAATTTTCGAAATAAATATTCCCCAAAATAAAGAGGTATCCCTTTTCCTAGAGGTAAAAAGTGTAAACAAGAAAATAATCACTTCCACCATTTCTAATCTGGAATACGTCGAGTCCATTATTAATCGGGAAAACATCCTTTTTGGGATATTTACTGGAATCATAGCCGGGCTGCTTTT
Source organism: Algoriphagus sediminis (assembly GCF_030403435.1). Taxonomy (GTDB): domain Bacteria; phylum Bacteroidota; class Bacteroidia; order Cytophagales; family Cyclobacteriaceae; genus Algoriphagus; species Algoriphagus sediminis. The sequence continues at coordinate 29,679 of NZ_JAUEPH010000002.1, forward strand.
TTATAACCTTTTCCTTTATTTCTCTGTCCAGGATAAAATTTACCTGATTTATGTGATCCATACGGTCTTGGTGTGGTTTGCCCAAAGCTCCATATTAGGCTATACACAAGAATTAATCTGGCAGGATTCTGTTTGGCTAAGTTTAAAAGCAGGGGTTATATTTTCTTCGTTGGTGAGCATAGTAGGAATTTGGTTCCTGAGGGTGTTCCTTTCCACAAAGAAATTCGTTCCAAAGCTAGACACTGGGTTTTGGTTCATCTATTTGGTTTATGGTTTCATCCTTGTAAATGCTTTTTTCTTTTCCATAACTATTAGCTATCAGACTCTTCTGGTTACACAGGCCATTGTCGTTTTCTTCGTTCTGTTCGTAGCAGTGATGGTTCTGAAGGCTGGTTACAGACCTGCACGTTTTTATTTGCTGGCCTGGTCAGTCTTTATGATTGGGATCTTTCTCTTTGTCTTTAGTGAAATGGGAGTTCTCCCAACTAATGATCTCACGGCTTACATTATGCCCTTTGGCTCTGCTTTAGAAGTAGTACTTCTATCTTTTGCACTGGCTGACAAGATTAATATCCTGAAAAAGGAAAAAGACAAGGAACAATCAGAGAGGTTAAAAGTCCTCGCTGAAAACGAGAAGCTCATCATGGAACAAAACACCATGTTGGAAGAAAAAGTACAGCTCAGGACAGAAGAACTAGAACATGCTTTGAGAAATCTTCAGGACACTCAGAGTCAGCTTGTCAATCAGGAAAAAATGGCTTCTTTGGGTCAACTTACCGCAGGAATTGCCCATGAAATTAATAACCCCATCAACTTTGTAAGCTCCAATATTTCCCCTTTGAAAAGGGATATCGCTGACATTTTAGAGATAATCGAATTCTACCGCGAAAATGGTAAAAAGCACTTTGATGAAGATGCCATAAAAGAAGCCCAACAATTAGAGGAAGATCTGGAGCTAGACTATGTTTTAGATGAGGTAGACCAGTTACTCAAAGGGATGGAAGATGGTGCCAAACGTACGGTTGATATCGTCAAAGGACTTCGATTATTCTCTAGGGTGGATGAGCAAGACGTCAAGAAAGTGGATTTACATGACGGAATAAATAGTACTATCATCCTTTTAAATAGCTCTATGCCGAGCAAAATCAGAGTAGTTCGGGAGTTTGGAGAATTACCACTTGTGGAGTGCCTGGCCGGTAAGATTAATCAGGTATTTATGAATATCATCAATAATGCCATTCATGCTCTTTCTGACCATATTGATGAGATTCAGGACCCCAAAATTACTTTGAGATCTCATGCCAATCTTGAAACAGTGACCATAGAAATCGAAGATAATGGGCCTGGAATGCCAGAATCTGTGAAAGATAAGGTGTTTGAACCCTTCTTCACAACTAAGGCTGTGGGCAAGGGCACAGGTCTAGGTCTTTCTATTGTTTATTCAATCATTGAAAATCACCATGGAACTTTAGAAGTAAATTCCGAACTTGGAGTGGGAACTACTTTTTCAATAACTCTTCCTATCAATCAAAATAGTCGCAAGAATGAGGAGTAATATTAATGTACTTTACATTGACGACGAGGATAATAACCTCAAGTCATTTAGGGCAACCTTAAGGAGAGAATTCAATGTTTTTACCGCTCTGGATGGTTTGGAAGGGCTCAAAATAGCTGGAGAAAAGGAGATTCACGTGGTCATCGCCGATCAAAGAATGCCGGGTATGACCGGCACAGAATTTTTTGAGAAGATGGTCAAAATTAACCCTGACCCAATTCGAATCCTACTCACTGGTTATTCAGATATAAGCAGTGTAATCGACGCTATTAATAAGGGTGAAGTCTATAGATTTATCGATAAACCCTGGAATATCGAACAAATCAAGAATTCTATAAAAAACGCAGCGGATCTATTCTTCATGAGAAAAGAGCTCAAGGAAAAGAGCGAAAAGCTTGAGAAGCTCCACTCAGAGATGAATAAGTTTGTTTACAGTTTATCCCATGAGCTTCGAGGCCCGCTGATGAGTATTTCTGGTGTTGCGAAGCTGGCAAAGATGGAACTTGATAATCCTAAGACTCTAGAATATTTCGATATGATAGAGAGTTCAACAGGTAAGCTCGACGACTATATTTTCAAAATGCTGGATTTTTATCGGTCAACCAAAATTGATCATAAAGTGAGTTCGATCAACTTCAATGAGATCATGGCCCAGCAAATGAAGGCTTACCGCGAGAAATTTGACCTTGAGGGTTTTGAGATTTCAGTTCATATTAATCAGGAACATGATTTTTTTTCAGACGACTCCAAAATCAGAGTTATTTTAAATAATCTCTTCAGTAACTCAGTGCAGTTTCAGGCAAAGGACCGGGAGGTAAAAATCATCAAAATAGACATTGAAACAAGTGATGAAGGTGCATCCATTTTGATCGAGGACAATGGAATCGGAATTGATGATAAATATATTCAGGACGTTTTTAATCTTTTCACCAGAGCAGCACAGCATAATGTAGGTACTGGATTAGGTTTATATATGGTCCGTGAGGCTGTGGTTCAGCTCGGAGGACAGATAAATATTGATTCCAAACTTGGCGATAGTACCAAAGTAAGTGTTACTCTACCCAGTATGAAACCTGAGAATTCCTGATTCCTTTGTAACTTAAAAAAAGACTAATCACTTTTTATAATTGAAATATTATGATAAATCCATGGCATGATGTAAACATTGGTAAAGACGCTCCTGAAACTGTAATGGGGGTTGTGGAAATACCAAAAGGGAGTAAAGGTAAATATGAACTTCATAAGAAATCCGGGATGCTCATGCTGGATAGGGTACTCTTTTCTGCAGTTCACTATCCTGCAAATTATGGTTTCATACCGCAGACTTATTGTGAGGATCATGATCCTTTGGATATTCTGATTATTTCTCAAATTGATATTCCATCCATGACTCTGGTTGAAGCCAAAGTGATAGGTGTAATGCGTATGGTTGATGGAGGTGAAGCAGATGACAAAATTATAGCGGTAGCGGCTGGTGATCAATCCGTAAACTATGTCAATGACATTGATGAGCTTCCACCACACTTGATGAAAGAGGTTCATCGGTTTTTCGAGGACTATAAAAAACTTGAAAATAAAGAGGTGAAGGTCGAAGACTTTTTGGGAAAGGAAGATGCCCTCGGAATTATTCAGGAAAGCATCAAATTATACGATAAGCATTTTCGAAACCAACGATAGATAAAGGCCTGAGAAATCAGGCTTTTTTATTTTTCACCTTTTTTCTGGCAGCTTTCTTTTTTAGGTATTCCACAAAGCCATTATAGGATTCATGTTCATGGTTTGAAATCGAAATGGATTGCTGATCTGAAAAAGCAACCGTCACCTGTCGGAATTCCTTTTTATTGGCTGTGATTGTCTCTTCCTCCCACGCCAGAATATCTTTAACATGATAGACTTTCTTATAGCCTCTTAATGGAAGTCTCACTTCAATTTTGTCTTTACCGGCAGAAATAAACCGAAATCCAGCCAGCATTTTCACTAATAGCATAAGAAGAACCACGGTAATGATGGTGCAGGCAACCAGATAAAACCAAAGTCCAAAACTCCCCTTGTAAGCAAAATCTCTAAGGATGAAGACCAATCCTGCGATCAAAAAAACAACAACAAGACTTAATGAGAAGTAGGTGGATATTTTCGGTTTAATGACAACCATATTCTAATTCAATTTCTTTTAGTTTTCGCTTTGCAAAGCTGATCAAATCTTCAAAAAAGGCCAGAAAAATAACTTCAAATTCAGCTTCAAATTCCAGTAAATATAAATGCGCCTGTTCCATCTTAGAATCAAAACGGGTGCGCTTAGAAAGTCCGGTTAAGGAGCTTTGCATGCCTTCAATTTTTGCGTATTGCAAAAGCCAATTTTGCTTGCTCATGTAATGAAACATTCCCATGAATCGCTCAGGCAATAGCTCTCGATACTTATGCATAGTCCGATAAGTTCGATCGATGAATTTTTCGAGTGGCTCGGCAGAATACTTTGACCAATTATTCGCTAAGTAATAATCGAAGAATATATCCGTGATTACAGTGGAGTACCTGCCAAAATGTGGCTTTAGATAGCTTTGCCCCGCTTTTACTAAGGGATGAGAATCTGTATACGCATCTATTCTTCGGTGCAAAAAAACACCCACCTGAATCCCTTCTGGATATGAATCAAGGCTATTTCCCTTTACAAAATCGCCTATGAAATTCCCTACGAGAACTTGTTCTTGGTCAAAAGAAAGAAAGGCGTGTGCTAGGTAATTCATTTTACGATTTAAATGTACGAAACTAAGTTCATCCTGCTTAGTTTCATGCCCAAGTTCACAAAAGATGGATAAGGTTACCGAAGAATTAAAACGAGGGTTAAAACTTCTGAAAAAGGAGTGGCAGGAAGATCTGGCTCAGTACAAGGCTAAGTTCATGAATACCAGTATAGCTGAAAGGAAAAAGCAAGGGATCACTTGGCACCCGGTTAATTTGAAAAAAAGCAAGATCGGGATGGGAGAGCGGCTGATTGTGGAGATCGAGCGTTTAAATTTAGACCAGAGCTCATCCTTTGGCTCAGGGAAGTCGGTTTCCTTCTTCAGCACACATGAATCCTTTCAGAGTCAGGATAATCGGATAAAGGCCGTTGTAAACCAGGTCAGAAAAAACACCATGATTCTTACTCTTCAGACCGATGAATTGCCTGAATGGATGGAGAAAAATCGTCTTGGAGTGGATTTGTTATTTGATGAGGCGAGCTACCGGGAGATGGAGTTTGCTATGAAACAGCTGATCAAAGGAGAAAACCGAAGACTTGCAGAGCTTAAGGATGTTTTACTTGGCGATGCAAAGGCAAGTTTTTCTAAAGTAGAATTTCATCCTGAAAAAGAATTGAATTTTTCTCAAAATGAAGCTTGTGACTTGATAGCATCAGCAAGGGATGTGGCAGTAGTTCACGGTCCACCGGGTACGGGTAAAACCACCACTCTGGTTCAAGCGATTAAGGATTCGGTTATGAGAAAAGAATCTGTAATCGTTTGTGCACCGAGCAATGCTGCAGTAGATCTTCTGGTAGAAAAGCTGGTGGATCAGGGAATAGAAACTACCCGAATTGGCCATCCTGCCAGAGTGGAGGAGAAAATTCTCAATCAAACCCTAGATGCCAAGGAGGTTCTGCATGAGAGCTACCGTGATTTAAAAAAGCTCCGTAAAGAAACTAACCAGTATTTGTCTCTTGCAAAGCAGTACAAAAGGAATTTCGGACCTCAGGAGAGAGCACAGAGGAAATTGATGTATGCTGAGGTTTCAAGGTGTAGAGAGGCCGCCAAATCTCTGGAAGAGTATATTCAATATGATATTTTACAATCGACAAAAGTATTTGCCACTACTCTTGTCGGTGCCTCTTCCTTTCCCCTGAAGGGCTTGACCTTTGACGTGGTTTTCATTGATGAAGCAGCCCAGGGGCTTGAGGCTGCAACATGGATTCCTATTATGAAAGCTAAGAAAGTTGTTTTCGCGGGAGACCATTTTCAACTTCCACCCACCATTAAATCATTTGCGGCAGCAAAAGAAGGTCTGGCTGAAACCCTATTTGAGAAAGCGATCACTCGAAATCCGGATTCTGCAAAAATGCTGGAGCTTCAATACAGGATGCCTGAAATCATCATGGGTTTCTCTAATGAAGTGTTTTATGGAAATAAACTTCAGGCAGCACCAAACACAAATCTCCACCCTATCCAAGGTCAACATGTATTTGAGTGGATAGATACGGCTGGCGCATCCTTTGCCGAGCAAAAAGAAGAGGAAACCTTAAGTACATTTAATGCTCAGGAAGCAAGGTTTACTTGTGAGCATTTGAACCGTCTTATCCTTGAAATCGGAATCGGAACCTTTAAAGAAAATAATTGGACCATCGGCCTGATCGCTCCCTATGGGGCTCAGGTTCGAATGCTAAAAAGCCTGATTTTTGAGGGCTATGATTTCCCAAATCTCAAGGCTTTTTCAGAGATGATTACCATAGACACCGTGGATGGCTTTCAGGGTCAGGAAAGAGATTTTATGGTGATTTCCCTTACTCGTTCTAATGAGGATGGAGAAATAGGATTTTTGGCTGAAGAGCGAAGAATGAATGTGGCTCTGACCCGGGCAAAGAGAAAACTGGTTTTGATCGGTGACTCTGGTACTTTGGCAGTAAGTTCTTTCTTCGATAGGCTTTTATCCTATGTGGAGAAAGTAGGGGGATACAAAAGTGTGTGGGAGTTTTTTGAGGCCTGATTAATTTTCTGGGAGGGAATCACCCACTCGGTAATAATAGCTAAGCATACTCAACACCTCCCCAAAAGCTTTGGCCGACTCTAATTGCTCATCAGTTACCTTTTTGCCCAATAATCTACAAAGCAAAAGTCCATAAACCCCGTTCAGGCAAATTTGAATCTCGTTTCCCAAATTTTGGCCTTCCGCTTCCATCACCGATTGGATGATATGAGGTTTTGCGGAGTTATAAATTTTAAAATACCCCGAGTCTTTTTTAAGCATATCCCAATGAATAGTGGCTAGTTTTTCCACTAATTCATTTAAGGAATTCAAGTGGCCTTTTTTCATGATTCCCTGATCCTCCATTTGGCCTACAAGATTTAAAAACCAGGAAAAGATCTCTTTTTTTTCAGCTTCATCCACAGGGTACTTCTTCACGACAAATTCATTGATTTCTGTCATATTTCCCTGATAAGATCGAATCAGATCCTCCATTTGGTACATGTAAACGATGTACTCAGCGATGTTCTCTGATTTCTTGCTTTCCGCTACAGATTTCATAGGTGATTTTAAAACCGTAAAGGTAAACAAATGATTATCCAGCTGTAAGAGAATATTAAAAATATGATCTTATGAAGGAAGTAAAGAGGCTATGATATATTCTCATTATCTGGGCTTTATTTACTAGTTTTGCGGCCGAAATGAATATGAAAAATATAAGGAACTTCTGTATCATCGCCCATATTGATCATGGGAAGAGTACGTTGGCGGATAGGTTGTTGCAGTTTACCGATACGGTATCTGATCGGGAGATGCAGAATCAGTTGTTGGATGACATGGATTTAGAGCGGGAGAGAGGGATTACGATAAAATCTCATGCCATTCAGATGAAATATACTTATCAGGGTGAGGAGTATACTTTGAACCTGATTGATACTCCGGGACACGTTGACTTTTCATATGAGGTTTCCCGATCCATCGCTGCTTGTGAAGGAGCACTTTTGATCGTAGATGCTTCGCAAGGTGTTGAAGCTCAGACTATATCCAATTTATATTTGGCTATGGGGCATGACCTTGAAATCATTCCTGTTTTAAATAAAATCGATTTACCCGGTGCTGACCCTGAGGCGGCTGCCGATGAGGTGATCGACTTGATTGGTTGTGAACGGGAGGATATTATTTTGGCCTCCGGCAAAGAAGGTCTTGGTATTGAGGATATTCTGAATGCAGTGGTTGAAAAAATTCCAGCACCTGTTGGAGATGCGGATGCCCCGCTACAGGCAATGATTTTTGACTCCGTGTATAATTCTTTCCGTGGAGTAGAAGTAATCTTCAGGATATTTAATGGCTCTCTGAGCAAAGGCGATAAAATCAAATTTGTTAATACTGGTAAAGAATACGATGCGGATGAGATAGGTATTTTGGGAATCAACCAAATACCCCAACAAACCATGTCTGCGGGAGATGTTGGCTATCTCATTTCTGGGGTTAAGGTGGCCAAAGAAGTAAAGGTAGGTGATACAATAACTCATTTGAAGCGCCCTTGTGACAAAGCCATTCAGGGTTTTGAAAACGTAAAACCAATGGTCTTCGCGGGGATTTATCCTGTAGAAACAACGGATTATGAAGAGCTGAGGGCTTCCATGGAAAAGCTTCAGCTAAATGATGCTTCTCTTGTTTGGGAACCTGAAACATCTGCTGCTCTTGGATTTGGTTTCCGTTGTGGATTCCTTGGAATGCTTCACATGGAAATCGTTCAGGAAAGACTGGAGCGTGAATTTGATATGACGGTGATCACTACGGTTCCTTCGGTACAGTTCCGAGCCCTGATGACCGATGATACGTATCAGGTCATCAATGCTCCATCTGATATGCCTGATCCAAATAAATTCAAGCACATTGAAGAACCATTTGTAAAGGCTTCGATCATTACCGCCGCTGATTATGTAGGTCCAGTCATTCAATTATGTATGGAAAAGCGTGGGCAAATCAAAAATCAGGTTTACCTCACAGCAGACCGTGTGGAGCTAACCTTTGATATGCCTCTTGCTGAAATTGTTTTTGATTTCTTTGATAAGTTAAAGACCATTTCCCGAGGTTATGCCTCTCTAGACTACGAATTAAAGGGCTATCAGCCATCAAATATGGTTCGTTTGGACATTATGCTCAACGGAGATCCAGTAGATGCCCTGTCCGCTGTAGTTCATAGGGACAAGGCCTACGAATGGGGAAAAAGGCTTTGCGAAAAGCTTAAGGAGCTGGTGCCAAGGCAGATGTTTGAAATTGCGATTCAAGCGGCGATAGGGAACAAGGTTATTGCAAGAGAAACTGTCAAAGCCCTACGTAAGAATGTGATTGCCAAGTGTTATGGTGGTGATATTTCTCGTAAGCGCAAGCTTCTAGAAAAGCAGAAAAAAGGTAAAAAGCGAATGAGACAAGTTGGAAACGTCGAAGTGCCACAAGAGGCATTTATGGCGGTTTTGAAGTTGGATTAATTTAGGAATTCATTTCTTCGACATTCGATGTTCTTTATTCATCATTCGACATTCAGTTTCAATTTCGAATTCTGAATATTGAATTTTGAATAATGAAGTAAGTAGATTTTAAAACTGACCAATTATGGAGAGGAAATATGATCTTGAAGAAAGACTAATTGATTTTGCTTCTGAAATCATTTCCTTTACAGATACTTTAGTGAGTTCTAAGGCTGGAAATCATGTGGGAAGCCAACTATTGAGAAGCGGAACTTCACCAGCCTTGAACTACGGAGAGGCTCAATCTGGAGAGTCACGAAGAGACTTTATCCATAAAATAAAAATCGTTCTGAAAGAGCTCAGAGAAAGTAGGGTCGCACTAAAGATTATTGCTAAATCAAATTTGACCACTGAGAATAAAAGAAACGAAAAACTACTGGATGAATGCAATCAGTTAATTTCAATTTTTGTCAAAAGCATAGAAACAGCTGAACGAAATAAGAACTAAATATCGAATGATGAACTTAGAATGATGAATTTCGAAGTTCCCAAACCTATAAACTAATGCCTACAATAATCGACGGAAAAAAAACCTCGGCAGAAATCAAAGAGGAAATAAAAGCTAGAGTTTTGGAGATCAAAGCCGAAGGTGGTAAAACACCTCATTTGGCAGCTATTCTGGTAGGAAATGACGGAGCGAGTCAGACCTATGTAGGTGCTAAGGTCAAGGCCTGTGAATATGTAGGTTTTGAATCCACCTTAGTGAGGCTTGAGGAAACAATTTCCGAAGAGGAGCTTTTAAAAACAGTAGAAGAGATCAATGAAAACCCGGATATCGATGGGCTCATTGTTCAGCTTCCGCTTCCCAAGCATATTTCTGTAGAGAAGGTTACCAATAAAATCAAGCCTGAGAAGGATGTCGATGGCTTTACACCATCAAATGTGGGCCGGATGGCTTTAAACTGGCCGGCCTATGTAGCTGCTACACCTTATGGGATTGTGGAGCTCTTGAAGAGATATGAAATTGAAACTTCCGGAAAGCACTGTGTGGTCATCGGCAGAAGCCATATTGTAGGAAGTCCGATGAGTATTCTGATGGCAAGAAACGGTTATCCCGGAAATGCCACAGTGACTCTTACTCATAGTCGAACTCAAAACCTTCCCGAAATTGCTCGTTCAGCGGATATCTTGATTGTGGCCCTTGGCAAAGCTGAATTCGTAACGGCTGATATGGTGAAGCCTGGCGCGGTGGTGATTGATGTAGGAATCCACAGAGTTCCGGATTCCAGTAAGAAATCAGGGTTCAAATTATTGGGTGATGTAAAGTTTGACGAAGTAGAACCAATTGCTTCTGCGATCACACCGGTTCCTGGTGGAGTTGGGCCCATGACTATAGCTTCGTTATTATATAACACCTTGCTATCTGCTGAAAAGAAAGTTTACGGATAATTCAAAAATTCAGGCAAAAGTACCTCAGAAGGTTTGCACAGAATAGGCTGACTTTCTACTTTTGCTGACCCTAACCGCGCACGTGGTGAAACTGGTAGACACGCCATCTTGAGGGGGTGGTGCCCTATGGGTGTGGAAGTTCGAATCTTCTCGTGCGCACAAAAGCTCTTCAGAATTCTGAAGAGCTTTTTTTGTGTTATTTACGTATTAGGTAATTGATCAAACCATTTTCAGAAAAATAACTATGCAAAAACTCTTCATATGTACCTTGATTCTTTCAGTTTTCATTTTTTATGAAAATCAGATATTTGCTCAGGATTATGATTACCCTTTCCCATCCAGAAGTCCAAAAGGAGATATTTCTCAGATAGTTGGGAATACGACCATAGAAATCGAGTATGAGAGGCCATCCGTTAGGGGGAGAGAGATATTTGGTGAGTTGGTGCCTTGGGGAGAGGTCTGGAGAACAGGAGCTGGCTATGCCACGAAAATCCGTTTTGATCGTGAGGTGAAAATTGGAGGTCAATCGGTGAAGGCTGGGAAGTATTCTATTTTCACGATTCCGAATAAAGAGTCTTGGATACTGATTCTGAACAGCGATACAGAACTTTATGGTAGCTATGACTACGACCCTGCCAAGGATGTCTTGAGATACCCCTTGATCAATCAGAATTCGGGTCGCTTTTATGAAACTCTCACGATCGACATAGATATTATTCCGGATAATGCCCAGATCTTCATCTCATGGGCCAATAAACAGGTGAGCTTCCTGGTGGAGACCAGTACGGCTAAAGAAATGGACAAATTTATCGAGTCCCAACTTATCAGCGGCAAAAGTCAAAATGCTGATTGGTATGCAGCTGGTGCAGATTATTATTTTTTCAATGGAGAAAATTATGGGGTAGCACTTGATCTGGCTTCCAAGGCTATTGAATTGAGTGCTGGGAATTTGTGGGCGAGGTCCATACGCATCGATGTTTTTAAGCGATTGGGATATTTTGAAAAGGCTCTTGATGAAATAGAACGATACAAAAAGTATGTGAAATCGGATTCCTTTGAAAGGCCAAATGACCTGGAGCAGGAGTTAAACTACTTGAATACTGAAAAAAGCAGAATTGAAGATTTGAGAAAGAAATGATTTTGCCTAGCTTTTCATTCTTAAAATCCAGAAGAATGAAAAAACTACTAATCCTCCCAATTTTTCTTTGCTTAATCGCTCTGCAAGCATATTCCCAATCAGCTCAATACCCTATCGTCAAAGGACATGGTGGTATTTATGAAATCGAGAACGCAACTGAGAGACCAGATCCTAATCGCGAATATAAAATCATTGTCGACCTAACCTCAGCTGCAAATAGCCCAGCTCAAGTCAATAGGTGGGTGGATAATATCGCCAGAATGATGAATCTTCATGGATTGGCAGGAGTTCCCAAGGAAAATCTACATGTAAAGGTGGTGGTTCATGGGGGAGCTGCTTTTTCCCTTTTGAATGATGAAAATTATCAGGAAAGATATCAGACTGACAATCCGAATTTGGAGGTCTATGATGCGCTTAAAGCGGCAGGGGCTGAGATTTACGTTTGTGGGCAGTCCTTGATCGCAAGAAACCTTGACTCTGAAGACCTTTGGCCGGATGTTCAGGTGGCACTTTCTGCATTGACTACAATCACCACTTACGTTCCTGAAGGTTATACCTATTTGAAATTTTAAATTATTCAATAACAGGGAATTAAGAGAGATAAAGGTGTTTGTGCAATTACTATGTCTGTTATGATTTGTGCTTTGTCAAAAATTTAAAAGAAAAGGCTGGATTCGAACTTTTTTGGGTCGAATAATCTTTTAACTTACACTAACTTTGTGGACTCAAATTAACCTTTGATCTAGTCGATATGAGTGATGCCATCAAGCACGAATGTGGAATTGCAATGATCAGGCTCAGGAAGCCTTTACAATACTACATCGACAAGTACAAAACACCCAATTATGCAGCGAGTCGACTTTATGTCCTCATGCAAAAGCAAATCAATCGAGGACAGGATGGTGCAGGTGTCGCCAATGTTAAAATCGATACGAAACCGGGAACTCGATATATCAGTAGATATCGTTCCGTAGATCCTTCAGCGGTCAACTACATTTTCGAAAAAATTAATAAAAAGTATAAGAAGGCCAAGAAGCTTGGAGGAGTAGATGGACTGGCTGATGGGGAATGGCTCAAGGAAAATATCGCTTTTTCCGGTGAAGTTTGGCTGGGACATTTAAGGTATGGGACTCACGGTCAAAACAGCATAGAAACTTGCCATCCCTTCCTAAAACAAAACAACTGGAGAAGTAGAAACCTGGTCATGGCGGGAAACTTTAACATGACCAATGTGGAGGAGTTGTTTGGAAAGCTGGTAGAACTAGGCCAGCACCCCAAAGAAAAGACAGATACGGTTACGGTAATGGAGAAAATCGGCCATTTCCTAGACGAAGAGAACCAAAGAATTTTCGATAAGTATAAGCATCAATTCCAAAACGAGGAGATTACTCACCTTATCGAGGACGAATTAAATGTGGCTAGAATCCTGAGAAGGTCTTGTAGAGATTTTGATGGAGGATATGCCATGGCAGGCTTGATTGGAAATGGTTCTTCCTTTGTGGTTCGTGATCCTTCCGGAATACGGCCAGCCTATTACTATGCTGATGATGAGGTGATCGTGGTGGCTTCTGAAAAACCAGCCATTAAATCTGCCTTTGGAATTGATTTCAATGCCATCGAAGAGATCAAACCCGGTCATGCCTTGGTGATCAATAAAGACGCTTCTTTTGAGCAGGCGGAGGTAATGCCAGCGAGAGAAAAGAAGTCCTGTTCTTTTGAAAGGATATATTTCTCCAGAGGAACGGATCCGGATATCTATCAGGAAAGAAAAGAACTCGGAAAAGCTCTGGTACCTCAGATTCTGAAGGCCATAGATTTTGATCTTAAAAACACAGTCTTTTCCTACATCCCAAATACTGCTGAGACCTCATTCCTTGGTATGCTTCAGGGACTGGAAGATTATTTATCCAGTAAAAGGAGAGAAGTTTTTGTGGAAGGAAAACCTCATTTGGGTGATCCCGAAGAATTGCTTGGGTTTAGGCCTAGGGTGGAAAAGCTGGTGAGTAAAGATGTGAAACTCCGGACGTTTATCACCAATGATGACGATAGAGATATGATGGTATCGAGCGTGTATGATACCACCTATGAGGTCATCAAACCTGGAGTGGATACTCTTGTGGTGATTGATGATAGTATAGTAAGAGGGACCACATTGGAGAAGAGTATTCTCACCACTTTGGATCAATTAAAACCCAAGAAAATAATTATCGTTTCTTCTGCACCTCAAATCAGATTCCCTGATTGCTATGGTATTGATATGTCCATGATGCGTCAATTTATAGCCTTTAGAGCGGCTTTGGCCTTAATGAAAGAGCGAAAAATTGAAAACCGTCTAGATGAAATTTATGAGCTTTGTATGGCTGATCCATCCAATCGTGAAAACTATGTGAAGAAGGTTTACGACCAGTTTACCTATGAGGAGATTTCAGATAAGGTTGCCGAAATAGTAACTACTCCTGAAATCAATGCAGAGGTAAAAGTTATCTTCCAAACTGTGGAAGACCTAAATAAATGCATTCCAAATCACCTAGGAGACTGGTATTTCACTGGCAATTACCCTACCGTGGGTGGTACCCGAGTGGTAAATCGATCTTTCGTGAATTTCATGGAAGGTAAGACCATTCGAGCTTACTAAGAGCTGCTTCCTTTTTAAACAAAATATTTTCTATGTCAATCAATGTATCCCTGCTAAAACAGGTATGTGAAATTGCTGGTGCTCCTGGCTTTGAGAAACGAGTTCGAGATCTTGTTATTAAAGAAGTTACTCTTCTTGTTGATGAAGTTAAAACGGATAACCTTGGAAATGTTATTGCCTTAAAAAAGGGGAAGAACAACCACGATGGAAAAAGGGTCATGGTGGCAGCTCATCTTGATGAGATTGGATTTATCGTCACCCATATTGATGACAATGGCTTCTTGAGGTTTCATACCTTGGGCGGCTTTGACCCAAAAACTCTCACCGCACAGAGGGTAATCGTACATGGGAAGAAAGATCTGATAGGAGTAATGGGTAGTAAACCCATTCACGTGATGAGTCAGGAAGAGAGAAGTAAGCTTCCTAAGACTACCGATTTTTTCATCGATCTCGGCATGAGTAAAGAAGAGGTGGAGAAGTTTGTGACAGTAGGAGATCCCGTGACTCGTGAGCGTGAACTGGTTGAGATGGGTGACTGCGTGAACTGTAAATCTATTGACAATAGGGTAGCTGTTTTCATTTTGATTGAAACACTGAAAAAGCTAGAAAATCCTCCATATGATGTGTATGCAACTTTCACCGTTCAGGAGGAAGTCGGAATCCGGGGTGCTAATGTGGCTGCCCATGGAATTAATCCGGATTTTGGGATTGCTTTGGATACCACAATTGCATTTGATGTGCCTGGAGCACAAGCTCATGAAAAAGTCACCGAATTAGGGAAAGGTACAGCTATAAAAATCATGGACGCATCTACGATTTGTGATTACCGTATGGTGGAGTTTATGAAGAAAACAGCGGATGCTGATAAAATTTCCTGGCAGCCTGAAATTTTAACTGCGGGTGGAACTGATACTGCGGGTGTCCAAAGAATGGGTAAGCAGGGCGCGATAGCGGGGGCTATTTCTATTCCTACACGACATCTGCACCAAGTCATTGAAATGGCGCATAAAAGGGATATAGCTAATTCTATAGCCCTGTTGAAAGCCTGCT
The DNA here is from genome assembly GCF_030403435.1 of Algoriphagus sediminis. GTDB lineage: Bacteria > Bacteroidota > Bacteroidia > Cytophagales > Cyclobacteriaceae > Algoriphagus > Algoriphagus sediminis. The sequence continues at coordinate 44,696 of NZ_JAUEPH010000002.1, forward strand.
TAGAAAAGATAGATACTTACAACTGGAGTCATTAATTGGTCTTACATGAGTAAAATAAAAACCACCAGAATTCTGGTGGTTTTTTGTGATTTTGAGAAAAGTCTCGGCTTAACTTCCTTGTCCTACTTGAAGTTTTTCCATGACTTGCTCAAGGGAGAAGCTTGCAGCTTTTTGCCTTGGAGGATATTCTTGGAAGGTCTGTAGAAACTTCCCGACATATTCTTGAGCAGGAACCAACAAATAAACTCGATCAATTAACCAGTCATAATAGGTGTTTGAGGTCAACTGAGCTCTTTCATAAGGGTCTCTCCGTAGATTAAATATCAAAGGCACCCTTAACTCGGTAAAAGGATTCGCCCAAGCCTCTAGAGTAGTATAAACCTTTTGTTCAAGAAAAATCATTTTCCAGTCATTATATCTCAATGCTGACAGGTCTCCATCATCTGTGAAATAGAATATTTCATTTCTGGCACTCGGAACATTCTGTGGATCTTTGAAATGTTCTAACTGGTTATAACCATCTAAGTGGATTTTGTAATATCTTCCTAGGGCTGAAGAAGTGTAACCATCAAGTAGATCTTCTTTTACATCATCTTTTCCGGCTATTGCCGCCAAAGTTGGAAGCCAATCCATATGGTGGACAATTCCATTACTGACAGATCCCGCTGGAATTACACCTGGAAATCTTACCATAGCTGGAACTCTCCAGCCACCTTCCCAGTTGGTATTTTTCTCGCCTCGGAAAGGAGTCATAGCAGCATCTGGCCAAGTATTCATATGAGGACCATTGTCAGTACTATAAAATACCAAGGTATTATCTGCAATACCCAATTCATCAAGCACATCTAGAAATTGTCCAATATGCATGTCGTGCTCTACCATTCCATCAGCATACTCATCCTGACCTGAAATTCCTCTTAGCTCTTCTTTTACGTGAGTTCGGAAGTGCATCCTGGTACCGGACCACCAAACAAACCAAGGCACTCCTGCGTCCTCCTGTCTTCTAATAAAGTCTATAGCTGCAGCCACGGTTTCGTCATCCACCGTTTCCATTCTTTTCTTAGTCAATGGTCCCGTATCTTCGATAGAGCCATCTGCGGACGATTTGATTACTCCTCTTGGTCCATAATTTTCTCGAAAGGTTTTGCCATTTGGCATCACCATATCCCCAGGATAATCTTCATTCTCAGGCTCCTCTTCTGCATTCAGGTGATAGAGGTTTCCAAGGAATTCATCAAAACCATGATTGGTAGGGAGCATTTCATCCTTGTCTCCCAAGTGATTTTTTCCAAATTGGCCAGTGGCATAACCCAGATCCTTCATAAACACAGCAATAGTTGGATCTTCAACCTGCATTCCGAGTTCAGCACCTGGCAATCCCACTTTGGAAAGGCCTGTTCTGAATACACTTTGGCCCATGATAAAACTGGATCTTCCTGCAGTACAGCTCTGCTCGCCGTAATAATCCGTAAAAATCAAGCCTTCATTCGCAATTCTGTCAATGTTAGGGGTTTGATAACCCATGATACCACGGGTATAAGCAGAGATGTTGCTTTGTCCCACATCGTCTCCCCATATTACCAGAATATTGGGTTTCTCTTGAGCAGAGGCCTCTATGGATAGTAAACCAAGCATGACCCCGCAGAACGTTATCAGTCCTAAATGAACTGATGTCATTTTGAAAATTTTTTTCATTAAAAATAGATTTTGAATTAAATAACGACTCGTGATACGCTATTGAAAATGTTTATGATTGAAATTAATAAAATCAAATAAAAGTAGGTAAAAATTTATCATCAATGCCTTGGGATAATTTGTTGCTGCCAAGATTCGAAGGATTTTGGCCTGAATTCTTATCAAATTTACTGCTTTAGGCTGTAGTTGATTTTGAGCGAAGATAGGAAGAAGGAGTTTTTCCAGTCACTTTTTTGAATGCAGAGGAAAAAGAATTTCGATTTTTAAAGCCACTTCGGTTACCGATTGCTTCTAAGGTATAACTGCTGGACTCTTTTGAATTCAATAAATCTAAGGCATATTCAATTCGCTTCTTATTGATGAAATCTGTGAATTTCATCTCTAGATTTTGATTAAGGTATGAGGTCAAAACATAATAAGGAAACCCTGTATCCTTAGCTAAATCCTGGGCAGTGTATCCTTGAATCAAATGTACTTGGTCTAAGTCTATTTTTCTCATTAGAGCCTTTTCTATTTCCTGAACCTTTTCTCTATCAAGTAGATCTTTGGGAGAAGCATCTTTTTTCTGCACTATCAAGGAGTTATCCATCTGATCGGAAATACCATATAGAATGGAAGGGAAGAATAATAAGTAAACGGCAGAGACTAAAAGAAGAATGGCTGCAGAAAAGTGAATTAACCTGAAAATAGTTGTGGAATCTGAAACGAGAAAAGTAAAATAAAATGGTACGAAGAGTAGAGTCAGCAGGGCTAAATATCCTTGGATCCAGGTCCTTAGAGGTTTTTGGTTAGGCTTGAACTCTGAGATTTTTAGGAATTTCCTAAAGGTTAATGCACTGAATACCCAATATATATTAAGCAGTATGGTTCTGAAAGGTGTGTAAAAAGAAGCTGGGAAAACTCGGCTCTGGCTGAACTCTACAAAAATTGTAGGATCCATAATCTCTGCGTTTATCAAATCAATTTTCCCTGCGGCTGAAAGAACAAAAATTGGTAAATAGTCTATGAAAAAGAGAAAGGCTGCGAGAAAGTGAAGAAGCTGCCATGCTTTGAACTTTCCAGGGAATAGGGTGTGTCTGAAATATAAATAAGGCAGGGGGGCATAAATGAGCCCAAAAAGATTCCCAGTTCTATACCAGTTAGGGAAATAAGGCATCAACTTAGAATCAATTAGGAAAACTATGAAAATCGCCAGAGATAGAAATATGAAGGAGGCTCCTAAAAGAGCATTTGGTTTTCCTTTTTTTACCCCATAAGTTAATGTAACTAAACCCACAATAAGTCCCACAATTACCGAAATAAGGTAAGTGACATTGATCAGGGTTAGATTTAAACTCATTAATTCACTTAGTTATTTGATTTGTCAAAGTAACGGGTTTTTAGAGATATTTGGACATGAAAAATACCTTTTCAAATTCACTTAAAACCCGGCTGATTTTGACTTAATCTCATTGTAAGTAATTTCCCAGCAATTTTTATATCTTCAGGAGTGACTTATTTCCATCTCTTAATCATCTCAATTTTTATCCTTTTTACAGGCTTTTTCAATGTTGAAATGGATAGGAATGAAAATTGGATTTCCATTTTCAACGGAGAAAATTTGGATGGTTGGGTACCAAAACTCTTTCATCACGAAGTGGGAGATAATTACCAAAACACCTTTCGTGTCATTGATGGGACCATCGCGGTGGATTATTCCGATTATGATGAATTTGGGACTCGCTATGGCCATCTGTTTTATAAGAAGCCATTTTCATCCTTTCATCTAAAATGGGAATATCGCTTCACGGATCAATGGCTTAAAGATGCACCTGATTACACATATAGAAACTCTGGAGTGATGTTTCATTCCCAGGCCCCTGAAACCATCCTCAAGGAACAGGATTGGCCTATATCAGTCGAATATCAAATGCTTGCTGAGGAGAATGAAGGAGAAAACCGACCCACCGGAAACATGTGTTCACCGGGGACGGATATTAAGCTGAATGGAAAAATCGATCCACGGCACTGCATAAATTCATCTTCAGAAACCTTTAAATGGAATGAATGGGTCAAGGCTGAGCTAATTGTTTATGCAGATTCAATTGTTCATCACCTCGTGAATGGAGACACTGTGCTCACTTACACCTCCCCGCAAATAGGCGGAGGAGTGGCCAATGGATTTGATCCAAAAGTCAAAATTGATGGGAAACCATTAACCTCCGGGTACATCGGCCTTCAAAGCGAAGGTCAAGGAGTGATCTTCAAGGACCTTATGATTCGTGAGTTATAAGGGGCTTTCAATTGCTTAAAAGATTGGGTGCTCAGAACTCATTGAGCCCCATATTCAAATCATTCTCGACTCCGCTCGAATCGACAACTTTGCTATGACCTTGAGCGGAGTCGAAAGGTGTTTGATCTCACTTCTATTTACGCCTCTCCAATCGAATTTTAGGGCCAAGACGATTTTCAGCCTAGCTTGGCTAAGCTCTCCTCTAATGCTTTGATTTTTGCTTCCGCATCGGCCTGCTTTTTCTTTTCGTTGGCCACCACTTGCTCTGGTGCCCCTGAAACGAAGCGCTCATTGCTGAGCTTTTTCAGTACGGAATTAAGGAACCCACGTGTATAATCCAGCTCTTTCTGAATATTCGCCTTTTCCTCTTCCACATTGATGGAATCGCCCATCGGCACAAAGCATTCATCAGATTTGACCACGAAGCTCATGGCATTTTCAACTGAATCTCCGAAGCTAAGTGAGCTCAGATTTCCGAGTTTATTAAGTACACTCTCAAATCTACTGTAAAGCTTCTCATCCTTAGCCTTGATGGTTAGGTCTAAAGCTTCCTTGGGTGACATCCCTTTTGATGCTCTTAAATTTCTCACCTGGGAAATCACTTCAAATACCTGGGCAGCTTCTTTAATGATTGCCTCATCAAAATCTCTTTGGACTGGCCATTCGGCCAAAATCAGGGATTCTTCAACTGATCTTTCTTTGATTTGGTGCCAAAGCTCTTCCGAGATAAATGGCATAAACGGGTGTAAGAGCCTCAGAACATCTTCAAATAGCTCAAGAGTTTTGTCGTGAGTGGTTTGATCAATAGGATGCTGATATTCTGGCTTAATCATCTCTAGGTACCAGGAACAGAAATCACCCCAAACCAATTTATAGGTGACCATCAAGGCATCAGAAATCCTGAACTTCTCGAAGTGATCATTTATCTCTGCCAAAGCCTGATTGAAGCGGTTTTCAAACCAATGAATTGATGAAGAATTGGCCGCACCGTCCAAATTGGAATCAACTTCCCAGCCTTTCACCAATCTGAAGGCGTTCCAGATTTTGTTGGCAAAATTTCTTCCTTGTTCCACGAGCTTGTCATCATATGGAAGATCGTTTCCGGCAGGGGAGGAGAAAAGCATACCTGTTCTGACTCCATCTGCACCATATTGGGCGATGAGTTCCAAAGGATCTGGAGAATTCCCTAGACTTTTTGACATCTTTCTCCCCAGCTTATCTCTTACGATACCGGTGAGGTATACATTTTTGAATGGTTTTTCGCCCATGTATTCATATCCGGCAACGATCATTCTGGCCACCCAGAAAAATAGAATTTCCGGGGCAGTCACCAGATCATTGGTAGGATAATAGTACTTCAGCTCTTCATTCGGTTTGCCTGTGGCAAAAACTTCTGGGTCGAATACGGAGATAGGCCAAAGCCAAGAGCTAAACCAGGTGTCCAATACGTCTTCATCTTGAGTTAAGTCATCTAAAGTCAAAGTGGAGTCTAGTTCCTGAGCCTTCTTTAGAGCCTCTTCTTTTGATTTTGCCACCACAAACTCACCATTTGGAAGATGATAGGCCGGAATTTGATGTCCCCACCAAAGCTGCCTGGAAATACACCAATCACGAACGTTTTCCATCCAAACTCTATACATGTTTTTGAACTTGGGTGGATGAAGCTGGATGACATCCTCCATCACAGAGCTGAAGGCTGGCTTGGTGATTTCATCCATTTTCAGAAACCACTGTAGTGAAAGCTTTGGCTCGATCACTGCATCAGTCCGCTCTGAGTGGCCGACATTTGAGGTGTAATCTTCGATCTTTTCAAGTTGATCCACTTCCTTCAGTTTTTTCGCAATCATTTTGCGGGCAACAAAGCGATCCTCTCCAACCAGAATTTGAGCCTTTTCATTAAGTGTACCATCGTCATTGAGAATGTCAATTACCTCCAGTTTGTGCTTGATGCCTAGCTCATAGTCATTGATGTCGTGAGCTGGGGTGACCTTTAGACATCCGGTCCCAAACTCTATATCTACATACTCATCTTCTATGATCGGAATGCTTCGATTAATCAAAGGGACTAGGGCCTTTTTACCCTTGAGGTGGCTAAACCTGGGATCATTTGGGTTGATGCAAATGGCCACATCTGCCATAATCGTCTCAGGCCTAGTGGTGGCTATAGTCAAATGCTCATTTTCTGACCCTTCAATTTTATAGTGGATATAATAAAGCTTCGAGGCTACTTCTTTTGTGATTACCTCATCATCTGACAGGGCTGTTTTTCCTTGCGGATCCCAATTTACCATTCGGATACCACGATAGATTTTCCCCTTTTCATACAGATCAACAAAAACATCGATGACAGCTTTGCTCAGCCCTGGATCCATAGTAAATGCTGTGCGATCCCAGTCACAGGAAGCTCCAAGCTTTTTAAGCTGTTCGAGGATAATTCCTCCATATTTTTCTTTCCATTCCCAAGCGTGATTTAAAAACTCTTCCCTAGTCAGAGATTTCTTATCAATTCCTTGATCCTTCAGCATGTTCACCACTTTTGCCTCTGTGGCAATAGAGGCATGATCCGTACCAGGAACCCAGCAGGCATTCTTTCCCTGCATTCTTGCTCTTCGAATCAGAACATCCTGAATGGTATTATTTAACATATGTCCCATATGCAAGACGCCAGTCACATTGGGTGGAGGAATGACTATGGTATATGGCTCTTTTTCAGGATCGACTTTAGAGGAAAAAAGTTTGTTTTCCAACCAGTAGGAATACCATTTAGCTTCGGTGTCTTTTGGGTCGTATTTGCTTGCTAGAGACATGCTGATGATTTTGGAATTAGCAGGTAAAATTAGGGGTTTTTGCTGATTTTGGATGGCTTATTACCCTAAATTCCTTCTCATAAAAAAGAGGGCCTCAGCCCTCTTAAATTTATTTTTGTTTAATTCTTAATGATGGGTAGAACGATCCTGCTCAAATAATTCTTTCCATGATGAATAGAATTTGTGGCCACCAAGGCTTCAGTCTCATCATATATATTTCCTCCCGTATTAAGGTTTCTATCAAACCTTGGGAAGTTAGAGCTACTGACTTCAATCCGGATTCTATGTCCTTTCTTGAAGAAGTTTGAGGTACTCATAGGAGTCATTTTAACTTCATACACTTCTCCTTCTTCCATCCATACTTCTTTATCATAACCTTCCCGATATCGTACTCTTTGGATCGTTTCATCCAGGTTATAAGCTTTGCCGTCAGGATGAACATCGATAAGCTTAATAGTCACATCGGTATCTTTCACGTCTGAAGAGAGGTAAAGATAGCTTTCAATAAACCCAGATACTTCTATACCCTCTTCAAGGGGATCCGAGGTATAGACTAAAATATCATTTCTCATTTCCATTTGGCTTTGATCGAATGACCCACCAACTACCGCATTTCCTGTGCAGCAGACATTACCACCATAGGATTCCACCGGATTCATTGGATCATATTTGAAGGTATCCGGTGTATCTTTCGTGGGTTTTTCAGGGGATAAAACTCCATCTCCTAGTCTGGTATTGGCATTTCCTTCAGAATGTAAATACATAGGAGTCATTTCAGCCTCTGCCGGTGGCCAAACATCAGAGCTTTGCCATTCATTCGAACCCATGGTGTAATATTGAACCCTGGGAAGTTCTTCCACTGTATCGCTGCTTTGATCCTTGAGCCACTTATCAAACCAGGCAGTGATCATCTCATCGTAATTCAGCCTGGCATCACCAACACTCAGATCGCCAATCATTGTATTTTCAGTTGCACGAGTGTACGAGCAATGCAAAACAGGGGCTATTACCAAATACTGATTATCCCTAGCCAATTGCGAAACGGCATTCTCTCTCACATGATTGAAAAGTGCAATATTTGGTCCCGATGATACGTCAAACCAGGAAACGAACCAGAAACTTGGCTTGTCAAACGGCATGTCATCATGATACAATCCACCTTCATACCATTTTGGATCATTTGGTTTTCGGGTGATCATTTCTTCATAGATTCCTTTTGGCCCTTTTACATTTCGGATTATATCCTGTATGGGAAGATGGCTCAAAGCTGATTTGGAATCGATTCGGGGATACTCCGGAGACATATCATAAAATCGTTGAATTCTTAAAAGGTCTTCTTGCTCTATTCCTTCTGGAAGACGAGGCCTCATTGGATCATGCTGAACGCTGTAAAGCCAATTTGTGAAAAGCATCTGTCCAGCACCCCCACGATACCAGTTTCCTTGTTCATAAAAATCACCAATTCGACCGACTCCTGCGCCGAAGCCTTGGGGAACCAAAGCTGCAAGACCAGGGTGATCTAAAGACGCAACTGCCATTTGCCACTCTGCTGTGGAGCTACAGCCCAAAGTACCAACTTTCCCGTTTGACCAGGGCTGATTAGTCATCCAATCGATAGCATCGTAACCATCAGTCAGTGGTACTCCCAAAATATCCCATTCACCCTCGGAAAAATATCTACCTCTTTCATTTTGAACTACATAAGCATAGCCTTTTTTGACCCAATCCAGGGCCGATCGTAAGGTTCTCGTATTCATTTCGCCATTGCCCCAGGTGTTGAAGTTGTAAGGTGTTCTACTAAAAACGATCGGGTATTTTCCTTCCTCTTTTGGACGATAAATATCTGTTGCTAATCGTACACCATCGCGCATGGGCATCATGACCTTTTGGTCCACGATAGCTATCTCCTCAAGCTGGTCGATGAGAGATTTTTCCTGCGCAGAAAGGCTGAGGCTAAGCAGGAAGATTGAAAAGAAAAGAAAAGCTTTAATATTTGATTTCATAGATAAGGGAATAGTTGAAATCGAATATAATGATTCTCCATCCAATTTTTCATGAGATTTTCACCCTTGTTAAAAGCTAATTAGAAAAGGTTCATATTTCGTTGCTTACAAAATCATTTTTTGATCAGTTTGATTAATCCTTTTGAAATCATTTTGAAGTTCTAAATTTGCCCTTCCTTAAGAACAAAAACTTATGAGCGAAACGCCAACTACTAAACTTGAAACCTGGGTCGAGGTACCCAAAAACTCGGATTTTTCTATCTACAATTTGCCTTTCGGGATCTTTAAAAATAAGCGGCTTTCACCAAGGATCGGCATAGCTATCGGAGTCAAAATTGTTGATTTAAGTGTGCTTGAGGAAGCTGGGTTCTTTTCTGATATGTTTTTGCCGGAGGGAATTTTCCAGAAGGAAACATTAAATGATTTTATTGCTCTTGGCAAGCCCAAAACAAGAAAAGTAAGGGAGCGGGTACAGGAATTGCTTTTGGCTGACAATGAAGAATTGCGGGATCATTCCATTCGTGGAAAGGTCATGGTAAACCGGAAGGAAGCCGAGATGCTAATGCCTGTAAAAGTAGGAGACTATACAGATTTTTACAGTAGCATAGAGCATGCGACCAATGTAGGGAAAATGTTCCGGGATCCTGAAAATGCCCTACTACCCAATTGGAGGCATATTCCTGTAGGCTATCATGGAAGAGCCTCTTCCATTATTCCATCAGGCACTCCTATATTCAGGCCAAAAGGCCAGTTCAAAGATCCCAATATGGAACTTCCTCAGTTCGGGCCAAGTCGTAGGTTAGACTTCGAATTAGAAATGGCTTTTATTACTGGGAAAGAGACCAAGATGGGAGATTCTATCTCTACGAAAGATGCTGAGGAGTACATTTTCGGCTTTGTTCTCTTTAATGATTGGTCCGCCCGGGACATCCAGGCATGGGAATATGTTCCTCTTGGACCTTTCTTGGGAAAGAGTTTTGCATCATCTATTTCTCCATGGGTGGTAACCACCGAAGCTTTGGAACCTTTCAAAGTCAAAGGCCCTGAGCAAACGCCTGAGGTACTTGACTACTTAAAATTCGAAGGAGAAGGGAATTACGATCTAAACTTGGAAGTTTATATTGCGCCCGATGATAAAGGGCCTTCCAAAGTGTGTCAATCGAACTTCAAGTTTATGTATTGGTCCGTAGCCCAACAGCTAGCCCATCATACGGTAAATGGATGCAACATTAATGTAGGAGATATGATGGCTTCAGGGACTATTTCCGGAGCTACTGAGGATTCTTATGGATCTATGTTGGAACTTGCCTGGAAAGGAACCAAACCGATTAAGCTTGAAACGGGAGAGGAGAGGAAATTCATCGAAGATGGCGATACTGTGATCATGAAAGGATTTGCGGAGAAAGATGAAATGAGAGTAGGTTTTGGAGAGGTGAGTTCAAAGGTTCTTCCGACGAAATAGTATTTGCTTCAGTCGAAAATCTTAGCCCTGCGGTTTCCTTACTGCAGGGTTTTATTGTTCATAGGCATGTCTCATCATAAAGACAAAGAGGCAAAAGCTTACTATGGATATGTAAAGCGGATGAAAGTAGAAAATGATAGTAATGAAGACTATGAAAAATGCTGGTATCAATATTCTCTGATCAAAGCTTTTGAGCCTAATCCATTTCAGTAATCCGAGAAGTCCCAGAACAAGAGAAAGCATATAAATTGCCAAATAAACGACCTCAAAAGCACTAAGTACCTCAATTCCTCTCCAGAAAATCATCAGGATTTCGGGCGCTAGAATTAAGCCTAATCCTAGGATATGATCCCTCGATTTTCTCCACGGATGAGAAGGCAAGGATTTAAACCAATTCATGCTAGTGCCTTCCATTTTCATCCGTTCCATCAAAATGGGTAAATGGAAATAAGCGGCAATCAAACCAGCAAATAGTAGCCATCTTATATCATATCTTCCGGTAGCATAAGAGGTGAAAAAGCCGCTTAACAGGATGAGACTAAGTCCCTTGGTCGAAAGAAGGAGGAGGGGTCTTTTTTCCTTTAGCTGTACCATTAGCCAACTGAAAGGAGGAAGAGTCAGCCTTTTGAATGGTCTTGAGAAAAGCTTTTCTTTAATTGGTTTTGAAAGAGTTTTTTTGATTTGGTTCAGATGGAGTACAAAGCTGAAAAAAATGACCAACCACAATATGGATACAGTAAGAAAGGCCTGAGCCTTGATTCCATAAATGCTCAAGAAAGCCAAATAGACCATTAAAAAGGCGTGAGTAGAGATCCAAACTTGAAAGATATGGGATCGAAATTCAGCTTTGGGCCATAGGCCCAAATGATGAAAGATGGTATATGATGACCTACGAAGTAATTCCTTCTGGAAGCTGAGAACCAGCGTGGAGAAGCTGAGGAAAATCAAAGGAAGGACCCAGGGAAGAATAGGGTTTCTATAGATAAACTCCGCCAAAAGCACATGCTGTGGATACTCCATAAAAACGGTAGTAAATACCAACAGCAACACCCAGAAGCCAAGAAATTGTCTGTAAAACGGGCTCACAAAAGCCGATGTACTAAGCTCCTTCATGCTCAATAATTCTTCCTTGGTTTAAGGAAATGGTGGAGCTAAAATCAAATGCTGTGATTGGCTCATTTTGATGTGAAGTGAGAAGAAAACTTGTGCCTTCTTTGGATTTCCTTTCTATCAGCCTAGTGAGAGATTGTTGGGTGCCAACGTCCAGAGTGGTGAAGGCTTCGTCTAGAATTATCAGTTTCGGATCACCAATGAAGGCCAGAAGGAGTGCCGATTTTTTAAGCATTCCCGAGGAGTAACTACCGATGGCCTGCTTTGAAAAGTCGCCAATCTTCAAGGTTTCTTTAAGATCCTCAACCTGAGTAGGGGAACTCGACTTGGCTTTAACCACTACCTGAATCAGATCTTCCAGACTTAAGAAATCAGGAAATAATGGTTCAGCTTCCGCAAAGCCAATCAACTTGCGATATTCCAAGGGGTCCTTAGAAATGGAAACCCCGGAGAGAACTATCTCACCCTCGAAGGGATGAATCCCAGCCACAGCTTTTAATAATGTGGATTTTCCTGATCCATTTTCTCCTAGAATAAGGTGAATCCCGGCTTCTAGATTTAAATCTCCAATCTCTAAATGGAAATCTGATCCGTAGCTTTTCCTGAAATCAATCAGTTCCAACATGTAATGGGCTTTGGCTGGTTTTTTCGCAAGAAGCAAAAAATGAGCTGGAATCAGCTCAAAAAGTGTTTGACCTAACAAAAATTAAGATATTTCAGGTAAAAACCATGTTTTTTCTTTTGATTGTACTATTCATTTATTAAATTATAACTAATTGGTTTTCAAGGAAATAAGAAGGTATTAATTCTATAGAGCCTTTTGTATTTCTGTCCTTAATCGGATTTGTTTGCAGGTTAATTTCTATAGACCTGTTCGTTTTTGTTCTTTTTTCATCAAAACTTTTATTCATCATGCCTACTCGAATCAAAAAACTTTCGATTACGAATCCATTACTCTTTGCCTTTCCGCTGCGGAGTGAATGGGCCGTAACACCTGTGGATATCAATAAGCCTTTTAATGCAGGTGATTGGTCAGATTCAGGTAAACTCAAATTTTCACGTGGCTTTGTCTATGCCAAGAATGATGCGCGATATCTGTATTTGGCTTTGGACGTAGTCCAGGATACAGGAAATGATCGAGGTACAGGAGATTACTTCTGGCTGTCCTTTGATAAAAACCGTGACCGGAAAATCACAGCCAATACTGACATCAATTATGCTCTTTACCCAAATCAACCTAACAGGCTCGCCCGGCAGTATTATTTAGGACCGGGAAGATGGACAGGTATTCTTCCTGATTCATCTTCATCTGAAGTTATTCAGGAATTTGGGCCAAGTGAAGAATCCTCAGCATCCCATAGAATCTGGAAATTTAAGATTGAGCTGAGCGAAATAAATGTGGCCCTGTCATGGCCATTCAGCCCTCCTTATACCTATTTTGGTTTTAGGGTAAAATCTTCTAACCCAGGGTTTACAACAGATTTTCCAGGTAATTTTTACCGAGATTTCACCAAGCTCCGTCAATTGATCCTCAGTAGAAAACCTAGTATCCCAACTGGAGAACTAGGTCCGGTGATTGGTGGGATTGGACTTATTCCGAAGACAAAAATAAATCAATCCACAGGTAGAGCCACTACGGATTCTGGCTATTATGTGCACGTGGAAAACGCAGCTTTCGGAGGAACCCTGAATCTCATTGGTAATAGGACAAAGCTTTCTCAGCTTTGGTCACAGGGAGCGAGGAAATATGAAGTTTACATTGATCCTCCCAGTGGTCCCACTCAAAAGCTTATCAGTAACTGGTCGAATTATCGATGGAATGGATCCACTTATGTATTGGAGAGCTTCGCCGCATCCTTTCAGGGAGCCTATACTTTAGCGAATCCAAGTGCTGATTATTCCATAGATGATTTGTTGATTCAGTTTCCTACTACAGCATTACTACCAGGTAAGTATAAAATTACCGTAAGGTTCTATAAGGGTAGAGTGGTAACAGCCACTGATTCTGTCATTATCTACATCGATAATCACGTTCCGGATGTAAATATTGAGAGTATCAGACATGGCAACAATGAGGTGTCTGCTTGTGCTATAGAGAATATTGGTCCAAGCCCGGATGGCATTAAATTTAAAATCACAGCAAATGATTCCGAAGGAAATCTCAGGTCTGTGAGTTTCCGAGCCACCTACGGCAATTCACAGGCGACTTCTATATACAGTGAAGGTTATGATCTCTCCAAAGGAAATTGGGCTGGATTCTCAAATAAAAATGTTCCTGCCACAGGAAACTGGAGACCGCCTCAGTCTTGTGCATATAGCTTTGTACTTACCGCATGGGCCAGGACCACGAATGGGTATGGCTATAAGGGTCACAATAGTACATTTAGAAACTTGACCCTGTTGCTAGAATAATTCTTTTGCCAAACAAAGAAAGTAATCAGATTGAGCGAAGTTGAATTTTGGATTTTTAACCAAACAAGAGCTTTGCTCAATCTAATTTTTAGTTCGGCTATTCGAAGCCAAAAGTTTTTAAACCATCATGACTTATTTTGATGGCTTCGAGTGGGTCGAGATCGAAGGTTTGATCTTGTTCTACAAAATAAACCTCCATTCCTGCTTTCTCTTTTTCAGCTAGAATTTGGGAGAAGTTAATAAGGCCAGTGCCAACTGGAGCAAACTGTCCCTCACTGTTCATGTCTTTCACATGCCAGGCTTTGATTCTACCGGGATACTTTGCGAAATAATCATTTGCTTTGGCGCCAGCTTTGGTCACCCAATATAAATCCATCTGGAAATTAACTTCAGCTGGGTCTGTATTTTCCAAAATGTAATCAGCCAGGATAACTCCGTTTTCATTTTCCATGAACTCGAAATCATGATTATGATAAAGCAATTCCAGACCTGCTTCGCTACATTTTTTCCCTAGAGTATTCAGAATGCTCACCAATTCTTCTGGTGTTCCTTTCATTCCCATGCCATCTGGACCAAATGTAAACATGCCCATAGGAGGGACGGGGATCACGAAATAGGTGATTCCAGCAGCTTTGGTATCCTCTATTAGCTGATCTACATTTTCCAGGGTCACCATTCCCATGTGTGAACTGACTGCTTTCATGCCTAGCGATTCCAGGTATTCTTTAAACTCAACCGGCTCCATTCCATAAAATTTTCCGTTTTCATATCCGGCGGCTTCCACATAGGCATATCCAGCATCGGCCACTTTCTGAAGAGTACCTGTAGGGTCTTCGCTCATGGCATCTCTGAGGGTGTAAAGAGCTAATCCACCAAAACGTGCTTCTTCTTGCGATTCCTCCATCATGGTTTCTGAAGTTTTTTCTGATTTTTCAGGACTACCGCAAGCTAGGATTGTGGCTGCTGCGGCAGCAACCAAAAGTGCATTTAAATGGGTTTTTACTTTCATCTGAATTTAATGTTTGGTACAAGATAGAGCGATTAGTTGGGCTTTTTCAGAGCCAATATTTAGACTACTGAAAATTAAAGATAAGCGGAAAAAGAAAGACTACAATCACTGTCCAAATAAAGTAGACGGGTAAAAACCTGGCAATGGTTTGACCTACTTCATTTATTTCTGTTTGGTTTCTGATCAATTTGATCAGCTTTCCACAAACTAGAAATAAATGAATTAACATAATTACATTGATTCCAAGAACAGCCATTCGGTTTGGAGTGATTCCATATTCGGTAATTCGAAAAGCAATCGCTGAAAGTGCCACCAAATTCACGATGATGGTGACAATTGACAGGCCGCCTAAAACCCAGTTTCCAGCTTTTGCTTTAGAATCTTTGCTAGATTCTGCCACCGAAAAGAAAATCAAGGCAAGCACCCCAATCAGGAGCATATTGAATAATAAAAGGAACTCACGGTCATTATAAGGATCCTTTCCGGAATAAACTATAGCACCCAAATAGATCACAAGCATGACCAAAATAAGAGGGCTGAAAATCTTGGCAACGATAGGTGAAACCTTACTTACGAGATGTGGATTGGTTTGAGTCAGGTGAGTTGCCAAGGGTGGGATGGAAGCCAGCCCAAAAACCACAATATATTTCGTATAGAATTCACCAATATTGATCCCGATTAGTTCAAATAACCCCATCGTTAATCCTGACATTAGAGCAAAAGAAATACCGAGTACCACACCCATTATTATCACATCCCCATTGAATCGAAGAAAATCCATTCTGTTATCCAGGTCTCGATAGTCATTACCTGAGTAGGAAAATCCCAACACGGCCCAGAGTAGCAAAGGCAAATGGATACAGGCAAGAACAAGAGTATCACTACTTTGATCATCCGGAAGCAGATTAATATAAATAAGTGAACCCAATGTGACGGAGATTATGCCCCAAATCAAACTGGATTTTAATTGATTTTTCGAGGCAAAATATGCCGTCACTGCTGGGAAGGCGATAAATGCCAAATTTCTAGGATAGAAGAAGTCCTCATCTATGGCAAATATTTCCTGTGTTTTCGCAAACAGCCCAGCAAGGAGGGCTAAAATCAATACGAATCTAAATTCCTTTTTAGTGCCCCAGGAAATTCCGTCTTGTTCGGATTTATAATCTAGGCGGGCTTTCCAGAACTCTGCTATTGGGTTACCTTGTATTTGGGGATAAATTTCATGAAAGCCCTTTGCAAAAGCTTTTTTACCTTTTCTGTATAGGGATTCCAGTTGGGCTGGATCATCCTTGTATTTTATGATTTCGCTTTCCATAATCTGAGTGAATAGTGCTATTTAGAGTTGTTTTTGTTTTCATTGATGACTTGCTCCAGAAAATTGAGATGGGCTTCGAAGGCCTTTTTTCCTTCTTTGGAGACCCGATAGCTGGTTTGTGGTTTTCGACCGATGAATGATTTTTTGACATTGATAAAGCCTTTTTCCTCGAGTTTCCTCAAATGAGTAGCCAGGTTCCCATCCGTTACGTCCATGAGCTCCTTAAATGAATTAAAGTCATAGCTCTCATTCACCATGAGTATGGACATCACCCTCAGACGAATGACATTTTCAAAGGCCTTATCGTAGGAAGCCGCCATTTATTTCTCGTATTTGAAGTACATGATGGCCCCATAGAATATATGGGTAAGCCCAAAGCCTAACCACCAGAACAAAAGTCCCAGTTCAGGAAAAAAGTGTGAAAATAAACCTAGAAGAACCTGGATCATCCCTAGGTTTCGGATAGTTCCAACGGTAAACTTAGCGGCGTTGAGTAGGGCTAATCCGTAGAAAATAAGCATGGTCCCCGGGATGAAAGTGTAGTTTTCCGCGTAGAGTTGAGCTACTATTGTCAAACCACCTACTACAAGGGGAAGAAATAGGGCGCTTAGAAACCTTCTTCCTGCGGGACTCCATATTTGCTCAGCATTCTTTTTGCTTCGCAAACGGCTTAAAAAGTAAGCAGTTCCGAGAGTTAGTACGATGAGGCCTGTTGCTAAGATCAGAAATCTTGGGAAGAGGTCTTCCGGATTCAACCAATTGTTCAATTCTTCAATAAAGCCTTCCGGGTAAAGCCAAGTGTAAGCGAGCCATGCTGCGATGCTGGCATAAATTCCTATGAGTACTCCGGAGCTACCACTTAAGGAAAGGAATCGAGTACTCTTGGCCATCATGGCCTTGATTTCTTGTAAATCGTCTGCTGGATTTGTCATTTTAAAAGTACTTTGAAAAACAAAGTAAATACAAAATCAGAAATTAGCAAAATGAAATTGATGGAATTAACAGTTTTTACCAACGAGTACTCAGGGCTTTATTTCTCATCTCCTCTTTTTCCAAAGAGCTTATAAAACAAATACCCAAATCCAATCAGAAAGTGGAGAACTAAAATGGCGATTATGATTTCTGATTTCATGACCTAGTTGCACTATTCCACTTTGACCTCCGAACCGGAAACGATTCTTTTGACCAAAGGTCCAATGGTCAAACCCTGAACCAGAATAGAAAAAATAACGATGATATAGGTGACGGTGAGAAATAGTTCTCTCTCCATTTGTGCACCCAGTGAAAGAGCCAGGGCTATGGAAATACCACCACGAATACCTCCCCAAGTCATGATTATGGTTGTTTTGGGAATAAATTCAAGTTTCTTTCTGAAGAGCGCTACAGGTCCGGCTAAGGCTAAATATCTGGAAAAAAGTGCAACTGGAATGGCTATTAAACCAAACATAATATATTCAGAATTTACCGTGATGATCAGTAATTCAAGTCCGATCAAAACAAAAAGGACTGCGTTTAATAGCACATCAACAAGTTCCCAGAATTTATCCACGTATCCTTGTGTGGTTTTGGACCAGGCAATCTCCGGAGATTTATTACCGATAAAAATACCTGCAACCACCACCGCCAGTGGCCCGGAAACATGAAGTAAATGAGCCAGCACTGAAAGTCCCATGACCAGGGCTAAAGTCAAAATCACTTCGGTCTCATAATGATCGATGACTTTCATCAATCGGAAGGTCAAATAACCAGCGATCAAACCAAGGCCAATTCCTCCGACCACTTCTTCCAAGAATAGAATGGCCACATCACCTGGGGTGACTGCATCGAGACCTTGTCTGGCGATCTGAAAGATGACCAGGAAAACTACTACGCCCACCCCATCATTGAAAAGAGATTCTCCCACGATTTTTGTTTCGAGTTTTTTTGGGGCGTTGGCTTCCTTCAAAATTCCTAAAACAGCAATGGGGTCTGTCGGCGAAATCAGGGCACCGAAGAGTAAGCAATAGATGTAATCAATGGGGTGACCAAAAGTGGAGAAAATGTAAAACATCAAAGTTCCAATTAAAAAAGTGGAGACGACCACCCCCATGGTGGCAAAAAGGGCTATGGGGCCTCGCTGTCGTTTTAAAGCATCCAGTTTGGTGTGTAGTGCACCGGCAAAGAGTAGAAAACTCAGCATCACATCCAGTAGGATGGTCTCAAAGTCTATGGATTTGATCAGAAGATTGGCCTGATCCATTATATAAGGGCTGAAATTTCCCAGGATAGTTATGCCAAGAGTGAAAAGTATGGCAATGAGCATCAAGCCGATCGTGAAGGGCAGCTTGAGGTATTTGGTATTAATAAAGGCAAAGCCTGCGGATAGAACAATTAGAATAGTTGCTATGGTAAATAGATCCATGTTTGTAATTTAGGATAGAATTAGGCTTTAAATTACCCTTAAAAAGGAAAAAGAAATGCTAAAATTCCAATAGCTTTAACCTCATTTAAAAAAGCAATCCATTTTTTTAAAAAAAAGCTTAAATCTGATGCGAGGTTTAGTTAAATACATACTCATAGGTCTTGGACTTCTTTTTCTCTTAATCCTAATTTTTACGCCTTCCATCATTCGGTCTTATTTGGTAAAAAATAGTCCCGAGCTTATTGGAAGACAGATTGAGCTTGAAAAACTGAAGTACAACTATTTCACTAGCACAGTTAAGGCATTTGATTTCAAGATGTTTGAAGATAGCCAAGAGGATGTTTTCGTGTCTTTCGACACCTTGATACTAGATTTGGATCCTCTTAGATATTTCCAGGACGAGAAGGTAATCGAGCAGTTTTACATCAAAGGACTTTTCACGCAAATCATTATGGATGAGTCCGGCTTTAATTTTGACGATTTAATTGACTTTCATACAAACACTGACACTTTAGACGTGGAGTCCGAAGAAGAGGAGACTGAGTTCAAATATGAAATTTCCAAAATTCAGTTGAAAGGGGCTCATCTCATTTTTGACAATCGTACTGTAGGCAAAGTGAATGATATCCCTGGTATTGATTTCTTTGTTCCGATGATTTCTTGGGACCAAACTGAAAAGAGCTCAGCGGACATAGCTTTCGCTATGGATCGTGGAGGTTCCTTTGAGGCTAATTTTAATTTCGATCCCAAATCAGGTGACTTTGACACGGATGTCGAGGTAAAAAAATTGTATTTAGATCCTTTTTACGAGTACGTACGAGAATATGCTTTGATTAATTCCTTCGATGGATATGTAGATGCTAAAGTTCATTTGGCCGGCAATATTAATGAATATCAAAAGGTTGTTGCTGCGGTGGATGCCAAAGCCTTCGACTTCGAAATGAGAGATACAACAGACCGGGTTTTCCTGGGAGCAAAAGAAAGCAGGTTCATTGCTGATAATCTGGATAGCTACAACGCAGTTTATCATATCAATAGCATTGAGATAATTGATTCCTACACTTATTTCCAGTTGGATTCGAATACCAATAATTTCTATAAAATTTTTATGCTGGAAGATGAATTGGAATCCAGTGATTCTGGATCAGATGTCACAGCTGATACTTTGGGAGGACAAAGTCTATCTTATAGCATAGATGAGTTTATCTTAAGAAATGGAAGACTTGATTACAGTGATAATCTTACCGGGCAGCCTTTCAATTATAAACTGAGTAATATCGAATTTGATACAAAGGACATTGACAGTAATTCGGAGAGATTTACGATCAATTCAACTATGCTTCTGAATGACAGAGGAAATCTAACCGCCGCAGTTGACATTAATCCCCAGGATTTTAATAATCTTTCACTTGATATTGCGGTCGAGAATTTTCTTTTGCCTGACCTAAATATCTACACTGAATATTACATGGGTCACAGTACGGTGACTGGAGACATGTACTACTATTGTCAGACCAAAATTGTAGAGGGGCAGATAGAAAGTGAAAACAAGCTTATCGTAAGGGGAGCTACTCTGGAGACTAGTGATGCTGGTTTATACAGCATTCCTTTAAAGTTTGCCTTTTTCTTACTAACCGACAGGAATGGAGATGTAGAATTAGACATTCCTGTGCGAGGAGATCTAAACGACCCATCTATTAGTGTGGGTAAGATCGTTTGGGATACGTTTAAAAATGTGATTGATAAAACGGTATTGGCTCCTGTCGATTTTTTGGTTGGATTAGTAGGGGGTGACCCAAAGGAGTTAGAAGAGATGGAGTTTACCTTTTCTGATACTATCCCGAATAACAAGCAATATCGACAGCTAGAAAAGCTACTTGATCTTGAAAGGCAAAAAGAAGGGCTTGCAATAACGATGGATTATTTCGTCGATGAGAGACTATTCACTGAAGCTATAGCTGTAAACATGGTTGGGGAAGAATTTAACTCTAAGAGGAGGGACTACACGAAGCAGACTGAGGAGTTTGAAAAGTATGTTCGAAAGCAGACAGGTAAAGATTCTATTTCTGTGACCGACGCAATAATGGAGCTCACCAAAGATCAAAATGTAGATAGCATTCGAGATGCCAGAATTCAATCTATGATTGATAAGGTGATTGATTTTCTGGAATCAGAAGGGCCTGATAATCGAATCAAAGTTCAAAGAGGAGATCAAAAGGCTCCGGAAAATATTGGAGCTTATCCTACCTTTAAAATTACCTACGATATGTTGGAAAAAGCAGTTCTTGATTCTACGGCTACACAATAATTTCAATCCTTTTTGATCGCTTGTAAAAAAGCTCTCCAATCAGGGGAAGTCAATTCTAGACTAAAGCCAAATCAGGCTTTCAAAGGCTGGCGAAGGATTTTTTCCATTTTTCTTCCCTTCGCCAATTCATCTACCAACTTATCCAGATATCTGGCTTGGCGAGTTAAAGGAGTGATTATTTCCTCAATTCTATAGCCGCAGATGACCCCTTTTATTTGTTCTGAATTCGGGTTCAGATCCGCCTGTTCAAAAAAGTCTTTGAAGGTTACTTTTTTGTCGATTAGCTCTTTCAGTTTTTTATCATCAAAACCTGTGAGCCATTCGATCACCTCATGTAGTTCGTCCTTGGTTCTTCCTTTCTTTTCAATCTTGGTTAGATAGTGTGGATAAACTCCGGCAAAAGTCAATTTTGCAATTTTTTCGTCGTGTTCGGGGGTGGTAGCCATGATGTGTGAGAGTCAAATTTTCAGACAAACTATTTATTCCAATTTAATAAAATCTAAGATAAGGTGACAAAAAAAGCCCCGTCAGGTCAATGACGGGGCACCTTTTTATCTTCAAAGTCTATTTCTCCAGACTAAGGCGATTTTCCTTTTTTAGCTTTCTATTAATTTTCGGAACTACGTCCGAAAGAACTTCTTCTTTTTCTGCTTTAAGAACTTCCACCATAGAGGAATAATAATCAAATTGGGACTGCTGATCACCGGTCCAAGGTCCTATGTAATTTCCGATTTGAGAATAGAGGGTTCGGATACGACTATTAAGCTCGGCATATTTTCTGGCTGATTCTTTCAAGGGCTCTGCCACTTCTTCATCGTATTCCACATTTTTCTCCTTTAGCTCTGAAAGCTGAGAGTTTAATTTCTGTACGTCTGATCGATCGGAACTAACTTTAGAATAAAGCTCCAGCACCTTCCATTGAGATTCAGTCCATTCTCTTCTCACATCAATTGCTACCTCAAGTCGGGGGTCATCAGAAACCCTAAAAACCTGAGAAAAGCTTTGTTCATCCACTTGCAGTTTTGCAGTGTATAATCCAGGTAAAACATAAGGCCCTTGGATTCTAGATCTGCCTGAGCCTGCTTGTTTCACGTCATATCTTAAGTTCCACATGATGCGATGAAGTCCTGATTCATTTTTTGGATCTATCTCGCTGATGAGCTTTCCTGATGCATCATAAATTCCAAGAGAAATATTGTCTGAAGCAACCGAGTCCTGAAGAAAATAGTCTATCGCAGCCCCAAAGTCTGGGTTTTCGCCCCGATAGTACATGTCACCAGTGTGAGCTCCTTCCCGGGTGTAATTGATGATTTCTGCATCGGCTATGGAAAATAATGCGGCTTCCTTGCTCAGGGTTTCAGAAGTCATTTCCTGAAGGGAATTCAAATGATCCAAAATCCAAACACCTCTACCATGTGAGGCGAGAATTAGGTCATTATCTCTTGGATGAATGACCAGGTCATTGAAAGGAAGCGTTGGCATATTACTTTTAAGTTCAGTCCAATTTTCTCCACCATCTATAGTCACAAATAGTCCAAGCTCAGTACCTAAGTAGAGTAAATTCGGATTTTTTGGATCTTCTCTTAAGGTTCTTGCCACACGATCCTCCGGTAAGTCCCCAACGATAGAAGTCCAGGTTTTCCCATAATCATCTGTCCGATACACGTAATTGGTAAAATCATCATTTCGATAATTATTAATGGCCACATAAGCTCTTCCTTCTTGATGGGAAGAAGGCTCAATGGTATTGATCCAGGTTTCTTTTGGAAGGCCAGTTAATTCAGAAGTAACATCATTCCAAGTCTGACCGTCATCCCATGATACTTGAAGAAGTCCATCATCTGTTCCTACGTATAGCACTCCTGGTTTATGTAAGTCTTCCGCTATTGCCGTTAAGGTTGGGTAATAGGGAATTCCATCATCGAGAGAAGCAGTATTTTCGTCCGCTCTTTGTCCCATGATTAGCAACTCTCTTCTATTGACTTTTGTGGTCAAGTCTCCCAGTGATGTCCAGGTAGCCCCTTTATCAGTGCTTTTCCAAAGGATATTTGTGCCAGCATAAATTGTGTTATCATCATGATGAGAAAGGAAAAAAGGCCCATCCCAGTTTCCTGGTGCCATAGCATTACCAAGTTCTGGCTCAGGAAGCCCAGGTCCCCAGGCATCCCAATTCCGTCTGGGGCCGATTCTACCATTTGGATCTCCGGGACGAATGCTTTGTCTCTGACCCGTGTTCATGTCTAATCTCGATAAACCCAGGTACTGTGATTCTGTGTAAACTACATCAGCATCATTTCTATCCGGTAGGTTCAAGAAACCATCACCACCTCCGAGCTTTTTCCAGTCAGAATTAATGATTCCTCCATATCGATACGTTTCACTAGGACCGACCCAACTACCATTGTCCTGAAGCCCTCCGTAAACATTGTAAGGTTTGGCATCATCGACAGCCACTCGGTAATACTGACTCACGGGAAGATTACTTACCCATAGCCATTTTAATCCTCGGTCATAGGAAATCCCTATGCCTCCGTCGTCACCTTTGATCACATGCCTTGAGTCATTTGGGTTAACCCAAAGAATCCTATCATCTCCATGTAGAGATTGTCTGGGAGAAGTAAAAGTCCTTCCACTATCACTGGAATAGCTGTATTGATTCATCATATAAATCCTGGACTCGTCGCTGGGATCCACCAAAGGCTGCGAGGCGTACATGGGCCGAGGATTCCAGTCACTCATCAATTCCCAACTCTCACCTTTATCTTTGCTTCGATAAAGCCCGGCTCTTCTTTCATTATAGGCTGTGGAGGCGTTGTATTGGAAACCTTGTTCAAGTGAAATAAAGACCACCTCAGGATTATTTCTATAAATTGAAATTCCTATACGCCCATAATCTCCTTCCGGCAATCCATTTGTCAATTCTTTCCATGTCTCTCCACCATCTGTAGATTTGTGGAGTCCGCTTCCAGGACCTCCACCATGAAAGCCATAGGGTCTCCTTCGCCTTTGGTAAGTAGCTGCATAGAGAATATTCGGATCAGTAGGATCCATGGCTACATCAACTACACCCGTGTCTTCATCCACATATATTAATCTCTCCCAAGTCTCACCACCATCTTCGGTCTTGTATAATCCACGTTCTTCATTTGGCCCCCAGAGATGTCCCATGGCTGCTACATAAGCCACGAGCGAGTCCGTAGGGTGGAGGGCAATTCTTCCAATATGGTGTGAGTCTTTCAAACCCATATTTTTCCAGCTTTTACCACCATCGGTAGATTTATACACCCCATCTCCCCAAGATGAACTTTGGCGGTTAGCCCGCTCACCAGTTCCTACCCAGATAATGTTTGGGTGATTTTGATTTAAGGCAATCGCACCAACTGAATGAGTACCCTCATTTTCAAAAACAGGCTCGAAGGTGATTCCATTATCAGTAGTTCTCCATACGCCACCCGTGGCTGTGGCAGCATAAAAAGTATATGGATCAGATTCCAAAACAGCTAGGTCCACAATTCTACCACTCATAGTAGCAGGTCCGATATTCCTCAGAGGGAGGCCATTAAGTAGTTCACTAGTGAGTTCCTGTGCTTGAATGGAGCTGAAGCTCAAAACTAAGAGCACAATAAGGGTTCTAATTTTCATGTTGGGGGTTTTTAGGATATTTTGAAATTAAGCACTGAAGCGTGCCCGCCAAAGTTTTTTTTAGGAGTGGTTAAATTTTGATAAAGGCCCAAATGAAAAGGGAATAGAAATCCAATAGAAAATAATCCGGGACCTGGTTGATTATTGCGTAAAAATGCAACAATATTGCAACTTATTAAGTTTTCTTAGCGTGAGACAGTTTTCCACACTTACACTAGCCCTACTTTCCAGCTTAATTTTTCATATCGCTTGGTCTGCCGTGCCTGAGGAGAAGAATCTTTGGGCACTTTTTCAGCAGGTGCCGTTCAAGGAAAAGCTAAATAGAGACTTTGGTATGTATTTCTATTACCCAGAGTTTACTGATGAATTGATTGCACTGGAGGGTAAGGAAGTAGAGCTCAAAGGTTTTCACATTCCTCTCGATCTCGAGAGAAATGACATAATAATTCTATCCAAATATCCCATGGCAGAGTGCTTTTTTTGCGGAGCCGCTGGCCCTGAATCGGTGGCTGTGGTTTATACTAAAGAAAAACCAAGACGATTGAAATTAGATGAAATCGTCACCGTTAGGGGCATTTTGGAGCTCAATGCAGACAATGTAGAGGAAATGACCTTCATCATTAAAGAAGCTGAACTAGACTAAATACATGAAAAAACTACCCGTTACTGTACTTAGTGGTTTTCTTGGAGCAGGAAAGACCACCCTCTTAAATCATGTTCTTCATAATAAAGAAGGATTAAAAGTGGCTGTAATAGTCAATGACATGGGGGCAGTCAATGTTGATGCTCAACTCATCGAGCAAGGCAATACCCTTTCTAAAACGGAAGAAAAGCTGGTCGAAATGAGTAACGGCTGTATCTGTTGTACTCTTCGAGAGGACCTGATGATTGAGGTGCGTAAATTGGCTCAGGAAGGCAGGTTTGACTACTTGCTTATTGAGAGCTCTGGAATTTCAGAACCGCTTCCTGTTGCACAAACATTCACGTTTGTAGATGAGAATGAGAAGGCCATCCTAGGAGATGTGAGCCAACTTGATACTTTGGTCACTGTAGTGGATGCTTTTAACTTTTACAAGGATTTTGGAAGCCCGGATACTATCGTATCAAGAGGGATGAATGATGATCTTGAGGACACCCGATCCATCGTGAATCTTCTGACTGATCAAATTGAATTTGCCAATGTGATCCTCTTGAATAAAGTGGACATGGTCTCAAAAGAGCATGCTGAGGAGTTGGAAGCGATACTTCAAAAATTGAATCCCAGGGCTAAAGTAATTAGGACAGAAAAGGGAAATGTGGACCTCAAAGAAATCCTAAATACAGGTTTATACGATGAAGATTTGGAGTCGGCATCTGAAGCATGGATGGAGGAGTTAGAAAAAGAGCATACTCCTGAAACGGAGGAATACGGTATAAGTAGCTTTGTTTTTAAAGATAAGCGACCATTTCATCCTGACAGATTCTGGAATTACATTCAGTCGAGTTGGCCAGCAAGCATCATACGTAGCAAAGGGCTTTTTTATTTGGGTTCTAGAATGAATGAAGCTATTTCCTGGTCGCAGGCAGGAGGAAGTCTTAAAGCTGAACCAGCGGGTGTATGGTGGGCTTCCATGCCATTTCAGCAAAGAATTCGATATGCGTCCTACTTGGATAATCAAAAATGGATCGAATCCAGATGGGATAAAAAATTCGGGGATCGAATGAATGAACTTGTGTTGATTGGTCAATTTCTGGATCAGGAATCAATCCTGAAAGAGCTGGATGAATGCCTGATGACGGAAGATGAATTGAATAAGATGGCAAAAGGCGAGAAACTTCAGGATTCCTGGCCATTCTAATCCATTATTTATCCTCCAGTTACTTATTCGAATTGGCCTAATCTTTCGAGTACCTCATTCTTGAAAGATCGGCTGATCGTCAGCGCTTTGCCGTCTATCTGGATGAATTCATGGGTATAGGATTCGATAGCTCCCAGCCTTCCAATAAAGGAGCGATGGAAACGGATAAACTTACTTTGCGGAAGCTTCTGGAAAAAGTTGTTCATACTTTCCCGGACAATCAATGTTCTTTCACGCAAATGAATTTTCAGATAGTCCGAGTAGCTTTCCACATAGCTGATTTCATCAAAAGCCACCTTTTCCATTTTCCGGTCCTGGCGTACAAAAATAAAATCGGAATCCCGGTCTGAGGGAGAAGATTGCTCGGCTTTAACTTTCGAAACTGCCTTTAAAAAACGGTCAAAAGCAATGGGTTTAAGCAGGTAATCTGCGGCTTGGAGATCAAAGCCCTCTATGGCAAATTCCCGATAGGCAGTAGTGAAAATTACATGAATCTCTTTAGGGATAATCTTGGCCAGTGCCATTCCATCAATTCCGGGCATATTGATATCCAGAAAAACAAGATCCACGGAATTATTCTGAATACAATTAAACGCCTCATTCGCGTCAGAACAAGTCTTGACCAGGTTCAGAAAATCCAGCCGGGAAACGAAGTCCTTTAGAATATTCTGGGCTATAGGTTCGTCATCTACGATCAGGCAATTCATGTTTTTTGATTTTATTTGTTTGCAGGGAAAGCAGTACCCTAAAGATACCCTCATTCTCCGTGATCTCGAGTTCATAGGCTTCCGGATAAAGCATTTCAAGCCTCTTTCGAATATTCGATAAGCCTATTCCAGAAGATTGCGAGTTACTGTCCTTTTCCTTCTTCTCAAATGAGTTTTTAATGGAGAAATCTATCCTGTTTTCCCAAGTCTGAATTTTAAGATCAATGAAAGACTTTTTGCCTGAAACCTTTCCATGTTTGAAGCTATTTTCCAAAAAAGGAAGCAAAAGCATTGGAGGAACCATTACATGTTTTGTTCCCTCAGGGAAACTCGTAACTACCTCCATTTTTTCTCCATGTCTTAACTCTTCCAATGCCATGTAATCTTTCAGATGATTGATTTCATCCTCAAGGGAAACCAAAGACTTTTTGGTTTGATACAGAATGTAATCCAAGAGGTTAGAAAGTTTCAGAATCAAGTCTGGGGTATTCTGTTTTTTGGCAATAGCCGAACCATAAATGGTATTTAAGGTATTAAAAAGGAAATGAGGATGAATCTGCATTTTCAGGTAGGAGAGCTCTTCCTTTTTTAGCTGCAGCTCCCCATCCAGCAAAGCATATTGAAGTTCCTTGTTTTTCAGACTAATCTGATATCCCTCTCGATAGACAGCGAAAAGGGATACAACCAAAATTACCATGTAAACACCAATCATGATCAGATAGAGATTTTTAGTAGCTAAAAACTCCCGGTCCCAATCTGGAATGGCCTGAGAAAAAACCAAAGCATAAAAACAGGAAATCACAATGAAAAACATTGAAATCACCAGGGCATAAACCGTGTACAATGCAAACAATCCATATTTTTCTTTAATCAAATAATTAGGAATAAGCTTTTTACTAAAGATATTTGCCGTGACGAAAGTGACCGGAAGAAGGAAGAGGCCAAATGTGAAGGATGGTGCTAGGTTCGAAAGAGTGATCCCAAAGTAGAAAGTAAAAAACAGAAGAATACCTACGCAAAGCAGAGCTTGCTTGATAAACTCGATGAGTAAGACCTTTCCAAGTTTTTTAATATTCATGAATGCTTAAATATTAGCTAAAAAATAAGATTCACAAAGAATAATCGGTGAACAACCGATTTAGCGGCCTTCTCAACAAATAAGCTACTTTGAATTTCAAAAGCACCGCTAAATATGCAATCTTACCTACTTAATCGGTCGGCCATCGCATTGAATAATATGCCTAGAACTTTTGCCTTTTCTTCGGTGAATAATCAAAATTAAAAACTATGATATTCACAATCGCCACCCAGCTAAACTCTATTGCCTCTACTTTCGCAATCATAAATCGATTCAGAGAAGGAGGGCCTTTTGGGATGACTCTTGTCTTGGTTTGTCTTATTCTAGCCATTGTATTTATCGCTTTGGCTGGGAAGCACATGAAATCGAATCAGATCTCCTTTGAAAAATTTAAATCTCTTGCCAAACAAGTAGCACTACTTGGACTTGTCATAGGTTTATTCAATGCAGTGCTAGGGTTAATACAAGCCTTTGATGCCATAGAGGCAGCAGGGGATATTCCACCAGCCATGCTGGCAGGCGGGTTAAAAGTTGCACTTCTTTCTCCTCTGTTTGGTATCCTTACTTTTATCATTGGAAGAACAGGGACTTTCATTCTGGATTGGGTGAATAAAGAAAATCAAACTTCAACTGAAGACTAAACCAGCAATATTAGTGAAGTTAAAAGGAGCCTAGTGCTCCTTTTTTGTTTACCACAAAGTCCCAAGGTTAAAATTTCAATTATTCTACTTCGGAAACATCTATATTTGCCGACTATTTGAAATGAATTGAAAAACTGCCATGAGCTTGAGGACTGGCTCTCCTGGATGGATGAGCTGGCCGAAAAAAATTACGTCGTTGTAGATCATTTTTTAGGCCCGGAAAGGCTAAATATCATTCAATCATTTTTCCGCTCTCATCTGGATAACTTCACCAAAGCTGGAATAGGCGCACTGGCGGATAATATGGTTAGACCTGACATTCGCGGAGATTACACCTACTGGCTTGATAGAAAAAGAGATATAGAACTGGAGGAGCTCTGGAATTTGGTCGATGAGACCATGTTTATCTACAATCGCTATTGCTACCTGGGCTTATCGGGATACGAATTCCATTTGGCACATTACCCGAAAGGAGGGCATTACGACAAGCATCTGGATCAGTTCAACAATAGAAGCAACCGGACAATTAGCATGGTGATCTATCTGAATAAGGATTGGCAGAAAGGGGATGGGGGAGAGCTTGAGATTTTCAGAGAAGATGGAAGTACTGTGTTAGTAGAACCTCTGGAAGCCCGCTGTGTGATGTTCAAAAGTGCAGACGTTCCTCATGCGGTTTTGGCATCGAATAAACCTCGGTACAGTCTGACCGGTTGGCTCCTCCAGCAGCCATCTGCTTTAGGTCAGTTTTTGGGCTGATGAAAAAATAACCCCGGGTTTTGTTCCCGGGGCTGAGTTTTATTGAAATAATCTTGGGGCAAACTGTGTGAGATAAACCCTCCAGTTTCTCCAGGTATGACCTCCCTCACTTTCTACGTACTCATGAGGCATATTCATGGAATCTAGCTTTGCCAGGAACTCCTGATTGGCATCATAGAGAAAATCTGTTTTGCCTATGGCAATCCAATAGAGCTCATATCCATTGTCCATTTGCGTTTTCAAAGTCTCATCGAAGTCGCTATAGACTTTTGCGGTAGCATCTTCCCTCGGCATGATCGCAGCTGAAAAGGCACCCATATAATCAAAGGTATTAGGATAGTAACGTGAAATATGAATGGTGTGGAATCCGCCCATGGATAAACCTGCAATTGCTCTGTTGGCTTTATTCGCCTTAACTCTGTAATTACTTTCTACGAAACTGATAATATCTTCAAAAGACCCCTCGTAAGTTCCATCCATGGTTTTTGGAATCATGAATTGGGGCTTATAGAAGTTTTTGCTTCCTTCTCCGGGTGCGCCATCCTGAATCACATTTCCATTAGGCATCACCACAATCATGGGTTTCGCTTTCCCCTGAGCTATCAGATTATCCATGATTTGGGCGGTACGCCCAAGAGAAATCCATGCTTCTTCATCTCCGCCAGCACCATGTAGGAGATAAAGTACCGGGTAGCTCTCGCTGGAAGACTCATATCCGGGAGGGGTATAAATGGTGATTCGTCGATCCATATCCAATCCAGGAGAATCATACCATCTGCGCGTCACAGACCCATGAGGAATATCATTGGTTTTGAATAAGTCTGCATGACCACCACCGATGATAAAAATATTGGTTGAGCTGGCGACGTCCCGGATTAAAAAGGGATTGTTAGGATCATTCGTACGAAAGCCGTCAATAATAAAGGCGTAATTATAAAGTTCCGGTCCCAGATTATCTGAGGTGAATGTCCAGAGCCCGTTTTCATCCTTGGTTAATTCTGCCTTGCCAGGCCCATCCATTTCCCCCATAGGCGTTTCCATTTTTTCTGTAGGAAGGAAATCACCGGTGATTTCAACTGTTTCTGCATTGGGTGCAAAGAGTCGGAAGTTTACCGTGTTATCGGGATTAATTTCCGGAGATATAATATTCCTGGCACTAAAGAGGGCTTCTTGGGCCCATCCCAGATGAGCCATGCTAAGTAGCATCATAAGTGTGAGAAGTAGGTGTTTTTTCATGATTTTGAGTTTAATGGTCTGAATCGGATAAAAAGTAGGTAATGGGACTTTTAAATCCTATTAATTTTAGAATGATGGATTTTTGGGGTGGGAGACGGATGTTTTTTTGAGTCTAGGCGGTTCTATAATGGGCTGGATTTTGGAAGATATACCTGGTGTAAATACTGGAAATGTAAAGTATATCAAGGAGATTTCATCTTCTGTAAAACAGAGAAAACAATAAATTCCGCTGGTCTGACCACAGCCATACCAATTTCAATGATCATCCTACCCTCAAGAATATCATCTGGAGTCATGGTGCTACCTAGACCGACCTTCACGAAATATGCATCATTTGGTGTAGCTCCCATAATTCCTCCTTGTTTCCATAACATGGTTAAATAATTCTCAATCATAGATTTAACCGTGACCCAGGTGTTGTTATTATTCGGTTCAAAAACCACTTGCTCCAGTCCCTTTTTAATGGATTCTTCTACCATCATAAAAAGCCTTACAACAGGCACATAGCGCCATTCATTACTATTTCCATCCAGTGTCCTTGCACCCCAGATTAGCACTCCCTGTCCGCTAAATGATCTAATCGCATTGATAGACTTTCCTGAAACCGGATCGATATTCATACTTCCCTGTTGGGTATCATTTATTGAAACACTTGGCTTGATCACCTGATTCAGGGAGACATTTGCAGGAGCTTTCCAAACCCCTCTGCTCATATCCACGGAGGTGTATTGTCCCGCGACTGCCGGAGAGGGAGGCATCAATACAGGCATACGCTCAATTTTAGATTTGATACTTTGGTACAAGTAGGGACTTTCACTTTCGATGGAGGCCATAGAAGTTTCGCCTGCACTGGTGGTTACGGTTATTTTCGCCGGGTCAAATGATTTATTTAAGCTCATTTCCAGAAAAGGGTAATAAGCTGCCCCATATTTTAGTCTGCCTGCACCACTTACCTTGTTTCTGAATAAACTTATGTCATCGGAGTAACTACCACCATGGGTATACACATCACAAATTGAAAATCGGTCTTTCAGCTTGCTACATTCTAAAAGACTTCGGTTGATCAGATCGGCATGCTTTTGAGGGTTATCAAGATTTATAGCTTCAGGGATAACTAGCAGAGTGATTTCATCGATGGCAGATGTCTTCAGAAGTGCTGATTCCAGATCCTGATAATTGATCACCCCATCACTGTAAATGCCGCAAGAGACTACGAAGCAGGAACCGCCACCATTTGCAAAAAATGACTGCATGGCATAATGCATCAGATACTTTGATGGAGAATGAAAGTCCACCGTAGGGTCATCGTGGTTAGTGGCGTCTATGCTAATGCCACTTTCCTTGGGAGAAGAGCCAAAATATAATTCATACTCAAAAAGAGAATTAATCCTTTTGGTGGTCAAGTTTTGACCGTTTTGTATTTCGGTCTTTTCGGTATAGCCTATAAAAGCCGGTACAGCTGTCTCAACTTGCGCTATGGATTTGGGGAGATTAGAGATCTCTTCTACATAAACACCAGGAATCTGGTAGGATTTAGTTTGCTTGGCTGTAGCCTTTTTGGTGGTCCGAAACCTGTCCGTCAATTTTTGAAATGAGATCCATTTATTTTTTGCCATAGGTGTCTGATTTCCTATAAGTTAAGGCTTATTGATGGTAAAGCCATCTTGATGGGTTGACCAATCACATTTTATTCTTCCCCACCAGTCCCTTCTAAGTCAATCTTTCTATTCTGCTGCTGAAGAGCTTTGTTAAACTTTTCAATATCAGTATTAATGAGTTCATCAAACTGCTTAATAGCTGCCTGTAGTCTCTCATCTAAAACTTCATAAACCTCTCCTTGCTGATCCGTTGGTCTGAAGTCGATTCCACTGGAATTGATGTCTGAGGCAAGGGCACTTAGCCGTCCATATAGCTTGATTGGGGAGCGAAAGGCATCTTCGCGAGCTCCAGTCAGTTGGATATCATAAAGTTTATTTGCGATTTCTTCTGCCGCTTCTTTTAATCGAATTGCTTCTTTGGTGGTCGCATTATTGGACCCTTCAGAAATTATAGCTTCCAACTCAGACCTAAGAACTTCTACTGTATTTATATTGCTGACCGCAAGATTCATCGCATCTCGAAGTTGAAGGGAAAAAGCTACCTGAGCTCTGATGTCTTTCAGGGATCCCTCCGCGTGTGGATCTTTAAGTACCTCGAATTCAGTAGAAGTTCGTTCTAAAACATTTCCTTCTTCATCGCTTAAAATCAAGGAGGCTTCGTATATCCCAGGTACCACTCTGGGTCCAAATTGCCCCGCCATCAGATCAAGATCCCACTGCACCAGCGGTCTCCATCCTTCCCCGTTTAGCTGAACCCAAGGTCTTCCAGGAGGAGCTACTCGAAGTTTTGGGGTGTAGGTAGGCTCATAGCGTAGATCCCATTGAGCGCGATTTGCCCCATCCTCTATTTTTACTTCCATGCTCCTGACCAGTTCCCCATGAACATCATGAATTTCTATTTTGGCAGTTCCATCGGTACCTTTGGGGATGAAGTAATTTAGGCTAGCCCCATAGCTAGGGTTTCTTCCTGAATTAAAACTTACTCCATCTGTCTTGATGTTTTCCTTGTTATTGAATCTCCAGGCATCCCTGACATCATAGAAGGCAAGTGTCTTTTTCTGGTCCAGACCTCGAATAGCAGAAAGATCATCCAGAATATAGTATCCACGACCATAAGTGCCTACCACCAAATCATCAAAACGCTCTTGTATCTCAAGCCAATAAACCGGTGCAGGAGGAAGGTTTAACTTGATTTGATTCCAGGTGTCTCCATCATCATGACTGATAAAAACCCCATTGTCCACACCTACGTAGAGCATTCCCTCACGCTTGGGATCTTCTTTAACCACATGCACGAATGAAGATTCGGACTTTGGAATGCCATTGGAGATTTTGGTCCAGCTTTGCCCATAGTCTGTGGTTTTAAAAATGTATGGGTCAAAATCTCCCATCTGATGTAAGTCCACGGTGATGTAGGCCGTAGCCTTATCATATCTGGAAGGTTCGATATTAGCGATGGTACCCCACTCTGGAAGGTCAGGAATATTGCTCGTAAGATTTTCCCAGTTTTCTCCACCATCTTTGGTAATTTGAACCTGACCGTCATTGGTTCCTACCCAAATCACACCAGCTTCGAATTTGGATTCTTCTATGGCAAATAGCGTTGCACCATCGAAAGTCATTAGGTTGTCGATGGCTACCCCACCCGAATTTTGTTGATGGGATTTTAAGTTTAGCGTCAAATCAGGAGAAATCACCTGCCAGCTTTGTCCTCCATCATCTGTCATATGCACAAACTGAGAACCTACAAAGACTCGTCCCGGAGTATGGTGAGAGTGGCTCAATGGAAAATTCCAGTGCCATCTATATTTCATATCAGCGGGAGCCCAGCCATAGCCAGCCTCTGGCCATACCCGGACGTCCCGGGAATGTCCTGTTCGCAAATCATGCCTGTCTAGACCCCCATCATAACATCCCGACCAGATAATGTTATTGTCTCTGGGATCAGGCTTTGCGAAGCCAGATTCACAACCTCCCACACCTTTCCAAAGACCTAAGGGAATGTACCCTGCGAGGGAATTACTAGGACCCATATAAGACCATCCATCCTGACGGTTTCCGTACACATTGTATGGAATCTGATCATCTACCGCCACATGATACATTTGGGCAATGGGCAAGACTACTCGCTGGAAGGATTTGCCATGATTATAAGTAATACTGACCCCACCATCGTGAGCCACCATATAGTGATCCGGATTAGTTGGGTTTATCCAGATGTCATGATTATCGCCCCCACCTCGAGGTGGATTAGGGTTACGGGTTTTGCCACCGTCCAGTGAATGAGTAAACCTTACGGTCATTGAATAAATTTCATCTGGATCTCCGGTATTCACCCTAAGCCGTGTATAGTACGGGGCACGCTCATTCCAGTCGTGCTCCTGGCTCATCAGAGTCCAACTCATGCCCTTATCCTCTGATCTCCAAACTTCTGGGCTTTCTGCCTCAAAAAGTGCATAAATGATATTCGGATTACTTCGTGACACATCCACTGAAGTTTTTCCGACTGGACGCTCAGCTCCAAAGGGCAAGCCATATTTATTCAAAGGTTCCCAAGTATCTCCACCGTCGATAGACTTATAAATTCCGCTTCCTTCTCCTCCTGAGTTCAGTCCCCAGGTATTGATATGCACCGACCACATGGCAGCATAAATGATGTCTGGGTTTTCAGGGTCTATCGCCATATCGGAAACTCCTGTCCCCTCATCGATAAACAAAACCTGTTCCCAGGTTTCACCGCCATCCCTCGTTCTATACACTCCTCTCTCTTTCTGGGGACCATAGGTGTGGCCTAAAGCACCTGCAAAAACGGTGTTGGGATCATCTGGATGTACGATCACCCGACCGATTCTTCCTGTCTTTTCCAAGCCTTTATGTTCCCAGGTTTTTCCGGCATCAGGAGAAAAATAGATGCCATTTCCCATCGCATGTGCAGGTCTGATTACAAAAGTTTCTCCTGTACCCACCCAAACTTGTTGAGGATCAGAGGGTGCCAAATCAATGGCCGCTACAGAAGAAACACTCTGCTCATCGAAGATAGGGTTCCAACTGATGCCCATATCTTCAGTCTTCCAAAGTCCACCAGAAGCAGCTCCTATATAGGCAACCTGGGGATTATTCGCTTCGGCAATGACCGCGATAGCTCGATTGCCCTCAGGGCCGATGAAGCGGAAGCTGTGACCATGCAGTTGATCCTCTATTTTGGATTGGGCAAAAAGCTGAAAGCTGAGAAAGGTGAGAAAAACTAATAAGGTTGATTTCATGTGCTTGGATTTTCTTAAATATAAAAATTAGGTCTGTATCTCAGGGATTTTGTTGATAAAAACGAATGGGTAGGAGATAGCAATCCTAGAGATCAATTATCTTTACACCATGAATTCCAAAATGTTAAAAGTCGGCCTTGTTCAATTAAGCTGCAGCAAAGATGTGGCTAAGAATATACAAAAGACTGAAGCCGGTATCAGAAAGGCTGCCGCCAAGGGTGCGCAGGTTGTTGTCCTTCAGGAGTTATTCAGATCCCTTTATTTCTGTGATGTGGAGGATTACGAAAATTTCAAGTTGGCGGAGGCTATTCCCGGTCCTAGCACGGAAAGTATGGGAGCATTGGCTAAGGAACTTGGAGTGGTGATCGTGGCTTCACTTTTTGAGAAAAGGGCGGAGGGTCTCTATCATAATACCACAGCTGTTCTGGATGCCGACGGTTCCTATCTTGGGAAATACAGGAAAATGCATATTCCAGACGATCCCGGCTATTTTGAAAAATTTTATTTCACTCCCGGAGACTTGGGTTACAAGGTTTTTCAAACTCGATTTGGAAAAGTAGGTGTTTTGATCTGCTGGGATCAATGGTACCCGGAAGCGGCAAGGATAACTGCTTTAAAAGGAGCGGATTTTCTGGTTTACCCTACCGCCATCGGCTGGCACAAGGATCAGGACCAGCTCACCAATGACGAGCAATATGGAGCCTGGCAAACTATCCAACGTTCACATGCTGTCGCAAATGGAGTTCCGGTCATTTCTGTAAACAGAACAGGAGTGGAAGGCGATATGCAGTTTTGGGGAGGAAGTTTTGTTGCCAATGCTTTCGGTCGGGTGACCTACAAGGCTTCCCACCTGGAGGAGGAAATTCATGTGGAAGAAATTGACCTGGATGGCTCAGATCGCTACAGAACTCACTGGCCTTTCCTTCGGGATCGCCGAATAGATAGTTATGAGCCAATAACCAAACGCTACCTGGACGAGGATTAAGTATGGCTGATGTATTCGAACTGGCTCGATCTGGAGCATCAACTCCAGCGGAATTAGGCTATTACTTTCCAGCGGAATTTGCTCCTCAAGAATCCATGTGGTTGTCTTGGCCTCATAAAGAAGAGTCCTGGCCGGGCAAAATTGAGAAGGTTTTTGCGCCCTACTCCCAGTTTATCCGAGAAGTAGCTAAAGGGCAGAAAGTAAATATCAACGTGGCCGATGAAGCCATGAAAAGCTTTGCGGTAGCAAATCTGGAAAAAGCAGGGGTGGATTTAAGCAAAGTCCATTTTCATTTCTTTCCAACCAATGATGCCTGGTGTCGGGATCATGGTCCTGCCTTTGTGATCAATCCCAAAGCAGCACAAAAAAAAGCCATCGTCAAGTGGAACTACAATGCCTGGGGAGATAAGTATCCTCCTTATGATTTGGATAATCAGATTCCCATCCGAATAGCCGAAAAGCTAAACCTTCCCTGCTTTAAGCCGGGTATCGTCATGGAAGGCGGTTCGGTTGAGTTTAATGGAAAAGGAACACTCCTGACTTCCACCGCTTGCTTACTCAATAAAAACCGAAATCCACATCTCAACCAAGCACAGATCGAAAAATACCTTTGTGATTATTACGGAGTGCAGCATATTCTTTGGGTAGGGGATGGCATTATCGGAGATGATACCGATGGGCATATTGATGACATCACGCGTTTTGTGAATGAAGATACCGTGGTGACCGTGGTGGAAGAAAATAAGGCCGATGAAAACCACGAGATCTTAGCTGAAAATTTAACAATGCTAAAGAAAATGCGTCTGGAAAATGGCAAGCAACTCAATATCGTGGAGCTTCCTATGCCAAGTCCTGTGATTTGGGAAGACCAGCGACTTCCCGCGTCCTACGCTAATTTCTATATAGGAATTGAGGTGGTCATCGTACCTACATTCCGCGATAAAAACGATCAAAAGGCTTTAGATATCCTTTCAGACTGTTTTCCGGGAAGGAGAGTGATTGGAATTGACAGTACGGATATCATCTGGGGCTTGGGATCTTTTCACTGTCTGAGTC
Organism: Algoriphagus sediminis; assembly: GCF_030403435.1. GTDB lineage: Bacteria > Bacteroidota > Bacteroidia > Cytophagales > Cyclobacteriaceae > Algoriphagus > Algoriphagus sediminis. The sequence continues at coordinate 82,290 of NZ_JAUEPH010000002.1, forward strand.
AGCAGGAACCGACTGTTTAGTATGCAGTATGCAGTTTAAATTTAAATCACCCTTCCATCTTCCATTTCTATAGTTCGATCTGTACCCTCTGCGAATTCCGGATCATGGGTCACGATTAGCATGGTCTGACCAAATTCCTTGGCTAATTTTTTAAACTCCTCAAAAACGATATCTGAGTTTTTCTTGTCCAGATTGCCTGTGGGTTCATCACCCATGATGATTAATGGGTCGTTAATCAAGGCCCTGGCTACGGCTACACGCTGCTTTTGCCCTCCAGAAAGTTGATTGGCTTTTTTCAGGGCATGGTCTTCCATCTCGAAAATCTTCAATTTTTCCATCGCCCGATGTTCCAGTTCTTCACGGGAGTATTTGCCAAGCTTTAAACCTGGTATCAGGACATTTTCCAAAACAGAAAATTCATTCAGTAGATAGTGGAACTGAAATACAAAGCCTATTTTCTCATTTCGAAGCCTAGCCAGCTGATTTTGGGGTTTTCCGCTAATGGATTCCTCATCGATCAATAGCTCCCCATCATAGTCCGTATCCATGGTCGATAGGATATAAAGTAAAGTGGATTTGCCACAGCCGCTTTTACCCACAACAGACACAAATTCACCCCGGTTGATCACAAAGTTCACCTTCTTAAGTACCTGAACCTTCTTAGGATTGTAAAAATACTTATCGATATTTCTTGCCTCAAGGACTGGTTTCGGATTCGTCATTTTCCTCTGATGATATCTACAGGGTCTACACCACTGGCTTTTCTGGCAGGGAAATATCCAGCCAAGTAAGTGGTGATCACACTGAATATTCCGCCTATGCTATAATACTTGGGATTATAATCTACAGGGAAGGTTTTAACCGTTGGCAAAGCTTCTGTCTCGAAAGGAACCTGGTCTATTCCCAGACAGGTCACATAGCCTAAAATCAATCCTATGGCCCCTCCAAGAATCCCAATAGTCAGAGCAATGCTAATGAAAATTCTTTTTACATCGCTGCTATTGAAGCCGATGGCTTTAAGAATAGCGATGGTGTCCAGCTTTTCATAAATCATCATGTTCAGGATATTATAAATCCCAAAGCCAGAAACCACAAGGAGAGTGATTCCAACGGCATAGCTAATAAGAGAACGGATACTCGAACCTGTTTCAAATTGTGCATTAACCGTTTGGATATCATCTGCCTCTATTCCAAAAATATCCCTGTAGTCATTCGCAAATTCGGGAGCCCCATTAAAATCCCAAAGTTTCACCTGTATATCTGTGAGATAAGAATTTGACTCACCAAGCATTTTTTGGACGGTAGAGATGGAGGCAAAGCTATTTACATTATCAAAATCGGCCAATCCAGATTGATAATAGCCCACAACCTTTAGCCGCAACTGACTTCCCTGTGCTGTGGTCACTTGAATCACATCTCCTATATCCGCGAGAATTCGATCAGCTACCCCTTTCCCGAGAATTATACTGTTGCTTTGGTTTAAATCCAATGGATTACCGGTGGTTACATAATCATCAAAAAAGAAAAGCTCAGTTTCCTTTTCGGGATTTATACCATTCACCAAGCCATTTAGATCGATACTTCCTACATTATAGAAAACTTGCGCAGAAACCTTGGTACTGATTCCTTTCACTCTTGAATCTCCTTCAAGAGTTTTGATGATGGATTCTGAATTATAAATTGACAAGCGTGAATTACTCGGCTTGATCGACCGTATCACATTCCATGTTGATTCTGGATCAATAACCTGATCAATCGGCTGATTAGGATTGGGTTTAATTTGATTATAAAAGCGAACATGTGGTGTTCTGTTCAGGATTAATCCATCCAAAAGAGTATTCAATCCATTCATAAAACCCAGGAGAGAGACAAACATGGTGATACTAAAGGTCACCCCGATGGCAGCAATGAGGGTTTGTTTCATCCTGGCAAGCATTAAAGCCTGGGCAATCTCTATGATCAGTTTCCAGCTCATTGACCACGTTTTACCAGCGTGGTGTTTTCGTCCAAGCCCTGGAGTATTTCAGCATATTCATAGTTCTTGATTCCTACATTGACCTGTATAGAATCTCCATCTTCAGACAAGACGTATTCATCATTTATCAAATACGTTCTTGGGATAATGAGGGCATCTTCCTTTATGGCTAGGATGATATTTGCTTCCAAGCTGAGATTGGGATAGAGAACTTCAGGCGCTCGGGTAAAAAGGGCTTCGAGAGTAAAAGTTTTAGTAGCCTCATTCATCAAAGGATAGATTTTTGAAACCATTGCCTGGAAAGTCTCTTCTTTATAACTATCCATGGTTACGATAACTTCTTGACCTGTTTTCACCTTTGAAATGTCATATTCATCTACTTCAAGTTCAAGGATGAATTCATCCGCGCTGCCCAAAACGGCAAGTGGAGTCTGAGGCGTTACCATTTCTCCTTTCTCTTTTAGCAAAGCATAGACTCTTCCATTGACTTTACTTTTCAGCACGTATTCACTTTCCAACACCCTGCTGATGGCAAGATTTTTCTGGGCACTTTTCTCATTGAATTCTATGTCTTTTTTCAAATCCTCATACTTCAGCAAAGCAGTTTCATACAAGGTTTTGGAGTTTTCATACGCCAGCTGTCTTTGCTCAAATTCCACCGCCGAGCCTATATTTTGATCATAAAGCCGCTTCTGACGAGCATAAAGCATCGAATCATTTTGCATTTTGCTTTTCGCAAAGTCGGTATTCAGCTGTAGATCCCGAAGTTTACTTTCGTTCGCCTGTTGATCTGCATATGCCCTGGCTAATTCGGCATTTTCTCTGCTCAGTTTTTCTCTCTCAGAAAAGACCGCTAGAATGGGATCACCGATTCTGACAGAATCTCCTTCTTCTACAAAAATCTCCTGAATCGGACCAGATGCGGAAGTGAAGGCTTGATATTGATTGACTGCCTTGACTCTACCTGATGCATAAACTGATTCAGTGATGGTTCCTTTATTTGGCTGTATACTTTCTTCTTCAGATCCTGAGCAACTCCAGAAGCATAGGCTTGAGATGATCAGACCTAGAACCAGAAAATGGCTTATTTTTTTACTCACTTCATTTGCTTTGGTTGGTTTAAATTAAAGCATTTAAGGGAGGAATTAAGTTGATATTTATCATTTTTGGGTATTAACCTTTTTCTGGGTTCGTGTCGAAGGTCGCTGAACATTCGAACCAGGTTTTGATTATTCTATGAAAGTTCAACTCATGAAAGCCCCATCACTTCTGTTAGCTCTTCTGATTTTCACAGGCGGCTGCGCCTTCAAAGCTGTTAAGCAGGAGAAAGACATTCAATACACAAGTAAAATCCTGGATTTAAAACTCCCCAAAAAGGAATTGAATGTCTTCGCTCCCAAATTCGCAGACAATCTCCCCGTCTTGGTTTTCTTTTATGGTGGAAGCTGGGAGAGTGGAAAGAAGGAAACCTATGGGTTTTTAGGAAGGCGTCTGGCGCGCAGGGATCTGGTGGTGGTCATCGCAGATTATCCACTTTCTCCGGAGTACCAAATTCAGGAAATGGAGAAATCTGCGGTTGAAGCTATTTTATGGACCAAATATAATATCCAGGAGTATGGAGGTGACCCCAATAGGATTGTGGCTAGTGGCCACTCAGCAGGGGCTCATTTAGCTTCCTTGGTTACCATGAAAAATGATATTTGGGATTCACTCGGAATCGAGAATCCTATTGCAGCTGCTATTCTCAATGATCCGGGAGGAGTGGATATGCCCTGGTTTTTTGAAGTCACTAAGGGCACAGGAGAAGGGGATAAGTATTACAAAACCTTCACTGAAGATCCAGAGGTGTGGGAGGAGTACAGCAGTATTTATGCCCTGGATGGGGATGAACCTCCGATCTTGGTATTGAAAGGGGAGAACACTTATCCGGGGATTGATTATACGGTAGATCGATTTATGGAAAAAGCTGACTCCTTAAATGCCGATGTGGAGGTATCACTCTATAAGAAAAAGAAGCATATCCCCATGATCACGCAATTTTTCTGGACCTGGTCTCAGGGCTATGATGATGTGATCGATTTTATGGAGAATTTGGATTAGGTTTTAGTGGAAAATGGAGAGGTTGTAACGCCTAAGCTAAGAAACGTGTCCCGAAGGGCATGTTTTCTTAGGTATTGTTGTGTGGGGTTTTCATTTTTTTGATTAGAAATATGGGTGTCATTATTGTCAATGCAGTCCCAACAATCAGGATTCCATATTTCAGAATTCCAACAAAAGCTATAAATCTTAAGTTTCCTGAACCAACGTCAAGATAATTGGCTACAGTTTTAGAGTTGTCAAGTCTATAGAAGACATAAAGAAAAATGAGACCCATAGACAAAAGGATAATTAGACCAAATACATTAGTCATTTGTTCCTTTCTGCTATTTTCTCTATCACCTGCTGTTCTCAAAGTTTATGGTTTTCTCTGTTAATTCCGTTAAATATGTCTCTCAAGTCAATAGTCTTTTTAACCAATTCTGTTTCTTCGTCTATTCCACGCAATTTTTCTCCGAGTCGTTTAAAAAAGCCTTTATCATCGAATCTATAAGTGTATTCCGAAGCGAACTTTGATAGCTTTACTGTTGACTTAATTATTTTTCCTTCACCAATATATTGAACCTCTTGACCATCTAATCCCGCATTCAATTCTTTATCTATTCCTTTTAAGTTTCTCAAGTCAAAATCGAGGCCTGGATCACCGTATTCAGGAGGGTCTGCGAAATGACCTTGTTCAAAATACTGGCTTGATTTCTTTTGATATGCGGTATAGCCAATAGTCAATGGATTAATGATTTCATAATGGATTAACTTGCCGTTCTTCTTTAAGAAAGTAACCACGATTTCCGTTTGGATCGTATCGTCTTGGAATGTATAAGTCTCTATGTTCGCTTGATTTTTGGTCGTAGTCTTTGGCGGATTAAACCGTCCGTCAGTCGAAAACAGCCACCGAAAGTACTCCGACCAATTCTCAAACTCCTGACCTTTAAATCTCACTGCTTTCTGTTTTTATGACACACAACGCTCTGGCTATGCACCGTGGCGTGTTTTAGTTCGTATTTAGTTTCGTTTATCTAAGTAGCGAATTCTTTGAATTCGCATAGTAATTTCTTTTTCACACTGTGCGAATTCAAAGAATTCGCGGGCTATCAAGTAACCACAAACCTATCGTAACCCACTGACACGACATGGTGTCATAGGTGTTGTTATGGGCTTTTTTCCAGTTCACGTATGATTGAATTTGTCTTTTCATTTGCTAATTTCCGCAAATCTGGAAGCAGTTTAGCTTGATATATTCTTTCCTTTTTCTTCTGTCTCATTTTTGTAATAACAGCTTTCTTTGAATTCAAAAGAATGTCAGTTATAAAATTTGAATAAGCTGCAATCTGTCGTAATTCGGAAAGAGCTGACAAAGTTTTGTCAATATCTTCATTCTTAATGGTGTCAATTATATTATGCTTGTTTCGGTTTAGAAAACTGGTAATGTCTGATTCGTAGTAATTGTCAGTTGATTTAGAAAGAAACCTAATCGACTGAAAAAGGGGTGAGATATTAAAGACCTTATACGATTCGGTATTGAGTCTATTTTTAAGCTCAGTTTCACAATGCTTTTTGATTACCGAAGGAGACATTAGCCAGCCATAATAGAAACCTTTGATATAGTCCGTAATACCTAGTTTATTATAACTGCTTTCAGAAGCTATGTGACTGACTAAATATTGATCAAGTATTGTAGAAATTTTTGAATTGCAATTCAAAGATTCGTCCTTGTAAAGTTTGTTTTTTAGTTTGTTTAGATCTTCTAAAGCCTGACTAAAGTTTAGCTCTTTATGTTGTAAAGCTTTTTGAACTACGCTATTACTTACCTTTTGAAAAAGGTCAATAGTAAAAGCTTTGTTAATTGAAGTTAAAACACGAAATAAATCTTCTGAATAAGTAAACTTATTTTCGGTAAAGAACAATTGAATATCACTAGGCTTGACGTTTTTTATTAGACCACTTGTAATTTCTTCAAGGTTGAGAATCTTTGGGTTAGAAAGTACTTGAAGTGTATTACTATTTCTAGTAATAAGGTCTAATATTCTGTCTTTTGTGTATGATACTATTTCAGAGGAAGAATAGCTAAGATATGTCTTTTGAAACTCGTAATAAATCAGTAGGTGATTCAAGTCACTAACTGAATTAAGTCTCTTTTTAAATCTGTCAGTTGATGTTATTTCAGCTATTATAGAAAAGTATTCATGAGTATTGTTGAACAGTTTTCTAATTTCAATTGCTCTTGCAGTAAAATTTGAAACGCTGTTCTCATTTAGGAATTTCGTCTTGATTAGACCGTTTCTAAAGTCAGTTGAAATTCTTTTTTTTACGTAATCAGGATTTAATTTGGAAAGGTCTGACACGGATTTGCAGTATTCTGATAACTCTGCTTTATCCAGATTACTATCTATGAAATTGTTTTCGACTGCTTTAAAAAATATTTTTTTAGAAATAGATGTTCCAATAGCGTAATCAATTTTTTGAAGTTCTCTAACTGATTTACAAAATTGATCAGTCTTCAATTGTACTGATTTATCAATTAGTTTATCCCAGTCTATATTGCGAATTAAGCCTATTAACAACTTCCTTGTTTCTGTTGATTTATTAAGCTCAGAAAGGGAATTTGTAATATTGGATAGCTTTTTTAATGAGTTAATCTTTTCTAACCAAGTCGGAAAATCGAAAGAATGAAGTATTCGACTTACTGTTTCTGGAGACTTTTTTCGTCCAATCCTGTGTGTTAATTCAACAATTGAGTTTGTGTTGGCAACTTCATTTACCCTAAGAGTTTTATGGACTGTATCGGATAAAGAGCAATTAAATAGAAGTTGATTTAATTGTTCTAATCGAGTATATGTCATGTAATCATCATAAACATAAAGGCTTAAGTGATTAGTCTTATAGTACGTAAGAAACGATTCAAACAGCGATGAAGTTAGTTCACGCTCTAATAGCTCAAATGATTGAAATACTATTAGTAAAATTTGATCTACCTGAAAAGGATGTAAGTACTCATTTCTTATCTCCTCGGATATTATCCGATTTACTTTTGATGAATTGATTAGACTAGGAATAATTTCATTATCAACTGACTTATTAAGTTGAATTATTGTCAAACATATGTTTATGCTGTTTTCTTCAGTTTCAAATTTTTCAATGTAATCTAAAAGAAGGTTCGACTTTTCAGTATTTGATAGGGTTCCATTAATATAATTCAGTGAATCCCATATTAGTAAGGCATATTCTCTATGTGGAAAGAAAGTGAAATCACTGTTGAAATACTGAAGTATAATTCCTTTTTCACGTAGGGTGCGATTTTCTTTCACATAATTCCTCATTGGAATAAAAGGAATATCGTTTTTAAACAATAGGGTATAAATGTACAAGGCATCTGACTTGATATCATCTATTTCATGTTCTTCATAGAATTGTTGAAGTATTTTGTTAGAATCAATCTTGTCCAAACTGACTATTGAGTCAGCCTTGTTTTTTTTCTCCCAGAGTCTTAATGCAATATTAAGTTTAAGTAAGTTGTTATTGGTGTTTTTTAGTATTTGACGAAAATCACCTTTTCTCCAGATTATAGAAGAATCGGATTTTATATGTCGATTTATTCTTTTCTTGATTATACCAGAGACTTTTTCATTAAAGTCTTCGTGTTTGTCAATTCTATAGTACGGAATACCTTCAATCAATTTATAGATATTCTCCAAGTCGTATTCATCAAACGTTTTATAGTACCGACTTAGATATAAAGTTGATATCCATGCGTGACCAGCAACCTTTTCTTTTAATCGTTTAAAGATTTCAATGTTCTCATGGATGTTGTCAATGACGAGTAATGAATAGTTATGAGAAATTTGTGTTATATCTTGATTTAAAAACCCCATTTGAATATTGGGGTTGGAAAGATCCAAATAGAATATTTTTCGAGTTTGTATTTTTTGACAAATTGAGTAGCCTATTGTGGTTTTACCACTACAAGGATTTCCTAATATGCAATAATCTTTTAGCGATCCATTTTCAACACCCTTCGTGATGTATTTTATGGTTTTCAGTTCTTTTTCGGTTAAGTAAATTGATTCTTTATGATTAAAGAAATTGTCATAAATGAATGGTTCTCCCTTCTTGATTTGTCTAAAGAGATTTAAAGAATGTAATCCCGAATATTCGCCCGAACTTTCTTGTTTTAATAACTCTGTTAATCTTAGCCTTTTTTCCAGAGGTGATTTATTGGTATCACCAATTAGTCTGTTTACAGTTTTGATATAAAAGTCAATTCCATCTATTGAGGTATAAGGTTTTGTGGTGTCAATATTCTTCTTAAGATAATTTGTTTCTGTGATGAAGAATATCCATACCTTATTCAGACCTTCATTTTTCCAATATTTAAGAGTACCATCTATTGTATGGTCTATTTTCCCTTTTTCATTTGATTTCTGAGCTGTTATTTGAATGCCCAATCTTCGACTTCGATCAATTAGATCAATTGCTTCAGTATTTACTTTGTCATAAGCAAGATTCTGAAGAGAAGGTAGGTCGTAAATGGTGCTTAGAACCCTTAAGAAAAAGTCTTCTGTTTTAGTCGTTTGGAAGTTACCTTGAGAAATGTCTTGTTCAATTAACTGAACAACCGCAGAAAAATTATTTTCAAGGTCATTTTTATTCATTAATCCGATTTTTCAGTTTTGCCCATAACGGTAAATTGTATGAGTAGTGGCAGATTGCGTGGTACATTCCTGTCAAACCGTTACGCTGTTTGAGCGGGCTACAAACCTCGATATTTACCACATCGTCTGCCATTACTTATACAAAATGTTGCAAACCGTTTTTGCTCATATCATAATTATTCTTTCCTTTATTTGCCTTTAATCTAAAACAGTTCAATTAGTATCACTTTTTTAATAATCAATCCTAATTATTTTCCTAATGCATCAAGAGCAATAATTGTTGCAACCTTTGTTCCGTATGTTATACCTTCTAAATCTACTATATAATTTGGTTCATGTGCATAGAATGGAAATTCCTTTCCTTCACTCCGAGCTGCTGCCACCAAATCCGCATTTGCAGTGCCAATTCCGATATAAGCACCCTTAACAGCTTCCATGCCTTCAATTAATACAAAAGCATCATCTGAGCCAGGAATCTCAAGATCATGAACCGCAACACCCTCAGTAACTCTTTCATCGTTAATAATTTTATCAGCAGCTTCAGATTCTGATAGGACAGTTCGTATTTGTTTTATCCATTCCTCAGAATTTACAACTGGCGGTGCGTAGCCTTTTATACTAATCTCAGGCATCATTTCTTTCGAAGTAATGCCATATGTTTTAGCAGTATTATCACTTATTCGTTTAATCCCATTAATCATTTTCTCTCCCGCTTCAATTGTTGGATAGTGTAATTTAAGCTTAAGATTCGCTTCTGTTGGAATTACATTGTATGTAGCACCTGCTTGAACCATACCAACAGTAAGCACAGAGGTTTCAGTTGGGTCTGCCATACGTGATACAATAGTTTGATATTGCACAATTGCCATTCCTGCCATAATAATAGGATCCGTAGCATGGTGTGGTGATGAACCATGACCACCAGAACCATGAAATTTCACATCAATATGTTGTGAGCCAGTATTCAGTCGCCCACCTGTTAAAACCACTGTCCCAACAGAGAAAGGACCAGAGTGAAATGTCAGGTAATAATCTGGTTTGGGGACACTATGCCTTGTGTACATACCATCATTAATCATGGCAATAGCTCCTTCAATTGGCTCTTCTGCCGGTTGTGCTACTATAACCAATGTTCCAGACCATTTGTCTTTCAATCTCACCATAGACTTAGCCAGCGCAATTGTCCATGCAGTATGCGCATCGTGTCCGCACATATGAGAAACAGGCACTTCAACTCCATCTAAATTGTAAACCTTTTCTTGGCTGGCATAAGACAAACCAGTTTCTTCTTTAATTGGAAGTGCATCCATATCACCCCGAAACATAAAGGTAGGGCCATCACCATTTTTGAGAATGCCTACTACACCTGTTATTCCTATTTCCGTTTTAACCTCAAAACCAAGTTCACGTAACTCTTTGGCAACAATTCCTGCAGTTCTAAACTCCATAAATCCTAATTCAGGATGTTGATGAATATCTTTAAATATTTCATGCACTCTTTTGGCGTCTTTGTCGACTGCTTTATGTATTTCTGGTAGAAGTTTTTTTATTCCCAGGTTTACATCTTGTGCAAAAACTGTAAAGCATGTACAATTAAGAATTGCCATACTTATTATAAATAGTTTTTTAAATTTCATAACATTTTAATATTTACTTATTAATCCCACTATCGCTGATTAAATGGTTTGCAACGGATTGGCTATGCACCGTATGAAGCATAGCGGAATATGGGGTATAGGTGTTGTTACCCACCTGTACCGATTTGATAACGAAAAACATTAATTAAAAATGAAAACTTTTGTCTTGACTGTTTCAAAGCAGTTTCCAAAAACACACGAAAAGGCTGGTAAATCAACTGGCTTTGTAGAAAATATATCTCGATTATTCACTAATGGTAGTGAAAAGATACACACCATTCGCTCAAATTATGAACTATGGCAGAAACGAGCAAAAGAGATTAACGAGGGAAAAGCAATACTATCAATTAGGTACTGGTCTGAAATGCCTTACCGCTCAAAGCAAGTCGAGATTTGCAGACTCGAAAGAGTTGGCGTTGAAAAACTTGAACAGCCTGACAACTTTGTATTTGCTCCAATTGAGGGAAAGAAAATAGATTGGGAAGTATTGGCAAATAATGACGGTTTAAGTTTTGAGGACTTTTGCGAGTGGTTTAAGTCAGGACAAAAAGAACCTATGGCTGTGATTCATTTTACCGACTTTAGGTATGGTGGGTAACGGTCTCGTGTATGAGCAGTAGCGGATTTCAAGCCACTAAACTGTCAGATAGCACCGACCTTTGATTTATAGTTTTACGTTTCAAAATAGCACTACACCCGCTATTGCTTATACACAATGTTGTATGCCCGTGCTTTCTTTTTCTTTCAGCGTTGGGAAAGACACACTCTTTGACAAGCTTTGGATTGAGCGTTGGCATAAGCGGCTTGGCAATGTGTGTGACTTTATATTTTGGCAAATAAGTTATCATTCTTTATTAATTCAATTTGATTAATCATACTTTCCTCAAGTTCATTAATTATTTTTTGATGTTGTATAATCTTCTCCTTTGAATTTAAGATTGTAATTCCCATCTCGCTTTGAATATCCTTATTAAAATTATCGATATAAAAATTTTCAAAATCTGTTTTATTAATAGATTGTTTGCCAACACCTTTTGCTAGGCTTTTAACGAGTAGTGACCGAATGTTTTTAAAATAATAAGAATAGAAAAGTACATTGGTCTTTTTGTTTTTTGGGGTAAGGATTAAGCATAAATCACTTGCTATGAATTTTTCATTCGCATAATGTACTTTTCCAAGTGAACCTCCTGCAGCTACTGCAATAATTATTGCTTCACACTCATGAGTATATTCTTCATGGGTAAGTAGTTCATCTGATGCCGTAATGAATCTGAATTCCCCAGGTTCTGCCTTGGTGCTTTGTAAAGTGCCTTTTTCAATTTTGAATAAGTCTTTAATACGCAATCTATTTGCAGATTCAGTTGAACTATTTTTGAAGATATATGTATTTGCAAACAAAGTTAGATTTTGCTTGTAATGTGGATAAACCTTTTCATCTAAATCAAAAATGTTGATGCTTCTCGCGTTGAAATCGTAATCTTTGGGGTTAACTTCTAGAGCCTTATTTGATGTTTTGAATTGTTTTATTAATTCAATAGCAAAAGGTAAGTCATCTTTATCTATTTTGTAACGCTGTGAACCTCTTTGGTGTCCATCATTTTCGATATCTATAAAAAGTATGTTTCCTTTTCTACCAGAAATTGATTTATCAAAAAAGAGTATTGACGTTTTTGCACCTGCGTATGGTCTAAACACATCTTGATGAAGTGAAACAACACAGTAAAGTCCATTGTCAATTAATAATTCTCGTAATGTAGTGTATGAACTATTGTTGACAATACCGTCAGGAATTATTATTCCTCCTTTTCCTTTAGGTGTGATATGTTCAATAATATAGTCAACAAATAAAGCTTCCGACCTGCTACTTTTTATTGTAAACTTTTTATGAGGTCGAATACCACCTTTTGGGGTCATAAATGGCGGATTAGCTAAAATTGTATCGTAGTTTTCATTCCATCGGCTTTCATCTGTCAATGTATCATACTCGAAAATGTGAGGGTCAATAAAGCCATGCAAGTATAGATTAACTAAGCTTAAACGAACCATATCTGGTGAGATGTCATACCCAACAAAATTCTTTAAAAGTTTATTTTGCTCATCAGGTGTAAAACCATCTTTATTTTGTTCTTTAATAAACTTGTAAGCAGAAACAAGGAAACCAGCTGTACCGCAAGAAGGGTCTAATATTTTGTCATTCTTGTCTGGTTCAACAACTTGAACAAGAAATTCTATTATGTGACGAGGTGTTCTAAATTGCCCAGCATCACCTTGACTGCCCATTACTGAAAGTAAATACTCAAAAGCATCGCCCAATTTTTCACTATGAGAATACTCAAAGAAATCTATAGTTTTCAAGAAAAGTTTTAAAGTTTCTGGGTCTTTATACGGTAAATAGGCGTTTTTAAAAATGTTTCTGAATAATTGTGGAATATTTGGATTTTTTTCCATGCTTTCAATAGCTTCAGAATATAGATTTAGCATTTCAGAAGCTGTTACCTTGGTATCAAAAAGTCTGTCCCAAGCGTACTTTTCATAATCACCTGAAAAGAACTTTGCCGAAGCACCTAATTCTATGGCTTCCTTGTCCATGTCATCCATGAATTTGTAAATCAATCCAATGGTAATTTGCTCAATTTGTGATTTTGGGTCAGGTAGCTTACCGACTAAAATATCTCGACAATCGTCTATTCTTTTTTTTGTTGATGTATCTAACATATATTCTATTGTTTAAGCAGCGAATCGTTCTAAATTCACGTAATCTTTTATGTAAACCGGTATCACTTTACGGTATTTGGCTGCCACTTCTTTGAATTGAGAAATGGTAAGTGTTGGGTGTGTTTGCAAGGCATGGAAATCTTTTGAAGAAATTATTTTCCGAATATCTTGGTCAACGATATATGCTTTAAAAAAATATTTCAAGGCTCTCACATTTACATCTTCCTCAGGTGGATAAATGGAAATAAATTTGTCAAACTCTTCTTCGAGCAATTCATCTTTTGATTTGAATTTTGGAATGATTCCAAAAATCTTTTCTACCACTTCACGAATGGAAACCTTGCGGTCAATCTTGGCTGCTTTTCTGATTTTCTCAAGGTTAAAGTATTCTTCGGGCTTGTCGAAAATCTCATGTTGGATATGGCTTACGACATGCTCCCAATTTCCAAGTTCCACATGTTTCTTAATGATGTCATCCATGATGATGCGGTCTTCAAATTTCTTGAACAGCTTGCGGTCAATCTTCATCCCTTCATAACCAATCTGTTCTTCATTTAAAGTTGCCAATGGGTCAGGACGATAACTGGTGTATTTATCAATGTCGATTCCACCGCCACCACCTTCACCGCCACCTTTTTTAGGTTTGGGCAGTTTTAGTTTTTCGTCATAGTCGAATTTCTCTTCAAAGTATTCGCAGTTGGCAAAGAAGTCAAAGAGTTTGAAAACTTCCTTTTCATGTCTTTGGGTTTCTTCTTCGTTCAGCTCGTTTTTGAAAGTGTATTCAAAGGTGTTTTTGCGAGTACCTCTACCTTTTATCTGCACGAAATCCGCAGGACTGAAAATTGGTCGCATCATGCAGATGTTTAGTAAATCAGGGCAATCATATCCTGTAGTCATCATGCCCACGGTTACGCAAACTCTTGTCTTACAAGATTTGTAACCTTCTAACCAAGTTGTTTTTCCGCTTAAGTTGTTGTTGGTAAAATTGATGGTCATTTGTTGAGCATCACCAACTTGGGATGTTACCTGAACCGCAAAATCAGAATTGTATTTGCCTGGATAAAGTTGTTCAGCAAATTCATTGAGGATTTCTGTGAGCTTACGAGCATGGTTTTGACTCACTGCAAAAATGATGGTCTTACCAATTTCATTAGTTATCGGGTCACGCAAAGCATTTTCTAAAAATGTTTGGCAGAAAACGCTGTTTGTCTTTTCTGAAAAGAACTTCTTTTCAAAATCACGCGAAACAAAGTTTTCATTTTCTTCACCTTCTTCGGTGGTTACTGCAACTGCATAACCTTCGTCAGAAAGCAATTGAGTGGTGATTTCAGTTCGGGCATCTAAAACTTTTGGATTGATGAGATAACCGTCTTTCACACCATCCAAAAGCGAGTAACGGAAAGTTGGGTCTCCACCTTCACAACCGAAGGTTGAGTAGGTATCTCGCAACATTCTTCGTTCTATTTCTCTCGGGTCGTTTTCTTTTACCTTTTCAGGGTCAACACCTTTTAGATAATCTCTTGGTGTTGCTGTCAAACCTAATTTGTAGCCATGGAAATATTCAAAAACCGCTCTGGCGTTTCCTGAGATAGAGCGGTGGCTCTCGTCCGAAATAATCAAGTCAAAATCCGTTGGCGAAAAATCGTAGCGGTATTTGTCATTGAACATCAACGATTGAATGGTAGTAACCACAATGTCGGCTTTGTGCCAATCGCTTTTATGTTCTTTGTAAATGAAAGTGCTGTAATCAGGTTTGAGATATTGGGTAAATGCTTTCCAAGCTTGGTCTTCCAATTCCAAACGGTCAACCAAAAACAAAACACGCCTTGCGTTTTGTGTTCTTAGAAATAATCGAATTACAGCAGCAGAAGTCAAGGTTTTTCCTGTTCCTGTTGCCATTTCAAAAAGGAAACGGTCTTTACCATTCGCAACTGCCTTTTGCAAAGCTTCAATGGCTTTGAGCTGGTAGTGTCTTAAAAATCTAAGTCCGTTTGTCCAAACAAAGTCTTTACTGGCTTCTGGTGTTCCTTTCCATTCAGGTCGCTCTGCATAGTCAGGCATTTGAATGGAAGCGATATAGTCAATAGCCACTTTTTCATTTGCTAAAGCATTTCTGTCAGGATTCCATGCTTTAATTGCACCGATTTCAGAAGGTGAAGGAAACTTGTAAATTGGTTTTGGATTTCCTTTGGTAACATCCCAAAAGTAGTGGACGATGCCATTGGATAAAATCACATATTGAGCATCAACGGTCTTGGCGTATTTTCTTGCCTGTTCTTTGGCAACAAGAGGGTGCAGGCTTTCCTTTTTTGCTTCTAATACGCAAATTGGTTTATTGTTGGTGTCAACTAATAGAAAGTCAAGCGAACCATTTTTAGTCTTTTCATAATCATTTCCCCAAGCGTCAATTTCCTTTTGGGTAATCTTCACATGGTTTTCAAGCAGAATGTTTGCTTTCCCTTCCTCATTGTCAAAGAATCTCCATCCCGCTTCTTCGAGCAGTTGGTTTATTTTAATTCTTGCATGAGCTTCATTTTTCATTCTTCAATTTCTTATTAGTCAGCGTTGGCAAAAAATAGCTCTTTTGGTTTTTCTGCGTTGGTCTGCGTGTCGGCAAAAACCAAATGTGCTATTTGTGCGGTCGGCTTTTTCAGCATGGCATACAACTGTTTTGTGTAAGCGTCAGTAACGGGAAAGTGCGCAAGTACTTTCTGCTGACGCACCTAATTTAGCAAAACGAGTTGAATTTCCGATTAGGAAATTCAGCCGTTATTGCGCTTACACGTTGTTGTAACCAGTTGTTATTAGAAGCTAAATGAACGATTTTGTCTTTTAATTTTCAAATCTATCATCATTGCAACTCCAATTAGTAATAAAGCAACAGAAATCACACCAATTTTAATGTAAACATCTATATTTCTCTGAACAGCAAAAGCTGTAGCGAATGCAATTCCGAAACTAGCTGTCCAAGTTGTGTAATAGTTTTTAGGAACAAATCCTAAATTGTTTTTTAAGTGTTTTTTAAATTTTGTTAGTTTCTGCTTGTAAATTTCGTTACTGAACGATGGAATTTTTTCGAGTTCCAAATATTGAATATAACTTTCAATTACTTTTTTCTGTTCGATGCTTAAATCTTTTTCCTTTAATCTATCCAATAGTCCGATGAATTTTTCAAAAGTTTTGATTTCCGACTTCTCCTTGGTTTTAGAAAGTTGCTTTTTTAGATAAATTATGGTTGCCTTTAAATCGTTTGTTTCTGCAACTAAATTAGAATCCGTCAGTTCTGTTAATTGTACATCTAAAGCATTAGCAATTCTTTTAACCGTTTCTCCAGTTGGTTCAGATTCGTTGTTCTCAATTCTTTGGATTGTTCTTAAACTTACTCTAGATTCTTCAGCCAAATATTCTTGAGACATTCCTCTGATTGTTCTAAATTCTTTTAACTTTTGTGCTAAATTTTTTGTTTCCATTTTAAATGTTATTTATTGTTTCAGCAAATGTAAATTGGAAACATATTTACTGATTACGTCAAGTTAACGTCATCTTTACGTCAATTGGTTACAACGGTTTGCATATGGTGCGTATCCCGCAGGGTATGCACTATATGCGTTGTTGTGCCCCGTTTTTTTTCTTTTTTATGGTTCTATTCCCAAAATCAAAAGTGGAACTGGTGGACTGTTTCGACCTTGTCTCATTACGTTGTAAACTTCACCTTCGTAATATGCAACTCCCGAGGACATTTGAGACTGCATCTTTTTGGTCGGTAAGATTTCGATTCCAAGGTTTATGACACCACCTGAATAAAATAGCATGTGCTTTACAAAGAGGTCATATGCAACAAAGGAGTACTTACCAAATTGAACTTCAACGGCAATTTTGTCCTTTACAAAGTCGGTTTGGTTGTAGCTGAAAATTGGAGATTTTTCACCGTTATCAATCAGAAATTGCTTTTGCTCTTTGGTCGGCATTAAAACACTCTTGTCCATGAGTTCCCTGTCAAGCGTGATATAGTAGGAGTATCTACTTTCGCTCCAACCGAGTTTTTGGAATTGACGGTCAAATTCTTTATTGAGGTCAACTGGACTAAAGAGTTTATTGCCTTTCATGGTTTTCTCTTTGCTAACCTTTGTCCTGAATTTGCTAGCGTCAATGTTAGAGATAACCGACTTTATTTCTTTGTAGAGCTTGTTATGGTGAACTATAAAGTATTCTTCTCCATTTAGGTGTGAATAGGTCTGTGCTATTTTCATTAATGCTTGCCGTTACCGTTGAACAATGAGTTTTCCTGCCATTCCTTTGGCATTTTTGCGATTTTATCGTTTGCCTTAGGCTTATGAATTGGTTTGTTGATTGGTCGTAATTTCAACGTTCCTTCTTTTAAGTCTTTTATCCTTTGCTCGGCAGTCGAAACATATTTTGGCTCACGTTCTATTCCAATTGAATTACGGTCATTTTTCAAAGAGGCAAGCATGGCAGAGCCTACACCTGCATATGGATCAAGCACCCAACTATTCTTGTCAGTCAGGGCTAAAATGCATCTTTCTACAAGCTCTACTGGATACTGACAAGGGTGTTCTGTTTTTTCTGGGTGATTAGATTTTACGTTCGGAATGTCCCAAAGTCCTTTCTCCCAATCTTTGATCACAATTTCCCAAATGTCCGAAGGATTCTTTCCTTTCGGATTTCCTGATAGTTTTCCTTTGTTTGGCCCTTTAAAGTGCCTTTTTCCTGGGTACTTTGCAGGAACTCTTACATCATCAAGGTTGAATATGTAGTCATCTGTTTTTGAAAACCACAAAATAGTTTCATAACGTCCTGAAAATCTATTGGACGCATGAAGCCCATGACCAAAATGCCAAACAATCCTGTTTCGCAATTTCATACCGTGCTTCTTGAAGATTTGGTAATAAAAAATGTCGAGTGGAAAAATCTCACCCTTGTCAACGTAATTTCCTACCTGCCAACAGATACTTCCTTTTTCAGAAGTAACTCGAACGAGTTCTTCAATAACAGCTTCCTGTTCTTCTAAATACTTCTCTATGGATTTTTTTGTCTCGTACTCTTTACCAACATTGTAGGGAGGTGAAGTAATTACGAGGTCGAATTTACCGTCTTCAAATGTTTTTAGGGTCTTAAAGGTGTCGCCCTTAATCATTTGTGATTCAGACTTGTAAAGTTCATTTATTATCTCTTCAATTGGTTCTTCTACCTTCATTGTGTCGAAATCTTTTTGCTTCTCAAATTTACCTAATGTTCAGACCAATTAAAAGGTCGGTCAGTCCAAGTTATCAAGACTTGATTTTGTCTTTCTTCAAATGGGGCACAACGAGTTGCTATACGCAACTGGTTGCGTATATTTTTTATATATCTAATTTATCCAAGGGACTGATGATCTGATTAAATCCTTTGGTAGTGATGTGGGTGTAGATCTCCGTGGTTTTCGGATTACTATGCCCAAGAAGACTCTGAATATACCTGAGATCAGTCCCATTCTCAAGCAAATGGGTCGCAAAACTGTGGCGTAAGGTATGCACCGTCACATGCTTTTTTATTCCTGCTTTTTTTAAGGCGGCCTTCAAGATACTTTGAATACTCCGAGTTGAGTATTGCACTGGATTTTCTTTTGTACTTCCCATTCCCTCAAATAGCCAATAATGGGGCTGTTCTTTCTTAAAATATACTCTCAAAAGTTCCAAGACCTTTTTGGACAGGATAGTGTACCTGTCTTTGTTGCCTTTGGCGTTTTTGATATGGATTTGCATTCTACCTGAATCTATGGCCTTTATGGGAAGATTTATGACTTCACTGATTCTTAAACCAGCAGAATAAATCACGCTCAAAATAGCCTTGTGTTTAATGTTTTTCACACTGGAAAGGATTTTTTGGATTTCTTCTACGCTGCATACCGTCGGCAGAACTTGCTCCTTTCTGGGACGCTCCACAAAGTACAATTTTCTTTTCCCTCCTAATACTTTCTCAAAGTAAAATTTGATAGCATTGATCGCTTGATTTTGATAAGAGGTGGAAACCTTCCGCTCTGTGACTAGAAATCTTGAAAATTCCATCACATGTTTGTCATTCAGTGTGTCTAAATCTTCGGTTGGAAAATGATTGATAAACTCTTCAAAAAGGGGAATATAGCTCTTTGCCGTATTTGCACTGTAACGAAGTTCGGTTAGTTTATTTACATAGTCAGCTGGACATGATTTATAAAAGGCGGTTTCGCTTGACTTTAGCTTTTTAATTCCTTGTTCTTTTTTGGTCTCAATTTCATAAATGATTTTTAGGTTCAGTCTTTCAGCCACTTGATTGATTTCTTCTAAGAATTGTTCGCTAAAAGGGATTGTCCACCACTTGTTTTTCCCGTCCCAGTTCGCGTAGGGGATTGTTTTGACTTGCTTGATCAGCTCTGGTATAAAGCCAAAAAGAAGCCTAAGTCTTTTGGTTTGAGTTTTGATTATCAAAACCTCATTTTTTGCCACAATTGACTTGTTTGTATGCCCTGTTATGATCTTCTCGTCTTTTGTTATCAAAGAAATCCGATCTCCGAAATGAGCAACTAGTTTCTCTAAATTTCCTGGATAGTTTGGCACCTCCCATACTATCTTAGTCTGATTCCATCTGGAATATAAGATGCCTTTCACAAAATGGATGTCAGTATCGTTTTTGGGCATTTTCAGGAAGATTTTTCTTCCTAATACCCGAATTTCTATTGGGGAAGAAATCATACTCGATAAAGTAAAAAGTTACGTATATATCTCCTGAAAGTATAATATACGCAGTTATTTAGATATGATTACTCCGAATGCTGAATAGTATTCGTGCCAATTTCTTTCGGCCCTTTTATCCCTATTTTAAAGAGGGAGTGGCATTAAGTAAATAATCTTATCAGTTTCTAACTTGAAACTGCCAACATTACGAAAATGCATATTTTTGAAGCTTTTCCGAAAAAATTCAAGCACGATAGACTTTTCATCGAGGATTTTTAGTGAATCAGTATTTGGGAAAACCCTAGTTTGGATCCACATCGATCACGTATCGAACGGATTTGTAGGGAGAGTCAATTTTGATCTGGTCGATTATTCGTCTCAACTCTTTCTTAAAATGATTCTGTATGGCTCCAGAGCGATCCAGCTTGATCAATGTTTCGAACTGATATTGATTTTTTATCTTTCCTATCAAAGCTTTTTCCGGTCCCAAAAGAATCTTCTTGGCATCAATCTGACTCATCTTGTTATGCAGGAATATGGCCCCTTGTTCCGCCGTTTTATAGTCTTGGTGCCGAGCCGTGATTTTGATTAATTTGACGTAGGGTGGATAGAAAAATTGCTTTCTGTCATGCATTTCCTGCAAGTAGAACTCATCAAAATCTCCCTTGATGATCTGATCATAGATGTGTTGATCCGGCTTTCTGGATTGAATAATTACATCACCCTTTGCGTTTCCTCTTCCTGCTCTCCCTGCCACCTGAGTGATTTGCTGAAAAGCCCGCTCTCCCGAACGGAAATCAGGAAAATTCAGAATTCTGTCTCCATCCCAAATACCGACTACCGTTACCCGTTCAAAATCCAACCCCTTGGAAATCATCTGGGTTCCCACCAGTATATCCAAGTGCCCATGGGCAAATTCATCTAGTATTCTTTGGTAGCCATGTTTGCTGCGGGTAGTATCCAAATCCATCCTACCAATCCTGGCCTCTGGAAATAAAAGACTTAGCGATTCTTCAATTTGCTCCGTGCCCATACCCATAGTTTTCAAATCTCCACTTCCACACTGCGGGCAGGCAGTTGGCACCTCTTCTTTGTAGCCACAGTAATGACATCTGAGCTCTGAGGTGAATTGGTGATAGGTCAGGCTCACATCGCACTGAATGCATTGACCGGTCCAGCCGCAGGATTCACATTGGATATATGGAGAGTAGCCCCGCCGATTTTGAAAGATCAGTACTTGTTGGTTACTGTCCAGGGCCTGCTGTATTTTTTCGCGAAGTAGTCTGGTGGTGTCCAGCTTCAGTAGGTTCTTTCGCTTGTCTTCACTCAGGCTGGAAAGATGAAAATCAGGGAGCTTTGCATCTTTATATCTTTTATCCAAAATCACATGACCATATTTCCCGTTTCTAGCATTTGAATAGGATTCAAAAGATGGAGTGGCAGATCCCAAAATTGTCTTTGCCTGATGGAAATAGGAAAGCATGATGGCGGAATCCCTTGCCTGAAAACGAGGTGCAGGGTCAAATTGCTTATAGCTTGCCTCGTGCTCTTCATCCACGATGATTAGCCCCAGGCTATCAAAAGGAAGGAAA
Source organism: Algoriphagus sediminis (assembly GCF_030403435.1). GTDB lineage: Bacteria > Bacteroidota > Bacteroidia > Cytophagales > Cyclobacteriaceae > Algoriphagus > Algoriphagus sediminis. The sequence goes on from NZ_JAUEPH010000002.1 coordinate 103,665, forward strand.
AGCGAGGAGCGAACCCCAACCACAAATGGAAACCGCCCCTGAATCACTCCATTCCAAACTTCCACACGTTCATTGTCCGAATATTTGGAATGATAAACTCCCATTCGGTCTCCGAACACTTGCTTAAGCCTGGATACGATCTGAGTGGTCAGTGCTATTTCCGGCAGTAGGAGCAGAGCTTGTGACCCACTTTCAATTGCTTCCTGAATTAGCTTTACATAAATCTCAGTTTTGCCGCTTCCAGTGATCCCCTGAAGCAAAACTGTTTGCTTGTCTTCAAAATGATCCTTGATTTCGGATAGGGCCCTTTTTTGCTCACTCGAAAGCTCCACGGATTCACGGGTTGCTTCTATGGAATCAATCCGACTGACTATCTCTTCGAAGGCTTCGAAAATCCCGTTTTTGATAAGTGTTTTCAGTGAGCTGGGGGAATCTCCTTCCGACAGTAGTTTTGACTTTTCTATACCCCGATTATTCCTTTCAGGTTGATTTAAAACCGGTACTTCCTGCAGATATTTTAATAGAATAGATTCCTGCTTTGGGCTTTTGCCCAAAGAATCAAAGATTTCCTGAAGCTTTCCTTTTTCCTCGAGTACCTTTTGTTGAATTCTAATTCTGCTCACCTTTTTCGGAGTATACTTTTCCTGGATTTTCTCAAAGACAAGAATGGCCTCCTTGGCAACCAGACTTTTTATAATGGGGAGAATGGTTTTGGTTTCAAGAATAACTTCGCAATCCGAATAGGAAATTTCTCCGGCATTTTCGAGAGCCTCCAGAATTTTATTTTCTCGCGGATCGATGGGGTATTGGCTGTTTTCAGGATCGAACTCCGGGTTTAGCTGGATTCTGCTCTCACTGCTCAAACGCAAGCCTGCTGGTAATGCCGCATGCATAACTTCTCCAAGATCACAACAGTAGTAATCAGCCATCCAGCTCCAAAACTGGATTTGCATAGGGTTGACGCTGGGCTGCTCATCTAGCACATCAAAAATTGGCTTTGCCTCATAGGCTGAAGGAGGGTTTGCATGAACCTTCCCCACTATTCCGGTTAGGATCTTTTTCTTCCCAAATTGGACAATCACTCGGGAGCCGATGGAAATCTGCTCCAAAAATTCCCTGGGTATGGCATAAGTAAACATCCTGGGAATGGGCACAGGTAGTATGATGTCCGCGAACTTATTCGGGGTGTGGGTCAGTGGTTCAAGATTTCCAAATAGACTTTCCAAAAATCAACCGAGATAGGGTAGTAGTTCCAAAGCCTCCGAAGCGGTTTTTACTGGTCTCTGACAAGCCCGATCGAAGCAAACATAAATTAAGGCATTTCCATCCTGATCAGGAACCTTATGATCGAAGATTATGAGTTCATTTGTGACAGTTTCTGACCAGGCGATGACAAAGTTCATTTGGTCGGAGCCCAAAATTTCTGAAGCTAATTTTTGAGCCCCTTTTCCGATGATGACTATCTCTGCACTTGGCACTAAATTGCTCAGGTATAAATTTGCCCAGTTGGTCAAAAAGCCCGGTTCCTTTACGATCAGGTCTTTTATTCCCTGAAGCATGGATAGGCTTCTCTTTGACCAATCGTCCCGGTAAGCCAGTAATCCGAGACGGTGAAGATTCTCTGCCATGATGGAATTCGAAGCAGGAATCACATTGTCAAAAAGTTCTTTTTTATTGGCAATGAGCTTTTCACTTTTTGGATTGTTGAAAAAGAAATAGCCATCAGATTCATCAAAAAATTGATTCATACAAAAGTCCATTAATTCCTGAGCATCAAGTATCCATGAGTTTTTACCTAAAGCTTGATAGAGGTCTATATTTGCCTTGATCAAGGTAGCATAATCTTCAAGGAAAGCAGGTGTATACCTTTGTCCGTTTTTAAATGAGCGATAAAGTTGACCATCCTCTGTCATCTTTTCTTTGATAAAAGTAAGGTTCCTTTCTGCCAGCTCCAGTGCCTTTTTTTCTCCTGTGGCATGGTATGCTCTGATTAGACCTATTGACATCCAGGCATTCCAGCCACTCAGTACTTTGTCATCCTTTCCCGGATAGATTCTATTGTTTCTAACTTTTAAAAGTTGGGCTTTTTGCTGGGCTAGTTTGAGAGTAAATTCATCCTCATCCATCCCTAATTCGGCAGAGACATCTGTATAGCTTTCAGTTTGAAAAAGAATGTTTACCCCTGCTTCCCAATTGCCTTGAGCTTTTAAGTTGTAGAGCTTTGAGACAAGGTTTGTATCCTCCTGTAAAATAGCATTGATTTCATCCATTTTCCAGGTATAAAATTTTCCTTCTTCTCCCTCGCTATCAGCATCCTGAGCCGAATGAAAACCACCATCTTCCTGGAGCATTTCATTAGAAAGCCAAGCTATGGTCTCCAGGACTTTCTCCTTGAATAATGGGTTTTTACTGACTTGATAGGCTTTGGCATAAAGCTCAAGCAGCTGTCCATTATCATAAAGCATTTTTTCGAAGTGTGGAGCAAACCATTCACCGTCCACCGAATATCTCGCAAAACCTCCTCTAAGATGGTCGTAAATGCCTCCCCAAGCTATTTTGGTGAGGGTGAAAAATGCCTTATCCTGAACTTCACTCGATCTGGAAAGAAGTCCATAATTCAGGACAAAATTCCAGATACTTGGCATAGGGAATTTCGGAATACGACTCATTCCACCCCATTCTTCGTCAAACTGAGCACTGAGCTTGAAATAGATTTCAGTCAGCTCATCAGCGTCTAATTCAGCATCATTGCTTGTGATACCGTATTTCTCGATTTCCTTTCTGCCGATGGCTGAAGCAAACTGTTCTGCGCTTTCTGCCAGCTGATCTTCATGCTTTGCGAAAGCATCTGCAATATTGGATAAAAGTCCTTTCCACTTATCATTAGGGAAGTAGGTGCCTCCGTAGAAAGGTTTCTGATTAGGCATCAGAAAAACATTTAACGGCCAACCTCCATTTAGCCCCATGGTTTGTACGGCATCCATGTAGATATTATCCAGATCAGGACGCTCTTCCCGGTCTATTTTTACACAAATGAAATTCTCATTCATGAGACGAGCAGTAGCTTCATCCTCAAAAGATTCATGCTCCATCACATGACACCAATGACAAGCGGAGTAGCCAATAGAGACTATAATTGGCTTATTTTCAGCTTTGGCTCGATTGAGAGCCTCTTCACCCCAGGGGTACCAATCCACTGGGTTTTCGGCATGCTGAAGAAGGTAGGGGCTTTGGCTTTTGATTAGTCTGTTGGTAGGCATGAATCTAAAAGTGTATTTGATTTTTGACCAAATTGATCTCCTGAGAAAAATCGAATTCCGAGTTTAATCGTTCCATCTTTTGAAGCAAGTTCTTCAAAAATTGCTGGTGCCTGTCAGTCTCAGGATTAAATGGTTTATGAGCAAGCTCCAGATTTATTTTTTCAATTTCAGCCATCTTTTTGCAGGTTGATTTGCTCATGCAAGCTGCTGTCCATCGTGACCAGATATAGTCCTCGGCCTCCTCACTGGGATGTATTCTATCCTGCTTATAAAACCTGTAATCTCTGAGCTCATCCATCATGATTTCATAGGCAGGGAAATACAATGAATTAGGAAACTTATGGGTCAGTTCCTCGCAAAGGACCCTTAGGAGGCTTTTGCTGAGCTGGTTTTCAGGAATCCCATCTTTGGTATGTCTGACCGGGCTTACGGTCAAAATGATGTGAATTTCAGGATTGATTGATTTAATCTTAGAAATGCATGCCTCTAAACTTTGGGTCATTTCATGAATTGTAAGTAAGCGTTTGTCGAAGAGGTCAGCAGCTTGTTTATGACAATTAGCCACGATATTTCTTGTTTTTTTCTTCTCATAAACCCAGGCCGTACCAAAGGTGAGAATCAAATGAGAAGCATCCTGAAGGAAGGATTTCAATTCCTGGTTTTTACTCTGGATCAGTTCAATAATCTCCTTTTGGGTTTTCGCACGAATAGTTGAATGGTGTTCAAAACTTAAAATAAGGTCTGCTTCAGAAATCAAATCTTCCTCAGACGGAGGGGTGTTTTCTAATGCATTGAGTAGAGTTTTCGAGAGGGTGATGGGATTGAATATGGTGCCAAAAGGATTCACCAGAGCATTAAACTTCCTTTCAAAAAGTTTTGAACCCATAACCTCTGCAAAACAAGAACCCAGGCAAAGGATGCCTGAATCATATGAAATGGGTGAGTTAGACTCAGAGATAGGAAAGGTGTCGTGCCAATTCATCTTTTGAAAATAGTGAAATGGATTGACAGGATTAATGAGATGCAGAATTATTGATTTTGACCCTAGTTCAAAAACTAAATAATTTCAGATTATTTCTTCCTCTTTTCCCAAATATCCTGGGCGATCAAATCTCCATAGCCATATATGGGGTATCTTTTATGAAATACAGGGAAGATCTTCCTAAAGTCTTCAGTTCCGAACTCTGCCGAAATTTCCAGCATAGCTTCTATGGGTTTTCCTTGAGAATCACTGGATGGCAGGCTATCCTTCCATGCTAACACAGACTCTAGAAGAAATGGGAGAGGTTCACTCTGGGTTTTGGATATGGAAAGTGCTGAACTTACATCAGCTCTGGAAAATGCTTTCCAAAGGTTTGATAGGGTTTGGATTTCAGACTCGCTTAATTTTTGAGCTCTTGCAAAAGCTTTTTCCAGACCATCTCTGTCAAGGGTTCCAAAGCCATAAATTAGATCCGAGTGAGGAAGAACTAGAGAAATATTTTGGGTTCTCTTAGAGACCTGATGGACGCTAAACCAAAAATTTACCTGACAAAACAGATCCTCCTCAAACCAACAATAAACCTCAGAATCATTAGGGATTTCAGTTAGTTTATTGAGTTCTGGTCTTACATAAGAACTGTAATCGTAGGCTGGGTCTAGTTTCTCCAGGAAAATGGCTCGCTTTTCAAAAAGCTCATCCTCATTTTCATGATCGGTGGGACCATAACAGAGGCATTCCCGCAGAATAATCCTATCACCAGGGATCGTGGCAGGAAATCTGTCACCAAGTGCGTCCCCATTGAGAATATGGATTTTCGAATTCAATTAACCGACTAATTTTTGGTAGGTCTCACGAATCATTTTGCGCAGCACTGACTCATCAATATCTACGAGTTTATTCACATAAATACAGCCTTTTCCTCTTTTGTGCTTGCCAAAATTATCCAACTCATCTTTCATTTCTTCATGACTACGCATCAGGTAAAGTGAGATGGAAGCTTTCCTTGGCGAATAGCCCACAGGAAACCAGGTCATGGTTTTGCCATTCGGGTACTTGTAATCATAGCTTCCGAATCCAATGATACTTGGACCCCAGAGCACGGCATCCATTCCAGTCTCTTCCTTAAAAATCTCGAGCAGCTTCAATCCATCGGCCTTTCTGGTGGGATGCTCTATTGCATTTAGAAAATCTTCAACAGATGCGTTTGTGGCTTTTGTTTTGAGTTCACTCATAGCTCTTCTTGTTGGGTTTACTTGAATTTAAGGAATTTGATGCACACTAGAAGTTCGGGATCATAGAAACTCCGAAAGACAAACAGCATACCCTTAAATAGAATGGGATAAGATCAAAAAAAGCCCATTGAAATCAATGGACTTTTATAGTTAAGTCTTTACTTAGCAGGATATCTTCCTCCTACATACTCTCGCTCCTGCTAAAAGTCCGACAACTCTAAAATCCAAACATTCACCTGATCCTGGCTCACCTAATTGATCTGCGCCCGCCAAAATTGCCGCAGCGACACAATCGCTACTGAGGCATCGGTTATCTAAAACTGTCCAGCCATCTCCATTCTGACCGCCACATTTCTCATTGTCTGTTTGTAAAATTCTACCATTCTCATCAGACTTCTCACGAAATTGCTCTGTGACAATTAGAGTAGCAGTATTCTCTTTTTCATCCACCAATAAGCTCATTTCTAGATAGGCTTCCATATTTTCGGCTAACCCCATTCGCATAGCCATTTCTTCATAATCCACTTCTGTAAGTGCATCCTGAAGTTCCTCAGCAATATCTTCAAGTGAATGCTCATTCAGGTCAATGACTCTGGTGAAATCCATCTTTAAGCCCGACAAATCTAGCTTGCTCAAATCCAGATCTGCCTCAGGTGGTTGCTGTTCTTCTTGATTAAGATCACAAGAAGAAATAGCTACTACAAAAATACTCAATAATGCAAAAATTGATACGCTTAATCTTTTCATAAAAGTTTGTTTTGTTTACTAAAATATTAATATCATGAATTTCGTTAAACTAAATGTATAAAAAAAAATACCCTACAATGGGTATTTTTTGGGGGTATTTGAGAATTTTTAACTAAAAGTGGCAATCCTAATCAAATAACTAAAGTATAAGATATAAGAAAACCTTAATTATCAGCTATTGTTGGTTTTTGGCTTGCACCGCCTTACTTAAAAATATTGATTTAGTTGAAAAAATATTTAATAGTTTGCTTCCAATCTAATTAGGTTTGCTTAATCTCAGTTTGATAAAAAAAAGAGAATTTTCGATTGAAGCTACTCCGAGAAATGGAGATGTATAATTGCATAATACACTATTCCATCAGGTGTTGCTTAAGGAAATCCGCGGTCGCCTGATCCACTCGAATCAAATTCTTCCATTTCATCCAGTGATGCGTATCTCCAGGAATCATGATGAATTCATAGGGCTTTTTCATTTCATCGAATCTACGGATCAGGTTCGTGGTCTGGCTCACATTTACATTTCGATCATCATCAGAATGAATGAATAGGACAGGGGATGTCCACTTTTCCAAATCAGCAATAGGGGATGACGTCCATGCGATTTCTTTAGCTTTTTCAAGGTCAGGAGCCTGCTCATAGTTGCCATTAAAATCATATCTGCCATCCATATCATGAACCCCATGGATGTCCACCCCAACCTTGAAAAGGTCTGAATCTCTGGCGAGCGCCAAAGAAGTGAGATACCCTCCATAACTTCCTCCATAGATTCCAATTTTGTCCCCATCAACATTAGCTAAACTCGCTAAATACTCAGCGCCAGCTTTTACATCCTGGTATTCCACAGCGCCCTGATAATAGCCATAAGCAGGTCTATGAAATTCATATCCATAGCCAATACCTAACCGGAAGTTCACCGAAAGCACCACAAATCCCTGTGAAGCCAAATACTGATTGATGGCATACGTATTTGAGTAATAATCCATATAGCTCCAACCAAGAAGCATTTGTCGCTGTGGGCCTCCATGGACAAAAACTACCCCAGGGCTGGTTCCAGAACTATTTTTGGGTTCAAAGAGCTGTCCATGAACCGTGGTTCCATCCGGAGCCGTGAAAGTAACCTGTTTTGGTGTGACCAAATCTTTCATGGGAAAATTGGAGGGGATTAAGTTCTCCTGTAGTAGTCTGGTTTGGTTCCCTAGCTCAAGCGTCACCAAATGAGGTCTTTGGGCAGTGGCAGAGAAATAAGCCAGATCAGAGTCCCCGAGGGCAACCGGATATGCCTCGATTCCTTCTCCAGAGGTTTCCCAGCTCAATTCTTTTGACTCTAAGTCAATAGATCCAATATGTCTACGGTCGATGTCCTCTTTCTCTTCTCCAGCATTGGCTGAAAAGACGATTCTCTTGGCGTCATGACTCAGCTTTATCTGCTCCACCATGTAATCACCGGGGGTAAGTAGGGTCTGTTCTTTGGTCTCGATATCCAGGTTGTATAAATGCTGCCAGCCATCTTGATAGGATTCAAAGATGAGTTCCTCATCACTTGTCAACTCAAAAAATCCACCTCGAAATGACCCTCTTAGGGTTTCAGGTGCCTTCCATAGTTTTTCTGCTTCGCCAGTAGCGGCATCCGCTAGCCATACTTCCCATGGGGAATGTCTTGGTTCCAAAACCGGAAAAGCTGCTCCTTCTCCTCCTAGGGTCTTGATAAAAGCAATTTGACTCCCATCTGGTGACCATTTTGGATTGGAATATCTATGGAAGGAGGGAGAAATGAATTGGATAGGAGTGTTCTGATCATGATAAACGCCTAGCAATTGATGGCCATCGCGATTTACTGTAAAAGCCAACTTTTTACCATCTGGAGAAAAGCTCATTCCATTGACATTTCCCTTGATATCGAAAAGCTGCTTAGGATCATTATCCGCTGAAAAGTCCACTGTCCAGACTTTGTTGTTTTTTAAAAATGCCATTGTGCTTCCCGGACCTGCTACTAAATCATCACCTTCTATCACGACCTCCACATTCCTACTTTCCAGATTTATTTTCCAGATTTCGACTTTTGGTAAAGTGGGTAGATTGTCCGCGTTTACCGTGGAAGAGTATCTCCAGCCACCATGATCTCCACCCCGGACGAAAGCCAACCATTTCCCATCTTTTGAGAAGGTGATTCCTGATATTTCCTGACCATCATCGTTGTTGAATGCAGTGAGTTTCACGGGTTCAAAGTCCGGGGCTTTTGCCATAAAAATATTTCGCTTTCCTTGCTCATACATAGCCCAGGCGATCATTTCTCCATTGTGGGATGCTTTTAGCTCAGAGGGGAAAGTGAAGCTTCCGATGTCCTCCATGGAAAAGCTTTGGCCGAAGGCCTGAGTGGAAAGAAAAAGACAAATAAGGATGAAGATTTTTCGAAGTTGCATGGCTTAATAGTTATCGTGGATGAAGTATAAGGCTTTCTGAAGCTCGGTTTTCAATTCGCTGGAGGGGATGGCATAATTATTCATTAGGCAGGAAAAATGAAGGATTTTGCCACTTTTGGTCAGTAAGAAACCTGAGAGTGCATTGGACATGCTGAGGGTTCCAGTTTTAGCATAAATGTAAGGGGGCTGGCCTTCATCGGCAGGATACCAATTTCGAATCGTCCCGGATTCTCCTCCAGCTGGGAAATAGGCTTTTATTTTTTCAAGAGGTACCTCCGCGCGAATCTTGTCGAGAAGAGCGATGATAGACCTAGGAGTAAACATGTTCCTGGCTGATAAGCCCGAGCCATCATACCAAATCGGTTCATCCGGTAAGTCTGCAAGCAAATTTTCCTTAGCATAATCGATGGCATCACGAGTGCTCAGAGAGTTATTGAGTTGGTCAGAGACCAAAAGCAAAAGCTGCTCAGCGAGGAAATTATCGCTGATTTTCATCATTTGGGCATAGATGCTATCGGCCGCGGCTGTCTGAAGTTTTATAGGTTCGTAGTTTTGGACGTCTTTACCTTTAAGTAGAATCACCGGCTTGTCAAGTTCTTCTGATAACCAAACTGCGGTCATTTCAGGAGAGGTAATGAATGGGATATCCCTTTCAAAAGTACCTGTCCATTCTTTGGGTAGATTATAGCTGAACTGATTGGTAGTACGATCTCGACGGAAATCATAGGAAGTCCATTCTTCCGGTTCGTTTGCTTCTAGCGCGCTCTTGAATATGGATGGAATGATTTCGAAAATCTTGCCTTCTTCAGGTTTATCGAAGCGAACTATGTTACCATAAATTGGCAGGGCAGACCTTTCGGTGGCAAAATAATAGTTGTACCAATCCCATGACCAGCCTGGCCCAAAAGCTTCCACTTGATCGAAATTATCGAGCAGATATAAGTCTTTCTGGGTATTCTTCAGGAAGTCCAAAGCCACTTCATTTTTTAAATCCGGGTGAAGCAGGCTTGGGTCACCCGTTCCCCAAAAAATCAGTGAATCGCCAGATTCCACATAGTTTAGCCCATTCACTAATTCATCACCAAGAATGGTATAGGATGTGTAAAAGGTGAAAAGTTTGGTATTTGAGGCGGGGATAAAATATTTATCAGAATTGATATCCACCAGAGTTTTATCCTTCTCGGGATCCACTAGCATAAACCCAAGATGTCCTTGATCAAAGACTTCCGATTTGGTAAAGGATTTTTCAATTTTCTGGACTTTGCAGGAGCTGAATGCAAGCACAAGAGCAAACGCGACAAAAAGAGTTTTCTTCATAGCTGAAAATAAAAAAGTCTCCCGCAATAACCGCGGGAGACTTCTTCGAATTTAGTTTATTTATTGATTCCACCAGATTCTGTCTAGCAGAGTAACCTCAGGAACATTTGCTCCATTTCGGCTTACTTCGCTATCAGGATAGGCTAGCCTACGAATATAATTCCCGTTCAAATCAGGATTTAAATTCTCAGGGGTTGTCATATCCTTATAGGCATAATCGAATCTTCGGGCATCATTCCAGGTTTCTGGGTGCAGGAACATTGCTACCCATTTTTCTTTCATGATATCATCCAGGGTCAAAGCACCGGCTCCAACGCTTACACTTGGATCGGCAAGATATGCCTGCTTATCCTCTTCAGAAACATTTAACATATCCATATGCGCCTCGATTCCTGCTAGGTAAGCAGCATAAGCTCTTCCTGGGTCAGAAGACAAAGCTACTTCAGCCTCGATGAACTTTAGCTCCGCAAAAGTTGCGATCAAAAGAGGAGAAGTCGTGGAAGTGTAGTATTGTCCTGGAATCAGGGTAGAGCGTGCACCTTGCTCAGGAGCGTCTCCACGTCCAGCACCATTCACTGTTCCTACAAATTCGCCCTCATCAGTAGTTCCAATCATCAAAGGAAGCCTTGGATCCACAGTAGGATAGGAGGTTCCATCCAATGCCTGAACAAACTGCTCAGAAATCCATCCACCTAATAAAAGGTTTGCATTGTTGATGGCAACCTGAGCCCATGGATTAAAACGCTGCTCAAAGAAAGTAACCGTAGCATCATCCTCATTGGACTGAAACCCGGAAGCTACCGCCGCCAAAACCTCATTCTCATTATAAGTGGAGGTTCCCTTGGTATGTAGCAAAAATCTAGCTTTAAGCGAATGACCGAGTTTAATCCAGTTATCAATGCTTCCTCCATAGATAAAGTCATCAGCACCTATTGAAATAGATGTTTCTTCCTGAAGATTGGCAATGCCCTGATCCAAAAGAGAAATTACTTGCACGTATAATTCTTCATCATTATCATAGGATGGAGTAACTGTTTCGAAGTTGAAGCTTTCTGAGAAAGGTACATCCCCGAAAATGTCCACTGTCATACCTAGATTCAGAGCCATTAAAATTTGGCCTGCACCCAGATAATGATTTGCCCCTGATTCTTCTGCCTTTCGGATTATTTCATTCAAATCCGTCATGACATTGTAAAGGCTAAACCATGTTCCGCTAAAGTTCACTGGATCCATCGTATCTGAAGATGATCCTGGATTCGGAGAAGCTAAATACTGAACATAGTTACTGGTAGTACTCCCAATACGCTGCACATTGAGTGATGTCTCGTAAGTGCTATTGGTCAGCAGACCGGAGATAGGAGCATCTTCCGGACTGTTTGGATTTTCATTGACATCCAGAAAGGAATCACAAGCGGATGTGGTAAGTAAGATTCCAGCACCCAGTATGGTATATAATTTATTTTTGAATTTCATCTGTTCGTTAGTTTAGAGTTTTACAGTCCTAAATTCAAAGTCACAAAGTAGCTCTGTACTCCAGGGAAGCCCAGACCTGTAAATCCGACTGCATTTCCACCTGCACCGGCTGAGAATGATTCTGGATCAAACCCATCCCAAGGTGTAGAAAGAATGATGTTATTGGCAGCTAGTGAGATTCTGGCTGTTCTGAATGGCGTCCGCTCTATTACGCTAGGTTGAAGATTATATGCCAATGTGATGTTACGAAGCTTAATGAAGTCTGCATCTTTCACAAAGTTTTCAGAAACTCCACGATAGTAATTTCTCCAGTAGCCAGCTCCATAGTTTACACCATCAGGTCCTTCTCCTTGACCCAACCAAACTTCCTGAGTGTTTTGTGATCCATCGGCCAAAACACCTGGGAATACAACAAAGTCATTTCTTCGCTCGGAATCTTCCTGCTTACCAAATGCAGAAAGGAAGTTGCCAAACTGGTCATACTGCTGTAAACCAGCTCTGAAGTCAATCAGGAAGGATAATTCAAATCCTTTGTAGGTAAAGTCATTTCTAAGACCACCAAAAAACTTAGGAACGGCATTTCCAAGAATTAGCTGCTCACCAGTTCTAACTGGGAAACCATTTGCTCCAATCAATTGAGGAAGGCTTCTATCCAATTCGGTGGTTCCTTCTGGTGCACCAGGTCTCACATAACTACTACCGAAAATATTTCCATAGGCCTGTCCTTCTTGTAAGATCATGGTTACTCGACTTCCTGCATACCCAAATTGAGATCCAACCACTATTTCCTCAATTCCTTCACGAATTCCGACGATTTCATTTGTGTTGGAAGTCAGGTTTGCAGATACATCCCAACGGAAGTTCCCTTTCTCTATTGGAGTTCCACCTACTACGATTTCCCAACCTCTATTTTCAATTTCTCCCGCATTGGTGATGTAGGATGAAAAACCTGTTGCATCCGAAATTGGAACTGGAATGATCTGATCTTTGGAGTTAGTTTTATAGTAAGTCACGTCCAGATTTACCCTGTTATTAAAAAAGGCAAACTGAGCACCAAACTCAAGAGAAGTTGTCAACTCAGGTCGAAGATTGGGATCTCCAAAAGTAGAGTTTCTAGAGAAGCCTACTTGTCCATCCAATGGGAAAACCCCAGGAGACACAAAGAACGAACCCAAAATATGTGGATTGGTATCTTTACCCACTTGGGCCCAAGATGCTCTTAGCTTTCCAAAAGTTACCCAGTCCGGTAAAGTGAAGTTTTCACTAAATACATATCCAAGGTTAACAGAGGGGTAGAAGAAAGAGTTATTTGATTTTGGGAGGGTGGAAGAAATATCATTTCTTCCTGTCACGTTTAAGAAAAGGAAGTTTTTATAATCCACCATTAAGTCTCCATAGAAACCAACTAATCTTCGAATGCTCTTGCCCTGCGAAGCAAAGATCTGAGATGTGTTATTCAGATTAAAGAAGTCCGGAATTACGAAATTTGAACCTGTAGCGGTCACTCGATCAAACTTACGCTCGAAGATGTCATTACCTAATCTAAGCGAGGTGTTCCAATCCGAATTCCATTCCTTTTGTAAAGTTATATAGAAGTTAGACGTGATATCACGGCTATTAATTCTTGTTTCTTCTATGAAACCTGTAGAACTTAATGGCCTTTCTCCGTCAATTCCCTTTGGCCCAGGAGTAATTTCAGTTCTGGAATCTGAATAATTATCTACACCTAATCGGTAAGAAAGTGTCATCCAATCCGTTGGGCTGTAGTTCAAATTGATGTTACCGATGATTCGATTTACATTATCTTCATAAGTAGCAAATCTGGCATCATAAATTGGATTTGTATTTCCATAGGTTCGCATGGTTCCGTCCTCATTGATATAGTCACGGACATCTTGAGTCTCTGCCCAGTACATCATTCTCTCGAGGAATCTATCGTGAGGAACACGATTACCTCCAGAATTGATGTAGTTCATAGATCCTGAGAAATTGAATTTCTCACTCACCTTTATAGTTCCGGAAAGCTTTGCACTAGTACGGTCCCAAGTAGAAAATGGGATAATTCCGTTTTGATCTAATCTTCCGAAAGATCCATAAAATGTAGCTGCTTCATTTCCACCGGAAACTGAGATAGAGTTATCAAACTGAATTCCGGTATCAAAAGCTCGGGTCCAGTTGTCCTGATATACATAATCCGGATCATTTTCATCTGCAATATTGGCTCCCCAGGAAGGCCAGAAACTGGTGTCGTTTCGCTCTCCACTAAATCCTTGCCCGTATTCATCCTGAAGCTTTGGTTTTTTGACCAGTTGGTCAAAGCCCAATGAGGAATTGAAGTCTACTCGAATTTGTCCTTCTTTTCCTTTTTTAGTAGTGATGATCACTGCTCCGTTTGCGGCTCGTACACCATAAAGCGCTGTTGCAGCTGCACCTTTCAGTACAGACATGGACTCTATGTCATTTGGATTGATATCGGCAATACGGTTTGACATACCGCGTGGTGTTCCTCCTGACTCTACTGTAGAGTTATCTACCGGTACACCATCCACTACGAAGAGTGGTTGGTTATTGGCAGATGGGTCCAAAGAGTTAATCCCTCGAATAATAATTCGTGCGGACTGTCCTGGTGCTCCACCAGAATTTGTGACTTGTACACCAGCTACCTGACCTTGCAGCGCATTTACTACGTTTTGCTGCCTGGTTTTGGTGATGGCTTCTGAATCGATGCTCTGAGCGGCGTATCCCAAGGCTTTCTTTTCCTGGGAAATACCAAAAGCAGTCACGATCACTTCATTTAATTCTGAAGCTTCCTCCGACATCACCACATTAATGGTAGAATTATTTCCGACTGTGCGTCTTTGTGTCTCATATCCTATAAATGAGAATACGAGGACGCTTTCAGTACTCGGAGCACTGATGGTGTAGGTTCCATCAATACTAGTTACTGCACCCTGTGTGGTGCCTTCGACAACAATACTTACACCCGGTAGGGGAAGTCCATCGCCGCTGGTTGTTACGGTTCCTGAAACGCTCACCTGTGCATATAAAGGATTAAAGCACAGCAAGCCCATCAGAAACAGTAAAGAATAAGCGTAGCTTTTCTTCATGAGATAGTTGTTTAGTTTGAAACATGCATGGGTTCACCCAATTCATTGCTGCTAATTTCCGTTTATGACTAAGAATCACTCCTTTACGGACATTTACTTGCTGTTTTTATAAAATTAAAATTGCAAATAAATGAAAGTATAAGGATGGAGATTGTCTAAGGAATAGTTAAGAATTAGGCTCTTCCATTATTAATAATGTTAAAAAACATAATTATTTCTATTAAATCAATGTTTTTAACATTGATTTGAAAGAATTGAGAAAAATCAAAATAATTCTAAGCCTTGCTTTTATTTGCATTTTTATTTTAAGTGGTCTTGCAAACGGGCAAAAAAAAGAGCTGCAAAATGCAGCTCCTTATTGATGAGATGAAATTTAATTATTTCAGATACTCTTCTGTGGTGGTAGTAACGGTCTCATTTCCATCCTCATCTACAACAATTTCTTTTTTAATCTCCACTACTTTGGCTTTAGCCATTTCCCCATGAGAGTCATGAGAAGAAAGAAGTGGTGCAATAACCAAACCTACTAAACAAGTCAACTTAATCAAGATGTTCATAGACGGTCCAGATGTATCTTTAAAAGGATCGCCAACTGTATCTCCAGTTACTGCCGCTTTGTGCGCTTCAGAACCTTTGTAAGTCATTTCTCCATCAATCATAACACCAGCCTCGAAAGATTTCTTAGCGTTATCCCAAGCACCACCAGCATTGTTTTGGAAGATAGCCCACATTACACCAGAAACTGTCACACCAGCCATATAACCACCTAGAACTTCAGCAGCCAACATAGTGTCTCCAGTGGCCAACTGTGTAACAAAAGCAATTAAAATTGGCGAAACAATCGTAAGTAAACCTGGAAGCATCATTTCCTTCAAAGATGCGTTGGTAGAAATCTCCACACACTTGTCGTACTCAGGTTCTGCTGTACCTTCCATGATACCAGGAATCTCTTTGAACTGACGTCTCACTTCTTTTACCATAGCCATCGCAGCTTTACCAACCGAACTCATGGCTAAGGCGGAGAATACCACAGGAATCATCGCTCCAACAAAAAGAGCGGCAAGAACTGGTGCTTTGAAAATATTGATACCATCAATGCCTGTAAATGTTACATACGCTGCGAAAAGTGCAAGTGCAGTCAATGCCGCAGAAGCAATCGCGAATCCTTTACCAATGGCAGCCGTAGTATTTCCAACAGAATCAAGAATATCAGTACGCTCACGTACTTCCTTTGGTAATTCACTCATTTCGGCGATACCACCTGCATTGTCAGCAATAGGTCCGAATGCATCGATAGCCAATTGCATTGCCGTGGTAGCCATCATGGCAGAAGCCGCAATCGCTACACCATAGAATCCTGCAAAAGCATAAGCTCCCCAGATGGCAGCAGCAAAAAGCAATACAGGAGCAAAAGTTGACATCATACCTTGAGAAAGGCCTGCAATGATATTGGTTGCAGCTCCGGTAGATGAATTTTGAATAATAGTCATTACTGGCTTCTTACCCATACCAGTATAGTATTCTGTAAAGTAGCTAATCAAACCTCCCACAGCCAAACCGATTAATACGGCGGCAAATACGCTGAATGAGCTTACGGTTTGTAAACCTTTACCGAAGAATGTCATCTGCATTTCTGCAGGTAACATCCAGTCAATGATGAAATAAGAGGCAATACCCGTTAGAATGATCGATCCCCAGTTTCCTCTGTTCAATGCAGCCTGCACCTGTGGTTCTTTAGCATTGTTGTCACTGATCTTGATGAACCAAGAACCGATGATTGAGAAAATGATACCGATACCAGCTATCAAGACAGGTAATAAAATTGGACCCATTCCGCCAAAGGCGTCATTCATAGGCGTGCCGTTGTTAATATCGTTAATCAGGTAGTTACCCAATACCATGGCAGCCAACATGGTTGCTACATAAGACCCGAAAAGATCAGCACCCATTCCGGCGACATCACCTACGTTGTCTCCTACGTTATCTGCAATTGTAGCTGGATTACGTGGATCATCTTCTGGAATTCCTGCTTCCACTTTGCCTACAAGGTCAGCGCCTACGTCTGCAGCTTTGGTATAAATACCTCCACCCACACGAGCAAAAAGAGCAATAGATTCAGCACCTAAAGAGAAACCGGCAAGTGTTTCGAGAACGATAGTCATTTCCATGTAGAATGACTGCTCACCAGTAATGAAAAACTGAACGAGAAGAGCAAGCAATAAAGAAAGACCGAAAACGGCCAATCCTGCAACACCAAGACCCATGACGGTTCCGCCTCTAAAAGACACCTGAAGTGCCTTTGGCAAACTGGTTCTGGCGGCTTGTGTTGTTCTTACGTTGGCATCTGTTGCAATACGCATCCCTATGTTACCTGCAATAGCCGAGAAAACAGCTCCTATAACAAATGCCACAACGATGAACCAATGTGTGGTTTCTACCAACATTGACACGACACCTAAAAGAGCTCCAGCAATGACAACGAAGACTGCCAGCATTCTGTATTCAGCCGCTAAGAAAGCCATTGCACCTTCTTTTACGTAACCGGCGAGTTTTTTCATGTTCTCTTCGCCAGCATCTTGCTTATTTACCCATGCTCTCAGATAGAACATGTACGCTAATCCAATTACCCCAAAAGCTGGTAAAATGTAGATTAAGTTTTCCATTTATTAGTTTCTTTTATCTCCTTGGTTAAATAATCTCGCAAAGATAGAATTTCTCTCCGACTCCCCAACCCATAATCTCAAAAGTGGTATATAAGGTGTCTGGATGCAGTTGATAATTGGTCTCGAGGAAAAGGAATTACTTATTTGAGAGGAAATACTAGGATATTGGCTCGGCCACCGCGGGCTTCATTTGAAATATAGAGCGTTCCGTTAGGTGAAAAAGTGATTCCTTCCGGTTGTTTAAAGACCTTGGTATTCAGCCGGTAGAGTTTTTTGATGTTGAAGTCTAAATCAAAAATAGCTAGCCAGCTTCCAGTGGAAGAAATTATGTAGTACTCCTGATCAATTGGGTGAAGTGCTGCTGCAGATGGCTGGATTTTTACAGATTTATCATAATCCACATTAAGGCGTTCTTCTATCTGCTTTTTCACCAGTTGAAAAGCAGCTTGATCGCTGTATTCTTTTACATTCGGGTCAAAAGAATAAGCTGAGGCTTCTTTCTCATTTTTATCCCATTTACAGTCTTTGCATATAGAAATCAACTTTTGACTATCTTGGCTTTGAACCAGAGATTCGAAATCTCGCCGCTCTTTTATTGGGAATTTATATTTTTCGCTTTCCAACTCAGCTGCCCGATAATCTTTAATGTGGTGCAAAGTTCCATTGCTTTCCAAGACCCAAATCTGATCATTGATCAGTGTGATATCCTCATAGTCTCCATTTTTTCCAAAGGACTTATTTTCCGTGATTTCTCCATTTTCAGGGTTCACCCAAAATAAAACCCCTGCCTCATCCTGAATCGCTAGTATCTGCCCATCTACCCATTCGATTCCTGAAATTTCGCGTAATGCACCTGGCATGTCCAAAACCTTTCTTGCCTCAAAATCATAGACCTCAGGAAATTCGGAGATGACTACTTCTTCCTGGTCGCTGGCACATTGGGCTGCTAGCATTAAAAATGAGAAAATCAATAAAAAAGAGTAGGACATGAATTGAGTCAGACTTGATTTACCTCTAATTTATCATTCTCATTTAAATTTTCGCCCTTTGAGTCCAATACTACAAAAGTCTTTTATTCTTGGCTTGTGATAGTTTCGTGATGTTTAGACCTTAATTTTCCATCTTACAAAAATCATATGAAAAAGGTTTTGGTCATCGAAGATGATCCGGATATCAGCGAATTGGTTCGAATTCATCTGTCAGATTTAGATTATCAGGTCAAAGTAAAAAATAACGGGCGTGAGGGCTTTGAGACTGCGAATACCCAGGATTTTGAACTTATCGTGATGGATATAATGCTCCCTGAAATGGATGGTGTGGCCATTTGTCAAAGGCTCAGAGCACTGGATAATTATACTCCCATTCTCATGCTTACAGCTAAATCTGAAGAGATCGATAAAATAATCGGTTTAGAATCTGGAGCTGACGATTATCTTACTAAACCATTTAAAATCAGGGAGTTGATTGCAAGAGTGAAAGCTATCATGCGTAGGCAAGATGTGTATAGGGCTTCAGCCAAAGCCAAATCAAAGACTCTTCAATTTGAAGAGTTAGAGGTGAGCGAATCCATGCGAAAGGTGATACTCGATGGTAAGCGAGTGGAGCTTACTCCCAAAGAATTTGACTTGCTCCTTTTAATGGCTAAAAGCCCCGGTAGAAGTTATTCCAGAGCTGAGCTACTCGAATTGATCTGGGGGTATGATTTCAGCGGCTATGAACATACAGTGAATGCTCATATTAACAGATTAAGATCTAAAATAGAAGATGACCCAAACCACCCAAAATTCATTTTGACCACTTGGGGTGTGGGCTATCGCTTCAACGACGAACTATAATGCTATGAAAAGTTTATACTGGAGGATTTCCCTCTCATTCATTGGTGTGCTGCTGGTTGTGGGTTTTTCCTACGTGGTGATTACTGCCTACTACACACAAAAATATTATCAGGCTACTACTCAAAGGCTTAATGCTGAAGTGGCAGATTATCTTATAAAAGAAGTGAACCCTTTTCAGGATGGAGAAGTAAATGAAGAAGCTCTGGGAACCATCATGCATTCCATGATGGCGGTCAATCCGGGCATAGAAGTTTATCTTCTAAATCCTACTGGAGAGATCATTTCTTACGTGGTTCTGGATCAGCTCGTGAAGCTGAAAAGGGTAAATTTGGAACCTATCGAAAACTTTCTGGCGACCTCAGGGACTGAATATATTCTGGGAGACGATCCCAGAACTCCAGGTGAAGAGGCCGTATTCTCAGCTACTTCTGTTTATGAAAATGAAGAACTTCTAGGCTATGTTTACATCACCTTAGAAAGTGAGAAATTTGACACGGTGGCGGCTTCGCTGCTGAATAGTTATTGGCTTAAGTTGAGTCTTGGTTCAGTGATCATCACACTGGTGGTGGCAATGCTGATTGGTTTGGCTTTAATTAGTTTGTTGACTCGACATCTGAGAAAGATAATTACAGTGGTGAATCAATTTAAGGAGGGCAATCTTCAGGCACGGGTACCCACCACCAATTCCAAATCTGAGTTGACTTTACTCGGAGAGACTTTTAATCATATGGCCGATACCATTCTGAACAATATTGAAGAGCTCAAGAAGGTGGATCGACTGAGACGCGAGCTGATTGCAAATGTATCTCATGATCTAAGAAATCCCTTGGCCATAATCAATGGCTACGTGGAAACCTTACAAATCAAGGGAGATAAGCTTTCGAAAGAAGAAAAGGAAAAATACCTTAAAATTATCACCGACTCTACTGATCGGCTGACTAAGCTGGTCGCTGATCTTTTTGACTTGTCAAAGCTGGAATCCGGTCAAATGTCCGTGAAGATGGAGTATTTAAAAATCCAGGAGCTCTTATATGATTCTACTTTGAAGTATGAACTTTTAGCAGAAGCCAAAGGGATTAAAATTGAGTCCACGATCTGTCAGAATTTACCTTCGGTCAAAGCCGACCTTTACCTTCTTGATCGAGTGATTCAAAACCTTCTGGACAATGCCGTGAAGTACACTCCAGATAATGGAGAAATCCTTATTGATGCCTGTTCTACCGAAAATGGGGTAAGCGTGAGCGTCAGAAATTCGGGAAGTGGAATACCACAAGAGGACTTAGAGGCGATTTTTGACCGGTATTACAAAATAGACAAGGATCGGGAAGGAATTGAGGGCTCGGGATTAGGACTAGCCATAGTAAAGAAAATTCTTTCCATTCACGGCTCACAAATCAGCACTCAATCTGATTCCAAGACTTTCACCGAATTTTCATTTGAATTGCCGGTTCGGCAATTGGCTTGAGGTTAAAAAGATTTGGGCAGAAAAAAAGCTGTAATTCAATTACAGCTTTTTTTGGTCTGAAGGTCTCGCTTAATCCATGAGAGTAAATCCAAAAGGAATAGCTGCTGCGCCGCACCAGATGATTCCATGGGTAAACTTCGAATCAGGCTCACCTGACAATTTAAAGAAATGCTCTCCAGCTTGGTCAACCACAGATATAAGTTCGAAACTACTGGATTCATTCAGATCAAGACTTGATGAAGTAGAAAGGTAAACCGTGACTGTTCCCGTGCTGAATTTTGTGGTAAAGTCTTCGGTTAGTCGCAGAAAAAAATCTCCCGCATCGTCTCTTACTACCTGTACCATTCCCCTTGTGTTGGTACTGCTTTGAGCGGTGAGCTCCCCTCCACGTAATATTTCGAAGTTAGCCACTTCTGCTTCTACATCAGGAGCCTTATCAGGCTTCATATCCGCAGAATCACTACAGGAAGTGAATGCGATTATTATTAAGGCAAAGAGGAGTGATATTTTAAACATTGTTTTCATGATAGATAGCTTTAAAAGGTGTCCAGATTTCTGAAAAGGATTCTGTTTCTACTGTAAGTGATCTGCCCTTGTTTTTTGAGCTTTGAGAAAGTCTGAGTCACAGTTTGGCGGCTAGTGTCGGTGTATTTAGCCCATTCCTGATGAGTCAGGTTAATTTTAAGTAAGGTTTCATCTCCATATTTTACCCCGATCCTTTGCGCCAGATCTTTCATATAATATCGGATTCGAGTCTCAGACTCCATGGAAATTACCCTTTCATATCGGGCTAAGTTTTCCTTGGCGTCCTGTGCGAGATGATTCATGATTTGTTGAATCCACTGTTCAGGAAGTGTAGAAATACAAGCAATCTTTTCGATTTCTGTATTGTCCTGAAGAGCTATTGCAAATGAGCTGTTGAGAACATTTCGGTCCTCTTTGAACGTCTTCTCTCCAAAGATTTGTCCCGGTGATATGATTCTGATAATCGTGCTCTCGCCGGAAGGCAAAACCCGCTGAAGTTTTACCGTGCCTGACTTAAGCAAATAGAATCCTTTTGAAAGCTCTTTCTGTTTGTAAATCGTTTTGCCTTTTCCATAAGTTGACTCGCAGGAAGTATCTTGATGAGGCCTTGGGATAAAGGATAATACCGATGAATACATATTAATTTGGTTTTCTTTGATAATAAATGCCTACACTCCAGGTTGGGGCGGAGTAAATATTTCTTCTCGAATAGATAAAATCGGCGTAGTTTCGATAGTTTACAGATAGGCTAAAATCCTTGTAAACCGGAACACTTGCGCCAAAACTGAAGCTGGTGTATTCAGTACCGTCACCTCTTACGAAGTCTGTCGCTACCAGAACTTCATCTACGGAATTCAGTGCGTTTAACCTTGCATTTACCCAAACCAAATCTGCAATCTGGTAACCGATTTCAGCACCAATAGCGATTTGGTCAGAGAAGGAAACGTCATCGTATTCCGTTCTGAAATTATAAGCTGCAAAAATGCTCCCATAGAATGGTGCGTTGGGAAGAGCAAAAGAACTGGCAAGAGTAGTCCAGACATTAAACTCACCATCTCCGGATGGCAAATTGATTTCGTCAAAATCATTGACTGTACTCTTGGCAAAATTATTTGCCCGACCTATGGGAATCTCCGGTGCTACCGAAATGGAAAGCGGGAGATATTTCTTCAATAGTGCATGTTTGAATTCAAGCCTAAGGTCTCCGAGTCCGTTGACAGTTTCGGTAGTCTCAAATCCATTCCAGGTTTGGAGAGGTAAATTTGCGATAATGGTAAATTTCTCCGTCACCCCGTACTCTCCATAAAAGACAACTGATTGTTGACTGAATTGGTTTGTTTCCAAAAGCTCACCAGCTAGCGTATAATAATTATCTGATGAGAAAGTCTGAAAACTCAGTTGATAAAAGCCTTCTCCTTTTGCCTTGGTCCAGCCACTTTGCGCAAAGGAGGTTAATGCCGAAAGAGAAAGAAACAGCCCAAGGAAAAGTACCTTAAGCTGTATCCTTTGTTTATTTATTCTTTGCATGTTGACTTATTCCAATCTTGCATTCCCAAAAGGAACTCCCACTGAACCACACCATAGAATTACATGTGTGTATGATGCTGTAGAAGAACCTGCTGGTATTCTGAAGAAGTTTTCACCAGAGTTTCGCACAGGTCCGAGTGGCAATAAATCTGGGTTTCCATTGGCAGGATCTGCCATAAAAGTATCTGAGGTTGATAAAAATACCGTCACTGTTCCAGTAGCGAGTGCAGTATTGAAGCCGGGGCCGAACTGAAGAAACTCCGTTCCCTGGGAGTCAGTACCTAATGCAGCTGTACCTGTTGATCCCGCACCATTTTGATCCACAAAATTTCCTGACCGAAGGACATTCAAAGCACCCATCGGTTCATTTGGATCAACGATAATTTCATCTGGATCATCGGAGCATGATACTAGTCCAAAAAAGAAGACGTAAAGGAGGATAGGTAATTTTTTCATGATTGTTATTGGTTTTGATATGATACAAATGTGCCGATAGGTTATCACGAAAAAATCACAGAAGATTAAAGCTTTATTAATTTGGAGAATTGTTATTTATTAGAGAGAGAAACAGGATTAAAAGAGATCTAAATGATTGATACTCAAAACTTTTTGAAAAAAGATGTATCAGAGCTTAGTGGTTTGGAGCTAAAGGCCTTATGGTGGGATGGGCATGGTGAATGGCAGAAAGCCCATGATTTGGTAGATGGTCCTTCCAGCCAAAGTGCTGCAAGAGTGCATGCCTATTTACATAGAAAAGAGGGGGATATCTGGAATGCAGATTACTGGTACAGAAGAGCAGGAGAGGTGCGGCCGGATCATAGTCTTGATGAAGAATGGGAGGGTTTAGTGGCTCGGTTTTACAAGCACTGACTAACATTTGGTGGAAAAGCGGGTTAATTGAGTATGTGGCATTTGATCCTAATTCCCCTTTTTCTTTCCATTTACTCCGATCGTCCAAAAACCCTCGAGGATTTTCGTTGGGAAAACAGATTACTCATTGTTTTTGATCAGCCGGACTCCTTGAAAAATTTATTTGAGAAACAGAAGGAAGCACTTGAAGAGAGAAGGTTGTTAGTCTTCCATTTTAAAAACAGAAAATTGGCAGAAAGCAATTTTCCAGGTGAAGTGCAAGCTGAGTCATTTTTGAAGCTGGGTTCAAATGAGAAGAAGGGTTGGTTTTTGATCGGATTGGATGGAGGAGTGAAACGGAAGGAGGAAATTTTACCGCCTCTGGAAAGCATTTTCGCCACCATTGATGCCATGCCTATGCGGCAAAGTGAGATCAGAAAGAAGCGAGGATCAGGCTAAATTTCGGAATAATTGGTGAATTACCCTCGAAAAATACCCAGTACTGGGTATTTTTTCCAACTCTTAGTCTTGCTAATTTTAGTTGAGCAATTAAACCAAGGCAAGCATGAAGTTTTATTATTTGTCCACTGTTCCGAATTCAGAATCCAAGTATGAGGTTCATGAGCGAAATTGTGTTTACAAACCAGAAATGATTGATCTTGTGTATTTGGGTCCATTTAACAGCGGCCAGGAAGCTTTAAGAAAGGCCAGGCTTAGAAACAAATTGGCTGTCACCTGTTCATCTTGCTGCACTTCTACCTTCAGACCCAGCTTTACTGTAAAGCAGGTTGGTCAAAAGAACTGTCAGGCAGAATAGGCTTATATAAATTGCGCAATACCTTCTGAAAATTCTAAATGAAGTATTAATTTCGTGCCTTCATCGGGGTGTGGCGCAGTCCGGTTAGCGTACACGTCTGGGGGGCGTGTGGTCGCAGGTTCAAATCCTGTCACCCCGACTATTTTCAGAAAGCAGTCCAAAGCGGACTGCTTTTTTTGTAACCAAACTAATCTCCTATAAATTCGGTTTTTCTATAAGCACAGCTATTGGTGCAAGAATTAATTAATAAAAAATATAAATGGAAGAAGAGAACTTTAGAATAAATATCAATCCGGATTGGATCAGGAAATATCTGGGAAAAATAGCCTTAGGGATTTTCATCCTTGCAGGAATTTTCTCCAGTGTGAAAACTGTGGGTCCGGAAGAGGAGGGGGTTGTAATTCAACTTGGACAATTTAATCGAACTGTTCAGCCAGGGTTAAATTTTATAATTCCTTATGGCGTAGAGACAATGTACAAAATCCCAGTTCAGCGTCAATTGAAACAGGAATTCGGTTTCAGGACAACTCAGGCTGGCATTGAGTCGGAATACAGTACCTCTGGCTTTGGAGAGGAAAGTCTTATGCTTACCGGAGACTTAAACCTAACAGATGTAGAATGGGTCGTTCAGTACAGAATTACTGATTCCTACAGATACTTGTTCAAAGTAAGAAATGCGGAAAAAACGCTCCGAGACATGTCCGAATCAGTGATGAGGAAGGTTGTGGGAGATAGAACCGTAAATGAGGTGCTGACCGTAGGAAGGCAAGAGGTGGCTTCAAGTGTAGAAGTTAGACTTCAGGAGCTTTGTGATGAGTATGAAAATGGTATTCGAATAGATCAGGTGGTGCTTCAGGATGTGAATCCACCTGAGCCGGTGAAACCCTCTTTTAATGCAGTGAATGAAGCGCAGCAAGAGAGAGAAACTTTAATCAATCAAGCCGAAGCTGAATACAATCGTGTGATTCCACGTGCTCGAGGTGAAGCAGAACAGACTATTCAGCTGGCAGAGGCATTCGCCTTAAACCGAGTAAATAGAGCCAAGGGTGAAGCGGAACGATTTAATGCCCTTTATGCATCCTATGTAAAAGCGCCAGAGGTGACCAAGCAGAGGATTTATTTAGAGACCATGGAGAAAGTTTTACCTAAAATCGGAAACAAAATCATTGTGGACGAAAAAGGAAATAATGTACTCCCACTTTTAAATATTGATAAAGTTAAAACCCCACAGCAATGAATAAAGGACGAATAATAAGTATCGTGTTAGGGGTAATCGGACTCCTACTTGTTTTCAATAGCTATTTTATTTTGGATGAAACCCAACAGGCTATTGTTACTCAATTTGGTAAACCAATAGGAGAGCCAAGGACTTCACCGGGGGTGAATTTCAAAGTTCCTTTTTTGCACAAGGTGCAATTCTTTGATAAGAGATATCTGGAATGGGATGGAGATAAAAACCAAGTTCCTACGAAGGATAAGAAATTCATTTTCGTGGATACTTATGCCAGGTGGGAGATTACCAATCCATTGCAGTTCTTCATCCGACTTCGGGATGAACGCTCTGCCCAATCCAGACTGGATGATATTCTGGATGGTGAGACGAGAAATGCAATTGCAAGTAATGATCTTCTGGATGTGGTTCGTTCGACAAATCGTGATCCAGAAGTGACCGAGGAGTTTATGGAGGAGCTTGAAGTGCTAGAGGATATTTCCGTAGGTCGGGATAAAATCGAGGAGATAATTCTTGAAAAGGCCAATGAACGTACTACCGATTTAGGAGTAAGAATACTTGATTTTCGATTTAAGAGATTGAGCTATGTGGATGAAGTTCGGGATCGGGTCTACGATCGAATGATCTCAGAGCGAAATCGAATTGCCGATCAGTTTAGATCGGAGGGTCAGGGGCAGGCTAGAATTATTGATGGAAATAGGCAAAGGGATTTGGCTCAAATTCAATCTGAGGCATTTCGTGAGGCGGAAGAGATTAAGGGTAGAGCAGATGCTGAAGCAACAGATATCTATGCTTCTGCTTACAACAAAAACCGTCAGTCCATTGAACTTTATAAGTTCCTAAGGACGATGGAAAGTTTCGAAAAATCGATGGATGAGAGCACGAGTATTGTGCTTTCCACTGACTCTGAGTTTTTCAGGTATTTGAGAAAGTTGAATTAGTTCTACCCTTGACCGGTCAAAAGTAAGAAAGACCCATCGAGCAAAATTCGATGGGTCTTTTGTTATTTATAAGTAACCAGCGGTAGGTGTCACTCTGTACGAATGGATTTGACAGGATTGGCTAAAGCTGTCTTCACAGCCTGAAAGCCTACCGTCAAAAGGGTGATTAGCATGGCTCCAAAGCATGTAAATAGAAATGCACTTAGAGGTATATCCATTTTATAATCGAATCCGCTTAACCATTTTTCCATGAGGTAATAAGCAATGGGTGAGGCGATTAAAGAAGCTACTAAAACCAGGATAAAGAAGTCTTTCGTCAGTAGCTGCCAAAGATTTGCGGTGGATGCACCAAGAACTTTGCGCAAGCCAATTTCTTTAGATCTTTTCTCTGCTAGAAATGAAGCCAAGCCAAATAAGCCTAAGCAGCTGATGAAAATTGCGAAACCCGATAAGAAAGCTCCTATTTCCCCGATTTGCTCCTGAGATTCAAATTTAGCCAAGTATTCATCTTCAAGGACTTTGAGATCGGTGTAAGCTTCTGGCGCCACTCTTTTGTAGGTTTGACCTATAGTTTCCAAGGCTTCTCCAAAAGGAATTCCCTCTTTGATCCGAATAAACTGCCAGTAAAGCTGACGGTCCGAAAGAAACATAATTCCTGGGCTGCTATCCTCGAAGGGATCGCCTTTAATCAGGTCTCTCACTACACCTATGATGGTAAATTCGGGATAACCCCAAAATTCATCCTCCGTAAGGACAGTTTTGCCAATCGGGTCTTCCAAGCCCATTTTGGCCAAAGCAGATTCCGTGATAATGACTCCAGCTTTATCAGTTTCCATGTTTTCGTTGAAATCTCTTCCCTGAAGAACTTCCCATCCAACCGCTTTACCATATTCAGGGCTTATTCGAATGGTATTGAAAGCAATTCCCTTATCGCTTTCGGGGCCTCCCCAGCTGAATCCATCATTATTACCAAATGTATTGGTTAAGGGGTAATTGGCCTCACCAATTTCCTCAACCACCCCCGTGTTAAATAACTCTTGTCTCAGCGTTCTGAAATTTTCCCAAAGCTGATCTGAGTTTTTCGGCATCATCAGTAAACCTTCTCGTTCGTAACCTACGGGGCGATTCTTCACATGTTGGATCTGCTGGTAGATTACTATGGTACCCATGATCACAATGAAGGATACGCAGAACTGAAAAATTACAAGAACTTTTCTCGGCAGACTCGTTTGTCTTCCCGAAGTTATCCCACCTTTTAGAGATTTGATAGGATTAAAGGATGATAGGTAAAGCGCAGGATAGCTACCAGCGAGAAGGCCGGTAATTAGCGTAAAAAATAGACCTGCAATCCAAAAAACAGGGTTTAACCAAGGTGCGCTTATGTCTTTGGCGGCCAGTTCATTGAACCAAGGGAGTACTATTACTAGCAGGCCCAAAGAAAGGATAAAGGCAAATAATGCGACCAAAACTGATTCGGTAAGAAACTGATGAGTAAGATGATTCCTTAAGGAACCCATGGTTTTTCTCACGCCAATTTCTTTGGCTCTACTTTCGGATCTGGCTGTACTTAAATTCATAAAATTCACGCAAGCGAGAACCAATACAGCAATTCCAAGGGCGGAGAATATCCAGATGAACTTCTGTTTAGCGCTGGTGATGCTTACTCCATTTTCCCATTCAGATTTGAGATGCCAATCTTTCATGGGATGAAGAAAAAGATTGCGTTCATGGTTTTTATCGATATTCGTATTGTATGCATCTTTAATGATAGCACTTGCGGTCTGAAGGTCTACCCCTTCATGAAGCTCTACATAAAGTCGCATGTTCTGATTATCCCAAACATTCAGGTCTGACCAGCCATACAGAAAAACGTCTAAAGGCGCGATGAACTGTGCATCGAAAAATTCTGAGTTTCGAGGGATATCTTTAAAAACCCCGGTAACAAGTGCATCTACTTGCTCATTGAATCTTACTTCTTGTCCGATTGGGTCGCGATCGCCAAAAATCTTTTCAGCCAATGATTGCGAAATCATAATGGTTTTCAAATCCTTCAATCCATCCAAGGTTCCGGCCATCATTTCGAGGCTCAGCATTTCCGGAGCATTGGGCTGCATATAGTAACCGTTTTCCAAAAAGCTATCCTTACCCGAGGTAATCACTATTTCCTGAGGCCTGGAATAGCACATGGCTACATTTTTGAATTGTGCCTGATAGGTATCTTGAATATGCGTTCCAAGCCCCGTGGGAACAGAAGAATTGACATGGATGCCATCATCACCTCCAAAATCCGAACGAAATAATACTTGAGCCAGGCGATCATAATTCTTGTGGTAAGTATTGTAAGTGAGTTCATTGTGAACCCATAAGGCAATCAAAATTGCAACGCACATACCGAAGGCTAAACCTCCGATATTGATGAATGAGAAACCCTTATTTCTAATGAGGTTTCTGTAACCAATTTTAAAATAGCTTTTGTACATAGCGGCAGTGGTTAGGTTTTCAAATCCTTTTATGGGCTTTATGATTCCGGGTCGAAAAAGGAAGAAAACGTCCCGAATGAACTTCAGATCAGCTTTTTGCTGCCCCATTTCACTCTTATGGATAAAGTATTCTTCAAGAAGATCACCCTCGATGAAGTCATGCATGGAGGGTTTGCAGAACCACTCGAAAAACTTCATAGCGAACTTTGGTGGAAATTCTCGGGAATTCTTCATCCTATAGGAGCTTGAAGTTTCAGATTTAGAATGGTTTTCGGCATTGCATCCCATAGCTTTTCACGCATATCTTTGGAGTGAGCAATGGCTTGTTTTCCTAGTCCGGTCATTTCGAAAAACCTCTTTGGTCTTCCTGCTCTTTCCTTAGTAGGCTCACCGGCAAAGGATTTTAAATATCCCTTTTCCTCAAGCCTTTTTAATGCTGTATGCAAAGCCCCCATGCTTACACTTCGCGAAAGTCTTCCTTCGATCTCATTTTTAATAGCTACGCTGTATGCGGAGTTATTTAAAATGCCGACAGTAAGCATCACGATTTCCTCAAACTCTCCTAATTGAAAATTTTTCATATTCTTTAAATAATATCTAAATGTAGGAAAATAATTTTATCTAAATGTAGATAAACCAAGATTTGACCAGATTTTTATAAAAATAGGAGTGGCTTTGCACATCAATTAGAGGATTTAATCCAATATCCTTAACTTCTGTTGATTATAACCCAAACACCATGAACTCTAGAAAATCGCCCACGCTTCTCATACTTTTCATAGCTATCCTATTTTCTTGTAATCCAGGCGCGGATAAATCGCTGGATCAACTAAGGGAGGATGTAGAAGTGATTCGGGATGAAAATGGCATCAACCACATATTTGCTCAAAATGAGGAAGACTTGTTTTTTATGCAGGGCTATTTGGCTGCCAGAGATCGTTTGTTTCAATTTGAGATTTGGAGGAGGCAAGCCACTGGAACATTGGCTGAAATTCTGGGAGAGCGGGAATTTGAAAGAGATCGGGGAGTTAGACTTTTTAAGTTTCGTGGGGACAAAGAAACAGAGCTTCGGCATTATCATCCGAGAGGAGTGAAGATAGTGGATTCCTTCGTCTCTGGAATCAATGCCTACATAACGGAAGCAAATGCAAATCCAGAGTCATTACCTATTGAGTTTCAAATGCTCGGAATTAAACCGGAACCTTGGACATGGGAAGTGGTGATTTCCAGGCATCAGGGACTTCTTGAAAATGTAA
This sequence comes from Algoriphagus sediminis, assembly GCF_030403435.1. Lineage (GTDB taxonomy): Bacteria > Bacteroidota > Bacteroidia > Cytophagales > Cyclobacteriaceae > Algoriphagus > Algoriphagus sediminis. The sequence goes on from NZ_JAUEPH010000002.1 coordinate 133,792, forward strand.
AGGATGAGCTAGAAATCAGTAGAGTGGTAAGTTTAATTGGAAAGGAAGAAGCAAAGAAGCTTTATTATTTCCATCCAAATGAGCCTATTCTTGAAATTGATTCAAGAATCTCCAAAGATTTACTTTTTAGGGATATTCTGGCACCTTATGAGGCTTTTCGAACATCAGTAAAATTTCAGCCGGAAGATTTGAAACCAGAGTTTCAGGCAAAAACCGAAGATGCGGAAATAGCTTTGGCGGAGTGGGAAAATGAATTAAAAACAACTCTGGAGGCCGATGCTTTTGCCCAGGGATCAAATAACTGGGTGCTTAGTGGAAAGAAAACAGAAAGTGGTTTTCCATTCATGGCAAATGATCCTCATCGTCTTCAGGCAGCTCCTTCTCTCCGCTATTGGGTACACCTAAATGCCCCTGGTTGGAATGTAGTCGGTGGAGGTGAGCCTGTTATTCCCGGGGTCTCTATTGGACATAATGATTTTGGAGCTTGGGGACTCACCATTTTTTCGACCGATAATGAAGACATGAGGGTTTATGATTTGCATCCGGATGACCCTAATCGATATTGGTTTAATGATGAGTGGAAGACCATGGAATCCATTCAAGATACTATTCAGATCAAGAATCAAGAGCCGAGGATAGTTACACATTTTTTCACTGTACACGGGCCAGTCACTTTTATTGATGAAGAGCTGGACAAAGCCGTCGCAGTTCAATGCGCCTGGTTAGAACCCGGATCCGCACCCTATTTGGCAAGTTTGAAAATGGACCAATCTCAATCCTGGGAGGAGTTTCGGGAAGCCTGTGCCAATAATTATATTCCGGCTGAGAACATGGTTTGGGCGGATAGAGATGGAAACATTGGCTGGCAGGCTACGGGTATTGCCCCGATTAGAAAGGGTTTCTCTGGTTTGGTGCCGACCATGGGAGACGGTAGCCTAGAGTGGGAAGGATATTTACCTATTGAAGACCGGCCCCATAATTATAATCCAGAGTCAGGGTTTATTGCTACTGCAAATGAGAACCTTGCCAAAGAAGATTATCCTTTTCCCGAAGCTCTTGGATTTGAGTGGTCAGATAATTATAGGGGAGAACGAATTCGGGAGGTTCTATCCCAAGATAAGAAGTTCACTATCGCTGAAATGGGTGCTCTGCAAAATGATTATCTCTCCCTTCCGGCAAGAGAATTGATACCTTTTCTTCAGGACCTAAGCTTTGAAAATTCTAGGGTAGATTCATTGAAAGAGACTTTATCCACCTGGGATTTCACTCTAAACCCTGAATCGGTACAAGCTGGGGTGTATGTCATGTGGGAAAGAGAACTTAGAAAGCTAGCTCTTGAGTTGGCAGCACCTGAAGAAGTGAGAGAATTTATGGGTGCGATTCAATTGACAAGGGTGATTGATTGGGTAAAAGATCCAGTCCTAATTTTTGACTCAGAAGCAGAAAAACAAAGGAATAGCTGGCTCAGCCAATCTTTTGAAAAGGCCATATCAGCTTTGGAACAAAAACTTGGGCCAAATCCAAAAAACTGGCAGTACGGTCAAGAGGATTACAAGCATGCTTTGATTTATCACCCTTTGGGTAGAGTAGTTTCGGAGGAATGGAAGTCAAAGCTTAATGCGGGTCCACTTCCAAGAGGTGGATACAGTTTTACGCCGAGTGCCAATGCTTATGGAGATAATAATACATCTGGAGCCTCCTTTAGAATTCTCGTAGATACAGAGGATTGGGAGGGTACTCAAGGGATTAATAACCCGGGACAATCTGGGGATGTAGCAAGTCCCTTTTATAAAAACCTATTTCCTATTTGGGCTAATGACGAATACGTGGGCATTCCTTTTGAAATCGAATCGGTCAGGAATATGGCTCATGAGATACAAGTTTTTAGAGCTGGAAATTAGTCTTGTTTTCAGAATAAAAAAGGCTTCCAAGTGGAAGCCTTTTGAATGCCGATCATCAACTAAACTTGAGAAAAGCTTTACCCCGTATGGGTAATTCAGCCATTTTCAATCCGGCATACATACATACCGAATTTTGGACCTGTAAGTTTGGCTGATTTGAATAAATATGACTTTGGGTGAAATAAGCTGATCACTGGTTTTAAAATCCCTGATAATAGCATTTGAGCTGCATTAATCCACTTATTTCGTTTTTGATTCAGCTTCTATTACCGTGGGAGCCTTCCAGCGGACATTATCCACTTTTCTACTTTGTGCCTTTTGAATGGCTTGCTGACTCCGCTTTTTATCATAGATCATCGCAAAAGTCATTATTAAGCTTGTCCCGATAATCACAAATAAAAGAATGCCTGGCTCAAAGCTTTCTATCTGTGCCTCCACAGGGATGGCGTAGAATAATAGCACGGTGATCAATCCTCTCGGTGCGATGAAAAGCTGAGGTAGCATATCCTTACCCACAAAAATCATCAAGAGAATCAGTCGAATCAGGTAAATCGATAAAATCAAAAGTGAGCTAATTAAGGCTACTTGCCAATCGAAAAGTGAAGATACCACTATGGTAATACCGAAAATCACGAAGAAAAAGGTCCGTACTACAAAGGCTGATTCTGCGGTAATGGTATGCAATTCATGATAAATTTGATGGGCTTTATCATAATTAAGCAACCTGGATAGCTTTCCTTGAAAGAAGATCTTCATGTTGGCAATCACTAATCCGAAAATCAAAATGATCAGCAGAGAGGAGAGGTGCATTTTTTTCCCTAAAGCATATAGCAAAAGTAGAAGAGCAATCAGGAGGAACTGCTTAACCTGAGTTTTAATATTCTGGAAGACCAAAATGATGGCATAACTCGCTATCAAAGAAAGTACAACCGTAAGCACCACGTTCCCGCCAAAACCAAATAAACCTGAGCCTTCGCTCGGATCTAATCTTCCAGTGAGAAAGTAGAACATCATAATTCCCAATATATCTGAGAAAGTACCCTCATAGATATGAAATTCTCTTTTGGCCTTATTTAGTCCTTCCACACTTGGAATGATAATGGCACTCGAAAGAATAGAAAGAGGAGTGGCGTATAACCATGCCGATTCTGTGGACATATCAGGAATGAAACTCTGCAGAATCCACACAGCTGCCCATGCGGAAGCCAGTAAACCAATCAACGCCACCGAAAATGACTTGAATATTGGAATGAGTTTTTCTTTTTTCAACTCCAACTCTAGAGCGGCTTCCAAGACAATCATGATCAACCCGACTATTCCCAAAACTTCAAGAATCGGGAAAAAGTCAATTTCATCACTCGTAACAGATCTAAGTAAGTATTGTAGGCCTATCCCCAGCCCGATAAGCATAAGCACTGAAGGAATATTGGTACGCTTTGAGATACCATTGAAAAGGAAGGACAAGATCAAAATGACCGAGGCCTCAATAATCAGATTATAAGATGAGATTATTTCCATTGCTTATTCAAATTTATCGGTTTGACCGGTTTCGATCTCGTGTGAAGCCAGAAAGATATTTATGTCATCTGCGCTTGCACCTTTTTCAAGGGTAAAGTGAAATAAATACACTCCCTTGGTTTTAGTAGCTCTGAGCGATGTGCTTTTTCCAAAGGACAGAACAGGATTGGCAAACAAAATATCCAAAATCTCTGCTGAAGACTTCTCGGATTTTAAGTATAGGGATTGTCTTTGCTGATTAGCTTGCTGCGCAATTACCGAAAAACCCATCCGTTCAAAATCTCGGTACCAGACGAATTGCTCTCCGGTATCTGTACCAAGAATTAAGCCTAGCGAAGAAACCCTGTTGATCAAGCCCCGAGTACCCTCATTTTGAACCAGGGCACCCACTTCGAGCATAGGGTTTGACTTTAGAAAAATTCCACTAACATAGTTTCTCAGATATGGAAAGGCGAAAATCGCTACAACTCCTGCAAAAACACCATGCCAAAGAAGATTGATAGCTACAAAACCCAATATCACCATGAGCCAGGCCATGGGAATATAAAACAGCTCAAAACGCTTGCTGTTTAACTTAAGTCTATTTCCTATCCGGTTTTGGGTCATGTAGCGCTCTATAGAGATTCTTAAAAGACGAACCACTAAATATATTCCCAGAAGAATCAATGCCAGCATCCAAAGATTTTGCCAGCCGAATATGTTTTCGTCCTGTTCTATCATTGGAGTATTTCGTTGTATTTCAACAAGGTGTAAACGTCTTGCTTGAGGAGGTCTTCTACTACTAACCTTCCACGTTCATCTCTGGCTAGTACATGAATGTTTAGCAGCTTTCTGATGACTGGCTTAAACTCTGTTTCAAATCGATCAGGGAAAAAGCTTTTGAATTCCAGTTCCGTCCCAAAGCCGAATAGAAGGCAATGCTTCAAAATGATCTGCTCGGTAGTGCTTAAGAAGTCGTTTAATTGGATATTTCGATCTTCAATAAGGATGGTCTCTTCATCTTTCACATCGGTGATAAATGTCCAGGCCTGTAAAACCGCCCCGATATTATGATCAAATTTCTTACTTAAGGCAACAATTTTCCGATTGATTTCCCGATCTGTAAATTCTTGATCACTAGTGTTTTGTAAAGATTTATGGGAAGCTCCATGCCTTAGCATGATTGCTTTATATATCTCATCGATATTTGCAGTATCCAGATTAAAATAATTCGTGAAGGATGCGGAAAACTGCAGCCTGGTATCCAGATGCCTTACCATAATCTCTGGCAAAGTAGCCAGAACCAAGGTTCGTTTACCATGGGTAGAAATGAAGTTCATTAGCTCCTTCACATTCTGGAGTAGACTTGTCTTTTGGTCTCTCCAAAGATTGAGATCATCCACTAGGATCAATGGACTAGTGTTTTGAAGAGATCGTTTGATAAAATCAAAAGCCTCCTTCAAGCTGTAGGAAGTCCGAAATTTCCTGCCTTCCACGACCAAATCGGTTTCTGGGGATAAGAGAATAGTATTCTTTTGAAAAGATACTTTGGATAAGTGTTCAGCCATGGTTGACTTTCCACAGAGAGGAGCTCCTGTCAGTAGAATCGAGCGGCTTTTTCCGGATTTCCATTGTACCACCACTTGATCTAGCTGATCCTCAACCTCTTTTCTGGGGACCAGAAATAAATCTCCAACAAAATTTTTGGTAAGAAAGAGAGTATGATAGTGATCAGGATGGATATCATGCGTTCGATTCTCTATCACCTGCATAGCGATTTCCAGCTTTTCATGGGCTGATTTTTCCTTCGTTTCTCTATATTTTCTTCCCAGTAGTTGAAGGAAAGATTGCCAGGTTCTCTTTATCCTTTGCCCTAGGTTTTTATTGCGGTTGTTTATGGTTCCGAAACTGGTCTGCAGGGGTACTTTTAGGAATTCTTTGTCTTGATAAACTGATGTGGCATAGAAATCCTTTTTGATCGTGTCATCTATATGGATCAGCAGATTATTTGCCCTGGTGGAATTTTCCCGGATTCCTTCCATCAGCTTTGAGACAGCCTGATGGTCAGCTTTGAAACTCTGAATTCCTTCAGACTGCTTGGCAATGGTGAGACTTCCACGAATCTGTGAAATCACATGCTTAATTCTGGAAATCATGCTCTCCTGATCTTCCCAAAGCTCAATAATATCAGGCAGAATAAAGTAATCTAACCATTTGGTGGTGGTTTTTTTGAAATCAATATTTTTGGTGACCAAAGCTCCATCCAAACTGCCTGTGGGCACTGAAAAACTTTTTAAACTTTCTAGCCAGTCTTCCAAAACACGAACCTGATGATCTTGCTTTCCTTCAAAAGTCAGAAGATCTTCCAAAACATCTTCCAGCCATTTGAGGGCCTTGTCTATTTCACCACTTTGCTCCAGCTGTGAGATCAATTCTTCTGATTCTCTGGCTTTCTGCAAAAAGGCTCTATTCTGCCGTCGAATTTCAAAACCCATTCGCTCCAGATTTGAGCGGATTAAACTGAAGGTCATGATGGTTTCCTTCATCAGATCGTTTGTTCTGATGATTTCGTCCATCTGCTTATTTAGGGTTTTAAATTGAGCCTTATAGACGCCCCAAGGATTCTTTAAATGGAGAACATCTTCAAATTTCCGGTCCAATGCACCTTCCTTAGTCTTTAAAACCTGAATCTCTCCGGTCATTTCCTTTTGAACTGCAAGAAGAGCTTCTTTTAAAAGGTGTTTACTCTTTTCATTCAGGTCGTCTATTTTGGCACTTTTTATTTTTTTCTCAGCCAGAAGATGTTCGCTGATCTTTTCCTGGAGTAGACAGTCACGGAAAAGCAAGAGTAAATCTTTGAATTTTTCCGGAAGGAAATAATCCCATAAATACCCTTCTAAAGACGGAATTTCTTCCTCAGTCTCCTTTTTAGGGAAATATTTCTCTGCTTCTTCCTGATACTGGTCAGTGAGTTTTTTGGACTGGGAAGTCAAAAAATCAGACAGAGGTTTTTCCCATGAATCCAGGGTCTCCACCATTGATTCAAGGCTTTTTTGAAACTCTGTCAGACTGTCTTTGACTTGGGGAACAGCCGGCTCTCTTATGTCTTGTATTTTGACCATCAGATTAATTATCGGAGTTAAAGAAAGCCTTTTTCTGGCAAAAGCAAAGGGATATCTTTCCAAAAAGAGATAATTTCAAAAGCAATTTTATGACTCCGAACAGAAAAGTATTTCTTTGATGAAAAACTTAAAACGATAAAAGTAGCTAATGGTTGTAGCTAGAGATTTCTCAAAAAATCCTCGAATTCTTTTGTGTTGAAGTTGCTCATTCCTACCTGATAGAAAACTATTTCACCTTCCTTATTAACCACCAAAGTGGTAGGGATTGATTCACTTCTTAGACTTGGATTAAGGCCAAAGCTGGCATGGACAGTTTTAAAGGACCAATTCTTGTTTTCGATAAAATTTTTCCCCTTTTCAAAATCATTGTCCAATCCGATCATTAAAAATACAATATCATCCCTATCAGAAAGAGAAGAATACAAATCAGATAAATGGGGCATCTCTGCCCTACATGGACCGCACCAAGATGCCCAAAGATTAACCAAAAGGATTTTGCCTTCATGATCTTCTAGTCTCACTCTTTGCCCGTCAAAAGTTTGAAATTGGGCTTGAAAATCAAAAGGCTGGCCCACTCGTTCATTCGACTCAATCTTTGGCTTGATAAGCCCTGTAGAAAGAAGAATAGACTGCAACCCGCCTTGAATTACTGGTAGCAATCCAGTGAAATACAGAAAAGCGAAAATGGAGAATATTATACCCCAGGATTTAGCTTCTTTTTTCCAGTTCATTCAGCAAATAAAAAACAAATGGAATAAAGCCTAAGTGATAAATGATACTATGGTGGTCTTATTTTAATCTACTGATGCGCCTGAATTAACTAGGTCATTGTAATCCTCCATGTTCATACCTTTGCTGAATCTACGGAGGTTGTATGAGAATGTAAGCATTAAATAGCGCTGAAGCACATTGGTCTCTACATCCTCGACATAAATGTCAGTCACATTTCTTCGCACACTATTATTTTGATTGAAGATATCATAAGCATTGATACTGATTTCGCCTCTTTGATTTGCGAAAATCTTCTTACCAATACTCATATTCATAAGAAAGATATTTTGATCAAAACCATCTGATAGACCGCTATTTATCTGATGATTAATATCCATCCGATAGACGAATCCTTCCCAGATTATCCAGCTGAAATTAACTCTGGTTCTTTGGTTAAAGAAGTTATTATTCAAATCAGAGTTCAGGGTATTTTCTACATCATTCCAAGAGAGGCGAGTAGAAACCCGGAAATCGATTTGATCACTTATATTACTACTTACAGAAAACCCTGTGCTGAATCTTGTTGAGTTATTGAAGCTCAAATCACCGTTTACCTGTCCCGGTCGTTTATTGTGAGAAAGTCCTCCCCAAATATTGAGATTGGACTTGATAAAATCTGCAGGCATACTATAACTCAACCAAGACCGATAATCCTGAAATCCATCTAGGTTAACAGGCCTTATCAGCTGGGAGCCTTTTTCCAGAATGACTCCCCCAGGGAGTTCTGTGGTTTCGTCTGCGATAAAGGAGCTATTTGCCACTGCATTTTGGACGAAACGCGCTTGGGCGAAGAGGAACCAACCTTTATCTGTCTCGGGGTCTCGGCTTCTGAATCTCAGTCTGAGACGATTAGAATAAGACTGATCTAAATCTGGGTTTCCTGTTCTTAAACGTAGAGGGTTGCTTTGGTCAATCACACCCTGTAATTCCTGCACAGATGGAGCATCCACATCGGTGTCATAATCAAATTCTAAGTTTGTGTTTTGGGTGAATTGATAATCAAAACGGAAAGTCGGCATAAAACTTTCAAAGGTCCTTTCAAGATCAAAAGGAGCAGGGAAGAACTGAAGATTATCCAGGCTGGCATTTTGATATTCACCTTCGACCTGAATTCTCATTTTGTCTTTCGAGAATTGGTATCCCAATTCCGTTTCATGTCTTAAATACTGGCTTTCGAAACTGTTACTGAGGGCAGTATCCAGTTCCAATTCTATAGAGCCTATATCTTCTCCTAAAATATCAAAGGTTAACTGATCAGAGTCATTGATTCGGTTGCCAACCTCATATTCCCATTCCAGTTGACCGTATTTTCCTAAGGGTTCTGTATAAGAAATCCCGGTCTCCCATGATAGTCCGGTTCGGTCTCGAGTGATCTCCTGATTAATTATTTCAGTTCGCTCTTCAGGCTGAAAAAAGATATTTTCTGCACGTCGTACTTGCCTGTCTTCATTTCGATGATTTCCAACATATCCTCTTAGACTCAGGCTTCTTCCGGGCTTATTGAACTTATGGCCATAATAAATGAAGTTATTGATGTCATAATCCTCATTATCCAAAGTCCTAACATTTGTAGTCTGATTTAAAGGACCATCATTGTTTTCACTAGAACCTTCGAAAGCTGAATTTTCCTTATAAAACTGAGCAGACATTCTTGGTCTGTAAACAATTTTATTTCGCTCATCAATATTGTACTCCAGCCTCATATCGAATCTGTGCTCCTGCCTATTTCCTTGAGTTCTGTTTGACTCTGTATAGGTTTGGCCTGCATCTTCTGAGGTCACAAAAGCCTGAAAGACATTTTGGATTTCATCATTTTCTCTCTGCCGGAAGCGATAATTCGCAGAAAGTTTAACTTTTTCCCCAATGTCATCGGTATAGTTAATTCCAAGAATATTGGTGTCGATAATTCCATTCTGTGGACGGGTATTGTTCTGCACATTAGGATCACTGGAATAATCCAAAAGATTAATATTGTTGCTCAATCCCGTAAAAGTGATTCTTTGATCTTCGTTAAAGGCATTGATACTAGCCCCGACCAGGTAACGACTATCTGTACCGTATCCGCCTGTCATTCTTCCAAACTGCCCTTTACGGCGATTAGGTTTGGTAATAATATTTATGGTCTTAATTCTTTCCCCATCATCAAATCCACTCAGCTGGGATTGCTCACTTAATTGATCAAAGATTTCTATGCTTTGGATGATTTCGGCTGGGATATTCTGTAGGGCTGTGGTCACATCATTTCCGAAAAATGGTTCACCATCCACAAGGATTTGAGTTACTGCCTCGCCTTGGGCCTGAAGGGATCCATCTTCTGAAAGGACACCTGGTAATTTTTCAATTAAACTTTGGGCACTGGCATCCCGCATCGTTTGAAAGGCATCCGCATTAAACATGGTGGTATCACTTCTAGTCTCGCCTCTGGACCTTCTACCGGTTACCATGACCTCATTTAAATCGGTGGCTTCTTCTGCGATGTTCAGATTACCTAAATTCAAATCTCCTTGAACTTCTATGTTTCGAAATAGGGACTTATACCCGAGGTATTGAACTTGTAAAATATAATCTCCACCTTTTACGTCCTTCAATTCAAAAAATCCATCCAGGTCACTGATCATACCATCTCTTTGGACGGAGTCACCATAATTCAAAAGGAGAATAGTAGCATTGGGAATGGTTTCATTTCTGGCCGCATCACGGACAGTTCCTTTCACGGTGTAAGTTTGGGCGAAAAGCCCTAAGCTGATAAAAAATAGTGCGAGGCTGGTAAAAAACTTTCTCATCCCTTCTTCTCTTTCTTTGTGGTGTTGTTGGTTTAGATGGGTTAAAAGTAATCAATATGGATGCTGCGTTACGAGCGGATTTGACGAGTGGTTAGAATGTGTCTTGAAAAACTCCCATTCATCAAAAAAGTCGAAATGAGAGCCCTAGCCTCATTATTCCGTCAATTTCTGCCAGAATTAATGTTAATTTTATAAACAATATTGTGTTTATAAAATTAACATATTTAATTGCTTGAAGTAATTGAAAAGGCAAAAAGTATGGAAACCGAACAAATCAGCATCGAAACCAAGAACCTGGCATCTGGAAATTGCCAGGTCAAGTTTTTTATCGAAGATCAAAAGAAAAGTCAATATGGATACCTTCTTGTTTCTGAGCCAAAGTCAGTAGGAGAGATCATCGAGGAAATCAAATTGAAAATGGAGAAAAGGAGAATGGAGGAAAAGTCTATCAATCCTTTTTTCCCAGTGAAACCGAAAAATGAGGACAAGAACTTTTATCTCTTTTCAGCATGAGTTTTCTGGGTAGTAATTTGAAGTTTTTGCGTAAGCAAAAGGAAATCACACAGTCTCAATTAGCGGATCAGTTATCTGTTCAAAGGACGATGATTTCAGCCTATGAAGACGGTCGCTCGGAGCCAAAGATTGGAACCCTTCAGAAGCTTGCCGAAATTTTTGAAGTAGGGGTGGAAGAATTACTTTTTCATGACATAGAGAATAAAGGACGCCTTGCCCTGCAAAAAAGGAAACTCAACATCCTGACTATTGCTGCAGATGAGGAGAAAGAGAATATTCTTTTCGTCGAGCAAAAAGCTTCTGCCGGTTATCTAAACGGCTTGGCGGATCCGGAATACATGGAAAGTTTGAAGCAATTTCATTTGCCTGGGTTACCCCAGAACGCAACCTACCGAGCCTTTGAATTATCGGGTGATTCCATGCTTCCTCTCGTTCCTGGCACCATTGTGATAGGTTCTTATATAGATCAGCTGAGTAATATAAAAAGTGGTAAAACCTATATTTTGGTAAGTCAGACTGAGGGTGTGGTTTACAAAAGGGTGTTTAATTATCTGGGAGAAAATGGTAAGCTCTATCTCGTTTCGGATAATGAGCAATACAAACCATATGAGGTTTCAGCAGAAGATGTACTGGAGGTGTGGGAGGCAAGAGCCTTTGTAAGCACGGATTTTCCTAATCCGGGAGATAAAAAGAAGCCACTCAGCTTAGAGGATCTGGGCGAAATGATTAGGGATATCCAATCCGATTTGAAGCGTCTGAAGGATTAATTGATCACAGTAAGGGTTACAGCGGTGGTGTAATTGGTCGACGGAATATATAATTCTCCGGTTAAGGTACCTGGACTTGAATAAACCAATTCAAGTTCTAGTCCGATTTGCATATAGTTATTAAAGCCATCGACGTAAAGAACATCATCCTCCCAAAACCCTGTGCCAGTTCCTATTAGCTCATTTAATGCATTGTATTCATAATATTCAATGTCAGAATTTAACTGATTAAACCTTATGGTGGCAAAGCTTCCATCAGCTGCATTTAAGTACCAAATTCCAGTTACATTGACTTGAGTAGATGGACTGATATCTGTACTTCCATTACCTCCTGAATTGGTATTAATTTCGTCTTGCTGATTTTGAAAATCATCTAAAATTTCGTTTGCCGTGGGATTCTGGGGATTTCCCGTCACAGCTTCATTGTAGCCTTCTTCAAAACCCTCCTCAAAATCTTCTCCTCCTAGCGAGAATAGAATTGCTATAACCACAAATCCTCCCAAAAGCCAGATATAGTTTTTAGCAAACCATGATTTTTCCTTCTTCGGAGGAATAGGTCTTGGGGTTGGCTTGGGTCCTGGAGTGGGAGCCGGTTTTTTCTTTGGCTCAATAATTTTAGATAGAATTCCGACCAATTGCTCCGTATCATATTTCCATCTTGAACTACTCAGTTCATGTGCATGTCTGCGGTTCAGTGCTTGAAGCTCTTCAGGTAGTTCGGAATTAGAAGGCATTTTAGCACCATTGACGAGCACTGGAATCACACGAATATCCCTTTCCAGGGCTGCTGCGATTTCAATTCGTATAAAGTCATCCTTCTCAAAAAGCCTTAAGTTTCCTTCAGCATCCTTGATGTTTGCCCAGTGCGGCCCAATGATAGCCAATAATACCTTACAGGAGTTCAGTGCCTGATCTATGGCCTCCACAAAATCCAAACCCGCTTCCAGGGTTTCTACATCAAGAAATACGGACTCCTGACCAAAAACATCTTGAAGATCATCCACGAGCCTGCCTGCTTCACCAGAGGCATCCTTCCTTCTATAACTGACAAAAATTTTATTGTTGGGCATAAAAAAACTGATTCACCTAGCTAAATATAAATAAATCAGTTCATTATGCGAATGCTTTAAAAAGTTCAGATCAAATCCATCAAACCTTTTTCTATCCGGCCGACAGCGTCGAATTCCCTATCCACATTCGTGACTCCTTTCCCCAATACATGCCAATACCCATCTCCACAATCAAGATAAATACCTCGTTTGTTTCCGGGTTGGTCGCGAGCGATTTCATAATTATAATCAGGTGTAAAAATCAGTTTCATTAGCTCGATGGCGAATTCCCAATTCAAATCTTCAACCTTTCCATTTGATTCTAACTTCACCGTGCGATTTGAAAAATAGACGGTGATCTGGGCCTCGACGGAAATTTCCTTGGTTACTACTTTGAACCGGATACTAAGTGGCGCTTCCTTTTTATTGGTTTCATAAATCGCCTGAATTAAGTCCTGGGCTAATAATTTCCAGCCTTCCTGATCCATGGGGACTTTTGCAGCCTGAGCTGATTTTCCTTCTACTAATGCCAATGAAATACCTTCATCCTTCAACGAGCGGGAGTTCCATTTGGTACTCCTAAGCTTTTCAAAAACCACTTCTTTCCAAATGGAATTTAAATCAACTTTGGCAGAATAATCATCCTCAAGAGAAAAGCCCTCCTCATATATTTCCTCTTCGGAAAGTTCTTCTCTATCCGTGTAATGAATTACAAAATCACTTTCCAAATCACCTTTTGACCAATCAAGCCCCAAACGATAAACATGGCTAAAAGGTGGTGGAATGCTGCCGGAATCATATTCTATTTCCAGCCCTGAAAACTTATTAAGATCTATGCTCATGGCTTAAATTTGGCACAAAAATAAGCGAAATAATCCGAATCGATCTTTAGGGGAGTAACTATCTCTATCTAGCTCAAATCAGAGATTGAGGCTTTTCTTTGCACCTTTCCATTTTTGGTTTCCACAAAGCTGGGGAGAACGAAGATCTCCTTTGGCGTCTGAATGGATCCGAGTGATTCCTTAATCTTTGTACGCATTTCTTTGGTATTGATCTCATGATTTGGGTCCTCTAGGGCCATGCAAAGCTTTTCTCCAAGTTTTTCATCTTCCTTACCAAACAGGAAGAATCTATTTGGTAATTCATTTCCTAAGATCATTTGAATCTTGATTTCCAATTCTTCGGGATGAAGCTTGATGCCTCCGGAGTTTATTACAAAATCACTTCGGCCGATCCAATAGAATTCGGTTGGTGAAACCATATTGACCACGTCGTTGGTCTGGACTACTTTCATATCACTCATTGGAGATTTAACCCATAGGTTATTCTGCTCGGAAACTCCTATTTCCACGCCTGGTAGTACATGATATTTTAAGGGGAATGGAGTTATGCGTGCCAAGGCAAAATGAGAAACCGTTTCAGTCATTCCAAAAGTCTGCCAGGCGGGAATCCTACTTTCAGAGATCTTTTCTCGAAGCGTTTGGTTGGTGGGAGCTCCACCGACAAGAATATGTTTTAACCCTGATAATTTACCAGGTTGGGATAGAAGCCCTTCTAGTTGGCTGGGAACAAGGGTAATAAAGGTTGGCTGGAAATCTGAAGGAGCCTTAAGAGGAGAGTTGGAGGGTTTTTCACAGAAAATGGGGCACCGCCATACCATCGCTCTAACAAGGTTCATTATCCCTGCGATGAATTCTGGATTCAAAGAATTCATAATTCTGCTTCGACTGCTGGTTCCAAGGAAGCTTTGAGTGGCTTTGGCGCTAGCTTCCATCTGACTTCGCTTTACTGTAATCAGCTTTGGTTTACCAGTTGATCCGCTGGTTCGTAATTGAAACTCGCTTTCTCCGGATAGCCATTTTCCACAAAAATCAATCGTGGCCTTAGCCCAAGGCTCTGTAAATGAGCTTTCCGTGAGAAAATCTTCCTTTTTTGTAAAAGTTTTGTCTTCGATTCGAAGTTGAAACATCTATTTTTGGTCTGAAATGGGATTCAATATAATCAACAAAAGAATTGAGAAGCCGGTTATCAATAGACTCAAATAACTAATTATGAATTGGATTACTGCCAAAGAATACGAAGATATTACTTATAAGAAATGTGATGGCGTTGCGCGAATCGCCTTTAATCGCCCAGAAGTTCGAAATGCTTTTCGTCCAAAAACAACTTCGGAACTCTATGACGCTTTTTACGACGCACAGGAAGATACTTCAATTGGGGTGATCCTGCTAAGCGGTGAAGGGCCCTCTCCTAAGGATGGTGGGTGGGCTTTTTGCTCCGGAGGAGATCAAAAAGCTCGGGGCCATCAGGGATATGTGGGTGAAGACGGATATCATCGACTGAATATTCTTGAAGTTCAGCGCCTCATTCGTTTCATGCCAAAAGTGGTCATCGCAGTGGTGCCTGGATGGGCTGTGGGTGGGGGGCATAGTCTCCATGTGGTTTGTGATCTTACTTTGGCAAGTAAGGAGCACGCTATCTTCAAACAAACGGATGCTGATGTGACAAGTTTTGACGGCGGGTACGGTTCTGCCTATCTGGCGAAAATGGTAGGGCAAAAGAAAGCCAGAGAAATCTTCTTTTTAGGTAGGAACTATTCTGCTCAGGATGCCTTTGAGATGGGAATGGTGAATGCGGTGATTCCACATGATGAGTTGGAAAGCACAGCTTATGAATGGGCTCAGGAAATCCTAGCTAAATCGCCAACTTCGATCAAGATGCTCAAATTTGCTATGAATCTTACCGATGATGGTTTGGCAGGTCAACAGGTTTTTGCAGGAGAGGCTACACGACTGGCTTACATGACTGATGAAGCCAAAGAAGGAAGAAATGCATTTCTCGAAAAGCGAAAGCCCAACTTTGGAAAAAATAAATGGATCCCTTGATTATTTGACCACAGGCCTGAAACATTTTCAGGCCTTTTTTATTCCCTCTTCATGGAAGCTTCTTTTCAAAGTAAACCCTGGATGGGAAAGGTGATGAAAATCGCAGCTATTTATAATATCCTTTGGGGTGCTTGGGTAGTACTTTTCCCTCTTCAGTTTTTTGAATTGACAGGAATGGCCGAGCCTGTTCACCCGATGATATGGCAAGGTATGGGGATGGTCATTGGGGTTTATGGTCTTGGTTACTGGTGGTCTTCTGCTGACCCCGTAAAGCATTGGCCTATCGTGGCTGTCGGATTCCTTGGAAAGATCTTCGGACCGCTTGGGTTTGTTTTTAATTATCTCAATGGTGTAGTTCCCGGTTCTTTTGGTTATACTTTAATCACCAATGACATTATTTGGTGGATTCCTTTTGGACTAATTCTTTTCGAAGCCAAAAAGGGTGGTTGGAAGTTATAGCGAAAAAAATCTAGGAACTGGTTTTGACTCCTAAAACCTTCAAGGCTTTCATGGTCACTTTCCCACGGATTCTGGCAAAATCATCCATGTGGAAGTCCTTACCTGGTTCTACATTGGTGGCAAAAAAGTACTTTCGATCTTCATAAGTGAGATATCCGACAAACCATCCATTATTTTGATTATTCACTATGGACCAACCGGTTTTCGCTCTGAGGGTGTAATTCTCACCTTCCTCGAGAATCATGATTTTTTTGACCAATTCCTCCGTTCTTTCTGAAATTGGCAGTTCCGAGTTAGCGAGTCTTATCAGAAAATCAATTTGCTCAAAAGGGGTAATCCTAGATTCTCCTTCCACCCAAAATAAATCCAAGTTGGTAGAGTCAAATTTAAGGTTGCCATAATCTAGTTTATTTGCCAAGGCTTTCATGCGTTCCAACCCGACTTCTCTGGCGATTTTGCGATAGCATGGCAAGCAAGATCTTAAAAAAGCCTGTTTGAGAGTCATATCCTCCTCCCAGCTAGACATTCTTCTGGGTTCACCGTCCCAGACTAAAATAGTGGAGTCATTTTCTACAACTCCCGACTCCAAAGCGATGATGGAGTTTGGAATTTTAAAAGTAGATGCCGGAAGTTGCCCCGCTCTTGCCCAGTCAAAGTCATTAGAGTAGAATTTATTTTCAACCTCATCCAGGATCAAAATAGTACCTCGAACTTTTGCTGAATCCAGAATGGCCTGAAATTCCTCTTGAATAAATTCTTGAGGTGAATCAAGCATAATTGCTGGTGCTACCGGTTTTTGCTGATTACAGGCAGTAATGATTATGACAATTAGGAAGAACTTTTTCATGCTAGATAGATAGAAAAAACCGTTCTTTTTCCTTTGAAACTGCGCCAATTCTATTGTAGAATTTGATGGCTCTGGTGTTGAATTTTGGGGTTTGCCACTGGATCAGATTGCATCCCAAATTTTTTCCCTCGGACTTAATTTTATTTATCAGCTCTTCACCGATTCCAAATCCCCGACACCCATCTCTTAGATAAAGGCAATCCATATAAATGTAAAACCATGCATCCCAAGTAGAGAACTGTTTCATAAAAGAAGCATAACCCATTAGCGTACTAGAATCCAGGTCCTCTACCACCAGGCAAAATAGACTTGGTGATTCCGAAAAGAGATGTTTCTTGAGGTTTTCTAATTTTCCTTTCTTGGAATATTCAGATTTTTCGAACTCTGCATGAAGCTGGCAAAGTTCAATCAGCTCTTCAAGATCCGATGACAAAGCAAACCTAATTTGGTAATTCATGAGGATAACATTAGATGATTTCAGGCCAGAACTATTTCCAGAGAATGAAAATTATCCGGGTGTTTGGTTTTGGCTTATTTTAAAATAATTCTTTGCTCCTTCAGGTCGTAAGCATTGCCCTCCCTGAGAAAGTAAAACTGCTCCACATCTTTGGGCAGCTGGTAAATGGTATCTCGTTCCGCTGACCAACGCGTTCCATCATAAATCCCTACATATCCTTTGCCCACCACTTTGAACTGGTTATCTGTGACTAGAATTCCTGTATTTTCTTCCAAACCAATTCCCAATACTTCAGGATGAACTCTTTTCACTTCAAATAGGTCAAATTGGCGATTCCTCGCCAAATGGTGCTGATCGATGGCTATATTTTGAAGGAAACCAAAACCTTCCTGATATTCACCGAGCATGATGGTATTTCCTGCAGGATCGCCTCGGACTAGCAAGTCGGCCATAATGGAAGCTCCTGCAGAGGTTCCGGCGATTACCTTTCCTTTTTTCAGTAATTGGTCCAGGGCATTTTGAGTTCTGGTTCCGAGGTAGCTTTGGACCAGTCTCCACTGACGTCCGCCGGTGATCCAGACGCCTTCTGCATCCAATAGCGGTTTGATGAACTCTTTGGTATCCGCCAAAACTTTGTCCCTAGTATGGAGAACTTCGATATTGGTGAACCCTGCATTTTTGAAAGGCTTTTTCAATCGTTCAAAATCAGGGTCATTTTCAATGGCATTATCGGTCATTGCCGAAGGGATGATCACAATTTTCCTATCAAACCCACCTGCGAGTTCGGCAAAATAATCAATGAAATACTCGTTGGTGGCTGCACCTCCCAGGATTAAAAGTTTTCCTTTGGGATGGACTTGTTTTTGAGCTTTGACCTGAAAGGTCAAAGCCATAAAGAAGAAGAGTAAGGTAGCTGTAGCTGTTTTCGGAAACATAAATGCTATGGGAGTAATGTTTTATTCAACAGCCTGGTAAACCATCTGACGCATCTTGGCCGGGTAGTAATTCGAATAGGGAGCTGTCTGAGTCATCATTATCGAAATCAAATCTTCTTCCGGATCGATGAAAAAGTAGGTGCAATATGCTCCACTCCAAAAGTATTGACCTTCTGAACCCAATGATTTCGCGTCCGCGAGATCATCCAAAACAGCAAAGCCAAAACCAAATTCATAACCGGGATCCTGAAATAAACCATTCGCCTGATCCATGGTCATTATTTCTAATGTTTTTGGGCTGATGAATCTCTTGCCATTCCATTCGCCTCCATTTAACAGCATTCTCGCAAAAGTGGCATAGTCCTGCGCAGTCGAAAACAAAGCATTAGCTCCGGCAAAAACCACATTTCCGGTCATTGGCGTCTGCCGCTCTGCTTTAATAAGTTTTCCGTTGTCATCATAAGAATGAAGCATAGCCATTCTGGATTGTTGTTCTTCATCCAGATTGTACCCGGTATCATTCATACCCAGAGGGTCAAAAAGTCTTTCCTGGAGAAATTCTTCCGTGGTCTGACCTGAAAAAATCTCAATGAGTCTGGAAAGGATATCCGGGGAGGCAGAATAGTACCATTGTTCACCAGGATGCCCAACGAGGGGCATTTTTGCAAATGCTTTTACTCTAGCTTCTATGTTTTCATGAGGAGTATAATACAATGTTTCAAGCACTTTCTGATCCAATGCTGATTGGCCTAAACCATGCGAAAATCCTGCAGTATGACTCATTAATTGAGCGATGGTGATTGGGCTTTTCGGATCCACCATTTCACTTTCTAAACCCTTTTCCGGATCCACCGCCACTTTTGTATCCTTGAACTCAGGGATGTATTTATAAAGAGGATCATTTAGCATAAAATGACCTTCTTCATAAAGCATCATAAAAGCAGTGGTTATTATTGGTTTGGTCATGGATTGGATGAAAAAAATCTGGTCTAATTCCATTTCCTCCTGAGTGGAAATATCAGAGTAGCCTATGGCTTCTTGGTGAGCTTTCTCCCCATTTTTGTAAATCAAAGTTACGGCTCCCGCTATCCTGCCTTCTGCCACTTCTCTTTCCAGAAATTCATCAAATCTCTGGATCCTGTCCTGAGAGATTTCGGTGCTTATGACTTGAGAAAAGGAGGTGCTTGAAATAAAAAATAGAAACAAGGCTAATAGATTGAATCGATTATTTCTCATGAGGAAATTGTTTTAGATGATCAATTGAATCTTTCAAGATAAAACGCTTTTGGTTCTTTTTCCTAATTTGTAAAAATGAATCATCTCGAAACTTCTTACACCACTCAGGATGGCTTAAAGCTATATTTACAGGCATGGCTGCCAGAAGAGCCAAAGGCTAGTTTACTTCTGGTTCATGGGCTGGGCGAGCATAGCGGTAGGTACGATCATTTGGTGAAAACTCTCAACCAGTTAGGTGTGGCGGTATTTACCTTTGATGGCAGAGGTCATGGTAAATCAGCTGAGGGCAAGCCTGACGCATTTTTTGCTTCCTATGAGGATTATTTAAAAGACATTAATTCCCTCTTTGAGAAGGTGAAAAGCTATGTTCCAAATGTTCCTTCTTTTATTTATGGGCATAGTATGGGTGGAGGCCTTGTGGCAGCATTTGTATTAAAATACAAACCTGAAGCTTCAGGCGTGATTCTTTCCTCTGCAGCCATCAAAGAGGCAGAGGGAACATCTCCTCTTTTGATAGCATCTGCAAAATGGATCAGTAAAATCTTTCCAAGGTTAAAGGTGCTTGCATTAGATGCTAATTCGATTTCCAGAATTCCCGAGGAGGTTTCGAAATATCTCGATGACCCATTGGTTTACACCAAGTCTATTCCGGCACGAACAGGTTATGAACTCCTCAGGATGACTCGATTTATTCAAGACTCAGCGGATGAATTTTCTTTGCCAGTTTTGATAATTCATGGTACTGATGACAAACTAACTAATCCTGAAGGATCCAAGTTGCTACATGCAAAGGCCAAGTCAAGTGATAAGGTTTTACAACTTTTTGAAGGTGGGTATCATGAGCTTTTGAATGATTTAGATAGTAAGAAAGCATTAGATCTGATTCATGATTGGGTGAAGACCAGAATTGAATAGCGCTTGATCTGACATTTTTTGTCACAAAATTTGAAATTCCATATCAATTCGAAATCCCTGATTTACCTTAGGTCAGCGATCTACTTATGCAGCAGAAACCATTTATAATTTATAAGTCTTCAGCAGGTTCGGGAAAGACCTTTACCCTTACACTGGAATATCTCAAGCTTGCCTTGAAATATCCGGGTGCTTACAAGCAAATTCTTGCGGTGACCTTTACGAATAAGGCCACACAAGAAATGAAAGAAAGAATTCTGGAGTTTTTGCTAAGGCTGAGTTCTGAAGTCAGTGCGGATGAGTTTTTGGATCAGCAGCTTATGATGGCCCTTGGATTTGACGAGGCTCAGTTAAAAAAGGCTGCGAGAAACACCCTTCTGGACATCCTTCACGGTTATGGATATTTTTCGGTAAGTACCATTGATTCTTTTTTCCAAAAGGTCATTCGTTCTTTTGCTCGCGAAATGGATTTGGACGCCAAGTTTGAAGTGGAACTGGACCAAGATGCTATTTTGGAGCGATTGGTGGATAGGGTAGTGGAACTGGTGTCCGAAGATAAGCGGCTCAGAAAATGGTTGGTGAATTATGCCTCGGAACAGATCGAAAGTGAGAAGTCCTGGGATGTGAGGAGGGCTATCAAGGGCTTGGGAAAGGAGATTTTCAGAGAGAGTTTTAAAGCTTATCAAGAGCTTTTTAGGAAAACTATTGGAGAGGGGGATTTTTTAGAGCAATTCACCAAAGTTGTCAGAGAACAGAAGGCAGCTCTCATCTCAGAAGCCAATGAAGTAAAAGCCCAGGCAAATGACATTAGGATGCGTTTCGGTTTGGAATGGAAGGATTTTAAAGGAGGAGCCACCAGAAGTTTTGCGAATAGATTCGAAAAATTAGGAGATAAGGATAATCCAAGTCCTGGACTTACTGAACCTATGAAACGGGATCTTTCGGAAGTTGATAATTGGTACGCCAAGACAAGTCCTAAAAAATCAGAAATAGAAGAAGCTGCCGCAGCAGGACTAATGGAGTTAGCGTTTAAAATTCCTGACCTACATACCAGAGGAAATACGCTAAATGCTATCGCAAAAAACTTGAATGATTTTGGTGTTTTTAGAAATCTTATAAGTGAGCTCCAAGAGTTAAAATCAGAGGAAGGGATTCTACTTATTTCTGATGTAAATGATTTTTTGAAGAGAATTACTCAGGATTCCGAAGCTCCATTCATTTACGAAAAAATCGGAAATCAATACAAGCATTTTTTAATTGATGAATTTCAGGATACCTCGGATTTTCAATGGTCCAGTTTTAAGCCTTTATTGGAAAACTCTTTGGCCTCAGGTCACACTAACCTGATTGTAGGAGATGTGAAGCAATCTATTTACCGCTGGAGAGGAGGTAGGTTGGATTTACTGCTTTCTGAGGTGGAAAAGCAGATTCACAAGGAGTATCAGTACATTCGAAATCTTCAAACTAACTGGAGAAGTCTTCCAAACATTGTCAGTTTCAATAACTCGCTTTTTTCTAAGCTTGGACCTTTCATAGAATCTAAAGTGGAAGCGCATTATGGGTTGGACCCGGGGGGAATTCTGCAAAGTGCATTTGCTGAGGTGGTACAGGATGTGCCCGAAAAGAAGAGGGCACTCGATTTTCAGGGTAGGATTGAACTTGAATTCATTGAAAAAACTAAACAGGGAAAAGGGAATATGGAAGAGGATGAGGAGGAAGAAGATGAACCTACAGTTCTAGATAAACTTCCTGGATTGGTCATGCAGCTTCAGGATAAGGGCTATGAGCCTAAGGATATTGCATTTTTGGTTAGAAAAAATGATCAAGGGGCAAATGTGGCAGATACCCTTTTAACTTACGCTCAGGAAAATCCGGATAGCGGGTATCGATTTGATGTGCTTTCGGAGGAATCACTTTTCCTATGGAAATCCGCAGCGGTGAAATGTATAATTGCTGCGCTGACCTACATGAATAACCCGGCTGATCTGATTCCACTGAAAACCATGTGGTTTTATTATGCCCAGATCTTTGGGTTAGAGTATGATCATGAATTGTTTGATAAGCGTAGCATTCCAGGGGCTCTTTCTGCGAAGCAGGAAGGTTTTCTAGGGTCAATTGATAAATGGCTTCAGCTACCTCTAATGGAGCTTTTAGAGGAGTTGATTTCCTTCCTTGGCTTTTTCGAAAAGCATTCTGACCTGGCTTACATCAGTGGATTGAAAGAGGCAGTCTATGATTTTGTAAGTAAAAACAGAGCTGACTTGCAGGGCTTTCTGGACTGGTGGGAAATCAATTCTCATAAGAGAACCGTGAAGATTCCGCATGATCATAATGCCATGCGCATTTTGACGATTCATAAGTCAAAAGGGCTTCAATTTAAGGTGGTCGTAATGCCGTATCTTGACTGGCAGGTTGTGCAAAGTGGACAAATGGCTTCCATTTTATGGAGTGAGTATCAAGTTTCTGAGCATGTCCAAACTGTACTGCCTATTTCTCATCAAAGTTCACTGGCGGATTCAGCCTTCAAGAATATTTACAATGAAGAGATAAAATTATCCTTCCTAGATAGTATGAATATGCTTTATGTGGCCTTCACAAGAGCTGAAGAAGCTATCTACGGATTCAGTGGATTTAGTAAGCATAGTAAGGGTAAACTGAATCCCGTTCAAACAGGTAATTTGCTTTATGGGTTTTTTAAAGCCTTGAGTATGGAAGGATTGGGTGAGGGAGCAGCATGGGATGATGATCGGCAAAAATTTAGCTTCGGAAACTGGGCTGCTTTGCAAATAAAGAAGGATACCCCAGGCTTAGGTGGTACAGAACTTAGGTGGAACTCAGTGAACTGGAGGGAGAAACTCAAGACCAGAGAGTTTGCATGGGATTTTTCAGAAAAAGGGCTAGAAGGAAGGGAACAGAGGCAATTAGGCTTGCTGGTCCATGAAATTCTAGAAAATGCCAAAAATTTGACCTCTGCAAAGTTAAGCTTGAAGGAGCTAGAATTCGAAGGTAGAATTGATGAAGAGACAAAAGAAAAAGTAGAGACAGAGATTACTGAATTGTTCGCAAGACCGGAGTTTTTGGATTGGTATGAAGGAGATTATCAGGTCTTGGCAGAACAAGGTATTCTTTTGCCGGGAGGCAAGCAGAAAAGACCTGACAGGATATTGATTGGGAAAAACAAAGCCCTTGTTGTTGATTTTAAAACCGGAGAAAAAAGGTCGAGTCATCAAGCTCAGGTCAGGGAATATATGCAGTTGGTTGGTGGACTCACAAATTTACCGGTCAAGGGATTTTTATGTTATGTGGGACCAACTGAAATATTAGAAATCGATGAGTAGCTTCCTGAAAGATACCGCCCAACAGCTGCTTGCAAGTGATATTCCTCTCAAGGAAATGATGGTTGTGCTACCCAATAGAAGAGCTGGGCTTTTCTTTACCAAATACCTGAGTGAAGCGATTGCAGAGCCGCAATGGATGCCAGAGGTGAAGACCATTGAGGAGGTTTTTTATGATTTGAAGGGAGAGAGACCTGCCGATGAGCTAACTCTTATTTTTGAGCTACATAGGATTTATTCGAGTCTTCAAACCTATAATTCGGAGGAGGACAGAGAAAAAGATAGCTTTGAAAAGTTTTATTTCTGGGGTGAAATAATCCTGAAGGATTTTAACGATATCGATCAGTTTTTAGCTGATCCGGAAAAAGTATACGAGAACCTGGCCGAACAGAAAATTCTTGAATCTGATCTATCCTTTTTAACTGAGGAGCAGAGAGTTCTTATCTCTCAGTTTTGGAAGTCATTCGAAGAGCAAAGTCCAGAGGAGAAACAAAAATTTCTTCGATTTTGGGAAATTCTGGGTTCTTTATATCAAAAGTTTCAAGCTAGCCTGGAAACGCTAGGCTTAAGCTATGGGGGACGTATTTACCGCTCCGTTATAGAGAATTTGAACCAGAATGAAAAACCTGAAAAGCATGTTTATTTTTTAGGTTTTAATGCTTTTACCAAAGCTGAAGAGAAGTTAATCAAACATTATATCAAGGAGTTTGGCGCAAGAATATTTTGGGATATTGATCAATATTATCTTCAAGATAACAGGCAGGAGGCCGGTTTATTTTTTAGGGATTATCAGAAAGACCCCATTTTTGGTCCCACTTTTCCTGAGGATATTCCAGACCGGATTTCAGGGAAAAATGATCGTATTCACACCTATTCGATTCCTTTGAAAAGTAATCAGGCGAATTTGGTAGGTAAAATTGCAGAGAGTATCGGAAAGGAGGAGGCTCTTGAAGAAACCGTTGTGATCCTTCCAGATGAGCAGCTTTTATTTCCTGTTTTGCATGCACTGCCCAATGAAATAGAAAAGCTAAACGTGACGATGGGTTATCCCATCCGAAATGCTCCTGTCTTTGCCTTTTTGGATGCAGTTTTGGATTTGCAGAGGTATCTGAAAGAAAAGGAAGACAAGGCCTTTTTCTATCATAAGCCTGTGATCGATTTATTGGCTTTCACCTATTTGAGATCTGAAAATGAGGGATTTGTGGAACAGGCTATCGATCAGATTAGAGTAAATAACCAAACATCCATTCCAGCAGAATCACTTGCCAAGGGAGGAAAAATGTTTGAGTTGATTTTTAGAAAAGTTGCCGCTGAAGAGCTTTTTGTATACCTCTCCGATTTGATTCGGTATTTGGCTTCAAGTCTGGAAAATGATCCGGTCCAGAGAAGCTATTTATTTCAGGCTTTCAAGCAACTGACAAGGATACAGGCTATTTTCAGGGATAATCAAAGGGCAGAAATCAATAAAGATTTCTATCTCAAAATTTTCCGCAAGTTGTTTCGCGAATTGAAGCTTCCCTTTGATGGAGAACCTCTGGAAGGACTTCAAATAATGGGTGTTTTGGAATCTCGTAATCTTGATTTCAAAAGAGTAATCATTTGTGATTTGAATGAAGGAAGCTTTCCTCCTGGAGGAGGGATTAATTCAATGATTCCTTTTAATCTCAGGAGGGCTTTTGGATTGCCGGTACAGGAGCAAAACGATGCAATTTACGCCTACACTTTCTATAGATTGCTACATCGTGCGGAAGAGGTGCATTTGATTTATACCACTGCTTCTGATCAGGGGAAAGTTGGTGAAATGAGTCGCTTTGTTCAGCAGATGAAGGTTGAGTTAGGAATTACGAGCCCATCACCAGTTATGATTCCCGTTGATCTCACCAAAGGCAAAGAGATTCGGATTGAGAAATCAGAAGAGGTGTTAAAAAGTTTAAGAAGATATTATTTAGGGCAGGAGGGAGGAACCTCTTTTTCAGCTTCAGCATTAAATACCTATTTGGATTGTAGATTACGATTTTACCTACGTTATATCGCAGGATTAAAGGAAAAAGAAGAAGTCGTAAGCGAGATTGATCCGTCTACATTTGGCACCCTGCTTCACAATGCACTGGAATTACTTTATGCAAAAAAAGAGGGAGATGAGCCTAAAGTAATCACTTCCCATGAAATAAAAAGATTGAAAGAAACCATTCCAAATGCTGTCGAGAAGGCTATTCGTGATTTTTATCATCTGGATGCCGAAGAGGAACTTGAGTTAAGTGGACAACTACAAATAGCTCGCGCGGTCATTTCAAATTATATAAAGGCCGTTTTGGATTACGACCTCCGAAATGGTGATTTTAAAATATTGTCCCTGGAAAAAAAATATTTTGATAGCCTCGAAGTAGAAACCTTTGAAGGGGAGCGAAAAGTGGCCTTATCAGGCTTGATTGACAGGGTTGATGAGAAAGATGGAGTCATCCGCCTTATTGATTACAAAACGGGTAAGGATAAGAAAAAGGTGACTTCGATTGAATCCCTCTTTGACCGTGATGATAAAAACAGGAATAAAGCGGCCATGCAAACCTTGCTATATTCTCGCTTTTTCAAGGCCGAAAATCCAGGCAACCCATTAAAGGTCAAACCCGCAATTTTCAATGTAAGAGAAATTTATAATCCGGATTTTAACCCCTTTTTGATGATGGAGAAAGCCGAAATAGAGGATTTTTCAAGTGTAGCTGAAGAATTTGAAGTGGGATTACACGCCTTAATTTCAGAGATTTTTGATAAGAATCAGGAATTTAACCAGACTGAAGATGAAGAGAAGTGTGAGTATTGCCCCTACAAAGAAATTTGTGGGCGATAATTAAATATCAACTTTTTGAATCTTCTCATGCATTTCCAGCAAAAGTGAAAGTGCAGCCGATCCATACCATTCCTTAAGTTCCATTTTTAGAACTCCGGCCTCGATGGCGGGATCGGTATTGGTTAACGCCTCCGCCTCTTCTATCGAACCAACATCAAAAAAGAAAAGTCCCCGTAAATCTTCATTACCAAAAAATGGACCGGCCAAAACCATTTTTCCTTCTTCTGCAAGCCGGCCAATATTGGCAAGATGTCCTTGCTGTAAGTCTGCTCTCTCTTGCTCAGTATACTCATTGACACGGTCACCTCGATAGAGAAAAGCGATTACAAACTTCTTCATACCATAATCATCAGCGCCTACTTTTTCGGCGAGTTTAGCATCATATTTTTCCTGTGCATTTGTCAGAATGCAAAGACCAAAAATCAAGAACAGGGATAGGAAAATCTTCTTCATTTTGAATGGGTTTTGTTGGGATGGATAAGGTAGAAAAAATGCTCCAAAATATCTTTAGAATTTCAAGGACTTACCCCGGGAAGACCAGAAATTAAAGCTCCGAACATAGGAAAAGGTAGCGCTGGGTAGAATAATTATTCAAAAATAATTGGCCTCAATTTTGCCCTTTTTGGGAGTAGATTTCAGAATGGAACTCTCAGGTTTTGACATTAGAGATAGGGTAGGTAAGGGTCCTTTGACTTCCTTATTTGGAGGAAAAAGAATTTCGTGAAGCCCTATTCTAGAAGCTCTTTGCTAATGAATAGGGTGATTAATTTCATGGAATTTTTCTTTGTACTGAAAGTGAGTAGCCCTTGAAAGATGAGTGCTTTTGGGTTTTTGAACCAAAAAGCTCGTGACTTTATCTAAGAAAAGTGAATTAGGAATAAAATGCTTTTTTAACCTCGAAATCAATTTATTTGACCTATTATAAATATTTGATTAATAAGTTTTTAAAATAAATTAAGGTTAACCATAATTAGCTAAGACTAAAAAATTTAGACTCACCTAAAAAGAATTTTTATTCCAATATGATCTTTATTGAGAATAGAGTCCCTTAGAATTCTTCACTCTTTATTTCACATTTTCTGTTTTCTATTCTTGCTTTAGAATTTCTGATTTCTGGTCTTGCATCATTAGGACTGAAATGTTCTGGAGTCTTTTGAATTTTTTTTTAAGAACTATTTTGATTTTATCATTTCTGACACAGACTTCTTGGCATGAAAAATGATTTTCTATTACGATAATTTATAAAGAGCATTTACAGAATTTTAATAGAATGAACTTGCTTTAAACCATCTGAGTTTTTTCCTTACTTTTACATTTCAAGCAAAATGAATGGCTGAAGAAAAAGACGATAAGAAACCATTTCTGTCGAAAAAAATAGATAAGTTTTTCACCGGTTTAGCAAGTGCCTATCGATTCGTTTTACGATTTTTTAAGGAGGTGTTTGTACCGCCATATGAGCTCAAGGAAGTAGTCCAGCAGTGTTATAGAATTGGTGTGGAATCTTTACCCTTAATTTCGCTTACTGGATTTATTGTAGGGATTGTGTTTACCAATCAATCGCGTCCCTCCCTAGAGGAGTTTGGTGCTGCATCTTGGTTACCATCTTTAATATCGATTGCAGTAGTAAGGGCGATGGGGCCTTTGGTGACGGCACTTATTGCTGCAGGAAAGGTCGGTTCTAGTATAGGTGCAGAAATAGGATCCATGAAGGTGACCGAGCAGATCGATGCTATGGAAGTTTCAGCAACTAATCCATTCAAGTTTTTGGTCGTGTCCAGAGTTTTGGCAACTACCTTTATGATACCTCTTCTTGTTATGTACACAGACTTTGTTGCTTTGATCGGGTCTTTTCTAAGCGTAAATTCAAAGGAACTGGTAAGTATGTCTACTTTCTTCGTACAGGTTTTTGAGTCGATTTCATTTTTAGACATATTTTCCTCAGTGATTAAATCTATTCTATTTGGGTTCACGATTGGAATGGTTGGGTGCTATAAAGGTTATAATTCCTCAAAAGGAACTGAAGGTGTAGGCCGGGCTGCTAATTCAGCGGTTGTAATTTCTATGTTTTTGATCTTCATTGAAGAGTTGCTGGCTCTTCAAATTGTAAATGCGATTCGGACATGGTAGGAACAGAAGAGAAAGTTGTAGAAGTAAGGAACCTATTCAAGTCCTTTGGTGATTTGAAGGTGCTACAAGGAGTAGATTTGGATCTCCATAAGGGTGAAAACCTCGTTGTTCTCGGAAAATCAGGTTCCGGAAAGTCCGTGCTTATTAAAATCATGGTTGGGCTACTGAAGCAAGATTCTGGTTCGATGATAGTCTTGGGAGAAGATGTGGCCAGCCTAGGAGTCAAAGCCTTAAATAAGCTTCGGTTGAACATTGGATTTTCATTCCAGAATTCTGCTCTTTACGATAGCATGACCGTGCGTGAAAACATGGAGTTTCCACTCGTGAGGAATGTTAAGAATCTGACCCGAAAGGAAATCACCATGAAAATCGAAGAGCTTTTGGATAGTGTAGGACTTCCCCAAAGCATCGATCAAATGCCTTCTGAACTCTCAGGAGGACAGAAAAAAAGAATTGGGGTGGCTAGAACATTGATTCTAGAACCTGAGATAATGCTGTACGATGAACCTACAGCAGGTTTGGACCCTATCACTTGCATAGACATAAACAATCTGATTATCCAAATCAGAGAACAGTATAACACTTCTTCAATAGTGATTACCCATGATCTTACCTGTGCTAAAATGACAGGAGATCGCCAGGCAGTCCTTTTGGATGGTCAATTTAAGGCCCAGGGTTCTTTTGAGGAAGTATTTGCTGGTGCGGAAGACCAGCGGGTTAAATCATTCTACGATTATAATTTCATTAATTCATGAAAGCTGAAAATAAAAGATCTGTCATCGTAGGAATATTTGTATTCCTAGGTATTGCCATTTTGGTCACAGGGATTCTGACTCTCGGTGGGCAGCAAAAGAAATTTGTGAAAGCCATTGAGCTCAGAGCTGTTTTCGACGACATCGGAGGATTGCAAACTGGAAATAACATCTGGTTTTCAGGGGTAAAAATCGGTACGGTTAAGCAAATCAACTTTTATGGTGATTCTCAGGTGGAAATTATCATGAATGTAGAGGAGGAGGTAGTCGACTTTATCCGGAAGGACTCCAAAGCTACCTTAAGCTCTGATGGTCTGATAGGAAATAAAATCATTGTCATTTATGGTGGAACAACCAACGCCCCGCCAGTGGAGAATGGAGATAGACTTCAAGCTGTAATGCCTTTGGATACAGATCAGATGATGGAAACCCTTCAGACCAATAATGAGAACTTGGTTGATATCACGGCTGATTTGAAGGTTTTGACTGGAAAATTAGCGGATGGTGAAGGGATAGTAGGTGCAGTAATGACGGATTCTATTTTGGCAGAAAACTTCCGAAAAATCTTAAATAATCTGACTGTGGCTTCAGAAAACAGTAATCGGATGCTAGCCGAGCTCAATGAATTCACAGCCAAGATCAATCAGGAGGGGAATCTGTTTAATGAATTGGCTACCGATACGATGATGGTAGCTCAGTTTAAGGAAACTCTGGGAACGCTCCAGGCTACAGCAGAAAATTCTCAGGAAATGACTGAAGAGCTAAAAGGAATTACAGAAAAGTTCAATTCCAGTGAAAATGCCATGGGGGTTTTATTGAACGATCCCGAGTTTGCTGAAGACTTAAAAAGCTTCATGATCAACACTGATTCTGCTACCTATAATCTGAATAAAGGGCTTGAAGCTTTGCCTTATACATGGCCTTTCCGCAAAGGATTTAAGCGTAAAGCCAAAGAAGAAGAAAAAGATAATAATTAACAGGAAGCCATCTGAAAAGGTGGCTTTCTTAATTTTTAGCCTTATTTATTTTTTCTTTAGCTTCCATCTTGTCTTCTTTATCAAGATCAAGTTTTTCGGTTTTTGTTCCGTTTGAGATACAGGCCTTAATACTAATTGGGAGGTGATCTGATCCTATTTCCTCAAGGACTTTAATCTCATTTAACCCGAATTCTTCACTCAAAAACACATGGTCCAAAGGCCACCTAAAAAGGGGGAATTTCGCGTGAAAAGTATTGTAGAAACCACGGCCTCGACGTGGGTCCATTAGTCCTGAAATTTTAAGGAAAAGCTCTGTTGTCCGGCTCCATGCAACGTCATTCAGATCGCCCATTACCACACATGGTTTTGGATTTGCATGAGCCTTTTTTCCAACCACTAATATTTCAGCATCTCTATCCGTACTTTTTTCATTTTCAGAAGGAACTGGAGGGGTAGGATGGATTCCATATAATGTAATCAATTGACCGGATGGCAAGGCAATATCCACTTCAATGGAGGGAATTTCTTTATCAATTAAATAGTTTATTTCTTCTCTTTTTATCTCATGCTTAGAAAAGAAAAGCAACCCATAGGTGTTATCGAGAGGTTTTAGAATTTGGTAAGGATATCGGCTTCTTATTGCAGAAAGCTCTTCAAGCCACTTTTCGTCGGTCTCCACCATAAAAATGAGGTCAGGATCTTCCTTGTTTATAAGATCAAGCACCTTCTTGAATTTCGAATTATACTGGTAAACATTAGCGATTAAGAGGTGAATTCCTGATTCCGCTGAAAACTCACAGTCCTCGATCATCTTCCTTCCGAGTTGGGTAAAAGGTAGAATTTTACTCAGAAGGAATACTGATGAACCTGATAGCAGAAGTAACCAAATAAAATATTCCTGATTGAAACTTTCCTCATCGAAAACTATCCAGAGGATAACCAGTGTGAGAACAATGCCTAATTTTTGGAGTCTTGGGTAATCGTAAATCCTCACCCACCAAGCCTGATGTGGGATTTTTGGGATAAATGTGACAAGTAAAATAATAGTGCTAAGCACTCTGAGAACCCAAATCATAAGGTAGTTTACCAAATCTCAGCCTGAAATCATTTAGCTTTTGGATAAAGGGTATCAAACTTTTTTAGGTGTGATCAATTTTAAGAACCTGAGCCATAGTTTCCACTACCTTTTCTGCATTTTCCTTCGTGAAGCAGAGAGGAGGTTTTGTTTTCAAAACATTGTCATTTGGACCATCAGTGCTAATTAGGATATTTTCTTCTCGTAATCTGTTTTTGATTTCTGAAGCTAGTTCCTGATCGGGACTCTTAGTACCGGGTTTGACTATTTCTACTCCAATGAATAGTCCCGACCCTCTGACATCTCCTATGCAATCCGTCTGCTCGGAAAGCTCCCTGAATAGCTTCATGTAATGATCTCCAACCTCCTTTGCATTCTGTTGTAAACCTTCTTCTTCGATTACTTCCAGAACTGATAGTCCTATGGCACAGCTCACAGGGTTCCCTCCAAAAGAGCTAAAAAATTCCACCCCCTTCTCAAATGATTCTGAAATTTCCTGTGTGCAAACAACAGCTCCAAGTGGATGACCATTGCCAATAGGCTTTCCTAAAATCACCATATCTGGAATTACTCCCTGAGCCTCAAAACCCCAAAAATGGTCTCCAATTCGTCCAAATCCTGTTTGAACTTCATCACTTATGCATACTCCTCCCTGCTTTCTGAATGCCGGATAAAGCTCCGCCAAATATCCTGGGGCTAAAGGAACTTGACCTCCACAACCGACAATGGGTTCAGCGATGAAAGCTCCCAAATGCTCACTTTGGCTTTTCATTTCTTCAATGGCATCGGTAGCATATTGCCTTCCTGCAGTCTCCGGATTGTTGTATTTGCCTAAATATATGTCTGGCAAGGGAGTTTTAAATATATGAGCGGCCTGTCCAGGCCCCTTCGAATTGGAAAATTTATAATCACTCACCTCTATTCCGATCTGTGTATTTCCATGATAGCCATGCTCCATGACCATAATGTTTTTACGGCCAGTGTGTTTTTCTGCCAGCCTAATGGCCAAATCGCTCGCAGCTGAGCCTGAATTCACGAAAAAAACTCGGTTTAGATTTGAAGGGAACTTTGACAAAAGCTTTTCTGCATATTTAGGAAGCAGGTCATATAGATAGCGGGTGTTCGTGTTGAGTTTTGCCATTTGCTTCCTTCCTGCTTCTACCACCTTTGGGTGGCAATGTCCCACATGTGGAATATTATTGTAAGCATCCAGAACGGTTTGTCCGTCTTTTGTATACAAATACTGAAATGCAGACCCTGTGAAACTTAGCGGTTTTTTATAGCTCACAGAGAGAATCTTACTTAAGAATTGATGTCTTCGCTCCAGTTCATTTTTTGTAGAATCAATTTTGGTTAATTCCATCCCTAAGCCTTTTTTGAAATGCCTTGTGACGCCATCCCGAGATAGGCAGATCCACTTTCTGAGGGTAGCAAAAGCGAAATTTTCACTGATTCTTGCGTATTCATTTTCTGAGTCTAAGCTCCTTGATTCTGCTGATTTACAGACACTGGTGCAAAGCCTGGCAGCGATAAGATCGTACAAAAGTTCTACTTCTATTGCACCTAGCGGTCTCTTTTGATGGTAAGCTTGAAGGAAATCATTGGTCCATTCCAATGGGTTTTCCTTATCATAAATCAGATAGGTCAAAGCAATAGCTACCTCACAGATGACAGGAGCGTAGCAGCAATCACCAAAATCAATCAGTGAGTAGTATTTTGAATCCCTGGTTAAGATATTCCATTCATTCGCATCCCCATGAATGAGTTGCCTGGGCAGTGAATGAAGTATTTCCCGAGTATTTTCATCAAACTGGAGAAAAAAATACCTGACCAGTTTAGCGTCCGATGGATTTTGAATTTTCGGGAGATGCTTCTTGATATCCCCAAAATAGATCAAATTCCAGTCGGTTCTTTTAGCTTGTAGAGGGTAGGATTTTATTTCTGACAAAGCAAGGTCTATATCAGCAAGTCCATCTCCTAACTGGGTATAAAGTGATTTTTTAGGTTTGGTATCCCCTAAAAATGTACCATCGATAAAAGTTAGAATTCGAGCAATCACCTTTTGGTTTAAGAGAAAAAATAAACCCACGAGTTCTCCATTTTTCCACTGAATTGGTTTTGATGTCTGGAAATTATCAGATCTGCTAAGGAAGTTCAGCACTCTGGTTTCTTCCTTGATCATATCTAGGGTTTCCGGTTCAAATGGATAGGTTTTAAGAATGAAGAGCTCACCTTCACATTCAAAGCGATAGTTTCGGTTGGCATAGCCATCCAATTTCCTAATATTTTTGACCTCAGGATGAAATTCTTTCTTCAATAATTCGAGGACTTCCTTCATTTCTTTCCGATCTTTTTATTGATTTTTAAAAAAGCGAACCCTAAAACACATCACTTATCCTTCCAAGCCTCTTTTGAAAGCCCATATTAATTCTATTTTTGTGAAATTCGACTTGAAACCTATTAAATGAAAACCATTAACCCAAGCCAAACTGATGCCTGGAAAAGGCTGACAGCCTTATCGAAAAAATATGAAGATCTTAAATTATCTGATCTTCTGGCTGAGCATGAGAGATTTGAACGCTATTCTATACACTTCGAAGATTTACTCCTGGACTATTCCAAAAATCTAATCAATGATGAGATTTTTAATGCACTGAGAGATTTGGCAGAGGAAACCGAGTTACATGATGCTATCCAGTCAATGTTTTCGGGTGATCATATCAATCAGACCGAGGATAGAGCTGTTTTGCATACAGCCTTACGAAACCAAAGTGGTCACGCGGTTTATTTGGATGGGAAGGACGTGATGCCTGAAGTGCAAGCAGTGCTTGACCAAATGAAGAGTTTTTCTAATAAGATTTATAATCAGGAATGGTTAGGGTACACTGGGAAACCTATCAAATCTTTGGTGAATATCGGAATAGGAGGTTCTGATCTTGGACCTGTAATGGTAACCGAAGCTCTGAAATCGTATCAAAACCCAAAGCTTGAAGTTTTCTTTGTTTCCAATGTGGATGGAACACATATAGCAGAAACTTTGAAAAAAGTGGACCCTGAAACTACCATGTTTTTCATAGCATCAAAGACTTTTACTACTCAAGAAACCATGACCAATGCGCACACGGCTCGCGCCTGGTTTATGGAAAAGTCAAAAGATGAGCAAGCAGTGGCTAAGCATTTCATCGCATTATCTACGAATGAGAGTGCTGTCAGCAAATTTGGTATAGCACCGGAAAATATGTTTACGTTCTGGGATTGGGTAGGGGGTAGATATTCCTTGTGGTCTGCTATCGGATTATCCATTGCCTGTGCGATTGGGTTTGAAAATTTCCATGACCTTCTCAAAGGGGGCCATGCCATGGATGAACACTTTAAGCATTCCATGTTTAATAGAAATATTCCGGTCATTCTTGCTCTGATAGGTATCTGGAATACCAATTTCCTAGGAGCATCCACCGAAGCCATCCTTCCTTACAATCAATACATGCATAGGTTTGCGGCTTATTTTCAGCAGGGAAATATGGAAAGCAACGGAAAGTATGTTGACCGAAATGGAGAAAAAGTCGATTACAAAACTGGTCCTATCATCTGGGGGGAACCAGGAACCAATGGGCAACACGCATTTTATCAGTTGATTCATCAGGGCACTCATTTAATTCCTTGTGATTTTATAGCACCGGCTATTTCTCATAATCCAATTGGGGATCACCATTTAAAACTGATGTCCAATTTCTTCGCTCAAACTGAAGCTTTGGCCTTCGGCAAAAGTGAAAAAGAAGTAAAAGAAGAGATGATCTCTGCTGGAGCATCCGAGGAGGAAACTCAAAGGGTATTACCTCACCGGGTTTTTGAAGGGAATCGTCCTACAAATTCGATTCTTGTAAAAAAGATCACTCCATATACCTTAGGAATGCTCATAGCAATGTATGAGCACAAGATTTTCGTTCAGGGAGCAATTTGGAATATTTTTAGCTTCGATCAATGGGGTGTGGAACTGGGTAAAGTTCTGGCCAAGAAAATCCTCCCTGAATTGGAAAATGATGAGGAGATTCAGAGTCATGATGCATCTACAAATGGTCTGATCAATGCTTTCAAAAAACTGAGAAATTCCAAGGAAAACGGTTGATCCATACTTCTGATTCCATGAATAAGATTCTCAGGACAGATACTGAAAGCAAAGATTTTCAAAGACTTGTGAGAAAGTTAGATGCTTATTTGGCTGAGATCGACGGAGAGGAAAATGCCTTTTATTCTCAATACAACAAAATCGAATTCCTTGACAAGGTGGTAGTACTTTATCAGGGTGAGGTGCCAGTGGCCTGTGGAGCAATGAAACCCTCAGCAGGAGGCAATCTGGAGATCAAAAGAATGTACACTTTACCCGAATTTAGAGGAAGAGGTTTAGCCTCTCAGGTAGTACATGAACTTGAAAAATGGGCCAAAGAGTCTGGCGCTGAGGCCTGCGTGCTTGAAACAGGAAAGAGGCAAAAGGATGCCGTGGCTCTATATAAAAAGCTTGGGTATCAGATCATCCCAAACTTTGAGCCTTATGTGGGCGTCGAGAACAGCCTCTGTTTTGAGAAAAAGCTCTAGCTACTTGGTTGCTTTGAATCCGACTGCTTCTATTCCCTTCAATTGGTTTACTCTCATGTATTGAAGAATATCCAGACCGGATGCATTCATATTGATTTTATAATCGAGGGTGTCATAGAGTGTTCTGGTTCCTCCAAATCCATTCCCAAGAGGCTTTCCTGATTTGGGATCGAATAGAATCACATTCACCAATTTTTCCTCAAGCACCGTTCCAGAGGAGTCACTTTCCAAGAGCTTCAGGTAAATATTGGTATAAGGATAGTCCTCATTGAAACGAACTGAGACCAAAAAATGCTCGGCCGAATCAAGGTTTTGAAGCTCATAATGGATGGTGTCTGTGAAACCCCATAATTGGTTAGGCACTTCCTCGAATTGTTCGTAAACTCTGTTTCCATCACAGGAGAATAGCACTACGCCAAGAAAAATTAAAAACGCCGGAATTCTATTCATTTTTTGATGAGTTGTTATTTGAGTCGCGATTTTTTCTAGGTGGAAATTTCCTATTTTTCTTATTTCCTCCTTGATCTTTTGGTCCCTGTGAAGAATTTCCCTTTGCTTCTACGTTGGGATTCTGAGGTCTTGGTCCTTTAGGCTTTCTTCTTTTATTCCTGGACTGTGAGTTTGGATTTTCTTGGCTCTTTTGTTGATTTCGATTTTGAGCCTGTTGTTCATTCCTGTTTCTGCCACGATTCCTTTTATTCCTGGACCCTCGGTTCCCCTTCTTTTTCTTGGCAAATTTCTTATCCAACTCCACCAGTTCAAGGGTTGATTTAGCGGCCAAATTCTCTATTTCATCTGCAGTATTTACCTGAAGATTGAATACGGTGACTCCCTTTGAGTTTAATTCAAGAATCTCCGATACTCGATCACAGGAGATGTTTTGCCATTCACTTTCATTGTTTAGGCTGAACCACATCAGTCGCCTGAAAATGTCGGTTTTTTGGAGCTTTGCAGGACCCTGCTCGGTCTGAAGTGGTTTTTCCACTTTAGGGATATCCTTTATGGCATCCAGATAGGTATCCAATTCGTAATTCAGACAGCATTTCAGCCTGCCACACTGCCCACTGAGCTTGCTTGGATTCAGCGATAGATTTTGATAGCGTGCAGCTGAAGTACTCACATTTTTGAAATCTACCAACCAGGTAGAGCAGCAAAGCTCACGACCACAAACGCCTATTCCACCAAGACGTCCTGCCTCCTGTCGGAGACTAATTTGCTTCATTTCAACCCGAATTCTGAACTCGCCTGCCAGTACTTTGATTAATTCACGAAAATCTACTCGCTCATCCGCGGAATAGTAAAAAGTAGCTTTTGAGTTGTCTGCCTGATATTCTATGTCTGACAGTTTCATTTTTAACCCTAACTCAAGGATTATTTGGCGAGTACGGTAGAGAGTGGGGATTTCCCTGTTTTTTGCCTCGGCCCATCTTTCAAGGTCATTTTCACTCGCTTTTCTATACACTTTAAGGATATCGTCATCATCCCGGATTTTGCGCTTTTGCATCTGTAACCTCACGAGTTCGCCCTGCAAGGAAACATAGCCGATATGATGTCCTGGGTTAGAAGCGACTACTACTGGATCACCAGTATTAAGTTCCAGGTAGTCAATGTTCCTATAGTATTCTTTCCGACCTCCTTTAAACTTAATTTCGACTATATCAAAATTATCTACCTGGGGAATACCCATGTGGGTAAGCCAGTCAAAAGAATTCATTTTGTTACAATCACTCGTGCCACACGTTCCGTTGTTTTGGCACCCATTCCCTCCGCTTGTGGAGCAACTAGTACATCCAGACATAATATATTCTCAGGTGTAAAACCTGTCTATTTTGGGTTTAATTATACAATTTTTGGATATCCTCTCCGATATCCTTTCGATAGTAAGCTCCTTCCCAGGAAACCTTTTCTACTCTTTCAAAGGCATTTTCAAGAGCTTCTGAGAGAGTTTGGCCTAGCCCGGTAATAGCTAGTACTCTTCCTCTTGTATTGATCAAATCTCCATTGTCATTCCTACCAGTTCCCGCATGAAAAAGAATAGATTTGTCATTTCCCTCACCCAGAGAAATAGGGAAGCCCTTCGTGTAGGAACCAGGATAGCCCCCACTTACCATCACCACTGTGGTAGCAAAATGAGGAGATATTTTCAAGTCATACTCAGCAAGATTTCCTTTTCCCATAGCTTCAAGCATAGTCAGAAAATCAGATTCTATTCGCGCTAAAACAGCTTGTGTTTCAGGATCTCCCATTCGAACATTGTATTCGATGACGTATGGATCATCACCTTTGTTCATCAGGCCTATGAAAATAAAACCTTTATAGCTGATTTCTTCCTTTGCGAGACCGTCTACTGTTGGTTTAATTATACGGTCTTCGACCTTTTTCATAAAGTCTTCATCGGCAAAAATCACTGGACTCACTGCTCCCATTCCTCCGGTATTCAGTCCTGTATCACCTTCGCCTATTCTTTTGTAATCTTTTGCCTCTGGCAAAATTTTATAATCCTTACCATCCGTCGCAACAAAAACAGAAAGCTCAATTCCTTCGAGAAATTCTTCAATCACCACCTTAGAAGAGGCATTTCCGAATTTGGCATCAATAAGCATTTCTTTGAGGTTTGCTTTAGCATCTGCCAAAGTCTCACAGATTAAAACCCCTTTTCCCGCCGCCAAACCATCCGCCTTCAGAACTATGGGAAGAGATTGCTTTTCCAAATAGGCCAGCCCTTCTTCTAATTGATCAGCAGTAAAGGTTTCGTAGGCCGCGGTAGGAATATTATTCCTTTGCATAAATCTCTTCGAGAAATCCTTACTTCCTTCTAAGGTCGCACCGAGCTGTGAAGGACCGACTACAGGTATATGAGAAACCGTGCTATCATTTAGAATGTAGTCGCTAATGCCTTTAACAAGTGGTTCTTCCGGTCCCACTACCACCAAATCGACCTTCTCCTCCTTGAGGAAGGTAGCAATGGCTTCAAAATCAGTTATTTTAAGTGATACATTTTCAGCTATTTCTGCTGTACCGGCATTTCCTGGAGCTACGAATAGTTTATCACAGGATGGGCTCTGGGTGATCTTCCAGGCGAAGGCATGCTCTCTTCCTCCGCTTCCAAGCAACAATATGTTCATTTGTGTTTTTCACGTTTTAATTAGCATGGTCAGAAATGAATTTGATTCGATAAATGCGGATTTCATCCTCCGCAAAATCTTCCTCTTCCAGTTCTTCCAAGGCATATTCAATTTTATCGTCCTCAGCCGTCATAAAATAGTCGTGAATGATATCCTCCCTTTCTTCATCCATAATATGGTGGATGTAGTAGTCAATATTCAATTTGGTCCCGCTGTAGATGATTTGTTCCACTTCCTGAATCAAATCGGAAAATGACAAATTCAAATTCTCAGCGATCTCATCAAAATCTATTTTACGATCAATTTGCTGAATGATCGAAATCTTTATTTTCGATCGGCTTCCAGAGCTTTTGACAATTACGTCTGAGGCAGTTTCTATGTCATTCTCCTCTACGTATTTGGCGATGAGCTTCAGAAATGATGACCCGAATTTAGCCACTTTTCCCATTCCCACGCCATTGATCTGTGCCAATTCTTCTCTCGTGGTAGGATATAATGTGGCCATCTCTTCTAGAGAGGGGTCCTGGAAGATAACATAGGGTGGAAGGCCTTTGGATTTGGCTACCCTTTTTCTCTCGGCCCGAAGAAGATCATAAAGTTCCTCATCATAGGCTAGGTCTGTGTTTCCATCTCCATCATTGGACTCGATTTCCTCTTCCATTTTTTCGAAGTCCTGATCCTTATACAAATCCACAGAAAATGGATCTTCTAAGAATTCTTTTCCCTCTTGGGTAACCTTCAGCAGACCATAATTCTCGATATCTTTTTCCAGAAATCCTCGGATCATAGCTTGTCTCAGGACTGACGTCCAAAGCTTTTCCCCTTCATCTTTTCCTTTCCCATAAACATCCAGCTCATCATGCTTATAACTGCTGATATATTCGTTTTCACCACCTATGATGACTTCCACTATATGAGCAAGGCCAAACCTTTCATCGCATAGCTTGACTGTTTCTAGTGCGGTTATCAGATGGTTTATCCCATCAAATGTTTCTCGGTTTCTTTTACAATTATCACAGAACCCACAATCCTTCTCCATCTTCTCCCCGAAATAATTCAGGATAAATTTCCTCCTGCAAACTGATGTTTCCGCATAGGCGGCCATCTCTTGAAGTAAAACTTTTGAGTTTTCTCTTTCGGTTACGGGTTTGTCCTTATTGAACTTATCCAGCTTGATAATGTCGTCGTAGTTATAAAACATCAGACAGTGTCCCTCCAAGCCATCTCGACCAGCTCTCCCGGTTTCTTGGTAGTACCCTTCCAGTGATTTTGGAACGTCATAATGAATTACAAACCTTACATCAGGCTTATCTATTCCCATTCCAAAGGCGATGGTCGCTACGATCACATCCACATCCTCATTTAGAAAGTCATCCTGATTTTTCATTCGGACCGCCGGTTCTAGACCTGCATGATATGGTGCGGCATTAATCTGATTTACTTTGAGTAAGGACGCGATTTCTTCGACTTTTTTCCTGCTTAGGCAATAAATAATTCCTGATTTGCCTTTATGTGATTTAATAAATCGAATCAGGCTTTTTTCGGTCCCCTTTTTTGTTTTTGGCCGTACTTCGTAAAAAAGATTAGTTCGATTAAATGAGGATTTAAACAGGTCAGCCTCTTCCATCTGGAGGTTTCTTTGAATATCCTGTTGAACCTTTGGAGTGGCGGTCGCTGTAAGAGCTATGATGGGAAGGTCTGGACCTATAAGTGCCACGATCGACTTTATTTTCCTGTATTCTGGCCGAAAATCATGTCCCCATTCAGAAATACAATGCGCTTCATCAATTGCCACAAAACTGAGTTTTACTGATTTCAGAAACTCAACATTTTCCTCTTTAGTCAAAGATTCAGGCGCCACATATAAAAGCTTGGTTTTTCCTGAGGCCACCTCAGATTTGACCTTTTTAGATTCAGTCTTATTCAGGGTGGAGTTTAGAAAATGAGCATTCACACCTATGGCATTCAATTGATCCACTTGATTCTTCATAAGTGCAATCAAAGGAGAAATAATGATGGCAGTGCCTTCAGATACCACTGCAGGCAGCTGATAACAAAGAGATTTTCCCGCTCCTGTAGGCATAATGACGAAGGTGTTCTTGTCATTCAAGAGGTTATCCACTATGGGTTCCTGATTTCCTCGGAACTGACTAAATCCAAAAATCCTCTTAAGATCTGATTTTACTATGTCCTGCACAAAAAAGCATTTAAGGTGATGAGAGATTGCTGCTAGAATGATTCCCTAGTTTAATATACCTTTGTCTAGGCCAAATCAGGCAACAGATGGATAATAATTTAACTAAAAATATTAAAAAAACCGCGGTAAGGGTTCTTCTTAATGAGGCTCAGGCCATTAAGAAAATCGCTGGATATATCGATGATGATTTTGAAGCTTGTGTATTAAAGATATTAGATTGTAAAGGCCGGGTGGTAGTAACCGGAATTGGGAAAAGCGCGATCATCGCCAATAAAATTGTAGCTACATTAAACTCTACAGGTACTCCGGCAATGTACATGCATGCGGCTGATGCCATTCATGGAGATCTGGGTATGGTACAGAAGGATGATGTGGTCATTTGTATCTCAAAGAGCGGTAATACGCCTGAAATCAAGGTATTGGTTCCTTTGCTTAAAAAATTGGGATCGGTTCTGGTTGGTTTGGTGAGTAATACCGAAAGCTATTTAGCTGAGCGGGCTGACT
This sequence comes from Algoriphagus sediminis, assembly GCF_030403435.1. Lineage (GTDB taxonomy): Bacteria > Bacteroidota > Bacteroidia > Cytophagales > Cyclobacteriaceae > Algoriphagus > Algoriphagus sediminis. Next base: position 175,456 of record NZ_JAUEPH010000002.1, read on the forward strand.
TTGTTCTGAATGCCACGGTGGGAGAGGAGGCCTGTCCAAATAATCTTGCTCCGACCACAAGTACCACGGCCCACCTAGCAATGGGAGATGCTTTGGCGGTATGCCTCTTAGAAGCTAAAGGTTTCACGGCTAAAGATTTTGCCAAATATCATCCCGGCGGATCCTTAGGAAAGCAACTTTACCTAAAGGTTGGTGATTTAATTCCAAAGATGGATCCACCTTCGGTTCATGAAACCGCAGATTTAAGAGCCGTAATAGTAGAAATTTCAGGAAAGCGCCTGGGTGCCACTTCTGTGGTAAATGACCAGCAAAAAGTGGTGGGAATTATTACCGACGGAGATCTTAGAAGAATGCTTGAAAAAACTCTGGATGTGAAGGATATTTTGGCCAGAGATGTGATGACTCCTAAACCCAAAAGCATCTCTGTAGATGAATATGCCATTAGAGCCTTGAACCTAATGAAAAACAATAATATTACTCAATTGGTCGCGATGGATGGTGATAAATTGGCTGGATTCATACATATTCATGATTTGATGAAGGAAGGAATTGTATAATGGCCAATCGAAAAAAAACATACATCGTCATCATGGCTGGTGGCATAGGTGCGAGATTTTGGCCATATAGTCGCCGACATAAACCCAAGCAATTTTTAGATGTTCTCGGAGAAGGAAGATCCCTTCTTCAGATGACTTTCGATCGATTCAAAGAAATGGCTTCTCCTGATCGATTTATAGTTATTACATATGGAAAATACCTCGATCAGGTAAAGGAACAATTGCCTGAACTTGACGAAAATCAGATTCTTTGTGAGCCATCCAGAAAAAATACGGCAACCTGCATAGCATATGCGACCTATAGAATTTATTCAAAAGACCCGGATGCATCGCTAATAATTACTCCGGCAGATCACCTGATTTTAGAAGGTGAAAAGTTTCATCAGGTCATGCATAAAGCCTTAAGAGCTTCCCAGCATGGTCAAAGATTAGTCACTATTGGAATAAAGCCTACAAGACCAGAGACGGGATACGGTTATATCCAGTACGTCCAAGAAAAAAATTTCGATGTCTTAAAAGTGAAAACTTTTACTGAAAAGCCTGATTTGGAATTGGCTAAAACTTTTCTGAAAAGTGGAGATTTTCTCTGGAACTCTGGGATTTTTATCTGGAAGGCTGAAAGTCTTATTTCTGCCCTGAAGACTTATTTACCTGATACTGCCGAGGTTTTTGAAGATGGTTTGAATTCACTCAATACTTCGAAAGAGGCAGAATTTATTCGGAATGCCTATGCGCTGGTTAAGAATATTTCTATTGACTTTGGGGTGATGGAAAAATCTGATCAGGTCTATGTGATTCCTGCCGATATAGGTTGGTCAGACCTGGGCTCATGGCAAAGCCTTCATGACATAAGAACAAAGGATCCGGATGGAAATGTCATAGACGGAAATACCATACTTTATGATACCAAGGGAAGTTTCATCCGACTGGATAATGATAAGCTAGTCATGGTCAAAGGGCTTGAAAACTACCTTATTGTGGAGGAAAATAATGTGCTTTTGATTTGTCCTATTGATTCTGAAAAAGAATTCAGACAATTCGTAGCGGACGCAAAGAAAAAAGATAGTCGCTATATCTAATTAGCTTTGCCTCTGGCGCATAGCTTCATAGATCACTACTCCAGCAGAAACAGAAACATTAAGACTATCAATTTCTCCCTGCATAGGGATCTTCACCTTAGAATCAGCTATGTTCAAAAGATCCGCAGAAATCCCGTCTTCTTCTGAACCCATGACCAATGCTGTGGGAACGCTCATGTCAGCTTCATACATCAATTGATCGGTTTTTTCTGTCACTGCCAAAAGCACTAAGCCTGACTTTTGTAAATCACGACAGGTGTAAAAGAGATTTTTCACTCTCACTACTGGTAAGAAATTTAAAGCTCCTGCAGAGGTTTTGATGGCATCAGAATTAATTTGAGCACTTCCTTTTTCAGGGATAATAATAGCATGAACTCCTGCACACTCTGCTGTCCTCGCTATCGCTCCAAAGTTTCTGACATCAGTAATTCGATCCAGAATCAGAATTAACGGAGCTTGGCCATTGGAATAGCAGGTTTCAATGACATGATCAAGGGAAGCATAGGTTAAGGCAGATACAAGAGCTAATGACCCTTGATGATTTTTTCTGGTTATCCGATTCAGTTTTCCTTCTGGAACACGAACTACGGGGATGCTTTGCGTTTTGCAGAGCTTGATTAATTCCTTGGTTAGATCGTTGTTAATTTCCTTTTGAATCAGGACTTTATCGATGTCCTTTCCTGAATGAATGGCCTCAATTACAACTCTGGTTCCAAAAATAAAATCTTTATCCTGGGCATTTTTTTCGATTAAAAAGCCATCCTTCCGTTTCTCCATTCCGAAATATTTTTGAACCATATTGGCTGATAGGCTCTAGAGCGATTCAGCGTATAATAGTGGGGTGTCAATACATTTTTTATCCGTGCAAAGGTAAATTTAATTTTTGAAGCTTGGCTATCCCCTCCATAAGTCCACACCTCTCTATCTTCAAAAAAATTAACCTCATTTGGTGGACCCATCACAATGTAAACCATTCCCCGGTCCGTTTTCCATCCTTCTTTGAAGTCAGTGAAGAGAATATTGGCAAACTCAATCTGTCTAAAATATTCGCGAATAACTTCCTTAGCGGTATCTGGATTTCGGGTCATACCGATCCAATATTCGTCAAGGGCCTTCTTTTTATCCTCAGCCTCTAATAATTCTTCGTGCTCTTTACGAGTGGAAATGTAAGTAACGATATCCACCATTTCTTCCCAATCTTTTACCTTCGGAAAAGCTTCATGAGTGGTCTTAATCATTAATCCTCCGAGTTCGCTGGTATCCGTTTGGAAGAAATAGTAACCTTCCTCATCCAGACTTCTGGGTATGTTTTCTACGAAATCACCTTTATCTATCACTTCCAGTTCCTTTGGAACATTTGCAGGTCTGGTTTCCATTGGTGGGTATGGGATGGAAAAATCTATCGGATAGAAAAATGAGTGAATGCTGGGACCATCAAAGGAATCGAAGAGCAAGGATTGACTTTGATTGATATAAGTTTGATCAAAGGCTACTCCATTGGCATAGAAAGCTCCCAATCGAGGCTGATCGTAAACATACGATCCTTTTAGGTCAATATGGTATAAATATTCGTCGCCCTGTCGGGTGTCCAATACAGAAAGAAGAGCAATCTGGGTATCGACATCTTCTGGAAGAATCACTTCTTTTTCGAAAACCCAGTGGCGTTCAGTGTCCATGCTCAGGTCATTCTCGGACAAGAGGATGATTTTATCCTCAGTGATCTCCTGATCATAAGAATCAAGTAAAGTATAGGAGAAATTGAATGCATCAAATGAAGGGTTTTGTTCAATTTTTTCTACCTGCATTAGCAGCTTGAAAGAATTTGTCCTGGTCTGAATTGGGATGATTTTGAGACCAAGTCTTGAATATCTTGAATATCGTAGAGACTGATCCAAAGTCTCTAAGGTCCGCTGAGCTTTGGCTGTAAAGCCAAAGAGAAAAAAGAAACAAAAAAGGGCGGTAAGAAGAAGTTTACCTGGATTCATGTGGTCTAGTTGGGATTCAGAAATTTCGCTTACTTTTGCCAAAATAGTAAAATTTTATATGGCTACCTATACAACGGAAATTGCCTCTGACAAGTTGGTAAGTGATAATCCAATCCATCAAAGATTGTTAAAAGCGTATATCGCTGCTAAGCCTTGGATTTCTGGAAAATTACTTGAAGTTGGCTGTGGTGAAGGTAGGGGAGTGGACATTCTTTTGCCCCTGGCGGAAGATTACTTAGGGATTGATAAGATCGGTGAGGTTATTGATAGTCTTCAAAAAAAGCATCTGAAAACTAAATTTGAGCAAGCCGTAATACCCCCGTTTTCAACGATTGAGGATTCTTCTTTTAATACTGTGGTGAGTTTTCAGGTAATCGAACATATTCAAGACGATAAACTTTTTCTGGAGGAAATTTACCGTGTACTTAAGCCCGGTGGAATTGCTATTATCTCCACCCCGAATATCAACTTTACTCTTTCAAGAAATCCTTGGCATATCCGGGAGTATAAACCGGAACAACTTACCAAGCTTTGCAATGAAGTGTTTGATCAGGTGGAGTCAAGAGGAATTGGTGGTAATAAAAAAGTATGGGCTTACCATGAAGCCAATCGTGTGTCTGTGCAGAAGATTATGCAATATGATATCTTCAATCTGCAGTATCGATTACCAGCCAGCCTACTCAAAATTCCTTATGAAATTTTAAATAGAAGGAATAGAAACAAACTCCATAAACAACAAGGCCAATCGGTCACTGACATTACTCAGGAGGATTATCTTCTGATTGATGATGCCTCAAAGGCCTTGGATTTATTTTATATCCTTCACAAGAAATAAAAAAGGCGGTTGAATTTTCAACCGCCTTATCTTTTACCTCCTTGGGAGATCACCCTCAAATTCCTGTGGTCCCAGGTATTGTTCCAAGCGGCGACGGTATTCATCTGCCAGATCTTGATATCCTCTTTCCTGAAGTAAAGGAATAAAGTACCTCACCATTTCTATGGAAATCAGGATTTCACGATCATAGTCTCGATTTTCCTGATCGTAAAACTCTATCATATCCAAAGATTTCTTGGCTACTTTTTCTATAATTTCAAGGGCTTTGTCTTCTTCACCGACTTCGAAGAATAAAGGAACCGATTGGCCGCTGGCCAAATCATAAGGCACTCCTTCATCTGGCATGACCTCCAGGCCATAATTGAGAAGATCTCTGGCTTTATCCATTTGATTCTCATCCAAGAGGGCGATGACAATTGAATTCAGAGCACTTCTATGATTTGAGACAAAGCGTCTGTATTCTTCATCATAATATCTATCTGAATTATCCAAGTCGCGGAATTTGAATACTTCAGTGAAGTTTTCGTAGGCCAAATTTGTATTTACTAATTCCTCTCGAATAAATGGAGGTTTTTGAATGGGTAGCAGACGATAAGTCAGGCCTTCCATCACCACATGATCATCAAGATTCAAACCTATGGTGGCTAAAGAAGTATTATTGAAATAGATTGGTCTTTCCCAATTATTATTTGCGATTAAATCCACCAGCATCAGGTTGCCCTTGGTTAAGTATTGACCTTTCACCTGTAAGTTCATCTGGTTGGTAAAAAGACTTTTAAACTGTGGTGGAACTATCTCATCATTATTTACAAAGCTACTGTCTACATCAAGTATTAAATTCCTGGAAGGAACCATATTCACAATGCTTTTTCCACCTGTTTGTAGATTAAGCCTTTTGTCGTTATTTCGCAAAAGGGTTAAATAGGCTCTCACAGAGATTGCAGAATTATCATCCTCTCCTGTTACATAAAGAACATCATTAGTGCCTTTTTTATAATTCTCAGAAGTCAGAGAGAATGGCAATGCCTCAGAGTCATCCACAGATCGGGCCATTTGCTCTACATACCAATCAGTATCAAAGTAGCTCAAAACAATTACCCTGACATCGGTTCTGAAACCCTCTACTTCCTGTACATACCAAAGCGGGAAAGTATCATTATCTCCACCAGTGAACAGAATGGCATTTGGGGCGCAGGATTCCAGGAAGTTCCTAGCGGCATCAACTGAAAAGTATCTTCCGGTTCGGTTGTGATCATCCCAATTAACTGCACCCATTAAACCTGCAATAGGTAAGGTGAGCAGGGTGGCTGCTATTCCAGCCGTGCCTAGATTTTTACTGTATTTGGCTATTCCATGAGCAATACCCAGCACCCCCATTCCTATCCAGATAGCGAAAGCATAGAAACTACCCACATATATGTAATCACGCTCTCTCGGTTCCACAGGTGGTGAATTCAGGTAAAGTACCAGAATTGCCCCCATCATTAGAAAGAGCATTAGATTCACATAAAATGAATTGGGGTCTTTTCTTGCCTGAAAGAAGAATCCTACAAGACCTAGAATCAAAGGAAGCATGAAATACTGGTTGTGCCCTTTGTTCTCTTTAATGTAGTCCGGAAACTTATCACTGAAAGCGTCTGTCAATCCAATCCATGGAGCATCGCTGAAATCTGACTCTCTTCCAGAGAAATTCCACATGAAATATCGGAAGTACATTTGACCTAGCTGATGGGAGAACATGAAATAAAGATTGTCTCCAAATGTGGGGTCTTGCCCTTCACGTAGTCCTAATTTCTGTCTGTAGATTCGTTTATGATTTTCCTGGGTGGAATAAACTCTAGGGAGGATGGTGGTTTTCTCAGGCTCGTAGGTGTTGACTAATGAATAATCTACGATTTCGTACTTGTCTTTCCCTTTTGCATAAATCGGAGCCCCTTCTTCCTGATCCACAAGCCTTGCTGTGAAATACTGACCATGTAAAAGTGGCCTGTAGCCATATTGCTCTCGCTTTAAATATGAAACATAGCTAATTATATCCTTTGGAGCATTTTCATTAATCACTGGGTCCTGATTTGCCCGAATGACTATGAGGGCGTAGCTACCGTAACCGATCAAAATGAAAGTCAGTGAAAGTAATGCTGTATTCAGAATGGCTAACTCCTTTTTTGCAGAATATCTAAAAGCGTAAATTAGAGCGCCGAAGAATAGTATCGCGAAGAAAATAATGCCTGAACCGAAGGGAAGCCCCAGTGAGTTCACAAAGAAAATCTCCATGCTTCCTGCCACACTTGGAAGTCCCGGAATGATGAGATTATTTATAATTACCAAAACTACTCCACCTAGTAAGAAGGCTATTATTCCTCCTTTCAAAGTGATTTTACTGGTCTTTTTGAAATAGTAGATTAGGGCCAAAGCCGGTAAGGTTACCAAATTCAGCAAATGGACACCAATAGAAAGTCCTACTAAATAGGCGATGAAAATCAACCAACGGTTTTCCTCCTTTGGATCCTTTATAACATCCCACTTCAGAACAGCCCAAATGACTATTGCGGTAAAGAATGAAGACATAGAATATACCTCCGCCTCAACAGCTGAAAACCAAAAGCTATCGGAGAAAGTGTAACACAAGGATCCAACAATTCCTGCACCCATCAGGCTTATGGTTTGGCCTTTGGTTTCTTCATTCGGTTTAATCCCAAACAGTCTCTGTCCAAATAGGGTAATGGACCAAAACAAAAAAAGAACAGTAAAACCCGAAAACAAGGCACTACCTATATTCATCCAATATGCGATCTCCAGAGAATCACCTAATGCTAAAAAGCTAAAGAACCGATAAACCAGAAGGAAGAATGGTGCTCCAGGTGGGTGTGGCACGGAAAGCTTGTAGGATGCAGCTATAAACTCCCCCGGATCCCAGAAGCTCGCTGTATCTTCTACCGTTAGAACAAAAACCAAAGTGGCCAGACCGAAAACGACCCAGCCAGTTATATTATTAATGCGTTTGAAATTCAACATTTAGTCTCTTTTTGGCAGGGCGAAAATAAAAAAATAATAACCAAACACGGTTTTTTTAGCACTTTTTAAACGATATCCCCGGCATGCTCCGATTATGTGACTTTCGTTACCTTTTCGAACTATCAAAGACCTTACTTTTGTTACCGATGAGATTAAATAATCGTCTTATGAAAGAGAAAGCTAAAACATTTCAAGAATTAATAGAAGGGGATCAACCGGTCTTAGTCGACTTTTTTGCGACTTGGTGCGGACCCTGTAAAATGATGCAACCGATCCTTGAAGACACTTCCAGAGCCTTGGGTGACAAGGTAAAGATCGTAAAAGTGGACGTGGATCGTAATCAAATGGCAGCCAGTAAATTTCAGGTTCGTGGAGTACCCACTTTAATTCTTTTCCAACAAGGAAAAATCTTATGGCGGGAATCAGGAGTTTTACCTGCACATCAATTAACTGGTATTATCGAAAATAAAATTATGGAGACCGCATGATGAAAGTCATTGGTCTGGACAATAGGAATAAATAACTTTTAAAAACAGAAATATATTAAGCTATGAAAATCGAGCAAATTTATACAGGATGTCTTGCGCAAGGTGCGTATTACATCGAATCAGAAGGTGAAGCAGCCGTAATTGATCCATTAAGAGAGGTTCAACCTTACATTGAGAAGGCAGAGCGTAGAAATGCCAAGATCAAATATGTCTTTGAAACACACTTCCATGCAGACTTTGTATCAGGTCACCAAGACCTTGCAGAGAAAACTGGTGCTAAGATCGTTTATGGTCCTACTGGTATGAAACTAGGTTTTGATGCCTTAATCGCTGAGGATAATCAGGAATTCACTCTTGGAAAAATCAAAATCAAGTTGCTTCATACGCCTGGTCACACTATGGAAAGTTCATGCTATCTTCTTTACAATGAGGAGGGAAAAGCTGAAGCCATCTTCACTGGAGACACACTATTTATTGGAGATGTAGGAAGACCAGATTTGGCCCAAAAAGTAATTTCTGATTTAACCCAGGAGAAACTAGCAGGTCATCTTTATGACTCTTTAAGAGAAAAGATCATGCCTTTAGCTGACGATATCATCGTGTATCCAGCCCATGGTGCAGGTTCTGCCTGTGGTAAAAACATGAGCAAGGAGACTTCTGATACTCTAGGCAATCAAAAGAAGACCAATTATGCCCTTCAAGATATGACCAAGGAGGAATTCATTAAAGAATTAATCACTGGATTGACACCTCCTCCGGCATATTTCCCTCAAAATGTGATGATGAATATCGAAGGTTATGATAGCATCGATACGGTGATGAAGAGAGGAATAAATCCTTTAACTCCTGAGGAGTTTGAGGTGGCTGCGAATGAGACTGGAGCTTTGATTTTAGATACCAGGGACCCTCAGGTTTTTGCTAAGGAGTTTATCCCAAATTCTGTGAATATTGGTATTGACGGAAGCTTTGCCGTATGGGTAGGAGCCATGATTCCTGATGTGAAGCAGGAGATTCTTGTAGTTGCTGATGAAGGCCGCGAGGAAGAAGTGATTACCCGTCTTGCTAGAGTGGGATATGATTTTTCTTTGGGTTACCTAAAAGGGGGAATAGCTTCTTGGAAATCTGCGGGTAAAGAAATTGATTCTATAAAGTCTGTATCTGTGGAAGAGCTTGCTGAAATTAAAAAGGAAAACCCTGATGCGACAATTCTTGATGTTCGCAAGAAGTCTGAATACGATTCAGAGCATGTCTTGGATGCAGAGAATGCTCCTTTAGATTATCTCAACGATAGCATGGCTCAAATCGACAAGGATAAAGAGTACTATGTACATTGTGCAGGTGGATATCGGTCCATGATCTTTACTTCTGCACTTCGGGCAAGAGGCTTTGATAAGCTCATTGATATCGATGGTGGGTTTAAAGCCATCAAAGAATCAGGCAAATTTGAAGTTTCAGATTACGTTTGCCCAACTACCCTTCTATAAGTTTGGGTAATGGATTAGAAAATCATTTATGTATTAATTAAAGGGCTGAATCATTCAGCCCTTTTTAAACACTAATCAATAGAAATGAACGACTTTATTAATTGGCTCTCGCAGCCCTGGCCTTGGTATGTGGCTGGCCCTATGATTGGATTGACTGTGCCGGCCCTTCTCATATTAGGGAATAAAACCTTCGGTATTTCTTCTTCCTTAAGACACGTCTGTGCGATGTGTGTCCCAGCAGGGATCCCCTTCTTTACATATAACTGGAAAAAGGAAATGTGGAATCTACTATTTGTACTAGGAGTATTGATTGGCGGCTTTGTAGCAACCAACTTCTTGGCAAACCCTGATTCAATTATTGTTTCAGAAGCAACTCAGGCAGATTTGAAAGCATTAGGTGTTACTGATTTTGGCAACCTATTGCCAGCTGACATTTTCTCCTGGGAGAATCTATTTACTGCCAAAGGGCTTCTGTTCTTTGTGATTGGAGGATTTTTGGTAGGTTTTGGAACTCGCTATGCGGGTGGCTGTACTTCTGGACATGCAATCATGGGAATCAGTTCTCTGCAATGGCAGTCGGTGCTAGCCACGGTTTTCTTTATGATCGGAGGTTTCTTGATGACGCACGTTTTGCTTGAGCCTTTAATGAAATTGGTAGGATTTTAATTGATAAATGATGAAAGTAGTAGAAAAGCCAACAACGATACAGGATCCTCATTGTGAGGCTCCCAACTTAAGAAAGCACGAAGACAAGGGACTTGAATTGCTGAAATACTTGATTTTGGGTGTTCTTTTCGGAATTGTCTTTGTCAAAGCTGAGATTATTTCCTGGTTCCGAATTCAGGAAATGTTTAGACTTCAATCTTTCCACATGTATGGAGTGATTGGGTCAGCAGTGGTGACGGGGATTATCTCGATACAAATCATCAAACGGTTTAATATTAAGACCATTCATGGTGAGACCATCAATATTCCAAAGAAGGAATTTAGAAAAGGACAGGTGATCGGAGGTTTCATCTTCGGTCTAGGATGGGCCTTGACCGGAGCATGTCCAGGACCCTTGTTCGCCCAGATTGGTAGTGGATACACTGTGGTGCTGGTCACTCTGATAAGTGCATTGGTAGGTACTTGGGTCTACGGAAAGTTTTCGAATAAACTTCCGAATTGATGTCAGAAAAATAGTCAAAGCCGATTTTAACAAATCGGCTTTTTTTTAGTCAAAAACCCGCTTAATCACAAAGCGAATAAAAAAAATGATGACAACAACTATAGACCCTACAATGACAAATTCCATATCTACACTTTGCGTAAGAAACACAAGTATGCCCAAATAGTTTTTTATATCTCTGGTCCACTATTTCCACATTGATATTATTACCTTTTCGCTTTCTTAAGACCTGAATATTTATGCACTCATTTGGGAAGCGAAAATTAGCCTTGGGTAGCCTGTTTTTCTTTTTGGGCTTATGCTTCGGAAGCTGGGCCTCCAGAATTCCTGATATCCAATCGAATTTTGATCTTTCGGAAGGGGAGTTAGGATCACTTTTACTTTGCCTTCCTTTTGGCTCTTTAATTGGACTCCCTATCGCAGGCTGGTTGGTTCATCAGTATGGGAGTAAGGTTGTTATTACAATTGGAGGGATTTTTTATGCTGTTTCATTAGCACTAGTGGGTTGGAGCCCTAGCCCGTGGGTATTGGTACCCATTTTAGTTTTTTTCGGCCTTTTAGGAAATGTGATGAATATCGCGGTGAATACTCAGGCTATTGCTCTGGAAGATGATGTAGGAAAAAGCATCATCGCAACTTTTCATGGGCTTTGGAGTTCGGCTGGATTTGTTGGCGCAGGGGTAGGAGCTGGAATGATTTTGCTCTCGCTTAATCCTGCGATTCATTTTTCGATAATTATGGGTTTTTCCGTTTTGGTTCTTCTAACTGCACGACCATTTATCGTGAAGGAGAAGAATACTCATGCTGGGGGAGGATTAATTATTAAAAAACCAGATGACCTTCTTCTTCGAGTTGGGATGATCTCGTTTCTGGGTATGATGTGCGAAGGCTGTATGTTTGATTGGAGTGGTGTTTATTTCAAAAAGGTAGTGATGGCAGATCCGTCTTGGGTAATCACAGGATATGTGGTGTTTATGGGAGCCATGTCTTCAGGTAGGTTCCTTTCTGATCTACTGACTAGAAAAATAGGAAAAATAAAGATCATCCGCTTCAGCGGCTTTTTGATCTTTACAGGGCTGGCCATTGCCGTCCTATTTCCCACTTTTTGGGTTTCCACTTTTGCCTTTCTTCTCGTGGGATTTGGAGTTGCAGCAATTGTTCCCATGTCTTATAGCATTGCAGGTCGGTCTCGTCTTTACTCTCCGGGTGTGGCTTTGGCTCTTGTCTCTACTATAGCCTTTTTTGGATTTTTGATCGGACCACCCTTGATTGGGTTTATTGCTGATATTTTTAATCTTCAGGTCTCATTTGCATTAATTGCCTTGAATGGACTGGGAATAATGATTCTTTCAAGTTATCGCAAAGAGGTTTTTGAAGTAAATACACAGAAATTAAGCTAAATGAATAAAGACTTAAGGGGGTTTCAATTTTCCATAGAAGCCGAAGTCCAATCGTTTCAGGTTCGTCCTGATGGCAAAATCTGGTTACATGCATTAGCGGATTGGTTTCAGGAAATTGCTTGGAGACATGCTAATTCGGGAGGTTTCGGTACAGAAATCAATCAATCCCAGCTAATGTGGGCCCTGGCCAGATTAGAAATCAAGGCAAAAAAGCTCCCAACCTGGGGTGACAATTTTAAGCTTTATACAGCTGGAAGAGGGGTGAATAAAATTTTTGCCTTTCGTGAGTTTCTCCTGACTGATTCAGAAGGAGAAAAACTCGTGGAAGGGATGAGCAGCTGGTTGCTTCTAGATTCAGCTACTAAGCGACCTAAAAACCCAGAAGTGGTTTTGCCGGAAAGCCTTTTTGACCCCAAACTGAAACCGAATTGGGAGCCAGAAAAAATAAGAGTACTGAATGGAGACTTTTCCATCAGGCACAAGAAAGTCGAGCCGACTGATGTTGATCTTTACCAGCACGTGAATAACACTAGTTATTTACGCTGGGCAGAAAATATAACCTATTCCGAAAGGGAACCGGCTAAGCACTGCTTGATCAATTATCTTTCAGAAAGCCACCTTGGAGATGAGCTGGATATCAGGCAATTACCCACAGGTTCTGGGCATTACTTGGAAGGTGCTATCCAGGGTATCAAAGTCTTTACCAGCTTATGGAATTGAGTGTTTTCATGGTTAATCCTGTGATATTCATCACATGAATTGCCTTGGGCAAGGGCTAATTTTGTAATATTAATTAGCGTTATGAATAAGCCTTCAGATTCTATACTCCAGCTCATTGTTTTAATGATCAGTCTTTTGGTGTTGACAGTGGGCCTTACACTTGTGGCGGGTGTCACGGTTTTCCTTTCCATGTCGGATTATGATTTTTCTGAATTCATAGAAGAGGAAAATATTCCCTTAACGGAAATCCCAGCCGTTGTGGTGTCCAAAGCTCTGGCAGATCCATCAGAAATGTGGTTACCACCAGAATGGTCCACGGTGGATAATGAGCCCAATGCAGATGAAATCAAATATGGCAAGGATCTATTAGCAAACACCGCTGATTATTTGGGTCCTCAAGGAAAGGTTCTCCAAATCTCTAATGGTTTGAATTGCCAAAATTGCCATCTGGATGCCGGCCGTATTCCGTTGGGAAATAATTTTGGAGGAGTAGCTTCTATGTATCCAAAGATTCGAAATCGATCGGGAGAAATGGAAGATATTCCAAAGCGCATAAATGACTGCTTTGAGCGAAGCTTAAATGGGGATAAGCTTGACGTGAATGGCAAAGAAATGAAGGCGATGTTGGCCTATATGACTTGGCTAGGGAAGGATGTGCCCAAAGGAGTAAAGCCGAATGGAGCCGGACTATACAGTGTCCCTCTTCTGGATAGGGCTGCGGATCCTGTGAAAGGAAAAATTGTTTATGATAACCAGTGCAAAAGCTGTCACATGGAAGATGGACAGGGAATGCTTGCCATGGATGGCAGGACTTATGTTTATCCTCCGCTGTGGGGAGAGCATAGCTATAATGACAAAGCAGGTCTTTACCGGATGTCCCGATTTGCAGGATATGTGAAAGCCAATATGCCATTTGGTGTGACTTACGAAAACCCAATTCTCACAGATGAAGAGGCCTGGGATGTAGCTGCTTACGTAAATAGCTTAGAGAGACCAACTAAAAATATGTCTGGTGACTGGCCCGATATTTCTAAAAAGCCAATGGATCATCCCTTCGGTCCCTACGCCGATTCCTTCTCTGAAGAAGAACACAAATACGGACCCTATCAAGCAATAATTAAGGCGAAAGAACAGCAATGAAAAGAGTCTTAATCCTTTTAGTGTGGCTTGTCATTTTCTCACAAGCCTGGGCTCAGGATGTCCAAAAAGTTAAACTTAGCCCTGACATTCACTTCAGAACCTTCTGGATGAGCACCTCTTATCCAAGCGATTTTAAGGATGATTATGCTTTGGGCGCTAGCCTAAATCTCGGGGGTAAAGCAAAGTATAAAGGCTTTGAATTCCATGCTGGATATAGAGTTTTTGGTAATTTAGTCAGCTCTGATATCTGGAAGCCGGACCCAGTTTCAGGTCAAGGAAATCGCTATGAAACCGGTTTATTTGACCTTTTAAACCCTGGGGATAATTATTTTGGAAAACTAGAGATTTTCAATCTTAAATATGAGGGGAAAAACTGGGGAGGTCAGATTGGGAGGTTTGGGATAAATACTCCTTGGATAAACCCTCAAGATGGTCGTCTTTCTCCCACCGGAGTGGAGGGTCTGACTTTTTGGGTGAAACCAGAATCATTTAATATTCAAGCCTGGTGGATAAATCAAATGAGTATCAGGGGAACTTCAGAATGGTTGCACATTGGTCAGAGTATAGGTGTTTATCCTAAGGGGCGTGATATTTCTGGAAAGCCATCATCTTATGCTGGAAATACCTCTTCAGATTATATTTTCATAATTCAGGTTTCAAAAGATTTTGAGTCAGGAAGTAATCTCGGCTTCACCCAGACTCTGGTACAGAATATTTCCAACACATTCACTTTAGATTATAAAACCTCATGGGATAGCCCGAAGCTGAATGGAAAATGGATTGGGGCATTACAGGCAGGATATCAGCATGGGATTTCCCAAGGAGGTAATAAAGATTCCGAGTTCAGGTATAAGAACCCTAATGATCAGAATGCATATCTATCAGGAAGTTTTGGGATTCAATCCCAAGCTTGGACGCATAAAATGGGTCTTACCTATTTGGATGGGAATGGTCGCTGGCTGAGCCCAAGGGAATGGGGAAAAGACCCTTGGATGACCTTTATTCCAAGGGAGAGAAACGAGGGTTTTGAAAATGTTTTCGCTACCACCTGGTATAGCCAATATTCCTTTAAAAATTTGCCACTTTCCGTATATGGACACTTTGGAATTCATATCCTTCCGGATATAGATGATGCTGCTGCAAACAAGTATAATTTCCCTTCCTATAGGCAAATAAATTTGGGCATAAAATATAATCCGGAGACTTTTGGACGATTAAATTTCCATCTTCTTGCCATGAATAAGGAAGCCCTCGGAAATGACCCATTGGAAGCGAATCAGCTTTACAATAAGGTTGGGATGTGGCACATCAACCTGATGATTAATTATTATCTCAGCAAGTTTAAACCTTGATTTCGTTCTCAAGGCTTACTCCTGCTTCGAGCTGGTCAAGGTTAAACAATGTCACACGGGTAATCTCTGCTAAAGCCTCATGGGTCAAAAAAGCTTGGTGACCTGTGATCAAAACATTTGGGAATGTCATGAGTCTTGTGATCTGTTCGTCCATTAGGATTTCCTCAGATAAATTCTCAAAGAACAGATTTTCTTCCTGCTCATAGACGTCAATTCCTAGAAACCCAATTTTTTTATGCTTCAGGCCGCTGATTGCATCCTTCGTATTGATCAGTCCTCCTCGACTTGTATTGATTAAAGTGACCCCATCTTTCATTGTTGCCAAGGAATCCTTGTTGATTAGATGATGAGTTTGAGCGGTCAAGGGGCAATGCAAAGAAACTATGTCACTCTTATCCAAAACTTCTTGTAGGTCTAAGAATTTCACCCCGATCTTTTTTAACTTTTCATTCGGGTATAAATCAAAGGCAATTACCTCACAGCCGAATCCAAGCGCAATTTTCGCAAAAGCCTTACCTATAGCTCCGGTTCCAATTACCCCGACGGTTTTACCATGAAGATTGAACCCCGTTAATCCTGCTAAAGAAAAATTGTTTTCCCGGACTCTGTTGTATGCTTTATGTGTCTTTCGACTCAACGCAAGGATAAGAGCCATGGCATGCTCGGCCACCGCTTCAGGACTATATGCAGGAACCCTACAAATCTTAATTCCTAACTCTTTTACACTTTGGAGGTCCACCTGATTGAAACCAGCACATCGAAGTACAATGTTGTTGATTCCACAATTCTTCAGTCTTTTTAAGACCAATGGAGTCAAATGGTCATTTACGAAACTGCATACTGCGTCATGACCCTCTGCTAGCTTTGCTGTTTCTTTGTCCAGCTTCGCTTCAAAAAATGTGAATTTATGATTGGAGTTTTTGAGCTGAGCTTCAAAACTGTTTTGCTCATAGGGTTTTGTATTAAAAAAAGCTACTTTCACAGAAATAGAGTTAATTGAAACAGGTTCAATTTAGAGAACCAGTCTTATCAGAATAAAGCTTGATCTAAATTTTAAAAAGTATTTAGTATGAAAAAAATATTTCTATTTGTTTCGGCAGGAATCATTTTATTTAGTTGTTCCGAAAAATCTGAAATTCAAGAAATCGAGGAAAATTACGATAAGGGATTAGTTATGGAAGATAATCAAGAGATGGAAAAAAACAATCCTGACTCAGTGCTCCGACATGGAGTATACTTCTCCTTTAAGGAAGGAACCTCTCCCGAACAAATCAAAGAAATTGTGGATGCTTTCAGGGATTTACAAAATAAAATACCAGGAATTGAAAAGTTTGAATGGGGTGAAAATTCAAGTCCAGAAGGATTGAACAGAGGCTTGACCCATGCCTTTACCTTGACCTTCTACTCAGATAAGGCGAGAGACGAATACCTACCTCATCCTGATCATAAGGCCTTTGGTGACTTACTCACCCCTCATCTTAAAGAGGTATTGGTGGTCGATTACTGGACTAGAGAATAACTACTGGCTGAAAGGGAGTTCAGTGTTGGTTTGACCGGGAGAATCTTTTACTGTCAAAACCTCAATGACCAGAAAATTACTCGTACCCCTCCAGGGAAGCATTCCGTTAAATTCTTCATAGCGAAGTTCGACAAACTTTCCTGATGATCTCTCTAGTTGCTCGGCGACTTTTTCATCAGTCACGCTAAATCTGAATTCATTACTCTGAAGTTCTCCGGCATTTGGACTTTGGAAACCTTCCTGGACCACCCTGCCTTCATAAGTTTTGAAAATCACCCCTTTTTTTACGAAGTAATTCAGACTTCCGGCTTTGACGCCTTCACCAAAAACAAAGAAAAATTTGTACCAAATTATGCCAGTAAATATGACAATGATGATCAGACCGAAAATCCAGGCTACCTTTTTCATGAAATAGTACGTCGTTTTGCTTTCGAAAAATAGGCAATAAAACTTATGATTTCCTAGCAGGTTAAATCTCCATGCAGCAAAAACTTTTCTTTGATTCAGTGAATAACCTTATCCCTTTCGATGGAGAAGCAGATTATTTTCCAGAGTTCTTTACAAAGGAAGAAAGTGCTCGGCATTTTTTGGATCTACGGCAAAAGGTCATTTGGAAACAAGAACCTATAAAAATTTTCGGAAAAGAGGTGATGCAGCCCAGGCTGACTGCCCTTTACGGAAATCCTGATATTCCCTACGGATATTCAGGAATTGAGATGGAGTCACATGAATGGATACCAGTCTTACAAGGCATCAAAAATAGGGTAGAGGATTTGGCAGGTCAGGAGTTTACGCACGTATTGCTAAACTATTATCGTGATGGTCAGGATTCCATGGGTTGGCACAGAGATAATGAATCGGTTTTGGGCAAGAATCCAGTGATCGCTTCTGTAAGTTTTGGTGAGGAAAGAGAGTTCCAATTCAGGCACTATGAAAGAAAGCAAATCAAAAGAAAAATTATGCTTCAAAATGGAAGCCTTCTAATCATGAAAGGAGCTACACAGCATTTTTGGGAGCATCAATTACCCAAGAGGAAAAGAGTTTCCAGGCCCAGAATAAACCTGACCTTTCGAAAAATATTGACATAAAAAAGCCCTGAAAATCCATTTCCGGGCTTTTTTAGATTTTAAACCTATTCCACTAACCAAATAAACTCTCCGTATCCTTCGGCTTCCATTTGATCCTTAGGTATAAACCTCATGGCTGCAGAATTCATACAGTAACGAAGGTTAGTTGGCTCTGGTCCATCATAAAAGACATGTCCAAGGTGGCTATTTCCCAACTTACTTCTGACTTCTACTCGAGTCATTCCTAATGTTTTATCAACAGGCTTGTCGATGATTCTGGCATCAATTGGTTTGGTGAAACTAGGCCAGCCAGATCCGGATTCATACTTATCCTTACTGCTGAAAAGTGGTGCACCTGAAACTATACACACGTAGATTCCTTCCTCCTTATTTCCGTTGTATTCATTGGAAAAAGCGTATTCGGTAGCATCTTCCATGGTTACTTCATACTGAAGCGGAGTTAAGGTTTCCTTAAGTTCTGACTTACTTTTGGCAGTATATTTATCCGAACTTAATTCTGGCCAGTGTTTTTTGATAAAGGCATCTCGGCCTGAACCTGTTCGGTAAGCATAGTACTCTGTTGGGTTCTTTTTATAATAGTCCTGATGGTAATCCTCAGCTGGGTAGAAATTTGTGTATTTGATAATTGGTGTAGCCACTTTTTTGTCGAGTCTCCCAGAATTATCTAGAGCTTTTTTAGACTCTGTTGCTACCTTTTTTTGCTCTGAGTCATGGAAGAAAATGGCTGATTCGTATTGACTACCTCTATCGTAAAAAGATCCTCCCACATCTGTAGGGTCAAAAGTCTGCCAGAAAATATCTACCAGTTCGGAGTAACTAATGACTTCAGGGTCAAAGGTGATTTGGACTGACTCTCGGTGGGAGGTCATTCCGCTTGCCACTTCATTGTAAGTTGGGTTCTTTTCTTTTCCACCAGCATATCCACTGATTACAGAAATAACTCCATCTATTCCTTCGAAAGGTGCTTCTACGCACCAAAAACAACCTCCCGCGAAAGTGGCTAACTCGGTTTTTCCTGAAAACTGAGCCACTTCCTGTACTTCAGGAGTCGCTTCGGATTCTGCCTGCTGTGGTGAGGAACAAGCTCCAATCACAGCGACAATTAGTGTGGTTAAGATTGATGTAAACATAGGGTTTGATTTCATTTGGGTATCTACGGATTTATGTTTCGTGTCTTAAACAAGTTAATTTTAATTTGTGTTCATCGCTTAGACGCAAGTTTGGTTCTTTAGATTTTCTTATGGTGATAAAAGTTGTTAAGCTGATCTTCCAAAAGATCAGTGCATGTCTGCTTTTAAAGACCATTGAAATAACAGAAAACCCGAAGGACAGGTTTTTCTTGGGCATTTAAAAAAGTGAACTGACTTAGACCTCCCTTTGATTATCTTCGAAGTCCTAATTCAGTAAACCCATGAATCTCAGATTACTTTCAATTCTTATTTTCCTACTGGCCTTTGCCTGCTCAGCCCCTAAGGTTGAAGATCCTTTTGCTGAAGTGAAACCAGAGGAAACCCGCTTCACAAAAATTGCTTTGGTGGAAGGACTGAATGAGCCGATGGAGCTAGAAGTCCTAAAAAATGGGGATATCCTTTTCATTGAAAGGAATGGATCCATTAAAAGGTTCTATAGATCAGATAACGAGTTGGTAGAAATCGGTTTTCTTGAGGTTTATCCTGATGGGGAAGATGGTTTATTAGGGTTGGCCAAGGATCCTAATTTTGAGGAAAATCAGTGGATTTACCTATACTATGCTCCACTTGATGGTCCTCCCATTAATCGACTCTCTAGATTTACTTTGGTGGAAGGCCTTCTAGATAGAAGTACTGAAATAATTATGCTTGAAGTCCCTGTATTCAGGGGTTGCTGCCACTCCGGTGGCTCTGTTGAGTTTGATGGAGAAGGAAACCTTTATGTTTCGCTTGGGGATGATAGCACACCATTTGAATCGGATAATTACAACCCGATTGATGAAAGACCAGGAAGACCGGCCAATGTGGATGCACAGCGTTCATCAGGAAATACAAATGATTTAAGGGGAAGCATAATCCGAATTACCCCACAGCCTAATGGTACTTATACTATTCCCGAAGGAAATTTATTTCCCGAAGGTACTCCTAATGCCAGACCAGAGATCTATGTAAAAGGAAATCGAAATCCATACAGAATTTCTATTGATCAGAGAAATGGCAATCTTTTCTGGGGGGAAGTTGGTCCGGACGCGGATGTAGATAGTATGAGACGTGGTCCAAAAGGCCATGATGAAATAAATCTGGCTACCAAGGCAGGGTTCTTCGGTTGGCCTTATTTCGTTGGAAATAATAAACCATACTGGAAATACGACTTTGCAAAGCAGGAAAGTCTATTTGAATTTGATCCTAACGCACCTGAAAATACAAGCCCAAACAGCACAGGACTTACCCTTTTGCCAAAAGCTCAGCCCGCTTTGATTTGGTACCCTTATCGGGAATCTGAAGAATTTCCAATGTTAGGAGAGGGCGGGAGAAATGCTATGGCTGGTCCAGTTTACTATCGCGAGGATTACGAGAATAGTGAAGTTCGATTTCCTGGATATTTTGATGAGAAGGTTTTCATCTACGATTGGATGAGAAATTGGATTTTTACGGTCTCTTTGACCGAGAATTTCGAGTATGATACCATGGAAAGGTTTATGCCATCTACGGTTTTTGATAAGCCTGTGGATATGCAGTTTGGCCCAGATGGGGCTCTGTATCTCTTGGAATATGGAACTTTCTGGAGAGCTCAAAATGACGATTCAGGCCTTTATGTTATTGAATTTGCTCCTGGAAACAGAAAACCAATTGCGAAGGCATCAGCTTCTGTCCAAAAGGGAGCAGCTCCACTATCAGTGAATTTTTCTTCAGAAGGCAGTCAGGATTTTGATCCTGAAGATCAATTGTCGTATTCGTGGAATTTCGGAGATGGAGGGACTTCAGAAGAAAAAAATCCTGTGCATGTTTTTCAAGAAAACGGAACGTACGATGCTACCTTAACTATCACTGATTCGGAGGGCTTGTCTTCTGAATCCAAACTAAAGGTAGAGGTTGGTAATACGCCTCCATTTGTGGCCATAGAGTGGTCAGGCAATACAAGCTTCTTCTTTGATGATGAAAAAATAAATTATGAGGTTCAGGTGATGGATCCTGAAGACGGTGAAATCAATGAAGATGAAATTTCCTTTTCCATCGATTATCTGGAAGGTGGTTTTGATCTAATCCAGACTGGGCATCAAGAGGAAGAGATTTCGATCGGTGAGACTTATATTAATGAGTCTGGATGTAAGGGCTGTCATGCCATAGCAAATGAGTCAGTAGGTCCTAGCTACACAGAGGTTTCTAAAAAATACCTGAATCAAGCAGACGCGTCTGGATATCTTTATGACAAGATCAAAAATGGAAGTGGAGGAGTCTGGGGCGAAAGAATAATGCCTGCTCATTCTCATATTGAAGATGGAAAAATAGAGCAGATGGTAGACTTTATTTTGACTTTGGAAAATCCGGATTTCAAGAACGAAAAATTGCCACTTTCAGGAATCTACTCCTTAGATGAGCCTAACAAAAAAGAAGGTTACTATTTTGTTCAGGCTGCCTATTCGGATAAGGGTGGTAATGGTATTGCTCCGATCAGGAGCCAAAGTCAGTTAGTTTTACGTCATCCCGTGGTTCCAGCGGTTCAGGCTGATGAATATAAGGGAAGCGCTAAAGCGAATACCGATGTGGATCAGTTCCTAAAGTTCACTGAAAATAATAGCTGGATGAGGATGGAAAGGGTCGACTTGAAAGATATCAAAGGCCTGGAATTCATGTTGAACCCTGGATCCGTGGAGGGTTCGATTGTCGTAAAGGCCGGGTCTCTCGATGGTCCAATTATCGCCTCCACCCAGGTGTTAAGTCAGGCTTCCAGACCTGCGGGCTCCAAGCGGAATTGGTTTCCTGTGGAAGTAAAATTGCAGGAGTCTGGGGACATTCAAGACCTTTATTTTATCTTCGAGGCCAATTCTGATGTTTCCATTTGGAATACCTTTAACCTGTACTCAATTCAATTCAAAAAATAATTTTCAATTCACCCATGAAAAAAGAAATCACCCAACTGGGTCTGGTCATTCTATTGGTTTTTGTATCGGCCTTTTCGGCCAAAGCTCAAACCAATGATACCATTCCTGAAAGACAGCTGGATCAGGTCACTGTGGAGGCTCAAAAACAACCAGAGGATCTACAAAAAGTGCCCTTTTCGGTTTCCGCACTTGATGCAGAACAAATCGAAAGACAAAATATCTGGAATGTTCGCGAGCTACGTTCCATAGTACCTAATCTTTATTTTGCTAATCCCGGAGATAACAGAAATGTTATTTCTATGAGAGGAATTACTACTACTTCTTACGAGCCGGCTGTGGCCACTTACGTGGATGGAGTCAATCAGTTTGGTCTAGATACTTATTTTTTCACACTGAACGATATTGAGAGCATTGAAGTGCTTCGTGGTCCGCAGGGAACCCTGTATGGGAGAAATGCCATGGGCGGAGTAATAAACATTAAGACCAAAAAGCAATCAGAAAGACTCACAGGCTTTGCCAAGGTGGCTTTTGGTAATTATGGTCTGACTCGAGCTTCTGTAGGTGTCAAAACGATGATAAAGCCCGAGAAAATTTACTTCGGTGTTTCTGCAGTGACAGAAGGACTTGATGGTTATTACACGAATCTGTATAATGACTCCAACTTTGATAAGCAAAGGGTAACAAATTTTAATTCGGATTTGCTCTTCTACTTCAATAAGGGATGGGAACTGGCTTTGAACTTTAAGTCCACAGCAAACAGAAATAATGGTCCATTTGCTTTGGCACCGGATCCTGATTCTGCTCGGGAAAATCCTTTTGTGGTGAATCAAAACGCTACTACCGAAATGGTAGATAATACTACCAATACTTCAATGGTGATCAAGAAGAAATGGGAAAACCTGGAATTCTCCTCCATTACAGCTTATCAGACTAATTGGAGATACTATCGTGAGCCAATCGATGGAGATTTTAGCCCTATCGATGCCGTTTCTATTGTTAATAATTATGGTAAGGATTGGAATACCAACAAAATCTGGACACAGGAATTCAGGCTTGCTGGAAACTCTGACAGGTTGAACTGGCAGGTTGGTTTATTCGGATTCAGCTCAGATGCTCCCACACGTCAAGGAATATTCTTTGGTGAGGATGCAGGTCTGATTGGTTCTCCAATAACCAATTTCACCAACATAAGTACCAATATTCAAGGTTCTACCGGCCTAGCTGTTTTCGGTCAGGCTGCTTATCAACTTTCTGACAAATTCATCCTGACTGGTGGTTTACGACTTGATTACGAAGAAAAGGAATTGACCGTTGGTCAGGAGCTAGATTTCGGAGCTGGTGACCCAATGGTCACCCAACCGGATACTACAGGAACGGTGGATTTTACTGCTGTGACTCCTAAGGTTTCTCTGGCTTATGCTTCATCAGAAACATCTAATTGGTATTTAAGCTATAGCAGAGGATATAGACCAGGTGGATTGACACAGATAGGCTCTGACCCATCTCAACCACCACTTTTTGCTTATGATCCAGAATTCTCAAATAATTTTGAAATAGGAGTGAAAAACTTCTTCGCTCAAAGAAGAATTCGTTGGAATGTCTCTGCTTTCTTATCTGGAATTTCTGATGTTCAGGTACCTGCCTTGATTTTACCTGATGCTATTGTAATTACGAGCAATGCGGGTGATGTGACCAGCCAAGGTATTGAATCTGAGTTTACAGCATTACTCACTGGAAACTTGGTTTTTGACTGGAATTTTGGGTACACCAATGCCACCTATGATGAACTAGTACTTCCGGGTGAAGATGGTGAGGTGGACTACTCTGGAAATAAGCAAATATTTACACCTGAATACACTTCGTTCGTAGGTTTGGAATGGACGCCACAGTTTTTTAATTCTTCTACTGCACGATGGTTTGTAAGAGGAGAATGGCAAGCCTTTGGAGAGCAATTTTACAATCTTGAAAACACCATTTCCCAGGATTCTTTCAGTCTGCTGAATGCTAAAGCAGGGGTTACTGGCCGAGTTTGGGAGGTGTATTTCTGGGCAAGAAATATTACCGATGAGGTCTATGTGGATTATGCCTATAATTTTGGCGCTTCTCATTTAGGAAATCCAGCTACCTTCGGCGGAGAAGTAGTGTTCAGATTCTGATCTAAAAAGACCGAAATATTAAAGGCCAGCATTGCTGGCCTTTTTTTTACTCACTGAGGAAATCAGAAAATAATTGTTTCAGCATTTTTGCCTCTTCCTGATCGACCTTATTATCCTCTAATACCTTGGTGATAATTATATAAAAATTTTTATACGGTGGCTCTGTGCAAAGATGTTCATTCTCCTTGAGCCATGTTTTCAACATATAAACTTCATGTTTGTTAATTTCACCATCAGCTAGAATTCCATAGCAGATGCCCTTTAAAAAGTTGATATCGGCGATAGCTTGATCCTTTGGGATGAAGTGTTTCCGGTAATCAGTAAGAATCACATTCATGTCTAGAATCTCTTCCGCAGTAACCACTCCTGTGTCTAAAATTGCCTTAATCTCATAGAAAAAATCCTTGAATGGACCGTCTGTTGCTAGTTCTTCGTGAGCGTAGCACCAGTCCTTAAGTTCCATGATTTCGTTTCTATTCACGTGCCTGTCTAAAAAAACTCCATGTAGCAGACCTTTCAGTCGGTTGTAGGCTTGTGTTGTTTTTGGGTTCATTTCTTTTTTTCTTTTAAACTACTTCCAAATCCCCAAAATAGAAATACCTTAAACAGGGTATTTTTATATTTTGGCCTTCCAAAGCTCAAAACACATCGGAATGCTTACTTGCCAGAATTCTCTTTTTCAATTAGACCCTGACGTAACATATCTAAATAATGCCTACCGAGGTCCTATTTTAAAGTCTTCAGAAGAAGCTGCTATTGAAGATTTAAAGAAAATGCGGAATCCATTTTCTCAAAATCCAGAGGATTTTTTCACCACGGTGAACAGCGTAAAAGCCTTATTCTCTCAAATGGTAGGATCTTCTGCTGATGATATTGCTTTGATTCCCAGTACTTCCTATGGTTTTGCATGTGCTTTGTCTAATTGGAATAATGCAAGAGGAAAAAATGCAATAACGGTTAGAGATGAATTTCCCAGTGGATATTTCTCACTAAAGAGATGGGCAGAAGAAAATGACTCTCAGCTGGTGATAATTGATCCTGATCCAGAGGCTAATAATCCAGGAAAAAGCTGGAATGAAAGATTATTAGAAGCGATTAATGAAGAAACAGGTGTGGTACTGATTTCAAGTGTGCACTGGATGAATGGAGTGAAATTTGATCTTAAAGCCATCGGGGAAAGGTGTCAGGAAGTAGGAGCTTGTTTTGTGGTGGATGGCACACAATCTGTTGGTGCGATGCCAATAGATGTGAAGGAGTTCAAAATTGATGCTTTGATCTGTGCTAGTTATAAGTGGTTATTGGGTCCATATTCACTGGCCATTTCTTATTTCTCAGATAAGTTTAAGGACGGAAAGCCATTGGAAGAGTCTTGGATGAATCGAACGAATTCGCATATTTTTTCGGAATTGACAAATTATCAAGAGGAGTTTTTGCCTGGTGCCAATCGCTTTAATGTGGGAGAGACAAGTTATTTTGTTTTGCTTCCAATGCTTGAAAAAGCTCTTGAGCAATTATCAGAATGGACAGCCTACGGAATTCAGGAATATGCCGGTAGCCTGAAAAAGGAGCTGATTGATTTTCAACAGGTTAGGGGACTGGATTTAGAGTTTGGCCCATTTTCAGCAAACCATCTCTTTGCATTACCGCTTCCTGAAGGGATTAACCCAAAAGAAATCAAAGCTAATCTTGATGCCCAAAAAGTGTTTGTTTCGGTTCGGGGCCAATCACTTCGCGTTTCAATTAATGTCTTCAACGATAAATCAGATATTGACCGCCTAAAGGAAGTTTTATACTCTGTTGACTAACGAAAATTCAGAGAAAAAATAGTCTTCTCATTTGGGGTGGATTTAACCTGGAGGCTTCCTCTATGTAAATTCATAATTTGCCTTGAAATTGCTAATCCAATCCCTGATCCGGTCTTTTTGGTGGTATAAAAAGGAACAAAAATTCTTTCCAAGGCTTCAGGAACAATTCCGGGCCCGTGGTCTTCCACCTGTATAACTGTACCCAAATCTCCTTGATTTAGGGCTGAAAGCCAAATGGTCCTATCGGCACTGTTATGAAGAGATTCAGCAGCATTTTTTACCAGATTGATCAGAATCATGGTGATCTGATCTTCATCACATAAGATCTCGCAATCTTCCGGATTTACTTTTGTGTCCACCTTGACCTCCATGGATTTCAGATCTTCTTTCATGAGCCTAAGCACATTTTCAAAAAGAGCTTTGACTTTTACGGTGGCTTTATTTGGAATGGGGATATTAGTATAATCTCGGTAGGCATTTACGAAGCTAACCAGACCCTTACTTCTATTTGCAATAGTGTCCAGGCCCTCCTGCATATCCTGATATCCATCCTTTTTGATCAGCATTCCTTCAGCTTGAAGGAAAGTATCTTCGTCAAGGATCGTTCTGAGACTTTCCACCAGGCTAGAAATAGGGGTGATGGAGTTCATAATTTCATGCCTGAGTACTTTGGTTAGATTCTGCCAAGCCTCCAGTTCATTCGATTGTAATTCTGCATTGATGTTTTGCATGGACAGAAGCGTCCAACTCTCGCCACCCATTTTTAAGGAAGTGGATTGTATAATTATGTGGAGGTCGTTATTAATTTTTTTGGAGATTCTTTGTCCAGGTTTCATATCCATCACGTCTTTCAAGAGTTCTTCTGAAAGGCGTCCCAGATCGGTTATATTCCTAAATTGAGGGATTTGAAGCAGGTGTTTTGCAGAGTTATTGATTACTCCAATTTGCCCCTGGGAATTAAAAGAAATAATCCCTGAGTTGATATGTTGGATGATCACCTGAAGAAAAAGCATTTGCTCTTCTTTCTCAGCACGGGTTTGTTTGAAGACCTCCATGACCTCATTAAAGGCCAAGTTCACGGCTTTGAAGGAATCTCCCTTTTTACTATCTGAAGTAAAGGAACTCGAGAAGTCATTGAATCGAATAGAATCAAGAAACCTTGCGAGTTTGTGGTTGAGCGAATTCACAAAGTAGACTAACTCGACAATTTGTCCCAAGATTATCAAGAAGAGAATGCCTGGTGCAAGTAATAAACCTTGGCTGAAATACAGCCATAAAGCAAAAAACATGACCAGAGCCAGCCCCAACACCCGGAAAACTACCCCAAGGTAAAATCGCTTATAGACCATATTTTTCGAGTCTTCTATAAAGTGAGGATCGGGTCAATCCCAATTCTTCGGCTGCTCGGGTAATATGCCCATTATGCTTTTGAAGGGCCTTTCTGATCAGAATTCTTTCTACATCTTCTATATTCAAATGATCAAGACTGACTGATTCATCCTGCTTTTCAGGTTGCTGAACTTTCTGAAGGAAAAGATCCTCTGGCTGTAGCACACTGTGATTTGACATAATAACTGCACGCTCTATGCTATGCTGTAACTCACGGATATTTCCTGGCCAGCTGTATTTGATCATTCGCTTTACCAGAGGCTCGGATGCCTTTCGAATGTCCTTATTATACTTCTTGGAATAGAATGAAATAAAATGAT
The DNA here is from genome assembly GCF_030403435.1 of Algoriphagus sediminis. GTDB lineage: Bacteria > Bacteroidota > Bacteroidia > Cytophagales > Cyclobacteriaceae > Algoriphagus > Algoriphagus sediminis. The sequence goes on from NZ_JAUEPH010000002.1 coordinate 203,028, forward strand.
CGGCCATCAAAGGAATGTCTTCTATTCTTTCTCGAAGCGGTGGTAGCTGAATTTCAATGGTGTTTATTCTGTAAAGTAAATCCTGACGGAAAGTATTGTCATAAATCATATTATGGATCGGCATATTGGTAGCCGAAATCAATCTAATATTTACATCCACAGGCTTATTCGCACCCACACGGGTCACTTGTCGATTTTGCAAAGCGGCTAAGAGTTTTGCCTGCAAGGGCAAAGGAAGATTACCTATTTCATCAAAAAACAGGGTTCCCTTGTGAGCTTGCTCAAATCGGCCTGCTCGGTCATCCTTGGCATCCGTAAAAGACCCCTTTTTATGTCCAAAAAGCTCCGACTCAAACAAAGTCTGCGTAATTGAACCTAGATCCACACCTACAAAAGCTTCTCTGTTTCGCTTGGAATTTCTGTGAATGGCACGAGCAATTAATTCCTTCCCGGTACCATTTTCACCCAGAATAAGGACATTTGCATCGGTAGTAGCCACCCTCTCAATCGTTTCAAATACTTCCTGCATGGCCGGGCTTTGACCGATGATATCTTTAAACTTATTATCGATATCCTTTTCAAGGGTTTCCTTTTGCGATTTGAGCAGATCAACTTCCAGCTTTTTTTGCCTGAGCCTTAAGGCAGAGTTTAAAGTGGCCAGTAGTTTCTCGTTTTCCCATGGTTTCAGAACAAAGTCAGTGGCTCCTTCTTTTATGGCCTTTACGGCAAGGTTCACATCTCCATATGCCGTGATTAAAACCACCACCGCGGAAGGATCCATTTCCAGAATCCGGTCCAGCCAATAGAACCCTTCTTGGCCTGAACTCACATCTTTTGTGAAGTTCATGTCTAGTAAAATGACATCATACTGTTCATTGTGAGTCAGTATGGGGAGAAGGTCTGGATTGGTTTCGGTGTCGACTTGGGCGAAATGTCTTTTCAAAAAAATCTTTGCTGCTTTCAGCAAATCTTCGTTATCATCAATGATGAGTATTTTCCCGATTCTTTGCTCGTTCATCTAATTAGAATATTTAAAGAGTGAAAATAGTTGGCCTGGTTGCTGTTCTCTGCTAGTTCCAAAAGCATACCGAAATGAGGGCCAAGTTTGTTTTTACCAAAAATCGGCTTTCAGATAGTGTTTGGGCAATATTTTACTGACCAAGACAGGTGTACTCGACCAGAATAATTTAGTCCATTTTTTTAAGATTTTGTTCGCTGCCGAACAAAAATGTTCGAGATAATTAAAAGCTGAAAAATCAAAAACGTTTATTGAGAGCAAAGAGACGGTTTTTTTGGATGGCACAGCCTTTGGCATAATGGGTACCGACCCGAAAAGGGATTACGCATTATGGATAGAAAAATTAAAAAGAAGTTTTGGACCCCAAAGAAGATAGCTTACATCGTAGGTGGAGTGGTTCTTGTATTTGGGATTATTTATCAAATCTGGTGGGCAGATCATCGATCTACCATGAATGTGGAGAGAGACCGATTGAGTATCGCGACTGTGAAAACCGGAGAGTTCACCGATTATATTCTAGTTTCTGGACAAATCGAGCCAGCACAGACTTTTTTCCTTGATGCTGTAGAAGGAGGGATGGTAGCAGAGGTGGTCAGGGAGTCCGGAGCCACTGTCAATCGAGGAGATACGATTTTGGCTTTGACCAATTCTAATTTACAGCTTGACGTGATGCAGCGGGAGACTATGCTTTACGAACAAATCAATAACCTTCGTCAGACTCGGCTCTTTTTGGATCAAAATGATTTGAGCCAACAGGGACAGTTGGCAGAGATTGATTATCAGATTTCATTGCTTGAGCCACAGTATAAAAGATTCAAGCAGCTTCATGAGCAGAAGTTAGTTTCAGACAGGGAGTTTGAAGAAGTAAAAGAGCAGTACGAGTATAATTTGAAAAGAAAGGAATTGACCTACGCTTCTTATAGAAGTGATTCTATCGCAAGATCTTACCAGCTTGCACAGCTTCGCCAGTCAGAAGCCAGAATGCAAGCTTCTTTGGATGGAGTTGGTCAGATTTTAAATAACCTTATTATCCGAGCTCCTATATCCGGTCAACTCGCCATGGAGCAGATCGAGATTGGTCAGGCTATTAATCCCGGTCAAAGATATGGTCAGATAGATGTGCTTGATGAATTTAAAGTTCGCGTTCCTATTGATGAATTATACTTACCGAGGATAGGTCGAGGACTCAGAGGAAATTTTACCTTGAGCGGACAGACACACGAACTGGAGATCACTAAGATTTATCCAAATATCACAAACGGAAGATTTGAAGTGGATATGGAATTTACAGGAGAGAGTCCATCTGGTATAAGACGTGGTCAGAGTGTGAGAATTCGTCTTGAACTGGGCCAAAGCGAGGAAAGTCTTCTCCTTTCTACCGGAGGTTTCTTTAAGGATACGGGCGGAAACTGGGTTTTCGTTTTGACGTCAGATGGAAATGCCGAGAAAAGAAATATTCGACTAGGCCGAAAAAATCCTGAGTACTATGAAATTCTTGATGGCCTGGTGGAAGGAGAAAAAGTGATCGTAAGTGGCTATGAGAATTTTGGTAATAATGAAGTCTTACAACTGAAATAGGGATGCTCTCAAGATGATAAATTCAGAACTCAAGCAACTTATTTATAGCTGAACTCATCTAAGACTTAGGAAAAGAATAAAAAGAAATAAATAATAGAAACTACTAATAAAGACCAGTACTAATGGAAAACGTAATCAAAACAGTCAATTTGCGGAAGCTTTACACTACCGAGGAGGTAGAAACTACCGCTTTGGATGGAATCCAAATCGAAATCAAAAAAGGTGAGTTTGTTGCTATCATGGGCCCTTCGGGCTGTGGTAAATCTACTTTATTGAATATCCTTGGACTTCTTGATAATCCAGACGAAGGCGAGTATCACTTTATAGATCATGAAGTAGCAAAATACTCGGAGAGACAAAGATCGTCCTTGAGAAAGGGCAATATAGGTTTTGTATTTCAGAGTTTTAACCTGATTGATGAATTGACGGTGTTTGAAAATGTGGAATTACCTCTTCTTTATTTAAAGCTTCCATCTGAAGAAAGAAAGCAGAGAGTGGAAGAGGTGCTCGGAAGAATGAATATTATGCACAGAAGAAACCACTTTCCTCAGCAGTTATCCGGTGGTCAGCAACAACGTGTGGCCATTGCGAGGGCTATTGTGGCAAAGCCTTCTGTAATCCTTGCCGATGAGCCAACGGGTAACCTTGACTCTACGAATGGGGAAGAAGTTATGAGATTATTGGAGGAGTTGAATAATGAAGGAACCACTATCGTAATGGTAACTCACTCTCCGCACGATGCCAACTACGCCCACAGAATCATCAATTTGTTTGATGGAAAAGTTGTGACCGAGAATATCCGGGAGCAGTTTCACGTCTAAGAAGATGAGAATAATTAGAAGTAGGCTCAGTAAAGAGTTTACTTCTATTTTTTCTCTAAATCTCAAGGATCTCCTTACTCCATATTTGACCTACCATGCTAAACCAATACCTCAAACTTGCCCTTCGAAATTTCTCAAATAAGAAGGGCATTTTTGCTATTAACCTTTTCGGTCTTGCCACAGGGCTGGCCACTCTGCTTCTGATTACTTCATGGGTAAGAAGTGAATTAGGCGTTCTAAAAGGCCATGAGAAAGGAGAATACATCTATCAGGTACTGACTAATCATGATAATAGTGCTGGAATTAATACGATACCGGTAACACCCGGCCGAATGGCTGAAGCCATGAGAGATGAGTACTCTCAAATAGATGTGGTGACAGGAATGTCACCTTATATCGAAGGGGTAAGTTTTGAGTCAGTAGCTGAGAAGACTACAACAAATGGATTTTTTATCGATCAGGAATTCTTTGAAATATTCACCGTGAATATGATAGCAGGATCGAGCTCAGGCGCACTTGAAGATCAAAATTCAGTTGTCATTTCTGAGTCTCTCGCTTTGAAGATGTTCGATAGTCCGGAAGAAGCTATTGGAAAGACTCTAGCCTGGAAGGTATTTAGCTTTTCAAATGAAGTGGAAATTAGAGGTGTATACCGTGATTTTACGGAAAAAGAGATGCTGGATGAAGCCCATTTTCTTTTGAACTACGACTATTTTTTGGGAATGCTCGGTGATGGGGTGCATTGGGATAACTTCAATGGACAGGCAATTGCTCTAATGAATCCAGGAGTGGATATTGACGAATTCAATAATTCATTTGTCAATTTTATAAAAGACAGGGAAGAAGGCAGTAATGTAACTCCGTTCCTTCAGTCTTATGAAGACTTGTACTTACATTCTACATATGAGGGTGGGAAAGTTGCAGGAGGCAAAATTAACTACATCTACATTTTCTCATCTATTGCTCTTTTCATCCTTTTTATAGCATGCATCAACTTCATGAATCTGACCACAGCTCTTGCCATGAGTCGGGTAAAGGAAATAGGAGTGAAGAAAACAATGGGAGCCAATCGTACAGGATTATTCGCTCAGTTTATGATTGAGTCCTTTCTTCTTACCGGAATGGCATTAATAATCGCGGTGGTTTTAATGTATGCTTTAATGCCGTTTTTTAATAGTGTCACAGGAAAACTACTAAACATTTCCTTCGGTATTCAGGAGGTTGCAATTCTAATAAGCATCTGGATTTTCACCAGCCTGATTGCTGGGATTTATCCCTCAGTTTACCTTTCCAAATTCCGTCCAATGCAGGTACTTAGGTCTACTGCGAAGGGAAGCTTCGGCGAGTTATTGGCAAGGAAGGGACTGGTCATTTTTCAATTTTCTATTTCACTTTTACTAATTATTGGGATTACTGTCATTTCCCGGCAAATGAGTTTCATTCAAAACCAGAATTTAGGATATAATCAAACTCAGATTATTCAAATCTCAGCGAATGACTTTGAAACTTCCAAAGCGAATTCATTTCTTGAGCAATTGCGCAAGCTTCCTGGCGTGGAAAACGCCTCTAGTCTAAGCCATAATTTGGTTGGACTTTCAAGCTCTACCATAGGATTGCGCTGGGAAGGCAAAGATGAAACTGAGCAAGTAAAATTTGAAAACATCACGGTAAACCTTGGTTTAATTGAAACTATGGGTTTTGAAGTCTTGGAGGGCCGTTCATTTTCATCTGATTATGGGCAGGAAAGAGAAAAGTTAATTTTAAATGAAGAGGCTGTTAAAATCATAGGGCTTGAAAATCCGGTAGGGGAAGTGCTAAACCTCTGGGGTAATGACATGGAGGTGATTGGGGTAATAAAGAACTTTAATTTCGAATCTTTAAAGGAAACCGTAAAGCCTGCCTTTCTTAAGTATGACGATGAATTTGCGACTAAAATCATGGTGAGGATTCAGAGTGAAAATCAGGATCAGACGCTTGCAGAAGTAGCAAATTTATATCAGGAAAATACAGGCCTTACCATGGATTATAGCTTTTTGGATGAAGATTTTCAGTCTTTATATAATTCAGAAAAAAGAATAGCCAGTCTTTCTAAATATTTTGGTGGGATAGCCATATTGTTGTCTTGTTTAGGGCTTTTTGGCCTGGCTACTTTCACTGCAGAAAAAAGAAAAAAAGAAATCGGTGTAAGAAAGGTGATGGGTGCTTCGATCTCCAGTATTTTGGGACTTGTGACCAAAGACTTTTTACAACTCATTTTACTTGCTATCCTCCTTTCTGTGCCACTTGGCTGGTATTTATCCTCCAATTGGTTGAATGATTATGCTTATAAGACGGATTTAAGTTGGTGGATATTTGCAGGTTCTAGTTTACTTCTTGTATTGATAGCTTTATTAACTGTTGCTTACCAAGCTTTTCAAGCTGCCAGAAACAACCCGGTAAATTCTTTGAGAAGTGAATAATTGATTTGACCGCAAGCGAACATTTTTGTTCGAACTATAAATATGTAAATTCAAAAAAAGGCCTCCTATACCTCAGGAGGCCTTTTTTTGGTGGCACAAATCCTGAATACTATTTGGCAGGAGAAATCAAGCACTAAAGAAAATCGTAATGCTTCAAAGTTATTTTAAAATCGCACTGAGAAATCTTCGCAAACAAGGTTTCTACTCTTTCATAAACATCTTTGGTCTTTCGGTGGGAGTTGCCGTTTGTATGGTGATTGCCCTTTTTGTAATCAATGAATCATCCTATGATAAGCATTTTAAAGACGGAGATCGGATTTATAGAATTACAAATAAGACCGTGTTTGGAGGAAGGTCCTCCCATAATTTATACACTCCAGCTGCTTTAGTGAGGGCTTTACCGGAGGAAATCCCCGAAGTGGAATCTGCTGTTCATTTTCGTGAGCAAGGACCCTATTTGGTCAAAAGACCAAATGATTCGGAGAACCTTTTGGAGAGAAGAGTAATATGGACAAGTAAGGATTTTTTTAAGGTTTTTGATCTTGAAATGGTTAGCGGAACCAATGATGGAATTCTGGATGAACCGGGTACTATAGCGATCAGTGAAACAATTGCTGAAAAGTATTTCCCTAAACAGGAAGCTATTGGCGAATCGCTGATATTAGATAATGACTTGGAATTCAGAATTACCGGAGTTTATAAGGATTTGCCTGAGGCAAGCCATTTTCATTTTGATTTTTTATTGAGCGCAGAAGGATTACAGGAAGCCCAGGGTGAAGTTTGGTTCAGTAATAATTTCCAGACCTATTTCAAGGCCTATGAAGGGGCTTCGCCTGAAGCGATAGAGGAAAAATTCTTCCCAATGCTCAAAAAATATATGGAGCCTCAGCTCTCTCTCTTTTTTGGAGAGGGGACTACTTTTGATGATTTGATTGCACAGGGAAGCTCACTTGAATACATCCTCCAACCAATACATGATATTCACTTGAAGAGTGATTTGGAAGGTGAGTTTGAGGCAAATTTCAGTGAACAGTATGTGTACATTTTTTTAGCCATAGGCTTATTTATCCTTCTGATTGCCTGTATCAATTTCATGAACCTTTCTACAGCAAAATCTGCAAGCAGAGCCAAGGAGGTAGGAATCAGGAAGGTTATGGGCTCTTTTCGAATTCATTTGATCCGACAGTTTTTAATGGAATCAATTCTGCTTAGCTCTATAGCATTTTTGATTGCCATTCCTCTGGCTTCTCTTATGCTTCCATTCTTTAATGATGTAGCAGAAAGGAACCTTACAATGCCCATTGATTCTATAGGTTTTTATGCAGCTATATTTCTTGGAGCAATTGTAACAGGACTGATCGCTGGGAGCTATCCCGCATTTTTCTTATCAGCTTTCAAACCAGTAAGCATCCTGAAAGGAAAAATCCGAATGGGGATGAAGAGTGGTAATATCCGAAGTACCTTGGTGGTTTTTCAATTCGCTATTTCTGTGATTTTGATCATAGCTACAATTACCGTGAATAATCAGTTGAGCTTTATTCAAAACCGAGAGATAGGATTCGAAAAAGATCAGCTGATCACAGTGTTTAATACCTATGCTTTAAATGATCGGCTTGTAGGTTTTAAGGATCGGGTCCTAGCTGATAACACAATTGAACAGGCAACGATTAGTGGTTTTTTGCCAGTGGCAGGTTCCTTTAGAAGTGATAGTCCATGGCTCGTAGAAGGTCGGGATCTGGCCGATATGGAAAGCACGGTGAGTATACAAAATTGGCAAGTAGACGAAAACTATATTCCATCCCTAGGCATGGAGCTGGTTTCTGGTAGAAATTTTTCTCTTGATTTCCCTTCTGACAGCAGCGCAGTGATTCTGAATGAGACAGCGGTGAAGAAGTTTAATTTCGAGGGTGACCCTATTGGGCAAAAAGTATATTCTCAGATACTTGGAGACGGAAATGAGGAGATTTACCAAATCCGAACAGTGGTAGGTGTGGTGAAGGACTTCAATTTTCAATCTATGAAAGAATCTGTTTCTCCTGTAATGCTACTATATAATAAAGTTCCAGGAGGTCCGGTCTCTTTTAAATTCAGGGCTGAAAATACTCAGAATGTCATCCAACTTATCGAAGAAGCTTGGAAAGATATGGCGCCAGGTCAGCCTTTGACTTACGAATTTATGGATGAGCAATTCAGCAGAATGTATCATGCAGAGACCCGATTGGGTAAAGTATTTGGGGTTTTTGCCGGATTTGCCATTTTCATCGCCTGTCTCGGACTTTTTGCTTTGACAGCATTTACTGCAGAGCAAAGAACCAAGGAGATTGGAATAAGGAAAGTTTTGGGAGCCACTTCCTCGGGAATAGTTGTTTTACTCTCCAAAGAGTTTTCAAAACTTGTTTTGATTGCATTTGTCTTGGCTAGCCCGTTAGCTTGGTGGAGTATGACAAAATGGTTGGAAGATTATGAGTACAAAGTAAATTTGGGCCCCTCCATTTTTCTCCTTGCCGGGCTTTTTGTGGCGGTTATCGCCTTTGTCACCATAAGCCTCCAAGCCTTTAAGGCCGCATCAAGTAATCCAGTAAATTCTCTAAAAAGCGAGTAAATCTTTCCCTTAATCCTGAAATAATGATCTTCAACTATATAAAAATCTCACTCCGGAGTTTACTGAAGCGACAAGTTTTTTCAGCAGTGAATCTGCTGGGACTAACCTTGGGGCTACTCACTTTTCTGGTTCTTTTTGCCTATGTGGGAACGGAGTGGACTTTCAATGATTTCCACGAGAATAAGGATGAAATTTACCGGATTGCAGTTATTGAAAGTAGTGGTCAGGCGGAGATATTGCTTCCTCCAGGCTTTGCAAACATTCTTGAGGATCAATTTACAGACCTGGACCATGTAACCCGTGCTGCAGGAAATATTGGCAATGGATTAATTTCTATCCCTGAGTTAAATATTGCTTTCAAGGAAGAAGAAATCAGCTTTGTGGAAGGAGACTTTTTCCAGACTTTTTCCTTTTCCATTCAGCGGGGTAATGCCGACCTCTCCGAACCACAAACGGCTGTAATTTCGAATCATCTCGCCAACAAGTTGTTTGGAGATTCTGATGCATTGGGAAAAAGCTTTACCATTAGTAATAATTTTGGGAAAAATGACTTTACCGTCACCGGAGTTTTGGATGAAATACCACTTCGCTCTGATCTTAGTTCGCAGGTATTTTTATCCATTCATTTTTTAGAGAATGAAGCCAATAGAAATGGGAACACTTGGGCTGATCCAGACGGAATGGATTCTGGTTTTGCTAACCTCTACGTGCAAACCAATCCAGGAATAAAATCTGAAAAATTAGCAGATCAAATTACCAATTACTTCAAAAGATTTCCTGGACTTGATGAAATCAAAGTCCATTTACAGCCCCTAAGTGAGTGGCATTTGGGAAGGTCGATTGATGATCCTCTGCCAACCTTCGGAAGTCGGGCTTCGGTTCTGGTTTTTGCGGCGATGGCAATTTTGATTTTAGCTATTGCTTATGTGAATTACCTCAACCTCTCAGCAGCGAGTATACTTACCCGATTGAAGGAAATTAAAATGCGAAAGGTTTTAGGGGCAAATTCATGGCAAGTAGGTCAGCAGTTTATGATTGAAACTCTGATATTACTTGTTTTTTCAGCCGTTTTGGCACTGGTAGGAGTATATCTGCTTGAACCGATTGTGGCTGCTATTTTGGGTAAGTCAATTTGGCTTGGGGCTTTAACCCTTCCGGTTTTTTGGCTTATGCTGATGGGTATCATCGGTTTTTGTTCACTGATTTCAGGAATTTATGTAGTCGTCCTTTCTGGTAAGTTTGCTAAAAAATCTCAAGTCGACTTTAAGGCTGGAAGAGGTCAGTTATTACAAAAATCGCTCGTGGTTTTCCAGTTTGTTATTTCCATTGGGATAATCATTTCCACCCTAGTTATCAGGGATCAGCTTTCTTTCATGCAAAACAAAGACCTGGGAATGAACCTTGAGCAACTACTGGTTATTTCAGGGCCAAATGAACTAGGTGAAAACAGGCAGGAAAAGCTGGTTTCATTTAAAGATCGATTGACAAATTTCACCTTTGTTAAAGGCCTGGCGGCTTCCAATGTTCTCCCTGGAAGATCTTATAATTTTTCTGCCGGGGGTATCACTCCAATGGTTCCTCGGCCTGAAGATCGAGACCAGAGTTATGCTATGGGAATCATAGATGAAAAATTTCTGGATATCTATGAAATTGAAATCAAAGCCGGTCGAGGTTTTAACCCCAATGAAACCAAGGTAGGTTGGTATGAAAGTGGAAAGCTCATGATCAATGAATCCGCGTCTAGAGTTTTGGGTTTTGATGGGCCTGAAAGCGCCGCAGGTAATGATATAAAATGGGGAGAGGATGTCTATGAAATTGTGGGAGTAGTTGAAGATTATCATCACTTATCCTTAAAGGAGGAAATACTTCCTATGATACTCCTGCCGAATGAAGGTCAAGCGTATTTTTCTCTAATCGTGGATCCTACCAATTTAGAATCAAACCTAGCCTCTTTACAATCAACGTTTGAGGAGATTTTTCCGGGAAATCCGTTCGAGTATTACTTTATGGATGAGCAGTTTGCTGCTCAATACGCTGAAGACCGGCAATTAAGTAAAACATTCACCATTGCAGGAGTTCTATCTATCTTGATTTCTTGTCTTGGATTATTTGGCTTGGCGGCTTACACGGTTGAGCAGCGTACCAAAGAAATAGGAATTAGAAAAGTACTTGGTGCAAGTAGTAAGGGTGTGATTAAGTTGATCACCAAAGATTTTGTATTGCTTGTTTTTGTCGCCATAATAATTGCCTTTCCACTTGCCTGGTATGGAATGAATACCTGGCAATCGGATTTCCCATATCAAGCAGGACTTTCACTTTGGACTTTTTTACTGGGAGGTTTGATCACTTTGCTTATCGCCTTTTTCACAGTTGGTACTCAGGCACTCAGGGCGGCCTGGTCAAATCCGGTGGATGCTATGCGAGATGAATAGTGTTCGGGTAAGATTGTAATCGTACACTTTTTTAAATTTCAGTTTCAAAAAATGCTCTCAGATAGTCTCTGAGAGCATTTTTTTATTTGGAATCCTGATTGCAACCTTTTCATAATAAAGCGCATCTAAATAAAAAGAAGACTAAACCAACACTTTTACCCAACGCTTTAAACCCACCACTATGCTGAAGAACTATTTAAAAATTGCATTCCGCAATCTTCGAAACAATAAAATCTATTCAACGATCAATATACTTGGCCTAAGCTTAGGGATAGCCGCCAGTGTCTTAATCGTTGTTTTCATTGCGGACGAGTTGAGCTACGATAAATTTCACCCACAGAGCGAAAACCAATACAGGGTTGATTTCACAGGAAAGCTTAATGGGAATGAATTCAATATGGCCATGACTGGCGCACCGATTGGGCCAGCTATGGCTGAAGAAATTCCTGAAGTAGAAAGTACTTTGAGGGTAGGGCAGTGGGAATCCTTGCCAATCCAGTACGAGGAACTCACATTTACAGAAGGAAAAGTCCTAGTAGTGGAGAAAAATTTCTTTGATTTTTTTGGCTTTGAGCTACTTCAAGGTGATCCGGCAACGGTCCTGGATGGTCCAAATAAAGTAGTGATCTCAGAGGATAATGCTAAAAAATACTTCGGAGAGGAGGATCCCATAGGAAAGGTTCTTTTGCGTGGATCTGGAAAAACTGCAACCGAAGTCAGTGGAGTAATCAGTAACCCACCTTCAAATTCCCATCTCACTTATGATATGATCATTTCAGGAGATAGCTGGGAATACATGAAAAATGAAAATTGGTCCAGTAATAATCTCTATACCTACTTCAGGACCTATCCTGAGGTGGATATGAGTAATGTACAGGCAGGGCTTGACGGTTTTATTGAAAAGTATTTTGGGCCTGAGATAGAGCAGTATCTGGGTTTTTCTATGGATGAACTTAGGGCCCAGGGAAATAATGTAGGTTACGGCTTTATGCCAGTAGAGGATATCCATTTATATTCAGAGCTTTCGGAAGAGCCTACGACACCAGGTAGCATTCAATACTTGTACATTTTTGGGGCGATATCAATTTTCATCATCCTGATAGCCTGCATCAATTTTATGAATTTGGCTACCGCCAAATCCGCAAATAGGGCAAAGGAAGTAGGCGTACGCAAGACTATAGGCGCCAGCAGAATTCCTTTAATTGGTCAGTTTCTGGCAGAGTCTATGATCTACAGTTTTTTGTCAGGACTGGTGGCCTTGGTTTTTATTTTAATTGCTCTTCAGCCATTTAATGCTCTCTCAGGTAAGGATTTGAGCTGGTTGGTATTTTTAGACCCGGTTCTTCTTTTGGCCTTCTTTGCCTTTTTGTTCATAGTTGGTCTGCTTGCGGGATCTTATCCGGCCTTTTATCTCACCTCCTTTGCTCCGTCTGAGGTGCTTAAGGGCAAAGTACGAAAAGGGGCCAAAAGATCAGGGTTCAGAAATGGCCTGGTAGTTTTTCAGTTCTTTGTATCGATTAGTTTGATCATAAGCAGTTTAGTGGTTTACAAGCAACTCACTTACATGCAGGAAGTGAATTTAGGTTTTGATAAAGAAAATGTCATAAATCTGCTGCACACACGATCCTTGGGAAATAATGCTGAGGCTTTCAAGCAGGAACTACTATCAAATACGGGATTTAAAGCTGCTTCCTACGCGAATAACCTTCCTCCGGCAATCGATTGGACCTCCGTCTATCGTGCCGTGGATACTGAACAGGATTTTCTCTTTACCATGAATTGGGTGGATAAAGATCATTTGGATGCCATGGGTTATGAAATGGTTGAGGGGAGATTTTTCTCAGAAGAATTTCCTTCTGATAGTACTGCCTTAATCGTCAATGAAAGTGCATTTAAGCAGATCGGCTGGACTGAGCTGGATGGCACCCAAAAAATTTCAGGCTATTTCAATGCAGATGAAAATGAAGTCAGGGAAGTAATCGGAGTGATAAAGGATTTTAACTATGATAATCTAAAACTGAAAATAGAACCCTTAATCATGGGTATAGAACCTGAATATTTTCAGGAAATGGCCATCCGACTTAACCCCGGAGATATTGCTGATCGAATTGAAATTATCGAGGAACTTTGGAGAAAGTATGCGGATGGGGCTGCTTTCGAGTATTCTTTCGTGGATTCTAATTTTGATTCCCTGTATCGATCAGAAAAGAATATGGGTAATATAATTTTGGTATTCACCGTCTTGGCCATTAGCATCGCTTGTCTTGGCTTATTTGGTTTGGCTGCATTCACCACCGAGCAAAGGGCCAAAGAAATAAGTATCCGGAAAGCTTTGGGAGCAAGTATGCCAAATCTGATTACACTTCTCAGCAAAGATTTTACCCTTTTGGTTTTGGTGGCCTTCATTATTGCTGGTCCTCTGGCATATTATGTAATGGATACTTACTGGTTACAGAATTTCGCTTTTAAAACTTCCATAGGATGGGCGCTTATTCTAGGGTCTGGAGTCATGGCGGTAGTAATTGCATGGCTCACAGTTAGTTATCAAAGCTTTAAGACCGCTGCCTCTAACCCTGTAGATCATTTAAAGAGTGAATAAAAATCTTGTAGAAATTTGTTCGCATGCGACCAAAATCTTTTAGAATTCGGACAGTCCAAAGCTTGAAAAAGCCATCAAAAGTGAATTAAACCCTATTTAATGCTTTGGCACTATCTCTGGAAATAAATAATCAATAACCACTTACAATATGAAAACTAAACTTTCAACTGCATTTATCATTCTCCTTTTCTTATTGGGAGTAACCGCACAAGCACAAAATTCTGAAACCCGAACACCAGGCTCCTTTACCAAAATCGAATCTGGTGGTAACTGGGATGTTTATGTAACCATCGGAAACAAAGACGAAGTAAGACTTGAGTCCAGAGGTTTCGATCTGGATAAGGTAATTACTGAAGTAAATGGCGATAAGCTGAAAATCAAGCTTGAAAATGGCAGGCACAGGAATGTGAATATTACGGCCTACGTAACGGTAAGAGAGCTGGAAGCTATCGGAGGTAGTGGATCAGGAAGTATTTTTGTGGAGTCTGATGTACAGTCTAGGAGTTTTTCCATAGGCCAGTCAGGATCGGGAAGTATAGAATTACAAAACCTCGAAACAGATAAATTAAATGTCGGCATAAGTGGCTCAGGCCTTGTTTCCATAGAAGGAGGAAGAGCAGGTAACGTAGATATCGGCCAATCTGGATCTGCAGATTTCAAGGCGATTGATTTAATAGCTGAATCTGTAAAAGTAGGCAAGTCAGGTTCTGGAGATGTACACATTGGAGTTGAAAATGATTTAATCGTAGCCTCCTCTGGTTCAGGTGATATTTATGTGAATGGAAACCCCAAAAATCAAAAGATTTCAAGCTCCGGATCCAGTCAGATTATCATTAAGAACTAAACCAACGCTTAACTTAACACTATGAAGCAGAACACCTGAGTTTCCAGTAGGCTCAGGTGTTTTTTTTAAAATACCCCCATCATTATGCTTAAAAACTACTTCAAAATCGTACTAAGAAATGCAAAGAAAAACCCTCTTTACGTTTTCATCAATGTGTTTGGCTTGGCAGTGGGAATGGCCGTCAGTATTATCATTCTCTTGTTTGTCCAGCACGAACTTAGCTACGATACCTGGCATGAAAAATCAGATCGAATTGTAAGAGTTTCTCGGGCATGGTTTAATCCAGATGGAGAAGAAAGTCTACACTTGGGGCATGCAGCACCACCTTTTGGCCCTTTAATCAAGTCGGATTTCCCTGATGATGTAGAAGCCTCAGGCAGATTGCTTGAAGCGAATCCTTTAGTGATTTATGAAGAGAATAAATTCATCGAAGAACATTTTACTTTTGCAGATCCGGAAGCCATGGATATTTTTTCGATTGAGGTTTTAGAAGGGGATGGAAAAGCGGCATTGAGCAATTCTGATGGACTATTGATCTCAGAAAATACTGCGAAAAAATATTTTGGTGATGAACCTGCAGTAGGTAAAGAAATGCTAATTGGATTAAGTGGAATGCAATTTCCTGTGCAGATCAGTGGGGTGTTTAAGGATTTTCCGGATAATTCACATTTCCATCCATCTTTTCTTTCCTCAATGGCTCCCGTAGTTCAATTCTACGGTGGACAGGATGCGATGATGAGTAATTTTGGAGGGAATAATTTCTCTACTTATCTGCTATTGGCAGAGGGAGTGGATCGAAAAACATTCGAAAATAAGCTTCCCTCCTTAATCGATCGGCACATGGGGGAGACTCAGGCTGGAATTCCTATGTCGGAAACCACAAAACTTTTCCTGTGGCCGATAGAAGATATTCATCTTTATTCAAATTTAGATTCTGAACTTGAAGCCAATAGTGATATTACCTATGTCTACATTTACCTGGCAGTAGCTCTTTTCATTCTTTTGATCGCCTGTATCAACTTCATGAATCTTTCTACTGCCCGTTCTTCCTTGAGGTCAATGGAAGTGGGACTACGAAAAGCAATGGGTGCAGACAGAAGCGGTCTGATCAGGCAGTTTTTAGGGGAGTCATTTATTCTTACCATCATTTCCATGATCCTCTCTTTGGGACTGGTTTATCTCTTTTTGCCTGAGTTTTCAAATTTCACTCAAAAGCAACTCAGTCTCAATTTCTTTCAAAACCCTGAATACTTTTTAGCCATTATCGGGCTCGTTGTTTTTGTTGGTTTGATTTCTGGAAGCTACCCAGCATTATTTCTTTCCGGATTTCAACCAGCAAGAGTACTGAAAGGGGTTTTTAAAGTAGGTAAGGGACATGAGAGTTTCAGGTCTGTTTTGGTGGTTGGGCAATTTGCCATCTCAGTAGTTTTAATTGTGGCCGTTTTGGTAGTGGTGAATCAGCTCGAATTTATGCAGTCCAAAGATCTCGGTTTTAAAAAGGATGATATTGTGGTTTTACCTTCCAGCGGAAGTATTGAGCAGAATTATCAGATCATAAAAGACCGACTGGAAAGCCAGGAGGGAATCCAGTCCGTTTCTATTTCAAGCAGGGTTCCATCGGGACGACTTTTAGATTCTCAGGGAGCCTCAGCTGAGGTTAATGGGGAAATGACTCAACTCAATATCAGAATTGCAGATATCCACGTGAGCCACAATTTTCTGGATACTTATGGTATTCCCTTGGTTGCGGGTAGAAATTTCGATGTACTTCGAGCCAGTGATTCCACTGAAGCCTTTATTCTAAATGAGGCAGCCATCCGGGAAATAGGATGGCAATCTCCCGAGGAGGCCGTAAATCAGCCATTCATTTATGGAAGAAGGAGAGGCTTTGTTACTGGCGTGATGAAGGATTTTCATTTTGAATCTTTGCATCAGCCGATCGTTCCTATCGTTTTTGTCATATCTCAGGATCGGAATAATCTTGTTAGTTTAAAGATTGACTCAGATAAAAGAGAAGAGACCCTTGCCTATTTAGAGTCAGAGTGGGCAGATTTCAGACCCAATTTTCCTTTTGAACCCACTTTTGTGGATGAAGGATTCAATAGGCAATATGAAGCTGAGGAAAGGGTAAAGACCATTTTCACCTTCTTTTCGGGGCTGGCCATTTTGATATCCATCCTGGGGCTATTTGGCTTGACCACCTTTGCTACACAGCAAAGAACACGAGAAATAGGGATCAGAAAAGTTTTGGGAGCGGAGACAGGAAGTATCCTATTCCTACTTGGAAAAGATTTCTTGAAGCTGGTCCTGGTTGGTTTTGTGATCGCTATTCCTATTTCTTACTTCGGCATGAATTCTTGGCTTGAAGACTTTGCGTTTAGCGTGGGAATTTCCTGGACCACTTTTTTGGTGGCAGGATTAATTGCCGGTCTGATTGCTGCTCTCACGGTTTTCTCCCAATCATTGAAGGCAGCCTGGACTGATCCTGTGAAGAGCATAAAGTCAGGAGAGTAAAAGGTTGAAATCGAGCTTCGACCGAAATCGGACAATATTGTTCGGGGTATAAATAGAAAAATGGGGAGAAACAGTTCAAATAGGGGTTTCTCCCCATTTTTTATGGCATAAAACTCGCGTAGAATTTGGCATCTAACCTCAACCATAATGTGGAAAAACTATTTACGGATCGGATTTAGAAATCTTTTTAGAAACGGTTCCACCACCTTCATTCATATAGCTGGATTGACCATTGGTGTGGTCTGTACATTGTTGATTTTCTTTTATGTGGACTTTGAGCGGAGCTATGAAAAAATGCATGCTGAAGCTCATAGAATATTCAGGCTTTCTATCGATATGTATGATGGGAATGAGTTTATAGCAAATGATTCTCAGACCTACCAATTGATTGGTCAGGAGCTTAAAGATCAATATCCCGAAGTCGAGGAATTCGTTCGGCTTTTCCCGAATGAGTCGATTGAAATGGTGTCTAATTCCACAAACTTTAAAAGTTACGAGTACAGGACCTATTTCGCCGACTCTACCATCTTTGATGTTTTTTCCCTGAATATCTTGAATGATCAGAATCTGGAAAGTTTTAGTGAGCCATTCAAATTGGTGATTTCAGAAAGTACGGCAATTAAGTATTTCGGTAAAACCGACGTTCTGGGTGAATCTTTAGAGCCTTCTCAAGCAGAGCTTCCTTTGGAGATTGTGGGAGTTTTTGAGGATCTCCCAATGAATACCCACATAAAATACGATTTACTGATTTCGCATGAGACATTACCATTAGTCCAGCAGTGGTATCCTGAGAATCTCTGGAATGCCAATAATGAATACACGTATTTGCTGATGCAGGAGGGCATAAATGTAGAAGACTTCAATGCAAAACTTGCCGAATACTCCGAAAGACATCCACAAATAGAATCTGAGGTTGTTATTTCTGAGGGAATCAAGGATATCCACTTGTACTCCAATAAAACCTATGAACCAGAAGTGAACGGTAGTGCTCAGACGGTTAATTTTATGTTTTTTATAGGTTTGATAATCATAGCTTTAGCTTGGATTAATTATATTAATTTGGCTACAGCCAAAGCCATGGATCGTGCCAAAGAAGTTGGCATTCGGAAGGCTATCGGTTCCTCTAAGAAACAATTGGTTTTTCAGTTTTTTGCTGAAGCATTCCTCGTCAATTTCATTTCAACTTTGCTGGCTTTACTAATTTTTTCTCTTGTTTTCCCAGCCTTTAGGGAGTTTGTAGCTCTTGATATTTCCATTAACAACTTTGGGAACTTAAAGCTCGCAGCTATACTTGTTGGATTTGTGTTGATTGGCACGGTGGTTTCAGGGTTTTACCCCGCACTGGTACTATCCAGTTTCAATCCTGTGACTGTTCTGAAGGGTAAATTTAGTAATACCACCAAGGGTATTCTATTAAGAAAATCGCTTGTCTATGTTCAATTCACAGCTTCAGTGGTTTTGCTTTGTGTATCATTTGCGGTATTCAAGCAGATGAAATACCTCACTTCGCAGGATTTGGGAATAGGAATCGATAATACCTTAGTGGTCAAAGTTCCGCAGCTCGATTCGAATGATTCTATCGAAGTGGCAAAGAGCACTGCCTTTCAATCAGAATTGATAGCTCAAAGCTGGATTTCGGATATTACCATGTCTGGATCTCTTCCAGGCGATAATACTAAGGATATGAGTTCCAGTAGTGGCATAACTCAGCTTGGTCAGGATGAAGAAACAGACGGAATTTTAATTTATCATTATGGAATTCAGGCAAACTTTCCAGAAGTGATGGGATTAGAATTCCTAGCCGGTGAGGCATTCAGGGTGGACTCTCCAAAAGAGGAAGTAATTATCTCAGAAAGGACAGCTGAATTATTAGGTTTCGCGACTCCAGAGGATGCTGTAAATGAGCGAATAAATTTTTACTGGTCAGAAGATGGTGAACCTTCATATATCAAAGGAGTCTTCAAAAATTACTATCAAAGAAGTCCTAAGGAACAGTACATGCCACTATTGTTAAGGAATCAACCTTCTACGGATCATTTCCTCATTAAACTTAATACGAATAACGCAAAAATGGCAGTGGCTGATGTGGGTGAGACAATCGAGAAGGTTTATCCAGGAGCTAGCTATGAATACCATTTCCTGAATGATACCTATAATACGCAATATCAACAGGATAATCAGTTTGGGAGCGTTGTACTTCTATTTACCTTGCTTTCGATTTTAATTGCCATTCTTGGACTCTTTGGTCTGTCTTCATTTATGATCCGACTCCGAACCAAAGAGATCGGAGTAAGAACTGTTCTTGGCGCGTCGAAATCATCTCTTGTTTGGGAACTTTCCAAAAGCTTTTTGATCATGGTGGGTACAGCTGGACTCATTGCGGTTCCATTGTCTTACTTTCTGGTTAACGAATGGCTTCAAAATTATGCCACACGTTTCATCCCAAACTGGGATTTATTTACCATTCCATTAATCTTCATCCTTTTGGTAGCAGCTGCCACAGTTGGTATACAAACCTTGAAGTCTGCTTTAGCAAATCCCGTGGATAGTTTGAAGGCTGAATAGACCTTAATAATTTCAAGTAGCGGGGCGGGGCCCCGCTTTTTTAATTTACACATATTCCTTCCTATCCAAGTATAAGTCTATTTTTCAGTCTTTTCATGTTTGCCCGAAGGCGAACAAAAATGTTCGAGTTTTAATTTTTGAAAATCTGAAAATAGCCCAAGGACGCTATTTTGATTGATTTTAACTGGCACGAATCTGGAAATTTGAGTTGGAAAAAAGATCCAACAAATGAACCTACTTCAAAAATTATTTTCGCTTTTCGGTTTAGCTCTCATCGGTTTATTAATATCTCCTCAGACTCTAGCACAAGATGGAGAACCCTTCAGAACCAGGACATTTGATGTATCATCCCCAGCAGAGTTTTCAGCGGAAACTTCAGGCTCAGCGGTAAAGGTCACCGGTACCCAAGGGGGCCAAATAGTGGTCCGCATGTATGCCAAATATCGAAATCAGGATGAGTATATGAGTGCTGCAGAGGTGGATGAAAACCTTGGAGATTATACCCTGAAATTAGAGCACTCAGGAAATGAAGTTGATCTCGTTTTCAAAAGGAAAAATTCCAACGGATGGAACTGGGGTGATCAGAAAATGAATGTGTACTTCGAGGTGGAAGTTCCCTTTCAAACAGAGACCACTTTTAAAACAAGCGGAGGTTCCATCAGCCTTGAGGGAGTCAGTGGTGATCATGATATCAGTACCAGTGGAGGAAGCGTGAGTATAAGCAAAGGAGAAGGTGATATTACCGCCAGGTCATCAGGAGGATCTTTCAGACTGAGTGATTTTTCAGGAGATATTGAAGTAAAAACTAGTGGAGGTTCTGTCAGCATGGATAAGCTCGAAGGAGAAATCGAAGTGTATACTTCAGGAGGAAGTGTGAAGCTTAAAGATATTTCTGGAAGTATAGGCGCCTATACGAGTGGAGGAAGTATTTCTGCCGATCTGGTTGAAATTTCAGATGATTTGGAATTCAAAAGCAGCGGAGGGAGCATCACCGTTTCCATCCCGTCTACAGCGGGCCTTGATTTGGATATAAGGGGTGGAAGGGTAGGATTTGACATGATCAATTTCAATGGAACAGTAGAAAAAGACAGAGTGAATGGGGAAATGAATGGCGGAGGTTATTCTCTGGTCATGCAGAGCTCTGGTGGCAGAGTAAAGCTTGAATACACAGAATAAACATTCGAATAGAAATGCTGAAAAATTACATCAAAATCGCTTACAGGAACCTGCTGAAAAACAAGGTCTATTCCCTCATCAATATTTTTGGTCTTGGAGTAGGAATCGCATGTTGTTTTTTGATCTTTAATTTTGTTCAAAAGGAGCTTTCTTACGATACCTACCATGCGAATTATGACAGGATTTACCGTGTGATTCATGGAAACACCGAGGGAGATAATACCATTGAGGGAAAAAGCTACGATGACTTCTGGGTTTGGGGAAATGCTCCCGTTGGACCTGCCCTTCAGAATGACTTTCCAGAAGTAGATAAGGTGGTTCGTTTTTCAGGCAGGGCCGACATACTTTTCATGCTTGAAGAAGTACCCTATCAAGAGACAGGGGTGCTTTTTATGGATTCCACGGCTTTTGATGTTTTTTCATGGAAACTAATACATGGAGATCCGAAAACAGTTCTAGATGCTCCATACAAAGTGGTTTTGACGGAATCGACAGCTATGAAGTATTTCGGAGAAACTGATGTAGTGGGAAGGACATTGGATGGATCAGCATCTCCCGGCCGATCGGATGCAGGGCTTTACACTGTTTCCGGGGTGATGGAAGATGTGCCGGAAAACTCTCATTTTGATTTCAATCTGCTTTTGTCTTTCGAGACTTTTTCGACCAACAGACCATTTATTCTTGAATCCTGGGGCTATGTAGATACTTACACGTATCTCTTAATGGATAAGAATACGGATTTTGAAGCCTTTCAGGCAAAGCTTCCATCTTTTGTAGAGCGAGTAAGAGCTCTCGACGATGATATCGGGAACTATGACATTGCTGTAGAAAAAATGGAAGACTTCTACTTGAGATCTGAAGCCCAGCGCCAGCCAGGCACGGTAGGAAGTCTCCCCAATATTTACATTTTCTCGATGATCGGTTTATTCATATTGGTCATCGCCATTATCAATTTTATGAATCTTTCTACTGCCAGATCTTTGGAACGAGCCAAGGAGGTAGGTATCAGGAAGTCGATTGGAGCTGATCGTTCCAGCTTGATTTATCAGTTCCTTGGAGAGTCAGGAATGATAGTATCTCTCGCTGGAATTGTAGCAGTTCTTCTGGTAGCTTTGGCACTCCCAATTATGAATGATCTCACTGGTAAGACCTTCATTTTCAATGAAATGCTGAATACCAAAACTATCCCATTATTTATTATCGGGTTAATGATTGTAGGTCTTTTGGCTGGATCTTATCCTGCTTTGGCTTTGTCATCTTTCAAACCAGTCAGCATTTTGAAAGGAGTCAGTAAAACCGATTCGAAGGGAGTTGCCCTCCGTAAAGGATTGGTAGTTTTTCAGTTTGCCTTATCTATTTCACTGATCGTAGGCACTTTGGTAGTTTACAATCAAATGACTCATCTCCTTGATAGGGACATGGGGTTCACGGATGAGCAGATGCTACTGATTGAGTACAATTATGATTTTCAGGTGAATTCAATCATGGAACCCATTAGGGATCGACTTGAGGATGTGTCAGGCGTTAAGAATGTGGCTTTTTCACGGAGTGTTCCCGGAAGTTATTTTCCAAATGCAGGTACCGGAATCGTGAATGCTGAAGGAGAATTTGTGTATAAGGATCAGGCGATTTTCCAGGTAGGCATGGATTTTATCGAGCAGTATGATTTGGAAATGGTGGCAGGGAGATCCTATTCAAGAGATATTTTATCTGATACCACTCAGGCAATCGTAGTGAATGAGGCCTTAGCCCGCCAATATGGATATGCAAATCCTGCTGATATGCTGGGTAAAAGATTTGAGCAATGGGGGAAAGAAGGAGAGGTCATTGGTATCGTGAAAGACTTCAATTTTGTGTCTTTGCACAATGAAATTGAACCTTTGTCCTTGCCATATGAACCTTTTGCCAGTCGCTATGTGTCGATCAAGGTAGAAACTGAAAATCTTCAGGAAACCATAACTGAAGTTGAGGATATTTGGTCGGAGATGGTCCCTCACAGGCCATTTTTATACAGCTTTCTGGATGAGGATTTTAATAATCAGTATGAGGCTGATTTCAGGTTTAGGAAGATATTTACTTCATTTTCTGTACTAGCTATTTTGATTGCTTGTCTTGGACTACTTGGACTCGCGACCTACACCGCTGAGCAAAGAACTAAAGAAATTGGCATTAGAAAAGTTCTTGGTGCTAACGTAGCGAGTCTTATAGCCATGCTTTCCTGGGACTTTGTGAAACTAGTATTGATAGCTTTGGCACTTGCCATTCCAGTTTCATGGTGGGCGATGGATTCCTGGTTACAAGGATTTGCATATAGAACAAATATTTCAATTTGGATTTTCCCATTAGCGGGAATATTAGCCTTAAGTGTGGCTGTTTTCACGATCAGTTTCCAGAGTCTGAAGGCCGCTTTGGTGAATCCAGTGAAAAGCCTGAAAAGTGAATAATTAAACCATTCCATAATGATCAAGAATTATTTTAAAATCGCCTGGAGAAATCTATTGAAAAATAGACTTTACTCCTTCTTGAATGTGTTAGGTCTTTCAATTGGGATGGCTGTTTGCCTACTCATTATGCTATTTGTAGGTTATGAGCGAGGATTTGATCAAATGCACTCGAAAAATATTTTTCGACTAAATGAAGTGCAGAATTGGGAAGGGATGGTGGCTCCACAGAAGGTAGCACTCAGTATGTTTCCCATGGGACCTACCCTCCATGAGGAATTCACTGAGGTTCTTAATTATACGACCATGACTAATGGTGGTGATTTAATTGTTATGAACGAGAATGAAAGGACTACCATTCCAAATACTATCTGGGCAGATGAGCGGTTTCTAGAAGTGTTTGATTTTGAGCTTATTCAGGGAGATAGAAGTACCGCACTGAAAAAGCCGGACGGCATGATCCTTACTGAAAAGAGAGCTAAAATTCTTTTTGGTGATGAACCTGCCCTTGGCAAAGTCCTACCTGTAGCCGATACAGACAGCGCCTTCGCAGTAGTTACCGGAGTAATGAGAGATATTCCCGAACGGTCACATTTGCAATTTGAGGGGGTGATAGCCATGAACACTTTTTTTGATGATCAGGAAGGCCCGGGTTGGGGTGCAAATTGGTTCAATACCTATTTAGAACTTGTAGATGAGGTAGATATGACATCTATGGAATCCCGCTTCCCAGAATATCTGATTTCCCATTTGGGCGAGGGTGCTGACGAGAGTTTTCAGCTTTTTCTCCAGCCACTATCTGAAATTCATTCGGGTTCATCTGAGATTACCCATGACTATTTTAATCACAAGAAGTTTGATAAATCTTATTTGCAGGTTTTCTTTTTTATTGGCCTCATTGTTCTCTTTATAGCAGGAATAAATTTCGTCAACCTTGCTACTGCCAAGTCTATGGGTCGAAGTATGGAAATAGGCATTAGAAAGACCTCTGGTGCATCTAGATGGCAGCTTTATTTACAGTTTATTACTGAGGCAGTTTTGGTGAGTTTGATTTCATTGCTTTTTGCCTTTTTGATTGTAACTCTTTCCTTAAAATCCTTTAATGAATTGAGCGGAAGGGCGATTGAATTTCCATTGTTAAGGGATCCCTTCCTCCTTTTTACTTCCACTTTAGGGGCTTTGTTGGTTGGAATTTTATCAGGAATATATCCAGCAATGGTTTTGACTGGATTTAGCCCAGTGAAAGTTCTAAAAGGCAGTTCGAATTCTGGTACAACCAAATCAGGGTTTCGAAATGTCCTCGTTGTAGTCCAATTTGCAGCGGCAATATTTCTGATTACTGCTACGCTTTTTGCCAAAAGGCAATTGAATTTCATGCAAGAAAGGGATCTTGGTTTTTCCAAAGAACAAGTTATCGTTGTTCCGATGAATAATTCTTACTCTCAAAGGTTCCAAACTCTAAAGCAGGAATTGCTTTCTTTTTCTGGGGTAGAACAGGTTACTGCATCTGGCCAAAGACTTGGCAATAACTTGCATCAAACCAGTGGTTCTTTTCGAAGTTTTGGTGAAGAGCGATCACTAGCTTTAAGCCAAATAGCAGTTGACCCGAATTTTCTCGATGTTTATGATATTGAGCTTGTGGCAGGTAGGAAATTTGACCCTGATAATGAAAGTGAAGTCGGGAGAACCTACATCATTAATGAATCCTTGGCTAATGAATTAGTAGAGGATAATCAAAAGATCGAAGACCTAATTGGCTCCAATTTTTACATTTTTGGAACAGATTCTACGGGGTCGATTATCGGGGTAGCAAAGGATTTTAATTTTAATTCTTTACATCACAAGATTGAAACACTCGCGATGTTTAATAGTGGAAATCAAGGGTTCTCTGAGATTTCTATTCGGACTTCATCAGAAGATTTTTCAGAAACTTTAACCCAAATTCAGGCTTCATGGAATAAGGTAATTCCAGAGCAAAAAATGGAATATGAATTCCTCGATGATCATTTCGCTGAGCTTTACAAATCGGATCAAACTCTAGAAACTATCGTGAGTCTTCTGACCGGTCTATCCATCCTAGTCTCATGCTTAGGTTTGTTTGGATTGGTCTCATTCGCTACAGAGCAGCGAGTGAAGGAGATAGGAATTCGAAAGGTTCTTGGCGCCAGCGTGGTTGGAGTCGTTTCCTTGATTTCAAAGGATTTCATTAAACTTATACTAGTCTGCATCCTAATTGCTATACCTATTTCCTGGTACGTTGTTAAAGATTGGGTTAATGATTTTGCTTATCAGATTGAATTGGATTGGTGGGTATTTGCATTGGCTGGAATAAGTGCGATAGCTGTCGCTTTATTCACAATCGGTACACAGGCTACAAAAGCCGCTTTGGCCAACCCAGTAAAAAGCCTTAAAAATGAATAAATCTAAGTTTAACCTAAATAGATGAAATCATGAGCCATATAGCCATACCCATTCCGAATGTCGCTGGAAAGCAAGATATCGAAATTCAAGTAATCGTGAATAACGAGGTGCAATCTCTGAAATACAAGGTCGAGCTTTTTTATTGGGATGAATGCGAAAACCCGGGCGGACACCGCGCGGACTGTATCAGTGAAATGCTTAGCCATCATGATCCAAATTGGACAGTTTACTACATTGGCGCTCCGACGGATAAGTTCGTTCCGATCACTTTTGTGGACAGGAAAAGCAAGGAGCTTATGAAGGCAATGTAAGTGGAGGGTTTACTTTTCTATCCCATTTATCACATATTCAATTCCAAAGGTAGCACCGGGTTCTTTCTGGTTATTTTTGGCTATTATCCTGCCTCCGACGGAATTCATTAACTTCTGGCATAAATAAAGCCCAAGACCCATAGAAGGATTTTGGATGTCATAATCTTCTCTATCAGATTTTGAAATATGAAAAAGAGAGGATAAAATTTCGGGCTTTAAGCCCTCACCAAAGTCCTTGATATCAATTTTCAGGACTCCCTCAGAAATAGCTGAGCTGATCACCACTCTACCGCCTTTTTCTGAATACTTTATGGCATTATCCAATAGGTTAGTCATCACCCGATCCAAAATGACCAGTGGCAAGAGAACCTTCTCATTAGGGATTTCTGTTTGTTGAAATTCGATTTTTTTGATATCGGCTTCATAGTGTACATGTCCGATGGCACTGGAAATAAGATTTTTTAGTGAAACTCTTTCTAAAGAATTTTTTTGCTCCTGTAGATTCCTTTGGCTTTTGATATAATCAATCGAGGTGAGCAGGCGATTCAACTGTACATGAAAATTGCTTTGAAGTTTCTCAATAGTCTGCTCGTCTAGTAAATCGGTTTTGACTAATTCCAGAACTGCCAAAGAACTATTAATAGGGCCCTGAAGATCATGTCTGAGAATATGAAGTATATTTTCCCTTTCTTCTTCTATCCTTGAAAGAGACTCGATGGTTTGCTGCACCTCTCTCATCAGTACACCACCTTCGTCTTGATAGTCGGTAGGAAGGTCAGGTATTTTACTATATTCTTTAAATTGGAGAAGCGCTTCTTTGGCTAGAATTACTGGCTTAAGCAGTTTATTCAGGACAATCAGAGTAATAATTGTAGCCAAAATGGTCATAAAAAAGGTGAAAAGTGCCACATTCCATGCCTGAGTTTTGGCTAACTCTGAGTTCAGTAAATAACCTATGATTCCAAATAAGGGTACGTGAATACCTATGAAGGCAACGAGTAATACCTTTAATGAGAGACTGTTTTTGATTACAGGTACACGGGAAAGAAAAGAATAGGCTTTCAATGTAGTTTAGGTTTATCTTAAAGGGGTGAGATTTTATCACGCCGCTTTGGATTATTTACGACAAGGACAGGGAATTTGGATTAATAAGGAGGTGGTTGAGAGTTTCCAATTTTTATATTGATTTGATCGCCCATTGTTGTCGTTCATTGTTCTAAGTTGAGGCTTCTACACTGAAATTCAAGGGTGTGGTCAATGCTTTTACATTATGATTTTTAAGGTTATCCTATTCTGAGTATTCGTTTTAGTTTTTGAAACTTTCCTTAAGGCAAAAACCTTAAAATACCACTGCCCTATATTCTAACGACAATCACCATTTAGGCCATTAACACTTTTAATAAAAAATGATTTTAATAAAACTCTAGCTCCAAAGGAAAGTACCAAAAATCCCGACTTATACATTATCTTCGGTGCAGACTAATATTAACCACACTTTCATGAAAAAACTTGCATTACTCTTTTTCGCTACATTATTTTCTTTTTCCATTCAGGCCCAGACGGAAGATGAGGCAAGGGGGTTATTGGATCAATATGTGGATATTTTTGAATCCAAAGAATGGTCAAGATCGCTTGATCTGACTTATCCAGATCTTTTTAATGTGATTCCCAGAGATCAAATGGAGCAGGTGATTGAATCCACATTTAATTCACCACTTTTTGAAATGAGTTTTGGAGACTTGGAGGTTCAGAATGTTTCGGAACTTTATGAAGAAGAAGGCCTTAGCTATCGTTTCATGAATTATAAGCAAGAAATGGCCATGACCGTTTTGGATACAGAAGCGGTTTCTATTAGTGCACTAATTGGACCGATGAGGGCCCAATTCGGAGAAGAAAATGTGACTGTTTCTGGTTCCACTTTGAATATTTTGGCGAATAATAAACTGGCAGTTCTAAAAAAATCAGGGGATGAAAAGCTTTATGGGCTGGAGATCAAAAATGAGCTTAAAGGCCTGATGGGTAATTTTATGAGTGAAACCTTTGTAAGAAGGGCTTTTGACTAGGATTCTCAGAACCTTTTTAGTCGGATAATTGTAGCCCTAGGTTTAAACCCAGGGTTATTTTTTTATAAGCCTTAGTCCAAGCCTTCTCTTTGTCCGAAATCGCACAAAATTGTTCGGGGAAATTGGGGTCTATTTGATCAAGTACCGCTTTTCTAGGTAATTGGGCCGATTTTTAATGGCATTAATCTGGAATAAACTGGCATGTAATCGCGAATGCCATGTGGAAAAATTACCTAAAAATTGCCTGGAGAAATATCAAAAGAAGTAAAGGCTATGCTTTAATAAATATAGGAGGGCTGGGAATCGGTATGGCTGCTTCCATTCTTTTGTTGATATGGGTACAGTTTGAAATGTCTGTGGATCGTTTTCACGAGGATATAGACGATATCTATGCAGTTTGGAGATCGGGAGAATTTAATGGAGAAATAGCATCCTGGGATTATACGCCGGCACCCTATGTGGCTGCAGTAAAGGAGAATTACCCAGAGGTGGAAGAGGCCACACATATCACCGAATGGGATCAACTCCTTCTTGCGGTTGGCGAAAATTCCTTTTACGAAGAAAGTACTTTTACCATGCCATCCTTCTTCAGGATTTTCACCTTTGAAGAATTATATGGCGACCCGGTAGCGGCCCTCGAAGAGCCAAATTCTATCGTGTTGACGGAGTCTGTGGCTTTAAAACTATTTGGAAGGACTGATGCGATAGGCGAGAGTGTTTTGGCACAAAATCAACTTGAACTGGAGGTCAAAGCTGTGATTAGAGATCTCCCTGAAAACACAAACTTCCCTTTCACTGTATTCTTACCCTTTAAGAAGCTGGAACAACTAGGCTGGGTGGACGACTATTGGCTAAATAATTCTTACAGAACATTCGTCAAATTAGCCAAAGGAACTGACCTCAGTTCTTTTAACGAAAAATTTAAAGGTTTCACAGCCTCACAATCTGATCAACCTGAAATTACTGACTTCTTATATCCCATGAAGGACTTGTATCTAAAGTCTGAATTCGAAAATGGAGTAGCAGTGGGAGGAAGGATTGATATGCTTCAAATATTTTTAGTTGTTTCTATCTTGGTTTTGACCATCGCAGGAATCAATTTTGTCAACCTAAGCACCGCCCAGAGTGATCAGCGTTCGAAGGAAGTAGGAATCAGAAAGATTTCAGGAGCAAATTGGGGGATGTTAATTGGGCAGTTTCTTGCAGAGTCAATCCTGATCGCTGTTGCTGCTTACGGAGTGGCCGTCATTTTAGTATCGGTTTCTTTTGATAGTTTTCAGAATTTAGTTCAACAAGAACTTCCAAACCCTTTCTCTCAAAATTCCTTTTGGGTTATATCGGTGATTTATGTGCTAGTTATTGGAGTATTGGCAGGGAGTTATCCGGCATTTTTACTCAGTTCATTTAAGCCAGCTTTGGCCATCAAATCAAAACTGAATGTCAATCGCAGTTTCGGTGTAAAGCCAAGAGAGGTTTTGGTGGTATTTCAGTTTGCCGTGGTGGTAATCCTAGTCTCTAGTGTCTGGATAGTTCGCGATCAAATTCAGTTTGTTCAAAACCGGGATTTAGGGATAAAAAAGGAGAATCTGGTCTTTCATCAAATTTCTGAAGAGGCCATGCAGAAGGCGACCACGGTCCGGGAAAAAATCATGAGTATTCCTGAAGTCAGTGCGGTTTCTTTTACTTTTTCTCCGATTACTCAAATCTGGAGTAACACCAACATGATGAACTGGCAGGGTAAGGACCCGGATTTTAGGCCTGAAATATCTAGGTATTCTGGGGATGTCAAAGTTGCCGAGACACTTGGCTTCGAGATTTTGGAGGGCCGTGATATCGATGTTTTGACCTATCCTTCAGATAGTACCGCTGCCTTGATTAATGAAAGTGCCGCTGAGCTCATGGGTTTTGAAGACCCTGTCGGGCAAATTATCATCGATGATGAGATTGAGTTCAGGATAGTGGGAGTGGTTAAGGATTTTATCATGAACTCTCCATTTCAAAAGGCTTTTCCCACTTTGGTAAGTGGTCCGATTCGTGGTGGTAACCATGCCCATATCCGTTATCATGAAAATGCAGATATTCAGGAAGCCCTGGCACAGACCGAAGAAGTATTTCTCCAACTGGATCCCAACACGCCTTTTGAAGCTACTTTTGTGGATGCCGAGCATGCTAGAAAGTTCAGATCAGAGGAGAGAGTTTCACTTCTGACTACGCTGTTCACATCTCTCGCTATCTTGATTTCCTGCATGGGTCTTTTTGGTCTTGCTACATTTATCGCAGAAAGAAGAAAGAAAGAAATATCTGTCAGGAAGGTACTCGGTGCTTCTGTCATCGGAGTGGTTGCCCTTATTTCCAAAGAATTTACACGCCTCGTCTTTATATCAGTGGTCATTGGAGTTCCAGTCACCTGGTACTTTATGAGTGATTGGTTGATGACTTTTGACTACCACACCTCCATCAACTGGTCGCTCTTTCTTTGGACGGGAATTTTGACCTTGTTTATTGCTTTGCTTACGGTAAGCTCGCAAGCTATTAAGGCAGCTTTGATTAATCCTGCCAAAACTTTGAAGAGTGAATAATCGCAAACTAAACCAACTGGAAGATGATTAAGAACTACTTTAAAATTGCGTGGAGAAGCCTTTGGAGACAGAGGACCTTTTCTATGATCAATATCTTTGGTTTATCGATAGGCCTGACCTGCTTCTTAATCCTGATGGCTTTCGTAAAATTCGAAAGGTCCTATGATAATTTCCATTCTGAAAATGAACGGGTTTATCGGGTAGTTCAGGATGTCAGAAATGAGCAGCAATGGGCTTGGGTAGGTGGGGCTGTTGCACCTATGCTTCGTAAAGAATTTTCAGATCAGCTTGACGAAGTAGTGAGCATAATCAAAATAGCTACTTACGCAAAGGCACCTGAGGGGCTATACCCAGAAGATCGCTTCAGGGAGGATAAATTTCTCTTCGCTGACAAAGGTTTTGATCAGGTTTTCGGATTTGAACTGAAATCTGGATCATGGGAAGGAGTCTTTGATAATCCTTATCAAATGGTAATTACGGAGCGGATCGCCAAAAAGTATTTTGGTGATAAAAACCCGATAGGAGAAGTTCTCACCTTAACAGGAGATTTGGATTTTGAGATCAAAGGGGTTTTGAAAAATCCTGCTCCAAATTCCCACATGGATTTTGATTTTGTCTCGTCCATGGTCTCATTCAAAGTGACTGAAGACTTCCCCGTGACTGCGGATTTTGGGAGTTTTTGGTGGCCTCAGACCTACACTTATGTAAAAGTGAATGAGAATCAAGCAGCGGATCATATCAGTGACAGAATACCTGAAATTACGCCTGACTACAGAAATGCGGAAGAGGCAAAGTCCTACATTCACTTCCTTCAGCCTATTGCAGATATTCATACCAATGATAGTTTCAGAGGTGAATGGACGCCTTCCATGAGTAATAATACCCTCTGGATTTTCCTGTCTATCGGAGTTTTTGTTTTAGTCCTTGCTTGCATCAATTATGTGAACCTAGCCACGGCAAGGGCTATAAAACGAATGAAGGAAATTGGCATTCGAAAAGTAAATGGAGCGCAAAGAGGACAGTTAATTGCTCAATTTCTGATGGAGTCAGTTCTGATTAATGGTATTTCCATTCTCATTGGATTGTTGTTGGCCATCTTGCTGATTCCAGTCATTCAGAGCAGCATAGGTTTAGAAATTCCTTTTGATTTTCTTAATGATTCCCAGCTTCAGTTGATTCTACTTGGAATCTGGATGGTGTCTTCTCTAGCATCTGGAATTTTCCCGGCATTTTATTTATCAGGATTGAAGCCGGAAATGATCCTGAAAGAATCGAGTATCGGAAAGGGGAGATCAGGTTTAAGAAAGGGGTTGGTAGTTTTTCAATTTGTACTTTCTACTATTCTGGTTTTCTGTGGATCGGTGGCCTTTGTCCAGCATGAGTTTATGAGAAACTCCTCCATGGGCTTTGACCCGAAGGGTCTAGTTTCAGTAAAGATGGGTCAATTAGCTCTCGCAAATGATGAAACTCTAGCTCAGGAATTAGAGAAAGTTCCAGGCGTGGAAAGGGTAATGTACACAAGCGATAGACCGGGCATAGACTCCGGCTGGAATCCAAATGTGGATTATCCAAATCTTCCGGAAGGGGAAGAGGTAAATGTCAACGTCCAATATGTGGATTTTGGGTTTTTTGAAACCATGAATATCCCTTTGATTACCGGTCGAGAATTCATGGATCAAAGTGGTGATGGAGGTGTCTATTACCCTATCCGAGAACAGTTTGCTGGAATGGATAATGTGGCTATGATGGTTAATGAATCAGCTCTCGAACTTTTCGGGATGAATCTGGAAAATGCCCTTGAACAGCCACTAAGGGTTTACACGGAAGAGAATGGTCAGCTTTTTTCCAATTTCAAAGGAAACATAGTCGGAGTAGTAAAGGATTATCACACCAGAGATTTGAGATATGAAATTGCTCCAACCATTTACATGCCCGTTAAAAATGATTGGAGTAATCAGGCTAGAACCATGCTGATCAAAGCCGATTCGGATTTCAATTCTGAAATGCTCGAACAACTCCAGGCAACTTGGAAGTCGGTGATTCCAGGTTTACCATTTGAATATTCATTCATGGACGAAGCTATTAATTTACAGTATGAGCAGCAGCAAAAAACCAGTGCTCTATTGGGAGGGTTCGCATTTTTGACCTTGCTTATTTCTTGTCTTGGAATCTTAGGACTCTCTATATTCTCATCCGAATCCAGAAGAAAAGAAATTGGAATCAGACGGGTTCTTGGTGCTTCTGTAATGGGCATTGTGAACAAGCTTTCTTACGAGTTTTTAATCCTCGTGATGATTTCCCTGATTATAGCTTTGCCGATAGGCTTTTATCTTATGAATCAGTGGCTAGATCAATTTGCATATAAGGTCACTATTGGAGCGGGCTTCTTTTTAGCAGCAGGTTTTATCTCCTTATTGCTGGCTTACAGCACCGTATCAATTCAGTCCCTCAAAGCTGCCTCATCGAACCCTGTAGATTCTATCAAGAACGAATAAATCCAACGAATAATACCTGAACATTATGTGGAAAAATTTTTTCAAAATCGCATTTCGAAACCTACTGAAGCATAAGCTTCACACGGGAATCAATCTGGTGGGACTTACCCTCGGTCTGGGTGTGAGTATCCTGATCTTTTTCTTTGTGCAGTTCGAATTGAGCTTCGATAACTTCCATGCGGATAGTGATCGGATATTCAGGGTGCAAAGCCATGAAATGGTGGATGGAGAAATGGTGGAATCATTTTCTTCGCCAATGATTGTGGAAGCCACTTTCAGGGAAGAGTTTACTCAAATAGAATCCATAACCAATATCAATAATGGGCAAGCACAAGCCATTCTACCTGATGATAGTAGGGAGACGCAAGGCTTCAACATGGTCCATCCTGACTTTTTGGACATCTTCAGTTTCGATTTAATCCAGGGTGATCGGTCCACTCAACTTCAGGATAAGTATAGTATCGTCATCACAGAAAGTGTAGCCGAAAAATATTTCGGGGGTGAAGCTCCTATCGGAAAATCTATCCAATTGAAAATGGCGGAAGAGTTTATTGATTATCAGGTAACCGGAGTCATGGCTGACATCCCTGCAAACTCTTCTTTGAAATTTGAAATATTAATGCCCATTACCAATATGGATTTCTTCTCGGATCCAGAGGGTATGACTTCCTGGTATAGCGTATGGGGCTCCAATGTGGTTAAACTTCAATCTGAGGATCAGGTCCAAAGTATTCACGAAAGCATGAATGCCATCATGAAAAGAGCTCTTGGTGATCAATATGTGGAGGGGGAGTTCTATTTCACTTTGGTTCCAATTTCGGAAATGCATTTTTCAGAAGGTCGTGGCAATGGAAGTTTGGAAACGACCAAGGCCTCTTTACTTTGGATCCTTGCTGGGATTGCTCTTCTGGTTTTGCTGATCGCATGTATCAATTTCACCACTATGGCCATTGGAAGATCTACCACCCGCGCCAAGGAAGTTGGAGTTAGAAAGACCATGGGTGCGAACTTTTCTCAATTAACCTTTCAATTTTTAACTGAGGCATTTTTGATTGTTCTTTTTGCACTAATTCTGGGAGTAGCTTTGGCTGAATTACTGGTTCCTACATTTAATCAGTTGTTTCAAAAGGAAATGGACTTGGTTTATGGACCAGTACAAATTTTGATTTTGATCGGTTTGGTTGTGTTTATTACAGCTTTGGCAGGAGCCTACCCAGCCTTTTTCCTATCGAGCCTGAGACCTATTAAAGTACTTAAAGGCAATCTTTCTATTCATTTTGGGAAGCAAGGTCTAAGAAAAGGACTAGTGGCATTTCAGTTTTTCATTTCATTTCTCCTGGTGACTACGACTCTGATTATGCTGAATCAGATGAACACCATCAGAAATTATGATTTAGGTTTTACTAAAGACGAGGTGATCGTAGTGGAGGTACCTGATTTTCCATCTACCAGCTTTATCACTTCTTTGAAAGAAAGCTTTAAGAAGGCAGAGGTTTATCGACAGGCTTTGGCCTCCAGGTCTGAAGTTGCAGCAGCAGGAATCACTATTGCCACCTATGGGGATGATGCCTTCTGGGATGTGGCTTATCCACAAGAGGACGGAACAGCATTTAATTTCAAAGTGAATTTTATAGCAGGTGATTACTTAGAAACTTTGGGGCTGGAGCTGATAGAGGGAAGAAATCTCAATCCTTCAGCTGGTGCGGACAGCAGCGCGTTTATAATCAATCAGACCTTTGCGGAAGCTTTTGGATGGGATGATCCAACCGGTGAAATTATCCCCAGCAGCCGTTTTGATCCGCATTCAATAGTAGGGGTGATCAAAGATTTTCACCATGCAAGTTTATACCAGCCCGTGGAACCCCTTTTGATTGCCAAAACTCCAGATGCGGTCTTTAGCGGAATTTCAAACCTCATGATTAACTCCAGCACCAACCCTAAAGTGGTGGTGAGATCAAATGGAGTTCCGATCAATGAATTAAGAAATCTTTTGGAATCTGAATGGTCAGAAGTGTTTCCTGGAGAAGCATTTGATTTCAAATTCCTAAATGAGGAAGTAGAGAGACAATACCAGTCAGATGATAGGTTGGGGAAAATGGTTTTGATCGCGGCCTGTATTGCTATACTGATTGCTTCAATGGGCTTATTTGCCATGGTAGCACTTTCCATAGCGGGTAGAACCAAAGAGATCGGGATCAGAAAAGTACTGGGAGCTTCAAGCTGGAGTATTTCTTGGATGTTTAACCGTGAGTTCCTGATGATCACCATAGCGGGCGTGATCGTCGGATTACCTCTAAGTCTTTATGTCATGCGTGATTGGATATCTCAGTTTGCAGTGCGCGCTTGGCCATCATGGGTGAGCTTCGGCCTTTTAGCCTTAGGAGGAATTCTTTTCACTGCTTTAATCGTCTCAAGTCAATCCTTCAGAGCTACCAAGATGAACCCTGTAAAGACCTTGAAGGACGAGTAAGCTTTGTCGAATCTCTGTCTTCAGTCTTCCTTTAGTCATATAAAACGCGAGACCTATGCTTTTTAACTTCTTCAAAATTGGATTTAGAAATATCCTTCGGAATAAAGTCAGGACGATTATTCATGTGCTTGGCTTATCCATAGGTATTGCGATCTGCTTCTTGATTTTCAATGTAAATTGGTTTGCATATAGTTTCGATAGTTTCCATGAGGATGTAGATCAAATTTATCGGGTTACTACCACTTCCTACTTCGTCGAGGATGAATACCCGAACTCAGGTGTTCCGGGTCCCTTGGCACAGGTCATTCAGGATGAAGTCAAAGGAATAGAGGATAAAACCACATTTTATTATCTCTACCAAACAATGGTTCTTCTTCCCGAACAAAATAAAAGCATGGGAAGAAATAATGAGACTGCATTTATGGAGCCTTCATATTTTAGATTTTTTGACTACGAGTGGCTGGCCGGCAATCCTGAAACTGCACTTGAAAATCCCAATTCAGTAGTCCTTGCAGAGAGTCAGGCAAGTTCCTATTTCCCAAATACCACATGGGACGAGATACTAGGTCGAGAATTGATTTTTTATACTCAGGATTCTATCCCCGCCACAGTCACAGGAATAGTGAAAGATTTAGAATCGAATTCCAACTTTATTTTCAAGAACTTTATTTCATTCGCCACTATAGAGGGTTCAGAATTAAAAAATTGGTATGGAATAGATTCATGGACTAATGTCAATTCAAGCAATCAACTTTTCATCAAGAAATCAAAAGATGTCTCAGTCGAATCAGTCTTATCCGACATCATGACTGTGACCGAAAAGAATACTGATTTCGAGGAAGGCAGCAGTAGGTCTCATGATATGCATCCTCTTTCAGAGATGCATTTTGAGGGTACATATAATAATCAGGGGGTGTCCAGATCCTTTCTACAAGGGATGGTAGTGATTGGAGTAATTATTCTAGTCCTTGCTTGCCTGAACTTTATTAATCTGGAAACTGCCCAATCTATAAATAGATCTAAGGAGGTAGGAATCAGGAAAACCTTAGGTAGCAATAGAGTCCAGTTGGTTTTTCAGTTTTTGACTGAAACACTGCTGATTGTGATTATAGCCACTTTGTTGGGTATGGGTTTGGTACAGGTTCTGAGCCTAGCCTTTGAAGATTATTTACCAGGTGGATTCCATTTGACCTTAATCACTGCTCCAAATGTAGCTTTCATTATTGGGTTCGTGGTGGTTTTGACTTTGATTTCAGGTTTATATCCTGCTCTCATTTTGGGTGGATATCAAGCTCAAAGAGCTTTGATGGGTGAGGTAAAGCAATCACATAAATTCTCCTTGGGGATTTTTCTTCGTAAAAACCTTACTGTTTTGCAGTTTGCCAGCTCCATCACATTCATTATCCTGGTTTCCGCGATTAGCTATCAGATGAGCTTCTTGTCTAATCGGCCATTAGGGTTTGATAAAGCTGCTGTGGTTTATTTAGAAATTCCCTTTATGGCGAATACTGATAAGGTGGAGCAGTTAACAGATCGAGTCCGACAGCAAACCTTTGTATCAGGAGCTAGCCCAAGCAATGACTTGGTTTCTTCTACTAGTCTTTGGACTTCGGATTTGATGATGCAAAAAGATAACGCTGAATCGGAATTATATGTCCAAGTTAAAAATGCTGATTCAGCTTTCGTTGGGGTAAATGGGCTTAGGTTACTGGCTGGAAACGTACATAATAACTCTCCTGCTGAAGTTTTAATTAACGAGACACTTTCAAAAGAAATGGGTTTTGAAGATCCATCTGAAGCTATAGGACAGCCACTCACATTCAATGAAATACCGAGAAAGGTAGCTGGTGTGATCAATGACTATCATAGCCGGACCTTGCGAGAGGAAATCAGGCCGATGCTGATTTTTTATGATCCTGAATATGTACAGAAACTGAATGTAAAGCTAAGTGGGGATCAAAATCTAGCCATGGCCAAAACACAATTAGAAGGTCTTTTCAAGGAATACTTTCCTCTGGAGACCACCGAACTTAAGTTTCTTGATGATGAAATAGAGAGATTTTATCTACAGGATGTGAAAATTAGGAACATTCTGGCTTGGGCCTGTGGATTGGCAATTCTTATTTCCTGTCTAGGACTTTTTGGATTGTCCAGCTTTACTATTGCACAGAGAACAAAAGAAATCAGCATTCGAAAAGTACTTGGTGCATCCCTAGGTCAAATCTTATTCTTAATCAGTAAGGAATACATTTTTTTGGTTGGGATATCCTTTCTGTTGGCTATTTACCCTGCCTATTATTTCCTCAATGATTGGTTGCAGGATTTTGAAAACAGGATCAACATGCCATACATTATGTTCCTACTTTCTGGTTTAGGGGTGTTATTGATATGTTTGCTAATAGTAGGGTCGCACTCTTACTTTGCTTCCAGAGAAAATCCGGCGAAGGTCCTAAAAAGTGAATAGGCTTCCTAAGGGTCCATTGACATAAAAATTGGCAGGCTGGGATGATTTGAAAAAAATCTATCCTATTTTAGAGAATTCCCAACCCAATAGCCTATGTTTTCCCGAAAATTCCGGTTTTTCGCTTGTGTTTTTATGATTTTTTCAGCTTTGCCGGCTTTCGGCCAAAGCAAAATAGATGAGGGATTTACCTCCTTATTTAATGGTAAGGATCTAGAAGGATGGGTAGGTAACAAAACATCCTATTCGGTAGAAAATGGAGTAATCGCTATTAATCCAGAGGATAATGGTGGAGGAAATTTATACACCGAGAAGGAATACGACAATTTCATTTTGAAGTTTGAATTCAAACTCACTCCAGGTGCGAATAACGGATTGGGAATTCATGCGCCATTAGAAGGAGATGCTGCTTACGTGGGGAAAGAACTTCAAATATTGGATAATCGAGCAGCGAAGTATGCTGAATTAAAAGAATATCAGTTTCATGGTTCAGTGTACGGGGTGATTCCTGCCAGAAGAGGGTTCTTGAAACCAGTAGGGGAATGGAACCAGCAAACTGTTATTGTTAGACATCCTAAAATTGAAGTAATCTTAAATGGAACTACTATACTTAAAGGGGATTATCTTGAGGCAAGTAAAAGTGGGACTCCAGATGGGAGAGAACATCCAGGTCTGGAAAGAAGCTCGGGCCATATCGGGTTTTTAGGTCACGGAGATGTGCTATACTTCAAAAACATCCAAATCAAAGAATTGAATTAACATAAATCATAGACAAATGAGTAATAAAAATCTGCCTCAGGAAAGGCGCGAATTTCTGAAGA
Source organism: Algoriphagus sediminis (assembly GCF_030403435.1). GTDB lineage: Bacteria > Bacteroidota > Bacteroidia > Cytophagales > Cyclobacteriaceae > Algoriphagus > Algoriphagus sediminis. The sequence goes on from NZ_JAUEPH010000002.1 coordinate 241,698, forward strand.
AGTCAGGCATAGGCTTAATGGGATTGGCTTTGGCCCCAAGTCTTTTGGCGCAAGCCAAAGCGAATGGAAGACTTAGAACAGCTCACATCGGAGTGGGAAATATGGGAATGGAAGACTTGAAAGCTATCTCCTCTCATGAACTGGTGGATGTCACCGCTTTGGTGGATGTAGATAAAAATAATCTTGATGCTGCCAAAGCCATGTTTCCTAATGCCAAGACGTATGCTGATTACCGGGAAATGCTGAAGGATATGAAAGATGAGATTGATGCGGTTATTGTTTCTACTCCTGATCACACTCATGCACCGGCTTCTATGATGGCCATGAAAATGGATAAGCCTGTCTATTGTCAAAAACCGCTTACTCACCACGTCAAGGAGGCTCGCGCGATGAATAAATTGGCGGCTAAAAAGAATTTGGTAACCCAAATGGGCATCCAGGTACACTCTTTTTATGATTATAAATTAGCGACCCTTTTGATTCAAGATGGAATAATTGGAAAGGTCCACACTGTGCGGGCCTGGTCACCTAAAAATTGGGGATATGATGGTCCTCCTCCAGTAGGTAGTGACCCGATTCCGGAGACATTAGATTGGAATCTTTGGCTCGGAACTTCAGCTGAACGCCCATACAAAGAAGGAGTGTATCATCCGGGAAATTGGCGTCAGTTGGTGGACTACGGCTGTGGAACGCTAGGCGATATGGGTGTTCATATTTTTGATACTCCGTATAATGCCTTACAACTGGATGTACCAATGACCATCATTAATGAATGCAGGGAACCAAATGGTTTTGGCTATCCTGTAAATAATACAGTTACTTATGAATTTCCATCTACCCCATACACCGCAGAAACTTTGAAATGGGTATGGTATGACGGACCCGGTGCTCCACCTGAGCATGAGGATTTGAAACTTCCAAATGGAGACCCATTGCCAGATCAGGGGGCTATGTTTTTAGGAGAAAAGGGCAGGTTACTCTTACCACATTTTCAGCAATTACCACGAAAAATAGTGGATGGGAAATATGTGGAAATGGATATCGAGAAATATAATTTAGGTAAGCCAGTTAAGGATTACGCATCCGAGAGCAAGAAGCATTACCATCAGTTTGTGGATGCCTGCTTAGGTACTGGGGAGACCACCGCTCCATTCTCTTATTCAGCCCGATTGACTGAAACCATACTCCTTGGAGTTATAGCTGGTAGATTTCCGAATCAGACTTTGCACTGGAACAGTAAAAAGGCAAAGTTTGATGAGAAGGAAGCCAACAAATTTTTGGATTCGAAATACCGAAAGTTCTGATTGGTTGGATGAGTTTTGTTCGTTAGCGAACAAAAATGTTCGTCTGAATTCGGGCACTTAAGCCAAAAAATAGCCTCAGAAGCATATTCTGGGGCTTTTTTTATGGCACAAAAGTGGGGTATAAGGAAAATGCTTTTGAGAGCTAAACCAACTATTACTACTACAGAAAACCTAAAATCAGCTAACCTGACCATCCATGTGGAAGAACTATTTAAAAATTTCTTTTAGGAATCTCAAGAAGAGAAAGCTTTACACAGCGATTAACTTACTTGGGCTGACCGTGGCTTTGGTGAGTTTCATTCTGATTTCTTTGTATATCCATCATGAGTGGAGTTATGATCGAATGTATACCGGTTCTGAACGAATTTATCGCTTTACACAGCTTTTTGCGGATTCTCAGGAAAGAGAAATGGTGAGTAGTACTCCTTCTTCCTTGCCACCCACAGTCATGGAAGAGTTTGATGAAGCAGAAGCGGCGACTTTACTTTTTGACTTGAGCATTTTCCAATCGGTGGTCATCGAATATCAGGGCGAACAGCAGGAAGAGAAGAAGTTTGCCTATGCTGATGAAAATTTCTTTGATGTTTTTGATTTTGAAGTATTGGTCGGCAATCCTCAAACCTTCCTTTCTGAACCCAGGCAAATGGTGCTTACTAAATCCACCGCTCGGAGATACTTTGGTTCCGAATTCGCTGCTGAAGGAAAAACCTTAAAGGTGGAAACCAGCGAATACCTGATCACAGGGGTAATGGAAGACTTCCCTTCAAACAGTCATATTGATTTTGACTTTATCGTTTCCTTCAAATCTCATCGACATGGAAGAGAACCTGAATGGTCTCCCAGTAACTACTATACCTATGTCAAGGTAAAAGAGGGAACCAATATGGAGGCTTTTGAGTCAAAGCTTGCGACCATGAGCGAAAAGTATCTGGGAAAGGAGATGCGGGAATATGGTATTGAAACTGGATTTTTTCTGCAGCCGGTGATTGATATACACCTTGGAGATCAATCTTTAAATAATATTAAGCCAACCACGGATATTAAGTACCTGTATATTTTTGCAGTCGTAGCATTACTTCTTATAGCCATTGGTGTTATAAATTATGTGAATCTAGCTACCGCTGAAGCCACTGAGCGGAACAAAGAAGTTGGGCTTCGCAAAGTTTTAGGAGCGATGAGGGGGCAGCTTTTCGGACAGTTTGTTTCTGAGTCGATGATTCTCACATTTGCTTCCTTATTATTTAGCTTGCTCGCCATTTATGTTTTGGCACCACAATTTTCAAATTTTGTAGGATTTGAAGTGGGAGCACAAAATCTCCTTAGTCCAATTTCCATTCTTGGGATGATTGGATTGGTTGTTCTGGTAGGTTTGTTGGCTGGAATTTATCCTTCCCTAATTCTTTCAGGAATGGAGCCTATAAAGGCATTGGGTAATAATATTAAACTCGGTGGAGGGGCCTGGGTGAGAAAAGGACTTGTCGTTTTTCAATTTTTTGTTTCAATGGGACTTTTGATAGCCACATTTGTGGTTGAGTCACAGCTGTCATTTATGCGAGAAGTGAATCTTGGCTACAATCAAGAACAGTTGATCTCGATCAATTATCCTTATTCTTTAAGAGATAAAGCAGGAACTCTTGTAGAAGAAATGAAGCGCTCTGGCTCTGCGATTTCGGGGGCTCAGGCGGCTAATAGTCCTATTTTTATTCAAGCAGGATACTCAATTATGTCGGGAGGGGATAATCCTGAAGATTTTTCCATTACAGGATATTCTGTTGATAAGGATATTGTCCAGACTCTTGACTTGGAGTTATTGGCAGGTGAAGATTTTTCTGATGCAGACCCTACTAGACAGCAAGCCCAAGAAAGGGAATCTATCCATCCGGTCTTATTCAATGAGAATGCCATTCGACGGATGGGGTGGGACCCTGAGGAAGCGATAGGCAAGACGGTGAACCTTGGATTTGGAATGGGAAGAGTGAAAGGTGTAGTGAAAGACTTCTATTTCAACTCCCTTCACTATTCAGTGGGTCCACTTGTCATATTCAACGACCCTAATAATTCAAATGTGCTTTTGCTAAGACTTCCAGGTGGAAACCCTGCACCACATCTCGCTAAGCTTGAGGAAATCTGGAAGGAAACTGCACCAGGTAGACCCTTTAATTATGAATTTGTGGATTCAGCTTATGGTCAAATGTATAATGCTGAACAAAGGATTAGCCAGGTTTTTGGACTGTTTTCAGGTATTGCCATATTTATTGCATGTATGGGACTGTTTGGCTTGGTTTCATATGTGGCCTTAAGAAGAACAAGAGAAATAAGTATCAGAAAAGTACTAGGTGCTACTCAAATCAATGTCATTCAGGTCTTATCAGCTGACTTCTTCAAATTACTCCTGGTATCATCTGTCATGGCCATTGGTTTCGGGATGTGGTTTGCAAGTAGCTGGTTACAGGATTTCGCAAATAGAACACAGATTGGCGCTTTGCCCTATGTTATTTCAATACTTGTTGTTCTAGCTTTGGCCACCATAACCATTTCTTACCGGGCCTGGAAAGTCTTCAAGCTCAACCCAGCAAAAACTTTAAAAACCGAATAATTAACACCATTCACCAATGATTGAATTAAGAGAACTCGATAAGTTCATCGAATCCAGATTCCAACGGATTTTTATACTTAAAGGCATAAACCTGACTATTAATGAAGGGGAGTTTGTTACCCTTATGGGCCCTTCTGGAGCAGGTAAGTCCACGCTATTGAACATACTCGGTTTACTCGATGATGATTATAAGGGTGAGTATCTGATTGATGGGAGACCTATTCACAGGATGAAGGAAAGGGAACGATCCTCTCTTCACAAGAGTGAGTTTGGCTATATTTTTCAGGCTTATCATCTAATCGATGAACTGACGGTTTTCGAAAATATTGAGACTCCTTTGCTTTATAGAAAGGTGCCGAGCTCTGAGCGAAAAAGTATTATCGCGAATCTTTTGGATCGCTTTAATATGGTAGCCAAAAAAGATCTATTCCCTTCTCAGCTTTCTGGTGGACAGCAGCAGCTAGTTGGCATCGCGAGAGCTATCGCGGGTAAGCCAAAGGTACTTTTAGCGGATGAACCTACGGGTAACCTACACTCTGCACAAGCACAGGAAATCATGGAAGTTTTCCAGGAATTACATCGTGAAGGGGCTACGATAATTCAAGCCACACACGCACGTTCCAATGCAGATTATGGAACAAGATTGATCAACCTTGTAGATGGTAAAGTTACAACTGATGAAACGATACAACATGCGTAAGCTGTTCATATTTATTTATTGCCTTTCATTTAGTGCTCCTGTTTTTGCTGTTCAGGACACTTTAAAAATGGATTTTGCCACTGCTGTGAATCTCGCGCTGGAGGCAAATCTTGATTATCAAATCCAATCCAATCAGCAGGAAGTTCTGAAAAAGGAGAAGCAAACTGCCTTGGCTTCCCACTTTCCTTCTGTCAATGTGGGTACTACATTTTCAAGACAGTCTGGACAGCAGTTTCAGCAGATCGAAGGGGAGATAGTGGTGACCAATGTGACCAATGAAATCATTTCTGGTGGGCTGAATTTGGAGATGCCTTTATTTAATTCCGGTCGTAGAATTTTTGATACCCAATCTTCAAAACTAGCCTGGGAGGCTGGTGAGATGGGTCTGGAAAGAGCAGCTCAGCAAGTAGTTTTTGATGTGGCTCGAAGATATCTTCAGGTTTTGCTGGATAAGGAATTGCTTAGAATTGCCAATGAAAATCTTGAAAACCAGAAGGCACTTTTGGAGCAAATTACCGGATTTACAGAGGCAGGGCTCAGAACTCTGGCGGATCAGTATAATCAGCAGTCTGAAGTAGCTCGGGTCGAATCCACAGTGGTGGATGCAGAGATTCAGTATGAAAATGATCTTTGGGACTTGAGCGAATACCTTCAGCTCGAACCTGGAGTCATTCCTGATATTATAGAAGTGGATCCTGCTGTAAATTCTATGAGTTATGAGGGAATGAGCACAGTAGAGCTTTATGATATTGCCCTAGGAAATAGAGTTGATATCAAACAACAGGAGCTACTCACCAACTCTGCTGAGAAGAGTCTAAAAGCAAATAAAGCCATGTATTATCCAAGGTTGAATGCCTTTTACAACTACAGTACCTTTTTTACTTCTCTGGACGATCGGTCCATCCAGGAACAATTGCTTACAATCTATCCACAAAATAATCTTGGAATGAGATTAAGCATTCCCATTTTCAATAATCTGAACAATAGACTTAATGTAACGAGAAGCAGAGTTCAGCTTAAAAATCAAGAATTGAGGAAAGAAGCTTTGGATAGAAGTATTTATCAAGACGTAAGATTAGCTAACCAAAATTATCAGGCTGCCATACGAAAAGAGAAAAATACACGAGTTCAGGTGGTGGCTGCCGAAGAGGCACAAACTGCAGTAAGTGAGCGATTCAGGCTTGGTTTATCAAACTTTGTAGACTTATCTACCGCGAATCAACAGCTAGTGGCTGCCAAAGGTGATGCTGCTCAGGCTATTTATACGCTTTTCTTCCAAGAAGTAATTATGAGGCATGCATTAGGTACGTTGAACCCTCTTGGGATAGAGTAAAAAATAAGGAAGAAATCAAAGTTATTCTCCTTTCTCCCGATTTAATAATTTGAATTCATTCATTACCCTATATGCTGCACGGGTAAGGTCCGCTTGAAAATCAGGAGAATAAGGATCGAAAGCAGCTGCAGTGTACCCTTGCCAAATGGTATTACCATACTTGTTGTCAATTACATAAATCACCAGCATACCATTATTCTCGCTGTATCTCACCATGTTGTAGGTTTCGTCCTTTTCCTGCTCCTTTTGTAATTCTCCATTTTCATCTCGGTACGTGTAACCCGTTCTTTGAAGCCAATATTCCAGCTCAGGCTGAACATACCCCCTGTAGCGGATGGAGTCAAAAAACACCTTATAACTTACCAGCATGTCTGGTCTCTCTTCCTTTTCTATATATCCCTGAGACCCAAGCCTTGCTCCGATGGTGGAATTCATGATGGGGGTAATCAACAAAGTGTCTTTAACCTCAGACTCGAGAAAAGAATAAGTTTTGTAGTTTTTGAAAGAGCCTTGGTAGTTGTAATCATATTCAGCTACGTAATCCTTCTGACCAAAACAACCAGAAGCTAAAAGCCCAATGGATAAGAGGTAAAGTAGAGTTTTTTTCATCCCTATTGACGGTTAATGTTTTGTTTTACTGGAGAAACTATTTGGGGATCAGCCTCATAAGATAATTCAATAAGTAAAAAAGCGCAACTCATGATTTAAACCTTAACTTATTTGTAAAGCAACGGACTCATTTCAATAATGAATTTACCGAGGCCAAAAATTCGTGTATAAGTAACTAATGATCATTCCATTAGGTTTAAACTTCTTTTCAAACCTATTTCTAGAGGAGTAGGGTGGAGGTTATATTTTTTTGCGATTTTTCCTGAGTAAAACCGATAGTCTTGATCCAATTGATATCGGTTTTCTTTCATTTCTTTGAGTATAGGGACAAATAAACCCAAGATATTCACCCCTAGAGCAGGTAGGACTGTTAATTTTTTATTTGATCCCAAAAGCTTATTTACCTCATCTACCAGTTGACTGGCGGAGGGAAAGTCTTCGCACGTGGGAAGATTCCATGTCTGATTCCAGGAATCATCTTGCTGGGATAAGAATGCGGTAGCATATCCTGCATCTGGAATATAAGTGAAAGAATGTGCTCGATCTCCAGAATAAAGCCATTGTGGGTTTTTGCCAGTTTGAATTTTATTAAAGATCATTTCATTCGGGATACTATTTTGTGCATCAGGACCATAAAAGTCAGCTGCCCGAGCTACCAGTGCAGTAACTCTTTTTTCATCTATAGCTTTCCAAAGCATCTCAAGGATTTCCTGTCTGACCTTTCCCTTTGGTCCTTTCGCCCCAAACGGAGTCTCCTCTGTGATATGACCAATATGCTCCGGATCTAAGGCATACATATTGTCAAAAAAAACTAGTTTGGAATTAGAGACCTCACAAGCATCGATCGTATTTTTCATGACCTTAGGCCATTGATCCTTCCAAACCTTAGTAGAATACTGAAGACCCGCCAGAAGAAAGACCACATCGCTTCCGTCAGTTGCCTTTTTTACATCTTTAGGATTTAGTAGATCGCCAGACAATAATTCGTCGTTAGGGTTAGTTTTTTTTGGATTTCGACTGAATTGACGGATTCGGTTTTCAGTTCCTGCGAGATGTTTGGATACCGATTTGGCAATGTTTCCATTCGCTCCGAGGATGGTATAGGTTTTCATAGGCGGTTGAAAAAGGTTAAATAAAATATAAGGATAAAAAAGTGATTTAATTAAAGGTGTTCTCTATGATTTTTTGTTTTACAAATATGAAAGTAATATATTAGATTCATATTTGTAGAATAAATGAAAAGATACCACTTAGGAGAGTTTGAGGAACTTGTTTTACTCACTGTTGGCATATTGGATCAAGAAGCTTATGGAGTTTCTGTATTGGAAGAGATTAAGGCACAGACGGGTAGAAAAGTTAATATCAGCGCTGTTCATACCGTATTAAATCGTTTGGAAGATAAGGGCTTGCTTACCTCGAAGATGGGTGGTGCAACTGAAGAAAGAGGCGGAAGAAGGAAAAGACTTTTTGTCCTTTCTTCAGCAGGTCGTTTGGCTCTGGAAGACGTGAGGAATATGAGGAATAAGCTTTTTGATCAACTCCCGCCTTTTGCTCTAGATTTTTCTAATGGATACTAAGCATTCACATGAGCCGCCGAAGCTAGCCATTCGATTTTTGGAGTGGTACTGCAACCCAGAAAAGCTTGAGGAAATAGAAGGTGATGCTTATGAACTTTTCAATTTAAATCTCCAGGAAAAGGGTCTTTCCTATGCCCGTTGGAAATTCATCTGGCATGTGATCACTTTTTTCAGGTGGAGCAATATTAGAAGACGAAAACCAACTTACCAATCCTATACCCAAGCTGCCATGTTCAAAAGCTATTTCAAATTAGGCTGGAGAAATCTCCGCAATCAAAAACTAACCACTTTTATTTCTGTTTTTGGGCTATCAACTGCCGTGGCCTGCAGTCTTGTGGCTTACCTTTTTACTGAGCAGATTTGGTTTAAGGGTGTAAATCAGAAAAATAAGAATGAGCTCTATCAAATTGTGTACAAGGTAGAGCAAGATGAAGGAATAGTCACAAAAGGAACGATTGCGGAGCCAGCCTATGAATTACTAAATGCTTCATCTTCAAAATATCAGGGCTTAACCAGGGTTTGGAGGGGATCCAATGTGTTAATCCATAACAATGAAACCTATTTCCCAAGGACTCAATTTGTAGACTCTGATTACATGGAGATGTTCAGTTATGACATTCAAAGCGGTTATTCTGGCGCCTTGGAAGATCCTACCCAAGTTATTTTATCTTCTGAATTTGCAGAAAGACTTTTCGGCGATTCTCCTGCCATAGGGCAAGAAATTTCATTGGTCATCGCAGAAGAAGAGAAATTCTTTAAAGTAGCTGCAGTTTTGGAGCCCTTGAAGGATATTGAGATTTTTGAATTTGAGGTGTTGGCCCGATTTGATTTGATTTGGTCCAAAAATGAAGATTTGATCTTACAGGATCAATGGAAGAAAGAGTGCTGGACTTTTATCCAGTTAAAGAATGAATCAGAGCTTGCTAACCTGAAATCGACTTTTGATCAAATTCAGTCCAGTCAAAACCGGATTAATTTGGATCAACCATATTTGGAAATAAGTACCATACCATTCACAGAATTGGTTCCTATGGCTTCCAAAATTGATAATGGAGTGATTGGTTTTATGGGGCAGGGTCCAATCATCCTTTTAGCCACCATAGCCGGGTTTATTCTGGTTTTGGCCATTTTCAATTATGTTAATATTTCGATTCTTATGGCCACAAAAAGGCTAAAGGAAATCGGAGTGAGAAAAGTAATTGGTGTCAGTCGGTTCCAATTGATCCTACAATATCTGAGTGAGAATTTTCTTGTTTGCCTTGGGGCAATTGTATTTGGTTGCTTGATAGCGAGTGCCTTCTTCTTACCGGGATTTAATTCCATTGCATTCAAAAATCTCCAATTGGACTTACTTGGTAATTGGATGGTCTGGGCTTGGTTAGGTGCACTTTTACTTTTTCTTACCATCGCTTCTGGAATCTATCCCGCCATATACATCTCTTCGTTTAAGCCAATTACCATTCTCAAGCAGAAGGCGGCAGTTGGTAAAAAAGGTTGGATAACTCAAACTCTTCTCACTTTGCAATTCACTCTGGCTATTATCGGGATAATTGGAGGATTGGCTTTCGTGCAAACAAATGCCCAAAATGCTGAACGCGAATGGGGATATGACAGCGAGAATAAAATCATTTTGAATGTTCCTGATCCAACTAAATTTCAGGTTTTGGAAAACCAAATTCAAAACAATTCTAAGGTGATCAGTACTGCAGGGAGTAATTCATTTATCGGAAATTGGATTAATACAAATGAGATGAAAGTTGGGGATACTGAAATTTCTACTCAATTTCTTTTGTCAGATCCAGATTACTTAACCGAAATGGGTGTAGAACTTCTTACGGGTCAATCTCTGGACGAATTGGTTCCTGCTGATCACGAAACTTCCATCCTGGTCAATGAGACTTTTGTCAAGGAATCAGGGCTCTTGTATCCAATTGAGTCTATTGTAGAAATCGATAGCGTGGACCATAGGATAGTTGGTGTGGTTAAAGATTTTCATACGATCTACTTCCAGTCTGAAGTGGAGCCTATGGTTATGAAAGCAAGCAATACCAAAGATTTTGACCATTTGACTCTGAGTTTTAGCGCTGGAAATGACCAGGAAGCCATGGAAGAAGTCAGAGCGATTTGGCGAGAAATTTTCCCAAAAGACCTATTCACGGGGCAATTCCAGTCGCAGGTTTTTGACGGCGCTATAAATGATGCTCGGGGAGTTCAGAATGTTCTCTTGGTGGCTGCAGGATTGTGTATAATTTTAGCTGCCATGGGTTTGTTTGGCCTTGTTTCATTGAATCTAAAAGCCAGAATCAAGGACTACTGTGTGAGGAAGGTTTATGGAGCCGGTACTCCGGGGCTGGCAGTAGGTTTGGTTCGTCGGTATCTTTTATTAGGAAGCCTCTCAGCTGTTCTAGGTGGAGGGCTTGCATGGTATGCCGTTGGAGGATTTTTGGACAGTTTTTTCGCTTTTCACAGTGGAGTAGGTCTTTTTCCGGTAGGTGTAAGTATTGCCTTATTGTTCATTGTAGTTTTGCTTACAGGAGCCTATCAAATGATTTATTTAAATAAGGCAAACCCTTCGGTCGTTTTGAAGTCGGAATAGAATTCCATGGTCCGTGATGTGTTCACTTTTTCATCCAAAGAACTCAAAGAAACGAATTCTGGAAGATTGCTTTTTACCTTCAAGGTTGCTGTGTTTTGGAACTGTTGAGAAATTCGTTTTATTATTTGATTCCTCTTTTTATCAACTTGATAGCCCAATCATAATGGCTGGAAGTAGCTGAAATTAGGTAGGCTCCAAGAGAAGTTGAACCCGTCCAATTATACCTTTTCTTTTCAAAAAGCTCTTCATTGCTATGTGAATCAATGATGTTACGAACTTGCCCAAAAGAACGATCAAGCATTTTTTTTACCTTCTCCAGATCAGTTTGGGTGTACTTGTCATTAATCCATTTATTGAATTCAGGCAAGGTTTTCCAAGTGTAGCCCTTTGCAGGAATGCTTGGTTTCTCACCCCGCATGCCTACCTCATACCAATCCATCACCATAAGATGCCAATGATGAAGGTGAGCTAAAACATCCCTGATATTTCGATTTAAAGTGTTTGTTTTGAATTCCATCTTTTGCTCCTCTGGTGATAAAGAGTCCACCAGTTTCTTAAGTTTCTTAAAATTTTCTTCACTTAAGAGAAGCATTTCCTCCTTGGATTTTGGCCTGGGCATGTGAAGATTTATTTTTGTTCAGCACTAATTCGATTGAAGTCCATCCTGTCCAGCCGAATACAATTCCAAAAATCAAACGGTGAGTGATAGGCATTGACCAAAAGCCAAGGGTGAATCCAATCATTGCTGTTGCTAAAACTCCGGCCGTTAAATTTGCCCTTTTTCTAATTTTCTGAGGGAGATTAGGATTTGAACCCATTCTAGACAGTCCAAAAAACCAAAAAGCCAAGCCAATGCAAATGGAAACTATATGAGCTTTGGAAACCGGAGAGGTCTCTTGATCAAAATCTATGGGAATTGCCGTAACGGCAAATCCTAATCCGAAAATGGATAGAAGGATAGCTAATAAACGATCATTCTGGAGTTGTCCGTAGCCCCAGCCAAAGAGAAACAAGAGAAATCCAACAATGACAAAACCAAAAAAATTAAAAAGTACGGAGTTTGGTTGGCCTTTGGCACCAAGCATACTAATAAAATCATTCAAAAAGCTGAATTGATTATTTAAAACCCCAAAGACCAGCAGGGATAAAATCAGAATAACTACTGAAAGTAATCCGGTAAGACCAACGGTTTTTTCTTTCACAGTGGGAAGGGTGGGTTGAAACCAACAATTTAAAAAAAATCCTTAAACGGGTCCTTTATCTCTTCCCTTGGGATGATTGGCTTTAATGTTTAAAGCTGCTTTTTCGGCAGTCTGCCTAATTCTTTTCTGTCTTGTGGAGTCAGTTTTTGCAGATTTAATCCACTTTAGAATTCCCCGTTTTGAAGACTTTGGAAACTTTTTGAAAAACCTTTCTGCTTCCGGATATTCTTTGAGGGCTATTTTTAAATCATGAGGGATAATCAAGGCCTCAACATCATCGAGAAAATCCCATGACCCATTTTCCTTTGCCTTTTTTATCGAAGTGAATCCGGCTTTTTCCATTCGATTTGTTTTTATCAGCCGCTCTGCTTTTTCTTTGTTTATTTTGGACCAATTGCTTCTAGGATTTCGAGGTGAAATCCTGATCATGGTTTGTTCTTCATTGAGTTTTCGAGGCAAACTGTCTACCCAGCCAAAACACAACAATTCATCGACTATATCAGAGTAGCTGACATAGTTTTTACCAGCCCCCTTTTTCCACCTTACCAGCCAAATGCTTTCTTTCAAGTCATGATTTTTTTCTAACCATGCCCTCAATTCGGCTATGCTATTGATGAAAATCTTTGAGTGGTCGATCAATCTTTTTATTGTTTGGATTATTTTCGTTTGGCCTGATACTTTTTTACGATAGGGGTGAAGTCCTTCTCTGCTGATTTTTCTATAAATGCTTCAAAAAGGTCCAGGTCTAGCCTATCCGCTGAAGAAAAATTAAAACAGCCTTTTTGAAATTTAATTCCTTTTGAACCTGCCTTGAATTCCTCAATAGTATCCGGGAAGGCATACATCACCATGGAATGGAACGTGTAATGTTTTTGGGTTTTGACCAGACCATATTTAAAAACTCCATCCTGATTAAAGACCAAACCCTCCTTGCCCATTACATCTCCAACGGTTGAGTTTACTGTTTTATCCATTAAATGAATAACATCACTTATGGTCATAAATAGTGCTCTATCTTGCTCGCTTAGACGGTTGTAAAATTCTTTTAATTCCATTTTTGATTCAATCAGACTTTACAAACCTCTATCCTTTACAGGGATCACAAACTTCAATCCCGACCAAATTTCATTTACCGCACAGACTTTTATATCCACTAACCCTGCTTTAAGACCGATTTCTCTTACTTTATTACCATCAAGGTTTGATTTGATTTTTGATGATTTTTTAGGCCAGGAAATCCAGATCATCCCACTTTCCTCTATCAGACCCTTCAGAAAACCAATTTCATTTTGGAGTTTTGATGCGTCGATTACAAAATAATGGATGAAGTCTACTTTTGATTCATCGTCTTCAAGAAACTCTAAGTTTTGAGGTAAATCTGCGAAAAAACTAAAATACCCATCTGGTGGATGGACTATTCTAAGCCTAAAACCTTCCTTAATTCCAAGTTTTTTCACGAGAGGAGTGCCTGAATATCCGGAGGAATTCATCTAAAATCTGTCATTGGTTTACCAAGATAAAAAAAACTTTCTTGCTGGCTTACTACTGATTATCAAAGGATTACGAATCTAAGATACTGTTGAAATTATCTTTGAAAAATTACATTTGTTATGTCGCTAATCTTTATTTGGGGTTTTCAGCCTTGAAAATTGTATTATTTTGAGTTATTGGCATTTTTATTGATATCAAATGCGAAAATATTTATATGAAAAGCTAGTTTTTTCATTATTGACTTAACCATCACCCTAATAACTGTAAAATGAGAAGATTATTAACTTTTAATTCCATTATCGCCCTGGTTTTGATATTTGTTGTGTCCTCCTGTATGAGCAACATGGATGTGAATCAGGAGCCAGTTGAACCTGAATCTGAACTTATTGAAATTGATGAATCCCAAGGTGGAGAAAATGAAAGACGATGGAATTTTGACAAGAAAGCAACCCGCTTTTATTTTGAAAGATTCAGCAATCAACTCGATCCCAGGCAACCAAACGGTGATCGAGTAACTTCTCCCGATGACTTCGCCCTTTTCTTTCCTGGGGTAGGTGAGGGAAATGCCACTTTCATGGGCAAAGCTCTAACCTTTATTAATCAGCAGGCCACCATAGATGAAAATGGTCAACAAGGAACAATAGCTGCACCTGTTACTCAATTTTATGCTGACGAGCTAGCTGCATTAGGAATTAAAAATATACCTGATGAAGTGAGTTCTATTACTACAGATAAGAGGGGGAACTCCGTGTGGTTTAAGAATATAGGAAATGCGGTGACTCCCATTTCTGAGATACGATTTAATTTCGAAGCAGAGGTGGAGATAATAGGAGGTACGGGAAGGTTTGATGGGGCTACCGGAAAAGGAAAAGTAAGAGGCTTCTTTAATCCTACCACCGGAGAGGGCTCAAGTATAATAATTGGTAAGATTCAGTTTTAATTAATTTGTTGATCACCCGTTAAACCCTGGAGATTAATTCTTCGGGGTTTTTAGTGCCCTGTATCCAACGTTATTTTTTTGAAATGAGAATAAAGACTGCTTTATTTAAGCATTGAGTTAACAACAAAATGTATTCATTTTTTCTAGACACTCCTTTAATAACCGGATTAGTTCTATTTGTGCTAATGGTTGTTGCTTTTGCAGTATCTGTTTATCTCATCTCTCACAGACTTTTTAAAAAGTATCTAACCAAAGAGCATGAACGAGCCGGAAGGGTACTATTCCGTACCTCAGCCTCTCTTTTGGCACTTATTCTTTCTTTCACTTTTGCCAATGAACGAATCGTTTATTATCAAATAAAGGATGCCCTGATTTCCGAAGCCACACATCTAGTTGATATTTATGTAGATTTAAATGCGTACGGTGGTCAAAATGCGGAAACAATAAAAGATTTACTCGTTGAATATGTAGATTCTGTTTTAGAGGAGGGGTGGATTCCTGATAGTAAAAGTCTTTTCGATACCAAAACCACTGAAACTTATAGACAAATTTATTACAGCTTGCAGGATTTAGAACCTAAGAGTCCACAACAGGAGTATTTAAAGTCGGCCATGCTTGAAGATGTAGATTTCCTCTCGAATTACATGCAAGTGAGAATATATCAAACCAGACAGTCGATCCCACAAGTCTTTATTACTTCCGCTGGAGGCCTTTTTATTACCATGATTTTGTTTGCGGTTTATCGCCCGGATAGAATTACGATTTTTTTCTTAGCTCTGTATTCTGGATTTATAGGTACAATTATTTATTTCCTAATCGTCATGAGTCAGCCACTGCAAGGACCAATGCAAATTCGAGCTGAACCATTTTTGATTTTGAAGGAAGCAGCAGAATTGAGACAATAAATATGGGGTGCTGACATTTGAAATGTTAGCAGTCAGAAACTCTAATAGAAATAAATGCTAAAACGCATTGTTGATATATTTACCCAAAAGCTTCCCCAGCAAACTGTTAGATCTCAGTTTTTTGAGGCTTTGTTTTTGGGATTATTCGTTGGGGCCTTTATTTATGTTTTCCAGCCATTTGGAACTTATGAGGACAATTTTCTTTATAAAGATCAACTCCTTTTGGGTTACGGTGTGGTTGTTTTTATCGCTTATTTTCCATTAAAGACTGGATTTTTGTTTCTGCAGAAAGAGGATAGCCCAACCCTCTTAAGGGAAACTCTGAATCTAAGTTTGATTTTCTTTCTGATCTCGATTGTTTGCTTTATCTACTTTATTGCATTCATCAGTCCTGACACCGCATGGACACACTTTACGGATTTTATAATTTTTTCATTCGCCATTGGAATTCTTCCTTTAATGCTCATCCTGTTTTGGCGATATTTTGATGCTGAGCAAAAGGCACTTCTGGAAAAATCAAAATCGGTTACCCAAAAAACAGAAGAAAAAACGATTGAAATTCATGGGCAAAATAGAGGTGAAACGTATCGGTTTTTGGAATTTGATTTAATCTATTTTCAGTCCAGTGGAAATTATGTAGAAGTATTTTTTACAAAAGATTCAGAAATAAGAAGTGTCCTCATCAGAAGTACCTTGGCCCTTATATCGAAACAGCTTCCGGGAGAGAATTTCATAAATGTCCATCGTTCATATTTAATCAACCGACCCCATTTTTCGAGGCTTAAAAAAGACCAGGGAAAGGGTTCGCTTATTTCGGAAAATCTCGGAGTTGAAGTCCCGGTATCCCGAGGAAATCTAAATGTAGCAGAACAAATAGTAAAAGATTTTCGCTGACATTTCATCCCTGAAATCGGCAAATTATCCCTATCAGTTGCATTAAAACACACATTTCGTCACCTCGCCACTTAAAGTTGCAAGAGATCGATAAGAGGATTTTGTTTGTGTCATCATCAAATCAATAAGTCATGAGCACAAATCAAATTTTAAAGAGTTTAGCAGTATTTGCATCGGTGTTATTATCCTATAACTTCTGGAACATTGTGAGTTACTTTTCGCTTGATTCAGTTCAAATAGTAACGAATCCATACTTGGATTCCTTTCTTTTCAATTGCCTTTGGGCAGCCCCAGTTGTGATCACTTCATTCCTTTTATTTGGAAAAGAAGCTCTGGAAATTTCTGGTATAATGAGATCTCCGTTAAAGGGATTATTTATAGGCTTAACTTGTTGCGTTCCTCTTTTTATAATTTTTGCATTTGCTTTTCCCATGAATGAAAATTTCAATCCATTTTATGTTTTTCAAAATTCTTTATTATCAGGGTTCTTTGAAGAACTGATATTCAGAACCTTCTTTTTTGGAGCACTTTATGGACTACTTCGATGGAGATTTTGGCCGGCAGTTCTGCTCAATGCTGCGATTTTCAGCTATGGTCACCTATACCAAGCCCATGATTTTCTTTCCAGCTTCCTGACCATTTTCGTGACTAGTATTGGGGCGATTTGGTTTGCTTGGCTTTATATCAGATGGAATTATTCCATATGGGTGCCGATGGTCTTGCACACTTTAATGAATTTAAGCTGGCATCTCTTTTCAGTAGCAGATGGAACCGCAGGTGGAGGCGTGATTTCCTATGTCGCCAGGGCTTCCGTGATTGCGGTGTCCATTTACCTTACCCTTAAGTATACCCCTCCAATGAAGCCAATAACAGGCGAAGAAGAATCAGAGAAAAAACCCGAAAAACTGGGTTTATCCTTTTAGATACTTATCTCTCAATTGAGAAATGTGGCCTGGACCAATTCTGCAGCATCCTCCGATGATGTCTGCACCCAGGTCAATCCATTCTTTGGCCATCTCAACGAAAAGATTGGGGTCGGCTGTTCCCATCCAGGTTTTATTTGTTGCATTAAAAGCCTCACCGGAATTAGGGTATACAATTATCCTTTTTCCGGTGTTTCCCTTTTTGATTCTTTTGATTAACTCTGAAATGTATTTTGGCTTGGTACAGTTCACACCGATAGCAAAAACAGCAGGATGATCTCTAAATAGTTCAATGGCGAGCTCTATCTGGGTTCCATCATTGATCTCGCTTCCACTTTTACAGGAGAAAGAGACCCAGGAAGGTTTTGCTGCTTCCCGGAGTATTTCTGAAAGTACTTTGGCTTCGCCAAAGCTTGGAATAGTTTCAAAAGCCAAGAAGTCAGATTCGGAATTATCCAGGATTTCAATTCTTTCTTGATGGAATTTTCGAATGACTTTTTCTGAAACCTGATAGTTCCCTCGGTATTCTGATCCATCTGCCAGGTATGCACCATACGGTCCAAGGCTGGCAGCAATTAATGGTCTTTGTTTAATCAAGCCTTGCTCTTCGGCTCTGAGGATGGCACTTTGAACAAGTTCGATGGATTTAAGCAATAAAGCTTCCAAGGCCTTCGCCGGAAAGCCTAGGTCCAATAGACCTTGCCCTGATACCTGGTAGCTTGAAGTGGTAATAATTTGGGCTCCAGCCTTGATGTATTCGTAATGAGTTTGAATTAGGGCTTCGGGTTTTTCCACTAGAAGTTTTGCCGTCCAAAGTTTGTGGTTCAGGTCATTACCTTGAGATTCAAGCACATTGGAAAGGCCACCGTCGAGGATTAAAGGAAAGGATATTTGATTAAGATCCAATGTCAATTTTGTGAAATTAAAATCTTGGCTTTTTCCATATGAAGATCTTTTTCTTCGAGTAAATCCTGAATATTAGGCTCAATTTCGTAATCAGGCAGGAGTCCTCTGTTGGAAGTAAGTTGCTTTTTGGATGGATCAAATGTGATATGATATCTGGGAATACCTATCCTGAACTGAGTATTTTTCAACGTCACATATTGCTTGGATCCTGCGGCAAAGCCTTCATAACGTGTACCAGTCTCTTCACCAATAAAGATAGCATCTCCATATTCCTTTAGATACCTGGCTATGGTATTTCCGGCTGAATAGGTTCTCCCGTCAACCAGGACGATGATACTACCTGTAAAAGCCAAATTAGAAGCCTTGGGAAAGCGATAATTCCTGATTTTACCTTCCCAAGAAATCGTTCTTTTAAGTAAGGGGGAATCAGATGGTTTTTTTTGAATAAAAGGAACGATGTCATCAGCAAATTCATTTAGACCACCTGTATTTCCTCTTAAGTCGATGATTAGGTTTTGAATCTCATTTTGCTTCAATTCCTCAAATATGGTTTTATAAAGTCTTTTTGAATTAATGTCATTTTCTTCGACCCGAGCTCTATCAAAGGAGGGGATAGTGAGAAAAGATGTTAGTCCTTCAAATTCTAAGGAATAAAAGGCATCTGTTTCTTCCATTTCCTGGGCTCGCGCCCGGTTTGGATAGTATTCAGCATAGTTTTCAAAATGTTTTTCTCTTGTTAAAGCCTGAATACGGGTTTTCTGGATTTCCCCTGATCCTGACTTGGTTTCGATTTCAAATCTATTTTCCCGATCCACGTAGAGGTAATACATCCATGAAAAATTATTTTCAATGGTTCGCTGAGCATAGGTTCTAATGTCCCCATCCGTAGGTGTATTTAAGTAGATTTTTCTCAAAATATCTGAACTCCTCATACCATTGATCGATAGAATTTCATGACCTCTGATTAACTTCTGTTCTTTAGACAGATCAAGCCAGACCCAAAGTTTTTCATCGGCGATTTTTACCGAAAGTGGGATATATTCAAACTTATTTTCAATGAATCCAGAATGCACTGGATCCTCCCAATTACCCAATGAAAAGTGGCCCTCGTTGCTAAAAGCACAGAGCTGACTCACCAAATCAAATGCTTCAAAGGCT
This sequence comes from Algoriphagus sediminis, assembly GCF_030403435.1. Taxonomy (GTDB): domain Bacteria; phylum Bacteroidota; class Bacteroidia; order Cytophagales; family Cyclobacteriaceae; genus Algoriphagus; species Algoriphagus sediminis. The sequence goes on from NZ_JAUEPH010000002.1 coordinate 260,832, forward strand.
GAATAAGTGGGTGTAGAGATGGTGGAGAAAAGGCTATCGGTGCTACTTTGAAAGTCAGGATTATATGCCTCCAAAGCAGGGTTGAATTCTTCAATGGCTTCTTTGAGTTGAATCAAATCTTCCATCACTTGTTCTTTTGTAAGATCCTGTCCAAAAGCTGAGACACAGAAAAATAGCAGGAAGGCGATAAAAATTGACTTCATGGCAGGTAAATTATAGTTGGTTTATTATTACAATAAAATAAAAAAGCCACAGACTTTCCTCTCAGATTTTCTTTTGATGTTACCCGGCCTCCTGACTAACTTCGTTAATCTAAATAAACTTCTCGTCCAGATCATTTGAAACGCAAAAAGCCCTGTCCAAAGACAGAGCTCTTAACTTCTGTGGGCCCACCTGGGCTCGAACCAGGGACTTTCTGATTATGAGTCAGATACTCTAACCAACTGAGTTATAGGCCCAATTTAGTTCACATTGAAGTTTAGATTCTAAACTTCGCAAACCTTGGTTTTGGGAGTGCAATGTTACATATTTGAATTCATATTCACAACCAACTTTTGCGATGAAAAAGAAGCCGGAGGCTGACTTTGTTATTTTTGATCTTGGGAATGTCATCGTCGATATTTTCTATACTGAGACGCTCGATTACATCAAGCAAAAAGTAGCTCCAATACATCATGAAAGAGTTGCGAGTTTCTACCTCACTGATTTTCACAAGGATTATGAAAAAGGTCTGATCAGTTCTGATGAGTTCAGACAGGAAATCAAAAACTATTTTGAGGAGGATTGGTCTGATGAATTTGTAGATCATTTATGGAATTACCTTCTAGGAAAGATTCCTGTGGAAAGATTAGAATTGGCAAAAAACCTTAAAGAACATTACAGAACCGGAGTTTTAAGCAATACAAATGAAATTCATATCCAGGCTTTGAATAAGATTCTAAAGGAGGATCATGGCCTGGAATCATTACATGATTTATTTGAGCATGTCTATTTCAGCCACGAAATGAACCTATCCAAACCAGATCCTTTGATCTATAAAGCTTTGGTCGAAGACCTAAATACCACACCCGAAAAAGTAATATTCTTTGATGACCTTAAAGCTAATGTGGAAAGTGCCAGGGAAATAGGCATACAGGCCCATCAGGTCACCGGACCTAATGTAATTTTTGATTTTTTTAAGCATGTATAGTCCCAAAGAATACCTCCGGCATGGGGTTTTACTTGTTTTGACGATCATTACCACCACTCTTGCGGGTTCAGAGTGGCTCTTCGGAAAATCTGTTTTGGGCGAAGAAGATACTATGCTTACTTGGGAATATTTCTGGAGATCTACGGCTTTTTCCTTTTCATTTATCGGGATTCTTTTTGTCCATGAAATGGGACACTTACTTGTTTCCATTAGAAATAGGGTGAAAAGCTCCCTGCCTTACTTTATACCTGCGTGGTTTGGATTTATTGGGGCCCCATCTATAGGTACTCTCGGAGCGGTGATTCGGATGAAATCCCTGGTAAATAGCAGAAGGAAATTTTTCGATATTGGAATAGCCGGTCCATTAGCCGGATTCGTAGTTGCACTTGGAGTTTTGGCTTATGGTTTTGTGTCACTACCCGAGTTGTCATACTTGTATGAAGTTCACCCAGAATATGCGGACCCAAACTTCGAAGGATATGGTGAGGATGTTCTGAATTTTGAACTCGGAAACAACCTCCTTTTTTACGTGATGAGTGAGACGCTGGCGGACCCTAATCGAATGCCGGAAATGTCTGAAGTCATCCACTATCCGTATTTGTTTGCAGGTTATTTAGCATTGTTTTTTACAGCCCTAAACTTACTTCCCATTGGGCAGCTTGATGGAGGTCATGTGGTTTTTGGCTTGTTTCCAAAGCGACACAAGGAAATATCCTTAGCTGCTTTTTGTGTTTTTATTGGGTATGCAGGATTGGGGGTAATCTCCCCCTTTATGCCAGGTGATGATCTTCTGTTTAGAATTCCTCTTTATTTAGGGTTCTTATATATATGCCTTCACAAGTCGGGCCTCAGCCCACAAAATAAATTGACACTGGCTTTATCCATTGCAGCATTGCAATACGCAATAGTGTTTATAAAACCTGACTGGGAAGGCTATCAAGGCTGGTTATTTTTCGCTTTTTTGATAGGAAGAATCATGGGTACAAAGCACCCTGAAGTAACCGGTTTCAAGGAACTGGACCAAAAAAGAAAGGTCTTGGGATGGATAGCATTGGCCATTTTCATCCTTTGCTTCTCCCCAAAACCCTTTATTTTCTCCTGATAAAAGCTTTATAAGTTTCGATAGGCCATGATTCCACCTAGGACATTTCTTACTTTAGAAAAGCCCTTGGTTTCTAGGAATCTTTTGGCATTGCCACTTCTGGCACCTGATCTACAGTGTACGATGATTTCACTATCCTGATAATCCTCCAGCTCCTCAAGACGGTTAGGCAAATCTCCTAAAGGAATATTTTTTGCCCCAAGGTTATCTTCTTCATATTCCCATTCCTCCCTCACGTCTAAAAAAACGAATTTGTCACCGGCATCTAATCGCGATTTCAAATCCTGAACATTGATGTCTTCCATGATTATTGAACTAAAATTCTACTGCTTTGTAAACCTGCTTCTGTAAGTACCTGGACTATGTAAATTCCAGGCCTTTGTCCTCTAAAATTAATGATTTCTCCTTTTGCACCTTGCTGTCTCTCTAAAAATATCTCGCGACCGAAGGGGTCAAAGATCCTAAGCTCTGAAAATGAACCTTCGATCTTCAGCTGATTTTGAACTGGGTTAGGGTAAATCCTTAAGTTCTCCTCAGGCAGGATGTTTTCGGTGAACGGTGTGGCTAAACTCACATGAGCTCTGACCAAAAGAGACCCCTCTACTTCTTCATTTGGTGTCCAACCTCTACCCACATTGTAGAAAATTCTATCTCCATTATCATTCAGTTTATCAAGACCCACATAGATGAAATCATCTGTGAACTGGGCATAGCCTACATAAAAATTACCTCTGACCTGAAGATTTGTGTCAAGGGAGAAATAGACCAGACTATCTGCTGAAGGAAATCTTGGAATGAGTTCTTCCCGCCTAAAAATAGGCTCTTGTTCCAGATCATCCCAGACCAGAATATCAATGGCCTGCTCGGCCTGATTAGGATTGGTGAAATTTATAGAAATCCCTTTGAGATAAACCTCTTCAGGGGTATTGTATTCTACGGCCAGTTGACCTGCTCTTTGGTTAATTCCAGCAGAATAATCTGGTGAGCCATTATCATAGGCAAAATAATCCCGGATTGGAAAAACCGTTCTTACCGTGTCATTTGACCTTAAATCCACATTTTCAAAAAATGTGGTATCCCCGTTATCTATCTCAAACCATATGTCATCACCTGAAAGGAGAGTGGTTTTTATTTCAAGGTCCGTCTCTAGTTGGGGAGGAGGAATTTCATCGAATTCCAGGCTTTCAAATATCCTTCTTTCGCCAGCATTGGGAACAGGATTAAACGGAGTGTTTGAGTTTATCGGTAATACTTGTCCTGACTCCAAATCTGTAATCTGGATACTATATTCCATGGCTCGAAATCGATCCTCTAAGTTGAGAAACTCATTTTTTACTGTACTCCAGTTTTCTTCTTGGTTTGACTCCAACAGGTCCTTTGGATAGGCACCATAATCACCAAACCGAAGATTATTTCTTTGGGTTAAGCTTCTGTCGGGATAGTCAATTTCTTCAGAGTCCCGATTGGTATTCAAAAAAACATAGTCCACTATCCAGGAATCAAATGGTCCTGATTGTCTTCCTCTGGTTTCAAATCGAAATTGAAAATTCGGATGCTGGAATACCGGTAAGACTTGGATAAATTCCTGAGTAAAGCTTTCTAAAGGATGATCAGCTGAGCCTCGCTCTGTCCAAACAGGGATCCAATTGCCTTCAGGTCCAAGAAACTGAAGTGAAATTTGATCTCCCTCATCGGGGGATTCAGCTCTTCCACCAGCTTGCCAAAAGAAACTCAGGTATAAAGATGTGCTCTCAGAGGCGGAGAGATTTGATAGGTCAAATGGCTTCGACGAAATCATATCAGTGACCCCCTGATCAATGTTCACAAAAGAGTAGGGACGACCGTTTTCATCCACACCGTCCAAAAGTAGCATACCAATAGATGGAGGATTGACACCGATGGTTTCGGTATATGAAGTACCTTTTACTTCCCAAATAAGGGTATCAATTCCGAGAGAAAAATCATCCCAGAAGGGTAATTTTAAAGTTTCAGATGTCCTCGCATTAGTCCGAGATATTTGAGACCTAGGATTTTTGATTTTATGGATAGGACCGAATTCGACAAACTGTGCTTTGGCAGGGAGAGAAAGAAAAACACCCGAAACGAAAATGCACAGTATGAATATTCGGAGACTTTTATCCATCAATTCCTAATTCTGAAACCCAGAGCTCAATTATTTCTCCAGTTTTAACTTGTGATCCTGCCTCCGGAATTTGGTTGAATACATATCCAGCGGGGATCGTGTCGTTCGGCAAAAATCTTTTCTCTCCCACTCGTAGACCGGAACCTAAAATAACAAATTCAGCTTCGGAGATTTCCATACCCACCATATTTGGCACCGAAAGAATCTGATTACCTAATCCGTCCCCAACGACTAAATCTATCCGGGCACCTTTTGGGATTTCCGCTCCCTCCACTATGTTTTGACCTCGATACTTCTGTTCCAAGACCACGTTGATTCCTATATCCGGAACATAGACAATATCACCTCTTTCAAGCCCCATATTCGCGAGTATTTCCTGAACGTTTTTTAATGGAGTGTTCACCAAATTCGGCATTCGGAGAAGTGGTGCATTTTGAGCATTTAGGGTGAGGTAAATCTTTCGATCGTTTTTCACCAATGCATTCGGTCCTGGGATATGCTTTAAAACTGCAAGAGGCTTTAAATCAGTACTATAACCTGAATCAGGAGAAACTTCATATTGTAGTCCAGCAGCTTCCAGCTGAGTTTTCACCTCATCGAAGGTGTAACCATTCAAATCAGGTACGGATACAGTCTCTCCGTGATTGGTATATGCCGGCAGATAGACTTTTAAAAATAGGTAACCCAATAACGCGGTCAAACCGAATATGATAACTAAATGGATCAGTACTTTCTTCATGGAAGGTCCTTATAGTAATGCTAAAGATAAGTTGGATTTAACTACCCTACAACGAGAGGTAACTACAATTGGGATATTCTAATGGCAAAAAATAAGCCGAAAGGGGAAGTTCAAGCCTTTTAATTGTTAATTAACAATCAATCTCTTGATTTCTTGAATACTCTCACTGCTAATCTGAATAATATAAACCCCAGGCCTGAATAATTCAGTGGAGAATGTATAAGTCTGGTTCAAGGTCTGTGGATAATCAATATCCTGAACCACTGTGCCAGAAGCGGAAATAACCTTAATGTTGACAGTTTCCAACCTAGCTAGGTTAAATGCCAGATTAAAGAAATCTCTTGCTGGGTTAGGGTACAAGATGGTCATTCCTTCTGTTGGAATTACCGGGTTGGGATTCGCACTGAGGAAAACTTCGAAATTGTCCAGATAGATCGGGGAATCATTTGCTGTGGCTCCTGTTAGCACAAAGGCAAGCCTGATTTCAGTTTTTCCTGCTCCCGCAAAGTCTGTAAGATTTACATAGTTTCGAACAAAATCTCCTGCAGCGTTAGGGTTTGATTCTCCTACTCCTACATTGGATAGACTTGAACCAGCAGCCGACCAAACCTCCGAATACGTTTCACCACCATTATCCGATGCCAGAAGGGTTAAAATAGCTTCAGGGTTTACTTCCCCAGCCGAAACATCAAAGAAGAAGCTCGCTTCCCTTCTTTTGGTTAGGTCAAAAATCGGAGAGGCCAACCAATGAGATTGTCCAGCGATGTTGTTTTCCATTACAACCACATTTCCGGGACCTGAACCTGAAGAAACTGGTTCTAGCCTCCATGTGTTGCCGTCCTGCTGAGGGTTGAGAACCGTCCAGGAATTAAGAACATTTACATCATTGAAATTTTGTCTCCAGGGACTCACTATTGTTTGATCATCCTCGATGATAAACCTTGTGAAGGAATTTCTATTGTTTCCATTCACGTCGAAGTTTGGATCGAAAACAGTAAAATCCAATCTATTCTTTCCGGCTCGAGTCGTTCGGCTTCCATTTAGGATGGTTGTTTCGCCAGGTAAAACAGTTGAACCTTGGGCTACGAATGTTTCAGGAGTAGAGCCATTAGTACTCCTAGTAAACAGAAATCCTGTGATTGGAAGATTTCCTGTGTTTTTCAAGATCACCTGCTCATCTTCTTGGGTTCCATCTACCACAGGGCTTGGAGCGAGGAGGTCTACTAATTCTAAGTTGTAATTGAATTCCTCATTAGGAAGTATCCTGATATTCTTAATGTAAAGGTTGTTACCAAAGCCATTTTCGTTCACTATAGCTAAGCGGATTTGCCCTAGATCCGAATACCTGTTCAAATTGAGAAGTTCTGTTCTAAACTGACTAGGATCACTAGGGATAAATGCATCAAGAGTAGGTTGGGAGGTTTCTAACCTTGTCCGTGTCTTATCAAAAACAGCAGAGTTTACATCAAAAGTGCCTCCGCAATCTTCGGAAATTGCAACAACCAATCTATCATCAAACCCTGGCTGAGCATATGGACCATAGGACAGCTCAAATACGACCTGCGCATTGGGGTATCTTTCTAAATCTATTTTTGGTGATATCAAGTAATCAAGTTGACCAGGAGCCTCATAGTCATAATTATTGATAAAAATCGCATCCTCTAATTGTCCTGTTATGTTAATGGTGGTTTGATCCCATGTTAATAGCCCATCGGGATTATCAACAGTCCATCTTTCAGGAAAATCGCTGATATCAAAGGAGTAAGGTAAATCCAAATCTCTTTGGATCACTGGATTTGTTACTGCCAGATTATTATCAGGATTTTCATCAGTATTATCATTTACTGAAATGATCTCAAATTCTACCGTATTGGAATTTTGAGGTAAGTTGAAATCATTGAAATCGATGATAGCATGCTCTCCAGTGATCAAATCCAGTTCACTATTTCTGGTTTCTACCAAATTGCCATTAACTGTTAGGGTAATGGTGGCATTTGTAACTCTGTCCTCGCCAGCATTGAGAACTTCAATGCTCGGCTGGATCAATGCATCACAGGCGAAGTCACTTGGTTCTAAAACTCTGGATATTCCAAGATCCCGATTAGGCAATTCAGGGTCTTCAGTCGCCCGATTATTGACAAGGGTTATTCTTCTGGGGCTGTTTTCCAATACAACATGGAATCTCTCTACTTGGCCCATGGTGAATAAATTCATGCATGCATCCGGGGTGTAATCCATGTAATTCTGGATCATATCATTACTTCCACAGCTGAATCTGGACACATTCGGAGAGCAATTGTTGTTTGAATTATCCTGCTCTGGTGTGTCTTCCACAAAGTCATCAACACCACATCCTCCATCACCCCAGATGTGCCTCAAGCCAAGGTAATGGCCGACCTCATGGGTTGCCGTTCGTCCGCTAGTAGAAGACACAGAATTACCACCAACTCCGAAGAACCGATAATCTACCGTAACCCCATCTGTAATGGCTGAAACAGCCGGAAAATTAAGTCCAGGTAAATCCGAAATTGGAAATGAAGCGTAGCCAATAAATGGCTGTACCAAGGGTACAACCCAAATATTCATGTATTCCTCAGGATTCCATTGTGATATTTGCCCAATGAGGGTGGCGTCATTGGGGCTGTAAGTTGGCTGTGGACCTTGAACCCTCACGATACCATTGGTGGGAAGTCCATCTTCATCCTGTTTAGCCAAAACAAATTCAATTCCTGCTGTGCCAGCCACTGGTAGAAACTCCGCAGGAGTATTTACAGCGTCTGCATTTGTGCGATTAAAATCTTCATTTAGAACGCGAATCTGTTCGAAAACCTGAGAATCGGGAATATTTGCTCCTTGCCCTATGCTGGTACCCGAATGGATAATGTGAACCACCACAGGGATCTTGATCGGGTCATTCTGGGTCCTTGCCAAAGTTTTTGGCGAATTCCGCCTGGTTTGGATTTTCTGATCAATCCAGTTTTCAAAAGCGTCTTTGGAACCAAGAGGTCCTAATTCTTTTTCAATCTTTTGTTCTAGAATGGTATGCCCGCAGCGCTCTGTATGGGGGCCTGCATGGGTATGATTTACCATCCCAAAAGGCTTCACCTCAAAGTTTTGAGAATAAAGTGAGGTGATTGCAAAAAATGCTCCCAGAAGGAGCAAAAGAAATCTAGACTTTAGGAATGACTTATACACCAATAGTATTTTAAGCCGCAGTAAGGTTAATCGCCTCTACCTTTGTGATTTCAGGAATAGCCCGCTTGATAGCTTCTTCCACTCCCGCCTTGAGAGTCATGGTAGACATTGGACATGATCCACAGTTTCCGAGTAGTTCCAATTTAAGCACCATATCTGAGGTGAGTTCTACAATTCGAACATTGCCCCCATCTGCTTCCAGATAAGGTCTTATGGAATCTAACGCGGTTTCTATCTTATTTTTTAAAATCTCGTCCATTTTTTATGTCGTAATCTCTACTTTTTGGGTTTTTTCGGAATTCGCATTTCTGATTGCCACTTGTCTTGCTACAGTTTCTGCTAATTCTGTGTACGCTTTTTGAGTGATACCGTTTTTATAAACCGCCGGAAATCCTGTGTCTCCACTTTCACGAATGCTCTGAACTATGGGTATTTCACCTAAAAACGGTACTTTATATTTCTCGGCTAATTTTTGCCCGCCTTCTTTTCCAAATAAGTAGTATTTATTATCAGGTAATTCCTCGGGTGAAAAATAAGCCATATTTTCAACAACACCTAAAACAGGTACATTAATTTGAGGCTGCTTAAACATGGTTAGACCTTTAGTAGCATCCGCTAAAGCCACCTTCTGAGGGGTAGTCACGATAATAGCTCCAGTAACGGGGACAGTTTGCACCATAGTTAAATGGATATCTGATGTTCCTGGTGGTAGGTCAATAAGCAAATAGTCCAGTTCTCCCCATTCCACATCAGAAATGAACTGCCTCAAAGCCGAACTAGCCATTGGTCCTCTCCACACCACAGCACTCTCTGCAGGAGTTAAGAACCCTATCGACATAAGTTTTACACTGTATTGGGTAATTGGAATGATTACATTTTTTTCACCAACTTTTTTAACAGTGGGTTGCTCTCCTTCCACATTAAACATGGTAGGGATTGATGGCCCTGAAATATCCGCATCGATTAGTCCGACTTTGGCACCTAAATCGGCCAGAGCAACAGCGAGATTTACTGCTGTGGTAGATTTTCCCACTCCGCCTTTTCCGGAAGCAATGGCTATAATGTTTTTTACCTCAGGTAAAACTGGTGCTGCCTCTCGTACGGTAGTCACCTGGGAAGTCATAAAAATCTCCCACTCATATTCTTTGCCATAATCCTCTTCAAGGACTTCTATGCAGTTGTTTTTAATTACCTCTTTCAGTGGACAGGCTGGGGTAGTTAAAACTACATTGAAACTCACCTTTTGCCCATCAATATTCACCTTTTGAATCATTCCAAGTGTAACCAAATCTTTTTTTAAATCTGGATCTTCGACTCTGGAAAGTGTTTTTAAAAGTGACTCTTTATTTAATTTCATGCGATTTTGAAGAAATTTCTACAAATTTAGCCCCAATCCTTCTCTAAAAAAAGGAGGGCGTTTGCTTTTAAAAGGACTAACTTTCGGATCGTATAAATAGTTCTGAATGCCGGGCTAAGGCAAGGGAATTTCCTAATCAATTATGAGTATAAGTAAAGTCACGACAGATGCGGTCAAAAGCCGAATGGATATCGAAGAGGTATTGGGTGACTACTTAACTTTAAAGAAAAAAGGTCAAAATCTCTGGGCAAACTGTCCATTTCATGGTGAAAAAACGCCTTCCTTCTCAGTTTCACCGGCTAAGCAGATTTATAAATGTTTCGGCTGTGGTAAAGCAGGTGACCCCATTCAATTTATCATGGATATCGAGGGCGTGGGGTTCCAGGAAGCCATTCGCCAACTCGCCGGGAAATACGGAATAGAAGTAGAAGAGGAGGAGAATAGGACTCCTGAACAGGAAGAACTGTATAAGGAAAAAGAGAGCCTTTACATCGCCTTGTCCTTTGCCAGGGACTTTTTTGTAAAAAATTTGAGAACTGAAGAGGGGCGGTCAATCGGTCTGAGTTATTTCAAAGAGAGAGGATTTACCCAGCAAATTATTGAGAAGTTTGATTTGGGGTATGCTCTGGAGGGATGGGATCATCTTTTAACTGCAGGCAAGGAAGCTGGCTTTTCCGAGGATGTCATGCTGAAAGCAGGGCTTATTTTACAAAGTGAATCTGATGCCAATAGAAAGTACGACCGCTTTCGAGGTCGAGTGACTTTCACCATTCATAATGTAGGAGGGAAGCCCATTGGTTTCGGGGCTCGAATTCTGAAAAAGGATAAAAATCAGCCCAAATACATAAACTCTCCAGAAACTCCAGTCTACCACAAGTCTGATGTTCTTTATGGAATGTTTCAGGCAAAGCAGGCTATCAGGAATACTGGAAACTGCTACCTCGTAGAGGGGTATACGGATGTTGTTTCTTTGCATCTCTCTGGAATAGAGAATGTTGTGGCATCATCGGGAACGTCATTGACCGAAGGTCAAATAAAACTCATTAAACGCTTTGCTGATCAGGTTACAGTTCTTTACGACGGAGATCCGGCTGGTATTAAAGCTTCCTTACGAGGAATTGATTTGCTCCTAGAAGGTGGGCTAAATGTAAAAGCTGTAGTTTTCCCTGAAGGAGAGGACCCTGACAGTTATTCGCAAAAGGTAGGGTCAGAAGCTTTTGCGGCTTATCTGGAGGAAAAGAGCAGGAATTTCATTGGCTTCAAGATTGATTTATATAGGGATGAGATGGAGTCTGATCCCCTAAAAAAGGCCAATTTGATCAAGGAGGTGGTGCAAAGTATCAGCAAGATTCCAGATCCAATTTTGAGATCGGTTTTTTCCAAAGAGGCTGCAGGGCTCTTGGAAATTGGTGAGGATATCCTCTTTACTGAGTTGAATAAATCTCTTCTTCAAAATCAGAAACAGGAAGCCAAAAAAATTACTCAAGAGAAAAAAGCAGAAGAGGCGGTTCAGGATTTGTTGGGACCAGAGAGAGCCACTTCCGACATTGAAATTCTCAGAATTCAAGAAAGGGAGTTGATTCGACTTCTCTTAAATTATGGATCAAATCAAATCGACGAAGAAGGCCCAAATCTTTCTACTTATCTTTTAGATGAGGTGGTCGACGTAGAGTTTCAATCTCCAGTCTATCAACGCATTTTAAATGTATACCGTGAATTTTCGGAGCAGGGTGAAAGTCCAGGTGTCGATTATTTTGTTCAAATGGGAGACCGTGAAATCCAGAAGGAGGTCATAGACCTGATCACTAATCGACATGAAGTTTCTAACCATTGGACTGAAAGATTTCAAATTTTCATCAATTCCGAGACGGATGATCTTTCCCAGACCGGATACAAATCGATCTTACGCTTAAAGAGAAGAATCGTCCAAAAAATGATGGGTGAGGCCAAGGAAAAGCTTAAAGCGGGAGAGATGGATAATTTGAATGAAGATAAAATCCAGGAGCTCCAGCAGATATACTTTACGTTGAAGAAATATCAGTTAAAAATTGATAAAGAACTAGGTATAGTGATTGGCTAGAACCAAACTTTCTTTGGCTCGGCGGTGTTTTACTACTCAAAGATGTACCTTTGCATCTGAAACAAATAAACCCAATTCATTTTGGAAAATATCAAGTTAGATCCCATCGAAGAGGCAATTGAAGCCATCGCTAAAGGTGAAGTAATCATCGTGGTGGACGACGAGGATCGTGAAAATGAAGGCGATTTTGTTTGTGCCGCCGAAAAAGTAACTCCAGAAATTGTGAATTTCATGGCCACCCATGGAAGAGGGCTTATTTGTACTCCTTTGATCGAAGATCGTTGTGAGGAACTAGGACTTGAAATGATGGTGGGCCAAAATACAGCCGCTTTTGAAACTCCTTTCACCGTATCAGTGGATTTGATTGGTCATGGATGTACCACAGGTATTTCTGCATCAGACAGGGCAAAGACTATTCAAGCCTTGGTGGATGACACCATAGACCCAAGTGAATTAGGAAAGCCCGGGCATATCTTCCCTTTGAAAGCAAAACGTGGAGGTGTGCTCAGACGAGCTGGTCATACTGAAGCTGCGATTGACCTGGCTAGGCTTGCAGGGTTAAAACCAGCTGGTGTTTTGGTGGAAATCATGAATGAGGATGGAAGTATGGCAAGGCTGCCTGACTTGGCGTTGGTTGCTAAAAAATTCAATCTTAAGCTGATTTCGATAAAGGACCTGATAGCTTATAGATTAAAGAAGGAAACACTTATCAAACGAGAAATAGGGGTGGATATGCCCACTGTTTCTGGTGATTTTGAGTTAATCGCTTACAGGCAGACAAATACAGATGAAATTCACCTTGCCATGATCAAAGGAGAGTGGGAAGAGAATGAACCAGTTCTGGTAAGAGTGCATTCCTCCTGTATGACGGGGGATATATTTGGGTCTTGTCGTTGTGATTGCGGACCACAACTCCATGCTGCCTTGGAAATGGTCGAGAAGGAAGGAAAAGGAGTAGTGCTATACATGAATCAGGAAGGTAGAGGAATTGGTTTGATCAATAAGCTGAAGGCCTACAAACTCCAGGAGGAAGGTATGGATACTGTGCAAGCAAACTTGGCTCTGGGCTTACCAATGGATGCTCGAGATTATGGTGTTGGAGCCCAAATATTACGTGATTTGGGAGTGAGTAAGATTAGATTGATCTCTAATAATCCTAAAAAGCGTGTGGGTCTTTTGGGCTATGGTCTTGAAATCGTTGAGCAGGTTGCCATTGAGATCAAGCCAAATAAGCACAATGAAAAGTATCTCGCCACCAAACGGGATAAAATGGGGCATAATATTTTGAAATAGACAGAGTTGGGTTCACTTGGTTCAATTGAACATTATTTGGATCAACCCTTTGGAATAAACTTCGTAAATTATAGATATGAAGAAAGTAATTTCAGGAATCGGTTTGTTAGCGTTTTTTGTCTTGTTTTTGGCATTTTCTGCCAAAGCTCAAAACGAATTTCCATCCCAGATTTGGCATAAAGGGAATGTCTATGATACCGATGGTCAAGGATTTTCAGGATTATTAAAGTACGATTTGGATAACAATCTCATCCAAGTAAAAGGAGATGTTATCCAGACTCTTACTGCTGCAAATGTTTCTTTTTTTGAAATATATGATGAAGTGTACGGGGGAATTAGAAAATTCTACAGCCTTCCTTATGCGATTAATGGGGATTATGAAACCCCTGTTTTCTTTGAGGTCCTAACAGAGGGTAATGAAATTGCTCTTCTCTGCCGTGAATACATTGCCACTGATGCCAGAAATCTGAATACCATGGGTGGAATGGGGATGAATCCTTTTTTTGGCCCTCAAACCATGATGGGATACAGGCTTGCCTTTAATTACTATTTTTTCAAAAACGGCCGGATTGAGCGTTACAGTCAGAAAAAAAGAGATCTTTTCGAAATGCTGCCTGGCTACAAGGATGAGATTAGCCTTTTCATGAGAAAAAATCGTCTCGAGCATGATAAAAGAGGAGATTTGCTTAGAATTACTGCTTATTACAACGAATTAGACAGCAACTAATGCCAAAACCTCTTATCCTCGTCTCCAATGACGATGGAATCACCTCCAAAGGAATCCGAATTTTAGTTTCGGTAATGAAGAAACTTGGTGAAGTTGTGGTGGTGGCACCCGATAGTCCCCAGTCAGGAATGGGGCATGCCATTACTATAGGCGAAACTCTTCGGCTCACCGAAGTCGATATTTTTGAAGGAGTGGAAGCATATAAATGCAGTGGGACTCCAGCGGATTGTGTGAAGCTTGCGAAGCATTATGTTCTGAAAGGAAAAACCCCTGACCTTGTAGTGAGCGGAGTGAATCACGGAGCAAATACATCCATTTCTGTGCTCTACTCTGGAACCATGTCCGCTGCTATAGAAGGAGCCCTTGAGGGTTATCCATCTATTGGTTTTAGTCTTTGTGACTATTCGTCCAAAGCTGACTTCTCCCATACAGAAGATTGGATTGAAAAAATAGCCAAGCAGGTTCTTTCAAATGGGTTGAGCAAAGGGGTAGCTCTCAATGTAAATTTCCCCCCTAAGCAAAATGAAGACCTTAAAGGTGTCAAAGTTTGCCGTCAGGCTGATGCTAAATGGCAAGAAGAGTTTGATGAGAGATTTGACCCGACTGGCAGAAAATATTTCTGGCTAGCAGGTAATTTCGTCAACTTCGATAAGGGTGAAGATAATGACGAATGGGCCATTGCAAACAACTATGTCTCGATAGTTCCATGTCAATATGATCTAACTGCCCATTATGCAATCACTCATATGAACAAAGAGTGGAACTGGGATGAGTTAAAGCCTTGATCTATTGGACTTTAACCAAGTCATTTACAAATGCTGATTTCCAGTCAAGTTCAGATTTCAGAATCTTGAATCTCAGCATGATCTGGATGGCATTCTCCATGAGGTTCTTAGATATTACTTCGTCAGTTTGCCACCTGGTTTGAGCTTTCCATTCCTCGATATCTTTCATGTCGAGATGGTAGAATTTTGAGATGTAGAAGCTACTGTTTTCGCTGTTTTGTACGGCACTAGTCTCTTTGTAAAGCTCATTCATTAATTTCTGAAAAAAAGAAAAAGTTGCTTTATCGATCTCGTTTTTGGTAGCAATAACAAAACAAGGCCACGGGCTTGGGATCTCACCAATTCTCCTCATTGCTCCAGAATCTACAAAAGGTTTTGTGGTGAATTTTTCCCAGAGAAAGAGACTGTTCTTTTGGTTCTTCATGGCCTCCAAGGCTCCAGGAAGATTGTTCACAATTTCATATTCTGCCTTTTCTAAATCCCACCCTTCGCGATCAGCAAGAACTTTGCTCATCAAGTCAGACCCTGAACCTTTGCGGCTGATTAGAAAATGAGGATCTGAAATTTCTTCTGGAGAAGTGAATTTTGAAGAGGATGAAGTATGGATTCCCCAAACCAGTGGGCTTTTGACATACATCCCCAATAACTTCAAGTCCGGTTTTTCCTCATATCTTTTAAAAAAACTCTCGGTCAACACGATGGCGATATTTGTTTCGCCTGAATCCAATTGCTCCAGCATTTTTCCGGAGCCTCGTGATTCGTCTTTCCAAACCAACTCTAGCCCCAAATCCCTAAAGGGTTGTTTTTTGATTAATTGACGCCAGGGGTAATTAAAGTGCTCTGGAACTCCGGTGATGGTAAATTTTATCATGTGTATAAAAAAAGCCGAATCCAAGATCCGGCCCTCATCTTTAATTTCAAATTTAATCGTGGGTCACACTTCGATCCGTGATCAGAAGATTACAAAGTCCGGCGACGATTAGAGAAGAGCCTGCGAGGAGCATGGTATTCACAACCGCCTCACCAAAGATAAGTTTGTACAAAAGATTTACACCACCCAGCGCTGCCAAAATCTGTGGAATCACGATAAACATATTGAATATCCCCATGTAAACTCCCATTTTCTTTGGCTCTACAGAACTGGAAAGCATGGCATAAGGCATGGAAAGAATGCTGGCCCAGGCAATACCGACTAAAGAAAAGCAAATATGGAGCATCCAGGGTTCTGAGATGAAGTAGATTAATATAAATCCGAAGCCTCCAAGAACTAAACTGGAAAGATGGACGAGCTTTCGATTGATTTTGATCTTGCTTGCTACAAAGGCAAGTCCTAGGGCAAACACCATTGAAACTAATCCATAGGTTCCGAGGTAATTTCCAACGCTATCTGCTGCATCGTTGTAAGCGGCTGAACTGGTATCAGTTGCACCAAAAACATGCTCAGTGATGGCTGGTGTGGCAAAGCTCCACATCGTAAAGAATGCAAACCAGGAGAAAAATTGAACCAAGCCGAGTTGACGCATGACCTTTGGCATTCCCGAAATGTTACTAAAGATTTCTTTAACCCCCACCAAAAAACCTTTATTCTCTTCCTTTTCCTTCTGAAAAGCATCCATATCTTCCGGTGGATACTCCTCAGTGGTCAGAATGGTATACATAATCGAAGTGAATAGGACCACCGCACCGATAGCAAAGGCATATTTCACGGAATCCGGGACAACCCCCTCTGGCGCTGTATTGGGAATCCCGATTTGAGTCATAAACCATGGCAGGTTCGAAGCAACCCAAGTTCCTATTCCAATGATCAATGTTTGCACCACAAAGCCGTAAGATCTTTGGGAATCTGGTAGTTTGTCAGCAACCAATGCACGGAAAGGTTCCATACTAATATTGATTGAAGCATCCAGAATCCAAAGCGAACCCGCCGCCATCCAAAGGGCTGACGAATAGGGCGCAAAGAATAAAGCTATGGTGCTGAAAAGCGCACCAAAAAAGAAGAATGGCTTCCTTCGTCCAAATTTTGGATGCCAGGTTCTATCACTTAGATATCCAACAATAGGCTGCACGAGTAAACCCGTGAGAGGAGCAGCGATCCATAGGAGAGGTATGGCATCCTTGTCTGCTCCAAGTGTTTGGAAGATTCTGGACATGAATCCTCCCTGAAGAGCAAAGCCAAACTGTATGCCCAGAAATCCGAAGCTCATGTTCCAGATTTGCCAAAAGCTAAGTTTTTTCTTTTCCGTCATTTTGGGTGATTAGGGTTGGATAAACCAGCTTAAAGCTGGATTTTGATTGCTTCGTTGGTATTTGGAATTTCAATAAAACTCAAGTTTTTGATTTCGTGATACGGATGGAGATTATCCGGTAAAGGATCGAATTCAGTCAACCTACCCAGGAAAGCAAAGTCTTCATTTTTCACTTGGGTTGGTTTACCATTGACCTCTACACTTGGTTCATCAAAATGGTGAAGATAAATTTTCAGGCTTGAAAAATCACTTGGAAAACCTCCTTCGGTTTTGCTAAACACAAGGGATTTTGATTGTGCTGAATACTCTATTTTTCTTTTCAGGAAATCTCCTGTTTTATGATTGTGGCTTATTCCATCATCCTCGTAGTGAACATTTTGGCTATCAATTGACCCTGGGTAAACATGAATACATAAGGTGGATTTGGGTTTCTCGGTCACATTTGAAATATCCGATTGCTGTGTAAATACGCTCGATTCTTTCACAAAAACAGGAAGGTAATTCAATGGGCATTCAACAAGGTGAATTTTACCGCCTTCGTACTTTTGATCCGTGTAAAGAGAAGTCCAGGTTCCTTTAGGAAGGTACACCTTCATTAGCTCCTTTGTGGATTCCACCGGAGTTACCAGAAAACGATCACAGAAGAGGTACTGGTTCTGGAAATCCTGGGAATAAATATTTTCATCTTCTGGATAGTCTATCGCCAAACTTGCGGAAATAGCTTTTCCGCTTTGCGAAGCTTCAAAGAAGGAACTATAAATGGTCGGAAGGAGTCTGTATCGAAGCTTCATGTAATTTCTGGAAATTTCTTCCACTTCTTCCCCAAAGGCCCATGGTTCGGCGTCATTGCTATTTATCATAGAATGCGCACGGTAGAAAGGAGAGAAGGCCGCAATACTCATCCATCTGGCAAATAGACTCTTGCTAGCTTCGCCAGCAAAGCCCCCTACATCATAACCCGAGAATGCTACACCGCTCAATCCCAAACTATTGACAAGTCTTACCCCGGCAAGCATGTGCTCTTCAGAGGCAACATTATCACCTGTCCATGCGGCTGCAAATCTTTGAATGCCTGCAAAACCAGCTCTGGTTAGTACAAAAGACCTTTCATGAGGATTCTGGAACTTGGAACCCTCCTGAGCACTTCTGGCCATTTGCATCCCGTAAACATTCCTTGCCTTCCGATGTGAGGCGCCCTCACCTTCATAGTCGAACTCAATTAGATTTGGTGTGAACTGTCCCCATGAGGCGGGTTCGTTCATATCGGTCCAGAACCCATCAACTCCCGCATCTGTATAAAATTTCATTTTCTCTACCCACCAATCCCGGGTCTCTGGCTTGGTGAAATCAGGAAAGGCACACCAGCCAGGCCAAACCTGAGCTTCGTATTCTTGCCCATCAGGATATTTGACAAAGAGATCCTTTTCCTTCCCCTCATCATAAGGGAGATACCCTTTTTGTGTTTTGACTCCTGGATCCATAATCACCACCACTCTGAACCCTTGGGATTTCAAATGGGCAATCATAGATTTTGGGTCAGGAAACTTGATACCATCGAAAGTGAACACCTTATATTCTTCCATATGATGAATATCCAGGTAGATCACATCTGCAGGCATATCCTTATCTCGGAAAGTCTTTGCAAGAGTATATACTTCGCTATCAGGATAGTATGAGTATCGGCATTGCTGGAAGCCGAGAGCCCACTTGGGAGGCATTTCCATCCTTCCTGTTAAGGCCGTATATGAAGAAATTATTTTGCCTACCGAATCTTCATGGAAAAAGTAGTAATCCATATCCCCGTCTTCCGCACCGAAATAGATGAATCTATTGGTGGAGGCACCAAAGTTGAAAACGGATTTATGTGTATTGTCAAAGAAGATTCCATATTGTCCTTTATCATGAATTCCCAGATAAAAAGGAATCGACATGTACAGCGGATCATCACCGATTCCATAACCAAAGTAATCTGTGTTCCAATTGGTGTATGCGTTACCAAAACGGTTTAAGCCACCCGTTTTTTCACCAAGGCCTACAAATTTCTCATTAGCCTGTACTTTTTTATAAGAATTTACTTCTGTTCCTATCCAGCTAATTCCCAAAGAATCGTCCTGATTTAGAATATTACCCTCACTATCAGCAAAGGTCAGTTGGAAATTACTTTTTTGAATCGTAAGCGACAGTTTCTCGGTCCTGATAATGATGTTCATCTGATCCTCTTCGACCTCAAATGAAGTTGGTTTGGGTTTGGAGACTACAGAGTATGGGTTCTCCTCAAATTCTGTAAACCTAGACGCCTGAACACGGATTACTCCTGAATCGAAAACAGAGAACCTAAATCTGCCAGAAATGGTGTTCCCTTCGATTCCGTAATCTTTTTCTTGCCAAAAATCAATGGCGCCAAATGCGGAAAATCTCGAAGACTGTTGCCTTTCTTTTGTACTTAAATCAGTTGTACTCATAGTATTAAGTGCTAGTTGGGTAGAGAACTGCAGGCACTAATATTGAAAACCTAAACCAATCTGAAAAATAAAAATCAGCCCCTATTGGCTTCATTCGCCGAAAATTGAGCTTAAAATCCTTTTGAAATTTCAATCAAGGCCTATTCAATCGATTGCGCATTTTTTTTTAAAATTTGAAAAAATTATCGGCGGACAGACGAGTTTCTAACCAAAAGCTCAGTATTCAGGATAATGGGATCCTTTATTGAAGAACCTTCAATTTTCTTTTCTATCAGGTCCAGAAGCAAGGTAGCTGATTCAGAACCCATTTTGAATCCTGGTTGTGCTACGGAACTAAGACTCGGCTCGAGCATAGAACAAAACTGCCAATTGCTGAAACCTACAATTCCCATTTCATCCGGGATCCTTAACCCAAGTTTTCTTGCAGCTCGCATGGCTCCAACTGCGGCCATGTCATTACTTGCAAAAAATGCATCGGGTTTTGACTTAGAATTTTCCAAAAGATCCATGGCAACCGAGAATGCCTCTTCGGTGGTGCCAGTAGGACATTCTCTTATGAATTCCTCATTTACCTGCATCCCATGATTATAAAGGGCATCGCGATAACCGCGCTCTCTATTTTGACTTATTTTTAAACTTTTTGGACCAGAAAGGTGGGCTATATTCTGAAATCCTTGCTCTATCAAATGACTAACTGCTTCATAGCCTCCCTTATAATCATCCACAGCCACGGATACTGCACCTTCAAGTTTGGGGATTCGATCGAAAAAAACTATAGGAAAGCCAAAATCCATAAGTTTTGAAAAATGATCAAAGTCTTTCGTTTCCTTTGTGAAACAAACCAAGAATCCATCGATTTGATTAGATAGCATGGCTTCAATACTGCTTTTTTCCCTGTCAACACTTTCATTGCTCTGAGTTAGTATGACATTGTATCCACGAGCCTGGGCCACTTCCTCAATTCCACTAATCACAGTTGAAAAGAAAAAATGGACTACTTCGGGGATAATCACCCCGATGGTAAAGGATCTACTTTTCCTTAATGAAAGGGCTACGGCATTTGGCCGATAGTTTAATCGTTCCGCTACCTCTTTCACCTTCCTTTTCGTTTCTTCACTGATCCCAGGGTAATCCTTCAAAGCCCGGGAAACGGTAGAAGAGGAGACCCCAAGTTCTTTGGCGATATCCTTGATCGTGGCTTGCCCTATTTTCATAAATTATATTATTCCTAGAATTATCTTCACTAGTATAACTCCTTGTTTTTGCCTTTGCAAGGAAAACTTTTTTCCTGGTTTTAAGAGGTCTTTTGGAGTGATAACCAAAAATGTCCAAAAATATTTTTTTTATGCAAACGTCAACGCAAACGATTGCACGAAAAAATTAGGCATATAATGCCCTCTATCTGTTGCGCGGTCCAATTTCTTGATTTAATATAAATGTGTGAAAGAGTGTGAGCCCAGCAAAATGAGTGGCTTAGCGAATGTTTTTATTAAACTATTTCATTAAAAAATATAATTAAAACAAGTTTCAATTAATTTAGAGTAACCTTATGAGAAGTTTGAGAAAGATCGGTTGGGTAGCGACATTGATTCCCTTCCTAATTGCATGTGAGGCGTATGAAGCGCCGCCAATTATCCCACAAACAGGTTCTGCGGTAATCAGTCCAGAAAATGGTGGTAACCTTGTCCTAGCTGTTGAAAATGCAGAAGCGACGATTCCTTTTGAAGTGACTATTGCTGATTTTGCCAAGGATGGAAACGTAACGTATGCTGTCGAAATGGATATGGCAGGAGCAGGATTTGCAAATGCAGTGGAAATCGGAACTTCCGAAACTACTACAGTAGACGTTTTGACCAGTGACTTAAATGATGAACTTGTAGCAAAAGGTCTTCCATTGGGAACTCCATCTGATGTGGAGTTTAGAGTTAAAGCTTCTACCGACGCTGGATTTAGCCCTCTTTATGGAGCTACTACTACAGTATCTGTAACTCCTTATGATGCTTTTGTTGATTTCCCAGTTCTTTATGTGCCAGGTGACTATCAAGGATGGAATCCAGCAAACGAAAAGACTGTATTGAAGTCTGTAAACTTTGATAAAACCTTTACGGGTTTTGTTCACATTTTGAGTGGATCAGGAGAATTTAAGTTCACTGAGGAGAACAATTGGGTAGATGACAAAAACTGGGGTGACAATGGTGCTGATGGTACCTTAGATAACCCTTCTGACGCCGCAAACATCAAAGTTGAAGAGTTCGGTACTTTTGAAGTAACTGTAGACATGGGCGCAAAAACTTACACCATGTCTGATCCACTTCTTTGGGGAATCATAGGTGATGCTACCCCAGGAGGATGGGATGCTGAGACCCCTATGAACTTTGATAGAGACGAGAATGTCTTGACCATCACCGCAGATCTTAATGCTGGTGAAATGAAGTTCAGAGCTAACCAAAATTGGGACTATAATTATGGTGGAGCAGATGGAGAGTTAACTGCTGGAGGTGATAATATTCCCGTTGCTGAAGCAGGCAATTATACCATTACTTTGAATTTCACTGAACCAGGTGAAGTGACTTACACACTCACCAAGAATTAATTTAATCGAATAGTTTGAATTGTTAGATCGGTTTTGGGGTAACCCAGAACCGGTCTTTATTTGTTTGGTATGAAGAGTAGATTAAGCCTTTCGATCCTTTTTTTATTAATCAGTTTAAGCACTGTTGCTCAGGTCACTACTGATCCTGTCATAGCCAGAGCTGACCAACCGCTTGTCATCACCTATGATGCTTCGAAAGGCTCCGCGGGTCTCGAGGACTGTAATTGTGAAGTGTATGTTCACATAGGAGCAGTCACAGAAAGCCCAGAATCTACCACATGGTCGATTGTTCCCTTTGCTTGGGGAACGGAGGATCCCGATGCCCTCATGACCAAAGTGGATGGCGAAGAAAATCTATATTCTTTCGAACTTACGCCAAACGATTTTTTTGATAATCCCAATGGCCTGACGATATACCGTTTAGGCCTTGTTTTTAGAAATGGGGATGGAAGCCTGGAAGGCAAAACCGATACAAACGGGGATATTTTTGTAGACCTTGCTCAGGGCTTTGCAGTGACATTTACCGATCCAAGTTCTGGACGGGTTTCTCTTGATCAGGGAGAACAATACGAATTTAGAGCTGAAGCTTCCGAAGCGGCCACCATCTCCTTCATTCTGGAAGGTGATGAAGTAAAAAAGGAAGAGAATGTAACCGAATTATCTTATCTGTATACTGCAGAAGGTTCTGGAACTTTTGAATTAGAAGTCAAAGCGGAGACCGGGAGTGCAAGTGATTCTGAAGTGGCCCAGATTGAAGTTTTTGCTCCTTCTGAAGTGGCACCTTTACCGTCTGGAATAAGATTAGGAATCAATTATATTTCTGACACTCAGGTAATTCTTGCGCTAAATGCACCAGGCAAAAAGCTTGTTGAGGTGCTTGGAGACTTCAATAATTGGGAAAGACGTCCTGAGTACCAAATGAAAAGGACTCCTGATGGGGAAATCTTTTGGTTACAGATTGATAACCTTGAGCCCAAAAAAGAATACATTTTTCAGTATCTAGTGGATGGAGTCATCCGAATAGGAGATCCATATGCGGAAAAAACATCCGATCCGGATCATGATGATGAAATCATAAATGAGGGTAGATATCCCGGTTTAATGCCATACCCTTCTGGCAAAGCTGTTTATCAGGCCACTTACTTACAAACTGCTCAGGAGGAGTATCAATGGAAGAATCTTAATTACGAAAGACCTGACCCTGAAGACCTGGTCGTTTATGAATTACTCGTCCGTGATTTCGATGATCGAAGAACCTATAAAGCGGTAACGGAGCGTCTAGATTATTTGAAGGATTTGGGAGTAAATGCGATTGAGCTAATGCCTGTAGGCGAATTCGAGGGAAATCTATCCTGGGGCTATAATCCGTCTTTCTTTTTTGCTCCTGATAAATATTATGGAACGGAGGAAGACCTGAAAGAGCTTATTGATGAAGCCCATGGAAAGGGAATCATGATCATTTTGGATATGGTATTAAACCATGCCTTTGGCCAAAACCCAATGGTTAGGCTTTATAACGATGGAGACTTTGGTGCACCCACAGAAGATAACCCTTGGTTTAACAGAGTAGCTAAGCACCCATTCAATGTAGGATATGATTTTAACCACGAAAGCGAATACACCAAGGCCTTTGTGGATTCTGTAAATAATTACTGGCTCACAGAATATAAAGTTGATGGTTTTAGATTCGACTTAAGTAAGGGCTTTACCCAGGTTAACACCGGAAATGATGTTGGACTTTGGTCACAATATGACCCATCTAGGATTGAAATTTGGAAAGGAATCTATGACCGGATTAAAGATGAGCATCCTGAAGCCTACATCATTCTGGAGCATCTTTCAGTAAACTCTGAAGAACAAGAGCTCGCTGATTATGGAATGATGTTTTGGGGCAATATGAACTTTGATTTCCGTGAAATGGCGAAGGGCCAAAATAAGGACATCAGCTGGGCCTATTATGGAAATAGGGGATGGGATGACCCACATTTAGTTTCCTATCAGGAGAGTCATGACGAAGAGCGGGTGATGTGGGAATCAGTCAATTTTGGTGCAACTTCCCCAATCAATATTCGCCAGCTTGAAAATGCGGTAAACAGAAACCAACTTCTGAGTGCTTTCTATTTTGCAATTCCGGGACCTAAAATGCTATGGCAGTTTGGAGAGTTTGGCTATGATGAAGAGTTGAATAATGATCGCTTGGGTATCAAACCTACCCGATGGGAATATCTAGATAATCCGGAGCGAATGAGGTTATTCAAGCTTTATCAGGAAATGATTAAGCTTAAGTTGGAGCATTCAGCTTTTAAAAATCCTGAATCCACCACCATGACACTTAGCAGTACGATCAAGTCCATTATTTTGGAAGATGAAAGCATGGATGTAGTGCTTCATGGAAACTTTGGCCTGAATAGCGCAACCAATATTCCCGTATCCTTTCCTAGCACAGGAACTTGGTATAATTACTTCACTGGTGAAGAATTTGAGGTGACAAGTGCGACCATGAATCTGGATTTCAGACCTTCTGAGTTTGTGCTTTTGACAAGTGAAAGATTACCTACGCCTGAACCTGGAATTATCCAAGAAGACTATATCACAAGCATTCCTGAAGAAGTAATTCCAGAAGGAGAATTCCGCGTCTTCCCTAATCCTACCCAAGCTCAGCTTTTCGTGGATTTACCCATAGAAATGCAAGGTGCCAATTATCGTATCATTGATATGCAAGGGCAAGTGATGAGAGAAGGAGGTACTCAAATGGGTTCGGACATTTTAGAATTAGATGTACGGAATTTTAATGCAGGGATTTATATCTTTGAAGTTTACGATAACAAGCGTGTGCTCATCAAACGCTTCATTAAGATTTAAACCTATAAATTATGAAATTCAAACCAGGAGTAAAGTACGGTGAAGAGCTAAGAGACCTTTATGCTTATGCCAAGGAAAATGAGTTTGCGATGCCGGCAGTGAATGTGATCGGTACTAACTCTGTCAATTCCGTTTTGGAAACAGCAAAGAAGGTGAACTCTCCAGTGATCATTCAGTTTTCAAACGGTGGTGCTCAGTTCTTTGCTGGTAAATCTTTACCTAACGATAAGCAGCAAGCCAGTATAGCAGGCGGGATTTCCGGTGCTCATCACGTTCATCAAATGGCCGAGGCCTATGGAGTTCCAGTGATTCTTCATACTGATCATGCCGCAAAAAAACTTTTACCTTGGATTGACGGGTTATTGGAGGCTGGTAAAGCCTATCATGCGGCAAATGGAAGACCTCTTTTTAGTTCTCATATGTTGGATCTTTCCGAAGAGCCATTGAATGAAAACGTGGAGATTTCCTGTAATTATTTCAAGGAGTTCGAAAAGCTTGATATGGCTATAGAAATCGAGCTTGGAGTAACAGGAGGTGAGGAAGATGGAGTGGATAACACTGATGTGGATTCTTCCAAACTTTATACCCAGCCTGAAGAGGTAGCTTATGCTTATGAGCATCTTAAGGAAATTGGTGATTTATTTACAATCGCTGCTGCCTTCGGAAATGTTCATGGTGTTTACAAGCCAGGAAATGTGGAGTTGAAGCCAATAATCCTCAAAAATTCTCAAGACTTCATCAACGAAAAATATGGAACAAGTGGTAAACCACTAAACTTTGTTTTCCACGGTGGTTCTGGGTCTTCAGTTGAAGAAATCAGAGAAGCAAACAGTTACGGGTCCATTAAAATGAATATTGATACGGATTTGCAGTGGGCATTCTGGGAAGGTGTTTTGCTGAATTATAAAAGCAACGAGGCTTTCCTTCAGACTCAATTGGGTAACCCAAATGGTCCTGATAGTCCTAATAAGAAGTTTTATGATCCGAGAAACTGGCTGCGCAAAGGCGAAGAAAACTTTGTAAAGCGACTTGAGACCGCTTTTGATATGCTGAATGCGTTAAACAGAAATTAAACTGGCATTCTCACTGAAAAAAGCCACATTGTGTGGCTTTTTTCATTTGTAAGAAATTAAAAATTAGTATACCCAAGTAGAAAATGAAGAACCCGAAATTTTATCTGATTGCTTTGCTTATGGCTGTTTTTGGTAGCTGCGCTACACCTGAAAATCAAATGGAGGAAGAAGTGGCTTTTAAAGGTCCTCAAAACTATTGGCCGCAGGCTGGGGTGACCTATGAGATCTTTGTCCAATCCTTCTATGATTCAAATGGGGATGGCATTGGAGATTTTAATGGGGTCATAGAAAAGCTCGATTATGTGAGCGAGCTAGGTGCTGAGGCTATTTGGTTTATGCCAATCATGGAGTCTCCGACCTACCATAAATATGATGTGACCGATTATAAATCTGTGCATCCGGATTATGGTTCTATGGAAGATTTTAAGAGGCTCTTAGAGGAAGCTCATAAAAGGGATATCAAAATTGTGATTGATATGATTATCAATCATACCAGCAATCAGCATCCTTGGTTTCTGGAGTCAAAAAAGAGCCGTGATAATCCCTATCGTGACTATTACGTTTGGGCCCAAAAAGACACCATCGCAGATTTCCTCGATAAAAAGGTAATCACTTTGGATTCAGACAATATTCGTCAGTGGCATGACCCTGGCTTAGGAGAAGATTATTACTATGGGTTTTTCTGGGGTGGTATGCCGGATCTTAACTTTGACAACCCAAAGGTCCGTGAAGAGATTTATGAGATCGGAAGGTTTTGGCTAGAAGAAGTAGGAGTGGATGGATTCAGGCTCGATGCCGCAAAACATATTTTCCCGGATGATCGCCCCCTTGATAACCATGAGTTTTGGAAGGAATTTCGGGCTAAAATGGAGGAAATCAAACCAGACGTTTATTTGGTAGGAGAGGTATATGACAAGAAAGAGGTGGTCGCACCTTATTTACCTGGTTTGCCCGCTTTGTTCAATTTTGACTTCCATTACACACTCTTGGATGCTTTGAATAATCAGGATGGAATGCTTCTTCCTAAGAAACAAAAGGAAATTTTGGACTTCTATCAAGGGATTACTCCATCTTTCATTGATGCCACTATTTCCTCAAACCATGATCAACCTAGACTTTTGAATGAGTTGGGATCAGACCCAGCTGTTTACAAGCAGGCGAGCACGGTCCTCCTGACCATGCCTGGAGCGCCATATTTATACTATGGTGAAGAAATCGGGATGCTAGGTTTGAAGCCGGATGAAAATATTAGGGAACCGTTTCTATGGGATGTTGAAGAAAAGGATACTGGTAGAGCGACCTGGATCGATGCAGAATATTCCACAGATGAAACGGTAACTCCTTTGGAAGTTCAAAAAAACGATCCTAATAGTTATTTTAATCACTATAAGAATCTGATAGCTCTTCGGAATTCTACTCCTGCCCTTGCCATTGGAGATTTAGAGCTCTTCGAGCAAAGCTTTCCAGAGAGTGTGATGGCTTATTCACGAAATCTTGAGAATACTAGCCTTGCCATATTCCATAATCTTGGCAAAGAAGAAGTGGTCCTGAATATTCCGGAAGGATATGTAGAAAGTATTTTCAAACTAGGGAATACAAAATTAGAAGGCTCTTCTTTGACCCTTGGACCAAATTCCTCAATTGTTTTGAATTGATTAGAGAAAGGGCTGATTGAATCAGCCCTTTTTTCCTTTTCTACTGTTTTTGTACCAATTGTAGATAAGATCGATAAAGATGATTGCCATCACGATGACAATTACAATAGCTACTGGATGCAAAGAAAGGACTGTTTGGTAATTTTGACGTAAAAATAGCTTAACATTAACTTCATATACAAGTAAAGTGTGTTAAGAATCAGCTCAAGATGGAAAGCTTAACATTGATAAATTAGTTTATAAATTTACATTGAAACTGACCCACGAAAAAAGCCCGAAGAATTTTCTTCGGGCTTTGATTTTTTAAGCTTGAGACCCAGTTAGGTGGATAAGATTTTCGCAATACGAAAGTCATCCTCATCCACTGTCTTATCATCCACAATAGCTCTTTTGATTGGAGTATAAACTACTTTATTATTTATAATTCCAGCCATGACATCATACTTACCTGCAAGTAATCCTTCTACTGCCATCACTCCAAGTTTTGAGGCTAGAAGCCGGTCGTAAGAGGAAGGAGCTCCACCTCTTTGAAGATGTCCAAGAATAGTAACTTTAGTATCGTAAAAAGGAAGGAACTTATGAACTTTCTTGGCTATTTCAGCTGCACCTCCACTTTTTCCTCCTTCTGCCACAATTACGATATTTGAGGTCTTTTTTCTCTTTCGGCGAGCTTTCAGCTTATCTACCAGCTCTTCAATCTGCATTTTCTTTTCCGGAATTAGAATCGCTGCAGCAGCACTGCCAATACCTGCATTAATCGCGATAAATCCTGCATCTCTTCCCATAACTTCCACAAAGAACAGTCGATCATGGGAGGTGGCTGTATCCCTGATTTTATCAATAGCCTCAATAGCCGTGTTACATGCCGTATCAAATCCAATGGTGAGATCAGTTCCAGAAAGGTCATTATCAATGGTTCCTGGAAGACCGATTGCTGGAATTCCATGTTCTTTATAAAACAAATGAGCACCTGTCAAAGAACCATCACCACCGATTACCACCAAGGCATCAATTCCATGTGACTTCAGATTTTCATAGGCTTTTTGACGGCCTTCGACCGTACGAAAATCAGCACTCCTCGCTGATTTCAAAAACGTACCCCCTCTTTCCAAGACATGAGCAATATGACCAGAATCTAGCTTCTTGATGTCATTATTGATCATGCCCTCGTATCCCCGATAGATACCATACATTTCTATGTCGTAGTAAAATCCTGCCCGAACCGCCGCACGAATAGCCGCGTTCATTCCGGGAGAATCCCCACCCGAAGTTAAAACTCCAATTTTTTTAATCGTCTTCAATTCCATCAAAGGTATGAGTAAGTGCTTTAAACATAAGGTCTGCGGATGCAGGATTGGTGGCCAAAGGAATGTTGTGAACATCACAAATCCTCATCAGCATTTGCACATCCGGCTCATGCGGGTGCTTGTCTAAAGGATCTCTGAAAAAAATCACCATTCCCAATTCTTTTTGAGCGGCCATCGCAGCAATCTGAGCATCTCCACCTAGAGGACCAGATAACATTTTATTTACTCGAAATCCTGATTTTTCGATATGCGAACCGGTTGTGCCTGTGGCCACCAGCTCGATGTCCCTTCTGCCGAGCTCGTCCTTAAATCCACTCAGAAAATGGACCATATCTGCTTTTTTGCCATCGTGGGCAATGAGGGCAATCTTCATAAATAGGTTCTATAGGTTGCTGTCAAAGTTAGAAAAAATTCCCTTTGTGCTATGGGTATAAGATTAATTCTGCTTTAAGTCTGGGGGCTGTAAGAAAATTATTTTTCAAGTGGTAAGATTTTCAAGTCTTAGTAAAAAGGTATAGTCCAATGCCAGCTCCTTGAGGGCATTAAATCTACCAGAAGCCCCTCCGTGTCCAGCTTCCATATTGGTATGGAGAAGTAAGAGGTTTTTATCTGTCTTTAGCTCCCTGAGCTTTGCTACCCATTTTGTGGGTTCCCAATACTGGACCTGACTATCATGCAAACCTGAAGTTACAAGAAGATTTGGATAGTCCTTCTTTGATACCTGATCATAAGGAGAGTAGGATAGCATATACTCATAGAATTTTTTCTCCTTGGGATTACCCCATTCTTTGAACTCCCCGGTAGTGAGGGGAATGCTCTCATCAAGCATCGTGGTGACCACATCTACAAAAGGGACATTTGCCACCATCCCATTAAATAGTTCGGGAGATTCATTCATCACTGCTCCTATCAGTAAACCTCCGGCACTACCTCCCTGAGCATATAAATGGGCTGAGCTGGTATAGTTTTCATTTATGAGGTGCTTGGCACAGGAGATAAAATCCTCAAAAGTATTTTTCTTGTTCAATAGCTTTCCGCCTTCATACCATTGCCTGCCAAGATCTTCACCACCACGAACATGAGCAATGGCATAGACGAAACCTCGATCTAACAAACTCAATCGGCTGGAGGAGAAATAGGCATCCATGCTATAACCGTAAGAACCATATGCGTATAAGAGAAGAGGATTCGAACCATCATTTCTGAACTCGGACTTTTTATAAACTAAGGAGATTGGGACTTCTACCTCATCATGAGACCGAGCCCAAATTCTCTCTGAATAGTATTCTTTCGGGTCAAAACCTCCTAAAATTTCCTTCTGCTTCAGTAAGATTCTTTTTTCGGTTATTGGATCGAATTCAAAAGTGCTGGCTGGGGTGGTCAGTGAATTGTATCCAAATCTAAATGTCTTGCTATCGAATTCTGGGTTATTCCCAATCCAGGCTGAGTAGGTAGTTTCTGGAAAATCTAACTTCTTTGACTCCTTGCCATCCCAAAAATGAATATGAAGTTCGGTAAGCCCGTTTTTCCTTTCCTCGGTTACAAAATAATCTGAGAACAAATCGAAATTTTCAAATAAGACTTCTTTTCTATGGGATATTACTTCTTCCCAGTTTTCCTTACCTGGGTTTAGGATAGGTGCTTTAACCATCTTGAAATTTGTGGCATTTCCTTCGTTAGTCCTGATCCAAAAGTGATCTCCAAAATGATCGGCTGTATACTCCAAATCATCCTGTCTGGCTTGAATAAGCTTGAATTGACCTTGAGGATTGTTTGATTCCAGGAAGCGAATTTCTGATGATATTGTACTCTGAGAATGAATCAGGATATAATCCATGGATTTAGTTCTATGGACCCCACAAGTGAATTCTTCATCTTTTTCTTCGAAGATTAGTTTGTCTTTAGAAGGATGCGTACCTAAAACATGGAGAAAAACCTGATTTGAGCGTAAAGTCTGTGGATCTTGTTTAGTGTAAAAAATACTTTTGTTGTCGGTAGCCCAAGCGATATTTCCTGTGATCTCAGGAATGGTCTCGAATACCAACTCACCTGAACTCAAATCCTTGAAATATAAGGTGTAAATTCTCCTTCCCACTTCATCTGCTGCATACGCAAGAATATTTTGATCGTAACTAGTAGATGCAGCACCAACTTGATAGAAACTATTTCCTTCAGCGAGAATATTTACATCAAGAATTATTTCTTCTGTCGCTTCTAAACTTTCTTTTTTTCTGCAATACAGAGGGTACTGCTTTCCAGTTTCAAACCGTGTATACCAAAAATATCCCGATTTAAAAAAAGGAACTGATTCATCATCTTCCTTAATCCGGGATTTCATTTCCTGAAAAAGCGACTCCTGAAACTCGTTTGTAGATGCCATCTTAGAGGCGAGATACTGGTTTTCAGATTCTAGATAATTTATTACTTCCGGGTTTTCCCTTTCCCGCAACCAATAGTAATTATCCATTCGAACATGACCATGTTCCTCCATTTTAAAAGGAATTTTCTTAGCAACTGGTGGCTTAATTTTTTCAATCATGTTGCAATGATAGTGGATTTAGGGTGGTTTTAAGAAATTTGGCTTTCACTTTGAGGTCATAAAAAAATTATGATTTCATTTAAGAAGATTGCTATATTAAATGCAAATCTTGTTTAATCAACCATCAATTTAAAACTTATGGGAATGCTAAAAGAGTTTAAAGACTTTGCCATGAAGGGCAATGTAGTCGATCTGGCCGTAGCCGTGATTATCGGTGGAGCTTTCGGGAAAATTGTTTCTTCTTTTGTAAAAGACGTAATAATGCCACCTATTGGTCTCCTTTTAGGAGGGGTGAATTTTACCGAACTTAAGTATGAATTAAAACCCGAGCAGATGAATGATGCCGGGGAGGCTGTGGCGGCTGTCACCATCAATTATGGTTTGTTTTTCCAAAATGTGGTTGATTTTATCATTGTGGCTTTTGTGATTTTCCTTGCCATAAAAGCTATAAATGCGTCAAAAAAGAAAGAGGAAGCAGCTCCTGCACCCCCACCAGCACCTTCAAAATCTGAGGTTCTATTGGAAGAAATCAGGGATTTGTTGAAGAAATAAAAAAAGAGCAGCTCTGCTGCTCTTTTTTGCTAAAGGTTATCATTGTTTCCTCGCCTCTGCCTTTGATACAGGCTGCGAGTAAAATCTTTGTTGATATCGTTCAGAAGTAGAATCTGCTTATAGCTCAGTACATCCGCTGCCTTTTGCACAAAATCCTTTTCTTGCTCTATCAATAAGGCCTGAAGATTGAATCTTCTTTCGATTCGATTCTTTGCATCGTCTTCAGACAGGGATTCAGTGTCACGGGAAAGCCTTGATAGCTCCCTCAATGTTTCTCTTCTCTGATCGTCAAATTCATTGAAAATTGGCCAAAATACCTGAGCTTGTTCAGTGCTTAGGTCTAGCCTTGTAGAAATGAATGCAACGCGTGCTGCTTCCAGTTTTTCACGGTCTATTTGCCTTGTGCCCCTTTGGGCAAAGCTGGTGTAAGACAAAGCTGCAAATAAGAATATGAGTGTAATTCTTTTCATAGTATTAGATCAAAATAGAAACTCTACCTCTGAATCGTCTTCCATAATAAACGATTCTTCTTCTAAAATTTGATCCAGGATTTCATCCGGATCATCAGATAAACTGAGAATATCCTCCGCAGACCAATAATCTCCCTCGATGTATAGGTTTACATCGGAGTCTAACGCGATTAATGGGTCTGATTCTGGAGTAGAAAACTCATAAATCCCAAAGCTTATCCCTATGGCTAAAATGGCTGAAGCAGCATATTTGTACCATCTAAAGGGAGTCTCTGAAGTTCTTCGGGACAATGTCTCCTCTGGCAATCGGTCAAAATATCCTTCGGGAGTCTTGAAGTCTTCTATTTTTGGTAGATCTTTCATTGTTGATTAGACTTAATTTTTTGGCTTTGGTTTATTCCTCAGTCAGTATTTCTTTGATTTTCTTCACTGCATGATGATAGCTGGCTTTTAATGCTCCCACGCTAGTCTCGGTGATTTCTGCTATTTCTTGATATTGTAAATCTTCCTGATACTTCAGGTGAAAAACCAGCCTTTGTTTTTCAGGTAAGCTAAGTAAGGCCTTTTGAAGTTTTTGTTGAATGGCATCTGCAGACATCAGAATACCACTATCTAGATAATTCTGCATTTTTTCTTCATGATCATCCGAGGATAAGAAAAAACGCTTTTTCTTTTTTTCCAGAAAAGTTAAAGACTCATTGACCGCAATCCTGTAAAGCCAGGTGAAAATGCTTGATTGACCTTCGAAATTACCAATGTACTTGAAGGCTTTGATAAAGGTGTTTTGGGTTAAGTCATCAGCATCCTCATGAATAATCACCATTCGTCTCACGAGTTGATACACCCTCTCCTGATGAGTTTCCATCAAAAGTTTAAATCCTTTTTCCTTGGTTACTTCTTGCCTTACAAGATTTAAAATCTCCTGATCTACGGATTTACTCATTGCGGCTTAGACTACTTGATCAGGCAAAGGTTTAGAGTCTATTTCATTTTTTTGACCCAAGGCCTAAGCTTTTATGGCCTAGATCTCTAAAATATATTCTAAAATTCCGGCGTTTTTCCCTTTGGGCCTGGTGACCAAAAGCGGCATGCTTTCATTCACTTGGATCAGTCGCTCTGCCATGCTCCCAATGAAGAGGGCGGTAGCGGCTGTACGACCCTTGGCACCAATGATAATTCCTCCTACCTGTAATTCAACAGCGAGACTTACAATATCCTGAACAGGATCTTCATCTTCATCCACAGTATAAACAGGCGTAATGGAAACGCTTTTGGTGTCTATTTTTTTGATGAATTTTGCAAAATTGGCCTTAGCATTTTTTTCCATCACAGCGGCAAACTCCTCGTAAGTCTTTCCCGTGAAGTGATATCCAGATGGAACATGATAGACATTTTGACAAATAATCTGGGTGTTTCCATACTTTTTGGCAATCAGCACGGCTTCTTCTAAAGCATCTTTTGAATACTCTGAAAAGTCAATGGGCACCAAAAGCTTATCTACCTTTGGAGTGGATCCTTCGGGAACTATTAGCAGGGAACAGCTCGCTCTTCTTGCCAATCGTAAAGACGCTATTCCTGTTCCGGGAAGATTCACTTTCCTCCCCATGACGATCATATCTGCTGACTTATCTTCGGCAAGTTTCAAGATCTTTTTAGAAAGAGAACCTTCTCGTACCACAAAGCTCACATCAGTCTTTTCATATCCATTAAAATTGGCTTTGACCTTTGATTTCATTGCTTTTTTCCGCTCTGAAATCATGTTGTCAACCAGGTTTGGGAACTCCTCGAGTACTTCCTTTGGAATGGATAAATTTCTGATCACATTGACAAAATAGACTTTCTTAGTTTGATTAACTTTACTGATAAAAGAGGCAAACTCGATGAGAGTATCGTCTAATTCAGTTTGATCCAGGCATACAATCAGTTTTTTGATCAGGTACATAGTGTGGTGCTAAAAATTTTTTGGACAAAGGTAAAGGGATTCTATTGAACTTGGAGTTTTATCTCCTTTTTATGACTCAAAAGCTTCTTTTCCTTCTCTGGTAATTTTGAGAATTTAATAGATTCCTGAGCTTTATAAAAATTTGGTTTCAAAAAATAATTCATTGTCCAAATATCTAACCCAAGTCCATTGAATACCGTATATTTGCATTGTCCGGGTCGCTGACATGTTCAAACTTCACAATTTAACAAAATACCGAGTGAAGCCCTCTCCAAAAACAGGCCTCACCCCGTTACGATAGCAATCGGAATCGGGGCCTCATCGAAAGATAGGATAACAGTGGAAGTTTGCGGTTTCAAGGCAGCTCAAATCTTGTCTGTAAGGAGGTTTGTAACACTCTAAGATCCGGACAATTTTATTTTATTTTTTAACCATTCCCACTCAGTTTTGCCCACTTCAAGGAGCATTGAAAAAAAGGCAAAACGTAAGATCACAAGGACCGAATTAATAAGGATTTCGAGTACAGGATGAAGATCTAGAAAATCATAACTGGAAACTGAGAAAAAACCCACTACCAAAATTCTAAAGGTTTCATCCGTGAATGGACTGAAGTTCAGTTTTACTTTTAAGAAGATAAACTTGACCAAATTAAAAAGTAAAATCACGGCTACCGAGGCTACCGCGGCCCCTTCAATTCCGTAAATAGGTATGAGCAGATAATTGAATAGAATTATGAGAATACTCATCAAAACAGTTAGAACAAGGTTGAATTTATAATATTTGGAAAAGACTAAAATCTCGCTGTTCGAAGAGAAAACGGCATCGATTAGCTTTCCAAATCCTATAAGCAAAACCACATTTCTCCCAGCTTCATAAACTTCCCGGTTTGGTATGAAAAAGTAAATGCTGTTAAGGTTATTTACGAGCAAGGCAAATAAAAGAAGGCAAACATAAAACTGCCTATTAGCCACTTGCTTATATAATGTGTCGATCTCCTTATGTTCTTTTTTATTGAAATGCTCTGCAATTACAGGCATTACGACTTGAGAGATTGCCCTTCTGGGCAACTCGATCACCAGAGCCATACTAAATGCTATCGTGTAAATCGCATTCGCCTCCAGACTGATCATGGAAGTAACCATGATACTGTCAATTTTCATAATAAGTGTAGAGGCGGCCGTTCCAAGAAATGTAATAAGGCTGAACTTGAGAAATGAGCTTCTGAATCCTTCAGGAAAACTTTTCCAGCTGAAATCAAACTTCAAAACACCCAACCAAACCAGATAGACAATCACACCGAAAAGAGCCAGAAAATATACCACTGCCAGCCCCATCATTACCTGATTGAAATCGATCCAATCCAAAAGATAAGTTGCTACCAAAAGCCCAGTTAAAAGTCTGAGAAACACCTCTCTGAAAAAAGTAGGAACCGCAACCTTCAAATAAGAGCGGCTATAAGCATCCAGAATACTGTTGAGCAGAGCAAAGAGGGTGATCAACAGAACCACACCAAGGAAATCGATTATCTGAGGTGAATTGACAGCAAAAAGGTTTACTATTTGTGATCTAAATCCAAAAAAAATAATTGCCACAAAGAGAAAACCAAGTAAGGAAATTAAGAGGCTGTAACTCAGGAATGCTGATTGATTCTTTTCTAACCTTGGGAAGAACCTGGTGATTCCATGGCCTAAACCTAGCTGGGCAAAAGGGACAAAAAGAAGCCCCAAATCCTGGATGGTGCGGAAAATACCAAGCTCATTGGGATCGAATGCATAGGGATAAAGCCAGAGTACATTTATATATCCAACTACGACACCAATGTAGGAAAACAGACTTGTCTGAATACTTTGCTTGGCTACTTTGCCCATGAAACTAAAAGTATGAAAAAATGCTGATTAGCAAGAGATCATTATTTGGCGCATTTATCGCAACCTGATGCCGATTGTTTCTGGAAGAAAAATTTTCTTACCAAATAGATACCTGCAGCAAGGAATAAAAGTCCAGTAAGTACATATTGCCACATATCAGGAGAAGATTTGGTAAACTGCAAAGGCCGAAATATAGGCTAATGCGGTCATGTAAACTGTTTGAATTAACGGCCATTTCCAACCTTTAGTTTCTCTGTAGACCACTGCGAGTGTGCTCATACATTGCATAGCAAAGGCGTAAAACACCATTAATGAGAACGCGGTTGCTGCCGTATAAACCTTTTCTCCTGTGTCCGGCCACGTCTGTTGCTCAAGCTTTTCCCTGATAGTTAGATCATCTTCCACATCGCCTTCTATGCTGTAAATGGTAGCAACGGTTGAGACAAAAACTTCTCTAGCAGCAAATGATGTGATCAATGCAATTCCAATTTTCCAATCATAACCTAAGGGCTTGATCACAGGCTCAATTGTTCGACCCATAATTCCGATAAAGGAATTCTCTAAAAGCTGAGAGCTTATTTCTGCTTCAATTTCTGGAATCTCTTCTTCGGTGGCCTGAGCTATTCTAAGCTCCCCTTCGGATCGAACAGCATCCATTCTAGATGGTGGGCCATAGGATGCCAGGACCCAAAGAATAATTGAAATGGCTAAAATCACTTTACCGGCTTCTACTACAAAGGTTTTGGATTTATTGTACATAGTAAGCAGGACATCCTTCCATCTCGGAGTTCGGTAGGAAGGCAATTCCACCATCAGGAAGCTTTTTTCCTCAGTTTTAAGAATTTTCTTTAAACCAAAGGATGTTATGAGCACTCCAATTACCCCTAGAAAATACAAACCAAGCAAGGCTAAAGCCTGAAGGTTCACAAATCCAATGACAAATCGATCTGGTACTGTCAGTCCGATCAAAATCACATATACAGGTAGTCTAGCCGAGCAACTCATCAGAGGAGTTACCATGATGGTGATCATTTTTTCTTTCCAGTTACCAATATTTCTGGCTGCCATCACACCAGGAATGGCACATGCGACGCCAGAGACAAGTGGAACTATACTTTTTCCATGAAGTCCGAAAGGACGCATCCATCTATCCATCAAGAATACAACCCGGGACATATAACCTGTATCCTCTAAAATGGCCAGGAAGGCGAAAAGTAGGGCTATCTGTGGGATGAAAATCACCACACCACCTATACCTGGCACTAAGCCTTCAGCGATTAAAGAAGTTAATGGCCCTTCTGGCAAAGCACCTGCCACCCAACCACTAATGTTGGCAAACAGCCCATCGATTAAATCCATGGGAACAGAAGACCAAGCAAAAATGGCCTGAAATATCAAAAGCAGTATTCCCGCAAAGACTAAATAGCCGAACACAGGGTGTAAAAACACCTTGTCCCATTTGTTTGATTTGGGCCTATTAACGATGTCAGTCTTAACTGACTTCTGGACTAGTCTATCGATTTTTTCATATCGAATTCTGGTTTCCTCGATTTGGGCTCTTTCTAGGTCAAATCCTACCTCATCCAAAAGACTCCTTATAAAAGTTTTATCTTCTGCAGAAACAGCCTTATCCACAAGACCAAACCTGAGCATTTGATAAGCCTGATAGTTGTTTTCGAATCCAAAATGAGTGCGAACTTTCTCAAGCAAATCTACCGGAACAATTTCGTCCATTCTAAGAAACTCAGATGGCGAGCTGAAATTACCTGAGTAGATATGTTCTTTGAGAGGGTCCAGACCTTTTGCTCCTCTGGCATCTGTCGTAATGATAGGAACACCCAGCTCTTTAAAAATTTCGAAAGTTTTGATACTGATTTTTTGCTTGGTCGCAATATCAGCCATATTCATTATTAGGGTGAGCTTAACTCCTAGGTCGATGAGTTGCGTCGCCAGAAAGAGTCCTCTTGAAATCTGGGTGGAGTCGATTACCATCAAGACATAATCTGGCTTGACTTTGGTGCTCAACTGATTCAGTACACGATGTGCAATAATTTCATCCTCAGAATTTGGGAAAAGACTATAGGTGCCAGGAAGATCAATGATTTCATAAGTCTGACCTTTGAAATTCATTGTCCCGATTTTTTTATCGACCGTTACTCCGGGATAATTCCCGATTTTCTGCCTTAATCCAGTCAGATGATTGAAAATGGTGGATTTTCCCACATTTGGATTTCCAATGATGGCTATCCGAACTTTTTGATCAACATTTTGGATAGAAACCTCTGCCATTAGCTTTGAGTGGATTCAATTTGAATTAGAGCAGCCTCAGATTTTCTCAAGGCCAAGGTGCTTCCATCTATTTGGAAGGCCAATGGCCCATTAGCCGGTGCAGCATGACTAAGCATGATCTTTTTGCCAGGTAAAAAACCCATTTCTAACAGGTTAATTTTCAGGGGTGAATCTGAAATTTCGATGATTAAGCCATACTCGGCAAGCTTTAGCTGGTCAGCAGAAAGGGACATATTTCCTATTTGGTCTGGCAAAAATAAGATTATTTAGACTTATTCTAAAGTAAAGTTCTAAATTTATCTAATATTCAAGATCTCATCAGTCAGGGCGAATTCTAACCCATTTTCAAGCTGTACTCTAATTGTAAATTTCAGGTTTAATTCCTCCTTTGGCTCCACCAGCCAAGCGAGCTTAAATAAATCATCCGGATAAAGCTCCAGGGTTCCTTCTAAAAAATCTTCAATGGAATCTGTGCCTTCTTCGAAATAGTAATTCATTCCAAAGAAATGGCTTAAATCATCACCTGTTCCGTATGTTTTGCCATCAGGCGCCACGAACTCCTGAAGGTTAATAATTTTTATATCTGTAAGATTTTCTACGGATTGAGGAATTTTTGGAGAGCACGCATAAGCTAAGCCTGGGATTGAAGAATCTGGAACCTGAGCTTGTGCAACAGTTTGGAAGCTCTTTATTCTTATGCCCTTCACCACTAAATCATAATCATAAACCCCATTAGGACTTACCTGCTGACCATCTCCAACCAAAGTGAGGGCTTCCATCTCTGTGATCTTAAAATCCTTCACTTCAAATTCAGGTCCACAACCACATGGATCGTTGCATGTGATTCCACAACTTATTGGAAGCAAACCCATAAAAATTAGGATGCCTAAGGAAGCGAATATTTTCTTTGAGAGGTGATTCATTGTCGGAGTTGCACTGTTGATCTTAATATCCTAAGAACTAGCATTCTTCATAAAAAGTTGAAGATTAATTTAAAATAAGGAGATCGAATTTAGAAACGCGCATTGATTCCAAGAATAAAATTGCGTCCTGGGGCCGTAATTCCTGAACTGTAAGTCCGGTACCGTTGATTTGCTATGTTTTCAATTGAGGCTGAAATCTGAATGACTTCACTAAGATTGAGTGTGGAATTAGCAGAGAAAATAATCCAGTTTGGGCTGAAGGGGTTTCCGTTTTCATCTTTTGCATAAAGTTGAGGTTTGGAAATCTCCTCAATGGGCATATCCTCAAAATCAAACTGAGCGGCATATTGAGAGCTTATTTCAGCCTTGAATTTTCCTTTGCGATAGGTAATTCTGGTTAACCCAAAAGCAGGAGCAGCATGTCTTGAGGGACTTGTGCTTTCATCATCCAACTCTTCAGTTCCTTTTTGCCAGTTATACCTGGAGGTAAAAAGCAATCCAGGCAAAATGGAATATTCTACTCCTGCCTGGATTCCATAAACTGTAGTGGAGGCGGCATTTTGTATTGCCAAAACCTGGCTCAACTCACCGTCATAGATTATTTCAGATTCTCCATCTAGTGTGAAGTTTCTTCTCACGAGGGCCTGATCCAAAATGGTGTAAAAACCAGTCAATTCAAATCGAAATCTCTGATTCACCCGCCCATTGATATTTAGCTCCCAGTTGTAAGCATATTCTGGTTTCAGGTCAGGGTTTGGAACCAAAACTGCCCCGGGTTCAGAGTCAAAGATTTTACCGATATCGTCAACATTGGGCGCTCTAAATCCGGTAGAAAAAACAGGGGAAAAGCTAATGGCTTCGCTCGCTGCAAAGATTATCCCTAAACTTCCTGTCAGGGCAGCAAAATCAGATGATGTATTTTCAAACGGGAGAGGAAAGAAGGGGAGGTTCTCTGTAAAATCTGCTTCAATACGATTGTAATTATATCGTAGGCCTGCCTGTAGTTTCACTTTTTTAGAAAACTGCCTATGATAGGTTCCATAAATGGCAGCGGAAAGCCAATTAGAATCCGGATATCTTCTGGAAGCATCCTCAAGGTCTTCAGTGTCTATGTTTGTTTGGAATGCTTCCGAGTTCACATCGTTATGCACCACTTCAGTCCCATAGCTTAAGAAATCTTCTCCCTGAAGACTTTTTATGAAGTCGGCATTTAGGGATAGGGCGTTAATTTTTTCAATTCTATTGGTTTCAATTACTCTCCCAAATCTTCGAGTAATTCGACTTTCTTCAAAAAACTGATGGGCAAATCGGACTTTGGCCTGGTCAAAAAGCTTGGACTTGTTTTGGAAATTGACTCCCAGGGTATTCATAATCCAGGTTTGGGGGCCATAATCCCATCTTGCTGATCTTATATTATCCTCATCACCTTCTATGAGTC
This sequence comes from Algoriphagus sediminis, assembly GCF_030403435.1. Lineage (GTDB taxonomy): Bacteria > Bacteroidota > Bacteroidia > Cytophagales > Cyclobacteriaceae > Algoriphagus > Algoriphagus sediminis. The sequence continues at coordinate 301,661 of NZ_JAUEPH010000002.1, forward strand.
GGTCATATCTGGGAATGTTACCTGTGTTGCTGTAATGGAACCCATAGTCGAAGTTTAATTTGGAATTAGCCTCAAAGCGTATTTTCTGCATGAGATTCAGTTGTTCGTAACCGCTGAATCTTTGGATTTCCGGATCTTCATTTTGGACGATTACATCCTGACCATTTACTCTGGCCGCAAAGCTAGGTCTGAGATATTCATCAGGACCATTGGTTCCCATTCGCAAATCACCATAATCCACATAGGAAAGGCTTGAAAGAAAAGCCCATTTTTTCAGTCCTAAAGCAATATCTCCATGTATCACTCGCTCATCATTGGCGGAGGCGACCCTTGTGTTTAGATTTCCTGACCAATCAGCTTTTTCAGTCTCGCTGAAATCTGGATTTAATGTTTGAAAAGACATTACCCCTCCAATTGCATCGCTTCCATACATCACTGATCCTGGTCCAAAGAGAACTTCGGTGTTTGCCAGGGCAAAAGGATCCAGAGAGATAACATTTTGAAGATTACCACTTCTGAAAATGGCCGTGTTCATCCGAACTCCGTCTACGGCATACAGCAGGCGATTTGCAGAGAATCCACGGATCATCGGACTTCCTCCTCCTTGCTGACTTTTTTGGATAAAGACTTCTCCTGAGCTTCCCAACCAATCCGCTGCATTTGAAGGATTTCTGAGTGTAAGGTTATCGCTGGAAATCACACGGGTTTTTGTGGCAATGTCATGATCATTTTGTCGCCAGCGATTTGCGGAGACGACAGCCATATCCATTGCTATTAGGCTTTGCGACAGCAAAACCTGAAAATCAGCTTCGACTATTTCCGAGGGCTCGAAAGATTGACTTTGGTATCCGAAAAACTGGAAATAAATAATCTCCTCATCAGCAAAACGTGGAAAGTCTACCTCCCCGTTTGCATCTGATATCTCGCTATTTTGAGGATTTGCACCGAACACCAAAACCCCTGATACGGGTAGCTCGGTCTCTGAATCTAATATTTTGATTCTTTGAGCGACAGTCTGGATGGAAAAAGCCAAAAGGCAAAGTAGAAAAAGGCCACGCAGCATATATCAGGATCGGTTGAAGTTAATCTAAACAAAGCTAGTCGAAACAGGATTGTGAAAAAAAAGCTTTGTACAAGCGTTAAAACTTTGGTCTAAAAGGTAATGAAGCTATATTTTCACGGAATTGTAACTTTTGATACAAAACAGTTTCCCATAATTAGACTTTTGCATCTTGAATTGATAAAGAAATGAGCATAGAAGAGCTTAAGAAATATTTACCAGGATTTACAGATCCAGCATTGCTTGAGGAGATTCTTAAAGAAGGAAAAATTATGAGCCTAGAGCAGGGTCATATTCTAATGGAACCAGGTCAATATGTGAAAATGGTACCAATCGTATTAGAAGGATATATAAAAATTCTAAGAGTAGACGAGGATGGTAAAGAGCTTTTTCTCTATTATCTGGACCCCGGAGAGACTTGTGCGTTGTCACTCACCTGCTGCTCAGCTTCAAAGCCAAGTGAAATCAAGGCAGTGGCAGAAGAAAAAACACTCATGATTGGTATCCCTATTCACATTCATGAAGAATGGACCTCGAGGTTCAAGCAATGGAAAGATTTTGTTTCTTCCACTTACCAAAACCGCTTCAATGAAATGCTGATTGCCCTGGATGCAGTAGCCTTTAAAAGGATGGATCAGCGTTTGATGCAATACATCTTGACCAGAATGAAGCAAGCAGGTTCAAATGAACTTGCGACTACTCATTTAGAGATCGCTACTGAGCTGGGGACTTCCAGGGAGGTAATTTCCAGGCTTCTTAAGCAGCTGGAAAAGAAAAAGTGGATTGAACTAGGCAGGAACGTAATTTATATTCGAGACGATTTCGAGGAACTCATTAGCCACTAGTTAGATCAAGACTAATATCGGAGTATTACAAGCATAGGCCAATTCTAGGGATTGGCTTTTTTTCGTAAGCTGATTCCAAAAATTCTTATGCTCGTGACATACCACTAGAATTGTTTCTGGATGTTGCTCCAAGTACTTATTCAATCCATCGGTAGCTGATTCGGCTTTTTCGGTAAGAAAATTAAAATCTTCCCCAGGAAAGTTTTTTCCAACATAGCTTTTCAAGCCCATACAGGCCAATTCTTCCTTGAAAGTAGGATTAGAAAGGATATGAAGGAAGGAGAGCTTAAATTCCCAGGATTTACAGATTTCTACCACCCAAGCCAGGAATTGCTTTTCATGATCGGAAAAATCCAAAGCCAGAGTCAGACCATAAATCTGGCTCAGATTAGCTGCCTTTGGAATCACCAAAACTGGGATTTTCGATTCTTTAATAAGATTTACTGTAGTGGATCCAAAAATAATTTTCGCAGCGCCTCCAGCCCCTTTAGTCCCCATTACGATTAAATTCTTATCTGTTTCTTCCGCGTATTTGGAAATATTAATGGAGGGAGAGCCTTCTTTGATGGTAAATGAAATGGGGACTCCAGAAGAGGCATATTTTTCTTTTAGTCCAGTGAGGATTTTGTCAGCATCAGAGTACATACTATCTAAAGCAATCGCCGCCTGGCTGGCAAAATCATAAACCAAATCGATAATGTGTATCATCTCCACGGTGGCCTTTTTCTTCTGGGCAAGGTAGATAGCATATTCAAGAGCCTTTTCAGCGTCCTTTGAAAAATCTATCGGTACGATAATATTCATGTTCTATGGGGGTATAATCTTTTCCGATTTGCCTTAAGTTAAGAGTATTTCAAAGATTTATAAAAAGATTTCTTCGGGAATCCACTGGCGATTTTAATTCCTAGTTTTAACAAACCGGGAGTGACAAAAGTCACCCCAAACTTGAGGTGTTAGAGATACTTTTGTGACATCAAAATGAGAAATAAATGGATTTAATAACAATACTTGGATTTTTGGCAGCCGTACTAATCGGAATCAGTTTGGGATTAATTGGTGGAGGCGGCTCCATTCTCACCGTACCGGTGTTTGTCTATATTTTGGGTATCCAACCTGTTTTAGCTACAGCCTATTCCTTGTTTGTGGTAGGAAGTACTTCTCTTGTTGGTTCTTTTACCTTTATGAAGAAGAAATTGGTGAATTACAGGACTGCTGTAGTCTTTGCTATTCCTTCATTCATTGCAGTGTTTCTTACTCGACTTTATTTGGTGCCTGCTTTACCAGATCCTCTATTTTCACTGGGGTCGGTTGATGTATCAAAAGACGCAGCGATCATGATATTCTTTGCATTAATTATGTTAGCGGCAGCTTATTCCATGATCAAAAAGCCAAAAGTAAAAGAGGCCTCAGAAAGTGAAGAGATTAAGTACAATTACCCAATGATTGCTTTGGAAGGAATGTTGGTAGGAGTATTGACTGGGATTGTAGGTGCAGGAGGTGGATTCTTAATCATTCCAGCTTTGGTGTTATTAGCCAAGCTTCCTATGAAGATGGCTGTAGGAACATCCCTGCTTATCATTTCAGTGAAATCTTTGATCGGGTTTTTAGGGGACTTAGGCAATCAAACCATTGATTGGCAATTGCTGTTAATCTTCTCAGGATTATCAATTGTAGGAATATTTATAGGTAGTGCCCTCTCTAAGAGGATCCAGGATCAGGCGTTAAAGCGTGCATTTGGTTGGTTTGTGGTGGTGATGGGCTTATTTATACTATTCAAAGAGGTTTTAAATTTCTAAAATGAAATATTTCCAAACTTTCCTGGATGGATATTATGGGTATTGGGATTATCTCAAAAATGAAATCCTTCATCCTTCCTGGGGTAATTATTTCTATTGGTTAATAGGGCTGTCACTTTTTGTGTATGCCCTTGAGCTGCTTTTCCCCTGGAGAAAAAACAGAGGGGCATTCCGAAAAGATTTTTGGCAAGATGCCTTCTACATGTTCTTCAATTTCTTCCTTTTTTCCTTAGTCGGATATAATGCGATTTCAAATGTCGCGGTAGAAGGCTTTAATGATTTTCTGGGCCTGTTTGGGGTGACTAATCTTGTGGCGATTGAGGTAAGCTCCTGGCCGGTGATTCTTCAGTTCTTACTGATGTTCATCGCAGCCGACTTTATTCAGTGGAATGTTCATAGAATGTTGCACTATGTGCCATGGCTTTGGGAGTTTCATAAACTGCATCACTCTGTAAAGGAAATGGGCTTCGCAGCACATCTTAGATATCACTGGATGGAGACCATCGTGTATAAGTCTATTCAATACATTCCCTTAGCCATGATTGGTTTTGGTCTCGATGACTTCTTGCTTCTGAATATTTTCACCATCCTGATTGGCCACTTGAATCATGCGAATATTAATCTGACTTATGGGCCTTTCAAATATGTACTCAATAACCCTGTGATGCACACTTGGCATCATGCCAAAACCCTTCCTAAGGGAAGCTATGGGGTTAATTTTGGGATAACCCTAAGTCTCTGGGATTATCTTTTTGGTACCGCTTATATTCCAAATTCTGGGCGTGATGAGCCACTGGGGTTTGAAAATGATGAAGAATATCCAGATACCTTCTGGAAACAAATTACTTATCCATGGACAAGAAAAAAGGCTTCATAACTTGGCTTAAAAAAAGCTGGTCCTTCTTTTTAGTGATCAGTTTGACCTTAGGCTTGGCTCCATTCAAACCAGAACCACATCTTTTTGGGAAAATCAAATGGGTAATGGGTGGTGCCAAAGGAATGCAGGCAATGGATTGGTTTGATCTGCTACTTCATGGCACACCTTGGATACTACTTCTCTTTTCACTTATTGCTATCCTTTTAGACCGTAAGAAAGTCCCTGTGGTTAAGTGATTTAGGTTACATTTTTTCTAGCTATTGGCTTCTATCTTTGGAAAAAAAAGAATAAAACCATGTTTAATATTTTCCAAAGAACAGAGAAAAAATACAAGGATATCAATTCAGAAGATTTCCTAAATGAGATGACTAGCTCAAATGCTGTCGTGATTGATGTGAGAATGCCAGCCGAGGTTTCCTCAGGAAAAATTCCTGGCGCAAGAAATATCAACATCATGGGTAATTTTAAAGGGCAAGTTCAAAATCTTCCAAAAGATAAAAAGTACTTAATATACTGCAGAAGCGGAAATAGAAGTGCAAGTGCCTGTCAGATCATGGGTGACCTGGGTTTCGAAGATGTATCAAACCTCAGAGGAGGGATCATCTCTTGGCCTTATGATCTGGCCTAAGATAAGATAGGAAGAATCAGCGTTTGCTGATTTTATTTCCCGAGATGCTCCTTTGCATGTCGGATTTGAACCTATCGGTTTCAGGGTTGGATTTCGACCTATGCTTCGTACTCCGGCCCTGAACCCTTTTTCTCCACATCTTGAAGGAGCTTTCCTTCATATTTTTACGCATCAGTTTGATTACCTCTTTTTCCGGTAGACCAAACTGAGACTCAATAGCATCAAAAGGAGTTCTGTCCTCCCAGGCCATTTCTATAACTCGGTCTATCTCTTCGACGGAAAGTGTCTTTTCTTTTTTCACATTTTAAAAACTTTGAGCTAGGGCTAAAGTTTTAAAGCTGTGGAAAAAATATGCTTGGTATGGCTCAAAAGAGATTTAAGGCTTAATGATCACCCTCCCTTAAAAACTGCGATTGATTCCGGGTTTCCGGTATTGATGATATATGCTTTTGAACCAGGATTGATTTCGGCTCCGCAAATGCATCTTAGGCACTTCAGATTTATTTGGCAGAGTCTTCAGGATCTTAATTCACGACTCGAAGAATACGGTGGTAAGATTCATGTTTACAAAGCTGATATACCTCAGTTATTCAAAGACCTTTTTAGCTCTTATGACGTTCAGGCGGTTTATTCTCATCAGGAAACTGGAATAGATTTTACCTTTCAGAGGGATATTTGGGTGAAGAAGTTCTTGGCTGAAAATAATATTCCCTGGTTTGAATTCGCCCAGCAAGGCGTAAGGAGAGGAAGGAAAAACCGAGAAGGATGGAGAAAAGAATGGTTTGCCTATGCAAAGCAGTCCATTGAAGAAATTTCCTTGTCCACGGCTGCTTGGGCCAAAGAAGTTGAAGCTATTAGTGAAATATTCCCATTGGGAGACGAGGTCAAGATTTGGGAACAAGAACACCCAGCTATGCAAAAAGGTGGGGAGAAGATGGCGAATAGGTATTTGAGGTCTTTTCTAGATGGGAGAATTTCTACGTACAATCGATACATCAGCAAACCTGAGCAAAGTCGGATATCATGCGGGAGGATTTCTCCATATCTGGCTTGGGGTAACTTATCCATTCGTCAGGTCTATCAGGCCTCAGAAAAACTGACCAAATCTGAAGAGAAAAAATCTCGAAATCTGGTCAATTTCCAGTCGAGGCTTAGATGGCATTGCCATTTTATACAAAAGTTCGAGATGGAATCAAGAATGGAGTTTGAATCCATAAACCGAGGATTTCTTCAATTTGAAGGAGCTGAAAATGAAGAGTTTATTGAAAAATGGAAAATCGGACAGACAGGATACCCTTTGGTGGATGCCTGTATGCGATGCCTCAATGAGACTGGATATCTGAATTTTCGGATGAGAGCTATGCTTGTTTCCTTTTTAACCCATCATTTGGGCCAAAGTTGGAAAAGCGGTGCAGATCATCTGGCTCGCATGTTTTTGGATTTTGAGCCGGGAATTCATTATCCTCAGCTTCAGATGCAGGCTGGAGTCACAGGAATCAATACGGTACGGATATACAATCCAGTGAAGCAATCCCAAGATCATGACCCTGAAGGTCAGTTCATAAAAAAATGGGTTCCTGAACTCTCTTCTCTTCCGAAAAAATACCTTCATGAACCCTGGAAAATCACCCCGATAGAAGAAGGTTTTTTGAATTTCAAATTAGGCATGGATTACCCTTTTCCTATTGTGGATTTGGAGGCAGCAGGAAAGAAGGCAAGGGAAACTATCTGGAAGAATCAAAAAGATCCTGAAGTAAGAAAAGAGGCTTCAAGGATTTTGAAAAAGCATACATTCCCAAATAGATGGGCATGAAAAAATCAGATTTACCAAGCAAAGATTGTCTTCATTGCGGGCGTCCTTTTAGCTGGAGAAAGAAATGGGAAAGGGACTGGGATAAGGTGAAGTATTGCTCAAAACGCTGTTCTCGTGAAGCAAAAAATACTCGAGCTAGCGGTATGCCAGAACGTACCAAACCAGCCAAATAGCCAATGGTAAAAAATAAGAAACAAGGACCACTATAGCTGATGCGGAAAGGGATCTTCTGCTAATCATGTGGAATCCATAAACCCAAAGAACCCCGTAAATGACTTCGAAGACATTGATGGTGGCAAGCGCATATCTATACTGTGGCTCTACATTTTCTGCACCAATCAGCGAAAGAACTGACAGTGCTCTGTATTCCTCAATTTCCTTGTAGGTAACCCCAGTGTTTGGCTCTAAATAAACCAAAAGCCTGATGAGTTCAGGAAAAATAAAAACAACCTCAGCAACCAGGGCGAATTGCCAGAGTTCTCTGTAGGAAACTTTGTAGCCCAGCATAAAGGCCCCAAACCAAAATAAAAATGAGATAACCGTGAATTTCCAAAGCAGGGCGAATGGAGTCCAGAGATAATTGAGAGCATTGAAAATATAAAAGAAGGTCAGACCTCCTTCGGCACTCACCCGGTCCGATTCTGGTATGGCCTCTACCACCAAAACATCGGTGAAATAGCGTATGACTAGAAAAATTAAGACAAGAAGAACAAAATAAACTCGTTTATCGAAATCTATTATTTCTTTGAGACGTTGTGCTTCAGGAGAAAGTGGTAAGGCCATTTATTACTCAAGTGTGAGATAAAGCTAAAGAATGTTTGACAATAGTATAATTTTGTGCCGCTAGAAATATTTGAGAAAGTTTTGAAAAGGATATTGCTGTTCGTATTTATTCTGATTTGTACTGTAAACCAGCTAAAAGCACAAGGGATGGACTCCATATTTGTGGACCCTGCAAACCCCAATAATTATTTGCTTTTGGATAAAGGTCTACAATTTCGGATTACAGAATCAATTAATCAGATGTACAATTTCGACTTTACGGAAGCAGAGAGAGATTTTGCGGTGATTGGTTATCAATATCCTAATCATCCACTTCCGGATTTTTTGATGGCTTTGGGTTATTGGTGGAGGATTGAGGTAGATGTGACCAATGAAAAATATGATGACATTTTCCTGTCATATTTGGAGCGAGCCACTGAAAAGGCAGAAAGAATGTTTGAAGCTGATGAAACCAACAAGGAGGCAGCTTTCTTTTTAGCTGCAGGTTACGGCTTTCAGGGAAGACTTTTCAGTGAAAGAAAAAGCTGGACTAGAGCGGCTTTCGCAGGAAAGAACGCTCTAAAATATATGGATCTGAGCAGGGGAGAGGCTGAATTTAATCCCGAACTCCTTCTAGGAGATGCCTTGTTTAATTATTTCTCGGTCTGGATTCCAGACAACTACCCCTTGCTAAGGCCAGTGATGGCACTTTTCCCAAAAGGAGATAAAGATCTTGGTTTGAAGCAACTTGAGGAAGTAGCATCAAATGCTTTTTATACAAGAATAGAAGCAATGTACTTTCTTTTTCGCTTGTATGCTTCGCAAGAGAAAAAGCCATATGAAGCCTTAAGGATTACAACTTATCTTCACGAAAAATTTCCTGATAATCCTTATTTCCACCGATCTTATGCAAGGCATTTATACACGGTGGGAAGATGGAATGAATCTGTTCAGGAATCCTTTGAGATCTTGGAAAGGATAGAAAAAGGGCAGGAGGGATATGAGTCGAATAGTGGCAGATACGCTGCTTTTTACATTGCACAATATTATGACAGAGTTGGTGATGAGGAAGGAGCAAAAGAATATTACCTCAAGACAGTTTCCTATGGAGAAGAGTCTGAATCGCAAGAAAGTGGTTACTATTTATTTTCCCTTCTGCATTTAGGAGAGATGGAGGCAGAGGCCGGAAATAAAAAGGAGGCCAAGGCCTACTTTAAAAGAGTAAGGAAATATGCCAAGCGCAAGCATCCTGCCCACAAGGAGGCAAGGGAATATTTCCGAAAGAATAAACTTTAAGTCAGGATTTTACGTTCAATACTTCTGTTACAAGAGAAAATTTGATATTTTCCCTGTGGTAAGGAAAGTTTCATTTATTTCTTCGCTAAAATGACCTGAATCCATAAGAAAGTTTTGTATTTCTTATTTTTATTCGGATGAATGGTTTTAAAATAAAATGGAATTATATTAAATTTGTACAAGATAATATTTTGTAATTGACGTAGAGATGGATAATAGTGTAAGAATAAAATTTGATAAAATTGACCGGGCAATTCTTGAAATTCTTCAGGCAAATGCCAAAATAACCAATGCACAACTTTCCAAGGATATCGGGCTTTCACCTGCTCCTACTTTGGAAAGAGTAAAGAAACTAGAGCAGTCTGGAATCATCAAGAGCTACCATGCGAAGCTTGATCCAGAGAAAATTGGTTTAGGTGTAAGTACTTTTGTGTTGGTAAGTTTGATTGGTCACAATAAGGCAAACATCGATGCTTTCATGAAGGAAATTAATTCCATTCCTGAAGTAATTGAGTGCCATCATATCACAGGTTCAGGTGATTTCATCCTTAAGATTATTGCTAAGGATATCACAGCCTACCAAAAATTGATGCTGGAGCAAGTCTCAGAAATCAAAGAAGTGGACTCCATGCAATCCATGGTAATTTTGTCTACTTTCAAAGATTCGAAGGTATTGCCTATCCCGATGTAATCAAGAATTTTAACAATACAGGGTGGCGAAAGTCACCCTTTTTTTTTGAGAAAATGTCAGAAAACCCCTGGAAAACTTTATCCAAAAAGACGGAGTATGAAAACCCATGGATAAGGGTGGAAGAGCATCAAGTCGTTAACCCAGCAGGAAAGCGGGGAATTTATGGTAAGGTGCATTTTAAGAATTATGCCCTGGGGATAATACCTATTGATGAAGATCTCAATACCTGGCTTATCGGTCAGTTCAGATACACTCTGGATGGGTATAGTTGGGAGATTCCAATGGGTGGAGGCCCCGAAGGGAAGGATTGCCTTGAAAGTGCACAGAGAGAATTGAAAGAAGAGACAGGTTTAACCGCAAGAAGCTGGACGGAAATTCTTAAGATTCATACCTCAAATTCCGCTACAGATGAGGTGGGTTGGGTGTATCTTGCTAAAGATCTGGAAGAGGGTGAAACTGAATTCGAGGAGACTGAAAAATTGGCCATTAAAAAACTGCCGCTAGCTGAGGCTATTGAAATGGTGATTTCTGGAGAAATTACTGATGCCATAAGTATTGCCGGTCTGCTTAAAGTAGGCAGGCTCCTAGGAATATGAACAAATGACTACCAAGGAACACTTCAGAATCACCTTCAATTTGGCTTATCCTGTTATGCTTAGCCAACTGGGGCAGGTCCTGGTAGGGGTAGCTGATTCTATGATGGTGGGACAACTGGGAGCGGTACCTTTGGCTGCTTCCTCCCTTGCCAATAGTATCTTTTTTGTCGTGTTGATGTTTGGGATGGGAGTAAGTATGGGGATTACTCCTTTGGTTTCCAAAGCTGACGGAAGAGGGGCAAAGAAGAGAATCAGTAAGCTATTCCAACATGGACTCTGGTTGAATATTGCGACTAGTGTCGCCCTCACTATACTCCTTATTGGGTTCGGTGAAATTCTTTATTTCCTGGATCAACCTGATCAAGTGGTGGATCAGGCGATACCTTATTTGTGGGTGATCACTGCTTCACTTTTTCCCTTTATGATTTTTCAGACCTTCAAGCAATTTGCCGAAGGTTTGGCTCAAACGAGACAAGCTATGTTCATCACCATATTCTGCAATGTGATCAACATAATCCTCAATTGGATCCTAATTTTCGGGAAACTAGGATTCCCAGAACTAGGCTTGATGGGAGCGGGATATGCCACGCTAATTTCCAGAATCCTGATGCCGATCATGATGGGGTGGTATGTACTTAATTCTAAGAGGTATGAGTTATTTGATTTGAGCTTAAAGCTCAAAAGCTTTTCCAGACTACTTTTTGGAAGGATTATGAATATCGGCTTGCCCACTGGTTTCCAATATATTTTTGAGGTTAGCGCCTTCAGTGCTGCAGCTATTATGATGGGTTGGATTGGGGTGAATGCTCTTGCGGCGCATCAAATTGCTTTGAATTTAGCAGCCATTAGCTATATGATGGCTTCAGGATTATCGACGGCAGGTATGATCAGAGTAGGTAATCAGATTGGGAGAGGTGACATGAAAACTATGCAGGAAGCTGGGATGATGGTGTTTAAAATGGTTCTGGTTTTTATGTCTATGTCGGCAATTATCTTCGTTTTAGGCCGCTTCTTCCTTCCTTCGCTGTATATCGATGATGCTGAGGTGATTTCACTTGCTGGTACTCTATTGGTTATTGCTGGGCTTTTCCAGCTTTCAGATGGTGCTCAGGTAGTTGGGTTGGGAGTGTTACGGGGGATGGAAGATGTTCGCGTTCCAACTATAGTCACATTGCTGGCCTATTGGGTTTTCGCTCTTCCCTTGGCTTACATTTTGGCATTCCCCTTAGGCCTAAATGAAGTTGGGATTTGGTATGGCTTGCTGATCGGCCTTAGTGTCACCGCAGTTTTGTTATTTGTCCGTTTCAAGAGGCTAAGTAATAAATTGATAGCAGGAGAAGAAATTTCCACAGCTGCGCAAAGCCTAAAATAAATTGATTTTGAGGAAGAGTGAAAAAGCCTAACTTCAGGGCTTTAATTCTTTTCTTATGCTCAAAAAGTTACTTTCAGTCATTTTCATTTTGATTCTGTTGTCTGAGGCCAAGTCTCAGGATTTAGCCGTTTTGTCCCAAAGGGAACAAGCAGAGACCATCGATCGCTGGCTTGACGACAGAATCCAAAACCTGCTTCCAAGCCTGATGACAGAAACTGGGGTAGATATGTGGGTGGTGATTTCCCGTGAATACAATGAAGACCCGGTCATTCGAACGCTACTCCCAGCCACCTGGAAGGCTGCAAGAAGAAGAACAATTTTGGTCATGTATCAACCAAGTCCAAATGCTGCAGTGGAAACTTATGCTGTAGCCAGATACGATGTGGGTAAGGCATTCAAACGGGCATGGGATCCAGAAGCCCAACCCGATCAATGGGAAGCTTTGATGCAACTTATTTCTTCCAAAGACCCACAAAAGATTGGATTGAACTTCGGAGAAGATTATGGCCATGCAGATGGGATTACCTATTCGGAGCATAAAGCCTTCATGGAAAATTTGCCTACTGAATTACAAAATAGAGTAGTATCGGCTCAGACTCTTGCCGTGAGATGGTTGGAAACCAGGACCGCAAGTGAGATGGCAACATACAAGCACATTCAGGAACTTGCTCATTACATTATCTCGGAGGGTCTATCAGAACGAGTGATCACTCCTGGGGTTACTACCACGGAGGATGTGGTCTGGTGGTACAGAGAAAAGATTAAAGAAATGAAGCTGGTCACCTGGTTTCATCCCACAGTGGACATTCAGCGTCCAGATCCTTCTTCAAAAGAAGCCCAAAGGAGCTTTGATTCACGACCTTCAGAGATGACTATTATGCCTGGAGATCTCCTGCATATTGATTTTGGAATTACCTATTTGCGATTGAACACTGATACGCAACAGTTGGCTTATGTCCTTAAAGCAGGGGAGACGGATGTTCCTGAATACTTACAGGAGGCATTTAAAGCTGGGAACAGGGTTCAGGATTTGCTGACGCAAAACTTTGTGGAAGGAAGAACTGGAAATGAAATTCTTCGTGAAACCAGAAGAATGATGGAAGCCGAAGGAATCCGGGGAAGTATTTACACTCATCCTTTAGGTTTTTACGGACATTCTGCCGGCCCAACCATTGGCATGTGGGATAATCAAGGAGATACTCCTGGGGCAGGGGATTTTCCGCTTCATGCGAATACGGGTTATGCCATTGAATTAAATGCCGTGGTCTTTGTGGAAGAATGGAACAAAGACGTAAGAATAATGCTGGAGGAAGGGGCCCTCTTTGATGGTGAAAAGGTAGTTTATTACAATGGCCGCCAAAAGAAGATTATGGCTATTCCCAGAGTGAGCAATTATATGGGTTACTAGGCTTTATCCTTTTTTACAAAAAGCAAAGCCACAAATGCGATAAATGCTGTTCCGGCACTGGTTAGGAATACAAGCGGGAAATTCTCTGCCTCGTTTGCAAAGAGATAACCGGAAACTACGGCGCCAATCCCTATTCCAGCCTCCAGGGCTATGTACATGGTGGCCAAAGCTCTTCCACGAAACTTGTCAAGAGATCGGTCCACTACCCAGGCCGCAGTGGTAGGACTGTACATTCCTACGGCAGAGCCAAATAGAACTCCTGAAAAAAGAAGGGCGGTCTTGGTCTCAGCAAATGCCATCAGGACCATGGCTAAAATCATGGTAACACTAGCCACCCGCATCACAGGTACCCGACCGTATCGATCTGAAGTCTTGCCAGCAATCAGCCGGATTCCCAATGAAGAAAGGGTGAATACAGCGAAAAATAATCCCTTATTTTCAATTCCCAGATGTGCTGAAAAGTCTGGAACAATGGTCAGGACCACACCGAAGGAAAAAACCGAAAACAGTAAAATCACGGAAGGGGTCAAAACCCTTTTTTCTATGATCTCATCCCGCTTTAATTTGAAAAGACTGAACTTCAAGGGCTCTCTGTCTTCGAGGGTTTCTTTTAATCTCCAGAGGATAATTATGGATCCAATAGCCGTAAAAGCAGATAGATAAAACAAGGTTTCTACAGGCCAGAAAGTGGCCACCCATCCTCCAATAGCAGGCCCGGCTGCCATTCCCAAAGAACCAAAAAGAGATTGGATTCCCATAGCCTCACCACGCTTTTGGAATGGGACGATATCTGCAACATACGCAGAAGCTCCCGTAGGAGTGAAGCCTGCCGAAAAACCATGAACAAACCGAAGGAAAAGAAATCCACCCACAAAGCTCAGTAGTGGGTAAAGCAGCCCAACTACAAAACAAACAGATGCTCCAAACATCATGACAGGAATTCTTCCAACCTTATCCGCTAGCTTTCCGCTAAAGGGTCTGGAAAGTCCTGCAGAAAGTGTGAAAAGAGCAATGATTAATCCTTTATAATCCTCACCACCCAGAGAAGTTAGGTAGGCCGGGAGTTCAGGAATTATCATATTGAATGAGCTAAAAAACATAAAGGAGCTCAGACAAAGCAGAAAGAAGTTTATCGTAAAAAATGAAGGTAGCAGCTTACCCATCCGGCGAAAGTAAGGAAAAAGGCAGATAGAATGGAAACCTTTCTCAGTTTGGAATTAATCTTGTGTTTCGAATAGTACTGAACCCCTGATCTTCATAATTAAATAATATCCTAAAAGTCAGTCATTTATTGATATTCTAAGAATAAATGAATAGCTTATAACTATCTAATTTTTAATTAGTTAGGGCATTTTTGTATCAAATGTATGTGTTCAGCATTTTTTTAATTTCCAAATTCATTTTTATCTCATTGAAAGAGGTTTAGACGATTTTTTGGTTTTCGAAATCTGTTAAAATCAGTGTACTTAAATTCCCATTTTTTAAAAATTGGCTGGCAAATAACCAGAATTGTTTTGGCCGGATAAATGACATCTTTTTAAAGTTAACCGAAGCGGAGAGTCTCCCTTCAGGATGTCCTTTCATTTCTGCTATCCCTTTTGAGCTTTGCCATAAATATTGTTTTCAACTTAATTTTTATCTCTTACGATTATGGCAAATCTTATGAATGCTACTTCTTCAAATCCCTTGAATAATTTCAAGCTAACGGATTTGTTTGATCAGTTTAACTGTCCGGATGTGGGTGAATTTGTTTTTGACGGTGTGGTGCTTTCCTTAGACAAGGGGACGATCACATTTTCAGGCAACCTTAAAATGGATGGCCCATTAAAAGTTTTTCAAAATTACCTTTCCTTGGGTGATTCAGTGGCAGTGACAGCCACGCTGAAAACTGTGAACAAAGACCTGAGTACTAAACTCAAACCCCAGTCTGTGATTTTTATGGCTACAGACTCATCCTTCAAAGAAATATTTTCAGGAGTAACTTTAACCCAGGTGAATCTCCAATTGAGCATCAGTCAGAATGCTTCGGCATGGAGCATAACCCCTGAGATTTCAGGAACTTTTGATGTAGATGGCCTCACAGATTCTGATCAGAGCACATTGCAACTTCAAATCTTTGCTGAGAGCAATGCCCTCCAATTAACTGCTACCGCAGCCTCCATCACAAGTCCATTCGGTATCCCTAATCTGATTTTAGAGAATATTGTGATCAAAGGGGCTTTAGCTTCAGCTTCTTCTTTTTCATTGAACTCCAAGTTTACTTCGGGAACCAATGAATTTGATTTTTCGGGAGTTATCAATGCCACAGGCATAGGAATCAAAGCAAGTGCTACCTCATTCAGCCTTACTGATATCACTAACATATTCAATGAAATATCGCCTGCAGGTCTAGCCTTACCTGATTTCGATGTACAGTTCAAAGACACATCCATTTCCCTGGCCACTGCGGCCTGTACCATAGATGGCAAATCTATTGAAAAAGGTCTGGTGGTTTCAAGTACCATCACGGCGCATTCCTATACTTTTCAAAGCAATGCCCAGATTAGTAGTGGTGGGGTAGTTTTTGATGGGGAATTGGGAGATCTGAAGTTCGGACCAGTTGATTTGAAGAAGACGAACTTGGACTTTCAGCTGTACAAGAAATCTCTGCAGAAACCTGCAAAATTCATGATCAAAGGCGAAGCTGTCATTGAAGGACTCACCCTTGATTGTGGAGTTTACTTTGAAAAAGACACCACCACGACCACTGTGCTTTATGCGCTGATCGATGCTTCCTCATTTAATTTTGCACAGATTATTCCAGCAGCTAAAGGTACCTTTGTGAATGAGCTCAGCTTTTCAAAAATAGGCTTCGTCTATGCTTCTGCTGCATGTAAGACTCAGAATGAAGGCTTTGATTTTGATGTGCAGCAGGGCCTTCAGCTAATGGCCATTTTAGAAGAAATTCCTGCACTATCCGAACTGACACGAGAGAAGCAAATAGGATTGGAGCTTAGCGCTCATTTTGGTACGCCTACAGACATAAGCATTGCACTTCCGGATACAAGATTGCATTTGGGTAAATCGGTCACGACAGATCCTCTGAAAATTCAAATCAATATCACTCCTGAGCCCGCGCTGGTTTTGGAGTTTGGCTTAGACGTGGATATTCCGAATCAAAATACCCCACTTCATTTTGCCATGTCCCTCACCGTGGATGAACTAGAAGCTAAAGGTGCGGTGCAAATGGATAACTACTGGAAAAATCCATTCGGAGTAAATGGACTGAAAATCGGACCTCATGTGGCCCTACAGTTAGATATCATTTATGAGCAATTCGTAAGTACCGGCATTCCGTCAGGCTTTGGTTTGGCCGGAGGCTTGGAAATAGCAGGAACTACGGTAAACATGGCTGTAGCGATTTCGGAAGATCCCATGGATGAGATTCTGTCTGGAGAGCTTGATAACTTAAAGCCCGCAGATCTGATAAATTTTGCTTCCCAGATCTTTGGTTTAAACATTCCTGAGGTTCCAGACTTTTTCGATCTCAAGAAACTGGAAATCTACATCGCTCCGGCAGGAGGTACCATCGGAACCATCGTATATCAACAGGGATTTAGCTTTGCGGCAGATATGGTGATCGCAGGGGAGGAAATAGCCATGTACACTTCGATTTCGGATTCCGGAATTAAAGGTTCTGGAAAAATCGAGGGTATGACGTTGGGACCCTTGAAAATCAGCGGGGAAAATGGAAAAGATGCTCAAGTGGATCTTGAACTGACTACCTCGAATCAGGAAGTTCTCATTGATGGTTGCTTTTCCTTCCTAAATTCATCCGAAGGATTGTACCTATCTATCTCAAATCATGGATTGACTTTTCAGTTTTCCCTGCATTTTGCGGAAGCTCTTGAATTCGATATTCATGCAGCCAGTTCCGGTAAAATAAGCGATCCTTCTTCATTGGATTTTGAGCTATCCGGCTCAATGGAACAGGATATAATCGAGTATCTGGAGACCACGGTAGAGGAGCAAATCAAAAACACACTGGATAAGGGAGAAGAGGATATCACCAAAGCCCAGCAGCAAGTTGATCAGGCACAGAAAGAATATGAGGCGGCTTTTGATGCGGCAAACTCAAAACTAACCGATGCGCAAAACACCGCTGATGCCGAACTGAAAAAGCTTCAGGATGCATTAACTGCCACGAAGTCTGAATGGGCGGGAAAAATAAGTGATGCTCAAAATTCCGTGAACACGGCAAAAGGAGCTTATGACAAGGCGTTTTCAAATGCAGAGGGTGCGGTCACTGCTGCCCAGCAAAAATTCGACAATGGAGTGGCAGCAGCACAGGATAAACTAAATCAGGCCCAGGATACATTTAATAAAGGAGTGCAAGATGCACAGAGCAAGTTAAACGCAGCTCAAAAAGCATATGATGATTCATTTGGTGCCGCAGAAAAAAAGGTGGATAGTTTACTAAAAAAATGTCATGACCTTAAAAAAGACCATTATCACTATGGTACTACACTAGCGGCATATGGCGTGGCTTATGCAGCATTGAAAGCGGCTAAACTTGTATTAGAAGGAATAGAAAAGGGTGGAGATTATGCCGCCTTCCAATCTGCCAAAGCTGCACTTTCAGCTGCCCAAACGGGTGTTAACTATACTGCTTTGCAAGCTGCAAAATCAGCTCTTTCTGCGGCACAGACTGGTGTGGACTATGGAGCCTTACAAACAGCAAAAGCAGCATTAAAAGCAGTACAGACCGGAACCGAGTATACTGCCTGGCAAGCAGCACAAAAAACTCTTTCCGGAGTTCAAGTGGCTGGTCAGCAGGCCATTGATGCGGCGAACTCGGCTATTACGAATATCGGTAGTACAGCAGCGTATGTTGCTCTGGAAGCTGCGAAAAAAGCCTTGGAAGCAGTACAAAATGGACCTTTGGCGATAGCAGTGAAAACAGCACAGGCAGCCTTAGCAGCTGCAAAGCTCGGCGCAGAAGGAGTCGAGGCGGTTTCGGCCTATCTCGCTGAGCAAGCGGAGAAGATGATTGACATTACTTCCTTCACATTTTCAGCCGGACTGAAAGCGGTGGAATCCGGAGACTTGTTCGATGCGGAAGTCAAAGGGACCATAACCGGAGCACCGTTTGACTGGAAAGTGGATCTAGATGTTAAAAACGTCACAGACTTCATTCATACCATTTATACCAAGCTGTTTGATGAATTAAAGTCCTTAGCGAAGGTGTAATTGGGATCAAGGTAAATTGAAGCCTTGAATTAATTGACAAAAAATGACCGATGCAAATCGGTCATTTTGTTTATCTGGTTTCTCCAAAGTTGATCTCTGTGGTCAGTCCTTTTTCTGCTCAGGAATTTTTTTGATTAGATCTACATTTTGACTGTGTTTTGAACTGTGTGACATGATAAGAGTACCCTTTGCACCATCATTTGCTTCCAGGGCAAAAACCACAGCATCATCCTGTGGGTTTGACATGCCTTCAAAACGATAGGTATGGATGATTTTTAACTCCTCCGGAAGGTATTCCTTTTTAGAAGTAGTATTCACCATTTTATTTTCAACAGCCTTAAAGCCCGCTGAATACCCATGTTGGGTAAGGGCATTTGTAGCTTGAGAAAGCGTTTCATATCCATGTTCTAGCATATTCCTATTGATTTAATGTGCGTATCTATTTCTTCTGGCCTCTAGCCTTTTACTTAAAATACGAATTATCCCAGCCAAGGTCAAACTAAGGGGGATTGCTAGAAAATGAACTTTTTACTGTTTATGGAACACGATTTAGTGGTATCGTATTTTTATACGTTAAACTCTTTAGGATATTCAACCATTCCATTTACTCCTTGCAGTCCGTTTTCAACTAATTCAATTACCATACAATTCTCTTTCGGAACTTCAAATGGCAATCCTATTCCGTATTTATCCGCTTGTTCATATCCGAATCTTGGATAGTATTTCTCGTGACCTAAAAGAACGATTGATTCAAACCCTAATTCTTTTGCTTTATTGTGTGATTCAAGTATTAGTTTTCCACCAATTCCTTTTCCTTGAAATTCAGGCAGGACAGAGATAGGTGCCAATGCCAATGAATCGAATTCATTGGACTTGTTCTTGATTTTGATTTTAGTTAATAGAATATGTCCAACTATTTTTCCATCAATTTCAGCTACGATTGATAGTTCAGGAATAAAAGCGTCCGATTTTCTTAATCGTTGGACTAAAAACTGTTCGTCGTGATCTGCGAACTCAGCATCATTAAAGGCACTTTCAATTACGCTAAAGACTTCGTTATGGTCATTTTCAGTTTCTTGTCTTATTATCATTTCTAATGTTATCTTCCTACACACCACAACGACCAGCTATGATGAGTGGGGATTAGAAAGCACTAACCTCTCGTCTCGCACATAGCCACACCTTGATTTAAATTTAAAACTTGTGGCGGACTTTCCAATCCCCACCAAAATTTCGTGACCGATGAAACCCCATTCATTCATAGCATATGTTGGCACTAGTTTTTATAAAAAACGTATTCATAAATCTCTTTCGAATGTACAGTGCCATCTCGTTTCGTTATTACGGATTGAATAAGTCCATCTTCATAAGATTTGATAGTTACGCTTTGTAGTTTCATGTCCTCATCATAGTGCTCTGATTTAATAGTTGAGTCATCCGAATAGAAGAACTTACTCTTTGATCTAACCCCATCCATGCTCTCGTTCTCCGTTTCTATTATTCTTCCCAGTGCGTCATATTCATTCGTAGTTCGCACTATGTCAAAGTTGTCAAAGGCCGTACCCTTAAATTCATATTCGATCATGTTACCTGCATCATCATACTTGTAAATATTCCTGTTTCTTCGACCATCCTTTGGTCCCCAAATTCTTTCTGTTAGATTACCATTCTGGTCGTATGAATACTCGGTTAAGTAGTCGTAACTAGTCCATGATTTGATTAATCTGTTTAGGTCATCATATTCCTTAAATGTCTCGCTTGAATTGTGTGGATAGCTCAGATCATTAGTAGTTGTCTGGATGATATTTCCTCGATCATCAAATTTGTAATCGAATTCTTCAATCCATTCGGCAGAATCTTTATTGTTATGATATCTTAAGTGTCTAATCTGCAATCCGTCTTCATATTCATTGCAGTCGATAGTTTGTTGAGTTATAATCTCTGGTTCATGAGGTTTGAAATAATAGGACTCTGAGCAGATAGGTTCTCCTGATCTGTTATATGTATAAACTGTTTGTTGATCTTGATAGATTGTACCCTTTGGTCTAGTCCAAAAACTTGTAACAGTTATTTTGCTGATCTTATTGTCGGTTACCGTGCCATTGTTAAAGTACTGCGGGTGATAGAAGTACTGGAACTCATCTGTTTGCGCAAAACATACAATGAGAGTTGTGCAGTTTAGAAATAAGAATAGAAGGATTTTACGCATTGCTAATTAGTGCCAACGTCTAACTAAAATGAGTATGCGCCCCAGTTACTTGAAGCACCGAAGTTTTTGTCTCGCATTTTCCTTTCAGATAGCTCAGTTCGCATATTCATTTTAGTGTCTGTTATCTGCCTCATTCTTTGAATTCTTGCAAGAATATTCTCCTTCCTTTTACTTCCAGCCTCTCATCAGAGTTAAGGGCTTTCTTAACCGATTCATTTTCGTCAAACTCCACGAACGCAAATCCCTTTGACTTACCGGTGTATCTATTTTTGGGAATTGAAATCTCGGCAATATTCCCAAATTTAGATAGAGCTTTTTCCAAATCTGATTCTGTTGCAAACCAGTCCAATCCTCTTACAAATACTTTAGCGTAATCTGAATTGTCTTTCTCTCGTTTCTCTTGTTTAGATTGATCGCTGGAATTATCTGGTACACAAATTTTATAAATACCTATACTTTTTTTAGATACCGAATTAGATCTAGCAAGACTATAAGCTTTGTTAGCAGTTACCTCTCTTTTTAAAATTCCTAATTCAGCAAGACTTTCAACTAATTGACGGTACTTTTCAGTGTCAACAATCCCTACATTTTCAAATATCTCTTTAGGGGATACTAGTCGGTCATTAACTCCGAGTTTAATTACCGTCTTCTGTTCTCTTGATAGATTAAATTCTTTGAAATTATCCAGCCAAAGTTTTTCTTCCTTGGAATAAATGAATTTATAGAAAAGTGTTACAATAAATGATTTGTTAGGTGATGCAATTTGAGGCTCTATCAGTTCATTACTTTTCATAACCTCAAACATCCTTCTAATTCCTTCTCCTAGCTCTCTAATGTATCCGTACTCTCTTAAGACCCTAGCGACATACGCATTCCTGGTTTCATGTGCCCCTTTTAATTCTTTTAAATCTTCAATTGTCAATTTTGATAGAAGCTTTCCAGGACTCAATACTTCCAGCCGATCTGTGAATATTCTTATTTCTATTCCTCTACCTTCAAGACTATAGTCTCTATGAGTAATTGCATTTATCAATGCTTCTCGACATGCAGGTTCAGGGTAAATTACCTGTGTCTTGAATAGCCCATCTTCCGAATAGCGAGTTTCACTTAAAGCCGGTCTTAATGCCTCCCAACTGTCAGCCGCAAGTTGAAAGACGTTTCCTGAAACATCTGCTATTTCCGTTACATTATATTCGGGTGCTGACTTTTCTTCAAGTCCATTAACTTTTAATATCCTCACCCTTGATCTAGGATGCCATTTATTAGGATTCTTTGCGAATAACAGCAAAGCGGCTTTTCTTAACCTAAGTCGATCACCATCAAATTCTGCCAGTTCCATATATTGCAGAAACTTTTCAGGCGAGATGTCCTTTATTTTTGTACATTCAAAAGCTACGGATGAAACTAGAGATAAATCTAAGTCAGTAACAGTAGCTAAATCCTCAAATTCTCTATCATATTGTCTTGATGAGGCTTCTTCTCTTACAAATCGAATATTATCTGCCGAAGTTGGAATACTGTCTTTATCCTCTCTTTTAAAGCATTCGCCTTTACTAGTTTGATGAATAAATTTTGAACCTTTATCAACAGAGAAGTAGATTACCTTTTTTCCTTGGTATTCAATGATGTTTCTCCTTTTGATTGGAAGCGGAGTTTCTTTTAGTATATAATTTGAAGAGGCCTGCAAAATCTGATTAAGTTGTTCATCAGAATGTGGCAATCCGGTGATTTGATTATCATCTTCAATTCCAATAAAAAGTTCACCTCCATCGGCATTTGCAAATGCAACGAGTTCCTTGGCTACATTATAGCATATGTCTTTAAAATCTCGAGGCTTTTTGTCGCTGGGAGCACCTTGATAGCCACTTTTGAATTCTCGGTAATAACTTTCGCCAAGCTCAACTGCTATTTCTACTCTTTCTGTTAACCTAAGTAAATGATCAATGCTCAATTTTTTTGTATTTCAGTTCGGGATAAAGTTACGAAATATACAATTCGCTTAATAGCATTTGCGGTTCTGAGTTATGGCAGATAACGGTTTGGGTATGAGCAGTGCTCACACGAGTTGGGTTGTTTTATCGTTTAGTTTTCTACTTTCTTTTTCACTTTTCCTATCGGAGGATGAGCAGAGCATTGGTCATACCCGTTGTTGTAAACAGTACTGTCATTATTCAATAAACTTTGCAGCTAACTATTTATAATCACATTGAGTAAATCAGACTATTGAGTGTCTTTTCTATTCTAAATGAACAATTTCATCAAATTCAAATAGGGCAGATAACATTCTGACAAGGTCTGGACTCTCTGCATAATCAGGATGCTTTAGAATAAAAATGTCATCAACAACGCCACTAACTACAGCCTTACCATTAAACTGTTTAGTCAAACTAAAAGGTAGAGTTATTGTGTCATTATGCTTCTTCAATTGAAGATTGATATTTTCTTGAAATATATCATCTGTGTCTATCTCGAACTCAGAATCATTGTAAGGTTTTAACCCTACAGCAAATATTATTCTCCTTTCATCTTGACTCAATAACTTCAAGGAGTCACTAACCTTACGATAAAAATTAATATGACCTTGTATTATATTGGAATCTGCAGTATCACTATTCAAAACGATGTCAATAGCAGCTTCTGCCTCGTTATTTACTTCTTTCTCCTTAACTACATCCTGGTTGCCATTTTTACCTTCTGAACAACTTAACATCAGTATTGTAATTAGAAACAAGCCGATTTTTCTATGTTTGAATTTTCCAATTCGCATCATCGTATTGTTTACAACGTAGGCTATCAGCCACTCAGTGGCGTTTATATTTCATATAAATACTGAAAGTTCCCGTTAGCCCACGTATTTGGAAGGCTATTAGGAACTCCTATAAGTTCGGTTAAAAAATTAATTTGAGCAAAGCGTTCAGGCCTTCACCCATTTGTAAAGGTGATTCCTTCTCAGCTTGAACTATCAGATAAAGAAAATGGCCGGAAAAACCGGCCATTAATTACTCTTTATTCGCTTCCTCTTCGCTCTGGGCGAGGAGGTAGGCTTTCATAAATTCATTTAACCCTCCATCCAGTACCGCTTGGGTATCTGAGGTTTCGTAATTGGTTCTATTGTCTTTTACCAGTTTATAGGGATGCAAAACATAATTTCTGATCTGCGAACCGAAGTCTACTCTAAGCTTGGAAGACTCGATCTTATCGATCTCGGCATTTCGCTTCTCGATTTCCATCTGATAAAGTCGGGATTTTAGCATCTGCATCGCCCGCTCCCGGTTGGCAAGCTGAGAACGCTCCACCTGACAGACCACCACGATTCCAGTGGGTTTATGGGTCAGCTGGACTTTGGTCTCCACCTTGTTTACATTCTGTCCACCGGCACCTCCGGATCTTGAAGTCTGAAGCTCCACATCCGCAGGGTTGATTTCGATTTCTATAGAATCGTCCACCTGAGGATAAGCATAGACCGATGCAAAGGAGGTATGTCTTCTTCCCCCGGAATCGAACGGAGAAATCCTCACCAAGCGATGTACGCCTGTTTCGGATTTTAGGTAGCCATAGGCAAGAGGTCCATCGAATTCCAGCGTACAGGATTTAATTCCTGCCACATCTCCCGGCTGAACATCCACTTCCCGAACCTTGTATCCGTTTTTCTCTCCCCACATGATGTACATTCTCATGAGGATAGAGGCCCAGTCGTTACTCTCTGTACCTCCTGCTCCGGGATTGATTTCGATTACTGCATTCAGCTGATCTTCTTCAGCAGACAGCATTTTCTGGAGTTCTAAATCCTCCACTGCCGCTTCTGCCTTTTGGTACTCGGCTGTGATTTCAGATTCTTCGACCTCACCGAGTGCGAAAAATTCACTGAGTACTTCTAGATCCTGGACGATCTGGTCTACATCTTCAAAGGATTTGGTCCATCCTTTTCTTAGCTGAATCTGCTTCATGGTTTTTTCAGCTTCCTCAGGGTTGTTCCAGAAATCCGGCTGCGCAGATACAGCCTCCAGGTCTTCTATTTCTGCTTTCTTCTTATCGTAGTCAAAGATACCTCCTTAAAGCCGAGGTGCGAGCTTTCAAGTCTTTCAGTTGGTCCGAAGTCATGATTTTTTGGTTGAAAATTGAGAGGCAAAAATTGCCAAAAAAAACCGATAATGCTACACTTTTCGCTAATCCATTCGCATTAAAACGATCTGAATTCTATTATTTCCTTTGAGCTTAAAAGTTTTATACCTGAGGGGTAGCATGGCAAGGCCTGTTCCTACCAGAATAGCCGAGGTGAGTCCTACACCATCATCCACATCCACAGAGCCTGTTTGGTACAAACTATTGATTACTTCTACAGAGATCAAAATGACGCCAGCGCCAAGCACCAGGCTGTTTAGAGCGGTAAGTCTACCATTCCTTTTATCCTTTCTTCGAATATCAATCTCCAGAATGTCTTCCGGACTGATGATATTTTCCCGCAGATAGATAAAGTCATCTTCAAACCCCGTGATCACATCCGTGACAAAAAATCCTATCTTTTTGCTTTTGTAGGTGATTTCCTCCCCGACGTAATATCGAATTTGAGATTTTTGATTGGATCCTCGTTTAAGAAGTAAGAAGTCATTGCTTTGGGCAAAGCCATGGAAACCAATGAAGAAAAATAATAGCAGGGTGAGGATTTTCTTCATTCGGTAAGTATGATCAATTGGCTTTGCAAAGCGAAAAACTATATTTTAATAATCCAGCCATGTGGATCAGGAAGCTCTCCATACTTGATTCCGTCCAGCTCTCGCAAAACCCGATTTGAAAAGGCATCGCTTCCTTTTTCCGGAAGGTAATAATCTGTGCCATTAACATGAATGCGCTCAATATGGGCGATAGTGGCCGCAGTTCCCGTTCCAAAGGCTTCTTCCAAATCACCTGATTTTAAAGCTTCCTCCAGTTCTTTGATGCCTAAAAATCGCTCTTCCAATGGCTCTCCCCAATCTTTGGCAAGCTGAATTACGGAGTCTCGGGTAATTCCTTTAAGAATAGTTCCTGTATGGGTAGGAGCAGTGATGAGTTTACCATTGATTTTGAACATGACGTTCATGGTTCCGCTCTCTTCGATTTGGCTATGGTTCTTTCCATCAGTCCAAAGCAATTGATCATAACCTGCTTTTTGGGCCTGAAGGGCAGGGTAGAGGCTCGCTGCATAGTTACCCGCAGTTTTAGCATATCCGGTTCCACCTTCAGTGGCACGTGTAAATTTTGTCTCCACTTTCACGCTTACCGGTTTGGAATAATACATCCCAACGGGGCAAGTAAAAATCATGAATTTGTAGGTTTCAGAGGGTTTCACTCCGATGTAGTCATCCGTTGCAAACATAAATGGACGAACATAAAGGGAGGCGCCATTTGCAGTAGGAACCCAGTCTCTATCCAATTCCAGCAATTGCATCAGACCTTCCATAAATATCTCTTCTGGAAGAGTAGGCATGCACATTCTTTCGGCAGATTCATTTAATCTTGCCCAGTTTGCATCTCCACGAAATACCGAGATTTTCCCATCTGAAGTACGATAGGCTTTCATCCCCTCAAAGATGGACTGGCCATAATGCAGGGTAGCATTTGCAGGGTTTAACTCAAGAGGCTTATACTCCTCAACGCTCAGGTCGGTCCACTCCCCATTTTTATAATCCGCCACAAACATGTGATCGCTGATAGTCCTTCCGAAAACCAGATTGGAAAAATCGGTTTCAGGAAGTTTTGAATTTTTGGTTTTGTGTATCGGGAAAGTCAATGTCGTCTTCATAACTCTACTCATTCATTGCCAGTGGGCAAATTTACTTAATTCTTGGTTGCCAGGTGACTTCATCTACTTGAAGTTCTTGGGCCATTTTTCTGCCTAGTACAAATAGATAATCTGATAGCCTGTTTAGGTATTTAATGACTAAATCTGAAACGTATTCTTCTTCATGTAATCTCACCACTGTTCTTTCCGCTCTTCTACAAACCGTTCTTGCGATATGAGCAAAAGACACAGACTGATGACCGCCAGGTAGAATAAATGCGGTCAATGGGGGAAGTTCTTCCTCCATATGGTCTATCCCTTTTTCCAATAATAGGATATCTCTTTCCTCCAGATCTGGCTTTTTCACCTTATCTTTTCCAGGGACAGTCGCCAGATCCGAACCAATGGTAAACAGTCTATCCTGAATTTCCTTCAGGATCTCTTTTCTATTTTCATTTACCTCCTGATCTCTCAAAAGCCCGATATAGGAATTCAGTTCATCCACCGTGCCATAAGCCTCTATTCGGACATCAGACTTTGGAACTCTTGAACCTCCCAGCAGGGCTGTTTGACCTTTATCTCCTGTTTTGGTATATACTTTCATTTGTGTATTTGCCGCTGGCAAAGCAACATTTTACTCTGAAAAAAGAATTGATTTAAGCTGTAACCTCAGCTGCACGGGTTGGGTTTGGATTATGGACATCAGATTCCACTAATCCATCTCTTAGCCTAATAATCCTGTGGGCATAATGTGCAATATCGTCCTCGTGCGTTACCATAATGATGGTATTTCCCTTGGAGTGCAATTCATGAAATAGCTCCATGATATCATAGGAAGTTTTGGAATCCAGGTTTCCGGTAGGCTCATCAGCTAGAATAATACTTGGGTCATTTACCAAAGCTCTTGCTATGGCTACACGTTGACGCTGTCCACCTGAAAGTTCATTTGGTCTATGCTTTGTCCTATCTCCCAATCCTACATTTACCAGGGCCTGATGCGCACGTTCTTCACGATCAGATTTGCTTAGACCTGCATACACCAAAGGAAGAGCCACATTGTCCAGACAGGACGCTCTCGGTAAAAGATTAAATGTCTGAAAAACGAAACCAATTTCACGATTACGAATGTCCGCAAGTTCATTCTCTGTCATGTCACTTACATCTTTATTATTCAAAATGTAAGTTCCGGCAGTCGGGGTATCAAGACATCCAATAATATTCATCAAGGTAGATTTTCCGGATCCCGAAGGTCCCATAAAGGCTACATATTCGCCCTTTTCTACAGTGATGCTGATCGACTTTAGGGCCTGAATAATTTCAGCTCCCATTTTGTAGGTCTTATTGATTTCGTGGGTTTCAATAATTTTCGTCATTGGTTTAGCAAATTTTCCTCAAGATAAGGCATTAGCCTGAATTTGTGGTTTTCCCTTTTCGAAAATACGTGAAAGGTTGTTAGAAGTTGATGGATTGCAGTCTGATAAGGTCTGTTTCACTGACCCACTCCTTCATTTCTTCCAGAGTAGCAGTGGCGTAGTTCGGTAAACCCACCTTACGGGCAGCATCTGCTTTGGCAGCCCACAGGACAGGGTCCTTGTTGAATTCACTCGCACTGTTTAATAGATTATAACGCTCCAAGGAATCAGGAACCCGGTCTGCTGCCGCAAAGATGAGTGGAGTCAAGTAGGGATTGGCAGATAACTCTTCACCCATCTCCAGCCAACTCATAAACAAAATTAACTGATCTTGATTACTGAAATCGGGATTGGAGATGAATTCCCTGAGAAAATCATTTGGACCTGAACTCTCCAGAATCTGATTTCCTATTCTCGAAACCTGAGCATCCGAAAGCCCATGCGATTTATGCATCAGGACTCTCTGACCAAAATCCGATTTGAGTGCTTTGGCTTCGATATTCTCCCATCGGTCGAAAGCTTTAGAGGGTGTCAATTCATGGAAATTTTTCCAGATCAGAAGCTCCGCGTTTAAAGTGTCCTTGGTATTTAATCCATACTCTAAAGCCAGTTTTTCTGCCTCGGCTTCTTCCTCAGCCAGCTTCAGAATATCAAGATGATAGGGCTGAATATTTTGAAACCCTTTTCCAATAGCCTCAAGTAGATCAATCGCTGCTTTTTCGAAATCTAATTGATAAGCAAGGATATCGGCTGAAAGCTGCAAATAATAGGCGGCATCACCTGAATTTCTGAAAGCCAAGCCTTTGAGGTTTTTTACACTTTCTGCTACTCTCTGGGCTCCCAGACTTCTGATAGAAGCGGTTTCCTGCAGATCCAAAATGTAATCTTGGTAACCTGGGTTACGGGTTAAGGAGTCTAAAAGCTTTATGTCCTTCTCGATTTCAGAAGAGGTTTTCTGTGAAAAGATATTTCGCAGGGCCGATTGAATAATTATGGGGTTGTTTGTGTCTTCGGCAAGTAAAGCCAATTCATCAGCTGTATTGCTATCCAGATTGCCTCCCTTAAGACGCTGGTAAGGGATGGAATTGATCTGATGGATCAGGGCTTTAGCGTTTTCCCAATCTTCTAAATCCAATTCCCCTGCCTTAGCCTTCAGACTCATTAAATTTGAAAAGGAAACTTCATCATCGAAGTCCTGGAGAATAGCGATGGCTTCTTCACTGCGGCCAATTTTCGTGTAGAAAAGAGCAAGAGAATTAGCGATTTTGGAACTGTTTGGAAAATAGGCCAGACCATTTTCCAAATAGTAAACAGCCTCCAGTGGTTTATTCTCGAGGTGCAAGCGATCTGCCAAAAGTAAGATATTGTCTACTTGAGGGTTTTCTGCAAAGCTTTCTTCAAGATGTCTTTTGGCTAGAGTGGGTTGATTTAATTCAAAAAGGATTTGTGCGGTGGCTTGTTTGGCCTTATCATTTCTTCGGTAGCGAAACCAACTGTTTTCATAAAGAATACTTGCTTCTAGCTTTTGGTCCGACTCATAATAGTAATCTCCTAGAATATTATTCGAAAGTGAGTTCACCTGAACACCGATAATTCCATCCGCATAAATGATTAGCACCATCATTCCAATCAGACCACCAATTCGAACGTGATAAAAGGGGAGAGAATAAGGTTTATAAATTATCTTTTCTACCGCTTTTCCGCTGTCCATTACTGATAAGAAATTGCTGTACAGGTAAACCAGGAAAAAGATCGAAAATGCTATTTGACTATATAGAGTCACATGTTTGATGAATTCGGCAGCGGGTTCATTGGATGCCATATTGATTTTCCAAATGGTCCAAAAGACCAAAGATAAACCCAGCAAGTAAAGTGCCTTGACCACATTTGGATAGTCTGAAATTTCAGGGTTTGTCTCTACCTTATTTTTTATCCCAATCCATCCAAAAAAACCAATAATTGGAATCACGAGGAGTGGATTAATTGACGGGATCGGAAGAGTAGAATCTCCAGTGATTTGGAGAAGAGAATTAAAAAGCAAAGTCAGATAGACTATGGCAATGAGAACAAGTTGGATAGAGATTTTAAGTCCAAGTGATTGATTGGCTTTGGCCAAAAGCACATAAACCCCGTTCATTACTGCTGGTCCAGACCAGAAAAGCCACATTAGAGAGAATCCTATGGCAGGGACTAATAAATGCTGGGAAAGGAATAGTTCGGGATTGGGTACCGGACTGAGCAGGGTCAGGGTAATCCAAGCTAAAATGAATCCCAGGGCAATTATCAGCCATCGCTTCCAAAAAGCAAGCATAGGCT
This sequence comes from Algoriphagus sediminis, assembly GCF_030403435.1. Classification (GTDB taxonomy): domain Bacteria; phylum Bacteroidota; class Bacteroidia; order Cytophagales; family Cyclobacteriaceae; genus Algoriphagus; species Algoriphagus sediminis. The sequence goes on from NZ_JAUEPH010000002.1 coordinate 331,729, forward strand.
TCCAAATGTAGATTCCGATCATCGGAAGAATGGTTCCGGAGAGCAGAATGATCAGTGCAAAATTTGAACTGGGTCCTCCTATGTTGAGTCCATTAAAATTACCCAGCGTGGTGAGGATGATCCAGAGAGCTCCGCCTGCTACGAAGTATAGCCTTTGCAATGAAATGAAATAGGAAAACCCCGTAATAGCGATCAGGCTTAAGAGGATTCCGAATGCCTGGGATTCAAATACTCTTTTTAGCGGGGGTAGAGCTTTGAATTCCTGAAAAATCAGAAAGTTGTCTACTTCAATGGGTATTTCAAGTCCGCTGAGATCTAAAGTAGCGAAAGGCACTGCTATGGTATCTGTAAACAGATAGGGGCTGAAAACGGCGTATTCTGCACTCGAAAACAGGAAGGTGTAAAGGAAAGCGAGCAGCCCTCCGATTAAGAAAAATAATAGAAATACGGATTCCCCGTTTCCAAATGAATTACCCAGTTTCTTAAGCATTACTCGAGAACCTTTGGAACCCGGAAATATTCTCCATCAGTTTTGGGAGCATTTTTTAAGGCTTCATCTCGGGTGATTTGATCGGCCACCTCATCTTTTCTGAAAACATTCACCTCTTCAGACATCGTCGTTAAAGGCTCCACATCCGTGGTGTCCACTTCTTCGAGCTGTTCCACCCAATCCAGAATCTGAGTCATGTCTTTTGACATTTTTTCTACACCCTTTTCATCAAATTCCAGCCTGGCAAGGTGAGCTATTTTCTTTATGGTTTCTTTATCGATTTTCATTGGCTTGGTCTAATCTGAGCTGATTTTGAATCACATCAAAACACTTTTTCTTCAGTGTTTCTTCCGTATCCTCAGGCCCAGGCAGTATCTCCTTATGATAAACGAGCTTTGCAGGATGCCAGTATAGCAAAAGCTTTGGCCCTTCGGGCAAAATTATGTGATTATATGAAATAGTGACAGGGATAATGGGAATTTGTTTCTTTATGGATAATCGAAAGGCCCCATTTTTAAAGGGAACCATTTGGGGTGGATTTTCCGTGTAGATCCCTCCCTCAGGAAAAAGTACCACACTGGTTTTATTATCCAAAGCTACTCCAGCCCTTCGCATGGTTTCCACCCGACTGCTAGTTTTGGTTCGTTCTACTGCGATGTGAAGCTTTTTAAAATAATAACCAAAAAGTGGGGCTTTACGAATGGAGGCCTTTCCAACATACATGATCTCGGTAGGAGTGTAGCCCATCATCGCAATATCCAGATAGCTGAAATGATTAGGTAAAAAAAGGTAAGGCTTACCTTTTTCTATTTTGGCATGCATTTCCTTTTTCACTGGGAGAAAGATCAGGGTAAAGTACACTCGAGCCCAATATTGGGTCGCTTTGCGTCCTGCCCGATCCCATCCGGGAATCCAGATGCAAAGAAGAAAAAACGGATAAATAAGCAGGAAACTGATTAAGAAAAGTACCCCGGCATAAATCGAATATAGTCTGGCAAAAAAATCACGCATGGTTCACCATATGGTTTGCGACCTTGATAAAATACCCCATCATTTTTTCCCGTGTGGATTGCTCCAATTCCAACTGATCCATGGAACTAAGCATGGCATTCAGCCAATGATTTCTGAGCTTTCCATCGATTTTCCATTGCATGTGACGCATCCTGAGTCTTGGATGACCTCGCTGCTCAGAATAGGTTTGTGGACCACCGAAAACCTGAACAAGGAAAAGAAAAAGCCGGTCTTCTGCTGGTGCTAAATCTTCCGGATACAGCTTTCTTAGCTCAGGGTTATTTGAAACCTCTTCATAGAAATTTTTCACAAGAAGTTTGATTTTCTCTTCCCCAATTTCCTCGTAAATCGACTGGAAAGGATTCATGCGGTAAACATAATCAATTCCGGATCAGGCTTCGTGCTTTTTTACTTTGATGGAGGTCCCTTCTGTCGAGATCACAATAATCGACTCCCCTTTGTCAATGAATTCTCCTCGAGAGTAGGCATCATAGATTTCTCCAGCAATCTCAACTTTGCCACTGGGTCTAAGTCTGGAATGGACTATTCCTATTTGCCCCATCAGGGTGTTTTGGTAAACCGTAGAGGTGTAGCCTTCGGAAGAGTTTTGGGTGTCTGCCAAAGCTATGGCGCTGAATGCCTTCCATTGGTTTACTTTTGGAGTTAACCAAAAAATTAAACTCACCGCGACTATAGCGGCTAAAATTACGGTCAGTAAAGCGGTAAATAATTCAGCCGATGGAACGTAATCAAAGTTGAAATTCTGGTTCGGTAGCATCCCCAAAACCAAGCTGGTAAGGATGGCAAGAATACCCAAAATCCCAAATACGCCGAATCCAGGAATGACAAAAATCTCAACCGCCAGAAGTATCACCCCGACGATGAACAAGATGATTTCCCAGTTTTCAGCAAGACCGTTTAAGTAGTAAGGAATGAAATAAAGAATCACAGCTAGTATCGAAGCGGCTAGTGGAAATCCTACCCCAGGAGTTTGAAGTTCAAAATAAATTCCACCAATAATAATCAAGATTAGAAATCCACTCACGGCTGGATTCAGGAAGAAGTTGATCACATCTTCCACACCGCTGGGCTCATAAGCCACGACCTCATCCCCGAGTAAGTTTTGACTCGCCAGAATCGCATCAATGCTCTCATATTCACCATCGCAAAACCCATATTCCATGGCCTCAGAAACCGAAAAAGTAATCACCGAGCCTTCTTCAGTGATTCCCTCGATAGCTATTTTTTCATCCACCATGGCCTCTGCTATTTTGGGATCACGTCCCTTTGCCTCTGCTGTGCTCCTCATCATTGACCTCATATAAGACTGATACTTATCTGGTGCAGCGGCACCATCCACACCATTCACCACCGTCGCCGCCCCAATACTCGCTCCGGGAGCCATGTATATGCTATCTGTTGCGATGGAAATCAAAGCTCCTGCTGATGCTGCATCCTTATTGATAAAGACATAAATCGGAATTTCTGACTCTAAAATCATCGTTCGAATATCATCAGCATCATTCACTGCACCTCCATAAGTATCCATTTCGATAATTATCAGATCAGCCTCTATACTTTCCGCTTCTTCTAATGCCAACATCACCCTGCGATTCATTCCGGGATCGATATCTTCATCAATCTTGAATGTCAATATGGTTTTTTGGGTGTTTGGCGATTCCTGAGCGCTGAGTAGGAAGGAAAACAGCAAAAAAGAAAGTATAGCAAGAGTGACTTTGAGACGCATATTCATCGGATGATTACTGGAATTCAATATACGAAAAGGCTTAGTTTTTTGATCTATTTTGAAGGAAAGCCACACAATGGAGCAATATTTTAAAAAAAGCTAATCCCTGTACTTTCTAGCATAATTCTTGCAAATTTGAACTTTGCTGAAATCATCGCCTGAAGGCGAAACCAACTACAAAATTCCAAAAAATATGTTATCTGGATTTAAGAAAAATTTTATCCTAACCCTTTTCATTTCACTTGCTTCTAGCCTTGTTTTAGCTAATGAGAACTTTGCTCCTGATTCGGTAGGAGTGCTTAAAGAAAATGGAAACTCTTACATCCTTCATGAAGTGGAGCCAAAAGAAACGCTTTTTGGGATTTCCAGAAGATATCAGACTCCGGTTGGGGATATTGTGGATTCCAATGCTGAATTGAAAGCCGGACTTAAGATTGGTCAGACTATTAAAGTTCCATTTATTCCTCAAGAGGCCCTTCCTGAAGGCGCTAAGCTGCATAAGGTGGGTGCCGGAGAAACCTTATTTTCTATTTCAAAAGCCTACGAGGTAACCGTAGATGACATAAAAGAGTGGAACGGACTTCTTGGAAATGACTTGAGTATTGGGCAAGGATTGATTATCAAAGATGTGGCTCCTGTAGTGGAAGAAACCCCAGAACCTGCAGTGGCTGCCGTAGCCAGCACAACAGTTGAGGTATCAAAACCAGAAGCTGTAAAAGAAACTCCGGTAGCTTCCAAGGAAGCAACAAAAAAGGAAGCGGTAAAGGAAAGTGCCGAGATTGCAGTAGAAGCATCGGTGAACGATGAAAGTGAGGTTGCTGAAGCAAAAGTTGAAAATCAAACCCCGTTAGTACCTGGAGACTGGCAATCCCATACCGTGCAATCGGGTGAAACCCTCTTTTCCATAGCCAACCAATACAATGCAAGGGTGGAGGATTTAATTTCCTGGAATGCGCTTAGCTCAAATAACCTTACTCAAGGTCAGGTCCTTAAGGTGGGTAGGGGACCGATTCAAGAATCAACCGTCCCAGTTTATGGTACACCAAGAGTCGTAAGTAATGCCGAGGAGGCTTTTACTGGATCCGATGTGAATGTGAGTTCTGGTGGCTTTAAAAACATCAAGGAGACTGGGCAGGCAGAATTGATTGTAGGGACTGGTTCTCATAAGAAATATTTGGTGCTACACCGAACAGCACCTATCGGGACTATCATGAGAGTAAAAAATGAAGAGAACGATGTCACGATTTTCGCCAGAGTGGTTGGCGCCTTACCTGAAACTGGTGATAATGAAAAGCTTGTGATAAAGCTTTCTCAGGCGGCTTTTGATCAGCTGAAAGCAGTGAATTCGAGATTTCCTGTTGAAATAATGTATTAGACCGGGTTTCTTTAATTCCGGTTTACTTAGTAGATGCACCTTTGATTATGGCTGAAAGCATCTTACTTTTGTAATAGAAACTAGGCCATGAATAAAGTACAACTCATCTTTCACCACATTTTCAGATTTGTCTGGAACTTGATTTTCATCATTTGTTATCCTGTTCTAGCCACTTTTGGGTTGCTTTTCGTAGGCCTGACCTATTTGTTTTCTTTACTATCTCGTATTCTGACCAGAATCAAACCAGAGGGTAAAAGAGTGGTCATCAAGGATACGGTATGGGAGCCTTTGCCACATACTGAAGATTTACTGGAAGCTAAGCTGGAAAAGCAAATCATGTTTGGACCGTCTGGGTTTCGAATCAGAAGAAAGGATGGCGTTCCAACGATTCTTAGTGATTTCATCTTCGGAAAGAAAGTTCGTGTGATGGAAGAGGGGTTGATTTTGGAGAAGTGGAATACCACTGAATCCAAAGATTTACCTGATTTTGACATCTGTCTTTATGACCCCGACCAAGACTCCTTACGCTCCCTCACCCAGATGAAATGTTTTGACTGGCATGTTTCTGAGCGCATCGATAATGAGCTCATGTTTAAGTGGTTTGACGGGACCCAAGGCGGAGAGGTGAAAGTTGCGCTTTAATGAGCGATCTGAAAGATTTCCTTGACAGCAAAGTTGAGGAGTACAACCAACCGGGATTTATTCCTTTAGATCCTATTTCCATTCCTCATGAATACAGTAAAAAGCAGGATATCGAAATCACTGCTTTTTTTGCTGCGGTTTTGGCCTGGGGCCAAAGAAAAACTATCATAAACAAGTGTCATGAGCTTTTTGAATTAATGGACAATGCTCCTCATGACTTTTTGATTAACCATCAGGACTCCGATTTAAAGGTATTTTTAAATTTCAAACATAGAACCTTTAATGCCACAGATACTCTCTATTTTATAGAGTTCTTGAGTAAGTTTTACAAGGAACATAGCTCTATGGAGGAGGCTTTTTTGACCAAGTCATCTGGAGAAATAACTATGGAAACCCGACTTATCTCTTTCCATCAACTTTTCTTTTCAGATCCCGATGCACCACAAAGGACACGAAAGCACATTGCAACTCCAGCCAGAAAGTCAGTCTGTAAACGACTAAACATGTTCCTGAGGTGGATGGTCCGAAAGGATAATAAGGGAGTAGATTTTGGACTTTGGTCTAAAATCAGTCCTTCCACATTGATCTGTCCCTGTGATTTGCATGTGGATCGAGTGGCTAGAAAACTAGGTCTGATCACAAGAAAACAAACCGATTGGCTTACTGCTCTTGAACTCACAGAAAGGCTGAAGGAAATGGATCCTTCAGACCCCGTGAAGTATGACTTCGCGCTTTTTGGACTTGGGGTTGAGGAGAAATTCTAGTGAAACTTCTTCACTTCAGGGGCGTTTGCTACTGCTGCAATTCCTTCTCCTAATCGCTTGGCGTAGTCATCCAATAAATCTCTGACCCTTTGGTGATTATCTGATTTCACGATAAGTCCGGCGTGATACTCAAGAGGAACTCTAAAGCATACCTCAGGATCATCAAATCCGCTTAAATCCGGGTGCTCATGAGAAGAAAGAGTAAGTACTATTCCCGCATAGCCTTTTTTGACTTTTGGTAGTTTGTATTTCTTATCCTTGGCTAGTGAATCTTCGATTTTTGCCCATTCAGCCCAAAGGTTAACATTGGTCGCTGAAGCCACCATTTCGGCTAAGTGTGCACCTCCAACCCTTGATGAGGTCTCCAGAAAATAAATCTTTCCGGTTTTTTTACTTTTGATGAATTCTGTGTGAGTGGCTCCGGATTTCATTCCAAATGCCTTCATCACCTGCTTATTGGACTTTCTGATTTCTAAGTCATCTTCAGAGCCATATTCTACATTCGCGCTTCGGAAAATTCCACCACCCTGAGAAATTTCCATTGGAGTGGCCAAATATCTGGAAACTGTGCAGAATAAAACTTTACCTTCCAAAATCAATCCGTCAGCGTGATAAACATCTCCTGGCTCAAATTTTTCCACTAAATAGTAAAGTCGATTTTCACCAAGCCCATGAATATGATTCCATAAGGACTCCTTATCGTGGACTTTAATTATTCCATGCGCAGAAGCCTCAGATCTTGGTTTTAAAACCCATGGAGCAGGTACATGATCTGCGAATTGGTTGATGTCGTCATCATTAAAGAGCGGTGCAAAATCCGGAACGTTGATGCCTTCATCATGGGCTTTAATTCGCATTGCAAGTTTGTCTCTGAAGAAGCGTCCTGTAGTTTGGCCCATACCTGGGATTCTTAGGTTCTCCCTTAAGAAAGTGGCCTTTTCCACATCGTAATCATCGAGCGCTACAATACTATCGATCTTATTATCCTTCATCAATCCACCAACCCCTTTCAAAAGGGTATCCAGATTCCAGTCCAGATCTTGACCAGGCATATAAAACACCTCATCAATATGGTCAAACGGCCAGGGCTTGTCCTTTAATTGCTCACTCGTCACTAAAAACACCTTGTTTCCCTGCTCTTTTAGGGAAATCAAAAAGTCACTTCCTTTGAAATAATTGGAAATGCAAAGAAAAGTAGAAGGATTACTGTTCATGATTCAATTCGTTTTCTATGAATTTAAGTAATAATTGAACGCCAAAGGCAGTTCCGGTTTTGCTCTTTGAAAAATCACTGTCTCCATAAGCAACACCTGCTATATCCATATGAGCCCAAGAAGGGTGATTATCCGTGAATGCTTCGAGGAATTTTGCCGCTGTAATCGCTCCGGCGATTGGTTTGCCATGGTAGTTTTTGATATCGGCGATATCACTATCCATTTCTTTACCATACTCATCCCAGAGTGGCAGCGGCCAAAGCTTATCTTCGCTTTGTTCTGATGCCAATCTCAGCTTTTTCTCCAGTTCATTGTTTTTCGTAAATAGAGCTCCACAGGCATATCCAAAAGTTCCTACGCTGCTACCAGTCAGGGTGGCGAAATCAAGAATTTTTTCCGGAGAAAAGTTTTTATTCATGTAAGAAAGCCCATCCGCTAAAATTAATCTTCCTTCAGCATCAGTATCGATCACTTCAATGCTTAGACCTGAAAAACTGGAAATCACTTCACTGGGCAGGAATGCGTCCCGACTCACGGCATTTTCCACAGCAGGAACGATGGTAGTAAGCCTAATGGGAAGCTTAAGATCGGCAATCATTTTCGTTGCTGCCAATACAGCAGCAGCTCCACCCATATCTGACTTCATATGATGCATTCCTTGAGTTTTTATACTCAAACCACCTGTGTCAAAAGTTACGCCTTTGCCTACCAAACCAAGGTGAGCTTTAGCATCTTTAGGATGGTAATCAATAATGATGAATTTCGATGGTTTACCGCTTCCTTGGCCTACCGAGAGAAATGCATCTAAACCTTCCTCTTTGGCTTTTTTCTCATCAAAAACCTGAACACTGAGATTTTCCAATCCCTTAAGACGCAAAGCCCAGTCTGCCAGATATTCAGGAGTCTTCACCGAAGGAGGAAGATCTACAAGTTTCATAGCTTCCATCATTGAACCTGAAATTATTTCTGACTTCTTGATTGTAGATTCTAGTTCATCCAGGTTAGCATCTACTTTTACCAAAAGGTCGGTGAAAGAGTTTTTTCGCTCCTTTCTATAAAAATCCGCATGATACCCTCCAAGTTGAAAGCCAATCAACGCATTTATTACTTGTTCTTCATTCAGCTCCCCTAAAAAGGAAATAGAGCAATCAGAATCAAATTTATCCGCACTCTTGGAGAGTAGTTTTCTGAAACTGTTTTGAATGGATTTTGGACTTTTCCCCTCACCAAGACCTATATACCCTAACAGTTTTCCATCCTTTTCCGTCCAATAAACAGAGTCCTTTTTGGCGTCAAAAAGTTTATTGGAAAGCTTAGGGAAATCGCTGCTTAGCTTTTCCAGATCTTTTTCTAAAACAGCAATTATTTGTGTGGCTGAGCCTGTTGCTTTCGCTGAAATTATATTCATTCTAGTTTTCTTTATTGCTGTAAAAAAGCCACTCTATGGCCTTTGGAAACTCGTCGCTCCAGTAGGTTTCGGAATGTTTCCCCTCTGGATTAATACTTAAATGAACCTTCATGTTTCCATGAAGTGCATCCCTTTTCATGAGTTTCTTCTGAAGTTTATTTACATGTTTCACCATGTCAGCACTTTCGTCTCCGCCCGCATAGATATAGATTCTGGTTTCCATGGGATCAAAAAGGTCCAGAAAACCCAGTTTAATCTTGGGTAACACCCAAAGGGACGGGGAGAAAATCATCAGCTTACCAAAGACTTCAGGATACATGATTCCCGAGAAAATACTCACCAAACCACCCATTGAGCTCCCACCAATTCCGGTAAATTCTCTTTCGGGTTTTGTGCGATAGGTTTCATCCACAAAATGCTTCAGGGTATCCGCGACAAATCGAATGTATTGCTTTCCACTTCCCGAGCCGAGTACAGTTTTTCCTACATTATATTCTTCCAGTCTATCGTCTTCACCGTGTTCCACAGCGATCACGATAATTTTTCCGATCCCATAATCTGACATTACAGCTAGCTTTTTATCTATTTGCCAGTTTCCAAACTCTGCCTTCTCATTGAAAAGATTTTGGGCATCCTGAAGATAAAGCACAGGATAACGCTCGTTACTTGTATCGTAGTCATGCGGGAGTAGGGACCAAACTCTGCGCTTTTTATTCAATTGAGGAATTTCAAACTCCTCTGAAAGAAGGTGGATTTGGGGAAGCTGACTGGGGCGATATGGAAGCCAATTTTTACGCCATTTTGGGACTCTCTCCTTACGTATTGGCTGTTCGTCATTCCAGATACGATTAGGGGTTTTATTTCCATAACGGTCGATCTCCACCTCCGACCAATCTCCTTTGGTGAATTTGTAAATCAATTCACCCTTAAAGGCTTCTTCGTCAGGAAAAATGAACTCGTATTTTCCTTTGGAAATCTTGTTCATTTTAAACCTGTGATCTTGAGTCACCCAATTATTGAAATTCCCTGCCAAATAAACCGGACGAGCATCATCATCAGGAGTGGTAAGCTCGATGGTTCTTGTTTTAATTTGGGTGGAATTAGGCTTTTTTACTTCGGTTTTCATTAGGCAATGGAGGTTTTTCACCTCTCCGGCAAAGGTACACTTTGTTGGGAAATCCTTCTATTTTCTAAACCTATTTCAGATCTTTTCCTCTGGTCTGAATCTAATTTCTTCCGGGTATGGAAAGGCATGAATCAGTTCACCAGCTTTTAAAAGGTTCTGGATGGATTGCCAATAAACCGGATCAAAAAGATCATTATGATATTCTATAAAATGTGACCGAAGATCTTCGCGTCCTATCATCCATCTTTTAAAATCCTCGGGGAAGACATCATTTTTTGCAATGGTATACCATGGTTCTGAGGCATAAATTTGCTCATAAGTTTCAGCCTTGGGCTTTTCTCTAAAATTCATTGCTTCTAAAAACTCAATTTCATCATAGTCATAGAAAACCACCCTTTTTTGGCGGGTTAGACCAAAGTTTTTTGTCAGCATATCCCCTGGAAAAATGTTTGCCTGAGCTAACTGCAAAATGGCTCTTCCGTAATCTTCAATCACTGGAATTCCTTCTTCAGTCTCACAGTCTTCCAAGAAGACATTAAGAGGAATCATTTTCCGTTCAGTGTATAAATGTTTGATTATCAATTTGTCTCCTTCAACTCTTAAAAGTGAATTGACAGTGTTTTTGAGCTCATTCTTTAATTCTTCACTGATGCGGTCTAGAGGTATGGCAAAGTCCTCAAACTCATGAGTGTCTGCCATTCTTCCTACTCGGTCATGCCATGAAACGAGGCGGTATTTATCTCTTACCTCAGCTCTGGTCATGTTCTTGGGTGGTTCAAAATGATCCTTGATTATTTTAAAAACCAGGTTCAATGAAGGCAAGGCAAAAACAGTCATAACCATTCCTTTTACTCCAGGAGCTACCTCAAACTTATCTTGGCTTTGGCTTAAGTGTCTCAGAAAATCCCGGTAAAGAAGAGTTTTACCATGCTTGTTAAATCCTATGGCATTATAAAGCTCATGCGTTTTCTTGTGTGGAATGACATCATGTAAAAAACCAACCACTTGCGAGGGGACTTTTGCCTCCACCATAAAATATGACCTGGTGAAGCTGAAAAGGTGACTCATCATATCAGGGTCAAAAATCAGGGTGTCCACAAAAATACCTTTGGGCCCATTGGCAATTGGAATTATGAATGGCATCCATTTATGGCCGAGATAGGTTCGCCCAATTAGATAAGCTGCCTTATTTCGGTAAAAAACGGATTTCAGAATTTGGGTTTCAGTTTCCGGAGCAACTTTGTATCTGGTCAAAATCACTTCTTGAACACTATTTATCAAGTATTGGATATCCTGTTCTTTATCCATAAAAGGAACCCCAAAGTCATAATCCTCTAGAATTTTTCTGATGATTTTCTCCAGACCCATGGCTGATGGGTAGATATTTAGTAATTCTAAATTGATTTTAAGCTCTTTGGGCTGATGACCCTCTTGTACAAACATTAGGTTTTCATCAATAGAAAGGCCTGGGAAGCTTTTTCGAATGGTGGAGTTAAAAAAAGTTTCTGCTAGCTCACTATCTGGTTTATCAATGATCAGGTTTTGATAAAAGCTTTTTATCGATTTCCAGATATCTGGATTGGATTGGTCTTCACCAAGCTTTTCTCTCAATCCAGCACATAGTTCGCGAAGGACTCTTTTGTAAACCCTTAGTCTCTCGAGATGATTTATTTGGGTTTGTTGCCAATTTCTCTCCGCAAACAACCTGGGAGCTTCACTTGTGTATTTCCCAAAACGAGCTCGGTATTCGTTGAAGCCATTTAGGATTTCTTCGGCTAAATACTCTGCTGGGATTTTACTGGATTTACCCGGCATATCTTCCATTTCTCTTTAAATATAACAGAAATTTTTTACCTGAAATTTTGCGTAAAAATGGCCTTCTAGAGTACTTTTTTCACGTAAAAAGTCAAGGAAAATAAAATTTTGAAAATCTTTCGCAATCGATTGTTTGGACTATATGAAAACAATTTATACTTTCGGACCATATTCAATATTGAATATCTAAATAGGTTTAATAGGTTTGAGAGCAAGAAAAGGCCAAAGTTATATTTTGGCCTTTTTTCATTTTTTCTCTAGAAGAGTAAATCCCTCTAGTTCTGCCTCTTCTATTTGTTTTCCAAGCTTAGCCAGTTCTCCCTTATTCTTTATCAAAAATCAAATTCTAAAGGCTCATTTATAGCTTCTGCTTCTTAGCTTTGGTTGTTATTTGAAAACCATGAATTTCACAGATTTAATTTTGCGGATTGAAAGAGGTCTCAATAAACCCTTGCCAGGGAAGCTAGCCCATTTGGCCATGGCTCCCAGTCCCATTGACGAGAGACGCTTCTACCCCGAAATTCCGGAAAATCATAGGAAAGGTGCAGTTCTCATACTTTTTTATCCTCAGGATGGAGAGGTTTATTTTCCTCTGATCAAGCGACCAAAATATGAGGGAGTACACAGTGGGCAAATTGCCTTTCCAGGAGGAAAAGTTGAGAAAGAGGATCCGAATTTGAGTTTTACAGCTTTGCGCGAAGCGCAAGAGGAGGTTGGGGTAAACCCGGAAAGAGTAAAGATTTTAGGGGAGCTGACTAACCTGTTCATTCCTCCAAGTAATTTTCTGGTAAGTCCTTATATCGGAATTACACCTGTCAAGCCGAACTTTGTGGCTGAAGAAAAAGAAGTGGAGTCGATTCTTTTACCTAGTCTTAAGGGAATTTTAGACCCAGAAATCAAAAAAGAGAAAAAGTTTCACTTTTCTTCCAACATGGTTTTGGATACACCATATTTTGAAATCAATGGAGAGGTAGTTTGGGGAGCCACCGCCATGATGATCAGTGAACTTCTCCATATCCTTCAAGAGGAATGATGGTTGGCTTTGGAGAATTGATTTTTGTCCTTAACCTTGTGGATTAGCAAAAAACCTATGGAAGAAAGTTCAGCTCTAATTACGAATGATGCTATTGTTTTTGGCATTTTGATGGCGGTATTAGCCCTTATTTTTGGTACATCATCAAGCCAAAATCCTTATCTAAAAAAGTTTTACGGGGTCGTCCCTGTTGTGCTATTAGCTTATTTTCTTCCTGCCTTGCTGAATTCTTTTGGGCTTATTTCGGGAGAGGAATCAGGACTTTATCACGTTGCTAGTCGATATTTACTACCCACTTCTCTGATACTATTCACCTTGAGCATAGACATCAAGGGGATTGTAAAGCTCGGTCCAAAGGCATTGACCATGTTCCTGGCTGGAACAGTTGGAATCATGCTCGGGGGACCATTAGCTCTATTTACAGTAAGTTTTATCCAGCCGGATCTTTTGGGAGGAAATGGCCCTGATGAGGTTTGGAGAGGGTTATCTACCATCGCAGGTTCGTGGATAGGAGGAGGAGCCAATCAGACTGCAATGCTTGAAGTATTTGGTGCGAGTCCGGCACTTTTCAGTCAAATGATTGCCGTGGATGTTTTAGTTGCAAATCTTTGGTTGGCTATTTTACTTTATTGGGCTGCCAAGCCCGAAGTGATCGATCGAATATTTAAAGGTGACAGTTCGGCTATCTATGATTTGAGAGATAAAATATCCGATTTTAGAAAGGGAATTATGAAAATTCCGACTCTTTCTGACGTTATGATTATGCTTGGGGTGGGTTTTGGTATTACCGGAATTTCCCATTTGGTGGCCGACACTCTGGCACCTTATATAGGGGATAATTACCCTGCTTTGAGTCAATATTCCTTAGATTCTAAATTCTTTTGGATTGTTGTAATTGCAACGACTGCAGGGCTCATTTTATCCTTTACCAAAGCCCGAAATCTCGAAGGAGTTGGGGCTTCCCGGATGGGATCGGTTTTACTTTATGTTTTGGTAGCTACCATTGGAATGCAAATGGACCTCGGAGCTGTGTTTGATAATCCAATCCTCTTTTTGATAGGCATTGTTTGGATGTTCTTCCACATTGTGATAATGCTTATTGTAGCCTTTATCATTAAAGCTCCTTTTTTCTACGTGGCAGTTGGGTCTCAGGCAAATGTAGGAGGAGCGGCTTCCGCTCCAATTATTGCCTCGGCTTTTGATCCTTCTTTGGCATCTGTGGGCGTTTTGCTTGCAGTATTGGGATATGCCGCAGGAACATATGGGGCATACTTGTGTGGTTTGATGATGCAGGCAATATCCATGGGTTGATGAAGCATTCAAGAAAACTAGTCCTAATTTGCTGCGGATCTGATTGTAAAAAAGAAGGAGCAAAAGGCTTTTACAAAAGCCTAAAAAAGGAATTCAAGAATCAGGAGTACAAAGGCAAGTATAAATTAATAAAGACCCACTGCCTAGATATGTGTAAGTCGGCACCTGTAGCGGTGGTGCAAGATCACTTTTTTAAAAAAGTAGAAATTGAAAAATTACTTGACCATTTAAAAAAGCCCTAAAAAGGGCTTTTTTTAATCTTTTACGGCTTTAACAGCAGTTCCGGCTACGGTTACCATAAGCATACCATCCCGTATAGTCTCATAATCCAAATCAATTCCTATGACGGCTGTTGCACCAAATGCTCTTGCCTGCATTTCCATTTCTGACATGGCGGTAGCTTTTGCTTCACGCAAAACCCTTTCGTAAGAACCTGATCTCCCGCCTACGATGTCGGTAATGCTCGCAAAGAAATCTTTAAAGACATTAGCTCCTATAATGGTTTCTCCTGAGACTATTCCCATGTATTCGGTAATGGTATGCCCTTCAAGTGTGTTGGTTGTGGTTACAATCATTTTTTATTGGTTTAATTTCTCGAATATAATTGATCAATCTTGCCTTGGAAGGCAATTAAAGAAACGAAAATTTCTTAAACCTGAGAAACAAACTTTTTTTTGATAGGTATTTGTTTAACTAATAGACATATTAGTTTCTGAAAAGAACTATGAGTTAGATGGCATCATGAAACGATTCGAAAGTTTCGACATATCTAATTTTTTTGACGAGGTGCGAGCACCTGTAATAATGTTTGATGAAAATGAAATCATTTTCCTCAATGTATTCTTTAAAGAGAATTTCCAGGAGCCATCAGGATCCTGGAGGGATATTTTTAAAAAACCTGATCATCAGAAACTACTAGAAGACTTTTTTAAATGTGGTAAAATCATCAAAGCAAAAACCTTCCAAACTATTGTTGACAAAGAAGGAATCAAAAGAAGCTTTCAGTGGGACTTCACAAATCTTCCATCAAGTTATGACAGTCGCTTTCTGGTTGCTATCGGGGAGGAAAAAGAAGTCATTCCGGAGAAGCCTGCTTTGTTTATAGAAAATCCCGAGGATTATTCTCAGCAGGAAATTCAATATTTGAGGACCATCCTAAATAATACTCATGATCTGATAGCCATTCTGGACAAGGATGGTAACTACAAGTTCATTTCACCTTCTGTAGGTGAGAAATTAGGGTTTTCAGTCAATGAAATTGTAGGTAGAAATTTCCAGGATTTTATTTCCCTTGGGGTCTTAGAGGTCACTACAGGAGACTATAAATCTGTCCTAGAATCAAAAGATGAGGTAAATATTAATTTCTGGATTAGAGGTAGAAATGGGCAGAGAATGTACATAGAGAGCTTTGCCAAAAACCTATTGGATGATCCCTACATCAAGGGGATCCTTTTTAGTGCGCGGGATATTACTGAGCTGGAGGAAATAAAGGAAAGTCTTTTGAAATCCGAGGAGAAATATAGACGCCTGGTGGAGGATTCTACAGAGATCATTTTTTCCATATCAGATAATTTTATCCTAAAGTATGTCTCACCTAACGTTACCCAATTTCTAGGATACCAATCTGATGAGGTAATAGGGAATAGTATTTTTGATTACATGAGTGAAGAGGACATTGTTAAGTTTCAGGAAATGTCTTCTAGTGACCAGGACTTCCTATCGGAGAATCAATTCCTACAATTTAGACTGCGACATAAATTCGGGGGGTATAGAGTATTCAGTTCAAATGGTAAGGTGAGCACCAATAGGCTAACTTCTGAACGAACCTACACTGGAATCGCCAGAGATATTACAGAATTAAAGGAAGCTCAGCACGCGCTCTTAGAACAGAAAGAAAAGGCTGAACATGCAGCGGCAATAAAGTCCCAGTTTTTATCCATAATGAGTCATGAAATCCGTACTCCACTTAATGCTGTGGTTGGGATCGCTCACATTCTCATGAATGAAAACCCTCGGGAGGATCAGCTTGAAAATCTAAGAACTCTTCAATTTTCAGCTGAGAATCTAACCGGCTTAATCAATGATATTCTGGACTTCTCCAAAATTGATTCAGGAAAAATTGAATTGGAATTAGTGCCATTTGATCTCAGGACTACCTTGAATAGGATCGTTCACTCTTACAGCTTTTTGGCATCCGAGAAAAATTTGGATCTGACCTGCGAGATTGATGAGGATATTCCGGAAATGCTCATTGGTGACCCGGTACGGATAAGTCAAATTGTGAATAACCTGATTTCAAATGCGATTAAGTTTACCGAAAAGGGAGAAATAATTCTTAGGCTGGAATTGGTTGGGGAAATCGATAAGTCAGTTCAGGTTAAGTTTAGATGTTTGGATACTGGAATCGGAATTCCGCAGGATAAAAGAGATAAGATTTTTGAGCTATTTACCCAAGCATCAACCGACACCACAAGAAAATATGGTGGAACCGGCCTTGGGCTTGCAATTGTTAAACGCCTTGTAGAGCTTCACCGCTCAGAAATAAATGTCGAGCCTAGGGTGAACGGTGGGACTGAGTTTAATTTTGTGGTTAGTTTTGATATTCCAAATATCAAAATGGAGGATAACAAGGAGGAAAAAGGACAAATGAAAAAATCCCTTCAGGAGGCCAAGATTTTAGTGGCTGAGGATAATATGGTGAATCAAATTCTCATTCAAAAATTCCTTACAAAATGGGATGTGGGTGAGTTGGTGCTTTGTTCTGATGGACAGGAAGCCATAGAAGCTTTCAAGAAACACAATTTTGATTTGGTGCTATTGGATATTCAGATGCCTGTTTTTGATGGTTTTGAGGTAGCAAAGTTTATCCGGGAACATTCGGACTCTAAAAAAAAGGAGATTCCTATTTTGGTTCTGACTGCTGCGTCTATTCATGAAGTTAACGATAAGATGCAGGAGATCGGCATCAACGATTTCGTACCGAAGCCATTTACCCCAGAAAGCCTATACGACAAAATTTTAGGTCAATTGAAGAATAAGGATTGATTTTTCCACTCTAGCATTAATTTTGCCCTCTAGGCCTCATTAATCCTATTTTCTTCGATTTAATGCGTAAAATACTCCAGTACGTTTTCCTAATTTTTTTTATTTCAATGGCCTCATCCGGGCCTGGTTTTTCTCAGAAATTCTATGAAAAGAGAAGTTCGGTTTATGCTGTTGCTGGGACTTCAGGGGCAAGATTAAATCAGTTTGATCAAATTTTAACGGAGCGAGGAATTACCGGATTACCAAATCGATATCAGACGGTAGGGTTGGGTGTTCAATCCAGATTAAATGATTTGGTAGTAGGTTTTGAGATCTATCAAAATAGCGGAGGAAATGGAAAACTGGATGATTATCGCATCGACTACAGAACTTCTAGAGCTTTGGTGAATATCGGTTATTCTTTTACTGAAGAATCCAGATTTCAACTGATCCATTACATGTCCCTTGGAGTGGGGTTTTTAAATTTCCAAATGCTTCCCCTAGAGGAGCCCAGTCAGATCGATCAATTTCTGGAAGACCCTGCTCGTGGTTTTGTCTTGAGAGAAAATGACATTCAAAAAGGAACTTCGAAATATGGGAATTTTCTAACGGAGATTGGGTTCCACCTGAGTTATGATTTTGCATTGCCAGGTAGGGAGGAAGCTATTTCTTTGATTGGAAAATTCGGCTACTCGTTTAGTCCTTTTCAAGGTGAGTGGACCATGAATGGAGTCTCCTTTGAGAATACCCAAGAAGGAGCATTTCTGAGGGTTGGAGCCGGAATTACTATTCCTGATAGAAATTTTTTCTACAAGGATGCCAGTATAAGTTTTTCCCTTTTGAACGGTTTTCATTTTTCTAAACCTGATCAATTAAACTCCAGATTATCAGAAGCTGGATTGAACCCATTTGAAGGGACGCCTTCAAATCTTGGCTTAAAAATCTTGGGCCAAAACGAAAAACTTCTTTATGGATTGGAAATCTACAACCTTGCTTTAGACGGGAGAGCTAGTGATTTTCAGTCCCACAGTTTGAATAGTCTAAGGCTTTATGGTGATTTCGGATGGAAAATTTTTCAGGTAGATAACTTTGCGACCGGAGTTTTGGGAGGGTTAGGATATGGGAATATCCGCTATACTATAACACAGGATAACAAACCAGACTTTCCCCAGCTTTTTGAAGAGCGAGACTTTGACGGGTATCTGAGAAATGGTGGCCTAATGGGTAAGCCGGAGGTGTTTTTTGAATATGGGCTACCTATACAGGATGGACGACTTTTTGATTTGGTTTTTAGTACATCTTTTGGATATGAGTTTCCGCTTTCTAACTATAGACTCGCTGATTTATCCATGGCAAAGTACATGGCTGCACCCTATTGGAATCTAGCCATCGGTATCAGACCTTAATATTTTCGTTTTTTCACCAAAGTTACCGAATGAGTGGTTTTTATGGGATTTGATATTACCTTTGGTAGGCTTATCGAGAAAGACCGAGGGAAGGGCCCTACGACGTCTTAGCAACCTGATTACAAGGTGCTAACTCCCATTCCGATTGGATCGGAAAGAGATGAGCGGAGAAGTAGATTAATTTTTCCGTGGTCGAACTCGAGGAGATTTGAAAATATGGAAAATAGAACTGATTTACTTCTGGATCAACTCACTCGACGCATTTTGATCCTGGATGGTGCCATGGGTACCATGATTCAACGCCATACTCTTACTGAAGGAGATTTTAGAACCGAAGAGCTTTCTGATCACCCCAAAGCTTTGAAGGGAAATAATGATCTATTATCTCTTTCAAGACCAGACATAATTCGAGAAATCCACATGGAATATCTTGAAGCCGGTGCGGATATTATTGAGACAAATACGTTTAGTGGGACCTCTATCGCCCAGGCTGATTATGAATTATCACATCTCGCTTACGAGATAAATTTCGAATCAGCTAAAATAGCCAAAGCAGCAGCTTTGGAAATGAGTCAGAAAACTCCAGATCGTCCTCGTTTTGTGGCAGGAGCTCTTGGGCCGACTAACCGAACGGCCTCGATTTCTCCTGATGTCAATGATCCTGGGTTTCGTGCAGTTACTTTTGATCAGCTAGCCGAGGCTTATGCAGAACAAACTCGGGGTCTACTTGAAGGTGGGGTAGACATTCTTTTGGTAGAAACTATTTTTGACACACTGAATGCCAAGGCTGCACTATATGCCATTCAGGAGGTGTTTGAGGAAAGAAATATTCCTCTGGATCCTTTAGAAGGAGGAATACCAATCATGATTTCGGGAACTATCACCGATGCTTCTGGAAGGACATTGTCAGGTCAAACCACAGAAGCTTTTTTGATTTCGGTTTCACATGTTCCACTGCTTTCGGTGGGATTGAATTGTGCCTTAGGGGCAAAGGAGTTA
Source organism: Algoriphagus sediminis (assembly GCF_030403435.1). Taxonomy (GTDB): domain Bacteria; phylum Bacteroidota; class Bacteroidia; order Cytophagales; family Cyclobacteriaceae; genus Algoriphagus; species Algoriphagus sediminis. The sequence goes on from NZ_JAUEPH010000002.1 coordinate 351,094, forward strand.
AGGCCTTATTTGAAAGTTTTGGCACAGAAAGCTCCATTTTTTGTTAGTGCCTATCCCAATGCGGGTCTTCCAAATGAATTTGGTGCTTATGACCAGAGTGCTCAAGAAATGGCAGATCAGGTAGAGGAGTTTCTTAAAGATGGCTTACTGAATATACTAGGAGGCTGCTGCGGTACCACTCCTGAGCATGTGAAAGCTCTGTCCAACCTGGCTTCAAAGTATGAGCCAAGGATTTTAAACTTTGAACCTGCAGTAGAGAATTAATCAAATGAATACGCGGAATTATTTAAAGCTTTCTGGCCTTGAGCCGTTGGTCTTTACTCCAGAATTGAACTTCGTCAATATTGGGGAAAGGACAAATGTGACTGGGTCTAAGAGATTTGCTCGGCTAATCCTGAATGACCAATATGATGAAGCCCTTGAGGTAGCCCTAGATCAGGTCCGTGGTGGTGCGCAAATTTTGGATGTCTGCATGGATGAAGGGATGCTGGATGGCGAAGCTGCGATGATTAGATTTTTGAATCTAATTGCCTCTGAACCTGAAATCAGCCGAATTCCCATCATGATTGACAGTTCGAAATGGAGTATAATCCTGGCGGGTCTCAAATGTGTTCAGGGTAAGGGAATTGTCAATTCTATCTCCCTGAAGAATGGAGAGCAGGAGTTTCTGGATCAGGCTAAAATGATCAAGAAATTTGGCGCTGCTGTGGTCGTCATGGCCTTTGATGAAGATGGTCAAGCAGATACCTATGAGCGTCGAATCGAAATTTGTAAAAGGAGTTATGAGCTGCTTGTTCATAAAGCTAAATTCAATCCTCAGGACATCATTTTTGACCCGAATATTTTCCCTGTAGCAACAGGAATGGATGAGCATAGAAAAAATGCTCTGGACTTTTTCCTGGCTACAAAATGGATCAAGACCAATCTCCCAGGAGCCAAAGTCAGTGGAGGAGTGAGTAATGTTAGCTTCTCGTTTAGAGGAAATAATACCGTTAGGGAGGCCATGCACGCGGCTTTTCTTTATCATGCTATTCATCATGGTATGGATATGGGCATTGTGAATCCGTCCATGCTTGAAGTATATGATGATATTCCCAAGGACCTGCTTGAGAAGGTGGAGGATGTACTTTTTGATCGGAAAGAGGATGCCACGGAGCAGCTGCTAGATTTTGCAGAAACGGTAAAGTCTTCTGGCAAAAAGCAAGTAGCCGATGAAGCATGGAGAAAGGATCCGGTAGCCAAGAGGTTGGAACATGCGCTTGTGAAAGGGATTCTGGATTACATCATTGAGGACACTGAAGCGGCCAGATTGGAATTAGAAAACCCTTTGAAAGTCATCGAGGGTCCTTTAATGGATGGGATGAATGTAGTGGGAGACCTATTTGGTGAAGGGAAAATGTTTCTGCCACAGGTAGTGAAATCCGCTCGAGTGATGAAAAAGGCGGTGGCTTATTTAGAACCTTTTATGCCTTTGCCTGAAGAGGGTCAAGAGGGATCAAATCTAAAAAAGATTCTAATAGCTACTGTGAAAGGTGATGTACACGATATCGGGAAAAATATCGTCGGTGTGGTTTTGGCATGCAACAGCTACCAGATCATTGATCTTGGTGTGATGGTGGATGCACAAAAAATTATTGATGAAGCCTTGAAAAATAAAGTGGATATCATCGGTTTGAGTGGGTTAATTACTCCTTCTCTGGATGAGATGGTGAATGTGGCCTCGGAAATGGAAAGGCAAGGTCTTAAAATTCCATTGCTTATCGGAGGGGCTACGACTTCACGGATTCACACAGCGGTAAAAATCGATCCGGTTTACTCAGGTACAGTGGTGCATGTGACCGATGCTAGTAAATCCGTGCCAATAGCTGGTGAGGCGATTTCAGAAGAGACTCGGGAGGCTTATCATAAGAAAATCAAGGCAACTTATAAGGAACTACGAGAAGCCCATGCCGCCAGGCAGTCTGTGAAAAAAATGGTGAGCTATGAAGAAGCTAAGGGAAATCCTGTTCAGATAGAATGGGAAAATTATGAACCTGTGGAGCCAAAGTTTTTAGGAAGGAAGATTTTAGATCTAGATCTACAAACATTAAGAGAATACATTGACTGGACTCCATTCTTCAGCACCTGGATGCTCAGCGGGCGCTTTCCCAAAATCCTTGAGGATGCAGTAGTAGGAGAGGAGGCTAAGAAACTTTATGTCGATGCCAATGAAATGTTGGATAAGATTATCGCTGAAAAGTGGCTCTCAGCTAAAGGTACTTTCGGTCTTTATCCTACGGAAAGAAAAGGCGACGATACGATTGTGTACGATCCGAACTCAGGTTTGGAACTTGGAAAGTTCCATTTTTTGCGACAGCAGGGTAAGAAAGGCAGCGGAGTACCAAACAGGTCTTTAGCTGATTACCTGGCTCCGGAGCATAAAGATTTTATCGGGTGCTTTGCAGTGACTGCCGGGCTGGGAATGGAATCCAAACTAGAGGAATTCAAAGCTTCCGGAGACGATTACAATGATATTTTATTCAAAGCTTTGGCCGACAGGCTGGCGGAGGCCGCGGCTGAGTACCTTCATGAAAAGGTTCGGAAGGAAGATTGGGGGTATGCCAGTCAGGAGTCACTGGAAAATGACTCACTGATTCGGGAGGAATATCAAGGAATCAGGCCTGCTCCAGGCTATCCGGCATGCCCTGAGCATTCCGAAAAGGAGACCATTTCAAAGCTTTTGGACCTTGAGAATTCTATAGGGATCAAATTGACTAGTAGCTACGCCATGTATCCTACTAGTTCGGTATCTGGATTTTATTTTGCTCATCCAGATTCGAAGTATTTTGGACTTGGAAAAATCGGCCAAGACCAGGTGGCTAGTTATGCCGATAGAAAAGGGATTTCTTTAACCGAAGCTGAAAAATTATTATCACCCAATTTGGCGTACAGTCCGACGCCCATTTCTACTGAAACAGTTTTATGAAAATAACCGAGCATTTAGCGAGTTCAAATAAAACGCTTTTCTCCTTTGAGATTCTTCCGCCCTTAAAAGGGCAAAGCTTAAAAGACCTGATGAAGGGAATTGAGCCCTTAATGGAGTTCAAACCTCCCTTTGTGGATGTTACCTATCATCGGGAGGAATACATCTATAAAAAACACCCTAATGGGCTCTTAGAGAGGATTAGCACCAAAAAGCGTCCTGGAACGGTTGGGATTTGCGCAGCCATTATGAATCAATTTAAAATTGATGCGGTACCTCATTTGCTTTGTGGAGGTTTCACCAAAGAAGAAACTGAAAATGCTCTGATTGATCTGAATTTTATCGGGGTGGAAAATGTCCTCGCGCTTCGTGGGGATGCTCCAAAGACGGAAGGAAGATTTGTGGCGGAGGAAGGTGGTCATCATTATGCAAGTGAACTAGTGAAGCAAATTGTGCAAATGAATAATGGTAAATATCTACATGAGGAAACGGAGCCGGCTTTTCACACGGATTTTTGTGTAGGTGTGGCAGGCTATCCTGAAAAACACTTTGAGGCTCCGTCCATGAAATTTGACTTGAAATATCTGAAGGAAAAAGTGAATCAAGGAGCTGAGTATATCGTCACTCAGATGTTTTTCGATAATGCGAAGTACTTTAAGTTTGTAGAAGATGTCCGTGCAGCTGGAATTGATGTGCCGATTATTCCGGGCATTAAACCTATCAGTACTATTAACCAAATCACCATGCTTCCAAGAACCTTCTTTTTGGATCTACCGGATGCCTTGATGGATGAGTTGGAGAAGTGCAAAACCAACCAGGAAGTAAAAGAAGTAGGGATTGAATGGGCGATCACCCAAAGTAAGGAGCTGATCGCTGCCAATGTCCCTTCTCTACATTTTTATACGATGAGTAAAGCTCATTCCACTTATAAAATTGCTGAGGCGGTATTTTAGAAATGGCCTGATTAAAATTATGAAGAGAGTATTTATTGGAATTCTGATTCTTTTTCAGTCTTCTTTGTTAACTGCCCAAGAGCTGGAATACTTAAATGCCTATGAGTATCCTGTAGAGGATATTTCAGAGTATTCCTATTCCTATGTGAAGTCGACTTCCACTAAGGGGAATGTCATTCAAACTCAAATTTTTAACCTGGATACCATTAAGGTTTATCATGCTACAACTTTACTGAATGATAAAGGTGAAGCAAGCAGTGAAAGGGTTTTGAGGTATTATGAAGATGGGGTCATGAAATCTAATCTCAGACAAAATTTTGATGAGAAGACGAGCGAAGAAAAGCATTACTATCCAAATGGAGCTTTAAAGCTCGAACGCATCAAAAAGAAGGGAGACACGATTTCAGAGAAATATTTTGATCCAGATGGTAATCCTGCAGATGCAAAAGATTTTCAGGAGCCTTCACCTAAAGGTGGGTCAAAAGCCTGGAATAAGTACCTCACCCAAAATTTGAGATATCCTAAGATTTCAATGGCGGGAGGTTTGGAAGGAACTGTGGTTATTGTTTTTGATTTGGATGAGCAGGGCAAAATGACAGATTTCAAAGTTGCGAATCCTGCAATCGAGAGGTTTGAACTTGAAAAAGAAGCCATAAGGGTGGTGAAGTTTTATCCGGAAGCTTGGGAACCGAAAATGGAAAATGGGGTTCCAGTAAAAACTGAGATTAAAATCCCAATAAGGTTTAAGTTAAGCTAGTTCTACCCCATTTTCCTCAGGGCCTCCACAAAATGATCCAATTCGGCGGTCGAGGTATAAACATTAGGACAGATTCGGCAACCATGAACTCCCTGGCCATCTATCGCCACAGTCCAGATTTGATGCTCATCAAGTAAAGTCTTAGCCATTTCGGCCGGTTTCATGCCCTTGATTCCTACGTTTCCGATTCCACAAGAGCGGGCTTTATCTTCCGGCGTATTGATCACCACATGATCCAGTTCTCTGGCCTTATCGATCCAGTAATTTTGAAGATATCTTAATCGGTCCTCCTTCCTTTTTCCTCCAATAGCATTATGGAAGTCAATAGCATCGCCAATCGCGAGATCATTATGAACCGGATGTGTTCCTATATGATTTAACCTTCGGATATCTCCAGGCTCAGTTTTGCCTTCCGCCAAAAGCGGCCAGATTTTATCAATATGCTCTTTTCTCACATATAGGAATCCAGCGCCCAAAGGAGCACTGAGCCATTTATGGAGACTCGTGCCATAGTAATCACAATCTAAATCATCAATGGAGAATTGGAATTGCCCGAAAGCATGCGCTCCATCCACCATTACCTCCACACCTCTGGCATGGGCCATATCGCAGATTTTGCGAATAGGTAGTATATGTCCAGTGATATTGACAATATGGCAAACCATTATCAGCTTAGTGTTTGGAGTAATCGCATTGGCATAGGCCTGAACTACTTCCTCATCATTGGCTGGATGCATGGGCACATCGATAACCTTCCTTTTGATCCCGAATCTCTGTTCCACCATTTTGAAATGGTTAAGCATGGCCCCATAATCCTGATTTGCCATAATGGCTTCATCGCCTTCTTTCCATGGGAAGCCGGCAATGATCAGATCTAGGGACTCTGTGGTGTTCCTTGTGATACAAAGTTCCTCTTCACTACACCCGGCCATTTCTGCCAAGCGAGCAGCAATTTTATTCTTATTGTCCCACTGAACGGTCCTCATATAGTAGGAGGCTTGATAGTTAACCTCTCGGATATGATCGACCAGTCTTTCCAGGGTGGGCTGGGGAATCATGCAGTAAAAGCCATTTTCAAGGTTGATATAATCCGGTTTGAGCAAATAGTCTGAACGGATTTTACCCCAAAAATCTTCATTCTCTGCAAGGTTTGATTTCCCCTCGTATTGCTCAATGAGTTGAGATATCTGGTCCAGAAAAGGGAAGGTGCCTAGGGTGCCTAAGGTGGCTTGTTTCAAGAAGGTTCTTTTATTCATAAATGCAGGGTTTGGATTAAAATAGGAACTTCTTTTTCAGATTTCAAATTTGCTTTGACCAAGAGATAAACAAATACCTGAATGCGGGGTTTTCTCCTATGTGGCTGAACAATTACCATATTTAACATCAGAGAGTACTGTGGAAGAAAGAATAACCTATCTTATGGCTGATCAGGATAAAAAAGCTCTGACTCTGATTTTCGATAATTATGGTTCTTTGTTGCTAAATGTGATCATGCGAGTAATCAAGGACCGCATGATGGCAGAGGATGTGCTCCAGCAGGTATTGATCAAGGTTTGGAATCATTCCAATACCTTCGATTCTAATAAAGGTTCTATTTTTACCTGGTTGGTAACCATCTCTCGAAATGCTGCAATAGATAAAACACGAACAAAGGATTTTAGGCTTACTCAGGAATCTGAAAGGAGTGTTGAACTCGTAAATATTACTGAAAGGAAAATTGCTGAGGACCCAATTGAAAAAATGTATGTTGATCAATTAGTCAATCAGTTGCCAGAGGAGCAGAAAAAGTTGATAAGTATGTCTTTTTTTGAAGGATATTCTCACCGAGAGATTTCCGATTCATTGGACATGCCATTAGGAACGGTGAAGACTAGAATCAGGTTAGCCATTAATCATCTTAGAGGGGTAATTTAAGTGGATATAAAAGAATACATAGCGTCAGGAATACTAGAGGCCTATTGGGCAGGTGAACTCAGTGAAGAGGAGATGAAAGAAGTGGATCGCATTGCCTCCATTCATCCAAAGGTAAAAGCAGAATTAGATGGAATCAAAGAAGCCTTGGAATCTTATGGCAAGTCCACTAGAAAAGATCCAAATCGAAATGTGCTTTCTGCTGCCTTGAGTGAAATTAAAGAAGATGAGCAATCTGAATTTTTGAAGGAAGTGTTTAATGAGGAAGAAAGTCCAGAGGAAACTAAATCCCAAATCAAAACCTCGAAACTTCCATTTTGGTCGGTGGCTGCATCAATACTTCTTCTGATAAGCCTTGCCTTTAATTTCTATTTCTTTTCTAAGTTTCAATCCTCGAATGAGCAGCTGATAGCTTTGCAAAATGATCTAGAAGTAATCAGAAATCAGCAATCATCCTTAGTAGATTTAGCACAAGAGCAAAAGCAAGAACTTGCTTATGCTGATCTCAGAATTGCGCATTTTTTGAATAAGGACAACATCCATGTGAGGATGGATGGGCTGGATATTTCTCCGGAGTCATTTGCAAATGTTTTCTGGAATGTAAAGACCAATGCAGTTTTTATTAGTGTGGATAATCTTCCTGAACCACCTCATGGTCACCAATATCAGCTTTGGGCTATAAAGGCTGGTCAGGCACCTATTGATGCAGGAATTTTCGATCACAGCCTTCTTGTGCAGGAACTCAAGGTCATTAAGGGCGATGTACAAGCTTTTGCAGTCACCCTGGAAAAGGAGGGAGGAAGTCCCGTCGCAACTGTGGATCAAACCTATGTGAAAGGATTTTTGGGAAAAAGTTAAGCTTCAAAAATCCACTGGCCATTTTCAGGTCGTATCTAGGGTAGATTTAATCAAAAACATCATTTAAACTAACCTAGAATGAAAACTCAAAAACTATTCAATTTCGCCTTGGGTGCAGTAGTTGCACTATTTATGATGGTATCTACTGCGCAGGCGCAAAGCAAAAACATCGTTGAACTTGCGGTAGGAAATGACAATCTATCCACTTTGGTGGCCGCTGTAAAGGCTGGTGGTTTGGTAGAAACACTTTCTGGAAATGGTCCTTTTACCGTTTTTGCACCTACCAATGAAGCATTTGCAGCATTACCCGCAGGCACCTTAGAAACTCTTTTGAAGCCAGAGAATAAGGATCAGTTAGTGGCTATTTTAACTTATCACGTGGTACCAGGCAAAGTCATGTCAGGTGATTTGAGCAATGGCCAAAAAGCTGCTACGGTTCAGGGAGAAAATGTGGACGTAGCCATTTCTGGTGGAGGAGTGAAAATCAGCGGAGCTAATGTGGTAGCAGCGGATGTCAACGCCTCGAATGGAGTAGTACACGTAATCGATCAGGTGATTCTACCACCAAGTATGAGATAAGCTGAAACCCAAGTTAGATTTTGCACTAAACCCCTGGCATTGTTCAGGGGTTTTTTATGTCCGGATTTTTTATTCAAAAGCTAGGTTGTAAGATTGTGATGTGAAACTGATCGAATGCCCCAGAGATGCCATGCAAGGCATACCCAATTTTATTGATACAGCCATCAAGGCAGCCTATATCAACCAGCTGGCTCATGTTGGCTTTGATACCATCGATTTTGGCAGTTTTGTGAGCCCAAAAGCAATACCTCAGATGCGTGATACTGCTGAGGTTCTTGAGCTTTTGGATCTTCATGATACGGAGTCAAAGCTTCTTGCAATCGTGGCAAATGTTCGTGGGGCTGAAGATGCCTTACAGTTCGAAGAAATTGATTATTTGGGTTTTCCACTTTCCATCTCCGAAACTTTCCAAAAGCGAAACACAAATGCTTCTATTACAGAGGCTTTAAAAACTGTGGAGGAAATTCAAAATCGCTGCGAAGTAAAAGGAAAAGCCCTAGTGACTTATCTCAGTATGGGCTTTGGTAACCCTTATGGGGACCCTTATTCCCCAGAATTAGTAGCCGAATTTGTAGAAAAACTAGATGAGTTGGGAATAAAAATTATCTCTCTTTCTGATACAATTGGTTCCGCGAGTCCTGCCTTGATTACCGAACTTTTTGAAGTGCAGATTCCCTCTTTCCCACATATCGAGTTTGGGGCTCATCTTCACAGTCGTAAAGAGGATGTCTCAGCCAAGGTGAAGGCCGGAGTAGAAGCTGGTTGTACTCGGTTTGATGGAGCTTTAAACGGTTTTGGAGGTTGCCCCATGGCAAAGGATGATCTTGTAGGAAATATGGCGACGGAGCAGATGATCGAAACTTTAGAAGGGTTGGGCTATGATTTAGGCTTGAATAAGGCGGAGCTTCAAGAGGCAATGAAGCTGACGAGTTTTGTCTTTGATCAATGAGTATGAGTCAGGCAAGGGTAAAATCAAAAGTGATTCTTCTTAGGCGTTTGAGGCGCTTACATCGCTGGCTGGGTATTCCATTGATGTTGTTCTTTTTGGTTATTGGGGTTACCTCGGTCTTACTTGCCTGGAAGAAGAAGATGGAGTTATTACCCGCTACCCAGAAAAGTGAGCTTTTATCTGATCAGAAGGAATGGATATCTCCGGTGCAGATGATAGAAATAGCCAAATCGGAAATGATGAAGAAGGGGGAGTCCACTGAGGTGGACCGAATTGATATTCGACCTGATAAGGGAATAGCCAAGGTTACTTTTAAGACCCATTTTTCAGAAGTCCAACTGGATGGGTTTTCCGGGGAGGTTCTGTCTGTAGAAACCCGACATTCAGATTGGATTGAGAAGGTCCACGATGGAAGTATTGTGGATTATTACTTTTGGCAGTCGGAGACAGCCAAATTAACCTACTCCAGTGCTACAGCCTTTGGGTTGATCTTGATGAGTATCAGTGGGTTTTATTTGTGGTACTTCCCAAAGCGAATAAGGAAGCTAAAACAGAGTTAGACCAAAAGTTTATATTTCTTCCCCGGTAGGGATTTCACTATGCCTTCAAACTCCAAAGTCAATAAAATAGAAGCCAACACTCCGAGCCCAATTTCAGTCTGATAACTCAGCTGATCGATATCCATTTCCTTATTCTCCTGTAAAAACTTTAGGATTTTCTGTTCTTCTGGATCTCTATTACTGAAATCCAAACTTGGTTTGATTCGCTGCTTTTTACCAGGTTCCTCCCAAAATAAAGCCTGTGCTATATCCCGAGGTCCGGTGTAAATGCTTGCCTTCATTTTCTGAATCAGATGATTACAGCCCTCGCTGTATTTAGATTGGAGGTTTCCGGGTACGGCAAATACAGGTTTATCATAAGAATAAGCTATTTCAGCGGTAATCAATGCTCCTCCTTTTTTCGCAGCTTCCACGACAATCAAAGCATCTGACATTCCAGCAATTATTCTATTCCGGGCGGGAAAATTTCCGGGAACCATGGTGGACCCAGGCGGGTACTCACTGATTAAGGCACCATTCAACTGAAGTTCCTCAGCCACTTTTTCATGAATGGATGGGTAAATCTTATTGATCGGGGAACCAAGAACAGCAATAGTGGGAAGGCCATTTTCCATTGCAGATCGATGTGCTTGAATATCTATACCATAGGCCAGTCCAGAGATGATTGTGGCACCGTAGGGGCTGAGATCTTGGATCATTTTCTTGGTGGCTTCCTTCCCATAGGAGGTCGCACTTCGCGTACCCACAATTCCAATTGTTCGCGGAAAATTCAGATTTGATTTTCCTTTGGAAAAAAGAAGTACGGGGCCGTCCTCTTGAAGCTTAAGTCGCTGAGGGAAAGCCTCATCCAAATAGGTAGTGATAGTGAATGCACCTTTTTCCGCCTGATCCAGTACCTTATCAGCCTTCTTTAGGAGGGTATCTTTTTCATTTCTAAGTGAAAGTAATTTAGGTCTCACTCCGGGAGTTTTGGATACTTTTCCTTTGGGGATCTCAAAAAAGCCTTTAGCGGAACCTGAATAGGCAAGAATTGCCTTAAAAACTGATGGACCGATTTTCGGAGCTAGAGCTAAGGCTAGAAAATAACGATACTCATTTGGTGTCAGGGTTCTTTTCGAATCCATCTCTGATTTTGATTAAAAAGTCTTTAAGACCCTGAAGGTTTTGAACGGCGGCGACTTTGTCAAAATCATCTTTTTTACCCGTTTTAATCACTTCCTTGGCCCCTTGTAGGGTGTAACCTTTTTCTTTGACGAGATGGTAGATGTACTTCAGTTTTTTAATGTCCTCTTTTGTGAACCGGCGATTACCCTTCTTGTCCTTTCTGGGGCGAAGCATATCAAACTCGCTTTCCCAGTAACGGATCAGAGAAGGCGCCACGTCAAACTGCTTTGCAACCTCACTTATCGAAAAGTATTTTTTCTCAATTTCTCGTTCTTTGTACGGCACAACCTTGATTTAAAAATGCAATTTAAGTTAAGAAAAAAGTGCTGGATAGTTCAAGCAAAACTTTAACACTTTAGAATTTTTATTTCTGCTCTTGAATCAATTGTAAAATATGGACCGATGCCAGTCCAGCTGTTTCTGTTCTTAATCTTGCCGATCCCAAGGATACAGGGGCAAAGCCGCTTTCAGTTGCCAGGTTGATTTCTTTTGGGGTAAAATCTCCTTCTGGGCCAATCAGAATCATATATTCTCCAGATGGTTTCGCCAAATTAATCAGATGATCCGTGTGATTATCATCCACGTAGGCAATAAATTTTTGCCCTGAAAAATCCGATGAATTATCCAGGAATTCACTGAATTCTTTGAGATCATTGATTCTCGGGAAGTAATATTTCAAACTTTGCTTACAGGCAGAAACTACCTTTTTTTCTAAACGATCCAGTTTAAGTCTACTTCTTTCTGAGTTCTCAGTTTGGATGAGGCTCAGCTCATCAAAACCAATTTCAGCGGCTTTTTCCACCAGCCATTCCATTCTATCGGGGCTTTTGGTAGGAGCAATGACCAAATGAATGAAATGATTTGATTTTGGGAAAACGGTTTGATTTTCGATTTGAAGAGTCGCTTCCCTCTTACCAATTTCAGAAACTTTGCAGTGATGCAATGTCCCTTTTCCATCCGTAACCTCAACCGAATCACCAACTCGCTTTCTCAAGACTTTTACCAGATGCCTGGATTCTTCAGCATCCAAGGTGATGTTAGGAGGGGTGATATTTTCCTGATAGAATAACTGCATTCAAGCAAAGTTAACCAGAGTCTCTGGATTTGAAATTTGGACAAAAAAAAACGTGACTTTTTCAAATCACGCTTTTAAACCATATAACCAAATTTTAACCTTTTGAAATTTCCATATTGACTTCTCTGCCCTTGATCGTATTAGTCTTCATGACCTTGATCACATGAGCAGCATCCTTCTGAGGTACATCCACAAAAGAGAAGTTGTCATAAATATCTATTCCTCCAATGCTCTTTCCAGGTACACCCGCTTCTCCTGCGATGGCACCTACTATGTCATTTGGACGAATTCTGTCTTTCTTTCCAAGATTTAGGAAAAGTCGAGCCATATTGGCATCTGTTCGTCTTTCTCCACGACGTCCACCTTCTCTGCGACCTCCATCTCTTCTTCCTCTTTCACCTCTAGGAGCACGTTCGAAACGATCTCTGCGACCTCCATCTCTACGTCCCTCACTTCTGCCAGAATCATCTCTTGATCTTTCTCTAGGATTTCCTATGCTGAAATTCTGTTCCTTCAGTTCTTTCACTGAATCACCTAATACCAATTTGGTCAGGCCTAAAGTGATTTGCTCCATAGTAAGGCCCTGAGCTAGCATTTGACCGATAGTTTCCTCGAAAAGCTGATTGTCTTCGGTCTCTGAAATTTTATTTTGAACCTCAAGTGCCAACTGATCCTTTTTCATTTGGATAAGTTCAGACACCGATGGAGGATCCATTTTTTGGATGCTTGCTTTGGTGAATTTTTCAAGGTCTCTAAGACGATATCCGTCTCTTCTTCCAGTGATAAAATTGATGGCTGTACCTGATTTTCCAGCACGACCTGTACGACCGATTCGGTGAACGTAGTTTTCCTCGTCAAGTGGAAGATCATAATTGAATACAGCCTCCACATTATCCACGTCGATTCCTCTTGCAGCCACATCAGTTGCTACAAGTACAGAGCAAAATCCTTTACGGAATTTGTTCATCACTTTATCACGCTGTACCTGAGAAAGGTCACCGTGAAGAGCTTCAGCAGCGATTCCATGTGCAGCTAGCCTTTCGGTAGCTTCATCAGTCATTCGCTTTGTATTACAGAAAACCACACTTAATCCATATTGGTGAACTTTTATAAGCCTGGCCATCAAATCTACCTTTAGAGATGATTTGACTTCGTAATAAACTTGCTCAATATTCGAAACCGTAAGTTCCTTCTTGGCAATTTTTACTATCACTGGATCTACCTGATATTTTTTGGTCAGGTCCATGATAGGCTTAGGCATAGTTGCCGAGAAGAAAACAGTTTGTCTTTCCTCAGGCATTTCCTTCAATACCGCCTCGATATCATCCCTGAAGCCCATATCAAGCATTTCGTCTGCCTCATCCAGAACAATGATTCCTACATCATTAAGTTTAAGGGTTCCTCTCTTAATGTGATCCTGAACTCTGCCTGGTGTACCTACCACGATTTGTACTCCTTTGCGAAGCACTCTAATCTGCTTATCAATAGACTCTCCACCATAAATGGCTAAAGAATTGATTTTTTTGTAATGCTTAGCCAGCTTCTGGAATTCTCCTTCTACCTGCACCGCAAGTTCACGGGTGGGACATAAGATGATTGCCTGTGGCTTATTATAATCCGCATCTACCAGATCGATAATGGGTATTGCAAATGCGGCCGTCTTACCGGTTCCTGTTTGAGCCTGTCCTATGACATCTCTACCTTGTAAAACGTGTGGGATGGCTTCCGCCTGAATTTGAGATGGCTCGATATAGCCCATCTCTTCCACTGACTTAAGAATTTCCTGTGAAATTCCCAAGTCAGAAAACTTGAGTGTTTGTTCCATGATGTTGTCCTTACTTTTCTCGCCATGTATCCTAGTGATTCCCAAACAAAGCGACAGTAAGGACTCACGGCTCGAAAAAATGTTCTTTGTCTTATTGACGGGTGCAAAGGTATGAAATAATATTTTATTTTCCTACCATCACCCTAAAGTCAGTAGAATATTATTCAGCATATTTCCTGATTTAAGAATAATAATTTGGTCGCAACCGATTGAATAGCCCCTAAGGCGAATATCCTTGGGTTTAAAGAAAAGCGGTGTCTTCTGAAGCTTCTTCCATCATTTCATGGGCTAACTCCTCTCCGAGATAGCGATCAATTAAACCATGTCCTACATAAAGTAAAGGAGTCAGTACAATGGCAACCGTAAATTTGTAGATGTAATTGATAATCCCCACGGCCAAAACCTGGCTCAATTCCCAATTCCCGAATATATAAAAGGCAATACCCAAAACGACAAAGGAATCGATAAACTGAGAAACAAATGTTGACCCAGTGGCCCGTAACCATATCATCTTGGGACCAGTGACCGCTCTGAGTTTTTGAAACACGAATACATCAATTAACTGCCCCAAAAGAAATGCGGTGAGGGATCCAATGATAATTCCCAAGCCTTGAGTAAAGATCAGGTTAAAGGCATAATTGATGTCGAAGCTTTCCCCATCAGGAGTCGTAGAATTCACATCAAGCCAAAAATCTGCAGGAGCCAGCATAGTAACCAGGCTTATGACAACAAAAACATAAGCAATAAGTCCTGCAGTCATAAAACTGATCTTCCTTACACCCTTCTTTCCGAAATACTCATTGATAATATCTGTAGTAATGAATACTATTGGCCAGATCACGGCTCCCGCTGTGAGATTGAAATCAAGGATATATTGACCAAAGAAATCCCAGTTCACTGGTTCAAATCCCAAAGTTTTCTCGCCAGAGAAAATCTTAACTCCGATGATTTCCGCAAGTATGGCATTGGTGAGAAAGATCCCGGCCAAAATCACGAATAAATTGGTGCGTTTTTTATTATCAGATCGACTCATGAAATAGAGTAGGTTTGGCCTTGCTCACTTAGGATTGATTTTTCAAACTCAGATTTAGCTTCTACGAGCATTTCCGAGAGGTCATTGTATCTGGAGGAGAAATGGCCGAGTAACAACTCTCCCACATTGGCCATTTTAGCAATTTTTGCCGCTTCACGAGCTGTTGAATGATAGGTGATTTTGGCACGTTCCTGCTGGTCATCCATAAAGGTAGATTCATGATAGAGCAATGACATATCCTGAAGGTAGGGGACAAGGCCCTCATCATAAATGGTATCCGAGCAAAAGGCATAGGACCTGAGCTTTGGCTCTGGATAAGCAAAATCATCCACCAAGTATGTTTTACCCGAATCCGAAGAATAGTCCTTTCCCTCTCTGAAGGCCTTTATAGCCTCGATTGGTGGGTTAGCTTCTTCTAGTTTTTCTTTGATCAACCTGCGTTTCCTTTCTTTCTCCAAAACTTTAAATCCAGTAGTAGGCAAGCGATGCTTCATAGGAAATGAGATCACCTTGACGCCCTGTTTCTCTAAGATAACCTCCGAGTGATGCGGATTTGTTTGGATAAATTCCAAAGGATAACCCAAGCGTGTATTGCTCCAGCGAAATTGGGTCGTGATGATTTCATCGAGACCCTTGGGGCCGAAAATAGTTAAAGGCTTGGTACGCCCATTCAAGTTGTAACTTGAAAGTAAGCCTACCAAGCCTAAATAGTGATCGCCATGCAGATGCGAGATGAAGATGTTCTCGATTCTGGATGACTTGACTTTAAATCTTTGAAGTTGGATCTGGGTGCCTTCGCCACAATCGATTAAAAAGTAATCCTTATGGTACCTTACGACCTGAGCCGTTGGGTTTCTTCCGTGAACCGGAATCGAGGAGGTATTCCCCAGAATCGTTACTTCAAAATCAGGGATCAATCTTCCTCTTCTTCGGTTTCTTCAGAATCTTCGCCGTTTTCAATTTCATGCATAAAAATTGCCTCGCCTGCCTCTTCTAGGTTATTGACGAGATTTAGTTTTTTGTCCAGCATGGAAATTTTTAAAAGCTTCATTACGTGATCCTGTACTCCACTGATAAGGAATATTCCTCCAGTATTTCCAAATTCGCGGTCACCCACTAAAAGAGCACTCAGTCCGCTGGAATCAACGTACTTAACTTGGGCCATGTCTAAAACCAGATTAGCAAATCCTTCAGCATGGATGGTAAGAAGTTCTGACTTAAGCTTTGGTGCCAGAAGTGAATCAAGTTTTTCCTCCATGGGAGTGAAAATCACATACTGCTCTTTTTTATCGATGGTGTACTTCATAATTATTTTTATTGGTTTAGTTCAGCCAGGATCGATTTTTCTATCCTTTCCTGAATATTTGTGGTATCTGCTTTTATAAATTTTTCTCCAGTAATTTTTTCGAAAAGCTCAATATAGCGATCGGAGATGCTTTCTACAATTTCATCATCCATTTCGGGTACTTGTTGACCTTCTTTCCCTTGGAATCCATTAGATATGAGCCACTGCCTTACGAATTCTTTAGAAAGCTGTTTTTGAGGTAAGCCCTGCGCCTGATTCTCCTCGTACTTATCAGCATAAAAATATCTGGATGAATCGGGTGTATGGATCTCATCAATTAGGTAGATTTTTTCACCAAATTTCCCGAACTCGTATTTGGTGTCGACCAAAATCAGTCCTTTTTCAGCGGCCATTTCCTGACCTCTTTGGAATAAAGCCCTTGTGTACGATTCCAATTGCACATAATCTGACTCACTGACAATTCCCTTTGCCAAAATATCCTCTCTCGAAATATCCTCATCATGTCCCTCATCGGCCTTGGTGGTGGGAGTGATGATGGGCTCCGGAAGTTTGTCATTTTCTTTTAAGCCTTCGGCCAAAGCTACTCCGCAAAGTGATCTTTTCCCAGCCTTATATTCTCTGGCAGCATGCCCTGCCAAATAACCCCGAATCACCATTTCCACTTTGAAAGGCTCACATTTTTTCCCAATAGTCACATTTGGATCGGGAACTGATGAAACCCAATTGGGAACCAGATCAGAAGTGGATTCAAGAAATTTTGCAGCGATTTGATTCAGTACCTGGCCTTTGAAAGGAATGGCTCTGGGTAAAACCACATCGAAAGCAGAAATTCTGTCTGATGCCACCACCACCAGTTCCTTTTCAAAAATGTATACATCGCGTACCTTTCCTTTATAAAATCCTTGCTGTCCGGGAAAGTTGAATTGAGTTTCTTTAATGGCTTTGGGCATAAAAACTGGCTTTTGGCAAAAATAAAAAAAGGAGTCGGTTAAAGATGATTTGGCTGACTAATTATTAACTCTTCGTCCCTCACGATAGAATTCAGTTTTTAGAGGTTCACCGTTTCGATCAAAATATTCCCGTTTCCCCTCCAATTTACCATCTCGGTAATTTCTGATCTCCTCTAGAGTTTTATCCTTTCTAAAGATCCTAAGCTCACCCTGAATCATGTTGTCCACATAGTTCGCCTCATAGTTTAGATTGCCATTGTCATGATAATAGGTTTCTCTAAGAAGGTTTCCATCCTCATTATATTCTCCGAGCATTTCAAGCTCTCCATTTGGATGATATTTTCTAATCTCTTCAGTAGGAGAACCTTTTTTGAAAACAGCTCTTTCCTTAAGCTTTCCATTCTCATAATAGGCGAGCATTTCTCCATCAGGATTACCTCTACGGTAGGTTCCCTCCCTCGATTTCTTCCCACTTGGATAGTTTAATAGGAAAACCCCATCTAACACTCCTCTTCGGTATTCCCGTTGAGATTCTATGGTGCCATCATCGTAGTATTTTGTTTCCATTCCATCCAATTCACCGTCTGAATAGGTAGTCGAAAGAATGATCTCTCCAGCCTCATTAAACTCTTCGTAGGGCCCATCCAAGACACCCTCCTTATAATTTGCCTTTTTCTGAATCTGTCCCGATTCAAAGTAGCTAATGGAGGCACCGTTTGGTTTGTTTGCTTCAAAAAATGTTTTGTCCTGAAGTTCTCCAGAAGGGTAAAAACTACTTACCTCACCCTGAAGTTCGTTATTCACGAAATGACTTCTTTGCTGAACCAGACCGCTCGGGAAATAGCTGATCGACTCCCCATTTCTCATATTATTCACAAATAGAGTGGTCTTTAGCGTATCTCCGGACTTTTCATCCAAATCCACAAAAAGGCCATGCCGCTCATTATTTCTCAGCTCACCAATTTGGACAAGGTCACCTTCCAATGAAAAACGCTTCACAACTCCTTCAGCCACTCCATTCACCACTACATATTCTTCCCTGATGAGAGTTTGCTCTTCATCATAATATGTTCTTACCGTATCCTGGGCCATGAGTTGGACCGAACAAAGGGAGAAAATGAAAAGAAAAACGATTCGCATAAATAAAAATGCCGCAAGCTTCACTTGCGGCTAAATGGATTTAAAGTTTTTCGATCACCAGAGCAGAGGCTCCTCCACCTCCGTTACAAATTCCTGCTACCCCAATTTTAGCATTCTCAGAATGTAAAACTGTATTGAGAGTAGAAATAATTCTCGCACCTGAAGCACCCAGTGGATGACCAAGCGAAACAGCACCTCCGTAAACATTTATCTTATCGTTATCCAGGTTTAGTTTTCTTTGGTTTGCCAAAGCCACTGCCGAAAAGGCCTCATTAATTTCATAGAAATCCACATCGCTTTCGGTAATTCCAGCGTTTTGGATTGCCTTAGGAATAGCTAAAGAAGGAGCAGTGGTAAACCAAATCGGATCTGTAGCTGCATCCGCGAAGCCTCTGATTTTTGCCAATGGCTTCAATCCTAACTCCTCCGCCTTTTCTTTACTCACCAATACCAAGGCTGAAGCTCCATCATTCATGGTAGATGCATTAGCCGCTGTTACTGTTCCATCTTTCTCAAAAACTGGGCGAAGTGAAGGAATCTTTTCAAACATCACATTCTTAAATTCTTCATCCTCGGAAACCGTAATTGTTCCTTTTCTTCCCTGGATTTCCACGGGGATCACCTCTTCGTTGAATTTGCCTTCTTTCCAAGCTTTGGCGGAACGCTCATAGGATTGGATCGCATAGGCATCCTGATCTTCACGGCTGATATTCATTTCTTTGGCGGTGTTATCCGCGCAATTTCCCATTGGAAAATTATAATACGCCTCAAAAAGTCCATCCTTCACCAATCCGTCCACGAATTCTGCATTACCATATTTATATCCGAATCTGGCTTTCGGAACGTAGAATGGGACGTTTGACATACTTTCCATTCCACCTGCAACTACCACATCGTTTATCCCAAGCATAATGGATTGTGCGCCAAACATGATGGACTTCATTCCTGAAGCACATACCTTATTCACGGTGGTACATGGTACATTGTAACTTATTCCGGCTCCAATTGCAGCCTGCCGTGCCGGAGCCTGGCCAAGATTTGCCGAGATTACATTTCCCATAAATACTTCCTGAACTTCCTTGCTGTCCACTCCGGCCTTTTCTAAGGCTCCTTTGATGGCATGGCTGCCGAGTTGGACGGCAGTTAAGCTGGATAATCCCCCTCCATAACTACCAATGGGAGTCCGAACTGCGGAAACGATGTAAACTTCTTTAATCATTCTATTTGGGTTTAGTTTAGATTTTACCAATCAGGAATGCCTTTTTTAGGCCTTTCGGTTGGTCGTTTTTTATTTTGCTGAATGTACCTAAGCTCAGCGGCATTCATGTTTTCCAAGATCTGTGCAGCCTGTTCCGGAGTTAAGTTCATTGCTTTCAGTTTTTCCCTAAACTCCTCCATGGCTTTTTCGCGGTCTGCTAGATTGGCATCCATCTGGTCATTGGCATTTTCAGGTTCATCTTCTGACTGATTCTGAGGATCGCCTTCCTGCGATTCTTCAGCGTTATCATCTTCAGTCTGCTCACCATCCTGATTTTGTTGTTGCTCATCTGACTGCTCGCCTTCGCTTTGCTGATTTTCAGAATCTTGTTGCTGTTGCTGCTGCTCTTGCTCTTGTTGTTGCTGCTGTTGATCTTCTTCTTCCTGTTCTTGCTCTAATTTTTCCTTTAGAGCTTTTAATTTTTCATCACCTGGAAACTTCTGCAAACCTTCATTCACTTTGGATAGAGCCTGCTCTCTGTCAGTTTTAACATAAGAGCGTGCCGCCTGATTGAAATAGTCAGTTGCTTGTTGAGCTTTGGCGAAGCCAAAAATCAAAAAGAAGACGAAAAGGCTTATGATAAATTTATTTTTCATTGATTTCGGTCACTTCTTGAAGGTTAGTAATAAACTCCTGATAGGCCGCAACAGTTTCATCCTGCTCTAAAGCCTGGGTCATCACATTCAGAGCATCCCTGAATCGGAACTGCTCCACGAGTCGATCCGCTTCAGCTTTCTTTTGCTTTGCAAACTCAGAAGGTTCGGGCCTGTCTTGATCTTGCTGCTGCCTTTCTTCATCCCTTTTCATCCATCTGGCCAAAAGCTCGTAATTATGTCTAGCTTCTTCGTTCAGTGGATTTTTGATTAAGGCTGATTTGAATTTACTCAAAGCGGCTTCATTTTCCTGTTTGTTTCCGAGTAAAACGCCACCCTGGTTGAAGGCCATGGAGGAAATGAATGAATTCTGAGCCATAATAGCTTTATCATAGTTTGCCGTGGCTTCTTCTAATTTCTCAGCATACTGATAGCTTAGCCCCAAATCAAAATCCAGGTTTTCAGAGGAAAATTGAAATTCTTCAATCAGTCTTAAATGAGCTGCTATCGATTCTTCGTATTCAGTTTTGGCATAAGCCTCTTCTGCAGCATCAATGGCCGCATTTAGTCTGGAAATAAATGTCCAGGATGCGGGAAGAAAAAGCAATATGAAAAGCGCTTTCCAGTTCATTAGAGTTTGATCGTTTTAATAGGAATCATCATATCCAAAAGAGTCAACGCAAAGGCAACAAGCAGGAAATAAAAGTATTTATTTGCTGATGCCTCTACAGTTCTGGAACCTGTCACTCCACCTTCCAGTCTTTCAATTGCTGCCGTCAGATTCCCTACTTCCTGGACATCGTCGGAAATCTCAAAATATTGGCCGCCTGTTTCTGAGGCTATCCTTTGTAAAGGTTCACGATCCAAGACTGTAATTGCTGGTTGGCCTATGGACGGATCCATTACCACTCCATTTCCTCTTGGGATGGTGGAACCTTCCTCCGTTCCCACTCCCAGACTAAATACTTTAATTCCTAAATCGGAAAGCCTGGTCGCAACAGTGCTTACATCATCTCCAAAATTCTCTCCATCAGAGATGAGAATAATAGATTTTGATTTGATTTCCTGGCTTTGGTCTTTTTCAAATCTATCCAAGGCCATGTAAAGGGGCCCATTTAAGTCAGTTCCAAAGTTTGGCACCAGACCCGTATTCAGGCCATCGATATATAGTTGTAAAACGCTTTGATCAAAAGTTAAAGGACATTGCATAAATGCCTCCGAGCTGAAAATTATCAAACCGATTCGATCGGAAGGAAAGTTCTTGGTCAGGTTTTTAAGCTCAAATTTTATCCGTTGTAGGCGGCTTGGGCCGATATCTTGAGCATTCATACTTTGAGAAAGATCCACAGCGATAAAAATATCCTTGCCCTCTTCGGTTATTTCTTTGGTGGAAACTCCAATGGAAGGTCCAGCCATGGCAATGAGGAATAGAGCAAAATAAATTGTTCTTATCACCAGCTTCAAGAATAGTCTTCGTTTCTCCACGGTCAATCGCTTATTGATCCGCCAAAATCGAACTAAATACAGGGTGTAAAGGATAATAAATATCCCGGCGAGGATAAGGATTAACTTTAAATCAGGATATGCCCAAATCATAGTTCGAAATTATAAAATCCAACTTACTTTCACAGTTCCGTTCAGATAATGCTACTAACTATTTATCCTTGTTTTTCGAGAATTAACAAACATTAATCTTTGTAGTTCGTCTTCCTATAGAACCATTATTGAAAATGCACCACTCTCTTTATCTCAGACGGTTTTTCGGTGTTCTGATTGTCTTTTTTCTTCCTTTTCTTTTGATGGGGGCCAGAGCCCAGGATATTTGGATTCGGGGAACCGTGGCAGACGTCAATAATTCAGAGCCTATGCCCGGGGCGAGTATCTATTGGGAAGGAGATGTGAGTACTGGAGTTGTTTCTGATATTGATGGAAGTTTTAGAATTAGAGCAGTAGAACTTCCTGCCAGATTGATTATCTCTTTTGTCGGGTACCAAACTTCAAATAGGGTAATTAATCCAAAAGACTTGGATAAGGACTTGAAATTTTTTCTGAGCCCTGATGAATTGTCTCTTGACGAAATAATAATTGCCGAGGTAAGACCAGATGAACAGGTCAAAAATTTGGAAACCGGGATCGTTCGTCTGCCAATCGAATCGATAAAGAATATCCCAGCTTTGTTTGGGGAGGTGGATTTATTGAGAAGTCTTCAGCTCCTTCCTGGAGTTCAGACGGCAGGAGAGGGGACCACAGGACTTTTTGTAAGAGGTGGGTCTGCCGACCAAAATCTGGTTCAGATCGATGGGGCACCGGTTTATAATCCGTCTCATTTCTTTGGATTTTTCTCTGTTTTCAATCCCGATGCTTTAGATCAAGTGGAGTTGTATAAAGGAAATATGCCTGCTTCATTTGGCGGAAGGCTTTCTTCTCTTATCGATGTCACTCTAAAAGAAGGGAATAGAGATCAAGTTCATGGGGAAGGTGGAATTGGTACTATTTCTTCTAGACTTACCGTCGATGGGCCTTTATTTAATTCTAATTCTACTTTTGCCATTTCCGCCAGGAGAACCTACGCTGACGTTTTTCTGCAATTATCAAATGATGAAGATTTACGGAATAATCGACTGAACTTTCATGATCTCAGCGGAAAGTTTACCTTTTATTTAAATGATAAAGACAAGCTGTCCTTCAGCACGTATCAAGGCCGGGATTTTCTAGGTCTTGATGAAGACTTTGGACTGGGCTGGCAAAACTGGGTCAGTTCCTTCAAATGGAACCGAAATATCTCAAGTAATTATTTCTTTGACTTGGAGGCCTATCATTCGGCCTATAACTATTTCGTGGAATTCGAGGACCCTGAGGCTGGATTCGAGTGGAATAATAAACTTTCAGAATCTGGTGTCAAAGCTCAATGGACCAAACTTCGGGGAGAAAATCTCCAAACCTATTGGGGTTTTCATAGCCAATACTACAACCTGGCACCGATCACAGTAGACCCTGCAGGAGGGAGTGCCGTGGAATCTTTGACCACGAATCCAAAAAATGGGATTCTTAATAATCTTTTCGCAGGGTTTAGTTACAGTTTCAATCCGAAGTTAAGCGCTGAGGCAGGCCTCCGATGGGGCTTATATAATCAGGTAGGCCCAGGAGTGGATTATATTTATCCAGGCGAAATCCCATCCGAAAATGAAACAATTATTGACTCGGTTGCATATGACCGATTTGAAAGTATTAAGTTTTATCAGGGTCTCGAGCCACGAGTAGCTTTCCGCTATCTCCTTAATGAGACATCTTCCATAAAGGCAGCCTACAACCGTAACTTTCAGTATTTGCAGATCGCCTCAAATAGCTCGGCAGGATTACCAATCGATCGCTGGTTACTTGCCGGACGTTATGTTCCTCCGATTAGATCCGACCAGGTTTCCTTGGGCTTTTTCAAGAATTTTGATGAAAACCGATGGGAGTTTTCAGTAGAGGGTTACTATAAAGACTTAAGAAATATTATTGATTTAAAGAATGGAGCCAATGTTCTATTTGCGGATAATGCGGAGACAGAAATTCTTGTCGGTGATGGATGGGCTTATGGATTAGAATTTTTGCTGCGCAAAAATGTGGGGAAAACTACAGGTTGGTTGGCTTATACCTGGTCACGAACCTGGAGGCAAATTGATGGAGTTTCCCTTGGTCAAAAATATAATCCGAGATATGATCGGCCACACGATGTCACTTTGGTATTAAATCATGAATTTTCTCCCGCTTGGTCGGCAGGCGTGACTTTCGTTTATACTACAGGACAGGCAGTTTCATTTCCTATTGGTCTTTATGAGTCGGATAATCAAACTTTAAGCCTTTATTCTGAATTTAGAAATGAGGATAGGTTTCCAAATTATCACAGAATGGACGCTTCCATCAGTTGGAAAAACCCTAACAAGGGTAAAAAATGGAGAGGAAGCTGGAACTTCAGCATTTACAATCTCTACGGAAGGAAGAATCCATTTGCCTATGAATTCAGGGAGATCACTAATGGCGATATCAATTTTGATTCAGACTCTGGTGAGCCAATTACTTCTGTAGAACCGGGGATAGTGATGACTTACCTCTTCACCTTCCTTCCTTCAATAACTTATAATTTTCAGTTCTAAGATGAGAAAATTAGCCATAGCCCTTTTGGGATTGATTATGATGGCATGCCAAGAGCAGGTGGATTTACCCTTGGCTACCATAGATGGTGAGGTGATTATCATAGAAGGCGAATGGACGGATCAACCCAATTTCAATGAAGTAAAGATTTCTCTGGCTCAAAATTACTTTGATACTACCAGTAGAAGAGTAATCGAAAATGCTGAGGTCAATATTGCAATCCCTGGTACCGAGGTGGTGATTCCGTTTATTTATGTAGGTGCCTCAGAGAGTTATAGACCGATTTCAGATAGGATGGTAGCCGAAATTGGCAATACCTACGAACTTCAGATAGCTTGGGAAGAAAACTTCTATGTTGCGAGAGGTCTGATGTTAGAGCCCCCGGTTTTGGATAGTCTTACCTATAAATTTGAAGAAGAAAGGACATTCAGAGACGAAGGTTATTTCATCACCGCTTTCGGTAAAATTCCATTTGAGGAGGATAATTTTTACAGGATAAAAATCGTTCAAAATGACACGCTGCTGAATGATCGTGATGATTATTTACTTTTTGACGATACCTTTGGACTATCTTTTTTTGAGGAAGGGCTGGAATTGAATTATGCCTTTGAAGAGAATGATAGAATTCGGCTGGTTTTATTTAGGTTGAATGAATCTGTCTTCGATTATTTCAACCAACTCGTGGGGCTGCTCTTCACAGATGGAGGACTCTTCAGTCCACCTCCGCAAAATCCTGAAACCAATATCGTGCTATTGCAAGGAGAGGCTAGACCTGAAGGGTATTTTATGGTTTCCCCTATTATCAGTGAGAATATTTTTATTGCACCCGAAGAAGATAAAGAAGAGGAATAATCCTCCTTTAAATCAATTTGAGTGACATTATTTCTAAATTTCTATTAAATTTTCGTAGAACTACGAAAAAATAGTAGGATATTTCATTTGCTGTTTCTACCTTAGGGACATGAAAGAATTATCAATGCACGAAGAGCGGATCATGCAGATCTTCTGGAACAAAGAGAAGGCCATGGTTCGTGAAGTTCTTGAACTCCTTCCTGAGCCGAAACCTCCTTACACTACATTGGCTTCTTCTATTCGCCTCTTGGAATCTAAAGGATACTTGGCCCATAAGAGCTATGGTAATGTCAACCAGTACTACCCAGTGATTTCTCAAAGCGAGTACAGCAAGAATTCAGCTAACCATATGTTGAAAAACTATTTCAATGGTTCAGTTGGAAACTTTTTATCCTTTATGGTAAAAGAGAATAAAGTCTCTGACAGTGAGCTCGAAGAATTGCAGCAATTGATAGATAAATTTGAGAAAGGAGAGAAGTCATGAACGGTATTATAAATTATCTGTGGGAGTTCAGTCTTATTCTGATCATTTGCTGGGGCTTTTATAAACTCGTTCTGGAGAAGCTTACCTTCTTTGAATTGAACAGGAGCTTTTTGATAGGTACCTTACTCTTGGCGCTAATTACTCCTTTTTTATCCTTCAAGTTTTTTACTGGTCCCGACATTATCCGCGAGATCACTTTGCCTACCGTTTTCATAGGAGAGGCAGTGGATTCCAGTCCTGGGATTTGGAGTTCATTTAACTGGACTGAAGCGCTTCTTGCTATTTATCTTGTTGGTTTCTCCGTCTCATTTATTCACTTTCTGATTGGGCTAGTGAAGTCATTTCTTCTTTTGAAATTAGCCAAAAGAATAAAGACCGAAAGGGTTACTTTTGCTATTCACGATCAATTTCAACCCGCATCTTTCTTTCATTACATTTTGCTCCCTGAGTTCAAACCAAATGATTCGGAGCAAAGACAAATAATTCTTCATGAATCCATTCACGTCGAGAAAAAACATAGTGTAGACCTGTTACTTGTCCAGATTGCCAAGGTGGTATTGTGGTTTAATCCAGTTGTCTACCTTTTCGAACAGTCTCTTCGGGAAGTTCATGAATTTCAAGCTGACCAAGGGGTCACACAATCTTATTCCTCTTTTGATTATTCACGGTTGCTAGTTCGCTTGGTCTCTGGCCAGCGAAGTATTCAATGCATCCATCACTTTAGTCAATTTCAAACCAAAAAGAGGATAATTATGATGAACAAAAAGAAATCAGATCAAAATCAAAAAGGGCGATTCCTAATGGTCATTCCATTGGTTGCAATACTCATATTTGCTTTCGCCTGTGAGCAAGAACTTTCAGATTCTTCACCAGTAGTGACCGAGGAAATTTCAGACATTCAACCTAACTCAGAAGAAACCATCATTCTTGAAAATTCTACTCCTGAGGAAGTAATTATTGAACAGATTAGTCCAGACGCCGAAGTATTTGACGTAGTCGAGCAGCCGCCACTACCAAGTGGAGGAATGGAAGGATGGATTGAATATCTCACCTCAAATTTAGAATATCCTGAGCAAGCTCGGAAAATGGGAATTGAAGGTATGGTGATGCTCTCTTTCATTGTAAATGAAGATGGCTCCATCTCAAATACTGAAGTACTAAGAGGCATTGGTGCAGGATGTGATGCAGAGGCTCTAAGAGTAATTAATCAAGCTCCAAATTGGCAGCCAGGTCTTCAAAGAGGTAAGAATGTGAAGGTCAGAATGAGATTACCCATTAATTTCAAATTGGGTTCAGGGGAAAAGGGATTGAGTTCTCTTGGTCTTTTCGAGCATAAATTCGCAGGCTTTGAACTTTCCCCAAATGGATTAAAACCAGCTCAGGCTTCTGTTAAACCAATGGTTTCACAGGGAGCATGTTAAAACTATAAACCAACTCAAAACAACATAAAATGAAAACTAAACCAACTATTCAATTTGCTTTCTTCGGATTACTCATCGCCTGTTTATTCATGCTTGCACCTCAAGATGTTCAAGCCCAATCCAATGAAACAGTTTACGAGGAGGTAGATCAAATGCCTGAGTATCCAGGAGGAATGCAAGGGCTGGTAGATTTCATGGTACAGAATTTAAAATACCCAAAGGAAGCTAAGGAAGCCGGGGTACAAGGCACCGTCATGATTACCTTCCATGTGGAGAAAGATGGATCTGTGAGCAATGCCCAGATTGCCAAAGGAATCGCAAGTTCTTGCGATAATGAGGCCCTAAGGATTGTAAATCAAATGGAAAACTGGACTCCTGGCAAAAAAGATGGAAAAGATGTAATAACCAAACTCACCCTTCCTGTGAAGTTTGCTTTATAAATTTATAAGAGGAAAAGAAGAAAATGCTCCCGATTTTGTCGGGAGTTTTTTTTTATCTTTCCCAAAAAAACCGGCACCATGAATCTATCAAAAACGTATTCTTTCCTTTCTAAAGGGTCTTTCTTAATTATTCTATTGATCTTAATTTCCTGTGGACCAAGTAACAAAGAGCTACTTGTAGGAACCTGGACTGGGACTGAATTTTCTTTTGAGCAAACCGCCGGACCAGATTTAGGAGACATGGTCAGAGGGGGAGAAGCTTTGCATATTGATGGCAAGCTAACCCTTGATGAGGCTGGAACTTACACCATTTCTGCCCCTGATAATGTTATTAATGGAAAGGGTAAATGGACCATAGAAGGAAATGAACTAACCATGATGGATGAGCAGGACAATGAAGTGGTTTACGAAATTTTGGAGATTTCTGCTTCTGGTTTAACCACCCTGCATGAGGTGGCAATGGAGACTCCGATGGGTAATTTTTCAGGAAAAATCACTCTAGGATATGTGAAATAAAAAAACCGGCTGAAGCCGGTTTTCATTTATTCAACAAGTTTGACATTGACGGCATTCATGCCTTTCATGCCTTTTTCTAAATCGTAGGTGACTTTGTCCCCTTCATCTACAGCATCAATGAGACCATTGACATGGAAAAAGTATTTATCTCCTGTTCCTGATTCGATGATAAAACCGAATCCTTTTGAGGTATTGAAAAAGTCGATTTTCCCGGTTCTTACTACTTCCTCTTCTTCTTCGCGTTTAGGGATACCTATTTCAATATTCTCAGCTTTGATCTTTTTTGGTTTTTTCTCAGGATCTGGGGGAGTATCGGTGATGTTACCGAATTCGTCTACGTAGGCCATCATGTTGTCAAGAGTACCTTTTACTGCTTGATCTTTGCGCTCTTCACGGCGCTCCATTTTTTCTTTGGCCTTCTTTTGTCTCTTTTTCTCTCTCTCTTTTTTGTTAAATGTTTCTTGTGATCTTCCCATTAAATGTATTTCGGATGTAGGATAAATTTCCGCTAGACTTCCTTAGTCTAAGCTGGCTACAAAGGTAGCAAAATAAACTGAGCCAACATTAGGCTATAAAGTTTAAGTCTTTCAATGCTGATTAGGAACCTAGGATAATCGGCTGATTAGTAAGTTTGGCTTTGGACCTTTTTTAATAAATCGAATACCGGTTTTGAAGAAAGGATCAAAGAAAGCTGTTTCAGTAATGTTTGAAATTCCAGTCCAAGCATTCGATCTTTTTTCCCATAATCCCAGATTGGGAAAATGATTATTTCAAATAGTTGATCAAAGCTTAACTCTTTTCTGTATAAGACATGGAGAGAATCCTCTTTTGCCAAGGTATGGGGTGGGAAATTCCTTCCTCTGTATTGGAAAAGATCGATCAAAGCACGGAGACTGATGATGGCGGTTCCCGGATCATTTATTCCTGGGCTTAATGCTTTTAAGGCTATTTCACTAAGCTGCCGCAAACCGTATTCATAATTTCGGGTCACAGATTCCTGATCGCTGAGAATTACTCCCTGAAGTGCCTCGGTCATCTCATCTTCTGAAAGGCTTTTGCTACATTCCATCAGTGGCTGTCCTCTTAGAATAAAGGTCCCCATGGGGTGTAAAGCCTGAAGACTACAAGCATTTTCTTCACAAAAATCTATGATTTCCTTTTGGTCAAAGCCCTCAAAAATTCCTGAGGTATTCGCCTTTATCACTGACCTGGCTGCAAATTTTACTTCCTCATTCATTTCTGTCGTAACAGAGCAGAATTTTCTCATTCCTTCAAAGGTGGAAGATTTTATCCTTTGGATAATTACATCGTATTTGACCGATTGGGTGATGAAGTGGAGAAAATAGATAAAGATGAAAATATCAATGACTGTAAGGACGGTGAGTAAAAAAATGCTGATGGATGGGAGCTGAAACCTGGATTCGGTGTCCCGAATTGTACTAAAAATGAAAAAAGTATAAACAATGGTCCCGATGTAAAACCCTAAAACTATTTGCTGAAATCTATTTCCAATGAGTTTATCCAGGACCCTGTTGCTCATTTGAGATGCAGCTTGGTTAAGCACAATCATCACCATCGAGAAGCTGAAAACTGTCAAGGAAATTACCCCACCTGCCACAGCTCCCAGAATGCTTCTTGCTGTAGAAGTGTCCTTTAAGGACAAAAAGGGTAACTCAGATTTTAATTGTTTACCAGTTTCCGAGACATCGAATGAAAAGATTAGAATAGCGATAACCAGGAATGCCAGACTTATCACTGCAGGCAAAAAAGCTATACTTGAAACAGTCTCTTCATATTTCCGAATTAACCAAAGCCTAATTTTATCCATAGGATTTAATTTAAGGTTTATCTTCAAATTCTTTTTTGAAATGGATCAATTAATCTGAAATAGAAAAGGCATCCTTTGTGGATGCCTTTTCTATTTCGAATAAGAATGAAAATGAGAAAGCCCATTTTAGTGCTTAATCCATCTGATTTCCAAAGAAGATGGCATTGAACAAAAGCTTATTGGTTCCAAACCAGGTTCCTCTGAAAACTGGGTTATCGAAGAAGTGAATCACCCGACCACCTCCTGAAGGTGAGATGATGATACTTGAGCTTTCCTTTAGCCTTTCCAAGTTTGTATCAGAAATATAGCCTCCTAAATAAGGTTCATCTGCGTAGCGCACTGGTGTGAGATATTTATTTTGGCTCGGCTGGATAAATATACTTGTGTTCCGATAAACAGGTAAAGTATTTCTCTGGTAGCCATAGGCTATC
Source organism: Algoriphagus sediminis (assembly GCF_030403435.1). GTDB lineage: Bacteria > Bacteroidota > Bacteroidia > Cytophagales > Cyclobacteriaceae > Algoriphagus > Algoriphagus sediminis. Next base: position 381,076 of record NZ_JAUEPH010000002.1, read on the forward strand.
GGATGAGTGAGATCAAGTTCAGCCATATATATGCTTCCGCCTACTGCTTTCGCTCCCTCGAAATTTCGTCTATCTGCGAAGGGTAATTCTTTAGGATCATCTGGAAGATCCTCGATTTCTACGGGTTTTTCCTTAGTAATCCCTTCTCTTTGTAACCAAAGGCTTGCGCTACCTATTGAGATTACCGTGCCACCTCTGCTTACCCAATCCTTAAAGTGTTCGACAAAGCGATCAGAAAGGCCTGAATAATTACCTGCGGGTAGAATTACTGTATTGTAGTCGAATAGGTTTATTCTGCCCAAAGCATCCGTATCAACTTTCGTGATGGGCATACCTAGTTGATTATCTGTCAAATACCAAATGGCGCCTGCATCGTAGGATGAAACACCGTTTCCGACAGGCATAAGCACTTTCGGCATTTCTAGTGCACCTACCAAATTTGATCCTAGATCAATGCCTTTCAGGTTAAGTCCCGTGTTAGTGGCATAAACTTTCTGATGGGTTTCTCTGGCCACTTTTTCCAGTGAGGCCAGAACTTCTTCATTTGACTTTTGCTGAAAGCCCATAGGAATCATGAGTGTTCCTGCGGGGAAATCCACTGGGCCTTCATGGGTTTCAGAAGTAAATGGCCTGTTCACCTGCTCGACATGTATTCCTTCTTTCTGTGCATGGTAAAGGAATTTTGGTGCATAATAATCTGACCAATCAATTAAATATGCGTATGCATCTCCCTCAGGGAATGCATGTGATTCAAAATCGATAGATTCAACCAGTTCTCCTCTGCTCCCTCCACCGTTTTCGGCGAAAGGCATTCCATAAGCCGCGGCCATGGTCCATGCAGAAGCATCATAAAAAACAGAATCGGCAAATTCTCCCACATACTCAAACATGGTTCGGACCATTCTATATTGTGGTTGTTCAGTAGGGACAATCCAAGATTGTCCGGCTTTATATTCAACCCCGCCGACAGTCTTATCAGCAGTATTTTCATATACTTCAATCTGATGATCCATTAGGAACTTCACGAAAAGAACATTTCTATTTGGATCGTATTGGTCACCAAACAGATAGTTTTTCACAGATGAGCTGCGAGCCTCGGATAGTGCGGTATCAAAAAACTCCCTTAGATATTCATTCATATACTCTCGGTTATCGAGGGCCGCTTCCATTGTTGCCAGTGAATTGACCACATGATTCCGAATAGTAAAAGCAAAAGTTATTTCTCCTCTTTGACTTTCCTGTACATGACCACGGCTGCTTGCCGTTTCGAATACAAGGCCTAGGCCTCCCTGAATATCGGGATAGGTGGAACCATAACCTGGGTAGCTGTTGTCAAAAACTTCTTTCGTCCAGTAGAGGCTCTTAATTTCGTTCATGTATTTCTCAAAATACTTTGCGAAGCGAACATTGATATCGTCGTAATTCTTTCGTGGAACGACCGGGTTCTCACTGCCGTATGGTTTCGTGGGTTCAAAGAAATAGGTGCTATTCGTTCCCATTTCATGAAAATCGGTCGTGACATTTGGGTACCATTCGTGATACCACTCTACTTTGGATTGAGTTTCTGGATGTGCCAAAGGCAGCCAATCTCTATTCAGGTCGAACCAATAATGATTCGTACGACCTCGAGGCCAAGCCTCGTTATGTTCTCGATCTGCTGGATCCGCTACAGGTGGAAATCCCTTGTTACTATTTGCCCAAAGGCTATGTCGATCCCTGCCATCAGGGTTCAATGTCGGATCAATATGAACGACTGCATTATCCAGCAAATTTTTCGCAAGATCAGACTCAGAAGCCAACAGCCAATAGGCTGTTAGCATAGCAGCCTCAGCAGATGAAGGCTCATTTCCATGTACCCCATAACCTAGATGAATGATTGATGGCATTTCTGAAATATCGGGCATTTCGGCTCTAGGGTCTGCGAGCTGTACCTGCTTCAGTCTGATCTCCTCCAATGAATTCATGTTGGATTCATTGGAAATAGTAAGAATGACTTTTGGTCTCAACTCATGGGATTGTCCGATTACTATAAGTTCAGCCATAGGACTTAACTCATCTAGCTTTTCAAAATACTTGACAATCAAGTCGTATCTGGTGTGCCATTCTCCAATTTCATATCCTAAGAAATCAGAAGGGGAGGGAACATTGTTTTTAAAAGTTTCTCCTGGGAAATAATACTCCTCTTGAGAGAAAACTAAAGATATGGATACCAAAAAGGCAAAAACAAAGAGTAGTGATTTTTTCATAGCCTAATTTGTCACTAAATGATGTAAACTGCCAAGCCCCTCATCAAAAATCCAATACCTATTTCACATTCCTCACATTTTCAACTATTTTCATTTCCACATAAACTCAAAATCAATTTTCCTTATGAAAAAGATACCCCTTCTTTTAACTTTTGTTCTTATTGGCATCGCAAACTTCACAAGTGCTCAGGAACAAACTCCACCTCCAATGAAACCTGAAGCGACAGAGTTTTATACACCAGTACCTCCAAAAATAACTCCAGGAGCCGAAAACAATCTTCCTCCTTCAGATGCAATAGTTCTTTTTGATGGAAGCGGTTTAGATGCTTTTGTCAGTGCACGCGATGGAGAAAGCCCAGCAGAATGGGTAATTGATAACGGTGAACTGGTGGTTCAAAGAGGTAAGGGAGACCTTCAATCCAAAATGGCTTTCGGAGATGCTCAGTATCATGTGGAATGGTCTGCGCCTACAGAGATCGTAGGAGAAGGACAGGGAAGGGGTAACTCCGGTTTTTTCCTTATGGGATTATATGAGGTCCAGATTTTAGATAGCTATGAGAGTAAAACCTATACAAATGGTCAAGCAGGAAGTATTTACAAGCAGTATCCACCTTTGGTAAACCCACTTAGGGCTCCAGGGGAATGGAACTATTATGATATAATCTTTAAAGCCCCTCGCTTCGATGAAAATGGGATGCTTACCTCACCTGCTACGGTAACGGTTCTAATCAATGGAGTATTGGTTCAAAATAATGTGATTCTCAGGGGCCCTACAGAATATATCGGAATACCGAACTACAAGGCACATGCCGAGAAGCTGCCTATCAAATTGCAGGATCATGGTAATCCCGTAAGATTCAGAAATATTTGGGTCAGACCCTTGTAAGAACGATATCAGTGGATTTTGCTGACCTTTTTACTCTTTCTCTAATTTTAAAACCTTCATAAAATGTCCTCAAGAAGAAAATTTTTACAAAACACGATGCTCCTCGGTGCTGGTTTGAGTCTCCCTGGCGCACTGACTGCCAGTGACTTCGGCACCTTTACCAGAAAAGTTAAACCCTCGGATCAATTGAATTTTGGAGTAATAGGGTGCAATGGCATGGGATGGTCAAATATGAATGCCCATTTACAACTTCCAGAAGTAAACTGTGTCGCTTTGGCAGATGTGGACCAAAGTGTTTTGGACAGAAGAACTGAGGATGTTTATAAACTGAGAAATACCAGACCAAAGCAATACACAGACTACAGAAAATTGCTCGAAGACCCGGATATCGATGCTGTCATAATTGGGACTCCGGACCATTGGCATTGCCTTACCATGGTGGATGCTGTCTCAGCCGGAAAGGATGTTTATGTGGAGAAACCAATTGCGAACACCATCGAAGAATGTCAAATAATGGTTGCCGCTCAGGAGCGATACGGTAAGGTAGTTCAGGTGGGACAATGGCAGCGTTCTGGATCTCAATACGCTCAGGCTATAGATTACGTGAACTCCGGCAAGCTTGGTCAAATACGATTGGTGAAGTGCTGGGCTTATCAGGGCTGGATGAATCCGGTCGACGTAGTACCCAATGGAACCCCTCCACCTGGAGTAGATTACAACATGTGGCTAGGCCCGGCTCCCATGCGACCATTCAATCGAAATAGGTTTCATTTTACCTTTAGGTGGTTTTGGGACTATGCGGGTGGACTAATGACTGATTGGGGAGTTCATGAAATTGATATTGCTTTATACGCAATGGGTGTATCCGCCCCGAAATCAGTTATGGCTTCTGGGGGAAAGTTTGCTTATCCAGATGATGCATCAGAAACTCCTGATACGCTGCAGACTGTCTATGAGTATGATGGCTTTAACATGCTTTGGGAGCATGCAACGGGTATAGATGGCGGAAACTATGGGACCACGGAAGGGATTGCTTTCATAGGCAACAATGCGACCTTAGTGGTAAACAGAGGGGGCTGGAAAGTAATCCCAGAGACCAAGAATGTGGACGGTGAGCGAGTTGCTTTAATCGAAGAGGTTCCTCATACCCGGCCCGAAGGGAATGCTTTGGGACTACACGCTCAGAACTTTGTAGATGCTATCAAAGCACAAGATCATAGCATGTTGCACTGTGGTATCCAAACAGGGTCTATTGCAGCCATTAATGCACAGATGGGAAATATTGCCTATAAAACAGGGGAGAAAATCTATTGGGAAGCAGACAAAAATCGCTTTACAAGTTCAAAAGCAAATGCTCTAATGAAGGCTCAATACAATAATGGTTGGAAGTTACCCAAAGTGTAAATTAGACTTTAAATGAAGGCGATCAGGATTCAAATGAATGCTATTTTCATCCGCATGAAATTAGCCCCGTTGGTTTTTTTAATTCTTTTATTCGCCTGCAAATCTAGTCAGCAGTGGGAAGGTCAGGGGCCTATCCAGGTAGTTGCGACTGAAAACAAAGAGGTTTCATTTCAGGAAAAACAGGTATTCCGAACACCCTCCGGAGTTCATTTTTCCAATGACTTTGAAGGGGCAAGACTGAACGGGGTGGAGCAAGTCAATGACACTTTGTTTCGATTAGAAATACTCCCCGAGAACACACCGATTAACCCAAGCCCATGGTATGCCTTTAAGCTTTGGTCTGAAGGACCAAAGAATTTATGGTTAGAATTTACTTATGGAGAAACTGGCTTTCATCGCTATTACCCAAAAGTAAGTCAGGACGGAATTGAGTTTTATTTGGTGGATTCATTAGACTTTATTTCAGAAGGAGAGCGACCAAAAACAGCTATGCTCAAAGTTAAATCTGGAACAGATACTCTTTGGGTGGCAGCTCAGGACCTGGTGGGAACTCATGATGTGGAAGCCTGGAAAGATGAATTAGAAAAGCTTAGCTTCGTTTCTACTCAGGTAATCGGGAAAAGCACACAAGGAAGAAATCTGGAGGTATTAAAAATCGGACGTGCTGAGGATAAAGAAATGCTTATGGTGATTTCTCAGCAGCACCCACCTGAAGTGACAGGCTATTTAGCCATGAAGGCTTTTGTGGAAACTATTATTGAAGATTCACCAGAAGCTGAAAAATTCAGAAGTAAGTATAACCTGTATTTGATGCCGCAAATGAATCCAGATGGAGTGGCTAATGGCCACTGGAGGCATAATGTAGGTGGAGTTGATACCAACAGAGATTGGGTGAATTTAAATCAGCCTGAGGTTCAAGCTTTGACGCGCTTTATGGAATCAAAAGTGGAGGAAACTGGTGGCCAATTTATTTTTGCAGCAGATTTTCATTCTACCTGGGAGGATATTTTTTACACCATAAATGAGGACCTAAAAGGGAATAGGCCAGGTTTGATCCCTAAGCTTATTAAGAGATCCTCCAAAAAAATCCCAGATTATGTTCCAAACATACGTCCGACAGAGACAAACCAAAGAAGTGTGACTTCGAATAGTTACTTTTTCTTTGTCCATGGAGCAGAAAGTATGACTTTCGAAGTGGGAGATAATACCCCAAGGGATTTGATTCGGCAAAAAGGAGAATCCACCGCACGAACTTTGATGAAAATATTAAAATGATCCTACTCAGAAGAGGCACTTCCAAATAGGATCATTTTTAATTAATGGCCAGAAAACCGGCTGGATTTTTATTCTACTGTAATAGTTATGGTCTTACTCATTTCTTTACCATAGGATGCATGAAAGCCATCGGCAAACTGAAGCGTGAGTGTATGGGTTCCTGGTGCTAAAGTGATATCCTCTGTCACTGTTTGGCCTCCGCCATAATGAATATTCTTATCATCAGCGGGTACTACTTCACCTTTTTCCAACCAACTTCCATCGATAATTAAATGGTGATGACCTTTGCCTTCATTTACTGCTCCTGCTGGTTCTACTTCCATTCCAGTGACACCCATCTCTACTTTGAACGGAGAAGTTACTGTATCGCCATCACTAAGATTTACAAAATATACTCCCTTTTCTTCTCCACCGCCACAGGAGGTCATGAGAGAAACGAGCATTACAAGTACGAATAATTTGGTGATTGATTTTAGCATGATTTGAACTTAATTTCGATTTGATTTAAATAGCCCCTAATGGACCATATATTCTTAATAATAAAAATAAGAGATGAATGGTTCGAAAACTAGTATTTCCTTGACTGTCCATTGGGAATTACTTTCACTTTGATAAAAATGGGTGCTTCACCCAAAAGGTACTATTGGGGTACTTTCCCAGCAATAATCCGGAGTGGGCCTCCACTTCCATTTTTTATTTTCATGGGTAATGCCAAAATATAAACTTCACTTTCCGCGTTGAGCTGTTCCAGATTCGCCACATTTTCAAAGCCTGGAATATTTGCTCCCATAAGAATTTGATGGGCGATGAAATCAGCAGACTGACCGTAATCTAAACTTGGGGTATCTATTCCCACCGCTTTTATTTTTTTGTTGACAAGCAATTTTGCAGCTTCCTCTGAAATTCCAGGAAAATGTAATTCGGGAATAGCTTCGTCTCCCTTTTTACTTGTACCAAAATACTTTTCACGATCTGGATAGAACTTTCCATATCCAGTTTTGAATATTATAATTCGGTCTTCTTCCAGCGAACCATTTTCTTTTTCCCAATCCAGGATGTCTTTTGCACTTATAAGGTAATCCCTATCCTGAAGGGCATTTGTTGACACGTCAATAATTTCAGCCTTCCCAATTAAGCGATCTAAGGGGATTTGACTTACCGTCTGCTTTCCCTTTGCAAAATGAATCGGCGCATCCAAATGAGTACCGCCATGCTCAGGAGTGGACAAGGAGTAGGATGAATAGAAATACCCAAATTCTGTCATTCCATAGGCATCCTCTTTATGCTCGAAATCAGTTGGATTATTAGGCCAGTAAAGGGTAGTTGAATCGAAAGAATGGGTAAGGTCTATCCACTCCATATTCTCCAAGGAGAAGGGTTTGACCACGGTTTCACTTTTCTTTGAAAAAGTACATGAGAGAATTATTCCTGTAAATAGGATCAGCCAAAGTTGTCCAAAGTGTAGTTTTTTCATAATAATAGAAATAAAAAAGCCATCCCAAATTTGAGATGGCTTAAAGTGTTTTCAATTAATCTAAAAAGCAAGGGCGGCTAAGCCTAATTTACTTTTCAACGGGTTGATGGCTTTAAGAATTTGACCTGAGTATTTTTTAAATAAATCACTTCCTAAAAGGTCAGTCAGGAACTTGACTCTTTTATTCTTTAACCCCAAAAAAGCTTCTTTTTTCTCATCGTCAGAAAGCTTGCTTTCATTCGTTTTCAGAAGATCTGCTACGAAGTCTTTATTATTCGATTCAAGCTTTGATTTCTGATCCGATGAGATGTCCATTCCTTCCGTGTTATTAAGAATATCCAAAAGGTCTTTAGCCATTCCAAGTTCCTTTGTACTTGGAACTTTAAGACCTTGAGCCTGAGTAGTTCCAATACCCACCAGAAACAAAACTAAGGTTGCTAATATGAGTTTTTTCATAATATGAGAGTGGCAAGTTTATATTTTCGTTTGAAGGGTCTGATTGATTTTTTTACTTTCTTTTTATACTTTTTTACAACCCCCGGATCGCCAAAAATTCCTTCTAAGGCCTTGTTGTTTTTCCCAGCTAAGTCCTTTATGGATGATATCTTTTTGTCTTCTGAATCATCCCCCTGTGCGATTTTAATGACGTTATCAAGAAAGCTTTCGTTTTGCTTTTTGAGCTCTTCTTTTTGGTCATTGTTTAGGCTTAAGTCTCCGGTAGGAATCATGGCGCCAAGCATGTCGCTTTTGAATTCTTTCGGGTTAGGTAAAGAAATTTGGGCACTTGAGCTTAGTACTAGAGAGAACATAAGTGCACCTAGGAAAATTAGTTGTTTATAAAATTTCATACGCTTTAATTTTTTAATGTGTTTAATTTAAAAATTTTACTTGAATAGTCCTTTTCCTAAATCCATTAAACCGCCTAGGTCCATTCCGCCTCCATTTCCACCTCCCAATAAAGAACCGGCTAAATCTGCTGGATTAACCTTACCTTGATTTCCCTGAAGAGCGGAAACTACAGATGACATAATATCTTCATTTGCCTGAGGGGCATCATTCACCCGCTTGTTAAAGAAATTCATCAGCATCGGAAGGGCCGCAGAAACGATACTCATAGCCTGCTCTTTGCTGATCCCGAGTTTTCCTATTAAATCAGTAGCCACATCACCTTGAAGTGCCTGTACTACAGAACTACCCGCATTGGTTTCCTTTCCAGAAAACATCTCCATCAAAGCAGAGGTATCTCCGGAAGCCACTTTGTTTTGCAAGATGGAACCTAAGCTGCTTTCTAAAGCATTTGCGGTTTTACTTGGGTTGTCCTGATTCATCCCTGCCAACATTTCCTGAAGGGGACCATCTGCTGCTTTTAATAATTGATCTAACATATCACAAAATTTATTTCAAAGTCTAAGATCAACAATTTTTCTATTTAGCCCGAATGGATGCAATTAATTCTTTGTTATATCCCAAATATGATTGAGGTCAATTTCCCTTCGGTCTAAAGTAACGAATAGGTGCGGCAGGCTCAGGTTTGAGTTCAATGCCCTCTGTCTCCATTAGTCGCAAGGCCTCTTCAACTGCTTTTTCCAATTGTGGATCACGTCCTGCGATGACATCCTTTGGAAGCTGTTCTACTTCTATATCCGGTGAGATTCCTACACCTTCTACGGCCCATTCACCATTTACATCGTAAAAACCTCCACGGGGTGCTACCATGCGCCCACCGTCTACAAAAGGAGGAGTGTCCCAGGTGCCAACCAAGCCACCCCATGTTTTAACTCCCACGAGCGGTCCGATTTCCATTTTATTGAACAGATAGGGGAGAAGGTCACCACCCGAACCGGCACGACCATTGATGATCATAACCTTAGGACCCCAAATGCCTGAAATAGGCTGGGTGAACGGCCTGTTTCCTTCAACTCTGGAATTGAAATAACCCATCAATTCCCTACTCATGATATCCACCATGTAATCTGCCGCAGACCCTCCGCCATTATTACGCTCGTCTATTACTGCACCCTTCTTATCCTGCTGAGAGAAATAATATCGGTTAAAGAAGCTATATCCAGGTCTAGAAGTATTAGGAAGGTAGACATATGCCAGTTGACCGTCAGATAACTCTTCCACCTTTCTTCTGTTTCCTTCCACCCAATCCATAAATCTGAGTTGATTTTCGCTGCTTACTGGCTCTACCAGAATCTCTCTGGAGCCTTCAATTTGAGGTGAAGAATTGAGAGAAATGTAGGTGGGCTGACCTGCTTTTCCCTCGAGGAAAGAATAGATATTTGTATTTCTCTCTACAGGAACTCCATCGATAGCTACTATGTATTCTCCAGCCTTAGCTTTGGCGCCAGGCTGAGCCAAGGGAGCGGACATGTTTGGGTTCCAATCCTCCCCAGTGTAGATTTTTTTGATTTTGGCGTAGCCGTCTACCATTTCAAAATCAGCTCCAAGCAATCCAATTGGAATTCTTTCTACGGAAGGTAAGTCACCGCCACTGGTGTAGGAGTGCCCCACGGCAACTTCACCACCAATAATATCCACGATATAGTTCAGATCAGTTCGGTGTCTCACATGAGAAACCCATGGCTTGTACCATTCATAAATTTCATCCCATGGAGCGCCATGAACATTATCTACGTAAAGAAAATCTCTCTGATATCTCCAGCCCTCCCGGTAGATCTGCTGCCATTCATCTTGAGGTACTACCTTCACCTTTGTTGAGGATATGGCTTTTATTGAACCGTCACCTGGCTTTTTATTTGATCCTGATGTGCTTGTTATTCCCCAGGTGTTTCCTGATCTATAAAGAATTGATTTTCTATCAAATGATATCACTGCAGTTGATACTCCTGACATAAAATCTTCCGATTTTTTCTCCTTTACATCGTATCTCTTTAGAACTGTACCCTGATTGGGTATTTGTTCCATATAGAAAACCTGGTTTTCTGGTGCCGCGGCCAGCCCCACATAATTGCGAAGAGGAATATCTAAAGCAATTATTCTTTGCATGAGCCCATCCTCATCAATTACCGTGTCCGAAGATTCCTCTTCCTTCTTTTCTTCCTCCTCTTTCTCTTCGCTGACTTCTTCTTCATCAATTTCCGGTAAAAGGGGGGAAGAATCATCTTCCTTTAGAATGGCCATATATAGGCCTCTGGTGACAGGACGATCATAACTACTCATATCGAGCCATCCCGTGCTTAAACCATAATCTGTGCTCGCAAGAAAGTAAAGATATTTACCACTCTCATCCCAAATTGGGGAGATGGCATCTGCCATGTTATCAGTGATTTGCACCTTCCTTTGGGTCGCAATTTCATAGGCAAAGACTGACTTGAATTGATTTTCCATCAGCTTCACATAGGTGATCCATTTTCCGTCCGGAGACCAGACAGGGTTCATGCTTCGGTTAGGATGAGCAAAAAGATCCGTTTCAACTATTTCCGCCGAACCGCTCTCTGTATTCACTACCCAAATGTTATAATCCGTATCTGTAAATGCGATGTGTATGCCATCCGAAGACCATTCTGGCTGGAAAAAGAAGGTGGGGTCAGGAAGAGAAATTGTTTTTAAAATCTCTGTCCCAAGCTGATCGCTAATGATGAGTTGATACTCTCCGCTTGCATCGCTGAAGTAAGCTATTTTGTCACCTTTCGGTGACCAAACCGGAGATCTTTCGGCAGAGGAGGATTGGTTGGTGATATTCCGGCCTGCACCATTTTCCTTTGGGAAAGTCAAAATTTCACCTCTAAACTCGAAGATGGCTCTTTGACCTGTTGGAGAAAGCTGAGGATTTCGAAGCTGATTGGCCCGAACGTCTACCCATCGTTCTCGAGCCCATTGGAAGTCTCCTCTAACATTTATTTCCAGTTGGGTTAACTCCTTCGAATCAGGATTAAAAATGTGCAGATATCCTCCTTGTTCAATGATTATTTCTCCATTGCCGGCATCAATGCTTTTGATATCAAAATCTTTGAGGAAAGTTTCTTGCTGCTCCTGTTTGGTAGATGGATCGTAAGACCAGAGGTTTGCTAAATAGTCTCTTTCCGAAATGTAGTAAACCTTACCATTGAGCCAGATCGGATCCGTATGCCTCTCGTTATCCAATTGAGGAGTTTCCTGAAGATCGTAGGTTTCCAAGTCTAAAATCCAAATAGGTTTAGCTTGCCCACCACGATGGTTTCTCCATTCCGGATCCCAGAATCCAATTTGCTGATAAGCCATATGTCTGCCATCAGCTGACATTTCACCATTGATTGCCCTTGGAACTACCAAGGCTTCAGGCATTCCACCTTCAAGAGATATTTTGAAAAACTTAGACTCCTTAGTGGCATGACCTTCTCGTCCGGAAGCAAAAATTATCGAAGAACCGTCAGGAGTCCATCCAGTGACATTATCACTTGAAGGATGCCAGGTAAGGCGTTTTGGTTCACCACCTTCAGAAGGAATCACATAGACATCCGTATTTCCATCATATTGCCCTGTAAAAGCTATATGTTTCCCATCTGGAGAAAAATGAGGTAAGCTTTCTGCACCTTCATTGCTGGTAAGCCGTATCGCATCACCACCAGCCTTGGAAACTTTCCAAAGGTCGTTGGCATAAACAAAGGCAATTTCTGAATCGCTTAAAGTAGGTTCTCTGAGTAATTGGGTTCCCTGCGAAAGCACAATGGTCGAAATGCAAACAAGGAAAGGTAAAATCAGTAGTCTTTTCATCTAATTTATTATTTGGGATAATTAAAATTAGATGATCCGTCGAAACCATACTAACCGACCGTATAAAAGCCTCTTTTAATCCTGGTCAAAAACTTCTTTTATGGCTTCCAAATAATCATACCCGTGCCCTTCAGTGGGTTCGATATAGTTTCCTTCCAGATACTCATTCCAGCAACAGACCATTAAGGTTTTGCCATTGCTATCTCTGTATTTTTGGGACAGAGCTTTCGCTTCTTCCAGTTTTGCCTTGAAAGTGGCTTTTGTGGAGTGAACACGGTCTTTCTCTGGTTCGGAAGGAAACCCTGTCTGTTGAGGCCAGGTGCCACCAGCCGGTCTCATATCCCAACCCATAGCCACTGGGACCTGATATTCAAAGTTCGGGTCATTCTTAAATTTTTCAGACCACATATTCCAATGACCGCGATAAGTTTCCCTCATATCTGCATAAGAGCGATTTGACTTCTCCATGAAATTATGGTATACATAAGCCGTCATGCCTTCGAAACCCATGGCCTTTAGTCTGGGGACGTAATCCTGCAGAAGAAGCTTGTCTCTGTATTCTCCTCCTTCCCAGGGGCGGTTGGGATTATTGGCCACCCATTTTGTAGGGAGTCCATAAGCCTTTTCATTTGGCATCATAGGACCGGCAGTCACCGCAATAAATTTAATCCCCGGATAGCCTTGTTCTTTGGCGACTTTCTGTGAAAGGCTCAGTAGATCATTTAGCCCCAATCCATAATAGGCTGCTCTGGATTCTGCATCTTGTGGAAAGTAAAAATAGACGATGGGTCTTCCGTCTTCGCCTTTGAGGTAATCCGGGCGATTGAAATAAGTATCAGTCCACTGTCTAGTGATCTTTTCGTGCACCTTCAAATAGAGGTTTTTATCAGGCTTTTCTCCCTCATAGTTTGCCTTTCTGGCTAGTTCATCTGGGGAGCCAATTTTTAACCAGGCCATCCATCTTTCATGAGAATCATCACACCAGTTGATCGCCCATTTCATTTGTTGATCCTTGGGAAGCTTGGCATTTTCATCGAGAAGAACTTTTAACTGATCATTCCACTCCTCAAGTCCGGGAACAGCAACCCGTCCATCCCGCTGTGGATCGATTTTCCAGCCCTCAGGATAGAAGATTTTTGACTGTGGTCCAAAATATAAATGGTAGTAATAATTTCTGCCATAAAACCAGTCATAAGCAAAAAAATCAATGCCATACTCCTTCATTAATTGAAGTTGTTTTTTGACGGTTTTGGGATCATCTCTTTTATAAAACCCACCGAGTTCCGCTATTGGCTTTCGGTTTAAATAGGGGCCTTCATAGGGGTATCGGTTGTTATAGATTCTTCCCTGAGATCCCCAGATTCCCGGATTCGAAAGGCTTGCACAGTTTTTTGGGTCTTGAAGGCAGGACCAAAAACTATCCCGGTCGACATTGGGATCAGGAGAAGTATTCCATGAAGGCATAAAATAAACTCCAACCATTTCATCGGCTCGGAAATCTTCAGCGTTTTCGGAAGGAACAAGATTGGTTTTGTCTGGCTGATCAGCCAAAGCTTGCCATGTTTGAAACCAAAAAAGGAAGGGAAGAAAAAGTATCATGGATTCTGAATTTTAAAACTCAATCAAGATAAAAATTCAAATGGAAAAGACCATCTCAGCCAATATCCTTGTTCCAAATTTCTATTCCTCGATACTCAGGTTTTAATTTTTCAAAGTCTAATCGGTATTCTAATACCTTTTCATATCCCATTTTTGAATAGAACTTTTGAGCCTGATCTGATTTCTGCATCACTTCAAGCCAGATTCTATCCGCACCTTTTGCAGCAGAATCTTCTTCCACATGCTCCATTAAAGCCTTGGCAAGTCCTGAGCCATGGGTTTCAGGTGCCAGATAAAGCCTGTGAAGTTTTACCGCATTTTTGATTTCAATTTGAGAAGGGGAGGAAGGATAATCATATTTCAGGATTCCCACTTCTCGGTTTTCTTGGACCACCAGAAAATAGTTCGTGCTCTTTTCCGCTAGCTCCTTCTTTAGATTCTGTGGATTGTAGCAAAGATCCAGATACCAATCCGTAGACTCCTGCCAGAAGTGCGCGTAGGCAGTCGGATAGATTTTCTGCATCAATTTCAATAGTCTTTCCTGATCTTGAAATGTAATAGCCTGAAGTGAAAAATCTCTGATCATTGATTAAGGTTGCGACAAAGATAAAAAACCACAAGTGAATTGATTCTTGAATTAGGCTTTGTAGAGGTAAGTAAGAATTATAATTTCCAGAAAATAAAAAAGTGTAAATGCTCCCGACAATTGTCGCGGACTACACCTTGTCCTAACAAACTTTCAACTACGCTTAGCGGGGCCTGTTATACTTCGTCAACTTCAATACATTCTTTGATTCTTTAAATTTGTTCTGGCATACGGAACTTAATAATTAATGAAGATACAATGGTCAGCCCACCAATTAGGAAAATGGCATATTCGACTCCAAACAAGTCAGCGGTAATGCCTGAAATCACAGCACCAAAGGCATAACCTAAATCTCTCCACAGTCTGAAAGAACCAATACTTTCTGCTCGTTGTCTGGGACTTGTAGCTTGTGCAATGGTGGATAAGAATGTCGGGTAAACCAATGCTGTTCCTAATCCTAAAATTGCCGAAATGGAAGCCAAAACATAAAAGTCGTTGCTGAATGGAATTAGTAAAATGGCTATACCTTGCAAAAACATCCCCCAAAAAAGCATTGCTTTTTTTGAATAATGGTCGGACATTTTTCCTGTAAAAAGCTGTCCTATACCCCATACTGTTGGATAAATGGCCGTTATGATTCCGATATTTTCATTATTATAGTTCAACGACAAAAGGACAATTGGAAGCAATCCCCATATCATTCCGTCATTCAAGTTATTGACAAGTCCTGCCTGAGTAACAGAACTCAAAGTCTTGTTTTTAAAAGTAGTTTCTAAAAATACATTGTCAAGTTGAGGGGTGCTGTCAGTTGCACTTTCTTTATGGACAAATACTCGGGTGTCTTTCACCCACAAAGCGGTCAAAATAAAGCCTACCATAGAGATGACAATCCCAATGTAAAACGGGTAAGGCGTAATGCCAATGGTGTTGGCAATATATCCTGTTAGAAATGCAACAATTCCAACTGCAAAATATCCTGCAAATTCGTTTAAGCCCATTGCAAAACCACGGTCTTTTTCGCCAACAAGGTCAATTTTCATCACTACAGTACTGCTCCAAGTCAAGCCTTGACTTATACCCAAAAGTACATTTGCGAGAATCACAAAACTCCAATTGGGTGCATAAATGAGTATAAACGGAATTGGAATTGCGAGAAGCCAACCAAATAATAATAAATTTCTACGACCAAATTTGTTGGCAAGTCGTCCTGTATAATAGTTCGCTATTGCTTTTGTAATACCGAAAGCTGTAATAAAAGAAAGTATGGCAGTTTTAGAGGCTACACCAAACTCCAATTCGGCAAACTGTGGAAAAATAGAACGCTCCATTCCAATCATACCGCCAACGAAAGCGTTCAGGACAACTAAAAGCGTAAACTGCTTCCAATTTTCTTTTAATCCGAGTTTGATATTTTCTTTCACCCGTTTTTTACTGCAAAGTTGGATTTATAACATCGTTAAGTCAGTGACCTTCGTTACTATAGAAATTGAGAACTTTATTGCTATCCGTTATTTCTTTTGTCAATTCTGCCATTGTACTAATTTCAGCTTGCTCAACAAGTTCAATACTTTTTAAACAACGAGCTTCCAAACAACTTCCACAAAGTAAAAGGCGTTTTCCTTTTCTTGTTGAAAGATTCAGCATTTGTTCAATGTTGTGCTATCCATTTGGAGTGTTTTGGTTGGGAATAACACAATTCACCCCTCCTAGGCGTAGATTCTTCTCAGCAGCTCTGAGGTTTAAGTAGGGGCTGGGTGAAGTTTGTAAATCACCCTAATATCAAGACCAATTTGTAATTGGCAATGATCATGAAATCACCAATAATCTATTTCAATCAAACCCTTGAGTCCAGAGTAGTTTCTTGCACTTGAATAGAGGTATTCCTCCGGTTTCTCCACCCAACCTGCCCTGACAGTAACAGTCTGACCAAGCCTAATCCTATTTAAAGCTTTACCATACCCAACAAGGGCATTTACTAGTTCTTTTTTCCGTTGAATCGGCCTTGATATTTGAGGTTTTTGAGAGGGAGCGAAGCCAAAAAAAAATGTGCTAGTCCCGAACTTGCTTCGGGAATCCGGGCATTTTTAGGCTGAGCGAATGATCAAAAAATCTGTCTCCAGACAGATAGCAAAGATCACAGCCTTGACTTTTTGCTGCCCCCAACCTGGCTCTAGGCTTAATTGATTCACTGAATCAATTTTTAACGCCTAGCCTTGGGTCAAGCCAAAAGGACTTTAATAAATAAATTACGTGCTTTTGCCTTGATGCAAAAGCACCAAAAGATCAAGTCATGGCAAAGCTTCCACCCACTTGGCCTTCGCATGGCCCGCTGCCATGACCACCCACCCGCAAGAATACGATTAGTTTATCCGGGTTCTCAATGCCTTTTCAGTTAATGACTCCGGCACTTCAGAATAGATCTTTTATCCTGCTGCTCTGATCAGGAAAATATGTGTTCTGAACTGATATTTTGCTGTTATTTTCTGCGACTTATCTGTTTCGAACTGATACGTATTTGTTCTGATCAGAAAATTAGCTGCTTATCACTGCTCTAAGGATGCTATCTGCTACTAAATAGCTGTTCTTAAGGGATTCTTTGCAGCTCTTTACTGAATTATCGCTGTGGTGGACTGAAAGGGTGGAAAGGCAGGAATCACAAATTCCTTAGAATAGGAAAGCGTAGGTACTCCCGACAATTGTCACGGACTACACCTTGTCCAAACAAACTTTCAACTACGCCCAGCTGTGGCAGGCTAAACAAAGAAAAAATGCTAGAAAATGAACTTTTGATTATTCATGGAAGCCGTTGTTGTGTGCCGTTTTTTATTTTTTCTAAATTATTTTTCAAGTCGTAATTCAATAATATTCCGCCTAATAAACCATGGATTAGTCCGAGTCCGCCATAAATCCAAAGCTGATAAATTGTATATCCTGCAATAGCTTCAAGAACTTGCTCTTGTCCTTTTTCAAAAGTCGCGTAAAGTCCCATGACAACCGCTTTTGAATATAATGTCAATATCCAAGCCATGAAGAGAATAAGAACCGAATAGAGATACAGTTTTCGTTCAGTTCGTTGCAGTCGGACGTTTGTCCTCCATGAGAAGAACAGTCCGATTAACGGAATTGATAGAATGGAAACAATCCACTGCATAAGCTCTCGTTCTATCGTGTACCATCTTGGGATTTCTCCAATTATCCACGTTCCAATTATTAAGGCCGTCAATCCAATTAGGTAATGCTTAAATATTATTTGAATTGTCTTTGTCAATAGGTCGTTTTTTCAAATGGCACACAACGACCTTAATAAACCACGTTTTAATGTGGTTTATTTTTTGTTAGCCACTGTTTTAATTTGTCTATTTCTTCCTTGAATTCAATCCGAATAGGGTCTTTGTAATTTGGATCATTCAACTCCATTTCCACATTTCCGTTTATCTTCTTCCATCCTTTCAAATTTACATTTACAAGTCGAGTTTGTCCGTGACCATTTGTTATTTCTACTGGAGAAGCATATAATGTCGAACCCCATGATTTGTCTTTGCCAAGTAGTATAATTGACTGTTCAGAAAGAATTAAATCAGTCAGATTAAAGGAGTAAATGGTTTTCGATATACCTGGAGAAAAAGATGATTTTTGTTTGAATAAATCAAATCCTTTTACGTAAACTTTTATATCCTTCAAAACTTCTTTGTTGTCACTCTGAATATCATTGTACGCATGATTGCCATATTTGTAGATTTTATACAAAGAACCATAAAGAAATGTCTTGAGTCCCATGAATCCGACTGTCATAAATGCAGATCCAACCCAAAAACTATTCGGGTTGAGATCATATATCTGAAAGAAGAGTAAAATAAGAATTCCGACAAATCCTATATTCATCATCCAGCCCCAGAAAAACGGCATCTTGGTTTTCCTCACAAATTCTATGAAACTTTCTGACCTATAATGCATACTTATTTATTGTGGCTAACGGTCTGGCTATGCGCAAGTGCGTGATTCAAAAGCGCTAGTTTTGAATCGAGCACGGTAGTAAGCCAAAGCTGTGGTTTAAGTTAAATTTATAAATCATAAACGTCAAAGCGCAGCTTTGGCGGATGGTAAGCACTTAAGCTTCAGTACCACCGGATCCGCATTGCGTATAGGTTGTGTTATGCTCCGTCTTTTACTTCAAGATATTTAATTGTTTTCTTCACATCATTAAGTATTTCTTTATCCAAATAATCGAACCATTTATCTGAGGTCATTCCTTTCTGTACGAGCCAATATCCAAGTAGAAAGGCATACATTTTATGATGCAGATAGCCACTTGCTCCAGAAATTTTCCAACCCGTATGAGTGTTTCCATTCCAGGTGGTCATTTTTGAAATTGATGAATTGGCCAGAAAGATTGCAAACCCAAAAAGGGATGCAGTTATATCTGTTAGTGGCTCATCATTTTCTTCTATTCTTTCTTCTCCAATTAGTTTGATGTGCGCAACTTCATGAGCTATGGTGGCTATTAGCCGATCTAGATTGTTTAGTAGCGATCTTTCTATTCCTATTTCATAAATGCCATCGACAAGTTTCGAAAACTGTCCATCGGTCAATTGTGTGCCTTCTTCATAATTGGCATAGGTACCTTCATCTGTAAACTCTAGTTGCTGAAATTCATCATAAAAGTAGATACTGATTGAGCTACTTGAGCTGACCTGCATTTTATCACCTATTAAGTCTACAATGGATAAAACATCGTCTTCTGAGCCTTGATATTCAAAGTCAAGAAAGTCATTTGATGATGTGAAAATCTCTTGCTCTTTTAGATTTGTGTCAAAAGCTAACTCGAACCATTTGAAGCATGATGTTATCCATTCTTCATCTTCTAGAGTAATAGGCGATTTCTTTTTATTCCAGAACATTCTTAAGTCAGATTATGGAGCATAACGGTCTCGGCTATGCGTAGTGCGGGATTTCAAGGCACTTCACTTTCCGTTTAGCAGTTAGTTTATTTGATGTAATTACTTTAATATTAGCACTTAAACCCGCATTACGTATAGCCATTGTTGTGCGGTCGTACTTTTTATTTTTCAGTCCGTCAGCGTTGGCAAAGACATACTCTTTTGCAATTTTTGGTTGCTGCGTTGGCTGGTGCGAATTGCAAATGTGTAAGGCTTTAAGCGTTGGCATTATTCAAACAGTTCATTAAATGGTTTCCAATTTTCAGTCAGTTTTCCTGGTGTGTAATCGTAGTCAAATTTCACTCCGTATTCCGTTTGTGGTTCCTCAACTCCGCTTACAGTTGGTTCCAATAAATACTTTTCGTTGTTGAAATAATACCATTGGTTATTCTCCAACACTACAAGTCCGCCAACATAATTTCCACCTTCTGCATTTAATTCTTTCAGTTTATTAGCAAGTCCTTCAGCACGTCCTTCAGGGTTTTGTGCTGTATTTCCGCTTTTCGTATCAAAAATTCCAATTCTACCATCTTTGAATTTCAAAATCCAATCAGGGTAGAAGAGTGCTTCTTCTTTTTTGGCAGTGTTGAAATATTTTAAACAGTAATATTCTTTTCCTGAATCACCATTTTTAAACCACCAATCTAACTTGTCTTTTTTCTGTTCGAGGTATTTTAAAAATCTCAATTCGTTATCTCTTCCTTTGTATTCTTTTTTCAAGTAGAAAGGTTGAATTGCACTCAATTCAGAAGTTCCTTCATCTACGGTTAACTCCGCATAATCTTCTGTAAATGTGTATTCTTCTTTTATTTCAAATAGTGGTGCTTCTCTTTTTTCTATGTCCTTTTTACGCTTTTCAAGATATTCCTTTTTTACTAGGTAATAATCCTTCAAGGTTTTGGTCAATGCTTGTCTGAAAATACTTGATTGCTCTTTGTTTAAATCGTTGATTAAAATGCGATAATACAAATTACTGTCTTGGTCAAAAATGCTTTTAAACCAAACTCTAAATGCAGACTTTAAAGGCGACCAAGAACGTGAAACGTTTGAAACTTTTGCCTCTGTTTCTGTTTGTTCTGAAAGTAGTTGAAAGCAATACCAATTAAATAATTTCTCAACGTCATTTCTTGAAATCTCATAATCTTCTTCGTGTCCTTTTTTGGCAAAGTCTAAATTGATTTTATCGTAATCTGTAAATTCTGCATCAACAATTAATTTGTTTGTCAAAGTTGGGTTTATATCTATGCCTTTTGCTTGTATTTTTTCTCGCATTATGGCTGGGTGGTCTTGCTCTTCAAAGCCAAAATAATTGTCAAATGATTTTAAGAAACTCATTTGAAATTTTACTGCGTGACCTAAATCGCCATAATCAACACGAGAAACGAAATCTGAATAAAGTCCTTCAATGTTTTCTAAATCTTCCTTTCGTTTAGAAGTATAGATAAATGGTTTGTTTTTAGTGCCTTGGTCTGGAATTTCTACATCATTCCGTTTGTAGTTGGTATATAAATAGCCTGTTCTTAAATTCGGATTGTTTTTGTAATCATCTTTCTGATTTGGTTCTGCCATTCGCAAAATCCTACCAATAGTTTGAACATAAAAAGAAGCCGAATTTATTTCTCTGAACATTACCAAAATATGAGCTCTCGGACAGTCCCAACCTGTACCTGCTGCTTGTTTAAACAGCATAAAGTCAATATCACTCTCGTTGTGAGTAATGAAGTCCATATTTTTCTGTTTGCCATCAAACCATAAAGCTACTTTTCGCTCAATGTCTATCTTGTTTTTCTGCAAATAGTCTAAAACAATTTCTTCTTTGGTTTTTTGTCCTGCATCTTTTAAACGGCTATCGTCATTTGGCAATTGGATTAAAACCAAAGGATTTATTTCTTTGCCTATTGATTTGTATTCTTCTTTGAGTTCTTTTTGACGTTCAATAGCTAAATCCAAAAGCAATTCGTCTAAATCCTTGTTTGGATATTTTGCTAAATCTTCTTCAGTTTGTACCGCAATTTTTTCTTTGATTAATCCTTCTTCAACTACTTCTTCACGATTTACTCCAACATATCCTGCTTTACCTTCGGCAATTTCGTCTCCTCTTGGAATATTTTTGGGTGTTGCCGAAACGTTTAGAATTACTTTAGGGTTGATTATGTCTATAATTTCTTGAGCTAAATCTGTATCTCGGTTTTTATGGCTTTCGTCAATGATTAAAACAAATTCTCTGCCTTCTTTATGCGTATTTTCTATTAAGTCTTCGAAGTAATAACCTTGCTCTTTTAAAAATTCTTCTTCATCTGGTCGTCTTAACAATCGGCTCTCTTTTTTAGAAGCAACTAATTTTTGCCAATTGATAAACAGTATATCGTTTTTGTGAAGTTTACCTTGTTTGAAATCATTAACTGTAAGCAAGCCATTTTCGAGGTTTGTGTCAAAATATTCTTGAAACTTGTCTTTGCTCTGCATTGCCAAGTCCTCTGAAAACGTAATCCAAATGAAGGCTTTATCATAATCCCAAGTTGGCATACCATTTAAGCTATGCACAAAATTGGCAACCATAAAAGTTTTACCACTTCCTGTTGGCGATTTAAAAGCTAACAACCTTTGCGGTTCTGCATTTCCCCACAAATTGGTAAAAGTGGTAACTAATTTATCTATGGCTTTCTTTTGAAAGTCTAATGGACTAAATCTGCTCATACGGTAACTATGTTGTAAATCTTCTTGTAAATCTCTAAAATGGGTTGTGGAATGGTTTTGATTGTAATGTGTTCCAAGTGGTCGAACAAGGATTCAAATTCGCTTCTATTTCCCCAACTAAAAAGATATAAAGAGATTGGTTTTTCTATATTTTCAACTTTTTCTAAAAAAGTTTCCATTTCGGTCAATTCCTCTTTGAAATAAATGGCGGTTACTTTTTTGTCATTTTCAAAAAGCTGGAAACAACTACTCAATTCAATTTCTTCCAATGTGTTTTCGGCAATCGAAAGTAAATAACCTGCTTTGTGAGCTAATGAAGATTTATCTTCATCAGTAGCCGAGAGAATATTATTTGAACCTACAAATTCAGTTTGATAATATTTTAATGAATTGCCAAGACCTTGAATTTGATTTTCTTTTTTGATTATACCACTTATTACGAATTTGTCTTTTCTGACTTCTTGTTTTATTTGGTCATATCTTTCTTTTTGTTCATCAGTATCAAAATCATCAATCGCTTTTAGAATAGCAGTATTATTTTTAAGGTTTGTAGGCTTTAATGGTAGTTCAAAAAGTATTTCTTTTTGGTTTTTTGTTTGACTATATCCACCAATTACATTTCTTACTCTTGGATATGTAACCTCTGTTGCAATATTTGCTTCGTTGTTTGTGCAAAGGATTACCTGTCTTTTTCCTTTGTCTATGTTATTTTGTTCCATAACAGCTTGACCTGTTGAACCACTTCCTGCAAAGAAATCGAGAATAATAGCGTTCTTTTTTAGACATCCAATACTAATTAAGAATTTAATAAAGTCAGTTGGTTTTTTTCCATTTCTAAAGGTTATTCCACCTTCATAACCTACGTTATTGAATGTTTCTTCGAAGTCTAAAAAATTTGGGTAAGGAACTTCTTTTATATCGTTTTTGCTTTGCGGTACTCCTTGGAAATAAAATCCATTGGCATTGTTTTCAGATTTTCTTGTTAAAAAATATCTGTAGTCATATTGGTCATCTCCAATATTTGGAACTTTGTATAAATAATTGAAAAGATTATTTCTCTCTTCAAGATATTTCATATGAAATCTTCCTGAACTATTTCCTTCTTTTATAGACCCTCGAATATTTATTTTTTGGAAATTGTCACTTGAAGCCTCTGTTTTTATGACTTTATATTCATTCGGTTTGAAAATTTCAACCTCCTTATTCCCAAAAGTTATTTTCTCTGGATTGTCAATGAGTTCTTCTACTTGATATACATATTTGTCTATTGAAGTATTGTCTTGTAGTCTTTTAATTGTTTTGAACTTATTTGATTTTCGATAAAGCAGAAGTTGTTCCGTTGTTTCGTGGTAATCTTTGTCTCCTTTAAGAATACGGTCTTCGTGTCTAACCTTAACTGTAAATGTTGTTAAGTAGTTTGACTCTTGGAATATTCGGTCACATAGTAGTTTTAAAGAAGCATATTCTTCTTCGTTGATTGAAATAAACATAACAGCATCATCCTTTAATAGATTGTATGCTAATTCCAATCTTTTACTCATAAAAGACAACCAATAACTATGTCTCAAAGGGTGGTCTTTTGGAACTTCTGTTCCATCAGGATACTTGTCTAAAACTCGTTTGTCCTTATATCTAAAACCATCCGAACCTGTATTGTAAGGTGGGTCAATATAGATTAGGTCAATTTTTCCTTTGTGAGTATAATTTAGGCAAGTAAGCGAATGATAATTGTCGCCCTCAAT
The DNA here is from genome assembly GCF_030403435.1 of Algoriphagus sediminis. Lineage (GTDB taxonomy): Bacteria > Bacteroidota > Bacteroidia > Cytophagales > Cyclobacteriaceae > Algoriphagus > Algoriphagus sediminis. The sequence continues at coordinate 404,641 of NZ_JAUEPH010000002.1, forward strand.
CAAAATATGAGTTGGTTTTCCATCATCATTTTTTATTGCTTTTTCTTTTACCTCTGTTAAAATAGGTAGTTGGTTTTCGCTTTCTTCTTCAAATGCTTCTGGCACATCCAACCAAGTAATTCCGTATTTCTCGGTTTTAATTCGGTTGTTGGCAACTTCCAATTTCTTTTTGAGTGCCTCTATTTCAGCAAGTAGTTCTTTCTCCGTTGCCATTAATTTTTCTCTTTATTAGATATTATCAATTCTTTCACGTCAATGTGAAGTAGTTCGCTAATTTGAATTAAGGTTTCTAATGACGGTTGCACTTCATTTGTACACCATCTTGAAACAGTCGTTTCATTTTTGTCGAGTTTTTCGGCAAGCCATTTATTGGTCTTTCCTTGCTCTACCAAAACAACTTTCAGCCTGTTTATTGCTTTTCTATTCATATTTATTAGCATCTAATGCAAATATATAAACATTTTATGAAATTTTGTTTTTGTCAGCGGTGGGAAAGGGCAAGCTCTTTTGGTTTTTCAGCGTTGGCTTTTAGTGTTGGCAAAAACCAAATGTGCTTGACCGAGCGTTGGCTTTTTTTAGTATGCCGCACAACGTTTATGTATCCGCCACTAAGTGGCGTTTATATTTCATATAAATAATGAAAAGTTCCCATTAGCCGGCCTATTTGGCGCGCTAATGGGAACTCTCTGAATTTCTTGATGATTCATCTGAGTCTGCCTAAAAGATAAGTCATAAACCCATTTGAAACAAAAAAACCACAGCTCTTAAGAACTGTGGTTTCTTAGGTTTAGACGCTAAATGTCTTACTTTCTATCGATGGCTTTTTTGGCAGCAGTGACGATGTTGGCTGCATTTAATCCGTATTTCTCCAAAAGGGCGGTAGGAGTCCCGGATTCACCAAAGCTGTCATTAACTCCCACATATTCCAGCGGAGAAGGTTGATGTCTGGAAAGGGTCTGTGCGATGCTGTCACCCAAACCTCCATTGATCTGATGCTCTTCCGCAGACACAGCGCATTTGGTTTTGAATACTGATTCAAGAATAGAATCTGTATCCAATGGCTTGATCGTATGGATATTGATTACCTCAGCCGAAATCCCATCCTGTCTCAAAGCTGCTTCTGCCAGGACTGCTTCCCAAACCAAATGACCGGTGGCGAAGATGGTTACGTCCGTTCCCTCTATCATTTTCCAGGCCTTGCCGATTTCAAACTTTTGAGCTGGATCAGTAAAGATGGGCCACTTTGGTCTACCAAATCTTAAATAAACAGGACCTTCATGATCCGCAATGGCAATGGTGGCTGCCTTGGTCTGATTATAATCGCAAGGGTTGATTACAGTCATATGAGGAAGCATCTTCATCATGCCTAGATCTTCCAGAATTTGGTGCGTGGCACCATCTTCTCCCAAAGTCAAACCAGCGTGTGAAGCACAGATTTTTACGTTCTTGCCTGAATAGGCTATGGACTGTCTGATTTGATCATACACTCGCCCGGTAGAGAAATTTGCGAAGGTTCCTGTAAATGGAATCTTCCCGCCAATCGTTAGTCCAGCGGCTATTCCCATCATGTTGGCCTCTGCTATTCCGGTTTGAAAGAATCGGTCTGGGAATTCTTTTTGGAAGGCTCCCATTTTCAATGACCCAATAAGGTCGGCACAAAGTCCCACCACATTTGGGTTAGTTCTTCCTAGCTCAAGGATTCCATCTCCGAATCCGGATCGGGTATCCTTCTTTTCTGTATAGTTGAATTTTAAATCCAATGAATTTTCCATGTCTGTTTTGTCAAAAAATCAATAATCACCAAGAGTTTCCGGAAGCTGTCCTAAGGCATCAGCAAGCTGCTCATCGCTAGGGGCGATACCATGCCATTTGTGCGTTCCAACCATAAAATCCACTCCATAGCCCATTTCGGTGTGAAGCAAGTTCAATACTGGTTTTCCTTTTCTAGAAAGCTCCTTGGCTTTTTCTAATCCCTCCAATACAGACTTCATGTCATTCCCCTCATGGGTATCGATCACGGTCCAACCGAAGGATTCATACTTTGCCCGCAAATCAATCAAATCCATGATTTCTTTGGTAGGCCCGTCGATTTGTTGACGATTCAGGTCAATAGTTGCGATCAGATTATCCACCTTCCAGTGAGCTGCATACATGGCTGCTTCCCAGATTTGACCTTCTTCCTGCTCACCGTCTCCCATCAGGATGTAAACGGTTTTATCATCCTTGTTTAGCTTCTTTGCCTGAGCTGCCCCGATGGCTACAGAAAGACCCTGACCTAATGATCCGGAGGCTATTCTGATTCCAGGAAGATGCTCATGGGTAGCTGGATGGCCCTGAAGCCTGGAATTGATTTTCCTAAAAGTCTTCATTTCATCGATAGGGAAGTAGCCCGAACGTGAAAGTACACTATAGAATACAGGTGAAATATGACCGTTTGATAGGAAAAAGACATCCTCATTCAAGGCGTTCATATTGAACTGAGGGTCATGATCCATCTGGTCAAAGTAAAGACCGACAAAAAATTCGGTACAGCCTAGAGAAGCTCCAGGGTGTCCAGATTGGACAGCATGCACCATCCTCAGGCAGTCTCGACGTACCTGAGAACAGATGCTTTCCAATTCTTCAATAGATTTTTTCTGCATGTGCTTAGTAAGGTTTATTTTAAAATCTGGCCGGTATGATCTTTGGTTTTCACCTTGGAGATAATCTCCTCGATCTTACCTTCTTCGTCAATGATAAAAGTGGTACGTGCAGTACCCATGTATTTTCTTCCGTACATGGACTTTTCCACCCAGGTACCATATAGATCATGGACCTTTTTGTCTGGATCGGAGATCAAAGAGAATGGCAGGGACTGCTTCTCAATAAATTTTACATGTGATTTTTCAGAATCACTGCTGATCCCAAGTACCACATATCCAGCTTTCTGCAAAGCCTCATAATTATCTCTGAGGTTACAGGATTGAGCTGTACATCCAGGGGTATTGTCTTTAGGGTAAAAATAGAGGACCACTTTTTTGCCTCTGTAATCCGATAGTTTGATGGTTTCTCCGCTTTCGATGGGAGCTTCAAAATCTGGGGCCATTTGGCCGACTTCTAATGACATGTTTTACTTTTTTAATGAATGATTAATTAATGGTTCCGGTCCACTCAGCCACATTGCCAGCTTCATCGGTAACCTTCAATACAACTTCACCTTTTAAGGGTTGTTTATCCAATGTTTCAGACCAAATCACGGCTTGCTTATGTTCGTATCTCATAAGCACCCATTCTCCGTTTACCCTTGCTTCAAAGTTATTAATTCCAGAGAGATTATCTCGGATCACAAATCTTATTTGAGAGGAATTGATTCGAATGGGCTTGATACTTGGTTTTTCTAGATCCTGTGCTAGTGCAAAGTTTCCGAAATTACGCGTTTCAAACTCAATACTTCCTTCTTTCCATTGCCCACCCGCAAAGGATTTACTTCCATTTCCAGAGACTCTGTAAACATGAGTTTTGTCCCGCTGAAAACTACCAGGTGATATGTTCCAGTCTACTTTAATTGGGTTCCAAAGAAATTCTTCAGATGTATGCAAATGGAGTCTTTTGGCATTTCCGCTTCCAGAAGAACTCATTCGGAGGAAAAGGTCTTCCAAAAGGCTTTCTTCTTCAAAAGTCACTTGGGCTTCAGGGCTTGCAAAGAGTAATTCCGTTTCATAGGGAATTCTTCCAAGAACCTCTGGCTCCAGTACTTCCGAACAAATATCCACCATATCCGGAATTCCAAAATTCATATCCCATAAATAGGTTCGGCTTCTGGAATCCTGATAGGCGGGAAGCATCTCAAAAGTATTTTCTCCCACAAAAAATTTAGCGAGTCCACCTTCTGACGAGATGGGAGCAGTGATTTCCATGATGTTTTTATGGTAGTCGATTTGTGCTCTGCTCGAAGCCGTTTTACTATTGACCTGAGTTTCCAGAGCTCTTCCCTCCATAGTGAATGACACAGTTCTTTGATTTCCTAATGCATCAATGAGCTTTAATTCATAATCTTTACTTTCACCATTTTCAAGAGAAATATGACCCGCTGAATCATGTTTTGGAGAAATGAAGTCGTATTTAAGCGACTTCTGCTTGTATAGTTTTGTGAATCGGTTTCTATGGGTATGAAGTAAAAATTGGCGGGTCAAATTATAATCGACCTTATCTACAGTCAAATTGAGCAATAAGGAATCCTCTTCGATAATTTGAAAATTTGGGAAGCCATTGCGATTGCTAGCTCCATCCAAGCGATCAAAGCTTCGTACTTCTATTCCGACCTTACCGGTAATTTGGATGGTGCTGGGAAGTTTATAATCACGTCCGGTAGATTGAGGGGTAATCTCCAGCCTTTCGAATCTTCCATTTATTCTGGAGTTTATGTCCAGAGGTACAAAGGCAATGGACTGAGGAGTGGGTGCGGTTTGATCTATGATTTCCGGAAAACCGAATAGGAGAGGGTCCATGGCCCGATCTAAACTGTCGCGGATTTCAAAATGGAGATGAGGTCCTCCTGAGCTACCCGTGTTTCCTCCATTGGCTATTTGCTCGCCTTGCTTCACAGGAAGCTCTCCTGGCTCTGGGTACACTTCAAGTGAGTTTTGCTCTGCCTCATACATTTTGCTTAGGATGTACTTGGTCAGCTTATCATTGAAGTTTCTTAGGTGTCCATACACTGTGATTTGGCCATTTGGGTGCTTGAGATAAATCACATTCCCATACCCATATGTGGATATCTTTATTCTTTGTACCCAACCGTCAGCAGCAGCAAAAATCGGTTCACCTGATTGCCCGCCAAACTTGAAGTCCAGACCAGCATGAAAGTGGTTTGGTCGGAGCTCCGCAAAGTTCCCAGAAAGGTAGTTTCTATCGCCAGGCCTAACAGGAGAGATATAGTAGTCTTGTACCACCTCTTGCGCCAAGAGGGAGGTAGAAAAAGCTAAAAATAGACTGAAGAAAAGGAGTCTATTTAATTTCAAGTTCAAGCATTTTTTTATCCCCAATAAACCCTTCCAAATGATCACCGATTTGTACAGGACCCACACCCGCTGGAGTACCCGTGTAAATCAAGTCTCCTTTTTTAAGTAGAAAAAACTGTGAAACGTATTCGATGATGGTTCCGAAATCAAAAAGTAAATGGCTTGTATTTCCTTTTTGCCGGGTCTCTCCATTCACGTCTAAATGAAAATCAATATTGCCCAAATCCTGAAATTCAGAAACCGGCATAAATTCACCAATTGGGGCAGAACCATTGAAACCTTTTGCAATTTCCCAGGGTAAACCTTTCTCCTTGCACTCTTGCTGCAAGTCTCTTGCAGTGAAATCAATTCCCAAACCGATTTCTTCGAAGTACCTATGGGCGAATTTTTTTTGAATAAATTTTCCCGGTTTACAAATCTTCAAAACCAATTCAATCTCATGATGAACATTGTTTGAAAAATCCGGATAATAAAAAGGCATTCCCGGCTTAAGAATGGCCGTTTCTGGTTTCAGAAAAACCACCGGTTTCGAGGGCTTTTCATTCTTCAACTCCTCAATGTGAGCGGCATAGTTTCTGCCTATGGCTACTACTTTCATTTTGGTTTTAGTCAACAGGCATAAAAGTGATCACAACTTCGCCAGATTCATTGAAGAATTTCATTTCACCATTCGAAATTTCATACGAGCGAGTGTTGATCAAGGCTTGAGAAACTGCGTTTTCTAACTCCATATTTTCACAAGCCATAAGCGTAGCCATCCCGGGACTCAGCTCAAGGTTTTTGCCATCATTCACTTTGATTCCACCTCTGACCGTGTTGCAGCCCATATTTCCAAAATAGTTCTTATCACTGGCATTAAATTCAAAGCTGAGTGCTTCTCCAGAATTCGGGTTTTTTGGGTCTGTGAATTCCCCAACAGAGGTGACCTTGTAAATATTAGTCAGTCGGAGGGCAGGATCCGGATTTGAGCTAATCACTTCAATCAATTCATAGATCTTGGAACTAGCATCAGCTGGAATGGGCTCAGGCCGATCGGTGACTTTAACCTTGATTTGATAGATGTTGCCAGGCTGATAGTCGAAACCTTTTATTCCAGCATAATGAAGGGTCCATCCTTCAGGATCCAGAGTTTCGTTTGATTGTACCTGGAAGCAGGTCATCGGTCCAACCCCTTCACAGTCCACTTTGGAACTATTGATCCACCAGGTTTCTATATTTTCCTCTTCCATCGGTGTGTTGCATGAAATAATTAATAATACTAAAAAACAAAGGCTGTACGTGTACTTTTTCATAGTCTAGAAGTTTATTTGGTTCACTTTTTTAGAGAGCTTTTCAGCCCAGTCGGCATATATGGCTCCGCTAGGGTGGAGGCCATCACTTGCTACGCCTTCCGGCAAAGCTCCTTTTACTCGGTACTCCTCAGTGATATCGATGTAGGCTACGCCATACTTATCACAGATCTCCTTTTTCTTCTGATTGTACTCATCTATCTCCGCTGCGTTTTTCTCCTTATCGGTGCCCCTGGAAGTAGCAAATGGAGTCACTCCCCAATCAGGAATGGATAAAACTACCACGTGGTTTGGAAGATCACCTGCAAATCCTATTGCTCTGAGAAGCATTTTCTCAAAATCAACCGCATAATCTTCAACGGGACGTCCTCTATATTGATTGTTTACTCCAATTAATAAAGTAACTAAATCATAAGATTCCGAAAGATCTTCTGCCTCATTAATTCCGGCATCAAGCTCATCAACAGTCCATCCGGTTTTGGCTATAATTCTTGGATTGTCCCATGCATCTGGTTGTTCGAGCAGGGGCATAAGTTGATTAGGGTAGCGCTGATCTTCCTCCACACTTTCCCCAATGGTATAGCTGTCACCTAATGCTAAATACGTTAGCTTTCTTTCTTCCATTTGATCGCTTTTTGGGTTTTGGCTACAGCCAAAAAGGCTTGCTAAAATGAATGTGAATATTAGAACTGTTTTCACCATGGTTTAAGAGAATAACTTTTGATCAAGAGAGATTCTTCCATTATCTGCATCCATTGTTGCCATGGCTCCAACAGGAATAATGAACTGCTTGGGAACATGACCGATCATGGCACCAGTGTAAGCAGGGACTCCAAGGGGCAGAAGATAGTCATCCATCACCTGATCTACGGTTAGAGAACCATATCCACCACCTGGGGTACAGTCCGTACATTGTCCGAAAACCACCCCTCTTACAGCATCAAGAGTACCATTTAATTTCAAGGTACTCATCATTCGATCGATTCGATAGGGATCTTCTCCAATGTCTTCAATAAATAATATAGAATCTTGAAAATCAGGGTAATACGGAGTTCCTGATAAAGCCGTTAAAACAGTTAAGTTTCCGCCCAATAACTTACCAGAAGCAGTGCCTCCTTTCAAAGTTTGAATTCGATTGGCTTTCACCACTAAATCATCTCCTTTTGGCATGACGTTTTCAAAAGTGGCCTGCTCTTGATCAAAAAATATTTTTTCAAATTGATCCACATTGAAACTATTCCAACTTCCTGAGCCATTTGGGCCATGAAAACTTACCAGCCCAGTTTGTGATTGAATGGCACAGTGAAGAGCTGTGATATCAGAATAACCCAGAAGTGGTTTTGGGTTTTTCTTAATCAAATCATAATCCAGGAAGGGTAGAATCCGAGCAGCTCCCGAACCCCCGCGAATGCAAACCACCGCTGCAATTTCAGGATCTGCAAACATGCCATTCAGGTCCGCGGCTCTTTCTTCATCGGTGCCTGCCAAGTGACCTCTTCTGTTTTTTAAATTAGCCCCTTCTTTTACTTGAAAGCCAAGACCTTCCATAGCCTCCTTTGCAAAAGTAAATTGCATACGATCAGCTGTGGCAGCCGATGGGCTAATTAATCCCACTGTATCGCCTTTAGCGAGAGATCTAGGTAAGATTTGATCTGCAACATTTACTTTCTTTTGCCCTGCAAGGGAGGAAAAAGGTGCTGCTGCTGAAGCTAAAAGAAGTGATTTTAGGAAGGTCCTTTTTTGCATGTTTGATGGCTGGTGATATAAGACCTGAAGTTAGCTTTTTTCGACCTTTCAGGAAATTAGAAACGTGCTTTTTGTACCAGTGGTTTGGACACTATCAAAGCATATCCCTAATCATCACCATCACTTTTTCCATTTCCCTTCGGACCACTGAGGCCTTGTAGGGGTAATTAGTATTCATGAATGCAAAGGCAAAGGTTTTACCACTTTTGGTTTTAATTAGGCCAACCAGACTGTGGTTATTACTCATGGTTCCCGTTTTAGCAAAAATGTAAGGTTCTTGAGCTTGGTAGCTGGTTTCCAAGGTGCCGGAAACTCCGCCCGTGGGAAGTATCTCAAACAATTGTTCATCAGGTACCATTCGGTACAATTTCTCAAAAAGAGCGATCATCGATCTTGGAGTGAATAAATTATGTCTGCTGAGTCCACTTCCATCCACCCAGTTTGGAATGTCTGGTAAATCAAACAAATATGTTTTGAGCATATATTCAATGGCCCTTTCTGTATCCAGTCGTTCAAAAAGCCGGTCAGAGACCATTAGCATCAGTTGTTCTGCGAGGAAATTATCGCTTTCCAACATCATTTCTTTTAAAATAGGGAATAAAGGTTCTCCCCTCAAAAGGGTATGGCTTTCAGGTAAACTATCCGGGCTGTAGAACCAGTTTCTGTTGGTCTCTTCTGCTGCCAATGAAACAAACAACTCTGGACTCATGATCAAGGGAATATATTCTTCCCGGCCTCGGAAATTATTTGGATTATAAGAAAAGGTGTTGCTGTGGAAATCTCTCTCCAATTCCCTGATGGTTCGATTTGTGATGTTTATATCCTTCTGGAATCGTGCTGGAAATACTTGAGGCCTTCCGTTTACTTTTCGAACATTCAGAAGATTTCCCCGGAGTGGTAGGGGACTTCGCTCTGCAGAATAGTCATAGTAGTAATCATCCCATTGCCAGCCATATCCAAAAGCCGGGCTGTCCATATTGGAATCTGAAAAAATCACTGTTTCATGGGCCAGAATAAGCTTTGTGAGAGCTTCATTTTCAAAGTCCAAATATCCCCAGGTGGGATCACCAGATCCCCAGATTCTCAACGTGTCCCCCGAACTCACATAGCGTGCCGTCTGTGTGCTATCACCCAGAATGGCTATGCTTGAAAAGAGAGTGAAAAGTTTTGTCGTGGATGCAGGGATAAATCGCAGTTGGCTGTTTTTCTCATAAAGTACCATCTGACTGTCCAGGTCATACAGCATAAACCCTGTGAGATGTCCATTAAAAAAGCTTCTTTCCCCCAGTGCCAACTCAAGTTTTGAGAACTGATCTTTGCTCAGCTGAGCAAAGGAAAAGTTTAGAATGAAGACGGAAAAAATGAAAAGAATAAGTCTTTTCATTGCACGCGTTTTTTAACTGCAAAAATGATGGTCATCCAACCTAGAATGAGAGATAGACCTCCAAAAGGTGCCACGGCTCCAAATCTAGAGATTCCTGTCAGCGAAAGGGCGTAAAGAGATCCTGAGAAAAACAGGATTCCGATTACAATAAATAAAGCCGCCCATCTTAATTTCTTCCAGTGGGGCTTTACCACATAGGTAATTCCAACAGCGACAAGTAGCAGAGAATGGAAAAATTGATAGGAAACAGCGGTTTGGAAAGTTTCAGTCCTTCCTGATTCCTCCAGAACCTCTTGTAAGCTATGAGCACCAAAGGCACCAATAGCGACGGATAAAGCTCCAAAAACTGCGGCAAGCTGGATTATTTGTCTTCCTTTCATTTCCTATTCTTTGTTAGGGTAATTTCTTGGGCCGAAAATAGCAGAACCAATTCTGACCATGGTACTTCCTTCTTCCTGGGCGATTTTGTAATCTCCACTCATGCCCATGGAAAGTTCTGTGAAGTTTGATAGCAGGGGGGAATCCATTGATTTTATCTCTTCAAATAGATTTTTTAGCCCTCGAAATTCTTTTCTTATCTGGGCTTCATCATCTGTGTTGGTGGCCATCCCCATTAGACCTTTTACTTCAACATTTTTGAGGCTAGAAAACATTTCTGAATTCAAAAGCTCTAGCACCTCCTCTTTATCGAATCCGAATTTACTTTCTTCTTCGGCAATATGGATTTGTAGAAGAACGGGGATTTTTCGATTTACTTTTTCCCCTTGCTTATTTATTTCTTTCAGTAACCTCCCGGAATCCACTCCATGAATTAAAGCCACGTAGGGGGCTATATATTTTACCTTGTTTCGCTGGAGATGACCAATCATGTGCCAGCGAACATCATTTGGCATTTTTGGCTGCTTCCACTGGAGTTCCTGTACCTTGTTTTCCCCAAAATCCCTGACACCAGCTTCATAGGCTTCCTCCAGTAATTCAATGGGTTTGGTTTTGGAAACTGCGACAAGTGTGCAATCCGGGTTAATAAAAGATTCTTGTGTTTTTTCGAGGTTTTCTCTCAGTGACATGCGGGATAAGCCTATTTTCTAGTTTTGGTAAATATAAAGCCTGTAAAAGAATAAGTAGAATGAATTCATATTGTTCTTTGAACAAAAAAAATCCCCTGAAATAATTTCCAGGGGATTCTAAAACACTCTTTCAGGTTTAATCCAAATCCATCAGGTACTTGTCTACTAATGCAAATGGCAAATCAAATGCGTCAGCCACTGCCTTATATACAATCTCACCCTGAATGATATTCAATCCTGGTTTTAAATTTTCATTATCATTACATGCTTGCTTCCAGCCCTTATCCGCCAATTGAATAGCATAAGGAAGAGTGGCGTTAGTTAGTGCCAGGGTAGAAGTATAAGGAACTGCTCCTGGCATATTTGCTACACAGTAATGAACCACATCATCAATGATGAAAGTAGGATTTTCATGAGTAGTGGGCTTACAAGTTTCTATACAACCTCCCTGGTCTACTGCTACGTCCACAAGTACTGTTCCCGGCTTCATATCCTTCAGCATATCTCGGGTAATCAGATGAGGAGCTTTAGCACCTGGGATCAAAACAGCTCCAATAATTAGATCTGCATCTTTGATCATATCCCGAATGTTATACTCATTGGACATCATGGTATTGACATTTGCCGGCATCACATCTTCCAGATATCTCATTCTCGGCAAAGAAACATCCATAATGGTAACATCAGCACCAAGCCCAGCTGCCATCCATGCAGCCTGAGTTCCTACCACACCCCCTCCAAGAATTAAAACCTTTGCAGGAAGGACACCTGGTACACCTCCGAGGAGAATTCCTCTTCCTTTAAGAGGCTTTTCGAGATAGTTTGCTCCTTTTTGAACTGACATTCTTCCGGCCACTTCTGACATAGGCACCAAAAGGGGAAGACTTCTGTCAGGTGCTTCTACAGTTTCATAAGCCAGGCAAACTGATTTGCTATCAATCATTGCCTTTGTCAAGGGTTCATGAGAAGCAAAGTGGAAATACGTGAATAAAAGCTGATCCTCTTTTATCAAACCATACTCTGGCTCGATTGGCTCCTTCACCTTCATGATCATCTCTGCAATCGCGTAAGTGTCCTCGATGGTTGGGAGGATTTGCGCACCTGCGCTCACATATTCATCATCAGAGAATCCACTACCGTCACCTGCAGTATGCTGAATGTATACGATATGGCCTCTTTTTACGAGTTCTTTGGCACCTGCTGGAGTCAGCGCCACTCGGTTCTCATTGTTCTTAATTTCTTTTGGGACACCAATTATCATGATATTTGGATTTGGAGATTGAATATTTTGCGCAAAGATAGCAGTACTCTTTTAAGAGAAAAGGAATAATTTACAAGTTTGGTAGTGTCAATAAATGATATTTGTCAATTTTCTTTTCATACAGATTATCAATTCTGTCAAAGCTAAAACAACCAAATTATTTACCCCATAATGGGGTTTTTACTTAAGGTTTTTCGGTACAATTTATAGCCAGCAGATCCTAAATTCAATACAAATACTTTAGAATTATATTTTGTTTTTTCATTATGACAAAATAATATTTTGATATAGACATAATAAATCAACATATTCCAAATTTTTCATAAGTAAATTTTAACAAGTATCTTTGCATACCAGTTGAATTTTCTTATTTTTGAACAGTCCGTAAACTGGATAAACCCAAATATGCTTTAGTTAAAAAATTATGTCAAATACCACTTCATTAAATCCTAGTGATATCCTCGGAAAATTGAGTAAGGAGGAAATCCTTGAAGACTTCCGAATTGCTCAACTAAGCCGCCATGCTTCCTTGATGGGAAGAAAAGAGGTTTTTATGGGTAAGGCTAAGTTTGGAATATTTGGAGATGGAAAGGAGCTTGCACAAATAGCGATGGCTCGAGCTTTCCAACTGGGTGACTTTAGATCAGGCTATTATAGGGATCAGACCTTTATGATGGCTTTGGGTGAGTTGAGTGTGCAGGAATATTTTGCCCAGCTTTATGCTCATACTGATGTGGAAAAAGAGCCAGCTAGTGCGGGGAGATTGATGAATGGTCACTTTGCAACGAGGTCTTTAAATGAGGATGGGAGCTGGAAGGATTTAACAAAGAAGTACAATAGTGCCGCAGATATTTCACCCACGGCAGCCCAGATGCCAAAGCTTTTAGGTTTGGCTTATGCCTCAAAACTTTATCGCCAAAATAAGGGGCTGAAGTCCTTTAAGAAATTTTCAAATAATGGAAATGAAGTAGCATGGGGTACAATTGGAAATGCCTCTACTTCGGAAGGAATGTTCTTTGAAACCATTAATGCCGCAGGGGTGATGCAGGTTCCAATGGTAGTTTCTGTTTGGGATGATGCTTATGGAATATCCGTGCCACAGGAATTTCATACTACCAAAGGAAGTATTTCCGAGGTTCTGTCCGGATTTGAAAGAAATGATGATCAGGCGGGAATTGAAATAATCCGTGTCAAAGGATGGGATTATGAAGCGCTTTTAAACGCATATGAGCAGGCAGGAAAAATTGCCAGAAATAGTCATACCCCGGTACTAATTCATGTTGAAGAAGTAACACAGCCGCAGGGCCACTCCACTTCAGGTTCTCACGAAAGGTATAAATCTAAAGAGAGATTGGATTGGGAGAAAAATTGGGACTGTAATGCTAAGTTTAGAGAATTCATTCTTGAGAATGAAATAGCTACCGCTGACGAATTAGATAAAATAGATGCGGAGGCAAAAGCTCAGGCTAAATCTGAGAAAGAGGCTGCCTGGAAGGCTTTCTCTTTAGAAATCAAAACTGAACTTCAGGAGGCAGTGCAATTGATCAAGGAAGCCGCTCAAAAGAGTAACAGAAAGGTAGTTCTTGAGCAGTTGGCAAATGACCTCTCCAAAACCTTAAATCCAATCCGAAAAGATGTGATTAGTGCTGTTCGAAAGGCGCTTTTGACATTAAGGAAGGAAAGTTTTGCCACCAAGGCAGATCTAAGAAAGTGGTTGGATAATCAGGAAGAACTTAATTATGATCGATACAACAGTCACTTGTACAGTCAGACCGAATGGAGTGTAAGCAATATTAAGGAAGTACCTGTTGTGTATGATGAAACCTCAACTCTGGTTGATGGAAGAGAGGTTCTTCAAGCGTTTTTTGATAAAACTTTAGAATCGAACCCAGCCTTTTTTGCTTTCGGTGAAGATGTAGGGAAGATAGGTGACGTGAATCAGGCTTTCGCTGGTTTGCAGGATAAGTATGGACCAAATAGGGTGGCTGATACCGGAATTCGGGAATGTACCATCATTGGTCAGGGAATAGGAACAGCGCTAAGAGGGTTGAGACCTGTTGCAGAAATCCAATACCTGGACTATTTGCTTTACGGCTTACAAATGCTTTCTGATGATCTGGCCTCTTTGACTTACAGGACTAAAGGTGGTCAAAAGGCTCCAATGATCGTCCGTACACGAGGACATAGACTTGAGGGGGTATGGCATGCAGGTTCTCCCATGGGAATGATTCTTTCCTCACTTCGAGGGATGGTTATTTGTGTTCCGCGAAATATGACTCAGGCAGCAGGAATGTATAATACATTACTTCAATCTGACGAACCTGCCATGGTCATAGAGTGTCTCAATGGATATAGGTTGAAAGAAAAGCTTCCGTCAAACCTTGGTGAGTTTACCGTTCCGGTTGGTCAGGCTGAAGTTTTAAGAGAGGGTACTTACTGTACCGTAGTGACCTATGGTTCTATGTGTCGAATTGTTATGGCTGCGGCTGAAGAATTGGAAGAGATTGGAATTAGCATTGAAGTAATTGATGTTCAAACCTTGCTTCCATTTGATCTCTCTGGAGAAATAGGGAAGTCTGTGAGCAAGACAAGTAGAGTACTTTTTGCAGATGAGGATGTACCCGGAGGAGCTTCAGCTTTTATGCTTCAGCAAGCTATTGAAGAGCAGGATTTGTACCATTACCTGGATTCAGCACCTCAAACTTTGGCTGCGAAGCCTCATAGACCAGCTTATTCATCTGATGGGGATTATTTCTCAAAACCTAGCGAGGATGATGTAGTAGAAAAGGTTTATGGCATCCTGCATGAAGCAAATCCTAAAGAATTCCCGAAATTATAAAAGCATAAAAACGACCTTAAAAAAGCCATCCTGAGAATTCCAAGATGGCTTTTTTTAGTCAGGTCTGGTGATTTGCCTCAGTGTAACTTCCGGTGAGGAGATAAGGTTACTTCGGTTAAGCTGTCGGTCCTGAATCTCTACATCTACTCTGATGGTATCCGTCCTAAAAATCGATTCCCAACCCGAAGAAAGCATTCCGTATTTAATATTACCTTCCACTGCCTGACCTTCTTCAGTAGTCAAAACACGTGGAAATCGACCATTGAAGGTCGTAAAGAATGGTGGATCCTCCCATTTAAATTCAGTAAAGGTTCCATCTCTTTTGATAAAGAATTTCACAAAAATATTGTACTGGTTAGGGTTTTGTTCAACCCAAATGGTGTCCTTGACCGTTTGGTTATTAATTATAGGATCAATGACCCAATCAATGGGATTATAATCTGGTGCTTCAGGTGGACGTTCGGAATAGGTGATTAAGTTTCCCGCATTATCCCGCAAATAGGTCACTGCATTAAATGGAGGATTAATATCTGTAGCGGAAAGTCCCAAATCCCCTTCGGCATCTTTAAAATCAAGACCAAAAATTAATGAATCCGGCCCTTGAACAGGTACAAATTCAATAGATTCAAACTCTATTTGAGGAACTGAAGGAAAGTTATCAGGTGGATTCACACAACTAAATGCGACCAGTGCTACTAAGATAATTCCAGAATAATTTTTCAAACGCATAGGGGACGTTAAATTTACGAGATGCACCCTAAACGGTGCTCTGCCCGAGTGCAAATTATAAAACGATGCAACATTTTAAAAGTTTTTGGAATGACCTAAGAAAATTGACTCCGGATTCTTTTGATGATTTTGCACTTAGACTCTTTCAGTTTCAGGCATGTGAAAACAAAGTGTACACAAACTACCTCTCGGCCAGAGAAATAGACCCAAAAAAAATTTCCACTGTAGAAGAAATTCCATTCCTCCCGATTCAATTTTTCAAAAATTTTAAAGTTGTTTCTGGCTCAGAAGATCAGTTTTCTGAGTTCTTCTCTAGTAGTGGAACTACTGGTATGATTACGAGTAGGCATTATTTTCTTAACGAAAATGAGTATTTGGACCACACGGTTTCACTCTTTCAGGAGGAATATGGCTCAATCAAGGATTACCATATTCTAGCTTTATTGCCTGCATACCTAGAACGAAAGGGTAGTAGCCTTGTAAGTATGGCCAATCATTGGATACAGGAATCGGGTTCTCCATACTCCGGATTTTATTTATATAATCATCAGGACTTGATAAGTAGAATTGAGGAGTTGGCGCAGGATCAAAGGAAAATCCTTCTTCTTGGGGTTACTTTCGCTTTGTTAGATCTGGTTGAGTCTGGGATAAAGTTTAGCCCTCCGGAGAATCTAATTGTGATGGAGACCGGAGGAATGAAAGGAAGAAGGAAAGAGATGATTCGAGAAGAAGTTCACGAGGTTTTAAAGCCTTTTTTTGGGGTTTCTGAAATCCATTCAGAATATGGAATGACAGAACTATTTTCCCAGTCTTATTCTAAAGGTCAGGGGAAATACAAGATTCCGAGAACTATGGACGTTATTTTACGTGATCTAAATGATCCATTTTCTTTGGCTGAAGGCCAAAGAGGAGGAATAAATATTATTGATCTGGCAAACATTCATTCCTGCGCATTTATTGAAACACAAGACCTGGGGAGTATAGATGACCTCGGAATGTTAGAGGTTTTAGGAAGAATAGATAACAGTGAAATCCGCGGATGTAACTTGTTAGTATAGTTATTGCTTTACCAGATATTATTGAACATATTTGACTTGAATAAAACAAAAAACATGAAACGATTAGCAACTATCGCCCTTGTACTTGGAATTTTGGCTTTAGCATCTTGCGCATCAAGCAAGCCATGTCCGGCATACGCTTCAGCGGAGCCTCTAGAGCAGGGTAGAGGCTAAAAATATGCTGACTCAATAGTCAGCATATTTTTTTATATCATCCAGGGTAATTTCATTCTGTCCAAGAATTACCAGCCTTTCCACTACATTTCGAAGCTCACGGATATTTCCTGTCCATGGAAATTCCTGTAATCTTTTAATCGCATTCTTCGCAATGGTTTTAGGTGTTGTACCATTTTCTTGGGCAATATCTTTCAGGAATTTTTCAACCAAAAGAGGAATATCCTCCTTCCGATCCTTAAGTGCAGGAACCTGAACCAAAATCACACTGAGCCTATGGTATAAATCTTCTCTGAATTTTTTCTCCTGAATCTCGGTTTTTAGGTCTTTGTTCGTGGCTGCCAAAACGCGAACATCCACTTTGATATTTTTATCACTCCCTACGCGATTAATTAAATTCTCCTGAAGAGCTCGAAGAACTTTGGATTGAGCGGAGAGTGACATATCACCAATCTCATCTAAGAAAAGTGTTCCTCCCTGAGCTTGTTCGAATTTCCCAGTACGCTGTTTGTGAGCTGAAGTAAAGGCTCCTTTCTCATGTCCGAAAAGCTCGCTTTCAATCAGCTCCGAAGGAATTGCAGCACAGTTTACTGCGATAAAAGGCCCGCTGGATCTATTGCTTTTGCTATGAAGCCAATGGGCAACTAGTTCCTTACCAGTACCATTTGGCCCTGTGATTAAAACCCGTGCATCTGTAGGAGCGACTTTTTCTATCGTTTCTTTCACATGAAGAATGGCGGGAGATTCTCCCACCATATCTAATTTTTTGGAAAGCTTCTTCTTAAGAACTTTGGTTTCTGTCACCAGGTTTTTCTTGTCCAGAGCATTCCTAACTGTAAGAAGGAGCCTATTTAAATCCGGAGGTTTTGGGATAAAATCAAATGCGCCTTTTTTGGTTGCTTCTACGGCAGTTTCTATGCTCCCATGTGCAGAAATCATGATGAATTGGGGTGCTTTATCGAAGTCTTTCACTTTGGCCAGCACCTCCAGACCATCCATCTTCGGCATCTTTACATCACAAAGTACAAGATCATAGTCCCCCTCTTGAATTTTAGCAAGTCCCTCAGCGCCATCTTGGGCCTCATCGACTTGAAATTTTTCGTACTCTAATATTTCTTTCAGGGTGGATCTGATGACTTTTTCGTCATCAATAATCAATATTTTAGACATGCTTCGAATATAAAATAAAAAATGTGCAAGTCTGTAAGCCGGGTTCTGTTTCCCTAAAGGAATCTTGTCATTTATCTGGGACTGAGTTCACACTCAGCCTCTATCGATCTACCCACTCCGGAATTCTGACAAGTCAGAAATCACACGAGCAGCGTTTTGCCCGGAGCCTATTTGATCTTTCAACCCATAAGGTTTGCCATGCCTTCGACATCACTGCCAAAGCGGGGAGCTCTTACCTCACCTTTTCACCCTTACCGTGAAGTGAAAGCGTCGCTTTACTTCATGGCGGTATATTTTCTGTGGCACTATCTGTACTTTGGCTGTCACCAGCCAAAGCCCTTCCCGTTAGGAAGTATGGTGCTCTATGTTGCCCGGACTTTCCTCACCGATTCCGATTAATTCGGAACGGAGCGACAAGCCGACTTGCACTTGACAAAATTAATCCAATTAATTCAAAAAATTAGTAGATCTTTATTTTAAGAAATAGGCTTATTTAATACCTCTGAAGGCTTATTTCTCTCCTTGTTAAACTTTTTGTAAAAATTTTTAATCAAAGATGAACAAAGTCATGGACTTTGTGTTCTTAATACCAAAGGCTAAAAAATAGCTTTTCTTCATAGTGCTGGGTTGAGCCGCTCCGATAGGAGCGGTTCTTTTTTTTGCCCTTTTCTTTTGCTGAGTTAGAAGGGCCAATAAAATTTAAACTAGTCTAATGGCAGGATTACTTAACTTTGTGAAAAGCTGATTATGATTATCGTAGAAAATGCTGTCATCTCAGATGATGTGAAAGAAAAGTTTTTTGTGTGCAATTTGGAGGCATGCAAAGGAGCTTGTTGTGTCGAAGGAGATGCTGGGGCACCCCTTGAGGAGGAAGAGACCAAAATTCTAGAAGAGATTTATCCGAAGGTTAAACCTTACATAACTGAAGAGGGACAGAAGGCCATTGAAAAACAAGGAGCTTGGGTAATAGACAAGGAAGGGGATATGGGTACTCCGACGATTGGCGACAATGCAGAGTGTGCTTACGCTATAAAAGATGAACGCGGAATCCTAAAGTGTGGCATAGAGCAGGCATATATGGATAAACAGATAGAGTTTAAAAAACCGATTTCCTGTCATTTATATCCGATCCGGATTACAAAGTATGATCAATACGATGCTTTGAACTATGATCGATGGGAAATTTGTAATCCAGCCTGTGATTTGGGTGCCGAATTGGGGGTGCCGGTATATAAATTTTTAAAAGAAGCACTGATCAGGAAGTATGGGGAAGCCTGGTATGCAGAATTGGAAGAAGAAGTAGCAAGATCTTAACCGGCAGCCTCATAGGCTTTTTTCAACCAATCGATCAATTCCCTTGAATACTGTTCCTCGTGGTTGATCACAACTCTATGACTTACCATTCCGCTTGATTTAGTGTCAGCTTCAAGAATCCCCTGAGGTTCGACACCCTTCAAATTAATTCCTACATCAAACCTAGTTTTCGTGGCTGGTATAAGCATAGCAAATTGCTTTTTCCTTTTAACACTTGTATATGCCTTTTTTGGTAAGAATTCTATGTCTGATCCAAACTTTCCTATTTCACTTTTCAGGCTTTCATAAAGAGGTTTAAAATGTTCTTTTCCTTTGTACTGTTGAGATATTAGATCTGTAGCATCACTGGATCCGGCATCTGACTTCAGGGTTTTGTGGGCAACAAGATTAGCAAAACCATGAGTAAAGCCATGTTCTGACTTCAGGTATTTCACAATCTGTCCATGTTTTTCAAGATTTTCAGCTTTTACAATCTCGATCCACTCTGAAAGGCTTTTGGAATATTTTTCTTTCAGATTTTGAATCATTTTCTGTTCCTGATCCATATTAGTCTTGGGTTTTTATTTCACACACTACCGGAAAGTGATCTGAAGCATCGAGAAGCTCATCTTTCAATCCATAAATAAGGGCGTCCTCCCGTTCAAGATATGGGTTCCAGACCTTTCCATTGTTTATTTCTAACCCTTGGCTGGCCAATATGTGATCAATAAGTACATTGACCCGGTCTCCTGTGATTCGGTCTTTATATCTACTTGAATTTGGCGTCCAACCATAGGAATTTAGTTTAGGTTTTGGAAGAACAGATTTTAGAACCCATTCTGGTTTCCAAATATCTCCAAGCAGAATCTCCACTGCGCTTTTGCTAAACCTGTTTTCATAAAAATCCAATTCGAAACCGTCATTGATATCTCCCATGACCATTACCTCTTGGCCTTTTTCAAGATACTCATCACAGCGCTGACGAATGGACATGCATTCTGCAAAAAGTTTTAACCTATCTCTTTCTGAAATTTGCTCAAACCTGGCATAGTCCACCATATCAAAAATCCCTTTGGACTTGGTATGTGCTATGATGACACGGCTGATAAAGGTATCGTCAGTACCTAAAATGGTGAGCTCCAATGGAGGTCTATAGTGCTTGTACTGTTCCTTGATAAGCCTGTTTGTGGTATCCATTAGGAATGGTTCATCAAAACGCTTCCTTTCATCTGTTTCTGGCGTAAAGAGGACTTTAATTTTATCAGGATTATAAAGAGCACAAAGTTCCTGTTGACCCGGTGAAGGGAAGCCATGAATAGCCTGAAGATTTGATCCAGGCATATATTCAGCAAGCCAATTCATCAATTGGTCTGAGGCTGTTTTTGATCTATCCACCAAGGTGTTTGGTCCCTCGACGACGCCAAGAAAGTCTGGATTGATGGCGGAAATAACTTGTGCCAATTGAAGGCTTCTCTCATGGTCTTTTCCACTGGTGTTCGGGGAGCCGTCAGTATTGAACAGATCACGCATCCACTGAACATTATAGACTGCAATTTTCAAGTTCATAGTTAAAAAATTTAGTTAAAACTCAGTTTAAACTTTGATGTAAATCTTCCTTTTATCCATCCAGAGCCCAATCAACCAGATCAAAAGCATATAGGAAATCGCAAATAGGAAGGAAGCGTTTTTTGGACTTAGCCAGCTCGTAAACGCACTCTGATAAATATAACCTTGAAGACTTTGGTCTCCAATTTTGACCATAAAAAATAGAGTTATTATAACACCGGATAAAACGTAGAGAATCAGAGGGTTTCGACCAAAAACCTCAAAGAAATAGGTCCATTTTACCTTTTTCCAAACTTCAATGATCAAAATCAATCCAGCAATAAGAATTAAATCCCAGCCAACAGTCAATAACACATAAGAGCTTGTCCATATTTTTTTATTGATTGGAAAGCCCAGATCCCACACGTAAGCACCGGCAACTAGAATGACCCCTGCGATGAGCAAACGCTTAACCGTTTCAACTGTGTTTCCCCATTTTTGAATAGCCTTACCTGCAATATATCCGGCCAAGACATTGACAATTGCTGGTAGTGTGCTCAGAATACCTTCAGGATCAAAAGGAATACCCTCTCCACCGTACATTCTTTCGGCACCAATAACAGCCAAGTCCAGGCGGATGGCTGCATTTGTTTCTAAAGCATATGGGTCAGACCCTTCTCCGAAAAAGTACATTATTGCCCAATACAAAATCAAAGCAGCACCTCCAAAAAACCAACCAAACTTTTCGCCTCCCCAGTAAAGGACTAAGGCTGCAAAACAATAAGCTAAAGCTATCCTTTGAAGAACCCCAAAGGTTCGGACCTCTGATAAATCAATGAAGCTCGTACCTGATTCTGTAAATTCCACGAATGGAAATGCATTCAATAACCATCCGATTAGGAAGATCAGAAAAGTTCTTTTGAAAACTTTTTTATAAAAGGCCGAACCATCCATGAGTTGCATTTTTTTCATGGAAAAGCTCATGGCATTTCCAACCACAAAAAGAAATGTAGGGAATACTAAGTCTGTTGGTGTGAACCCATGCCAGCTGGCATGTGCTAATGGAGCATAAAGCGAGCTCCAGCTTCCCGGGGTATTCACAATTATCATAAAGGCAATGGTCATTCCTCGGAGAACATCCAGAGCCAGATAGCGCTTATTGATTGGGTTTAAAGTGTCTGCTGGTGACATTTAAAAAAGGATTAAGGTGATAAAGTGGATAAGATGAATATAGGATATTTTTTCTTTCGACTCATTTTCTAGGCTGACCATTAGCGAAATAAACCATGAAACGGTTTAAATCATGCTTACAAGCCCTTAACCTTTGACTTGTATTTATTAATCAAATTTTCATTATGAGCTCCCCCAGAATCTAGATTGGAGCTTTGAAAAACTTCAGGACTTAAGCCTTTCGAAATGAGCAATTCGATAGCCTTTGTGATCACTAAATTCAGGATAAAACTCCCCACAATGGTGGAAGATGGGCTTGTCCTGATGTTGCTCTTCTGCAACGTGATGCTGGTGTCTCCGATTTCACCAAAGTTGTCCAATACAACATCAGCCAATTGAAAAAGCTTTAATCCCGAGGTGTGTCTGGACTCTACCGACTTACTGTGATTTAGACTGGTAAGTGCGATGATTTTACCCTTCTTTGCTTTGGCCAGAAGAGCCAAATCAATAGTCACGGCATTTCTCCCAGAATTGGAGGCAATGAGGATCACATCCTTATTTGTCATCTGGTAGCCACCAAGATAATCTTTGGCTTTTCCTTCCTCTCTTTCTAAATCGGTACTTGCCGATGCATCTTCATGTAGCATTAGTTTAGGATGCAGAATGGGTCTTACCCTTGCTAACCCTCCAGCCCTGTAAAAAATCTCCTCGGCCATCATATGGGAATGTCCCGTGCCAAAAGCATAAATCCACCCATTCTTCTCAAGGCTTCCAGCAATAATATTTCCTGCTTCATCAATACTTTTTTGGTTTGCTGCGAGTTCGAGCTTCCTATAAATCGAGGACAGAAAGGCTTTGTTCAGGTCTTCAGTTCCCATTATTCAAGTAAGGATACCTCGTCTAGAAACACCCAACCTTTCGAGCCAGCCCCAGGATGCCAGGGGGGTAAAGAAGCGATTCTTTTTAACCTTACTCGTATTTGATCAAAATCTGTTTCTGGAAGTCCGTAGGTGAGCGCCTCGAATCTGGTGGGTTGAATATTCTTTGGCTGAAGCGGTTTTTCATCTATGACCTTGTTCCAATTAGAGCCATCACCTTGCCAGATTTCTACCTGAGTGGGTGGGAAAATATAGGCTCCTTCATTGTACAAAAGGCTGATGGTTATCTCCTTTGGTTTTTGATTTTCAGCGAGAGTGATCACAAACTCAGCATGGTTATCCTGATAACCTAGCCATTCGCCGGAAGTGTGATTTGGCTTGCCTTTTATCTGGTCGATCAAGGTCAGATTCCCTTTCCCAAAGTAGATGGCATTTGGCTGTGTCAGGAGCTTCAATTCTTTAGGTGGATTACCAGCTTTAAAAACCAAAGTGCTGGCTTCTGGACTTCCTTTCCAATCATCAGCAAAAGCTCTTGCTTTGATCTCAGCGGTTTTCTTTACCCAAAAAGGCGCTTCATACTTTAGTGAATTAATACTGTCTGGTTCAGAACCATCTAATGTGTATCTAATTTCTACTGAAGGGATTGGGTGGTTTATCTCCAATAAAGTGCTATCCCCAAACATGTCCTTCTCACTTTTTAAAAGTGGAGGGTTCAGTTCGTAAACCACTTTTTTACTGTCAAACCCAAATTCAACATTGGTGTATTTCAGGGTACTGGAAAGTTGTTTTTGCTGGTCATCGCTCAAACCAGTTTCCCATAGATAAAGGTTTCTGAGATCACTCATTCCGGATAAATAATCTAGGGACTTTTCAGACAATTTATTTCCAGAAATTGAAAGGTCCTTGAGGGAGGGAATCTGTGATATACTAAGAATTTGTTCTGAATCTAAATCTGTAAAACTGGCCTGCAGCTCTTCCAGGTTTATGAAGTTTTGCAAAATACTAAGGTCAGTCCCAGCTAGAGGCATTTTGTTTAAATTCAGCTGGACGACCTGCGTCCTGATTTTATCTAACTCATTCAATGAAGAGGGATCAAAAGCTGCGATTCCAAAATAAGAAACCACTAATGCCGGAGAACCGGGATAAAGGGGTTCTACCTTTCTAAAAAAATTATTTAACTCTTCGACAGTTGAAGGATCAGCCTCCTCAAAATTATAATTATCCGATTCATCAAAATTCAAGGAGGCTAGTTTGAAAAACTCACTTTCAGGCTCCATTTCAATGAGTTTCTTATCGAATTCAGCACCTGCCAAAACCCAATTCACCAAGATTTTCTTTTCCTCATCTGTTAGCTGGGCTTTATTCTTGGGCGGCATGTGATCATCATGTTCAAGTGGTAGGTTTATTCGCTGAACCATCAGAGATTCATCCAGATTTCCAGCCACTACAAAGGGACCTGTCTTACCCCCTGTTTGGATTCCAGTTATATGATCCAGGCGAAGCTTTCCTTTGATTTTACCTTCCTTGTGGCAACCCACACATTTTGTTTCTAGGATAGGCATTACCACATCTTCGAAAACTTGAGCATCGTTAATTGCCAGGGTTGGCACTTCTTCTTGAAGAATAGGGGCCAATAGAAAATCCTCTCCATGGGTAAGATTGGCGCCCCAGTGCCCGGTAAATGTTATTCCTATCGCCAAGACCAGGGAAGTCGCTTTTAGATATGTTTTAGGCAGATTTCGAAAAAAATAAAATAATGCCCCGAGAATAAATACTCCGAAACCTGAATATTGATGAAGATCGAATGTGTTTCCAGAGTAATCTTCTTGGGCCAAAATCAGACCTGCTATTACTGTCAGCCCTGCAAAATTAACTCCTACGAGCAGAGATAATTCTCCGAAATTTTTTAAGTCAGCGTTATTATCAATCCCTGGAATCCACTGGAATAAGACCCCAAAAAGAATCAGCACAATTGGAAAATGAAGGAGTAGGGGATGGCTTCTTCCGATTATTTGCAGCCAGTTTGGTAAAACCAAATTTTGCCCACCTAAGAGTAAAACAACCGAAAGGCCAAGCCAGACAAAAAGGAGGTTTTCGAAAATACC
Organism: Algoriphagus sediminis; assembly: GCF_030403435.1. Taxonomy (GTDB): domain Bacteria; phylum Bacteroidota; class Bacteroidia; order Cytophagales; family Cyclobacteriaceae; genus Algoriphagus; species Algoriphagus sediminis. Next base: position 429,349 of record NZ_JAUEPH010000002.1, read on the forward strand.
TCTGAATCTTTTGCTACTCATCATATCAGACCAAAATATCTTTGACTACATGGCCAGAAACATCGGTAAGTCTGTATCTCCTTCCAAGATGCTTGAAATTCAGTTTTTCGTGATCGATGCCTAGAAGATGAAGGACCGTAGCCTGGAAATCATGAACATGTACAGGGTTTTCAACAATGTTATATCCAAATTCATCCGTTTCTCCATATACAATTCCGGATTTGACGCCACCGCCAGCCATCCAGATGGAAAATGCTCTAGGGTGATGATCACGACCATAATTATCAGCCTGAATTTGTCCTTGACAATAGTTGGTTCTTCCAAACTCTCCTCCCCAAATGACTAATGTCTCATCTAGTAATCCTCTTTGTTTTAGATCGGTAATCAAGGCTGCAGATGCCTGATCCACATCTTTTGCCTGAAGAGCCATTTCATTTGGGAGATTTCCATGTTGATCCCATCCTTGATGATAGAGTTGCACAAAGCGAACCCCGTTTTCTGAAAGCTTTCTTGCCAAAAGACAATTAGCAGCATAAGTACCCGGAACCAAACATTCCGGTCCATACAGTTTCACGATGCTATCAGGCTCTTTGGAAACATCGGTTATTTCCGGGACAGCTGTCTGCATTCTAAAGGCCATTTCATACTGAGCCACTTTTGCAGAGATTTCAGGGTCATTGAATTCATTGAAATTCAATTCGTTCATCTCAGCTAAATGATCAAGCATTTTGCGCCTTTCGGCTCTGGACATTGATTCTGGATCCTTGAGGTATAAAACCGGGTCCTCTGAATTTGAGAATTGAACACCTTGATGTGTGGCATCTAAAAATCCATTGCTCCAAAGTTTGGAATAAACCCCCTGACCATTCCCTTTTCCACGACTTAGAAGAACACAGAATGCAGGCAGGTTACTGTTCTCACTTCCCAATCCGTAGCTCAGCCAGGACCCCATACTTGGTCGATTACCGACTTGGGCACCTGTCTGAAAAAAGGTTAATGCAGGATCATGGTTTATTGCCTCGGTGTGCATTGATTTCACTATACATAAATCATCCACAACGCTTGCAGTATGTGGGAAGAGGGAAGATATCCAGGCTCTTGATTGTCCATACTGCTCGAAATCATAATAAGAACCTACTAATGGGAATGAATCCTGGCCGGAGGTCATACCTGTGAGTCGCTGTTCCCCTCGAATGGATGCAGGAAGCTCCATACCCATATTTGCTCTCAGCAAAGGCTTATAATCAAAAGATTCAAGTTGACTCGGAGCACCATTCTGAAAGAGGTAGATTACCCGTTTTGCCTTTGGGGCAAAGTGAGGTAAAGCATCCATTATGGCATCTTCATTTGGCTTACCGCCCGAAAACAAATCCGGGATGAGCAAAGAACCCAAAGCGGCACTACCGACACCCAAACTGAGCCTGGAGAGAAATTTCCTTCGGTTCATGCCTAGGCCATGTTCTAGTATTTCCTTCTCCATCTTAGCTCTTAGTTATCGTTTCTTCTAAATTATAAATTGTGACAATGACCTGCATCAAGGCTGCTGTCTCCGCCTTCACGTCGGACTCTTCAAGAGGGTACTCACCAACCTCTAAACTCGCCCGTATCTGATCTGGATTATTTTCAAAACGTTCTAACTGATCTTCATAATAATCCGCTAGAATATCTTCTTCCGAGTCTCTTATCTCTCGACAAACAATTCTCTTGAAGGCATTTTGAATGGCATCTTCAGGATTACTTGATTCATTGATCAGATTGCTTGCCAAAACTCTGGACGCCTCTAATACCATAGGGTCATTTAACATGACTAAGGCTTGAAGAGGGGTATTGGTTCTACCCCGACTTAGCTCACAACGATCTCTATTACTTGAATCAAAAATGATGGCCTTTGGTGGAGGGACGGTCAGCTTTATGAAATTATAAAGTCCTCTTCGATAAAGTTTTTCTCCATGATCTTGAACATATTTTGCCAAAACTCCTCGCCCTGAAGTGGCCGACTCCCAAATACCATCAGGCTGATAAGGTTTTACACTTGGTCCACCAATTTCGCGAACCAAAAGGCCACTACTTGCCAGAACCAAATCTTGAATATTTTCCGCAGGAAGCCTTAGCCTAGAGGCCCTGGCGAGGTACAAATTCTCCGGATCAATGGCCAGATGATCTTTATTGATTTGAGCAGATTGTTTATAGGTCGCTGAAGAAAGAATTTGCTTCAAAAGCCTTTTGATATCCCAGCCGTTTTCCATGAAATCTACCGCCAGCCAATCCAATAACTCTGGATGAGTGGGAAGGTCACCCTGCATTCCAAAATCACCAGCTGATTTCACAATGCCTGTTCCGAATATTTCTTGCCATATAAGATTCACAAAAACTCTTGCTGTCAGTGGATTATCAGGGCTGGTGATCCACTTAGCGAGTCCCAATCTGTTTTTTTCCAGGTTTTTATCAAATTCAAGAATTGAAGATGGAGTGTTTGGGCTAACAGGTACTGTCGGTGCGTCGTACACCCCACGGTCTAAGATATAAGTGGTTCTGGTATTTTCACCTTCCAATTCATCCATGACAGAAATACTGAGGTCGGTCGTATCCTTATGGTTAATGAATGCCATAACCCCTGAGAGGTCTTCTTGATCTACCCAAAGAATTGGCGTTTTAGCCGGCTTGGATTGACTTACATCTCCTTCATATCCTTTTTCCGGGCTGTTGTTGAAAAAGGCAAAAAATTCATAGTATTCTTTCTGTGAAAGAGGGTCATACTTATGATCGTGACACTGAGCACATTCCATCGTAATTCCCAATAGGCCCTTGCTAACTGTATTTGTTTTGTCTAAAACGTACTCGATTCGATATTCCTCATCGATCACTCCACCTTCTTCGGTGTATTTGTGATTTCGGTTAAAGGCTGTTGCTAGTATTTGCTCTTTGGTAGGGTTGGGAAGTAAATCACCTGCCAATTGCCAAGTAATAAACTGATCATAAGGCATATTTTCATTTAATACATGAATCACCCAATCACGGTAAGGCCATTGAGTTCGGATATTGTCATCCTGATATCCATAACTATCTGAATACCTTGAAATATCCATCCAAAGAATCCCTAATTTTTCTCCAAAAGCAGGTTCGCTCAGCAATCCATCTAGTAGTTCCTGATAGGATTCATCCGTTAAATCCTCGAACTTATCCAATAATTCTGGGCTGGGAGGGAGGCCAGTAAGATCAAGGGAAGCTCTTTTAATCAGTTCATGTGGCTTGGCCTCGGGATTTGGTTCAAGCCCTTTTTGTCTCATTTTGGCATAGATGAACTGATCTATTTCATTCACCGCCCAATTTTCAGCTTCTGGTGGTGTGATTTTTTCAGGTTTTTCAAATGCCCAGTGGGGCTCATATTCTGCACCTTGTTCAATCCACTTGGTTATCAACTCTTTTTCCTCCTCAGTCAGTACTAAATTGGACTCAGGTGGAGGCATTACCTCGCTCGGATCCGTGGAGACTATTCTGTGATAAACTTCAGAACTTTGAGGGTTTCCAGATACTAAAGCGAATTTCCCGGGACTTTCCTTTAGTGTAGAAAATGCACCTTCTTCGGTATCCAGTCTTAATTCTGCTTCTCGTTTATTCGCATCTGGTCCATGGCATGCAAAACACTTATCAGATAAAATCGGCCTGATGTGGAAATTGTAACTCAGCTGTCCATCTCCCTGAAGTGCCATGTTTTCTGCTTTTTTTTGGTCGCATGACCAAAGAAAAACAAGAGATAGCAGGGTAACGAAGAAATGGGCTTGATTTTGTTTCATAGATACCAGAATAGCAAAGAATAAGTTATGGAAAAAAATGAAGAAAGTCCCTGAGCCTTCCTTCCAATTTTAGATTATTTATGCAAATGGCAAGAATTTGCCTATGAAAAATTCAGGGATGATAACTTTTAATTATATGCTTGAATTTTCGAATTAGGCCACTTTATTATTTTTTGCCAAAATGAATTTCCGAATTGGTCAAAACTGAAATTTTCAACCTAATTAAAATTTCTCAGGAAATCATTAAGAATCTAGATTGAATATCATCATCCGAAATGCAAATGAATTCAGCTAGATTTTACTTATTAATTGCACTTTTTGCGGTATCTGCCTGTGCAACATACAAGCCTATTGAAGAAATTAAAATAAAGGGTGAGGAGAAAGAGGAGAGTACCATCTCTACTGCTGAACAACTCGAAAGGCTTGAGCCTAACAAGAAGTTAAGGTTGACAAAAGTAGAAGATGGGAAAGAACTTCTATTGAAATTCAGGTCTTATGAAAATGACTCAATAAAAGGCCTTCTTTTAAATTATAATAAGCATAAGTATGCCGAACCTTTACCTTTATCCATTCACAGGGATAGTCTTCAGGAAATAGAAGTTTATGAATTCAAGGCGGCCGAAACAATTTTGTTGATTGGAGGCGGAATTTTAGTTACCTACAGTACAATTGCGTTGGTTGATTTCTATCGAAATGGACTCATTTGAGCTTAACTCATAAACTTCCTAATCGGAATTCGCAATTTGGCCAGCTCAACCCTATTTTTGGGTTGAATGAAGAAAAGCTAACCGATCGGTTAGCTTTTCTTTATTTGTCATTTGATTTGACTAAAATCGAAATCTTCCAGAAACTTCGTCGTAAAGTTTCCTGCATTGAACTGTTTATCATTCAGCAATGCAATGTGGAAAGGAATGGTGGTCTTCACCCCTTCGATCACGAATTCTTCCAAGGAACGCTTCATTCTTACGATTACTTCTTCACGGCTTTGTCCACTGACAATAAGCTTAGCGATCATTGAATCATAATTTGGGGGGATAATGTATCCAGCGTATACGTGAGAGTCCACCCTCACTCCACGGCCACCCGGTATATGCAGGTTTTTGATTAAACCCGGGCTAGGTCGGAAGCCGTTGGCAGGATCTTCAGCATTGATCCTACATTCCATAGCAAATAGCTTTGGGTAGTAGTTTCGTCCACTGATATTTTCCCCAGCCGCAACTTTGATTTGCTCCTTGATCAAATCAAAATCGGTCACTTCTTCTGTAATAGGGTGTTCTACCTGGATTCGGGTATTCATTTCCATGAAGTAGAAATTCCTGTGTTTATCCACTAGAAACTCTATGGTACCTGCTCCTTCATATTTTATGGCTTCAGCTCCCTTGATGGCAGCTTTTCCCATCTCTTCCCTCAATTCATCTGTGATAAAAGGGGATGGGGTTTCCTCAACAAGTTTTTGGTGACGCCTCTGAATCGAACAATCTCTCTCTGAAAGGTGGCATGCCTTTCCCCTACGATCACCGATAATTTGAATTTCAATGTGTCTAGGTTCTTCTATGAATTTTTCAAGATACATGCCGTCATTTCCAAATGCAGCACTTGATTCCATTCGGGCATCATCCCAAGCCTTTTTGAATCCGGCCTCTTCTTTTACTATTCTCATCCCACGGCCTCCACCACCAGCAGTAGCTTTAAGGATTACGGGATAACCGATTTCTTTGGCCAGTTTCATTCCCTGCTCAGCAGATTCCAAGAGTCCCTCGGAACCGGGAATCGTCGGAACACCTGCCTTTTTCATGGTTTCCTTAGCGGTGGCTTTATCGCCCATTCGATTAATCATATCCGCGCTGGCACCGATGAACTTGATATTATATTCATCACAAATTTTTGAAAACTCCGCGTTTTCGGACAAAAATCCATAGCCCGGATGAATGGCATCAGCATTAGTAATTTCGGCTGCTGCAATTATGTTTGGGATATTCAGATAGGAATTTTTGCTTGGAGCAGGCCCAATGCAGACAGCTTCATCAGCAAATCTAACATGGAGGCTATCTTTGTCCGCAGTGGAATAAACTGCGACGGTTTTAACCCCCATTTCTTTACATGAGCGAATGACCCTAAGGGCGATTTCTCCTCTATTTGCAATTAAGACTTTATTAAACACAACAATGAGTTAGGTGAAAAATGAGTTTATCCTGCAGGATCTACAAGGAAAAGTGGCTGATCATACTCCACTGGAGTGGCATTAGCGACAAGAATCTTTACAATTTTTCCAGAAATCTCTGATTCGATTTCATTGAATAGTTTCATGGCTTCGATGATACAAACTGTGTCACCTGCCTTGATTTTACTTCCTTCGCTTACAAATGGATCAGCATCAGGGTTAGGAGTCTGGTAGAAGGTTCCAATCATGGGAGATTTGATTTCCACAAGATTAGACGGAGTTTCAGATGTGCTTGTCTCTGGGGTTGCTGCAGGTGCAGGAGCTGGTGCTGCCACTGGACTTGGAGCAGGAGCAGAGTTGACTTCTACTGTTTTTACAGGTGCGGAGTCTGCGTATTTTTTAATAGAAAGTTCGAATTCACCGGTTTTGATTTTTACCTCAGCCAAGCCTGAATTTGAGATATAATCGATTAGTTCTTGAATCTCTTTTGCTTTCATGAAGATTAAGGTTTTAAAGTGGTTTACTGATTTTTAATCAGGTTATTGGCTACAAAGCCTTTTAATATACGAATTACTTTACTCGTTCAGAGTATGAACCATCACGAGTATCTACTTTGATCAGGGTGTCCTGATCCACAAAAAGTGGGACCATGACAGTTGCACCTGTCTCCAATGTAGCAGGTTTTAATGTATTCGTGGCAGTATCACCTTTTATTCCTGGTTCTGTATAGGTAATCATGAGCTCGACAAATGGAGGGAGCTCCACTGCTAATGGGGTTTCGGTTTCATCATGGATTAAAATATCCGCCATTTGCCCTTCTTTCATCAGGTCAGCCCTCTCGATAAGCTCATCTTGAATTGCTATCTGCTCAAAAGTATTTGAATCCATAAAGTGGAAGCCCATATCGTCTTTATATAAAAACTGATGTGGCCTTCTTTCTACTCTCGCAGTCACTACTTTTTCTCCCGCGTTGAAAGTTTTGTCCAGGGTTTTACCACTTTTCATTCCTTTCAGTTTGGTTCTTACAAAGGCAGCTCCTTTTCCCGGTTTAACATGCTGGAATTCTACAATGGTGTAAATGTCATTGTTCATTTCCAGACACAAGCCATTTTTAAAATCAGCCGTACTAGCCATATTTATTTGAGTTTATCTTAAATTATTTTGGGTTGTATGCCCATTTTACATAAGTCGCGCCCCAGGTAAAGCCTCCACCAAAGGCAGCAAGAATAAGGTTATCTCCTTTTTTCAGTTGCTTCTCGTACTCCCAAAGGCAAAGAGGGATAGTAGCCGCCGTGGTGTTTCCATAGCGCTCGATATTCATCATTACTTTTTCGGGCCCAATTCCCATTCGGTTTGCCGTAGCATCAATAATTCTCTTATTCGCCTGATGTGGAACTAACCATGCCACATCATCGCCCTTAAGTCCATTTCTTTCCATCACTTCTGCACTCACATCGGCCATGTTTGTAACAGCAAACTTAAATACGGTAGCTCCTTCCTGATAGGCAAAATGTTCCCTTTTTTCTACGGTGTCGTGAGTGGCTGGTCGACGACTTCCACCTGCCTTCATATGAAGGAAAGGTTCTCCGGAACCGTCTGATTTCAAAATAGAATCCATGATCCCCATATCCTCAGTAGTAGGTTCTAAAAGAACCGCACCGGCGCCATCACCGAATAAAATACAAGTAGTCCTGTCGGTGTAGTCTACTATGGATGACATTTTATCAGCCCCTACAATGATTACCTTTTTATGCATTCCGGATTCAATGTATTGGGCTCCGGTGTTTAAGGCAAATAAGAAACCTGAACAAGCTGCAGCCAAGTCGAAACTAAAACTGTTTTTTGCACCTACCTTGTCGGCGATAATATTTGCTGTAGCTGGAAAGGGTAGGTCAGGTGTTACGGTGGCACAAATGATCAAATCTATGTCTTCGGCCTTGGTGTTTGTTTTTTCAAGTAGGCCTTTAACCGCCTCTATTCCCATGACAGAAGTCCCTTGGTCTTCGCCTTTGAGGATTCTTCTTTCCCTGATGCCGGTTCGAGATAGTATCCACTCATCGTTTGTCTCTACCAAAGTTTCAAGCTCTTTGTTAGTCAAAACGTAATCAGGTACATAGCCCTGAATTCCGGTGATCATGGCTCTTGTTTTGTCCATTCAATTTTGTGTTTTTAAGCCAATCAGAAGGCTCGTGCTGAATTCTAGGATGGAGTCATCGCTCCAAGATAAGTGTCAAAAATATTACAATTGTCTCTTACCACCAAAAGAATTCTTAGAACCGGAAATCAATCGGGTATTGGAGACATCTTGGGAAAGTGCAAAAAAAATCCATCCTCGATGGAGGATGGATTAAATAAAATTGGTTTTGGCTTAAGCCAACACTTCTTTTTCCATGATTACCTGACCTTTGTAATAAAGCTTTCCGTCTAACCAGAATGCTCTGTGAGGTAGGTGGTATTCACCAGTAGTAGGACACTTCGCCATTCCTTTGGCTTCCAATTTATAGTGCGTTCTTCGCTTGTCTCTTCTGGTCTTTGAAATTTTTCGTTTAGGATGTGCCATTGTATCTGTGGTTTATGATTATTCTTACTTCTTTAAATTTTTCAGTGCTGCCCATCTCGGGTCCACCGTATTTTCTTTTTTCTGACTTTCTTCTTCTCTATCTAATATGATAAACCCACCCTGAATACTTGGGTCATCATTATCCAATTCATTTTTATAATCCGGATGAATTCTTTTTGATGGTATGGATAGCAAAATGAATTCATAAATCAATTGAGCAACATTAATGGAAGGTGTGTCTCTGGTAATCATAAACACTTCTTCATTGATTTCTTTCTCCTCTCCACCAAACTTATAAATAATGGTTTCTTGGAGATCAAGTGGATAATCAAAGCTTTCCAGGCTTCGATCACATACTAACTCGACTGTTCCTTTGATAAAGAAATCAGCTTCAATAAGGTTTGCTCCTATATTTAATCTGACCCGTGCGGTCAAATTTCCTTTTTCGGCGATTTCATTTTCTTCAAAATGGCTGAAAAAGGAATCATCAATCTGGAAATCAATCTCGTGAACTCCCTCTGTATACTTAATCACTTCTATTTCGAAGCTCTTCCAGAACTTATCCATGCTCCCCGGATTTAAGACCGCAAATTTAGAGATTAAATCTCAATCTTTGAATTTTATTTAGGAATATTCTTCTGTTTTTGAAGGTTTTTCAGACTATTCGACATATTCTGACTCTTGACTTTGAGTTTTGACTATGTCAAAAGCTAAAAACAATGCTGACCTCATGGAACCTGGGTCGGCTAAATTTTTTCCTGCTATCCCAAATGCTGTACCATGATCTGGGGAGGTTCGTACTACCGGAAGGCCAGCTGTGTAGTTCACTCCTTGTCCAAAATTCATGGCTTTGAATGGGATTAATCCCTGATCATGATACATTGCCATGACCCCATCAAATCGATTTTGCTGCATCATTCCATAGAATCCATCAGCCGCATAAGGTCCGAAAACATAATGACCTTTATCCTTTAATTCATTGATAGCGGGTTTTATAATTTCTATTTCTTCATTGCCAAGAATTCCTTCCTCTCCCGCGTGCGGATTTAACCCCAAAACAGCAATTTTTGGCTTATTAATTCCGAAATCTTTTTCCAGACTGGAAAGCATGATCTCGCATTTTTCTTTGATTAATTCCTTGCTGATACTGGAAGCTACTTGAGCTAATGGCATATGTGCAGTAACCAAACCAACACGCTGACTCTCTGACACCATCATCATAAGACTCTTTTTAGCACCAACAGCTCTTGCTATATGCTCTGTATGTCCCAAAAATGGTGCTTCGGGAGTATTAATGTTGTTTTTGCTAACAGGAGCAGTAACCAAAGCATCAATATTTCCCTGCTGTAAATCCTTAATTCCTGCTTCGAAAGCTTTCAGGGCAAACTGACCTGCAAGTTCTGTTTCGGTACCAGGATTGAGTTCAGGGCAGTCCTCCGAAACATTGATCACATTCACTTTTTTCCACTGAAGTGAGTTTAGGTCTCTGGTCTGATGGAAATTAAAATCCTCAAGAGAAAGTGCCTTTCTGTAGTAGGATAAAATTTTTCCATGGCCATAAATCACAGGAGTGAAACTTCTTGTCATTCTTGCGTCCATTAAGGACTTCATGATAACTTCGGGTCCCACTCCGTTACAATCTCCTATACTGATGCCGATCTTAGGTTTATTATCTTTCAAGTTCATTTTCTGCAAAATGCCGCCTCTAAATCAATCTTTGAGGCGCTGAAATCCTTTGAGAATATTCTCTTAATTTTAGCTGCAAGTTATAAAAATTACGAGGGGATCGATGAAAAAGGTAAAAGCAAAAAAACACCTGGGGCAACATTTCTTGAAGGATTTGTCGATCGCTGAGGATATCGCAAAAGCCATAACCGGTCATGGTGGTGCTCAGACCATTCTCGAGATCGGACCTGGAATGGGAGTGCTGACCGATTTTTTACTTGAATTGGATCAAGAGCTTTTACTGATCGACATTGATAAAGAATCCATTGCATTTCTATCTGAAAAATACCTGCAGCTAGCGGGGAAAATAATTTATGGAGATTTTCTCGATTACGATTTTAGAGAAATGCTTCCTGATCCATACATCGTGGCAGGTAATTTTCCATATAATATTTCTACACAAATTTTTTTTAGAATCCTGGAGCAAAGACATAAGGTAACCGAGGTGGTCTGCATGCTGCAAAAGGAAGTGGCTGAGAGAATAGCTTCTCCTAAGGGAAATAAAAGCTATGGCATTCTGTCAGTACTTTTACAGGCCTTTTACGATATCGAATATCTTTTTTCAGTCCCTCCTCATGTTTTCGATCCACCTCCTAAAGTTAATTCGGGGGTCATCAGGCTCCTGAGGAATTCAGTTGAAAAACTGGACTGTGATGAGAAGCTTTTTTTTAAAGTTGTGAAAGGAGGTTTTGGGAATCGTAGGAAAACCCTTAGAAACTCATTAAAATCTTTTGATCTTGCAGATGATTTGAAGCAGCATCCCTTGATGGACTTAAGGGCGGAGCAATTGTCTGTGGATGATTTTGTATTTCTAACCTCACAAATCGAGAAGTCGCGTGGAAACAATTAAGCAATTCGAACTATCCAAAGAGTATCTGGAAAGCCTTCGAATCGCTATTGAAGGCGAGGATGGGTCTTTTATTCAGGAGTCCTTCGAAGGTGTCAATGTAGCTGATATTGCTTCAATGCTGGAGGAGCTGACCATGGAAGAGGCTCTTTTCGTTTTTAAAACCATCGATAAGCAGGTAGCCTCCGATATTTTAACAGAGCTGGAGGATGATACCCTGGATAAGGTTATCAAAGAGATGGATTACCAAGAGCTGGCTTCATACATCCAATTAATGGATTCGGATGACGCCGCTGATATGCTCAATCTCTTTGATGATAAGGAAAGTCAGGAGATCATCGGCTATTTTGATGACAAGGCTAAATCTCTTCAGGTCATAGACCTTTTAAAATACGAAGAGGACACTGCTGGCGGTATCATGGCAAAGGAATATATCCGTGCCAATAAGAATTGGACAGTGGTCCAAACAATAAATGAAATAAGAAGGCAGGCTGAAAATGTGGAAAAGATTTTTTCCATTTATGTAGTGAATAATCGTCAGCATCTTCTTGGAAGGGTTTCCCTTAAAAAAATTGTGCTGGCCTCTGATCAGACGTTGATTCAGGATATATATGAAGAAGAGCTGATCTCTGTAACTACAGATACCGACCAGGAGGAAGTGGCTGAAATCATGCGTAGATATGATTTGGAATCAATCCCGGTGGTGAATGCTAAAAATGTACTCGTAGGTAGAATTACGGTAGATGATATCCTTGATGTATTGCGGGAGGAAGCAGAAGAAGACATGCAGGCGATGACCGGTATTACCGATACCGTTGATGAGTATGATTCCGTAATTAAACTGACCAAAGCTCGTTTACCCTGGCTTTTGATTGGTATTATCGGCGGACTGATGGGCGCGGGATTCATTGGTTTCTTTGAAGGTGGGCTCAGTAAAGTTACTGCACTCGCATTTTTTATTCCTCTGATCACCGCTACCGGAGGAAATGTAGGTATTCAATCCTCCTCTTTGGTGGTTCAGTCCTTAGCAAGCAAATCTGCCTTTGATGATAGTCTTTCGAAACGTTTTCTTAAAGGACTTCTGGTTGCCATTCTTAATGGGTTGATTTTAGCTTTGTTTGTTTTCGGAATGGTAGTTTTATTTTATGGTAATGGCGCCAGATTTGCCATGGTTGTCTCAATTGCCCTTTTCTCAGTCGTTCTACTGGCTTCTTTTATGGGGACTGTAACACCCATTGTTTTGGACCGAATGGGAATAAACCCAGCATTGGCATCAGGTCCCTTTATTACTACTGCGAACGATCTGCTAGGCTTAGCAGTTTATTTCCTCGTGGCTATGTCACTTTTGAATCTATAAGGATTGCTACCATGAAAGTGCTGATTATTGATGAAATGCATAAGAGCATAATAACTTTGCTCGAAGAGATTAATTTAAAGGCAGACTACCGTCCATTGATTAAAAGGGAAGAGATTTTAGAAATCATAGACGGGTATGAGGGGATTTTTATTCGTTCCAAAACCTCAATGGATAGGGAGTTACTTGAAAAAGGAAAAAACCTAAAGTTTATAGCCAGAGCTGGAGCAGGGCTGGAAAAAATAGACCAGGACTATGTAAAATCAAGGAATATAGAACTGTTCCATGCAGCAAAAGGAAACCGGGATGCAGTAGCCGAGCAGGCCATAGGTGGTCTTCTGGCTCTTTTCAATCACTTATTGAAAGCCGATAGAGAGGTAAGAAAAGGTGTCTGGGACCGTGAAGGTAATCGGGGGATTGAGCTGAAAGGAAAAACCGTCGGGATTTTCGGCTATGGAAATATGGGTAAAGCCTTCGCCAAAAGACTCAAAGGTTTCGATGTGGAAGTTTTAGCCTATGACAAATATAAGTCAGGTTTTGGCGATCGTGACGTGAAGGAAGTGAGTATGGAAGAACTGCAAGAAAAAGCCGAAATTCTGAGTATTCATGTACCGCTTACGGATGAAACCCGTATGTTTTTTGATGATAAGGTTATTTCTGGCTTTAAAAAGCCAATTTGGCTGATCAATACCGCAAGGGGAGAAGTTATTTCTTTTTCGAGCATCAATAGAGCCCTCGATAAAGGTCAGATTTTAGGTGCTATTTTAGATGTACTCGAGAATGAGAAGTTTGACCAATTTACCCCGGCTCAAAAGGAAGAATTTGATCGTCTGGCTTCACGTGAAAATGTTTTGTTCACTCCTCATGTTGCAGGTTGGACTTTTGAGTCCTACGAAAAAATAAATGAGGTTTTGGTCAAACAAATTCGGAAAAAATTTGGCCTTTAAAGGCGACAGGAGTGAAAATACAAACTTGCTAAATGGCAAAGCTTTCGTATCTTTGCCCCATAAATAAAGACAAAATCCACGGTAACGGTGCTGAGAGGTAGCCGTTACTTTGTTTTAATACCCAAATCAAACTTATCAAATATGGGAGTGCAATATTACACTGAGGAAGGACTCAGAAAGCTTAAAGAGGAGCTTGCGGAACTCAAAGGAAAAGGAAGGCAGGACATAGCTAAGCAAATTGCTGAAGCCCGAGACAAAGGAGATTTAAGTGAAAATGCTGAGTACGATGCAGCAAAGGATGCTCAAGGGCATTTAGAGCTAAAGATTGCAAAACTTGAAGCTGTAGTGGGCAATGCCCGTGTCCTGGATAATTCTATAATGGATCCTTCAAAGGCTGGAATTCTAAGTACCGTGAAAATTAAAAACATTAAAAACGGGATGGAAGTAGCCTACACTTTGGTTTCAGAAGAAGAGGCTGACTTGAAGGCGGGGAAAATATCTCTGGCATCACCTTTTGGAAAAGGGTTGAATGGAAAGAAAGTGGGTGAAATAGCCGAGATTAATGCCCCGGCAGGAAAACTTCAATTTGAAGTATTAGAAATAACTTACTAATTGAATCCCGGTCTAACCGGGATTTTTTATTTTTAGGGATGGCAACAATTTTTACCAAAATTATAAATCGAGAAATTCCAGCAAATATCATCGCTGAAGACGATCATTACATTGCTTTTTTGGACATCATGCCCCTAGTCAAAGGACATGTACTCGTAGTACCTAAAGTGGAAGTGGATTACATTTTTGACCTGGAGCCAGAAATTCTTCAAGGTCTTACCGTTTTCGCTCAAAAGGTGGCCAAGGCAATAGATAAAACCATCAAATGTACGAGAGTAGGTGTAGCTGTCATCGGGCTGGAAGTGCCCCACGTTCATGTGCACTTAGTTCCTCTTAACAGTATGGAGGACATTAATTTTACTAGGCCAAAGCTGAAATTGAGTTCCGAAGAACTGGATAGCATAGCTGAAACGATAAAAGCTGGTCTCGGCTAATTTGACCTTGGGTCAAATTCTTCAATTATTCTCAATGAGTACTTGGGGGTTCCTCCCTTTTGGGTGGCTACATAAGCTCCAAGTTTACACCCAAAATCAAGGGCTTTAATTGGTTCTTTTCCATCAAGGATTCGATAAATAAACCCGCTTAGAAAGGCATCTCCAGCACCAATAGTATCACTCACTTTTACTTGATAGCCAGCGTGTTGGAATATTTTACCTCTATCATAAATTAGGGCACCCTTTGAACCTAAGGTGATACATATTTTTTCTATTTCGAATTCCTTAGAGATATGATCACAAAACGGTTTTATTTCTTTGCTTATTTCAAAGTACTTAGCAAACTCGACCAATTCATCCTCATTGATTTTTAACAGGTCTGTTTGGGCTAATAGGGTAGTTATTTTATCAAAATCAACATATGGAGGGCGGAGATTCGCATCAAAAATCTTCCATTTTGCATGAGGTAAGATGGCAAGAAGTGTTTTAAAGCTTTCTGCACTTCTCACCGCAAGTGATCCGAAAATCAAGGTATCGGATTTTTTCACAGCCTCCATGGCTTCAGTGGTGATTTTTATGTGGTCCCACGCCACATTTTCCAGAATATCATACCGGATGTTCTCCGGGTCACTATCATCAATTAAAACCCTTGAGGTCTCTAGGTTTGGAAGGGTTTGAATTAGTGAGGTGTCTTTGCAAAAGGAATGGAGGAATTCCAAAAGGTCAGACCCCAGTTTATCATGCCCTACTGAAGAAATTAGTTGGGAATGATGTCCAAGTTGGTGTAGATTTAAAGCCACATTCATCGGAGCACCCCCAGGAATAGATCCTGTTCTAAGACAATCCCAGAGCATTTCACCAAATAACACTACTCGCTTTTTCATCTCAATTGTGTATGTTTTTATGAATCTGTTCCAAAGTTTTCCCTTTGGTTTCAGGCATTTTGAAAATTACCCAGAGAAGTTGCCATACCATCATAGTAGCAAAGAACAGGAAGATATAGCCTGGTCCAAATTGATTGGCAAAGAAGGGGAATACATTTGCAATGATGGCGGCAAGAATCCAATGTGTGAATGACCCAATAGATTGGCCATAAGCGCGGAGATCATTTGGGAACATTTCAGAGATGAAAACCCAAATCACAGAACCCTGTCCTATTGCATGGGAGATAATAAAGCCAAAAACAAAGAAAGGTAACCATGAAGAAGAAATTCCAGGTCCAAGGAAATTAAAAGCCATGAGGCAAAGTGAAACAATATAGCCTACCGAACCAATATACATTAGTTTTTTACGGCCTATTCTATCGATCAAATAAAGCCCGAGGAAGGTACCTGCCAAATTCACCAACCCAATTCCAATGGTGGAAATAAGCGCATTTTCAGTGGAAATTCCAGCCATTTCAAAAACTCTGGGAGCGAAGTAGATTATGGCATTGATTCCAGAAAGCTGATTAAAGAAGGCAAACATGATTGCCAGGATGGTGGTAGGTAAAAATGTTTTGGTAAAAATCGCTGAGAAACTTCCTTTTTGATGGATTTCGTTTTCTTCCTCAATTGCTAGGGCAATAGCTTCGTCCACACCATCCGGATCTGTTTTAGTAAGTATTTGTCTTGCTTTACTTTCATCCCCCAGTTTGGCCAAAATCCACCTTGGACTTTCGGGAATTCTGAAAATCATAATAGAATAAATTAAGGCAGGTATTGCTTCCACGCCCAGCATCCATCTCCATTCGTTGATTAGGTCTGCAGTGCCAATAAGGTAATTGGAAACATAAGCAATTACAATCCCAAAAACGATATTGAATTGGTACAAAGCCACTAGGAACCCACGGTTTTTTGCGGGAGCAATTTCTGAAATATACATTGGGGCAACCACAGATGAAGCTCCTACGCCTAAGCCACCAATGAATCGAAAAAGGGTAAATGATGTAACATCCCAGGCAGCAGCAGACCCGAATGCTGAAATGAAATAGAGTAAGCCAATCCAAAGCAGGCTTTTCTTTCTCCCAAATTTATCAGCAGGAATACCTCCGAATAAAGCACCGATCACGGTTCCGTAAAGGGCAGAGGCGATAGCCAAACCATGCATCCAATCACTTAGCTGCCAAACTTCCTGAATTTGTCTTTCGGCACCGGAAATTACTGCTGTATCAAAACCGAAAAGAAAGCCACCCAAAGCGGCTGTTATTGATACAAAAATGGCATACTTTCCTATGGACATGCTTGAATGGGTTTGAGATGATGCACGAATCTAACCAGAACCCTCAAATATCAAAAAGGAGAAATTGGCATTTGATATTTTGGCCGGGTTTCGACTGAATTAATTTGTAACCAAAAAAAGGTGAATTTCCCAGGGAACTTTGAGCCCTTTGAGGGTTGTACTACTCACAGAAGAATATTTGGTTTTCATCAAAAACTGAACTGATGGCCTGTATAAAATTTCCTATCTTCGCGTAGTAAGATAGTTCATCCGAAAGATCGAATTTTATCACTGAACCAAGCTATAGACCCAAACAATGACAAATCAAGTCGAAACTTACACGCCAAAGAATCATATTCGAATCGTGACTGCTGCATCCCTTTTTGATGGACATGATGCGGCTATAAATATCATGAGAAGAATCATCCAGTCAACTGGCTGCGAAGTGATTCATTTGGGGCACAACCGTTCTGTACAGGAAATTGTGAACTGTGCCATTCAGGAAGATGTGCAAGCCATAGCCATTACCTCTTACCAGGGTGGGCACGTGGAGTTTTTTAAATACATGTATGACCTGCTCAGAGAAAATGGTGCAGGACACATAAAAATCTTCGGTGGAGGAGGAGGAACCATCCTTCCTGAGGAGATTAACGAACTCGAGGAATACGGGATTGACCGAATTTACTCTCCAGATGATGGTAGAGCTCTTGGTCTCCAAGGGATGATTAATGACTTGGTGAAGAAGTGTGATTTTCCGATTGGAAATGAACTTCCAGAAGGTTTTTCGCTAGATAGAGAAAACAAGGGTTACATAGCCAGGGCTATTTCTTCATTTGAGAATTTTCCCGAAAGTGCCAAAAATCTACTTGATACTGTCAGAAAGCAAAGCAAGGAATCTACTACTCCAGTTTTGGGAATTACCGGTACAGGAGGAGCAGGAAAATCATCTTTGGTGGACGAATTGGTAAGAAGATTTTTAATTGATTTTGAGGATAAAACTTTGGCGATTATCTCTGTAGACCCTTCTAAAAGAAAGACGGGAGGTGCATTACTTGGAGATAGAATCAGAATGAATGCCATCAATCACCCAAGGGTGTATATGCGATCTTTGGCAACCCGTCAGTCCAATTTGGCTTTATCTAGATACGTTCAAGATGCTGTGGATACAGTAAAAGCCGCAGACTTTGATTTGGTCATTCTGGAGACATCCGGGATAGGTCAGTCCGACACAGAAATTATCGAACATTCAGATCTTTCTCTTTACGTAATGACTCCCGAATACGGAGCTGCATCCCAGTTGGAAAAGATTGACATGCTTGATTTTGCAGATGTAATTGCTTTGAACAAGTTCGACAAGAGAGGTGCTCTAGATGCCATTAGGGACGTCAAAAAGCAGTATAAACGAAATCATAATCTTTGGGAAACCAAAGATGAAGACATACCTGTTTTTGGCACAATTGCCTCACAATTTAATGATCCGGGTATGAATGAGCTCTACCGGGCCCTTATTCATCACATCGGAGAAAGGCATGAGGGATGGGGAAGTAATTTTGAATTGACCGGAGGTCAGTCAGAAAAAATTTACATCATTCCCCCATCCAGAACCAGATATCTATCTGAAATCACAGAAACAAACAGAAACTATGATCGGTGGGTGGAGGAGCAGAAGGAGATAGCCCAAAAGCTCTATAGCATAAGGAAATCCATAGAAACCATTTCTGAAAGTAGGATGGAGGACAAGGACAGAATGATCAAAGAACTTGAGGAGGTTTATTCTCAAGTGGAACTTGAACTTGATCCAAAAAACAAGCTTTGGTTAGAAAACTGGAAAACCGAGGAGCAGCGCTATTCTGATGAATACTACATCTTCAAGGTTCGTGATAAAGAAATCAAAGTTAAGACCTACCATACTTCTCTTTCCGAGTCTAGAATTCCGAAGGTTTCCCTTCCGAAATATGAGGCTTGGGGTGATCTATTGAAATGGGGGCTTAAGGAAAATGTTCCTGGAAAGTTCCCATACACTGCGGGAGTTTTCCCATTTAAAAGAGAAGGAGAAGATCCGACCCGGATGTTTGCAGGTGAAGGTGGGCCAGAAAGGACGAATAAGCGTTTCCATTATGTTTCTCAGGATATGCCTGCAAAGCGGCTTTCTACCGCATTTGATTCGGTAACCCTTTATGGAGAGGATCCAGATTACCGACCTGATATTTACGGAAAAATCGGAAATTCGGGAGTCAATGTATGCTGTCTTGATGATGCCAAAAAGCTTTACTCAGGCTTCAATTTGGTTGACCCCAAAACATCGGTTTCCATGACGATTAATGGACCGGCAGCGACCATGACTGCCTTTTTCATGAATGCAGCCATTGACCAGCAATGCGAGGTTTACATTAAAGAGAATGGCCTGGAAAAGGAAGTAGAGAAAAAGATTTCGGTAATCTACAAGGATAATCCGAGACCGAAGTACAATGCCGAAATCCCAAAAGGAAATGATGGTTTGGGGCTGATGCTATTGGGAGTAACTGGTGATCAGGTTTTACCAAAAGATGTGTATGAAAAGATCAAAGCTGACACTATTTCGAAAGTCAGAGGTACGGTCCAAGCCGATATATTAAAAGAAGACCAGGCTCAAAATACTTGTATTTTCTCAACGGAATTTTCTCTTAGACTCATGGGAGATGTTCAGGAATATTTTATCCAAAATCAGATTAGAAACTTCTATTCTGTTTCTATTTCAGGATATCACATCGCAGAAGCCGGTGCAAACCCGATCACTCAGCTGGCACTGACTCTTTCTAATGGTTTCACCTATGTGGAGTATTATGTGAGCCGAGGAATGGATATCAATAAATTTGCGCCAAATCTATCCTTCTTTTTCTCTAATGGGATTGATCCTGAATATGCGGTAATCGGAAGAGTGGCTAGGAGGATTTGGGCTAAAGCCATGAAGTTAAAATATGGTGCTAATGAGAGGTCACAGATGCTTAAATACCACATCCAGACTTCGGGTAGGTCCTTACACGCACAAGAGATCGATTTCAATGATATAAGAACCACATTGCAGGCGCTTTACGCTATTTATGATAATTGTAATTCTCTCCACACCAATGCATATGACGAGGCTATCACCACCCCAACAGAAGCTTCAGTGCGGCGTGCAATGGCCATCCAATTGATCATCAACAAAGAGCTTGGCTTGGCCAAAAACGAGAACCCAATTCAGGGTGGATTTATCATTGAGGAGTTAACGGATTTAGTGGAAGAGGCTGTTTATTTGGAATTTGATCGAATCACAGAAAGAGGTGGGGTTCTAGGGGCCATGGAGACAATGTACCAAAGAGGAAAAATTCAGGAGGAAAGCTTGCACTACGAAATGCTAAAACACACCGGAGAGTATCCAATTATTGGAGTGAATACATTCCTTTCCTCAGAAGGGTCTCCAACAGTCATACCTGGAGAAGTCATTCGGGCTAATGAATCTGAGAAAGAGAACCAGATTCAAACTCTAAAAAATCTTCACGGGAGTCAGAGAGAAAGATCGGATAAATTGTTATCTCAATTGAAAGTTACAGCATTGAAAAATGATAATGTTTTCAAAGAACTGATGGAGGTATCGAAGTATTGTTCCCTAGGAGAAATCACGAATGCGCTTTACGAGGTAGGAGGGCAATACAGAAGAAATATGTAATCAGATTTAAAGGTTATGGCAAATAAGAAAAGTGTAAAGGTCACCATGAAGGCCGACTATGAATACGAAGGTGTGAATGCCCAAGGTAATAAGGTGCAGATTGACATGTATGATTATGAAAAAAAGAAAGCTCAATCGCCAATGGACTTACTCCTTTCAGCTCTTGGAGGCTGTGCTTCCGTTGATGCCGTTTTGATGATGAAGAAGAAAAGAAAAACAATTTTAGATTTTTTTGTGGAGATAGAGGGAAGTAGAAATGATGGGGTTCCTGAGTTTTTCAAAGATATCACCATGAGGTTTGTTCTGGTTTCTCCTGATGCCAAGGAACAAGAATTTCAGAAAGTTATTGCATTGGCTGTTGATAAGTATTGCTCGGTTGCTTCATCCTTAAAGTCAAATATCACTTACACCACTGAAATTCAAAGGCCATCATGAGAGTAATTCGGGAATGGTTACAAGAGGAAATTCGTATTAGTTTATTTTCTTGGAACAATAAATACATTATCAAATTTGAGCTTGGTCCAATGGAGCAGACTTTCAAGGTTCCCGAAATGGATGTTTTAGATCAATCGGAGTTAGAAACGTTTTGGAAGGGAGATTTTTTTGAGAAGGTAAAGACAAGATTCCACGAAATGGGTACCTCATTTAGGGAAGAGCTGATAAAGCTTTGAGCGAAAAGCTTTATTTTGGCTTCATGAGAAAAATCTTTTGGACAGTTCTGGTACTATTTTTCTTTTCCTGTGAGTCAAAAGAAAAAGTAAAAAAAGACTTGGATCCGGCTGATCTTGATCTGATAATTAGTAGTGTGGAAAGGGATGGTCGAGATATGATGGAGGAAATAGCTTTCGTTTCAGAATTCATCACTTCACTTTACGAAAATCAGGATACCGTTGATTTTGAAGTTCCCCTTAGCTATACGTTTACAAATGGTATTTCCAATAATAGGCCTGGAGATTCTGACGATAAAAGCACCATCTATATTTCCTCTCTCCAAACTGATCAGGAATTGATATACAAGGAGATTCGAATTACAAATCCATTGGATTCCCTTTTCCGAAGTATTCGTACAAAATACCCTCAGATCGCTCAGATTTATACAAATTCTGCCGATCAAATCTCTAGAGTTTATCCAGAATACGATGCAGTCAATCTCCTAGAACCTGACTTGGATCTTACAGCATTTAATTTCTACTATGGTGCTGATGAAACTAATAACCCTGAACGTGTGCCTAGGTGGTTGCCGGACGCATACATAGATCCCGCTGGACTGGGCTGGATTGTCTCATTGGTTTCACCAGTTTATGTGAATGACCAACTTAAGTTGGTTGTAGGGATTGATTTCAAACTTTCTGAAATTTTAGAGCCGTATATGCGACCCAGTGCGGGTGAATTTTTAGTTGTAACAGCCAAAGGGGATATTGTTTCTGGATCTCCGGTTGCCATAAATGCTTTGGGGTTTCCCCCGCTAAAGAATCATGTCTACACTGAGACCATTAAAACTGACAACTTTAGGATCTCTGACTATAATTTGTACAACAGCAAGAGCGCCGAAGTCAGAAAAATGGCCAGCACTCTACTTAATTTTGGAGAAGACCGATTTTATTTTGAGCAAGAACCTGACCTTTGCTGTGCAATCGTATCAAGGTTTCAGCTTATCGGCTGGGTTTTGATTGAAATAGTAAAGAATTGAAATGGTTTAAGTCAAAATATCAGCAAGATTTTTGGGTGACCATCATCATGGGGTCGGTGATAGTCATATCTGTGGTGGTACTTGCTGTTAATTTTTTTATAGCCATTCGAAACTCTCAATTATCCTCAAGAAAGGAGTTTTTGCAGAAGCAGACTGAGCTGGTTTCCAGGCAACTGGAGATGAAAATGGATGAATTTGAAGGAGATGCTAAAGTCGTAAGAGCCTTCGTGGATGATCAGGATATGGATGAAGAAGACTACCGACAGGAGTTTACTGAAACCATTAGACGTGTATTTAACTCTTATCCTGATTTAATAGATTCAGCCCATGTTCATTTTTCGGATTCTTTGATTTCGTTTCAAATGACGCAAAGAAATAATTTTATCAGGCGTCAGATTTATGAGGTATCAGAAAAAAATAATCTCAACTACCTAGAAGTAGAAGGTGATACAGAAATTAAAATTGAATTCTTTCTGAATCTACCCGCTTACACGGTAAGATTTGTACAGGACTTTTACCTTGATCCGAATGGATCTAAGTTTCTAATAATCAGGGATTCAATTATTTATCTGAATTCTGGATTCTCCCAAGAACCTATTTCCATTGCTGAAGAATCAAGAAATGAAATTTTCAAGGATGTTTCGGAAGGACTGAAAGGACTATATTCTGTAAACTGGATAAGTTCAGGAATGGAAGGTATGGCCCAAGCAGCCCAGTATCCTTTTGATTTTGGAGATATAGAACGAGATGCTTCACTGGTTTTCCTTTTGAAAACTGATGATTTAAACTCCGGGATTTATTCAACCTATTTCTTTTTGTTCTGTGTCTTGATTCTGATTCTTATCGGAACGATAGTTATTTTCTCTCTTTCGATCGGGAATAACGAAAAATCCAGGAAAGAATTAATGCAGAAAACAGAAGAGATTTCAGATCTCTTTGAGCGACAAAGTCTTCT
Organism: Algoriphagus sediminis; assembly: GCF_030403435.1. Taxonomy (GTDB): domain Bacteria; phylum Bacteroidota; class Bacteroidia; order Cytophagales; family Cyclobacteriaceae; genus Algoriphagus; species Algoriphagus sediminis. The sequence continues at coordinate 452,315 of NZ_JAUEPH010000002.1, forward strand.
TTTGCAGGAGCTAAGGGGTTTCGTCTTTTTTCATGATTATCAAGGAAAAATTACGCGAGTCACACAAGAGATGGAAGCTATTCTGGGAAGAGATCTAAATGAATTTTATGAAGCATTTCAAAAAAACAGCCCGTATGAAGACGTCAAGAGAGTCAGGAATTTTGTTCTTAAGGCAGTTGATAACAAGCTTCCCTATCTGGATTTTGAATATGACTATCTACGAAGGGATGGAAAAAAATTAAGGCTCAGGATTTTCGAAAAACTAGTTTATGATGAAGAGGGAAATTTCAAGGGGGGAAATGGGATATGTACAGACATCACCAACCAGTATGAGGCTCGAAAAGAACTGATAAATAGTGAAAATAGACTTCGAAATGTAATTAGGAATATCCCTGATGTGATTTCGATTTATGATAATAGTGGTAAAATTTTATCACTTGACGTAAAAGATCAATCAGAATTTGTGGCGAATTCGAGCGAGTTTGTAGGGAAAAGGCTAGATGAGCTGGTAGGGACAAAGATGAAGGATGAAGTTTTAAAAGCATTCTCAGAATCCAGGCGAACCGGTAGAATAAAGACTGTAGAGTGGCCGATTCGTATTGATGATACTAAAAAATATTTTGAAGTTCGGTTTTTCCCTCTTGATGATAGCCAAATGATGTCCTTATCCAAGGACATAACCACTCAAAAGATTTGGGAGAAGGGATTGGTGGAAGCGATGAATGCAGCAGAAAAGGCTAATCAAGCCAAATCAGAGTTTCTAGCCAATATGAGCCATGAGATCAGAACCCCGCTCAATGGTCTTCTTGGGATAATCGATTTACTAGAACAGACGGACCTTAATGATCAGCAAAAACAGTATTTAAGTATTATTAAGAACTCAGGAAACAGTCTTTTGGGAATCATCAAGGACATTCTTGATTACTCAAAAATAGAGGCTGGTAAAATTGAATTAAATGATCAAAAGTTCAGTCCTGGGATTGAGCTCATAAAAATGATCGATATCTTCCTTGGTCTAACAAAGAAGAAGAAAATAAACCTGGTTTACGAAATTGAGGAGGAAGCAAATGGATGGTTTATTGGAGATAAGGATAAGTGGCAGCAAGTCCTAATGAACCTTTTGGGAAATGCTACCAAGTTCACCCCAGAAGGAGGAGAAATTTTGGTAAAATTAAGTACCGAATACCTAACTGATTCGGCCTATTTCATTAATTGTGAGGTCCATGATTCTGGAATAGGTATTTCTCCCGAGGAAATTCCATTTTTGACTGATCCATTTTTCCAGGTGGAAAGTGCTTCTGACAGGACCTATCAGGGTACAGGATTAGGTTTGGCCATAGCCAAAAAGATTATTCAAATTATGGGAGGTGATTTGAATATAGAGAGTTCGGTCGGAGAGGGATCTGTTTTTTCATTTAGTGTCCTTCTGGGTAAATCTGAGAATCAATTTAATGATTCCGGGGTGGTAGAATTGGTAGATGAGGATATCGATTCGAATCAAGGGCAGGAGTATCCGCTTCGTATTTTATTGGCTGAGGATAATGATCTGAATTTAGAGCTGATGAGCCTGATGCTTGAACAGCTAAATTATGAATTTGATGTGGCAAGAAATGGACTGGACGTTTTAAGCTCTTTGGACCAAAAAGCATTCGATGTCATTCTAATGGATGTTCAAATGCCATTGCTTAATGGACTTGAGGCAACAAAAAGAATTAGACAAGGCCAAATCCAAAAGGATGTGATCATTGTTGGCTTGTCGGCAAATGTTTTTGATGAAGACTTTAAAAAAGCAGAAGAGATGGGAATGGATTTTTACTTGACCAAACCTATACGATTGGCTGAATTGGCCAAAATCCTTAAGAATACATATTTGACTCTAGAAGGTGAGCAAAAGAGTAAAAGCGAACATTAAAGTTTGCTTTTTTTTATAGGCCAGTGTTGATATCGAAGCCTTCCAAATAATCTGCTACTCTTCGTACAAACATGCCGCCGAGCGACCCGTCTACCACACGATGATCGTAGGAATGGGAAAGGAACATTTTATGCCTAATGGCGATCACATCGCCGGTAGGTGTTTCCACAACTGCTGGCTTTTTGACAATCGCTCCTACAGCCATTATCGCTACTTGCGGCTGTGCAATGATCGGAGTACCCATTACGTTACCAAAGGAGCCCACATTGGATACGGTGTAAGTACCGCCCGCTAAATCGTCTGCTGAGAGTTTATTTGCTCTTCCTCTTGAAGCGAGGTCATTTACCTTTTTAGAAATTCCAACCAAGTTTAATTGATCGGCATTTTTGATCACAGGGACGATCAAGTTTCCAGAAGGAAGTGCCACAGCCATTCCGATATTTATATCCTTTTTGACTATGATCTTTTCTCCATCTACGGAAATGTTAATCATTGGAAAATCCCCTATTGCTTTCGCAATAGCCTCAATAAAGAAAGGAGTAAACGTAATTGGCTCCCCAAATTTCTCTTTGTATGCTTCCTTGTGCTTATTTCTCCAAAGCACAATATTTGTCATATCTGCCTCCACAAATGAGGTGACATGAGGTGAAATGCGTTTTGATTCTACCATTCGGTTAGCAATCATTTTTCGCATTCGATCCATTTCTATAATCTCGTCCTGAGCAGAAATGCTTGATTTGGCTTGAGGCTGCGAAATGGAGGGTGCACTAGGATTTGCACCCTGTGAAGGAGTAGCCTTAGGCTCGTTTCTAGTTTTTAAATAGTCGAGCATATCTTTTTTGGTCACTCGACCATCTTTACCGGTTCCTGGAATGGAAGCGAGTTCTGCCGCACCTATCCCTTCTTTCTTCGCTATATTTTTTACTAGTGGAGAGTAGAAGCGCTCATCTGTAGAAGATTCTTTTTCTTTTGGCTCCGCCAAAGTTGAACCTAGTAGATTCGCTGTTCCCTCAGGAACAGCTTCCAGAAGTTCATCCTTTAAATCAGATTCAGCAATCTCAACATTTTTTTCTGGTTCTGAGGAAGCTTCTCCCGAAGTTTCAATCACAGCGATCGGAGCTCCTACGGCGACTACTTCACCTTCCTTCACCAAAATTTTCTTAAGGGTGCCCTGATGGGTGGCTGGAACTTCCGTGTCTACCTTATCTGTAGCCACTTCCAAAACTGATTCATCTTCTTCGATCGAATCACCTTCTTTTTTAAGCCAGGTAAGTACGGTTCCTTCTACGATACTTTCTCCCATTTTGGGCATCAGCATTTCTACACTTGCCATAACACTCTATAATTAAATTGGGTATTTATTCTTCCTATAAAATTATATTCTAAATAAGACTATCCCAAACCATATCGATAAAATTTTATTTGCTGGATTCGAGAATGCAAATTCTCAGGAGGTTTAACAAAGCTACACTTGTCAGCCGAATATTCAATATTCGATCTTGTGTCAACTGAAGTTTTTTGGTTTTGATAAACTCATCAGTAGCACAGGCAATCCAGATTGTTCCAACTGGCTTATCTTTTGATCCACCATCTGGACCTGCGACTCCACTGCTAGCCAATCCAAAGTCTGAAGAAAACAACTTTTTCACTCCTCGGGCCATTTCTGTCACAGTTTCTTCACTTACTGCACCATGATTTTTCAAGGTTTCAGAATTGACTTCTATGATTTTTTCTTTGAATTGATTGTGATAGGGAATCACTCCTCCATCGAAATATTCACTACTTCCTGGAATACTGGTGATTTGATGAGCTACATAGCCTCCAGAACAGCTTTCTGCGACAGCTACTCGCTTTTTCCTTTCCTTGAGTAATTTGCCTATTGATTGCTCTAGGGTATCCGAATCATACCCATAAACATATTTGGAAATGGTGGGAAAGACCTTTTCGATTTCTAAATCTATTTCCCTTTCGAGCTCCTTTTTATTATGTCCAAAAGCCGTCAATCTCAGTTTTACATGACCAAGAGAGGGGAGGTATGCAAGTTTGATATGCTTTGGAAGTCCCAATTCCCAGTCCTTGATTAAGTCGGAAAGCCAGCTTTCTCCAATTCCGACGGTTTTAATCATTTTATGAGATATAACCGGAAGAGAAAATACCTCACCTAATTTTGGCAGAACAAAATCAAGCATGAGTTTTTTCATCTCATGAGGTACCCCTGGCATACTCATCCAGCAGGTTTTATTTCTTTCAAACCACATTCCCGGTGCAGTGCCGAGTTCATTTGGGACATATTTACATATTTTTGGAAGGTGACCTTGAAGGGTATTCAAAGGTGTCATTTCTCTTCCCCGACTTTTGAAAAAAGCCGTGATCGCTTCCACCGCCTCTGGAAATTCCACGATTTCCGTATTAAAATACTCTGCGAGTAGTGGTTTAGTCAGATCATCATTGGTAGGTCCCAGACCGCCTGTGATGAGAATGATATCTGCCCTGTATTCTGCTTCTTTAAATGCACTTAAAATATCTAATCGATTGTCTCCAACTGTAGTTCTCCTAACCACCCTAACTCCAACTTGGCTTAGCTCCTGACTAATCCAATGGCTGTTTGTATCAATTATATGGCCGTAAAGTAGCTCATCACCAATGGCAATAATTTCTGCTCTGACTTGATTCATGCTTTATCTAACTTTGGCCGTCTGGATTAGTTTGCTAAATAATCCTGGGAAAAAGCGTTTGGCATAAACGCCAAAGACTTCCTTGCCACCAATATATACCTCGCGTTTTTTCTTTTTCATAGCTGAGAATATTTTCTCCGCACATTTTTCAGGACTCATCCCGTTGGCTTGTGCATCATCCATTTTATTCAAAGGACTCCCATCTTCTGTCAAGGCATTAACAGAAACATTCGTTTTGATGAAGCCAGGACAGATTATGGTTACCTGTATTTTATCCTTGTAAAGCTCAGCTCTTAAGGTGTCGAAAAATCCATGCAGGGCATGTTTAGAGGCAGAGTACGAGCTCCGATAAGGAGTCCCGAATTTCCCAACTAGCGAACTTATTATACCAAAGGCTCCAGATTTTCTATCTAAAAAATGAGGCAAAATAGCTTTGGAAAGTGCAACAGTCCCAAAGAAATTTACTTCCATTAGTCTCCGATCTACCTCTATTGTTGTATCCTTGATCAATGACCTTTGGCTGATCCCTCCGGAATGCAAAACGACATCAATATGCCCGAAAAGCTCAATTGCTATGGTAGTTTTTTCTACAATTTCCTCGGTTTCGGTTAGGTCCAAAATTAACACCTTGGCATTTTCAGGGTGTGCAGATTCGGATCTCACTCGATCTAGTTCCCGCTCATTCCTTGCTGAAAGAATTACTTTCCAGCCTTCTTCAATGTATTTTTTTGCGCAGGCTTCACCAATCCCTGAGGACGCACCTGTAATCCAAATTACCTTGTCATTCATTTAATCATGATTGATTCTTTTTAAATCTAAAAAAGTGAAAGAGTGGTCGTGCCTATCATCTGCAGGATGGAATTCTCTAAAGGTTTCTTCCCAGCTTTCCTCATTCCATTCTGGGAAAAAAGCGTCGCCATCAGGTTCGGCATCCACTAGGGTGAGCTCGAGCTGATCTGCTACATCGATTGATTCCTTGTAAATTTCACCTCCACCTATGACATAAAGCTTTTTAAGGTCCTGTTTAAGAGCAAAAATAAAAGCATCTTGGATACTATGAAACACATGATGCCCCTCGGGCATTTTGAAATCCTTATTTCTGGTAACTACAAGGTGTGTTCTGTTGGGAAGGATTCTACCTAGGGATTCGAATGTTTTCCTACCCATAAGAATATGGTGCCCTTCTGTGAGTTTCTTAAACCTTTTGAAATCATCTGGAAGCCTCCAAAGCAATTCGTTGTTTTTCCCGATTACCCCATTTTTAGCAACAGCTGCGATTAATGATATTTTCATTAAAGAATTGCGTATAGTATGTATGGTTGAGACAAGTCTTTAGTAAATATAGAGGCTTTTATTTTTGCTGGGAAGTCATCAGGTTAGGATATTCAGCCATGACAAACTCTTTCTTAGAGTCTAAATCGATCTCTAAAACTTTCATAGTCATGCTACTTCCATCATTTGATTTAAAATCCATCTCCATGAAGTTTCCCTCTGGTAAATTTGAAAATTGGTCACCATACATCTGGCGAGTTTTTGTGGTGACAAAAGGACTGTTCTTTCCCCAGAAAGAAGAAAAGCCTTCAATAGGATCTACGGTCATCCAGTAAGTTCCCTCACCATCTTCGGTTTTCACCTCAAACTCTTCACAAGCATAACCCAAAATATCCTTGGTATTTCCCGTTTTTTCAATTGAGAAATTTTCCATTTCAAATTCTTCAGGGTTTTCCTCCACAGCCTCATCTATGGCGGCCTCAAGATCCAAACCATAAGCGAAAGATGACTTTTGACCTTCATTTTCCATTAATAGGATATTGGCATTGTTATCAAGATCAAAAATCATTATCACCGTATTATTTTGATCATCAACATCTTCAATTTGCATGGCAGTGTAGGTAGGTTCTTCTGTCAGAAATGAAATTAACTCCATCGGCTCGTCAGCTTTCCCGTTTTTTTCCGTGGTTTGAACCTCCATTCTGGAGAAACCATTAAAAGAGTAAGAATCCTTTGTGGGTACCTCTTCTCCTATACCTGCCAGAATTTTATTCATGTCAAGCGTGACAGGTGTGCTTTCGCCATCTTCGCTATAAAGGCCTGCAAGTTGCTTCTCAAGCTGCTTTTGGACGTATTTATTGACTTCTTCTTCGACCTTTTCTTCAAGTGCATTTTCCACGCCTCTGGAAGCTGCTTTTTTCAGCTTTTTAATGAACTGCGCCGAAGAAGGGTTGAAAACAGATAAAAATATTAAAATCAGGAAAGATGAAATGAATTTAAGTTTCATGGCTAAAAATGAATTAGTGGTGTAAGTATAAATATCCTAAAAATGGATTCGAATTCAAAATTCCTATTGACTTGGCCTAAAGGGAATTACCTCTGAGGAAATCTTGAATTTTCATTCTTTTTTTTCCTTCCAATTGTAGTTCTTCAACACTTATTACACCATCTCCTGTTTGAAATTTCAGAAATGATTTTTGGTCAGTTTCCCATTCTCCAGGATTTGAATTAGCCAAGGAGCCTGATTCCAAAGCGGTTCGAAAAATTTTGCAGTTTTTACCATTTATTTTCGTAAAAGCAGATGGGAATGGGGAAAGGCCCCGCACTAGATTATGTATATCCTTGGCATTTTTAGACCAGTTTATTTCACAAGTTTCTTTGAAGATTTTAGGTGCATGATTTTTTGCTTTAGACTCGTCCTGTGGAATAGGATTAGCTTTGCCTGTGGCAATGTTTTCCACTGTTTTTAGCACCAAGTCTGAACCCATTTCCATCAATCTTTCATAAAGATCACCTAGATTTTCATCCGATCCAATTGGGGTTTTTTCCTGAAGCAGTAGACTTCCTGTATCTATTTCATGTTTCAGAAAGAAGGTAGTGACACCGGTTTCTTTTTCACCATTAATGATGGCCCAGTTAATCGGAGCGGCTCCTCGATAATCAGGTAGAAGAGAGGCATGTAAGTTAAAAGTTCCAAGTCTGGGCATATCCCAGACTACAACAGGAAGCATTCGAAAAGCCACTACAATTTGTAAATCTGCATGATAGGAACGAAGCTCTTCCAGGAAACCCTCTGATTTGAGGTTTTTTGGCTGAAGGACAGGGATATTCAATTTTTCAGCAGTAACCTTAACTGGCGAAGGAATCAGTTTCTGGCCTCTTCCTTTTGGTTTGTCAGGTGCGGTAATTACAGCCACAACGTTCCAGCCAGCATCGACAAGTTTCTCCAGAGAAGGAACAGCAAACTCCGGAGTACCCATGTAAATAATTCTCAAATCTTTTGACATGATCGAAGGATAGTCTAGTTGTAAATCAGATATTTTTCACGGAGTTTTTTGAATTCATCCAGTTCCTTTTTCCATGAAGCCCGTATCTCCTCTTCACTCTTTCCAGCTTTGATCATTTTCATCAATTCATCTGTACCAGCAAGTGTGTTGAACCAATTTGTAAAAAATTTATCCTTTTCCTGACTTCTGTTATAAGCGTCTAATATGTAAGACAAGGTGAATTTTGAGGTTAAGGGTTCATTTCTCAAATCCACTCCATAACAGGTTTGATCTTGGTATCTTGGGGATTTGGCCATCCCGTTAATACTTACTGGGGTAAACTCAAAATCGCCATAATCTGAATTCGGGTATCCATAGACCTGAAAAGGAAAATAGGTACCTCTACCCACTGAAAAATTTGTTCCTTCAAAAAAACAAGTACTCGGATAAAGTCGGATCGAAAGGTCATTTGGTAGGTTTGGAGAAGGCTTCACGGGTAAAGAGTAAGGCATCGAGTGATTCCAGTTTTCTATCGGAATCACGGTCAAATCTGCTTGAATTCCATCTTTCAACCACATTTCACCATTGATCATTTGCGCTAGCTCGCCCACAGTAAGACCATGGACTATGGGTACCGGGTGCATGCCAACGAAGCTTTTAAACCCTTCCTTCCGAATGGGGCCATCCACATAATCACCATTTGGATTTGGTCGGTCCATTACCATCACTTCAACCCCATTTTCACTTCCAGCCTCCATGATATAGTGCATTGTGCTTATGTAGGTATAAAACCTGGTTCCCACATCCTGAAGATCAAAAATGATTATATCAAGCCCTTCCAGCTGCTCTGAAGAAGGTTTTTTGTTTGATCCATAAAGTGATACAATTGGTAGACCAGTTTTTTCATCCACCGAGTTGTCTATGACCTCACCTGCATCAGCCTGGCCTCTAAATCCATGCTCAGGAACAAATACCTTGGCCACATTTATATTTTCGGAAAGCAGATAATCCACCAGGTGCATATTATTCATGCCGGGAAGTATACTGGTTTGATTTCCCACGACTCCAACCGACTTTCCCTTTAAATCATTTAGATAAAGTTCAGAACGTTCTGCACCCACCATTATATTACCGGATTGAGCCAAGGCCATATAGGGCAAAAAGAATACGAAGAAGAAGTTTCTTATGAAGTTGTTTTTCAATTTATAGTGAGGTTTGGGTTCTTTATCAAAACTAGTCAAAATGACCGGCTGTGTGAATATTTTAGACATTTTTTAAGTTTTTAAAGTGCTTTTGACGGATTTAAATCTTATGTACCTTAGCCCCATAAAATTCATCCATCTGTAATTCAATTAAAGACAGAAATCCTCCTTGAATTTCTCATTTTTCATAGCTAATCGACTGAGCTTCAAAAGGGCAGGAGGTTTTTCAGAAACCATACATCGGATTGCCATTGGGAGTTTGGCTCTGGGTCTAGGGGTTTCCATTTTGGCCTTTATGATTCTCGGTGGCTTTCAATCCACCGTCTCTGACCGGGTATTTGATTTTACCGGTCATTATCAGGTTCAGCGATACATGATGAGTAATGCTTTTGAAGAAATGCCTTTTAGCAAAAGGAGTCGATTTTTTGAGAATTACAGGGAATTACCATTTGTAGAAAAGGTCCAATCTTACGCGAATAAGGCCGCCTTAATGAAAGGAGAGTCTGAAGTGGAAGGAATCCTGATGAAAGGAATGGGGTCTGATTTTGACTCTTTGACCTTTCAGCAATACCTAATAGAGGGAAGGATGTTGCAAATACCTGAAGAGGGCACATCCAACGAAATCATGATCAGCAAGTACCTGGCGAATAGGCTCCTGATTGGATTAGGAGATCGTGTGACACTTTATTTTGTTCAGAACCCTCCAAGATTTAGAAGGGCAACAGTGGTAGGAATCTTTGAAACTTATCTGGAAAATTTTGATCAAAAAGTGGTAATAGGAGAGCTCCAAACGATTCGTAATCTAAATGGCTGGACCAATGACCAGATTGGAGGTTTGGAGATTTTTGTAGATGATTCTGAAGCTTCGCAAAGCCAAATTCGGGAAATTGAAAATGTTCTGGATTCAGATTTGAAACTGGTAGATAGTAGGGAGAAATTCCGGGAAATTTTCGATTGGCTGGCCTTGCTGGATACCAATGTTTATGTCTTTGTTGGTCTCATTGGATTTGTAGCCATATTCAATATGGGTGCAATTCTTTTCATTCTGATCATGGAAAGAACGCAGATGATTGGGGTTTTGAAGGCCTTGGGAACAAGAGATAAACAGATTCGAAGAATATTTTTGTGGAATGGTTTTAGAATTCTCCTGAGGGGTTTGCTGATTGGAAATGCCATCGGTTTAGGATTGGGATTTTTGCAAGATCAGTTCAAATTAATCCCTCTGGATGCTGCGAGTTACTATATGGCATATGTGCCAATTTATTGGAATTGGCCGGTTTTTCTGGCTTTGAACCTTGGAATTAGTCTATTGACGATGCTGGTGACTCTTGTTCCAGTTCTCGCAATTTCGAAGGTTGATCCGATAAAATCGATTCGCTTTGATTGAGTTTGTAGGGTGAAATAATACTCTTGATTTTCATTGAAATCACACCAAAAATAGCCTCCTTAAAAATACCCTTACTCATTTTTGAAGTACCTTTGGTTCTATCTGTGAAAATTATGGGCACTTCTTTAATCTGAAAGCCAAGTTTCCATGCAGTGAATTTCATTTCGATTTGGAAAGCATATCCTATGAACTTGATCTTGTCCAGTTTCATACCCTCGAGAACTCTTCTCTTATAGCATTTAAATCCCGCAGTAGCGTCTTTTACGGGAAGCCCAGTAATGAATTTTACATATACGCTGGCAAAGTAAGACATTAGCACTCTTCCAATTGGCCAGTTCACCACATTTACACCGGTTATATATCTGGACCCTATAGCCAGATCAAAGCCATCTTTATGACAGGCTTCATAAAGCCGGATCAAATCGGCTGGATTGTGCGAAAAATCTGCATCCATTTCAAAAATGTATTGATAATCGTTTTGAATAGACCATTTGAAACCTGTAATGTAAGCGGTCCCTAAGCCGAGTTTCCCTTTTCTTTGAATCAGGAAAAGTCGATCTGGATAATTCTTTTGGTTTTCTTTAACGATTTTGGCGGTGCCATCTGGTGAGCCATCATCTATGATGAGAAGATTAAAGTCACCCTCTAGAAACATCACCGTATCGATGAGCTCTTGAATGTTTTCCACCTCATTGTAGGTAGGAACAATGACAATTTTCTCTTTAAGCATAGACTGAATTAATCAAAATTAAACGGAAATACGTGTTTTTTTAACCCATTCCTCGATAATTTTAGTGTTCTTTTACAATTGACCAAATAATCGGGATGAAGAACAAGGTGGCGATCGTGACATACGTCTCAAAAGGGACCTATGATCACAACACTGCAGATGAAAATCAAATTTTAGCTGAAATACTAGATGAATTAGGGATCGAAAATGAGCTTATTCCATGGTCTGACAAGAATGCTGATTGGTCGAAGTTCGATTTTTTGCTTATCAAATCCACCTGGGATTATTTCGATCATTATGAAGAATTCAGATCCTGGTTGGATCATCTTGAAATGCTTCAGATTCCGGTTTTAAATAGTCTGGAAATATTAAGGTGGAATTCGGATAAATCTTATCTCTTTGATGTAGAAAAGATGGGATTTCCAGTTATTTCAGGGAAAAAGCTTGCCGCTCAAAGTTCTATCTATAAAGATGACTTTGAAGGTCTTCCCTTCGATGAGTTCGTGATTAAACCTCTTGTATCCGGAGGTGCCAAAAACACTTTTAGACTCGATAAAAAACATGTTCAAGATTTCTTGCCAAAACTTAATTCTTTGCTTGAAAAGGAATCATTTCTCATTCAGCCTTTTGTCAAGGAAGTAGCTGAAGTAGGGGAGTATTCTTTGATTTATTTTAATTCAATTTTTTCACATGCGGTTTTAAAAACCCCAGCACAAGAAGATTTTAGAGTACAGCATTACTTTGGAGGAACCATAAAAGCGTTCCACCCAGATCAATTACTTCTGGATTCGGTTCAAGTTCTGGTAGATAGATTTTGCCAAAACTCCCTCTATGCACGAGTGGATGGAGTCATAATAAGCGGTGTATTTCACCTTATGGAACTAGAAATGATAGAGCCTTATTTATTCTTGGTGGAGTCTGAAGGGGCTAGGAAAAATTATAAGGAAGCTTTGGAAAGGAGATTGTTTTCTCAGCTACAAAGGTCCTCTGCAGCTAGTCCATAAATACTACCTTTTTGAGCGGCTTTGTTAACTAAAAGACATCCGCTAGCGTCTCCTTTTTGTTTTAGGCAGATACCTTTTTGAGCCATGGCGTCCCAATGATCAGGCTCCTGAGAAAGAACTGCATCAAAATCTTCAATGGCCCAATCGATAAACCCTGCCCGCATCAATGCAAACCCCCGATTATACCTGCCTGTGATGTGATCAGGCTCATGCTGTACGTATTGATTGAATGCTGCTGCAGCACCGAGAGCATCTCCCTGAAAAGCCAAACTCATCCCAATGTAGAAATTGATTTTTCCGAAATCCGGATTCATTTCATGGGCCTGCCGCAAAAAACCCTCGGCAGTCCTATATTTTTCCGTCATGATTTGTGCTCTCCCTAACATGTAAAGGATATCAAAATTATCAGCTTCCATTGTGGCGGCTCTCAACAGATGTAATTCTGCCTGTTTATAATCTTTTTGCTCAAAAGCAATTTTACCTAAACCGGCATAAGCCAGAGCATAATCTGGGTTTAACTGAATGACTCGTTGGAAATCTCTTTTCGCCTCTTCATACATCCCCAATTCCTCATAACATCTGGCGCGCATGTGGAAAGCCTTAACATCCGTCACATTGAAAAATAGGTAAGTGTCCAGCCTGTCGATGGTCTCTTCATATTTTTCTGCTTCGAAAATCGCCTGAATATCATTGAGGTCACTTCGACAGGCAGAAAAAAGGACTAGAATTATAAAAACAGGAAGATTACGTAAATTTCGTACCATAACTAAACAAACAAAATAACGGCCTTAAATCCTATTTTGTTACAGTTAAAAAATTTAAAGTGCTCCTTTGGTCGAGGGTAACTGATCTAAATTATCTTTATCTCTTCTCACTGCCATTTTTATGGCTCGTGCCAGGGCCTTAAAGATTGCTTCGATTTTATGATGTTCATTGTCTCCTTCCACCTTGATATTTAGATTGCATTTAGCGGTGTCGGAAAAGGATTTGAAGAAATGAAAAAACATTTCCGTTGGCATATCACCCACTTTTTCCCTTTTGAAGTCAGCTTCCCAAACAATCCAAGGCCTTCCACCAAAATCAATAGCTACCTGTGCCAAAGAATCATCCATGGGTAAACAAAAGCCATAGCGATAAATGCCTTTTTTATCACCCAAGGCCTTCAGGTAGGCTTCGCCCAAAGCAAGAGCTGTATCTTCTATGGTGTGATGCTCATCGATGTGCAAATCACCTTTTACCTGAATATTCAGATCCGTGCTTCCGTGTTTGGCAAGTTGATCCAACATATGATCAAAAAAGCTCAAACCAGTTGAAATATTTGATTTCCCTTTTCCATCCAGGTTTAGTGAAACTGAAATATCAGTTTCTGATGTAGTCCGTTTGATTTCAGCCCTTCTGGGAGGGTATTTTAAAAACTCATAAATCTCATCCCAGTCTGTGGTTTGAAGACTAGCCTTTGGGTTTCCTTCTCCGATGAAAATCCCTTTGGCACCGAGGTTTTCTGCTAGCTGAATATCAGAATCTCTATCTCCGATGACATAGCTTTTTTCCAGGTCATATTCCTCTGAAAAGTATTCTTTCAAAAGCCCAACTCCAGGCTTTCTGGTGTCCGCACCTTCATGTTCGAAAGTCTTGTCAATATGGATCTTGGAGAAAACAACATTTTCCTGCTCAAGGGTTTTAAGCATTTTATATTGCGCAGGCCAAAAGTCTTTTTCAGGAAATGAATCGGTTCCCAAGCCATCCTGGTTGGTCACCATAACCAGTTCGTAATCTGTTTCCTCGGCAATCTTTCTGAGATTAGATATGGCTTTGGGAAGAAACTCAAGTTTTTCCAGACTATCTACTTGATAATCAGTAGGTGGCTCTTTGATTATTGTGCCATCACGGTCGATGAAAAGAACTCTTTTTTTCATGGGTTATGAGTTTTCGGTAAGCCAATTTTTAAGCTCTGCAATCAATATCTTGTTTTCCTCTTCGGTACCAATGGTTATTCTAAGACAATTCTCACAAAGCAATACATTAGACCGATTTCTCAAAATTACTTTTCTACCAATCAAATCCTGATAAGCTTTATTGGCATTTGGAACTTTCACCAGTAGGAAATTAGCGTCTGAAGGAAAAACTTTAATCACTCCATCAAGTGATTCCAATTCCTTCTTTAATTTATCTCTTTGAATCAGGATATCAGCGACCATTCTTTTCATTTTATCGGTATTGTCCAGAGCATCCAATACAGTCCTCTGAGTCAGTCCTGAAATGTTATATGGCGGCTTTATTTTATTCAGCACAGAAATTATTTCTTCACTGGCGAAAGCCATTCCTAGCCGAAGTGATGCGAGACCCCAAGCCTTAGAAAAGGTCTGAAGAATCACAAGGTTTGGATACTCTTCTAGCTTTTTTACAAAACTTTCTCCAGACATAAAATCCACATAGGCCTCATCAATAACTACAATTCCTGGAAATTTTTGAATCAATTCTTCAATTTCATTAGGGTTTAAGGAATTGCCTGAAGGATTATTCGGAGAGCAAATGAAAAGGATCTTTGACTTTTCTGATACTGCTTCCAGTACCTTTTCCTTCTGCAATTGAAAATCCTCAGTTAGTGGGATAGAAATGGTTTCAATTGCATTTATTGAAGCACTTACTCCATACATTCCGTACGTGGGAGGTAAAATGATGACATTATCCTGGGCTGGATTGCAAAAGGCCCGAAATAATAAATCTATAGGCTCATCAGACCCATTCCCAAGAAATATCCTTGAAGGTGACACGTTTTTTATCGTGGCGATCCTTTCTTTTAAGGCTTGCTGATAGGGGTCAGGATATCTGTTGAAGTTTTCAGTGGTAATAGATCCAAATGGATTTTCATTGGCGTCAAGAAAAATTCCATCTTTTCCACTGTATTCATCCCTAGCTGAGGTATAAGGTTTCAGCTCTCGAATATGTGGTCTGAGCAATGCCTTTAGATCAAAATTCATTTTTGATTCTTTAAGTAATTTAATCGAATACTGACTGCATTTTTATGTGCCATTAGCAATTCGTTTTCAGCCATTACTTCTACCGTGGGACCAAGAAGCTTCAGCCCTTTTTCGGTAATTTTCTGGTAAGTGATTTTCTTAACAAAGCTATCCAGGGAAACTCCACTGTAATTCTTTGCATAACCATAAGTTGGTAAAGTATGATTCGTCCCAGAAGCATAATCTCCAGCTGATTCGGGTGTGTATTTTCCTATGAAAACCGAACCTGCGTTCACAATACCATCAACTACTTCTTCTTCATCTTCTACACTTATTATCAAGTGTTCAGGTGCATAATTATTGATGATATCTAAAGTAGTTTCTCTGCTTTTTACCACCACTGCCGTGGAATTTTTTAAAGCCTTTTTAGCAATATCCTTTCTGGGAAGATCTTTCAATTGCTTATCTACTTCTTTAAGGGATTTCTTTGCAAAGTCTTCTGAGTTAGTTACCAAGACCACCTGAGAATCTATGCCGTGCTCGGCCTGTGAAAGAAGGTCAGCAGCCACAAATGCCGGATTAGCCGAATCATCAGCATAAACCAAAACTTCAGATGGGCCTGCAGGCATATCAATAGCAACACCGTAGTTGGTTGCTCTTTGTTTACCAGCTGTCACATATTGGTTTCCTGGGCCGAAAATTTTATCCACAGCTGATATGGACTCAGTTCCAAAGGTCATAGCAGCTATGGCCTGTGCACCACCAACTTTGGCAATTTTTCTAAGTCCGACCAGACTTGCTGTGTATAAAATAGCTGGGTGAATATTCCCTTCTTTATCCGGAGGTGAGCATAGGATAATTTCACTACAGCCTGCGATCACAGCAGGAACTGCCAACATCAAAACGGTGCTAAATAGTGGAGCCGTTCCTCCAGGAATATAAAGTCCTACTTTCTGAATAGGGACACTTTTTCTTCTGCAAATTACTCCGGGCATAACTTCCTCAACCAGTTCATCCTGCTTTTGGGCTGTGTGGAATTTGGAAATATTAGTATAAGCCACCTCGATGGCTTCCTGAAGCTCTGTAGAAACCTGATTTTTTGCTGCTTTGATTTCCTCCTCAGTGACAAGGATTTCTGTAAGTTTTACTCCGTCGAACTCTTCAGCAAATTGAATCAAAGCTTGATCTCCCTTTTTCTTTACAGACTTAAAAATCGGTTTGATTACCTTATTGATTTTTTTGGCTTTCTGAACTGGTCGTTCAAGGCTTTTCTTCCATATTTCCGAACTCGGATTATTAAGAATTTTCATAGATCCTGAGGATTTAGACGATCATTTTTTCAATGGGAACTACTAGTATGCCTTCCGCGCCAGCTGCCCGTAGTTCTTCAATGTTTTCCCAAAACTGGTCCTCATTAAGAACCGAATGCACCGAGGACCATCCGCTTTGTGCCAAAGGCAAAATAGTTGGGCTTCTCATTCCAGGAATCAACCCTATGATTTTGTCTAAGGATTCATTTGGAGCATTCAAAAGCACATATTTGTTGCTTTTACCCTCCTGAACGGCATTAATTCTGAAAAGCAGCTTCTCGACAATCTCAGTTTGCCAATCCTTCAGATTTGGGTTTCCAATCAGAACGGCTTCTGATTTGAAGATTTTTTCTACCTCTTGAAGTCCATTCATCATAAGAGTAGAACCTGAGCTTACGATGTCACAGATTCCTTCGGCCAGTCCAATGCTTGGAGCGATTTCCACCGATCCACTGATCTCATGAATTTCAGCATTTACACCATTTTTTGTTAAGTAATTCTGAAGAATTTTAGGGTAGGAGGTGGCTATGTTTTTTCCTTCAAAGAAAGATAGACCTGGGTAGTCTACTCCTTTGGGAATGGCCAAAGAAAGACGACATTTTGAAAAGCCGAGCTTTTTCAAAACAGTCACGTTACTTTCCTTCTCAGCAAGTTCATTTTCACCTACGATTCCAATGTCTGCTACTCCATCAGCTACATAACCTGGAATATCATCATCTCTTAAAAAGAGAAATTCAATCGGGAAATTATGAGATACAGCCTTTAGCTTGCCTTTACCATTGTAAAATTTGACTCCACATTCTTTAATAAGGCCTAGGGAATCATCAGATAGTCTGCCGCTTTTTTGAACGGCAATACGGATTATGTTTTCCATAATGCAATTTATGCTTTGAAATTAATTTGGGTAATACTTTTGGTGCTCGTGGAATCCCTATCATCGACGACACCGGGTAGATTTAAAAATATTCCTGATTAGGAATGATGGAAATGATGAACTACAGGAAGATGGCATGCCCTGGAGAAAAATGTCTTATTTTTTTTGAGTTTCTTCATTTCTTCTGCAAAGATAGGAATGGTCAATTAACCTCCAAGGACTGATAAAGTTTTGTGAATTGTGATTGACCTAGATTTTGTTCGCACGTTTTAGCCCGGCCAGAGAAAAATCAGCAATGGCTGAATAGCCGTAAGAAGAAGGGTGGATAAGATCCTCAGAGAAAAAAGACTCATCTAGGTCCAATTCTATTGACTCAAAGACAATACGTTCATCAAGGCTTGCGATTCGTTTCATTTCAGTTCTTAAAAAGCTCCTCTGTTCCTTCAAATAACTTTTCAAAATGGGTGGAAAAGCAGGGAAAATTTGAACTGGGGGGATATCGGCAAGATAAATCCAATTAGGTTGGAATTGAGAATTTATTTGATCCAAAAGTCTTAAAAGTGCTCTTTGATATTCATTTGGTGGAGTGAGCTTAAAGCAGTCATTGGCCCCCAAAAAAATAAAAAGTCCATCCACTTTATCTTCAATGGAATTTAGCTGGTGGCGGAATGTTGGAATAGCTTCTTTCACCCTGATTCCATTTTTTCCAAGATTGATCACCTGTAAATCAGGACCTGCTGTTTCAAAAATTCTGTGCGCTATGGTCCCTTTTGGATCTTTGGCGCCTACTCCCGCAGCCGTAGATTCTCCCAGAATCAGATACTTCTTTTCTGAATTTCCCAAAGTCAGAAACTCACTTTTTGCTGGTGGGGTAGGATACGTCTTCTTTACCTTGTTGGCTTTATAAATAAGATAGGGAAGTACGGGGTAAAGCTTGGCTTGAAAAAGAAAATATGGGCGAGTGGAATTAGCCACCGGATTTTTTCGCACGATATCCTCCTTTCAAAAGCAGGTCGAGAACCTTGTCCCGATGATCCCCCTGAATTAGAATTTCTCCATCCTTAGCAGAGCCACCAACCCCACATTTACTTTTTAATTCTTTGCCTAATTCCTTTAGGTCATCTTCAGAACCCACAAATCCGGCCACCAGAGTAACTTTCTTTCCTCCTCTGGCCTTTTTGTCCAGCATTACTTTTAGGTTTTGCTGAGATGCCGACAGTGTTTCTTCTTCAAGATTAGAATTTTCTTCGAACTCAAAATCGTCATCTGTGGAATACACCATTCCATTGCGATTTTTCCAATCGTTATTTTTTCTACCCATTATCAATTTCAAATTTAGAGGGTGGAAGAAGTTATTCCACTTTCAATGTCCAGACGGGCCTTTTAGCATGGTTTACCACGTCCTCAGTGATACTTCCCATCACAAGGTGAAGAAATCCAGTACGACCATGTGTTGTCATGGCAATGAGGTCCGCATTTATATCATCCGCGAACTCTAAAATTCCAGATTCTTCGGATCTTGAATTATAGATTTCAGCTTTGGCATCCTCGATTCCATGGTTGGATGCAAAATCTTTGATCCGCTGAATAGACTCTCTGCTGGTTTCAAAATTCCCTGGTGTATTTATATAAACCAAGTAAAGCTGGGCTTGAAGAATATGCTTAAGTCTCTTAATTCTTGCCGCTACTTCAGCCGACTCGTTACTAAAATCACTAGCAAAAACAATTTTATGGATATCCTTAGGGTCTGTTTCGCTTTTCACAGTCACCACAGGGCATGAGGCTGTTCTTACCACTTTTTCAGTATTACTTCCGATCAAAACCTCTTCCATTCCACTTACTCCTTTGGAGCCCATTATTACCAAATCAGGACTCTCTTCATTTATGCTTTCAGAAATACCCTGAAAAGCATTTCCAAGCTTTATTTTAGCATCAAAGGAGTAGGGCTTTCCGCTGTGTTTTTCTTTCAATTTTGCAATCTGCTCCTTCCTGTGCTCCATAAGCTCAACAAAAAATACTTGATTTTCAATATCAGGAAACTGCTCTCCGCCACCCATGGTGGTGAAACTAGTGCTGTTTGGAATTTCCATCACGTGGAGAACTTCAATGTGAATGTTATCCATGGTCTCAGCAATTTTGATGGCGAAATTAAGGGCAAAGTTTGCCTGATCTGAAAAATCGTAGGGTATAAGAACCTTTGTCATAATATTGTGGGTTTTCCTCCAAATTATAGGAAAAAATGTAACTCTAAAAGGACATTTGTCAGATTTATAAAAAAAGAATTCCTATTCCAAAGCATATTACCCAAAGTAAAGTGGATAGGGCCATTTGCTTTA
Organism: Algoriphagus sediminis; assembly: GCF_030403435.1. Classification (GTDB taxonomy): domain Bacteria; phylum Bacteroidota; class Bacteroidia; order Cytophagales; family Cyclobacteriaceae; genus Algoriphagus; species Algoriphagus sediminis. The sequence goes on from NZ_JAUEPH010000002.1 coordinate 471,962, forward strand.
AAAATGGATCTGTTTGCTTGGAGGTTTGCGCATTTTGTACGCCGACTCCTACTTTTATCATCAAGGGAAAAGCCAGAAGAGCAAATAAACCTCCCAGGTTTTGGGTCAGAAGAATGTAGATTGCCAAGGTTATATTACCAGCTAGGATTAAGAACCAGTTATATTGAATGGCAGCACTGCGACCAATCCTAACGGGAATAGATTTTTTACCAGCATGGGTATCAGACTCTATATCCCGGATATTATTGATGTTGAGGACCGAGGTACTGAAGAAACCCAGAGAAATACCAATCCAGATTACTGGTGAAAAGAAATCGCCGCTATGAAGAAAAAAGGTGCCAATTACCCCAAGAAGCCCGAAAAATAGAAATACCGATAAATCCCCCAATCCAATATAACCATAGGGATTTTTTCCAGAAGTATAGGTAATTGCTGCCCATATGGCCAAAAGCCCAAGCAGTAAGAAAATGCCGAAAAGTAGGATACTTTGTAAGGCGAGAAAAATCAACAAAAGACCAGAAATCAATGAAAAAAAACCGAAGAGATAAATTGCTTTTTTCATCTCTTTAAGTGAAATCAAGCCTGATTGTACAGCTCGAACAGGGCCTTCTCTCTTTTCATGGTCTGCACCGTGAATCGTGTCTCCGTAATCGTTTGAAAGATTGGAGAGAATTTGTAAAAAAATGGTAGTTAGGCAGGCTAGAAAAAATATGTTCCAACGGAAAACACCCTGCTGATATGCAATTATGGATCCGGCAAGAATACTTGCTAGAGCCAAAGGTAAAGTCCTTAATCGAATGGCATGGAGCCAGGCTTGCTTCCTGTCCTTAATTTCTACCTGCACCTTTTTTAAGCTTCTATTAGACTTAAAATGTCCTCATCCAGAGGAGTGACAGAAGAAGGGTAATATTTCAAGAGTTCGCCTTTTTCGTCTATTAGATATTTGCAGAAATTCCAGCTAGGTTCTTCGCTATTCCATCCGTTCAATTCCGGATCGCTTAGCCATCTATAAATAGGGTGCTTATCAAATCCTTTAACGGAAACCTTTTCAAAAACGGGGAAAGTCACCCCGTAATTAGCTGTACAAAACTCTTTAATCTCATCGTTGCTACCAGGCTCTTGGCCTCCAAAATTATTTGCAGGAAATCCTAGTACTACGACCTTGTCTGAAAAGTTTGAATAAAGCTCCTGAAGTCCCTCATATTGAGGTGTATATCCACATCTCGAAGCTACATTTACCACCAGGATTTTTTTTCCCTTGAACTCAGAGAATTTTCTAGTCTTACCGTCAAGGTCCTTCATTTCAAAGTCATAAAAGCTGCTTTCCATGGTTTTGGGGTTTAAAGCTAAACTTGCCTCCAGTGTTTCTGGTCTTTGAACTGCTTTTTGGCAGCCAAAAAGTACAAACAGGCAAAAGATTAAAATTGAATTTTTCATATTACATGCGGTCTGGGACACTTATACCTAATAAACCCATGCCCTTTTTGATTGTTTTTGCGGTCATCTCAGAAAGTGCCACTCGGAAAGAAACCAGCAGAGGATCGTCCTCCTGGAAAATTGCCACATCAGCATAGAATCGATTGTAATCTTTAGCAAGATCGAAAAGATACTGTGCGATTACAGAAGGTGAATATTCCTGTCCTGCCAGCTGAATTTTCTTTTCAAACTCACCCAGAATAAATATCAAATTCTGTTCGGATTCATGAAGAGATGAAATACCACTAAAGTCGGTGGATTTATATTCAATGCCTAATTGCTTTGCTTTTCGCAAAATCGATTTGATTCTGGCATGTGAGTACTGAATAAAAGGTCCCGTGTTTCCCTGGAATTCAATAGATTCCTGGGGATTGAAGAGCATGCGCTTTTTTGGATCTACTTTGAGTAGAAAATATTTAAGGGCTCCCATTCCAAGAATCTCATAAAGCTCTGTTGCCTGCTCTGGAGTGAATCCGTCGATTTTTCCCAACTCTTTGGTATGATTTTCGGCAGTTTGAATCATCTCATCCATGAGATCGTCAGCATCTACCACGGTTCCCTCTCGGGATTTCATTTTGCCGGAAGGCAAATCAACCATGCCATAACTTAGATGAAATAAGCCATCACCATAAGGGCGGCCCAGTTTACGCATGATCTTAAAAAGTACATCAAAGTGATAGTCTTGTTCATTTCCAACCACATAAACTGACTTATCAAGCTTGAAATCATTGTATTTCAGATCAGCGGTACCCATATCCTGGGTCATGTAAACGGAGGTTCCATCCCCTCTGAGAACCAATTTCTCATCGAGACCTTCTGAACTCAAATCGACCCAAGTTGATTTATCCTCTTTTTGGAAGAAAACTCCTTTCTTCAGGCCTTCTTCTACAATATCTTTTCCAAGAAGATAGGTGTCAGATTCGTAGTAGTATTTGTCAAAAGACACCCCCATCTTTCGATAAGTCTCTTCAAAACCTTCATAAACCCAGGAATTCATTTTCTTCCAAAGCGCTACCACTTCTGGATCATTAGCCTCCCAAAGCCTCAGCATGTTCTGAGCTTCCAATAGAATTGGAGCTTCTTTTTCCGCTTGCTCTTTAGATTTTCCTTCGGTTATTAACTTTTGAACTTCTTTTTTGTACTCCTTATCGAAGAGAACATAATATTTTCCAGCCAGATGATCTCCCTTGATTCCTAATGATTCGGGAGTTTCATTATTTCCGAACTTACTGTATGCCACCATGGATTTACAGATGTGAATTCCGCGGTCATTCACTAGGTTTGCTTTAATTACTTCATAACCATTGGCTTCCAGAATCTGCGCTACAGAATATCCAAGAAAATTATTCCTCAGGTGACCCAGGTGGAGGGGTTTATTTGTGTTAGGAGAGGAATACTCTACCATTACCCTTTGACCATTTGATGGCTTTTGGCCAAAGCTGGGATTACTCCGAATATTTTCGAAAAGGTCTATCCAGGAAGCATTTCCCAAAACTAGATTTAGGAACCCTTTGACCACATTGAAATCAACCACCTCTGGGACATTATCTTTTAGATACTCACCAATCAATCTGGCAGATTCTTCAGGACTTTTTTTAGTGCTACGCAAAAAAGGAAACACCACAAAAGTGTAGGTACCCTCGAATTCTTTTCTTGTCGGTACAAGAGAGATTTGATCTTTCGTTAATTCTACCTCAAAATGCTCTTTAAAAGCATTCTGTATCCCGTTTTGGATTGATTCCTGCGTATTCATTTTGACTTACCCGTTTGGGTTTTCTTGGGGTATTGATTAAAAGTTCTCCACAAGGGAGTTGGTTGTGGTCTCAAGGACATCAAAGGCAATCTCTGCCATAGCATTTTCTGAATCGAGAGTGGGGTTCACTTCTACAATTTCCCAACAGCAAACCCTTTTATCTTTGATTAATTCAGCATTCAGGGAAATGGCTTCATCCACTGTGAGACCATTTTCTACCGGAGTTCCAGTCCCTTTCGAAATATTACTATCAATGCTGTCCACATCAAAGGAAATATAAATTTGATCACAGGATTTTAAGTGTTGAAGAGCTTCCTCTGCTATTTTTGATACACCCTTCTCTCGTACTTCTTTCGTTTCGAAATTCTTTATTCCGTATTTCTCAATGAGATAATTTTCAGGTTCTTCGGTATCTCGAACAGAAATAAAAACAATGTCCTTTGGGCTGATTTTTGGAAAATCTCCACCAATACTCTTGATTCTATTCCAATAATCAATTGTTTTTTCACTAGGCTCATTGAGCTTAGAGTCAAGATTATCTATTCGCGAAACCATAGCCAAAGGCATCCCATGCATATTTCCTGATGGAGTAGTATATGGAGTATGAAGATCTGCATGTGCATCTATCCAAATGACACCTAGCCTTTTTTCTGGATGAGCAGCCTTGATGCCCATGATAGTTCCCGCTGCAGTGCTATGGTCACCAGCTAAAACAATGGGGAATTTTCCATCAAGTCTTAGGAGTTCGACGGTATTAAAGACATTATTCAAAACCTGATAGACTCCATCAATATGTTTGGCATTTGGAAACTCATTATCTCTCCAGAGATAATTATTTGCATCAGGCACGTTTATAGGCTCGAACTGGGTGAAAAAGGAGGATTTCTTATCAAGGCTGGCCACTTTCAGCGCGTCTATGCCCATACTGGCACCTCTCGTACCCGCAGCTAATTCTGATCTAACCTCTACTAGTTTAATTTCTCGCATCCTGAAAATATCTCGATGGTTGGGTTTATTTTTTGTGTAAAAGTAGCCAAAATAGAGCTTATATCAACCGGAATATTTGCTGATTTGGCCATTGTTTTATTTAATGAGATGGGTGGTTCGTTTGCTTTTAAGTTTTCTATCCTTAACCAAACCATTTACAAAACTTAAAATAAAAGCCATACAATTAGATATTAGCATTAAGCAATTTATCAGATATTTGGGCCTTGTAAACCTGAAAGTATACCATCATGAATAGATACGTTGATTTAATCAAACAGACCTTTGACTTTCCTACCAAGGAATTCACCTTAAAGGACAACAAACTGCATTTCAATGATGTCGATTTGATGGAAATTATCGAGGAGTATGGTACACCTCTCAAACTGACGTACTTGCCTAAGATTTCTCAGAGCATTCAAAACGCCAAAAAATACTTCCAAAACGCCATCGATGAACACGAGTACAAGGCTGATTACACTTATTGCTATTGCACTAAATCAAGCCATTTCAGCTTTGTTTTGGATGAATGTTTGGAGAATGGAGCTCATATAGAGACTTCATCGACTTTTGATATTCCTCTGGTCAGAAAGCTTTACGAAAAAGGGAAAATAAGTAAGGATACTTTCATCGTTTGTAATGGATTCAAAAGAGAGCTTTATAAGCAATATATTTCTGAGCTTTTGAATGATGGCTTTATCAATTGTATTCCTGTGCTCGATAATCTGGACGAAATAGACTACTATCTGGAACATGTGAAAGTGCCTTTCCAGGTGGGAATCAGAATTGCAGCTGATGAGGAGCCAAAATCTGCATTTTACACTTCGCGCTTAGGAGTGAGATACAGGGATATTATCAAACTGTATGAAGAGAAAATTAAGCCTAATCCTCGCGTTAGCCTTAAAATGCTCCATTTCTTCATTAACTCAGGAATCCGTGATACAGCATATTATTGGTCGGAGTTAACCCGGTTCATCCAAAAGTATGTAGACTTGAAGAAGATGGTACCCACTCTGGATACCATGGATATAGGTGGGGGATGGCCCATAAAGACTAATGTATTTTTCGATTATGATTACCAATATATGGCTGGTCAAATTGTGAAGAATATTAAGTGGATGTGTGACAAAAACCATACTCCTGAACCTCATATTTTTACTGAATTTGGTAGCTACACCGTAGGGGAAAGTGGTGCGGTTTTATATTCAATTTTGGATGAAAAGCTTCAGAACGATAAAGAGCTTTGGTATATGATAGACGGTTCGTTTATCACTCAGCTTCCCGATACCTGGGGATTAAATCAGAAGTACATAATGCTTGCGGTAAACAACTGGGATGAAACCTACCAGAATATTTCATTGGGGGGCTTGACTTGTGATGGGATGGATTATTATAATTCTGAAGCGCACCAATTCAATATTTATCTCCCAAAAATCGAAAAAGGCAGACCTCAATATATTGGGTTTTTCCATACCGGTGCCTATCAGGAATCCTTAGGAGGTTATGGCGGAATCCAACATTGTCTTATTCCAGCTCCGAAGCATGTGTTAATTGATCGGGATGAAAATGGTAAGGTAACCCATCGGCTTTTTGCTGGAGATCAGGACGAAGAAGGAATGTTAAAAACTTTGGGTTACTAAAGCTGGTATTTTTTCCGCTTATCCCAAATCTTGGCAATTTACAACCAAATTGGGTAGTTTCCGTGTGTTAGGATAGAAAGACCCAATCTGACAAAAGTGAATTCAAAGCGTGTTTTTCTTCTACTTTTTTTTTCTCTGATAGTGGGGAATCTTTACTCTCAGACCATCAGAGGAACTGTAAAAGATGGCTCCACTGGAAAGTTTATGCCATTTTGTAATGTATTTATTAATAATACAACCATAGGAACAGTTTCTGATGAAAATGGCTTTTTCGAAATTTCAAGAAATGATCTTCCTGGGACCTTAAGTCTGGTAGCTTCATTTGTTGGATATGAGACTTTCAGTCAGGAAGTCTCCATTGGTGAGGGCGAAACTAAAACTGTTGACTTTACTCTAACTCCCTTGGAATCTGTTCTCTCCGAAGTGGAACTGAAAAGCCGCAGAGATAAACCCTGGGAAAGGAATTTGAAAAGATTCGAAAAGGTGTTTTTAGCTCTCCCAGATGACCCTATTTCAGATGGGCAGGAAATTCTAAATCCATGGGTTTTAGAATTTGAGAAGGTAAAACCGGATAAAGGCCCAAACTACATTCAGGCCACAGCTCAGCAACCTTTGATTATAGAAAATTCAGCATTAGGCTACAAAATAGAATATTACCTTCAGGATTATAAGCTCTACAAGGACAAGTCTCAATACTTCGGTCTGGCTTTTTTTGAAGAAATAGAACCTAAAGATTCGCTGACCAAGAAGCAGTACCAGCTTCAAAAGGAAACCAGTTATCAAGGTTCATTAAAACACTTGATGCGTTCTTTGCTAGTCCAGAGAGCGGATGAGCAAGGCTTTGATTTGTATATAACTCATCCGGAACAAATGGATAGAAGAAGAACGAATACTTACACCGTAGAGTTAGGCGAGTCTATCGTTCCCTTATCTCAGGATTCTATTCGTCGCATTCCTTTGAAAAATGGAAATTTCAGAATTATCTGGCCTGATAGGGTAGAAGTTCACTTTTTAAAGAAAAGCTGGCTAAATAACTATTATCAGGATATTTACCATCCTGTGGGTTGGATTTCGGCACCTAGAGGTTATTTCGATATTGATCGTAATGGTGTCCCCATTCACCCAACTCAGGTTGTATTGTCAGGATACTTGGGAAGGCCAAGGATGGGTAGAACCTTACCCCATGATTTCATACCTCCTCAAACATTCGAAAATTTCGCTGAGGAACTAAATGTAGTGAAAGCTCAGGCTAATAGATGGGAAAACCTGAGGGAAAGGCCCTATATCACTACGAATAAACCCTATTACTTTCCAGGGGAGAGCGTTTGGCTTGGAGGGATAATGCTTTACAAAAATCAGTTCTTCAAGGATTCCCTGAGTCGGCTCCTCTATTTGGAATTCAGGGATTCGAAATCTGACCTTGTCTTTGAAGAAAAGTACCCGATCAGGGATGGTAAAATTAATGGGGCGTTTCAACTACCAGACTCCTTGCCTCCGGGTGATTATTTTATCAAAGCCTATACAGAATGGATGAGAAACTATCCTGAAAAAGATGTATACCAGAGAGCCATTCCGGTTCTGGCTAAGGGCACAAATATTGAAGCGCAAGCCACTCAAAACAGGGATTATGGAGGGGATCTTGTTTTTCATTTTAGGGATTCTGTCTTTATGAAAGAAGGCCAAAAAGTGATTTTGGTGACAATTGAGCTTTTGGATGCATTGGATGAACCTCTAGGGGCAAATTTCATTCTGAGCGCTACAGATCAGCAATTTGTCTCCAGTATGGATAATCAAAATAACCTGATTAAGGCCTTCGAGTGGCTTGATGAAGAAAGTAAGGATCCCCTTTCAATCAATCCACAATACCCTATCGAATATGGCATCACGGTAGAAGGTAGATTCACTAAGTCTAAAAAAAGACAGCCAGATATCAACCCGATCACGATAGTAAGAGGAGACTTGGCTGATTATGGAGTAGTTTCTACAGATACTAGCGGGTATTTCAGAGCCACTGGATTGAACTTCTTTGAATGGGATACCCTAGCCATGGCAGCGCTTGACGAAAAGCGAAAACCATATGGGTCAGTGGAATTGTTAGACAGAGAAACTCCTGTTTTTAGGGGATCATCACCAAAGCTCGATTACTCCATCTACGAAATGAGCGCTAATCGAGGTGCCTACGATGAGTTTGGCGATTTCATTTTACTGGAGGAGTTTGTGGCGGAGGATGAAAAGATCGAGGCCATGGAGGATCGATACTACGGTTACGGTGATCCAAACTTTGCTTTAGACAGCGAAGATCTGGATAATTGGCCAGGTAGTACTCTAGATCAAGTAATTGGAATGCGACTCGGAAATGGTGGGAATGGCGGCTTAGGTAATTATAATTTCGGAGTAGGGGCTGGGGATCCTCTTTTGATAATTGATGGGTTCAGGTACCAGACGGATTCTACGACCGAGACAGCTTCTCAAGTTTTGCAGAATTACACTACCGATGAGGTTAAATCCATTGCCATTTATACCTTGAATGCTCCTGTTTTTGGATTAGGTGGATTTGCTGGGGTGATAATGATAGAAACCAAAAGGGGAGATAGATTCATTCCAGGCGGTGAAAGAAATTTCAATGATTTTGGTTTCAATAAATTTTTACTAAAAGGCTATGCTAGGCAAATTCCATTTCCAAATGAACCTAATGCGGAAACATCTTTGGGAAGAAGGCAAACTCTTTATTGGAATCCTTCTGTCACTACCGCAGAAGGTCGATATGAATTTGAAATCTATCTTCCTTCAGGAGTAAATGAAATTGATTTAAGGCTTGAAGGAGTAACTGAAGATGGGCTGCCTTTTTGGTGGGTTGAGTCCATCCTGATTGAGAAAAATATTACATCCGTTCAAGAGTAAGACCTCCATCTACATTGATGATTTGACCCGTAGCGTAAGGAATTTGGCCAGTGGCCAAAGCTGAAACAACTTTACCTACATCTTTGGGTTTTCCAATTCTCGGTTCTAAAGTAGATCCACTTTTGGCAAGTTCTTGATAGTGTTCACGTACAGCCTCAATCATATCCGTATCCATAAACCCAGGACGTATTTCATAAACGGGAATTTTGAATTCAGCCATCTTCACGGCCATCGTTTTGGACATCATCGATGCACCGGCCTTTGACATGCAATAGGCCATCCTAAGAGTGGAAGCTAAAACCGCTGAAACAGATGTTACATTAATGATAGTCATCGGATCATTCGGGTTGTCATTCCTAAGTTCTGCCATCCATTGGGCAAAAATCTGTGTAAGAAAAAAGGTCCCTCTTTCATTTACATTCACCACATAGTCATATTCATCTTCTGTGATTTCGAAGACATCATTTCTTGTTTTTGGGGCAACTCCAGCGTTGTTTACCAGTAAATTGATTTTGCCGAAGTGCTCTTTCATACCCTGTAGAATAGTGTTCCGATCAGCCGTTTTGGAAATATCTCCTTGAAGATAAACGACCTTAGCTTCATGTTGCTGAAGTTTTTCTAGGTTGGCTTTTGCGTTTTTCTGATCCCGAACCCCGTTAATAGCTAAATCGAATCCGTTTTTGGCCAGCTCGCTAGCAATCCCAAAACCAATTCCTCTGGATCCTCCAGTAATCAATGCAATAGGTTTTTCCATTCTTTTAGTTTTTTGGTCCTTCGGCATGATCCACCCAATTCCCATCCAAGGTCAGATATTCTCCCATACAATCCGCTGTCATACACGAATGAACAGGAAGAATGCCTATCAAATCCCCAACTTTAACCCTACCCAATAACTCATCAGAAGCTTTGAGAAGCCCGTGTTCCTGAGAAATCTTTTTAAGGTGAGATCCATCATTTGGAATCTCCCACCCATCATCTTTCAAATAAACCAATTCCCCAAAATTCATAGAGCCATCTTCATTTTGAAGGACATCCTTGGCAAAATGAACTCCGCCTCCATGCACGAGGATTTCTTTTCTATCTTTTTTTATATCCACCACTGGTACGGCCATGGCTACAGCAATATCCGATTTTGCACAGCTACCCAGGTAGGCTTGCATTAAATCAAAAAAAACAAAATTACCTGGTCCTAGCTGGTCGATATCTCCAAAATCCTCAACAACGGCACATCCTGGGGTGTCTCCAGTTCGGGTAACCAGATGAGGGAATTGAGGTTTAAATTCTTTCTTTAGCCTCCCTAATGCCTCTCTGGTTTCCTCATAGATAGCAGGAATATTGCCGTAATACGTATGACCGGGATGTAGGTAAAATCCTTTGAAATTCAGGTTGGGAGTATTTTTAGCAATGTCCAGAATTTCTTGGATTTTGGAATAATCTCTGGAATCTACTCCTGTACGTCCGTATCCTGCGTCAATTTCGATAAAAAAACCTACGGGATTGCTTAGAGTAGAAGCTAGGTGCTTTGTGGTTTCGGTGTTTATGAGTTGAACTGAAATGGATTGAGATGAGGCCAGCTCATCTAACTTTTCAACCTCACGTGGATTAAATGGAAATGCGATATGGATATTTTCCCATCCATCCCCAAGAAGATATTTAGTCATTTTCACACTGGAGGTTGTGATTTCCTTTATTCCATATTCCTTTGCCCAGCTTCCTATTAAGCGGGATTGGGCAGTCTTAAAATGGGGAACAAGTTCCATTCTATGTCTTTGTGCCTTATCGGCCATCATTTTCAGATTGGCGCGACAGATTTTTTCATCAAGCAAAAGTGTAGGTGAGGTGATTTTATCCAAATAGGACATTTTAGTGATTTTTCGTGGTGAAGTGTTTCCTTAAATATGCAAAAGATTCGTGGAATGGTTAACCCGCAATTTAAATAAGCCTTTATCACTCACTAGAAATAGGTATTTTCTTATGAAATGCGATAAAGACCACCAATTATTCTAATTTTGTTGCCCAATAATTGTCCAGGGATTTCCCTATTTAGGACAAACAAAAAGCGATTACAATACTTCATGGAAGCAAAAAAAATTCGTCGGACGTTTATCGACTTTTTTGAGAAGAAAAAGCACCATTATGTGCCGTCATCACCCATTGTGGTCAAGAATGACCCTACCCTTATGTTTACAAATGCTGGGATGAACCAGTTTAAGGACGCTTTTCTGGGTAATGAAGAGCCAAAGTTTCCACGTGTAGCGAATAGCCAAAAATGCCTTAGAGTAAGTGGAAAACACAATGACCTGGAAGAAGTGGGAGTGGACACCTACCATCACACCATGTTTGAAATGCTTGGTAACTGGTCTTTTGGGGATTACTTTAAAAAGGAGGCAATTGCATGGGCATGGGAGTTGTTGACGGAAGTCTACGGCTTGGATAAGGATAGATTGTATGTTTCCGTCTTTGAAGGTGATGAGTCCGATAATCTATCGATGGATAAAGAGGCTTTCGATTTTTGGAAGGAAATCGTTCCCGAGGAGCGAATTATCATGGGGTCCAAGAAGGACAATTTCTGGGAAATGGGCGAGACTGGTCCCTGTGGTCCTTGTTCAGAAATTCATATTGACTTAAGACCTGATGAAGAGCGTGAACAGGTTCCAGGCAATGAACTGGTGAATATGGATCACGAGCAGGTAATTGAGATTTGGAACCTGGTTTTTATGCAGTTTAACCGTCTTTCTGACGGCAGTCTTAAAAATTTACCAGCAAGGCATGTAGATACGGGGATGGGTTTCGAAAGGCTTGTTCGGGCGATTCAAAACAAATCTTCCAATTACGACACAGATCTCTTCTCACCCTTCTTGAAGGCTTTGGAGGAAAAATCAGGTAAAAAATATGGTGTTGATGAGCAAACGGATATCGCTTTTCGGGTGATTGTGGATCATATTCGTGCTATTTCATTTACTATAGCAGATGGTCAGCTCCCTTCAAATAATAAGGCAGGCTATGTAATACGTAGGATCCTCAGAAGAGCGGTTAGATATGGATATACCTTTTTGGGTTTTACATCTCCTTTTTTATACGAGCTATGTGATCTGATTTCAGAAAACTTTGGAGATATTTTTCCTGAGGTAAGGCTTCAGAAGGATTTCATTTCAAAAGTGATTTTTGAAGAAGAAAGCTCATTTCTGAGGACTTTGGACAACGGCCTAAAAAGATTGGATCAGATTAAGGCTGAATTGTCTTCAAAAGGGGAGAAAGTGATTCCGGGAGAAGTGGCATTTGAGCTATATGATACTTTCGGCTTTCCATTGGATTTAACTTCCCTCATCGCGAGGGAGAGCCGACTATCTCTGGATGAGAAGGGATTCGAGAAGGAAATGGAAATCCAGAAAACAAGATCCCGAGCAGCCTCTGAGCAAGAGATGGGCGATTGGGTTTCACTTCGGCCAGATACTGGTGTGGAATTCATAGGATATGACTTTCTTGAAGCCAAATGCCACATAATTAAATACAGAACGGTTAAGGGTAAAAAAGGGAATCAATTTCAAATCGTTTTGGATAAAACTCCCTTCTATGCCGAAAGCGGTGGTCAGGTTGGAGATACTGGAATCCTAAAGTCAGATTATGATCAAATTCGGGTTTTAGATACTAAAAAGGAGAATGATCTGATTGTTCACTTTGTAGATAAAATTCCGGAAAAACCTGAAGAGACCTTTGAGGCTATAGTGGAGTCAAATCGCAGAAAGCTCACTATGAACAATCACACAGCCACACACCTCTTGCAATCTGCACTTCGAGAGGTACTTGGTGATCATATTCAGCAGAGAGGCTCATTGGTCAATGATCAGGTGTTGCGATTCGATTTTTCACATTTCTCTAAAATGACCGACGAAGAAATTCAGCAAGTTGAGGAGATAGTGAATAGCAAAATACGTGAAAATATTGAGCTGGTTGAACAAAGAAATGTTCCAATTGAAGAAGCCAAGAAGCAAGGGGCTACGGCTTTATTTGGTGAGAAATATGGGGATTTTGTTCGTGTAATTACTTTTGATCCGAAATTCTCAGTGGAACTGTGTGGAGGAACGCATGTGCCTAGCACAGGACGTATTGGTTTATTCAAAATTCTTTCTGAGGGTTCGATTTCTTCAGGGGTAAGGCGTATTGAGGCCATCACTTCTGAAAAGGCTGAAAACTATTTCCGGGATAAGGAAAAACTGGTTAAAGAAATTCAGGAGGTTTTGAAAAACCCGAAGGATTTAAAGAAGGCGGTGGAAGGGCTTATTGCTGAAAGGAATGAGCTGAAAAAGGAGATCGAGAGTCTTCATCAGGAGAAAGCCGCAGGTTTAAAAACAGAACTGCTTTCAAAAGTTAAAGACCTGGGAAATAAGAATGTATTAATTGCAAAAGTAGCTTTACCAGGGGCTGACGCTTTAAAGAAAATTGCTTTTGAGCTGAAGAATGAAATCGAAAATTCACTGATTATTCTTGCAGCGGACATTGCTGGAAAACCCCAAATTTCGGTGGCAGTTTCTGATTCTGTTTTAGCAGCCGAAGATATTAATGCTGGTCAGATTGTCCGTGACCTCGCTAAAGAAATCCAAGGCGGAGGAGGAGGACAACCTTTCTTTGCGACAGCCGGGGGTAAAAATATCAATGGTCTGGACCAAGTGGTGAGGCGTGCGGAAGAAATATTTTTGAAATAAAATCGTCCTATGTCTCAACAGGAAATTTTAGATAAATATCAGCTGGTGGTCGGACTCGAGGTTCATGCCCAGTTAGCCACAGAAAGTAAGATTTTTGCAGGCGATTCGACTGCCTATGGGAAAGAACCGAATACTCAAGTATCTGAAATTACACTTGGACATCCTGGCACTTTGCCGAAGGTAAATAAGAAAGCCATAGAGTATGCTGTGCGCATGGGGCTAGCTTGTGACTGTACAATCAGTCGGGTTAATATTTTTGATAGAAAAAATTATTTCTATCCTGATCTTCCGAAAGGGTATCAAATTACCCAAGACAAAAGCCCGATTTGCATAGGAGGTGTAGTGCCTATTCAGTTGAAAAACGGTTCTAAGAGGGGAATTAAATTGAATAGAATTCATATGGAAGAGGATGCGGGTAAGTCCATTCACCTGACTGGGGAAAGTGACACACTGGTAGACTTTAATCGTGCAGGAACTCCTCTGATAGAACTAGTAACTGAGCCGGACATGCACTCGGCAGAAGAAGCGACTGCCGTTTTGACCGAACTCAGAAAGCTGGTTATGTATCTTGGAATTTGCGATGGAAATATGGAGGAAGGTTCCTTTCGCTGCGATGCAAACATTTCAGTCAGACCAAAGGGATCGAGTGAGCTTGGAAAGAAAGTGGAGGTGAAGAATATGAATTCATTCAGGAATGTATCCAAAGCAATAAATCATGAATTTATCAGGCAGGTGGAGCTTTTGGAAAAAGGAGTAGAGATCATTTCTGAGACCAGGACCTTTGATGCAGATAAAGGTTTGACTTTCGGAATGCGTAAAAAAGAAGAGCTCAATGATTACCGTTATTTTCCCGAGCCTGATCTGAGTCCAATTCATCTTTCAGAAGAGTGGCTTGAGGAGGTGAAAAGTAAATTACCGCCTTTGCCAAGAGAATATCATAGGAAATTTGTAGAAAGCTTTGGTTTGCCAGACTATGATGCCGCCTTTCTTACCGAAAGCAAGGAAGTGGCAGAGTACTTCGAAAAGCTCTGTGGTCACACTTCAGAATATAAAGCGGCTTCAAATTGGATGATGGGTCCGGTTAAATCCATTTTGAATGAACTTGGAATAGGTATTAACCGTTTCACTATCGAACCAAGCCAGATTGCTGAATTGATATCCTTAGTAAAATCCGGGAAAGTTAGTTTCTCAGCGGCTTCTCAAAATATCTTTCCTGAGTTGGTTAGAAACCCTGATCAGAGTGGATTGGAAATTGCCACTAAGTTAAACCTGATTCAGGAAAGCGATGAGTCATCACTGGTTCCTCTGGCGGAGCAAGTGATCGCTGAAAACGAGAAAAAAGTAAAAGAGTATCGATCAGGCAAAAAAGGGCTATTGGGCATGTTTATGGGGCAATTAATGAAAAAGTCCCAGGGAAAAGCAGACCCTAAGGTTGCCCAAAAGATTTTAACAGAAATATTAGAAAAGTAAATATGAAGTTCGCTATGACATCATTTGCCCTTGTTTTGGGTTTGATTTTAAGCTCATGTGGGGGCGGCACCCAGCAAGCGCAGGAGGGTAAAGTCACCATTTCTGGTGTGTTATCTAACGTACCCGAAGGAGATCTTATTCTATCCAAATTTACGGATAGCCGACCTGAGGTTTTAGATACTTTGGAGGTTCTAAATGGAGAGTATGAATATTCAATGGAGCTTGATGCTCCTGTCTTTTTGGAACTTAATTTACACGGTAAAAAGACGGTTCGTCTTGCCCTGTTTGAGGAAGATGTTCAGGTGAATTATGATTATTCAGCTCCAAATAGTCTTGAAATCCAAGGATCGAAGGATAGTCAGGAAATGGCTAAGATCGAAACTCTTATGAATAGCTACCAAACTCAGGTTAAAGCGTTAAATGACGAGTATTATCAGGCTATGAGTTCTAACGATACTGAAGCTATTAAAGCTATTCAGGAAAAGGCCATGATGTTGGAGGCAAACCAATCTGATCAAGTAAAGGAAACCATCAACAGCATGGGAGATAGCTTTGCCTCCCTGGCTGCCATCGGTTTTTTAAATACCAAAAATGACTTCCCCTTTATAGACAGCTTAGTGGCTGAGCTGAATCAAAGATATCCCGACACAAAAATGATTGTGCAGATAAAGCAACAGTTAGATGAAATAAGAGCACTTTCTATTGGACAGGTGGCACCGGAGATTGAGTCACTAAATCCAAATGGGGAATTACTAAAGCTATCAGATTATCGTGGTAAGTATGTTTTAATTGATTTTTGGGCTGCATGGTGTAAGCCTTGCCGCGTGGAAAATCCGAATCTGGTCAGAATGTACGATAGGTATAAAGATGAAGGATTCGAAATTTTTGGAGTTTCATTGGATAGGGCCAGAGAGCCTTGGGTTCAAGCTATTGCTGATGATAATTTGGGTTGGCCACAGGTTTCAGAATTAAATTATTTCAATGGAACCGCGCCTGTTACTTATCAAATTAATGCGATTCCAGCATCCTTTCTTTTGGATCCTGAAGGTAAAATCATCGCTCGTGATCTGAGAGGTCAATCATTGGAAAATAAACTGATTGAAATTTTCGAATAAGTTTCAACATTCATAAAAATGTCAAGTACAAAAAAAAGCTCTCGAAAAATCGAGAGCTTTTTTCATTAGTCCAATAAGTAGAAGGAAGGATAAAAAATTACCAAACAGTCCTTCCTTTAAAAATCGTTTTTTCAAAAAGGAATTTGTAAAAGTTGTTTATCACCCGAGACAAATCTAGTAAAAAGATTCAAAAGAAAAACAATCTTAAACTTATTGAACATTATTTAAATATTAACTTTTTTAGAATAAGCTGAAAATTTCCAATACAATCGATTTCGAACTACTTCTCGATTTTTTCATAACTAGCTAAAACCCCTCGAACCATGGAAGAGCTGAAGCCATGGTGTTCCATCTCATTTAATCCTACTATGGTACATCCTTTTGGGGTTGTAACTTTGTCTATTGCTTCTTCGGGATGCATTTCATTTTTGATCATAAGCTCTGCAGCTCCTTTCACGGTCTGATTTACTATTTTGCTTGCCGTGTCGGAATCAAATCCAATTTGAATACCACCTTGGATCATAGCGCGAATGAAGCGAAGGACATATGCGATACCACATGCCCCTAGTACTGTCGCCGCTTCCATAAGAGATTCATCAATACTGATGCTTTGTCCTATATGGTTGAAAAGGTTTTCTACTTCGGTTTTCTGATCAACCGTCTCATTCCTGGAACACAGACAGGTGATCGATTCCTGAATATCTGCGGCAATGTTTGGCATCGCCCTGAATATGACTTGAGAAGAATTGGTCTGCTGCGCTATTTCATTCAGACTTACTCCAGTAGCTAATGAGATCAGGATTATTTTTTTGCTTTCCAGAATGTCTTTAATCTCGTCCAAGATTACTGGTATGGTGAAAGGCTTAACCCCAAGAATTAGGATATCCGCCTTTTCGGCAGCAAGGCGATTGTCTGAGCTGATGGTAACTCCCCGCGAAGTAAATTCCGATAGATTGGCTGGATTTCTTCTAGTAAGAATTAATTGGCTCGGTTCAAAGTCCTCATTTTTTAGAAGTCCTTGAGCGATGGATTTGCCGAGGTTCCCTGAACCTATAATTGCGATAGATTTTTTCATTTTCTTAATGGCTGGCTTGAAATAATAAATTAAAGGTAGGTAAATGGATTCATTTCTATGAAAATGCTAATCATCATTTTCGGCTCCAATTTTTTAAATAGATCGATTTAACATTTTTTTGAAAATTTTACTTGACATAATGTAAAGCAAAATTTACATTTGGTAAAAATTACTTTACCTCATGAAAGAAGAATCGATTTTAAAAGTACCCATGTTTTCTCCCTGGTGGAAAAAACTTGCTCTTTCCATTTTTCCAATAACTGTGGTTTTGGGAATTGCTCTTGGTGTGATTATGGAAAATTTCACTCCAGATAATCTAGGCCAATTCATTTATGCGGGTTGGGCTTTGGGTTTCATTATTTTGAATTTATGCAAGGAAGAAGAGGAGGATGAGATGATTAAGTCCTTTAGACTTCAATCCTTTCAGACAGGATTTTATTGGACCATTTGGGGGCTGCTAGCCATTGTCTTGATTAGCTTTTTTACAAATGGAGGTCTTGACTCTGAATGGTTCTCGCCCTATCTGGTTCTTTTCCTTTTAAACCTTTATGTGTATGCGGCTTTTCGCTATCAGCTGTACCAATCGAAAAATAACTAAACCCACTTCACTATGCTAACTTCATTTCTTTTACCACACCGATTTCAGATTATTGGTTGGTGCTTGCTTATTCCAACAGTCATCCTATTAATTGCCAATGGCTATTATGATTTCGAAATACCATGGCTTGAAATCCAGGGTGTGAGAGAAGGAGGGTTTCTGGTTGATGAAGATGAAAACTTCACGAATGAGTTAGCCATTTTAGGTGTCTTTCTAACCCTTTTTTTAATCGCCTTTTCAAAGGAGAAAGAGGAAGATGAATACATTCAAAAGCTACGATTAGAATCACTTCTAATCGCTTTTTATGCTTATTCTGCCTTTTTGGTTTTAGGAACTCTAATATTCTACGGTGAGGTCTATCTTGAATTTTTAGTCCTCAACCTGTTTTTGATTCAAATTATTTTCATTGCTCGGTTTAGATGGGTGATGTATAAGCAGAAGAAATTTCACTTGGCCCTTTAAGATGAAAAATACTGTCAAAGTAGAAAGAGCTAAAAAGAACTTCACTCAGCAGGATCTGGCAGAGCGGATTAAAGTTTCCAGGCAAACCATAAACAGCATAGAATCAGGTAAGTACGTTCCTTCAACCGTGTTGGCGCTGAAGATTGCAAAAACCTTTGAAACTAGCTTAGAAGAAATTTTTCAGTTAGAAGAAAATGACTGGGAGTAATTTTGGATAGGAAAATTTAAGTAAGGGCTTTAATTGATATTTAGAAATTTTACCTTTGGGCTTTTATAATATTTTTCATGCCAAAATTAATCCGAGTTACCACGGTTCCTCTTTCTTTAAAGCTTTTGCTTGCAGGACAAATGAAATATATGTCCGAGCAAGGATGGGAAGTAATCATGGTAAGTGCGGATGGAAAAGAAATCCCTCAGATTGAAAAGTTGGAGGGGTGCAGACACGAAGTAATTCCCTTTACCCGGCGAATCACTCCCTTGCATGATTTGAAGTGCCTGATGGCACTTACCAAACTTTTCAAAAAAGAAAAACCAGATATCGTTCATACTCATACGCCTAAGGCAGGGCTGATCGGAATGATGGCTGCAAAACGTGCTGGAATAAAAACCAGAATACACACATTGGCAGGAATACCGGCAATGGCTGCTGAGGGAAATAAAAAGTCCTTACTGGAAAAAGCCGAAAAGTGGACATATAATGCTGCGACGGCCGTTTGGCCAAACTCCAAAGGGCTTTATGATTTCGTGTTGGAAAATCAGTTTTGTCCTAAAGACAAATTAGAGATTATCGGTCATGGCTCATCTAATGGTGTTGACCTCAGTAAATTCAATAGGGGAGTACTAAAGGAGAATCACTTGGTGGCGGCTACCATGAGAATCATGCCTGCTGAAAATGATTTTATCATTTTAGCGGTCGGTCGTTTGGTTGGAGATAAAGGTATTGCCGAATTGGTGGACGCATTTCTTGGTTCTAAAATTGTTAATAAGGCCAAACTGGTCCTACTCGGTAGCTATGAAAAGGATTTAGACCCTCTGCCAGCTGATACCACTAAAAAGATTGATGATCACCCAAGAATAGTACAGATCGACTGGACTGATCATGTGGCGCATTATATGGCTCTTTCAGATGTGCTGGTGCATGCCTCGCACAGGGAGGGTTTTCCGAATGTGCTTCTAGAGGCAGGGGCGATGCAATTGCCAATTATTTGTTCTGATATAATAGGAAATCGAGACATTGTTACCCAGCAGAAAACCGGATTAATTTTCCCGGTAAAAGACAAAGCTGTATTGACCGAAGCGCTAGAATTTGCTTTTGTTAAGCGCGATAAAATGGCAGAATTTGCAAATAATTTGCTTCTTGAGATAGAAGAAAAATATGAACGATCAAAGATTCACCAAGCAATATTTGAAGCCTATCAAAAGCATCTTTAAGTTAGGGTGAGTAACCGTAAAGAAACCATATGAAATACCTTGTCACCGGGGCAGCCGGATTTATTGGCTTTCATGTTTGTAAGCATCTATTGGAGCGGGGAGATGAGGTGGTCGGCCTAGATATAGTCAATGACTATTACGATGTAAACCTGAAATATGCCCGAATTTCAGAGTTAGGGATAAATAGGGAAAAGATAATCAAAGGAAAGCTGGTTACAGCTGATTCTAAGCCCTTCTCTTTTATTCAATTAAACCTTGCTGATAAGGAAGCTTTGATGAAGCTTTTCGAAAGTGAGAAGTTTGATGTGGTGATTAATCTTGCTGCTCAGGCAGGGGTCAGATATTCTCTTTCCCACCCAGAAGCTTATGTGGAAAGTAATATTGTTGGTTTCTTGAATATCCTGGAGGCTTGTAGATTTCATCCCGTGAGGCATTTAGTCTATGCATCTTCTAGCTCGGTTTATGGGGCGAATGAAAAGTTACCATTTTCGACAAAAGATTCTGTTGATCACCCCATAAGCCTTTACGCAGCATCGAAGAAGTCAAATGAACTTATGGCTCATACTTACAGCCACTTATTTGGTATTCCTTCTACAGGTTTGAGATTCTTTACGGTTTATGGACCGTGGGGAAGACCCGATATGGCTTTGTTTCTCTTTACTGAAGCCATTCTGAGAGGAGAACCCATCAAGGTCTTTAATAAAGGAGAGATGAAACGCGATTTCACCTACGTGGATGATATTGTACAGGGGGTGCTTAAGGTGGCTGATAGACCTCCAAAAGGAGATCCTAACTATTCAGAAAAGACAGGAGACATAAGCAAATCCAAGGCTCCCTATAAAGTTTACAATATTGGTAATTCATCACCAGTGGAGCTTATGGATTATATCCGTGCAGTAGAAGATGGTTTGAGCAAAAAAGCCAAAATGGAATTACTACCCATGCAGGCAGGGGATGTTCCAGCATCTCATGCTGACGTAACTGATTTAATGGAAGATACAGGTTACAAACCAACAACTGCAGTGAAAGACGGAGTGGCTGCTTTTCTGGATTGGTACAAAAAATATTATTCCCAAAAATGACAAAGTCAATTCTTATAACCGGCGGTGCGGGTTTTATTGGAAGCCATGTGGTCAAGCTTTTTGTAGAAAAGTATCCCAATTATCGAATTATAAATCTGGACGCACTGACTTATGCTGGGAACCTGGAAAACCTTAAGGAGATCGAAGGCGCACAGAATTACTTTTTTGAGAAAGCAGACATTCAAGATTCCGAAGCATTAAGAAGAATTTTTTCAGAACATGGAATCACTGATGTTATTCATTTAGCCGCGGAATCCCATGTGGATCGATCTATTTCTGATCCATTGGCCTTCGTCGCCACGAACGTGATGGGCACTGTCAATTTACTAAATGTCTCAAAGTCTGCCTGGGCGGATAATTTACAAGATCACTTGTTTTATCATGTCTCTACCGATGAGGTATATGGATCACTTCACGACGATGGTTTTTTCCTAG
This sequence comes from Algoriphagus sediminis, assembly GCF_030403435.1. GTDB lineage: Bacteria > Bacteroidota > Bacteroidia > Cytophagales > Cyclobacteriaceae > Algoriphagus > Algoriphagus sediminis. Next base: position 493,087 of record NZ_JAUEPH010000002.1, read on the forward strand.
AAACCACACCATACGATCCTCAATCTCCGTATTCAGCTTCTAAGGCATCTTCTGATCACTTTGTTCGGGCTTATGCCAATACCTATAAGATGCGGACAGTGATATCAAACTGCTCGAATAATTACGGTCCAAATCACTTTCCGGAAAAGCTGATTCCGCTCTGCATCAATAATATCAGAAATAATAAGCCACTGCCAATTTATGGAAAAGGAGAGAACGTCCGTGACTGGTTATTTGTAAAAGATCACGCCCGAGCAATCGATACTGTTTTTCATAAAGGAAAAGCCGGAGATACTTACAATATTGGAGGATTTAATGAGTGGCAGAATATTGATATCGTTCGGCTTCTCTGCCAAAAGATGGACGAAAAACTAGGGAGGGAAAAGGGGAGCTCAGAAAAACTCATCACTTTTGTTAAGGATCGTGCAGGACATGATCTTAGATATGCTATTGATGCCACCAAGATAAAAGAGGAATTAGGGTGGGAGCCAAGCCTCCAATTTGAGGAGGGGATAGAGATTACCATTGACTGGTACCTAAAGAATCAGGATTGGTTAGATCATGTGACCTCGGGTGAATATCAGTCCTACTATAAGAATCACTACCAGACCTCTAATTAATTCTCAGGATCTCAGTTTTTTCTGGTGACTTTTTTGTCAAAGACAAATAATAAAGAACCTACTGCGAGCAGTCCAAGCCCCAATAGGCTTTCCTTAGGTCTTTCCCAAAAAATATAAGCCAGGATCAGCAAGCTGATGATCAAATATCCAATTTGAAGCCATGGTCTGAATGGGGCTCGAAACCCTGTTCTCATCTTCAATTTCAAAGAGGCATAGATTGTAACACAGCCCATTAATTGAAGTATGAAACCAGCATAAACCATGACCTGATCAAATGATCCGGTAAGGAAAAGAAGCAAGCTGATCAGGGTATTCAGAAGAACGGCTCGAACCGGAATTCCGCTTTGATTGCTTTTTCCGACAAATTCCCAAAGCCTAAAATCCTTACCCATTGCTTGGGTAATTCTTGGGCCCACCCAAAGATATCCGCTAATCGTGGCAATGAGCTGCAAACCTATCAGAGATCCAATGATTAGGATTCCAGTTTCTCCTGTCACATTCTTGAATGCAATTAAAGCAACTTCAATTTGCCCACTCATTTCACCCAATGTCCCCAGTTTGAGTAGGACAAACTGGAAACCCAAATAAATTATGGTGACTAGGATTGAGGCTAATAAAAGAGCTTTAGGAAGGTTTTTTCTCGGGTTTTCAATTTCAGAGACAATGTAAGCAGCCGAATTCCAGCCTGTAAACGCATAGAAAATGTACACCATAGAAACCGCATAGCCGGGGGACCATAAGCCCTTATACCAATTATTCGAAAAACTCAGGGCGTTGTTAGGGGTGGCTTTGGCTCCAAGCCCCCAAAAAATTAGCCCCAGAATAAAACAGATCTTGAATGCAGTGAAGAGATTATGAAATCTTGCTGATCGCTGAATAGAAAAAATATGCACCAAAGGGATGAATAGTAGTGCTACTAGACCTGGAAGGATGGAGTCATTTGTGATAGGAGATAGATATCGATTCATAGCCATAGCGGCTATGGCAATAGGAGCTGAAAAACCGACCGTCAGAGAAACCCAAGAGTATAAATAGCCAAAAGAAGGATGGATTGTCTCACTAAGAAAAACGTAGTCCCCGCCCGACTTTTTGAAGTGAGTTCCGAGCTCTGCATAAATCAGGGCTCCGATGAAAGCCAATAATCCTCCAAGAAGCCAAGCCAAAAGAATGGCCGCTGAGTCATCGGTGGAAATAAACTGAAACCCAAGGCTGGTAAAAACTCCAGTACCGATCATATTGGCCACTACGATGCTAGTGGCAGTTTTCCATGAGATTTTTGAGCGCGGGTCCGTCATTAACTCGCATAATAAAAAAAGGTCTCCAAATCTGGAGACCTTTTTGTGGACATGGGGTTTTTTAATTGAATTCTTCGAACAGGTTGATTTGAGTAGATTTCACCTTTTCTTCAAACTCTTTCCATTCTCCTTCTATAAACTCTTCCGTCACACGGATGGCCTCTTCAGAAGCTTCTTTGGCCTGAGTATAGAGCCTTTCTTCCGTTTCACCAGGACTATCGAAGGATGAGGCAGAATACCTTCTGATGGAATATGTTCTTGAAACGGTTGTTGGGTAGAGATTTCTAACTATACCTTGACCTTCCATCTCGGGTCCATTGAATTCTTCTTTGACCTTTTCAATGCTCTTTTTGATCTCCTTAGCGGCTTCAGAAAGCTCTTTCGCCTCATCTGATTCCAGGCCTTTGGTTAATTCAATCACTTTATTGGCAGTTTTCTCAGCCTCATCAAGTTTGTAGGTGGCTTGATTCACTTCTGAAATCAAGGCTTCCACCCTCAGATTGAATTCTTCCTGGGCCTGAAGGTCTGCAAGGTTCACCTGTATTCTTGGATCACTCTTGACTTCAATTTCAGTTTCAGCAGTTTCATCACCATATTGGAATTCTACACGATAGGTTCCCGGTATAGCACTTCCTCCGCTAGGTTCAGAAAAGCGATCGGTTCTGGCACCTGGTCTTTCGATGGTTGATTTTCTATCCAGTCTCCAGTTAACCTTATTAACACCAACCTTAGGGTTGGATTTTAGAGTTCGAATGTGATCACCATTTTGGTTATAGATATTTACCGTAACTGTATCCAGCTTGGTGGTGTCATCATTAATGATGTAAGTCAATCTCCCTCCAAAGTCCCTGTTTTCTCCGGCAAACTTTCCATCTGCAGGAAATCTTTCACCATGTGGTTGTTGGATTTCTACCTGATAGGCTACAGGTGATTCCAGAGCTGTAATTTTTCCTTCAGGTGCCTGGCCTCCGTTTTGAGCGTAAGCTCTGAGTGGTCTGATATCATCCAGCACCCAGAAAGATCTTCCGAATGTTCCAATTACCAAATCAGCTTCTCTCTCTTGAATGGTAAGGTCATAGGTAGAAACTGCCTTAGGATAGCCATGCTCCCATTTATTCCACGTCTGAGCTTTGTCGAAAGACACATATAAGCCAAACTCTGTTCCTAAAAAGACAAGTTCCGAAACTTCTGTATCCTGAAGGATAGACAGTGCATACCCCCAAACTTTTTCGTCATCTGCAATTCTTGTAAAGCTGTTTCCAGAGTTATCAGTATGATAAGCGTAGGCTGAAAAGTCATTATTTCGGTAATTGTTTGCCACCACCCATGCTTCTTCCACATCATATTTTGAAGCTCTAATCTGAGGAATCCATGATCCTTCTGGAAGTCCATCTAGCTTACTTGCCACATTTTCCCAGGTTTCACCTCCGTCTTTGGTTACCTGAAGATTTCCATCGTCCGTTCCCACCCATATGACATTGGGATCAATGGGGCTTGGTGCAATCGCCAAAATGGTAGTATGATTTTCAGCACCGGTAATATCATAAGTCAGCCCGCCGGTTTCTTGCTGTCTCTGCTTAGTAGAATCATTTGTGGTTAAATCAGGGGAAATGATTTCCCATGTCACACCCGAATCTGTAGACTTATGTAAAAATTGGGATCCGTAGTAAACCGTATTTTCATCATGAGGATCCTGAGCTATTGCCGCATTCCAGTTAAATCTCAAGAACACATCCTTATCAGGATGGGTTGGGCGAATGAATCGTTGGTGACCAGTTTCTTTATCGTAAAACTGGAGGTTTCCTCCTTGGGACATGGTATAACCATATCTCGAATTTCCTGGATGTGGGACCACATCAAAGCCATCTCCAAAGGAGACTTCCTGCCAATAGGTATTGCGGATACCATCCCTTCTCCAGATATACGAGGGGCCTACCCAGGAGCCATTGTCCTGCATTCCACCATAAATATTGTAAGGAATTTCATTGTCTACATTGACATGGTAAAACTGACCCACTGGAATTCCCTCCGCGAAGTACCAGTCTTTTCCTCCATCGCGAGAGATGTTTAATCCTCCGTCATTTCCATCCATTAAAAGCTTTGGATCATATGGGTTAATATACCAAGCATGATGATCTGGATGAACTCCTTGGTACTGAAGTATTTGTCTGAAGGATTTACCTCCATCCTCACTCATCCCAACTCTTGAATAAAGGGTGTAGAGGCGATTTTCATTTTTCGGGTCTGCATGAATCTCGAAATAATAGAATGGTCTGTCTCCAATGTCACTGCCACTATTTATCATTTCAAAGTTATCTCCACCGTCCATAGATACATAAAGTGCATTTTTGCTAGACTCTATGAGGGCATAAACCTTGTTGCTGTTTGCTGCAGAAATAGCCAATCCCATTCTCCCTAGTTCTCCTTTTGGCAGACCGTTGCTATCATCGAGGCGTTTCCAATTTTCACCTCCATCATGAGTTACGTAGAGACCTGAAGATGGCCCCCCAGATTCAAAAAAGTCAGGGTAGCGGCGATGTTGCCACATATTTACAAAGATTTTATTCGGATTGTTTGGGTCCATAATCATTTCGCCAACACCTGTTTTTTCATCTACATAAAGGATTTTATCCCAAGTCTTTCCTCCATCTGTGGTTTTGTAAACTCCTCTTTCTTCCTGCTCTCCCCACGGAGATCCGATAGCTCCTACAAAAACTGTATTCGGATCATCAGGATGAACTATAATTCTGTGGATAGCCCGTGTTTTTTCCAGTCCCATGAGTTGCCAGGTTTTTCCAGCATCCAATGATCGATAGACTCCATATCCCATAGTTAATGAGTTTCTTGGGTTACCTTCACCAGTACCGACCCATATGATATTTGGGTTCTTTTGATAAATGGAAATTGAGCCGATAGAGTGCACTGCCTCATCGTCGAAGATCGGCTCCCAAGTGATTCCGCCAGAGGTAGACTTCCATAAGCCTCCGGAAGCGGAGCCGGCGTAAATGATATTCGGGTTTGAATCCACTGCGTCTATGGCTGCGATTCGTCCACTCATACCTGCCGGTCCAATGCTTCTCATTTTCATGGAAGCAAACTGATCCATATCTACTTCTTGCGCTAGTAGCGCAAAGCTCAGAAATAGATTCAGAAAAAAGATGATGGTTTTTTTCATGTTGATACTTTTTAAATTTTCAAAGGGTGATGTCCATAGCTATGGTCAACGATATCAAAGAAAACAAAAACAAAGTGCACAAACGCTCGATTTTACCTGAACGGATAAAGCTTGCTTTCTGCTATTAGTTTTTAATTTTTGATAGCTGGTTTGAGAGTGGTGGGGATATGAATTATTTTCGTCAAAAATTTTAGTCTATGCAATCACCAATATTGAAGCCTTTGATGGGGCTTTTTCTTTGTTTGTTTCTTACAACTTCGGCATACGCCCAAACAGGAAGATTCCAACAAGCAGTAAATTACGAGATGGATGTCCAAATGGATGTGGAGAGAAATCAGTATGAAGGGCATCAAAAACTGATTTACACCAATAATTCACCTGACACCTTAAATAAAGTGTTTTATCACCTTTATTATAATGCCTTCCAGCCCGGGAGCATGATGGATGTCAGATCCAGAACCATCAATGATCCAGACAGAAGGGTAGGAGATCGTATCTCTAAATTATCTTCTGATGAGATTGGTTTTTTGCATGTACAATCTTTAAAAATGGATGGGGAGGAAATCACTTTTTTTGAGAATGGAACCATTCTGGAGGTAACGCTTGAAAAGCCAATTTTACCAAATTCTCAAACGGTATTTGAAATGGATTTTGTGGGTCAGGTACCCTTGCAGATTAGAAGGTCTGGTAGAGATGGAAGTGAAGGTGTGCGATATTCTATGTCTCAGTGGTATCCTAAAATGGCTAACTATGATGAACAAGGCTGGCATGCCAATCCTTACATCGGTAGAGAGTTTTATGGGATCTGGGGTTATTTCGATGTAAAAATTACTATTGATAAGGATTATGTGATTGGTGGCACAGGTTATCTCCAGAATCCGGAAGAAATAGGCCATGGCTACGAGGAAGAAGGAATGGAAGTCAAGAGGCCTGAAGGTGATTTGCTCACCTGGCATTTTGTAGCTCCTCAGGTGCATGATTTTATGTGGGGTGCAGATCCAAAATACCAGCATGATAAAATCCTAATGGATAACGGAATCACGGTCCACCATTTCTTTATCCCAGGTGAAAAAACTAGCCGGGTATGGGAACAATTAAAAGAATATACCCCAAAGGCCATAGAGTACTTATCCGAGAATTTTGGTCAGTATCCCTATAAGCAGTTTTCAGTAGTTCAAGGAGGTGACGGCGGTATGGAGTATGCCATGTCTACATTGATTACAGGAGAAAGGACCTTGCAAAGCTTGGTCGGTGTCATGGTCCACGAATTAGCTCATAGCTGGTATCATGGTGTTTTGGCTACCAATGAATCTTTATATGCGTGGATGGATGAAGGTTTCACCAGTTATGCCACTAGTCTCTGTATGAACGCCATCTTTAAGGAAACTGGAGATGTTCATGGAGGTTCTTATCGAGGATATTATTCTTTGGCTAAATCAGGTCAGGAAGAGCCTTTAACCACACATTCAGATCATTATAATACGAACTATGCCTACGGAAGAGCTGCCTATAGTAAAGGGGCTGTTTTCATGGCTCAATTAGGTTATGTGATAGGTGAAGAGGTTCGTGATCGTGGCCTGCTCAGATATTTCAATACTTGGAAATTCAGACATCCTAATTCTAATGACCTTATACGAATTATGGAAAAGGAGAGTGGCATAGAGTTGGATTGGTATAGAGAGTACTTTGTTTACAGTACCAAGACCATAGATTATGGCATTGAAGCTGTGAATGACATGGACGAAGGAACTGAGATTGTATTTCGAAGGATTGGACTTATGCCCATGCCTATAGACGTGGTGATTACCTATAAGGATGGAAGTCAGGAGCAATTGTATTTCCCATTGCGAATCATGAGAGGTGAAAAACCAAACCCTGAGGGAATGCCTGAAAGATTGATTACTGAAGACTGGCCCTGGACCAATTACACCAAAACGGTCAGGATAGAGAGAGATTTTGATTCTATAAGATCAATCGAAATTGATCCTTCACAGAGGATGGCTGATGTTCAGAGGGAAAATAATGTATACAAGCCCCAATAGGGCTTGGTAGAAACAAAAAAAGGTGGCTCGAGAGCCACCTTTTTTTATGGATTAATAAATTATCCTTTGTTTTTAATGTCCTGAACTTCCTTACGGATATCCTGGGCGATATTCTTAAGCTCTTGCATACCCTGTCTTACTCGGGTACCGGCAGCTTTGTTGCCTTTCTCATAGAACTTTTCGAAATCTTCCTCCATTCCGTGAATGAGGTCTCTTACTTCACTAAATCTGCTCATAGTAAAAGTGTTTTTTTTAGGTTGATGATAAGTTTATTTGAAGTGAATATAGTCCAAAAAACTGCTATATCAATCCTAATAGGCGTTTTTTTGGATATTTTTTTTATTCTCCAAAAGAAACAGCTAGCTCTGAATTCTTATAAACACCTTCATCTAATTTTCCCTTGATCGCTGCAAAGGCTTTCACGGTCTCCTCTACATCTTCAAGACTATGCATTGCGGTAGGTATTAACCTCAAGATAATCATACCTTTAGGTACCACAGGGTAAATCACTACAGAGCAGAAGATGCCATAGTTCTCTCGTAAATCCTTAGAGAGAGAGGCCGCTTCCCCTACTGTTCCATTTAATACAACTGGTGTTACAGGGGAATTTGAAGCACCTGTGCTAAAACCATGATCATGCAGTCCATTTCGCAGTGCATTCACTACTTTCCATAGATTTTCTTTCATCTCTGGCCTTGTCTGAAGAAGCTCCAATCTCTTTAGAGCACCTTCTACTAAGAGCATGGGAAGAGACTTTGCGAAAATCTGAGAACGCATGTTATATCGGAGATAATGAATCACTTGTTCGTCACCAGCAATGAAAGCCCCAATACTTGCCATGGATTTTGCAAAGGTGGAGAAGTAGAGGTCTACTTCATTCTGAACACCTTGCTCTTCATCGGTTCCGGCACCTGTAGGTCCCATTGTTCCGAATCCATGTGCATCATCTACTAAAAGCCTGAATTGGAACTTTGATTTCAAGGCAGCTATTTCTTTAAGCTTACCCTGATCTCCAGTCATTCCGAATACACCTTCAGTAATGACTAAAATTCCTCCCCCGGTTTCATCAGCGAGCTTGGTCGCTCTCTCGAGTTGCTTTTCACAGTTCTCTATATCATTATGTGGGAAGACATATCGCTTACCCATGTGCATTCTTAATGCATCTATGATACAGGCATGGCATTCTGAGTCATACACTACCACGTCTTTCCGGTCCAGTAAGGAATCAATGACAGACATTATGCCCTGATATCCGTAATTCAGGAGATAAGCTTTCTCTTTTTTGACAAATTTGGCTAGTTCGGCTTCCAGCTTTTCATGAAGCGAGGTTTGCCCAGACATCATTCTTGCACCCATTGGATAAGCTGCCCCCCATTTTGCGGCGGCTTCAGCATCAGCTTTTCTTACTTCGGGATCATTGGCCAGTCCTAGGTAGTTGTTTAGACTCCAGGTAAGTACTTCCTTGCCTTGAAATTTCATTCTTGGAGCTATTTCTCCCTCTAATTTTGGGAAAGAGAAGTAGCCATCAGAAAACTTTGAATGTTTGCCTAGTGGCCCAAGATTGGTCTGTAGTTTTGCGAATAAATCCAATGTATGAGTATTTAGATAAGTTGTTAAGTCTTTTGACTTTAAAATTCGCCAAAAATAAAACTTATATACCTGCCATGCAAAAATGCCTCCTGCTTTCGGTCAATATGAGGCAATACTTAAAGTTTTTCACTTATTTCGCCGTAAGATCACAACCCAAATAGCTGAAAATCATGCCTAAAATAAAAAAGCTGCTCGTAGCGAACAGAGGAGAAATTAGTTTACGAATAATGCGTACAGCTAAAGAAATGGGGATTCAGACTGTCGCAGTGTTTAGTGAGGCTGATCGACTTTCACCGCATGTACTTTTTGCTGATGAAGCAGTCTGTTTGGGACCACCTCCTTCATCTGAATCCTATTTGCTTGCCGATAAGATAATCGAAGAATGTAAAAGGCTCAATGTGGATGCGATTCATCCGGGCTACGGTTTCCTTTCAGAAAATTCAGATTTCGCCCGCAAGGTGATTGATAATGGATTGATCTTCGTGGGACCTAGTGCCGAAGCTATTGAAATAATGGGTAGTAAGATTGCTGCAAAGCAGGCTGTCTCCCAGTATGATATTCCCTTGGTACCGGGTACTGAGGAAGCCATTTCAGATATTGCTTTGGCTAAGGCCAAGGCAAGGGAAATAGGATATCCTATTCTTATTAAAGCCAGTGCAGGTGGAGGGGGTAAAGGAATGCGCCTCGTCGAAAAGGAGGAAGATTTCGAAGATCAGATGAATCGGGCCGTTTCAGAAGCTAAATCATCTTTTGGTGATGGAGCAGTATTTATTGAAAAATTTATCACATCCCCAAGGCATATTGAGATCCAGGTTTTGGGAGATTCTAAGGGAAATATCGTTCATTTATTTGAGCGTGAGTGCTCTATTCAGCGTCGGCATCAAAAGGTAATTGAAGAAGCACCATCAGCTGTAGTTTCTCCTGAGATGAGGGAAGCAATGGGAAATGCGGCAATAAAAGTGGCTATGGCTTGTAATTATCAAGGAGCGGGGACGGTAGAATTTATAGTGGATGAAAATTTAAATTTTTATTTTCTGGAAATGAACACCCGGCTTCAGGTAGAGCATCCGGTCACCGAAATGATTTCAGGTAAGGATTTGGTGAGGGAACAGATTCTAATTGCTGAAGGCAAGGAGCTTACTTTTTCTCAGGAAGATTTAGAAATCAACGGTCACGCCATAGAAGTTCGTGTCTATGCAGAAGACCCTCAGAATAACTTTTTACCAGACATAGGTAAACTTCAAACTTATCGACGACCAAATGGACCCGGAATTCGGGTGGATGATGGTTTCGAAGAAGGTATGCAGATCCCAATCTATTATGATCCAATGATTTCCAAATTAATCACACACGCGGAATCGAGAGATCAGGCTATAGCCAGAATGGTTAGGGCTATAGATGGATATAAAATCACAGGAATTAAGACTACACTTGATTTTTGTCGATTTGCGATCTTGCATGAAGCATTCACCTCAGGAAATTTTGACACTAAGTTTGTAGAAAAGTACTTCAAGCCAGAACTACTTAACACTAAACTTTCTGAAGAAGAGAAGGAGATTTTGGCAGCAGTTGCAATTAAGTTTTTGGATGAAAGGCAGAATTCCACGAGCCATGCTTTGCCTGGAAATCAGAAGAAAGAGTCATCCTGGAAAAAAAGACTGTATAATTAATGGCCGAAATTTTACCTATCAAAGCCTGGCGATACAACGACTCCCTGGCTGAGAAGCTGGATACTTTGACTGCACCTCTTTTTGACGTAGTATCTGAAAGGCAGAGAAAACTGCTTTATGAAAATCCATTAAACAGCATTCAAATTTCAGTTCCTTCAGGGGATAACCCAACTCTTCAAGCGAAGAAAACTTTAGAGAAATGGAAGAAAGAGGGAATTCTGAAACAGGACATGATTCCTGGAATCTATATTTATTATCAATATTTCCGGGTGGCAGGGGAGCACGATGAAAGATGCAGAAAAGGGTTCATCATACAGATTAAGGCATATGATTGGGATGAAAAGGAGATTTTGCGCCACGAGAATACTATAGTATCTGCCGTAGGCGACCGGATGGATTTATTGAAAGAAACTAAATTTCAGGCTAGCCCGACCCATGGGCTGTATGAAGACCCTGATTTTCAACTTGAAGGTTTTATGGATGCCGCTATGAAATCTCCAATATATGAGCTTGAAGATTACCAGGGTGTCAGGGAGGTAGTGGCTTTGATTCATGATGCAGCAGTCATCCGTAAGTTTCTCGAAGTAATCAAATCTAAAAAAGTCATCCTCGCTGATGGTCATCATAGACTACAGAGTGCCATTTCGTACAGAAATGAAAATAAAGGCCAAACTGAAAAGGAATGGTCAGCATCAGATTTTCATCTCATGTACCTGACCAATGCTAGGGGTAATCATATTCAGATATTACCCACTCATAGACTCTTTTATCATCTGGATATTTCCGAAGCGGAATTCTTAGAAAAATTAGGAGACTGGTTTGAAATAAAGCCTTTTTCGGATTCTGAAGAACTTGAACAATATGCTTTCCATACTCAGGGCAAGTTTGGATTAGTTTTTCCTGAGAATTGCTATCTGATTGGTCTGAAGGCGGATAGGTTTCGTGAATTAAATCAGGAAAAACCAGAGCCTGTCAGGAAACTAGATTTGGCCATTCTTCATGATGCGTTATTTCAGAGGGTTTTGGGAATTCCTCTTTCAGATCAGCGCATGTCTGAGCAAATAGCTTATGAAAGAAATTTTTCCAGATGCCTATCAGAAGTAAGGAATGGAAAGGCTAGTTTTGCTGTGATCACCAGAGAACTGGAAATGGAGCAAGTGTTGGAGGTTTGTAATTCTGGTGAAGTATTGCCGCAAAAATCCACCTTTTTTTATCCTAAAGCATTGGGTGGTTTGGTGATGGCAAGTATTGATCAGGAAGAATTTGACTTTGACTATGGAGCCTTTTTTAGAAAAACTGAAAGATAAATCCTTAATACTGGCATCTGGTTCTCCAAGACGACAGGAGCTTTTGAGGGGATTGGAATTGGAGTTTGAAATCAAACCAAATTCTGTGGATGAGGACATACCGGAAGGAATTCCCGCCACCTTTGTGGCAGCATATTTATCCAAGCTGAAGTCGGATTCCTTTCCAGAAGAATTAAAGCCTAATGAAATTCTGATCACTTCAGATACGGTGGTAGTCTTAGGTAAACATGTCCTTGGGAAACCAAAAAATGAGAGTGAAGCATTCGACATGCTGAAGAGCATTTCAGGCGCGACTCATGAGGTAATGACCGCTGTTACCCTGAGAGACTCACTGAAGACCATCACGCTCGAGGATCAGACCTCCGTTACTTTTAAAATGCTAACAGAAGAGGAAATCTGGCATTACATTAAAGAGTACAAGCCATTTGACAAGGCGGGGGCCTATGGGATTCAGGAATGGATTGGGTTTATCGGGGTGAGCAAAATTGAAGGCTCTTATTTTAATGTGATGGGTTTTCCGCTTCACCTTGTCTATGAACAGCTGAAGAAATGGTAAAAAAAAGCCTCAAATTTTGATTTGAGGCTTTATTGTTCTTGAGCTTAGGTGGTTAATTGACCCTCACCTGAACTCCGTCTGACCCTTCTCCGGCTGAGGCTCCAAAGCCAGGTCCTTCTTTAATTTTATCTCCGTCTTTAAGGTTTTTGCTGACAGCAAAATAAGGTCCTGAGATTATTTCTTCTCCTGATTCTAGTCCCTCTAAAACTTCAATGTTTTCGAAATCAGAAATTCCTGTTTTCACGAATTTCATTTTTGCAGTTCCTCCATCATTCACAAAGACGATTTCCCTAACCTTAGTCGAGCCATCTGCTAGGGTATCGAGTTGATCAGGTCGTGTCGTAACCGCAGCCAATGGAACTGAGAGTACATTACTTTTAGAGTTAGTAATGATATCTACAGATGCAGTCATTCCAGGACGGAATGGATATTTATTTCCTTGAGCTACCAAATCAGCATAAGAATCATTCAGGATTCTGATTTTCACCTTAAACTCTGTAACTGCATCGGCGGTTGCTTTTGCGTTCGCGGTGTTTGCTATGCTGGTTACAATCCCTTTGAAAGTCTTATTAATGTTGGAATAGGAGTCCACATCGATGATAGTGGTGTCACCCAAACTAAGTCGAATGATATCATTCTCGTTAACATCAACTCTCACTTCCATCTTGGAAAGATCTGCAATGGTTAGCATTTCTGTCCCTGCCATTTGCTGAGTTCCTACCACTCTTTCTCCTTGTTCTACTAGTAGGTTAGATACAATTCCACTCACCGGAGAGTAAACATTAGTAAGTCTTAGGTTTTCAGCCGCTTCATTTACAGTAGCTTCTGAACTTTTTACTACAAACTCAGATGCCAATACATTTTGCTTTGCGGCTTCTAAGTCTTTTTGAGCAGAAATATAGTCGGCTTGAGCCTGCTCCATATCTGACTCTGAAATAGCTTTTTGCTCATAAAGCACTTTTTGGCGCTCATAAGTCAATTCTACTCTACTGAAAAGTGCCTCTGCTCTTTGCAAGTTAGCCTTGGATTGAGCCAAATTTGCCATTTGCTGATTTAGGTTCGCTTTACTTCGATCTAAAGCCGAAATGAAGTTGTCAGGACGAATCTTGACCAGGAGCTTTCCGACTGCCACTGAGTCACCTTCCTTCACATTCAATTCTATAATTTCTCCAGCCACGTCAGGGCTAAGATTTACTTCTACTTCTGGTTGGATTTCTCCAGATGCACTTACTTTCTCGACAATGGTAGCACTCTTTGCTTCCGCTAATTCAACTTCCACCTCGGGAACTCCCCCAATCCATCCTGCAGATCTTGCTATGATGGCAAAAACAATGATTAATCCAACACCTCCCAAGAGGTAATAAAGAAGTTTATTTGATTTTTTATTGGCCATGGTTTAGTTAAGATTAATAGGGTTACCGAGATAAAAGTCCAATACTTTCACTCTGAATATGTAGGTATATTTTGCGTTTAAAAGATCTGCCTGGGCATTAAAGAAGTTGTTTTGAGCCACCTGAAAATCTACAGAGTTAATGGCTCCCAGGTCAAATTGCTGCTGTGCAATTCTAAAGGATTCCTCAAGACTTTTCACTCTCACCAGCGAGGCCTCATAAGATTGTTCGGCTGCCAGTGCACTATTAAATGCAGATTCAATGTCTTGACGTAATTGGTTTTTTGCCTCGACTGCAGAAATTTCACTCAACTGTTGCTGAACTCGGGCTCTTTGTAAATTAGCCTTATTGTTCAGGTTAGAGAAAATGGGGATATTGAGCTGAAAGTTTAAGGATTGAGATAAATTGGCCTCAATCTGCTCTCCGAAAGTAGGTCTTTCTCTTCCAAACACCTGATCTACGTAGTTTGAGAAAACATTTGCACCCACACTTAAAGTAGGGTAGAATGAACCTTTTGCAACTCTAACTCCATATTCTGCACTTTCTACACCTGCTTCAGCAGCTTTGATCTCAGGCATGATATCTACAGCGACTTCATAAATGCCTTCTGAAGTCTCGGTGCTCATTAAATCTTCATTGATTTCAAATTCTGGCTCGATCACATCAAAATCCTCAGTAAAAGGAATTTGCATAGCCTGAGCGAGATTAAGCTTAGAAATTCTCAGGGCATTTCTTGAGTTGATCACCTCTAATTCGTTTGTGGCATTTTGAGATTGAATATCCAGTTGATCAAGAAATGGAAGCGATCCCGCATTAACCAACTTTGTGGTTCTTTCGAGTTGCTCCTGAGTAGTTTTAAGCTGATTTTCTGCAATTTTCAATTGCTCACGGTTGAAAACCACATTGATAAAAAGATTAATGATATCTAGGGTAATCGTATTTTTTGTGGCTTCTATATTATAGGTATTTGCTTCAATATCACTCTTTGATTGGTTGATATTGTTATTAATTCTACCACCTCCAAATAGCGTTACATTTGAATTTGCAAAAAGATTCACGTTTCCGATTCGATTGTTTTCGAAGAGGTTGGTTACTGGGTTAATGGAACGACCCCATCGGTATCCGGAGCTTGCCCCAGTCGAAAACGAGGGGTAACGCTGCCCTTTATTTTGGAGCAAGTTTGCCTCTGAATTTTGAAGATTAAGTTCGCTTCTTTGTAGGTTCAGGTTGTTTTCCAATGCTGTTTGCACAGCTGATTCCAGGTCATAAACATTGCCCTCCTGGGCAAAGCTCTGAAAAGAAACCAAGAAAAGTGAACCTATCCAGAAGCTCAGAAAAAGCTTTTTCATAGTTGGTTTACAGGTCTATATCTGGTATATAAATTAATTCTTTGATCCAGGATAATGATTTTAAGTATTCCACCGTAATGGCATTAATTCCTGAATCCATTTCAATTACATGGCAAGCTAGGTCATTTTTTCCTTTTCTAGAAACAGACATGGTGGCAATATTTGCTTTTTCTTGGGTAATGACTGCTGAAATGAAGGCAATTGCTCCCGATATGTCGTCAGCCTTTATGATTAAAGTATGGTTCTGAGCTGAAAAATTAGCCACAAATCCATCAATCTCAGCAATATTAATCACTCCTCCTCCGAGACTTTCACCCACAACTTCAATTGATTTGTCACCTTTGACCAGTTTTAACCTGATTGTATTTGGGTGATGAATTGAAGAGTTGCCAATGGATTTGAACTTGTACTGAAAATCTTTTTCCTCTGCTATTTTCAGAGCGTCTTTGATCTTCGGGTCATCTGTTTTAAAGTCTAGTAGTCCTCCGATAATTGCTCGGTCGCTACCATGACCTTCATAAGTTCTGGCAAATGAATTATAGAAGGTAATTTCTGCCGAGTCAGGAACCGATCCCAAAACCCGAATCGCGGCTCTTGCAATCCTGACCACGCCAGCAGTATGTGAAGATGAAGGCCCGATCATTACCGGTCCTATCATATCAAAAACACTACTTTTATTCGACATGCCAATCATTGTTCAATTATGATGCTAAGGTAAGGTCTTACTTTATTTGTATTTGGTTTTTTTTGATCAATAGTCTTAATAATCGTCAAATGGCACTTTTTGACTGATTTACCAGGTGGATTAAATTAGGACAGGGTGGAGAACTGTTCACGAATGAACAATTAAATGACCGTAAACGTGACATTTTAACATTCAGTTCAGTTTTTTGACCTTCAATTTTTCTGCATAAACACCAATTCATCCCAACTCATTTGTAAATTTTAAGCCCTAATAAGCTCAAATTCAAGCTGATTCAAAACCCATATAAAAATGAATGCAAACGTTTGCTTGAAAACACTATCTTTAATGGCTTAATTTCAAAAAAATCAAACGGATTTAAATCAACCATCAACCCAAAATATGCTATTAGAACCATTAGACCTGGTCGTCTTTATAGGCTATTGCCTTCTTATTATAGGAATGGGGATTTTTGTTTCCCAGGAGAAAAAAGGGCATGAAAAGAACTCTTCAGATTATTTTTTGGCATCCAAAGCTTTGCCCTGGTGGGCCGTGGGTGCTTCTCTGATAGCTTCAAATATCTCAGCAGAGCAATTTATAGGAATGTCAGGTTCAGGGTTTGCCCTTGGATTGGCCATTTCTACCTATGAATGGATGGCGGCTGCCACACTACTTGTTGTGGCCATATTTTTTCTTCCTGTGTACATTAAAAAAGGCATCTATACTATGCCTGGGTTTTTACTCGATAGGTATGATGCAAGAGTTAGGACTACCATGGCGGTCTTTTGGCTATTACTTTATGTATTCGTGAACCTTACCTCTGTGCTCTATTTAGGGGCGCTAAGCTTAAATACGATCCTTAATGTGCCACTAGTTTATGGAATCATTGGTCTTGCGCTATTTGCCATGATTTATTCCATTTATGGAGGATTGAAAGCGGTGGCATGGACTGATGTGATTCAGGTCGTTTTCCTGATCTGTGGAGGGTTGGCCACTACATACATTGCTTTGCAAATGGTAGGAGGAGGAGATGCCTGGGAGGGTCTTGGATTGCTAAGAAAAGAGGTTCCGGGTCATTTTTCTATGATTCTTTCCAAGGGAGAAATGATGATCCCTGATGGAAGTGGAGGGACAAGAGATGCTTATTTGGATCTCCCGGGCCTGAGTGTATTAGTTGGAGGGATGTGGATTACAAACTTGAGCTATTGGGGTTTTAACCAGTACATCACTCAGAGGGCCTTGGCGGCCAAAAGTCTCGATGAAGCTCAGAAAGGGATGATTTTCGCAGGGTTCTTAAAGCTTCTGATGCCATTGATCGTGGTGATTCCGGGAATTGCTGCATGGGTGATTGTAAAGGACGGAATTGACGTGAGCTTCATTGATTCCATGACTGATCCCGGAACAGGATTAGTTAAATCAGATAGAGCCTATCCTACACTTCTACAATTATTACCTGTTGGACTGAAAGGCTTGGCTTTCGCAGCATTGACAGCTGCCATTGTTTCATCTTTAGCCTCCATGGCTAATAGTACATCCACTATTTTCACAATGGATATTTACAAAAAGTATTTTGACACTCAGGCCAGTGAAAAGAAGCAAGTGAGAGTCGGCCGGATTACAGCCATGGTAGCGTTCGTGATTGCTGCTCTGGTTGCACCAGCACTAGGTCAACTGGATCAGGCCTTCCAGTTTATTCAGGAATACACCGGATTTATAAGTCCAGGTGTCTTTGCCATTTTCTTTTTCGGGGTTTTCTGGAAGAAAACCACATCCAATGCCGCTTTAGTTGGGGCCGCTTTGAGTATTCCATTATCGGTTGTATTGAAGGTGGTTTTTCCAAATCTTCCTTTCATCGATAGGATGGGAGTGGTGTTTCTAGTCCTAGCAGTTTTGATGATTGGAATTTCTTTGCTGGAGGGTAAAGGAAAAGATCACCCGAATTCTATAGATATCAACCGTGATCTTTTCAGAACCAGTACTTCATTTAAAATCGGGGCATTCCTTATTACTGGAATCATTGCAGCGCTTTACATAGTATTTTGGTAAATCATGAGACAACTGTTATTAGGATTAGATATTGGGAGTTCCTCAGTAAAGGCTAGTCTGCTGGACGCTGAATCCGGTAAAGTAGTAGGAACAGATTCCTTTCCAAAACAAGAAATGCCAATTGATTCCCCTGAACCAGGGTGGGCTGAACAAGATCCTGAAATGTGGTGGAAGTATACGGTGGAAGCTGTAAAGTCAGTAAGCCATAAGGCAAGTTTAAAATCCGGGGAATTAAAAGGTATAGGAATAGCTTACCAAATGCACGGGCTTGTGCTGGTAGACAAGGATCAAAATGTTCTCAGGTCATCAATAATTTGGTGTGATAGCCGTGCCATTGAGGTAGGGCAGAAGGCATTTCAGTCTTTAGGTGAAGAGTATTGCCTCTCCAATCTTCTGAATTCTCCAGGGAATTTTACTGCGTCAAAGCTTCGATGGGTTATCGAAAATGAAGCAGAAACAGCCTCCAAAATTCATAAAATTATGCTTCCTGGTGATTTTATCGCCATGAAACTGACTGGGGAAATCTCTACTTCAGAGACCGGGCTTTCAGAGGGAATATTTTGGGATTTTAAACAAAATGGACTTAGTAAAGCCCTTTTGGATGAATATCAAATTCCTGAGGAATGGATGCCTGCGGCTCATTCCTCATTCTCTTCTCAGGGGGGAATTACTCAAAAAGCAAGTAAGGAGACCGGGCTGGATGCGGGCGTGCCTATTTCTTATCGGGCCGGAGATCAACCAAACAATGCTTTCTCATTAAATGTCTTCAAACCTGGAGAATTCGCTACAACCGCTGGTACCTCTGGTACTATCTATGGTATTACCCAAGATCCACTTTACGATCCAAAATCCAGGGTGAATACCTTTGTCCACGTGAATCACAAGATTAATGATCCTTCATTTGGAGTACTTCTGTGTATAAATGGCACAGGTATTTTAAATAGTTGGCTAAGACAGAATTTCGGACAGGGGGATATTGACTATCCACAGATGAATTCTTTAGCTAAATCTGTTCCTGTGGGTTCTGAAGGACTTGTCTTTCTACCTTTCGGAAATGGGGCTGAAAGAATTCTTGAGAACAGATTTTTGGGAGCGCAAATGATTGATTTGGATTTGCTCAGGCATTCGAAAGGCCATGTTTTTAGAGCTGCCCAGGAAGGAATCGTGTCCTCACTTTCTTATGGTTTTGAAATCATGAAAAACATGGGAATGAAAGTGGATAAGGTAAAAGCTGGTAGAGCGAACATGTTTTTAAGTCCAGTATTTAGGAGTGCCTTCATCCATATGAATGAGGTCGAACTGGAATTCTATGATACAGATGGGGCCCAAGGAGCAGCGAGAGGAGCTGGAGTGGGTATTGGTCTTTTTGCATCTCCTGAAGAGGCTTTTGAGAATTTAGAACTCTTAGAAACCTTTTCGCCAAACCCCTATTTCCTTGACTCTTACAAAGAAGCCTATGAGCATTGGAAGCATAAGCTTGCGCTAGCTTTGAGTGTATAATTAATTAATAATCAAACAAATAAACCTAATAAACCATGAGTAAAGAATATTTTTCCGGCATTGAGAAAATAAAATTTGAAGGGAAGGATTCTGATAATCCGTTAGCTTTCAGGTACTATGATGAAAACCGGATGATCGGTGGGAAAACCATGAAGGAGCACTTCAAGTTTGCGATAGCCTACTGGCATTCATTCTGCGGAACGGGAGGAGATCCTTTTGGACCAGGTACACTAAATCATCCCTGGGATAAAGCTGCTGATCCGGTTCAAAGGGCGAAAGATAAAATGGATGCAGCTTTTGAATTTATCACTAAGATCGGTGCTCCATATTATTGCTTTCATGATATCGACTTGATTGATGAAGGAGATAGTCTTCAGACTTATGAAAAGCATATGCAGATCATCACGGATTATGCTTTGGAAAAGCAAAAATCTACAGGGGTGAAGTTACTTTGGGGAACGGCCAATGTCTTTAGTAATCCCAGATACATGAATGGAGCCAGCACCAATCCAGATTTCAATGTGCTGGCATTCGCAGGAACTCAGGTAAAAAATGCACTTGATGCCACAATTAAGCTGAATGGTGAAAATTATGTCTTTTGGGGAGGACGTGAGGGATATATGTCTCTCCTGAATACTGATATGAAGCGAGAGACTGAGCATTTAGCCAGATTCCTTACCATGGCTCGGGATTATGCCAGATCCAACGGTTTTAAGGGGACCTTCTTTATTGAACCAAAGCCAATGGAGCCAACCAAGCATCAGTACGATTATGATGCGGCCACAGTAATTGGTTTCTTGAGACATTTCGGTCTGGATAAAGACTTCAAGTTAAATATTGAGGTGAACCATGCGACCTTGGCGGGACATACTTTCCAACATGAGCTACAGGTGGCAGCAGATGCAGGTATGCTCGGAAGCATAGACGCAAACAGAGGTGATTACCAAAACGGATGGGATACGGATCAATTTGCCCTGAATCTCCAGGAGTTGACGGAGGCTATGCTGGTAATTTTGACTAGTGAAGGTATTCAAGGTGGTGGTGTAAACTTTGATGCTAAAATCAGAAGAAACTCCACCGATATGGACGATCTATTCCATGCACATATTGGTAGTATGGATGCTTTCGCGAGAAGCATGATCATTGCTGAAAGTATTCTTGAAAAATCTGATTATCTCCAGAAAAGAAAAGATAGATATTCTAGCTATGATTCTGGAATTGGGAAAGATTTTGAAAGTGGAAAGCTTTCTTTAGAAGACTTGAGAAATCATGCTTTGGCAGCTGGGGAACCCAAAATGACCAGTGGAAAGCAAGAATACTATGAGAATCTTTTAAACAGATTTATTCAGTAAGTCAATGAAAAGGTCTCTCTTTCTTCATCTTTTTATCCTGATTCTTTGGTCAGGCTGTGAACCCATTTCATACGATTCTGAAGTTCATCTTCCAAGATTAATTTCCGATGGTATGGTTATTCAAAGGGGAGAAGTCGTCAAAATTTGGGGTAAGGGAGGACCTGGTGAAAAAATCCGCGTAGCTCTTGCTGGAACCGTCGCAAGTGGAACGGTTAAAGAAGATAGTACGTGGAAGATTGAACTACCAGAATTTGAAGCAGGGGGCCCTTTTCAATTGCAGATAAATAAAGAAATAGTCTCTGATGTTTATATAGGTGAAGTTTGGCTCGCAGGAGGGCAGTCCAATATGGAGTGGCCTTTGGCAGCTGGAGTTATTGGTGCTGAGGAAGAAATTGCTTCAGGAGGAATCGAGTCCGTTCGGTTTTTCAAGGTTCCTAAAGATTATGGAATAGAGAAAGAAACAGATGTCTCAGGGGGAGAATGGAAAATAGCAAATCCTCAGAATATGCCTGATTTTTCGGCTGTTGCCTGGTTTTTTGCCAAAAGAAATCACCTTGAGAAGGAGGTTCCTGTAGGAATAATAGAATCGAACTGGGGAGGTACACCGGCAGAAGGATGGACGGAAGCAGAAGCTCTGGCTAAACTATCAGGTGCTTATTCTGAGGAAGCTCAAGAAATAGTTGAATCACCAGAATTATTAGGAGCTGAAATTGAAGCAAATGAAAAGCGCAGGGAGATCCGGGATTTGCTTGTGCAAAGGCCTGATTCACTAGCTGCTCGGGAGGCGGCTTCTTTAGATTACAATGATACTAATTGGAAAAGGATAAATCTGCCAGCGGATAATCCTCTGGAACACATCGCCTGGGTTCGAAAGAAGTTTAGCTTAAATACAAAAGAGGGAAATACATTGGTTTTCCCCAATGTCGGTCAGGGTTCTTTTGTCTTTCTTAATGGAAAGCTCCTTCATCATCACAACGAGGTAGGAGTGGGAATGCCACCAATTGAAATTCCATCTGATCTGGTGAATGTAGGTCAAAATGTACTCACCATCAGAACTTACAATACCTGGAACAACCGGCCTTCTGTTGGAGCACCTGATGGAATGTACATACAATCAGGGACAAATAAAGTTTCTCTTGAAGGAAGCTGGACATATTCAAATGATATTGTGGAGCCCCAACTTCCAAATGTTGAGTGGCTTAACTGGAAACCGAGTTTAATGTATAATGCCATGATCCATCCTCTGATAAATTATGGAATCAGAGGTGTGATCTGGTATCAAGGTGAAAGTAATGCAGGAAGGCATGATGAATATCAGGAGCTTTTCTCAGCCATGATCCAAAACTGGAGAGAAAAATGGGAATTAGGTGATTTTCCTTTTCTTTTTGTTCAGCTAGCAAATTGGCTGGAAAGGAAAGAGCTGCAGCCTGATAGTGATTGGGCTCATTTGCGCGAGGCGCAAAGGCAAACCCTAGCCTTACCGAATACGGGAATGGCGGTAACCATTGATATTGGGGAAGCTGAGGACATCCATCCCAGAAATAAGAAAGATGTGGGAGAGAGGCTTTGGCTTCAAGCCAGAACTATTTCTTTTGAAGAAGAAATTTTAGACCAGGGCCCCGAAGTATCTAACTGGGAGCGTCGTCCTGATGGCATTTTGTTGACTTTTGTATCTACAGGAGATGGATTGCAACTTGAGAGTGGTGAAGAAGTTAAAGGCTTTATTGTCTCTCAGGATGGTGAGAGTTTTGAATTAGCTTCGGCCAAAATATTATCAGAGAATCAGGTTTTGATAGTAGTGGAGAGCCCTCAGAATATTCAGGAAATCAGGTATGCATGGGCCGATAATCCTGAGGTCAATCTCCAAAATCATATAGGACTTCCGGCTGTTCCTTTCCGATTACTTTTGGAGGAAGAAAAAGCCGATTAGTCCAAAGTGACTCTTTCCAAATCAACCCCTTCGAATTGCTCAGCTGGTTCTAAACCAACCACATTTTCCAGAAACTCAATCGTCGAGAATAGAACTCCTTCCCAATCCCCGGAAGTAATGGAGCTGGCAATCACGTGATCACCTGCGTCAGGAAAGGCTTTCTTGACCTTTAACGATTCCGGGGTGCGGATTTGCTCATACATCTCTAGCATTTTTGGAACCGAAACTACGAAATCCTGTTCCTCCTCATCTTTGTAGAAGTATCCCAAAAAGAGTGGTTGATTGATTTTTTCAAAAGTCTCCTCTTTCATTCCTGAATAAAAAATTTGGGCTAGACTCTCATAACCATTGATGTGATACTGCTCAGACCAATACATCTTTTTCTCTCCTTCCCGATCTTGTCGCAAGACTCCATTATCGGCAGCGGTTAAGACCATTAGTTTTTGCATCCAAGGGGAATAAAAAGACTCCAAACGCTGACCGTAATCACGAATGGCTGGAGAATAGGTAACTACCGCTTTTATGTCTGGCTGCTGTGATGCGAGAAGCAATGCCAAAGAACCTCCGGTGGATGTTCCCACAATAATTACTTCATCTCCAAGAATTTTACCAATTTGATAGGCCTCGCCTGCGG
This sequence comes from Algoriphagus sediminis, assembly GCF_030403435.1. Taxonomy (GTDB): domain Bacteria; phylum Bacteroidota; class Bacteroidia; order Cytophagales; family Cyclobacteriaceae; genus Algoriphagus; species Algoriphagus sediminis. The sequence continues at coordinate 516,226 of NZ_JAUEPH010000002.1, forward strand.
CATCAGCCAAAGCTTGCGGAGTTAAATACTCCATTCCATTTTCTCGATTTATACCATGTTCTGGAAGCCGGGTAACGAATAGATTTGCTCCGAAATGAGCTGCTAAGAAACGGTGTACTGGATCACCTTCCATGGGACTGGCACCGAAACCATGGATGTATACAATGGAAATTGGTGTTTTCTCCTTGGTAGTTGAATCTGCCCAGACCACGTAGGCTTCATTCCCTGGTTTAAGACCTTTTACCGTGTCCTCTCTGGATTTGATATAACTTTCCACGTTTGTTACATCGGAAGCTGGGTAATGAATCTCAAGATCTATCGGATCCAATTTAGGACCGAGCATATAAACGATGACCAGGATGACCGCCAGAGCGAACACCCCAAGGAAGATTTTTTGAAGAACTTTCATCAAATTGTTTGAATATATGGGCTGGTAGAATCCACGACTATACGTGTTCCATCACGCAAAAATAAAAAGGTTTGCGTTTCTAATTGGCTGAAATTTTCAGGTACAATATTGAGTTTATAACTGTAGTAGGCCGTAGATTTTTTGAAATCTCTTAATTGATCTAAAGTAGAACCATCCGGAAGCTCAAGCATAAATGAAATATCTGTACCTACCGGTAGATTATTGAATTCTTTTTTAAGGATGATCGTGATGTTCGAAATATTTTGAAAGTCAAAAGTCTGAGCACAAGAAAGTGCATACGCCTGTCCTGGAAATAAACCCTTTTGGGAAGAGCTTTGAACTTCCGGAATCAACTGAAAATTGAAAGCGAAATCCTTTAATTGGACCGTGTCACTTTCAATAGCATAGGTCTCATTTTCATAAGGACTAAAAAATACTGAAATATCTACTGCATCAGCTTTGGCCGCAGGGCCACACTCACCAAATGGATTCTGAAGGCTGGGGTCCGTCTCGCAGGAGGAAACCACCAATAAAAGCATATAAAATCCTGATAAGCCCATCGTAAGGCTCAAGATTTTTCTTAATCGAGATGGCATGACCAGGCGTTTCTTCATGCGTCAAAAATACTTAATTGAAAATTATTTACGCATAAACCAAATCTAAATCAGCTTTTATCGTATAAATTTGAGCGAGAAAATTTTACCCTCTAGGAAATTTTTAAACCAGCTATTTCATGAAAAAAATTCTAACTCTTTCAGTGTTTTTTTGGTCGATTTTTGCTTTTTCGGCGGATGCCCAGGAAGTTCAGAATCCTCCAACACAATCAGTTTATGTGGAGCTCGGGGGCGCAGGGTTACCCTATAGTTTCAATTATGATTTCAGGTTCGATAAAACGAGGCTAGACTCTTGGGGTATGCGTGTGGGAGTAGGGGGCTTTGCAACCAGCAATGAAAGCTTTTTCTCTATGCCGATCATGGTGAACAAGCTATACGGACGAGGACCTCACTATTTTGAAATGGGCTTTGGCTTCACATTTTTTGCCTTTGATCAGCAGTATGATGACTACTATTGCTATGATGGATTTATAGATCAGAATGGAAATTGGGTATGTACAGACACCAGTGGTCCATCTTACAGTTTTATTTTGGATGTGGATGGTTCTCCTAGTATTATGGGAACCTTGAATTTTGGATACAGGAGAATTCCTGTAGACGGAGGATTCACCTGGAAAGTGAATTTAAACCCGATTTTCAACAATAACGGTTTCTGGCCATTGTATGCCGGTGTAGGTTTTGGCTATGCATTCTAAATTAATACTTACCAGTTTTTTGACTCTTCTTTTCTTTTGTGCGGATGCTCAGGAAGAGACGGAGAGAGTGAGAAGCAAAGCCGTGTATGCTGAAATTTTTGGCAATGGTGGGCTTTACTCTTTTAATTACGATCAAAGATTTGATCAGCGCTTAGATGGTTTGGGTTTCAGGGCGGGTGCTTCCTTTATTGCTCTCGATGGCACTGGAGCAGCTACTTTTCCTTTTGGTTTAAATTACCTTCTCGGGAAGAATGGAAAATACTTTGAATTAGGGCTTGGAGCTACCTATGCGCTTGGCTTTGATAATACGAATACTCAGGCCAGGGGCAGCGATGAAACCATTGGAGATGGTTTGTTTGGCACCATGACTATAGGCTATAGACGAGAGCCTAAAGAAGGAGGCTTTCTTTTTAGAGTGGGTATGACTCCTTTGTTTGGATATGGTGTTTTTTGGCCATTGTACGGTGGATTAAGTTTTGGTTATGCCTTTTAGCCTTACAGGCCAAAGCCATAATCTCTTTCCACTAAACATATCCTTGTTTTGTAAGCCGAGTACCACTTTTCCCGACCATAATTTTGGGCCAATACATGATCCTGATGCTTTTTCCAATTTCGAATGTCTTCCAGACTTTCCCAATAACTTATGGTGACTCCTAATCCATCCCGTACACTCTCATGACCCAGGTAGCCCTTTTGTTGAGAAGCTAGTTCAATCATGGCTTCTGCCATTTCGGAATATCCCTCATCAACATCTGTACGGATATTTGAAAAAATTACGGCATAATATGGGGTTTCGGGTGTTTTGGCGATCATGTTTTCTGAAGATAGGGTAGGTATTCCATATACTTGGCAGTCTCCTCTGCAAGGTCCTTTCCGAAGGTAGCTTCAAGTAAGAAAAAAGATAAATCAATACCGGCAGAGATACCGGCGGATGTATAAATGGTATCACTGGCAGGAACAAACCTCAAATTTGGCTGCGGATCTCCTGATGGTTCTATTTCAGCCATACTGCCGTAAACGCTATGATGGGTGCAATATTTTTTGTCTTTGAGGTAACCTAAGACGCCAAGCATCCTTGATCCGGAACAGACACTCATGGTCCATTTAGATTGCTTAATAAGAAGATCGAGCTTGGATAGACTATCAATTTCTTTGATCACCTCATTACTGCCCTGACCTCCGGGAATAACAAGGAAGTCTACCTTGTCAAGTTTAAAAAGATCGCTGTCTGGATTTACCGAAAGACCATTTACAGCTTTGATGGTTCTTCCTTCGTCAGAAAATGTGAATACTTCGAACTCTTCATAACGACTAAGTTGAGCCGCAACAGAGAACACCTCAAATGGTCCGGCAAAGTCCAAAACCTCAACATCATCAAACAAATAAATTCCGACTCTTTTCATGAGTCCAATATGAGTAAATCCTTTTCCATTTTCAATCTCTAATTTTAACAGTCATTAACATTACGCATACATAAAAATGTAATTGATAAAAATCAAATAAGCTAATCCACTAGTAACCAGCTGAAAATCCTTCCGTATATTTGTATGCAAGACGATTAAACGAGTCTTCACTTAAGGAAGATTATTCTGAATAGGGGTTGTTTGATTCATATATCAGAATAAAGTTTTGAAAGTGGCGAAAGATAGATGCATATCAAGGAGTTTAAAGTTTAGTGTTCTAATAATTGATGATAGGTTTCCTTAAACCTGAAGTAGGTCTTTCAGATTTCTTCAAATTAAGGAGTTTGAGAAAAGTTGTTCTCATCACCCTTAGCCCCGAGTAATCGGGGCTTTTTTTTGTTTAAACTGTTAGACGCACTAATGAAAATCGTCAGAAAGGAAATTTTAAAAGATCATAGTTGCCATCCTTCTGAATAAGCACATATGTTTTATTAATTTGGTCGCTTCAGCATTATGAAGCAACAGAGTGAAATTCCCAAGGACGGTTTCGCAGGATTTAAGCAAAATATCCTAGCGGATTCCACAGCAGGGTTTGTCGTTTTTTTATTGGCTATGCCTTTGAGCTTGGGAATAGCAAAAGCCTCTGAATTTCCCCCGATTATGGGGCTTGTCACCGCCATTGTCGGAGGTGTTATAGTTAGTTTTTTGGCTGGATCAAAACTTACCATTAAAGGACCGGCTGCTGGTTTGATCGTGGTAGTAGCAGGCTCTGTCACTGCTTTTGGGGGAGGTTTGGAAGGGTGGAAACTAGCACTGGGTGCAATGGTAGTAGCAGGTTTGGTTCAAATTCTTTTTGGTTTGCTCAAGTTGGGAAGCTTTGCAGATGTGTTTCCACTTTCAGCAGTGCATGGAATGTTAGCCGCGATAGGGTTGATCATTATCATTAAGCAATTACCTGTCCTTTTGAACCTTGAACCTGAGATTTACGAAGGTCAGGGAATCGTTGAAATGCTTATAAATATTCCATCCTTCATTTTGAACCTTGATCCCGAGGGTACTTTTGTTGGGATGATTAGTCTTGTCATAATGCTAGTTTGGAAAAAGATTCCTGTGTCTTTTCTTGCGAAAATCCCATCACCTTTGGTGGTTTTGCTAATTGTCATACCTATCCAATTGGGCTTTGATTTCAGAGAAACTGAAGGGCCTTTTGCCCTGCTGAAAGTTGGAAATTTAGCCAATAGCCTTCAGTTCAATGCGGATTTGACAGGTATGACGAATACGGGAATATTCATCAAGTATGTGATCATGTTTGCACTGGTAGGCTCTCTTGAATCTTTGTTGACGGTAAAAGCCGTAGATCATATCGATCCCTATAAACGAAGATCAAACAACAATAAGGATCTTGTAGGAATTGGCATTGGTAATGTTATCTGCGCTTGTCTTGGTGGATTACCTATGATTTCTGAGGTGGCAAGAAGCTCAGCAAACGTCTCGAATGGAGCACAAACCAGATGGGCAAATTTTTTCCATGGTCTTTTCATATTGGTTTTTGTCTTGGTGGCAGCTCCAGTCATCGAAATGATACCCAATGCGGCCCTGGCAGCCATGTTAATTGCTGTGGGGATTAAGCTCGCGCACCCTTCAGAGTTTGTGAAAACTTATCGAATTGGATGGGATCAGCTTGTAATCTTTATCACTACCATCATTGTAACTTTAGCTCAAGATTTACTCCTTGGCATAGCCGCGGGAATTGGGGTTAAAATATTTATCCACGTCTACAATGGAGTGCCTCTACATTCCTTTTTCAAAGCGGACTTTGAAAAAAAGAAAGAGAATTCTGGTCATAGCTTTTTAATCCGAAAGGCGGCTATTTTTTCAAATTTCTTACCCATAAAAAAGGCCCTCGAAAGTATAGAACAAGGAGAGATTATTTCAATTGACCTGAGTCAAACCAAATTGGTTGATCACTCAGTGATGGATTCACTTCGGATTTTTCAGGAAAATTATGAGAGACTTGGGGGGAAGGTAAATATTATCGGTTTGGAACATCATATTCCATTTTCAAAACACCCTTTAGCTGGACGCAAAGTCTAAGCCTGAAACCGCATCCATAGGCAATCCTGAAAATCGGTAAGCATATGAAAAAGTAGACCCACAGCCGCTATTCTGGTTTTTTTTGGCCAAAGCAAAACGAAATAAACTCCTATAGCATAATAGGAGTGGAGGGGATGAAAACCTATGCCACATCGATTTGGGTCAAATATCGGGTCGGCGAGAAGGTGATCTAAATCGACCAACATAGTTAGAAGCATGATCACATATGCTTTCTTCCAATTTTTTTTGAAGAAAACATACGCGATCAGTCCAGGAGCCAGTAGATGCAAAGAATAATGGACAAAGGTCTGTAGAATGGGTAAAATCTCTTCCATTAGAGTCAGGCAGAAATATCTTTTTTTTCATTAAAATGAATTCCATTTTGGTTTCATATACACTAAATCAATCTATTGCGTTTAGCACCTTTTCTACTAGTTCCGCTTTGTCGGCATTTGGGATCCAACGCGCCACGATGACAAGATCATTTTCAGGGTCCACATACACCATATTGGTTCCCGCACCTAGATGAAAAAAGGCTGTGCTCGGAGCTGCAGGAATTGCTTTTTTGTCATTATTGAGAAAGTAATTCATAAAGCCATAGTCTGGTTGGGCGGGTGTTGGAGTTTTGGATTTTTCAATCCATTCCTCTGGAATTAATTGTTCCCCATTCCAATTGCCATTTCTTAAAGTGAGGTATCCAAATCTTGCCTGATCCCATGCATTAATCATCATGCCACCTCCCCAGTGTGAACCTCCTGAAACTGATTGTACAATCTGTCCATCCAGAATGACAAATGAGTTTTCATACCCAGTCCATCTCCAAGTGTCACTCGCCCCAATTGGGTCCATGATATGCTCTTTCAGGACCACCGGAAGAGGCTTTCTCCATACATTCATCACAGCCAGAGCAAGTACATTTACTCTTGTGTCATTGTATTCATATACTGAGCCGGGTTCATTTTGAGGTCGGGCTCTTTTCTCCGCCACACCTTCTCTTGGGCGATCTGCCCAATCAGGCTTACCCCAAAGACTCCCTTCCCAATCAGAAGTTTGACGTAGCAAATCATCCCACCTAATTTTTCTATTGTGTTCTGTATCAAACAACTCAAAAACATCATCCTCATAAACATGGTCTGCTTTGTCCATGATTAGTTTAGCGGGCTGATATGGGTAAATCGGCGCCATGTAAGGGTAAACCAAATCCATTTCGTCTTTAATTAAACCTTCTCTCCAGGCAAGACCTGTGGTAGTGGAAAGGAAGCTTTTTGCTACGCTAAAGGTTAGGTCCACCCGATCAGGATCTCCCCATTGGCCTACCAGTTTGCCTTTATAAATAATCAAACCTGTAGCTTGACCTCTCGTTTTCATCGGTCCAATTGGATATCCGAAAGGTTCTCTTCCAAACCCACTTTCATAGTGCGCCACCTTGAGATTCGGGTTGGCATCGCTTTCATGAGCTATCGCAAAGTCAATGGCTTCCTGAAGCAAGGTTTCATTCATTCCTATTTCGGATGGATTAGCTTTATCCCAATTTCCTTTTTCCGGGAAGTAAGTTTGTGCTTCTAGCAAGAAGCAACTCAAAACAGAAAGTGTCAGAAGGATGAATTTTCTCATAAGATTGAAATTTTGAGCAGTTTAGTATTTTTTAGATTTTTAAATTTACCGTACGTCAAAAGCTTTGGTGAAATCCCAAAACTCTTTGCTTTTATGGTAGTTCATTTTTCATACCTAGACCAAAGTAGAAAAGCATTTATTTATGGAAGAAACAAAGATTTATATCATTGGAGCAGGATTATCCGGATTAGTTAGCGCTTTGGAATTAGAAAAGGCCGGCTATTCTCCAATAATTCTCGAAGCCTCAGATCGAATAGGAGGAAGAGTTAAGACGGATGTTTTGAAGGGTTTCAGAATGGATCACGGTTTTCAGGTGCTCCTCACGGCCTATCCCGAGACTCAGAAATATCTTGATTATTCTGCTTTGAACTTGAAGCTTTTTTCTCCAGGTGCGGTGATTTTCGGTGAAAATGAGTCATACATCATTTCTGATCCTCTTCGTAATCCACTGAAAATAGTGTCCATGGCTTTTTCGAAAGTTGGCACTTTCCTGGATAAGGTCAAAATGTTTAGCCTTACTCAGGATTTGAAAAAGAAATCCGAGGCTGAAATTTTCGCTTCAGAGTCAAAGCCTACGCTGCAGTATCTTCAGGAATATGGCTTTTCACCCCAAATTATTGAAAACTTCTTTCTGCCATTTTTTAGAGGAATTTTTTTAGAGCCTCATTTAAATACTTCTTCCAGAATGTTTGAGTTTGTTTTCAAGATGTTTTCAATTGGGCATGCCGCGATTCCGGCTAAAGGAATGGGAGAGATTCCCGAAATGCTAAGGAAACAATTGTCAAAAACGCAGATTTTCTTTGATTCTCCTGTAGATGAAGTCAAAGGGACCGAGATTTATTTAAAGGATGGCTCCTCCCTTGAAGCGGATAAAGTGATAATCGCTACTCAACCGGATAAGGTAATGCCTCAGCTTCAGGGCCAATTTGCGGAACCTCAAAGGGTGACAAATCTTTATTTTTCTACACAAAAATCTTTTATCGCCAGGCCCATGATTGGGTTAATTCCAGGTACTAAGGGTTTGATAAATAATATAGTTTACATGAGCGATGTTTCTTCAGAATATTCCTCCGAAGGCAGAGCATTGCTTTCAGTGACCGTATTGGATCATGATTATTCTGGAGATGAGTTGGTTAAGAAAGTGCAAGCTGAACTTGAAAGGATTTCCAGGGTCAAAGCAGAGTATTTTCATCATGAAAAAACCTATGAAATAGGTTATGCTCTTCCCAAACTGGAAGACCTGAAATATGAAATTCCACCCACAGAAGCAAAGATCGTTGATAATGTATATCTCGCCGGAGATTTCCTTCTTAATGGCTCAATAAATGCTTCAATGACCTCTGGCAGAATTGCTGCTCAGGCGGTGATAGGAAGTTTAATGCCGGTTCATTAACCTAATCAAAACTCACTTGACCCGCAACCCACTGAAGGTTGTCAAGAAAAAAACGGAGGAGATCAGGATTGTCATAGCTTTGCGCGTTGTGGGAGGGGGCACAATACATCACCCTTCCATTACCTTGCTCCCGAATCCAGGCCGCTGGAGTCACACCTTCGGTTAATTCCTGTCCTTCTCTTTGGGACTTGATTGAGGCATTTTCGAAATGCAGCAATGAAGTAAAATCACCCTTTGAAAAGGCCCCATTATAGAAATAAGGCTCATCAATATGTTTAAATCCTTCAGCAGGAAATGCTTGTACTAATGGGTGATTTGGGTTGGAAAGCCTGATTTGAATTTCTTGCTGGGGGGGATGATAATCAAAGCTTGCTCCGAGTAATTCACTGAATTTTTCAGATTGGTTGAGAGTGGTGATCCCGCCATGAAGAACCATGAGCCCTCCACCTTGCTCTACATATTGGATGAGATTATTCTCCAGTTCTACAGCTTTTGACATCAAGGAAGCGGAGTCTCCATTCGAATTTCTTTTAAGCTGATCCCAAAAAAGGTTTCTGTAATCTCTCTCAGAACAGGTATTGTTCAGTACGATGGCATCGTAAGATTTAAGGTTTTCCAGTTCAAAGACCCTGATGTCCACTGAGCGTTCCACATCAAAAGCACCTGATTTTTCTCCCAAAACTCTCACAACCTCCTCAGTATGTGGGATCACCCAATGCTCGAAACCTGTAAAGAGGGAAAATACCAGCACCCGACCTTTTTTCTCCCAGTCAAAGGAAGTCTCTTCCGGAGCCAAAAATTCAATTTTTCCTTTCCAGGTTCTGTCAAATGGCACTTCCTCCAGGCTTTGGGTGAAGCCCTGAAAAATCAAAGCAAAGAGAAAAAGAAACGTGAGTTTATACTTCATAGGTTTTGGATTAGCGGTTCGTCAATCTTTAGGATATTTCGATATATTTCATTTTGACTACCTAATTAGCTGAAATTATCATGTCTTACAAAAAAATCATTTGTCTTTGTATAGCTTTTTCATTGGGGGCGCACGTTGCCTTTGGGCAGCTTTCGGGGCTTACCAAGACGTCTAAAGGATATGATTTTTCTCTAAATGGTAAGGTGGTCTTGAGTTATCAAACTGAAAAAGAACCTGTACCGGAAGGGGTGGATGATGTCTTCAGTAAATCGGGGTTTATCCATCCTTTAAAATCTCCCTCAGGACAAATTCTTACCCGAATTCAGCCTAGTGATCATTATCATCATTATGGTATTTGGGGACCGTATACCCGCGCGACGATAGATGGGAGAGAGGTGGATTTTTGGAATATTGGAGATAGAAAGGGCAGAGTGGAATTTGCTCATGTCATCTCGGAGAAGGTGGCTGGTGGAGCAGCGGAGCTTAATGTAAGACAACATCACTTTGATTTGAAAGCTGAGAAGTCTAAGCAAATAGCCATCAAAGAAGATCTAAGAATAAAAGTTAAGCCTGCTGACGATAACCGATACTTGGTAGATTATACCACTACCATTTTCACAGAGCTGGATGAGGGAATTCTCTTGGATGATTATCGCTATGGTGGAGGTTTAGGTTTTCGAGCCACGGAAATCTGGGGGAGAGACAATAGTACCATTTTGACTTCTGAGGGGGATATCCGGAAAACGGCGGATGGGAAAAACGCTCGTTGGATAATCGTCAAAGGTGAGAGTAATAGCCCTGCAGGGCAAAGCGGTATTCTTTTTCTAAGTCATAATACCAACAGAGCCCACCCGGAGCCGATGCGGGTTTGGCCAGAGGATAATTATGATGGAAAAGGAAACGTATTTATTGAATTTTGTCCCATCCGACATGAATCCTGGATGATCCTTCCAAATAATAAATACACCCTCAAGTATAGGATGATAGTTTTCGATGGAGACTTAAGTCCAGAAGAAGCAGAAAACTATTGGAGAGATTTTGTAAAATAAATTGAGTAAGACCCAGAATGAGCAAAATGAAAAGAAGAAAGTTTTTGAAGAAAAGTGCCCTTACGGCAGGAATCATAGGATTCCCGACTATTGTTCCGGCATCTGTTTTTGGTAAAAATGCCCCGAGTAATAAAATTCAGATTGGTCAAATCGGATGTGGAAGAATAGCAAGGGATCATGACCTTCCTGGAGTTTGGCAGCATGATGTGGCACAAATTATCGCAGTCTCAGACTTGGATCGAAATAGAATGGCTGATGGTAAAGCTTGGGTAGATGGCTACTATGCTAAAAAGAACTCGAGCTCGTACAGCAATACAAAAATGTATGAGGATTATAAGGAGTTGATTTTAGATCCTGAAATTGATGCAGTGGTGATCAGCACTCCGGATCACTGGCATTCTCAACCAGCCATGGAAGCAGCCTACGCCGGAAAACACGTTTATCTTCAAAAGCCAACCTCATTAACCATTAAAGAGGGACAACAGCTGGTGGAGGCAGTAAAGAAGACAGGCGTAAAACTCCAACTTGGAACGCAACAGCGATCTAGTCCTCAATTCAGGATTGCTGCGGAATTAGTCCGGAATGGGCGAATCGGGAAACTTCACACAGTGAGAATAGGTCTTCCTGGGGACCCCTCTGGTCCAGAGGCTCCTGAAATGCCTGTTCCTGAAAACCTTAATTACGATGCATGGCTGGGTTCGACACCAGAAGTTCCATATACGGAAATAGGCGTTCATCCTCAAAAAGGGTATGGAAGACCTGGCTGGCTACGATTGGAGCAATATGGTGCCGGTATGATTACAGGTTGGGGGCAACATCACTTCGATTCTGCAGCATGGGGAATGGACACAGAGCTGACTGGTCCAAGATTTATTGAGGCAGTGGCTGAGTTCCCGAGGTCCGGTTTGTGGAATGTGCACGGGGACTTTATGGTCAAAGCGGAATATGAAAATGGGATTCGTATGCTCACGAGTGGAGGTTACCCAAATGGAATTCGTTATGAGGGCGAAGATGGTTGGATTTGGGTTTCCCGAGGAAATTATGTGGCATCTGCATCAGATCCCGTGGATCAGGCAAACAGCACGAAAGCATTGGATGCTTCTGATCCCAAGATTTTGAAATCTGAAATTGGGTCTAATGAAATTCACTTACAAAAATCAGATGAACATCATGGTAATTGGTTGGGGGCAATTCAAGGGGAGAACGAATTACTTTCTCCTGTGGAGATTGGTCACAGAGCCTGTTCCGTTTGTCTTGTAAGCCATATTGCAATGAAACTTGGTAGAAAGTTGGAATGGGATCCAAAAAGTGAAAAGTTCGTCAATGACCAAGAGGCTAATTCACATCTTGAGAGAGATCAGAGAGCTCCATATGGGACCAATTTTGTGAAGGCTTAGGATGAAGAAATCTTTTAATTTTGTTCTGATTTTAGCCCTCTTATTATCCTTTTGCACGAGCAAAAATTCTGAGACCAAAATCACATCAGATACAAAGCCGATGATAAAAATCATGACGCTTGATCCAGGACATTTTCATGCTGCATTGATTCATAAGGACATGTATAGTAATGTGGATTCAACTATTGAAGTTTTCGCATCTCCAGGGCCTGAATTGGATGATTATTTAGCTAGAATTGATGGGTATAATTCCCGTGAAGAAAACCCCACCTCCTGGAACATAGAATGGCATGAATCAGCTGATCCACTCAGCCAAATGGTTTCGATGTCCCCTGGAAATGTGATGGTGGTAGCAGGAAAAAATGATCGAAAGATCGACTATATCCTTGAAGCGGTCAAAGCTGGATTTCACGTTTACGCGGATAAGCCTCTGGTCCTTAATCCCGCGGGTTTTGAAAAACTCGAAGAAGCTTTGCGAATAGCAGATGAAAAAGGGCTGCTTTTATATGATATAATGACTGAGCGATTTGAGATTACTTCAATTCTACAGAAGGAGCTAACAAAGTATCCTGAGATTTTTGGAGAACAGGTGGCTGGATCAGCCGAAGACCCAGGAATCAGCAAAGAGTCTGTGCATCATTTTTCTAAAACCGTTTCAGGAAAGCCTTTAGTGCGGCCCGGATGGTTTTTCGATAGCTCGGTAGAGGGTGATGGATTAGTGGATGTGACCACGCATCTGGTGGATTTAATCCAATGGACCCTTGAGTCAGAGTCAGTTATAAATCGTACGGATATTGAAATGATTGATGCCAGGCTGTGGCCTACAGTTTTGAGTCCCGATGAGTTTAATCAAGTCACTGGGCTGGATACCTTAAAAACAAATTTGGCTGTGGATTGCAATGGAGAAATGCTCTATACACTTGGAGGAGTTTATGCCAAGGTCAAAGTGGCTTGGGACTTCAAAGCACCTCAAGGAGGAGGAGATACACATTTTAGTAAAATCCATGGTTCGAAAGCGAATTTGATTATTCGTCAAGGAACAGAGGAAAACTACGTTCCACAGCTTTATGTTGAACTTTTAGAGGATCAAGTTGATGATTTGAGGGAAGTAGTTGAAAATAGTCTTCAAACAAATTTTACTGGCCTTTCAATGATCCAAATGGAAGGCAACACCTATCAAATAAAAATCCCGGAAATTTACAGAAAGGGGCATGAAGCCCATTTTGCACAGGTGACAGAAAAGTTTCTGGAATATTTTGAGGCTGGGGATTTACCTAATTGGGAGAAGAGTTTTTTGGATGTAAAATATTTCACTACCACTGAAGCAAGCAGAATGGCGAGGGTGAAATGAACCGAACGCCTTGTTTCCTGTTCTTAACATGTAACCGACATGGAAACATCTACTCAAAACCAGAAAAAATTAACAGTTGCCATAGCAGGTGCTTCCGGTTATATAGGTCGCTGGTTCATTCATCATTTTCATGAAAAGTATAATCTGATCGGCCTGAGCCGAAAGGAAGTAAAGTATAATCCCAACCCAAATGTGGAATGGAGGCAGGTTGAATTGTATTCCATTTCATCCACTACAGAGGCCTTGAGAGGTGTGGATGTGGCGATTTATCTTATTCATTCCATGAATTCCAGCACCCGACTGAATCAGGGGAGTTTTGAGGACACCGATTTACTTCTGGCAGATAATTTTAGCCGGGCAGCATCTTTGACTGGGGTTCAACAGATCGTTTATCTGGGCGGGTTATTGCCAGACGAAGATGAGAGCCAGTTATCAAGACATCTCAAGAGTCGCCTTGAAGTGGAGAGAACGTTAGGTTCAAGAAAGGCCAAATTGACCGCTCTGAGGGCATCTATTATCGTAGGGCCAGGAGGATCATCTTTCGATATGATCAAAAATCTGGTGAAAAACCTTCCGGTCCTGATGTGTCCAAAATGGACCGAGTCTCTTACACAGCCTATATCATTGAGAGATACTTTGACCATTATGGACGTCTGTATAGGTAATTCAAAGGCCTATGATAGGCCAATTGAAATTGGAGGAAATGATATTTTGCCCTACCGGGAAATGCTGGAAAAAACAGCTGAAGCCATGGGAAAACCAAGGCTTGTTTTTTCAGTCCCTGTTTTTTCTTTAGGCCTATCAAAGTTTTGGGTGGGGCTTTTTGGAGAAGGGCCGCCACAGTTGGTTTATCCCTTGGTAGAAAGTCTTCGGCACACTTTAGTAGTTTCTGAAGATAAAAAGTTTGACCTCTTGGAGATCGATTATTTGGATTTTGTTTCCTCTGTGAAAATAGCTTTGAACTCAGAGGAAGAACCTCAGCTACCAGAATTTATCCAAAATCCGGGGGTAAGAAATACGGTGAGAAGTATTCAGCGTATGGAGAATATTAATAAACACACCGCCACATGGGTGGCAAACCGCTATAACATTTGGTTACCTACTTTTTTTAGCTTTTTGATTAAAGGGAAAAGTAAAGAGACTGGAGAAATCAATTTTCATCTTTTATGGGGTAAAAAGCCTATGCTTCAATTGACTATGATTCCTGATCGAAGCGATCAAGACCGTCAGCTTTTTTATATATCCGGCGGATGGCTCGTTAAGAGATTTGATTATGGCTGGCTTGAATTTAGGGGAGTTTTGGATGGGAAATACATCATTTCTGCCATCCATGAATTTGTTCCTCGACTTCCGTGGTTTGTGTATGTAAATACCCAGGCGAGAATCCACCTTTGGGTTATGAACCGTTTCAAAAAATATTTGAATACAAAAGGGGTAGACTGAACCCAAGGGCTTTTGTATATTCAACTTCCAAACGTTTAAACTTCAAATGAAAAATCTAAAATTTCAAAATGGTGACGAGATGCCAATTCTAGGCCTTGGAACTTGGAAAAGTAAACCTGGTGAAGTAAAAAAAGCCGTTTATTGGGCGATTGAGGCAGGGTACAGACATCTCGATTGTGCCAGAATCTACCAAAATGAGAAGGAAGTTGGAGAAGGAATCGATCAGGCCATTCGGGAGGGATTAGTGAAAAGAGAAGAGCTTTTTGTTACTTCTAAACTTTGGAATAATGCTCATAAAAAGTCGCATGTTCGACCAGCAATAGAGCAAACTTTAAATGATCTAGGACTCGACTATCTAGATTTATATTTAGTGCATTGGCCTCTTGCTTTTGGCTCAGGAGTGACCTTCGCAAAAGAAAGAGAAGACTTCTTGACTTATGAGGAGGCTCCGTTAACAGAGACTTGGCAAGCAATGCAAGAGGTTAAAAAAGAAGGACTAACCAAGCACATTGGGGTCTCTAACTTTAACCAAAAAAAGCTGAAGGAGATTTTTGATGCCGACGGCCAAAAGCCTGAAATGAACCAAATTGAAATGCATCCTTTCTTGCCTCAGAAGGAATTGGTGAATTTTTGCAAGTCAAATGGAATTCTGATGACAGCTTATTCTCCCTTAGGTTCGGGAGACTCAAGAACAGCTGCTCATGAAAATGATCCGGTTTTGCTTAAAAATGAAACCGTTTTGGAAATTGGGGAAAAGCATGGAGCCAGTGCAGGTCAGGTTCTAATAGCTTGGTCAATTGCTCGGGATATCGCCGTAATTCCAAAGAGCGCAAATAAAAGTCGGATCAAGGAAAACTTTGATTCATCAAAAATAAATCTAGACAGTGAGGACTTAAAAAATCTAGATAATATTGGAATTTCTCACCGTTTCGTTGACGGCACATTCTTTACCGGAGAAAACAGTCCTTATACTTTGAAGGATCTATGGGATTGACTTAAAATCAGGTGTTTAGAGATATTGACTTAGTCTTCTACTTCAAGTTCTTCAAGTATTTCTGAAAGTTCGTCAAAATCCTTTAAGCCTACCTTAATCTCATCACCACCTGTAAGGGTAATTCCTTTAATTGGCATTTCCTGGAGCAGCCTATGCACATTTGATGAGGCGATACCTGAACCAAGAAGTACTTCGCATTTTTCAGCCAAACTTCTTACTATCTCTATTTCTCTTTCCGTTAACTTTTCATTTTTGGAAGTGATATGAAGTAGAATTCCACGAGCTTTTAGGTCTTCCGCCAGCTCTAGTTTTACGGACTTTACATTAGTGATGTCCTGCTTATAAATGCATTCATATCCTTCTTTGCGAAGCGCATGTAAAGGATCTAGGCGGGTATGTTCTACCCATTTTGTGTTGTACTCTTTTATTACCTCCTTAACCTCTTCAATTGGTTCTTCTTTAAATTCTGCTACGAAGTCTACACCCGATAGCCATCCTGTGATTTCGTTGAATGTGGTTGGGGAAACAGGTTTTTCGGAGTTTGGTGAAACATCGAACCCAATGAGGTTTACATACATTCCTGCACAATACCGAGCATCAGTTAGGTTGTTGACAGAGTTAATTTTGACAAAAGTGGAGAGTGCCATAGATTTTCTTTGATGCAAAGGTAATCAGAGCGCCATTTTGTGAAAACCGAACGAGAATGATTTTGAAAAGAATTGACTTTTCTTTTGACTAAGTAGTATTTTTAGGAAAATCTTTGAATGAACAGACTTTTACTCATAAGCTTTCTGGCGATCTTTTTATTTTCCTGTGATCGGGAAATAGAAGATCCAATTCCTTTGGGGTTTGAATATCAGCCTTTGGAAGTTGGTCTGTTTTGGGTTTATGAGGTGAATCAAACAATCTATTTTGGGGAGAATGATTTTGAATCCGAGAGCTTTTTTTATCGGGATGAGGTCAGGACTTTTTTTCTGAATGAAGAAAGAGAAAGTGTTTTTGTTGTGGATCGATTCAAATCTATCGATCAATCCAATTGGGTAAGAGAATCGAGTTTTACCAGACACATTAAGGACTTTTCTTTCCTAGAAAACCGTCAAAACCAAATTTCGGTAAATTTAGTATTTCCTCCTTCTCAAGGAACTTCTTGGGACGCGAATATCTATACAAATCAAGCCAAGGATGATTTTGAGTACGTTTCTAGCATTTCTTTTGAGCAGGGTGAGCGGAGCGAAGCTGATTTGCTTAGGGTTCTTCAAAACGAAGACGATGATGAAATTACCTTTAGGGACAACAGGTACGAGATTTATGCCCGAGACATAGGTTTAGTGGAAAAATACTTTGAAGTTGTAACTTACTGCTCTAGAAATGATTGTCTTGGAGATCAATTGATCGATTCAGGTAAAATATCATTTATGAAATTGGTAGATTATGGACGTGAGTAAGAAGTTTGGTTGGTTGATGGTAATTCTGCTTTGGGCCTTTTCGGCCAAAGCTCAGGATAGATACGCCGTCTTCTACAAGTACAAGCCTCAGGAAGAATTTTCCTTATCTAATCCATCTCAGTATTTAACCCAGAAGGCACTGGACCGTAGATCGAAAGAGGGCGTACAAATTGATAGTCTGGACCTACCTGTTTCAAACAAGTATATAAGCGAGGTAGAAATACTGAGTGAATACATCATCTTTAACTCTAAATGGTTTAATGCATCGGTTGCCGTTTTAAGTGAAAGTGCAGTCAAGGAGGTTTCAGAGCTTCCATTTGTGGAAAAAGTGGAATATGTAGCTCCTGGGTTCAGAGTCAATCCAAATGCCCGAATACGAGAAAAAGTATTGGCTAGCGTAACCAGGGAGACCTGTCTTTCTGAAAACAAGCGGATTTTAGATGAAGGGGAGAAGCCTTATTATTTTCAAAATGAGTTATTAGGCATTCCAGAAATGCATGATGAAGGATTTCGCGGAGAAGGGATCACCATAGCGGTAATGGATGCGGGTTTTCCAGCAGTTAACTCCCAATCCATTTTTTCACAGCTTTTTGACAACAACCAGTTAGTAGCGACCAGAGACTTTGTAAGACCTTGGATGGCAGATGTTTTTTTTGATAATCAGCATGGGACCAACGTTTTATCTCTTATAGCTTCAAATGACCCAGAAACCCTTCAGGCGGGCGCACCCGACGCCAATTATGTCCTGATCATTACAGAGGACGATGATACCGAATACAGAATAGAAGAATACACATGGGTAAGAGGAGCTGAGTATGCAGATAGCCTTGGAGTAGATATTATCCATAGCTCAGTTGGGTATTATGATTTTGATGACCCAAGCATGAATTACAGCTCTGAGGATATGGATGGAAAAACTGCTGTCATTACCCAAGGAGCACAGATAGCGTCTAGGAAGGGGATTTTGGTAGTGAATAGCTCGGGTAATTATGGTTCAGGTGAAAGCACCCTCGTCGCTCCTGCAGATGCACCTGATGTCCTTACAATAGGTGGAACTACAAGTGATCTCGTTGTCGCAGGATTCAGTAGTAGAGGTCCCACGGCAGATGGCAGGATGAAACCTGACCTCGCTACCTTTGCCTCTGGAGTAGCTTTGCTTAGGTCAAATGGAAGCCTGGGTTTTGCAAATGGAACTTCCTTTTCCGCACCGCAGGTGACAGCTTTGGCCGCAGGCCTGATGCAAGCAAGGCCTGATTGGTCCAGAGAGGAATTAGTAGAAAATCTTAAAAGAAGTGGGACTCAGTCTGATAATCCGGATAATTTGCTAGGTTTTGGTATACCTAATTTTTACCGGGCATACTACGGTGAAATCCTAGATGTAGTGGAGCAAGAGGAGATAGTTTGGAAAATTTATCCTAACCCTGCCAAAGGTGATGTGTTATCCATAATGGTTGGGAATGAGCTAAGTACTGAAGTTATTCTGACGGATATGAATGGCCGTCAAATCATCCAGACCGAGCTAAACAGAAATAGGGTAACAGAACCCTACATTTTGAGACTGAATGAGGTTAGTTCTGGTATTTATATTCTTCAGGCGATGGATGGAATACAGCCGAGAAGAACGAAGCTAATCAGAAATTAAAATCTATCACCCAACCGAAGCTTTATGTCCGTAAAAGTTGCTCCCTCTATTTTAGCAGCAGATTTTGCTAATCTTCAATCAGAGGTGCAAATGCTCAATCAATCAGAGGCTGATTTTATTCATGTGGATATCATGGATGGTATTTTTGTGCCCAATATTTCATTTGGAATTCCCGTGGTAGAAGCGATAAAAAGACATGCTGAGAAGCCCTTAGACGTGCATCTGATGATTCAGCACCCGGATCAGTATCTGCAAGCTTTTCGGGATGCCGGTGCCCAAATCATCAGTGTACATATTGAGGCTTGTCCTCACCTGCATAGGACTATTCAAGCCATACATTCTTTGGGTGCCAAAGCTGGTGTAGCTATAAATCCTCACACACCAGTGGAAGCCTTGTCTGAAATTCTTAAAGATATAGACCTAGTTTGTATGATGTCTGTGAACCCTGGTTTTGGCGGACAAAAGTTTATAGAAAACACCTACCATAAGGTCCGGAAATTAAAAGAGATGATACTTGATTCAGGATCTAGGGCTGAAATAGAAATTGACGGAGGAGTTAATTCTGAGAATGCTTCAAAGCTTATTGAATTAGGTGCGGATATTTTAGTTGCAGGAAGTTTTGTTTTCAAATCAAATAAGCCCTTAAAAACTATCAGTGAATTGAAAGGTTGAGTCTCTTTATCCGGTGGTCCTGCCATTTATCATAAAAAAATCTAAAAACCCTTTCTATCGTTGATTTTTAGGCCTTTTTGTTATTTCTTGTAAGGCTGAATCTTAAACTAACGATACTTATGAAAAAACTAATGCTTTTCGGAGCGCTCTTTGCCTTTGTCGGGTTGGCAAGTTACGCTCAAGAAGCAGCTGAGGCTGTAACTGACGAAGACCTTCAAAAATATGCGAATGTGGAGGTAATGACATCGAATTATGTAGATGCCAAAACTGAAGAGTTGCGGAACATGATCCTTAATAATGAAGTGATCGATGGTGGAGCCAGATACAATGAAATCAAGGCTGCATGGGGCGATGAGGCCAAAATGGCGGAAGCTAATGTTACAGAGGAAGAGAAAGCAGCATTTCAAGCAGTGAAGGACTTCCAGGATGCTCTTCAGGGAAGCGTTAAGGATTATAAGACTGAACTGATCATGGATGATGAAATTCTTGGTGCAGGAACCTATAATAAAGTTCTTGCCGCTACCAAGGATGATCCAGCAGTGAAGGAGAAATTAGACAAGATGATCGAGGAAATGAAATCTGCTCAGGCCGCAGAAACAGATAATGTGGCTGAGGAAGACGGTTCCGAAGGTTGATCTAAACTTAATGAATTTCGAAGCCTCCTTTTGGAGGCTTTTTTTTATTTTACACCATTCTGAAACAATCAACGTTACTCATTATATGAGATTGAAAGCATTCACCCATAGCATCTTTATTTTTTTTGTTTCAAGTATTTATAGCCTCTCTTTGGCTCAGGGGGAGGATATTTTTGGTATTTCTGATAAAGCCAAGGCTCCTAAAAGCGAGAGCAGTGTGGGTAATGCGTTTAGAAACATTTTGGAGAATTTTAGTTTCGAACTTTCTACAGGGGCAGCATTTCATCAATCTACAATGCCTTTTTACTCCGAAAATCCCTACGATTTCCCATTCTACCAGGTCCAGAATTTTGACAATATCCTTGAGCTTTCAGAAGAAACTCCAGTTGATTTGAAGTCAAGTGAATGGGCAATGCCAATTAATGCCGGACTAAGAATAAACCTTTTTAGTCTTTTGACTATAGGTGGGGGATATGGAATGGAATGGGGGAATTTCTCCAACCTTCGCGGCTCAGATCATGAGTTTAATTTTGAAGGAGCTAGTTATCAGGTGAGTAAGCTTTATGGGACGGTTGGACTGGTTTTGTATGATGCCAAGAGGAGACAGAGTTTTCTTAAATGGCAATACCGTCGCTATTCCACGAACAATCTTTACATGCAGTCAGAGCTCACGCAAAGAGCAAGACAGCGATACCCCTGGAGATTTTTATTGGAGGCAGAATTTGGTCAACTGAAGCTTCAATCGAGCATGGATCCCAATGTGACTGTTTCTGATGATCCGTATTTTGGTGTTGGTTTACGGATTGAAAGAGACTTTTCTGAGTACACCAAAATGTTCATTAAGGGTGGGGCTGAGTTCAGGTCTTTCCAATATGCCAACCCCAATCTTCCTGACATCCAAATGCTTGACCAAAATGTCTACGCTTTGCAAGTTGGTTTTGCTATACGCATCCCCGGGACCAAAAGATGTAAAGTCGGCGGATGCGGGGTAGTGATGAAGCATATGCATAATGGAATCGAATATAGAGGCAGTGGAATATTCAATTATCAAAACCGAAAAATAGGACAGTGGTATTGATTAATATTACCTGATTTTGTAATCGAATTCCCTTTTCAAAACCTTGGGCTTTTTACTATCTTGCGTCCTGATTTTAGACACCCAGATAGCGACTTATGGCCCAAGGCGAAAACGAGAATATCATACCCATTAATATTGAGGAGGAAATGCGGGGAGCTTACATCGATTATTCGATGTCAGTTATTGTTTCCAGAGCACTTCCAGATGTCCGAGACGGACTAAAGCCTGTTCACAGACGTATTCTTTATGGAATGCAGGAGCTGGGCGTTTTACATAACAAACCCTATAAAAAATCAGCCAGGATTGTCGGAGAGGTTTTGGGTAAATACCACCCTCATGGAGATTCAGCGGTTTATGATACTATGGTGAGAATGGCACAGCCATGGTCACTTAGATACCCCATGGTGGATGGCCAGGGTAACTTCGGATCCATTGATGGTGATAATCCTGCAGCAATGCGTTACACAGAGGCGCGACTTAAGCGTATTGCCGAAGAGCTCCTCACAGATATCAATAAAGATACCGTTGATTTTCAATTCAACTTCGATGATTCCCTGAAAGAACCTATCGTATTGCCTGCTAAAGTTCCCGCACTCCTTTTAAATGGTGCTTCTGGAATTGCGGTAGGTATGGCTACAAATATGGCCCCTCATAATCTTGGTGAGGTAATTGATGGAATTGTAGCTTATATTGACAACAAGGATATTACCATAGGTGAGCTGATGGAGCACATAAAAGCTCCTGATTTCCCTACTGGTGGGATCATATATGGTTATAACGGAGTAAAAAGTGCTTTTGAGACCGGCAGGGGTAGAGTGGTTGTTCGAGGAAAGGCTAATGTTGAAACCAAGGAAAATGGGAACAAGGAGATGATTATTATCACCGAGATTCCTTATATGGTTAACAAAGCCAGCATGGTTGAGAAAACCGCTCAACTAATTAATGAGAAAAAGATTGAAGGTATTTCAGCGATTCGGGACGAATCTGATAGATCCGGAATGCGAATCGTTTATGAATTAAAAAGAGATGCCATGCCTAGCGTGGTGCTGAATAACCTTTATAAACATACTCAACTTCAGACCTCTTTTTCAGTCAATAATGTAGCCCTAGTAAAAGGGCGGCCTCATACATTAAATCTTAAGGATTTAATCAGGCATTATGTAGATCACCGACATGAAGTGGTGGTTCGAAGAACTGAATATGAGCTAAAAGAGGCCGAAAAAAGGGCACATATTCTCCAAGGTTACCTTATTGCTTTGGATAATCTTGACGAGGTTATTACCCTAATCAGAAATTCTGCTGATCCGGAAACTGCGAGAAATGGTTTGATGGAGAAGTTTGAATTATCTGAAATTCAGGCAAGGGCTATTCTCGATATGAGACTTCAACGGCTCACTGGAATGGAGCGAGAAAAAATCGTTCAGGAGTACAAGGAAATCATGGCACTCATCGATGAGCTAAAGGATATTCTGGGTAATGAAGACCGTAGAATGGAAATCATCAAGACTGAACTTGGTGAGATGAGAGATCGTTATGCTGATGACCGAAGAACGGAAATTGAGCATAATGCTGAGGATTTCAGTTACGAGGATATGATTCCAAATGAGGAAGTGGTGATCACCGTTTCTCACCAGGGATATGTGAAGCGAACGGCTTTGACAGAATACAGGACTCAAGGTCGCGGTGGGGTAGGTTCCAGAGGTGTGACCACCAAAGAGGATGACTTTACAGAGTATTTGTTTACTGCATCTACTCACAATTACCTTTTGATATTCACAGATAAGGGTAAATTATTCTGGCTGAAGACTTATGCCATCCCAGAAGGCTCTAAAACTTCCAAAGGAAGACCAATTCAAAACCTAATCAGCATTGAAAAGGATGATAAGATCAGGGCTATAATTCAGGTAGGTGACTTAAAGGATGAAGATTATTTGAATAATCACTTTCTCGTGATGGCCACCAAAAACGGGATAATTAAGAAAACCACTCTTGAGCAATATAGCCGTCCAAGAACCAATGGAATCATCGCGCTTAACATCCGGGAAGAAGATCAGCTTGTTAATGTGAAAATGACGAATGGCGATCAGCATATCGTCATTGCTGCAAATTCTGGACGGGCGATTCACTTCCATGAGTCAGCTGTAAGGCCCATGGGCCGTACCGCCACAGGTGTAAAAGCCATAACGTTAAATGATGAAAAAGATTTTGTCGTTGGCATGGTTTGTGCCTCCGAAGAGAATGCGACTTTGCTTGTAGTTTCTGAAAATGGCTATGGTAAACGTTCATTGCTGAGTGAATATAGAATCACCAATAGAGGAGGTAAAGGAGTCAAAGCGATGAATGTGACGGATAAAACCGGAAAACTTGTTGCCATAAAAGAAGTAGTGGATGCAGATGATTTGATGATCATTAATAAATCAGGTATTATCATTCGAATCTCTATGGATAACTTAAGAGTGATGGGTCGTGCCACTCAAGGCGTGAAATTGATTAGGCTTGCTGATGGAGATCAGATTTCATCAGTTGAAAAAATCTCCATTGAAGAAGATGAAGAAAGCGAAGTTGTCGAGAATGAGGACAACACCGAAGACATAAAAAATGAAAACCCAGACGTTTCAGAAGATGACTCTGAAGCTGAAGAAAAATAATAATCAACCAAAAAAAAACAGATAACAAACTAAGATGAAAAAGCTAATCTTAACACTTGCCCTAGTAGCTACTTCTGCTTTGGTATTTGGCCAAAAGAAGGTAGTAAGGGATGCTGAAAAGGACTATAAAAAGGGGGAGCTTGAATCTGCTCTTACCAATATTAATATGGCATTAGAAAATGCTGAGACCATGGATGATCCAGAAGTGATGCTCCTTAAGGCTCAGATCCAATTGAAAATGTTTGGAACTGATTCTACTAATACTATGGGAAATTTGGAAGTTGGAAAAGGTTCCTACGAGTCATTTGTATCAGCTTTTGAAAAAGGAGGTTCAGATAAGACGGATGGAGTAGGAGAGGATATCTATGCAGAAGATATGCTGGGAGTACCAGATAACCTAAGACCCTATTCTATCTTCACCCTAAAAAATACTGCATTTGATAAAGCAGTGGAGAGATACAACTCCGACGACTACGAGATGGCTTATGAGTTCTTTAACCTTGCCGGAGAAGTTGACCCTTCGGATACTACAGTACACTATAATGCGGGTTTCCTTGCAAATGATCTAGGAAGAACTGAAGACGCCAGAAAACACTTCAACATTCTTTTAGATATACCGGAGTACAACAAGCTTAATGCTTATTACAACCTTGTACAAATTGAAAGCGCAGAAGGAAACCCTGAAGCAGCATACGATATAGTTCAACAAGGTCGTGAGGATTATCCTAGTGACAAAGGGCTGGCTGAATACGAAATTCAACTTCTCCTTCAACTTGATAAACTAGATGAGGCGATGGCTTCAGTTAAGGAGGCTCTTAAGAATGATCCGGAAAATACAGGTATTCTTTTGAGATCTGGATACTTGAAGGAGCAGTCTGGAGATATAGAAGGTGCATTAGCAGACTATAAGAAGACTGTAGAAATTGACCCTGATTTTTATGAAGGAAATTACTATACAGGAGCCTTGATGGTAGATAGGTCTAGAGAGATCTTGGCAGAACTTAATAATCTTTCGGATGAGGAGTGGGAGAAAAGATCCGAGTCCATGGGCAAGGAGGCTAATCAGTATTATGAGGATGCAGTTCCTTACTTTGAGCGTGCTCTTGCTCAAAAACCAGAGGATACCAATACAATGATTGTTCTTTTCCAGATTCACACTCGATTGAAAAATGAGGCAGATGCTGAGAAATACAATGCAAAGCTGGTAGAGCTTCTTGGGCCAAATTGGATGGAAAACTAATTCAGAGAAATCGTAAAGTAAGGCTGGCCAAAAGGTCAGCCTTTTTTTATGAAATAAATCTCTTTGACTAATTTTGGGTAATTCAATTGATAAGGATTAGTGAAAAGGATCGCTGCTCTATTTCTTCTTTTTTTAAGTTTTCAAGCCTTCGGACAAAACAAATTCCAGAAGTCCATCAACTTTTCCTATGAGTCAGGTCCATTCACAGGAACCGGCGAAGATTGGTCAAATACTCTCAATGAAATCATCGAATTCAGAGCTATAGATGTGAAACTTGGCTGGAAAAGACTAAGGCCAAACTACACGGACCATCTCTATAGATATCCTACTATGGGATTCGGCTTTACTACTGCCTTACCTTATTTTGAAGAGATAGGCAGGCCTATGGCTATCTATACTTATATGGACATACCTTTTGAAAGGTATACTGATCAAAAAAGATTAAGATTTGGAATGTTTGGTCAGTTTGGTATAGGATTTAACGCCAACCCATTCAATGAAGTAACAAATCCCTTAAATAATTACCTGGGTACGAGGGTGAATGCCTATGTGCACCTTGGACTGAATGCCAGTTATAAAATCAGCAAAACCCTAGATTTGACTACCTCCGTTGGACTAAAACATTTCTCAAATGGGGCATCTACAAAACCAAATAAGGGTCTGAATATGGTACCAGTAAGTATAGGACTTCGGAGTTATCTGGGCCCAGGTATTTCTGACGAAAATAGAATTCCTGATTACCCTGACTTAGAAAAGAGAGGTTTTTGGAATTTTGCTGTGTACACTGGTGTAAGGAATTATGAAATAGGGGACCCATCCTATTTTAGAGGGGGTTTAGGAGTGAATTATTTGTGGGAAGCCTCATATAAATATCGACTGGGTCTAGGAGTTGATATGTTTTATGCCGCAGGTCTGGAAAGCAGATTCCCTGATGGGAATTTTAATTTCGGGGATAAGGCTTCTTTCGCCATCGTGGGGTCCTGGGAATGGAAGCTTACCGAGCAGCTTTATGTACCCATAGCCTTGGGTGTTTATATTCATAGAACAGACTTAAACCAAGAGATCACACAATATTATGAGCGAATTGGTGTGAGGTGGAGAACCAAATCCGGCTTTTTCACAGGTATGACCATAAAGGCCCATAAGGCCAAAGCTGATTTTTTTGAATTTACCTTTGGTTATACCCTTCCTGGAAAAATCAAATACATCCGCCCCGCCAGGAAGTAAATTTTCCGCTAATCATAAATAATTTTTATTTGGTTCAGGGCTGTTATAGCTTTCAAAGAATTCTAAACCTAAAACTGCCTTGAAAATTTGGATACGGGGAGCGTTCACGCTCTATTTCTCCACAGTCATTTTCAGCCTTTTTGCGCAATCACAACCCTCTTCGAAGCTTTATCATGAGCTGTTGGGTATTAAAGAGACGAAAAGAGTACTCTATGTAGCAGCTCACCCTGATGATGAGAACACGCGGATGATTGCTTACCTAAGTAATGGTTTGCACGCAGAAGTGGCCTATTTGAGCCTTACCCGAGGAGATGGGGGACAAAATCTATTAGGACCTCAGCTTGGAGTAGAACTTGGTCAAATACGAACCCAGGAATTATTAAAAGCCAGGAGTACAGATGGAGGAAGGCAATTTTTTACCCGAGCTACTGATTTCGGATTTAGTAAAAACCCAGATGAAACCCTTAAAAACTGGACCAAAGAAGAAATACTTTCAGATGTGGTTTGGACTGTCAGAAAATTTCGACCAGACATAATTATTAACAGGTTTAATACTACTCCTGGAATTACCCATGGTCATCACACCACTTCTGCCATTCTTTCCTTAGAGGCCTTTGAATTAGCTGCTGACCCGAATGCTTTTCCAGAGCAACTTCAAAATGTAGAAACCTGGCAACCCAAGCGAATTTTTTGGAATGCATACAATTTTCGACAGAGATTCGAAAAGGAGGAAAATGAGCAATACGATGAGTTTCCAGTCGGAGATTTTAATCATTTGCTGGGAGAAACATACAGCCAGATAGCCTCTGACAGTAGAACAATGCATAAGTCTCAAGGCTTTGGATCTACTCCGGGAATAGGAAAGGCCGTAGATTATTTACAATTCCTAAAAGGTGAGCCGTTTGAGGACTCTGCTTTTGAAGGTGTAGTTAATCGATGGACGACCATTACCAACGGTGAAAAAATTGAGCAACTTCTAGAAACAGCCCTTGAGGAGTTTGATTTTTTAGAGCCATGGAATAATGTTCCAGTAATGCTCGAAATAAAACAAGAATTGGCAAAGGAACCGTCAGACATATTATGGCTTAATGAAAAAAGAGTTCAGGTTGATCATTTAATCATGGCGCTTCTTGGAATTGAAATGGAGTTGAATATGGATGTGGAATTGGTTTCACCCGGAGATACTCTTGAACTTGAACTTATCCTAAATAATCCAAGCCCAGACCCCCTACGAGATGTGAGTTTGGGCTTGTTTGACTCGAACCTTTTGACCGATCAAAATTCGGCTCAGGATAATGTCACTATCCGCCAAAACATCACAATTACCCTTCCGAGGGATTATCCTTACTCACAACCTTACTGGCTCGAGAAACCCATCGATGGAGCCATGTATGATGTGGATGATCAGAATTTAATAGGAAAGCCATTTAATGATCCCAATATCACAGGGAATCTGGCATTTACCTTTTCCGGCCAAAAATTTGAATTTCAGGTACCTCTGATGTACAAATACAATGATAGGGTAGATGGTGAAATTCAGCAGCCAGTGACCGTTGTACCGGAAGTGAATTTAAATTTATCCAAAGAGAATATCTTTCTTCTTCCGGGACAGGAACCTGAAATTACAGTTTCGGTTGCTTTCCAAAATGAAATGCTGGATGGAGAGTTGAGGTTTGAGGGCCTTAACGATGATGAATATAGAATTCTTGAAATCACTGATTTACAAGCACAAAAAACCCGGAACTATCAGGTGGCGTTTGTATCGGATGTTTTAGAAAGTAAAATCGCCACCGCTCAATATATAACAGGTGACTCTCGGGCCTTTGGCCAAACCACGGAGCGAATTTCCTATAAGCATATTCCTAATTTGACCTATTTCCGGCCAGCATCAGTTAATCTTATCAAGGCTGATTGGGAGCTTTCGCGGGAAAGGATAGGGTACATTGAAGGAGCTGGAGACGATGTTCCCCAGGTTTTGGAAGCCTTGGGTTATGATGTAGATATGATTGACGCATCAGATTTGACTGTTGAAAATCTCAGTCAATACAAAGCTGTGGTGGTTGGTATCCGCGCATATAACACAAACCCAGCTTTGGTTGAAAACCAACAATCACTCATGGGCTACGTAAGAGCAGGCGGTACAGTAGTGACCCAATACAACACTACTGGAGGATTGCTGACGGATAAGTTAGGTCCTTTTGACTTTGAATTGAGTAGAACGAGAGTCACTGTTCAGGAGTCTCCAGTTGTTTTCGAGGAAAATCATCCTGTATTTTCTTATCCGAATCAAATAGAAAAAGAGGACTTTGATGGTTGGGTTCAGGAGCGAGGGTTGTACTTTGTAGGAGAGATGGCCGATCAGTACGATACTCCGTTAGTGTTAAATGAACCTGGTGAAGACCCAACGAATGGTTCTTTGCTATATGCCAAATACGGAGAAGGAACCTTTATTTATACTGGAATTTCCTTCTTCAGACAGCTACCAGCAGGAGTAGCCGGTGCAACCAAATTATTTGTAAATATGATAGAACAATAAAGTGGAAGAGAAGCCAATCAAGTGGAATAGATTATACATCGGTCTCGTAATTGCGCTGGTCGGGCTCATAGCTATGTTTTACCTTTTGATGCAATCTTATTCATGAGTACTTTAGATTGGATCGTTCTATTCGGGACTCTCGGTTTGATTGCAGGTTATGGGGTCTACAAAACCTATGGTCCCAAAGACTTTGATTCTTATTTAAGGGGCAGGAATTCTATGAATTGGTGGACCATAGGTCTTTCAATCATGGCTACACAAGCCTCTGCTATTACTTTCCTCAGTACGCCTGGTCAGGCTTATGAGGATGGGATGCGTTTCATTCAGTTCTATTTTGGGCTTCCTATCGCAATGATTATCATATCCGTGGTATTCATTCCGATGTACTATAAACTCAAAGTTTACACTGCCTATGAGTATCTGGAAGATCGTTTTGACTTAAAGACCAGAACCTTAGCCGCACTTTTATTCATTATCCAAAGAGGCTTAGCAGCTGGTATAACGATTTATGCGCCTGCAATAATCTTGTCTACACTGCTTGGGTGGAATCTGACCGTTACTAATATTTTGATCGGAGCAGTGGTTATTATTTACACTGTGAGTGGAGGAACCGAAGCGGTGTCCATTACCCAGAAACAGCAAATGGCTGTGATGATGGGTGGGATGATTCTGGCTGGTGTTATTGTGATTCAAATGCTACCTATTCCCTTTCAGGAATCTCTTCATGTGGCAGGTAAAATGGATAAACTTAACATCATAAACTTTGAATTCGATGTTTCAGACCGGTATAATGTATGGTCTGGAGTTACTGCGGCACTATTTCTTTTTCTCTCTTATTTTGGTGCGGACCAAAGCCAGGTTCAGCGATATCTCTCGGGACAGACTTTGTCTCAAAGCCGAATGGGATTAATTATGAATGGCTTTCTGAAAATCCCCATGCAATTTGTCATTCTTTTTATAGGGGTGATGGTCTTCGTTTTCTACCAGTTTTACCAGCCTCCTGTTGTATTTAACTCTGTACAAACTGAGAATCTTCGGAATAGTGAATATAGTGAGGAGTTTGAGAGGCTAGAATCAGAATATTCAATGGCATTTGAGGAAAGCAAAGCCTCCTATTTCGAAATGCTATCTGCAATTGATGCAAAGGATGAGGCCAGAGAAACTCAAATTCAGGAAGAACTTCAAAATCTTAAAACCGAACAAGAAGAGATCAGAGATGAGGTTAAAGAACTAATCCTTAAAAATGATCCTGTAGCAGAAACCAGAGATACAGATTACGTATTTATGCGTTTCGTGATGGATAACTTGCCAACTGGAATAATCGGATTGCTTTTCGCGGTGATTTTCTCTGCGGCCATGTCATCTACTGCTTCTGAGTTAAATGCTTTAGGTTCTACCACTACCGTGGACCTTTATAAGCGTTCCATCAAAAAAGAATCTTCTGACCGTCATTATTTACTTTCTTCGAAAGCATTCACAGCATTTTGGGGGCTTGGGGCCATCCTTTTTGCTACCTACGCCTCATTATTTGAAAATTTAATTCAGGCTGTCAATCTTCTTGGTTCACTTTTTTATGGAACCATTCTGGGGATATTTTTGGTAGGTTTCTTCATGAAATGGGTCAAGGGCAGAGCGGTTTTTATTTCAGCTGTTCTTTCCGAAGCTTTAATCCTCCTGATCCATTTCAGGAATGGAGAAGGACTCTTTGGATTCCACTGGAATATCGGCTATCTCTGGTACAACGCGATTGGTTGCCTTAGTGTGATGCTTTTTGCTTTGATCATTCAAGGCCTGAGTAGAAAATAAGAAAGGCCTCGAAGGAGGCCTTTTTCTTATTTTATGGACTTCATAAGTCTTTCGTTTAGTCGGACGTAATCTGGATTGTTAGCTTCTTCTGCCATTTCTGCTGATTTTTCAGCCGAGGCCAAAGCATCAGTTCTCTTATCCAAACCCAATTCAATTTTTGCCTTAAGGTGCATGGTCCAATATTTAGGATCGCTTTCTACTGACTGGGTGATCCATTCGTATGCCTGATCAAGATCTTTTTCATTGTTGTAATAGTAGCTGGCAGCCGAATAAAGAAGACTTGGGTTATCGGTTTTTGCATCAATTACCTGTTCCTGAATTTGCGCCATTACTATCGGATCGACTTCTGTGCTGATTTTGAAATCAACCCGAGTAGTTTCCCACTTCATGGAGAGGTCAGCGCTGTTATCGGTCATGTTGTTAAATGTGATTTCAAAGGTTTCATATTTCTTTCCAGTCTTGGAAGGTTTCACCTTGAAGCGAACAACGTCATCAGCATCCGAATAACCCATGGCTCCCCAGAGTTCTGTGTTTTTGGAAAGAATAATGGTCCATTCGGATTTTCCAGGGATACTGTAAAGAGCGTAGGAACCAGCTGGTAATTTTGCTCCACCTATTTCCACTTCGGTAGAGAAGTTTAACTTGGTGGCTGCATTTGCTCCAGTTCTCCAGACTTCGTTATATGGAACAAGGGTTCCAAATATCTTTCGTCCTTTCATACTTGGTCTGCTATAATCCACTGTAACGTCCGTTAAGCCCACTTTTTGGGCTAGTCTTGCAGATGGAGAAGCCTGTGGCATATTTAGCTGGGCATGAGCAACAAGGCTAATTCCGAAAAAAAAGATAAATACTGATAGAAGGGTTTTTTGGTAAATTTTCATAAAGTTGGAATCTTAGTTTCTCATATTACTGTAATTATTTTGGGGAATGATTTGTTACAAAACAAATCCCCAAAGCGGCCCTAATTTAAACAAAAATAGAACCATAATAACCAATGAGTTTAGCTATCATTAGTCCGGGACGAGACCCTAAGGAATGGATCGATGTGATCAAAAAAGAAAAGCCAGATTTAGACATTCAAGTCTACCCGAATATTAATAATCCTGAAAAAGTGGAGGCAGTCATGGTTTGGCAGCATCCCCCGGGTATTCTGTCAGAATTTCCAAACCTTAAACTCGTAAGTTCCATGGGAGCTGGAGTGGATCATATTCTGACGGATAAGGAAATACCTTCGGAGGTTCCGATAGTAAGGATAGTCGATGAAAAATTGACATGGTCCATGACAAATTATGTCGTGATGGGAGTTTTGAATTTTCATCGCCAAATCAAGAGGTACCAGAAGGACCAAAAAGAAAAGGTCTGGGATATGTCCAACCCTGAAATTCCGGTTACCATTGGAGTTATGGGTGTGGGCGCTCTTGGTGGGGATGTGATAGATAAGCTGCGTTATATGGATTTTGAGGTTTTGGGTTATGGATTTTCTGAAAAGACAGGGCTGGATTATCCTTATTATTCAAAAGATAGATTAGAAGAGTTTCTGAATGAGATTAATGTCCTCATTTGTTTACTACCGCTAACCAAGGATACGGAAGACATTCTCAATAAAGAACTTTTTGAAAAGTGTAACCCCGGGACCTACATTATCAATGTGGCTAGGGGTAAGCATCTTGTTGATGAAGATTTGATAGAGGCCTTGGATTCCGGGCATTTGTCGGGGGCACTATTAGATGTGTATCGTGTGGAACCTCTTCCTAAAGATCATCCTTTTTGGGCTCATGAAAAGATTCAATTTACTCCACACATTGCAAGTGTGACCAACCCGAAAGCCGCTGCACCGCAAGTGCTAGAAAATCTGGATAGGCTCAAAGAAGGGAAGGAATTGCTTAATTTAGTAGACAGAGAAAAAGGCTATTAAAACATCCATATGAAATCAAATCACAAAATTCTTTGTCCTGTTGACTTTTCAGATTGCTCACTGAATGCCATAGAATTCGCTGCAAGGATAGGGGAGCTGTATCAATCCCAATTGACCTTGGTACACGTTGTAAATTCGGAGGATTATTTTAAGCTATTTCCCGGTGAAACTGATAGTAAAAAGCAGGAGCAATTCATCAAAACCAAACTCGAAAACCTAAAGGTAGCAGTGGTTGAAGAATCCATTCCGAAGGGATTAGCTACTTGTGATACCTTGATCATTCAGGGGAGAATTGTAGATACCGTTTGTGGAATTGCAGAAGACGGGAACTATGATTTGATCGTGATAGGAACCGATGGAGTGAATGGTAACCGTTCTGGAAAAATGGGTTCCCGGGCCAGTCAAATTGTCGATAATTCAGAAAAAGATGTGCTGGTGATTCCAAGAGCCTCTTATTTCAAGGAAATGGAGAAAATTGCCTACGCTCAGGATTACCTTGAAGAGGATAAAATAGCCATTCAGAAAGTTGGTGATGTAGCTAATTTCTTCAAATCAACTCTAGATGTGGTCCACTTCGAAAGGAAGATAAATGAAAGAAACCGCTTTTTGAACTCTGAAATGCAGGAAGAATTGAAGCCTTTCTCCAGAAATTTAGAACTGAATTTTAAGCTATTCCCAATTGAAGATTCCCTTGTAGAAAGTATCCAGGATTACTGCGAAAATGAAAAAGTGGGAATATTATTTACACTTAGTTTTCCCCAGACTGTTTGGGATCGTCTTTTTGATCGAAGCCTTTCGAAGAAATTGGCCTTTTCATTAAGTACCCCACTTTGGGTAATTAAATCATTTTGATTTCGTGAACATATTTTTCAAAAATGTCCCGAACTCAGATCGACTTTTTGAGTCGGTGAATATGGATTGTAGAACATTTAAATAGTGCCCCAATGAAAGCTTATTTTCAGATGATTGGGCGGTAAGCTGGCTAGGAGGGGCAGGGGCTTTTTTGTGAGTTTCTTTTTTCTCTTTACCCTTAGGCTTTGTTTTTTCAGGGTCATATCCAACGAGCTCATCTGCTTTCTTGAAGCTTCTCTGGGCATTCTGTTTGTAGCCCAACTTTTCCTCTACCAATCCACGATTATTATAGGCAACAGCATCTTCAGGATCCAATTCGATGGCTTTGGTATAATCTGCGATTGAACCTTCAAGGTCTCCGATTCGGTCTTTAAAAAATGCTCTACTGCTATATCTGTACGGATTACCCGGATCAAGATTTACAGCTCGATCAAATTCCACTAATGCCTCTTCATTTCTCTTCATCAGGTGGAGAACCACAGCTCTATCACTCATCCAGTCCGTGTTGTACGGTTCCATGGCGGTGATTCTATCAAAATCCTCCAGAGCTTCGTCAAATTTTCCAAGCCTTGAAAGAACCCGGCCTCTGAATAGATAATGCTGTGCAATCTTCCCGTCTTCTTTTACTAGATAGGTGAAGGTTTCAAGCGCTTCTTCATACTTCCCATCCTTGTACTGCTGTATACCCTTTTCGAAGCTCATATTATTTGTTTTTTATTAATACAAAATTAGACCTGGAATAGTTTTCTTCACAAAGTTTAATCGGATTTTGCGATCATTTACAAGTGGCTGTTATCTTTAAACCCAGTCCCAAATCCACAATGAGTCACAGCCCTGAAAGCGTAATCAAAGATTTAAAATCTGGAAAATTTGCTCCAGTCTATTTTCTGGAAGGCGAAGAGTCCTATTTCATTGATTACATAGTAAAGTTAATCGAGAAAAATGCGATTCCTGAAGCTGAAAGAAGTTTTAACCAGGTTGTCATTTACGGCAAGGACAGTAATATGGGCCAAATCATAGGTGAGGCCCGGGGCTTCCCAATGATGGCAGAGAGAAAACTGGTTGTGGTTAAAGAGGCTCAGTTTCTTGCTGATTTTGGAAAAGAAGATTCCCAAAAGCTTCTCATAAACTATATTCAGAATCCTCAGCCGAGTACGATTCTGGTTTTTGGACACAAACAGAAAAAGCTAAATGGGAGGACCTCACTGGCAAAGGAATTAAAAAAGTTAACCGTCTACGTAGAGTCTAAAAAGATTCAGGATTACAAAATACCAAACTGGATCCAAGACTATTTCAACGAAATAGAACATGATATTGACCCAAGGGCTGTCCAGCTTTTATCAGATTCCATTGGGAATAATCTGGAAGTAATCAGTAATGAAATTGATAAGATGATTATCAATTTTAAGGAGCCGACCAAAGTGACGGTGAATCACATCTCCCAATTTGTTGGAATTAACAAGGATTATAACAATTTCGAGCTCATTCGTGCCATAGGCTATAAGGATGTAATCAAAGCAAATAAGATCGCGAACTACTTTAGTCAGAACCCCAAGGCTCATCCGATTATTCCACTTTTTTCACTGCTATACAATTATTTCGCAAGGGTGGCGAAAATCCAAACCTCACCTAATGCTTCTGACGGGGAGCTAGCTGGGAAGTTAGGTGTGCCACCATTCGCTGTTAAAGAATATAGATCAGCAGCCAGAAATTATAATTTAGGCAAGATAATTGATGTCTTTTCATACCTCAAGGAGGCCGACATGCGTTTAAAAGGAGTAGATTCCGTGAGTATGCGCGATGGAGAAATCCTCCGAGAGTTGCTCTATAAGATTTTGCATTGAAAAGCTAAGCCACTTTATGAAAACCTACCTGGTGCTGTTTTTTTCGTGCCTTACGGCTGCGAATGTGCTCGCCCAATCCACGCTATACCAAACCAGTACTCAGCGAACTTTAGATAATTCACTTCTTTTATTCGAAAAAGATCTTTTCGCGGGGTCATTATATGATCACACCAAAGTACTTGACCTAAATCCAAATTACGATCAGGAGTACACATCTGAATTGCATAGGGCAATATCAGCTTTGGAGTTAGAAAGCCCAGACGGTTCGGGTTTGATGAAATCCTATATTTTGGATAATCCAAATCATCCATCGGTAGCTACGGCAGGACTTTACCTTGGGGATCACTTCTTCTATAAAAGGAATTATCCGGAGGCCTTGGAAGGCTATAAACTGGTCAATCCAAATGGTCTTGGCAATGAAGAGAAAGCAGATCTATTTTTTAAGCAAGGTTATGCTCATTTTATGAGAGAGGAAACAGACCAGGCTGCACCATTTTTCGATCAGGCCAAAGCACTAAACGCCCAGATTAGTCCGGATGCATATTATTACAGTGGATACATTGCCATGCAAAATGGAAATACATCCAAAGCAATAAATGATCTCGAAAGAGCATCAGTTAGTCCCCAATACCGAACCAAAACACCATATCTTCTTTCTGCATTGTACTATCAGGAGGGCTCCTATGATCA
The DNA here is from genome assembly GCF_030403435.1 of Algoriphagus sediminis. GTDB lineage: Bacteria > Bacteroidota > Bacteroidia > Cytophagales > Cyclobacteriaceae > Algoriphagus > Algoriphagus sediminis. Next base: position 551,819 of record NZ_JAUEPH010000002.1, read on the forward strand.
ATTGATTTCTTATGCCGAACCCATGATTTCTTCTGGGACTAATCTGGATCGAAAGGAAGTAATCCATCTTTATTTGGCGGAAGCCTATTATGAAAAAGAAGACTTTGCCAAAGCTGCTGAAAATTATGATGCCTTTATAAACTCCCGAAAAGGAGAGCTTTCCAGAGAAGAGGTTTATAAAGGCGGAATGGCTCAATTTCAAATCGAAAATTACCAAAGAGCATCTGATTACTTAAAGGTTTCAGCTAATGGGGATGATGAAATTGCTCAGGCCTCAAGTTATTATTTGGGACAATCCTATGTGAAGCTCGAAAATTATCAGTTTGCTTCAACAAGTTTCAGCGCTGCCTCCAAACTCGATTTTAATCAGGAAATGAAAGAAGAATCCCTGATTAATTACGCCAAGGTGAATTTACAGAACGGAAGCTTTCAATTAGGAATCACTGCACTGGATGATTACCTGAATAATTATCCAAATGGAATTTATCGTCAGCAAGCCGAGGATTTATTATCTCAGGCTTTGATGAACACCAGTGACTACTTGAGGGCTTTGGAACAAATGGAGCGCATCACGAATAAATCTGAGCGTATCAAAGAAGCCTACCAAAAAGTAGCATTCTATCAGGCGATGAATTACTACCGGGATAAAAAGTACAATCCGGCTTTGGCTTACCTAGAAAAATCTCAGACCTATCCCGTTGACTCTGAACTTATGCTGGCCGCTAAGTTTTGGGAAGGTGAGGTTCATTCGGCCAAGGGAGATTTAGCTTCAGCGACGAGCTCTTATGAGGCATTGACAAGATTAAGACCAGCTTCATCTGGCCCATATTTGATAAAAACTCATTATGGTTTAGGATATACGTATTTCAATTCACAGCAATATCCAAGGGCTGAGGAGCAATTCAAGCTTTATACCGAGAAGCTTAGAGGCGCAGAGGATAAGCAATATTATGATGATGCACTTCTGAGGCTTGGAGACTGCTACTATGTGCAGAAACGCTTTTCCGAAGCTGAAGCTACCTTTTTGCGAGCCATAAATGAATCTAATGCAGGAATCGATTACGCCTATTTCCGACTAGCAGTGGTTCAAAACTTTCAAAGTAAAAATGCAGATGCCTTGTATCAATTGGATAGACTGATCTCTGGCTATCCAAATAGTCTGTATTATGAAGACGCATTATATCAGAAAGCTCAGGTACACCTGGAAGAAACCAATTATCAGCAAGCGGTTGATGCTTTCACATCTTTGATTCGAGGAAGACCTAGTAGTCCATTTGTACCATATGCGTTAGAAGGCAGAGCTGTTGCTAATTTCTCCTTACAAAACTATGATCAGACCGCGGTAGATTATCAGCGAATTCTCAGCGATTACCCGAATTCTGAAAACTCTGAAACAGCTTTGAAAGGATTACAGGAAACACTTGCCTTGCAGGGTAGGTCTAGTGAATTTGGAAATTACCTTGAGGACTATAAAACCTCAAACCCGGCAAGCGGAAGTTTACAGGCTTTGGAATTTGAGGCTGCCAAAGCCCTTTACTTCGACAAAAACTACAGCAAAGCCATCACAGCCTTGGAAAACTACTTGGGGAGCTATCCAAATTCCGCACAGAAAGTAGACGCAATCTATTTCCTTGGGGATAGCTACTTTGAAGCGGATCAGGTGGAAAAAGCCCTGGAGAACTTTAGAAAATTGGAGAGTGAACAAGCGTCACCAAGGAGGCTGAGGGCCATGCAACGAATTGGATCAATAGAGCTTTCCAGAGAGAATTATCAGGAGGCTATCCCTTATCTGGAGATGGCAGCCGCCAATTCAAGAAATAAAATTGAAGAGGCCGAAGCTGTTCAGGGATTGATGATTGCGTATTTCGAGACTCAAAATTTTGGTAAAGCGATTCAGAGTTCCGATCAGCTTTTGACTTTGGATGGAATCCTTCCAGAGACCACTCCAAATGCACTTCTGACTAAGGCGAAAGCACAGAAAGCCATGGGCCGCTCTGATCAATCCGTTGATACGCTGATGGAACTGGTCAATGAATACAAAACGGTACAAGGGGCAGAGGGCCTTTATTTACTTGCTTTAAACTTTAGGGAAGCCCAGAACTACGCCCAGTCGAACGAAACGATTTTCGACTTCTCTGGGCCATTTGTGGACTTTGATTACTGGTACGGAAGGATGTTTCTTCTTCTAGCAGATAACTATGTGGATACCGGGGAAGATTTTCAGGCCAAAGCCACATTGGAATCTATCGTTGAAAAGTCAATAAACGAAGAGGTAAAAGCCATGGCAGAAGCTAAACTTCAAAATTTGCAGGGATCATGAAAAAGGCGATCAAAATATTTATTCTCGCAGGCATTGTCTTTTTTGGGGTGTCCAAAATTCAGGCTCAAACAGAAACAAGAGGTGAGGTTTCCGATCAGGAGTTTATCATCAGAAAGGACAGGGTTTTGACTTTGCCGACTCAGCCAAGGGCTTATGAAAAACTTCCCATTTTACCCCAGCCAAAAGGATTGGAAGATTTCCAATACACAATCAACCGATATGGTTTAAATATTCGTCCTTTGAGCCTTGAGACTACAGCAGCTCAAAAAGTTTATCGAAAGGATAGGAGGGACCTATATCCGGGTTACGTAAAAGCAGGGTATGGTAATTTTGCTTCTCCACTTTTTGAAGCAAGGTATATGGCTACAGAAGTGGATCAGTTTAACTTTTCTGCTCAGCTGAATCATCAGAGTTTTGGCGAAGGACCACTTGGAGGAGAAGAGTCAAAAGAATCTCACTCTCACGCAGGTTTTGATGGTTCGTACTACACGGATTTGGTAGAGATTTTCGGAGGATTACACTGGAATCAAGATGGATACTCCTTCTATGGTTTTGATCCAGAAGAGTTTGAAGCGGCAGATTTTCAGACACCGGACAATGTTTTCAATACAATTTCCATCCATGGAGGAGTGAGGGACATAGAAAAAGTAGGCCCGCTGAGCTATGAAGCCAAAGTTGGGTTTAGAAATTTTGAGGATAGCTATGAAGCCAAAGAGAGTGATATCATGTTTGGTGGAAATGTCAAATACCGATTAAATGACGACTGGACCATCAAAACAGGATTGAATTTTTCTGGAACCAATGTTGAAAATTTGAACTATTCAGCAAGCAGAAATTTCTTTTCCATCAGGCCATCTGTAGAATTTCGTTATGGTGATTTTGATTTTGAGGCAGGTATAAATATTATTTCTGAAAATGATTCTATTCAGGATAAATCAAGTGATTTTAGAATTTTCCCAGCTTTAAAAGCACATTATCAATTCGCGGAAGAGTTTGGCTTTTTTGCTGAGTTTTCTGGAGACGTGAACAGACAGACGTATCACTCTTTCGTAAGTGAAAATCCCTTTCTGGGTCCTATAGATAGGATTTTGAATACAGTAAATAACTATCACCTTGAAGGAGGTATTCAAGGACAGTTCAATGAAGTCTTTAATTACATGGGTTCGGTGAATGTGGATCGATTTAACCAACTCTACTTCTTTGTGAACTCAGCAAATGAAATGTCCCAGTTTGATATTATTTACGATGATAAATCAACAGTGATTTCTATCCAAGGGGAGGTGGGACTGAAGATTTCAGACACTTATCAGCTAGGTTCAGAAATCAATTTATTTCAGTATTCATTGAATGAGGTATCCGAAGCTTGGCACCGACCAGTTTGGGAAGTATCGATAAATAATCAGATTCGGCCTATCGAATCTCTTTTGATCCAGGCAAATTTAAATTTTATGGGAGGAGTAAAGGCCAGAGGCATGATGCTGGAGGAAAGCAATGCCATTAATGTCATTACCCTTCCTACAATTGCTGATCTTCAGCTTCAAGCTGACTTTGCCATAACTGAAAGATTTTCTGTCTTTGCTCAAGGAAATAATATTTTCAACGGTTCTAATGCCAGATGGCTAATGTACCCAGTCAGAGGGATTCAACTTGTAGGTGGACTTTCGTATAAGTTCTAAATTTCTCACTAAATACTTGACAGTATTTAGACAATTGGGTTAGCTTCGTTTTTCTTTTTTCTTATGGCCAAAAAGGACTCTTCAAAACATATTTGGACTGACCCAAAAGATTTTGGGTTACCCCCTGTGGATATCGCTCCTTTAGTAAAAAGGAAATCCACAAAAGTGGAGGAGAAAAAGGTATTTGAACCCAAAAAGCCTGAAGTTCATAAAGAAGATAAAACTTCTGAAGAAATGGTTTTGGCTGCCAAAGCTATGGCTGCCAAAAAGTTAGAGGCTCAAAAAATAGAAGAGACTTCGCAAATAGTAGCTTCTGAAGAAAAAGCTGTTCCGGCTACTCCGAAAAAAGAAATACCCCGGAAATCGAAATCCTGGGTTTTATGGGTTGCTTTAATTGGTTTGGCGCTTGTCTCTGCGATTACCTGGCAATTGATTAAGGTAGATACTTCTGCTCCTATTTCTGATGAAGTCCTGGCTGAAGCAGTGGGCGAATCTGAGGGGCCTGGTGAGATTGTTTCAGATTCCGAAATAGATGCCCCTATAGACAATGGTTCAGAATCCACAGATTCATCTACGGAGCCTCAAGGACCAGTTGAAAATTTGGCAGTAGAGGAAAATCCGACAGTTGAAGTACCAGAAAATGTAGAAAGTGGTACAACTATTGATCAGAATAATCCAGGCGAGTTGATCCGTGTGGAAACTAAACCAAGTCCTTCACAATATTTCATTATTGTTGGGAGTTTGCCTAATGAGCGATTAGCGTTAAATGAAGCTTCTAAGTATTGGGACCGAAATAATGAGCTGTACTTGCTCAGCCCTACCGAAGATTCTGAAAATTATCGTCTAGCCATTGGTAGATTCAACGGTTTTACCCCAGCAAATGCTGAGCTTCAACGCGTCAAAAGTGAATACACAGAAGCTTTATGGATTTTGAAATATTAATATGATTCTTCTTCAAACCCTCTCTACGGACACCATGTCCGCAGCAGATAGTCTGGCCATGAACGCCGGCAATGAGAGCATTGGATTGCTCGATCTTTTGATCAAAGGAGGCTACATGATGGTACCTCTTTATCTTCTCTTCATTCTGGCCATTTTCATCTTTGTGGAAAGGATGATTACACTGAAGAAAGCCTCAAAGCCATCTGCACATCTCATGGATCAGGTAAAAGTACTCGTCCAAAGCGGACAGGTAGAAAAGGCTAAAATCATCTGTGCGAGTGAAAATTCACCTGTAGCAAATATGATTGCTAAGGGAGTGGACAGAATCGGAAGTCCATTGAAGAATATCGAAGTCTCCATAGAAAATGTCGGTAAAATCGAGATTTATAAATTGGAAAAGAATCTAAACCTTTTGGCAACTGTTTCTGGTGCTGCGCCAATGATTGGGTTCCTGGGAACTGTTGCAGGTATGATTCAGGCATTTATTGCTGTAGCGCAGGAAGAAGGTATGGTTTCACCAAAGCTTCTTTCCACAGGAATTTATGAGGCTATGATCACAACTGCTGCCGGACTTGTGGTGGGAATCATGGCTTATTTGGGTTATAACTATTTGGTTTCCAGAGTATCAAAGCTTGTCCATAATATGGAGTATTCCTCCATTGAGTTCATAGATTTACTTCAGGATAAATAATCATGGGACTTCAGTCAAAAAATAAGGTAAATGCAGCTTTTAGCATGTCATCAATGACAGACATCATCTTCTTGCTTTTGATTTTCTTTATGCTTACCTCTTCTTTTATCACACCTTCTGGATTAGAAGTGAACCTGCCTTCAAGTGAAACTTCTGACATAGCAATGCAGGAAGTAACGGTAAGTGTAACTAAAGACCTGCGATTTGCCGTAAATGATAAGGTAGTAAGTCGGGAAAATGTAAAGGCAGAGTTGACCAGTCTTTTAGCAGATAAAAAGGGTCAGGTAGTCTTGCATATTGATAAAGACGTGCCTGTAGAATATCTGGTAGAAATTGGTGGAATTGCTGCCGGACTAGAAGCGAATGTTTCTATAGCCACAAAACCATACTAAATGGAATACTGGGACGCGGATAGGGAAGAGAATAAAAGCCGTAAAAGGGCGGGGATAATTACGTTTATCTTTAATATTCTTTTGCTTATTGCCTTCTACTTTATTGTAGTCTGGAAGCAACCCATTCCTCCTTTACCTACTTTTGGATTAGAACTAAATCTAGGATTTACTCCCACAGGTTCTGGAGAAAGAAGCGATCCTAATCCTCCTTCTGAACAGCCGAGCCAAACTAATGAGAGCCCTGCTCCCGGTGAGGTGAATGAAGTAGTGACTGAGCCTAAAACCCCAGCACCAAGTCCTGTAACGGAAACAGCTAAGCCTCAGCCAAAGACTACTCAAGCTACTAACCAGGCCGTATCCAAAACTCCATCCCCATTGAAAGGAGAAGAGAAAGCAGTAGAAAGTACAAAGAAGCCGGAGCCGAAAAAGGTAGAACCAAAAGAGGTAGTAGAAACTCCCGCGAAAGCCGAGGCAGAAAAGACTGTAGAAAAAGCTCCAGAAAAACCAAAAGTGGATGAACGAGCAATATTTGGGGCTGGAGGAACTTCCGGGAAAAGTAATAAGGCTGCTTCTGGTGGAGCTGAAGGTGATTCAAACACAAAGGGAGATGCTGGAAATCCAAAAGGAACCGTAGATGGAAGAGCCCTCATGGGTGAGGGTTCTGGAAAAGGAGAAAGTTCAGGTTCAGGGTATAGCCTTGATTTGGCAGGTTGGGATTTTGCAGCACGTCCAGAAATCAACGATAGGGTATCTACCAGAAATGGCCGAATAGTTTTTAAGATTACAGTAGATGACGCCGGAAAAGTGGTTCAGGCTGTTCCCCTTGAATACAATGTCTCAAACGAAGTTTTAGCTTACTATCGTCAGGTGGTAAACCGGGTTCAATTCAAGAAACAGGGCGGCCCCACAGCAGAATTTTCTACAGGTAAAATCACTTTTATTGTCAAGGTGGATTAAACCATGACCTATCAGGAGGCTATTGACTTTTTATATTCTGCACTTCCTATGTTCCAAAGGGTAGGTGCATCTGCCTTTAAGAAAGACCTTTCAAACACTTTAAAGCTTTGTGCCCATCTGGGTAACCCGGAAAGCAAATTCAAATCGATTCATGTAGCTGGAACGAATGGAAAGGGGAGCAGCTCCCACATGCTTGCTTCAGTTTTTCAGTCAGCTGGCTATAAAACGGGACTGTATACTTCCCCTCATCTAAAATCCTTTACGGAAAGAATCCGGATTAATGGAATTCCTATTAAAGAAAAAAGAGTGATTCAGTTTGTTGAGGAGCAAAGTGATTTTCTCCTTGAGCTCAAACCTAGTTTTTTCGAAATGACGGTTGCTATGGCATTTTGGGAATTTGCTTATGAGAAGGTAGACATAGCAATAATCGAAGTGGGTATGGGAGGCCGACTTGACAGTACCAATGTCATTTCACCCGAAGCATGCTTGATTACCACGATAGGTTATGATCATATGCAGTATTTGGGTACTACTCTTCCCGAGATCGCCGGAGAAAAGGCTGGAATAATAAAGTCAGGAACTCCGGTGATTATTTCTCAAACCCAGAAGGAAATTACAGATGTTTTCGAAAACAAAGCAAAAGGCCTTGAAGCCCCCATTTCCTTTGCTGATCAAAACTGGAAAGTTACCCCAATTTTATCATCCAATGGACTTGCAGAATTTCAGGTTGAACATGGAGATAAAGTCATGCCTCTAAATCTTGATTTACTTGGTAGTTACCAAAAATTCAACCTGCCCGGAGTTTTGGAAACCCTGGAGGTGATGAAAAGTAAGGGTTGGTCACTTGGAGATGAATCTGTCAAAAAGGGATTATCTGTGGCTTCAAAACAAACTGGGTTAAAGGGCAGATGGCAAATTCTATCTGAGCGTCCAATGATTATTTGTGATACAGGACACAATGAATCGGGCTTTGAGTTTATTTTGAGTCAATTAGCTACTTACAGCTATGAAGATCTTTGGATGGTTTTAGGTTTTGTTGAAGATAAGGTCCTAGACAAAGTTTTAAGTAAGCTTCCAAAAAGTGCAAATTATATTTTTTGCCAGGCAGATTTGCCAAGGGCGATGGATGCCGAAAAGTTAAATGAATTTGCGTCTCGTCATGATTTAAAAGGAATAGTTATTCCTTCAGTCAATTCAGCTTTGGCTCATGCGAAAAGAAATGCCGCAGAGGATGACCTGATTTTTATTGGAGGAAGTACCTTTGTGGTCGCAGAAATTGAAGAACTTTAAATGGGCCGAAATAAGCTTGCCAGATTCAGGCAAAATGAAGAAAACGACAATGTCATCCAGGAAGGGAAGGAAATCTTTGAAAAGATTCTTGGTAACTGGAATGAAGTTCAGTTCAAAAACGATAATCCAGTAGTGGTGGAGCTTGCTTGTGGTAGAGGAGAGTTCACGGTAGGTCTTGCCCGGCAGATTCAGGACCAAAATTTCGTGGGGGTTGACATAAAGGGAAGCCGTATCTGGAAGGGGAGCACCATGGCCATAGCTGAAGGGTTGGAAAATGTAGCCTTTCTTAGAACTCAAATCGAGAAACTAGATCGATTCTTTGAAAAAGATGAGATTTCAGAACTTTGGATCACCTTCCCTGATCCTTTTCCGAGAGATGGGGATGAAAAAAGACGACTAACTTCTCCTCGGTTTTTAGAAATGTACAAACCTCTCTTGAGGAAAGGCGGGATGATCCATTTCAAGACCGATAATTCGGGCCTTTTTGACTATACCTTGGAACTTTTTCAGCAGCGTGATGACATTAAAATCCACCTGCATACCCATGACTTCTATTCGAGCGAATGGAAGGATGTGCATTATGGAATCCAGACCAGATATGAAAGTATTTTTTCCGCCAAGGGAGAGAGAATCAAATATCTAAAAGCTGAATTTATCTAATGGCTATGATTATTTGATGAAGTCAGGGTCCTTGTAAGAGGGATTAGGGTAGGTATAGAACCCTTCCCCAGTTTTCTCTCCTAATTTCCCCTGATCAATGTATTTCTTAAGCTTTGCTGCAAAGGCTTGAGATGCAGAATCCCTTCTATTATGAGTCACATGCCAAGCGGTATCCAGGCCTATGCTGTCCAAAATTCCAAAGGGTCCCATTGGCATATGGAAATTGACCATCCACGATTTATCGATGGCTTCGATTTCTGCGATCTCATTGGTTAAAAGTCTACCAGCAGCCCCAATCAGTGCCAGAAGCATACTATTGAAAATGTATCCTGGGTTTTCTTTTTTCACAAAAACCGGAACTTGGTTGATGCTTCGACCAAAGTCCTCAAGAATTGGAATTAAACTTTCATCTGTTCCAGGGTGTGGCATAATATCCACCACCCTTGAATAAAAGACATCATGAAAGTGAAACGCACAAAATTTAGAGGGTCTTCCTGAATCTTCGGCAAACATAGAAGCCAGCATGTAGGAAGTATTTGTAGTGAAAATGGTTTTTTCGGGTGCGATTTCGCCAAACTGCTTCCAAACTTTCTTTTTAATATCTACTTCTTCAGTGACACTTTCACTTATTAAGTCTGCATTGGCAACAGCTTTTTTTGAATCCATAGTGAAATGAATTTTGGCTAAAGCTTCCACAGAGGCATCCTCAGTGATTAGATCGGACTTTTTTAGCTGATGAAGAATTTTCTTCATTACTTGGAATGACCCGTCAAGAGCTTTTTGGGAGATGTCATAAATGGAGACATTGTAACCCGAAATGGCTGACTGAAGGCCCACTCTTGTCCCAAGAGTACCCGCTCCAAGGATGCATACATTTTCAATTTTCATATTAGATTTTATCTGTTTCTATACTTTTTATTGCGTGCATTCCGGCGGCTTGGACCACTTGGATCAGAGCAGCAAAACGAGGGTCATTTGCATGTCCCATTTTAAATCTTTTATAAATCTGCTGCGCAATGACTCCTACCTTGATCAGTCCAAAAACATAGTAAAACACCATGTTTTCTTTATTGCAATCGCTTTTGCTGAAATAGTAATCTACCACCTCTTCTCTGCTGAAATTTCCAGGAAGATGAGTAAGATTAAACATCTTTAATATTTCTGGATCATCGGATTGTGCCCAATAGGCCAAGCTGGTTCCAAGGTCCATTAATGGATTCCCAACTGTTGCCATTTCCCAGTCCAGAATGGCTTTAATGTCATGAGGGGAGTTTCGATCTAAAACCACATTATCGTACTTGTAGTCATTGTGAATGAAACCTAATTGATTGGATTTAGGTATGTTTTTTAAAAGCCATTCAATGGCTTTTTCTACTTCCTGAATTTCATCTGTCTTTGCTCGGAAGTATCGCTGAGACCAGCCTTCTACTTGTCTTTCAACATAACCTTCTGGTTTACCAAGATTTCCCAATCCAGATTCATCAAGTTCCAGTTGGTGTAATTCGATTAAAACATCTATCGAATCTTGAGAAAGCTTTCTAAAATTTTCCACACTGAAACTTTTAAGCTCAGGGAATTTATTTCTAAGGATCACTCCATCAACAAATTCCATTGCGAAAAAAGGTGCTCCGAAAATGGATTCATCTGGTTGAAAAAAGATTGGATTGGGAATTTTACGATAACCTGCTTTTTTGAGCGCTTGCAAAACAGAAAACTCTCTTTTCATGTCGTGAGCTTTACTAATCTTCTCACCGAAAGGAGGTCTTCTTAAAACAATCGATTTTTGCCCGATTTGAGCTAAAAAGGTAAGATTGGAAAAACCTCCTTTAAATTGGCTAATAGCCAACTCCTTAGAATCCACCTCAAAGTGATCCGCTAGAAAGTTACGCAAAGGGTTGAGGTCCATTTGATCTGTCATGGCCTATCCTTTATGTAGGTATTTTTTTAAAATGCTTCTGGCAAGAGACGATTTGTGAACCTCGTCCGGTCCATCATAAATTCGGGCTCCACGTTCATGTCTATACCAAAAAGACAGTAAGGTGTCGTCAGTAATTCCAAGAGCACCATGAACCTGTACAGCTCGATCGATTACCTTCATAAGTACATCGGCCACGAAAAACTTGATTGTAGATATTTCCTGTTTCGCAGCTTTGGCGCCTAGCCGCTGCATCTTTTCCGCTGTATCCATTACCATTAATCTTGAAGCATTAATAGAGGCTCTACTCTCAGCGATCCAATGTTGGATGGTCTGCTTCTCCGCCAGCGGTTTCTGAGGGTTTAGTTCCCTGGAAACTGCCCGCTTGCACATCATATCAAAGACTCTTTCACAGATTCCAATCCATCTCATGCAATGATGGATTCTTCCTGGCCCTAACCTTTCTTGTGCCAAAGCAAATCCTTGACCTGGCTCACCGATTATATTATCTAATGGAACTCTGCAATCCTGGAATTTAACTTCGCTATGTGAAAGATAGCCTTCGCCCGCTTCTCCCATGATTGGAATATTGCGAACGTTGATAAAACCTGGGTTATCCAATGGAACAATGATCATGCTTGCCTTTTGGTAAGGGGACTCAGCCTGAGGATTTGTGATAGCCATTACGATTGTGAATTGGGCTCCATCTGCAGATGTAGTAAACCATTTATGACCATTGATTACCCAGAAATTCCCTTCCTGCACGGCAGTAGTGGACATATGGATGGGGTTACTTCCGGCATGCTCAGGTTCAGTCATGGCAAAGCAACTTCGTATATCTCCCCTCATCAAAGGTTTTAGGTATTTCTCTTTCTGCTCATTTGATCCGAACATATGGAGCAGTTCCATATTTCCGATGTCAGGTGCATTGCAATTGAAAACATAATGTCCAAGGGGGCTTTGTCCCAGAACTTCAGAAACCTTTGCAAAATCTGTTAGAGATAACCCCAATCCGCCATCCTCTTCTGATAAATGGGGAGCGAAAAGATTCTGTTCTCTGGCTTTTTGTCTGAGTTCATTCAATAAAGGCTCAGATTGGAAAAACGGATTTGTTACCAGTTCCAAATCCCTTGGAAATAAGTGTTCTTCCAAAAAGGACTGGTATTTCGATAGGAGAGGATCTATATCTACCTCCTTGAATTTACTTTGGGTCATGTTCTTTTTTTAGATCGTAAATCCACCATCGGCTGTAAATACCGATCCGGTGGTGTAGGTGGAGGCTGGAGAAGCTAAGAAAAGTGCCATAGCTCCGATTTCTTCAGGTGTTCCCACACGCTTAATGGGTAATTGCTTCATCATCATTGCCATGATTTTATCATTGGACCAAAGGGCTTCAGAGAACTTTGTTTGGATCAAACCAGGGCATATTGCATTCACCCTGATTTTAGCCTCGCCCCACTCCTTTGCAAATACTTTGGTCATGGAAATTAGGGCTGCTTTACTTACACTATAAATTCCAAGTCCGGGCTCGGGTGATAAGCCACCGATTGAACTGATATTGATAACTGATGGAGAAGCTGATTTGATCAAATGTGGGAAGCAGAGCTTACTCAACTCAAAGGGAGCTTTTAAATTCACATCCATGATTTTGTCAAAAGCTGAGATGTCTGTATGGTGAATGGGACCAAAAACAGGATTCGCAGCCGCATTATTCACCAGGATATCAATTCCTCCAAAAGTTGCTACTGTTTCGTCTACCAAGTGCTTTAGCTCTTCCATATTCCCAACATTACAAGCTATGCCTTTTGTAGAATATCCTTTAGTATTAAGTTTTGCTGATTCTCGATCTAGATCATCCTGTTTGCGACTGCTTAGGACAACTTTTGCGCCAGCTGCAGCAAAAATTGTGGCAATGCTTAGGCCAATACCCTTGCTGGCCCCAGTGATTAATGCGACTTTCCCATCAAGTGAAAAAAGTGAAGACAAATCCATGAATCTCTTGTTTTAAAGGTTGAAATCTTAAGTTAGAAAAAATACCTCATCAGAGGAACCGGACTTAGAATATATCCATAGTTTTGATAGAATAAACAGTGATAATTATAAACTCAAATAAAACCAGATGAAAGCAGTGATTTTTGAGAAGGTAGGTATGCCTGAACAAGTATTAAAATTAGTGGATGAACCCACTCCAAAGCCAAAGCCTCATGAAGTTTTGGTTAAGGTGACGGCTAGGAATATCAATCCTTCTGATATAATGTTTGTCAGAGGAATGTATGGAATCACTCCAAAACTGCCTAGCAGCGCAGGATTCGAGGCGTGTGGCGTGGTAGAGGAAAGTGATTCCGAAGGACAAGTTTCTAAAGGAACCCGGGTCATGTTTACCTCGATAGGAACATGGAAGGAGTACGTTTGCGTGCCCGCTGCCATGGTTATTCCCGTTCCTGAGCCAATGCCGGATGAAGTGGCTTGCCAGGCATTTGTAAATCCGATGACTGCTTACGGTATGATTCAGAAATCTGGTTTGCAAGAAGGAGATTGGTTACTTATCACTGCGGGCGCTTCTGCTTTTGGCAAGTTTGCTATCCATATGGCCAAAGCAAAAGGGATACAAGTGGCATGTACCGTTCGGCATGATGCTCAAAAGGAAGTTCTTCAAAGATTAGGAGCAGACCTTGTGGTGAATTCTGAAAATGAAAAAGTCCAAAAGGTCATCATGGAAAAAACAGGAGAAGGAGTTTCGGTCGTTTTTGATGCTGTCGGGGGTGTTTTGGGAGCACGAGCTTTGGCTAGTTTAAAGCCAGGAGGCAAAATGATGGTTTTTGGATTGCTGAGTTTGGAAAATATTCCGATGAATAGCGGATTGTTGATTTTCCGGAATTTGAAAATTGAAGGATTTTGGTTGACAACCTATATGGAAAGTATGTCCGCATCCGAAAGAGCTAAGGCATTTCAGGAAGTTTTTGGGTTTTTGATTCAAAATTCCGAAAAAGTGGATGTGACCGCCAAATATCCTTTGGAAGATTTCAAATCTGCACTGGAAGCATATGAGACTGCTGGTAGAAATGGAAAGATTCTCATAGTCAGTTAATCCCTTTCGAAATTTTTGAAAAAAAATTCATCTTCAAATAAGGAATAGCCATCTTTGTAAGTCAAAATAAAATTAGTGCAAATGGATTTTGATAAGCTTGATAAAGCCCTAACGGAGATTGTAGAAAAGAGAAATGAACTGGCAGCCATGGATTATAGCAATGAAAGCTATGATGACCTGGAAGAAGAGCTTCATGACTTGGAAGATGATTTCAACGAAGAATATGAGGCTCTACTTGAAGAAAAACTTGAGAAAATTCATGAGCAGCTTCTCTCTGATACAGATATTCTTCTCCCAACAGCATATCTTGCGAATACTTACAAACCACTTTTACCGGATGCAAGAGGAATAATCAGCTATGAGGTGGAAGGTAAACAAGGAGTACCTATTGAATCCGAACAATTCGAAAATTTAGATGTGAGAATTGTATTGATTCCTAATCCAACTCGCTTTTCAATGATCGTAAGTGGAAAGCAGATGAAGGATCTGTGGCGAAGTCGATAATAGTCTATGATATAAAAGAAAATACCGGAATTATCCGGTGTTTTTTTATCAATTAAATCCCAGTTTTTCCCTGACTTTGTGGAGTAATTCCATGCTCACAGCTTTGGCTTGCTCTTCCCCGGCAGCGAGTTTTGCTTCTACTTCCTGAGGATTACTCATGTAGAGATCAAACGCTTTTCTCTCTTCAGCATATTTGTCCAATATCAGTTCGAGAAATTCTTTTTTGGCATGGCCATAACCATAATTCCCACCCTGATATTTACTTCTCATTTCCTGAATCTGGTCCTCATCCGCTAGTAGACTGTATAGTTTGAAGACATTGCAGGTATCTGGGTTCTTGGGTTCTTCAAGCGGGGTGCTATCCGTAATAATGGCATTCACATTTTTCTTTAACTTTTTCTCAGGAAGAAAGATATCAATGAAGTTATTGTAGGACTTGCTCATTTTTTGACCATCCGTTCCAGGGATCACCTTTACTTCCTCTGAGATTCTTGCCTCCGGCAAAGTCAAAATTTCTTCTCCCAATTGATGATTAAAAGAAGAGGCTATATCTCTACACATTTCAAGATGCTGCATCTGATCTTTACCTACAGGCACCAAATCAGCCGAATAAAGAAGAATATCCGCGGACATTAAAACGGGGTAAGTGAACAATCCTGCATTGACATCCGAAAGTTTCTCGGATTTATCCTTAAAACTATGGGCATTCGCCAGCATAGGAAAAGGGGTGAAGCAACTCAGATACCAGGTTAATTCAGCCACCTCAGGGCGTCTCGATTGTCGATAGAAAACAGTCTTTTCAATGTCCAAACCAAAGGCAAGCCAGGCGGCAGCAACGGAAAGGGTATTCTCTCTTCTTAACTCTGCATTTTTGGAGCTGGTCAAAGAGTGCATATCTGCAATGAAAATAAAGGATTCCTCTTCGTTCTTTTTGATCAATTCAATTGCAGGAACAATTGCCCCAAGAATATTTCCCAGATGCGGTCTGCCACTACTTTGAATTCCTGTTAAAACTCTAGCCATTGGTTTAATTTTGGCGCAAATTAAATAAATCAGCCTATAATTCGGCTGAATTTATTCGTTATTTGCATGCATGACCCGAAGCCAACTATTTACTTTATTCTTTCTGATTTTATCACTTTTCTCAATCCATTCGATTGCACAAGAAAGCATTGCGAATAAAGCTGTTTGGGAGGTTAACAGAATCGACCTTGGAACTATTCTGGCAGAAGAAGGAAAGAAAATAGCAGAGTTTAAATTTACCCATACCGCTGATTCTATTTTGTTAATTGAGGAAGTGCTCACTGACTGTGGTTGTGCCACCGCCAACTTTACACGAGATAGCCTATCCCGAGGAGGAGAGGGGTTGGTTCAAATTGAGTTTGACCCAATTTCGGCGGTTGGAGATTTTGAAAGGATGGTCATTGTCAAGGGAAATCTTCAGTCTTTGGAAGATACCCTATACATAGAAGGGCATTCGATTCCCTATCCGGACAACCCATTGATTGACTACCCAGTTAAAAAATTGGATTTAGGTTTTAGGCAGGGGAAAGTCAGAGTTGGAAATGTCTATACCAATGAACCCAAATTGAAGACTGTCGAAGTCTTTAACTTTGGGGCTGAAACTATTTATGCGGATAGCATTGCCATTTCAGGTGCTGAGCATATTGGGGTAATTAAAGCCTCAGACAGCATTCCAGCCCAAGGTAGGGGATTAATTAGTCTATCTTATGATGGTTTAAAGAAAGGTGATTTAGGCTTTTTCGAGGATCAGGTATTTCTAAAGTGGAACTCTTCTGATAGTGTGATCGTCGACGTAATTGCTGATGTCTTTGAATATTTTCCTCCAGTGGAAAAAGCAAATTTCCGAAAGGTGCCACAGTTGAGCATTTCAAGAAAAGAAATAGACTGGGGAGACATTGATGATTCTGAGGTAAAGGAAGAAGAGATTATATTGACTAACAGAGGGCAGGAAATATTAGAAATCAGAAAAGTTCAGGGAAATTGCACTTGTATGAGGCTTGAAATGAATGATGACAAAATAGCCCCTGGACAATCACTGATTCTAAAAGTAATCTTCGATCCTTCGGGGAGATTTGGTCGTGACCAAAGAAATATCTATGTTTTTTCAAATGATCCAATAAACCCAATTCAGTCATTGATTCTTAAAAGCAGAATTCAATGATATTTGTATCTTAAGGTTTCCGTTAATAAAATTCTGGCTGTGATTCATCTTTCCGGAAATAGGAATCCTAATTGTAAGCTTGCATGATAAGAGATTTATTTTTTTTCATTTGTTTTTTTCTTGCGTTCAGTGCCTCAGCTGAAAAGAAATTTGTTGCCCCAAATGGAGACCCTTCCAATTCCGGAACTTTAGAGTCCCCTTGGTCCCTTGCTCATGGTTTAAGCATTTCTTCAGGTATCAGCGCGGGTGATAGTTTAATTTTACTGGATGGTACTTACGAAGGAAATTATGTCTCTGAAATCAGTGGCTCCCAAGGTAACCCGATCATTGTATTGGCCCAAAACCCAGGCAAAGCAATATTTGATGTTGGGAAAAACAGGACTGCTGAGACGGCATTAACAATAAATGGAAGTTATACCTGGTTTGTAGGGCTCCATGTCACCTCCTCATCTACCATTAAAAAGTCTGATGAAAGCAATGGCAATGCTACAATCCCATATGAATCTGGAATTGCCGTATTTGGTGATTTTAATAAATTAATCAATTGCTGGGTCTATGATGTAGTTGGAGGTGGATTGGAGCTCTGGAGAACTGGGTTGAATCTGGAGGTTTATGGTTGTGTAATTTTTAATAATGGCTACCAAGGTCAGTTCAGAGGTACGGGTCATGGAATGTATATACAGCATGATGACGTGGATAGGCCGAAAATAATTCAGAACAACTTTGTATTTCAAAATGCTTCTCAGGGGATAAATATTTTTACCACAAATCCTCCTAATGCAGGAGTAAACGTGACCGGAAATGTCTCCTTTAATACTGGGGTCACGGTGGATTTTGTACCGGCATTGTTTAGGCCTCCTCATAATTTTAGCATAGGCTCACAAAATAATATTAGTCTGGAAATGAGAGTTTCAGACAATATTTTCTACTCTGATTTACAAGGCGGAAGATTACAGCCAAATGGTGTGAGCAACGTCACTTTGGGAAGAACTTTTTTCCCAAACTCAGATTTCAGGTTTACTGGAAATGTACTCTACGGAGGTAGAAATCAAATTGAACTTTTACCTCTTACGAGGCTTAGACTCACAGGCAACACCCTTTATAACACCCACGGGGCCTTTGTTAACTTTCTAGATGATGATGATAAGTCCTTCCCAAGTGCCACTTGGGATCAGAACAAATACGTGAATATTATCGGTGAAGACAGTGCATTCGATGATTTGACTTTTCAAGGTTGGAAGGATGAGTACGGGTTTGATTCAGGAAGTACTTTACTGAATTCACCAGATAAAAGTACTGAGGTACTGGTGACCAAAAACGCATATGATCCCAGTTTATACTATGTGACCATTCTGAACCTTGAAGGTCTGGATGAGGTTGCCATAGATTTTTCTGGAGAGGGAATTATCGAAGGTCAGCGCTATTTAATTAGGGATGTACAAAACCCATTTGATGAAGACCAAGCAGTATCAGGAGAATATGGAGGAGGATCCATTACATTTCCGATGACCTGGAACGAGTCCTTGCAACCCAAAGGGAATATTCCACATCAGGTGGTCCATTCGGATAAAACCTTCGGGACATTCATTTTGGAATTGGAAGAACTTGATGATTTAGAGTTTCCTACTATAAGGGATTCAGTGGCGATTTATCTAAATAATGTTAGTTCCAGCGGGGATTTCCCACCTTCTTTTTCCGCGACTGCAACACTTGAACCAGAGGATTTTCTGGTTAATCCTCCGGCAGAGGCTTTTGAGTTTGAGTCATCAAGAGGTTTTATTTTTAATTGTCTAGACCTTGGTAAAAATGAAGTAAAGATCACAACTACTAATAGACAGAATAATGAGTCTATGGAGTCCATTTTGGATTTATATGTTTTGGATACAATAGCTCCACAGTTGGATATAACCGCAGCTGACATTGATTTTGACCCACTTAGAGGTTCAGTAGAACTTATAATTTTCGATTTTGACCCAATAATCGACTATGATAATTGTACTACCTCCTATGACTTTGAACTTTCTAAGGAAGAGATAACCTGTACAGATATAGGATGGAGAGATGTTGAAAAGTTTATCGAAATAACTGCAGTGGCTGTTGACCAGTCAGGAAATAAATCCGAACCTGATACGGGTACTCTCCTTGTAAGGTGGGTCCCATCAGATACAGTTTCTCTCTCTTCAGCTGGAATCTTATTCGAACAGAGTACCACCATGCTTGAGCTCGGAGATGAGTTTGATTATGAGGTCATGGCTTGGTACAAGGATGGGGAGTTGTTAGAGGGCCTTAAAGGGAAAGTGATTGAAATTGAGGAAGGGGGTAGATACTTTGCTGAGTTAGAACCTTTATCGGGATGCCCTGTGATCTCTGAAGTTATTGAAATCAATCAAGAGCCACTTCCTTTCCCTTCATTTAAAGAAGAGGTTATCATTTCTTTAAATGAGGATGGAATTGCAGGACTTACCCCTGAAGATTTGTTTGAAAGTTGGCCTCCTGAGGAAGGAGAGTTCACTGTGGAAACAAGTCAATCTCTTTTCACCTGTGAAGATTTAGGTGACAGGGAAATTGGAATTCTTGTAAAGGATGAAATGGAAAACGCATGGGAATTCTCTCTACCCATTTTTGTGAGAGATCAAATTTCACCTGAATTAGAAGTACAGAATCTAGAAATCACCCTTGATCGGGTTCTCGGTGGAATCACCTTAGTTGCTGATGATTTCGTTACCTCAGTGAGTGATAATTGTGGTATTGAGGAGGTAATCCTTTCAAGAAACTCGATTAACTGCGAGGACATAGGTAAAGAAGTTGAAATTGTCATTCTCGCTAAAGATCAATCTGGAAATGAAACCGAGAAAGTAGCGGTAGTTACAGTAAAAGGTGAGGTAAGCGCCCCATTGACAATTTCTGGAGATGCAGAGTTCTGCGAAGGAGAAGAAGGAATCTTGACTCTTGACTCCGATGCCGAGTTTGAGGTGTTGGAATGGAGACTGGACGGTGAAGAAATACCAGATGAAAATGACAAAACCCTATCCGTGTCAGAGCAGGGAGTGTATTCGGCTTTGATCCGATATGAAGGAGGATGTCTTTGGGAATCCATGGATTTTGAAGTTTCCGTATTAGAGGCTCCAACAGGTGAGATTGAGGAGAATGGAGAAGAATTAATTGCCCCAAGTGGTGATTTTACTTACCAATGGTTCAAAGGCGATGAAATTCTGGATGGCGAAACTGGTCAAATTTTATTAGTAGATGAATCCGGTGAATACTCAGTACAATTAACTAATGAAAATGGATGTGCAAGTAAACTTCCTGCAGTTGAGGTGACTATCTCAGGTCTCTTTGGAAGACCGGTGGTCAAAGCGGAACAATTGGTCATCTATCCCAATCCAGCAGATTCAAAAGCACGGGTGAAGATAGATTCTGACCCTACTTTTAAGATGAACAGTATGGAAATTTATTCTGTAGAAGGAAAATCAGTGACCCAGAGTATAACGGTTAATGCACTTTCAAACACTGAGTTTGATCTTTCCTTAGACTTGGTTCCTCAAGGGGTTTATTTCATAAGGATAATCGGAGATTCCCAGAAACTCTACATAGGTAAAATTATAAAGAGATAAAGAAAGGCGATCAAAATTTGATCGCCTTTTTCTCTTATTTGAATGCTGGGATTCCCGTTATTTCATGCCCCAAAATCAATAGGTGTATGTCGTGCGTTCCCTCATAAGTCAAAACGGATTCAAGGTTCATCATATGGCGCATTAAGGGATATTCACCAGTGATACCCATTCCACCATGAATCTGCCGGGCTTCTCTAGCGATATTCAAAGCCATTTCCACGTTGTTTCGCTTAGCCATAGAAATATGAACAGTCCGGGCAGTGCCGTCATTCATCATTTTTCCGACCTTCCAGGCCAATAGCTGCGCCTTTGTTATCTCAGTTAGCATTTCCGCCAATTTCTTTTGGGTAAGCTGAAAACCAGCTATAGGTTTATCAAATTGAATTCTTTCAGCAGCATATCTTCTGGCAGACTCATAGCAATCCATGGCTGCGCCAATTGCGCCCCAAGCTATCCCAAATCTTGCTGAGTCAAGGCACATCATAGGAGCACCCAAACCATTTTTTCCAGGAAGCAAATTCTCTTTTGGAACTTTGACATTGTCAAAAACCAGTTCTCCGGTACATGATGCCCTAAGGGACCATTTTCCATGAGTTTCGGGAGTGGAAAAGCCTTCCATACCTCTTTCTACAATTAGTCCATGGATTCTCCCTTCCTCATTCTTTGCCCAAACCACCGCTATATCGGCTTTGGGAGAATTCGAAATCCACATCTTTGCTCCATTGAGCAAATAATGATCCCCCATATCCTTGAAGTTTGTGGTCATACCGCTCGGGTTGGATCCATGATCCGGTTCAGTCAAACCAAAACAACCCAGATATTCACCAGAAGCTAGTTTGGGCAGATACTTTTGCCTTTGTTCTTCAGAGCCAAACTTATAAATAGGGTACATCACCAGAGAACCTTGCACAGATGCAGTAGATCTCATACCGGAATCGCCGCGCTCGATTTCCTGCATAATCAGACCGTAGGAGATATAGTCTAAGCCGCCGCCACCGTATTCTGCAGGGATTTGAGGACCGAAAGCTCCCACATCCCCGAATTTCTTAACAATTTCATAAGGAAAATGAGCCTTTTGAGCCCAGTCCTCGATGTAAGGTGAAATCTCCTGCTTGACAAAATCCCGGATTGAACTTCGGATTAGTTTATGCTCTTCGGTAAGCAGGTCATCTAAATCAAGAAAATCCACTCCCTCGAATAGGTCCTGCTTTTGCGATTTTTGAATTTCTGGTGCTTGTATACTCATTTTTTTTATTGAATTATTAAAGACAATTTTGCCCTTAGTTTGATATTTCACCGCTATTCGAAATAAACAGAAAAGCGGCTAAAAAGCTATCTTTTTGACAAAATACCCATGCACGAATCAGATTTTGACCCAAAGATTTTAGATAAAATACATCAACTCCAAGAAAAGTTTAAGGCATCAGGTCAGGACATGCTTTCTTATCTCGAAGGTTTGCTCTACGCCGATTACCTGACTTACTGGGAGTATATTAATCTGGATGTCTTATTGTCACTTCAGCAACCCAAAACATCTTTTAAAGACGAGAAAATCTTCATTATATATCATCAGATTACGGAGCTTTATTTCAAGCTCATTATTTCTGAAATGGAGCAAATTTCTGATCAGGATGACATTGAGGAAGATTTTTTCAAGCAAAGACTTGATAGGATTCTCATGTATTTCGATCACCTGATAAGTTCTTTTGCGATGATGTGGAAAGGAATGGAGAGGGAACAGTTTTTAAAATTCCGAATGTCTCTTTTGCCTTCCAGTGGTTTCCAAAGCGCTCAATATCGTGAGATTGAGTTGATGGCCGCAGATGCTTTTAATTTGGTTTCTCTTGATTACAGGGATGAGCACGATTATCACTCTCCATCTGATGATCTTTTTGAGCATCTATATTGGCAAAAGGGAGCAATAGAATTAGCAACAGGCGAGAAAACCCTTACGCTCAAAAACTTTGAGATAAAGTATGGAAAGAAGCTGATCGAAACCATTGAAAATTATAGGAGAAAAAACATTTGGCAGAAATATCTTTCCATAAATAATCCCACTGAGCAGTTGACGGAATTGATGCGCCAGTTTGACTTGAAAGCAAATGTTTTTTGGCCTTTGGCTCACTATAAATCTGCTGTGAGATATCTTCAGAGGGATCCTGTAGATATTGCTGCTACCGGTGGTACCAACTGGCAGAAATACCTTCCCCCTAGATTCCAGAAAGTAATTTTCTTTCCTGAGCTTTGGTCACAAAAGGAAATAGAAGAGTGGGGGAAAGGCTGGGTGGTTAAAGAAATTTTCGGAAAGGATTCAGAAGATTAGATCACTTGGGAAAGTGCTTTTTCACAAAGGCTTCAGCGTTATTAAACGAAAAGTCTTCAACCAGAGCGCGCGTGTCTTCTATACTTTTTAAGTGTGAAAGATGCTTTGCGCTCTTTTTTTGCCGGGCTTTCTCTATCTCATGAACTAGGTTTCCTGCGACCAATTTGAACTCCAAAACGGAAGGGTAATGATCTGGTGGGTCAATAAGGCCTTCAAAATCGGTACCTATTGTGAGACACTTCCAAATTTGTGGTTTTTCTTCATCCGTTAGTTTTTTACTGCGGAACGCAGCTTTTGCGATAGCTTCGATATTCTCCCAGATCAACTGAACCCCATTTCTTTTATCCGAATCAGAAGACTTAATTCCCAGAATACGCTGATCGAAAGACAGTCCGAAAAGTCCTCCAGTTTGAACAATGATTTCGATGTCTTCATCGCATAAGTTAATATTCCAAGAATTGAATTTTCCCGGACTCATGGATTTGATCAGATCTTTTCTTTCAGATTTACTCAGCTTGGTCTCATCCTCGCAAAATTCACAATAGTCATCTCTTTCACTATCCAGAAGCTGAATATGTTGCTCCAAGGTTTTCCTACCTGAATACCCACAATGCGATCCAATGACGGGAATCACATCCCCATTTTCCAGACATGGCCTGACAATCTCAGAATAGTATTCGGATCTGGATTTGGCACTCATATGCTTGACATCCAGTAGAATACGATAGCCTAAATCAGGGTCTTTTTTATTATTCGAGTCTAATCCCAATAGTTCCCTCGCGATTCTAAATCCGTTTTTGTTAAACCCTTCATTTTTTCGAATAGTCTGATCCAGAAGTAATTTTCCCACATCAGGAATCGAATGTGCGTGACCGCAAAGCTTATTGTCAAAATGATGAGCGAAAGTGATGAAGAAGACCGGAATGGGCCAGTCATTTTTCACTTTTTTGATGCGCTTACTAATTTCACTGACAGGGGCTTTATCTGTTCCTAATGCGTGAGCACCTTCGATGGTGATAACCATGGTGATTTCACTATCGTTCTTTAGTGACTTAGCAAGTTCTTGCTTGGAAGAGGGAATAAAATACTTAGCGTCTTTCGCGTCATTTTCATCGGCGTATTTTGCTCTCCTCTTTTTCTTCGACTCGAAGACCCTCCTGAATATCCCAGGGGAAAAAATTTTATTCTTTTTAATTCGTTCGCCTGATTGGCTTTTTACGAATTCCATTTCTCTATTCAAGGAATCCCAATAATCATAGTCTTCCGATTGGAAAAAATTCACTGCCTCATCAGGAATTCTCATGTAGGCCGTTTGAATAAAATCTCTTAAAGGTAATTTATGTGTGGTGGCAAAACTTAACAAAAACCGGTACCATTTATCTTTCCCTGGAGTGGGCTTGAAACCTTTGACAAACTGCCTTTCTAGAGGGTAAAGTGAATTAAAAGTCAATCGCACATTTCCATTCCACGCTTTTACTAGATCGGCTTGACTATAGGATGCTCCCATTTTTCCCTTTAGGTAACCCTTTCTATTTGAAGCAATTACCGTCCAAGGGCTAAAGCTTTTATTTTTTTTAAACCTATCAGGGTTTTCCTGCATCCAAAAGTGAGCGCGCATATGATTATGCGTATGTAAATCTGAAAATTTCATCTTCTAGAAATTAAAGATGGAACTTTCACCTCTAAGTACTTCAATGATATCCTGAACTACATCTTCGGAAGCGATAAAGTAACTATGATTGGTGATCCTATTCGAGATGCCCTTTGTATCCATAGTCTCCGTTACATCTGATTCGTACACATCATCTGGTAGTCTATCGGTTTTTTTGGCCCCCCATCGGCCTAAACGATTGAAGGAATTTTTGGTGGTCTCTGAGATCTCTAGCGCAAAGTCCTTATTGTTATAATAAATATGCACCCTTGACCCCAGGTCAATGGTCTTATAAAGAGCTTTTGGCTCCTGCATTGCGTCATAATCAACATCCGCAGCTACTAAAACGATTTGACCAAAAATATTCGTGATAGGAAGATCCATACTTTCAATAGACGTAATCATGCTCTGTAAAACTCTGTTTCCCATGCTATGACACATGAGATGAATATTCTGATCGCAACCAGGTTTTTTCTCATTCACGAATTTTTCTCTGAAAAACTCTCTCAGACTACCCATAGAACGAGCCAGAGCAAAACCAGATTGTTCTGCATCATAGGCATCAGACCTGTACTTGAGCATCTTCTTTTTTGCAGGCCAGGTGAATAAGACAATTTTCTCGACCGGTGAATGTTCTGGTTCAACATATTTTTTATGAAGTTCTGCCAAAGTTTCTAAAGCGGTTTCAAGATCATTTCTAAAACCATGAACAAAGACTAATATGTCCTCCTGTTTTTTGGCTTTGCTACCTGCTTTGTAAAGCTCTTCAAAGACTTTGGTCGAAGGGAAAATCTTTTTGTTTACGGTTTGACCATCTGCATACTGCTCAAGGGTACTGGTTGCAACATCCGGAAGAATATTGATTTCGAAATCATTTAGCTTTTTGGCATTAGCTGGGTCAAACCTAACGGTTCCATACCTAAGATTGTGACGAGCCTCCTCGTCTCCATCTTTTCTCATGAATTCCTTGTCATTGACAGCCACATAATCTCGACTTTTTCTGGAAGTGACTTCGCGATTTGTAATGATGTAATGGGTTACCATGAATAAAATTTGGTTTAAAAATGAAACTGAAAAAAAGAATATCCTTTATTTGAAAAGGCTAGATGTGTTTTAATTTCAAAATTAATTAGCTGATTAACAAATAACTGTAGCTCATTATTGAATACTTTCAATGTTAAGGAATTGACAAGAATGATGATTGGTCAATGTTGATATGAAGAATTTTCGCATTTTCAAGAAACCTTTACCACATATGAAAACTGCATATTATCCTGTACTATTCCTGGCTCTGATTATCGGCTTTTCTTCCTGTAAAAAGACAGAAGAATCAGCACAGGTTGAGCCTTTTAAAATTGCTATAGGATCCTGCAATAAGCATGATGAACCCCAACCACTTTGGAATCCAATTCTGGCAGATTCTGTTGATGCATGGGTTTGGTTAGGAGATAATATTTATGGTGATACTGAGGATATGGACCTGCTCAGATCAAAGTATGACGCTCAGGATGAAATAGAGAAGTATAGCCAACTTAAATCACAGGTTCCAATTTATGGTATCTGGGATGACCATGACTATGGAAGGAATGATGGCGACAAAAATTATCCTAAGAAAAGTGAGTCAAAGCAGATTATGCTGGACTTTCTGGACGTTCCAGAGGATGCTCCTGAAAGAAAAAGGGAAGGTGCTTATTCAAGTCATTTGATTGGAGAGGGTGAAAATCTGGTTAAGCTTATTCTGCTGGATGCAAGATATTTTAGGGATACACTCTCGAGAATAGATGGGGCATATTTGCCCAATGAACAAGGGACAATTTTGGGTGAAGAACAATGGGCATGGTTAGAAAAAGAGCTTTCTGACACAAAACCAAAAGTAACTTTGATAGCGAGCGGAATTCAAATTCTTCCAACGCAACATCGTTTTGAAAAGTGGGCTAATTTCCCTCAAGAGAGGGTGAAGTTGCTTGATCTACTTGCTGCTTCAGAAGTGAGAAACCCAATTCTTCTTAGTGGCGACAGGCATATCGCCGAGATAATGAAGTATGAAGATGATAGATTTCCAGAGGGTCTTTTTGAATTCACTTCCAGTGGTTTAACTCATACCTGGTCTACCGTAGGTGAGGAAGCAAATGATCTTCGGGAGGGGGATTTGATAGCAAAGCTAAATTATGGCTTAATCATATTCGATTGGGAAAATTCTACTTTGGTTTACCAAGTCAAAGGTGAAAATGGAAATGTCTACGCAAGTCAATCTATTAGTTTAAAGTAGTCGGTGCTTTCTTCTATTTTGGTTTAACAGTTCTTCTGATTTTTTCCACATCTTTGCATCCTCCTACTATGACTTTTTGATGACCTGGCAATTAATCAAGGATGCGATAAAGGGTAAAGAGCAAGATTTTACCCAACTTTCATTGAAGACTGCAATCATTATTCTGGCGATCCCAATGATCCTGGAAATGATGATGGAGTCGCTTTTTGCTGTGGTCGATATTTTCTTCGTCGCCAAATTGGGCGAGAATGCCATCGCTACGGTTGGATTGACTGAATCTGTAATTGTCCTGGTTTATGCTGTTGGATTTGGAATCAGCATGGCCGCCACAGCATTAATTTCTAGAAGGTTTGGTGAAAGGAGATACAGAGATGCAGGTGCGGCAGCTTTTCAGCTTCTTCTGGTAGGTGGTGTAATTAGTATTTTATTAGGGGTGTTAGGCTGGATTTTCGCCGCGGATATTCTACGACTGATGGGCGCAGAAGAAGATGTGGTTCAATCTGGAGTTGTGTATTCCAGAATTATTTTCGCCGGGAATACAGCGATAATGCTTCTTTTTCTTATCAATGGTGCATTTCGTGGAGCAGGGCTTGCTCATTTGGCTATGCGTTCTTTATGGATAGCGAATGGGCTAAACATTGTTCTGGACCCATTATTAATTTTTGGACTTGGTTCTTTCACCGGTTTTGGTTTGGAGGGGGCCGCGATCGCGACAACTACTGGAAGAGGTATAGGTGTTTTGTATCAGCTTTATCACCTTTTTGCGGGTTCTGATAAATTGAGGATTCTCAAGGAAGACCTGATAGTGAAATGGGGTGTGATCCAAAAGATCATGTCCATTGCGGTAGGTGGGATGGGGCAGTTTCTGATCGATTCGGTTTCATGGCTTGCCTTGACCCGAATGAACGCTGAATTTGGGTCTGCCTCTCTAGCAGGGTACACACTTGCTTTTCGGATTTTGATTTTTACAATTCTGCCAGCTTGGGGTTTATCAGGAGCTGCTGCAACCTTGGTTGGTCAGAACTTGGGAGCCGAGCAACCAGCGAGGGCTGAGAAGGCAGTTTGGCTGACTGTTCGCTATACAGTTATTTTTCTGGCAGCTATGACTGGTGTTTATCTGCTTTTCGCTGAAGATCTTGCAGGTTTCTTTACTGACATTCCGGAGGTAAAAGAAGTTGCAGCAAAGGGTCTAATGGTGGTTGTCCTTGGGTATGTATTTTACGCGGTAGGGATGGTCATTACGCAGGCTTTCAACGGTGCAGGAGATACGAGGACCCCAGCATGGATTAATATTGCTGTGCTTTGGGGTTTAGAGATTCCATTGGCTTATATTTTGGCTTTTCCTCTAGAAATGGGCTATTTAGGAATCTTTATTTCTATTTCCTTTAGTCACTCATTCCATGCTTTGGTAGCCTACTATATTTTCAGAAAAGGTAAATGGAAAGAGATGAAAGTATAATTGATTTAAGTAAAAAATGAGCAACAACGACATCCTTAGAACCTTACGTTACACCTTTGACTTTAAAGATTCCGAAATGATTGAAATCTTTGCCCTAGCTGGGAGAGAGATGAATAGGTCAGAGGTGATCAACTGGATGAAGAAAGAGGATGAGGAAGATTTTCAAGCTCTTTTTGATAAGGATCTTGCTTATTTTCTTAATGGCTTAATTATCAAAAACAGAGGAAAGAAGGATGGAGAAATTCCAAAAGCCGAAAAAAGCCTAAATAATAACCAGATTTTTAGAAAGCTCAGAATAGCTTTGACTTACAAGGAAGATGATATCCTGGAGGTTTTGTCATCCGTAGGCATGCATATAAGCCCACATGAGTTAAGTGCTTTTTTCAGAAATCCAAAGCAGTCTCAATATCGAGTTTGTCATGATCAGGTCTTAAGGTATTTTCTGAGAGGATTACAAAAAAAATATAGAGGTACAGGTCATAAATAAACCCACTTTACTCTTCCTACCTCTCCTGTATCGAGTATGACCTTTATTCCATGGGGGTGGGTCCCGGATTTTGTCAGAATTCTCTTGACAATCCCTTCTGTCAGCTCTCCGGTCCTTTGGTGATGCTTTTGCACCACAGAAACTTCAGAACCAATTTGTATATTTTTCCTATCTGTGCCTGTTAGTTTTTCTTCCATTAGTTGTGCTGAGGTAGCTTCATCAAAAGATCGATTAACTCTCTTGGTGTCTGAATGTCCATCACATTCTCTTCCATTATGAATCTCTGAAGCTCAAGCTCAAGCTCGAAAATAAGTCCATTGACGAAGATTGGATCCATTCTCAAGGTTTGGATGAAGTGATCATTTTTCCTTGATCCTGAAAGGCTTATTCCATAAGAATGGAATACCTCGATTGCTTTTTTTAATGTGGTGTAGTTGGTAGTCATTGGTCGTAATTTTTAATAGCTGTCCAAACCTGAACTTGATAAGTTCTCTGAATTCCTTTTAAATGATTCAACTCAAAACCTGGTTCTAGAATTTTCATTAGAAAAGATTTTTTTGCACTTAAAGGTTCCCAAAGAAATATGATGTTATACGATTATTTTGATCGTTAAGGTTTTGAAATACAAAGGTAAATTGATGCTAAAAGATAAAATGGTGATAATTATCACCTGAAAAACCTCTTGAAATAGATTTTGTTAATATCGCTTTTTTGGAAAGTGGGAGTAGTGGTGGTTCAGCTTTTCTCAGAGTTGAGTGACTTTTTTATGGAGTCACTATCCCAAGCATGATCATTCAAAGAGAACTTTTTGGCCATTTCACCTGAAAGCATTGATTCTTGCATTTCAATTTGGCTTTTCACTTTTGATATGTATTCCTTTCTATTGTTTCGGTATTGAACCAAGATTTTCAAGGCCTCTTCATCGTACTCGCGGAAATTCTGAGCAAGTCTATGAATAGTATGGCTTCTGAAGCCCAGTTTTTTCATTACATCTTCACCCATTCTAATTGAGGTGTCTAGATGTTCCCGGTAGATATTTGTGACTCCCATTTCCATCAGCTCATAGGCATCATATCGATTTTTAGCCCTCACCATCACCTCTAGATTAGGGAAATTTTCTTTGCATAAATGCACCAACTTGGCATTGGTTTCTGCATTATTTATGGCAGAAATAAGGATGTCAGCTTCATCAGCCCCAGCGGCATGAAGTAAATCCAGCCTGGTGCCATCTCCAAAGTAAACTTTGAAACCCATTTTTCTCAGAAAATCTACCTGATCTGGATTGTAATCTAAGACTGTAGCTTCTATTCCATTTGCCCTGAGAAACCTTCCCAGAGTAGATCCAAAATGTGAGAAACCCAGTAGGATAACTTTTCCCTTGCTTTCGATTTCATCCATATCTCTATCATTTTTCTCAACTTTGATCATTTTTGGTAAAATGACTTTGTCCAGAAGCACCAGGAATATTGGGGTAATGGTCATACTTAAGGCTGTGATGGCCATTAAGAAATCCGAAATTTCAACGTTGAAAATTCCCAATTGCGAAGCAAAAGCATAGGTCACAAAGGAAAATTCACCCACTTGTGACAATCCTATTGAAAACGAAAGATTTTCAGGAAGAGTAAGTCTTTTGCTCCTTCCAATGACAAATAGAATCAATGCCTTGAGGAGGATGATTCCAACAGTTGCAGAAACAATGATACTCGTGTTTTCAGCGATAAGGCTAAAATTGATCGTAGCACCCACAGCCATAAAGAAAAGACCGAGGAGTAGACCCTTGAAAGGGTCAAGATCGGTTTCAAGAGCATGACGGTAAGGACTGTTTGCAAGGATTACACCAGCGAGAAAGGTACCTAAAGCTGGGCTTAGCCCAACCACTTGCATGAGGAAACCTATCCCAACCACAATCAATAGGGCTGATGCAGTGAAAAGTTCTCTGAGTTTTGTTTTAGAAACCAATCCTAATAGTGGTCCGAATGCATATCTACCTAAGAGAACCACGAGACCGATAGCTCCAAAAATGAATAATGTTTGAGCCCATCCTGGGAAGTTTTCGATTAATCCTCCACTTCCACCGGCTCCTCCTGTGGTCTGAACTCCTGACACTACCAAAAGAGGTAAAATTGCCAGAATAGGAATAACTGCAATGTCCTGCATAAGTAGAACTCCAAAGGATAGTTTCCCTGTAGGACTACCCATTTCATTCTTTTCCTTTAAAGATTGAAGGACTATGGCGGTAGAAGAAAGAGCCATGGATAAACCTATAGCAAGTGAAATTCTCCAAGAAAAACCCAAAGCCAATGCTATACCAAAAACCAGTGCTGCTGTAACTAAAACCTGCGAGAGGCCAACCCGGAGGATCAGGTCTCGCATTTTCCAAAGGTTTTTAGGCTCCAGTTCCAAACCGATCAGAAAAAGCATCATGACTACACCGAATTCGGCTTTGTGCATGATGTCTTCACCTTCGGATAGAAATCCCAACAGGTAAGGTCCAATGACAATTCCAGCTATCAAGTATCCTAAAACAGATCCCATTCCAAGCTTTTTGGCGATGGGAACGCAGACTATTGCCGCTAAAATGTAAATAATGGCCTGAGCAAAGAATCCTTCCATGATTTAGCGGATATAGTTTAGTGAATCTAAGTTTTCTGAATCCCTTAGCTGAAGAATCAAATTTTTGTACTCTTCTGCCTTTTGGTTTAATCCTTCACCTCCGATCCGATGAGTTCCTTTTAAGGTAAATGGAGATAAATATTTCATTCCACACAGGCGGGCTGTCTGTTCGAATGGCCTCAAAAATTCCTCGACAGTGTAATTGTTTCTTCCTTCATGCGAATAGGCCGTATCAGATCCCCCCATAGTAATCGCATTCATGATAAATTTATTTTTCAGATAAACTCCACCTGGTCCATAAGCCCAACCAAATTCAAGAACCAGATCGATCCACTGTTTAAGAAGTGGAGGGCAGGAATACCAGTAAAAAGGGTGCTGCCAAATAATTACCTCACTTTCAAAAAGTCGACCTTGCTCTTTCTGTACTTTTACATTGAAGTCTGGATAAAGCTCATATAGGTCCCGAATTTCCACTTTTTCTAAATCTGAAATAGCTTTAATCAAGACCTGGTTGGCTTCAGAGTGCTCAAATTTAGGGTGGGCAAAAAGCACCAATACCTTCCTCATAAAAAATCTGGCTTAACCCTTAAATTCAACTTTTTTATGACTACCGTCGCAAAAGGGCTTGTTTTGACTTGCTCCACACCTGCAAAAGGCTGAAACCTTAGACTTTTTCAATTCGCTTCCGTCGGGCATTTTGACTGTTATGTTGCCATAAACCATTAACGGCCCATCTTTAGCTATCTCAACTACCTGTTCGTCAAGAATTTCCGGTTCTGATTTTTCGGAACTTCCATTCATGAAATAGCCCAAAGCCCCACTTGGACAAGCTTTGACTTGGTTAACTATTTCTTCGGTGCTCGCTCCCTGAGCATTGATCCAGGGTCTCTTGTTTGCATCAAAAACAGAAGGAAGCCCTTTCACACAATTTGCGGCATGTATGCACTTATGCGCTTCCCAAGTGATGGTGACTTCGCCATTTGAGTATTCTTTTTTGGTTTTAGGAGTGCTCATAGATTTGAAAGTTCGAATTGATCAAGAAGATAAGTATAAATTAATTCAAATAGGGCTCTGATTCGTCAGAGCCTTAAGCAAAACAGTTGTTTTTTCTTAGTCAGTAGACTTCATAACTGGATCCAAAGAATGGATTTTTAAATCTTCAAGGCCATTTTCTATTCTGATCTGAGTATAGGGCGATTCAGGGAAAACCAATGAAGTCATCACTAATTCACCATCGTTAATAAATAATTCAATGGAGTTGGCGTCGACAAAAAGTCTTAATTCGTTTGCTTCCCAACTCATGGGTGCGGAATGTGATGCGGCAAAGTCGGGATGGAAATTACTTTTTCCTGCCTTCCTTCGGTCCACAGTTACTAAGCCATTTTCTTTGGAAAAATGGACTTCTTCTCCTGAGTTATTTTCAATTTTGAAGCTGAAGGTATTAGAATCTATTTCTGCCTCTAATTCGAAAGCCTGACCCGGAAGAGGGGAGGATTGGGAAATGTGGAAAGTTTGATTTCTTAGCGAAAGCAATTCTTCTGACGGTTTTGATTTTACCAGTAGAGTTCCATCCACATCAAAAAGGGAGAGTTCCCGAGGAAGGGTCATTGCCGATCTCCAAGTTTTGGTGGGCACCACCTGAGCGTAGAGCCAATTACTCATCCATCCCATAAAGAGAGTTCTTCCATCAGATTCTGGAACATTGCTCCAGGTAACACCCGCGTAATTATCCGGTCCATAATCCAGCCATCTGATCAAATCATCATCAGGGATGAATTTTCCATCCATAAAATCCCCAATAAAATACTGTGTGGCAGAACCCATTTGTGGGCCACCTGGATTTAAACTAACCAGTAAAACCCATTTTTCTTCACCATTTGGAGCCGTAAACTGCAGTAGATCGGGACACTCCCAGACACCACCATGTGCACCTATATTCTTTCCAAAGTCACCTATTTTTTCCCAGTTGATCAGGTTTGAGGATTCATAGAAATGAATTTCGTCTTTCACGGCCAAGGTCATGATCCAATTATCTCTTCCATCCTCTTTTGGTAAATTCATGACCTTGGGATCTCTAAAATCAGCTATCCCGGGACTTTCCAAAACAGGGTTTTCATCATAGGGTTTCCAGGTCTTTCCCTCATCAAGTGAAAAGGCAATTCCCTGACTTTGGAATGTATTTGAACCTGAATCAGCCCCTACAGGATCATGATAGGTATAAATCGCTATGTAAGGTGGGTTGCCAGCTGTTCCCAAACCAGATGAATTTTTCAAATCAAAGACTGCACTCCCAGAAAAAATATAGCCTAAGCTGTCCGGATAAAGGGCAATGGGTTTATGCTCCCATCTTAGCATATCCTTACTCGTAGCATGACCCCAATGCATGGGACCCCAGACGGTGGAGTCCGGATAATATTGATAGAAAAGGTGATAATCTCCGTTGATATAGACCATACCATTGGGATCATTCATCCAGCCTGTTTTGGGGGTGAAATGGTACTCTGATCTATATTTTTCACCATTGGGAGACTCGAATTTTATGGGTTCTCCTGTATTACAACCAAAAATTAATAAGAGAAAAATAGATGCAAAGGGTAGTGTTTTATTCATGACTTGGGATTCATTATGAGCTCTTTTACCAGATTAGGATCTGATTCTCCTTGCATTCGATTTGCCATTTCAGATACATTTTCTAAGTATTTTCCATTTGACCAAAAGTCAGAAAGTACTGGTGAAAGATTTTTCTGATTCAATTTATGCACCGAAATGCCTTTTGGCCCCAGCCCTTTATCAGACACTAGCCTATTCCAAAAATACTGATCAATTATATGAGGAATTATAAGTTGAACACAAGAATAATAGCTAGCGAGGTGAGTGGTGCCAGAACCGCCATGATGGACTACACCATAAAGCTTTGGCATGATATAATCGTAAGGTATGCGATTGACAAATAAGATAGAATCTGGAGCATTCTCTACTTTTTCCAATCCTCCCCATGAAGTGTTTATAATGGCAGGTATTTCCATTTCTGAAAGCATTCTCACAAATATTTCAGAAATCTCCCTTGGCCGAGTATTACTCATGGAGCCAAAAGTCACCAAAATAGCTTTTGGGTATTTTTCAAGCCAGTTTTCAAGCCCTGGCTCTGGCTGATAGTCTTTTTTTTGATTTCTGTGCAGGTAGCCTGTTATTCTAGCATTTTCAGGCCATTCGGCTGGTTTTGGAAACAGGGAAGGGGATATGTTATAAATGTTTGTCAGAATTTTCTCTTCCAATTCCTTAAAGTTTTTGGGAGAAAAATCCATTTCAGGATGATCAGAGTAGAATTGACCCAAAAACCTTTTGAGCATTCTTCTCCTGACTCCATTCACAAAACTATAGCTGAGTTTAATCCAAAAGGGAGATATTATATTCCATTTTCCAAATCCGATATGTGGATATTTTGAAGATGGATGAGTGAGACATGGCATGGCATGAACAGCGATGTATTTAGATGGCTCTAAAAGGCCTCCAAATAAACCATATAAGCATTTGGAATGATACATGACTCGATCAGGCTGGAACCTGTCAATGGCCTCTTTTTGAACTTCTATAATTCTATTTTGAAGCTTCATCGAAGATTTCATCAATTTTAGGTATCCTTTGATTTTCTCAAAAAATCCTCCCTGTCCTCCCATTACCTGTTTACCTGTTTGTGAACTTAAGAGTTCCAAAAACTCAGCTGGGAAGCCTTCAAATGCATAACCAAGGCCTTCTACTTCCTCTCGGAATTGCTCTGGAAAAACGCATAGAATTTCATGGGAATTATCGAAGAGAGCTGCCTGTGCGAGAAAAGGTTCTACATCACCTCTGGAGCCGAGAGCCATGAACAGAAATTTCATAGTGCTTTTGGGAATGAGCCAATATTAATAGCTTTAGACTTCAATCTAGGATTTGTTTTGAAATTTCACTTATGAAAGGAATTATTTTGGCTGGAGGCTCTGGAACGAGATTGTATCCGCTTACCATAGCAGTGTCCAAGCAACTTATGCCGGTTTATGATAAACCGATGATTTACTATCCATTGTCAGCTCTGATGATGGCGGGAATTCGGGAGATTTTGATTATCACTACTCCGGAGGATTCTGACTCCTTCAGAAAGCTTTTAGGAGACGGCTCTCAGGTTGGGTGTTCATTTGAATATGCCGTCCAACCAAGTCCTGATGGTCTGGCCCAGGCTTTTTTGATTGGAGAAGAATTCATAGGTGATGATAAGGTGGCCCTTATTCTTGGGGATAATATTTTTTACGGAGCAGGTTTGGAGAAGACTTTGACAGAATATACAGATCCGGATGGGGGAGTAGTTTTCGCTTATCATGTTACAGATCCTGAACGTTATGGAGTGGTAGAATTTGATGAAAACCAGATGGCAGTGAGCATTGAAGAAAAGCCAAAGTCACCAAAGTCTAATTTTGCAGTTCCTGGCCTTTATTTTTATGATAATGAGGTGGTTAGTATTGCCAAGGGAATTAAGCCAAGTCCCCGTGGAGAATTGGAAATTACCGATGTGAATAATGCCTATTTAAAAAAGAAAGCACTCAATGTGGCTATCCTGGAAAGAGGCACAGCATGGCTGGACACCGGCACCCATGACTCTTTGCTACAGGCAGCTACTTTTGTGGAGGTAATAGAACAACGCCAGGGTTTAAAGATCGGCTGTATTGAAGAAATTGCTTATCGCAAAGGGTTTATTGGAAAGGATCAACTTCTAGAGGCTGCGAAGAAACTCGGAAAGAGCGGTTATGGGGATTATTTAAAGCGGATAATCTAATTATAACTGATTCAGGCTTATTCTGAGCAATTGTCCCATATTCTGTGCCTTTAAAAACTCCTGTTTCTTGTAATGTCGTGCAAGTTCACGACGAAGACTGTCCACGTTTTCACGTTGGGAAAGCACATCACCTTCCATCGCATTCAGGATGTTTTGAATGGTGACTTTTGCTGAACGGACCCGGTTGGAAATTAAAGTTCTTTCTTCTTTTTGATACTGCCGCATTGATTCAGGGGTGATGTATTTCATCCCTAATTCAATGAGCTTGTTGTTTTCCTTGAAATACTGCGGAAGATAAATGGACTTTTTGCCTTCATATGATTGCTGGTCAAAATCTATTGCCCGAATGCGGTAGTGTGTCTCCTCAAAATCTGGTGTTACATCGATCACAAAATTTGAGGAATGCATATCCCCCAAAAGCCTCACAAAGCAACGTTCATTAAATTTCACAAACTCCTTGGCTAGCCGAATGGCATTGGTATCATGGAGGTCCATGTGATCTTTCATAAATTTATCACCCGGAATCCCTGCTATGTGCTCTTCAATCAGGGTGTTTTGATGCACCAAATAGCTGATTCTATTCGGGGATAATAAGTGCTCTAGCTCAAGGCCATACACCCTGGAAGCATCAGCATTTTTAATATAGAAGTAATCGAAATTATCATTAATTCTATTCACAATCCTCACCCGAAAAGGTTGGGTATTGCCATACACACATAGGTCAATGCGATCTACGTAAAGGTGCTGCATGACGCTCATATCTCCTCCAGCTTTGAGCAGAGCGTATATTTTCTTTACATTCAGATGAATTTCCTCCCTGTCAGACTGATCATAGAAAACGGTTTCCCAAAGTGTGTCTTTTTCCAGTGAATCATAAAGAGCTATTGAACTGGAATATCGAAGAAGCTCATCATAATGAATGGGAATATCCACCTCCCTTCCGTACCCTACAAGATACTCTCGTAGCCCCTCGCTAATGGGATAGATTTTTTTCTTTTTGCTGATTAAGGCCATTATCAGGCAGAAATTTGGTATTTCTTCTTTAGGTCCTGGTCAAATACAAAAGGCCCAAAAGGTAAAACAGATGCTGTTAAGGCCATAAATATTCTTTTCCAGCTCCAATCCAGCTTTAGGGCCGTAGGGATAAGAACATAAAGATAAGCCATGAAAAGAACACCATGCGCCCAACCCACCACTTTAACTGCCATAGGCATGTCAAAGGCATATTTCAATGGCATTGCCAGAAATAAAAGAACCAGGAAGGAAATACCCTCTGTGAGACTTATATATCTAAATCGATTATACCACTTGTTTTGCTCCTCAGTCATTTGGTTTTATTTGGTGACATGAAATAATACTTGAAGAGCTCCCCAAAGTTTCCTTTTTAAAGAATTATCGTCTTTAATTACGGTTAAAGCATCTGCAAATAAGAATTCAGTTTCCTCATCAGAATAGACTTGATATTCAGGTGCTGGGGTAGCATTAATTGGGTGTTTGATTCGACCAAAACGAATGATTTTATGTGCTCCGATTTCATTAAAATCCTCCAAACTTCTCCCTTCTAATTCCTCCGATGACAATAGGCCAATATCGGACATGGAGTGATTCACTGCACCTAATATTTTTGATAGAAGTTCCAGGGCATCTTCGGTTAATTCGCTTTCCTCATGCAAAACCAACACTTGTTGAGAGAATTCACTCCTTACCTTAATGGGCTCAGGTTTTAAATCTTCTGTTTTTCCGGATTTTAGAGATTTTATTTTTGGTTCTTCTACAGAACTAATACTGGGGACAGGCCTTTTTTCTTCCTTTTCCTCTTGTGGCGCTTCATTGAATTCCTCAGGAAGAAAGTAAATCTCCTCCGTAAGGAGGGATGACAACTCGTTCAGGTTCTCTTTTTCCATGGTGGAAATTGGCTTTTAATTGCACTTTTGCCAAAAAAAAAGACCACTTTCTGAAGTGGCCTTTAAAATTATTTCATGTTAAAAATGGACTTGAGTTCATGTGCGTCCTCTGCCTTCATTCGCTTGCCTAAAACTAATCGCAACTGGCGTCTTCTCAAGGCACCATCGAACAATTCTTTTTCTTCTTCAGTCTCCGGAATCACTTCGGGTATTTCTATCGGTTTTCCGTTTTGATCTACGGCCACAAAGGTGAAAAAAGCCCTATGGGTGACGATGCTCTTGTTTGCTGGTATATCTTCTGCACTGACCTCAATATGGACCTCCATAGAAGAGGTGAAGGACCGGGTT
The DNA here is from genome assembly GCF_030403435.1 of Algoriphagus sediminis. Classification (GTDB taxonomy): domain Bacteria; phylum Bacteroidota; class Bacteroidia; order Cytophagales; family Cyclobacteriaceae; genus Algoriphagus; species Algoriphagus sediminis. The sequence goes on from NZ_JAUEPH010000002.1 coordinate 589,917, forward strand.
ACTTGCGCCTTAAGAGTGACAACATTACCAAGGGCAATGGGTTGTTTAAATGAAATGTTATCCGCTGAGGCGGTGACCACTATGCGATTTGAATGCTTTTGGGCAGCTATGGCAGCTACCACATCCATCCAATGCATAAGTTTACCCCCCATGAGATTATTTAAAGTATTGGTATCATTGGGAAGAACCATCTCCGTCATGATGGTTGCTGATTCTTTTGCAAACTTCTTTTTAGCCATTATCAAAGTATTTATTCAAAATTACGAATAAAATTTTGACTGGAATTATTATCCTTTATTATTCGAAATAATATTTCGAAATTATTTCCAGCCATCTTTACCCAAAAGAGGAACGAAGGCAAAAGAATCGAATTCCTCTTTGACCACCTTTGTATTTGATTGCTTCGTCAATTTAAGCATTTTCTGACTGGACCTATCTCCAACTGGGATAACCAGAATCCCTCCAATTTTTAATTGTCTGATTAGCTCGTTAGGAACTACAGGAGCACCAGCAGTTACAAGGATTTTATCATATGGAGCGTGCTGGGGTAAACCTTTGGAGCCATCACCCTGAAAGAGGTGGAAGCTAACACCAAGTCTCTCTAAAAACTTCCGAGTTCTCTCGTATAGTTTCTTTTGATACTCAATGCTATAAACCTCAGCACCCAAAATATGGAGAATAGTACCCTGATAACCAGATCCGGTTCCAATTTCCAAGATTTTATCGCCTTCTTTCACTTCAAGTAACTCGGTCTGAAAAGCAACAGTGTACGGCTGGGATATCGTTTGGCCTTCGCCTATCGGGAAGGCCTTATCCTCATAAGCATGGGAAACAAGAGCCGAATCAAAGAAAAAATGTCTAGGTAATTGATAGATTGCGTCGAGCACCCTCTCATCCTTAATTCCTTTCTCACGGATTGTCTTGACTAAGGCTTTTCTTTTTCCTTTATGAAGATAGGTGTCTTGAAGGCGAAGCATTCTTTGGGTGATTTTTGGCCGAAGATACTTGAATTATTAACGTATTTTGAAACCGAAATTACCATTTTTGACTTTTATCCTTCAAAAGCGAAAAAATAGAAATAGGAATGTTTACAGGAATTATTGAAGCCTTTGGAACCATCGAAGCCATTACCCGAGAGGGAACGAATATTCATTTTGACCTGGTCTCCGAAATTGGGTCTGAACTGAAAGTAGATCAATCATTGGCTCACGATGGAGTTTGCCTAACTGTGGTGTCAGTAAAGGGTAATGCTTATAGAGTCACTGCAATTGATGAGACGTTGTTAAAAACTAATTTGAGTTGCTGGGAAGTAGGTAAGAAGGTGAATTTAGAAAGATGTATGCCAGCAAATGGACGTTTTGATGGGCACATAGTACAAGGTCATGTGGATCAAATTGGAATTATTAAATCAATAGAAGACCAAGACGGTAGCTGGCTTTTTACTGTGAATTTTGATGATCATAAATCGAATGTGACTGTAGAAAAAGGTTCGATCACAATAAACGGAACAAGTCTCACCTGCTTTAACTCAAAGCCAGGAGAGTTTACCGTTGCCATCATTCCTTATACTTTCGAGAATACGAACTTTCATCAATTGAGAGTTGGTGACTCCGTAAATCTTGAGTTCGATATCGTAGGAAAGTATATCCAAAGGATTACTCAAGGGTATTAAATCTAGACTTATCCTTAAGCCTTTATTTCATACCTAGCATATCCTCCTCAGGTGATTTCACTAAACGAAAACCAACATTTGAGGAACCTCCATCTATTGCATGCCCTTGCCTTGCACTGGGACGGTAATTTATGCAGTAATTATCTGCACAGAGAAAAGATCCTCCTTTGATTACTCTTTCTTTGGCATATGGATTTCCAGGAACGTAGCATGGATTCATATCTGCATCCAACTTTGGTGCCTGACCGGCTAGCCGAGCAAATTTTAAGGCATCAAACCAATCATCTGTAAGTTCCCAAACATTTCCAATCATATCGTAAAGGCCATAATTGTTTGGTGCATAGGATTTTACAGGAGAAGTGCCTTCATAACCATCAAGGGCAGAATTTTCATGAGGAAACGTACCAGTAAAGGTGTTGGCAAGATATTGTCCATTTGGGCTCAACTCATCTCCCCAGGCAAACCTTTTTCCATTCAGCCCGCCTCTTCCAGCAAATTCCCATTCAATTTCTGTAGGTAATCTCTTTCCTACCCAGTCGGCGTATGCAACGGCATCTTCATATGCAATATGGACTACGGGATGATTTTCGAGTCCTTTAATATCACTTCCAGGACCTTCAGGATGCTTCCAATTTGCTCCCTGTACCCAGGTCCACCAAAGAGAAATATCCTGTAAGGGTACAGGCTCTGAAGGTGGGGTAAAAACCATAGAACCGGGCGCTAAGTATGAAGGGTCAGGTTCAGGAGTATCAGGTGGAAGTTGTTTCTTCAGATCTTCCCATTTAGTTGCCTTCTCTGCCAAGGTCACATAGCCAGTTGCATCCACGAAAGCTTGAAATTCAGCATTGGTTACTTCATGCACATCCATCCAGAAGCCTTCCACGGTTAGATCAACAGCAGGTCGCTCTACTTGATAAGCATCGGCTTCGTTGGTTCCCATGGTAAATTGCCCTCCAGGAATCCAGACCATTCCTTCAGGATTTTCTGTTGGTTGCTTCAGGGTTTCTTCTACCGCTTTAGGGCTTTTTTCTGTGATCTTTTCAGATGGTTTTTCACAGGAAATCAAGATGGTTGTGGCCAACACCACTGCCAATTTTAATCTATTACTCTTCAATTGCATTCACCTTTCTTTAGTATGATAAAAGTAATAAGAAAGACGTTAAATCACATTTTTTTGGCTGAAAGCCTGAGGATTAAATTGCCTCATAGAGGCTATCTAGTCTGGTTTGGGTTTTTCTGCGAAGTTTATTGAAAAACTGCCTTCTATCCTTTTCTCCAGTTTTGCTGATAAGGGTGGATTTTTTAATGAGGTTTTCCAAATTTCTGAACATTCCCTCATTGAATGATGGGTCAGAGGTTCCCATGAAATAGATCACACTGTAATTCAGGTAGGTAACCTTGGTGTCATTGAGTTGGACAAAAAATGTGTTGTCACCGAGGACAAAATCATTTACATAGAAATTGTAATCTGCGGAATCTGAATCCGGTAAAGTACCCGGCATAAACTTCTTTCCATATTCAGCCATTTTTTCCAAATGATCAACCACCTGAATCACGCATTCGTAGAGTTTGGCTGTATCTTTTGAACTACTCATAATGCCCATTTCATGATATAGATCTATCTGCCTCAAGGTGGTGTTCATGCCCTCAAGATTCCAGATTTCCGTGGTGGGTATTTTAGTTGACGTTCTTAAAATCTTCTGCTTAACCTGCTCTAAATGAGCATAATCCTGATTTGATACTGAGAATCTCTTGTCCTTTAGATTGTCATTGAATAGAATGGATTTTTGCCAAAAGAAAAACTTAAATGCTGCCAATTCGGGATAATAATAATGATACCACGGAGGCATATCCTTAAGTAGAAAATAGATATGTTTTTCATTAAAACTTGAAACCATTTCTAGTTGGGCTAGCACATCTTCCATCCAACTTTTGAAATTGCCTTGATCGTTAAAGTCATTTTGATTGGCATGAAAAAGCACCGTATCGCTTTGATTGCCAAATACCTGATCTAAAGAGATATTGAACTTATTGCTTAGTAAAACTAATTCTGAGAAGTCCAGGAGTTTTTGTCCACGAATTCTTCTATAAGCACTGTCAATACTTATATCTAATGTTTCGGAAACTACATCGACTATAGAAGCATATGAGGGTATGGCAGTTTTCAAGCTTTCAAAAAATGCCACCTGTGTTAAGTTATGAGTACTCATGATTTAGAATAAAATTCTGTTATGACATGAATAATGAAATAATATATGACTTTTTATTGGATTTGCCTTACACTTAAGCATGATCCATCATTAATCAATTCAGATTTCTAGCGGTTTTTGCCTTGATTAAGATTGAATGAATAGCCGATGGATAATTGTCCAACGCTTCCTCCTGCCAAGATCCTCCCATACTCTATTCTCAAGGCACTTTTATTCAAGTCTTTTCCGTAAGCCAAACCAAGGTTGGTGGCAAATGATGAACCACAGTCTTCGCATAAATAATTTATCCACTTGGGTGACACTGTTAATTCAAGTCTTTCAGGAATTAATGGTTGTGAATAAAAAATAGTTGGATGGATTTCCCAAGTTTCATTAGCCCTACTACCTAGAGCCCTTCCGGCAGGAATAAAAAATGAAAGACGATTGGGTACAAGAGAAATTTTAGGTCCTATTCCCAGAACGGTTAAATTCTCCCGTTCCTCTGAATTACCATACCAGTTGTGATCAAGTTTTCCTCTAATATCAACACTTTCAGATAGTCCTACTCCAAAATTAAAACCCAAATGAGAGACTTCATTCCCTGTATTTGTATAGTAAGGGGTGGCTTCAACTCCCCCTGAACCTAGGGTTCTGGCGCTTTGTAGATCTGAGAATACAGGTACACAAGAGGTACTTAGAAGAAGAAAACCGAAGGCAATTATTGAAATTTGGCGAGAGACAGCTTGATGTGCTTTTTCAATGTGCGAAGTAGTTTTTTCCTTCGAATAGTAGTGTTTTTTCATCCTTTCAGTGACCACATCATTCTTTGGGGGTAAAGTGTTGAATAACCAATCCCAAAAAGTGGTACTGAAGCTGTAGCCGTGATGAGGTCGGGTAGAATGATGAAGGATGTGGGCTCTTTGAGTGTGAGGGAGTAAATATGACCCGATACGCTGATGTAAAACATAATGAATAAGATTAAACGTCGCGAATCCACTTATAAATCCAGCTGCCAAAGGATAAGCGCCTCCTTTGTACCAGGCAAAGATTGAACTTACAATTAACGCACTCACTGAAAGAACCCGATGCCAAAATGTTACCTTTAAATGCTGTGGTGATTTGTGATGCTCAAGATGATTAAAAAGAGTGATCTTCTTTCCAGGGACGATGAGTTCATGCATTAAAAATCGATGCATGCCGTATTCGATAAAAGTCCAGGTAAACCATCCTGAAGTAAAAATTAGCACATAACTGAGAATCCGATTTGATTCTAACAAAATCCCTAAACTTAGGATAGATCCAAGAATTAGGAAGGCCTGAAAAATGCAAAAGAGTCGGGGAGTTGGGCGTGGGTTAGGTTTTGTGTTTTTCATAGCTTTTTTAACTCAAGCTATGAGAAAGAGAATTTTGAGTTTTTTACTGTATGAAAAAGCCAAGAGGTGATTTTAACAAAAAATGCAAAAAGTGATCTTCAGGAATAAAAATCTCGTCTCAATTTGAAAAATCTAATAATTGTCCTGTTGGGGTTTTGCAGAAATTAATAATGGGCATCAGAAACCAAAAAAAGCGGCATGAGCCGCTTTTTCAATAGTTGTCAGTTTGATTATTCCGCTCCAGACTTGCTGATGGCCTGATCATGGAGTTTTCCTAGTTCCTGATCTATGGTCCAAAGTCCAACTCCTTCTTCTCCAATGATATCGAATAATTCTAGAGCTCTTCGGGACATAGTTTCTTCTTCTCTTTGTTCAGTCACATACCACTGCATGAAACTGAATGTTGCGAAGTCTTTGGCGCCAAAAGAGTGCTCCACAATGGAATTGATTGACTTGGTGACTTTAATTTCATGCTCAAGGATCAATTCGAAAACCTCACGAAGTGAATTAAAATTATGTCGGATTCCTGTGATTTCCGGTTGAATAGCATGTCCACCTGCCTCATTCACGTAGTGAAAAAGTTTCATCATATGCATTCTTTCCTCATCGGCATGAGTGTATAGATATTTAGCAGCATTCGCGTAGCCCATCATATCACACCAGGAAGCCATAGAAAGATAGTATGCGGATGATGTACCTTCCATTTCAATTTGCTTATTCAGTAACTCTTCCGTTTCCGAAAGCAAGGATCTCTGTAGGGTTACTATTTCTTTTTCTCTCATAGTTTCAGATTTTAAACACAATTATAACCAATAAAGTAGCCCTCTGGTTCTTATCTGCTGGTTGGTTATAGAATTTAGAATTGGTTTAATTTAAACCATAAAGCTGGATTTATTTTTTTTCCTACTTTCAAAAAACTAAATCAGAACTCATGAAAACCTTAGATTTTCCCCAGGAGGGAGACCATCCAAAATATTTTGATAAATATCTCAATTATGTCAAAGGGCAAGAATTCCTTGGCTTGATGAATAAGCAAGTTAAGGAAATTGAAAAGCTATTTGAGTCGAAAGATGAGGCCTGGGCGGTTTCTGGCTATGCCAAGGGGAAATGGAGCCCAAAGGAAGTTTTGGGGCATATCACGGATTCTGAGAGGATATTTGCCTATCGGGCACTTTCCATATCACGAGGTGAGAAAGCAGATTTACCGGGCTATGATCAGGATCCGTATGTTCAAGGCGCAGGTTTTAATTCACTTGATTCAAAAGATCTATTGAGTGATTTTAAAATCAACCGAATTGCTATTTTGTCTTTACTAAGGACTTTGGATGAAAAATCCTTGAGGCAAAAAGGCAAGGCGAATGGGAGTGATATTATTGTGAATTCGCTCTTTTGGATTATCCCGGCTCATTTTGCGCATCACTTTCAAGTTTTAAAGGAGAAATATTAAATGAAAATTTCTATCGCAACCGTTGACTCATTCACTTCGCAAGCTTTTTCAGGTAATCCGGCTGGAGTTGTTCTTTTGGAAGAAGAGTTATCACCCGATCAGATGCAATCCATTGCCATGGAAATGAATCTGAGTGAAACTGCTTTTGTGCAGAAAACAGATAAGCCTAATCAATTTAACCTAAGGTGGTTCACACCCACTTTAGAAATTGATTTATGTGGACATGCCACCCTGGCGAGTGCTTTTTGGATGCTAAGGTCAGGATGGGCTAGAGAAGGAGAAAGGATGCATTTTTCTACTAAAAGTGGGGAGTTAATAGTTAGAAGTATTGGCGAAAAGCTAGAAATGAATTTTCCTTTGATCCCAACAAAACATAAATCTCACCCGCACTTTTCACATGAATTCATGGGCTCAGCAGTTGTAAATTCTGCTGAGTTGAAGAAAAACTGGATACTTGAGTTGGGATCGGCGAAAGAAGTCCAGGAATGTGAGCCAGACTTTCTGGAAATAGCTAAGCATAGTGAGGAGGGTATTATTATTACTGCACAAGGTGTCAAAGGATATGATATTTATTCACGTTTTTTTGGACCGAATGTAGGTGTTCCTGAAGATCCAGTTACAGGTTTTGCTCATTGTGCCTTGATGGATTATTGGAGTAAAAAGACAGGTAAAACTCTGCTAAAAGCTTTTCAGGCGAGCAAAAGAGGAGGGGAGATGGAAATAGAGAAGGTAGAGGATAGAGTTATGATTCGAGGGAAGGCAGTTGGAGTAATGCAGGGAATTATGGAATTTTAAGTTATGCCAGATTTATCAAAAGCTAAAAGGTATAGGAGGCCACATGTAAGAAAGGTTTTTCACAGGTTCACCAGTTATTGGTTGACTGATGCGAGTTTTGTTTTACTTTTTTTTATCCTTTTATTTTTAGTTTTTGTACTACCTATACTTATTGAGTACGAGTCTATAGGCCCTATTTTGGTAAGTTCTACATTCTTGTTCTTGTTTTTTACAGGAATTTGGTCCTCCCGAGAACCTGCATTGATCTATCTGACGACCACACTTTTTTTATGTCAAGTGATTTTAAGGATCATTCGTTTTGGACCTACTTCTGCCGAATATTATAATGTGGAACTTATGGTCGGTTTGGCAAATATGGCCGTATTTATTGTTGTGAATTTCAGGCTTTTATTCAGAGATAATGAAGTAAATCTTTACAGGGTATTTGGAGCTGTCAATGTTTATCTTTTGATGGCTGTGTTGGGTGCCTACGTTTTTGAATTGATCCATATTTATCTGGGATCGTCTATTGAAGGATCGCGACCGTTAACTGGCACTGAATTAGATTTTCCAGAATATGTTTATTTCAGTCTCGTTTCACTTACTACGGTAGGTTATGGGGATATAGTGGCAGTGAATATTATGGCTAAAATGTTTGCCGTATTTTTATCCACCATTGGAATACTTTATCCTGCAGTGGTGATAGCCAAATTGGTTTCCAGCAGTAAGTAATTCCTTAATCCACCTGTGTAAATCTCCTGTTTTGTTCTGATTCGTCAGACTAGTTTTAAGTTGATAATTATAATACTATGAGAAAAACTTTATTTCTAATCACCGGATTAATAGTTTGTCATCTTTCTACTGCCCAGGTCGAAAGAGCTTTGGAGCCTGAGTCCAAAGTCCAAACAAGTCATTCTGTTATGATTAAAGGTCAAACGGTTCCTTACACAGCTACTGCAGGTACGCAACCCGTATGGGATGAAGATGGTAAACCAATGGCTTCGCTTTTTTACACTTACTATGAGCGATCTGATATTTCAGATAAGGAAAGTCGTCCCTTGGTTATTTCATTTAATGGTGGACCCGGTTCTGCTTCAATTTGGATGCATTTGGCCTATACCGGCCCAAAGCTTTTGAAAATAGATGATGAAGGCTATCCCATTCAGCCATACGGAGTAAAGGATAATCCTCATTCCATCCTAGATGTTGCTGACATTGTCTATGTAGATCCAGTGAATACAGGCTATTCCAGAATTTTAAATAAAGAGGTGGATCGATCTACTTTCTTTGGGATTAACTCCGATATAAGGTATTTGGCAGATTGGGTGAATACTTTCGTTACCCGTCATAACCGATGGGCCTCACCGAAATACCTGATCGGGGAAAGCTACGGTACCACTCGGGTTGCTGGTTTGGTTTCACAACTTCAAAATTCGCATTGGATGTATTTCAATGGAGTGATATTAGTTTCTCCTACAGATATGGGGATCGAGCGTGGAGGTCCAGTGAAAATGGCAAATTACCTTCCTTATTTTACTGCCACCGCCTGGTATCACAAACAATTGCCGCAGGCGCTGCAAAGTAAGGATCTGGATGATATATTACCTGAAGCAGAAGAATTTGCCATCAATGAACTCTTACCCGCCATGGTAAAAGGAGGGTACCTTTCCGATACTGAAAGAGATGCTATTGCAGAAAAAATGTCGTACTACTCAGGCATCAGTAAGCAGGCTATTTTAGACCATAATCTTATGGTTCCAACAAGATTTTTTTGGAAAGAATTGCTGAGGGATGAAGGTTTAACTGTCGGAAGGCTTGATAGCCGCTATCGCGGAATAGATAGACAAAATGCAGGAACGGCTTATGATTTCGATCCAGCACTAACTTCCTGGAATCATGCCTTTGCCCCGGCATTTAATATTTACGCTAAGAATGTATTGGGCTTTGAGACCGATTTGACTTATAATCTTTTTGGACCGGTTCATCCATGGGATAGATCAAATGAGACTACAGGTTACGACTTGGGAACTGCGATGAGACAAAATCCATACTTACATGTAATGATACAGTCTGGGTATTTTGATGGAGGGACGGATTACTTTAATGCAAAATATAGCCTCAGACATATAGACCCAACGGGTAGAATGAGTGACAGAACATCCTTCAAAGGCTACAGAAGTGGGCATATGATGTATCTTAGAGCAGAAGATCTGGAAACTTCGAATCAAGACATCAGAGACTTCATTGAAAAGTCTAAAGTGATGCCTGATCAGCCCGCTAAATACTAAGATTCAAAAAATGAAATGGCCACTCAATTATGGGAGGCCATTTTTTTTTATTATTTCACTGGAAAAGTCCTGGAAATTATCCACTTCAGTTTTCCAGTTTAGTGCACTAGAAAGCATAGTATAAACTTGACTTTTTGTTTTCCCACTTTCTCTCAAATGCTTGATGGATCGGGAGCCTGAAGATTTTGCGAGCTTACCTCCGTTTTCATCAAACAGTAGTTCGTGATGAATGAATTTAATTTTTCCAAAATTCTCAGATTGATTCAGTGCATTGGCTAATATTTCTTGGGTAGCCGTAGAAGTTAATAAGTCCAATCCCCGGATTACCAAATCCACTTCAAATTCCAAATCGTCCATCAGGGAGCAGAGATGATAAGCAGGAAAGCCGTCTTTTTTGAGGATGACAGGGAATGCTTCGGACCGTCCAAAACTCGAGGTAAAATCATCCGTTTTGAGTCTTAGTGCAGTATCAGGCTGATCCAGGGGTAATTCTCTTGCTAAGCAAAAACCGTCATACTGACCATCAGGGGTTCTCTTTTTAATGGTTTTTCGAGAGCAATCACATGTAAAAAGTTTTTGTGCCGAAATAAGTTGTTCGATGGCTTTACTGTACTTTTTAAGTCTATTCATTTGTGACCAAACTTCCTTTAACTCTTTGCTGGTTTTCGGTCCGAAATCATAACCCAAATCCATGAATTCCAGGGTGTCAAAAATATCCTGAATGTATTCAGGCCTAACTCGCTCTTGATCCATGTCGTCAATTCTGAGGAGAATTTTGGCACCATGGTGGTTAGCCATAGCTTTGGTCACCAAAAAAGAATAAAGATTTCCGAGATGTAGATACCCACTGGGAGTTGGTGCAAAACGTGTAACTTTCGAATTCATCTAACTCAAAGAAAATTGAAAAATGTTAAACTTTTCTCTTATCAGGTTTTAATCTTTTTGGTTATTTCTGGCTGCGGTATTTCATCCAAAAGTGACCCAAGCACTGGTCCTGAAATGATTAAGGCTTCTATCAATTATCATGATCCTGAAGGTCAATGGACCAATTTTAAGGGTACATTATTTTTTGAAGATAGTTTACCGCCTCACAGGGAAGATAGGGTTTATCAGGTAGAACTGGATAATTCAAATTCTGAAATGACCTACAGCATTGAAGGTTTGAAGTATCAAGTAATTCAGGATTCTGTTGTGAACTTGGAGGGTGAGGTAGAGGAGGAGAGAGCATTAAGAATGAGAAATTATTATACTTATCTCTGGGGTCTCCCCATGAAATTAAATGATCCTGGAACGATCATAGAGGAGGAAGTAAGTGATGAGATATTAAATGGCAAGACTTATCATGTGATTCGAATTCCATATGAAAAAGACATCTGGTACTTTTATTTGGAGCCTGAAACTTACCGCATGGCCGCCTATAAGTTTTACCAGGATGAACCTAATGAAAAGGGTGAGATTATTTATCTGGATGGAGAACTGGAACATAACGGAATGAAAATACCCCAAAATCGCACATGGTACAGAACAGAAATACCTGAATTTCTCGCCACGGATAAATTGGTCAAAATCGAAGGAGAGAATTGAAATGGCTTGCCGATTCCAGTTTAGAAGTCTTAAGATTTACTTAAGGATTATTAACCCCTAAAGGTTATTTGAGATTATTTCGGCTTTTATCTTGCGCAGGTGAGAGCAGTTCTAACCTTCTTTTTTGCGTTCATTTTAACCCACCAACTCGTTGGACAGGCTACTTATTCTGGTAATGTAGTAGATGCATTTGATAAGAAATATCTTGAATCTGTGCTCGTAGTGAATATAGAAACAGGCGAAAAGGCATTTACTAACAATCGTGGATATTTTAGTTTGAAGGCAAGTTTTGGAGATACCTTAAGGCTCTCCTTTCCAGGTTTTTTGGATACTAATTTGTCCGCCGGGGAGGAAAGATTTCTTTTTGTAGAGCTCCAAGATAAAGCCAGGTTGTTGCCCACTTTTCAAGTAGAAGCCAAACCCTATTCTTATAGGTTTAAGGATGGAGTACTTTCCAAGGTTGATGAAAATGAGGCTCAACCCCAATCCAAGAAAGGCGAAATAAGCGCTGGTACACTGAATTCTCCGAATGGTGGGATGGCCATTTATGGGGTTATTTCATATTTCACTAAAAGCGCAAGGCAAGCCCGAGAGTATAGGGAAAAGCAGCTTTGGCATTCCCGACGGGCAGGGTATTATGAAATTGTAGAATCGGACTCTGTCCGAAAAAATCTTATGGTAAAGCATCAATTAGACAGAGAAATCTGGGATGCTTTAATTATCGAATACAATCAATTAAATCGATCTCATCAGTTTTTAGACTGGTCATCTGAGCAGGTGTATGCATCTTTGAATGCTTTTATCGAAAGGGCCAGACCTTATTCAAAATCAAGATTTCCTTTTGAATGACCATGTCACAAAAAATCTAGCCACCTCATCTCCATCTTCATTTATACCCACTGACACCATGGTTAATTGATTCGTTTCATTAGGCTTCAGCGAATCGATTATTTCATTTAACTCTAATCCCTGATCGCAGGTGAAGGTAATTTTCTGGTTTGCCTTTTTGCTGTACTGAGCTCGAAAATCCACCACCAGCATACTGAACTTTCCTTTGCCCGCCATGGCTAACTGACATAGTGCTCCGGTACTCAATTCAGCTGCACCGGCCATGGCTGCGAAGTAGATAGATTTAAATGGGTTTTGGCTGCGCCAGAAATATGGGATGGTCACCTGACATTTTTCCAGAGAAAGTGATTTAATTCTTAGCCGCCAAAAAATAGCCGTAGGTAATTTAGAAAGCATTCCGAACCAAAAAGTAAGCGGACTGGACATTTGATCCAGGTATTTCTGCTGTGCTTTATTGAGTGAGGATTTTTGAGTTTGTGGTGACATACTTTGTAACTTTGGTACAAAGTACAAAAAATTGCTACCAAGAATATCTTTGAAACAGATCAATCTAATATGAAAAAAATAGCCTTAATCGTTTTCCTGGGCCTGATAATTTATGCTTGTGCAAAAGTACCTCTTACGGGTAGAAGCCAGCTTGCGCTAGTCGAAAGCTCGGAGATACAGCCGTTGGTGAATGAGGAATATAAAAAGGTATTGAGCCAAGAGAAAGTAATTACTGGTACACCGGAAGGACAGCAGGTTCTAGAAGTAGGCAACAGAATGGCTGCCGTGGTGGAGGGTTTTCTTATTCAGGAAGGCTATAATGATCTTGCTCAAACATTCGAATGGGAATTCAATCTACTGCAGAATGCAAATGTAAACGCCTGGTGCATGCCAGGTGGAAAGGTTGCTTTTTACACTGGTATTTTGCCGATCTGTGAGGATGAAACCGGAATTGCGGTGGTGATGGGTCATGAGATAGCCCATGCTGTAGCTTCACATTCGCGGGAGAGGATGTCCAATGGCCTTTTGGCTAATTTTGGTATGAGTGTTTTATCTACAGCAATTGGTCAAAATCCAACCCTTACTGAGCAGATTTTTTTACAGTCTATAGGAATGGGAAGCGAGTTGGGAATGCTGAGCTTTTCAAGGAAGCATGAACTTGAGGCTGATGAACTTGGATTGATTTTTATGGCCAAAGCTGGCTATGACCCTAGAGAAGCTCCAGTTTTTTGGGAAAGGATGGCTGCACAAGGAGGAGAAGCTCCACCAGAATTCTTATCCACACACCCTGGGCCTGAAAATCGTCAGCAAAAGCTTGAACAGCAAATGGAAAGAGCGATGAAATATTATCGAGGAGAGTTATAAAAAAAGCCGAGCATCGCTCGGCTTTTCTTATTGTTGAAATCCTCTAAGTTTTATTTGAGTCAGCTTCCTTTTTGTATCCACTGGGAAGTCTCCCCGCATCATCCAATCATAATAACCAGGCTCCTCGGAGAGGACTGTGCTGACTGGTTTCCCTTTGTGCTTTCCAAAATTAAAAACCTCGGTCCCTTCGCTGTCAAATACAAATCGTCCAGCCAAATCCACCATGTTATTGTTCACCAAATCGTGGATCTTTTTCATATCATTTTCAAAGATCCCAAGCTTATTTCCTTTTAAGTCTTCTGCTTCTTCACCAAGATACCGGTCCACTTGAGCCTGAAAAACTTCCAGAGTTGCCAGTGTATCAGCTTCAGCACTATGGGCATTTTCAAGGGTTTTATCACAATAGAATTTATAGGCTGAGCTAAGGTTCCTTTTTTCCATTAGATGGAAAATCTTCTGTGCATCGAGAAGATTTCTTTTATCTAGTGGAAATTCCAGGCCTGCCCTGTGAAACTCTTCAGTTAAAAGTGGGATATCGTATTTTAGAACATTAAATCCAGCAAGATCTGAGCTTCCAAAAAACTGTAAGAGGTCTTTTGAGATATCCTTGAAAGCTGGAGCATCTTTGACATCAGCATCATAGATTCCGTGAATCAGAGAAGATTCCAGTGGGATCGGTACTCCGGGATTTACTCTCTGAGTGAAAATTTCTTTTTGGCCATCTGGCTTCAGTTTCACCACGGATACTTCCACAATTCTATCTGTAGAAATATTGGTTCCAGTGGCTTCCAGGTCAAAAAATGCAATAGGGTTTTTTAAATTAAGTTTCATTCTATTCGAATTTTGCTATGATTTCCTCCAGCTCCATGTTGTCATAATTTCCAGAGCTCATCAGAAGAAGGTTGGTATTGTCGTAATTTTGGGATAGAAGATACTTCTTTAATTCTTGACTATCCGTAAAGAGCCTCAGATCAGGTCTTTTGAATCCCTCTCTCAAAGTTTCTTCATCCATTAATTCCAGTTTTTTTAAGGCTACCGCATGCGGATTTAAATAAATAATGGCCTCATCTGCTAAGTCCATAGTACCAGCATAATTTGGAAGAAAATCCTTGTTTAAACTCGAGTAGGTATGCAGTTCCTGAACGGAAATAAGTCTGGAATCGGGAAATTGGTTTTTAACGGCATCCGAGGTGGCCTTAAGCTTTGATGGGGCGTGGGCAAAGTCCCGAAATAAATGAGAGTTCCCCTTTTTCTTGACCAGTTCGAGTCTTTTGGCGGCTCCTTTAAACTTTTGAATACTGGAGTAGAACTCTATTTCACTTACGCCAAGTGAGAGACAGATTTCCTTTGCACCCTGTAAATTCTGAAGATTATGCTCTCCAAAAAGCTGGATAGGAACGTCTCCTTTTTCGGTTTTTAAGATGGTTTGTCCCTGCCGAATTTCTGATGGATGAGCTTTATATGGAATCAAAGTGGCCTCCGATTTTAGCTTATCAGCTATTTCTTTCACCAAAGGATCCACTTCGCAGTAAATGAGTTTTCCACCTTCCGGAGTCATTTCCATAAATTGTCTGAAAAGATCTTTATACTTATCGAAATCCGGGAAAACATTAAAATGGTCCCAGGCAATTCCACTCACCAATCCGATGTCATGGTGGTAGTGAAAGAACTTTGACCTTCGGTCAAGGGGAGAAGTGAGGTATTCATCGCCTTCGATGATAATTATCGGGGCATCTGATAGTCTCACCATCAGGTCAAAGCCCTCTATTTGAGCACCCACTAGATAGTCAAAATCAATTCCCTGATCCTTCAGGACATGAAGAATTATGGAGGTGATGGAAGTTTTGCCATGAGAACCGGCTACTACCACACGTGTTTTATCTTTGCTTTGGTTATAAATAAATTCTGGGAAAGAATAGATTGGTAGACCCAGTTCCTTGGCTTTGACTAATTCAGGATTTTCAATTCGAGCATGCATGCCTAGAATTACTCCATCAAGATTTTTATCAATTTTCTCAGGAAACCAGCCCCATTCATCTGGTAAGATTCCTGCTTTGGCAAGTCTGGACCTGGATGGTTCATAAATTTCGTCGTCCGAACCGCTCACTTCATATCCTTTTTGGTGAAGAGCCAAGGCCAGGTTATGCATCACTGCACCCCCAATAGCTATAAAATGGTACTTTTTCATCTTGTCGGTCGTATAGTTTTCAAGATTTAAACTTAGGAATTATATCATCTACTAAGGGGATAAAAAACCTTTAAACTGAATATTTTTTAGACAAAAGGTTTTTCCCTTATTTTCGGGCCAAAATTTGGATATGCTACCTGACAAATACGCCTATTTATCACTTGCTCTTCTTTATCTTCTTGCCTGGCTGGTGGTCTTCATTTACAGTCCTTATAAACGAGGGATGATCAAAGTGGGAGCGGTAGGTGGGCTTATGGGAGTGGTTGCCGAGGTTTGGTATTTTAGGGATTACTGGCGTCCGCCAACACTTTTTGGTCAGGGAATACCAGGGATAGAGGACTATCTTATAGGATTTGCCATGTTTGGAGTGGGTGGATACATTTACTCTTCTTTTACAAAAAGAGAAATTGATTACTCAAAAAAGACTCCAGCCAAGTACAGAGACTTCTTTTGGTTGTTTATCGCAGGTGTGAGCAGTATGACTATTTTCAGTATTGGGTTTAATATTCATTCTGGGTATGTCACTTTTTTCACCTTTTTCTTTCTTTCAGTATATATCTGGATCCAACGGCCTGATTTAATCGGGATTTCTTTGATTTCAGCGGTAGCTGTCGGTGTCATTACCTTTGTCATTTACTCCATTAATTTTAATATCCTTTTTCCAAATTTTTGGGATGACTATGGAATGTTAGATGATAAGCCTATTCTAGGCATCAGAGTTGCTAACATTCCTCTATCCGAAATGCTTTGGCATACCACCTGGGGTATGCTTTGCAGTATGTTCAGAGGGTATAGAAATGGCGTTTATTACAAGTAGAGCCTGATTTTATTGAATTCATCAACTGACATAAATTGTCATAGTTTGACGAATTATTGTGGACAATTCGTGCAAAACTGGGTGTAAAAATTGTTTAAAAGTTTGACCGAAAAGAAAATACCTTTGTAATATGTCAGAAAGCTCTAAGCCTAGAATTAGCCGTAAGAAACCAAATTTTGAAACCCCAAGTCCACTCGGAAAATTACCCCCTCAAGCCACTGATTTAGAAGAAGCGGTTTTAGGTGCTTTAATGTTGGAAAAGGATGCCTTGACAAATGTCATCGATATCCTTAAGGTTGAGTCATTTTACAAGGATGCCCATCAGGTGATATTTCAAGCTATCCTAGACCTGTTTACGGATTCTCAGCCCATAGATCTTCTGACAGTAACTTCTCAGCTTCGCAAAAACGGAACTCTGGAAATTGCCGGAGGTGCTTTTTACGTTACGGAATTAACTTCCAAAGTAGCTTCAGCAGCGAATATTGAATACCATGCTCGAATTATTACAGAGCAGGCGATTAAGCGGGAATTGATTCAGATTTCCTCAGAAATCCAGAAGGAGTCCTACGAGGAAACCACTGATGTTTTCGAGCTTCTAGATAAAATGGAGCAATCTCTTTTTGAGATTTCAGAAAAGAATATCAGGAAAAATTATTCCGATATGAAGTCCATTATGAGGGAGGCCATCCAAGAAATGGAAATCCGAAAAACCCAAAAAGATGGATTAACTGGTGTCCCTTCCGGATTCACAGCTTTGGACAGGGTTACTTCCGGCTGGCAAAAATCTGATCTGGTAATCATAGCTGCTCGTCCTGCCATGGGTAAGACGGCCTTTGTTCTTTCTGTTTTGAGAAATGCGGCTGTTGATCATAACAAGCCTGTAGCGATTTTCTCCCTGGAAATGTCTTCGGTTCAGCTGGTTAATCGATTAATTAGTGCTGAGGCTGAATTGAGCTCCGAGAAAATTAAAAAAGGTTCACTTGAAAACTACGAGTGGGAACAACTGGTCCATAAAACAGCTGCACTTTCCAAGGCTCCCTTATTCGTAGATGACACTCCTGCCTTATCTATTCTGGAATTGCGAGCAAAATGTCGAAAACTCAAGGCCCAGCACGATATACAATTGATCGTAATAGATTACCTACAACTGATGTCAGGCGATACCAAAGGAGGGGGAGGTAACCGAGAGCAGGAAATCGCCAGTATTTCCAGAGCCTTGAAGAAAATCGCCAAGGAGTTGGATGTACCTGTGATTGCACTTTCACAGCTCTCCAGGGCGGTGGAAACCAGAGGCGGTGATAAAAAGCCTCAGCTTTCTGATTTGAGGGAATCTGGTTCCATAGAGCAAGACGCTGATATGGTTATGTTTTTGTATCGTCCGGAATACTATGGAATCAATGAAGTGGAGGATGAAAACAACCAGATCGTGAACACCAATGGAATGGGAGAGGTCATCATTGCAAAGCACAGAAACGGTTCTTTAGGAAGCGTAAGACTTAGGTTCATTGGTCAGTTTACCAAATTTACAGACTATGAAACCATCTCCACTCCTGATATGGGATCTATGAAGCCTTATGGGAATTCACTTCCATCACAATCCACTGGTTATTCAGATTTTGATGAAGGGAATACAATTAGCTACCAGAGTAAAGCGAATGGGGATTCGGATGATGATGATCCGAAGGGGTTAGGGAACCTAGCCGATTTTTAATTTATGAAAGCTGTTGTCCTTGAAAGATCCTTAGCCGATAAAATTCAAATTGTTGATGTAGAGCAAGGCAGTTTGGAGCCAGATTATGTCAGGGTTCGGGTTAAAGCTGCAGCCCTGAATCATAGAGACGAATGGGCGCGAAAAGGTTTATATCCAAACCTGAAAGACGGAATTATCCTCGGCTCAGATGGGGCTGGTGAAGTAAGCGGAGTAGGTTCTGGGGTATCGAAGGGTTGGCTCGGGAAGGAAGTTATCATAAATCCATCGCTCTTCTGGGGAGATGATCAAAGAGCACAATCCAAAGATTTCGGAATTTTGGGTATCCCTACAAACGGTACCCTTGCCGAATTTGTAGATGTTCCTTCGGATCGGATTAAAGTTAAGCCATCACATCTTTCCTGGGAAGAGGCTGCTGCACTGCCATTAGCCGGGATAACAGCCTATCGTGCACTTTTCTACCGAGGAGGGCTTCAATCAGATCAAAAGGTTCTGATCACTGGTTTTGGAGGTGGTGTAGCCCAGTTTGCAACTCAGTTTGCCATCTATGCCGGTGCGAAGGTTTGGGTGAGTAGTAGTAGCAAGCAAAAAATTGAAAGAGCTATTTCTCTCGGGGCAAAAGGAGGCTTTGACTATCTAAATGAAGATTGGGTGAATCAGGCCAAGGAAGAAAGTGAAGGTTTCGATTTGATCATTGATGGAGCTGCTGGACAGGGTTTTGCAAACCTGCTCAAAGTTGTTTCTCCCGGCGGGACAATAGTCTTTTATGGTGCAACCACAGGAAACCCTGAAGGATTAGATGCAAGGAGAGTTTTTTGGAATCAAATCACCATTAAAGGATCTACGATGGGCTCAGACCAGGACTTTGAAGAAATGTTGGACTTTGTAAACAGGAACCAAATACATCCGGTAGTCGATCAGGTTTTTGAATTGGAGGAAGCTGTAAATGCTTTTGATCGTATGAAGGCGGGGAAACAGATGGGAAAAATAGTCCTGACTCCCTAGCAAGGTTTATACGTTTCTTCGAACTCTTTTTTCGCAATTCTGTAGACCTCGGTTTTATCAGGAGGGCATACCAAATAATCGCCTTTTCGTAATCGCATTTTTTCGCCCCAGGGAGCTTCGAACACTAATTCTTCCTGAAAATCATTGTTATGAAAAAGGCTTTTGTCGTACACAATCCCGATAATTTTCCCCTTCGGTTTAAATTTTTTCCATTCGCCATTGGACTCCTGCAGCTCATATTTATCCTGAAAAATTTTATCTGGAACCAGATACCTTTCTTTCGCTTTAGTTTGATTTTCAACAAGCCAATCTCCCTGCTCCGCCAAATTAACGGTTTCTACACCATCTGCCGTTCTGGTAATCACTTCTTCACCAGGAACTGCAGATTTAGCTTTGATGCACAGAAACTTCTGAAAACATTCGCCATGCTTTTCTAATATGGGAATGAGTAATGCCTTGACTTCCTCCTGGCTCTTCATTGGTCTTTCCGGTTTTAATCTAAAAATGGAATTTACTAAATTGATTATCAATCATTTTAGTAATTCATCCTTGATTTTTTTCCAATGAAAACTTTTAAACAAAAACTCAAAACCAAAGGACCTAAACGAATTCTTGCACTTGACGGAGGGGGTATTCGAGGTGCTTTGACCTTAGGCTATCTAAAACACATTGAAGATTATCTCAGAAAACAACATAAAAATCCTGATCTGCTTTTGGGAGATTATTTTGATCTTATTGGGGGCACCAGTACAGGTTCGATCATAGCATCAGCTTTGGCCATAGGTCTCTCAGTAGATGAAATAAAGCAGAAATACTTCGAGTTAGGTACGAAGATTTTTGGAAGAAAGTATAAGTGGTGGAGAATATTTGAAATTGACGATGCCTTTAAGGCAAAATATGATCATCAGGCACTTGATTCTGAATTGAAATCTGTTTTTGGGGATATAACTCTTGGGGATACAGATCATTTAAAAACGGGCTTGTGTATCGTTGCAAAGCGAGCAGATACCAATAGTGTTTGGACTTTATTAAACCATCCCGATGGAAAGTTCTTTGACTCTGAGCATGGAAATAATTCCAAAATTCCAATTTGGAAAGCTGTCAGGGCAAGTGCTGCTGCACCTACCTATTTTTTACCGCAGTCCATAGAAGTGGGTGGTGACATGGGATATGCGGCATTTGTAGATGGAGGGGTGAGCATGGCAAATAATCCTGCATTACAGCTACTTATGGTTTCCACTATGTCTGGTTTTCCATTTAAATGGGAAATGGGAGAAGATAAGATTCTGTTAACTTCTGTGGGAACGGGAATGCATCAAATGAAAAAGCTACCAAAGAAAATTCAGAAAAATCATCTTTTGAATTGGGCTTCAGAGATTCCAAACATGTTAATGGAGGATGCCAGCTGGCAGAATCAAACGATTTTACAGTGGATTTCTAATTCGCCCACTCCTCAGTTTATCGATAGACAGACCGGGGATTTGAGGAATGATCTCCTTGGTTTTGGTCAAAAGAAACGTGATCCGCTACTTCATTATTTGCGCTATAATGTACTGCTAGATGTGGATGATTTAAATAAAAGATTCAATCCTGAAAAGCCCTATACGCAAAAGGTTGTCGATGATTTGGCTGCTATGGACAATGCCAAAAATTGCCAAAAGTTATATGATTTAGGTTATGAGGCTGGATCGCAGGAAATAAAAGCAAAGCATTTTCCGAGTGGATTTATGATAGATTAATCTAAATCGTTCTCGAATTTCAACATCTCAAGAGCACTACTAAGCTCATTTAAAGTTTTGGTTTCTCCTTGAATTTTGGCAAGGCTTATTCCTTTTTCAAAGATATCCAGAGCTTTTTCTATATCATCTTGATCTGAAAAGAAATGAGCGGCAGGATAATAGGTAGGAAGGTAATCTGGATGTTCAAGCAATAATTTGTTAAACAATTCGCTTGTTTTTTCAGGATCATGTTCTTGGTATTCAAGTGCCAGAGCATACCAATTGAAAGGATTGTCAGGTTCGGTTTCGCAAAACTCGTGGAGTGCTCTCAATCGATTTAAATTGCTCACTGATAAGTTTTTTTAATTAGAGGGTGACTGTTAATTTCACGCAAAATAAATCTAAAATCTAAATCTGAACCAATGAATATTCTTGTTTGTATCACGCATGTGCCCGATACGACTTCCAAAATTCAGTTTACTGATAATAATACAAAATTTGACACTACAGGGGTTCAATTCATCATCGGACCGTACGATGATTATGCACTGGCCAGAGCTGTAGAGTTGAGGGATCAAACGAGTGGAAAACTTACCGTACTAAATGTAGGTGGAGCTGAAACTGAGCCTACCTTAAGAAAAGCTCTGGCTATCGGAGCTGACGAAGCCATAAGGGTTAATGCTGAACCAAAGGATTCTTACTTTGTTGCTCAACAAATAGCGCACTACGCTAAAGAGGGTGGATATGATTTAATCCTAATGGGTAGAGAATCCATCGATTTCAATGGTGGAATGGTCCATGGAATGGTTGGTGAAATTCTTGGGATGCCTAGTTTCTCTCCTGTTATGAAGCTGGACATTGACGGAACTACAGCAAATATGCAGAGGGAGATTGAAGGAGGAAAAGAGAACTTAGAAGCTAACCTTCCTTTGATAGCTGGATGCCAGGAGCCAATTGCAGAATGGAAAATTCCAAATATGCGTGGTATTATGTCTGCTAGAACAAAACCTATGAATGTGGTGGATCCGGTGGGAGATGAGACTCAGGCTGAAGCCAAAAGCTATGCTCTACCTCCTGCAAAGGCTGAGGTGAAGTTGATCGATGCAGATAATGTTTCTGAGCTTGTTTCACTGCTGAAAAATGAGGCAAAAGTACTTTAATCAATTAGATTTAAAATATTTAAATTCAAGATATTATGTCAGTATTAGTATATATTGAACATGCCGATGGGCAAATAAAGAAAACAAGTTTGGAAGCTATTTCCTTTGCGAAAGGACTTGTAGATAAAACAGGTGAAGGTGATGTAGTGGCTGTGGCACTTGGTTCTATTGAATCAGCTGCTTTGGCGAAAGCCGGATCTGCAGGTGCAAGCAAAGTAATGCATGACCCAAATGATAAATTAAGTGCTGGCGTCATTCAAGCGCATGCCTCTGCTGTAGCTTCAGCTTTCAAACAGACAGGAGCTAAAACGGTGGTTATGGCGAAGTCCTCACTTGCTGACGCCGTAGCAGCAAGATTAGCAATCAAAATCAATGCAGGATTGGTATCCAATGTAGTTGAACTTCCAAATACGGATGGAGGATACACGGTCAAAAGAAGTATTTACACCGGTAAAGCTTTCGCAGAAACTTCTTTGGCCACCGAAAATAAAATCCTTGCCATTAAGAAAAATGCTGCAGATTTAATCACCGATGGTGCAGATGCACAAGTTGAACAATTTGATGCAGGTGTAGCTGATTCTGATTTTGCCGCCAAAATAACTTCTACAGATCGAGCCACTGGGGACGTACTACTTCCTGAGGCTGATATCGTAGTTTCAGGAGGAAGAGGATTAAAAGGTCCTGAGAACTGGGGAATGATAGAAGATATGGCAAAAACTCTAGGTGCTGCTACCGGTTGTTCCAAACCAGTTTCAGACATAGGATGGAGGCCTCACCATGAACACGTAGGGCAGACGGGAATAAAAGTGGCACCATCTTTATATATTGCTGTAGGAATTTCTGGTGCTATTCAACATCTTGCAGGCGTGAATTCATCCAAATGCATTGTAGTGATCAACAAAGATCCAGAAGCACCATTTTTCAAAGCGGCCGATTATGGTATTGTTGGGGATGCATTTGATGTGGTTCCAAAACTTACCGAGGCGCTCAAGGCAGAACTATAATTTTTGTGGAAAAGCTAGTTGAATTAGAAATTTTAGGTTTATCATCGAATCACTCACATTCGGGTTCTTTTACTTTAGTGTTGGGTGAGACAGAGGGTACAAGAAGGTTACCCATCATCATTGGAATGTTTGAGGCACAGGCGATTGCCATTGAGATCGAGAAGATTGTTCCGAATAGACCTATGACTCATGACCTATTCAAATCTTTTGCAGCTAGCTTTTCTTTTGAACTTAACCGAATTGTTATTTCTGACATGAAGGAAGGTGTGTTTTACGCCAGAATTTTCGGCCAAAATGGGGCAGAGGAGGTGGAAATAGACTCCAGGCCTTCTGATGCCATTGCTATCGCTGTAAGGTTTGATTGCCCTATTTTCTGCTCTGAAAAAGTAATGTCAGAAGCTGCTGTCGAACCTTCTGATGATGAAACCCAAGAAGAACAGAAAGCAAAATCTGCTGAGGTTAAAGCTTCTCCAAAGAGGGATTCTGGACTAAAGGATTATAGTCTCGATCGACTAAATCAGATGCTCGATAAGGCTATCGCTGACGAGGATTATGAGAAGGCTGCTCGAATCCGGGACGAAATAAACAAAAGAAATTAAGTGCGGCTCGGCTATCGCCGAGCTTTTTTGTGAACAAACGGATACCTATTTTAACGGGGCTTTACTAAAATTAAGAATGGATATTTTAAGAGGGGCCTTTGGCATTCTGGTGATCCTTTTGGTTGCTTTTCTTTTTTCTGTGAATAAAAAGAAAATTGACTGGCGCCTTGTTGGGATAGGAGTTGGTTTACAGTTGGTTTTTGGCTTTTTGATCACCAAGGTGCCTTTTGTAGCCAGTGCATTTACCGTGCTTTCTCAGGCATTTGTCAAGCTTTTAAGCTTTAGCATGGATGGGGCTGAGTTCATTTTTGGTGATTTAGCAAATGGTAGCTTTGGAAGCATTTTTGCGTTTCAGGTCCTCCCAACAATCATTTTCTTCTCAACTGTTTCTGCGGGCTTGTATTACCTCGGAGTCCTTCAAAAAGTGGTTTTTGGAATCGCCTGGATCATGTCCAGAACCATGAGACTATCCGGGGCGGAATCCCTTTCTGCGGCAGGGAATATATTTCTTGGCCAAACCGAGGCTCCATTGTTGGTAAGACCCTACATCAAAGACATGAGTAAATCGGAACTTATGTGTTTGATGACAGGAGGAATGGCGACCATTGCTGGAGGGGTCCTTGCCGGCTATGTTGCATTTTTAGGGGGAGATAGTCCGGAGGAGCAAACCAAGTTTGCTGCCTATTTGCTTGGGGCTAGTTTTATTAATGCCCCAGCAGCCATTGTGATGGCTAAAATTTGTGTTCCGGAGGTAGAAAAAACCAATGTAAATGAAAAGCTGGAGCTGAGTCAGGAGGGGATGGGTGTCAACCTGATTGATGCGATGTCAATTGGGGCTTCTGAGGGACTCAAACTGGCGCTTAATGTAGGCGCGATGCTGCTTGCTTTTATCGCTGTAATTGCAGCCATAAATTTTGTTCTTGAAGGCCTATTGGGTGACGTGACCGGGCTGAATAATTGGGTGATTTCTTCTACCGGAGGACAGTTTCAAGGTTTTTCTTTAGAATATATTTTTGGACAAATATTCAGAGTCTTTGCATGGATAATAGGGATAGAGTGGCAGGATACCTTGCAGGTGGGAAGTCTCTTGGGTCAAAAGACCGCTATAAATGAGTTTGTTGCTTATTTAAGTTTGGCAGAAATGAAAGAAGCTGGAACGCTTCAACCTAAGTCAATTATCGTAGCTACTTATGCCCTATGTGGCTTTTCTAATTTCTCATCCATCGCTATTCAGTTGGGTGGAATCACCATCATCGCCCCAAATCAACAAGGTAATTTAAGTCGATTGGGATTAAGAGCTCTCCTGGCCGCTTCCTTGGCCTGTCTAATGACTGGAACAGTAGCTGGGATTTTGTTTTAAGCTATAAAAAAGGCTCCGAAAACGGAGCCCTTTCATTTTTTTTCTATGGCTTATTCTAATCCATAAAGCTCCTTACCAACCTCTTCGTATTTATCTCCTGAAAGCCAGAATGGTTGGATTTGGGTATTTGCAATCGACTCTGCAGCGAGGATGTATGCTTTCCAGTATTTTACTACATAATCCATATCCATGCTATCTACTTCATCCGCTGCCTTATGATAGTATTTACTGATTTCATCATCAAATGCGGTAAATCCAAGGCTAAATGTTGGAGCTGGGATTCCCTTTTTTGCAAAGGAAACATTATCCGATCTGTCGAATAAACCTTGTTCTGGTGCTTGGTCTTCGATTGCTTCAAGTCCAAATGCCTTCGCTGCTTCTGCGAGTTTCTCTTGCTCGCTGGTTCTGGTTAAACCAATGACGGTGATTATAGAAGTATCGTTATAACCAGCACCGTCAATATTCAGGTTATAAATAATTTTATCCAAAGGAATTAACGGATTTTCTGCAAAGTAGGCACTGCCAAGCAATCCTTTTTCTTCAGCTGTCCAAAGAGCGAAAAGTACAGAGCGCTTTGGTGGTCTTTTTGCAAAATATTTAGCTGCATTAAGTACTGATACCGTTCCAACAGCATTATCTCTGGCTCCATTGTAAATGGTATCGCCCTCAGCATCTGGATTGCCAACTCCCACATGATCATAATGGGCTGAAAGCATAATGAATTCATCCTTTAAATTCTTATCTGTTCCTTCGATCCAACCTAGGATATTTTGTCCCTCAATGGGTTTCTGAATCTTTCCCTGAATGTCCAGGTCTGCCTTTTTTACGTCGCCTTTAGCAACTGAATTTTTCATCTCACTTTTTAGATCCTTTACCCAGAGGTAGGGGAGATCACTTTTAGAGCCTTGATCTAAAGAAAGCTGATCAGAGCTAAGGTAATTGGCAATCAACGGCCACGGAATGGAAGGAATATTGTACATCTCGATAAGTGCAATAGCTCCATTTTCTGCCGCTAAAGCTGTTTTCTTACGACCCAAGGCCATTAATGCGGCTGGACTCATTTGATCAGGAGCACCAAGATTGGTCACCACCACTTTACCTTTGACTTCCTTACCTTCATAATCTTCCTCTAGCCCATATCCTAAGTCGACCAATTCAAAGCTTCCAGAGAGGGACTTTCCATCCAAAACAAGCATAGATTCCTTTTGAGAATAGGTTTCAGGGCCCATTTTCAAGTTTCCTGACTTTGGAGGTGAGGATAAGTTAAACGGGATTATTTGAGCATAGCCATCAGCGCCGGGAACCTGCATAACTCCATATTTTTCCAGTTCGCCGCTGATATAGTCTATGGCCAGCTGCATTTCAGGTCTAGCAGGGTCCCTGCCCATTAGTTCATCTGAGGCAAGGTAAGTGAGATGGGCTTCCGCCTCATCACGATCAAAGCGTTTTTCTACTTTCTTCTTTTGTGCGAAAGTCGATGTTGAGAAGCCCACTAGAATCAGTAGACTTAAGAAGACATTTTTCATTAGAGTGATTTTTAGGGACGCTAAAATAGGGTTTTTACTTGGTATTTATTCCATAGAGTCTAACCCGCAGGTATCAAGTATTCGATTGAAATAATCCGGGAGTTTTGCTTTTAGGGAAATTTGACGTTGGTCGGTAGGATGTAAAATTCTTAGTTCTCTGGAATGAAGGAGAAGATTTCTATTTCCAAATTGACTTTCAAAGAATTGATTTTGGCGATTATCGCCATGTTTTTTGTCACCAATAATGTAGTGCCGCATATGAGCCATATGTTTCCTAATCTGGTGGGTTCGGCCTGTTTTTGGGCTTACTTCGAGAAGGGAATATCTACTGGTAGGGTATCGACCCGTAGTGTTAAAAGGCAATTCGGTTTCAGAAATTAACTTATACTCTGAAATAGCTTCCTGCTTTGTATTAGAGTATTCATTTGAAAGAGGGTAATCAATAACTCCAGTTCGTTCTTTTGGTATTCCACGACAAAGGGCCAGATAATATTTGTCAACTTCTTTTGATTCGAACTGTGACTTGAGAAAGGGGAGATGCGCTTTCTTCTTTGAAAATAAAAGAAGGCCACTTGTCGCCTTATCAAGTCGGTGTACGGGTGTTACCCAATGATCTATCTGGTCTCTTAGAATTTGGAGAGCGAACAGGGTTTCATAAGCATCAATTCTGGTTTTATGAACCAATAATCCAGCAGGTTTATTGATTGCTACTATATCCTCGTCCTCATGGATGATTTCTAATTTCAAGCTGATCTAGAATATAGTGCCCGAACCGATACATTCCTCACCTTTGTACCAGGCTACAAATTGTCCTGAGGCAATGCCTTTCTGTGGTTGATCGAAAATAAAATACAGACCATTTTCGCGTCGCAAAAGGGTAGTGCCTACCAGGGGCTGTCTGTATCGAATTCTGGCTTGATAGGTGGCAGTTTGACCCACCTCTAATTCTAGGTCTTCCCGAATCCAATGAATCTGATCTTCTTTTACAAAAAGAGCATTTCGTAATAAACCAGGATGATCCTCTCCTAAGCCAGTATAAATTACGTTTTGGCGAGTATCAGTGGAGATTACGAATAGCGGCTTTCCTGTTCCTCCTACTTTTAAACCCTTTCTTTGACCTACAGTAAAATAGTGAGCACCATTGTGTTCACCAATCACGGTTCCTTGTTCTGGTTTAAATCCAAGTGGCAAAGCCATGTTGTCTAATTCCTCATCATTCAAATCTTCCATTTCGATTCCTGCGGGAATAGCATATTTCTGTAAGGATGGAAGATCTTCGGGAATTTGGATGATTCTCCCTTTTTTTGGTTTTAATTGCTGCTGCAAGAAATCGGGTAATCGAACTTTGCCAATAAAGCAAAGGCCTTGACTGTCTTTTTTATCTGCTGTTATTAGGTCCAAAGACTTAGCGATCTGCCGCACTTCAGATTTTTGCAAATGACCAATAGGAAATAAGGCTTTGCTCAGCTGCTCTTGATCTAGTTGACAAAGGAAATAGCTCTGGTCTTTATTTGCATCGGCACCAGCCTTTAGCTGATAAATAGTTTTACCATCAGAATCGAATTCGTCTTTTTGGCAATAATGCCCAGTGGCCACGAAATCCGCTTTGAGCTTTTCGGCTGCTTTCAGAAAAAGATCAAACTTTATCTCTCTATTGCAGAGAATATCAGGATTTGGAGTTCTACCGGCCTCATATTCCGCGAACATGTAATCTACTATCCTGTCTTTGTATTCATAGCTGAGATCTATAGCCTGGAATGGGATTCCCAGTTTTTCAGCCACAAGCATGGCATCCGTAGAGTCTTCCATCCAAGGACATTCATTCGAGATGGTCACGGATTCGTCGTGCCAGTTCTTCATGAACATTCCAATGACTTCGTATCCCTGTTCTATAAGTAAATGTGCGGCTACAGAGCTGTCTACCCCTCCGGAGAGGCCCACGACCACTCTTTTCTTTTTTTGCATGTGTTTCAGTTTGTAATGGATTAAAGGTCCATTAGGATACTTGGAAGTAGAACAATTCCTGTTCAGAAAATAGTTCGAAATGCAAAGATATGGAGGAAATATTTCATTTTTAAAAACCGAGAGCGCTGTCATCTCCTCTTGGATCAGCACCACCTTCTAGTCTGCCGTCAGGCAAAACAAGGATCGCATCTACATAGCCTAAAATTCTGCTATATTCTTCACTGATCAGATATCCATTAGATTTCATGGTCTGAATCAAAGTAGAATCGAAGGCTCCAGGCTCAAAAATTACTCGGTCCGGAAGCCATTGGTGATGAAATCTTGGTGATTCAACAGCTTCATGCATTCCCATGTCAAAGTCTACCACGTTTGAGATTACCTGTGCCACAGAGGTGATGATAGTAGAGCCTCCTGGTGTACCCACCACGAACTTAAGCTTCCCCTCTTTTTCAACAATTGTTGGGGTCATGGAGCTTAGCATTCTTTTTCCTGGCTGAATGCTGTTTGCCTCAGCACCAATGAGGCCAAACATGTTTGGTTCTCCTGCTTTAGAGCTGAAATCATCCATTTCATTATTCATGAAAAAGCCCAAATCATCAATAAAGACTTTGGAACCGTAAGCTCCATTTAGGGTGGTTGTGACAGAAACAGCATTCCCTTCTGCGTCAACAATGGAGTAATGTGTGGTCTCCATGCTCTCAGCATATAGTACTTCGCCTTTGGCTATATCCTCTGATTTGGTTGCCTTTCCCGGGGTGAAAGAACTCATCCTAGCCTTAAGGTATTCTTCATCAAGTAACTGCTCAATCGGAATATCTACAAAATCAGGGTCGCCAAGGTAAAAGTTTCTGTCTGCGTAAGCCCTTCTCTCGGCTTCCACCATGAGCTGAATATGCTCAGCGCTATGATATTCCATATTTCCAACGGAGTATGGCTCCATCATCTGAAGAATCTGACCTATGGTTACTCCACCCGAACTTGGGGGAGCCATAGAAATTATTCTATGCCCATTGTAATCAAATACTACGGGCTCTCTCCAAACAGCCTCATAATTTGCCAAGTCCTCCATAGTGAAAATTCCACCAATAGAATCCATATGACTCACCAGCATTTCTGCAGTTTTGCCCTTGTAAAATTCGTCCCTTCCATTTTCAGAAATCCTCCTTAGCGTTTCCGCCAAAATGGGCATTTTCAGCATGGTGCCCTCAGGATAAGGCTTCGAGTAGAAAGTATTAGGGCCATTTACCTCAATAAAGGTTTCGCGAAGTCTTTCAAAGCTATTCGCTTGCCTTTGCCGGACGGCCCATCCTTTCTGCGCTAATTCAATGACAGGTTCTAAAATTTCTTTTGGATCAAGTTTCCCAAACTTCTCTTGAGCCTCGAAAACCCCTGCAACAGTTCCTGGAATTCCAGATGCCAAAGCGCCTTGAGTACTTAATCCAGGAATAATATTACCTTCCTCATCCAAATACATGTCGCGATCGGCGGCTCCTGGAGCTTTTTCACGGTAGTCAAGAGATCCAATACTACCATCGGCCATTCGATAAACCATAAATCCACCCCCTCCAAGATTGCCGGCAAAAGGGTAGCAAACCGCTAAAGCCATTTCGGTTGCCATCATAGCATCAAAGGCATTTCCGCCTTTTTCCATAATCTGCACTCCGATGGCTGAGGCTTCTTCCATAGCGGAAACCACCATGGCATTTTCTACAATTGGACCTACTTTTTTGGGTTGCTCAACCTGAGGTGAACAGCCATAAAGAAGAATTATGGCTATTAGGAGGAATTTGCCTGCTCTAAGCATAGGGATCTAGTCTAGTAAAGTGGTATTGAAGAGTTTTAAAATGCGTTTGTACTCATCGGTCCATGAGGAAGGCTCTACGAATCCATGATCTTCGACCGGATAAACTGCCATTTCCCAATTATCTTTTTCGAGTTCAATCAGACGCTGGGCAAGTCTGACCACGTCCTGAAATTGAACATTTACATCCACCATGCCGTGTGCGATTAGAAGATTTCCTTTCAGTCCTTCGGCAAAATAAATAGGAGAGGAGCGTTCGTAAGCGATTGGGTCTTCTTCGGGAGTATTGAGAATGTTCGAGGTATATCCGTGGTTGTAATGAGCCCAATCGGTTACAGATCTAAGTGCTGCACCGGATTTGAATACATCTGGTTCTGTAAAAAGAGCCATTAGCGTTATGAAACCTCCATAACTACCGCCATAAATACCTAGCCTTTCAGGGTCAATGTCTTGGAAATCTATAAGATATTTCGCCCCGTCAATTTGATCTGAAAGATCTTTTCCACCCATGTGCCTATAAATTCCAGTTCTCCAATCTCTTCCATATCCTGCGCTAGATCTGTAATCAATATCGAGAACGGTATATCCTAAATCGGTCAGGAGATTATGAAACATGTATTCGCGGAAATAGCTACTCCACCATTTGTGAACGTTTTGTAGATATCCTGCTCCATGGACAAAAATCACTGCAGCCCCATTTTTTTTAGAATCTTCCGGAGTATAAAGTCTTGCTGGAACCATGGCACCGTCCTCAGCCTCAAACCGAATTATCTCTGGCTCACGCCATTCGTATGCTTGGAACTCCTCACTTTGACCAAAGGTCAATTGTTTTGCTTCAGCATTTCTCTTGCTTAAATCCTTCAGAAAAAGCTCTTCAGGTCTATTGCTAAAAGAATTAAGAACTAAGAGTTTGTCTTCCTCTGGAGAAAGAAAAGCGTCATTCTTGCCTTCTAGAAAAGTCAATTGTTCCTTTTCTCCACCCATTAGAGGCATTTTGTAAAAGTGTCTCTCGCTTGGGCTAACTTCCGAACTGGTGAAATACCAATGCTCGCCGTCTTTTGAAATGAAAGGGTCAAAAACTTCAAAATCTCCTGAAGTCAAAGCCGTTTTCTTACCAGTATTTACGTTCAGTAAATATAGATGTGAATAGCCACTCTCTTCAGATTGGAAATAAATATGTTCGCTGTCTGGTAACCACCCAAAAACACCTGAGGAGTAGGTCCATCCAATTCCTGGACCCGCAATCCAAGCCTCGTCCCGCTGCCTGTCTAAGGTGATCAAATCGCCTGTTTCAAAATCTACCGAAGCAATCCAGCGATCCTTGTTGTCCAAGGATCTTGCCACTACGATTGCGGTCTCACCCGAAGGTGAAAAGTAGGGGCCGGCTAGAAAAACTTTACGCTCCTCTTCTTCCCATTCCTTGTCCGGGTAGTCAGCTACATAGTCAGGAAGATCTTTGATTCCGTCTAGTATTGATTTATTCAAGTAAAAAACTGTATCATTTTCAAGATCGTAAAAGCCTATTTCTACTGTGGTTCCTTCTGTACCTACTTTTGGTCTCCCTCTCAATTCTTTGGTGTAACCTGAGGCATCCATGTAATCAGGAACTCCTGTAGGTTTATTTGAATTTCGATTATACTCGCTGAATGTGGCAAATCTCTGATTGGGAGATAAGCGAAGGTTCGTCAGATTTTTTCCCTGCTTGTAGAAAGCAAAAGGCTCTTCTTCCTTCTCTTCCTGAGTTGCCTCTCGGTAAGCCCTTCTCATTTTATCCTTCTCTTCCCTTTCCTGAAGTACCTTACTCAATTTTACAGTTTCCTGCTCTAGGTAGCCCTTTTCTTTTTCTGTATTGCTTGATCCTGAAGATTGAGAAGGAGCTTTTCCGTCTTTGATATTGGTGACCTTAGTAACTTTTTCTTTTTCAGTATCAAAAACGAAAATGTTATCCTCGGAATTAAAAGAGATCAAAGACTCATCTGCTAGATACGAAGGATTATTTAAGTTGGTATACCATTCAAAAATGACTTTTGACTCTCCGGTTTTCACATCTTCCTCCATAATCTTTTGGCCTTCACTGTAAAGAATGGAAGTTTTACTCATATTAAGTTCACCTCTTGTGGCTCTGGAATTTTGAGCCTCTTTCCAATCTACTTTTTTGATTTTCTCGGGATTGGCTAGGGATATTTTGTACAGAGAATCTGCAGGATCATTTTCAAGATTATATCTGAAATAGATCGTTTGACCGTCTTTTGACCAATAAGGAGATGAAGGAAAAGTACCTATCCATGCGGGGTCACGCATGATATATTCCACACTCAGAGCACTTTCCTGGGCATTAATTAGACCAAAGGTTAGAATGAGGATAGTAGAGAGTAATAGTTTTTTCATAAGGTTGGCTTAGTTACTTCTGAGCTCCGCCAAAAATGTGGTGAGTTCAAGTTTTATTGATTTTATATGCTTCTGTAGTTCTGAGTTAATGGGTGCTGAAGTCTCTAGTTCTGATTCAATCTGATCAACTAGTTCAAGTGTTTTGGATGCTCCAATATAACTCAGAGAAGGCTTTGACTTATGGACTCGTTTTTTAATGGTGGAATAATCTTTTTTCTGGTACAATTCACTCAGTTCTTCCAATTCAACCAAATTCACGGAAATCACCAATCCAAGCAACTCTTCGATAAGTTCAAGGTTATCCCTTCCTAGGTAATTATAAATCGTCTCCTCGTCGATATGCTGATACATTTTAAAGCAGGTGGGTGAAAAATTTTGTAATAGCAGCTAAAAATATAAACATTTTTCAAAACCACTTATTTCTATGGTATGTGTGCGTTTGATTGGAAGCATTTTAAAAGAAGCATTTCCATACCGGTTAGGATTGGTTTGGTAATGGTCTTGGTCTTTGCGGTGCAGGAGTCGTTCAATCTTGATTTTGGAATCCTAGGGATTCTTCCAAGGAAAATTCATGGATTATTTGGGATTGTCCTGACCCCATTTATCCATGGGAATTGGCTTCATCTGATTTCTAATCTCTGGCCATTTCTTATTCTTTCCATGGTACTGTACTATTTCTATGACCGAATCGCAGGATGGGTCATAGTTTATGGCATGCTCTGGACGAATATACTGGTTTGGTGTGCGGGTAGGCCTTATTTACATATCGGTAGTAGTGGCTTAGTATATATGCTTGCCTTTTTTCTGATGTGTTTTGGCTTTTTCAGGTGGAAAGCAAAAGACTTAATCATATCAATACTGGTCATGATGATTTATGGCAGCTTAGTCTTTGGGTTAGTGCCAAATGTGGGTAGAGTCTCTTGGGAGAGTCATCTCTTGGGAGCCGCAGTCGGCTTTGTGTTGTCATTTTACGTCGCACGTAAAAATCATATCAAAGCATTTGCATTGTCAAGCATTTCGTAATTTTGAATCAGAATTTGGATTTGATGGAAAAAAAGAAAAAAATATTCCTGGCGGCTTTCCTGATTTTCATGCTCATCATGATTTGGATAGGGTATGACATCTCTAAGCGAACCACCTTTCCTGGTTCAAAACCCCAACTTCAGGAACGGATCACAGATCAAAATTAAAATGGAGAAGAATAAAATAGACGTAGATAAGATTGATCTGGAAAAGATGAAGGAAAAGACGACTGAGAGTCCGTCTAATCTTCCTTATGCTCATCATAGTGGGAGTGCGATCATTAAGCCCGAGGATAAAGGTAAGATCACAGGACGTGCCGTGGCGGCCATGCATTCGCAAACAGATATGCAGATGTCTCAAATCTATCAGCAGATGCAGCTTTTGGCCGATCAAGCTAAAAAAATTCAATCCAGAGTTGAGATTTCTGAGCGTATTTACCAAGCTTCAATTGGCTTTGAACCTCTGATTAATCACATCTATTTTCTATATCAAAAGGATGATGGCTCCGATTTTTTAAGTATGCTTTCACCAGAAGATTGGGGAAGAAAGAAGGGCTTTGCAGCATTCATAGCGGAGGTGAAGTTGCTCGCTGATCATACCTGGGATATTTTGAGAGAAGGCGACTGATTATGCAAAATCTAATTATTCGTCAGCTTGATGAAATTTTACAAGAAAGCGACCTTTTTTATGATTCGGGTTTTGACCTTGAATTAAACCACAGTTTTCTTGATGAGAAGTCTAAAGAATGGTTATCTGAGACATACTTAGAACTAGGCGGAAAGTCGGAGTTCCCATTGCTAAATAAGTTAAAGTTTGATTTTAAAATCAATCGATTTGTCATCAAGTATGACGATGAAAGTCACTTCAATAGATATAGATCAATAACCTTAAAATCAGATATTTACGATCAATTTAATTTTCCATTCTCTCAAGCCTATAAAAGACTTTGTCGAACATTCGAGAAAGATTGTCTAAAGGTGGGGCTCCAAAAGAGGTTTTGGTTTGGTAGCCCTATGGCTAAAGCACACTTTGGTGAGGGCAGTGATCCCGGAGATTTTTATGATGAAGGTGCGCCGGGCTGGAAGTTACTTGCCTTCAATGATCTTCAAATGGACCTCCAATCGCGACTACATGGATATAAATTGATACGCATTCCTCCTTATGAAACGCTTATGATTGGAGGTAGACTCCAACGTATAGATCATTTGTTGATGTCCGCAAATGAGGATACCAAAGTCATTATCCTGAACTGGCTAAAAAGAAAAATGGCCTAATTTAAGAGAAGAGGCCAAAAATCTCGCGATTTACTTTTTCCAAAATAAAAGAAAAATCTGTCGGTCTTTCCACAAAATCTAACTCATTCACGTCTACAATCAAGAGATTACCTTCCCGATAGCTTGAGATCCATTCCTCGTAATGTTTGTTTAGGTTTTTCAGGTAGTCTATCCTCATTGTGGTTTCATAATCCCTTCCTCTTTTTTCAATTTGTCCGACTAACTTAGAAATATCAGCCTTTAAGTAGATCAAGAGATCCGGTGCTTTAACATGTGGGATCATGGAATTGAAAAGACTCAAATAGCTATCGTAATCCCTTTGGCTTAAAAAGCCACTTTTATATAAGTTGGCTGCAAAAATGTAGGCATCTTCATAAATAGTCCTATCCTGAATGGTGTTTGATTTCTTCTCCTGAATTTTCTTGATTTGATTAAATCTAGAGTTGAGGAAATAAACTTGAAGGTGAAAGGCCCAGCGCTTCATATCAGCGTAGAAATCGGGTAAATAAGGATTATTATCCACTGACTCGAATTCAATATCCCAGCCAAGATGCTTTCCAAGCATTTCGGCTAGGGTGGTTTTTCCACTTCCAATATTACCAGCGATGGCCAGATGCATGGCTTATTTTTTGAATTGAGAGGAAACGATTAAATCCTTGCTTCCTTGCGTGTAAGCATAGAATCCTTCTCCTGTTTTGGCACCTTTAAAACCAGCTTCCACCATGTTTACTAAAAGTGGACATGGAGCATATTTCGGATTACCAAAGCCTTCATGTAGAACACGCAGAATGGAAAGGCATACGTCTAAGCCAATAAAGTCCGCCAATTGCAATGGACCCATGGGATGAGCCATTCCCAGTTTCATAACCGTATCTATTTCTTCTACTCCCGCTACACCCTCATAAAGGCTGTAAATTGCTTCGTTAATCATTGGCATTAGGATTCGGTTTGCCACAAAGCCGGGATAATCGTTCACTTCTACAGGAACTTTCTCTAACTCTTTAGACAGAGCCATAATGATTTCTGTGGTCTCATCAGACGTGGCATATCCTCTGATTACCTCGATTAATTTCATGACTGGAACAGGATTCATGAAATGCATTCCTATGACTTTATTTGGCCTTTTGGTGGCTGCAGCGATTTTGGTGATAGAAATGGAAGAGGTGTTTGATGCTAAAATTGCTCCTTCAGGTGCTGCTTCATCTAGCTGTCTAAAAAGATCCAATTTAATCTCCATATTCTCTGTAGCCGCTTCTACGACCAAATCTGAATTCTTCACCCCGTCGGGCATTGAGGTGAAAGTATTTATCCTTCCTAAAGCCGCTTCTTTTTCTACTTCGGAAATAACCCCCTTGGCAACTTGCCTATCCATGTTCTTTTGGATTTTTGCCAAAGCCTTGTCTAAAAATTCTTGCTTAAGGTCGATTAAAGAAACATTAAATCCATACTGCGCAAAAACATGGGCAATTCCATTTCCCATAGTTCCAGAACCGATTACAGCTAAATTTTTCATGAGATTGAGTTAAAGTTAATTGGGTTTTATAATGGGTTATTGAAATGTCAAAGCTAAGATGCAGGCTGTGACAATCCAATTTTTAACCTCTCTAAAGAACTTATGTTTTCACCAATTTCGAGCTTGCGAAGAATATTGTCTAACTTTGATTTATGGAAGAATTAGGATTGGTTTCTGAATTACCTATTAATCGTTTTACCGATTTTGGAGCCTATTTAGGGCTTGCTTCAGGAGATGAAGTTTTATTGCCACAAGGCTACCTTACCGGCGATGAAAAGGAGGGAGACTTGATTGAGGTTTTTGTCTACACGGACAGTGAAGATAGGCCAGTCGCAGTAACAGAAAGACCGCTAGCCTATCTGGATGATTTTGCAGTGTTGGAGGTAAAGCATAAGACTTCCTTTGGGGCTTTTTTGGATTGGGGATTGCCTAAAGATCTTTTCCTGCCTAATTCCGAAATGGGAAAGGAAATGAAGGAGGGAGATAAGGTTCTTGTCAAAGTTTGTATAGATAATAAAACCAATCGGCTGATTGGAGTAGGAAAGTATGCTGGTTTTTTGGACCCGGCTCCTGAAGAGTTTACCACAGGCTTGCCACTGACAGGGCTGATTTTTGACAAGACCGATCTAGGTTTTAAGGTACTGGTTGAGGATCAGTTTGAAGGGCTGCTATATAAAAATGAAGTTTTCGAAAAAATTGAAATTGGTGAAACCCGCACCGTTTACATCAAGAAAAGGAGAGAGGATGGGAAGCTTGATTTACTCCTTTTGCCACCAAATAGAACCAAGTACGATGATGGTGCAGAGAAAATCTTGAAAATTCTGGAGAGTAAAGGATCGCTGAAGCTTCATGATAAATCCGCTCCAGAGGAAATCAAGGCTGAGCTTGGAATGAGTAAAAAGCATTTTAAACAAAGCATTGGGCAGCTTTACAAAGCCAGGAAAATTTTGATTCTTCCAGATGGGATAGTTTTGAATTCAACGAATTAATGTTAGATCTCGAAGCTTTTAAAGTAGAATCCCTCTCCGATTTCTCAGCAAATAAAAAGCTCAAAATTCGACTCAGAAAGGTCAAATCCAAAGCTTTGGATACAAAATTCCAACAGCTTCATGAGGAGGTTTTTTCAGAAATTGATTGCTTGGATTGTGCTAATTGTTGCAAAACTACGAGTCCTATTTTCATCAAAACAGACATCGATAGGCTTGCAAGAGTATTTAGAATGAAGTCCACTGAATTCATTGATGAATATCTTCATCAGGATGATGAAGGGGATTATGTTTTAAACTCTGCTCCCTGTCCATTTTTGAATGAAGACAACACATGTTTAGTCTATGAAAACCGGCCAAAAGCCTGCCGGGAATACCCACATACTAATCGAAAAAATATGCTAGGGATTTTAAATTTGACCTTAAAGAATACTTTGGTTTGTCCTGCCGTTCTTAAAATTTTCCAGCAGATTGGTCAGGATTATAGGAAGTAAATTAAAACTTTTGCTTTTTTGATGTCCCAATAACCTATCGAAACTATGCAGAATCAGGATATACCATTTTTAGGTGTAGACGTGGGCGGAACCCATCTTAAAATTGGATTAGTTAATAAATCCGGTGAAATACTTGACTTTCAGAAAGAAGAGACCACTACATACAGGGAGTATCCGGAGGGATTTGGTCCCAAATTCATTAAGGAGCTCGGTAAATACTTGGATAAGTATCCAGAGGTTCGGGAAGTAGGCATTGGTTTGCCTGGGCTGATTTCTAAGGATAGAACCGTTCCGCTGGAAATCCCGGCGATCCCAGGGTTAAACGGGTTCAAATTAAAAGAAGGGCTAAAGAAAGCCTATCCAGAACATGATTTCTTTCTCGAGAATGATGCCGCTGCCGCTGCAATAGGTGAATTTTATTTTGGTCAAGATGACCCAGCTGAAAACTTCCTTTTTATCACTTTAGGAACTGGTATTGGAAGTGCCTTGGTACTGGATGGTCAAGTTTTCAAGGGTTCGAGAGGAAATGCCATGGAAATGGGGCATATGTTGGCTCGTGACAATGCTAGATTGGAAACTTTGGTAGGACGCGGAGGGATTTTAAATATTCTCGATAAATATCTAAAAGCACACCCTGATCAGGCTGGAGATTTAGCTCATGAAGTTCCAGGCATTCATATGCTTGTAAAAGGTGCCAGAGAAAATAATCCGGTGGCTTTAAAAGTTTTTGAAGAAGTAGGAGAAATTCTTGGAGCCGCTATTGTCTCTACCGTTAGAATTCTTGATGTTACCGAAATCTATTTTGGGGGTGGGGTTTCAGCCGGACTTGAATTCATTTTGCCAAGCATGAAAAAAGTGCTAAATGAATCACTAACCTCGTATTACACAAAAAGCCTTCACCTCAAAAGAGCTACTTTAGAAAACGACGCGGGAACCCTCGGAGCGGCGGCTCTTTGCTTTATGGGTTCAGGTTTGTAATCGTCACTTCAGATACTTTACTTATTGCATTCATTCGAAAAAGGACCTTTAAGGGTTCTTTTTCTGTTTCTACCCCTTCACAGTCCCTACTTGGTTCCAAAAAGTAGAAAAAGAAACTTTGGCTTTTATCCACTAGCTCTACACGATCTGGTCTGCCCAAAGTCTTAATTATGGATTGATTGGAGGCTCCAAGGAAAGTATTTTTTATTCTTCTTATCTCTTCCAAATCCTGAATTCTCAGCCCGTTACATCCATACCGATCTGCTTTCCAATTTTCCAGATTGATATCACCAGCGTCCAGCTTTGAACTGCATGAGCCAAGGACTAAAACAAGTCCCAGAACTGCTATTAAAATTCTACCCATTTTAAAGAGAGGCTGAAGTAATTTGATCTTTTTGTTGCTGGTTTTTAAATAGCCAGGCAAAGGAAACAAGGGCATAAATTGCAATGAAAGTACTTAAAATGGGAATGGAGATTAAGGAATTGAAAAGAAGAAATAGCACAGTGGAAAAAACCAATATCCTCAAAATCTCCTGTGGAAGAAACCAATTTCGTTTCTCAAAAATCCCGGAAAAACTTATGGTTGTCCAAATAATTATAGCACTTACACCAACTTTGATCATCCATTCAAAAGCGTTCACTTGAAATAGGAAAAAACCTGTGAGGACCAGCAGGAGGATGTACTGAAAGAAAACGTACCAGTTGAAACTTGGAGGCACCACAGTATCATACTTTTTAAAATCTTTTCCCGGTTCCTTAGGGGCACGATAACCTCCAAGGTAATCCGGTAACCATCCTGGTTTATTGAATAGATACCTGACTTTATCGCCCCATTTAGGAATCATGGCTAATTCTTCTTTCATGGTGGCGTAATGCGCCAGATTCACCCAAAAGGGATTCCAACTGTTTACCGGAGTGGTAATTCCATAGGTAGGGGTCTCCTCCTCCTCCTGAAATGTGCCAAACCATTTATCGAAAATGATAAAAGTTCCTCCATGGTTTTTGTCTATATACTTAGGATTTCTTCCATGGTGCACTCGATGATGAGATGGAGTATTCATGAATTTTTCCAGAAAACCCATCTTGCCAATAGCTTCTGTGTGGATCCAAAATTGATAAAGCAGGTTTATTCCCGAGGCTAAAACAAGCATCACCGGATCGAACCCCAAAATGGCTAGTGGGAAATAGAAGAAAAAAGTCCAGAAGGTTTGGGTGCTGCTTTGCCGCAAGGCAACTGAAAGATTATACTCCTCACTGGAGTGATGAACCACATGTCCTCCCCAGAAAAGATTGATTTCATGACTTTTGCGATGAGCCCAATAATAGCAAAGATCGTAAAGGAAAAAGAGCAACAGAAAAGTCCAGATATTATTAGGAATCTGTAAAAGGGCCAGGTTTTCGTAAATGAGCGTATAAATCCCAATGGAGATAACTTTTACGAATACTCCTGTTACCTGAGAAATCACTCCACAGTTGATATTGGTTACAGCATCATTTAAGCGATAACCCGGGTGTTTTTGGAAACGAAGAGTGATCATTTCTATGGCCATCAGAATAAAATACATCGGGATGGCGATCACTACCGGACTGAGGTTCATTGTTTTGGGTAATTTTCCTGAAACTAACTGTCAAATATAATCAATAATCGAACACCTTATGGGATGATTCTGTTCACTCAAATCCTTTATATTAGCATTTGAAATCCCCCGATAAATTTATGTACAGTCGTTTCGGAAAAGTCTTCTATTTCTTCATGGTTTTTGGATTCATTTTTTTCTTGCTGTATTTCTATTCAGCAATGCCAGAAACTGTTCAGTACCAACCTGACTCACCTACAGAGCATGGAAGAGATGCTTTTTTTTATAGCATTATTGCCTTGTTTGTGGTGTGCAACTTAGTGGTTTTGTTGCCTCCGAAATTGCTCGAAACCAAAACTCATAACGGCCTGCATAAGCTTTTCCCGGTAGGAGATGATTACAGAGATTATTTTCTAGCATGGTTTTATACTTTTGGAGCGATTCTGAATACCTGTCTTTTAGTTATGGTTTTCTTTGTTCATGCCATCAATAATCAGGAAGGAATTAATGCATCAGAATTCAATTTCTTCTTTTACTTAATCCCGCTTTTGCTCGTTATTTGGGTGATAGCTTTTTTTATTCTATTAGTCAATAAATTCAAACAAGTGAGATTAGATTCTTAGAATCTATTAGCCTATGGCAGAAAAAGTTCAATACAACGAGGATAGTATCAAGTCACTGGATTGGCGGGAGCATATTCGCCTAAGACCAGGGATGTACATTGGAAAACTAGGGGATGGAAGTGCGCAGGATGATGGTATTTATGTTTTAGTCAAGGAGATATTAGATAACTCCATCGATGAGCACATGATGGGTCATGGCCGTACCATCGAGGTTAAGATTTCCGAGCACAAAGTGGAGGTAAGAGATTATGGCCGAGGAATTCCTCTGGGAAAGGTCATCGATTGCGTTTCCAAAATAAATACGGGTGGAAAATATGACTCCGGAGCATTCCAGAAATCGGTAGGACTAAATGGGGTGGGTACCAAAGCTGTAAATGCCCTTTCCGATTATTTTAAAGTTCAATCATACCGTGACGGGGAAACTAAAGTTGCCGAATTCGAAAAAGGCGTCTTGGTCAATGATCAAAAAGTGGGTAAAACTTCAGATCGAAATGGGACTAAAATAGTGTTCTCGCCAGATGCCAGTGTCTTCAAGAATTATCATTTCATTCCTGAATACCTTGAAAACCAGATATGGAATTATGCATACCTAAATGCAGGTTTGACCATAAATTATAATGGGAAGAAATATTTCTCGGATAAAGGGCTTTATGATTTACTTTCGAATAAAGTAGATGAAGAGGCCTGCAGGTATCCTATCATCCATTTAAAGGGGAATGACATAGAAGTGGCTCTGACTCATACCAATCAGTATGGTGAGGAGTACTACTCTTTTGTAAATGGACAGTATACCACCCAGGGAGGAACGCATTTGGCGGCCTTTAGGGAGAGCATAGTGAAGACGGTCCGTGATTTCTATAAAAAGGACTACGACTCAGCGGATATCCGGCAGAGTGTGGTTGGAGCGATAGCAATTCGAGTTCAAGAGCCAGTTTTTGAATCTCAGACCAAAACAAAGCTAGGTTCGCAGTCTGTGGGTCCTGATGGTCCAACTGTAAGGACTTTTGTAAACGAATTCCTAAGGGTTGAGCTGGATAATTACCTACATAAAAATCCGAAAGCCGCAGATGCTTTACTGAAGAGGATTCTTCAGTCCGAAAGAGAACGCAAGGAGATTTCAGGTATTAAAAAACTTGCCAATGAGCGGGCGAAGAAGGCCAATCTTCATAATAAAAAGCTTAGAGATTGTAGAGTGCACTATGATGATAACAAGGGCGATGAAGAACTGAAAAATGAAACCATGCTTTTCATTACTGAAGGTGATTCAGCATCAGGGTCCATCACCAAATCCAGAAATGTGCAGACTCAGGCGGTCTTTTCATTAAGGGGAAAACCCCTGAACTGCTATGGCATGACCAAGAAGGTGGTTTATGAAAATGAGGAGTTTAACCTTCTTCAGCATGCGTTGAATATTGAGGATGGGATTGATGGATTGCGTTATAGAAAAATTGTGATTGCGACAGATGCGGATGTTGACGGTATGCACATCCGCTTACTCATCATGACCTATTTTCTTCAGTTCTTTCCCGATTTGGTAAGAAATGGGCATCTATTCATTTTGGATACGCCTCTTTTTAGAGTCCGAAATAAAAAGGAGACTATTTATTGCTACTCTGATGAGGAGCGTCAAAGAGCCATCCATAAACTTGGAGGAAAACCAGAAATCACCCGTTTCAAGGGACTGGGAGAGATTTCTCCGGAGGAATTTGGAGGGTTTATCGGAGAGGATATAAGGTTAGAACCTATCATATTAAACAAGGAGACCAAAATTGCTGACCTTCTGAAGTTCTATATGGGTAAAAACACTCCGGACAGACAAAACTTTATCATAGATAATCTGAAAATAGAAAAAGACCTGGATCTCGGTGGGGAGTCAAAAGCTGAGGAGGAGGAAATAGAAGCAGCTTAAAGGATTTTAGGTCTCAGGTCAAAATTTTAATAAATAAATGAGCGAGGAGAATAACACTCACGAAAATAACGACGAGGATTTACAAGTATCTGTTCCGGTTTCCGGAATGTATAAGGACTGGTTTTTAGATTATGCTTCCTATGTAATTCTGGAGCGCGCCGTACCTGCCATTGAGGATGGATTAAAGCCTGTACAGAGAAGGATCCTTCATGCCATGAAGGAAATGGATGATGGGCGCTTTAATAAGGTGGCAAACATTATTGGTCAGTCCATGCAGTATCACCCTCATGGTGATGCATCCATTGGGGACGCCATTGTTAACCTAGGCCAAAAAGACCTGCTGATAGAAACTCAGGGAAATTGGGGAGATATCCGAACCGGTGATAGGGCCGCCGCCGCCAGATATATTGAGGCAAGACTTTCCAAGTTTGCCTTGGAAGTAGTTTTCAATCCTCAAACCACCGAATGGCAGCTATCTTACGATGGCCGTAAAAAAGAACCGATTACTCTTCCCGTTAAATTCCCACTTTTACTTGCTCAGGGTGTGGAAGGGATTGCTGTTGGTCTTTCGACCAAAATTCTTCCTCATAACTTTTGTGAGCTAATCGAGCAATCCATCAAGGTTTTAAAGGGTAAGAAACCGAAGATTTTTCCAGATTTTGCCACAGGAGGTCTAGCAGATTTTTCTGAATACAATGAAGGCCAAAGAGGCGGTAGGGTAAAGGTTAGAGCAAAAATAGAAGAAGTAGACAGTAAGTCACTTGCCATCAGAGAGATACCTTATGGTGAAACTACGGATTCATTGATAGATTCTATTCTGAAAGCCAATGATAAAGGAAAGATCAAAATCAAAAAGGTGGTTGATAATACTGCCAAGGATGTAGAGATTATCGTGCATTTAGCCACAGGGGTTTCACCTGATGTAACTATCGATGCCTTATATGCTTTCACGAATTGTGAGGTTTCCATTTCACCCAATGCCTGTGTAATTGTAGAGGAGAAGCCGGTATTCATGTCGGTGAATGATATTCTCACTTACAATACTAGTCAGACGAAGGATCTCCTCAAGCGAGAGCTGGAAATCCGGCGGGGAGAATTAATGGAGAAGTTACTTTTCTCATCACTTGAGAAGATCTTCATAGAAAATAGAATTTACCGGGATATCGAAGAGTGTGAAACTTGGGAAGCAGTGTTGGAAGCAATTGATTCCGGTTTGGAGCC
This sequence comes from Algoriphagus sediminis, assembly GCF_030403435.1. Taxonomy (GTDB): domain Bacteria; phylum Bacteroidota; class Bacteroidia; order Cytophagales; family Cyclobacteriaceae; genus Algoriphagus; species Algoriphagus sediminis. The sequence goes on from NZ_JAUEPH010000002.1 coordinate 634,280, forward strand.
CTATAAGCCGGATTTTTATCGAGAAATCACTCAGGATGACTTGGTTCGCTTGACAGAAATTCGGATCAAACGAATCTCAAAATTTGACGCTTTCAAGGCGGATGAATTGATGAGAAGACTTCAGGAGGAACTGGATCAGGTGAATTATAACCTCGAAAACCTGACTGATTATGCCATTGGGTATTATCAGAAGCTTCTGGATAAGTATGGCAAAGGAAGAGAAAGAAAGACTGAGATCCGGGCTTTTGACACCATCAAAGCCACAGTAGTTGCAGCAAACAATGCCAAGCTTTATGTAAATCGAAAAGATGGTTTTGTTGGCTTTGGTCTGAAGAAGGAAGAGTTTGTAAGTGAATGTTCAGACCTGGACGATATTCTTGTCATTCGAAGAGATGGAATCTGCATGGTGTCCAAAATCCAAGAAAAAAACTTCATGGGTAAGGATATTCTGTACGTAGGAGTTTTTAGGAAGGGCGATGAAAGGATGGTTTATAACCTGATTTATCTTGACGGTGGCTCCGGTAGGACCATGGTAAAAAGATTTCAGGTTTTAGCAGTTACCAGAGATAAAGAATATGTTCTCACTAAAGGTGCAAAAGGTTCTAAAGTTCTCTATTTGACGGCAAATCCAAATGGTGAGGCGGAAATCGTTACCGTTAGCTTGACTCAAGGAGCCAAGGCAAGAGTGAAAGTTTTTGATTTCGATTTTGCCACTTTAGACATAAAAGGAAGAGGTGCCGGAGGAAATATCCTTACCAAATACCCTGTACGCAAAGTGGTGCTTAAAATGGAAGGGGTTTCCACGCTTGGTGGTTTAGATATTTATTATGATTCAGTGGTGGGTAGGCTTAATACCGACGAGAGAGGAGAGCTAATTGATAATTTCCTCGGTGACGACAGAATTTTGGCAATCTATAAAAATGGCGAATATGAGCTAACGAGTTTTGAGCTGACCAATCGCTACGATGCTCCAAATCTCCTTTTAATTGAAAAATTCGATCCTGAGAAAGTTATATCGGTGGTTTATTATGATGGTGCCAGCAAAACTCACTATGTGAAACGCTTCCAGATCGAAACTAGCACTTTGAATAAGCGATTTAACTTTATCACCGAGCACAGGTCCTCAAAGCTCTTGATAGCATCTACCGCAAAGCAGCCGCAGGTAAAGGCCACTATATTGAAGAATAAGGAGAGAGTAGAAACAGAATATGATCTGGATATGCTTATTGATGTAAAGGGGTGGAAAGCTATTGGTAATAAATTGAGCAATTATCCAGTGAAGAAATTGGTGCTTTTGGACACAGATTCTGAAGAGGTGGAAATTGAACAAAAGGAGGAGGAAGGTGAGTCTGAGAAGGCTGATTCAAATTCTCCGAAAGGAGAATTAAATTCCGGTAAAACTGTTGAAAAAAAGCCAACAGTAGAAAAAGCGAAAGCTGTTACCAAATCTGAAGACAAAAAGAAGACCGAATCTGAATCAGAGAATTCTGAAGGGGATGATTTAGAAGTGGGGTCCACCATTGACCTTTCTCCAAAAAAGAAAGATAGTGATGATCAACTGGGGCTTTTCTAATGAGGTCTTTTGAAGATATTCAAAGCTCAATATCTTTTCAAAGGGCATTCAAAGCCTATTTAAAAAAGTATGTAACCCCTCATAAACAACAGCTGATTCGTGCGGTCTTATCGAAAAGGACGAGAAAATTCACAGTGGTTTTGGAGGATATCTATAAACCTCACAACGCCAGTGCTGTTCTTCGAACTTGTGATTGCTTCGGCATACAGGATGTGCATGTGATTGAGAAATCTAAGGAGTATCATATTAATCCTTATGTCACCAGGGGCGCCGCTCAATGGATAACCTTACATAAGTATTTTAATGCGGAGGGCTCTTCTGTTCAAGATTGCTTTGGGACTCTCAAGAAGTCGGGTTATAAGATTTTTGCAACGAGTCCAGAAGCCGGATCAATTCCAGTACAGGACCTAGATGCGAGCCAAAAGATCGCTCTAGTTTTTGGAAATGAACACGAAGGAGTTTCGGAAGAAGTGAAAAGCTCCTGCGATGGAATGGTTCATATCCCTATGCATGGATTTTCAGAGAGTTTTAATATCTCGGTTGCTGCGGCGATTTTTTTATATGAATTGACTAAAGGAAAAAGCTTTGAATCGGATCCGGAATATTTCCTCTCAAAGGAAGAGAAGGATGAAATTGAGTATCACTGGTTTCGGGACGTCGTGAAGAATGTGGATGCTCATGAAGCCAAGTTTATTAAGATCTGGGGGAAAGATCAGGTGTAATTTTGAGGAACTAGTTTATCAAGTAAGGCTGAAATAATATCTTTAGGAAAATCACCTAAAGCATGAAAAAATTCTTTCTTTTTCTTTTGGCCATAATAGTAGTTGGTGTTTTCTCGGTCACCATTTATGGTTTTTTTCAATTTAAGGATCGGCACGAAGGCTATTGGCTTGATTTAACTCTGAAGAGTTCTAATCCAGGTGAGGTTAAATCCGGCTTTGCCAAAGTTGATATCAGCCCGGAAATTACTGAGACATGGATTGATGTCAATGGAGATGCTCAGTTCAATGCTGAAGATGGGGATACCTTTGACGACGTCAATGGTAATGGAAAATTCGATGCAGTTTGGTTAGCAGGTTTTCAGAATTCCAGAGCAGCTCAATCCATTTTAGATCCTCTTTGGGCTAGGGCGATGGTTTTGGATGACGGTCAAAATCAAATTGCCATATGTGTTATCGATATGATCGGGTTTGGAAATGATGAGGTAATCACTACCCGAAAGATGATTCAGGAAAGTGTTCCAGAACTGGATTATGTAATTATTTCCAGTACACATGTACATTCATCACCAGATTTGATGGGGATGTGGGGGCCTTCAGAATATGAAAGAGGGGTCGACCCAAAGTACCTTGAAAAGGTTCAAGAGGGAATTGAGTTGGCAGTAACTGAAGCTTTTAAGTCTCGAGTCCCAGCCAAGTTTAAATTTGCGATTGAGGAAGAAAAATTGAAGCCATTAGTTGGTGATACCCGAGATCCACAAGTTTTCGATTCTTCACTTAAGTTAATGCAGGTTATAAATAAAAAAACTGATGAAACTCTTGGGACATTAATGAACTGGGGGAATCATCCAGAAACACTGTGGCTGGAGAATATCAAGGTGAGTTCGGATTTTGCTGATCCATGGCGAAATATGGTAGAATCAGGGATTGTGGTTGGAGATAGTACTTTGATGGATGGGGTAGGAGGTGTTGCCATTTTTTTAAATGGGGCTGTGGGAGGCTTGATGACTACACATCCATCCATGGAAGTTACTGACCCCTTCTCTGGAGGATCTTTTCAATACCAGGATGTAAATAAAATTATGGCTCAGGGAAGAGCTTTGGCGAAAGCTACACTTGAAACACTTTCTGATTCCTCGGTAACAACTATTGAGGAACTCAATCTCAATGTAAGAGCGAAAAGTCTCGAATTAAAGATGGATAATCAACTTTTCCATTTAGCAGCTTTCCTGGGGATTTTTGATAGGGGGTTCACCAAGTGGAAGCATATTCGATCAGAAGTCTCTGCCTGGACACTGGGGCCAGCCACTTTTGTGCATGTTCCTGGTGAGCTTTATCCAGAAATTCTTCATGGAGGGGTGGAGTCTCCTGAAGGTGCAGATTATACCATCGAACCACAGGAGGTACCCGCTATCCAAACAATGATTCAAGGGGAATTCAAATTTTTTGGTGGAATTTCTAATGACATGATTGGATATATAGTACCCAAATCACAATGGGATGTGAATCCTCCATTTACCTACGGGTACGAATCTAGACCTTATGGAGAAATCAACTCCCTTGGGCCGGAAACGGCCCCAGCCATTCACAGAGCGGTACTTGAAGTCCTAAATGACTTAAAGTAAATTCCAGAAGATATTTAGAGAAATCAATAAAAAAAGCTCCTCGATTGAGGAGCTTTTTTATTCTTCGCTGATGGTTATTTTTTCAATTTTATCACCAGCTCTAATGTCATCAATCACATCCAAGCCTTCCACCACTTTACCGAAGCAGGTGTGATTTCTATCGAGGTGAGCGGTATTGTCTCTGCTGTGACAAATAAAGAATTGAGAGCCTCCTGTATTTCGTCCGGCGTGAGCCATGGATAAAACACCCCGATCATGATATTGATTTTCCCGGTCAAGTTCACAGTCAATTACATACCCCGGACCTCCAGTGCCATTGCCTTTGGGACAACCACCCTGAATTACAAAATTAGGGATGACTCTGTGGAAAGTGAGCCCATCATAAAAGCCCTTTTCAGCCAGATCTGTAAAATTCTTTACGGTGTTAGGTGCGTCCTTTTCATAGAACTCTACCTTCATGGTTCCTTTTTCGGTTACTATTTCAGCTGTTTTCATTTGGTTATATAAAAAGTCAAATAAAGATTATTATGACAAAAATAGGGGAAGCTACTTTGTATTCTGTACCGCAAATAAAAAAAGGAGTGATATTTCACTCCTTTTAGAAACTAAATTTTAGGTTCTCCTTTTAAAATATCCTCGGAAGCCTGGCTTTCGAATTTCTTGAAGTTTTCGACGAAGGCTTTCGCTAAATCCTGAGCCTGTTTATCGTAAGCCTGGACATCAGACCAAGTATTCCTAGGATTCAATACTTCTGAAGGAACATTCGGACAGCTTTGTGGGACTTCCACACCAAATACCGGGTGCTCTTTGAATTCCACTTTATCGAGCTGATTTTCCAGTGCTGCCGTGATCATGGCTCGCGTATAGGAAAGTTTCATTCTTGAGCCTACTCCGTAAACCCCTCCAGTCCAGCCTGTGTTGATGAGCCAGACATTGACATCTTGTTCTTCCATTTTTTGACCAAAAAGCTTAGCATATTCAGTAGCATGAAGTGGAAGAAAAGCTGCTCCAAAGCAAGCTGAAAAGGTCAATTTAGGCTCAGTGACACCCATTTCTGTTCCTGCAACTTTTGCTGTGTATCCAGAAATAAAGTGGTACATAGCCTGACTTTTGTTGAGCTTGGAGATGGGTGGTATCACTCCAAAAGCATCAGCTGTTAGGAAAAAGATATTCTTAGGAACTCCTGCTATCGATGGGATAATGGCATTTGCTATGTGATCAATAGGATATGCAGTTCTCGTATTTTCCGTGACAGATGAGTTCGAATAGTCAACCTCACGAGTGCCAGGTTTAAATCTTGTATTTTCTACAATTGCTCCAAATTTAATCGCATCCCAAATTTCAGGCTCCTTTTCTCTCGAAAGGTCAATGGCTTTTGCGTAGCACCCACCTTCAAAGTTGAAAACAGAGTTTTGGGTCCATCCGTGCTCATCATCACCTATTAAATTTCGATTCGGGTCGGCTGACAAAGTGGTTTTCCCAGTTCCGGAAAGCCCAAAAAATATTGCCGTGTCTCCTTCTTTACCAACATTTGCAGAGCAATGCATGGATAGGATATTCTTTTCATGCGGAAGGATAAAATTCAGGACAGAGAAAATACCCTTTTTCATTTCACCTGCATATCCGGTCCCTCCAATGATAATCATTCGCCTGGTCATGTCGAGGATTGCGAAATTTTCATTTCGTGTACCATCCTCGCTAGGGTTTGCTTTGAACTCTGGAGCACAAAGAATAGTAAAATCAGGCTCAAACTTCTCAAGTTCTTCCTTTTCAGGCCTGAGGAACATGTTATGGCAAAACAAGTTATGCCATGCCCAAGTATTCACCACCCGTAAATTCAAACGATGATTTGGATCTGCCCCGGCATAAGCATCCCGAACAAATAATTCCTGTGAACTTAAATAGTCTTTCATTTTATTCATCAGGGATTCAAATTTTTCCGAATCAAAGGGGATGTTAATGTCATCCCACCAAACGGAGTCTTTGGTCTTTTCATCCAAAACAATAAAGCGATCCTTTGGGGACCGCCCTGTAAACTTTCCAGTATCCGCCATTAATGCGCCAGTGGAGGTGAGTTGTCCTTCACCACGCTCCAGCGACCGCTCAACTAGGGCCGCTGGAGGTAGGTTGAAGTACAATTTTTTGCTTGTTGAAAAGCTCAGATAATCTAATGGTGAAGCGTTGGCTTCCAGAACTTCGTTCTGCATAAATATTTGGGTTTACAAATCTGAAAATTGTCTACACAAAAGTAAGTAAAAGGACTTTTCCACCTAACAAAAAAATGCCTTTATTTTGTCGCGTAATCGATTACGAACAAAAATCAGAAGAAAATATGCCTTATGTCATATTTCTTGGTTTTGATGAAATTTTAGTATTCCTTTTTCTAGCTTATTCAGCCGTTTCTGTAGTTTTTTTCGGTAAATCTTCAAAATCGGTTATCATTGTAAATCTAATTTTACCCAAAAATTAAATTCATTGGAAAATCTGAAAACTTCAGAGTTTGATGGACCTACCATGTTTGGCCACCCAAAAGGCCTGATGACTCTATTCTTTACCGAAATGTGGGAGAGGTTTAGCTACTACGGTATGCGGGCTCTCCTAATTTTATTTATGACCACTGCCATTGTAGATGGAGGTTTGGGCTTTGATGATAAAACATCCGGAGCCATTTATGGCCTCTACACCATGGGTGTTTATCTATTGGCTTTACCTGGAGGATGGCTTGCTGACCGGCTTTTTGGCTTAAAGAAATCAGTATGGTATGGCGGAATTATCATCGCCTTGGGTCACTTTACCATGGCTTTGCCTGGCGTATCAAACCTGATTTCAGGAGAAGGGCATGAGGCCAAAGTGGCATTGACCTCTTTAGACACCACTTCATTCTTTTTGGGACTAATTCTGATTGTTTTGGGAACTGGGCTTTTGAAGCCAAATATTAGTTCCATTGTCGGTCAGTTATATAAACCTGGAAGTTCGAAAAGAGATGCAGGCTTCTCAATTTTCTATATGGGAATTAATATTGGTGCTCTGATCGCCCCGATCGCTTGTAGTACCTTGGCTGAGTATGACTGGCACCTCGGTTTTGGCTTAGCCGGCCTAGGTATGGTTTTCGGCTTGATTCAGTATAAAGCCACCGCAAAGTCTCTTGAAGGCTATGGAGAAAGCCCGGAGGTTCAAACAGAACAAGAAATCGCTTCACAGAAAAAGCTAAAATCCTTGGTAACCTGGATTGGTATTGCCTTGGTCGGAGTGGTTTTGTTTCTTTTTTCAGGGCTGATTTCTTTTGAAGCCACAGCAATTGCCGGGGCTTCCGGTTATACTATTGCAGCGGTCGCATTTGGATATTTAGGCTATGTGATCCTTTTCGGAGGTTTATCCAAAGGAGATAAGAATAAAGTTGGGGTGATAGCTATTCTGTTTTTATTCTCTGCCATGTTCTGGTCGGGATTTGAGCAGGCGGGAAGTACCTTAAATCTTTTTGCTGAGCGCTTTACTGATCGTACGGTTTTTGGATGGGAAATTCCTACGGGCTATTTCCAGTCTATCAACAGTATGTTTATCATTCTTTTTGCTCCGTTTTTTGGAGCCATGTGGGTGTGGTTAGGTAGGCGACATTTAGAACCTAGCTCTCCAATGAAATTTACTTTTGGTTTGCTTCTTCTGGGCATTGGCTTCTTTGTGATGTATTTCGCAGCAAAGATTGCTGCTTCAGGGGATTTGGCTGCCCCATTTTGGTTGATTTTGACTTATATGCTTCACACTTTCGGGGAATTGAGTTTGTCACCTGTTGGTTTGAGTTTGGTGACAAAGCTGGCCCCAAAAGGCTATGGGGGTCAAATGATGGGCATTTGGTTCCTATCTGTATCTCTTGGAAATCTTATTGCGGGCTTAATAGCCGGAGAAGCAAGTGGAGGAACAGATGAAGCGCTTGCCAGAATGCCAGATCAGTACATGCTGATTGTTTACACAGTAATTGGATCGGCCGTCCTTTTATTCTTGCTAAAACCAATAATTCGGAAAATGATGGGAGAGGTTCATTAATCCTCCTAAAGCTAAAAAGCCCCAATTCTGGGGCTTTTTTTTGTCTAGAATAAACTTCCTTGAACCGTCACGGGCTTACTGGCCTGAACGGTGCCTTTGAGCATATCCTTAATTAATTTAAGGTATCCCTTTTCCCAATTCTCATCGTTTATTTTGATTTCCTTTTCTTCATAGCCTATCGGACCCCGGAGCTTCTCGTATCCAATCATCATACTCCAAATAGCATAAAAGGTGATTTCGGGCTGTAGTTCTGGCCTGATGCTTCCATCTTTAATTCCTTGGCTTATCATTCGAATTCCAAGCTTAGCAGGATCATGATGCGTTTCCAGAAGCTTTTGGAATTGCTCACTTTCTAAAATCCGAGGGTGAATTGAATCTCTTTTAGATGGATCGTTGTACTTTTTTAGTAGGTCCAGAAAATCCACAATGGAATCAAAGTAGACCTGATTTGCTTTGGCAAAGGAGGATACCGATGTGAATAGGTCGCAAACCTGATCTAAACCGCTTTGTCCCTTTTTGCGAATCACTTCTTTGAAAACCTCTTTAAATTGGTCAAAAGCTCTTCTGGTTAAAGCAAGATATAGGTCCTCTTTATTCTTAAAATAAAAATAGGTCAACCCTTTACTTATTCCTGCCTCTTTTGCCACATCTTCCATTCGGGTGGCCTGATAACCTTTGCTCGTGAAGAGGCTTGCTGCCGCTTCAAGGATGACTTTTTCCTTATTCTTTTCTGAAGGCATAGGTTTAAATAGTGTATTTTTTGAAAAATTAAATTTCGGTCAAAAACCTCAATACGTCATCAAAGTAATGATTTTTGTCGAAATATGACTCTTTTTACTTACGAGTTTTACAACAAAATTGACCAAGGGTTAATTCACTTCTAGGATGAAGTAGTTCTTTTTGCCTTTTTGAATCAAGATATATTTTTCTTGTAGCAGGTCGGCCTTGAAATCAGCATTTGGATCCTGAATCTTTGTTTTATTTATACTTACCCCACCTCCTTGAATCATCTTTCTGGCTTCCCCTTTGGAGGAGAAAACCAAGCCTTGGCTTACCTCGCCAAAAAGGTCAAGATTTGTATTGATTGATTCAAAATCTGATTTACTGACTTTCGCTTGAGGAACTCCTTCAAAAACTTGGAGGAAGGTACGCTCGTCAAGTGATGCCAATTCTTCTGTGGAAGATTTTCCAAATAAAATCTGTGAGGCTTTCACTGCCATCGCCAATTCCTGATCTCCATGGACCATTTTTGTTATGGATTCGGCAATTTGTTTTTGAAGAATTCTCAAATGCGGTGCCTCAGCATGTTTTGACTCTAGGTCTAATATGGTTTCCTGATCAAGAGTAGTAAAAATCCGAATGTATTTAGAAGCATCTTCATCACTCACGTTCAGCCAAAACTGATAAAAAGCATAGGGTGACGTTTTTTCAGGGTCAAGCCAGACCGATCCACTTTCAGTTTTACCAAACTTGGAGCCATCAGCCTTAGTAATTAAAGGTACGGTAAGGGCATATGCTGATCCTCCGCCCATTCTTCGGATGAGCTCAGTTCCGGTAACAATATTTCCCCATTGATCTGAACCGCCTAACTGAACCGAGCAGTTTTCATTCTTCCAGAGATGGTAGAAATCATAGCCTTGAATAAGTTGGTAAGAGAATTCCGTGAATGAAAGGCCATTACCATCCTCTAACCTTCTTTTAACACTATCCTTGCCCATCATGTAATTTACGGTGATGTGCTTACCCACTTCTCTGATGAAGTCCAGGAAGCTAAATTCAGACATCCAGTCATAGTTATTTACAAGGACAGCATGGTTTTTGGCTTCAGCCGAAAAATCAAGAAACTTTGCCAGTTGTGCCTTGATGCACTCAATGTTATGATCCAAGGTTTCTTTAGACAGTAAATTTCGCTCAGCAGATTTAAAAGATGGATCACCGATCATTCCAGTAGCCCCTCCAACCAAAGCATAAGGCCTATGACCAGCTCTCTGAAAGTGAAGTAATGTCATGACCCCAACCAAATGTCCAATATGTAAGGAATCGGCTGTCGGATCAAAGCCAAGGTATGCTGAGGTCATCCCTGAACTTAGTTGATCTTCTATTCCAGGTGTCATGTCTTGGAGCATTCCTCTCCACTTCAATTCTTCAATAAAGGAGTTCATTCGATTGATTCGGCTTTTTCAGTGCGCAAATATAGCCTAGGTAATTTGCTAATTGAAATCATTGTCCGGGAGATTCTAATTACTTTTGACACCGAACCCGTTTATGTAATATAAATGCAATAATGTTGTATTTATTAATTTAATTTATTCCGTAACCATAAATTGAAATATGAAAAAAATTTATTCGGCTATTGCCATGTCCTTTCTTGTTTTAAATGGCTTATTGGCACAAGAAAACCTAAAATGGCTGAGATATTCTTCCATTTCACCCGATGGAACTCAAATAGCTTTTACCTATAAGGGGGATTTATATTCTGTTCCGAGTCAGGGCGGGGAAGCCAGACAGCTGACATTTCATGAAGCACATGATTATATGCCCGTTTGGAGTAAGGACAGCCAGCAAATAGCGTTTGCTTCAGATCGGTATGGGAATTTTGACATTTTTGTAATGGATGCTTTAGGCGGCTCCGCCACCAGGCTGACTTTTCACTCAAATGACGAGACCCCATATAGTTTCTCAGCAGATAATGAGTCAGTAATTTTTGGAGGGGTCCGAATGGATATAGCAGAACACAGGCAGCATCCTTCCAGGTCCATGACAGAGCTTTATCAGGTGCCAAAGTCAGGTGGTAGAGTAGATCAGGTTTGGACCATCCCTGCGGAATATGTCCAAAGCAATTCGGAGGGAACCAAAATGCTCTATCATGATAAAAAAGGCGGGGAGAACGAGTGGAGAAAGCATCACGAATCAAGTATCGCAAGGGACATTTGGATGTATGACTCTTCGAATGGGACGCATACTATGTTGACAGATTTTTATGGAGAAGATCGAAATCCAGTTTTTTCTCCTGACGAATCTGAAATGTATTATCTAAGTGAGCAGGAAGGAGATTTCAATGTCTTTGCAAAATCACTTACTGGAAATTCAACACCGATGTCTTTGACAAATTTTGAAGGCTTCCCAGTAAGATTCCTTTCCATTTCTCAACAAGGAAAAATGGCCTTTAGCTATGATGGAGAGCTTTACACCTTAGAAAAAGGACAATCTCCACAAAAGGTATCTGTAACAATCCGTACGCAAGATGGTGCAAACGCAGATCGCTTCATTTCAATAAATGGCGGAGTTCAGGAAATGTCCATTGCTCCGAACGGAAAAGAAATAGCTTTCGTGGCCAGAGGTGAGGTTTTCGTGACCTCTGTGGACGGTACAATGACAAAGCAAATATCCAAGTCTCCAGAGCAGGAGAAGTTTGTAGAGTTCGCCCCAGATGGAAAGTCAATCTACTATGCTAGTGAGCGTGATGAGCGCTGGCAGATTTTTAAAGCAGAAATCAAACGTGAAGAAGAGCCTTTTTTCTTTGCCTCCACCCTAATCGAGGAAACTCCTGTCCTGGATATAGAAGGAGAAGCATATTTGCCTAAGCTTTCTCCAGATGGGAAGAAAATGGCTTATATAGAAGACAGAAAGAATTTAATGATTTATGATCTTCAGAGTGGATCAAAAGTACGATTGCTGTCTTCGGATGAACTCTTCCACATGAGAGATGGTGATCAGTATTTTACCTGGAGTCCCGATAGCAAGTGGCTTTTGGCTACTTACCGCCCAACGATGGTGAACTCTGAAGTTGTACTCTTAGATGCTTCTGGGGAGCAGGAGATGAAGAAGCTGACTCGAAGTGGGTATTCTGATTCCAGCCCAACTTGGGTAAACGATGGTAAGCAAATGCTTTGGTTTTCTAATCGGGATGGTTTGAGAAGTTATGCTACGAGTGGTCGAAGTGAATTGGATGTGTATACGATGTTCTTCGAACAAGAAGCCTGGGATAAGTTTAATCTTTCAGAGGAGGAGTTTAAGCTGATGAAGGAGATCGAAAAAGCCAATAAACCCGATGAAAAGAAGGAAGATGATGAGGAAGATAAAGAAGAAAAGGTAAAAGATCTCACCTTTGATTTAGATGATATTGATGATAGGAAAGCAAGGTTAACTATTCATAGCTCCAGGCTTACTGATGCAGTTTTGTCTAAGGATGGGGAAAAACTTTACTATTTGGCCTCTTTTGAAAAGGGCTATAATCTATGGAGTACAAATCTTAGAACTAAAGAAACTAAGCAAGAATTGTCCTTGAATGCTGGCTATGCGAGTTTATCCTGGGATAAAGAAAAAGAAAACTTATTCCTTGTGAATGGAGGTTCAATCTCGAAAATCAATCCGAGCAGTATGAAAAGGGAGACGGTTAAAATTTCAGGTGAGATGAAGTTTGACAAGACTGCTGAGTTCCAATATATGTTTGATCATGTTTGGTTAAGGACAGATGGGATATTTTATACTCCTGATATGCATGGAGTGGATTGGGAACAGCTAAAGTCAGATTATGAAAAGTACCTACCATATATTGGAAATAGCTATGAATTTTCAGAAATGATTTCTGAGCTTCTAGGGGAACTGAATGCCTCTCACACTGGAGCGCGATATTCAAGAAACGTAAGTATGCCCGACCAGACCGCAGCTTTAGGGATTTTCTGGGACTATGGATTTGAAGGTGATGGAATCAAAATCACTGAGGTTATTGAAGGTGGTCCTTTGGACAAAGCTAATTTAGATGTCTCAGAAGGGATGATCATTACTAAAATTAATGGAAACCCGATTACAGCTGATAAGGATTTTGCACAAATGCTAAACAGAATTTCTGGAGATTTAACCCTTCTAGAGCTTTCTAATGACTCTGGATCCATTTCAGAGATCACTGTAAAGCCAATTTCACTAGGTGAGGAAAATCGATTACTCTATAAAAGATGGGTAAAAATGAACCAGAGGGAAGTAGAAGAGAAATCTGGGGGTAAGCTCGGCTATGTACACATTCCTGGGATGAGTGATGGTCCATATAGAGATATGTATGAGGAAATGATGGGTAAATACCATGATGCTGATGCAGTGATTGTGGATACCCGTTTCAATGGAGGTGGGGATTTAGTGGCAGATTTGGCCATGTTTTTCACAGGTGAAAAATTTCTCACATATGCTACCGAAGAAAGGGCAGTTGGGTATGAACCAACAGCAAGATGGACTAAACCAACCCTGGCCATGTTTAACGAAGCGAATTACTCTGATGGGCATTGCTTTGCTTGTGGATATACCGACCTTGAAATAGGGACCACATTGGGGATGCCTACTCCTGGCACCTGTTCCTTTGCAGGATGGGAAGGATTGCCTGATGGTTCCAGATGGGGAACAGTTCCTGTTTCTGCTAAAAACAAAGCAGGTGAGTGGCTAGAAAACAATGAAACTAAACCACAAATTCAGATAAAAAATATGCCCGGTCAGATAGATCGTGGGATAGATCAACAGTTAGATAAGGCGATCGAAGTTTTATTAGAAGAAATTAAGTAAGAAAAAAGCCCTGATGGTTCCATCAGGGCTTTTTTTATTGATACTCTTTAGTATTCAAAGCTTCATCGTTTTTGAAAAACTCGTGGAGCTTTTTAAACGAACTGTCAAAGTATCCGTCGAGCATCTTCTTGATGATAAAGGTTCTGTACTCATCCTTTGAAACAATAGGAAAGTATTCATGGCTTTTTCCGTATGATTTATGACTTACGAAGCCTTTTCTTTCCAAAATTCTAACAATAGTTGAGACTGTGTTGTAAGCAGGCTTCGGGTTGGGCATATGCTCAAGCATATCTTTAACGAAGCCTCTTTCCATTTGCCAAAGGATCTGCATAACTTCTTCTTCGGCTCTAGTAAGTGGTTTCATAATTTGAGGTGTTAAGTTAAATTTTGTCTCAAATTATGGCTTTAGTTTTTTTAATCAAATTTTTTGAGGAATAAGAATTGATTTTCATCAAATTTGTATAAAAAAAAGCCTTCCAAATCGGGAAGGCTTCCAAATTTATTGTAAAAGCTGGGTTAAGCAGTCCTCAATTTAATGATTCCCGTGGCATGCAAAAGCTTCACAACTGGATAAGTTGGATCAAATTCATACCACTTCACTGCAAAGTTGGGTCGGTTTGGCAGTTTGTGATGATTATTTTGGAATAGCTCTCCGAGCATCAATACATCAAGGAGTAGACTGTTTTTGGATTTATCGTTATTGTCAAAGTTAGCATATCCGTACTTATGGCCGCTCCAATTCACTATCGCACCGTGGACTGGTCCCATTAAGAAGTGGATTGGTAAAAGGAAGTACATCCACCAATGAGTTCCAGGCAATTCGAAAACGGAAATACATAGCACATAAATGGCCACATAAATTAATCCCCAAGCAACTCGAACTCCCATTTGGTCCGCAAATTTGTCAAACTTATACCAATCAGGAATATCCTTTGAGAATCTCTCTTCTGGCTTCAATCTGAAAGAAAAATACTCATTATAAATGTTTTTAGTCTTCCACATCATGGTGAAAAGATTTTCGGTATGATGCGGGCTGTGTGGGTCTTTTGGAGTGTCACTGTAAGCGTGATGCATCCTGTGAAGAACAGCATAGGCGCGTGGGGAAAGGTAAGAGCTTCCCTGCCATACCCAGGTGAAGAGATAAAAGAAACGCTCCCAAAATTTATTCATCACGAACATTTGATGAGCAGCGTATCTGTGAAGGAAAAAGCTCTGGCAGAATAACGAGAAGTACCAGTGCAGTAAAAAGAAAATAATGATAATCACTTGAAGGATCTGGTTGATTAGAATTCAAATATAATTGACGAGAGCAAGAAAGCCTCAATTATTCAGTCAGATATGTGTAGAAATATGATTTTTTATGGTTTGCTAACTTCAGGATTTCTTTGTTTTTTCATTTATGCAAAACGAATCAAAGGCTAAGACCTATTTGATCAAAATTTTGATTGGCGGTGTCGCAGTCACAATTGCTGAATTTTTACTCCCTGGGATCCATCTGGACAGTGTGATGACCGGATTTATTTTAGCAGCTGTGATTATTTTAATCAACCTGACGATAAAGCCTCTTTTCATCATATTAACTTTGCCAATCACGGTCTTTACCTTGGGTTTATTCTTGTTGGTAATAAATGCTTTGGTAATATTGGTTTGTGACTGGTTGATTCCCGGTTTTATTGTGGATGGATTTTGGTGGGCTTTGCTTTTTGCTTTAGTTCTCAGTATCCTTAATGGTCTTTTTGGAAATTCTCTAGATTCCACCCAGCGTTAAACCATTATTATTGATAATAAGTATCATAATTTAAATTTATGATCAATAAAGTTGAGGATATTTGTTCAATTTGATGAAATACTTTACTTTTTCTGATGGATTCAGGAAAAAACGGAATTGTGAATCTTTTTTTTTGATTATTTAAGATGAATATGCTTACCCAAAACCCAGGATTTGATCAGGAGCGCATTGCTGAGCTCAAGGCAGAATTGGCTAAAGCCAACTCTATATATAAGGTCATTCCCGACGACGAAAACTCAGATGAGTTTGTGAATTTTTACTTTATAGGAATGTATGAAGGCAAGGAAGTAATTTACGATGCTGCACTTTATACTTTGCGGCTTCACCATTCTTCAGAAGTTTATGAACTAGCAGAGCATGAAGCAGCAAAAAAATTCCCGGACTTTAATGGCATTTCATACGATGAAGATGAAAATGGTAATATGCTTCCCCTAAATAGCGCTCAGGAAGAAATAGGCTGGTTCATTACGGAAATAATAATGGAGATTGAGGAAGAAGAGAGAATAAAGGTTCAAGAGTTTGTGGATATTGATACAAACCATGACTTTGGATTAGGCCTTGATGCTGCATTGAATGTAGATGCCATTGATGATTCAGTAATTCGAAAGTTCATCAAAGAATTCAATGATGACACACTCAAGCTAGACCCTACCGCCTTTTCCTTCCAGACTGAAGAGGAAGACATTTAATAATAAATCACGAACAAATCACCGTGCGCTTGGTTTTCAATCAAGCGTTTTTTTATGCTTAAAATTGCCTGGTCACCCCTTTATTCACATCCATTGCCAGAGGGTCATAGATTCCCAATGGAAAAATATGCGCTACTTCCAGAGCAATTAAAATATGAGGGTACTGCAAATGATTCCCACTTCTTTGAACCAGGGATGCTTGATGAGAAGTGGATTCTAGATGTTCATGATCACGATTATTTGCAAAAGCTCCATTCTTTATCACTCAGCAGAAAAGAGGAGCGAAAGACAGGGTTTCCACTTTCTAAACAACTAGTCCAAAGAGAGATCAATATTCTCTGTGGCTCAGTAATGGCTTGTGAATTTGCCTTAGAACATGGCATTGCAATGAATATTGCGGGAGGAACGCATCACGCCTATGCTGATCATGGGGAGGGCTTTTGTTTATTGAATGATATCGCAGTTGCAGCCAATTATTTATTAAAAAACAAATTGGCTAAGCGGGTTTTAGTTGTTGACTTGGATGTTCATCAAGGAAATGGGACCGCTTTGCTCTGCAAAGATGAACCCAACATTTTTACCTTTAGCATGCATGGTAAATCCAATTACCCTATGCACAAAGAAAAATCTGATTTCGATATTGCACTTCCAGATCATACCAAAGACGGGATATATCTTGAAAACCTTAAAATTACTTTACCTAAGCTTATCGATAAGTTCCAACCGGATTTCATAATCTATCAGTGTGGAGTGGATATTTTAGATTCAGACAAGCTTGGAAAGCTGAGCGTATCATTACAGGGGATTAGAGAAAGAGATGAATTTGTTTTGGGTTCGGCATTCGAAAAAGATATTCCTGTAATGTGCTGCATGGGTGGTGGCTATTCACCTCAGATTCGGGATATTATTGAGGCCCACGCCATGGTTTACCGTCTTGCTCAGGATATTTTCTTTTAGTTTAACTCAAATTAATGTAAGCCTTTGGCCATACACTCTCCTCAATTCAATTCTTTAATTATATTTGCGGCCTTATCATTAAATTATTCCAAAGTGAAAAAATCATTTAGAATACTATCACTCTTATTATTATTCGGAATTACCCTTTATTCCTGTAATCAACCTGCCTCTTCAGATTCTGCTGAAACTACAGAAACTGAAAGCAGTGTTTCAATTAGCGATTTGAATATTGCTTATGTTTCCACAGATAGTGTGATCAACAAGTATGAATATTTCAAGCTTAAATCTGAAGAGATCACAGAAAAGGGGAAAAGATTCGAAACCGAGCTTCAGAGCCGCGCCCAAGGATTCGAAAGGGAAGTCGCTAATTTCCAGCAGTCAGCGAATAATATGACTCAGAATCAAGCACTTGCAAAGCAGGATGAACTTGTAAAGAAGGAGCAAAACCTAATGACCTACAGAAATAACATTATGCAGGAGCTTTCTGCAGATGAAGCGAATCTGTATAATGAGGTTTACGAAGAGATTCAAACCTTCATGGAAGGTTTTGCAAAGGAAAATGGCTATAGCATGATTTTGAGCAAAACAAGAGGAGGGGCTGTATGGTATGCCAATGAGTCGATTGATGTTACGGAAGCCGTAATTGAAGGCTTGAATAAGGCTTATAATGAAAACAAAACAGACTCAGTTAAATGATTGGGTTAAATTGATATTGTTAAACCCGGCTGGTCCGGGTTTTTTTGTGCGAAAGAAGTATTTTTGAGACTAATCTCATTTCCATATGAAAATCACGAATTTCTTAAAACATCATTTCAGACATTTTAACTCTGCCGCATTGATCGATGCTGCTGAAGGATACAAGAATCACCTCGATAACGGTGGCCAGATGATGGTTACTTTGGCAGGAGCCATGTCTACTGCGGAGCTGGGCATTTCTCTGGCTGAAATGATACGACAGGATAAGGTCCAAATCATTACTTGCACAGGTGCCAACCTGGAAGAGGATGTGTTTAATCTGGTTGCTCACGATTACTACGAGCGTATTCCAAATTATCGGGATTTGTCTCCTCAACAGGAGCAGGATCTCCTGGAAAGGCACATGAACCGGGTGACCGATACTTGCATTCCTGAAATGGAGGCTATGAGGAGAATAGAAGACATTATTCTCGATGAATGGATGAATGCTGATAAAAATGGAGAATCCTATTTTCCACACGAGTTTTTCTATAAAATTTTACTCTCTGGAAAATTGGAGAAATACTACCAGATTGATCCAAAGAACAGTTGGCTGCTAGAGGCTGCTAAAAAGAATCTTCCGATTATCGTACCGGGATGGGAGGACTCTACACTTGGAAACATGTATGCGTCTCATTGTATTTCTGGAGATGTGAAAGATGTGCATACCGTTAAGGGGGGCATTCAGTATATGATGTATTTATCTGATTGGTACATTTCTAAAGCGAAAGAAGAAAGTACTGTTGGTTTCTTCCAAATAGGAGGGGGCATTGCAGGTGATTTCCCGATTTGTGTTGTACCCATGTTGCATCAGGATCTTCAAATGGAAAACATTCCTCTATGGGGTTATTTCTGCCAAATTTCTGACTCAACCACTTCGTATGGTTCTTATTCCGGTGCTGTACCCAACGAAAAGATCACCTGGGGAAAATTGGGAGTGGATACTCCAAAGTATATCATTGAATCCGATGCAACAATTGTGGCACCATTGGTGTTCGCGATCGTTCTAGGAGAGTAATATGTCAATAATAAAACAACCAGTATTTAGACTTATAGTCTTAAGCTTATTCACGCTGGCCTCTCCGGTCTTGGCCCAGGAAACGGTTTCCGTAACTGGGGCAAACTCAAATCAGAATGATTGGAATCCTGTTTGGCTTGGAGATGGAAGATTGCTATTCACGAGAGCTTTTCATCCCGAAAATATTGGAGGAACTAGTGACCGGGGAGACATCTGGATGATCGAAAAGGATGAAAACGGAAAGTGGAGAGAGGCAATTCACCGTGCTGACTTAAGTACATCCGGGTATGACCTAGCTCTTGGAATGCCAAACGTGATCACTCTGCTTGTTTTTCATGAGGAGGGCAATGGAAATCGTGGTATTCATGAATACGCTAAATTTGGGAGGGATTGGAATTACCGAAGAAGGTTAGAAGTACCTAAAATCGATCAGTTCTCAGGTTTGGTAAGTGGTTCTGTGGTGGATGGAAAATTAATTTTTTTATCTGGCGAAACACCTGATTCAATGGGTAATGAGGACCTTTATGTATTTGAGTTAGTTTTTGGAATCACTTGGTCCGAACCTATTAATCTAGGTACTGTGATCAATACTTTTGGTCAGGAGGTAAGTCCACTATTCGATTCAAAAACTCAAAGGCTTTACTATTCAACGAACAATCGACCTGACGCCGAAGGAAAGGATGTTTATGTGGCTTTAAAAACCGGAGAATCTTGGCAGGATTGGAGTAATCCTATAAGATGGGACCAAATTAACAGTGCAGGCTCTGAATCAGGTCTGGCAATTATAGCGGAAAATGAAGTGGTTTGGGGATCTAGTCAAAATAGTGGTGGGTTTTTTGATTTGAGGAGCTTTGCCACGGAAGTGGAATTGGATATTCCTTCAGATTTTGAACCTGCGTTGAGAAGGTCTTTGGCCCGCGAGTCAGCAGACATTTCTGCTCCTGAAAAATCAGTGACTTATTTGACGGAGGAAAAGATCAAACCGATATCTCCAAAAATAATGGTTGGAAAGCCTGAAATTGGGTTGTTTCTTGACTCAGTGCAGCTTGAATCTAAGCCATTGGTTTGGATTGCTGTGGATGCAAAGGAGAAGATCAAACTTGATTTTACAGTAGAGTTCATGTCTAAAAAAAATCCTGTGACCTTTAGTAAAACTGATTCCATCCTATATGCGGATTTGCTGTCAAAAGGGGTTGATGAAGTTAAAGTCAGTAGTCCTGGTTACTTCCCATTTACTTTCTCTACAGATGAATTAATTGTCGATCAGCCCAATATTGCCCTTCTGGCTAAGGTTCAAAAAGGTCAAAGTATAAAACTGGAAAAGGTGGCTTTTTCCAGAGGAACAGCTGAATTTGAAGGCTTAGATACTGAATTAGCCTTGAAGGAACTGAGCACTTTTCTTTTGGAAAATAAGGAGCTATCAGTCCGCATCCATGGACATACGGACAGTTCAGGTGATCCTGGCTTGAACAAGGCATTATCACTCGACCGTGCACGTGCAGTTAGAGATTATCTTGTGGATTTGGGGGTTGAGTTTGAAAGACTAAGAATCTCCGGTTGGGGAGGTACGAGACCGATTGCCTCAAATGCAACAGAAGCCGGACGACAAAAAAACAGAAGGGTTGAACTGGAAGTCCAGTAATACCCTTCTTTTAATTCACCTTATTTAAAGGCTATATCCGTCTCGGTAGTCTCTTCTCACAAATTGATTTGCAGGTTCAAAGTTTTTAATCTGCATATTTGGTCCGTCCCAAACCAACTTAATACCACGACCGGGAAATTCACCTTTTTTATCTTGATAATCATAGCTTCGTATGGCTAGATTTCCCATAAGCACTGATTCAGTTAATGGGCCTGCAGTTGAAAAAGGTGAGCTCAATCTGTTGAATTCCTCTGAGCCATATCCTGCTATACATGCTTCAACCCAATTATTGTAATGACCTCCATCACCTTTTGGTACTCGATATAATGTTTCTGGGACATTAATATCTTTTGTTCTTGAGGTCGGAAGAAGCTGTGGGTTTCTTCCATAAGTAGCACACATCATCTTACCTTCCGTACCTTCTATAATTACACCATTTCCTCCATCACCCATTATTTCATTGGGTTCTAGCTCTTCAGGACGAGTGGGTTGGATTCCACCATCCATCCAGTGGAATTCTAAGTCCTCCTTGCCTGGTCTATCAAATCGTAAGGTTATATGAGAGGAGGGAGGACAGCTCTCAGGGAAGAATCCTCTTTGGAACTCACCAACATAAACTGATCCCACACTGCATTCTGCTGATTTTGGGTATCCCAGTTCCAAAACTCGGAAAGGAGGCTCCATGATATGGCATGCCATGTCTCCAAGGGCTCCCGTCCCATAATCCCACCAACCTCTCCAGTTAAAGGGAACAAGGTTACCCACGTAATCCTTGTAAGGAGCGGTTCCTAACCATAAATCCCAATCCAGGTCTTCTGGTGGAGTCATTTTATTTTCTGGCCATGGAATGCCTTGTGGCCACACCGGCCGGTTTGTCCACGAGTATACCTTAGTTGCTTCTCCGATCAGTCCAGCTTGATACCATTCTACCATTTTTCTAACTCCATCACCCGAGGAGCCCTGATTTCCCATCTGAGTGACCACTTTGTACTCTTCGGCAGCTTCAGTAAGCTTTCTTGCCTCATAAATATCGTGGGACAAAGGTTTCTGCACATACACATGTTTACCCATTTTCATAGCCATCATCGCTTGGACTGCATGCATGTGATCCGGGGTAGAAACTGTTACGGCATCAATGTTATTTTCCTCAGCCTCAAGCATCTTTCTGAAATCCTTGTAGTATTTGGCCTTCTTCATTTTATTAACTACCTGGGATGCTCTAGAATCATCTACATCACAAAGCGCAATGAATTCTGCTTTTCCACTCTGAAAAACTCCTCGAACATCATTGCCTCCCATTCCTCCAACACCGATTCCTGCCACCCTAAGCTTATCACTAGGTGCAATAAATCCAGGTCCACCAAGGACACTTCTGGGAACTATATAAAAAGAAGCAGCGGAAGCGGCAGCAGTTTTAAGAAATTTCCTCCTACTATTTTTCATGAGATATTTTTGGGTTAATTGTTTTATGGTTATGAAATCATAAGCTAGCAAAAAGTCAGATTTTATCAGAAAAGTTGAGAATCAGATTTATTCTATCCTCGATTTCCCCTAATCCTATGGCATCTTGCTTTATCTAAGAAATCCTTTTTTATACTAATCTTTATTGAAAATTTAGATTAAGTTTGGTCTAAATTTAACATTATGAAGTCATATTTAATCCCCATTCTTTTATTAATTCTCTTTTCTTCCTGCGGTAGCCAGCCGGAAGAATCTCTGACAGAAAAAAGTATAATTCCATTACCAAGAGAAGTATCTAATGGCTCAGGTAGTTTTCAAATTAATCAATCTTCATCCATCAAGATTGAGGGTAGTGGGGAAGGGATCGATTGGATTGCTTCATTCTTAGCTGACGAAATAGGAAAAGCAAGTGGGTCCACTCCGGCTGTATCTGATGGAGGAACAATTATTCTTCAAAGAACCTCAGGAACGAATTATGAAGCCTATTCAATAGATATTTCAGAAGAGTCAATTATTCTGAGTTCAGATGGAGAGCCGGGATTATTTTATGCTGTACAAACACTTTTGCAGACTCTTCCACCTGAGATTGCTTCTAATGGTCAATTGGAATTGCCAGTAGAAATCCCCGCTGGAAAAATCATTGATGAACCGGAATATGGCTATCGAGGATCCATGTTGGATGTGGCTAGACACTTTTTCAGTGTGGAAGATGTAAAGCACTACATAGATATTATGGCAAGGCTTAAGTACAATTTTTTTCATTTACACCTTTCTGATGATCAAGGCTGGAGAATTGAGATTAAATCTTGGCCAAAGCTGACGGAAATTGGAGGAAGTACCGAAGTTGGTGGTGGAGAAGGCGGATTTTACACTCAGGAAGAGTACAGAGAAATCGTAAATTATGCTGCTCAGCGATACATTACAGTGGTTCCTGAAATCGATATGCCTGGACATACCAATGCGGCGCTGGCTTCTTACGCTGAGCTAAATCCCGGAGTTAACCTTGCTAATGGAGTTTTAGATTCTTTGACAAAGCTACCTCTCGATTATGATATGCCTTTGGTAAACCCTCAACCAGCAGAACTTTATACTGGAATTGAAGTCGGGTTTTCCACATTTGCCACTGATTTGCCACTGACTTATCAATTCGTTGATGATGTGGTAAGGGAGATAGTGGAGCTTACACCAGGACCATATTTTCATATCGGAGGAGATGAATCTCATGTAACCGAGAAAGGGGACTACATCAATTTTGTGGAGCGGGCTCAGGAAATTGTCGCTAAATATGGAAAAATTAGCATTGGCTGGGATGAAGTAGCAACCACCACTCTACGTCCAGAAAACATTGCTCAATATTGGGGAGATGATGAAAATGCTCTTTTAGCCGTTGAGCAAGGAAATAAGGTTTTAATGTCCCCAGCCAAAAAGACTTATATGGATATGCAGTATGATTCTACAACCTATCTTGGTTTGCATTGGGCTGCTTATATTGAAGTTGATGATGCTTACAATTGGGATCCAGCCAATTACCTCGAAGGAATAGAGAAAGAAAATATCCTTGGGGTAGAGACTCCACTTTGGTCAGAGACCATAACAAACCGAGAAGAGATAGAATACATGATTTTCCCTAGAATTTATGCTACGGCGGAAGTGGCCTGGACACCTTCAAGCATGAGAAACTTCAATAATTTCTCAGAGAGACTTGCTTCTGCATCCAAACGATGGGATGTTCGGGGAATCAATTATTATAAGTCACCTCGGGTGAATTGGTAGAATACCCAAGGATAGTTAGGTAGGATTTCTATCTTTAGCCTTTCGTAAAGAGGTTGAACTTTTCATCATTTTAATTCTCAGTAATTCTTATGGGAGACTTTATTGTTTCTTTTGCAGATTGGATTTGGGGTACCCCCATGCTTATTCTTTTAATGGGAGGAGGAATTATCCTTCTCGTGCACTCGGGTTTTGTCCCATTTAGAAGGATAGGCCATGCGATAAGTTTACTGAGGGGAAAATATGATGATTCGAATATTCCCGGCCAGATCACATCCTTCCAAGCACTTTCCTCAGCCATAGCCGCTACGGTAGGCTTGGGGAATATTAGCGGAGTTGCGATTGCAATTACAATGGGTGGTCCTGGAGCTATTTTTTGGATGTGGGTCTCGGCATTCGTAGGAATGGCAACCAAGTTTTACACCTGCTCTCTTGCTATCATGTATAAAGGCAAAGACAGTAATGGTGAAATCCAAGGCGGTCCTATGTATGTGATAGAAGAGGGAATGGGAAAAAAATGGAAGTTTTTGTCCTACATCTTCTGTATTGCAGGGGTTTTGGGACTACTGGCCATTTTCCAGGCGAATCAACTCACAGCGGTTATCCGCACCGTGCTTTTAGAGCCGAATGGGCTGGATGAAGGAGACAAAACAAGATGGATTATTGGAGTTTCTATGATGGTTTTAGTGGCCATCGTTATACTTGGAGGGATAAAGCGAATTGCATCTGTAGCGTCCAAATTGGTTCCATTTATGGTCGTTCTTTATTTTCTGACCGTATTGCTTATTCTATTCAACTATCTGGGAGAGATTCCGGAGATGCTTTTGATGATAATCACGGATGCCTTTTCAGGCAAAGCGGCCGCTGGCGGGGTAGTCGGTGCCGTAATTATCACGGGAGCTCGGAGAGCAGCCTTTTCTAATGAAGCTGGGATCGGAACGGCACCTATGGTCCATGGGGCATCCAGAAACAATGAACCAATTCGTGAGGGATTGATCGCTATGCTAGGTCCATTTATCGACACCATCGTTGTGTGTACCCTTACTGCCCTTGTAATTATGGTGACCGGAGTTTGGCAAACCACAGAATCAGATGGAGTACGACTTACCTTGGCCGCTTTTGATCAGGCATTACCTGGTTTTGGCCGATACCTTTTGATGCTTGCTGTTCTTGTGTTCGCATTGTCCACCATGTTTACTTATAGTTACTATGGGCATAAGTGCTTCAATTATCTATTTGGTGCCGACAAAGCTGACTATTACAATTACTTCTATTTAATTACCATCGTGGCAGGAGCTGTGGCTTCGCTGCAGGTTGTAATCAGCCTTGTCGATGGGATGTATGCTGTTATGGCTATTCCCACGATGATTTCCACTTTCTTTTTAGCCCCAAAAGTGAGGACAGCTGCGAAGGACTATTTCCGTCGAATGAAGGATCAAAAGGCATGAAAAGGCGAATATTGATCGCACCAAATGCATTTAAGGGCACTTTAACAGCCTGGGAGGCGGGTGAGATTATCGCTAAAACCTTTGAAAAATGTTCTTCTGAGTCTAGTTTCCATATATGTCCAATTGCGGATGGAGGGGACGGTACTTGTGAATTAATCACAGATTATCTGCAATTAGAAAAAATAACTCACTGGACGCTTGATCCCGTTGGAAGGCCAATTCAGGCTGATTATGGTTGGAAGGCTGATGAACGAAAAGCATTTATTGATGTATCGGCAGCCTCTGGACTGGGAGGTTTAGAATTTAGTCTTCAAAATCCTAAAAATACATCGACTTTTGGAACCGGAGTTTTAATCCATGAAGCAATCAAAAACGGCTGTAAAAGCATCGTTCTTGGCCTTGGTGGCTCAGCAACAATCGATTTAGGTCTTGGAATCCTTCAGAAACTGGGTATTATTTTCTTGGATAAAAATGGAAGGGAAATACCTGCTTTCAGTCCGAATTTCTTATCTCGAATCGAACATATTCAAGTTAAACACCCCATCTCAGATATCGAATTTGAATGTCTCTGTGATGTGAGCAATCCATTCTTTGGAAAGGAGGGAGCAATTCCAGTTTTTGGAAGGCAGAAAGGGTTGGAGGAGGATGAGTTTGAATCCTATGAAATGGTCTGTGAGAAAGTGATCCAATTGCTGGAAAAAAAGAGCAAAAAGTCCATTAAAGATATTGGAGGATTTGGTGCGGCAGGTGGAATAGCCTATGGACTCTCATTTTTCTTTGATGTGAATATGAAACTGGGAGCGCCATTTTTCTTTGACTCAGTACAAATTCATGAATTAATTCAGGACGCGGACTTAGTTATTACAGGAGAGGGAAGATTTGACATGCAATCTGCCAAAGGCAAAGGTCCATTCGAATTAAAAAAACTTTGTGATAACTACGGAAAAGATTGTCTATTGATCAGTTCAGGAGATGCAGGAAAAGAAGCGGGCTTCTCACATTTTCTTCAACTACCAGATCTTGATTTGATAAATCCAGACGTTAAACTTGAGGCCAAGAGGAGTTTAGAACATACCGTTGAGCTTTTTGCGAAAAATTGGGCATAAAAAAAGGAGGTAATTACCTCCTTGAATATTTTTTTTAATTCAGACTTAATCTTCTGATTTCTTTTTTCCAAACAGGGTTGACCTTGCGTCCACTGCTGATAAACCTGCTCCTAGACCTGCAAGGATACATACAATAAGAAGGAATAATTGTGCTCCACCAGCGATGGGTGAACTGAAGACATCAAGTAGTACCATATTTTTTGTTTTCTAAAGTTGCACGAAGATAAAATCAAGCTTTTAAATTAACAACCTAAGTTTGAATTGTCTCCACCTTTTTCTGGACTAGTGCTTCATCCAAATCAATTTCTGGATTATTTTCTACCCATTGTTCGCGGAGCATATTGGCCCAAGTCCTGAGGTAATAAACCACATCCTCCTTTTTATTTTTATTCAACTCATTTCTTTTAGGAAGAGGGATTTTAGATAGTATCCTTCGATCAGTCAGAGTTTCTAAATGCTTAAGATCTTCGGTGGTCAATCCGATATCAAGCATTTTTTGGATCATTAGATCCATAGGGTATCCGCTCGTAGGACAAAACTCCAATATTTGTTCTGTCCAATCACCATGCCTTTGCATCGCATATCGATGAATTTCACCTTTACTTAGTTTGGTCAACTCCTGTGCGAGATTCCCACAATTACAGGCTCCCATGTGTCCCCACTGATAGGATGCCCCTGATTCTAATTTGTTTGCCGTCCTCTCAAGCGCTGAAATAATTTCAATTGTTGCTTTTGCCATAATCTCACTGTTTGCCTACTAAACTAAATAGACAAAATCAGGTTTGAAAATTCCTACTAAAATTTTGAAAGCTTAAGAAAAAATTCTTGAAATAGCCTTTTTGATCAGGGGCTTGGAAAGATAGTCTTTCACCATGGAGTAGCTTGATGCCCGATTGATATCTCTTTCATCCACAGAACTACTCAAAATATAAATGGAAGTACCTTCACTCTCACCATTCAATGAATCCAAAAAATCCCAGCCATTCATTTCCGGCATATTGAGATCGAGAAACAGGTAGTTAGGCCTTAACTTATAAAGTTCTCCCAAAGCCTTTCTTGCATTGGTGAATTTGAAAAATTGCACCGGCTCCTTCACGTTCTTTTCTATTAACTTTTCCGTCACAAACGTGCTAATCGGATCATCATCTATAAGTACAACCTTCAACATTGAAATGCAAAAAAAGGATTTTGAAATGCATTAATTATGTTGTAAAAGTATGAACTAATTTCTGTCTTTCAAACTTTTTCTCTTCAACCAAGGCAAAAACATCTATTTTTGGGGTTTAAACTTCTCTTTTCCCTTTAAAAGATCGAAAAAGAGAATAAAATCGGAGGCCAAGCTGTAAAAGGGGTATTTAAAAGTGGCAGGTTTATTCTTTTCAAAAAAGAAATGTCCTACCCAAGCAAATCCATAGCCAACCAATGGGATAGTGAGTAGGAGCCAATAATTGTTAAGAAAAATGGCCGCAGCCAGTATAAAAAACAAAAGACCGGTACCTACAAAATGCAATGTTCTACAGGTTGGGTCCTGATGTTCCTGTAAATAATAAGGGTAGAACTCCTTAAGACTGGTGTATCTGGTTTCCATAATTAGTTATTTTGGGTTCTGGTTAACTTCTTGAATAAACCGCTCTACTATTTTATCCACTGTTTTTAATACTTTTTTCTCCTTGGTGGTTTGACTTCCTACTTCTGTCACTCCGGTCAATGTCATCAAGAACTTATCTTCTTCAGGATCTATAAAATCAACAATTACTTGAACTAACTCATAATTGTCGATTCTGACCTGAAAATCATCCATCATAGGCCCATACGGATTAAACATCCAAGGGTCATAAATCCTATTTCCCCAAAATCGAGTGGGGTAAGGGTTTGGACGGATTTCTTTTTGCCTTGGGTCCTCATTTGAGGTGTAGCGTATTACAACATCTGGTCTGTTTTTTTCATAAAGCATCCCAGCATTTTCTAAATTTTCCTTTAATCGAATCTGTACATTTTGATCAAGAAACTGAGATGAAAAACCCCTAATTCCGATTTCCTGATTCACAATTACAAAGGACTCGTAATCTTTCCTTGGGGCGATCTCTGAGTTTTCCTTGAAAATATCAATAGCACTACAACCCGTTAAGACCAGGCTGATCATAAGGCTATAAAGGAAAACTGGAAGCTTTTTGAAGTTGATGGATGGGTGATACATATTCTTAAACTTCGTCTTTCACTTAAAGTTAATACATTTCTGTTTAGTTGAAAATGGAAGATTCTAACCTATGTTTTCGATCCATGAAGGTCTTAAAAGGGATAGAATATCCACTTCAATTTTTTCGAATGAAAACAGAATACCTACTAAAAAACGCTAATTAAGGGCTCTCGGTTTAAACAAAATTAACCTCTGGCATTAAAAGAATATCAAATTTTTCCTTGACTGAGGACTGAATTTTTTTTGCTAATTCTACAATTTCCTTTCCTTCTCCCTGCCCATAATTCACCAAAACCAGCGGTTGTTTTTGGTGAACTCCGATGTTTCCAAATCTCTTTCCTTTCCAGCCGCTATTCTCAATCAACCAGGCTGCGGGGACTTTAACGCCATTCTTTTGAACATAACCGGGGATGTTTGAATATTGCTTTTTGAGCGCTTCAAAGCTCTCTTGGGAAATGGTAGGATTTTTAAAAAATGATCCAGCATTGCCGATTTCAGCTGGGTTCGGAAGTTTAGATTCCCTGATTTTAATTACTGCTTTACTTACATCACGCACCGTGACTTCCTGAATTCCCATTTCTTTGAGAGTTTCTTTGATAATCCCGTATTCTGTGTTTAAAGTCGGATTTTTGGAAAGCCTGAAGGTCACGGATGAGATGATATATTTGCCCTTAGCCTTATTCTTGAATATGCTTTCACGATATCCAAATTGGCATTCAGTTTTATTGAAAGTCTCCAGTTCTAAGCTTTCCCTATTTAAAGCTTCTAATTCATAGAAGACTTCTTTTATCTCTACCCCGTAAGCTCCGATATTTTGCATAGGACTGGCACCAACAGTACCTGGAATAAGTGAAAGGTTTTCTATTCCACACCAGCCTTTTTCAATGCTTTGCATGACGAAAGCATGCCAGTTCTCACCTGCACCCACCTTCACAAAAACTTCATCCTGGTCTTCCTTCAATATTTCAACTCCTAATAGCTTGATAAGGATCACGAGTCCTTTAAAGTCTTGAGTGAGTAGAATATTGCTTCCGCCCCCAATGATTAATATTTCGTGCTTATTCTCTTTTGCCCAGAGTAAGGCCTTTTTCAGATCTTCTACATCGGAAACTTCAACGAAAAAGCTTGCCATGTGATTTATTCCGAAGGTGTTATATGGAAAAAGAGAAACGTGCTGCTTAATTTTCATTTTTGGAGCTTGTTTTTGCGAAGAAAGCAAGATTTATGCGAATCGGCATTTCAGAAGGAATTAAAAATTCAAAAATCACCTTCCAAAATCATAAACTCGACAGAAATGGCAGAAGAATCCAATAAAAGTATATCTTCAAGAATTAACTTTTTACCACAATGAACACCCGAGAGCGATATTTGTCAGTCAGACAATATTCCCTGGATTTATGTAAAAACCTGATAAAAGAAGACTTTGGGCTGCAGGCCTCCGAAGAAGTTAGCCCCCCAAAGTGGCATTTGGCGCACACTACTTGGTTTTTTGAGCAATTTATCCTCATCAATTATATGGATGATTATAAGGTTGCTCACCCTCAGTTCAATTTCCTATTTAATTCATATTACAACACCCACGGAAACAGGACAGCTAGAAATCAGCGTGGCTTGATGTCGCGACCTGGTGTGGATGAAGTATTGGAATACAGGAAATACGTGGATGAGGCAATGTTACGTTTGATTGAGCAGGGAAATGAGGAAGTGGAAAAACTGGTGATCCTTGGTACACATCACGAACAACAACATCAGGAACTTCTAATCACAGATTTGAAATTTAGTATTTGGCACAATCCACTGGATGTCCAAGTCATGGATGTCCATGAATACCCAACTGAAAAGGAAAATGGATGGGTAGAGATGAGCGAAGGATTGTATCAAATTGGCCATAGGGGAGATGGGTTTTGCTTTGATAATGAACTAGGGCCACATAAAGTGTTTTTGCAACCATTTTCTATTGGAAAGAATCTCGTGAGCAATGAAGAATACCTCGCTTTTGTGGAGTCAGATGGGTATCAAAACCCAAAATATTGGCACGATGAAGGTTGGGCCTGGGTGAAAAGGGATAAAATAGATGCTCCTTTATACTGGGAAAAACGAGATGGGAAGTGGACCTATTACACGTTAAACGGTAGGGAGGAGATTGACCCAAAATCCCCAGTTGCCCATGTGAGCTTTTACGAGGCCTCTGCTTATGCGATGTGGAAAGGGCTGAGGCTTCCCACAGAATTTGAATGGGAAGCTTCGAATGAAAGGTTTAAATGGGGTTCTCGATGGGAGTGGACCAATTCCGCCTATCTGGCTTATCCAGGGTTTAAAATCGCCCCGGGAGCCCTAGGAGAATATAATGGGAAATTTATGGTAAACCAGATGGTGTTACGAGGTGCTTCCATAGCCACTTCTCCCAACCATTCCAGAGCTACTTATAGAAACTTTTTCCATCCTCATTTGAGATGGCAATTTATGGGGATTCGCTTAGCCAAATAATTAGAGAGAATGTCAGCAAAGAAAAATCTTGATTTGGGCAGTTTTGCTCAGGATGTTTTGATTGGACTATCGTCAAAGCCTAAGTCAATACCTTCCAAATATTTTTATGATGCCACAGGGGATAAACTTTTCCAACAGATCATGGCAATGCCGGAATATTATCTGACCAGAAAGGAATTTGAAATTCTTGAAAACCAGCACAAATCCATTTTAAAGAAAATCTTGTCTAAAAATGAGCCATTTAATTTGGTCGAACTAGGGGCTGGTGATGGACTCAAGACGAAAATACTACTCAGGTATTTGGATGTAATTGGCGCAGATTTCACTTATTTTCCAATTGATTTTTCGGGAACAGTTTTGGAAGAATTAAAAGGCAGCCTTGCAGAGGAGCTTCCAAACCTTCCAGTGAAACCCATTGAGGATACCTACCGAGGCTCACTCTTAAAAAGGGAATGGGAGAATGGTAAGCCTTCCCTGATTCTTTTCCTTGGAGGGAATATTGGAAATTTTCCATTAAAGGAAGCCCGCGATGTACTGGATCATCTGAGGCTGGGAACGGTGTTTGGGGACGAAGTACTTTTAGGCTTTGACCTCAAAAAAAATCCACAGACCATTCTGGATGCCTACCATGACAAAGAAGGAATCACGCGAGAATTCAATCTAAACCTACTGAAAAGAATGAACCGGGAGCTCGGAGCTAATTTCGATGTGGAAGAGTTTATGCATTGGCCAAGTTACAACC
The DNA here is from genome assembly GCF_030403435.1 of Algoriphagus sediminis. Lineage (GTDB taxonomy): Bacteria > Bacteroidota > Bacteroidia > Cytophagales > Cyclobacteriaceae > Algoriphagus > Algoriphagus sediminis. The sequence continues at coordinate 665,829 of NZ_JAUEPH010000002.1, forward strand.
CCGTGAATGGTGAATGTAGAAGCCATCTAGTCTCATTGAAAAAGCAAAAGGTGGATATTACTGCGCTTAACCAAGCTTTTGAATTTGAGGCTTTTGAGCCGATTTTTATTGAAATCAGTAAAAAGTATAATCTGGGTGAGATTAAAAAATTAGCTCGCCGTTCTGGTTTTGAATTGAAGGAGGCCTTTTTGGATGGGGAATCTTTTTTTGCAGATGTCCTTTGGGAAAGGGTTTAAAAAAAGCCGGATTCAGATCCGGCTCATTTTTAACTGAAGTAGCTTTTTAGACCTTCCATTTTTTCGACCAATTCCTGTTCTACTTTTCGGTAGTCATCCTCTGAAGCTAAAGGGGAGTTCACAGAGAAATAGTATTTAATTTTTGGCTCAGTTCCTGATGGTCGTGCAGAAATTTTGCTTCCATCTTTCAGGTAAAACTGGATTACATTAGATGAATCCATATCAAGCTTTTCCTCCGTTCCAGATAACACATTTTTGATGGTTCCTTCCTTTACATCGATCACTTTTTCTACAGGGATTCCATTCATTTCGCTTGGTGGATCCGTTCTAAATCCATTCATCAAAGCTTGAATTTGTTCTGCACCGTCTTTTCCCTTTTTGGTCACAGAAATCAAAGACTCCTTGTAGAAACCAAATCTCTCATAAACCTCTGCGAGAACTTCAAAGACTGTTTTCCCTTGGGTTTTGTAATAGGCGATCGCCTCAGCAACCATTGCACAGGCACTCACTCCATCCTTATCCCTGACAAAATCACCGACCAGATAGCCATAAGACTCCTCGCCACCACCCACGAAAGTTTCTTTCCCTTCGAGTTCTCTGATGATGGCTGCTATGTTTTTGAATCCAGTAAGAACATTGAAACATTTTACTCCGAACCCTTCTGCAATCCGATTGATCAACTCGGTGGTTACGATGGTATTCACCATAAACTGGTTTCCATCTAGCTTTCCCGCTTCCTTCCATTTGCTTAAAAGGTAATTTGTGAGCAAAGTCCCAGTTTGATTTCCATTCAGCAGCTCATACTCACCTTTTTCGTTAGGTACTACTGCAGCATAGCGATCTCCGTCTGGGTCACAGGCTAATACCAGTTCTGCATTAACCTCTTTCCCCAGTGCGACGGACATGGACAAGGCCTCTGCTTCTTCAGGATTTGGATAAATGACAGTTGGGAAGTTACCATCAGGTTCGGCTTGTTCCTTCACCACATGAATATTCTTGAACCCAAAAGCCTTCAAAGCCGCAGGAACCATTTTGCCTGATGCACCATGAATAGGACTGAAGACTATGGGCATGTCTTCATTTGACTTAATCGCTCCTGGTGATAGGCTTAAGCCCTTTACTTTTTCAAGGTAAATCTTATCAAAATCTTCTTCAATATAATGGAAGAGCTCTTCGTTCTTGTTCCAATTCACCTTGTCGAACGAAGATATTTTATTCACCTCATCGATGATATTTTTATCATGAGGAGCAACTACTTGAGCGCCGTCGTCCCAATATGCTTTATAGCCATTGTATTCCTTTGGGTTATGTGACGCAGTGATCATTACGCCACTTTTGCATCCGAAATGCCTCACGGCAAAACTTAACATAGGAGTAGGGCGCATCTCTCTGAAATAGTATACATGAATTCCATTTGCTGTAAGAACATCTGCAGTAGTTTTCGCAAAGAGCGTATTGTTGATTCTACTATCATGGGTAATAGCTACGCGTATTTCTTCCCCTGGAAAACATTTCAGAAGGTAATTCGCAAGGCCCTGAGTAGCCATCCCAACCGTATAGACATTCATTCGGTTAGTTCCTACCCCCATAAGCCCTCTAAGACCTCCAGTACCGAATTCTAAATCCTTGTAAAAGGAATCAATGAATTCAGTGGGGTCAGAATCCCTAAGCTTTTTAATTGATTCTTTTGTAGTCTGATCTACATTTCCTTCAAGCCATTTTTGTGCTCTTTCGGTAATTTTTGGGTCGATATTGCTCATTATCTTTTAAATTCTTAAAACACTCAAGATATCGAATTTGTGAAAAATAGCTATGCAATTCAGTGAGAGTTTTGCTTTGTAAACGGTTAAACAATAATCCAAGGATTGCATTATTTTTGCAAAGCTTTCTAAGTATATGCGCCAAATTCTACTCATCACCCTTTTCCTTTTCATTTCTTCTCATTCTGTTTTCAGTTACAACGAAGTACTGGTGGTGATGAATCCGGATACTCAGGACTCAATTGGATTGACTGTTAAGCCTTTGGTCATTGATGAGAGTTTTACCGGGAAGGTCGAATTGGCTAGTAGGATGCCGGATTCAGAGATCAAAGAAAGAAAGCTTAACTGGGCCATCCGGAAACTGGATCGCTGGGGTAAGCCTTCCACCATACATCAAAGCTCCATTCCACTTTTCCAGGGAACTAAATTTTCTGGAAGAACTCTTTTTTTGGATTTGCCTGAGAGATGGGAGCGGGGGGATTTTCTTGAGTTGAGTTTGGTGGATGATAAGGGTAAAGAAATTAGTAACTGGACATACCCATTCCTTTTGCCATTCGAAATGAATGACAAAGTATTAGGACCTTATAAAAGGATTGCGAGGGAGCCATTAAGTCTTCAGGAAATTGATGGCGATTTAATTCTAATCGCAGGTACAAGGAAGTTTGTCTTTGATATGAGAGCGAATTACCTCCGTGAGATATGGTTAGATGGTGAGATGATACCCTTTGCGCAAGTCTCTTACTCTATAGAAGGTTTAGATCTTTTGAAAGGAAAAAAGTATTACGATTGGAATTCCAATGGCTCTTTGACGGTGTACTTTGAGTTTACACCTTCTGATTCTAAGGTTGCTTGGACTGTATTCGCAGATGGTAGGTTAAAACTAGAAACCGATTTATATATTTCTGATAATCAAATAATTAATAAACCAGGATTAGGATTTGATTTAAATGAAAACAAACTGAAGGAGATTAAATGGATAGGAAATGGTCCAAAGGCTGAATCCGTTCTGCATTCTTCAAAGTTTGGAATTTGGCAAAGCTTTCTGAATGAGAATTCTAATCCGGATTTTTCAATGGGTGGAGGAATAACAAGTGAAGCTGATCTCTACGCTTTAAGATTAAAATTTGAGAGAACAGATGTAATAATCAGATCGGAAACTCAAGGAATATTTTTTGAATTACAGAATCCAATCTGGGGTACTTCCAATAGCGACTTACCAATTACCTATTCTATTAATTCTGATTTAGGTTTGCTCATTAATAAGGATGACTTTTATCAAGCTTATGTTCCTGAAGCAGAAAGCAGCCCCTCAGGAGAAGGAAGTCAACAAGCAACACAAAACGAATTTAAAAAAGGTTTAACCCTTTGGTTCGACTTCAAAAAAGCACCTTAATGGATTTCGTTGCTTAACAGTTTTTCAGTATTAGTTCCGAGTTGCCGCATTATTTTGACTATGGTGTCCTTGCGGTAATTGGTTTTTGTGACATCTTTTTCTTTGAAAATTATCACATTTCCTTCCCAGGCGGAAGGAGACCCAGGTACAAAAACCACCAGATCTCCATTTGCGAGGGTATCCACATGAAAACCGAACATCTGCCCATCAATGGGAACGAGCACAATTGGGAAATCTTTACCACTGTCAATTCCAGCTTTAGCTTCCATTGTAGTTTTCATCAGCTGATATCCAGGTATAAAGGTTAGAATGTTATTTTCTATCCAGTTAACTATCACCTTTTTCTTCCTGTATTTTGTCAACCACCCAAGAATGAGACTGATAAGAAGGAGCAAAACAATACTGCTTGTGAAAGGATAGTTCAAAAAGAAACCATCAGCATTCACTAGGGAAGCAAGTTCTAAAGACAATGGCCGAGCAATAGCAACAGCTTTCTCAAAAAGGATGATTAATAAAACGATGGGAAGAAGGAAGAATATTCCCGATTTGATTAATCCTGAAAGAGAGCGGAATAGATTTTTCATGTGCTAAAGGTTTCAGGAAGATAAAAAAAGCCGGCGAATTTCGCCGGCGTTAAACTTAGAGATTTCCTCGGAGTTCCTGCTCCCTTTCTATTGCCTCAAAAAGAGCCTTAAAGTTCCCTTTCCCAAAGGATTTGGCACCTTTTCTTTGTATGATTTCAAAAAACAAGGTCGGTCTGTCCTGGACAGGTTTGGTGAATATTTGAAGTAGATATCCTTCATCATCACGATCTACCAAAATATTTAAATCCTTCAGTGGCTGTAGATCTTCATCGATTTTGCCTACTCGATCCAAGAGATCATCATAATAGGTGCTGGGTACCTCCAGAAACTCAACTCCTCTTTTTCTCAGCTGGCTTACCGTTTCGATAATATCATTGGTAGCAATGGCCATATGCTGAACTCCAGCTCCGTTGTAAAAGTCCAGATACTCTTCGATTTGGGACTTTTTCCGTCCTTCTGCAGGTTCATTGATAGGAAATTTGATGTAGCCATTTCCATTAGATACCACTTTTGACATGAGGGCTGTGTATTCAGTGGAAATGTCCTTATCATCAAAAGTTACCAAAAGGCTGAAGCCCATGACCTTTTCATAAAAGTCTACCCACTGATTCATTTCACCTAGTTCCACATTACCGACGCAATGATCAATGTATCTCAATCCTATAGGCTCAGATTTGTATGTGCTTTTTCTCGGAACAAAACCTGGTAGAAAAACACCTGAATAGTTTTTGCGCTCGACAAAAGTGTGGATAGTCTCCCCATAAGTGCGAATAGATGCAACTTTAACCTCACCATGTTCATCTGAGAGAATCTGAGGCTCTGAATAAGAAACTGCCCCACGCTTTGTTGTCTCCTCCCATGATTTTTGTGCATCATCCACCCAAAGGGCTAATACTTTTACCCCATCTCCATGCTTTGCGATATGTCTGGTAATGTCATGATCTTCTACAAGAGGTGATGTAAGAACCAGCCTGATTTTATCTTGCTTTAATACGTAAGAAGCCCGATCCTTGACACCCGTCTCTGGTCCTTGATATGCAATTAATTCATAACCAAAAGCATATTGATAGTAAAGTGCTGACTGCTTTGCATTTCCGACATACAGTTCCACGTAGTCGGTTCCGTTGATAGGCAGAAAATCTTGATTCATTGGAAGTTTATTTTGGGTTTATTTTCATGCGAAGTTATAAATTCCCTCCTTTATTTCAGGAATCCTTCTTCCTTATTCTTGAGGATTTTGGTTCGTCCAAAGACTAACCAAACCCAAAAAAAGAATCGCAATGGCCCAGGCACCGATTGAAGTTTCCAGTGCTAGCCCTAGCAAAATAAGGTACCAGATTAGTGCAAGACAAAATCCAATAAGAAACTTGAAAGTGGAATAAAAGACCGTGTCTTTTATTTTTGGCCTGAGCCAAAGCCAGATGAGAAATAATGGGAAGTGATAAATTTTCATCAGCTTATTTGGCAGTAAACTAGGATTCCCAACAGGGATATTGACTTTCCCATTCTCAAAGTAATTCTTTACTGCAATAGGGCTACTTAAGTCAACACCTTTATCGAGTAACTCAGCAAGGTTTTTTTCATAGTTTTCGGAGGGTATTTCCACCATCAAATCTTTGACAGATTCCTGAACTTTTTTGGTGAGAAGCCCCGATTTGGCGGGAGGCATATCTACCGGTATGGCCTCACCAAAAATTATCCTCACCACACTTCCGGACCTTTTATGGGCGCTAAAATTTATTCCTACAGGTAAAATCACCGGTTCGAGCTCAGGATACTTCTCCTTCAGGCCAAAGGCCATTCGAGTAAAACCTTTACTTAGTGGTCGGATAAACCTTTGAAGACTGTGACTTCCCTCTGCGAAAATGATCACAGTTCCGTTTTTTCTTAGTACTTCGAAGGTCTGGTTAAAGGTATTCTCATTCTTTTGGATGGATGAAAATCCATCCCTTACTCTATAAACCGGGAGCATCCGGATCAAATGAAGAAGTTTAGCAGCGATTGGGTTTTTAAAGACCGAAGCCCGTGTGAGAAAATGAGGATTCAATCGGGTATGGGTTGCAAGAAGGAGGGGGTCGATCAGGGCATTTTGATGATTTGCGACAAGGATTACTGGTCTGTTTTTAGGAATATTCTGTTTGCCTTCCACATAAATCCTATGGAAATAGAGATGCAAAGCAACTTTAACAAGCAATCTCAAACAGAAATTCAAAAAGTCTTTCATGTGTATCTTTTCCAGATCGAGGCAATTAGCATTCCTGATATCAGGTGCCAGATTCCCCACCAGGCAGTGATGATAGCCATTCCTCCCAAACCTTCAAAATAAGTGAAGATCAAAACAAGTCCCAAGCCGGAGTTCTGAATACCCGTTTCTATGGTTAAAGATTTTACGTCTGCCAAAGGCATTTTAAATAATTTACCCGTGGTAAAACCAGCTCCCAAGGCCACCAAGTTATGGGCTAGTACCCAAAGAAAAATAAGGGAGATGTATTTTAGGAAAAGGTCGAAATTTCCTAAAAATGCGATGACTACAAAAGCCGCGAAAATTAATATGCTAAGAGGCTTAAGAATTTTTGATGCTTTCTCCGCAAAACCAGGAGATTTCTTTCGAGTCAAAATTCCAAGTATTAATGGAATTCCAAGAATTAGGGCCACAGTGGTGAAAACATCAGCATAATCCAGACTGATCTCCCTCAATAATTCTGAGGTGGGAGAATAAAGTCCTGCCCAGAAAGCAAAATTAAGAGGTGTGCTGATTATAGATATAGTACTTGAAAAGCCTGTCAGACTCACAGATAGGGCAGCATTACCCTTGGCTAGGCTGCTAAGGAAATTCGATACGTTGCCGCCGGGGCAAGCAGCAACAAGAAACATTCCCAATGCAACAGAAGGTGGTGGATTGATAATCAGGACCAATGCCCAGGTAAGAAAGGGGAGAAGCAAAAACTGTGAGAAAAGACCGAGGAAAAAACCTTTTGGATTTTTTGTTAAGTATTTAAAGTCCTCAACCTTCAAGTCAAGAGCAACTCCATACATAATCAGTGCAAGCGCCAGGTTCAGGAGAAGTAGGTCATCCGGAGAAAAATTTAGACGAATTGAATCAAGTGGGTTTTCGCTTTGCATTCGCTTGGATTAGGCCGGGCTTAAATTCATCCTTCAATTATAAAGAAAAAATATTTGCTTCATCGGATAGGTCTAGGCATATCAATTCGGTCCATTCTTACCCAAAATGGGAAAATTCGAGAACCATCACATTGATAAAAAGGAATTAAATCTCCATGATAATCATGTAGTGCTACATTTTCCAGAATGACGACATCTGTTTCTTCTTTGACTGACTTTCGAAACACATATGGCCCGAACTCCATAATTACTAGTCCTCCAGCTGGGACGGGTTTAATGAATTTAAACTCAACATTGTAAAGCCCCTTTTCCGTCTTCACATCCCACTTGCCGAAAATATCTTCCTGAGCCCATATACCTCGATCCCCACCGGCATCATTTCTGTTCAAATAGGATGGATTTTCAAAGATGGTTCCCACATGAATGTAGGGGGGGGTAAGTATATTTTCAGAGTGGATTAGCTCCCGGTATGTTTCATCCAATCTGGATTTCAAATCCTCTATAATTTGAAGGTTTTTGAAAGATAAGTTTTCTAATTCACTCGGGTTTGAATGATAGTCAAAAAAACTAAAATCAGAATTGTCACCGTCAAAGTCCTGGTCGGCTATCAGCCGGTATGTACCTCTTTGCAAAGCAATATTTTGATACAGCGTTGGATATTTTCTGGTCCAGTAAAAGAATAGCACTCTGTCTTTCTTGGATTCATTTTCATTCCTCAAATACGGAAGGAGGCTCATCCCATCAAGTTTTCGATCAGTTGGAGTTTTTAGGTCTAATATATCGGCAAGGGTGGGGAAAATATCTATATGAGCGGCTGTTTGATCAATTTTACGATTTCCTTGAACCAAAACGGGGTGGCTGATAAGTAATGGGACGCGAACACCACCTCGAAAAACAGAGCCTTTCCGCCCTCTCATTCCTGCCACGTATCTTCTTTGCTGAGGGCCATTATCGGTCATAAATATGATAAGCGTATTTTCCAGTTTTCCAGATTCTCTCAAGGAGCTAAATAGTCGATTTAAGTTTTCATCGATATTACTGATCATTGCGTAAACCCTCCTTGCATCTTCCTTATTTTTTTCAGTCAGTTCTAGACCATGGGGATTGTTTGCTTCCAGCAAAAGCTGTGGGTCAACATCCTTATAGGGCTCTAAGTATTTATCTGGAACCTGTAATGGGGTGTGGGGAGCATTGAAGGATAAGTAAAGAAAAAATGGTTTTTCATCTGTTTGAGCGGCAAATTTGATTGCCTCATCCGTGAAAATGTCGGAACAGTATCCGAAATACTTTTCTTGTCTGCCATTCTTCCAAAGCACAGGATCGAAATAGCTTCTGTCTCCTTGAAAATAGGTCGTAAAATCACCAACCTGACCCATACCTCCTGATAAATGGATGACCGACTCGTCAAACCCCTGATCCTTTGGACGACTAGGGTAATTATCGCCAAGATGCCATTTTCCAAAAATTCCCGTTCGATAATCCTCTTTTTTAAGCATCTCAGCAATCGTAATTTCATCGGCAGACATAATGGCGCCACCATTGTAGGTATCACGAACTCCCGTTCTAAGGGAGTACCTTCCAGTCATTAAACTCGCACGTGTTGGAGCGCATACCGGGGAGACGTAATAATCCATAAATTGGGCGCTAACGGCAGCCAGTGAGTCTAGGGTCGGAGTTTCTATCTGGGAATTTCCAGTAAATCCAAAATCACCATAGCCTTGATCATCCGTGATTATTAGGAGGATATTAGGCTTTTCAGCTTGTGCAAAGCTGTTTTGGATACCTAGGCTAAAAGCCAATAGCGGAAGAATGAGTGATGAATTTTTCATAACGGGAAGAGTAAAGGAATTTATAATAATTACTCTTCCAGTCAAAGCCCCTATAAGGTAAGTAGAAATCCAGCGGTACTATTCCTCAATTTTCTCCAGAGAAAGGGCATTTACGCAGTATCTCAAACCGCTAGGTTCTGGCCCATCTGGGAAAATATGTCCCAGATGAGAATCACAAACATTACATAGTACTTCCACTCGAATCATTCCAAAGCTGGTATCCTTGTGATAAGCCACTACATTCTCTTCAATCGGCTGAGTAAATGAAGGCCAACCAGTCCCACTTTCAAATTTCACACTGGCATCAAAAAGAGGAGTTTTGCAGCATTTGCATGCATATTTACCTGGTTCAAAAAGCCCACACATATCTGAGCTATGTGCTCTTTCAGTTCCCTTAAGCCTGGTGATTTCGAATTCTTCGGTAGTTAAAATCTTTTTCCATTCCTCGAGAGACTTTTCTACTCTTTTGGGAGGAGTAGGGTTTCCATTGACCGTAAACCGAATGATGTCATTCCACTTTAGCATATGCGAGCAAATCTATTTGAGATGGTAATAAATCTTTAAGAAGAACCAAGATTTGATCGGACAAGTTTAATAGCTAAGCATTTTTTTAGACTGAATTAATTGGCAGTGACTTTCCCTATTCCGTTGATTTGTCGATCGATTATTGTCGGGTCTCCGCTATAACTGACCGAACCTATTCCATTTACATTTAATGATAATTCGTTTTCACAGTGAATGTCCACTTTTCCTATTCCATTGGAGGCGAGGTTGAGGTTTTGGACTATCAAATCAGCCGCGTCAATTTGTCCTAGACCATCATTGGTAAGGGCCATACGCTCCGCTGATCCATTCATGCTCACCCGACCTAAAATATCAAATCTAGCTTCGATTACTTCGGCTTCTAGTGCCAACTGGATATTTCCAATTCCGCTTCCACGAATTTTGACTTCGTCAACTACAAACTCCCTCTCCATTTCAAAATTACCAACCCCATCAAAGGTAAGCTCTTCAAGATCCGAAATAGTCAGGGTTATTTTTGGGGTAGAAACACTGGAAAATATGTTCGACTCTGCATCATAGGTAATCGACAGAGTGCCTCCATTTTCGTTGATTTTGACCGCTTCAACGGCATCCTCATCACCTTCTATGTAAAGGGAGGGATTATCGCCTTGGATTAATCTCAGGTCAATTACTCCTGCTATTCGGAGCTTTGTGGGATTGTTAATTCTGAATTCCTCGTCTATGGTTACTTCAGATTTCTTGCTGAAAACACAGCCGCTTAGTGTGGCTACTAGGAGTAGCGTTGCAATTAAATTAGTCTTCATAGTAAGTTGGTTTTAGAACCAGAAGATAGTTAAATTTTAAGAATTACAATTCTGAGGAGTCTTACACCTTTGCTTCTTTACCTCCGTATTTTTTATGGAAAATGTATGCTGCCAGTCCGCCGAGGAGTGAAAATGCAGAAAGTAATCCGAAAACATATTGATGACCTAATTCTCCAGGAAACTCATCAAGAAAATAGCCCATTGCCGGTCCGGCAAAAACATCAGGAGTATATCCTACCAGAGATATCACACCCACTGCGGTTCCCGTAAGCATCAACGGGATTTGTCCTTTCTCCATTACAGCATAGTATAAGGCCCGAAGAGCAAATACTCCTGTTGCCAGGAAAATGGCTGAAAAGAAAAATAATACAACGTGATTAGGCCCAATTATTCCTGAGGCGAACAGAAGAGATCCTAAAGCAGAAAGAACAAAGCTAATCCAAAGCCACAGAGTCGTATTGGTTTTATCAGCTATCAAACCAAATGAGATTCCAACAATCGGGCGCATAACCAACAGAAAAGTGCCAATCTGTGCGGAATATATTTCATCGTAACCCATTACGACTTGAGCATAAAGAGAAAAGATATCGGTAACCTTGTACCCAACATATGCACAAAGGATAATCATCATCAATAACCAAACAGAAGGAAGTTTAAGTACCGCTTTGAGCTGACTTATTGAAATGGTTTTGACAGAGCCTTCCTCTTCATTTTTACCCTCTACTTTAAGAAAAAACCAAACAAGAAAACCTACGAGTAGGATGAAAAAGGAGAAAAGCCAAATAACGTATTTAAAGGTTTCTTGCCGAGATTCGAGAGGTGAGTTTATGGCTTCTTCTGGTGAAAATAATGCGAAAACCAAAACTCCTAAACTTCCTATAGCAGCACCCACAAGGCCCCTTCCACCGTCTGAAATTCCAAAAGCTTTGCCTTGAGAAGTTTTACCACCCCAAACTCTGGTGGCCTTAATCATGGGAGCCCAAAAGAGAAAAATAGTTGTAAAACCCCAAAAACCATAGAGAATTTGAAGACCCAATAATCCTGGGAAACTGGTCATGAAAAATCCGCCAAGTGCTGTGGCCCAGAGCGAAATGGCGATTAGTTTTCTTGGTGGATATCGATCAGCTATAGGTCCTCCAAATAAATAACTTGCCATAGCCACTGCTCCATAAGCAGAAAAACATAGGCCCAGCTCTACATTATTCAGATTAAACACATCCATGACAGTAGGCCTGAAAATCCTTGGCAAAACAAAAGGCAGGATAAAAATGGCTTCACCCGAAAGAATGAGTAGAAATAAGTAAAATGGATTTTTAAAAGATTTTGACTTTTGGTTCAAGATAAAATAGAATCAGAGAGAATAATGCTCAGAGCAATCAAATAGTCTGGAAAAGCCATAATAAGAAAAATCATCAACTCTTTCTCAGGCCAATCCAATAAGCCTGGATTTTTATTTACTTCAGTTTATTGCCAACTTAGCGAGCGTTTTGATCAATCCAATAGATCTAACCATATTCATAGTTTATCTCCTCGCCATGCTCGGTGTAGGCTTTTACTTTCTGCGTAAAAACGAAAGTGTAGAAGATTACTACGTGGGAGGGAGGAAAATGAGTAGCCTGCATATCGGTCTAAGCGTGGTTGCAACTGATGTCGGTGGAGGTTTTTCTATAGGCTTGGGAGGCTTAGGCTTTGCCATAGGCATAGCAGGCAGTTGGATGTTATTTACAGGGCTTATAGGGGCTTGGCTGAGCGCAGTTTTATTGATACCCAGAGTATTCAAAGTTCTCAAGCTTAAACCTTTGTTAACCTTTCCTGAGCTTTTTGGACATTTTTTTGATCGTAGGGTAGCCCTATTAGCAGGAATTATTTCAGCCATTGGGTATCTGGGATTTACCAGTGCCCAGATCCTTGCTGGCGCAAAGCTAGCGACAGCCACCTTCCCAAGTATGGACTTGGATCAGGCCATTTTAATTATGGGAATCACAGCAGTGGTTTACACGGTCTTTGGAGGATTGAAGGCAGTGATTTACACAGATACTTTTCAATGGCTTCTTTTAATGGGAGGTTTAATTTTCATTGGAATTCCCCTTGGTTATACCGCGATTGGAGGTTGGTCAGGAATCAAAGACACCCTTGATCCAAGTTTCCTGGATATCTGGAATATAGAGTGGCAGCAGCTGGTGAATTGGGGTGTGACGATCATACCCATATGGTTTATTGCCATGACTCTTTATCAAAGAATTTATGCCAGTAGGGATGAAAAGACTGCTAGAAAGGCCTGGTATATCGCGGGTATCTTCGAGTGGCCGATTATGGCCTTTATGGGTGTGCTACTTGGTTTATTTGCGCGAGTAGCCATCCAGCAAGGAATGTTTGAAAGCATTGGGTATTCTGAGGTTTCACAGATGGATAGCGAAATGGGACTTCCTGTGTTACTCAGAACTATATTGCCTGTAGGTCTCATGGGTTTGATGATGTCTGCCTATTTTTCTGCAATCATGAGTACAGCCGATAGCTGTCTCATGGCAGCAAGTGGAAATGTGGTGACGGATATCATTGGGTTTTTTCGAAAAATATCTGAAAAATCCAGTCTCAGATATTCTCAAATCGCCACCTTTCTGATCGGGGTTGTAGCCTTGCTTCTGGCGCTCACCATGACCAACGTGCTTGAGTTGATGCTTTTATCCTATTCATTTATGGTCTCTGGACTTTTAGTTCCACTCTTAGGAGCTTTGTTCTACAAAAGAAGAAAATCTTCAGCGGCTTTAGCGTCTATGATCACTGGAGGAAGCGTGACCCTGACTTTGGAGATTCTAAAAAAAGAGAGTCTAATTCAAATGCCATTAGGACTCGATCCGAATATTTTTGGAATTCTGATGGCACTTATTGTTTATATCATTGTTCTGAATAAAAAATAATCATGCAAATCACGAGAATAGAAGGAGGCAACGGGCCTCATAAGGCTTTTAATAATGACAGAATCGCAGACTTTCTTTTCCAACATCTTGATCAATATGGAGATGAGAGAAAAGATATCATGAAATGTCTCAATTATGTCTTCGAAAAGGGAGGAAGTATTTCCATCGCTCACGAAGGGGAAACCATGAAAGGGGTAGTGGTATTGAATGATACAGGTATGGAAGGTTATATTCCAGAAAATATTCTGGTTTATATTGCCGTGGATGCTAGTACTAGAGGACAGGGGGTAGGTAGAAAACTTATCGAGGATGTACAGTCTAAAACCAAAGGAAGTATTGCACTCCATGTGGAGCCAGATAATCCAGCAAAGAAGCTGTATGAACGACTGGGTTTTACGAATAAGTACCTGGAGATGCGTTGGACCAAAGCAAATTAATGGTTTATGGAGCTGAGTGAACTTCAGCAAATCAGGAAGTACCTTCATGCCCATCCTGAGCTTTCTGGAAAGGAATTTTCAACACAGGAATATTTAAAAGACCTACTGTCAACCCTTAATTTTTTCAAGTTAATTAAGGTTGGAGGAACAGGTCTGGCCGTTTTTTTTAAAGGAACAGAGCCCGGACCAAAACTGATGTTCCGCACCGAAATCGACGCTTTACCTATTCAGGAAAAAAACAGCTTTGACCATAGGTCAAAAACAAAGGGCGTTTCACATAAGTGTGGACACGATGGTCATTGTTCCATTTTGATTGGCCTGTCTGATTACCTTTCCTCAGCACAAAATTTCAAAGGAGAAATATGCCTTCTGTTCCAACCAGCTGAGGAAACTGGAAAAGGCGCAGAGTTGGTCTTAAATGATGAAAAATTTGAGTTTGAACCTGATTTTGTCTTTGCATTACACAATCTGCCTGGTTTTGAAAAGGGTAAAATCATTTCGAGAACAGGAAGTTTTACTGCTTCAGTACAGAGTTTAATTCTGAGGTTTGAAGGGAGTACCTCGCATGCTTCCGAACCGGAAAAGGGTGTCAATCCGGGGCTTTGCATAGCTGAAACCATCAGTTTTTCAAGCTCATTGAATTTCCAAGAAGTCCATTCCGATGATTTTGCTTTGGTGACCTTGGTGCACAGTGTTTTAGGAGAAAAGGCATATGGTGTTTCAGCTGGCTATGGAGAACTTCATTTTACCCTTAGATCTTGGAGCAATGTGAAAACCGAGGAGTTGACAGCAAAAATAATTTCTAAAGCCATGGACCTTTGTAATTTCTATGGGCTGAAACTTAATTTTGAGATATTAGAAAAATTCGAAGCCACAATAAACAGTCAGGAGGCCTTTGATTTTGTGAAAAAGGCAGCTGATAATTTAGGCTTGACCTTTGAAGAAATAGAGACTCCTTTTAGGTTTGGGGAAGATTTTGGTCTTTTTACAAATAAATTTCAAGGGGCAATGTTTGGTTTAGGTGCAGGAATATCTACTCCTGCACTTCATGCCGAGGATTATGATTATCCTGATGAAATTACCCCTGTGGGATTAAACATGTTTAAAGAGATAGTCACGATCACTCAATCATAAAAATGGAAGGAACCAGCTACATTGAGCTCAGTAAAGAGGCTGTAGAGAATAATTTCAGTTATTTGAATAGCCTTGTAGGTCCTGATACCTTGGTTTCACATGTGGTGAAAGGCAATGCTTACGGACATGGAATTGACACTTATGTTCCTCTTGCCTTAGAGAAGGGAGCAAAGCATTTTTCGACTTTTGATGCTCACGAAGCTTACAAGGTTCATCAAGTTACGGATGGAAAAGTTCCGGTGATGATCATGGGGATGATCCTAAATGATCAGCTTGAGTGGGCCATTGAGAATGGGATTGAGTTTTTTGTGTTTGAGTTCGACCGTTTGAGGGAGTGTATCAAAGTGGCAAAGAAAATAGGCAAGCCTGCTTTGATACATATAGAATTGGAAACAGGAATGAACCGAACTGGCTTTGAGTTCGACAAACTTAATGAGGTTCTGAGGTTAGTTCACTACTATCCAGACCAGGTCGAAATTAAGGGCATTTGTACACATTATGCAGGTGCTGAAAGCTTTGCGAATTTTTTTCGGGTCAAAGCTCAATTCCAAAAATTCAAAAAAGGGGTAAAATTTCTTGCTAAAAACAACTTGAAAGCTGAGCGACTTCATACAGCATGTAGTGCAGGTGCAGTAAGATTCCCTAAGTCAAGATTCGATATGGTAAGAATTGGGATCTTACAATACGGATTCTGGCCTTCTCAGGAAACCTATATAGAGAAAATCAAGCCTGTAGGGATTGGTGATGAAGATCCGCTCAAAAGAGTGATTAGCTGGAAAAGCAGAGTGATGGATGTGAAAACGGTGAATCAAGGGGAATATATTGGGTATGGAATGAGCTATCTGGCTACTTCTGAGATAAAAGTTGCAACAATTCCCGTTGGATATGGTCATGGTTTTAGCAGATCATTAAGCAACACTGGCCGGGCACTGGTAAAAAACTCAAGAGTTTCTGTAATAGGAACAGTGAATATGAATTTGATGTTACTGGATGTGACCCATGTTGATGGAGTAGAAAAGGGAGATGAAGTGGTTCTGATAGGAAATCAAGGAGATCTGAGTATTTCTGTGGCATCCTTTGGTGATTTCAGTGATCAGTTGAACTACGAATTACTGACTCGATTGCCTCGAGATATTCCTAGAAAAATCGTAAAATAGAGATTGTATGGCATATATAACCCTAAATAGGGCAAAGCTTAAAAAGAATTATGAATACCTCGATAACCTGTTTAAAGAGAATGGTATTGAATGGGCGATAGTGACTAAAATGCTTTGTGGATATGAACCCTACTTAAAAGAGGTTTTGGATCTTGGCATAAAAGAGGTATGTGATGCAAGAATCAGTAATCTAAAAAAAATCAAAAAACTGGCCCCTGATGTTCAGACAGTTTACATAAAGCCACCTGCAAAGCGAGAAATCGAGAATATCGTCAGGTATGCAGATGCCAGTTTTAATACTGAGTACAGGACTATTAAGCTTCTTTCAGAGGAGGCTAAAAAGCAAAATAAGCTTCATAAAGTGATCATTATGATCGAACTAGGTGATCTTCGGGAAGGGGTTATGGGAGATACCTTAATGAGCTTTTATGAGTCCATCTTTAAGCTACCAAATATCAAAGTAACCGGAATTGGTTCAAATTTGAATTGCCTTCATGGGGTTATGCCCAGTCACGATAAGTTTATACAACTATCTCTTTATGAGCAACTTATAGAGGCTAAATTCAACCAAAAAATACCTTGGGTGACAGGTGGGACTTCTGTGGTAATCCCACTTCTACAGATCCATCAATTGCCTAAAGGAATCAATCATTTCAGAGTAGGAGAGACCTTATATTTTGGGACGGATCTGGTGAATCATACTGTATTTGAAGGAATGGAGCCTGATGTGATCCGACTTTATGCCGAGATTATTGAGATTACAAGAAAACCTGTCGTTCCAATAGGGACTTTGGAAGCAAATCCCAGTGGGGAAAAATTTGAAGTGGATACGAATGATTATGGTCGAACTACCCACAGAGCCATCCTTGATCTAGGTTTACTGGATATCAATTCTGATTTTTTGATCCCTGAGGATGCTTCATTTGAATTCGTGGGAGCAAGCAGCGATATGCTTGTCATAGATATCGATGACAATGACCAAGGCTACAAAGTAGGAGACCTTATCCCTTTTGACCTCAAGTATATGGGTGCTCTCACCCTACTTAACTCTGAGTACATCGAGAAAAAGGTAATCTAAAGGCTAATTCTTTAAGGTTTTTATTAGATAATCGACTCGAAATAGGCAATGGTTTTTTCCAAGCCTTCTCTCAATGGGATTTTTGGTTCCCAGCCTAACTCTTCTTTTGCAAGATCAATCACTGGTTTTCTTTGAAGTGGATCGTCTTCAGGTAGTGGAAAATGAATCAACTTACTTTTACTTGCTGTCAATTCAATGATCAATTGAGCCAGTTCAAGCATGGTGAATTCACCAGGATTACCAATATTCACAGGGCCTGTAAAACCATCCCGACTATTCATAAGACGGTACATTCCTTCGATATTATCATCTACATAGCAGAAAGATCGGGTTTGCTGGCCATCCCCGTATATGGTTATATCTTCTCCTTTTAAGGCTTGCACTATGAAGTTACTCACGACTCTACCGTCATTTGGGTGCATTCTTGGTCCATAAGTATTAAAAATCCTCATGACCTTTATATTCACTCCATGCTGGCGATGATAATCAAAGAATAAAGTTTCAGCACATCTTTTCCCCTCGTCATAACAAGCTCTGGGACCAAGGGTATTCACATTTCCCCGGTAGGATTCAGGCTGTGGGTGCACTTCAGGATCACCATAAATTTCAGAAGTACTGGCTTGAAGAATTTTAATTTTAAGGCGTTTAGCCAAACCAAGCATATTCATCGCTCCAATTACCGAAGTTTTAGTGGTTTGGACTGGATCGAATTGATAATGGATTGGAGAAGCAGGACATGCCAGATTATATATTTCATCTACTTCGACAAAAAGCGGGTGAGTTATATCATGCCTTAACAACTCGAAATTTTTGTTATCCAGTAAATGATGGATATTCCTTCTATTTCCTGTGAAGAAATTATCCACGCATAATACTTCATTTCCTTCACTTAGTAGTCGATCACACAAATGGCTTCCGAGAAATCCTCCGCCACCACTAACTAGTACTCTTTTCATTTATTCAGTTCCTTAAAAATCGATGGGTAAAAATAGACAAATGATTCACAATACAACCCCTGACTTTCGATAATTGAACCGTTTTACTCGTCCAATTGCTACGTTTTTTGGGTAAGTGTTTGAGAGTAAGAAAGTTCCTTTTTAAAACTCCGATTCTTTCATCTTAATTGTCGGGAAGGTTTCTGAGTTTAATCTCGAAATTAGCCCTTGAATTTTTGGCAACTCATATTCCATAAAGTATTCAGCCGTTGTGATTTTTCCCTGATAAAAGTCTTTATCACTTGAATTCTTTAATGCTTGGATTGAAGTAGCAGCTTGTCTTAGCCACATCCAACTAACGCAAAGAATTCCATTCACTTCAAGGAATAGTGTAGCATCTGCCAGGAACACTTCAGGCCCTTTCTGAGCTTTGCCTAGCTGCTTTTGCAGGCAGGTATTCACTTCTTGTATGGCAGATTCGAATTTTACACACTGAGTTTTAAGCTCAGGAAAAGATTTTGCCTTTATTAAATCCTTTTGCATTTCTTTCATCAATTCCTTCCAGCCAAGTCCATCATTTTGGATAACTTTTCTACCCAAAAGATCCAGACCATGAATTCCTGTGGTGCCTTCATGAATAGGGTGGATTCTCGCTTCGCGATAATATTGCTCCACAGGAAAGTCTGTGGTATATCCGGCTCCACCTAATACCTGAACAGCCGCAGAAGTGGTTTGGAGCCCCATTTCCGAGGGAAAAGACTTCGCAATGGGTGTGAGTAAATCCAAAAGACTCTCCCTCTTTTTTCTGGTTTCAAAGTCTTTATCATGGGTAACCTGATCAGACAGCCAGGAGCAATAAATCAGCAAGGCTAAGGTACCTTCGGTAATGCTTTTCTGAAATAGAAGCATCCTCTTCACATCAGCATGTTCTATTATTTTAACTTGAGGTTGGCTCAAATTCTTTTCCCCCAGTTTTCTTCCTTGGGGTCTTTCTTTTGCATAAGCCAAGGATGCATGAAAGGCGGCAGTTGCTATCGCTACCGCATTCATTCCTACACCAAGCCTGGCCTCATTCATCATCTGAAACATGTATTTTAATCCATGATTCGCTTCTCCTACCAAATACCCTTTACAGGCCTCATTTGACCCGAACATGAGATGTGCGATGGGAGCTCCTTTATAGCCCATTTTATGGTATAAACCTTCTGTTGTGACATCATTTGGTTCTCCAGATTCCGGATTTAACTTGGGTACAATAAAAAGCGATATGCCTTTTGTTCCTGCTGGTGCCCCTTTTATTCTTGCCAGAAGCAAATGCACCACATTTTCACATGCATCATGGTCTCCGCATGATATGTAGATTTTTTGCCCTTTAATCAAAAATGTTCCTTCCTCTTCGGTCGGAATAGCCTGGGTTGTCAAGTCTGAAAGAGAACTTCCAGCATCAGGTTCCGTCAGGGCCATAGTTCCCTGCCATTGGCCGGAATACATTTTTGGGGTGAATCGATCAATCTGAGCTTTGCTACCAAAAGAACGAATCAGATTAGCTGCACCCGTGGTGAGGAAAGGAAAAACGCTGGATGAATAGTTGGCCGCCTGCAATATATATCCAGCAGCTAGGTGTATGGTCCAAGGCAGTTGCTGCCCACCTTCATCATAGGAAAACGTTGCGTTAATCCAGCCGTCTTCCCCAAATTGTCGAACGATCTCCTTCATTCCCGGATGAATTAAAATGGAGCCATCTTTTAATTGGGGTTCCTTTCTATCCATCTCGGTAAGAAGTGGGTGAAGCTTCCTCTCGGCTATTTCTTTTGCTGCTTCAAGGACCAGCTCAAAGTTTTCTTTTGAATGGTCTGAAAAGTAGGGGATATCGGTAATTTTAGATAAGTCGATATTCTCAAAAAGCTGAAAATTCAAATCTCTGGGTGAATAAAAATTTGCCATTGGCTTAATCTTCTTGTTTGATATGCTTAATTATTTTGGCGGGGTTTCCCGCGACTACAACGTCTTCAGGAACATCTTTGGTAACGACTGCTCCTGCGGCTATAACCGACCGGTTGCCGATACTTACTCCAGGACAAATTACAGATGAACCACCAATCCAAACATCATCTCCTATGGAAATAGGCTTGCCAAACTCCCACATTTGACCTCTGGTTTTGGCTTCTATCGGATGGGTGGCAGGATAAAACTGAACATTTGGTGCGACAAAAACTCTGTCACCAAAGGTTACCTTAACTACGTCCAAAATCACACAATTGAAGTTGAAAAAGACATCATCTCCTACTTCGATATTGTAACCGTAATCGCAGAAGAAAGGGGGCTCTATACAAAGATTTTTTCCTTTTTTCCCAAGAATTTGCTCAAGGAGCCTGTCCCGCTCCTCTGAAGAGTCCGGTTCCGAATCATTGTATCTCTTTAATAGCTTCCTGACTTTGGTTCGTTCCTGGGTTAATTCAGTTCCTCCTGCCTGATAGAGCTGTCCGGCAAGCATTTTTTCCTTCTCCGTCATTTTTGCATGTGATGAATAAGTGCTTTTTCTATTCCTCTTATTTCAGCCAGTCCTTTCAATCTTCCTATGGCAGAGTAACCTGGATTTGTCTTTTTCCCCAAATCATCGAGCATTTGATGTCCATGATCTGGCCGCATAGGTATGGATTTACCACGTTTTTTTTGAATTTGTAGAATGGCTTCAATCACTTCTACCATGGGGACATCGCCATCCAGGTGATTTGCTTCATAAAAGTTTCCCTCTTCGTCTCTTTTGGTACTTCGTAAATGAATGAAGTTGATATGCTCGCCAAATTCCTTAGCCATTCCCACCAAGTTATTATCAGCTCTTACCCCAAAACTTCCTGTGCAAAAGCACAAGCCATTATTTAGGCTGGGATTGTCACCGAAGACCCTTCTACAATCTTCAGCGGTACTCAGGATCCTTGGCAAACCATAAAGGCTTTTTGGAGGATCATCTGGGTGAATGGTAAGGTAAATACCTGCTTTTTCAGCTATGGGTACGATTTCTTCAAGGAAAAGTCTGAGATGAGATTGAAGCTTATCGGTATTTATATCTGAGTAGGTCAAAAGCATTTCCCTGAACTCATCCAGCGTGTAACCAATTTCTGAGCCGGGTAATCCTTTCAGAATGTTTGCGGTGATTAAATCCTTTTCATCCTGGGTCAGGGAGTTAAAATAGGATTCTAATTCCTTAATTCTTTCCTCAGAATACTCTCTCTTGGCTTCAGGTCTATCAAGGATAAATAAATCAAAAGCTTCAACTGCCTTACTATCGTATCTTAAGGCCCTTGCCCCATTTTCCAAAGGCCACTCCAAATTAGTTCTGGTCCAATCCAGAATGGGCATAAAGTTATAACACACCGTTTTAATTCCTTCTTGACCAAGATTCAAAAGGGTTTGCTTATAATTTTCAATATGCCCTTTAAAATCTCCCGAGCGTGTTTTAATGGATTCATGAACCGGAACCGATTCTACCACTACCCAGCTTAGCCCTTCAGACTCAATCAGGCTTTTTCTTTCCTTGATGTCATCGATCGGCCAAACTTCTCCATTTGGAATCTGGTGAAGAGCTGTGACTACTCCTACAGCTCCGGCCTGTCTAATATCTTTAAGGCTGACAGGATCATTTGGTCCGTACCAACGCATGGTTTGAATCATTTCTGGAATCATATGCTAATTTAATTATACCCCTGAATAAGCGCTGAAACCGCCATCTACCTTGACAACTGATCCGGTCACAAAACCAGAAGCATCGCTACATAGCCAGTGAATGGCGCCAAGTAAATCCTCCGGCTGACCAAACCTATCCATAGGTGTGTGATCAATGATTTGTTTACCTCTCTCTGTCAGATTACCGCTAGGATCGGTTAATAATTCTCGGTTTTGATCCGTAAGAAAAAAACCAGGAGCAAGTGCATTAACTCTAAAATTTGGTCCATGCTTCTGAGCTAATTCCACTGACAGGAATTTGGTTAAATTATCGATTCCGGCTTTTGCAGATGCGTAGCCCATAACTCTGGTCATTGGCCTTTCAGCAGCCATGGAGCTGATATTGATAATATTCCCATATCCCTGTTTAAGAAAATAGGGTAGGAAAGTAAAAATGGGTAAAACTGTTCCCAAGTAGTTTAAATCTATTACTTCACGAAGAGCGTCTATATTCAAATCCAAAAAGGTTTGATCAGGTCCAATAACCGCTCCTTTCTGGTTTCCTCCGGCAGCATTGATCAAAATATCAAAGTCTAATTCTCTTTCTTGCAGTTCTGAATAGGATTTTTCCAAATC
Source organism: Algoriphagus sediminis (assembly GCF_030403435.1). GTDB lineage: Bacteria > Bacteroidota > Bacteroidia > Cytophagales > Cyclobacteriaceae > Algoriphagus > Algoriphagus sediminis. The sequence goes on from NZ_JAUEPH010000002.1 coordinate 688,040, forward strand.
CTCCTGATCAGTAACATCCGCAATGAGTCCATCTGCCTTTCCTCCCTCTGCCTTGATGGCATCCACCAAATTATTGACTTTTGAAATGTTTCTTCCCAAAACAATAATATGTGCACCTTGCCTTGCTAAATACTTGCTCATTTCGGATCCCAGCACTCCAGTTGCCCCAGAAAACAATATTCCCTTGTCTTTTAGTGAAAACAGATTCTTATTCATATCTCATTGAATATTTTTTGAGTCAAAGTCAAAATATGACTTCGCGTTAAAATAGCAGATGTCGGAGATTATTTTACCTAGCCATTTTTCATCTTTTGGAAGCATACCTGCATCCACGTCCTGCCCAAATAGGTTACACAGAATTCTTCTGAAGTAATCATGTCTTGGGAAGGAAAGAAAACTCCTTGAATCCGTGAGCATCCCTATAAAACAGCTGACCAAGCCCATATTTGACAAAGCGTTTAGCTGTTTTTCCATGCCATCTTTTTGATCCAGATACCACCATCCTGAGCCAAATTGAATTTTTCCTTTCACTGAGCCATCATTGAAATTGCCAATCATACTGGCAAAAACCTCATTATCTCTTGGATTCAGATTGTAGATAATTGTTTTACAAAGCTGATCAGTACTATCCATTTGATTGAGGAACTTGGCTAGACCGGAAGCCTGATCAAAATCTCCAATAGAGTCAAATCCGGTATCAGGACCTAAGGTGCTAAAGGCTCTACTATTTGTGTTTCTTAAGGCCCCCAAATGGAACTGCATTACCCAGCCTTTTTGGTGATACAATTTTGCCAGTTCCACGAGGGTATGAAACTTAAAATAAGCTACTTCATCTGGCTGAAGTCGTTTCCCTTCTTGCAAGGTGTGGAATAAGCTCTCTGGGTTATAAGACCCCCAATTGAAAAACCTCAAGTTTTCCAGACCATGATCAGCGACCCGACAGCCTCGCTTGTGAAAATGTTCAATCCTTGCTTTTAAGGCTGCAAGTAAATCGGCGTAGCTGCTAATTTCAATCCCGCTGGTGCTGGATAGGTTTTCCAGGTACTTTATAAAAGTGATTGGGTTTTCTGCGGCATAAGCTTTGTCCGGACGAAAAGCAGGAAATAAACCCAAATCATGGCCTTTTCTGCTAAACTGAAGATGATGATCAAGAGAATCTATCGGATCATCCGTAGTACAAACTGTCTCAACTTTTTTCTTGGCTAGTAAGCCTAAAACTGAAAAGTCTGAGGACTTCAATTTTGAGTTACATTCCTTGTAAACGATTTTGGAATTTTCTGGTGAAAGAAGCCTTTCTATATCGAAGTATTGGCTTAATTCCATATGCGTCCAGTGGTAGAGTGGATTTCTTACGGTGTAGGGTACAGTCTCTGCCCACTTCGAGAATTTTTCCGAATCAGATGCACTCCCCGTGATGTATTTTTCGGGAATACCAAGGGTTCTCATAGCTCTCCACTTATAATGATCACCTGCTAGCCAAATCTGTGAAATATTCTCAAATTGACGGTTTTCATTGATTTCAGCAGGAGGAAGGTGATTATGATAATCGATGATAGGAAGGTCTGCGGCATAACCAAAATAAAGCTTCTCCGCGAAACTATTACTCAGCAAAAAGTCGGGTTGGACTATTGGGTTTATCATACGGAATTATGGAATATTTAGATTTTTGGTGCTTCCCAGCCTTTTTCATAATTCCTGGTCCAAAGCTCCTTGCCCTTCTTAGAGTTTTGAATGTGTCCGTTCGAAGGGTCACAGATTAAATCTTCATCCACACGGTAACTGATATTAGCCAGATGGCAAAGCAAGGTGGAAATAGCTCCATCCTCAATATTTGAGTTTTGGGCCTCTGTACCACGAATTGCATTGAAGAAATTAACCACATGAAGGGTACTCATATCTCCTCCACCACCCAATTGGGTTCCAGCTTCATTGCCAGCTGATTTACTGTCTTTGACTAGATTTCCATCTCGATCATAGTGCTTATAACCACCACGGTTCACGAATACCGTACCTTCAGAGCCATAAATGATGGTTCCTCGATCTGATCCATATGTGTTGTATCCATTTCGGCTTTTTCCATCCCATTGGATTACTTTGTTATCACCAAACATAAAGCTTGCTTCCATGGTGTCGTACATGGTCCAGCCATCATCTAAAAAGTGATTCTTGGCTGCGCTTACCTGTACTTTCTCCGGATACTCTACTTGTAGTGCCCATCTCGCAACATCCAATTCATGCGTAGCATTGTTGCCCGTCTCAGCTGTTCCGTAATCCCATCCATACCAATGCCAATTATAGTTCCAGGTATCATTGGTATATTCTCTTCTAGGTGCCGGACCTTGAAACATATCCCAGTCTAAACCTTCTGGGACAGGGGCTTTTGTTTGATTGACCACTTCACCACGTCTGTTGCTGTAAAAGGCAACTGCCTTATAAGCTTTGCCAATGGCACCATCATGAATGGCTTTGATAATTTCCACCGATTCTGGAGCGGATCTTTGTTGGTTGCCCATTTGTACCACTTTCCCATATTTCTTTTGAAGAGCCATGAGGACTTCGCCTTCGTACGGATTATGGGAGCAAGGTTTTTCCACATAAACATGTTTTCCTTGTTCTAAAGCTAGCCAGGTACCTGGGGCATGCCAATGATCAGGGGTAGCATTTATAAGTACATCTAATTCATTGTCTTCCAATACTTTGAGGATATTTTTCTCAAGCTTTGGTTGATAATCGACTCTCTCTGAAAAAGCCTTTGCTGTTCTGTCCATTTGTGATGTCATCACATCGCAGAGGTAAAGCAGATTCACGTTACTGGAAGGCAAAGAAATCGGTTCATAAAAAGCTCCAACTCTTCGACCTAGTCCTGCGATGGCCACATTCAGTCTTTCATTGGCTCCAATAATTCTTGCATAGGATTTTGCTGAAAAAGCGGCTGACCCAAGGGCAGATATTCCAAGAGTTGCAGCGCTTGATTTTTTGATGAATTCTCGACGGCTATTTTTCATAGGTTAAGGGCTTAATTCAATGTTTTGATTTTAATGTTTTTAAAGCTCACCTCATCTCCATGATCCTGGAGGAGGATATGGCCTTCGTCGGCTTCTCCAAAATCTTCCCAGATTTTGTATTTGCTTATGGCTACTAAATCTCTATAATTCTCAGATTTTCTCTCGTATTCTAAGACTTTTACACCATTAAGATAATGCTCGACCTTATTGTCAGGATAAACGATTAATCTGCCTTTATTCCAGTTTCCAGGTGCTTTTACAAAACGGCTTTGTTTTTCGGCAGTGATTAAATCATAAAGAGAGGCCAGGGTTCGGTTACCGTCACGTCCCATTTTGGCATCAGGGTGTTTTTCATCGTCTAGTAGCTGATATTCCAATCCAATGGCTGAACCTTCATTCCCCTCGGAAAGGGTAACGAAGTATTTTACACCACTATTTGCTCCTTCTGTTAACCTGAATTCAAAGGCTAGGTCAAAAGCACTAAATTTCTCCTTTGTGACAATATCTCCGGCATTGGTAGATTCTCCTCCCCCTGAAGATTCAATGGTAAGAATTCCATCATTCACATTCCAGCCGAAATCAGGAAAGGAATCCTGATAAGCACCTTTCCAGCCCTCTGAATTTTCACCGTTAAATAGTAATCTCCAACCCATAAGCTTCTCATAATCGGATAGCTCATTCAGCTTATTGTTTACCACAAAAATGTCTGTTGTGAAAGGTTGTGGTTTTAGATCTTTGGTCTTGATTCGGATATTTCTGAATTCAGTGGTTCTACCTTCATCCTCAGGGTTTTGTATGCTATGCACTTGAAGTGCAATGAAACCTGTAGCATCCATATCATCCACTAAATAAGCGACCTCCTGACCGTTTACCCAGGTTTTGATTTCATTCCCAATGGCTTCAATTCTATACTTATTGAACTCTCCCATTTTGAAAGCTGATTTAGCTCTGGGATTCAAATCAAGGGGATATAACCAACCTCTTCTGGCTTCATCATAAATACCACCTGACCAAGCTCGATCAGTAGGGTCAGCTTCCACCTGATAACCATAAACCAATCCATTTCCGTCCCTTGCATCGGGATCAAATTGACCGCGGGTCATAATACCCGAATTACTTGACAGATGATCAATTTTCAATTCTAATTCGAGAATAAAGTCTCCGTAGGTTTCTTTAGTTCGAAGAAAAGTGTTTGGAGAACCTGCCACTGCTTTACCTACTATCACTCCGTCAACTACTTCGAAGGTGGCGCTTCCGGCCACAACTTCCCAGTTATCGAGGTTTTCACCATTAAAAAGCTCGATCCAACCTGAATTTTCTTCAGATTCTGATTTTTGTTCACAAGATGACAATCCAATTAAAAAGAGAAAAATGAAAGGTGTCAGGAGTTTCTTCATAAGTTTTGGGTATTACTTTTCACATTAAGATACACAAAGCTTTCAGTGAAAAAATAAATTTAAATGACAAATCGCTTATTGAACTGTAAGAGCGGTTCTATGAGGGCAAACTTTATTACTTTTGATTATGCTTGATTTTAACAAAAAGTCCAAGGTCTTTATCACTTGTAAAGATAGGTCTGTAGAATACCTTGAAAAGGAGGTTAGAGAATTGGGTTTTGTGCCTGATTATGTCATGAGAACAGGTCTTGAGATTAGTGCCAGCATGGAGGAATGTATGGATTTAAATCTTCACTTGAGGACTGCATCGCATGTTTTATATGAAATCAAGTCATTTTACCTTAGAAGTGCTCAGGATATTTACAGAAGAATAAAAGCCATAGAATGGGAAGAGTACCTGGATGTGGACGGCTACTTTTCGGTGAATTCGGTCGTGGACAATGAAAGTGTGACCACTCCCTTGATAGTGAATGTGAAGGTAAAAGATGCCATCGTAGATAGATTTAGAGATAAGTTTGGACGAAGGCCGGATTCAGGTTCTGATTTCTCAGGATTGGTTTTCCAGCTTTTCTGGAAAGAAACGCAGGCCAGAATGTACATCAATACCTCTGGTGAAACACTTGCAAAGCATGGCTATAGAAAAATTCCAGGAAAAGCCCCTATGATGGAGGCTTTGGCTGCAGCCACAATCTATGCCACAGAATGGAACACTCGTGTGCCTTTTATTAACCCTATGTGCGGTTCGGGTACCCTTGCCATAGAAGCAGCCCTTATGGCCAGTAAAAGGTATCCTGGTCTTTTTCGGGAAGATTATGCTTTTCAGCATATAATTGGATATGAATCTGAAGCTTACTTTGCGAAAAAAAGGAAGCTTGAAAATAAAATAGAGGAGATCCCTGAGCTGAAGATCGTAGCCTCTGATATCTCCTTGCAGGCCATTTCCTATGCACAGGAAAATGCAAAAACAGCGGGAGTAGACCACATGATAGATTTCCAGGTGTGTGATTTTGCTGATACAGAAATACCCGAAAAACCCAGGGGTGTAGTAATGTTTAATCCAGAATATGGAGATCGTTTAGGAGTGGACGATGAGCTTGAGGAAGTCTATCGTCGAATGGGCGATTTTATGAAGCAAAAATGTGCTGGATATAGAGGTTATATTTTTACTGGAAATTTGGCTCTCGCCAAAAAAGTGGGCTTGAAAGCCAGCAGAAGGATAGAATTCTGGAATGGAACTATCGACTGCAGGCTTTTGAAATATGAATTATATTCTGGTAAAAGAGACTAAGATAGATTTAAGTTAAAAACCTTAAAACTACTGGTGTTCGTCCCGAAGAAGGTCATTCACTGTCTTTACCGGATTGAAAGTTATCAAAGGAACCTCAACGAACAAGGTATTCCAACCAGCCATGGATCCATTCCATAAACCGGGTAGTTCAAGCGCTTTCAATTCTCTTCCTCCTTTTGACTTTTCAGTGATAAAACCTGTTTTCATATCTCTGAACTTAAGTAAATCAAAGGATTCACCCTTGTAATTCCGGGTTCCACAAACCAAATCCACAGGATTGAAATGAGTTGCCGCATTCATATGAGCTTTCGATTCCGGGTCATTAAGATCAATTTGGGCTGTTTCAAGAATCTGTAAAGACTGAGAACCATCATCCTCCAAAACCCAGAAAGGACCGCCACCTGGTTCTCCTGTGTTTTTCACCATTCCGCAAACTCTGATTGGTCTGTTCAGCTTTTCCCGGAGGAATTCGCCTTTATTTTCAAGGCTTTTACCTTCAAAATCAGATGGAAGTTTGGCTCCTAGATCCCCAGTGTATACTTCCTGTGCTTTGGCCACTGATCCTTCATTAATTCCTAAATCTAGCTTTTTTAAAGCTTCAAAAGCCTTGGCCTGTACCTCCAATAATAAACCTCCAATTGCCATTTTATACTTCTTGGTTTCAGGCTTTAAGGAATCAGGAACCACGTTGTCTATATTCTTTATGAAAATAACATCTGCGTCAATATCATCCAGATTTTCAAGTAAAGCCCCATGACCAGCCGGCCGAAACAGAATCTTTCCATCCTCTTCAAATGGATTGTTTTCCATATCCACAGCGATGGTATCTGTACTCTTCTTCTGCTGGGAATAGCTGATTTCAAACTTGACTCCAAATTCAGATTCCAAGCCAGATTGAATTGATTCTATTTCACTTCTGAACTTTTCTTCATGCTCTGGAGAAACGGTGAAATGAATTTTCACCAATTTTCCTTTTCCCAGTGCATATTGAACGCCCTCTATCATATGCTCATAAGCAGGAGTTCTGTTTCCTTCAGGATAGCTATGGAATTTAAGTAGCCCTTTGGGCAAAGCTCCATAATTCAGCCCATCCTCATCTAAAAGAGCAGACAGAATGGTTTTATAATCTTGATTATCAAGGGCTTGATTGATAGAGGACTCCTTAGATTTCAGTGCTTGATCCAGCTTTTTATAAAAGGCAAATTTTTCAATATTGTCCATGAATTTCTGGACAAAAGTACTTTTACTCAGGTTACCATCCCCATCCATAAAGGCAAATAAGTCCTTAAACATTCTGGATGCCGCACCGCTGGCAGGAACAAATTTTACTACTTCCTTTTCTTGAGCAGATATCGGAAATTCTTCCTGAAGTTTAGAAAGCTTTTCTTCACTCAAAACCTGAATGCCATCACCGGGGACAGCAGGTCCCATGATTTTCAGAAAAGGGAAACCGTTTTTAAAATTTTCTATTTGAGTTTCTACCGTTTCAGGGTTCATTCCCTGTGCTACTATTCGTTCCTTGAGTACAGAATCCATAAAAATATTTTTGATTTAGGATAGAAATATACTAGCTGAAAAGGCAGTCTTCAAGGACTTCCAATTAATTTTTGATAAGCATGCCATTAAATCAAAGACCCATTTGCCGCAAGAATTCTTCTCGCTTGGAATTCGAAATAGAAATTTGTGCATCATTATTCATGACGATATAGCCTCCTTCAGATTTTACAAAACGCTTTACCTCTTGAAGATTTATCAAATAACTATTGTGCACCCTCATAAAACGGGAATCCAGAAGCATATTTTCATATTCTTTTAGATTTTTGGAAACCACCAGCTTTCTGGAATCCTTCAGGTGAAAATTAGTATACGAGCCATTTGCTTCGCAAAAATAAATCTGATCTGTAGGAATGAACTCAATTCCTTCCGCAGTGGCCAAAGAGATCTTTTTATTGCTCTCTCCAGGGCTGGAAAGATTATTCATCAGGTTTTTCAGAAGCTCTTGTTGGGAGTTGTTTTCTGAAGCGTTGACCGCTTTTCTTACTGCATTTTGAAGTTCTTCTACATCGATGGGTTTTAATAAGTAATCAAGGGAGGAGAATTTTATAGCCTTTATTGCGTAATGCTCAAAGGCCGTGGTAAAAATCAAATGAAAGTCCATTTTCTCGAGGCTTTTTAGTACATCGAATCCGGTGCCAGACTGAAGTTCTATATCCATAAAAACCAACTCTGGCTTTATCGTAGTTATTTTTTGGACTGCTTCTTCCACGTTTTTAGCTTCCTCTTTTACTTCCACTTCGGGGCAGTATTCCCGAAGAAAGCTTTTCAGCATTTCCCTGCTGTGAAACTCGTCCTCGACGATGATTGTGGTTAACCTTTTCATTGTTTCGGTATTTTTATGATTACAAGGGTGCCTTCCGGTAAATCTTTAAACTCTATGTACTGTTCGTCTTCACTCCCTGAGTTGCTTAATTTAAGACGGTCTTCAGTTAGCATCAGCCCTCTTGAAGGGCGATGCTGTGTTTTCTTCTTTCTTTTTTTGGCCTCTTCACGGCCTATACCATTATCTTCTACCTCACAATAAATAAAATTATCACCCTCTTTAAAGCGTATATAAAGATGCTTTTCGGCCTCGGTACTTGGCATTAGGCCGTGCTTGATGGCATTTTCTACAAAGGGCTGAATGATCATCATCGGTACCTCCTCAAAGATTAAAGAGTCATTTTCCGGTATCTCAATATGATACTGGAATGCGTGATCGAATCTCAAGGCTTCCAAATCCAGATACACTTTCAAAAGCTCAATTTCTTTTTCCAGCGTTACATTGACATCGATAGAATTTTCCAAAACTTGCCTTACAAATTTGCTAAACTTGGTTAGGTAGGAGAGGGCTTTGGTTTTTTGCTCCGATTGGATCAAATACTGGATGGAGCTCAAGCTGTTAAATATGAAATGAGGGTTAATTTGTGCTCGAAGTGCACCAAGTTTGCTTGATAAGGATTCCAGCTGGGCCTTCTGATTTTCCTGTGTGATGGTTTTGATTTTATAGGAAAGGCCGAGGGCAAAGATGGTGCTTTCAATCGCAGATCCTGCCACCATCAAATCAAGATTAAGTAAGAACATAGTCAAAAGGGCACCCGTAGTAAAAACAACCGTTCCTGCGACCACAAAGTAGACCAGTTTGTTTGGATATACCCTCCAGAGGTAAGCCACGCCAAGAAATGCAAATGTTGCCATAAAAATCCTCTGGACATTCATTAGGTCATATGCTAAAGAAGCATAGGGGTTGATCCAAATTGAAATTCCAACTACCAAAGCGAATAGAACCAGCAAAACTGCTATGCCTTTTACGACTCTATCGAACTTTGGGAGAGTCTCTTTGAAGTCAAGGAAATGACGAGTGAAAAGTAGATACGACAAATTTATTAAAACCTGGCTAACGGTACTAAGCCAGAGAAACCAGTGTAGATTATCATATCCAAAATAGCTTGCAAGCAGTGGACTAATTCGAGAATAATACATCAACTGAAAGAGGAGAAATGCCCCATAATAGATATAAAGTCTCTCCCTCATATTGTAAAAAAGAATGAGGTTGAAAACCATGAGTACAGAAGCAATACCAAGAAAAAAATAAGCAAGAAGCTGGCTCTTAAAGGAATCAGAAGCGATGTATTGTGAAAAAAGAGCATGTCCGTCTGAATCGCTGAAAAAGAATCTTTGACGGGAAAGATCCAATTCATTTCGTTTATACTCTAATCTTAAAAAAAGCTTGTTTCCCTCTATCAACTCATCTTTGGGAATTTTTAGATAAAGGGTGTTTTGATAGGTAATTCGCTCGAAAATATCATTTAGGAACCGATCTGATTCTAACTTCCGGACTTGACCTTCAGAATTAAGATAAATATCCATTGCTTCAAACCCATTCGGATAAAAATAGAGTGAGTCATCTTTTTCAAACTCTGGAAGAATTTCTTCCAGATTTATTTCGACCCAATAATTGACATTGGTCTTAGTCTTCACTCCGGGTTCCCAAGATTGAAAATTTCCGGATCTATTATACTCTAAAACCTGTTCGAAGGATAGACTTTCGGTAGTTTCGAAATACTTTGCTTCAGCCGAAAAATAAGCTTCTCCAATGAATCCCTGTGCAAAGGCACTGATTTGTAAAAAACATAAACTAAAAAGTGCCAGAGTATTTTTCATCCTAAATTTGGGAAGGTGATTTCTATGATCTTAAATTGCATCAGACCTGAAGCTGGTGACTTCTCCCTTACATTAGTTTTTATCGTGTAGGGCCTGATATCGTTGAGTAATTTCACATATTCTTCCCAAGGTGGAAGGCTTGATGTATATTCTTTGTTTTTTACTCTAATAGATTTATTATCAGGGTTTTCCATAGCCACATTCATTAAAACTTCATCCTTGAATATTCGGAAATCTATATTGATTTTTAAGTTTCCATCACTTTTGTAAATGTGACTTTCCAGTAAATTTTCGACCAGACTCTGCACTATTATTCCTGGAATTTGGGCATTCGGAAAATCATCTAGGCCTTTATGATCTAATTTGTACTTAAATTTTTCACGATATCTCATTGACTGAATTTCAAGATACCAATTAAGCATTTGTATCTCTCTATTGACCTCAATTTGCTCCTGTTGGATAGTGGTCAAAAAGTACCTTAATAACTTACCAAAGAGGTTTAAAAATTTTAAAGAGCGGGTTTTGTCTTCGAGGACAATGAAATGCTGTACTGCATTAAGTGAGTTAAATACAAAGTGTGGGCTTAGTTGTGCAGAAATGGCTTGCATCTGGAGGTTATTGGCCTTTTTTTCAATCTCCAGTTTTTCTTTAAGGATTTTCTCTGAATGTCTTTCAGCTCGAATTCGAGCAATCTGACCACTATAAATAGAAGCTATGGCAAGAAAAATTTGTAGATGCTGCTGTCCAAAATAGGCAGCCTGTGAGTTTTCACTATCGATTACCCCAATGACCTTTCCTTCAAGCATTAATGGGACAGCGATCTCAGACTTCATGAATTTGACATCCTTTATATAATCCGGATTTTTGGAATTGTCTTTAATTATTATCGGGATGCCATTTTGGGCTACTTTTCCAGTTACTCCTTCCCCAAATGAAATTTTTATAGGATTAAGAATCTCCTTTTCCTTTGGGTTCTTTATACCAAAGGCAGCTTTCTGCTCAAGCCTTTCACCAGACTCATCTACCAGATAAACAACGGCATCTTCTAATCCCAGGATAGAAATGCAGTTATGGACCAAATCCCAAAGGAGTTCATTCTCATCCTTAATTCCTTGAATGGAATTTGAAAAGTGAAGAAGAATCTCTTGGATTTCTTTTGGGGATATTTCTTTCATTAAAGTACTCAACTGTTTCTATCAATTTAGTAAATGCTCCGAGTTTCAGTCGGATTTGACTAGGGGAATTCAATTAAAATTAGACTGTAAAACTCCCTGATTTCTGACACTTTCATGAATCACTCATCTGGATGGATGAATTAGCTATATCAATTGATCGGGTTAAATCTGGAAAACCGAAAGTCCCTTTTTTTGCAATTGTCAGCGTTTTTAAACCCATATCAATTCATGAATCCTTTCTATCAATTGGTAGAATCTAACCGCTGATTTCCCGAGAAACAGTACAATTTCTTCCTCTATGTTTGGGGCATCGGAAGTTAAATTCTTCCATTTCTTTTAACTCAAATAAATCTAGTGATGAAAAAGTATCTTTTGATCTTTACAATCGGAGGTCTTTTAATGACCTCATCCTGTGACAGCCTAAATTCAGAGAATACAATTCCTGATAATGGCGTAGAGTCAAATCTTCTGGGAGATAATTCTTCCGGGGAGAACCTTAGAAAATCTGGAAATTTACCAGGTAATCCTATCGGTAAAGCAAGTAAAAATTACGATTTAGTGGAGAACGGTTATTTTAATTTAATGAGTGCTCTTCCTTCAAGTAAAGTAGATGAGTTCCTGTCTTCAAGTAGGGATAAAGAATCTTTTGTTGTGGGTATGATGAAAAAGTCCACAGAAATATTTGACAAAAACATTCAGTCAAATGGAAAATTTCTCAGTGATTACTCCAGAAGAAACCACCTTGCTTTGGTAGAGGAGGATCATTCAGCAGGTGATGAACACGAAATTACTTATGATATCGTAGCAGGGGTGAGACTGAATAACACAAGAAATGAAGCTTCTTTAAGGGTAAAAGAAATGCTGGCTAGTTTTAGTGATAGAACTACTTTTCAGCTTTTCAATTATACAGGACGACCACAAGCCGCCGGAACTGATAATTGTGGCCCCTGGTGTGACAGTATTCCACCTGTAAAGAAGCCTGAGCTAGAAGAAACTTATGAGTTTTTGCTTGGTGTACAGCGTTATAATGCTGATCCGGCACAAACAAGTTCAGCGCTTACAGAGCTTGAATTAAGTTCAGGAATTTCGCCAGTAGCTATTGGCTTGCTACTACCTGCAGTACAAAAGGTGAGAGAGGCGGCAGGAAGAAATGCCAGGGGAAAGGCTGATATTTTAATAGAATCCCTTGGAACCTATTATGGCTTGTCTTTAGAAGATAAAAAAGGAGAATTTTTAAAGTATGGTGGAGCGGGGTCCATTCTAGAACTGGTCTCTGAAGAATATCAATCGGATGGAGATTTGGATTGGGCATCTATACAACTGAACCGCACAAAGTTTCAATTTGAAATGTACTTTCTGTGGACCCAATATTGGGACTCAAGGCAGTCTGAAGTCCCAACAGGAACAGGAAGATAACCAACTTATTTTTTCTATTGTAAGGTGGTCAAAGCTTAGCTTTGGCCACTTTTTTTTCTGGGCTATTTTTTTCTTCAAACCGTGAATTCACGAAATGCCAACTTGACTTTATGATTTTCAGATTTCAATTGATGAATTACAATTTGGGTCAAAAATGCCTCTTTTTTTAAGGCTTATCTCAAGAATAAAGCGAAATCACCTATCCATCAATTAGTCTTAGGAGCACGAGAATTGTACCCAAACTCTTCCATTTTGTCTTTTTAGGTTTGAATTGTAGGTAGTCAACACTGACTCCCAAATCTTTTAAACATAAAAAACTCAAGTGATGAAAAAGTATCTTTTAATCTTTAGTGTTTCAGCTCTTTTTTTGGCCATTGGCTGTGATAGCCTGGAACAGGATTCAGTTAACCCAGCGGTAGATTCCCAGGGATCTTTAGAAGTATATACTTCGGATGAAAATGCCAGGAAATCAAATTCAACAAGCAAGGCTTTAAAGAAAATTGAGAGAAATTATCGGTTGGTAGAATATTCCTTTGCCAATTTTCAGAGAAAATTTCCCAAGGAAAAAGTGGAGGCCATACTCAAGAGGAGTATTGATGAAAACTCTTTTCTTGAAGAGATGATTAAGTATTCGAATGAAGTTTTTGATGAGACTCTGAAGAATAGAGGTAATTTCTTAAGTCAACAGGCACAGGCATCTACGGGTGCTGATTGCCATGAATGCTGGATAGACATTCTATCACTTCAGGAAGCTGCTAACTCAACTGCGGTGGATTCGGAATTGGCTAATCCTTCAGGTCCAGTTACTACAGCCGCTGGTTCTGTGTTTGTACATTATCCAGACCTTCCCGGGGAAAGCTTGAGAGACCCGAATCGAGAATTTCCAATTTCAAAATTTATTGGTGTTGGAGAGAAGTCGAACAGTGCCTGTGATTGGTGTAATGATAGTATCCCGCCTGTAAAACCACCTCAGATTGAAGAGGCATTGGATGCCCTTTTGGTTATTAACAGGATAAATGCAGAACCCAACCAAACTAGGGATTTGATTGATGATTTAATTTATAATGGTGGGGTAGAACCCGCACTAATAGGATTGCTTTTACCTGCAGTTCAAAAATTTAATGATCCTTCTGGATCTCCTCAGGCAGGATCTAGTCAATTGGGTAAAGGCAGAACTCAAGGAAGGGCAAGTATTGATGCATTTTACTCATGGTATGGACTAAACTCTGAGGAGTCATTAGGCTCATTCATTGCCTTTGGAGGATATGGGGTGCTTAATCAGCTAATATCTTCAAATTATGACTCGAGTGGTGACCTTGACCTTGGGAGTATACAGCTTTATCGTTCTCTTTATTTGCACCAAATGTATGTTGTTATGAAAGTCATTTGGATAGATTCCCTCCCTGGACCGGGGAGATGATTTTTAGACTCCTAATTTTTCAAATCGGACCTCTTGGCCCGGTTTTTTTTGTGCCAAAATAGAAATATCCTCTTCATGAATCTGCAACACTCGAGGATATCCACCGGTAACCTGTGCATCGCTCAAAAGGCAAATCAATTTTCCACTCGGGGTTAGTTGAATGGAACCAGGAAACACGGGGGCGGTCGCAATAGGGGAGATGTCATTTGGAAAGACTTCTTCTAATTGTGCAGCCATGGTATTTTTTAGCTTTGAAATATGCAATCTTTCTTTGAAAGCAGGGTCTAGAATTTTTTCAATCTCATGGTTCCAATCAAACCCTGGATAAACTCTAATTTCAGTTTTTTCCAAGTATTCGGTATCCCATTTTGCTTTCGCAAATCGATTTGAGGGAACTGGAGTTGAATTGGTGAAAAAGGGGAGAAGATCTCCTTTATTTAATGAAGAGCTTGAGGTTATACATTGAAGCTGGCTTCTTGATCCCAAAACTTTTTCAGTTTGAAATCCTTCGGATATACCCATATATATCAGGCTTCCCAATTCAAAATTGCCAAAAGAAAGAATGTCCCCTGCTTTAATCTTGATTGGTCCAAAGTATTTAGTTCCTGACCCATTTACTTTTACATCGCATTTGGCACCCGCTAAAGAAATCCAAGTATCCGAATCGAACTGAATTTTAAGGCCCGGTTGATTAATTTCAATTTGAGAATCATTGGGATCATTCCTTAGCAGATGATTATTCCATTGAAAAGCTTTATGGTCCAAAGGGCCAGAAACAGGAACTCCAATCGAAAAATAACCAAACCTTCCTAAATCCCGGATAAGTGATTGAGGTCCAGTGGAGAGAATTTTAGCGTTTCCCAGATCCTTAATCACAGCAAAGTAGGTTTAGCTTCACCTGAATTTAACTCTTCCAGTTCCTCCTTAGATATGGCTTTGAATCGAATGGAATCTCCTGGCTTTGCCCAAACGGGGTTCTCTGATTTAGCTTCAAAAAACGAGATAGGCGACCGGCCGATGACATGCCATCCTCCGGGTGAAGAACTAGGATAAATCCCTGTTTGGTTTCCTCCAATTGCAACAGAACCTTTTGGAATAGATAGATCAGGAACTTTTTTTCGTGGACAAAAAAGCCTTGGATCAAGCCCAGACAAGTACATGAATCCAGGAAGAAAGCCAAAGAAATGTAGCTTATAATCAGAGGAGGTATGCAACCTGATTACTTCTGAATTTGAAATATTTTTCAATCGCGCAAAGCTCTCTAAATCAGGGGCTAATTGCGGATCATAACAAACCGGAATCTGCCAGATATTATGGTGAATCGGATGATTAGAAGGATGATGATTCTTTAATACCCTTTTTAATTCCCCATTGCTAGGATCGTTTGCCCATTGGATGCAGATCGTTTTGAAACCTGTCCTGATATCTTTTATCTCTTCAGAAAAGCTTGATTGAATCAAGTTCAAAATGGACGTTTTTTTATTCAGGAGTTCATTAGAAATCTCCTCAAGGAAGGTTATCTCAGTGAAGTTTTTCCCAACTAGATTCAGTTTATACTTCATTCCCAAAATCGCTTTCTTATTTGTGGAAGGAAATTCATCAACCCTGGATTATCTCCATGAAAGCAAAGCGTATCCGCTTTTACGGGCAGCTTGGCACCTGATTTAGAAATGATGACTTGATCTGATATTATTGGATCCAAGTGCTCGGAAACACTCTTCAAATCAGTCAAAAGTGAGTTTTGTTCTGACCTTGAAACCAGAGAATAATCCTCGTTGTAGGTCCGATCACCAAAAACTTCTGTGTAAACTGGAAGGCTCTTAAGCTTTGCCATAGTTTCCATTTGAGAATTTGCAGGAACAAAAATCGGGACGCCAGGAAAAGTTTTCCCATAAAGGCTTGTTAAGTTTTTTGCTAGCCTTTCTGATTTTGCCGAATCATTGTACAGGGCTCCATGGCTTTTGATATGGTGAATTTCAAGATTTAAGGAGTGAGCCATTTTTTTAAAAAGCTCAAGTTGTTCAATCAATGATCCCTCCAAATACTCCCATTCCATAGAAAGAGATTTCCTTCCAAAATTTTCTCGATCCGGATAGGAGGGATGTGCTCCGATTTTTACGCCATTCTCCTTAACCAGAAGCATTGAAGCAATCATGCTACTTTCGTCACCATAATGACCTCCACACGCGATGCTTGCTGAATCTATGTATGGATAGATTTTTTCCTCGCTTGCAATTCCTTCTCCAAGGTCACAGTTGATTAATGGGATAGATGAAATATTCATGGGGCCATGTCTTGGGCAGCGACTAGTTTGGATCAAAAATCTACAAATTATTGTAATACTTGATCAGCTCATTTAGCTGTTTATAATCGAGGTTACCCTGGCAAAGCTTCAGGTGATGAGTTATTGCCAGGGCTTTTTTCATCCGACTTTCAGGATTTTTGACTTTGTTCACGATGTAAATCAAAGTTCTTTGTTTGCCTGGGGTGAGTTTATCGAAGACCAATTTTGCCTCCGGCTCCTGTTCCATCATAACTGAAAATTCTTCTGGAACTTCATGTCCATATTGACTGTGGTCCCTTTCTATCTCAATTTCGATTTCATCACCAGCCCGAACTTTAAGTTTATTCCTTATTTGCTGGTTGATTAAAAGGTACCAATAAGACTTTGCTTTGAATATGGCAAGATGTATCGGTCCATGACCATTAAAATGAACCAACACGCGCCTGTGTTTATCATCCATTAACTGGTCCACATATTTATCAGGAATCCGGATGTGATGCTGCCAGTGATTAAAGTCGAACTTATCTATTTTTGATTTGAATTGGATCATTTTTTTCTTTTCACATGAAATAGTCCTTCGCCCTTTTCAAGGCTCATGGTCAACACCAATTCATCAGCACTAATTTCAGCAGTTGTTATAAGCTTTTTTTCGCCTGAAATTGGATCAAGGAAATGAACTTCATATTTACCTGGATCAATTTCTAGCGAAACTGAACTATCCCTTTTTCCTGCTTCAATAGCATAAACAGCTATCCCTCCATCTCCGTCTTCAAGAGCAAAGGCAAGCAAACCAGGAGAAGCCTTTATCCTATTTTTAGCGGGGATTGAGTTTTCTAGGTTCAAGGAATGAAGGAAATCAGATAAGATTTTCATCTCTTTTCTGAATTCTGGGCTACCACCTCCAGGAGCCTCATTGATTCCGGTTCCATCTTCTTTGCCCACAAAAAATGAATAGTCCAAATGGTTAAATAAACCTCCTCCTGACATCATAAAGGCCCAAGCCTGTCTACGATAGACCCAGTCCTCATTTCCAGCAAAACCTGATTCATCAAAACCAATTACCTTATCTAAGTGGTAATTCCATTCAGCAGATTCCGGCCAGTTATAGTGGAAATTGACGATAGAGACCTCGGGATGTACATCGAAGAGTGGGGCTTTGAAATTGGTGAAATTTTGTGCGATTAGATGTTTTTGTGGCAATTCTGACTCCGTACTGACTATGGTCTCCACCATGGCATTTTGCCAATCAAGAGAGAGTTGATCTGCATAATCTACTTCTTGAGTCCAATCTGGTCCATCTGTGACATAAAGATTCATAAGATTTAAAACTCCCAAACCTCTATCCGACCAAGGCTCATTTTGAATCTCAAAAAAGAAATTATCATAGGAATTTAGCTCCTGCACAATTTTCTGGACATATCCTTTTTGAAGGCTTAAAAGCTCTCCATTTTCTAGGGTATGTACTAATCTTCGATCAAGCTCTTTGGTTTCTGCATTTAATCTGTTTTTTGGGTTTTGCGGACTGATATCCCAATGTTCATCTCGATAAATGGAGGAGAAAAAAGTAACCTCTACGATAATGTCTAATTCCTGTGCCAGACTCATGAATTCATGAAGTCTTTCAAAATATCTGGGATTATAAATGGCCCAGTTATATTTAATCTGCCCATTTTCTTCTTTCATTTCCCAGGGAACCAAAACCTCTCCATTATCAGGAGCTAAGGTATTATGCTTGATACCAAAGCTATCTCCAGGGATCTCAAAGTAACTCCCCATAAATATCCGGGTGTAATTCATCCCATCCCTTTTAAGTGTTTTGAGATAGGTTTCGAAATCGAAAGCCGTATTTATTAATGCACCATAATGTTCAGCAGAGGTAACCAAGACCAGAGGCTCTCCCTTATATTCGAAATAATGAGGATTGGCTTCCAGAAGCTTAATAGGTTCCTGAGCCGATGCTCCAAAATGACTACATACAAGACAAAGAAGGACGGTGAATTTTTTCATACTAATAGAGGAATATGATTGAAGATAAAAATTACTGGGTGGATAATTGTGGATTCAATTGCCAAAAGTTTTAGGGAAGCTATCTTTAAGACTATGAAATCTAAGTTGCCAGATATTAAAGAAACGATTTTTACCACCATGAATAGGGCTTCCCTGGAAGCGAATGCCATCAACCTTTCTCAGGGCTTTCCAGGATTTCAACCCGATTCCAGGCTTCGAGATCTTATTGCACATTTTACCCAGAATGGTAGTAACCAATATGCCCCGATGATGGGAATTCCTGCGCTTCGTGAAGCCATGTCTCTCAAAACTGAAAAATGCCAAGGAGTGAAAACAGATATGGATTCTGAGTGGACCATTGTTTCCGGAGCGACTCAGGCTGTTTTTTCTGCAGTTACAGCCGTGGTGGAAACCGGAGATGAAGTAATCGTACTTGAGCCGGCTTTTGATAGTTATGTTCCGGCCATCTTATTAAATGGGGGAATTCCCATCCATGTTCCTTTGAGCCTGAAGGATTTTTCTCCTGACTGGGATTTAATCAGGGAGAAAGTTTCAAATAAAACAAAACTGATAATAGTGAATACACCACATAATCCGAGTGGATACGTTTGGACCAAAAATGACTTGGAGGAGCTGGCAAGTTTGGTGGAGGAATTTGGCCTATTTGTGGTAAGTGATGAGGTTTATGAGCATATTATTTTTGATGGGCGAGAGCATTATTCACTTCTTTCGCATCCTGTACTCAGGCAGAGGACTTTTGTCTGCGGTTCATTTGGAAAAACCTTTCACATAACTGGCTGGAAAATAGGGTTTTGTGTAGCTATCCCTGAACTGACTGTAGAATTCAGAAAAATTCATCAATATGTGACTTTTACCACTGTCAGACCCGCTCAACATGCTTTGGCAGAATACCTCAAATTAGAGACTTATTTGGGCCTTCCGGACTTTTATGAAAAGAAAAGAAACCTATTTACTGATGGCCTAGAAAACTCCTCGCTAGAGTTTGAACCTGCTCAGGGTAGTTTTTTCCAGCAAGCTCAATATGGACATCTTTCTCAAATGCCAGATCGGGAACTGGCCTTGAAAATGACCAGAGAACTCAAGGTTGCTTGTATTCCAGTTTCAAGTTTCTACGCAGATGGAAGTGATCATAAAATCATTCGCTTTTGCTTCGCGAAAAATGATGATGAACTGATTGAAGCGACCTCCAGATTAGAGAATTTAGACAGGCTTTTTTAGGCTTGACTTAAGGCATTGGCGCAATATTCATAGCAATTCTTAACCTCGGTCACTGGGTTCGAACCTGAGGGAATTTGGTATTCGAGCTCAATAGTTGCCGGGAAAGAATAGGAATTGTCTTTCATCGTCTTTAAAACTTCAGCGATTGGGGTATCACCATTTCCCCAAATAACATTACCCTTTCCGTTTTCCGGAGTCTGACGATCTTTAACGTGCATACTAGAAATTCGATTTGATTGCTTTGTGATTAGCTCCATCAAATCCGTGTTTCCAGCGGCGATGTAATGACCAATATCCAGATTCAGTGCATTATTTGGGCTTTGCTCTAAAGCAGTATCCCAAAAAGTAAAGGTTTGTTGTTCATGTCCATGATAGGCTACAGAAACTCCATGTTGTTCGGCCATTTTACCGAGCTTCATCGTGTGGGCATCGTCAGATGGATGTTCTAGAGTTACATGGCTAGCGCCCAAAGCTTTGGCAGCACGCATCCCAAAATCAATTTCCGCATCACTATTAAGTTTTCCGAAAGTACTTGGCTTGTAGGCATAGATTTCTACACCAGAATCATTGAACATTGCCTTCAGCTCATCAAATTTGCTTATGTCAGCACCCTCGCGCCATTTTGCAACTTCTTGATTGTAAGAATCCACGGAACCCCTCATTTCCTCGAGTTCTTTCTTTTCGTCTTCCGTTATGGTCTCGTTTCTTTCTTTGCCCATGAGCATGAATAGATCCATTCTATTGAAACCAATCATAGGCTTACCTGCAAATTCTTCCGCTGGATCACCCATCAGTTCGACTGCAGTTACTCCAGCTTGATTGATATAGCCGAGAATTGCTTCTGCACTTTGATCCTTCATCTGACGGAAAGAATAGGTAATACAGCCCAACTTTACTCCCTCTATGAGAGTTTTGTTCTTATGATAGTTCTTAATGATTGCTGGTGCTCCTTCTAACCAGGTAGGGGCCAAAGCTAAACCCGAAATGCCAAGTGTGGCCTTCCTTAAAAATTCTCTTCTGTTTTTCATGTCAAAGCTGAAATTTTTGAATGTAAATAAGTTAATGATTTTTAGAAAATATTGATAATCCCATTGAGCCTTTTAATTTACATTGATGAAAAACCCAATCACTGAACGAGTAACATCGGGGAATTTTTTGAAAGAGCTTAAGTTTCAAACCGCAAGGAGTGGAGGACCAGGAGGGCAGCATGTCAATAAGGTAGAGACGAAAGTTCTACTCTCTTTTGACATTAGAGCTTCCGAAGAGTTGACTGAAGAAGAAAAGGAATTCCTCGTGAAAAAACTCAAGTCAAAAATAAGTACTGAGGCAGTGCTTCAGATTTCTTCTCAGGAAAAGAGATCTCAAATCCAGAATAAGGAAATTGCCATTAAAAAATTTAATCGGTTATTGGTCAAGGCCTTTGAAAAGACCAAAGTGAGGAAGAAGACCAAACCGAAAAAGTCAGCAATTGAAAAGCGATTAAAGGAAAAAAAATCCAGATCTGAGATTAAGGCGAATAGGGGATGGAAAAGAGAGTAAAACAGTAAATTTAATTTAGGACCTCAATCTTCACATTTCTGAACTTGACCTCTCCTGTGCCCATGGCCTGAAGTGCTATAAACCCTTCTTTTAGGTCCATATTTTCAAGATCTGCAGTCTTGATGGAATTAACCCAGGCTTCGACTCGGTTATCCTTCACCTTTATTCTATAGGTATTCCATTTTCCTATGGTTTCTACATAATTCAATGGATTTGCCCTGTTGACAATCGACCCTGTTCGGAAATCTTGATTTGGATGGGCATCCCAAATATTGATCTCATAGCAGTCTACAAAACTTAATTCTCTATTCAAACATCTGACAAAAATACCCGAATTAATCGTGCTATCCGGCCAAAACTCTAGCTCCAATTCGAAGTTTTTGAAGCTTTCTTTTGTCATTACGAAGCCAACCGTATCTGATACTGAAGCTGACAAAACCCCTTCCTCTAAGTTCCAATCCGCATCCCCATATGTCTCCCATATGGATAGCTCATTATCTAACATTTCGGTTTTTTGCGAACAGGAGAGGAGCAGAG
Organism: Algoriphagus sediminis; assembly: GCF_030403435.1. Taxonomy (GTDB): domain Bacteria; phylum Bacteroidota; class Bacteroidia; order Cytophagales; family Cyclobacteriaceae; genus Algoriphagus; species Algoriphagus sediminis. The sequence goes on from NZ_JAUEPH010000002.1 coordinate 709,547, forward strand.
CAAAGGATAAAAGAAACCCAAATTTTAAAAATGTAGAATTTCTAAGAATCATACTTGGACTGAGTGGCTATTATAGATTGAAAGCTAGACCGAATTAAAATAGGAGGCAAGAAATTTCTTTCATTGGTTTTTGCGCAGCCTCACCATTGGTTCTAGTTTTGCTCGATTCAACATCTCCTATGTCCTGATCTTCTGTTTCAAAATAGAGATGGTAATGGTTACTACAACCTGGGTTGAATTTCGAATTACAATTCGGACAGGTATTTTCTGAATCAAAGTATTCCTGTATGCCTAGCTCGGTTCCACATACCCCACACAAAATGGCTTTTTCAGAGAATTCTTCTTTTGGCCAAACTGAAGGTTTATGATCAGCGGTTTCTGAATGGCATGAAAAGCAAGGATAATACTTCTCACAACAATTAAACTTAATTGCAATAATGTCTAAGGCCGAATGCCAATGCTGACATCTGGTCTGGTTATCCACTGGTTTCCCGTAAATATTGATACCCTTTATTTTGGAATCTATTACGGATAATGAAGGCTGTTTCTGCGCCAAGGTAGTATGAGTTAAAACAAGAAGAAAATCCAAAATGAGGACTTGAATAAAAGTTCTCATACTATTCAGGTTTGGCAATAAAGCCGGCTTTCAGAACGGTGCGAAAGACCTCTTCTTCTGACATATCCTCTGACTGAATGGTTAAAATTCTTTCTTCACTATCCAGGTCTACACTCCACTCTTTCACCTTTTCTGATTCGTTTAAAAATGGGCTGACTTTTGCCAGGCAGTTGCTACAGTTTATGTTTGTTTTGAATCTTTGACTTTTCATTTTCATCTATTTCAAATACTAATTTAGCGACTTTCCTTTTAGCCTGAGACTATTCGTTACCACGGAAACGGAGCTCATGGCCATAGCGGCCGAAGCAACCATTGGATTTAGTAAAATGCCCGACAAAGGAAAAAGAACACCTGCCGCAATTGGAATCCCGATCAGGTTAAAAACAGATGCCCAAAAAAGATTCTGTTTGATCCCGGACATGGTTAATTTGGATAGATTTAGGGTTTCCACCACTTTCGTAAGATCAGATGTGGTCAAGGTCACCATTGCCGAATCTATCGCAATATCGGCTCCATGTCCCATAGCAATACTAAGGTCTGCTGTGGCCAAAGCTTCAGAATCATTAATTCCATCTCCGATCATAGCTACCTTTTTACCGTTCGATTGAAGCGATTTTATATAATTAGCCTTGTCCTGTGGGAGCATCCCTGCTTTGAACTTTCGGATGCCGGTTTCTTCCGCCACTCTGGTCGTGGTATTCTCTTGATCCCCACTAAGGATGATTACTTCTAGCCCCAAATTCTGCATTTTTTCAATGGCAGATTTTGAGGACCCCTTGATTGGGTCGCTGATAGAAATGATGGAAATCACTTCTTTGTCATTGGCAAACCAAACCACCGTTTCTCCTCTTGAAGAGAGTTTTTCTGATTCATTAATCAGGTTTGTTGGGATTTGAATTTCCGATTCTGTAATCCACTTTTGGGAACCAATTCTATAGACTGTTTCTTCTATTTTACCCATGATACCAAAGCCGGTGTAGTTTTTAAAATCTGATACCTTTAAGTTCTGATTTTCAGAGGTGTGTGAGAATTTAGCTATAGCATTTGCTAAAGGGTGTTTTGAGTTGCTTTCTAAGGCAAAGAGATAGGAAAACCACTTGGACTGATCCTTGGAATTTCCTCCAAAATTTTCAGAGAAAATTACGGAAGAAACGTTGGGTTTTCCCTGAGTTATGGTTCCTGTTTTATCAAGAATTACAGTGTCTATCTTACTACCAATTTCCAAGCTATCTGCGTCCTTGATTAGTATATTTTCTTCAGCTCCTTTTCCAACACCGACCATAATGGCTGTTGGCGTGGCCAAACCTAGGGCACATGGACAGGCTATGACCAAGACAGATATTGCACTTAGCAACCCAAATGAAAAAGCATTTTCCTGTGCAATTACAAACCAGGCAAAAAAGGTGAGAATTGAAATCAGTAGAACAATGGGTACAAAAATCCCAGCGATTTTATCAGTAAGCTTTTGTATTTCTGCTTTGCTCCCTTGTGCTTCGTGAACCCTTTTAATTATTTGAGACAAAAGAGTGTCGGCGCCGACTTTTTCAGCTATCATCCGAAAGCTTCCATCTTGATTAATGGTTCCTGCATAAACCTTACTTTCAAGAGTCTTTGATACAGGGATTGGTTCACCCGAAATCATGCTTTCATCCACATAAGATTCTCCGTTAGTGATAGACCCATCGACAGGAATTTTATCTCCAGGCCGTATCAATAGGGTATCCTTAACAGCTACTTCGTTTAGATCAATTTCCTCTGTATTGCCATCCACATTGATGCGGGAGACTTTCTTTGGTTGTAATTCTAGTAGTTTTTGAATGGCAAAACCTGTTTTGGTTTTGGCTCTCGCCTCGAGAAGCTTTCCGATGGAAATGAAGAATATTATAATTGTCGAGGCTTCAAAATAAACATGTGGCTCCAAACCTCTTTCGAGCCAAAATTCTGGAAATATGGTATTGAAAGAAGAGAATAGAAAGGCGATCCCTGAACCCAAAGCCACCAACGTATCCATGTTTGCTTTCCCAATTTTCGCTTGCTTCCATGCTACAGAAAAGAAAGAGGACCCGAAATAAAATAAGACGGGTAAGGATAGAATCATGCTGATCCATTTACCAGGCTCCCAATTCATAAAAAACATTCCTAGAATAAATACAGGTAGGGTAAAGATTCCTGCACCTATAGTCCTATTCTTAATTTTGGAATATTCTTTTCTTTTCTTGTCTGCCAAACTCTTTTCAAGCGGCTCAGCGCTAAGTATGAGCCCATAACCAACAGCTGACAATGCATCATTTAAGCTTTCAGGACTGACGTTTGAATCGAATTCAACATTTACTGTCTCTGCCGCTAGGTTGACTTGGGCTTTCTTTACACCTTCGGTGTATTGAAGTATGGTTTCTACTGATGAGGCACAGGCTGCACAGGTCATGCCAGTGACAGGGAAGGTTTCTTTTTGAAGGTCTTTGACGGTACTACTCATGTTTGCTGCTAAAGAACATGAGAACAATTAGGATGATTCCAAATCTAGATGTTGTCTAAAAAAGAATGAGTCTTAGTAAATAAACTCCTCTTCCCACATTCTGAAACCTCCTTTAAAAGCGTTTTTATTCGTCCCCAATCTACAGCCTTCGGGAATCTTGGTTAGAATTTTTGAATTCCCACCTCCCAAAACAATATCGTCAGGCTGTAAAGCATCCGCCAAAATTTCGACAGTATTAAAGACGTGCTTCTCCCATTTTTTGTGTCCTTTTTTGGCGTAATAGGCCTTGCCAACATAATTTTCGAAAGTTGATTTTCTGTAAGGTAGATGTCCTCCCTCAATTGGAACCACCGTTTTTCCAATGACCATGGCTGTACCTAACCCTGTTCCTAATCCGAGGAAAAGCATTTTCTTCCCCTCGTAGCTTCCAATGGCCTGCATGGCAGCATCGTTTATAATCTTGACAGGACAATCAAATGCGCCCACAAAATCATATGTTTCCCAGCCATGCCCAAGGTTTACAGGCTCACTCAGAATTTGATTGTTTTTTACTTTTCCGGGAAAACCCATTGAAATAGTGTCGTATTCCCAATTCTTGGCATTTTCCTTAATAAGAGGAATTAAATGTTCGGGTGAAAAATCGTTTCCCGAGGGAATTTTTATGCGTTCAGTTTGGCCGGAGGCAAGGATTTTAACATTGGAACCTCCAACGTCAACAACAAGGGTTTTCAATGAAGCTTTAGTTTGTTGGGTTTACTTAAATCGGAACTAATCTAGTTAGATTTTTTTGAAAGGGAAAACAAAGAGAACCCAACTTAATTTGTCAACTCAATCAGACTGAGACTAATTTGAAATGGCAATTCGAATCCTGTCTTAGATGTACTGCAATTTCCTTCCTTAAATGATAAAATGCCTCTAGAAGTGTGGCATTTTCTATTTTTCCAGCATCAATAGCTTTAAAACCTATGATCTCGATAAGTCTTTTAATCCGATTTTTCTGAGGATTTTGATCACCACAGTAATAAGTTTCTTTGATGACTCCGAGCTTATCAGTAGCTGGATAATCAAGCCCTAGATTATTGAATGCTTTAAAAACAGGAGCTTCCTTACAAACTTCCTTTATTAAAGCTGTGTTTTCACTTTGTAATTGATGCTCATAGCTGCTGTTTGTACAGTCCACTATAATTTTATCATCCAGGTCCGCCTTTGATAGACTTTCAAGAATATTTGGAAGATCCTTATTCTCACTGCAGACAAGGATAATCTCCGATTGATCTATTGCAGATGAATATGGGCAAAGCTTGTCATAAAACTTATTGAGAACTCTCCATTCGGGCTGGCTTGTATCAAAATCCTCGTCTATTCCGAAGACCACATTAATTCCTGCATTCAGGTACTTTTTTCCTAGAGCCTTGGCGAGGCTGGTGCCTCCAATTATTCCGATTTTCATCTAAATTATTTTTAAGGGTGAGAAGGGGTTGGTTATTTAGACGAACCAAACTAACTTCTGTAAAGTAGCCAATAATGAAGTAAAATCAAACTATTATTTTGTACTTTCGCTGAAGACATGCTAACAACATATTACTTTCTTTGAAATACAAAAACGTCTCTACATTTTTTAATAATCTGTAGGATACTATTACCAGAGAAAAAAATTAAAGAGTAAAAAGGTGACTCTGCAGAGTGTTATCGCCAATTATTTCGAAGATTCAAGTAATTTTATTTTAACATTAGATTTTAGCGGCTTTTGCCGAATTCAGATTCTTTTTGAAGTTCCTACCAGAAATTGATTTAATTAAAAAGAAGTGAATGGTTGCCTTATTTAATTTTTTCAGCAGAGAATCCTTGAACTTCTAGCCCTGTCACTTTTTCACTTTCTAAATTGAACTCGAAAGTAGTACCATCATTCTTATCAAAAAAGCTGGTCTCAGAAGTGGGAAGGAGTAGTGCGGGTTTATCCAAAACATTCCCTTCTATATTTAGACCATTTTCTTTTAGTGTGATATAAACCTCGCCGAAATCTTCGAATTTATAGGTGCCTACAAATCTATTTCTTTCATCTTCAGTCAGTTGAACCACCTTCTTTTTGTTTGGGGTGATCCCTGGCAGTCCATATTCCTCTACTATGCTGAGGAGAATTTCCTGAATTATGCTTCCATTATCTGAATTAACCATAATTACCACTGCCACAGGTTGGTCTTTCCAAGCAACTAGATTGGCCCGAAAGCCTTCATCTGCTCCGCCATGTCCGAAGGTAAACTCATTCACTCCTGGGCCAAGGCCATGGTTTTCTAATCCGGGAGTTAACATCTCTTCTACCGTAGATACTTTAAGGATACCATTCTCTTTGTTTTGGTAAATATTTTGAATCTCCTTGGCATAAAGGATTAATTCTGAGGGAGTTGTCCATAGGCCTGCTGCAGCCATTTCTGGATAAATTGGCCATTTTCCTTCCACCTCGGCGCCATTTGAACGGTAACCTGTGGCTGCGATGGAATGAAACTCATCAGGCAAGGGGTTAGCGAAGGTACTGCCTGTCATACCAATAGGATTTAAAACATTCTCCTGCATTATTTCAGGGAAGTCTGAAGATTCTAGATCAGTAATCATTAGCTGCATAATCGTATATCCACCGCCAGAATACATCCAGCTTTCCCCAGGTTCTTTATATACCCGAACAGAATCTGTATTTCCTTCTCCATCCAAAACTTGGGGTACCGTTGGAACGGTGTCACCCTTGTCATATCCGGGAAAACCCCAAACGGTAAGCCCTGCTGTGTGATTCAGGATTCGTCTAGTGGTAACTTTTTCCTTCTGGGTAAATTCATTTTCAGGAAGTTTCCAGCTCTTTAGGTAATTATTCACATTTGAGTCTAAATGAATAATGCCCTGCTCGGCCAGTTGATGGGCTCGAAGCGCAGCAACAGGTTTACTTATGGAACCTGCTAGGAACATGGTCTTCGAGGTGACTTTTCGGTTTTCAGAACTGTCTGCTATACCATAGCCTTTTGCCCATTCGATTTCACCATTATAAATCACGGCTATACTCACACCGGGTATCCCTAATTCCTTTAGGCGGCTCTTAATGTTAAATCTGGGGATACTATCACCTTCTATTTGGAGGTTTGGCTGAAGCCCATTCTCAATTCTGGATATTTTTTGAGCAAGCTCTTCTTCCTTATTCTCATCATTTTCTGTGCAGGCAAAGCCAAAAAGTAAAAGCGATGCTATTAATAGTTTTTTCATTTCAATAGTGCTGAGTTAGGTGCGAATTTACCCATTTATCCTTCCCTTTAGAATGCTTCAAAACAAAAAAAGCCTCGGGTCTGACCCGAGGCTTAATTATATTTTAGAATTTCAATTACTCTACGAGGAATTTTCCTCTCATGATGGAGTAGTGTCCTGGGAAGCTGCAGATGTAATCGTAGATTCCTGGCTCCGGTGCATCAAACGTAACCGAAGTAGTTTCTCCGCCTCCAATTAGGGAAGTGTGAGCGATGATAGCATCACTTTCTGGAATATACTCATTGTCTGCTGCGGAAATGGCCTCTGTTGCAAACGCTGCAACATCGGTACCCTTCTTAAGAAGAACAAAGTTATGACCCATTACAGCCTTATCCATTTGGCCAGTATGTGTTAAGGTTAGGGTTACCTTTTGTCCTGATTTCACTCTGAATTGAGCTTTATCATATTGCATTTGATCATTTGAGGAAAGCTCCAGGGTAACCTCAGCAGGTACATCCTCCTGAACTGATTCAGTAGCAGTATCTGTAGTAGAACTTTCTGATTCTGAGCTTCCGCCACCGCCACAGCTAGCTAAAAGGAATACAATTGAGAAAATTTGAACTAATCGTAGTTTCATCTTTTATGTGTTGTTTTGTTTTAAATCGGTTTAATTCTATAGGGTAATAACTACTTGTTTTAAAAGTGGTTCAAATTAAAGAAGATTCCCTAAATAAGAAAAATGGAATTTTAAATTGAAGTGCTGATAGTTTAATCAGGAGTCACCACATCCAAAGGTTATTTGATGGCCATCGGGATCTGAGATGTCGAAATCCTTCATTTTGTAATCTCTAGAGGCTAGAGGAGTTTCCACAACCACACCTTTTTTAAGACATTCTTCATAAATGGATTCTATATCATGAACAAAAATATAGATCAAGGATCTGAATGTTTTTGAATCAGCATTTTTATCCATAAGACTTAAATGAATATTTACCTCTCCACGTCTAAGAACAGCATAACTCACAGGATCTTCCCAAGAAAATTCCAGGTTGAAACCCAGCTTTTTCGTGTAGAAATCTATAGATTTTGACATGTCTCGTGCAGGTAGAATAGTCGCGGCGTGTGAGAAGTTTTCCATTTATGACATGTTAATATTTTCACTTATAGTTGATTACTCTCTAGCAAGCGAAACCATTAATGCGTAGGAAGGAATCTTTTATTGAATAATGTTCAAAATAGCACTAATTTGTCATATCTCTATAAAAATGGAGTCTCAGATAGATTTTTGTGGAAAATGGAATTTTATGATTCACTTAACCAATCGAAGTCATGAACAATGTAAAAAAGTGGAATGAACTGTTTAAGACAGGAAACTTAGAAGGACTGAAGGATTTATTGGATAGGCAGACTGTTTTCTATTCCCCCTTGGTTTTCAAACCACAAGTAGGAAGGGCTTTAACATCATTGTATTTGAAAAGTGCATATAAGATGTTCTTTGGCATTGGAAATAATTCCTTTAAGTATATCCGTGAAATTCATTCAGACACTGATACTATGTTGGAATTTACCTGCGAAATCGAAGGAGTTTTAATCAATGGCGTTGACCTCATCAAATGGAATGAAAAGGGAAAGATTCAGGAAATTAAAGTCATGATTAGACCAAATAAGGCTATAGAAAAGGTAAAAGAAAAAATGTCTGAAAATATGGCCAATATCAGTGCAATGGACAAAATAAAGCTAAAGACTGCATCTTTTTTTGGGTCATAACGAGTATAAATTATCATTTCTTTCAATGGGTTGTCTCAAACTCAAGGCCCCTTGAAGCATCGACTTATAAGATACCCTTTATAAAAATCCTGATAGGATAGTAATCGATAAGACTTATTTTCATGGAACTTTAATTGTTGTTATGAAAAAAATTAAGCTTTTAATCCCCACTTTCTTTCTCTTTTCAACACTAGTCTTTGCTCAGCAAACAGAATTCACTGTTGAAGATATCCTTCGTGTAAAATCTCTTAATAGCCAAACTTTGAGCCCTGACGGGATCTGGCTTGCAGGTATTATTTCTGACGGAAAAGCGAGGTTTGGAACAGATCATTTCCGATTTAGGGATCCGAGTTACTTAAATGTAAGGCCTGGGATTCCGGTTTTGATCAACACGGAATCAGGTGAGCAGGTGGAGATCTTTGGTGCTCAGGCAAGAATAATGGACTTGACATGGTCTGAAGATGGAGGAACGCTTTTTTTCTTTGAACAGAAGGATGAGGAGTTGGTCTTAGGCTCTTATAATGTCAAAAAAAACAAGGTGGATTATCCTAAAATTAATAATAGCGATCGTATTACAGATGTTTTTGGAATAACTCCTTCTCCTAATGGTGAATCCATTATAGTTGGAATGAGGGAAGAAGATTGGTTTGATAAAGCCATGGAAGAGTATAAGGAAGCAACCGAAGGACCAATTGTGGTCTATGATGGAAGTGCAGATTTTTTGAAGTGGGATCAGATAGGAGTCACTGCTTCCCAAGCTTCACTGGTATCCATTGATTTAAAATCTGGACGAATTTCTGAACTTCTCCCGGTTTCGAGCTATTCGGGAATTCAGTTTTCAGAGAATGGCCAATTTCTCAGATTTAATGAGACCATTCGAAATAAGACGTCTTATTCTCGAAATGACGAATCGGAGTACCAAGTAGGATATTTGGACCTGGAGACGCCTGATTCTGTCAAGTATATCTATGAGAGGAATGAAAAAAGGCGGAATTATGACTGGGACGATCAAGGGCTGAGATACGCTTGGCTAGATTCAGGGAATGTCTTAATCAATTCATTAGAAAGTCCATTAGAAGAACCTCTTAATCTCACCAAAGGAAAAGCCTTCGAGGACGAGGAGAAAGAAAAAGAGGTAAAGTTTTCGATTACTTCCTTTAGCCCCTCAGGGAATCAACTTTTGCTTTCATCCGAGAATGCCTGGTGGACTATTGACTCGAATGGTGATAACCTGACTCAAATTTATGAACTACCTAAAAAAGAGGAAAGAGATAAAGCACCAAGTCGAAATTATATTAAGTGGTCTGAGGATGAAAATTTCATTTATGTGAGCTATTCTGAAAAAGATCAATGGAATCGGGGAATCCAGCGATTTAATATCTTAGAGGGCGATTTTGAAGATTTGATGACTAGTTCTGACCTGTATTCAAATTGGAGTTTTGCTGATGAATCTGATAGGGTCGTTTACAGTTTATCTGATGGGGATCGACCAGATGATGTTTACTCAAGCACATTGGCTTTTGATAACCAAAATCGCCTCACTGATTTAAATCCATGGGTAAGCGAAAAGAAGTGGACTAAATCTGAGCTCATTACCTATCGGGATGTGGACGGGGAAGAGCTCAAAGGAATTTTATATTACCCTGTAGATTATGATCCAGAGAAAAAGTACCCACTGGTTCTGGAAGTTTATGAGACTTTTTTCAATAATGGCTATAGATCATCCATGAATCTTATTGCCAATCAAGGCTATTTTGGGCTAAGGCCATCAGTAGATTTAGAAGAAGGTTATCCCGGAGAAGCCTGGATGAAGGGTGTAGCTGGAGCCATAAATAAGCTTGTTGAAGAAGGAAAAGTTGATAATGATAAAGTAGGTATTCATGGAACTAGCTATGGTGGATATGCCACCTCTTTACTTATCACTCAGACGGATCGATTCGCTGCTGCCATAAATATCTCAGGCAAGGTGAATATTATTAGCTTTTTGGGCGATAGCCCAAAGATCGGAACCAGAAATTATGCAGCTGCAGAAGTTGGACAGGATCGGATAGGGGGACAGTTTTGGGATGAGCCTTTAAAGTACTTTCAAACCACAGCTGTTTTGTATGCTGATAGAATAAAAACTCCTCATTTGCTCCTTACTGGGGAAGGGGATTGGAATGTTCCGGGAACCAATACCCGTGAACTTTATTATGCCATGAGAAGGCTAGGTAAGGACGTCACTTGGGTGAACTATATGCGAGGTGGTCATGGTGCAGGCTGGGCTAGTGTAGAAAGTGATTATTACGATCAGTGGGAGCGAATGCTAACCTTTTATGAGAAGTATTTCTTTCCTGAAGAAAAAGATGAATCTAAAGAAGATTAGATTATCTATTGATTATCTCTTCAATTCTTTCTTGTAGAATTGGAATAACGTCTTTCTCAAACCAGGGATTCTTTCTCAGCCATAAATTATTTCTGGGAGAAGGATGGGGCAAAGGAAGGTATTGAGGTAAATGATCTTTAAAATTCTTCACCGTTTTGGTTAGTGTGGTGTAAACACCATTTTCCAAATAGTATTTTTGGGCATAAGAACCGATTAATATAATCAATTCAATGTTTGGCAGTTGGTCAAATAATGGTCTATGCCATTTCGGGGCACATTCCGGTCTTGGAGGTAGATCCCCTGACTTTCCCTTGCCGGGATAACAGAAGCCCATTGGGATTATAGCAAAGATCTTTTCATCATAGAATTGGTCTGGGCTCACCTTCATCCAATCACGCAGGCGAATTCCACTTGGATCATCCCAAGGGATTCCGGACTTGTGAACCTTGCTGCCGGGGGCCTGACCAATTACAGCGATACGTGCCGCTGTATCTGCTCGAAGCACGGGACGAACTCCATCTTTTAAATAAGGTTTGCAAATTTCACAGGCTCGGATTTCACTGAGGAGTTTTTGCATTCTTATGTTTCAGAACTCTAGGAAAGCTCCTTAGCCACATGGTCTAAGGCAGTATCGACCACGAAGTTTAGAACGCTGGTTTTAAAATGCTCCATACGAATTTTGCTTAACGCCGTCTGTTTAAGCCCATTCATGAGAAGGAGATCCTTCTGGCTTTCCACTAACCATTCAAAATCCGCAACTGTCAATTCCCCAGCAGCCAAAAGGCTAGTCCACCTTTTTAGAGACTCCTTAGAATCTTTAAGAAAGGCCATTACGTCGGCCTGGGCTTCATCCTTGTATTGCTTTACAGTGAGCTTGGAGAGTTCCAGAGCTCCAGTTTTTAAATCCTCAAAAATTGCTTCAAAATCAGGTTTCATATCAGTTGCTGTTTAAAAATGAATTGGCTTCTTCTGGTTTTACTTTCTTGGTTTCTAAACCGAGGATAATGTCGAATGCCTTTTCGATTTGAGGTTTTGCCTCATTTACGAAGACCTTACTTAATTTTGATTCTGATTCCCATCTTTTGATAAAACCTCCGTAAAGGTTCTTTTCTGGATCCAGCAATATCTCCCACATTCTGACCGTCTCGGTATTATTCTCACGATTCTTTTCGTACTCATACATTTTCTGCATGGCAAGGTTCACTTCATCGATTTTCGCTTGTTCACTTGAGTAATCATTAACAGCTTTATCCATGAGTGCCAAAGCTTCAACTTTAGCAGAAATGGTTTCCTTGTAGGACATTTGGTCAAAAAATGCCGTGCTCGTTCCACAACTGCTAAGAATAGCCAGGAGCAGCAAAATCCCAAAACTCTTATAGATTTTCTTCATATTTAAATAGTTAGGCTTACCTTAAATTTCAGTAATTGGTAATTATTTGAATTCGTAAAAGTTGATTCTATGGCTGTATCCAGCCGAAAAGTTTAAATAAGCTAATAATTCTTACCGTGAATAGCAATTCACGGATGGAGCCAAATGAGCAAAATATAAAAAGCAGAAAATCATAAATGCTCTTAGTCTTCAATTGACCATTTGCGAAGGACTTGGTTTCTCAAAGAAAAACTGCTTAGGAATATGACTCTAAAAGTAAACCCAGTTATTTAGAGGGTGATTAGTCAGATATTTAAGATTAAATTCCAGCATGCCGAAAAAAATAGCTATTTCTTTCCTCTTGATCCTTTTGTACTCCCAGCTCGGATTTGCTCAAAAAGAATTGCCCCAGTCTTCACCTTCTAAACTAGGTTTTGATGAGAATTTCATCAACCAAAAAGTGGATTCCATTATGCAAATGGGGATTGATAGCATGGCTTTTCCCGGAGCACAGGTTTTAGTAGCGAAGAATGATACGGTTATTTTTCATAAAGCTTATGGGTTTCATACCTATGAAAAAAAGCAAGCGGTCGCTTTAAATGACCTCTATGATTTAGCATCCGTAACCAAAATTACCGGGCCTTTACCTGCTTTAATGAAATTGGTAGATGAAGGAAAACTAAATCTTGACGAGCCTTTTAGCACCTATTGGAAGCCTTGGAGAAACAGAAAGGATAAAAAATACCTTACTCTTCGGGAGATTTTGGCTCATCAGGCTGGCTTGGTTCCATACATTGTGTTTTTAAACAACGTGCTTCGGAAAAATGAGAAAGTCAAAAAGAGATTTTTACAGGACTTACCTGACAAACGATTCCGGGGACAGGTGTATGATGGAATTTATATTAATGATCGCTTTGAACGAAAAATGAACCGGATCATTAATAGATCTAAAGTTTCAGAAGAAAAGAAATATTTGTACTCAGGACTGACATTTTTGATTTTCCCAAGCCTTATAGAGGAGCTTACCGCAATGGATTATCAAAGTTATTTAAAGGAGAATTTTTATGATCCCATTGGCTGTTCCACTCTGGGCTATTTGCCGGTGGCTCAAAATTTCGAAAATGAGATCGTTCCTACAGAATTCGACTCCCTGTTTCGCAAGACCCTGGTTAAGGGCTGGGTGCACGATGAAAATGCAGCTTTGAAAGGTGGTGTGTCAGGAAATGCAGGCCTATTTGCAACGGCTAATGACTTGGCGAAATTGATGCTTTTTTATCAGAATTACGGAAAGGTGAATGGGGAACAACTCGTTTCAGCTGAGACAGTTCGGGAATTCACCAAAGTTCAATTTCCAGAAAACGATAATCGCCGAGGTCTGGGTTTTGACAAACCCTTATTGAACCATGCCGAGCTTCCTTTGGGCGAAGCATACCCTTCTCATTTGGCAAGCCCTGAAAGCTTTGGACACTCCGGGTTTACGGGGACGTTTGTTTGGGCAGATCCTAAAAAAAAGATTACTTATATCTTCTTATCGAATCGGGTTAACCCAAACCGTGATCATAGAAAATTATACGATTTGGGTATAAGAGAAGCAGTTCAAGACGTGTTTTATCAGGCGGAAGAGAGATAACATTAACTCAATCTATATTTTTCTTTTCTACTACCCAACCTTCTGAATTCGCCAAACCTGGAGGATTGGTGGTAAATAGTTTTCCTGCTTCCTCATCACCCTTCAATTGCCACTGATACCACTTGAGAGCAACTCGCGCGAATTCTCCACCATGAGGCTGCCCATAGGTGCCTCCATGTCCCACATCCAGATTTCCCACAAAAACAGGAATATGATTGATCCGATTGAAATCATCCATCCCGTTTCCATAAGCGATATCGGATTCTCCTCCTAGCAAGTAAAGGGTAGGTACCTTGATGTTATTTAGTTGGTCTTTATTGACCTGGGGCATCCCGGGCATTCCACCTCCGGAGTTTCTTAAGACCCCACTGTTAAATACCCCAACAGTGGAAATTCTAGGATCTCCTGCAACTTCTAGTGTCTGCAGCCCTCCGCATGACATACCACTCACGGCAATCTTATCAATGTCGATCTTTTGGAAATATGGACTGCTTGGATCATTATTTTGGGCTATAGCCCAATCTATCCCATCAAGAAGTTTTTGCGATTTGGAACGAACATCCGTCTGTTTGGGCATAGTGCCAATCGCAACCACAAGGAAGCCGTGGGATGCTATTTCGTTTAGAAAGTTGACATGCTCCCAAGGGGAATCAAAGCAGGCACCATTTCCCCAGGCGATAATTGGGAGCTTATTGGCTCTGCCAAAGCTATTTATATCCTGTGGTCTAAAGATGGTATGAGTAGGTAAGCTGATCTCAGAGGTCATTACAGCAGGATATTCACCAGTACCTCCATCTTCAATGACTTCGCTAACCGTGCTCTGCTGAAAAGCCAAATGTTCCGAAAAGAAAGGTAAAGCTTTGGTTTCAATGCGTTCGGCTATACGATTGAGATGGTCGCCCTGATAACTTTCGTAAAGATGCTCTATCTGATAGGAGTCTAGTATCTCATGCAGCTTTTTGGTGGCTTCACTGATGCCTCTGTCTTCTGTTCCTGCATCCATCCCAATGGCTTTCAGCCTTTTCAGGTTGGGAATGTATTGATCGATTACCGTAAGCGTGCGATTCGCTGTGATCTTATTGATAATGTCCTGCCTTGGTGATCCATCCTTTGCCGGAAGGTCAAGGTAAAAAGGAGGGTTTTGAGGATTAGGTGCAAAAGCCGCTGAAGTGGCAAGTGTCGCTACTTCAAAAAATGAAGCATCCTCAATTTGTTCAGGAGTGAACTCTTCGAGTTTAGAAATCAACTCAGGGTTCGTACTTGCTCCTCCATCCATACAGCATGGACTTAAGGCATAAATGGCCGAATAAACATCCGGATATTTCATCCCTAAACGCAAGGTACCATAGCCGCCCATGGAGTGTCCGGCAAGTCCTCTGCTGGCTTTATTAGGAAGTGTTCTGTACTTGGCGTCAATGTAGCTTACCAGCTCCTTCGCAACGAAAGTTTCCCAATCTCCAACGGTTGGTGAGCTCGCATACATACTTCCTTTAAAGGTATTGTAGGCATTTGGCATAACCACAATCATCTCCTTGGACGTCCCTGCAGCCAGTGACTGCTCGATGACATTCTGAAGATTGATCCAGTGATCCTCCCAACCAAACCACTGGGAATCATTATCTGTAAACCCATGAAGCATGTAGAGAACTGGGTATTGCCGGTCCGGGTCAGTTTGATAAGAAGGAGGGAGGTAAACCGTTACATCTCGATCTGCCGGATCTCCGATTAGATTGCCCTCCAAGGCAAGGCTATGGACCTTAATCCGCTCTTTGGTGCCTTTTTGGGCGTAGGCTAGATTCAGTCCAAGGCATAGAAATAGGGTGAGTAGAAAAGTCTTTTGCATAGGTTTTTGGGTTTAGGTCTAGAGTAAAAATAGCTTTTAGAAAGAAGTTGTCCAATCGCTTTTATTTAGTAGGCTCCGCTATTGATGGCTCTGGCCAGTTTCTCTTTTCTCTCCAAAAATCCATTTATGATCCTTATTTGGTTCTTAAATACCCAGTACTGGGTATTTTTTGTTTACAAAGCTTTTGTAAACTGCAAATTCAAGAATTTCAAATCTTGAGTTTGCTTAAGCCCTATATTTTCCCAAGACAATAAATGACAGTCATGGAATTCTTTTCCTCAAATTCCACCCGAAATCTTAGCTTTAAGCTAGAATTAAAAAATTAAGGTTAACAATGGCTAAAAAAGCAGCCCCAAAAAACACCAAGTCCATGGAGGAAACCCTTTGGGATTCCGCCAATAAATTAAGAGGGACGGTAGAGAGCTCCGAATACAAACACGTCGTCCTGGGCCTGATTTTTCTCAAATTCGCTTCGGATAAGTTTGAAGAGCGAAGAGCTGAACTCATCTCCGAGGGCAAAGAGAAATATGTGGAGATGAAGGAATTCTACAATATGAAGAATGTCTTCTTTCTGGCCCCTGAAAGTCGCTGGTCGCATGTGATAGAGAATTCCAAGCAGGATGATATCGCGCTGATTGTAGATACTGCACTACATACTATTGAGAAAAACAATCCTTCTCTCAAAGGTGCTCTTCCCGACAATTACTTCTCTCGCCTCAATATGGACCCCAGCAAGCTGGCGGCCCTGCTGGATACCATCAACAATATCAACACCACGGGTGACGAAGAAGAAGATGTGGTAGGCCGTATTTACGAGTATTTTCTCGGGCGCTTTGCCGCAGCCGAAGGAAAGGGCGGAGGCGAGTTCTACACGCCCAAGTGCATTGTAAAGCTCATTGCCGAAATGCTGGAACCCTACAAGGGCAAGATTTACGACCCCTGCTGCGGCAGTGGCGGCATGTTTGTGCAGAGTATCGACTTTGTGAAAAGCCACCAGGGCAACACCAAGGACATTTCCATTTACGGGCAGGAGTTTACGGCCGTAACCTACAAACTGGCCAAAATGAACCTGGCCATTCGCGGTATTTCGGCCAACCTGGGCGATGTACCTGCCAACACCTTTTTTAAAGACCAGCACCCCGATCTCAAGGCCGATTACATCATGGCCAACCCGCCCTTTAACCAAAGCCAGTGGCGCGAAAAGAATGAGCTGGAAGACGATCCCCGTTGGGCCGGCTACACCACGCCACCCACCGGCAATGCCAACTATGCATGGATCATGCACATGCTGAGCAAACTCAGCGAAAACGGTACCGCAGGTTTTGTATTGGCCAATGGTTCAATGAGTACGAGCACCACAGGCGAAGGCGAATTGCGCAAGCAGATGATAGAAAAAGACCGGGTAGATTGTATGATTGCCCTGCCCGGACAATTGTTCTACACCACGCAAATACCCGTGTGTTTGTGGTTTATGACCAAGAACAAGAAGGCAGACAAAACCCACGGCTACCGCAACCGCGAAGGCGAAACCCTCTTTATTGATGCCCGCAACATGGGTACGATGATAGACCGCACCCAAAAAGAACTCACCACAGACGACATTACCCATATCGCCAGTACTTACCATAATTGGAGAAACTCTCCCCCTGTTGAGGGGGAGTCCGCGAAGCGGGAGGGGGTCTATGAAGATATAGCCGGCTACTGCAAATCTGCCACCTTGGAAGATATTAAGGCTAACGATTACGTGCTCACTCCCGGGCGTTATGTAGGGGTGGCCGAAGAAGAAGATGATGGAGTTCCTTTTGAAGACAAGATGACTGACCTGACGACTACTTTGAAAAGTCAAATGGCCGAAGCTGAAGACTTGGATGCTGCCATTCGCGAAAACCTAAAAGCGTTGGGATATGAAATTTAATACATATTCTTTCAAAGAACTTCTTTCAAATATCGTGGATAATAGAGGAAAAACCTGTCCGGTCAGTAACACTGGTTTACCTCTTATTGCTACTAATTGCATAAAAGCGGATACACTGTATCCAGTTTTTGAAAAAGTAAGGCATGTCTCGAATGAAACCTATAAAAATTGGTTTAGAGGCCACCCAGAACCGGGTGATATAATATTTGTTTGCAAAGGTTCTCCTGGCAGAGTAGCATGGACACCCAACCCTGTCAATTTTTGCATTGCCCAAGACATGTTAGCCATTCGTGCAAATGAAAGAATAGTTGATTCAAAGTTTCTATTTGCTCTGCTTAGACAGAATCGAACATTAACAATGATCGAGAATATGCATGTCGGAACAATGATTCCACATTTTAAGAAAGGTGACTTTGACAGTTTGTTTTTGAAAGTGCCAGAAGATAGAGGGATCCAAAAATATATTGGAGAAACATACTTTGAGCTGAGCGAAAAGATCGAACTCAACCGCCAGATGAACCAAACGCTGGAGGCTATGGCCCAAGCCCTGTTCAAAAGCTGGTTTGTGGATTTTGATCCGGTGTTGGACAATGCCTTAGCCGCAGGTCATGAAATTCCAGAAGCGCTACAGTTTAAAGCTGAAAAGCGTAAAAAACTCTCCTCCTTGGAAGGAGGAGTGCCCACAGGGCGAGGTGGTCGACTCCTCGACACCAACCAAGCACTATCAGCCCTTTTCCCTTCTAGCTTCGTTTTCAACGAAACCTTAAACAAATGGATCCCTGAGGAGTGGGAGGTGATGAAATTGATTGAATTAGTAAGTGTTAAATATGGGAAAGACCATAAGAAACTTGAGGAAGGTGAAATTCCATGTTATGGCTCAGGAGGAATAATGCGACATGTAGAGCAAGCTCTTTATGATCATGAATCAGTACTCATCCCAAGAAAGGGCACTTTGAATAATATTATTTATGTCAACCACCCATTCTGGTCTGTTGATACAATGTTCTATACCATCATGGAAAAGGAGGATTTCGCCAAGTATTTCTTTTACACAATGAATCGGTTGAATTTCGATGAAATGAATGAAGGTTCAGCAGTACCCAGTATGACAACTGCTCAATTGAATAGTATGGATATTTTATTGCCCAGTCAGGCGATTTTAGAATCTTTTGATTCACTGGTTACTAAGTACTTCAATAAGCAAGAAGCAAATGAAAGTGAAACCGAAACTCTTACCCAACTCCGCGATACCTTATTACCGCAATTGATTAGTGGGAAGGTAAGAGTGCCGGAGAGTGTGATAGAACGAATGAATTAAACCCAAATATCATGAAAGACACAATTATCAAAGCCATTGAAAACAGAAATCTCCTCGAATTTGAATATGATGGGTATTCAAGAACTGTTGAACCGCATACCTTAGGTGTTTCCAAAACAGGGAAAGAAACACTTTCTGCATATCAAACCGCAGGAGATAGTGCACGCGGATCAGTACCATGTTGGGGATTATTTAGCCTTTCAAAAATTGAGTATTTAGAAATACTAGACGATAGTTTTGACGGAACACGTCCGGGTTATTCTGTTGGTGACAGCAGAATGGTAAGGGTTATTGCTGAACTGTAGATATAACAAACGTGAGATCGAAATTACTCGACATTACCATTAAAAACCTCGGGTGTATTGGCGATGAAGGACTAACTGTTGATTTGGACAATATTTTGTGCTTGGTCGGAAATAATAATACAGGAAAATCAACAGTTCTCCGTGCGTACGAACTAGCCGTTGGCAATGTGAATTATGATACCAAAAAGGATAGGTGTAACTATTCAGATAAAGAAACATCAATAGAAATTTCCGTCCACATTCCAGAAGGGGTAGAAAATATTGCAGAAAAGTGGAAAGAGGTTGATGGAGATTTCAGAAGAATTAAGAGCAAATGGACTTGGGATAAAGAGGGTAACAAAACAAGGCAAACCTATGACCCAGAAAGTGGTGAATATGCTGAAGAGGGTAATGCCGCTGGCTTGGACAATGTTTTTAAAAGTCGATTGCCAATACCGTTTAGAATTGGGGCTTTGGAAAGCCCACAAGCAGAGTTAAAGCAATTGTTGAAATTAATAGTTGAACCAATTGGATTAGCATTAAAGAAAAAATTAGAAGATGATAAATCTGAATTAAATAAAGCCCTAAAAGCATTTAATATCGAGGCTACGAAGCCAGTAGAGGCTGAAAAAGAGAAAATTGAAAAATATGGAAATGACATTTCAAAAAGCCATTCATCAGTTTTCCCGAATTTGGGAATTGATCTTTCAATTGGGCTAGCAGAAATTGATATAAATCCAATTGATTACTTGTTAAGAGGATCAAATCTGACTATTACAGAATTTGAACAGACCGTAAACTGGGTTCAACAAGGGACTGGTTCAAAACGAGCCTTATTCTGGTCATTACTCCAGGTTAGATCTCGGTTACAATCTATTAATACCTTAAAGTCAGAGACTGAAAAAAGGTGCACAAGAATTGAGTCAGAAATAAGAAAACTTGAAAAAGAGCGGGATAATGTAGTCCGAGAAGCGACAAAAGCCGATAAGACCGCAAAAATAGAAGCTCTACTGGCGGAATATGAAGAATTAAAAGGATTGGATCCTGAAGGCCAAATAGAGCAAGAAAACGAAGGTTCTTTCCTGCCTGGATTTATGTTATTAATAGATGAGCCAGAGGTTGCATTACACCCAAACGGAATTAGAGCCGCATCAAAGTACCTTTATGAGCTAGCACAAAGTAACTCATGGCAAATTATGCTGACTACCCATAGCCCTCTATTTATAAATCCCTTTGAGGATAACACAACAATTGTAAGGCTAGACAGAAACAAAAAGTCTCCTTCTCCCAAAACTTATCGTTCAGATTCAATATCGTTTTCACCAGAAGAAAAGGATCAATTAACCTTACTTAACACATTTGATCAAAATCTATCAGAAATGTTTTTTGGTCAGTACCCTATAATCATCGAAGGAGACACTGAGTTTGCAGGATTCCAAAGGGTTATGGAAATAGAAAGTGAAAAGTATCCAATATCGGCTCGTCCACTTTTCATCAGAGCAAGAGGAAAGTTTACAATTCTGCCATTAATCAAAATGTTATCTCACTTCAAAGTAGATTTTTCTGTTCTTCATGATTCAGATTATCCTAAGAATAAGGCTGGTAAACCTAATGGAGTTTGGACCTTCAACAAGGTTTTGTTTGATGAGATTGAGAATTCTAGAAAAGGTGGATTGCGCATTGTCCATAGATTATCCATTACAACTTTAGAATTGGAACTTTTCGGAGTACGAGTGAAAGATGGTAAAGTCAAACTTCCTTCATCTAGTGCCAAACCCTACGCTCTTTATCATGCTGTTTTTACCGACAAGGGATTAAAAGATAGAATCGAAAGTTTGCTTGATGAATTGCTATCTAAAAAGGCAGATCAAGAAGCATTTGAAAACGGATGTGAAGGGATGCTTGAATACTATCAGCAATGGGTTAAAGAGAATGGAATAACGGATAAACGATTTGTTTTAGAATAACAGCGAATATGAGATTAAATCAGAAAAATAAACGAATTGAGATAAGTTCATTTGAACTCGATAATGAAATCGTTTTCAACTACTTTGATTCTATTCCAGCGGCTGAAAGAGACGATAAACTGTTAAAAGCCATTTATATCGGTGTGCTAGCCTTAATGGAGGACCGTTTTTCTTCTTTTCTTTCCAAAACATCTAACGAGTTGGGCACAGAGCTAGAGAGCCTCAAAATGATCTTTGATATGAAGCAAGAGCTCTTCTATAAGTCCACAATAAAAGGAGTTTTGGCAGAAGATGATATTGCAGAGTTCTTAAATGAGTATTTCGCAGAAAAGAAAATGAAAGACCGCGCCTTACTTACGGGCAATGCTGCTGGCACTATTCCTAAAAATAAAACCGGTGATATTGTTTGTGAGGTCAATGGTACACCAGAACTCAAGATTGCTATTGAGTGTAAGTTTGATAAGAGCATCAAACTTGGTCCAATAGACAGCAAAGACATTTTCATTCGCAAGACAGATACCGCCTGGAGCCAGTTAATGGAGGCCCAAGCCAACCGTGAAGCCAAGGTGAGCATCATTGTGTTAGATCGTTCATTGGTAGATAATTCTATTCTCAAGTTTGCCGAGAATGTCGGCTTCATTCCCGAGATCGGCTTCATTGCCATCATCGATTCGCAAAAAGGAGATTACACCAATCTAGCCATCGCCTACATGTTGGCCAGAGACATTGCCATTAACGCCAAACAAACAGACTTCGATAAAGAAACCTTGAGCTTCATCTTAACTCGCATCATTAAAGACATTCAGGAGGTGCGTTCTATCAAGTCATTAGTTGAGAAGAACATTGATAACAACAAGGCTATACTAAAGCAATTGGATAAATCCATGCAGCTCATGGAGTTCAATCAGTTGTACCTAAACCGTTTCTTCGAAACGGGCACACTCACCAAAAAAGACTTACTGGACTTTTACATGGGTGAAGAAGTAAAAGACCAATTTAAGTTGATTGAGAAGGAGATTGAGGAGCTATGAAAATCACCTTGATCTTTTCAAGGCATAAAGAGCATGGAGCCTGTAATGTACAGGCACTCTTAAAAATTATAGAAAGGGTAAAGCCCGATGTGATTTTCGAGGAACTTTCGGAAGCACTTTATCAGGAGGCGTATGAAGAGAAAACCCTCAACAATTTAGAATCCATGGCTATTCGGGAATACGTGTCAAAATACGATGTGCCACATATTCCGGTAGATACGTATCAAAAGCCACCAAACTATGAAAGTATACAAAACTCCATTTTTGATAAGCTGTTTTATGGCGCGGGATATGAATCGTTTCAGCTTAGAAGTTTTCTAGACCAGGTTCAAACCGTTATAGGTGAGTATGGTTTTTCTTATTTGAATGATGATTCGAATGACATGAATATGGAAAAACAAGCTTCTTTAATTCATGCGGCTTTAGAAAAACTAAACGACCCTAAATTAAAGGACAAGTATCACAAAGATCGAGAAGTGGTTTTAAAACGGGAAGATGTTATTTTGGATAATGTATACACCTGTTGTAAGGGAAACGATGTTAAAAATGGTTTGATGTTAATTGGTTCAGGACATCGGAGATCAATTCTGAGAAAGATTGAGGAGCGAGCAAAGACCGAGTTTTCAAAAATTAATTGGCATTACTTTTCAGACATTTATTCCTGAACTCTGAGATCAATGCAATCCACTATAAGGTAATTCTAGCCACCCTTCACTTATTTCTATAAAACAAGGCCATTCTGTTTCATTCTAGGGCTATAAATATCCTATGAGATGTCTGTTCGAATCAGTTCTTAAAACAAAATATACTTAGGTTTGCAGTTTTAAAAGAAATTTTTTATTCTGTGTTTTTTAAATTTTTCGACATGAAACCTTTTTATCTTTTCCTGGCCTTTTGCCTGGTTTATTCCATTCAAGTACAGTCTCAAGTTAAACCCATTAAATCATCTGATCGGAAAATAGAATTTAATTTTTCGGATCCAGATGAAATCACGATTCCCAAGTGGATGGAGAAAGGAGATTTCTATCAGGTGATGGTTCATAATATCAATTTGAATAATTACCGAGTGGAGATGACCATCAAGGATTCGGTTTATTATAGTTCTGCGATAGATTTTCCTGTTTTTGGATCGATTGATATTTCCAGTTTAGAGGGTGTGGTAAAAGAATTGTCTGCTTCTGAAATTGAGCCTATTGCCGCTCAACAGTCTTTAGAGTTTGCCGACAATATTCCAGAACAGATAAGAGAGTTCTTGGAGAAACAACAAGCCCAAGTAAGGGTAGAAAGTGAAAAATTTAAGGCCTTGACTGATCGTATAGATGAAGAACG
The DNA here is from genome assembly GCF_030403435.1 of Algoriphagus sediminis. Classification (GTDB taxonomy): domain Bacteria; phylum Bacteroidota; class Bacteroidia; order Cytophagales; family Cyclobacteriaceae; genus Algoriphagus; species Algoriphagus sediminis. The sequence continues at coordinate 732,682 of NZ_JAUEPH010000002.1, forward strand.
CTTTGACATAATGATTTTCAAGGTTAAAGCAAAATCAGAAACAGCTGATTTTGATCTCACAGACTTTAAGATAGATGAAAAAATAAAGGCCTTTGAGCAGATTAAAACAGAATTATCTTCACTTAATTCTTCTTACAGCAAGGACTTTAAAGCGTTTACTGATTTCTTTCAACAATCTGATATAATTGATTTTTTTAAGGGTGACATTGGACCAGTAACGCAATTAAAACAAGAGAAAGAAAAAACGGAAAAAGCCTATTCTACACTGAAGGCGGGATTATCAAAGGCCATCACACAAATAAGTACAGACAACGTAAATAAGATTTTGACTTCTGTAATTCATCTTTATACTAATAATACCTTTACCTCACTCCCCATCCAGTTTACCGGCGATGAAGCTGAGCTCAAAATGAGTTTTATCCCAAAGGATTCAGCTTCAAATCTTCAGGTTTATCATCTTTCACCTGTGAAATTTGGAAAATCACCCTGGTATTGGGCAGTGGGACCGGGAATGTATTTCTCAGGTTTAAGCAATGAAAGGGTAGGTTTTGAAACCATCAATGTCACTGATTCTACGCAACAGTTTAAGGTGCTAGAGGAAAACCCACAAGAAGGAGAAATAGGAGTATCTGCCTTATTTCATGCAGGACGGCGGTTTAGGCTGGGAAGTCTTTATGTAGGGATTCATGCAAGTGTAGGAACAGGTGTTTCTTTGGGTGAGGATATCAGGGCAAGAATGCTTTATGGAGGAGGGCTTTCCTTTGGAGAAAAGAATCATTTGGTAATTGATGTGGGTTGGGCAAGAGGTTATGTGGATGTTTTAGCCAAGGAATTTGAGGAAGGGCTACCAGAAGGTATGTTTACTGAAAAACCCTCGGTACTAGTCCAGGACTTGGATACTTCTTGGTTTATAAGTGTAGGCTATATGTTTAGTTTTTAATTTAGTCTTGAATTTATTTTTTTAAAAATGAGCACTTTATCAGATCACCTCAGGTATTTGCATCAGTCCGGAGAGTTTACCATAGATGTGAGTTTAGCTATTTTCAGTCCTGAAGAAATAGAAAACCTAAGGAGGTTTGGCCATTGGTATGAAGCTTTGACCCTTGGTCTGATTGAACCTGTAAGTGAACCCCAGAAAGAGTTTATCCGAAGTGCAAGAGGCGAAAAATCACCCACCACAGAACATGAAATCGCCTGGTATAAATACCTGGGAAGAAAAAAACTTGAATCTGATGATCCTGATAAGTTTAAATTGAATTACCAGGCAAGAGAAAAGGGTTTTTATACTCGTCAACAATTCAAACAGATGAGAAGCATGATGGGATCAGAAATGAATAAAAACCATCGAAGATAAATGGTTGATCTTTCCATCAAGTTCTCTTAAACCCAGATCAATCAATTTTTTAAAAAACACTATAATGTATTATTAATGATACAAAAAATCTATATTTGTTTCAATAATAGAACATTATGGCAAATTCAAGTCCTTCATTATTACCTAAACAGGCACGCTTGCTATCCATGGTAGGTGAGCAGATAAAGCTGGCAAGATTAAGAAGAAAGCTAAGTAGCGAGCAAGTTGCGGAGCGTTCGGGAATTGGTCGGTCTACTTTGGTAAGAATAGAAAAAGGAGATCCTGGCGTGAGCATAGGAAATATATTGAATGTGCTAAAGGTTTTAGGACTGGAACAAGACCTGCTATTACTAGCCAAAGACGATGAGCTGGGTAGGAAAATTCAAGATGCCGAGCTCAAAACAAAGAGCAGAGCTCCTAAAAGATAAAAATGCCAAACCCAAATCACCATAGAGAAATTCTGGTTTATGCCGATTGGGAAGGTCTAGGTGGACCTGAACCTGTTGGTGTACTAAGTTCTGAGCGTGTGCGCGGTTCTGAGGTCTTTTCATTTAGCTATAGCGAGTCTTGGCTTAAGAATAAGTATGCACAAGTCATAGACCCTGATCTTCAATTATTCTCAGGTCGGCAATACTTGGCAGAAGCAGAGAGGCAGAACTTTGGGGTGTTTACAGATTCCTCCCCGGACCGATGGGGCCGTGTACTTATGCGCAGGAGGGAAGCAGCCGTGGCTAGAAAGGAAGAGCGTTCGCCTAGAAATTTATTTGAAACGGATTACCTGCTTGGTGTCTATGATGAGCATAGAATGGGGGCTTTGAGATTTAAGCTCTCCGAAGATGGACCTTTTCTAAACAATGACCGGGCACTTGCCTCTCCACCCTGGACTTCTATCCGTCAATTAGAGGAGATCAGCTTAAAGTTAGAAGGAGATGATGTCATGGATGATCCGGAATATTTGAATTGGCTGAATATGTTGATTGCACCTGGATCATCTCTGGGGGGGGCGAGACCCAAGGCGAGTGTGCAGGATCCAGATGGGCATTTGTGGATCGCTAAATTCCCCAGCAAAAATGACGAGGGAAATATTGGAGCATGGGAATGGATAACTTATCAATTGGCTCTAGAAAGCGGAATAAACATGGGGCCTGCACAGGCCAGAACATTTTCAGCTGCTCACCATACGTTTTTAGCCAAGCGATTCGATAGAACAGCAGAAGGGGGGAGACTTCACTTTGCCTCAGCCATGACCATGCTAGGCTATGCCGATGGTGATGATTATCACGAAGGAGTGAGTTATCTTGAATTGGTCGAATTTATCACCACGTCTGGAGCAAATGTTAAACAAGACTTAGCTGAATTATGGAGAAGAATTGTTTTTAGTATGTGCGTATCTAATACGGATGATCATTTGAGAAATCATGGGTTTATGCTGACTACTTCAGGATGGATTTTGTCTCCAGCCTATGACATCAACCCAGTAGAAACAGGAACAGGGCTTAAGCTCAATGTCTCAGAAGATGATAATGCCTTAGATCTTGATTTGGCCATGGAAGTAATTCCTTATTTTAGAATCAAAGAAAAAGAAGCATTAGCAATCATTAAAGAGGTAAAGAATTCGGTAAGAAAATGGTCTACACTTGCTCAGGAGATGGGTATATCTCGTGGAGAAATAGAATTAAAGGCCAATGCTTTTAGACTAGTAGAATAATTAAGTAAGCAATGAACATGTTCACCACAGCTCAATTTTGACTTACCCTTTTTTAATTGTTAAAGGTTAATGATAAATGGTTAATGAGATGAGAGAGAATGTAGTGAAGAATAAGAGTTTAGAATTTGCAGTGAGAGTGGTAAAGCTGTATCAGTTTTTATGTGATCAAAAAAAAGAATTTGTTCTTTCAAAACAACTGCTAAGAAGCGGAACTTCTGTGGGAGCAATGGTTCGAGAAGCCGAACACGCTGAAACAAAGAAGGATTTTAACCATAAAATGGGCATCGCTCAAAAAGAAATTAATGAGACTATTTACTGGCTTGAATTATTGCATCAAACAGATTATTTGACCCCAAGTGAATTTGAAAGTATGAAAGCTGATGCAGTTGAAATCATTAAAATAATCACAGCTATATTAAAATCTTCAAAAACCCAGTGAACATTGAACATCTAATAATTAACCATTTAAAATGAAGTTTTCCGAATCCCAACTTGAACAAGCCTTTATTGATCTTCTAAGTGAGCAAGGTTATCCCTATGTACCGGGTGAGGAGATTATCAGGGGAAAGGAAGAAGTTCTGATTCGAGAAGATCTGCAGAGTTATTTGCATCAGCAATATGGAGATCTGGGAATTACTCCTAATGAAATTTCTTCTATCATTCGAGATTTGGAGAAGCTTCCTGCATCAGATCTTTATGAAACCAATAAGACGATCATGCACTGGGTTCGGGATGGCTTTCTACTTAAGCGGGAAGATCGAAATCAAAAGGATCTTTTTATCCAGCTGATCGATTACGAAGAGCCGGAAAGGAATCATTTTAAGTTTGTCAATCAGCTAGAGATTCAGGGTTTTGAGAAGCGAATTCCAGATGGAATTATCTACATCAATGGTATACCTCTGGTGGTTTTTGAGTTTAAGTCCTCTATACGAGAGAATGCCACTTTGCATTCTGCATATGTGCAGTTGACCACTCGCTACAAGCGCGATATTCCTGATTTATTTAAGTATAATGCTTTCTGCGTAATCTCTGATGGGGTGAATACCAAAGCGGGAAGTTTTTTTGCTCCCTATGAGTTCTTCTATGCCTGGCGGAAAATCAAAGGACTGGATAAGGAAATAGACCCTACTACAGGTAAGTCGACCAAGGTTCATGGAATAGATGCCATGTACACCCTGATTCGTGGGATGCTGGACAAGCATCGACTGACGGATATCATTCATAATTTTATTTACCTACCGGATAGCTCTAAGAAAGATGAAAAAATCGTATGCCGCTATCCGCAATACTATGCTGCCACCAAGCTCTTTGAAAATATCAAAGTTCATTCACATCCTCATGGTGATGGGAAAGGGGGGACCTACTTTGGGGCAACAGGTTGCGGTAAGAGTTTTACCATGCTTTTCCTGACTCGATTACTGATGAAAAGCGTGGACTTTGCCAGTCCGACGATTGTGTTGATTACTGACAGAACGGACCTTGATGATCAGCTCAGTAATCAGTTCACTAATGCCAAGCGTTTTATAGGAGATAATGTAATCAAGTCGGTGCTAAGCCGGGAGGATCTGCGAAAAGAACTAAAGGGCAGAAGCTCTGGGGGAGTGTTTTTGACTACGATTCATAAGTTTAATGAGGACACCGATCTATTGACCGATCGTTCTAATGTGATATGTATTTCTGATGAGGCACACCGTAGCCAAACCAATCTAGATCAGAAGGTTCGGATCACCGAACAAGGCGTGAAAAAGAGTTTTGGCTTTGCGAAGCATCTTCATGATTCATTACCGAATGCTACTTATGTGGGTTTTACGGGAACACCAATCGATGCGACAATGGATGTATTTGGTGAAATCGTAGATACCTACACCATGACTGAATCGGTAATGGATGATATAACGGTACGGATCGTCTACGAGGGTCGGGCTGCCAAGGTCTTATTAGAGAATAAAAAGCTTCAGGAGATAGAAGAGTATTATTCTATGGTGGCCGAATCTGGAGGGAATGAATACCAGATCGACGAAAGCAAGCGGCAAATGACCCAAATGGGCACTATACTCGGTGATCCGGGAAGGATAGAAGCCATTGCAAAAGACTTTGTAAAACATTATGAAAATAGGCTTGAGGAGGGAAGCACTATATTGGGAAAGGCCATGTTTGTCTGCAGTAACCGGCAAATAGCCTTTCAGTTGTATCAGGAGATTCTTGCGCTAAGACCTGAATGGGGAGAAGTAATTACCGCCGCAGAAGGAGTAGAGCTTAGCGAAAAAGAACAAAAAGAAATTCTACCCATGGCCAGAATAAATATGGTCATGACCAGGGGAAAAGATGACCCTGAAGCTTTGTACAACCTATTGGGGACAAAAGATGATCGAAAGGAATTGGATAGGCAGTTTAAAAACGCAAAGAGTAATTTTAAGATAGCCATCGTGGTGGATATGTGGCTGACAGGCTTTGATGTTCCTTTTTTAGATACCATGTATATTGATAAGCCAGTGCAGCAGCATAGTTTGATTCAGACCATTTCTAGGGTAAACCGGAAATTTGAAGGCAAGGAAAAGGGTTTGGTGGTGGATTACATCGGAATCAAAAAGCAGATGAATTTGGCCTTGAAGCAGTATTCTACTCAGGACAGCCAAAACTTTGAAGATATCGAACAGTCTATCATCGTGGTTAAAGATCACTTGGATTTGTTGGATGCCATTTTCCATAAATTTGATTCAAGTGACTATTTCGATGGAACGCCCTTACAGCAGTTGCATACCCTAAATCAAGCGGCGGAATTTGTTCAAGTTACCCAGTCCTTAGAAAAGCGATTTATGAATCTGGTTAAGCGTATGAAAGCCGCTTATGATATCTGTTCGGGTTCTGCGGAATTCACCAATGAAGCTAAGGATAAGATTCATTTCTACATCGCGGTTCGCTCCATAGTCTTCAAACTGACCATGGGAGAAGCCCCTGATACCGACCAGATGAATGCGAAAGTGCGGGAGATGATCCAGGAAGCCATACTTAGCGAAGGGGTGGAAGAGATTTTTAAACTTGGGGATACCGGCAAAAAAGGAGTGGATATTTTTGATCCTGATTATTTGGCCAAGATCGATAAGATTAAGCTGCCCAATACCAAAATCAAGCTTTTGCAGAAACTGCTTTCCAAAGCGATTGATGAATTCAAGCAGATCAACAAGATTAAAGGCATTGATTTTTCTAAGAAGATGCAGCACTTGGTTGAGAAATATAACGAGCGGAAAGAAGCTGATGTCCTGCAAAGTGAAGTTTTAGAGGACTTTACTAATGAGATCATTGACCTTTATTATGCGATGAAAAAGGAGAAAGATTCTTTTGCAGAGATGGGGATAGACTTTGAGGAAAAGGCCTTTTATGATATTTTGAAGGAGTTGGCGATCAAATATGACTTCGTCTATCCTGAAGATAAGTTGATCCATCTAGCTCAGCTTGTCAAAGATGTAGTTGATGACAAAGCCAAATACACCGACTGGAGCAAGAGGGATGATATCAAGGCCGAGCTGAAAGTGGATTTGATCATCCTATTGGCAGAAAACGATTATCCTCCTGTAGATCGAGATGAAGTCTATAAAGAGATATTTGAGCAGGCAGAGAATTTTAGGAGGTATTCAAATTAGGTAAATATGAATGTTTCAAATGAAGATTTTAATTTGTTGAAAAGGATTTCAAAAGAAATTAATAAATATTTCAAGGCTCCAAATTCTAATCCAGAAACCAGATCAACTGACATTTACGATTATATAAGGAGATAGGAGGGCTTGAAGGACAAATTCCCGACGGGGAAGGAATTCAATCAGTTTTTGAGAAAAATGCACAAAGCAGGTTTGTTCAAAGCAATAGTTCCAAACTCTATCGTGGATACAAGTAATCCTAACTTTTATCAATGGAGGTTTTACAAAAAATCTAAGTACTAAGAAACTCTAAATAATTATAGCTAAATGGATCTCTACAATCTCAAAAGTGGCAAACTCGAGGAAGTAAAAAATTTACCTTTTAAACTAGAAAAGGATATTCAATCTTTGGTGGAAGGAAATCTTGAGATACTCTTTGGACTTGAGTTTGTTACGAGTGAATTTCAATTAAACGGTCTACGAATTGATTCATTAGGGTTCGATAAGCAATCAAAGTCCTTTGTGATCATTGAGTATAAAAAGAGAAAGAATGATTCAGTAATAGATCAAGGGTATTCTTATTTGGCGCTATTAATAAATAATAAAGCTGACTTCATTCTGGAGTATCAAGAACGAACAGGACTCAACTTAAAAAGGAATGAAATAGACTGGAGTCAATCTCGAGTCATTTTTATATCTCCGCAATTCACTACTTATCAGAGGAAAAGTATAGATTTCAAAGATTTACCTTTCGAATTATGGGAAATAAAGAAGTACTCCAACAATACGATTGCATTAAGCCAGCATAAATCTGTAAGTCAAGAGAGCGTAAAATCAATTAGCTCTAAAGACAACAGGGCAAAGGAAGTGAGCAAAGAAATTGTGGTTTATACTGAGGAAGATCACTTTGCTAAAGCTTCTGATACTCTGAAAGAGCTCTATGAGGAATTGAAAGAAAAAGTGTCAGGGATTGGAGATTTTGATATTAACCCCTTGAAACACTGGATAAATTTTAAAGCTAGTAAAAAATGGATTTTTGACGTCGAAGTGCAAAAGGCAAGACTGAAGATGAGGATTAATCTAAACAAAGGTCAACTAGACGATCCAAAGGGTCTTTTTAGAGATGTCTCACATGTAGGACATTTCGGATACGGAGATTATGAGGCTCCAATTACTTCTGAAACCGATTTAGACTACTTAATGAGCTTGATTAAGCAGAGCTATAATTATCATAATAGTCAGTGAACGCCTTTAATGAATCAGACGCTGAAAAGCTTATTAAATGTGTCAAGGAAAACACAAAAGGAATATTAGCAAACCTTGATAGGGAGGCTATTGATGTTTACAGGTTTCTAATTTCTGAGTTTAGAAAGGGGGATGTTAGCAAAAATTATCTTTTTCAATTCGTATTTCGATCATACTATCGCCTTGATAATGCTGGATTAACCCCAGAGTTTAAATCAAGATATTTTGAATTGATGGAGGAAAAACGAGATAATCAATCGATTGGAATTAAGGATTTACTCCTTGAACTCGAAAAATATCCCAGAATCAAGGAGAATAAAAAGAATCAGAAAAAAGGTAGTTTTCAATTTTCATTTGTATCGAAACTTCTAAATACCGTTGATCCAGAATTCCCTATTTATGATTCAAAAGTTTCAAAGGCTATCGTAGGATCAGCTTACAATCCTGCGGGCACATTTGATCACAAATTTAATGTTTATCAAAGTAGACATAAGGTAATAAGGAAAACCTATTCTTATATTTTAGATAGAAAATCCTTTAAATCACTCTTATCTGACTTTGATGAGTTCTTTCCTGATAATGGCTTATCTGATTTAAAGAAGTTGGATTTCATTTTTTGGAGCTATGGTAAGACCATAGAATGATTTTTTCTTAGTGTTACTTCCCGATACAAAATATAATGTACGTTGATTATCAGGTAGTTACGTGCTTATAGGTACAAATAAGCAACAAAAACTATCGCTAAACAGCTAAATAAGG
>NZ_JAUEPH010000003.1 GCF_030403435.1 Algoriphagus sediminis
GTAAATGTCGCAGATGCCTGATACGCTCCGCCAATGGAGTAAGTCAGTCCCTGACCTACTGGCGCAGTCACTGTTATCGTTCCTGTCGCTACCTCACAGGTTGGCTGTATTACTTCTACTGTTGGTGCGGCTGGAGTCTCTGGCTGATCACCAATACTATAATTCTCGGACACCACACAATCTGTGTCTATAGTTCTTGCGAAAACAGTTCCACTTGATCCGGCCGCCAAGCCAGAAACGGTAATGATTCCATTATTAGGAACAAGTGAGTTCGCAAAAGTATTCTCGAAGGCATATTCAACTCCTTGATCCGCAGCAAAGGTTATCTCACCTGTTGCTACCTCGCAGGTTGGCTCTATGACTTGAATATTAGGAATAGTCGGTAATGGACTTATAACTACCTCCACATTTTCCTCCGTAAAGCATTCCCCAACTGTAGCTCTGATTACATAAGTACCAGATTCAGAAACAGTTGATGATTGTAATTCGGTTTGAGTTTGTCCATCCGTAGAAAAATAAGTGAATGTCGCACCTTGTGATGTACCCTGCAAATCAATAGTAGAAGCAAGATCGATAGTACCCGGCTCACAAATTGGAGCTGGATCTGTTACAACAAGATCAACTTCAGATACTGAAATAGTAAACTCAGTATAGCAACCAGAGAATATTTCCTCTTCAAATGGGAATGCATAATATGTTTCTGTTCCTACTGTAGCAGGAAAAGGATTCTGCTCTGTAAATTCAGTAGCAGTATTTCTATCGGTACCATCAAAGAAGGTATAACCATCTGCAAAGTCTGTGATTGCCTTGATCTCAGCAAGAGTTACTTCATCCCTGGGACCACAGAACTCAAAATCTAAAATTGTCTCACACTCGAAGCCAACTAAGTCGTATGATATTTCAATTGGCCCTGTCAATCCTGAAGGTTGAGAACAGGCATCTTGAGCTGGCTCTCGGTCAATGATGAAATCTTCATTCAAGTCAGACTGGGAGATTGCTCCTGTACCTTTGACAACCCCATCTACATTCATATCTGGGGTACAAGTATTTTCAAATATGATGAGGCAATCTTCTGTAGCTTTTAGCTCATAAGTAAAGGTTGCCAACACATCCTCCACATCAAGCCCTACATCACTGGAGAGGGGTAAGGATCCAAATTCCCAGGATAAAATTCCTGTATTTGGGTCAAAAGATGGGGCAGAATTTCCACTTGGGGTTACAGCACCATTAAAACTGAAACTTGTGTTTTCAACAGTAGCACCAAATGGAATTTGGATTTCAAGTATACCATCATCAATTCCTTCGGTTGTGGATTTATTTGTCAACTCGACGGTAAATTCTGCAATCTCACCTGGTTTAATTGTTCCAGCCGGAGCGGCATTATTAATGCTGGTTACCTGATGGAAAGCTTCAATCTCTGGTTCATAAGCATCAACAGCGAAGGTCAGGTTAAAAATCACATAAGTATCCCCGTTTGTACGATATCTAAACCTTGTTTGATTATCACCATTATCGATCAGGACATTATTGGTATTTGGAAGGTCAAATACATGCAAATCCAATCCATAATTTCTGTTGTCATCGGGGAATCTTGTGTTTCCTTCTGTAAAAATTGAAGAATTAAAAAAGTTACCTAATGAATTTCCACCATCATTCGCTGGACCTCCATTTTGAAGACGGACCCAATTGGTGTTTGCACTATTTCTGATTGATAGATCATCTCCTGAAATACCTTTATCTCCTTCCCCTCCCATTACTCCAAGCTTCACATTCACTGGACCTTGATCGATGGCCTCAAAACCACTTACCGTAAATTCACCAGATGAGGCAACGGTTTCAGCTGCATTTACAAAGGAATAACCATTAAACGTACTGATGTTTCTAAAGCTCATGGTGGGATTTTTATAAATCACTACCATTCCCCAACCACCATAAAGGCCGGTAGAACCACCATTATTTACACCAGTCGTCCTTAAAAAAATATCAGCCACCGTATAGGTGCCTGATCCATTATTTTTTACAAAGTCTGTTACATCTGCATACCCCGCAAAAACACCTCTGAGTTCATCACTAATATTATCTGGAAAAAGAATCTCAGATGTATTCTTCGCTGTGACTGTTTGGTATGCGCCATTCCCATATCGAAGTTTAACCTGATTTTTGGTAAGAGTAGTACCATTTACTGTGATCTGGGCCGCATCCCCATTGTCAGAACTAGTATTGGTTCTACCTGTCCAGTACAATCCGGCATGAACGATCTCATAACAATTAGGGTTAGCCAAACCGCCATCCGTTGCAAATACCAGATCCGCGCTTGAAGAGTTGACAGTACCATTAATACCGTCAATATCAACATAACTCATAGGAGTACTAGCTCCATTGTCCTCATCCGAAGGGTCAGTAGCGGTCAGGTTTTTATTACCTATCATGCTAAAATCGCCACGAATTCGGAAAACCCCATCAGGGGCTTCGCTATTAGTCTGAGGCGTGAAGACTACAGGATTAAACGTAGTCTGTGCAAGTGCACTAAAAGCAGCTATGAAAAGAATCAGAAAGAGTACACCTACTCGCGATGCTCCTCTAAATGTCCGAGTCAATTGAGAAATATTTTCCATTTTTCTGAAGTTTTGGAGCAAATCAATCATTGCTAACATTTCTAAAAATTATATATGCTAAGGTCGCCTGAAGAGTAGGAGATCCAGAAAGTAGGTTTACAGGAACACTAGGCCCTTGGAATAGGATAAATTTTAGCGCTGGAAACTGAGCAATCTGGTCTGAAGAAGGCAATTGATTACCACCTTTAAGATTTACTCTTATTAGCTCTACGGCATTTTTATCGGTGACGGAACTCAATTTTCCGTAGGCATCGCTGTCCACACTGACAATAGCACTAGGAGAATTGGGGTCTTCATAATAAACTTCATCATTCGATACGTACACAGCGGTATTTACCCCTTCGGTTAAAGAAATAAATCGGTCCCGGTCAGTGCTATTGACTGAAGATGAAGTCTTGAAGGCCTCAAATTCAATGGGCTCCACCTGTCCAAATGAAACGACTGGAGACGCCAAAATGGCCCCAATTAGAAAAATCAAATAGACGCTTCGATTAATATTTAATGCTCTCATGGCTTAAAATTTTAACATTTTTGGTCGGGGTTGATGAAAACAACTTAAATACACCCCTACGAATATGCTGTAAAAATACACTTTTATGTTTTTCATATCCAAGCAATTCCAAAGAATTTTTGATATGTAATGCATTTTTTTTGGGATGAAATTCTTTTTTATTGCTTCAAAACGCAGTTTTGTTTAGTGTTTTACACATTTCGTTAAACAAAATGGATTTTTTTGTTTTGTGTCAAGAATTCAGATTTCATTCAATCCTTAAGAGCAAGTTTTTACTCAATGGCCACCTATTTGACTGCACAAGACGTATATTTGATCCACACCCAAATTGCCCTGTACATGCTGACTGCAGAAAAGAAATCTCTCGATCTCACCCAATTCGAAAAAACATTCAAGAATCTGCAAAACACCGCTTTACAATGGCGGCGCTCTAAGTATGAGGAAAGAGCAGAGCGTCTAAGGAGGTTGAGAAAATGGATTCTAAATAATAGACCGGAGATTCAAAAGGCGGTCTTCTCTGATTTTCGTAAATCCCCGGAAGAAGTAGATATCTCTGAAATCTACCCTGTGACTTCAGAACTTAAGCATACCCTTTCTCACCTGAAGTCCTGGATGAAAGGCAAATCTCTGCCCACTCCCATGACCATGATAGGAACCAAGGCAAGTGTAATGATGGAGCCAAAAGGAGTAAGTCTTATCATTTCACCCTGGAATTATCCTTTTAATCTTGCGGTGGGTCCTTTGGTTTCAGCTATAGCGGCGGGCTGTCCGGTGATCCTAAAGCCCTCTGAGATGACACCTCATACATCAGAAATCCTTCAAAGGATGGTTTCTGAGGTCTTTGAACCGCATGAGGTAGCGCTTTTCCAGGGTGATACTGAGGTAGCCAAAGCTCTTCTTGAGCTTCCCTTTGATCATATTTTCTTTACGGGAAGCCCTCAGGTAGGGAAAAGTGTGATGAAAGCCGCTTCAAAAAATCTCACTTCTGTCACGCTGGAACTGGGAGGAAAATCTCCGGCCTTCATCCAGAATGGAGCGGACCTAACAGATGCCGCAGATAAAATAATAGTCGGGAAATTTCTGAATTGTGGACAGACCTGTGTGGCTCCAGACTATATTTTGGTACATGAACAGGACAAAGATGCATTCTTAGATAATCTTAAGGTGGGTATTCAGAAATTCTATGATTCTAAGTTTGAGGGAATCGACAAAAACCCTGACTATGCCCGAATTGTGAATGATAAACATTTCAATCGTCTGGTTGGACTAATCGAGAATTCTATTGATCAGGGAGCTAAAGTAGAATTTGGAGGTCAGATGGATCCACAGCAGCGATACATCGAACCCACCATTCTCAGCCAGGTGAATTTGGATATGGAAGTCATGCAGGAAGAAATTTTTGGACCCATCCTTCCGGTCATCACCTACGATGATTTAGACCAGGCCATTGCTTTGGTAAACTCTTTCCCTAAGCCGCTTGCACTGTATTACTTCGGTGAGGATAAATCCCTCCGGGACAAAGTTCTGGAAGAAACCTCCTCGGGAAACACAGTAGTCAATGACTGCGTGATCCATTTTATTCATACAGAAATGCCCTTTGGTGGGGTAAATAATAGTGGAATAGGAAAAGCTCATGGCTACTTTGGCTTCCAAGCATTCAGCAATGAAAAAGGAGTACTCACACAACGTGTGGGAGTTACTTCAAGTAAGCTCATAAACCCACCCTACAATTCAAAAACTCGTCAAGCTATCAACCTTCTTTTGAAATGGTTTTAATATGAAAAATTTCCGACCCCTATTATGGCTTTTAGCCATCACACTATTTTTTCAGTCCTGTTCTGAAAATGGGGAAGACCCCATTTCAGGAGAATTACCTGCCATTGATATCCTTGATGATCAGTATGGTAGCAATCCCGTTCAGTCACTGAACGTATATTTGCCCGCAAGGCGAAGCTCAGGTGAAACCCCTCTCCTTATATATATACATGGTGGTGCTTGGATAGATGGAGATAAATCTGAATTTGACTCATTTAGGGCGCTGGCGGAAACCTATTTTCCCGAATACGCCTACATTTCCATAGGCTATAGGCTTTATGATATCCCAACAGGAAATAATGCTTTCCCTTCTCAGGAAGAGGATATTTTATCGGCCATTGAATATATAGTCAGCAAAACGGCTGATTGGAACGTTTCGAATGAGATAGTCTTGGCTGGGGCGAGTGCAGGAGGCCATCTGGCACTTTTGCATGGCTATAAGCACAGTACTGTTGGAAATATCAAAAGTCTGATTGCACTTTTCCCACCTACTGAGCTCTCGGAACTTTTTGAGTTTAATCTACTTACACAGCTAGGACTTACCCAACTCCTGGGTGGAACGCCTGAAACCGTTCCAGGTAATTATTCCGATTCAAGCCCAATAAGCTTCATTGGCCCACAAAGCATTCCAACCATTTTTTTCCATGGCACGGAGGACACAGTAGTACCTATTTCCCAAAGTGAAATTCTCGAAGCTGAACTTGAATCAGCAAATGTGGATCATGAATTCGTGATCATTGAAGGTCAGGGGCATGGCTTTGCGCCATTGACTTATGCAGAGGCCTTTGAGCAGGCAGCAGCCTTTTCAGCAAATTATATACAATAAAAAAACCCCTGCCATTGGCAGGGGTACCTTTTCAGACTTTCTGAAGTCTCGTAGATTTAGCCATCTCTTTGATGGAGTTTACTACTTTTTCCGAAGGTTTAAGCTGGATTTCGTCCATTTGCTCTATCGCGCTCAGCATTTCTACATATTCTTGCATGAGTGAATTATCACTTTGCAAGGCTTGCATTAAGAGATCTTGCTCTACCTCCGTCATTTCCTGATAAATATATCTTACCAGGTCATTTGGGGTAAATCGTTTTGTCATAGGCAACGTTTAATTGTTTCATTTTCTTTCTTAAATGTATCAGCGCATAGCGCATTCGGCCTAAAGCCGTATTAATACTCACTCCTGTCTGATCGGCAATATCCTGGAAACTCATATCCATGTAATGACGCATAATCAATACTTCCTTTTGCGCAGCTGGCAACTCCTCAATCAGTCTTTTCACCAGATGAACAGTCTCCTGCCTCACCCTTATATCTTCTGCGGTTTCATCCGCAAAAAGCAGAGAATTGAACACGTTTGTTCCATCCTCCATTCTGATCGTGGGATAGCGCTTAGACTTTCTGAAGTGGTCAATGGCTAGGTTATGCGCAATCCGCATAATCCATGGCTGGAATTTACCTTCTTCATTGTACCGATCGGAGTTTAGGGTCTTGATCACCTTTGTGAAGACATCTTGTAGAATGTCCTCGGCAAGACCCTTATCCTTCACGATAAGGAAGATGGTAGTAAACAATTTGCTTTGGTACCGGTCTACCAGTACTCCAAAAGCTTCATCATGACCGCTGCGATATTGTCTAATTAAGTCGCAGTCCTTCGGACCTATTTGATTACTCATATTAAGTTGGTTTAAAATCAACGTAAAAGTCTAGGCCATATTATTCAGTCAGATGTTTTTTAATTATTAGTGAATCTTAAAAGTATATTTCCCTACTATTTCTACCAAAGGTTTTGCAGCTTTTCTCGCATTAATTTGTCTAAAAGACAAAACCAGAATGAAATGAAAAAGGCCGAAGAATGCTTTTTCCCCTGAAGATAGAAATTCGTGTTGGGAGGCTCTTAGGATCAAGCATTATGCCAAAGAATGTTAAATACCCCACTTTAATTCTAAAATTTTAGCCTGAATAAAAATATTCTTTTCAAGCTCATTACTTATCTTCGCCGACCAAAGAGAAAAAATCTAAATCATGGATATCAGCGGAAAAATAGTACAAAAACTTAAGGAAATCGGAGGAACATCAAAGTCAGGTAATGCATGGAGGAAGCAGGAATATATCCTTGAGACTGGAGGTCAGTATCCTAAGAAAGTTTGTGTGGCTTTTTGGGGGGATCGAATCGATCAATTCGCATTGGAAGTAGGTGAAGAAGTGACTTTGGGAATCGACATAGAAAGCAGGGAATATAATGGCCGCTGGTACACTGAGGTGAAAGCTTATAAAGTGGACCGAACTCAGCAAGGTTCTGGCCCTGCACCAAGCGAGATGCCGGATGTCAGCACATTTAATGATGACTCCGATGAAAATAATCTTCCTTTTTAAATTTAAGAGACCAATAAAAAAGGGGAGTGACTGATCGCTCCCCTTTTTTTTAGCTATAAAAGCTAGAGTCCTCCTGAACCGAATCGAAACCCAAGCCAGGCCCCTCCTACCATAAGTACGAGGGTTATAACCAATAAAAGCACAAAGGTGCCTAAAGGAAAATCCCAATCCTCACCACCAACCCTGAACTTAACTCTCCTGTCACTTTTCATTTCCTTTTAGTCTTTCTCCATAAATCCGCGCCAACCTTTTTCTTCAAGGTCTTTGGCACTCATTTCTACGGTGTTTTTCAATGATTTCTTGAAATCATCAAGCTTCTTGGCCACCTCTTCATCTGTAGCTCCTACAATGGATGCAGCTAAAATTCCTGCATTTTTACCTCCATCGAGGGCTACGGTCGCTACCGGAATTCCACCAGGCATTTGTAGAATAGAAAGTACGCTATCCCAGCCATCTATTGAATTGGAGCTTTTTATAGGAACCCCAATCACAGGAAGACTAGTCAGTGAAGCTACCATTCCAGGCAAATGAGCCGCACCGCCTGCTCCAGCCACTATGACTTGAAGCCCTCGCTCTCGAGCTGACCTTGCATAACTTAGCATACGCTCTGGAGTTCTATGAGCGGAAACCACCGTCAATTCATACTTGATGCCCACACTTTCCAGAAACTTTGCTGCTTCTGCCATGATGTGTAAGTCTGACTGGCTACCCATTATAATTCCTACTACTGGATTCATGTTGTTGATTTAATTTTAATAAGATCTTTTATTCTTTGAGCTCTCTTTTTGAGAGTTTCCACATTCTCATCCAAAACGGTTACATGGCCCATTTTTCTGAAAGGCTTGGTCAACTTCTTGCCATACATATGAATATAAACTCCTTTTTCAGCAAGTGCTTCATCCTTTCCTTCGACTAATACAGGTCCGGTATGACCTTCCTCCCCAAGCAAATTAACCATGGCTGCTGGGGTTCTCAAACCAGGATCACCTAATGGCCAGTTCATCACTGAACGTAAATGCTGCTCAAACTGAGATGTGAAATTCGCTTCTATGGTATGATGACCGCTATTATGTGGCCTTGGTGCTATTTCATTCACTAGCACTTTTCCTTCCTTAGTCACAAAAAGCTCTACCGCCAAAATCCCAATCATATCCAATTTCAGGATCACGGCTTTTGCGATCTGCTGAGCCATTTCTTCGATTTCAGGACTGATTTGCGCTGGCGCAAAAAGGAATTCTACTAGGTTGGCCGTAGGATGAAAGGCGCATTCTACTGATGGGTAGGCCACTAATTCTCCTCTTTCATTTCTAGCCACGGTGACAGCGATTTCCCGATCAAAATCTACCAATTTCTCCAAAAGTCCAGGAGCATCGAATGCATTTTCAAGATCTTCTTCAGACTTGAGAATCTGAACTCCTCTGCCATCATATCCTTCTTTTCCGAGTTTATTCACCGCAGGTAAAAAATCCTTTTTGGCAAGGACCTCTTCCTTGTTTTCAGTCAGCATAAATTCCGCTGTAGGAATTCCATTCTCTTTGTAAAACTGTTTTTGCTCTCGTTTATCCTGAATTAACTTTAGGATGTGGGGCTGGGGAAATACCTTCTTACCCATATCAGCCAAAGCCTGCAAGGCATCGGTATTTACATTCTCGATCTCCACAGTGATCACATCGCACTCCTTACCGAAGGCCATCACAGTATCAAAATCCTTCAATGAGCCTTGAGTGAATTTCTGTGCAATATCTTTACAGGGTGCATTTTCATCCGGATCAAGGATATATACATCCTGATTGTAATTAATGGCTGACTGGATGAGCATTCGACCGAGCTGCCCGCCTCCGAGAACGCCTAAAATTTGAGATTGATTTGATTGAGTCATGGGTGCTATCAAAGATCAAAAATACAAGTTTATCTCCTACCTGAAAACTAGTTCTGAAAACGAATCCCCATAAGCTCCATAAGCTTGTGGGCATTGAAACTTGGACATGGACCTTCCTTAAGGGTGTAATCAAAGTCGATAGTTTCATCTTTAACTTCGGAATGAAAACTGTGGTTTTTCACAGACTTTTCCTTTTTTGAAAGCTCGGCCAGTTCAATGTCATGCGTTGAAATGATACCCATGGCCTTAGTATTTGTTATCTGCTTTATCAAGGCCTCTGAACCCGCTATCCTATCTTCAGTATTTGTACCCTTCAAAATCTCATCTAATAAAAAGTACATGGATTCTCCAGATTCAGACCGGTCAATCAGTTTTTTAATTCGACTGAGCTCAGCATAGAAGGAACTCACACTTTCCCCAAGATTATCCGTGTTTCGCATACTAGTGTACAGTTGGCAGGGGCCAAAGCCAAACTCCTCTGCAAAAGGACGTAAACCTATATTCACCAGAACCATATTTATCCCTAAAGTTCGCATAAAAGTGGTCTTTCCGCTCATATTTGCACCTGTCAGAAGAATTACTTGGCTGGAATAGTTTTGCTCAAAATTATTGGCAATCGATTTTTCAGGAAGCAATAAGGGATGATTGATCCCTTTGGCTTCTACTCCTTCCTTCAAATCTTTAAATTCACCTGGAAACCCGATTTCAGACTGGAAGTAACCCAGGGAATTCCATACTTCCCATTCGCTCAATGCTTTAGGGTAGTTGGAAAGGCTTTTCCCATTTTTCTTTCTCCAGCCTTCAAAGCTGAGATAGAGCCATAAATCGGTCCAGAATAGGAGATTCAAGGGAATGTAAAGGAGGTTGATCCGGTTTTGCATCCAGAGCCCAAATCCGTCCAACTTTCTCAGAATTTCCGAAGCCTTACTCTCCGATGCCAAAAATGGCGATTGAGATTTTTGAAGGAGTTTTGATTGAAAGCTTTGTTCCTCCAGGATATTCACCCAATAACGAAAAGTCTTTAGCTCATGCCTGGATGGAATATTTTCATAGGCCTGTTTTAGGGGCCGAAAAACCACTCCCAAGAATATCATTCCTATCAAAATCCAAAGCCCTAGGAAACTTGCAGGAATGATTGAGGCATAAATCAATGCCAATAAAACCAATCCTCCCAAGGGTCCAATAATTGCTGCAGGCCAAAGCCAACTTTTTATCTTTTCCTCCCTTGACAGCCAATCGGACCACTTGATTTCTTTAGGCTGTTGGTAGAAAGCCTTTCCAACAGAAATCATGGACCTAAGGAAACTTCGGTTTTCCTTGAGCTCATCCACGGACTGTCTCCATTCCTCAGCTTTGACGGAGTCAAAAGATGATTTTAATCTTTCCGCCAAAAGATTCCTCCCCCTGTTGGAGCTGGTTTCATTCAATAATTGGAAAAGGGAGTGATCTCCAAAAAGATCCAGATCATTTGTAAAGGGGTGGGCTTTATCTAAAAACTCTGTCCCCGATGAGAATTCTGAAAGATTCCTTGCTTTGCGCTGCACCAATTCAGAATCCATCTTTTTGATGGAAAGATAAATAGCTTCCTGATCCTTCTGACGATTGTAATAATTTATAAGACGAATAAAAACCCACACCACAAAGGCAAATGGCACCCCCCAGAGAGGGTTTTCGGAAAGGAAAAGGATGAAAAATCCAATCAACCCGAAAAAAGAAAGAATACGAAGAAAGGATACGCTAGCATTTTTGCTCTTCAGCTCCTTTAGCTTCTCATCAATACCCTCTGAAGAAAAGTCGAAATTTGGCATAGCCAAAGATACGGAAGACTAAATGCTGGCATAATTTTTCGTCTAAATGTGTATCTTTTGTAATCCATCTCGTTTAAAAATCAGATGATACAATCCTTTCTGAAAACATCTTATGTCCAAAAAGAAGAAAAATAAAGTGTCTTTCACAAAAGCCGAAACTCCATCAGCATGGGAAGAACTAGACTTGGAAGGTATTCAGGGGGTTCTTCCTTCTGATCGGGATTTGACTCAAAACATTGGATGTGTAGGTAAAAGTCAAATAAAGCCATCGGATAAAGGCGCAAAAGATTGAATTTTTAACTTTGTACCCCATTTAGAAATAGAAACTATGAAGAAAATAAAAAATATTTCCCGCTCACTTTCAGCGATTTCTGCTGTCGTCGCCTTAATTTTTGTTTCCTCTTGCGACTCGGATTCGGATCCAATCGTTCCGGAACCGGATCTGTCTGTTGTGGAAGATGATGTCGAGGTAAATAAGGCCTTTGAAGATCTGGATAATCTTACCTTAACTATTTTAATAGAAGGCGATCAATTCGGTGCCAGACTCGCTGCCAATCAAGATGGTCCAATCTGTGATGATACGGATATCATGCTTGATGAAGAATCCAATGAGGTTGTTATCGACTTTGGAGATGGCTGCACCATCAATGGAATCACCAGAAAAGGAAAAGTGATTTTCACTTCCTCAAGGCCTCTGGTAATTGAATCTCTTTTGTTTCCAGGATTCTCTGTGGTAACCACCTTTGATGGATATGAGGTCAATGGATTGAAAATCGAAGGAACTCGTACCATCCGTCTTCAAAGCTTTAACCCCCCTAGCTCAGCCGATCTCGGCGTAGAAGTTCGAGATGGAAAAGTGACATGGCCTGATGGCAGCTTTGTTACCTATAGAAGTGATCAAACCAGAGCAATTACCTTGGAGCAGGGTGATTACACCCTTGGAATTTCAGGTTCAGCAAGTGGAACCAGCCGTGAAGGATTTGATTACACCGCGGTAATCACCACAGATTTAATTTTGAGGCAAAGTTGCATAGAAACCGGAGTTTTGAATCCAAGCTTTGGAGTGATCCAATTCAATTACAGAGGGATTGAAGTCGGTTTGAATTACGGTTTCGATGAGTGTGATAATGAAGTAGAGCTTACTTACCCTGGTGGTGCAAAATTAGTAACCCTAGACTAAGCAAATCTTTGAATACCTTTTTTGAAAAGCTATCTTTCAAGGATAGCTTTTTTTATTTATGGCAAAGAAAAAAACGATTAATGGACACATGCATGTCCAATATGAGGGGAAAAAATTTCCCGAGGAGGAAGTCCTTAGCAGATCTCAGGAATTCTATAAATTGATGGATTGTAGAAGGACGATCAGGGAGTTTGAAAGGACTCCCATTCCCAGAGAAGTTTTAGAAAACATCATTATGACGGCGGGAACGGCTCCTTCTGGGGCCCACAAACAACCCTGGACTTTTTGCCTGATTTCAGACCCCAAAATCAAAAAGAAAATCCGTAATGCTGCGGAAGAGGAAGAAAAGATATCCTATTCGAGCAGGATGTCAGAAACCTGGAAAAATGACCTAAAGCCTTTAGGAACGGATTGGGAAAAGCCTTTCCTCGAAGACGCTCCATATTTGATTGTGGTGTTTAAACAATCCTATGGACAGGAGGAAGGTGAAAAGATTCAACATTACTATGTAAATGAATCCGTAGGAATTGCTTCAGGATTTTTAATTGCAGCCATTCATAATGCAGGTCTTGCCACTGTAACTCATACTCCCAGCCCTATGAACTTTCTCAGCAAGATTTTAAATCGACCAAGTCACGAAAAACCATTTCTACTTCTTCCAGTGGGATACGCCAAGGAGGGAACTTACGTTCCTGATATTGAAAGGAAAAAAATCGATGAGATTCTGTTGGACTTTTAAACCCTTACTCAAGAGTCATGTCTAAGGGGCAGAATTGAGAAATCTAAACTCCAAAAACCATGAAAAATTTGAAATCCATTTTTTCGATTGCCTTTGCATTTTCCTTAGGCATTCTAATGCTTTCATGCAGCGAAGAGACTGAGACTCCTACTCCCAGCCTCGATGAGGCAGATGAGACTTCCCAAGAAATTGATTTAACCGCTACCCTCGAAGATGTAGATGAGGTCATTTTGGTGGGTTTTCAGCGTAACGGATTCTCTGATAGAACTACCGTGACCCTAGAAGAAGATCTCTGTGCATCTGTAGATATCCAATGGGAACCCACAGCCAAAAAAATGACCATTGATTTTGGTGAAGGCTGTACCAGTCCAAGAGGAGTGACTAGATCGGGGAAGATTATTGTAGAATACACCGGAAGATATTGGGCCCCAGGTACTACTATCACTACAACTTTTGAGAACTTCTTTGTAAATGAAAGACAAATCGAAGGAACCAGAGTAGTCACCAATGAGGGTTTCAATGCAGAAGAGAGCTTTTTCACTTTCTCCACTTCTTTAGAGGGCGGAAGAATAACCTGGCCCGATGGAACTTCCAGAATCACTGATGCCAGACATCAAAAGAGAATCTACCTTCCAAATGGGGACCGAGGGTTAATTCATGCGGTTTTGGGTGGTTCAAGAGGAGAAAACAGAAATAGTAATAAATACGCTACTGAAATTTCAGAACCTTTGATCTTTTTACAAGGATGTATCAGAACGGGAGTAAGAATTCCTAGTGCCGGAATTATGTCTATAGGGATAGAAAACAGAGGTCGAATCGAAGTGGACTTTGGAGATGAAGGATGCGATAGAGAAGTCACCATTCGGAGAGGTGATCAGGAAAGAACCATTACTTTACCAAGACCTTAATATTATGGATTTGACATAAAAAAGGGAAGCAATATTGCTTCCCTTTTTTAATGTATTCAAGTGTATTCAAGCTTTATCCATTATGCACCACTCGTTGAGGGAATGGAATCTCAATGTTGTTCGCTTCATATTCTTTATTAATAGCTTCCATAGAATCAAAGAAAACAGGCCAAAGGTTATCAGCATCTGTCCAGACCCGAATGGATAAATCCAGAGAACTATCTCCAAAATTACTCAGGAACATTACCGGAGCAGGATCTTTATGAACCCGCTCATCCTTAGCGAAAATGGCCATCGTCACTTCACGAACTTTCTCAATATCAGATCCATAAGCTACTCCTACAGAAATATCCACCCTCCTAACTGGCTGGGTACTCATATTTACCACATCAGAATTAGCCAGATTTCCATTAGGAATAATGATTTCTTTTTTATCAAAAGTATGCATGTGAGTATAGAGGACTTTAATTTTCTCCACAGTACCCAAATGACCCTGCGCTTCTATCACGTCTCCTACTCTAAATGGCTTAAATGCCAAAATCAAAAGCCCTCCAGCAAAATTTGATAGAGAACCCTGCAGAGCCAAACCAATGGCCAAACCTGCGGCACCAAAGATTGCTAGGAATGAAGCAACAGGTACTCCAAGAATGGTCAAAACACCAAGAATTAAAAATAAGGTCAGCGCTACCTTAATGAACGCAAACAAAAATTCATTCAAAGAGGGATTATTTTCTCTCTTTTCTAGGCGGGTTTTAACTACCCCCAATAACTTATTGACAATGATTTTACCGACTACATAAAATATTATTGCATAGACAATCTTGGGAATTACTAGCCAAGCTAAATCAACGGCTTGAGCCCAAAAAGAGTCCATCATTTCCGGTGTTACTTCCATATTAAAATAGATTATTTGGTGAAAAGATTTTGCTAAAATAAGACAATTACCCTCCAACGAAAAGCCCAATGCCAGGTAATTTCAAACTCTGTTATTCCAGCCTCTCGAAAAATTCTCTCCCAGTCCGTCCGTATAAATGATCTCAAAACCGAAAGTGGCGCATCATTTTTTACCATTGCAGATTTGCTAAAAACATCCACAATACCCTTGATGCTGTAATAGGCAAAGGGATGCCGATGAAGGTCATTTACCAAAAAACCCAACCTCGATTTCTTCTTTAAACTGGAAAACAGGCGGATCAATTCTTCATCTGTAAAATGGTGGGTAAAAAGCGTACAAGTGGTGATATCCACTTTCTCCTCTGCGAAACTCTCATCGAAAACATTCTGAGTGAGATATTGAATGTTTGGCCCTGGATTTCTTTCCCTTGCCAATTCTACAATATTTGGATTCGCATCAATGCCTAAAAATCCAAACTCGGCATTTTGCGTATCGGCCCAGGAATTCATCACTTGAATCATGTCTCCTCCACCACAACCAATATCAGCGACTAAATAATCTTTCTGGGGTTGTCGCTGAACAAAAAATTTTAGCCCAGATGTAGTCACATGATTTCCTCCTAGCCAGCGATTGACCGTTTTAAGCTCCCGCAAAGTTTCCTTGAGCACTTCTCCGGAGCTCAAAAGGTCATCCATTAGCTCCTTCTCATAACTTCGCTGAGAAAACTTACCCACTATACCTTATTTAAATTCATTGCCTCCAGAGTAAGGCCGGGGCCAAAGCCCAAAGACAATATATTCCCTTTAACATCATCATCTTCCATCATTCTGGCAAGCACAAAAAGGATAGTCACAGAAGACATATTGCCAAAACTTTTCAATACCTCGAAGGAGTGTTTAGCCTTGTCAGCAGTAATCCCAAAGGCATTCTGCACTTTTTCTATGATTTGCTTTCCTCCGGGATGGATCGCGTAATTTTTTATTGAGGACAGACCAAAGGTTCGCTCAAAGTCTGACCTTAATCCGTCTATTCCCTTATCCAATAGGCTAGGGATATATTTGCTCAGCTTCATTTCAAAACCGAAGTCCCCGATACCCCAAGCCATATCCTTTTCTCCCTCCTTAATCACATGGCTGGAATATTTTTCAATTTCCAGACCTCTTTGCTCTCCGCATCCCAAAACTGCCGCAGCAGCACCATCTCCAAAAAGAGAATTTGCCAAAAGGTTGTCCTCATTGTATTCTTTTTGGAAATGAAGTGTACAAAGCTCCACACAAACCAATAAAACATTAGAGTCTGGCTCGGCTTTAACAATTTTATCGGCAAGCTTTATCCCAGTGAATGCAGCATAGCATCCCATAAAATGAATGCAATACCTTTCAATGGAGCTATTCAACCCTAAACTCTGGATCAAATCCAACTCCACACCAGGCGCCACCATACCCGTACAAGAAACTAAAATCAAATGGGTGATCTTCTCCTTGGTCACCTTAGATTTTCTCATGGCCCGATCTGCTGCCTTTGAGGCTAAATCTGGTGCCTCTTGACAAAATACCCCCATCCTTTCCTTCGTTCCTGGAAAAGGATGAAGCTCTTTATTCTTAGGAAAAAATGAAAACTGATTGAAGTCTTCCTTCTCGAAATCTTCTAAAACACTGTATCTGGATTCTATCCCTGATTTTCGATAGAGAAAATTCAACTTCTTCCTTTCCCTATCCTCCAAACCATGAGCTGAAAGCATAAATTTAGCAATGGAGTCTTGAGCAATAGATTTTCCTGGATTGGCCTCTCCAATACCTAAGATTTTTACCTTCATAAAATCAAGTTAAGGGATAATTTCTAAATTGAATCTCTCGATCACAACCTTAATCTAGGGGGAAGGTTATCAATTCCCAATATTTGTCTCATGATTACCCTGTCCAGCATAAAACATTTGAGAATACCCTTCTCGATTTTTCTTTTGCCCATATTCTTTTTTGCATTGGCTCTAACTCCGAATCTCAATGGAGAAAGAATCTTATGGGTTTTTCTTTCTCTTCATTTTTTCCTGTACCCGTCCAGCAATGGATACAATAGCTACTTTGATAAGGATGAAAAAAGCATTGGAGGATTAAAAAACCCTCCCAAAGTGACCAAGGATCTATATTGGTTATCTCATGCCTTCCTTCTTATCGGGCTGATCATTGCTCTGCAGATCAGTATAACTTATGCAGTGATGGTGGTAATCTATGCCTTGGTGAGTATGGCTTATAGTCATCCATCAATCAGATTGAAAAAATATGGCTGGCTAAGCTGGCTAATCACAGGGTTTTTTCAGGGATATTTCACCTTTTCTATGGCATACATTGGACTGAGTGATCTCGATTGGCAAGTGATGTTCCAACCCCATGTCTACACCCCCGGATTTCTGACTAGTGTTATGCTTTGGGGCTCCTATCCTCTTACTCAGGTATATCAGCATGAGGAAGATAGAAAGAGGGGAGATCTCACGGTAAGTATCCGCCTTGGTATTCAGGGAACCTTTTTATTTTCTTCATTGATGTTTCTATTTACGGCAATAGCCTTTGCCTGGTACTTTTTAGGAAGAAATCAGATAGAGGTTCTCTGGGTTTATTTAGCATGTATGGCTCCGGTAGTTCTTTTTTTCTTCCTCTGGTTCACCTTTGTCAGAAAGGACCCCGAAAAACATGTTTCATATGGCTGGGCAATGGGGATGAACTGGATTTCAGCATTGGCCCTTAATGGTTTTTTCCTTTATTACTTCTTCGCCAACACGCAAATTCTTCAGGTAATCAATCAGGTTTAAAACTTAAAATGGCTCCCCGTGAGTATTTTTTATAATTCTGTTGGCTGCAAAAGGCACATTATGAATCAATGTACGGGTAAAAGAGGAAGCCGTGGGCGAACCAAAAAGCCTTTGGACCTGGCGGCCCAATCGAAGTCTACTTTTAAAAAGCATAGACCATTGATTCGAATAGCGGGATTCTATTTGAACTCTTCTGCCTCCGGCAAGAATAGCCTCCGCAGCCAATTTCCCGCTTTGGATGGCAATAGCCATTCCATTCCCACAAAGAGGTGTAATCAAACCAGCCGAATCCCCTGCCATAAGGATATGATTTTCCACAGGTGCCTTAGGGTCAAAATTAATTTCATTGATCACTTCTGGTTTTTCGAATAAAAATTCAGCATTGCAAAAAATTTCCTTTAGAGCTGGGTTTTGAAATAAAAAACGCTGCTCCATCTCAGGAATATTTCCAACCTCCCTGAGTTGATCCCTGGACCCCAAATAGCATAAGTTAAACCGTCCTGATTCCACGGCATTTACTCCACAATAGCCACCATGAAAATTATGCAGGGAAACCATATCATCCGGAAGATCAATATGCACATGGTACTTCACTCCGAGGTAAGGGCTCCTCTTTTTTATAAAGCTTCGGTCCAGAACTTTATCCAATTTTGATCTCTTACCAAAAGCACCAATTACATACTTGGATTCAAGCATTTCATGATTTGAAAGAGTGCACAAAAAGCGATCCTCGGGCACTTTAAATTCCACCGCTTCCACTTGTGTCCCTTCCTGAACTTTTACGCCCACCTCCAGGCATTTCCGATAAATCCATTCATCAAAGAGATATCTGCTGATGCCAAAGCCACCCAAATCAAGATCAATTAATGCCGATTTGCCTTTCGTATCCGTAAACTGGAACCGACTTATTTCAGGTAATTCAGTCCCTTTAGGAAGCAGGTTTTCCTTCTCTAAAAAATCTCTGGTTTCGTTAGAAACGTACTCCCCACACACTCGATGAAAAGGATAGGTCTTTTTCTCGACCAAGGTTACTGACTTACCTCCTTTAGAGAGCAAATAAGCAGAAACCAGCCCGGACAGCCCACCTCCTATAATGACTACATCGATCGTTGAATCCACTTGAATGCCTTTGATTAATTGATTAAACCGCTTATCAAAAATTAGGTTCAAATAGCGGCTCAATTGAGATTTTGAAGGTTATTTTATTTCTGAAACAAAACCAAAAAACATGTATAAAAAACTACCAAGTCTAATCCGTTTAGGGATTATGGCAATGGGAATCTTCAGCTTCACCCTTCTAGCTGGAGAAGCGCAAGCCCAAAAGAAAAAGAAGAAAAAAAAGGCTCAAACCGAGGCGGCTGCAGCAGCGCCAAAAGAAAAACCCGCTCCTAAAAAAGGTCCTAAAGCTTACAGTGAGGTAATCACAAAAGATGCTAAGACCCAAGAGGGCCTTTTTAATGTCCATGAAATCGACGGTAAGTATTTCTACGAAATCCAGGATTCACTGCTTGGCCGAGACATGCTAATGGTCGTGACTATCGCTAAGACTGCAGATGGGATCGGATATGGTGGAGAGCGTACCAATACCTTGATGGTGAATTGGGAACGAAACAAGGACGATATCTTATTGAAGATTAAGTCAGTGAATAATTTTGCTGCTGATTCACTACCCATCGCACAGGCGGTAGAAAACTCAAACCTGGAGCCAATTCTCCAGAAATTTGAGGTTAAGGCTAATAGCACGGATTCTACCGGAGCTGTTATTGAAGTCACTGACCTTTTTTCAGATGATGTAAAGGCAATAGGACTACCTCAGGGAAGAAGAACTCAGTATAAAGTGTCTCGTCTGGATAATGCTCGTTCATATATTGAGCATGTACACACCTATCCTATAAATATTGAGGCTAGGTATGTAAAGACCTATTTGGCAAACGATCCTCCTTCAAATAGCTCAACAGGTTCTATCACCCTTGAAATGAATACCTCAATGGTTTTATTACCAAAAGAGCCAATGAAGCAAAGACTATCTGATCAGCGAGTAGGCTGGTTCAGCAGGTCTATGGTAGACTATGGGGCTGACGCCCAAAAGGCAGCTAGCAGAACTTATCTGGACAGATGGAGACTGGAAGTCAAAGAAGAGGACATCGAGAAGTTTAAAGCTGGTGAGCTGGTAGAGCCCAAAAAGCAGATCGTTTACTATATCGATCCAGCTACACCTAAAAAGTGGGTACCATATCTAAAGCAGGGAGTTGAAGATTGGCAAGTGGCCTTTGAGGCCGCAGGCTTCAAAAATGCGATTATCGCTAAAGAGGCTCCTAGCAAGGAAGAAGATCCAACCTGGAGTCCTGAAGATGCAAGGTATTCAGTGATTAGATACTTTGCCTCAGACATTCAAAATGCCTACGGGCCGCATGTTTCTGACCCAAGAAGTGGTGAGATCATTGAATCCGATATTGGTTGGTATCATAACGTAATGAATCTTCTTAGAAACTGGTTCTTTGTACAGACTGCGGCGATTAACCCAGAGGCCAGAAGTGTAAAATTCAAAGATGAAGTGATGGGTAGATTGATTCGTTTTGTATCTGCTCACGAAGTAGGACATACTCTTGGTTTACCTCACAACTTTGCCTCTTCGCATTCTTATCCGGTAGAAAAGCTTCGTGACCCTGAATTCACTAAAGAAATGGGAACTGCGCCATCTATCATGGACTATGCTAGATTTAATTACGTTGCTCAGCCAGAAGATGAAGGAGTAAGCTTAATGCCTAATGTGGGTCCGTATGACAAATATGCCATTGCTTGGGGATACAGACCTATTCTTGATGCAGAAACTCCGGAAGACGAACTTATGACCTTAAATGAGTGGATTGTCGAAAAAGAGAATGATCCGGTTTATCGCTATGGTCGTCAAGGTAACAGATATGATCCTACGGCTCAAAGTGAAGATCTAGGTGACAATTCTATGTTGGCTTCTGAATACGGAATTAAAAACCTTAAGCGAATCATGCCAAATCTTATGGAGTGGACCTCAGAAGAGGACAAGCCATATAAGGATTATGATGATTTAGAGGAAATGTACGGTCAGGTTCTTGGTCAGTTCAATAGATATATGGGCCATGTAAGAACTAACATAGGTGGTGTAGAAGAATACTATAGAGCTACCGGACAGGATCAGCAGGTATATACTCATACTTCTAAAGAGCTTCAGAAATCTGCGGTAGAGTTCTTGAATGACCATCTTTTTGCCACTCCTGAGTGGATGATGCAGGAAGAGATTATTGCAAGGACTGGTGACTTCGGTGCTCTTGAAAGAATCCGATCACTTCAGGTAGGTACTTTAAATGGTATCCTGGAATGGGGAAGACTAGGCAGAGTAATTGAAAATGAGGCATTGAATGGAGATGAAGCCTATAAAATGACAGAGCTTTTCGATGATCTGCGTGGAGGTATCTGGACAGAATTGCCAGGAGGAAGAACGATCGATGTACACAGAAGAGCACTGCAAAGAGCACATATCGAAAGACTGGAACTTCTCATGACTGGGGAAGTAGACCCTGTACCTGCTCGATTTAGAAGGTTCGTTGGACCACAAATCAATGCATCTCAGTCGGACATCAGACCGATGGTTAGAGCTGAGTTAAAAACTCTTCAAAGACAGATTCGATCTGCTATTCCGAGGACTTCAGATCGGATGTCTAAAATCCACTTGGAAGATGCTCTAGAAAGAGTAAATCTGATATTGGAACCTAAATAATCAAATTCAAATTATAAGAGGGATGCCTTTGGGTATCCCTTTTTTTTTTTCAAAAAACTGGAATTTGGATTAACTTCGTAACATGTCTTCAAACCCGACTTCACTTCTCAAAAGCCATAAGCTCCGAGTAACCGATTGTAGGTTGGCTACCATTGAAGAGTTTTTAGAAAAGCAGGTGGCTTTGTCACATGGTGATTTAGAAGAATCTCTAGGTCAAAAATTTGATCGGGTGACCATTTACCGAACGCTAAAGACCTTTCAGGAAAAGGATGTGGTACATATGGTTTTAGATGACAAAGGAGTGACTAAGTATGCCCTTTGCAATCATGATCACGGTGCAGAAAAGCATAGCCATGAACATGTCCATTTTAAGTGTACAAAGTGCCAGGAAACGGTTTGTATAGAGTCAGCGAAACTCCCCAATATTACTTTACCTGAAGGTTTTGTTAAAAAAGAAATGAGCTTACTCGTGCAGGGAACCTGCGACAAATGCGCTTAATACTCTACGGGTTCATGTTTATGCTTACGGATAGGTCCATCTGAAGGCCAAATCACTCCAGGCGGTAAGTCAATTTTAGGAGGGGAACTCACCTCCAGTCCTCCATCTCCATCATCCCCGCCATCATTTTTTCTCCGAAAAGAATTTTTTGTCATCGTGGCTACGAAGTAAATCAGGATGATGTACGCTATCCCCAAAAGAAATAAATCAATAACCAAGCTACTCATCACTATAAATTTTCTAATAATATAATCAATACGTCTATTAAATCAATGCTAACCGACTTTGTTTGAAGAACTAAAATTCATAAGGATGAAAATACCTTGCTTAATCCCATGGTAACTAGGATATTTGCAGCCTGAAATAGAAACCAATGATTATAAAAACTAAGAAATATCAGCTCGCAACCGGCACATACATCAAAACCGGATTAGTGAATGTCTTAAAAGAACAATGGTGGGTAATTCTAATCGCGTTGGCAATTTGTGCAGGGTACTTTTGGATTCCTTCCATCTGGTGGATCATTGGGGCATTAATCGCTTATGGACTGTATGTTTTATTCTGGGTGATTCAATTTACCGGAGTAACCCAAATGGAGCAAAACAAGACCATTTTTGAAAGGCTCTCCTACGAAATAGATAGCCGACAAATCTTAATGAAACTGAATCCAAGACAGGGAATGCCCATTCAATGGAACATGGTAAAAAGAGCTGAAATCAAAAAGGATGCTTTTATCCTATATATGTCAAAGGCCCAGTTTATTCATCTTCCCTTTAGGATTTTTAATTCAGAAAATGAGCGGAAATTTCTGGAGACGATTTTAAAACGAAAAGAATTAATCAAATAAAAAAAGCCCTGAAATCAAATTCAGGGCTTTTTTTATTGGTTCTTGGTCGAATTACATCGGAGGAAGAATCACTGTATCAATCACGTGAACTACTCCATTGTCAGCCTCAATGTCTGCCGCTGTTACGGTAGCATCATTGATCATGGCTTTACCGTCCTTTAAAGTAACGGTGATTTCACTTCCTTGTACTGTAGTTGCTTTCATGCCGTTAGATAAATCGCCAGACATTACTTTACCAGGTACAACGTGATACGTTAATACCGCAACAAGTTGAGCCTTGTTCTCTGGCTTTAAAAGATTTTCAACAGTTCCTGCAGGTAGCTTTGCAAATGCGTCATTGGTAGGTGCGAACACTGTGAACGGACCATCCCCTTTCAATACATCCACTAAATCTCCTGCTTTCACAGCTGCAACTAGAGTAGACAAGAAATCTTGAGAAACCGCTAGGTCTACAATATCTGCCTCTACTTCGTGTACATTTTCAGTTTTCATGGTAAAAGACGATGCGATAATTAGCATCGCTACCATAAGAATGCTTCCAAATTTTTTCATGATGAGTATAAATAATTAGTTTGTGCTTAAAGAACAGGAGTGTAAGCTGTTTGTTTATTGTTGAATTGTTAACAAATTGGTTTACAGCACAATTCAGGGAAGAACGGGAAATGAAAGATTTAAATGGCTACTTTTTTTAAAGAAAAATCCTCAATTACCTTATAAAATGCAGATCAAACTACTGGCAATTGGCAAGACAGACCAATCATCAATCAGGGATTTGAGTCAGGAATATGAGAATAGGCTGAACCATTATATCAAATTTTCATTCGAAATAATTCCTGATTTAAAGAAAACCAAAGGCCTGGATGAGAACCAGCAAAAAGAAAAAGAGGGAGATCTCATCTTATCCAAACTTGAACCAAGTGACATGCTTATCCTATTGGATGAAAAGGGGAAGGAATATGGATCTGTCGATTTTTCATTCTTCCTCCAGAAAAAGATGAATAGTGGCCTGAAGCAATTGATTTTTGTAATAGGAGGTCCTTACGGTTTTTCTGAATCAGTCTATCAAAGAGCGAATGGGAAGCTATCTCTTTCTAAAATGACCTTTTCACATCAAATGATCCGCCCATTTTTTATTGAACAGCTTTATCGGGCCATGACCATTTTGCGAAACGAACCCTACCATCACAAATAAATTTTTATCCATTCTTACCAGTCTCAGGCACAGAAATTTGATTTAATGTTACCGAATTGTTAACTTTATATTACTAAGTTAACATTCAGATTACATTAAATTGATTTTAAGGTTATACATAGCGCTTATTCTACTCATATCTCCTAGGGTATTACATTCACAAGATGTATCAAAACAGGAGATTCGGGCCGCTTTTCTATCTGATCTTGAACGTGATCTATGGGAAAAAGGGGTAGATGAACCTTTCAATTTATTTCAGGCAGTAGATGCTCAAAAACTCGAACGTGATCTGTGGGAAAAACTCATCACTGAGCTAGACGCTAAAAAAGACCGGACGAGAAAAGATTATAATTTTATCCGAGCCCTTTTTCAAAAAAGCCATAAAAGGCTATTCAAAGATTATCAGCAGCATGCCACTTTTAATGAGACCTTGACTACCGGCAAATTTGATTGCGTGAGTGGCTCAGCAGCGCTGGGAATGCTTTTAAGCAGGTATGGGTATGATTTTGATATCATCGAAACGGATTACCATGTGTTTATAATGGTTGAATTGGAAGACCGAGATATAATTTTGGAAAGTACTTTGCCCGTAGGAGGACTTATTTCAAGGTCTTCTGATGTTAAGGCCTATTTGGATTCCTATAAACCTAAGGAAGACGCAAAGCTAAATTCATTAAATACGAGAATAGGAACCACTGAAATTGAGTTAGGTGATAACTCCATTTTTCGCAAAGTGAACTTAACCCAACTGGCAGGACTCCTTTATTATAACGACGCCATTTTCGACTTTAATTCTCAGAAATATGAGTCTGCAGCAATTCAGCTCACCAAAGCTTATTCACTGTATGAATCCGATAGAATTCTGGGTTTAAAAGAGCTTTCAGAAGAACTGGCAAGTGGCAAGGCTTTACTAGCCGACAATTAATTAGTGTTGATGACCCCCAGGGCCATGCACGTGCCCGTGTTCAATCTCTTCTTTTTCGGCATCACGGATACTGACGATCTTCCCATCAAATTGTAAATCGAAACCTGCCAAAGGTGGATTGAAATCCATGTGAACTCCCATGTAGTCAATTTTGATAATCTCTCCTTTAATCTGGCCTCCCTTTTCATCCTGCATGGGAATTACCTTGCCAACTTTAAGCAAATCACGGTTCTTTTTTCCTTCCTGCTTGAAATTGGCTTTAGGAATGATAGTTTTTCTCTCCTCATAATAATCCCCATAGGCATCCATATAGCTTAGGAACACAGAAAATTCTTCTCCCTCTGATTTACCGATTAAGGCTTCTTCAAACTTTGGAAAAACAGAATCGGAGCCGACTAAAAATAAAAAGGGAGCATTTTCAGGTACCTCTTCCCAGTCCTGCATTCCCGTCTCCCCATTATCCGCTTGGAGCTTATAACAAATACCGATCACCTTATCTTTTTCGACTTTCATATTCTTTATTTGAATAAATAGGCAAAACCGACTTGGCCTACGAAGTTCTTTCGGTCGTATCCAGGCACGAAATACTGATCTGGTTGATTTTCCAAAAACCACTTATAATTAAGTGTACTCACGTATTGGAGTCTCGCATTCAAAAGAAGGTTGCCAAACTTCCAATCCCCTACTAATGACGGAACAATATCCACATACTTGTTTCTAAAATCTTTTGAGGCTTCGTATCGGTAATAATAAAAATCAAGATTGTAAACGATACGCTCTATCTGGAAACCAATACGATTCATACCATGTACCCAAGCAAATTCTGCAAAAATAACATTACTGCCCGGGCCATTTCCTGCACCTAAAACCTGTCCATTGTGGGTATAACCATGCCGAACATGATCATGAATATACCAGGTTTCCAGATCCCGAATCTCTTCTCGAATCACCTGACCCGTCTGGGTCATTTCCGAGCTAATTTGAAAATAATGTCCTGGCTTCTTTAAAGACATTAAATGAGAGAACCCCAAAGTCCAAGCTCTTCCGGACTCCGGTGTGATGAGAAAATCATTTACTCTACGGTAGTTTCCTCGATTTCCATATTCTCCGTAGAATTCAAAATTCCCCTTGCTAGAAAGCCATCTAAAAAACCCTGAACTGAATTGCTGCCTTTTATCACGGATCGGGTTCTCTACAGAATACATCCCCTTCTGCCCATTAAAAATTGGAACGATGTCGCCCAAGGTTCGCACATCATCTCCATACATATTATTAACAGAGCTAAATCCCAAAAATAGACCTGGAACCCATTTCGGTTGGTAGGTCATAATAAGTCCTGACAGAAAACGATTCCCATTCAGCGGCTTGGGAACATAAACCGGATTTTCCTGAATAGAATACTCAGGATGTGGGGGCAAAAAACCAGACTCTTTCAGAAATCCCATTATAAATTGTCCTTCAAAAGAGCCGATCTTGGAAGGAATAGGCTTTCGGGTATTGACGGTAAAATGGGTAAAACCTGGAGCGTTGTTACCAAGAATCAGAGAATTTCTTCTACCTGGACCCCACCACAGGTTCTCTGTAGAAATCCCTAGAGAAACAGTGTTGAAATTATATCGAATACTGGACTGACCTAAGTAGAATTTATTGTATGAGCCAGAACCGAATTGCTCAGGCATATCAATTCTATTCATGTACTCATAATAGAAGAGTACCGTAGCCTGATGTTCAATGGGGAAACCTATGTAATCCTGATTTTGGGCCATCAATAGTTCTGGCTGGAACTGCACACTCCACCTACCCATTTCCCCATAAGCACCCAGACTTATGATATTTTGAAAGCCCCGATTGGGAATGAAAGCACCGTCATTTACTCCAAAAGCATAAGTAGAATTATACTGAAGCTTATACGTGGCTGGTAGTACCCTAAACTTAAATTTCTTTTCTTTTCCAAAATTCCTATGAAATGGACTCAAATCAACATCCACAACTGAGCTATCCAAATCGAATCCATCTTTGGCACCAAAGGCTTCTGTGGGATAAAGTGGTCTGATCATAAATGAGGACATGGAATCCACTTTTCCAAGAAGCTGCGCACGCCTGAGATAATCATCTAAAACTGGCATCCCTACCGGAACTGTTTGAGACCTCAAATTTCCAGAAGACCCAAGCAATACCGCAAATAGGACAAGAGATAAAAACCTAAACTTTCTTCTCATAATCAATCTACAACCAGTGCCTCCACCACTATACTAGAGATGGACCAGGATTCGTCACAGGCCGGATCAGGAATTCCTTCCTGATTCAGTTCATCTCGCATGAAAACATCAATATCATTATTGGTATGATCAATCAACCGCGTAATGCTGTACTGCGTGGTATAGTTGTCAAAGGCTCCAAAAAGACATAAACCCGGAATATTGGTTCGTACAGCTCCTGATTTTGGAACAAATTGCCTTGCATAATTTTCTGGATACGATTGGTACAGACAAAAAGTAGATTCGCAGGGTGAATTCGAAAAGGTAGTTCTTAGAATTTCTTGACTATCTGCACCTAAAATCCAATAATCTCCTCCCGGATTTCCATCCCAGCTATCATGAACCAGAATATCTACGGTAATCCGCATCACATTATGGGAGGGGAGGTTATCTATCCTCAACTTTATTTCCTCATTATTATAAAAGCCTGAGATGGTGTCATTTTGAAATACAAAAAGCCTAGCTCCCTCGAAACCAGCCAGGTTCAACTCCGAAAAGTCATTGCTATAAACCACCACAGAGGACTCCAGAGTGTCCGTGCAGGCAGAAGAAAGAAAGAATAGGGGTAATACGACAAGCTGCCACAGCCAACGATAGAACTTCATGTACTCGGTATTCCAAAAGTGTAGTTACAAATAAACAAAAAAGACCTCATCCTTTGGTATTCTATCCCATTGTTTTTCTTTTTACTGTGTGACAATTCCTATTTTTGAATCTTTCAAAGAGATATGCCAAAATTCACTTTAGTAGCTGGGGCGCGACCAAATTTTATGAAAATCGCTCCCATCATACACGCTTTGCAAAAAGCCAAAAAGACAAATCCTTCACTTCAGTATAGACTCGTTCATACTGGTCAGCATTATGACAAAAAAATGTCGGGTGATTTCTTTGATCAGCTCAATATCCCTAAACCCGATGCCAACTTAGGTGGAGGTGGAGGTACCCAAGCGGAACAAACTGCTTCTATCATGGTAGCCTTCGAAAAGGAACTTATGGAGAATCCATGTGATTTGGTTTTGGTGGTAGGAGACGTCACTTCTACTCTTGCCTGCTCCATCACAGCTAAAAAGCTTAACATCGATGTAGCACATGTGGAAGGGGGGATTCGCTCGGGAGACTTAACCATGCCTGAGGAAATCAATAGAATGGTAACTGATTCTATCACAGATCATTTCTTCACCACATCTGAAATCGCAAATAATAACTTAAGGAAACTGGGCTTTAGAGAAGAGCAGGTTCACTTTGTGGGCAATACCATGATCGATACTCTGAAGGCCCAAATGCCAAGATTTCGCCCACCGGAAGGTGATGTTTTTGATGGGTTGAAGAAAAAAGAGTATTTCGTGATGACCATGCACCGCCCTGCTAACGTGGATCAGGAACAACAGCTGAAAGCGATGCTTGATGCCATACTAGAAGGAACTCAGGGACTCCCTATTGTTTTCCCCGTACATCCTAGGACGGCAAAAATCCTCTCTAATCTGGGATTGGACGCATCTAATCTACACCTCTGCGAGCCTTTGGGTTACCTTGAATTCAATTACCTGGTTCGGAATGCCAAAGCAGTAATTACTGATTCAGGAGGAATTACCGAAGAGGCTTCCGTCATGAATGTCCCTTGTATCACTTTAAGAGACAACACCGAGCGGGCCGAAACGATACATTTGGGAACGAATGAGTTGGTCGGTACGGACCCCTCCAAACTGAAGCCATATTTGGATAAGGTAATGGCCGGGGAATGGAAGGAATACCAGGGCATCCCAATGTGGGATGGAAAAACGGCGGAGAGAATCGTAGAAATCTTGCTATCCAAATACTAGGCTTTGGACACTCAGGAAAGAATAAACTATCTGGTAAAAAAACTAGATCTGCTTCCACACCCTGAAGGCGGCTTTTATAAGGAGACCTACCGGTCAAAGCAGATCTTGGATACTCCTTATGGAGAAAGAAGCCTAATGACCTCCATTTATTTTTTACTCACCTCCGAAAATGTAAGTCATTTCCACAGGATCAAAAGCGATGAGCATTGGTATTTCCATGAGGGAAGCCCTTTAACGATCCACCTGCTAGATCGTCAGGGGCATAGAAAACTCAAACTCGGGCCTAGCTCTGAGGAATGTGCTCCGCATCATCTAGTGGAGAAAAAATTGATCTTCGGGAGCACGGTAGATGAAAAAAATGCTTATAGCCTGGTGTCCTGTGTCGTGGCTCCTGGCTTTGATTTCAAGGATTTCGAGCTTTTCAAGGCTGAAGATCTCCTCTCACAGTACCCTGATCACAGGGAAATCATCGAGCGTTTAACATAAAAAAAGCCCCGGAAATCCGGGGCTTTTTACTCTCAACTATCTACACTCTCTTAGAAGGAGAATGCTACCCTAAAATTAATTTCTGTTCCTGGAGCCAGACTGGTAAAGATTTGATCCTGTGCCTGGAAGGATTTGAATACCAATTCTCTTTTTGAATTCAGAATGTTCTGAACACCGAATCCTGCTTTGATTCTCTCATCTGCACCAAAAGATTTATTCATATTGAAATTCAAGCTATGGAAGGGAACGGTGAAGTTATCAGTCTGATTTCTAAATCCTACGAAGTTCAAAGTCGGACCCTGAACATTGTAGAACAAGCCGCCATCCCAACCTTTTGCAAAGTTCATATAGCTAATTCCTGTATTGATGATATATGGTGCCTGACCTGCCATCTCACGAGTATCCTTGATGTTTTCACCCTCTTTTGCCGCTAGGCTTCTGGAAATAAATTCAGACTCTGACATCTTAATTTGAGATTCTGTAATAGTCACATTGGTATTCCAGCTGAAATTCTCAAGTGATGGAGCGATCAAACCTAATGACTGTCTGAACTCAAACTCCAAACCTAATACGGTACCATTACCCACGTTTCTTGGCTGGAACGATCCTGGGTCAGAAATAAACTGAACAATTTCTATCGGTCTGTCAAAGCTCTTGTAGAAAGCACTTACCGATACCATTTGACCTCTTTCCTGGAAGGCTTCCCATCTAAGGTCAAAGTTATTTATTCGGGTAGGTGTCAAATTACCATCCCAAAGCACATCTTGTCCACCATTGGTAGTTTCAGTAAACAGACCACCGATGAAAGTTCTACCGGTAATCGGATCAAGAATTTCCGCATAAGACAATTCCTTGAATGAAGGCCTTGCGATAGTTCTTGTGGCAGAAAGTCTAAGGTTTTGATTATCCTTCAGCGCGAAAATAAGGTTTAAGGTTGGGAAGAAATCCGTTTCATTCAGCACCTCGTCATTATCTAAAACAATTGTTCCATTTTGGTTGGTACCAGTATACCGCTGAACATAATTTTCCATTCTTAATCCAACTACCGCCTTCAGTTTTTCCAGAGGATTGAATTCAGTAGAAATATAAGCTCCAATATTGTTCACATTAGAAGAAAAGGCATTAGGATTATTTGGAATAAAGCCTGGATTATAACGTACCCCATTAATATTTCCCTGTTGTACTAAGTTTTCATCATTGAAGATGTCATTAGGGTCACCGTCGAACCTAGTGCTTCCGGTAGGAAACTGGAAATTTTGAATATCAAAATCCCGAGTTTTGTAAGTATAAGAACCACCAAATTTAACCTTGGAATCTCTTTGTAAGATTTTCAATTCCCTGGTAAGATCTGCACGGCTGGATACATTGTATTCCTCAAGGAATCTCCAGATTCTTTCTGGAAGGCCTGCTTCAGTTCCGACAGTATTGTTTGGCAATCTAAATCGAGAAAAACGAATATCAGGGTCATTAATCACTGATCGTGTAGGAGACACTTTCCAATTCAGAGCCCATGCTCCATTATCAAACAGGTGATCACCTGCCAAAAGAATATTGGTCATTGAACGCTCGGAGTACTCTAGGTTATACTGAGCCGCTTCGAAGTTCGCTCCTAAGTTGGTATTGACAAAGTTGAAAATACCTGCTTTAGACTCTCCATTCTGCAGGTGCATGAAATTCAAGCGGAGCTTTGAATAGCCCTTTTTCATAGCTATTCCTGCCAAACCTCCGAGGAGAACATTATTTACACCATAGTCACCTCTTTGACGCTCGAGTGGTTCCAGTTCAAATTGATTGGTTTCACTTGGCTTCCCAAAAAGATTAAATTGTGCGTCCTTGTAATACTCGGTTTCATTCTTATAAGTCAACGCTACATTATACCCCCAGGTAGTATTCGGACGAACCAGCTGATTCCCTAAAGAAAAGCTTAGCCCAAGGTCCATAAGGTTTGACCCTCTCATTCCACCCATGGTCTTATTGAAACCACCAAGAATGTTTTGGTATTCTTGACCTTGAGGTCCATTTGGGTTTGAAACAAAGTCAACATATTGAGGAATATCTGTTCTTCCACCTGTAGGGATATCTCTGGTTCCGTCGTCAAAACCTAACCAATCAGTACTTCCCCCTTCATAGGAGATATAATCAGAATTAAAGTGCATGGAGGGGTTTAATCCGCCGCTGATCCCAACATTAAATATTTTTTCTTCTGGAAAGTCTTTGGTTTCTATGTCAACCACCCCTCCGGTGAAATCTGCAGGTAGATCTGCAGTGAATGATTTGGATACGATAATGTTATCTATCACGTTCGTTGGGAAAATATCCATTTGGATTGTGTTCCTATCAGGATCCAAACCTGGGATGTCTACACCATTAAGAACTGTTTTAGTATATCGGTCACCAAGTCCTCTTACATAAATGTATTTACCTCCTTCGATAGATACACCAGTTACTCTTTTAACAGCAGAAGCTGCATCTCCATCGCCGATCTGCTTAAAGGTACTGGAAGAGATTCCGTCTACTAATTGCGGAGCATTTCTCTTCACTGACATCAAAGCTGCCTCAGTGGTTCTAATTACAGTGGATGAAATTACCACGGTTTCAAGTTCTGAAGCTTCTTCAGCCATAAGTAGGTCAGGAAGTACGGTTACTTCTCCATCCTTAACTACCACTTCTGTCAATTCTATCGTAGAATAGGAGATGTAGGAGAATTGGAGGGTGTAAGTTCCTGGAGCTACCTTGATCTCGAATTTTCCATCTAGATCGGTGACTGCTCCGGTAGAAGTTTCTTTTACTAATACGGAGACTCCGATTAGGGTTTCTCCAGTAGCTTCTTCAAAAATGGTTCCTCTGATGGTTCCATTTTGAGCGATTGCGAATGCCACTAAGAATTGGGACAATACAATCAGTGCCAGGGTGAGTGTTCTTTTCTTGAACATTTCAGTGTTATTTATTTGTACAGCAAATTGATTGATTTCTAAATAAGGAAAGGAAGTGGCCTTGCAAACCCCTTCCTTTCCATTTAGAAATAGTTGGTTTTAGAAGTCTGAAAGTTCTCCAGCTTCAGATGTCCAAGACCATCCAGCAAATACTGATACATCAGCACCAGAAAGTGGAGTGGCCACATCAGATGCATGAACGTCAGTTCCATTTTTAAATACTTCAGCTAGGGTAGTCGCAACGCTCGTTGGAAGAGTAGTTTCCAATAAGGCGAACATTAGATCTCCATTAGCGAAGTTTTCATTAGACTCATCTCCACTTAGTGAGAAGTCACCTCTACCAATCTTCTCCATGTCGTCATCCAATTCGTTCGGACTAGGGAAGTTGAAGAAGTAGATTCCATCGAATGAACCTCTTGCCCCATCTCTAAAGTCACCAAGCTCGGTGTTGGCGCCATCTCCTTTTACAGATCCATTTCTCAAGGTGTGACCAGCAAGATATGATCCCTCTGGACCATCAATTTCAAGAGCGTGGTCAGTCTCAGAACCAGCAACTACAACAAAGTTAGTAAGCGTTCCAGCCCATGCCTGGTCAGTATCCAATGCATCATCACCAGCATTCCATACTACTGCATTGGTAACATTTACGGTCCCACCGAACCATTCGATTCCGTCATCCTGATTACCTACAACTTCAACAAACTCGATTTCAGTACCTCTACCTACTCCACCAAGTGTCAATCCGTTGATTTCGTTACCTTCTCCAATGTTTGCTCCACCATGACGGATAGATACATACTTAAACATTCCAGAGTTATCATCATCATCATTTCCTCCGTAAAGACCATTTGTGTCTGATGGTGGAATACCTTCGATTTGAGTTTCAGTTACATCTCCACCTAGAGAACAAGTAGCATTTCCAAGGATCAAAACTCCACCCCAAAGACCATTGATGTCTGGTGTTAAGTTTGGAGAAACAATTTGACCTGGTTGAATTTGGTCAGCGAATGAAGTGAAGATAATAGGATTATTTGCCTCACCGACAGCGTTAATTGTAGCATCTCTCGCCACTACTAGGGCTGAAGCATTAGCTCCAGAACCTGCAGAACCCTTAACGATTACCCCAGGCTGAATAGTAAGTGTTGCACCTGCTTCAACAGAAATTCGTCCTTGAAGGATGTATACCTTACCTGTTTCCCAGGTTACATCTGATGTGATATTTGATGATACACTTATAACAGTTTCCTCAGCACCTACTGTCAATACATGTGTAGCAACCGCCTGGTCGCCATCTACGTCAGTTACAGTGAAAGTGAAAACAACATTTTTTCCAGCGTCTTCTGGAAGAGCAGTATACTCAAAAGGAGTAGAAGCTGTAGTTCCGGTCAAAGGAACGGTAGCTAATGTTGCCCCGTCTTTTGTGATTACTAACTGAGCAAGACCATCAGGAGCGGTAGCGGTAGCAGTTACCGGACCAAGAGTTCCTCCAGCCTCGATGGATGCCGTAGGAGGAATACCTGTGATTGTTACTCCGTTGTCTGGATCTTCATCGTCATTACAACTAGTAAAGCCGATCGCCAGAGCTGCAAAGATAAAGGTGTGATAAAGTAATTTTTTCATGGGATAAAATTGATTTTTGATAGGTTCGTCTGTTTTCGACGTTGCAAAAGTGTATCAATTTCCCACAGCCAAAGAATAATTCTAATTATCCTTTTTTTAATTCGAAATGCCGAACTTAATATTGAATTAATCAGAATGGCATAAAAAAAGGCTTTCCTTTCAGAAAGCCCCTATTTCACATCTTTTATGTTAATTGAATGTTACCGATTTATTTATCGGTACTTTTTCCATCAATATTCTGACAATATCCCGGGTATCAATTCCATCCGCTTCAGCCTCATAATTAAGAATGATTCGGTGGTTTAATACGTCTTCGGCTATTTCTTTTATGTCTTCTGGTAAGACATAATCTCTACCGTCTAAAAAGGCTATTGCTTTAGAAGCGAGATTTAAATTTATACTTGCCCTTGGGGATACCCCAAACTGAATATACTTCTTCTCTTCCTTCAAACCGTATTGATCCGGGAACCTCGTCGCGAAGACTAATTCTATGATATAATGCTCCAGAGGTTCTGCGATTTTCACAGCATTGATCTGGTCTCTTATCTCAAAAATATCCTGCTTGGATAAAATAGCATTCACTTCTGAATTGAATTGCATATTGGCCATCCTACGCATTACCTCCATTTCGGCTGTTTTCGAAGGGTAATCAATATGCACCTTCATCATAAATCTATCAACCTGTGCTTCAGGTAGTGGATAGGTTCCTTCCTGATCTACCGGGTTTTGTGTAGCCAATACCAAAAATGGGCGATCCAGCTGATAAGTAGTCTCACCAATCGTTACCTGCTTTTCCTGCATTGCTTCCAGCAAAGCTGACTGAACTTTTGCAGGAGATCGGTTCACCTCATCAGCAAGAATCAGATTAGAAAAAATGGGGCCCTTTTTTACTTCAAAGTCTGCCTTCTGCTGATTATAAATCATGGTTCCCACCAAGTCTGCCGGTAAAAGGTCCGGAGTAAACTGGATTCGGTTGAAATCTAGATGAAGAACTTTAGCAAGAGTATTTACAGTGAGGGTTTTTGCAAGTCCCGGTACACCTTCCAAAAGAATGTGTCCATTAGTGAAGAGACCAATTAATAGTCTATTCACCATTCTCTCCTGGCCTACTACGACTTTCGCGACCTCCTGAATGACTTCCTGTATCTTTTCCTGATGCATGTTGGTTTCGTTTAAGAGTCTGCTAAAATAGGAGATTAGCAGTCAAACCACAATCTTAAATCATTCCTATGGCATACGCATGGATGGATGGTGTTTTTAAAGTTTTTTAAGAAGACGATCAGTCAGTATTGACCATACATTTGAATTTACTTCTAACCACAGAGGCACTGAGTTCTCAGAGTTATCACCGAGTTAGTTTTTTTTCTGGAAGTTTAGACCTAAATTTTATTTAAATGGAAAACGACCAAATCACTTCAAAAATTATTGGCGCAGCTATAGAGGTTCACAAAGAATTAGGGCCGGGACTTCTGGAAAGTGCATATGAAAAATGCCTCTTATATGAAATTCGGAATCAGGGTTTGAAAGTTGAATCCCAAATACTTCTTCCAGTGAAATTTAAAGATGTGGAGATTGATGCTGGTTACAGAATGGACCTTTTGGTGGAAGATAAAATTGTCGTTGAAATTAATGCCGTTGATTACATGGCTGATATTTATTTAGCCCAAATTTTAACTTACATGAAACTAGGGGGGTATCATTTGGGTCTTCTCATTAATTTTAATGTAACCAAACTTGTCGATGGCGTCAAAAGGGTGATTAATGGTTGAAGAAATTTGTCTCTGTGGGATTCTTCGTGTCCTCTGTGGCCCTGTGGTAAAAAAATTAACCTCTCGTCTTTCTAAAGCCAGTCAGCCCCAGCTGGTGATAAATAGTTTTCTGATCCATTTCCCTTACCTCGCCAGATTCAAAACCTTCAATAGTCAATTTCTCCAAGGACCAGCGAACAAGCCTTAGCGTAGGAAACCCAACCGCTGCAGTCATTTTACGAACTTGCCGATTCTTCCCTTCGATTAGAGTTAGTTCTATCCAGGAATCGGGGACATTTTTGCGATATCTGA
Source organism: Algoriphagus sediminis (assembly GCF_030403435.1). Taxonomy (GTDB): domain Bacteria; phylum Bacteroidota; class Bacteroidia; order Cytophagales; family Cyclobacteriaceae; genus Algoriphagus; species Algoriphagus sediminis. The sequence goes on from NZ_JAUEPH010000003.1 coordinate 35,919, forward strand.
TGGGAGGGTTTCTATCCGGAAGTTCTGGAATCTCTGCTCTCAGCTTTGCGATAGCAAGTTTGGTTTTATAAAGCTTCCCATCCACTTTAATCTCCACGCCTTGTTCAAGATCCCGAATAGCCTTTTCGTCAGGAATCCCTTCCACCTGGGCCAAATAGGTTCTTTGGTGTCCAAATCGGGGATTTAGTAGCTGATGATTTAAAAATTTATCGTTGGTGATGAGAAGGAGTCCCTCGCTATCCTTATCCAATCGACCCACAGGATACACATCCTTCGGAAATGAAAAAAGAGAGGCTAATGTCTGCCCCTCTCCTCTAAATTGGCTTAAAACCCCAAAGGGTTTGTAAATGATAAAGTATCGTGCCAAAGCCTGATCAGCTTCCGCAGCCTATACAATCAATCTTTGAATCCATTGGCTTCACGCCCTTGAGCTTCATCTCAAGGTTATGAATCTGGTCACGAACTTCCATGTCTGCAAACATATCTCCGGTCAGCTGTCCCTTCAAATCTGCAATCTGTGACTCGAGTTCTTTCATTTGTACTTCGCTCATAAAAAGGTTGTCTTGGTTAAGGATAGGTTAAAATAATCAACGTCCCGGAAAAAGCCCGAAAAATTGATATTAGATTTTTTAACAAAAACAGTTCCAATTGAAATTCAGGGAATTAAATTTTTGAATAAAGTTCAAAAGGGTATCAGTATATTCGGCCTTAATGAGATTTAGATCAATTTTAGTTTTCTTTCTTTTGACATTTAATCTAAGCATTGCACAAAGCAAGGATGAATTTAAATACCTGGGCTACTTAACCGAAGAAGGCTTAAACGTATGGTTAGATTCCATCTGGACTGCGGAACAAATCCCCATTCGCAAAAGAGATTCACTCGGTAGAATCCATGGTTTTGAATCAGAAGAATTTAATTGGCAGGATAAAATTTATCATCAAAACCATGATATCAACGAAAAGAAGATCCGAGAGCTTCTGGATACTCATGGCTGGCCCGAGATTCGAGTCATAGGGGATAGAGGAAATATTACCATTTGCAACGTCATTCAGCATTCAGAGAACGAAGTAAGAATCATGTATCTCCCTATGATGAGGGAAGCTGTGGCTTCAAAAAACCTAGATCCTGCTCTATTGGCAAGAGCGGAAGACAGAATAGCTACTGAAAGAGGAGACCTTCAAATCTATGGAACCCAGATCAAATATTATCCTGAGACCCAAAGCCTGAATCTCTGGCCCATTAAAAATCCTGAAAACCTGGAGAAAAGAAGAGCTGAAATTGGTCTCGAGCCGATAGAAGCCTTTCTTCGAAGAAAACGAGTCCCTATGGAATGGAACGTGGAGGAACAGATCGAAAGAACCAGAGAATTTGAGAAGAATAAAAAACAAAAGCCAGTCTAGTAGACCGGCTTTCTTTTATTTGGTAATCAAACGCACTATTTGTTCTGAGCTCTTTTCATAGGGTTACTTCCAGTTGAAGCTCCTCTTACTGCACCACTGCGCTTATAAAGCTCAAATCGAGAAGGCTGATATTGTCTCGGCCAGTAATTATTTGACTCATCGATATCTGCTGTCTCACGAAGTGGATCCAATACCACTTGCTTTACTTCCTTTTCTTTAGCAAAAACTTTGGTCACCTGTGACTCATTCAGCTTCCAGATATTAACCGGTATTCTCTCTATTTCAGTGCTCCCATCAGCATATTGCCATTCCAAAATAATAGGCATCACCAGTCCACCCACATTGCTGAAGGTCAGCTCGTAGAAGTTCATATTGCTATTCAGCAATTCTCTTTCTTCATCATTGAGACTACTCATAAAATTTTGGTAGGCAGCTTCATCCTGTGGAGTTACCTCAAATGGATTGTATGTGGTGTAGAAATCAGAAGTAGCAGGATCAGCTTCCGTGTAGGTTTCTGCTATATCCTCCATGTTTTTGCTTCGGCTTACATAGGTTTCGTTCCTCTCTGCCTCTTCAGCTGCCTCCTCTTGCCTTTCGGCTGGGGTTCTGTTGTCCAGTTTATACCAGGCCACATTATCCAAAGAAATATCTACTGGTTCTGTACCATAAAACCACCCTCTCCAAAACCAATCTAAATCTACCGCAGAAGCATCTTCAAGAGTTCTGAAAAGATCTTCAGGGGTTGGGTGCTTAAACATCCATCTTCTGGAATACTCTTTAAACGCAAAGTCAAAAAGCTCTCTACCCATGATAGTCTCTCGAAGAATGTTCAGAGCGGTTGCTGGCTTTGCGTAAGCATTCGCACCAAACTGAATGATGTTTTCAGAGTTTGTCATAATGGGCTCAAGCAAATGCTTCTCACTTCTCATGTAAGGAACAATCTTATGTGCAGGGCCTCTTCTGGAAGGATAATTTCTATCCCACTCCTGCTCGGCCATAAATTGCATAAAGGTATTCAAACCTTCATCCATCCAGGTCCACTGACGCTCATCAGAGTTCACGATCATAGGGAAGAAGTTATGCCCCACTTCATGGATGATCACTGAAATCATTCCGTTTTTGATCGCCTCGGAATAGGTACCGTCTTTATCTGGTCGACCATAATTGAAGCAGATCATAGGGTACTCCATACCATTACTGGCCTCCACAGAAATGGCTGTAGGATATGGATAATCAAAGGTATGGGCAGCATATGACTTCAAAGTATGAGCTACAACCCTAGTGGAATATTGTCCCCATAGCGGATTGGCCTCCTTAGCGTAATAAGACATGGCCATCACATTATTCCCGCCTTGCTCAACAGCCATGGCATCCCAGATGAACTTTCTGGAAGACGTCCACGCAAAATCCCTCACATTCTCAGCTTTAAACTTCCAGGTTTTTGTGCCTGAAGCCTTTCCCTTCTCAAGTTCTTCTGCCTCCTCCTGAGTCCTGATTACAACGGGTGTATCGAAAGTTTCTTTTGCTCTGTTCCAACGGTCTAACTCTGTGCTTGAAAGTACTTCTCTATGATTTTGAAGTTCTCCAGTAGCACCTACCATATGATCCGCTGGAACAGTAATGTTCACTTCATAGTCTCCGAATACAAGAGCAAATTCCCCTCTACCTAAGAACTGCTTGTTTTGCCAACCTTCGAAATCTGAATAAACGGCCATTCTTGGAAACCACTCTGCCATGGTATAGAGATAGTTTCCATCTTCAGGAAAATACTCATATCCCGGACGGCCACCGATAAAACTCATTCGATCATGGATATTGAAGGACCAATCGATAGAAAATGTGAAAGAATCTCCTGCCTCCAGCGGTTCTGGAAGATCCACGCGCATCATGGTTTGATTTAATGCAATAGGAAGTGCATTCCCATTTTTATCCTTCACATCCAAAAGCTGATAGGCATAATCATCGGAATGCCACAATATCCCCTGCAATTGTCTCAAGCTCATGCCTCTGGAAATACTGGATTCGGTTACTTTTGGAGTTTCTGAATCCTTCCCTCTTTGGTTTTGCTCTAGCTGAATCCATAGGTAAGTCAGCTGATCAGGTGAATTATTATAATATGTGATGGTTTCAGAGCCTTTGATAGACTGATTATCATCATCCAGTTCAACATCTATTTTATAGTCCGCCTTCTGCTGCCAGTACATATGTCCCGGAGCACCAGAGGCCGTACGATATACATTTGGAGAACGAAGCATTGTACCGAGTTGCTCGAATCGCTCTCCATGATTTTGTTCTGAATGCTGGGCAAAAACCCCTGTGGTCAGGAGTCCAAGCAAAGCCATAAAGCTCAATCTAATTTTCATATTCAATTTATTAGGTTACCAAAATTTCGTTTCAATCATAAGCATAAATGAAACCCCAAGCACAAAGGAGGATAAAATCAATGCCCAATCCTTTCTATTTACACCCGCCATTCCCACAACAATCGAAGTCACTAGGAGATATATTCCAACAATAACCACCTGCCCAAATTCCAACCCAAGATTAAAGGCAAGCAGGGGTTGCCAAATGCTGGCTTCCTTTCCTAAAAGTTCCCGAAGATAATTTGAGAAGCCTAAACCGTGAATCAAACCAAAGAACAGGGCATACACGTAGGCAAATTGGAATCCACGGGTAGTGGTGGGCCTTGGTTTGAAAATAGAGGAAATCGCCGTAATGGCAATGGTCACTGGAATTAAAAACTCTATCAATGACGCATTTACATTCACCACATTAAAGGTGGCCAAGGCCAAAGTGATGGAATGTCCAACTGTAAATGAAGTCACCAGCCAAATTATTTTCTTCCAATCCCTTGGCAAAAACACTGCACAAAGTGCCAGAATGAAAAGAATATGGTCAAAACCTCTCAGGTCCAGAATATGCTGAATGCCGATTTTGAAATAGAGTTCGAATGAATTCATTGGGTGTGAAAAGGAGTAAATACTTCTAGAAGAAGTAAATTGCGGCAAGTATACTGGATTCTCAGAAAATAATTCAAGTAAAAAGTACCAAATGCAACATAATTACATCGCTTTGCTGATATGGGGATGGGTGGGTCTTATTGCACATCCCTTCTATATTTCACTAACCGAAATTCGCCAAAACCCCCAATCCGGTCGATTGGAAATGGCGCAGAAGGTATTCTGGGATGATCTTGAGGTAGAACTAAATGAGTATACCGGGCAAACGGTGGATATCCTTGGAACAGAAGATCAGGAAGCCTTAAATCAAATTTTCTCTCAATATCTGACTGAAAAAACCAGATTAAGTATCAAGGGAAAAGATATTCAGACAAACTACCTTGGGTATGAAATTGAAGAGGATGCCATCTGGTTTTATATTGAATCGGAGCCTGTAGAAGAGATATCTGAACTTAATGTGGAATGCACTATCCTTTTTGAAAATTTTGATGGTCAGCAGAATATTGTCCATGTGTATTTTCCCGGTTTTTCTGCACCAAAGAGTCTTCTTTTGAGTAAAGGGGAAAAAGATGGAACTCTTAAAAAAGAGTAGTTCCTAAATCCAACCTATAAAGTTCAACCCACCGCCCTTCATTCCTCTTCAAAACACTCAACTGACTAGCAATAAATTCTTCAGAGATCTGGTGGTTTTTTACGGTTTCAAGGACTTGATCGAAATTCTTTTCTTTAAGGTCTTTGAAAGCAATAGTCATATGCGGATGATAATTCCTATCCGATAATTCATCCACTAAATTCAATTCCCTTTTACAAAATGTTTTCAAGTGAGACTGAAAATCAAGTAGTTCCTTACCCGCCTCTACATCCCAAAAAATCACTCTCCTACTAAAAGTATCTACTCCATGAATCTTAATCTTGAATGGGGGAAAGCTCTGGGAGAATTTTGATAACGCTTTAATAAGGGTCAATTCTTTTTTTTCATTGTAGGTAAAAGGCATTTTGACTGTAATGTGCACAGGTGATTTCAGGGCATATTTTACCCCATAATTCGTTTTAAGAAGTTCTTTTAGGCCTTGGCCTCTTTCCTGAATGAAACCTTCCGGTACAAAGGCCAAAAAATATTTTCCCATCTGTTTCATGCCACTATAGCCTTGATCTCAGCCTAAAAAACATAAAAGTATTCTATTTCCAGATGCAATACCTTAAATTAAGCTTCAAATAATTACCCATATGAAGAATTTTTCAAAAGCATTAGTCGGCCTGGATTTAACAGAAATGGATGATGTCCTGATAAAAAAAACCATCCTATTTCTTGAGTTTCTGGGGATTGAGAAATGCTATTTTATCCATGTTTCTAAGAACCTTGCCATTCCACAGGAAATCATCGATAACTATCCAGACCTAGTAGCTCCGGGAGATGAATCAGTGGAAGCTATTATGAAGGATAAGCTCCATCAGTTTAATTTTCCTAGCTCTGTCGAAGTAGAGGTTTTTGCAGAAGAAGGAGATCACCCTTTGGATACTTTCCTGCGATGGGCAAGAATAAAAGATGTGGACTTGATCGTCATGGGAAGAAAAGAAACTCTGGAAGGTTCTGGTTCCCTCGCAAAAGGAGTAGCGAAGAAAGCACCTTGTTCTATCCTGATGCTTCAAGAAAAACGCCCCCCTGGTCTACCAGAAAAAATCATGGTCCCCACCGATTTCTCTTCTCATAATCACATGATTTTTGAATTTGGTGAAAGAATAGCCTCTGAAATGAATGCTGAGATGGTTCCGGTAAATATTTATGAAGTGCCTCATGGGTATTCAAAGACAGGAAAGAGCTTTGAAGAATTTTCCGCAATCATGAAAAAGAATGCCCAGACCGACTATAAAAACTTTTTGAAGGAACACCAAAACAAAAAAGTTAAGTGCCAATTTATCCTGAGAAAGAAAAACCATGATGGAGAAATACTTCTTGCCCATGCAGAAGAGATTGAAGCTGATATGATTCTAATTGGTTCACGAGGAAAGTCAAAGTCAGCTGCACTTATGCTGGGAAGTACAGCAGAAGAATTAATTGAAGTGAACAACAAAATCCCAATGCTGATTTTTAAGAAAAAAGGAGAGAACATAGGCTTCTTTGAAGCTCTATTTAAAATTTAATCCTCTCTTTCCAGATAAAAACAAACCTGATCTCCAAGGCCCTTCTCATTATACTGAAGGGCTTTTTTTTGATAATCTTTTTTTTCTCCAGGGGAGAAATAATTCTCAAGATTTTCAGGATTTAAAGAGTAGCCTTTCTTGTATAGTTCTGTGCCGAGAAATTGAAATGCATCAGAATCAAACTCTACTTCATTCAATCGAAACCCTGCCTTTCGGGCAATTACTTCAAAGCCCTTTAGTGAAGGAATTACCAAATGCCTCGGGGCATCCAACTGCACCCAAAGGTCTTTTTCCTTCTCAAAAACTTCGGAATCAGCGACTGGTGTTCTGATTAACAGCTTCCCCCCTCGTTTCAAATGAACATGGCAATCTTTTAAAACCTGTAGAGGCTCCGCCATATGCTCAAATGAATGATGCATCATGATGATATCAAATTTTTCATCCGTCTGAGAAAGCTCTTTTTTCCATAAAAAACAGTTTTCAGCGAGGGCCAAGTCCTTTTCTACATATGGGTCAAATCCATGAAGATTTGTAAACCCTCCCGCATTGAGCTCATAGATAAGTTGACCATTACCACATCCCAGATCTGCTATTTTATGATTGAATTTTGGATTCAGCTTTTTCAGCCAATACCCATAGACAGGAGAAAGAAAATCTATCCCTAGGAGAAATAGCCTCATCCGCGCACTTTTTAGCAGATTCTTTATCGGAGATGATTTGACCAGAAGTGAAAAGGAATAGTAATCCCTTGGGTAATAATTCGACAGGTCCTCAGGGATAGTCTTTAATTGGATAGAGCCGCAATCCTGACAATGTTGATAGGTGAATTCATCACCCAAACCAAGCATTCTTTCTTTGGCCTGAAACTCAACAAAGGAAGAGGAATTACAAAATTTGCAGTGGTCGACTGACTTAATAGGCATCGTCCTTATTGGAAACTACCTCATTGAAGGTTTTTGCCATTATACCCATGTCCAATAAAAATGACCAATTATTGATGTAAAAAGAATCCAATCGTACTCGATTCCGAATTTGATAAGGATTTTCAATCTCCCCACGATATCCACGAACTTGAGCCAATCCAGTTATTCCAGGTCTGATCTTGTGTCTTGAGTCATATCTTGCCACCTGAGTCTTGAAATCCTGATTCATAGGAACAGTATGCGGGCGTGGCCCCACGATAGACATATCCCCCAACAAAACATTGATAAACTGTGGCATTTCATCCAAAGAAGTCCGCCTCAGGAAAGCACCAATTCTTGTCACTCGCGGATCGTTTTTCGTAGCCTGCTTTTCGTCAGAATAATCGTTTGGAGTCATGGACCGAAACTTCAGACAATTGAAAACAGAGTTGTTTATACCGTTTCTTTTTTGAATGAAGAAGATAGGGCCTCTAGACTCCCATTTGATTAATATACCCACCAAGGGAATCATCCAGGATAAAACAGCCACAATCATAAACCCACTGAAAAGAATATCAAAAACTCTTTTCAAAAGGGCATTAAGCGCATTATCAAGCGGAATTTCGTTGACATTGATGACAAAGAAATCACCATATCTAGAAAAAGACAGATTCTTTTCAAGTTGTAGGCTTCCTCCTGGAATCATCTTCACCTTTATATAATGCTCATCAGCAAAGTCGATAATCTTTTTCACCGTTCGTGAATCCATGTGTTCATGAATATAAATAAGATCAAGATCTAAGGCCTCTGCTTGATCAAAGAAAGATTCCACATCTCCCCTCGTTTGATGACATTGAGCCTGATTATCGAAATAGCCAAGGAAATTAATTCCAAAGTCCTTACGAATTCTAAAAACATCAGCCAGCTTTGGACTGGTTCCGCCCTTTCCAATGATTACGGCATTTCTATAATTATGCCCATGGGAACGATAATCCTTCAGGACCATGTGCACCCCTACACGGAACATCCCCATGAATAAGGTCATCCCCAGTCCAAAAAGCATAATTGGAATCAGCTGAAATTGTGGCTTATGAAGCGGAATCCATAAAACGGCCATAGCTCCAATAAACCAGAAAACAGTGATGAGGAGATGCTTTAAGGTAGCTTCGTACTCTTCGGTTCTTCCAATTTTGTAATCCTTCCTCAGCCCTGAAATCAAAGCCCAAAGAAAAGACAGTGGCAACAAGGCACTTGAGTTTACATTTTCGAAAAGTCCGAAAGTATTCAATGCCACGCTACATACCCAAAGGGCTAAACCTGATGCCACAAAGTCTGCGACTAAAAAGAGCCAGGGGAAATATGTATCAAACCTTCTTTTCATAAAAATTTTTCAGAGGGCGTACGAAAGTTAAGTAAAGCCGCATAAACCGCTCCAAAAATGGAAAGTTGTCTTTGGCTGCTAAAATTAAGAAAAGAATTCTCAAGCCTAATTACTTTTCAGTTTATTTGTGTGTTCAAAGTGTTTTAAATTTCATGGGTTCCTTTTCTGACCTTTTTAAATCTTCCGACCAGCCGAATTCACTGGGTGCAAAATTTCGAGCCAAAAGACTGGAAGATTTTGAGGCCCTTTTCTTTAAAATATTCGATAAAGATCAGAAAATCAGAATCCTAGATGTAGGAGGAACAGATTATTTTTGGAAAGGCAGCTCCATTATTGATCTACCCAATGTTAGCATCACCCTTCTCAATTTACACTTGGAAGAATCAAGCCACCCTTCCGTCAAAGCTATAACCGGGGATGCCACCGATATGAGCAATTTCGAAAATGAGCAATTCGATCTGGTTTTTTCTAATTCAGTCATCGAGCATTTATACTCATTTGACTCCCAAAAGAAAATGGCGGATGAAGTGATGAGAGTGGGAAAGAGGTATTTTATTCAATCTCCCAATCGATCTTTCCCTATCGAAGCTCACTATGCGCTGCCTTTTGCTCAGAAAATGCCTAAATCCTGGGTTTATTTTTTATTGACTAAAACCCGGTTCAGTAGGCTACAAAGATGGGAAGAGAAGGATGCAAGGCAGTACCTCGATGAAATCCGGCTATTGAGTCAAGATGAAATGAAAACACTTTTCCCAGGAAGCGAACTGTACTTTGAAAAGGTATTTGGGCTGGTAAAGTCTTTCGCTGCGCATAATCTGCACAAAGCCTAAGCCTTCACCTGATTTCTGCCAGGGTCAAGGGCACTTCCATTAATTTTTCTGCCAATTGCTCTCCGAGGGCTGCTGAATGTTTAAACCCATGGCCAGAACATGCAGAAACCCAAAGCCCATTAAGCGAATCAGGTAAATCCTGTATGACAAAGCGAGAATCATTGGTGACGGTGTAAAAGCAAACTTCAGATTTCGAGAATTTGCCAGTAAGGCCTCTTAACCTTCCCAACACCTTGCCTTCCCAAAATTCTCTTTGCTCCTCCGGACTCACTTCTCTGTTAATTTTATCAGGGTGAACCACATCCACAAAGGACTCTGTTGCCACCTTTATAGATTTCCCATCCAAAGAAGGAAAACCATAGATGAAATCTTCTGCTTTGGGACCAAAACCCCACATAAAAACGGGATATGTCTCCCAACTAAAATCGGGCTCTACCTCAATCCAATGAAGAATTTGTCGACAAATTTTAAAATCACTCTTTCTACTATCAGGTAAAAAATCCTTGATCCAACCACCTGCACTAATTAGAACCTTCTTTGCGAAATACTCCCCTTTGTTTGATTTTATCAGGTTTAAACCTTTTGATTCAGAAATGGAGAGTACGGCCTCATGGGTGTTGATTTCTGCTAAATTGGCTTTGGAAAGATCCAAAAAGGACTTAATACACTTTTCTGGAAAGACATAGCCTGCCTGATTTTCAAAGTATGCTTTTCCTGATTCCTCCAGATTGAAATTCGGGTATGACTCCTGAACATCTGCCTGAGTAAATTTTCGATGAGAAATATTGGCTTTTTTTGCAAAGGACACTGTACGTTCCATAAAACCCTGAGAGCCGTGTTTGTCCCAAGGTACTTTGCCAGAATCCATCAAAATACCTCCACAGGGAAAGAAAAAAGATGAGTCGGATTCCTTTTCAATATTCCGCCAAATACGCTGGGAACGCTTTGCCAAATCCACATAATCCTCTCCCTCCCCGACAGCTAGTCGGGTAATTCTGGTCTCTCCATGTGAAGAACCCATGGTATGGGGAGGATCAAATCGATCTAATCCAAGAACTTTGGCACCAGAAAGACTCAGGTGATATAGGGCAGAGGACCCTACCGCACCTAGACCTACAACAGCAAAATCATAAATGTTACTCTGGGATTGCACGGGTTAAAATTAAGTAATCCCTGTGAGTCTATCCGATATTACTTTTTGCCCATTTGAACGTCAATCAGCTCTCGCTTCATTTTACGCTCTCTTTCAAGGGTATTTTTCCTATGCTGATCAAACTCTTCCTGAACTTCTTCCAGATCTCTTTGCGCTTTTCTGATTTTTTTGAAGCTCCTGGAGTACTGAAGCGAGAAAAACCCTAATGCTAAACCAAGAACCGCAACGATGACCCACATCATGCTTGAGTAAACAGATTTGTGAATTCCGATGCCCAGAAAACTGAAATTATCTTTCTCGGATATGGCTTCCTGCTTTGCTTCTTCGGCACTTTGTAATTGCCCTTCCAAAGAAGTAATCGTGTCCTGTTGAGCAAAAATTTGAGAATTTAATTTGGCAACTTCTTCTCGACCTACTCTTAAAGAATCGAGGATATTTCCTTTCAGTTGTTCAAAACTAGAACGTCTGATCACCTTGTACTCCTGGTAATTATTAGAAATACCATAGAGATAGTCGATTTGGCTTTCGATGGTACCTGAATCTAATGAACCAGAGCTTTCTTGTGCAAATACAGGTGATAAATAACTTAAGGATACTAGGGTAATAAATAGGGTGATAAACTTCATGAATACTTCGAATTTCCTTGCAATTAGACAGGCCGATCTATCAATAAACATGCCTCGTCACAAAAATACGGTCTTTTTTTTGTCTGGAAAGCCAAATCAATTTCTGATTCCAGCTCAAAAGTTGATTTTCAAGTAATTAAGGGTTAGATTCTGCAAGTGATTTTTTGATATGAAACTTCGCACTTTTAAGATTTGGCTCATTTTACTACCCTTGATTCTCCTTCTTGGGGTTATTCTTTTTATACAATCCACAAATAATCAGAAAGAGCTGGAGAGCCAGCTCATGCGAAGTGTAAATGCCAGCAGAAATGATGCGGTCAGAGCTTTAGACGATTATTATTCCCAGGTGGATAGCTACTTTTTACGGAAAGGGTATTCATTTTTTGACACGGATCCGGTCATGAAAACCATGGCCAGCAGACTAGTGGGAATTTTCAAAGCCAGTGACCCTGAATATTCTAACCTGTCTTTCGCAAAGCCAGAAAAACCCTCAGAACTTATATTAACCGATGAAGGATTAAAGAAAATTTCATTCGAATTAAGTCTGAATGCATCTCAAGTAAATGACTTTAGTCAACAGGGTTTAAGAATGAGCTTAGGCGCTAAGAATAACATTTTTCAGGCTGAAGAAAGTCAAGCCTATATGGATTTAAATATTCCATTTGAAGCACTATTCAGAAAACAGGAAAGTAATCGGCAGTTTGATTTATTGGTAATCACGGACGATTCCGGAAAAATCGTTTATCCAACCACCTCCAAAGGAGTAAGCTTGCTTTCGCCAAAACCTATTCTGGATGATTCACTTTCAACCAGAAGTGGTAGTTATATCGAGCAGATAAATTTTTCCAATAGGGAGTACAAGAGTTTTATTGCCCCTCTTAACCTGGAGAATTTAAATCTCTATGTAGTCGGTATGTTTGAAGAGGGCCAATTCCAAAAAGTTGGTCTACGGGTCAACTTTTTAACACTCGCGATTCTAATTTTTATCCTAATAGTTCTACTGTCAAGCATTCCAATTTTAAGCATTCTCAATCTTAGCAAAGGAGATCGATTGTCTCAGGCAAAGGTTATAAACGTCGGTATTTCCTTGGTTGGTCTAGCTCTCGTAATGGGTTTTGCTTCCTCCTTTTTCAGAAACCTCCCCGTCAGTAGGGACTTTTTGGGGTCAATTGTCAACGATGTAGCGATCACTTTTCAAAAAGGAATCACTTCCCAGGCAGCTACCCTTTCGGAAAAAGACGCCAATACGAATTCCATACCAAAATCGGAGATAGTGAATGAATACCTCCTGATTACGCTGTGCCCAAATGACAACCCCGTCCACTTAATTGAAAAGTTTGTTTTCAATGGAGATAAAATTGACCCTGTTGATTTTAGCCAAGCAGAAACCAAGTCCTTCATTGATATCTCTGACAGGGAATATGCGAATTACTATTCTTCTAGTAATGATGAGTCCAAAACTTACTTAGGTGCCCACTATAGTCGAGGATCGGGAGGATTGGAATCCGTGATTTCAAGCAAGATCAATGATGGATATCTGAAAGCCATTACATTTAATTTCAGTGAAGTTATAAATGCCTTTTATCCCCAATCCGCTTCGAGTTTAAGCTCTGATTATCGTTTTCTCTTATTCAAAGAGAATGGTAAAATCCTTTTCAAAAGTGAAAAAATTGATATCCCTATCAGCTATTTGAATGAAGGGCTGAATGAAATAAAATGGACACAGCTCCAATCAATTCTTAGAAGCAACTCTGATTTGAATTTAAATCAGGAGCTTGAAATTGATCTTTATCTAAATGGTTATCAATACACGGGGATTTTAAAACTAATCGATTCGGAAAAATTTGATGAAAAAGTCTGGATGGTTTTTCTGGTCAATGAAAATTTAACTCATGTATTTTCCTCACTCACCAGTTTGGAATCTTTCTCTTTTTTAGGGATTTATTTCATTTTTCTATTCGTAATTCTGGTGGTACAGCGTCTGAGCATACAGTCCATTTCAGACAAAGGGTTCAAGGTTTTTCTTTATAATTGGCTCAAACCAAGTGATCAAAACAGCTTGAAAATGGTCTATTTGTCCATTACCATGCTTTTCCTAGGTTTGGGAATTACCATCATTTTTTATTTGGTGGAAATTAATCACTTAGCATTTGTGACTTTCTGTTGTTTTTGCGCAGTTCTGGTTGCATTGTTAAACTACTTAATCAATTTTCTTATTTCTGGTGAAAGCATTCTCACCAAACTGAAATCTGTGGACACTGCTCAAATACCAATTTTCCTCATGGGCATTTTATTGGTGTCCCTAAGTTTGTTGGGAGTTACGGTATTCAATGCTCCTTCATGGATTTTCATAGGTTTTTTCCTGATTAACATTGCCTTAGCAGCTTTATGGACATTGGTACAGAAAAGATGGCAAAAGGGAATCATTTCCGGAACCAGGGTTTTACCCTTTTATCTCGCGATTTGGTTTATAGTCATAGGTTTTTTACCCGGCTATATGATACAGTCGAAAGTCCAGCTTTTTGAAGCTGAAATCTGGAAAAATGAGGTAATCGCTAACGAGGAAGATTCGCCTATTCAATTTCAGGAATATGAAAAATTCCGGAGAAAAATGCTGGGAGGAGTAAGTGATTTATTTGATAGGCAAATACAATCATTCATAGCACCAAATGCCTTCACTTTTGGGGAAAAGCTTAACCAAGGAATCAAACCCATGCCAAAACTACCTGGAATTGTTGCTGTTCTAGTTGGAATTCTTTTGGCTGCAATCGGTTTTATTTTCTTCATTAGGATCATTCAAGACAGCATCTTTTTCCGCTTTGGAAATCAAATGTCGTCACTCGGCTCTATTCCAAAGCATCAACTCTCCTTTTACACTTGCCTGGATTCGGATGTATTAGATTCCAAGCTTCAGGATGCTATCATGGTAAATATGCTTGCTGATCCAAATTTGGAAGAATTGAAATCCATTCAGTGGAATAGAACCTATTATCTGAAAAACTTTCATACTCAGGAAAACTACGTCAACTCTATTTTCTTAATTCAAGAATTGAAATCTCATATTGTGGCCAAAAACTGTAAGTTGGTTATAAGTTCCGGTATGAATTGGAAAGAAATATTTGCTTTGCTCAAGGAGGAAAGGGATCGGGTGGCCTTTTCAGAAGTGTTTTCCGATTTCTACTTTGACTTCGCTCCATTAAAACCAGAAAATTCAGAGTCAAATGAGTCCCTCGCCAATGAGAGTTTATTCCAGAAACTCCGAAATCGTAAGTCATTCTATGCAAATATCTGGTCAGAATTGAATTTTGAGGAGAAGCTCGCCTGTCATTCATTTGCAGTGGAAGGATTCTTCAACCCTGCACAGCAAGACACACTTTCATCCTTAAAACAGAAAGGTGTGGTAATTCCTAAGAAGGAGGACAAGTCTAGTTTGAAATCTGGTAGCAATAGCTGGAGAGAATGGCAATTATTCAGCCCAATGTTTAGAAAATACATTCTGGTTCATGTTACAGAGGACGAATTGAAAAAATTTAAAAGGTTTGAGAAAAGGCTTGGTAACTCAAACCTTATCCAAATTTCCACCGTTAGTTTCGTGCTAATATGCTTTGCTCTGATTGGCATCTTCGATAGAAACTTCTTTAATGAAGCCTACGCCTATCTGACTGGTAGTATTGGTTTACTAGGAAGTTTATATGCCCTCTTGAATCAGGGTCTAGTAGGCCTTAAATTTGGCAAAAGCGAGTCATAACTTTCATGAGAATTCTATTTCTAATCAGTTTCTTTCTAGTCACTATCTCACTATTTGCGCAGGATAGGAATTCCTATGAACAAGCAGTGGAGGCATTTGATGAAGAGAATTGGGATTTCGCAATTAGTAATCTTAGCGAATGGATAAGAGATCATACGGGAGATGCTGACGCTTACCTCCTCAGGGGACAAGCTTACCAGCAGATGGGAGATCTGGTTAAAGCCAATACTGATTTCTCCATTGCCATTAATCTTCGGCCAGAGCACGCAGAATCTTATTTTATCAGAGGCAGGACCAGATATCAAATGGAACTTTATGAAAGTTCTATCGAGGACTTTGCCTCTTTCTTAAAACTTCCTAAGGGAGAGACGAATCAAATTATATTTAGAAAGTCCCCTGGAGAAAGTGGGGTTTCACAAATAATGACTGCTCAAAATGAGAACCCTGCTGAGGCCTACTATCATATGGGTTTATGCAGCTTTGAGTTGGAGTATTATGAGACCGCAGCCTACTACCACAACCTTGCGATAGAAAACGACCCGAGAAACCCGAACTATTATTCTGAAAAAGGAAGGGCACTAGGCAGAATTGGAGAAAATGATTTAGCCATCGAGTCTTTTGAAAAGGCTCTGGAAATAGACCCAGCCAATCAACTTGCAACACAAGGACTAAGGGAGGTAAATAATGGGGGTTCTGAGGAACTACTTGCTGAACTGGATAAAACCGTTGAGGAGAATTATGCCAACGCCCAAACTTATAAGCAGCGTGGCTTCTACCGGATGAATCATGACAATATTCAAGGTGCCATTGAAGATTTCACAGATGCCTTAAGGCTAGATTCTGGTGATCCTGAAACATGGTATTACCGAGGGAGAGCGTTTTCCTCTCTGGAAAACTATAAATCAGCTGAAGAAGATTATTCCAGGTCTCTGGAGATTGATGGTCAAAATTATGAGACCTATTTGGCGAGAGGCCAGACTCGATACAAGAAGGGCTTTTTAAATGAAGCCATGGCTGATTTTATCATGGTGGTCACCCTTGATCCAAGCTTGGCCACAGGCTACTTTCACATGGGAATCACACATCACCGCCTCAAACAAATGGATCTCGCTTGCCAAAACCTTCAAAAAGCAGAAGAAATGGGTATGACTCAGGCCTCCGATATCATTGAAAAAATCTGCGGTAATTAAAGCAGTTTGGTAGTTTCTACCTGTGAGGCAATCCATGCCGGACGAAACGAAGCAAGATAAGTGATTCCCAAGACAGCTAGAGATATCCATAAAAAGTCGAGCCAAACGACTTTCACCGGATAGGATTCCACCACGGCAGAAGCGATTCCCAAGGAAACCAACCCAAAAGTTTCCTGAAGTAAACACACCAGATAACCAAGCACCAGGCCGATCAGGGCTCCACTCAAGGCAATTAATGCTCCTTGCTTGATAAAAATATTTCTTACCAGTTTTTCTGATGCACCCATGGCTTTCAAAACAGCAATATCCTTTTTCTTCTCTATGGCCAGCATACTTAGGGAAAAGAAAATGTTGAAAGAGGCTATTCCCAGAATAAAAGTTAAGGTGAGGAAAACGAAGAGCTTTTCAAGCTTCACTGTACGAATTAAAGCGGCATGTTGCTCATCAGCATTCTTGACAGAAAATTCAGGTCCTAGAAAGCCTTTGAGCCTTTTTTGAACTTCATCTATGCTTTGCCCCTCCTCGACTTTGACCTCTAAGGCTGTTCTCTTATTTCCATAACTCAATAGTTCTTCAGTGAACTTTAATGGTGCTATCACATATTCATCATCGAATTGCCTTTCAATACTGAAATATGCTCTAGGCTCAAGATACCCTGTCCCATACATTTGATTCGGATCCAGCGTAGCCGCACTTCTTGGAGCCTTAGGATAATACACTTTAAGAGGAGTATTTACATTCTCGAGGTTTACCGATAGAAAAAACCCTACACCCCTCCCTAGAATTGCCCCTGGTCGAATATCGGTTCCCAAAGTGGTATCTCCCCAGAAATATCCATTGGCGAATCTGCCTTGGTCGAGAAAGTTTTCGGATACTCCTTTGATTCTAGCCACTAACTGATTCCCCTGATACTCAAAAAGTGCATTGTCCTCAATGACTTCCGTAAGAACCAAAACCCCTTCTAGTTTTTTGATTTCCTCAAGCCATTCGTCGTTCACCTCAAAACTTTTACCTTCTGCTGCTTCTATTTTTAGCTCTGCATCAAAACTTGCAAAAAGACTTCTGATCAGATCTTCCAGTCCATTAAAAACCGACATCACTATGACCAGGGCCATAGTCCCTACAGCCACGCCAATCATTGAAATGACCGAAAGTACAGTGATGAAATTTTTACTCTTTTTACTTCGAAAGTAACGGGTCGCTATGAATGAGCTGAAGTTCAAATTTTGGGCAGCACAAATTTACTCTTCTTCCTCATCTTCTTCAGAAGAATCAGGAATGTCCAGTTTATTAATAATCTTATCCATGTGCTGTGCATAAGCTGCAGAGTCATCTGGGAAAAATGCGATCTCTGGAATAATCCTCACTGACTTACCAATTCTTTTGGCGAGCTGATGTCGGATCTGCTTCTTGTGAGAATCAATTTTATCGAAGGTTTCTTCAGGATCTGTGATTAAAATACTCAGATAAGCTTTGGCCAAGCCTAAGTCTGGACTCACCATTACTCTTGTAACGGTGATCATTCCTCTTCCCACAAGGAGCTTCGACTCTTTTTGGAAGATTTCGCCAAGTTCTTTCTGAATTAGCCTGGCATATTTTTGTTGTCTTTTGCTTTCCATGATAAGTATTTAATGCAAATTTAGCGAAATAGTTGGGCAAGGCTTAATTTCGTTTTTGCTCAATCTTTTAGCCCCTGTATTTTGCTGAATTTCTTTAGAGTTAACGATCCATTCAGACTATTGGCTGTAGCACTATACATCCTTGGGCTAGGGTTTCTATATTATTTTTTGGATCCATTTGGACTTACTCAAACCCAGCTCACTTGGATTGTGGTAGGAGAAAGAGCCGCTGGAGGATTTCTTCCATTCAAGGATATCATTGACGACACAGGACCATTATCAGTTGGAGTATTTTCCTTATTTGAAATGGTTTTTGGAAGGAATATTCTGGCTTATGAAATCGCCGGAAGAATTCTAATCCTCTGGCAGGCTATTTATTGGAACCTGATACTATTGAAATATCGGGTTCTAAGCGAGACTTCCTATTTGCCGGCAGTTTTGGTGGTTTGCCTATTCCACTTTTCCTTCGACATGCTGAGCCTTTCTCCAGCATTACTTGGAAGTTGTTTTCTTTTACTTTCCATCGGTCAGTTATTCTCAAAAACTGTATTGCAAAGTAAACAAAGCGAATCGACTCTATTGATCGGTCTTCATTCAGGGCTGGCCTTCGGGTTTCATCCCATCTTTCTAGTTTTCCTTCCCTACATGATCTTCGCAGGGGTTGCGATCAGTGGATTTTCTTTTCGCGAATTGATCCTCTCAATCATTGGGTTTTTACTTCCTGCCTTGGGGATAGCAACTTTTTATTTTTGGAATGATGGTTTATTCGAACTGTTCCGTGTTTGGCCTATGAGCTTTTTCACACCACGTATGCTTTATCAAACTCTCACTTCTTGGGGACTATTGGCAATATTTCCATTGCTATTGGCGGGGATAGGGTATTTTCTTTGTGCAGTGGTTCGTGGTTCCACAATTAATCAACAAAAACAACGTCAGCTCTTAATGCTTTGGCTGGTAGTGGCATGTTTTGAGCTGCTTCTAATTAAGGATCAGGCAGGGTTCCAACTGATAGTTCTGATACCCACGCTTAGCTATTTATTAACTCAGTTTTTTCATTTAACAAACAGGACTCTAATTGCAAATTCATTGTTTTTCCTACTAATCTTCGGTCTGCCTATCGGCTCCATATTTTACTGGAGTAGTTACGTGAATAGCAATCCTAAATATCTCATCTCAGAGAAATTAGAGGCAAAGCCAAGAGAGGGGATAATGAGTCTTCAAAAGGATATGAGTCCTTATGCTCAGAAAAAACTTGATGGCCCTTTTCTAAACTATGAGATGAGTAAGGTTTACAGTTCCAAAACACATACCTTAAGCCAAAAGGCAAAGCTCTTTCAGTTGTTAGAAAATCAAAAATCGGAGGTGGTTCTCGACCCGAATGGTACGTTTCAAGAAATTCTCAAAAGTCTGCCTGCTCTGGAAAATCAATACCGTCAAGAGGGAAAGTCTATCTTCGTTTTAAAATAGCCCTCTTAGATATCTGCGGCCTGAACGTGCATCCAGTCGAAATTTCTCTGACGGCCTAGGCTTGTCCAACCTTCCGCTTCCCACATTTTCCACCATGCTTCATATTCGGGCTTTGCAAAAGTAGCTTTATCTCTACCCCAACGAAGCTGATTATTTGAAGGATCAAAATCAATGGCTACAGCCCAACTGTGCATACTCCATTTGGTTCCACCTCGAATTCTTCTCTCATTAAAGCATCCACCAAAATAATCCAATCTGAGTTCCTTGATTTTTTCCAGGCCGTAATGTTTTAAGGCTTCTTTGAGCACTTTCTCTGCGCTATCCTTCACTTTTGAATGGATGCTGAAACTTTGGATTATTTGATTTGGGTTCCAAGCAATTCGGAGAGGATAGGGAGAGGTCAATCGCTCCAAACTACTACCACGTGGGCCATAAAAAGCATCAAACTCAGTCGTGTAAGCTTTAGGCCATTTGAGCGTTTGAACAATATCCTCAGGCCTCCACAAAGGAGGTTCTTCTCCAGTCTGATTTTTGAGTCTAGCTCTTTGGTAGGCAACATCTGTAGTGGGACCATAGTAGCCATCGATCTTGCCAGCATCTTCTCCCAATTCATGAGAAATTACCTGTACTGCACCGACTAATTTTCGGCGATCGGACCAATCATCGGGAATCTGATCAAGATTTGAAACAGCTTCTCGGGTCTTCGGACCAAAATCCCCATCTATTTTGCCCCTGTACCAACCTTTGGCTTTTAGCCAAGTTTGAATAAAAATCGTGAGTTCGCGAATATTCATCATCAATGAAAAATTAAAGGTTTATAAAAAAAGATACCTATTAAAGGTATCACTTTTATTCCTCACTATCAATGAGATAAATACTAAGACTTAGCTTTTTAGAATTAACTACAGGCTATTTTATTTACTCGATTAAGATGCCTTCCCCCTTCAAAATCAGTACTTATAAAGATCTCCACCAATTTCTCCGCCAGTTCATAACTTATGAATCGAGCAGGTAAGGCAATCACATTCGCATTGTTATGCTGTCTCGCAAGGGCTGCCAAATCTTCATTCCAGCAAAGTGCCGCTCTAATTCCTTGATGCTTATTGGCAGTAATAGCAACACCGTTGCCACTTCCACAAATAACCACCCCTAGTTTAAAATCACCTTTCTCAATAGCTGTGCTCAAAGGGTGCACATAGTCAGGATAATCTACCGATTCCGTGGAAAAGGGCCCGAAGTCTTTAACGTCATGACCGAGTTCCTCAAGTTTTTTAACCAGCTTCTGTTTGTATTCAAACCCTGCGTGATCTCCCCCTATGGCAATTTTCATATTTCAGGTATTAAAGTGCATCTTCTGCCTCTTCTTCAGCAAGGCGTTTGTCTCTTTTTTTCTCGAGATTCAGTGCGATTTGAATTCCCGCCTCATATAGAACCAGGATAGGCAAAGCAATCAAAATCTGGCTAATTACATCAGGAGGTGTAATGATTGCCGCCAAAACCAAAATCACAACGATGGCGTGTCTCCTGTATGTTTTGAGCAAAGCAGAACTCACCAATCCAGACATCGCCAAGAAATAAACCACCACTGGCAGCTGGAACATAATTGCACTAGCCAAAACCAGCATGGTAAGTGTACTCACATATGAGGTGATATCAAATTCATTCAGAATGGTAGGATCAAGCTGGTAGTTTGCCAAAAAGTTTATGGAAAGTGGAGCCAAAACAAAATATCCAAAAGCCGCCCCCATGAAGAAAAGAAGGCTTACAAAGAATACCGCCCCTCTTGCCGCATTTTTTTCATTATCGTAAAGCCCAGGGCTTATAAACCTCCACATTTCCCAAAAAACATAAGGGAAAGAAACGATAAAACCCACGACAAAACTCGAAGTCATGTGCATGGAAAATTGTCCGGTCATCTGCCGGCTTTGAATTATGAACGGAAGCTCATCGATGCACAGTGCAGGCATGCTGAAAACTCCACTCAAATGGCAAAGCCATCTATAAGTTGCGAAATCAACCCTAGATGGTCCAAGAATGACTTCTCCAAAAACTAAACTTTTGGAAACAAATGCTAGAATGGTGAAAATGAAGATAGCTGCGACAGAACGCACCAAATGCCAACGGAGCGCCTCAAGGTGCTCCAAAAATGACATTCCCTCTTCTTCCTCTTCGACGTATTGGTCTAAAGCCACTTTTTCTTTTGGAAATTTTAATTAGTACAGGGGAAATCCCACCATCCACTCATTCACTTCAGACTTAATCTCCTGAAGTTTTGCTTCGTTGTCATGGCTGCGCAAAGCCGAATCAATGAAACTTACAATCTTCAACATATCTTCTTCCTTCAGGCCTCTGGTAGTGATCGCAGCCGTTCCTATTCTCATCCCTGAAGTAACGAAAGGTGACCTTGTATCAAAAGGAACCATATTCTTATTGATGGTGATATCGACTTTCCCAAGGGTTTCTTCAGCAACCTTACCCGTGATGTCTTTGTTTCGGAGATCGATCAGCATCAAGTGATTATCCGTGCCTCCAGAAATCAGATTGTAGTCTAGTTTTACAAATTCTTCAGCCAAAACCTGAGCATTCTTCTTAACCTGAAGAATATAGGTCATGTACTCATCAGACAATGCCTCTCCGAAGGCAACCGCCTTTGCAGCTATAATATGCTCAAGTGGACCTCCTTGAGTACCAGGGAAAACCCCTCCATCCAGGAGTGAACTCATTTTTCTCAACTCTCCCTTCATAGTTTTGATTCCGAAAGGATTTTCAAAGTCTTCACGCATAAGGATCAGGCCTCCGCGTGGACCTCGAAGGGTCTTATGAGTAGTCGTGGTTACAATATGGCAATGGTCAAGAGGATCTTTCAAAAGCCCTCTTGCGATAAGTCCAGATGGATGAGAAACATCAGCCAACAATATGGCACCGACCTGATCTGCAATATCGCGCAGCCTCTCGTAATCCCAATCACGACTATAAGCTGATGCTCCAGAGATTAATAGCTTTGGTTTTACTTCAAGGGCTTTGGCTTCTACTTTATCATAATCGATCACTCCGGTTTCCTCTTCTACCCCATAAAAGTGAGGATCATAAAGTTTACCTGAGAAATTAACAGGAGACCCATGGGTTAAATGTCCTCCATGCGATAAATCAAAACCCAAGATGGGATCACCTGCCTTGAGGCAAGCTAGAAAGACCGCTGCATTCGCCTGCGCACCTGAATGCGGTTGAACATTCGCCCAGGTAGCACCGAAAAGTTCCTTAGCTCTTTCTATAGCTAAGGTCTCGATTTCGTCTACGACTTCACACCCACCATAGTATCTTTTGCCTGGCAGACCCTCAGCATATTTATTGGTCAATACACTTCCTGCTGCCTCCATCACCTGCTTGCTCGCAAAGTTTTCAGAAGCGATTAATTCTATCCCCTCTCTTTGACGCTTTTCTTCTTGATTAATTAAGTCAAATACCGCGGTATCTCTTTTCATAAATATTGTTGAATGGGTTTGAAGGACGCTTTGGTCAGTCAAAAATAGCCCGAAACTATCTATAATCCAATCTAAAAAACTACCCTGTGAAACTTTGCTAAAGCAAGCCTGTAATTAGTAATTTCGTATGATGTATGACTTCAAATTTTCACCGGAAAGTTACTTTTCAGAAGGATCAAATTCGGTCCTTTTGGTAAAATTAAGTTATCCTGAAAGTCAATGGGGAGAGCAAATCAGTATTTATGCACACTACTTGAATTACCGAATCGAGTTTGAAGCAGTAGATTTTTATGGAAACGAATACATGCTTTATCCCAGAAGCACAGAGGAGCCTTTGAGTTTTGAGGATATGGTGTACTTAATTGAAGGAATGCAGGTGAATACAGATGAGCTGAATGGTGGGGCAGATCTGACCTTGAATGGTGTTCCGAGAGTAGAAAGCTCATTTTACCCTGAGCTTAAAAATTTTTTTGATGAAAAAAGGTCGAATTACGATCTTGACTAGAAATCGCTATTAGGAGAGTCAGTGGAGGAAATCTGGTAATTTCTGAACCAGTAATTATAACAAGCAAAGTCCACACAGTCATTCAGAACCATTTCTCCCATGCGTAGATTTTTAACCCTGCTTTTTGGAAGCCAGTTTCTGAAGCGCTTGGCCTGATTTAATGGTAGCTGTCCTAGCTGAATCCAGCGTTTACCATCGATAAATATTGGGATAAGCTTTGTCATGTATCAATAGTTTAATCAAAAGTATACTGATAAACAGGTAGATACAATATCGTGCCATTTACCTTTCTGTTAATAAAAAGTAACCGCTATATTTCGTTCTATGCTTACGGCCGTCATCGGAGTTTTCTGTTTTTCACTTGGACTTCTTCTTCAAAAACTCCCAAAAAGGACCTCCTCCGCAGTATCCAAATGGATCAATAAATACCTTTTTTATCTGGTATTGCCAGCATTGGCACTTCTTCACATTCCTCCTATGGAACTCTCCTGGAGTGTTCTCATGCCCATAAGCGCAGCTTGGTTTACCTTCATGTTGAGCTGGGTGATTTTCGGAACACTTGGCAAATATTTTCATTGGGACAGGACTTTGACAGGATGTTTGATCATCGTTCCTGGCCTGGCAAATACTTCCTTTATGGGGTTTCCTGTGCTGGAGTTTTTGTTTGGCCCTGAGGCTTTACCAACTGCCTTATTGATTGATCAGGCAGGTTCTTTTCTATTGGTTTCCTCCATGTCCATTGTGGTGGCTTCGATCTATGGAACAGGCTCAAGCAAGCCTAAGCTGATTCTCCTCAAGATCATCAGCTTTCCTCCATTTTTTATGCTTCTGGCTAGCCTTGCCATGAGCGTATTTAAGGTTTCAGTACCAGGTATGCTACTTCCAGTTTTAGAAGTGATAGGAAAAACCATGGCACCTGTTGCCTTGATTGCCATTGGGATTAAACTTCAATTCGATCTTCCTTCTCTGAAGTCAAGATACTTTTGGCTTGGCATGAGCTATAGGATAATACTTGCCCCAGCTTTGATCCTCCTGATTTATTCTGAAACCATGGACCCAGAGTCGCTGGAATTTAAGGTGACTGTTTTGGAAAGCGGAATGGCTCCGATGATAACAGGATCGCTGGTGGCTATAGAATATCAGCTGAACCCAAAGCTAGCTTCTCAATTGGCTGGAATTGGGCTTCCAATTAGTTTAGCCACAGTTTTGCTCTGGCATTTTTTTCTCAGACTTTAGGTCCAGATAGTCTTTACATTTTCCAAAAACTCTGAATGGATATTTTTATTTGAGGCAACCACTTCTCGCCCAAACAGGAAATTATCTCCACCACCAAAGTCCGTAACTTGCCCCCCTGCTTCCTGAACCAGAATGATTCCTCCGGCTACATCATAAGAGTTAAGATTATATTCAAAGTACCCTTCGAATCTTCCGCAAGCCACATAAGCCAAATCCACAGCAGCACTTCCCATCCTTCGAAGTCCATGCGTCTTTTGCATCAAAGATTTCAAAGCGTCCAAATACTTATCAATCTGCTCAAAATCATAATAGGGAAAACCTGTAGCCAGTAGAGAAGCAGATAAATCAGGTGCTGAGGAAACCGATATTTTCTTATCGTTACAAAACGCTCCACCTCCTTTTCGGGCAGAGAAGCATTCGTCTCGATTTACTTCATACACCACCCCAAGAATTACCTCACCATTTAACTCCAGAGCAATACTTACAGAGAATACCGGTAAAGCGTGAATAAAATTTGTGGTCCCATCCAATGGGTCAATAATCCAATTAAGACTTTTAGACCTAGTCGTTTTGGTTCCTTCCTCAGTAATGAAACCCGCATCAGGAAGTAATTCACCTAATCCATCCACAATGATTTGCTCAGCCTCCTTATCTACATAAGAAACCAAGTCATTAAAGCCTTTATGTTCAATGGCTGAAAGGTCAAAATTCTCTCTTTCCTTTCGAATGAAACTTCCTGCCTTCTTTGCAATCTCAATTGTGATTTTTAAAAGCTGGTCTAATTGAACTTCTGAAAAAGTCATGAAAAGTTATTTTGAGGATTTACCCGCCACCACAAGCACAAGCTCACCTTTCAGCGGATTAGATTCATAGTAATTAGCGATTTCCGTAAGTGTACCCCGCACAGTTTCTTCATGAAGTTTGGTAATCTCCCTGGAAACTGATGCCTGCCTGTCCGAGCCCAGAACTTCTGCCAATTGATTTAAGGTTTTGATCAATCTATGCATGGATTCATAAAAGATCATGGTGCGGGTTTCTTCAGCCAATTGATCAATTCTGGTCTTTCTGCCTTTTTTGTGAGGTAAAAAACCTTCGAAAGTAAACCGGTCTGCAGGAAGACCGCTATTCACCAAGGCCGGTACGAAGGCTGTGGCACCTGGAAGGCTTTGGACTGAAAGTCCTGATTCAATAACCTCCCTCACTAAAAGAAATCCAGGATCTGAAATGGCGGGAGTTCCCGCGTCACTCACTAAGGCAAAAGTTACACCTTCTTTCATCCGCTCAATGATTTTCTCTACAGCCTTATGCTCATTGTGCATATGGTAACTTTGGAGTGGCTTCCTGACTTCCAGATGCTTCAGTAGCTGTCCAGTGGTTCTGGTATCTTCAGCTAAAATAACGTCCACCGCTTTTAAAATATCTACGGCGCGAAAGGTAATGTCTCCCAGATTTCCAATGGGAGTAGGTACTATAGTAAGATCTGGAAGACCTTCCATGTTATAGTAGCTGATCTATGGCTTTAGCAAGCTTTCGGTCCTTTTCAGTAACAGTATTTCCTGCATCATGTGTAGTAAGCTCAATGCTCACGGTATTATATACATTGCTCCAATTCGGGTGATGAGCATGAGCTTCTGCTAAAAATGCAACCCGAGTCATAAAGGCAAAGGCCTCTGTAAAATCAGCAAATTCAATTGTTCTTTTCAGTCGATTATCTTCTTCTTTCCACATAATATTTGAATTTATAGTGCGATCACTCCTTCAATTTTCGATGCTCTTTCATAAAAGTCTAGAACCTGTTCGGCAGACTCCGTCATCACTTTGATCGTGGCACTAATGTACTTTCCACCAGAACTCGCCTTTAGCTCTATGTTGTTCTTTGGAAATATTTCTTCGATCTCATGCTGTCTTCCATTCGGCACGATAAACTTAAACATGTATAGCATTGGGAAATCTCCACTTGCATTAAGCTTTTCCTTGAAGACTTCCCGGTCAAAATTATCCTTCATATTAATATTCCTTTCCAAAGGTCCAAAAAAAGAACCCATGCTTTAGGACATGGGTTCAAAATTTTATCTGTTTAGAAAAACTTGTATCGATAGTCTTTCACATCTGCCAAATCCTGCAAGGCCATCATGACCTGAAAATTCGTTCGTTGAGAACCACTTTGAGTTAGAGATCTTTGGAAGCCCGAATAATCCCCAATTTCGCCTGCAGAAGTTTTACTATTCAGCTTAGCAACTATCACTCCCACATCCTCATGAATAGGTTCGGTCATATCGCCTGAATTCTGCAATCCGAATATGGCTCCAACAGCAGCTGGCGCAAAACCGATTCCCGGAATCACCGAAGAACTCAATTTCAAATCAGGTGTGGAACTCAAAGAAGCCGCATCAGGGAAGAGTTCTTGCATTTCTTCCAAGGTTGACTTAGTCTTTAACTGCTCAGCGATTAAATCTGCTTTTTTCTGATTTCTAACCTGAAGCATTACCTGACTTCTTACATCAGCAAGCTTCGCATCACCTTTCTCCTTTTTATCCACTAGGGATGCCACCATATATTGGTTATCCAATTCGAAAACTGGAGAAACTTCATTTTCTGAAGCTTCGGAAAATGCCCATCTGATCACTTCTCTGGCTCCTTGAATATTGTTAAGGTTTCTAGCTTGTGCATCGACATTGTTAGCTTGGATAATTCTATATCCCGCTTCCTGTGCATTTTCAGTGAATTCATTTCTGTTTCCACTTTCAGCGGCGAAAGAATCTGCATTCCTAAATGCCTCATTTCTCGTTTGATCACTCGCCACTAGCTCAAGTTCGAGAACCGCGAGTTTAGTATATTCTGACTTTGGAAGCTCTGTCACCTGGATGATGTGGTATCCGTATTCGGTTTCTACCAGTCTATTGATGAGTCCTGTGCTTCTTTGAGCAAAAGCCGCCTCAGCAAACTCTTCTACAAAGTCTTCCTTAGCAAACCATCCAAGGTCACCACCCTGCTGTGCAGAACCATCCTGACCGTATTGCCTAGCGGCTAATTCAAAACCACCATTTTCTCTTATATCATCCAGAACATCCTGAGCCTGGGCTCTAACGTCTTCTTTCGCAAGATCAGACATATTCTCAGTGCTGAACAAAATATGAGAAGCTCTTAATCGAGGTGAACCTTCAAACTGTTCAGTGATCTTGTAAGTAACATAAGAAGAATTAGGAGTTACAAATGGTCCATAAACGCCACCTTCTTCGATCTCGTCAACATTATTAGTCAAAGACGCAGGCAAATTATCACCGGGACGATAAGTAAAGAAAGGAAACTGACTTTCAGAATTTCGCATTACAAATGAAGAGTCATTGTCCGCATTTATTAATTCCTGGGTAAGTTCATTGATTTCCTCAATAACAGCCGCCGAATCTAAACCACTAGGAAGAATGCTAAAACTTACATACTCCACGTTTGCGGTATTACCGGTTTGGAATTTTTCTTGATTTTCGGACAAATAGCTACTTAGCTCACTATCAGAAACTTCTATGCTGGAATCAGGAATTGCATAAAAAGGAACAAATAAATGCTGCACATCAGCGATGCTATTTTCAGCATTATAAGCAGCCTTCGCTTCTGCAGTAGTAGCATACTCAGAAGTAGCCAACAGATTATCATACTTGATTCTCAACCTAGAATCGGCAAAAACCTCTTCTTGCTGAGCCCAAAAAGCCTGTTGAGCTGGGTCAGCTGTCTCCAAAGACTGAAGGAATGATACCAATTGAGTTTTATCAAACTGACCAGTTTGTGGATTAACCAGCTGCTGCTGAAGTTCGGGAACGATGTTCTTTCCCTGAACCATATCTACAAGCTCTGCATCAGAAATCTCAAGGCCTAGTTTATCATATTCTTCTTTGAAGACCTTCTCCACAATCATGGCCTGCCATGCCTGCTCACGAACTGAAAACATTTCAACTTCTGAGGGCGCTCTTCCTGTTCTTTGCTGGTAGTTGATTCTAAATTCTTCTACTCGCTGCACATACTCTTCGTATGTGATTTCTTCTCCGGCTATTTCACCGACGATGTTCTGATTTGAGTTAAGAAGTGTGGAATTAGGGCTTAGTAAGTCCCCTCCCAAAAGGAATAAAATTAACCCGCCGGCAATAACACCGATTGCGAGACCCGTTCTCTGTCTTATTTGTTTAATTAACGCCATTCTAGTTTCTACGCTTTTTTAGGATGGCAAAGATAACTGGATAAAGGGCGAAATTCAAATAATATTCTAAATCAAAGGCTTATCTAAAAAACCCCAGATGAATTTATTTTCATCTTTACTGTATCGATCCGGTGATCCTGTTTAGAAACCACAGTAAATGTGTATGGACCATAGGTAACAGCCTCGCCTTTTTGAGGTAAATTTTCAGTCAAAGAAAGAATCAACCCAGAAAGAGTTTCGAAGTCTCCGATCGGTAAACTCCAGCCATATTTCTCATTCAAATAGTCGATTTCATGTCTTGCGCTGAGGAGATATTCTTGTTCACTTATATGCTGCTCGATCAAATCATCACTGTCATGTTCGTCTTCTATCTCACCGAGAATCTCCTCAATAATATCCTCCATAGACACAATTCCGCTTGTTCCTCCAAACTCATCTACCACCCAGGCAAGGCTTTTCCTCTCTTGAATAAACTGGATTAGTACTTCATTTGCCAAAGCAGATTCTGGGGCGATGATAATTGGGGTAAGAATTTCTTCAATTTTTTCGGGCTTTTTAAAAAGCTCCAGCTGATGACAGTAACCGATCACTTCGTCTATAGTATCTCGATACACGATGATTTTGGAATGACCGCTTTCAGCAAAAATCTCCTTCAATTCCTCTATGCTATCCTCTACCTCAATAGCTACCACATCCGTACGTGGAACCATGCATTCTCTGAGTCTTACCGTTTTAAATTCCACGGCATTGTCAAAAATCTTAGTATCGATTTCTAAATCACTTTCCTCGGAACTACTATTCATGTGATCCTGAATGAAGCTATTCAAATCAGTTACCGTAAAGACTGTTTTGTCCTCATTGTACTCCAGGTTCAAAATTTTAGTGATAAAAAACCTGGATAGCCAAACGACTGCCCAGACCACCGGATACATGACTAAATAGATAATAAGGAAGGGCATCGCGAATATCTTGAGCAAGCTATTCGGATTAAGCAGGAAAATGGATTTCGGTAAGAATTCTGCCGTAATCAAAACAATGATAGTGGAAATCAAAGTTTGAATTAGCAACACCACTACCTCATTATTCAAAATATCTGGTAATAAACCTCTTATCGGATCTTCAAGAAGATAGGCCATGAAAATACCATAGAGTACAAGGGATATGGTATTTCCCATGAGAGTGGTACCAATGAACTGACCAGGTTTCTCCATGAAACCGCTGAGAATTCTGCCCGTCAGTTTTCCTTGTTTGCTCTCAAGCTCTACCTGCAGCTTATTTGCCGAGATAAAGGCGATTTCCATCCCTGAAAAAAAAGCCGAGAAGAGCAGAGTGATAATCACATACATTAAAAAAACTGTCATTTCTTTCGTTTAGGCTTTTTCCCCTTCTTTTTTGATTTGGATTGGACCGGTGCTTTGCTCTGCATCCTACGATACTGAAACCAAAATAGGAAGGCTATCGCAAACATAAAAACCGAATAAGACACTCCGATTCCCTGCGTCAAAGATAGATGTATCCCTATGATGATTAGTGCAAGGGAAAGAGAAAGAAGTAAAACGTCCGGTAGTTTCATTGGCCTTCACCGGGTAAAACCGTTCGACTGTCAGTGATGTTTTTCAATTTATAATTTGTAAAGGTTTCATCACTTTCCATTCCTGTGCCATTAAAAATGGTTTGGTTATCCTGAACAGTCACGAATGTTTCCGTGTAAATGCGTTTTTCTCCCGGATCCCAAAATAATTCTTCTGCTTGAAGCTTCTGGTTTTCCAAAATATTATCCACTCGGACATCCCCCACTCCCTTATACAGATTTTCAGTTTTTAAAAAATATCCCCGATCTGCTCTCATGGTAGTTCCTACCGTCCCATCCTTTTCATAAAAAGTAATATCAATTCCTTCCGGAAACTCGAGGTTCCCATTTGCATATTCAAGCTGCTTGGCGGCCCGAATTTCAGATCGAAGAACGGCCGAATCACTTTGAATTAGGTGAATGTCTGTGGCAGCGTTTATGGGTCCATCATATACCTCCAAGGCACTCACATCCACACTTTCTCTGCAGGCAGAGAAGCCAAATGCTAATAAAAGAAGAAGAAATAGGCTATGATCCTTAGACATAGGATAAATGTAGTGATTAGCTAAACAAAAAAAGGCAACCTTACGGCTGCCTTTCATTATTTTCTTAGTGACTGTTAGTCTCTGGTAGCCAAAGTCACGGTCTCCCCAATCCAACAGCCAGTGTTGATTGTTCCTCCTACCTGAAGACCTTCTGTAAATAGTTCTTCTTTGGATGGGAATCGTGCTCTCGCATTTGCCATGCCCTGATTATTGCCAGCTCTTTGGTAGGCATTATAGGCCGCGATGAATACGGAGTAATCTTTTGCACGGCTTTCTCCTCCCTTACAAACATTGAAAGAACCCATGTAAAGATCTCCAATCAACTTCCATGCATCAGATGCCTTTTCCTGATCCAGTTCAGCAGCTTCACGAGCGGCCGATCTTGCGTCAGACCTTTGACCATTACCTGCGTAGATGGAAGCTAACTTAAGCTTTACTTCTGCCTTCTGAGCATCACTTTCCGCTAGTTCGAAAGCCTTGTTAAATGCTTCTTTAGCACTTTCTACATCATCTCTTTGAAGATAAAGGTCTCCTCTTACCTGAGCAGTTCCAAAGGTAGGCTCGTTTGAATCTTTAATTTCGAGTGCAGTAAGGAAAATATCGGAAGAGGTACACTTGTACTGTATAGAGTATTTGAATATCTGATCCGCTAGTTTAAGGTTCGTAGGGTCCGCCTTTAGTCTTGGACCCATCGTGTTTTCGATGAAGTCACAATCAATCAGTTTCATGGCCACTAAAACTCTTTCTGTGGTTCCGCGAGGCCCACTTACATCTACACCTTCTGCTTCCTTGGCATCTAGCAAAGCCTGGATTTGATCATATTTATCGAGAACCTGATCAGGTGTGTACACCTTGTTATAGGCATTATGCCTGTAAACCGCATCAAAATAAGCGGCATATAGACTTGGAATGGAAAGCTCACCATTTAGCTCAATAGCTTTCTCAAAGTTCGCTACTACATCGCCCAACTTCTCTTTATTCCCCTTATAGAAATCATAGCTGTAATAAGCTTTATTTTCAATCCAATTTGGCTCGTTATTATAAAGCTCCGCTCTCTTTTCATAAATAGTGATTACAGAGTCCTGGAAAACACGCTTCTTTTCAGCATCGGCTTCGGCATCTGCTGCACCTTTATATACAGTAACTCCATTGATATAAATGGACTCATTAAGTTCTGGTACGTTTGTCAATAGCCAATTCAATGGACCGGTTGCTTGGGCAAATTGCTCTGATTTCATATAATCAGTGTAAGCTGCATTTAGTTCACGAGCCTTTGCTTCATCCTGAGAGTCAGCTGGCCAGTTCCAACCGTCCTGTGCTTGAGCAAGACCAGTCACCAAAAGGGCTGCCAAGACAAATAGGGTAGTTTTAAGTTTCATTTCTTAGGGTTTTATTTGGCGATAATGTTATTAAACAAATAGATTTTCTCTCCAATTAAATTTCGGGCTTCTAATTTCGTATTTTTTTCTGGAATTAGTCAAATGGTCTTTTATAAAACCAACTATTATCATTTAAACTAAATCCAAGAGTGAAATTAATGTAATCCTCTCTGATCAATCCATTCTCCAAACTACCTCTTCTCCCCAGCTTCATGGCAAAGTTGACTAGAGATAGCTGGTTAACAGGAAATGAGGCTCCAAAGTTTATGCCGACATCATTGATTTTAGTTTGATTTAACAAATAAGGAGTCTGCTGATAATCAATCCCAAATCGATAAGTGGTGCGCTTAAGAGCGTTATCAATAGATAAATAATCAGGAACGATTTGGAAACCCAAGCCAATTTTAATTGCTTCTTCTAGGATGGATTCTCCTCCCCCGAAGGTCCTATACTGCGTAAAATCCTGGAATTGACCTTCCAGACCAATTACATATTTATTTGATTTCTCATAGCTAATTCCGAATCCGAAGCGATTTGGGATATATACTGAACCTGGATCATCATTTGCAATTTGGTCTCCGGGAGTATCTGGATCATCCGCTAGGCCAAAAGCTGCGAGCTTTGCAAAAGCTTTACCCTTTACTTCTCCTAAAGACTGATAAATGGCTCCAAGATGAAGATTTCCATTTTCACTGATAGGGAAAAAGTAGTGTGCACCAACTTTAAATCCCACATCGCTTACGGTTAATCTTTCATAATACTCCGTTCTATTACCTACGACATTGTCATTCTCATTGGTGAGTGTCAACTGATTTCTTCGGATAGTTGAACCGAAAAGGTAAGAACCGGTAAATCCAAGGCTTAAATTTTTTGCCACAAGAAAGCCGAAATTCATATAGGCCTCTGAAATACCACCATCTCCCTGGATAAAGTTTGTAGCTGTGATACCGTCCGCTCCACGAACATCACTCTCGAGGACGAGCCTGTAGTTTACACTGGTAATTTGGTTTAACCCCAATCCTCCACCAAACTTTCCAGACTTGAATGGAAAAGCCATTGCAATGTAAGAGAGACCTCCTCCATCTACATCAGAGTCTTCTACATTTGTTTGAGCATTGATCCTTTTGTAATTCAGGGCTGCCTGGAAATTAAAAATTGTGTTTCTGGTAGAAAGTGCCGGGTTCACCACATTTGGGTTCCAGCCAGTACCAAAACTAATGCCTAAGCCACCCATTCCTTGGTTATGGGTCAAGCCAGAGTAATTAAACTCGCCAAGGCCTAGGGCACTGTAAGTTGAAGCACTGGATTGTGCCGACACTTCTGTATATAAGAAAAGGGTGCATAGAACACCCAACAAATTCAATCTGATTTTACTCAACATTGTGGTTTAGAATGCAATTTAATCCGAGCAGGACTAAATTTGGGACTACAAATATGTGGTCTTTTGCCAACGATTCAAAGAAATGTGAATCTCCTCCGCTAATAAAGGCCTTGATTCCTGGAAATTTTGCCCTGAAATCTTCAATATGGCCTTCAATTTCATGAGCTAAACCATACCAAATTCCTGATTTCATACAGTCTACCGTAGTTCTTCCTATCGGTGAGTCTGGAATATCATCCATAGAAACCAATGGGAGATTAGCAGTGAGTGAATGCATACTCTGTGACCTCAACCTAAGACCTGGACTGATGGCTCCACCCATGTAAATATCTTCCCCATTGACAAAATCAAAGGTCAGACAAGTTCCCAGGTCAATAGCCAAAACAGGCCCTCCTGAATTTAATTTCCATGCACCAACAGCTCCTGCAAGCCTATCCAAACCTAGTGTAGATTGGCTTGAATAGCCATTTTTTATAGGTAAAGGCACTTTGTGATCAAGGAAAAGAAAATTAAATGGTAACAGGCTTTGAAGTTCAGATTTAGAATACCTCACCGAACTGACCAGACAATGCTTGAAACTTTCTTTACCGCACCAATCCAAGGCCTTCTCGATAGAATCAAATGACTCATTTGAGTAAATTTGATCTCCATCAAAAAAGGCTGATTTTATTCTGGTATTCCCTATGTCAATACAAAGCTGCATGCAGTTCATTTCTTTCGAAGGCGCAAATTACTGATTTAGAAAAGCGGGAGATTTACTTAACTTTAATTAATGCAATCACCAGACTTGGCTTAACAACTTTTAACCCCTAGCCATGGAAAAATACTCAGTAATCGGATTGATGTCAGGTACTTCAGGAGACGGACTTGATATTGCTTATTGCCACTTTGCAAAAAGTGATAAATGGTCATACGAAATCCTAAAATCCGAAACAGTGGAATTCCCTTCTGCCTTAAAAACCCAATTGATGTCTGCGCATAAATTGCCCTCATCAGATCTTATGAGTCTGGATGTCACTCTTGGAAAATGGATGGGTAAGGAAGTCAAAAATTTCTGTCAGAATTTGAAAACCAAACCCACGGCGGTTTGTAGCCATGGGCATACTGTATTCCATCAGCCAGAAAAAGGACTTAGTCTTCAGATAGGAAATGGCTGGTGGCTCGCTCAGAACAGTGAACTTCCTGCGATAAATGACTTCAGAATGCTGGACATTTCTCTGGGCGGTCAAGGTGCTCCTCTAGTACCTCTAGGAGATAAGCTTCTCTTTCACGAATATGATTTTTGTGTAAACCTTGGTGGAATTTCAAATATCAGCATGGATGTGAATGGATCCAGAAAAGCATTTGACTGCACCCCTTTTAATGGCTTACTAAATCTTTTTGCTCAAAAACTTGGAGCAGAATACGACAAAGATGGAAACTGGGCCAGAGAAGGAAATGTGGATAGACAGCTTTTGGAAAATTTAAACTCTCTGGACTACTATCAAAAATCGGGAGCCAAATCACTGGGTCGCGAAGACCTGGAAAGCGATTTTCTACCAATAATTTCCGAAAGAGGATTAAATGTAAAAGATATTTTGGCGACACTGGTAGAGCATTATGCCATTCAGATTTCTCAGATCATTCGAAAATATGCGGCCAAAGAAAACCCCAAAATTCTTTTATCAGGCGGAGGGGCTTACAATAAATTTTTCGTCGAGCGACTTTCCAGAAACCTACAAAACACCTATGAAATCATCTTGCCAGATAAAGAAGTCATTGAATTCAAAGAGGCTTTAATCTTTGGATTCCTGGGAGTTTTAAAGATGCGAGGTGAAAATAATTGCCTTTCAAGTGTGACCGGCGCCAAAGAAGATTCCTGCGGTGGAACATGGTATGATTACCGACCATCCTAATCCGATAGGACTGCTTTTCAAAAATTCTATTTTTGCCGCGAATATTAAACCCAACTAACCGATGCAGGAACTACTTAAAAAATTTGAGAATAAGAAACCCGAAGTAATCTTTGAGTGGAGTGATAGTGAATCCGAAGCTGAAGGATGGGTAGTGATCAATTCACTACGGGGAGGTGCTGCGGGTGGAGGAACCCGAATGAGAAAAGGTCTAGATAAAAGAGAAGTAGAGTCTCTAGCAAAGACCATGGAGGTGAAATTTACAGTTTCAGGTCCTGCGATAGGCGGAGCTAAATCAGGAATCAACTTTGATCCTGCTGATCCCCGAAAAGACGAAGTGTTGAAAAGATGGTATAAAGCCGTCATGCCGCTGTTGAAAAATTACTACGGAACCGGTGGTGACCTGAATGTGGACGAGATTCATGAAGTAATTCCAATTACTGAATCTTATGGGCTTTGGCACCCACAAGAAGGAATCGTTAATGGCTTTTTTCATGCGACTGAACCTGAAAAGATCCGTAAAATCGGCCAATTGAGACAAGGTGTAGCAAAGGTTTTAGAGGATCCGGAATTCACTCCAAACGGTCCTAAAAAATATACTGTAGCCGATATGATCACTGGATATGGGGTAGCTGAGGCAGTGAGCCACTATTACTCCATCTGGGGAGGAGATATCAAAGGAAAGCGAGCTGTGATTCAAGGATGGGGTAATGTAGGTGCTGCTGCTGCCTGTTTCCTAGCAGTGGAAGGAGTGAAGATTGTGGGAATCATCGATAAAGATGGTGGTCTGATAAAAGAGGATGGATACACGCTCGATGAGATAAGAGAACTTTTCATCAATAGAAAAGGAAATAAACTAAGCGCACCTGACATGATTCCTTTCGAGGAAATGAATGAGCGGGTTTGGGACTTAGAAAGTGAAATTTTCATTCCTGCTGCGGCTTCCAGGCTGATTACCAAAGAGCAGGCAGAGAAAATGGTTAATGCAGGTCTTGAGGTAATTTCCTGTGGTGCGAATGTTCCTTTTGCAGATCCTGAAATATTCTTTGGGCCGATAGGTCTATGGGTAGATGAAAGAGTATCACTGATTCCGGATTTCGTGGCTAATTGTGGAATGGCAAGAGTCTTTGCTTATCTCATGAGCGAAAATGCAGAGGTGACCGATCAGGCCATATTTTCTGACGTTAGCGAAACTATTCGGCTTGCCCTCCAAAAAACCTTTGATTCAAATTCTAGCAAAACTAAAATAGCTCAGAATTCTTTTAGTCTGGCTCTTCAGGAGTTAGTCTGAAAAGGATTTTAAAGCGATTATGATAAAATTCACAAAGAATTAATTCAGCCTTCTGATGTTGCACTTGGAGTTTATCGTCCAAAATCAGTAGTTTAGCGAATAGCGCCCTACTTTTTGAGTGGTTCGGAAGAAGGAATTTATTTCGGCATTAAATAAGATTACCCCAACCTATGAAGATTAATCTTTCTCGACTTTTTCTCATCTTTCTGCTAATGTTTTTTGTGGCTGGAGCCATAAATGAAGTAAGCGCTATGACTGATGAGGCTTCAGGAGAGATGATTTCCATGGTCTCTTTTGATGCAAGTCAAGATACAAACCACTCAGACCAAGATCACGGAGGTGAACATGCCGAAGGTCATGATGAGGAAGGCTCACACGGTCATGCTGCACCTATTTGGCTGGTGATTCCATTCATAGCCTTGCTATTGATGATTGCTACAGGTCCGCTTTTCTATGAGCACTTCTGGCATAAAAACTATCCTAAGATTGCCGTGGCCTTGGCCATTTTGGTTGTATTCTATTATTTATTTGCTCTGGACAACGTTCACGGGCCTGTTCATGCCCTCGCTGAGTATGTGCAATTCATTGCACTATTGGCTTCGCTTTACATTGCCTCAGGAGGAATCCTGATTGAAATCGATAAGAAAGCCACTCCTTTGGCCAATGTAACCTTATTAGTAGTTGGGGCTTTAGTATCAAATCTCATAGGTACTACAGGGGCTTCAATGCTTTTGATTCGTCCTTTTATTCGACTGAATAAGGGAAATATCCAGGCTTACCACATCATCTTTTTCATCTTTATGGTGAGTAATGTCGGTGGCTCCTTAACCCCGATTGGTGACCCTCCTCTTTTCCTAGGTTTCTTGAAGGGAATCCCCTTCTTCTGGACTCTTGAGCATAACTGGCCGGCATGGGTATTTGCACTTATCGTGTTGGCGACAGCATTTTATTTCATAGACAGAAAACTAGGAAGAGCTGTAGACCCAGAGCCAGAGGCAGAAACCTATACCAATAAATTTACTTTGGTGGGTGCCAAAAACTTCGGCTGGCTTTTGGTAATTATTTGTTCTGTATTCTTGGATCCAAACGTAATTGAAGGAGTTCCGGCCATCGTTTATGATGGACAAAAATTCTCATTTATCCGGGAAATCATCATGCTTTCTGTAGCCTTCTTTTCATATCGACTGGCTGATCAAAGGGCACTGCAAGGGAACGAATTCAATTTTGAACCCATCAGAGAGGTCGCCTTTATTTTCATTGGAATATTTGGAACCATGATGCCGGCACTTGAGCTTGTCGGAGATTTTGCCAAATCACCTGATGGCGCGGCATTGATCACAGCAAATACACTTTATTGGGGAACGGGTATTCTTTCAGGATTTCTGGATAATGCTCCAACCTACTTGAACTTCCTGGCTGCAGCCATGGCTTCTGGTGGGGCTTCTATAAATAATATTGAAGAGGTAAGAACCTTCGCCGCAAACGGATATCCGGATTCTTCTTTTCAATTGATGGCTATAGCTATCGCTTCTGTTTTCTTTGGAGCGATGACCTACATAGGAAATGGCCCGAATTTCATGGTGAAGTCCATCGCTGAGCAAAGTGGAATCAAGATGCCGTCTTTCTTTGGCTACATTATCCGATTCTCATTGCCGATTCTTTTGCCTCTGCTATTTCTGGTTTGGCTGATCTTTTTTGCTTTTCATTAAGCCTTAACCTCTGCGTATCTATAGCATTCTACTAGATGGTCATTAATTAGACCGGTAGCCTGCATATGTGCATATAAAGTAGTACTCCCTAAAAACTTAAAACCACGCTTTTTCATATCCTTCGCCAACTGATCTGATTGCTTGCTCGTAGCCGGAGCATTTTCCATGGAGCGTAATTGATTATCAATAGGCCGACCATCCACAAAATCCCAGATATAATCCGAGAAAGATCTAAATTCAGCCTGCACCTCCATTAATCTTTTTGCATTGTTGATGGCTGCTTTGATCTTTAACCTATTCCGAATTATTCCCGAGTCGGTCATTAATTCCTCCACAAAGGAATCCGGATAATCGGCCACCATCTTATAATCGAAATCAGCAAAAGCTTTGCGATAGCCTTCTCTCTTTTTCAGGATGGTTGCCCAACTTAGCCCTGCCTGAGCACTTTCAAGAATCAGGAATTCAAAATGAATTCGGTCATCATAAACAGGAACACCCCACTCCTCATCATGGTATTTGATGTATTGATTAAAACCTAGACACCAGGGACATCTGGTTTTATCGTCATTTAAGATTTGAGAGCACATGATTTGATCAATAAAAAATAATAGTTCGGTTTTTAAATACCATTACCTTCCTATCCAGATGTGACCTGATGGCTCTGGAAAGAACCACTTTTTCTACGTCCTGCCCGATCTGCACCAAATCAGAAACATCATTGTGATGCCTTACTCTGGCTACTTCCTGTTCGATGATAGGTCCAGCATCCAGCTCCTCTGTCACG
The DNA here is from genome assembly GCF_030403435.1 of Algoriphagus sediminis. Lineage (GTDB taxonomy): Bacteria > Bacteroidota > Bacteroidia > Cytophagales > Cyclobacteriaceae > Algoriphagus > Algoriphagus sediminis. The sequence goes on from NZ_JAUEPH010000003.1 coordinate 75,301, forward strand.
TAATGCGCCGTTGCACCAATAATCTTGACTCCCCTCTCAAAGGCCGCATGATATGGCTTTGCCCCGACAAAAGCTGGTAAAAAGGAATGGTGAATATTGATGATTCGATTAGGAAAATGAGAAATAAACTCCGGGGAAACGATCTGCATGTATCTAGCCAGAACCACAAAATCTATCTTATTTTCCGACAGGAGCCTAAGTTGCTCTCGTTCTGCCTGGATTTTGTTTTCCTTAGAAACAGGGATGTGATGAAAAGGAATGTTAAATGCCTCCACCACACCTCTGAGATGATTGTGATTTGAAATCACCAAAGGAATTTCGACTTCAAGTTGTCCTGAATGATGTCTTGAAAGGATATCAAAGAGGCAATGGGATTGTTTGCTTACAAAAACCGCCATTCGGGCTTTTGGCTGATTGAAATGAAGAGTGAAATCCATTTCAAACTCCTCTGCCACCTCTTTTGAAAATTTCTCAGATATGTTGTCTTTTTCCAAGGCAAATGAATCCAAATCCCAGCAGGCACGCATAAAAAAGCGCTTGGCTTCCTGATCTACATACTGGTCTACTTCAAGAATATTTCCTCCATTCTGGAAAAGGAAATCCGAAACTGCCGCTACGATTCCCCTTTGATCAGGGCATTGAATGATTAAGATGGCCTTGTTCATGGTGAAATTTAGTCATTCCAAATCTTCCAGGCAGCTTCTGCCTGGCCGATGAGCATTTCCATTCCATTTGTAGCACGACCGCCTTTTTCTGTTACCGTTTTCATCATGGCGGTTTCCGCCGGATTATAAACCAAATCATAATAAAGATGATCCTTGGAAATCTGATCCAATGGTATTGCAGGCATGCTTTCTATTTCGGGAAACGTACCAAGCGGTGTGCTATTAATTATAAGTTGATGATCACTCATGATCTCAGGCCTTTGGGTTAATTCCTTATAGGTTATTGCATTTGCTTTACCCGATCTGGACACAAATTGAAACTCAATGCCAAGATCATCTAATGCAGCAGCCACAGCCTTTGATGCTCCACCAGTACCCAAAATCAATGCTTTAGGTCTCTCTTCCCCAAGCCATCCAGCTAAAGAATCGCGAAATCCGATGAAGTCCGTATTGTATCCGATGAGCTTATTTTCCTTAAACTGAATGCAATTAACCGCCCCGATTTGCTTTGCCGAAGGCGATATCTCATCCAGGAAAGGCATGACTTCTAGCTTATAAGGAATAGTTACGCAAAGCCCTTCTAGTGTAGGATTCTCAGAAATGACCTTTTTCAATTCCCCAACTGAAGGAATCTCAAATAGCTCAAATTCACAATTGCTCAACCCCTCCTTTTCGAATTTTTCAGTGAAATATTTCTTCGAGAAAGAGTGCCCTAGAGGAAAACCGATTAGTCCGAATTTTCTCATTTCTTCGAGAAATAAGCCGCCAATCTATCAATTCCAAAAACCAAAATGATTCCAAACATAAAAGCTCCTATGGCCATTGCCAGCTGGGGTTCTGCCCCAACCTGTTCAGAAAATTCAGCAGGCCAAAGATTCTCAGTCAGAAAAGGTTTTTCTTCCCCGCTTGAAGATTTGCGATAGGCCGTGACCAGTTTCCAGGGCCAAAGCTTATTTAATGATCCCAACATAAAGCCCGAGAGTAAACCTATGGTAACTGAATAAAACTTTCTCAGTAACCAGGAAATTAATCGGCTAAAGGATAGAATTCCCACCAGGCAGCCCGAGGCAAAAATTGCCAAAGTGAAGAAGTCTTTCTCAGATAGGGCATTTAGAATATTCTCATACTGACCTAAAATCAGGAGCAAAAAGCTTCCGCTAATTCCTGGAAGAATCATGGCACAAATAGCAATTGCCCCTGAAACAAAGGTAAACCAAAGGCTATCTGGAGAGGTCATGGGAGGGAGCTCTGTAATAAAATACGCTGAGATAATCCCTAAAACCACAGCGAATACCACTCCCAAATGCCACCTCTGTATTCCTCTCAAAATTATGATAGCACTGATCAAAATTAAGCCGCAGAAAAAAGACCAAAGACCGATAGGCTCTTCATCCATCAGGTAGGTAATCAGCTCGCTTAGTAAAAATATACTAGTTCCTATTCCGAGGATCAGTGCCAGTAGAAAAGACCCATTCACGGACTGGTAGAACTTCTTGAATTCTCCCTTAAATACAAGTTTGATGCTTTCGGTATTTATGGAAGTAATAGACTGTAGCAGCTTTTCATAAATCCCTGTAATTAGGGCGATCGAACCACCGGAAACACCCGGAACGATATCGGCCGCACCCATGGCCATGCCCTTGAAATAGAGAAGAATATATTTCTTGATCGTTTCCATACTCAAAAAATAAGGCTGACCAGAAATTCTAATCAGCCCCATTCAAATGAAATCTAAAATTAAAGTTTTATGTCCTCTAGGTACATATCAAAAGTATCTCCCCTTAGACCTAATCTTACGGTTTCCAATGGGATGATTTCAGACGGGCTGATATTTCCCAGGTTTACGTTAGCTCCAAGAAGCTTTACAAACCAAACCTGCTGGCTTTTGATTGGAGCCTCCCAGATAATTTTATCTCCTGGAATCTGAGTTAAAATTTCCTCAACAAGTCCTTGTCTTACCTCTCCGGAATCCCTGAAAAGACCAACATTCCCACCTTCACGAGCTTCTCCGATAACCTTCCATGCTCCAGCATCGAGCTCACTTTGCATTTGCTCAATCCACTTATATGGCGGGATAATCTTGGCGGCATCCTTCGATCCAACCTCGGACAAAACAGTCACTTGTTTTGCAAGCTGGGAAATGTACTCACACTTCTTATCGTGGTTTAGAGAAATCGAACCATCCGAAACTTCCGCGAACTCAAGACCATACTTGTCAAGGACGGCCCGGTAATCATCAAACTGACCTCTCACGATAAAGGCTTCAAATAAAGTTCCTCCAAAGTAAACCGGCACTCCCGCCTCTTTATAAATATCTAGCTTTTCGCGAAGATTTTTAGTCACATAAGAGGTGGACCAGCCTAATTTTACAATGTCCACATAGTCAGAGCAGCTGCTCATGAAGTCTTCTACTTGTCTGGGGCTTAGGCCTTTATCCATAGCCATAGTAAATCCTTCGGTCCTTGGTTTAGTAGTGCGGACCGGGATATTCTTCAGCTCGTAATTCATTCTGAAATGTTAAAGGTTTAATCAGGTATTTTCTTCTTTGTACTGTGCAATGATCTTGTATATCGCCTTTTGCTTATCCAGCTCCGGCATCAGTTCAAACAAAATCGTGTGCTTATCAAAGTCCAAAGTTAAGGCATTTTCTAAATATGAGAATGCCTCCTTGTATTTACCCATCTTGATCTGGTAAATGACCATTCGGTAGTAGAGTTCGGCTTCTTCTGGAATCTCATCAATTCCCTCACTAATGACATCAATAGCCTCTTCGAACCGATTCTGATCATAATAGATCACAGAAAGATTCACATAAGTCTCCATGATCCCCGGTTCCAGGTTAATAGCTTCTTCATAGGCTTCTGAACTGGCCTGCAGATTCCCAAGCTTGAATTCGGCATCTGCCAGACCCACCCAGAAATTCGGATTACTCTTGGTAAAGTTTAGTGCCTTTTTGAAATAATGGATGGCTTCAAAATACTTCTCTTTCTTCAGCATGCACATACCCAGCCCAAACCATGCATCGTCGTATTCCTCATCTATCTTGGCCGCCTTTTTAAAATAGGTAAATGCCTTCTCCACATTATCCAGTTTTTCATAGGCAGCCCCCATGTAGCAGCAGTTTTCTGCATTGGCTCCTTCGCAGTTTATCGTGTTCTGATATGCTTCCAGAGCCAATTCATACTGCTGAGTATTCATGTAGGCATTTCCTAAATTGAAATAGGCTGACGCAAAGCTATCATCAATCAGGAGAGCGTAATCATAAGCTTTGATTGCCTCTTCGAACTTCCCAATTCGGTTGTAAACTACTCCAAGGTTATACCAGGCACCCGCACTGTAAGGGTCCTGATCAATGAATTGCTGATAGAACTCCAGAATTTCATTGAAAGACCCTTCCTCTTCTGTAATCATGGCCAGCTGAAAAAGGGCATCCTCATGATTAATTCTGCACTTCACCGCCTCCTTGAAATAGAGCGTAGCTTTTTTATTGTCTCCCTTGATCCGATGAAGATTTCCAAGAGAATAATAAATCTCTGCCTTGTCTTCAGCCAGAGAGAGATAGTTTTCCAGTAGTTCTATTCCTTGATCATAAGATCCTGCCAGAATATGTGCATTCCCCAAAGCCAGAATTATTTCTTCATTATTCGGAGAAAGGTTATTGATATTTTCCAGAATATCCATTCCCTCATCCAGCTCATCATTAAAAATTAGACACTGGGCTTTGAGCAATTTGATTTCTACAGAAAACGGGAATCGGTCGAGCGAAATTTCCGCCGCCCTTAGGGCTTTCAGGAATTTCTGTTGGTCAAAGTAAAACCGGATTACATCCTCTAATTCCTCTTCTTCAAAATATAAATCCAGGTTTGATTTCAGGGAGTTCTCAAAGCGCTCGATCAGCTTTCTTTCTTGCTCCCTATCGTGATCATGATCTCCTGTCATTAGGATAGGTTAAGGTTTGTATAATTTACCAAATAAATCGGTCCGCCAAAATTCCAGTTGGCAATTTTTTGAAGCGATGAACCTATAATTATTAAAGGTCAAACGCAGGCTAAATTGGATTAGTTTACTTTGCCCATTCAAAAGTCTCTCGAAGGCTTCTAAATTCAAATTCCAGAAGTTTCATCACCTTTTTATTGTCAAAGAATATCTTCTGTTGGGCAATCATGGCTGTTTGACGATTTAAGGCCACTTTGGTTAATTTCAAGCGATAGAGCAAGTTTTGGAAGAATATCACCCATTTCAATAGCCAGTCAGAAATTTCTCTTTTGGGAGGAGTCAAATCAAAAACTTCACCCATCAACTCGAAAAACTCAGAATAAGCTATGCTCTCCTTATTTAAGATAAAGCGCTCTCCCCACTCCTCCTTCTCAAAAATCTTTAAAACCATATCAGCAGCATCCCGGATATCGATATAATTCAGATCCCCTTTAGGATAAAAAGAGCGGCCGTCCTTTAAGTAATTGTAAATGAATGTACTACTTCTACCTCCATCTGTTTTGGCGAGTAAAATAGAAGGATTCACAACGATCAGATTTAGCCCTTCCTGCTCGCCCCTCCAGGCCTCCAGCTCCCCCCAATATTTGGAGATGGCATAGTCCGTGTTCAAAGAGGATTCTGTCCACTTGTGCTTTTCATTGATTCTCAGAACTTCAGAAGACCTCCCAATAGCGGCAACAGAACTCACATGAATCAAATTATGAACTCCTTCAGCGAGCATGGTATTCACCAAATTCGCAGTACCGTTCACATTAATAGTATAAAGATCATCCTTCTCGCTAGGGTCGAAGGAAACAAATCCGGCCGCGTGAATAACTAAATCTATATCCTTTAGCGCGGTCGCAATCGACTCTGGATCTAAAATATCACCATCATGCCATTGAATCTCAAAATCGATGTCTTCAAGCAAATCCATCGAAGAGGTTTTCCTTTTTAGGCCATGAATATGACCAACCTTTGAAAAGCTTCTTGCCAACTGGCTACCAAAAAGGCCGGTAATACCTGTGATCAGGATTTTCATAGAGAGTTTATAGAGATCTGTTTTTCAGATCCATTTGCTTATAACTTTCATAATTCTTTGCCTTCGGCAAAGTTTCGAGCATATCCAGATAACGAGGATTATGGCAGTCTGTTCCAAAAAATTTAACTACCCCTCGCTCTATAAGTCTTTCAGCAAAATCCTTCACGGGTTTCGAATAAAACCCGGTGAGTGAAAGAAGATTCACTTGGAATAGAAGTCGGCGATCAATCAAGTCCTCCAAAAGCTTTTTGTCAGCAAGTAGATACTGATACCTTTCAGGATGGGCAAAGATTGGAGTATATCCGCTCATTTCTAACTGAAAAAGCGTCTCCAGAAGCATTTGAGGCCTGTTGATGAAGCCTGTTTCTACCAAAATATAATTCTTACCAAATGTTAGAATCTCTTCACCTGCTTTGACCTTTTCTAAAAAAATCTCATCCAGATAATACTCCGCAGCCGCTTCGATCTCAATATCAATTCCAGCATTTTTCACACTCTTTTTTAAGTCCTCTAGGCCCATCTTAATGATTTCTGGAGTATTTCTATAATACTCAGACATGATATGAGGCGTGGTAATAATCTTCCTCAAACCATAGCTAGAAAGTCTTCCGATTAATTCAAGAGACTCTTCGGTGGTCTTCGATCCATCATCGATTCCAGGAATAAGATGGGAATGCATATCTACTTCAAGCCAGTCAAGGTTGAAGGGTTCGATTTCTGTAGTTTTCTTTTTGAATAAGTCAAATAAGCTCATCACAATCCTCCTTCTCGGTCTATAAACTGTTTAAGAGTAGGTAAGATGGCATCTTTTTCGGAAACTATTGGATTATCCACCATCCAATCAATTCCCAGATCCGAATCATCCCAAATGATCCCCCCCTCAGATTCTTTGTTGTAGTAATTCGAACACTTGTAGGCAAAAGTGGCATCCTCTAATACAGAAAAGCCATGTGCAAATCCTGCTGGGACAAGCAGGAGATTATTTTTTTCTTCGGAGAGTTCCACACAGACAGCCTGTCCGAAGGTCTTTGAGCCTTTTCGAAGATCTACCGCCACATCAAGCACTCGCCCTTTGATCACTCGCACCAACTTGTCCTGTGCAAATGGAGGCCTTTGAAAATGAAGCCCTCGAATGGTTCCCTTGACAGAACTGGATTGATTATCCTGAACCCATTTAATATCCAACCCTCTGGAGGTAAACCAATTTTCCCGAAATGACTCGAAAAACGAACCTCTGGGATCTTTAAATACTCGGGGAAGAATTTCCAATACGTCGGGAATGGAAGTTTCTTTTATCTCTGCCATGCAAAGCTGGGTAACTTTTGCACAAAAAAAGCAAGCCTTTACCGAGTATCCTAATCTAATTCCGAATAATATGCCGAACTTTAATGTCCAAAAATTTGCTAAAGCAATCTGATTTCCAAATCATTAAATGCAAAGGAAACGTTGACTACCAACATATGAGTAAATATTCCAGAAAACTTCAAAAACTTTACGATACAGCCCCAAAGGTGCCTACTGCGGTACTGGTGAGTCTCATTTCACAGGGACAAACCGATCAGGAAGTTGACGAATATCTAGATGAACTGGCTTTTCTCACAGAAACAATGGGAGCTAAGGCTGTTTACCGTTTCACCCAAAAGATGGAAAAGCCTGATATAAGAACCTTTGTGGGAAGCGGAAAGCTGGAGGAAATCCAGGCTTACATTGAGCACTTCGAAACTGACATGGTCATATTCGATGATGACCTGTCTCCTTCTCAAATGAGGAACCTGGAAAATGAACTGAAAGTAAAAATCTATGATCGGTCCATGCTTATCCTGGATATTTTCTTACAGAGAGCTCAAACCGCACAGGCCAAAACCCAGGTGGAATTAGCAAGGTTTCAATATTTATTACCTCGTTTGACTAGAATGTGGACCCACCTGGAAAGACAAAGGGGTGGTACCGCTACTCGAGGTGGTGCTGGAGAGAAAGAAATCGAGACGGATAGACGGGATATTCGAAATAAGATCACGCTTTTAAAGAATAAACTTAGACAGATAGAAAAACAGGGCAGAACCCAAAGAAAGGGAAGGAGTGGAATCGTACGAGTAGCCCTCGTGGGGTACACAAACGTCGGGAAAAGCACCTTGATGAACCTGATTACAAAATCAAAAATTCTTGCTGAGAATAAACTCTTTGCGACCGTGGATTCCACGGTCAGGAAAGTAGTTTTAGACCGGGTCCCATTCTTGCTTTCTGATACTGTTGGTTTCATTAGAAAGCTACCTACTCACTTGATTGAATCCTTCAAAAGTACCCTTGATGAAATCCGCGAAGCTGATCTTTTGGTCCATGTGGTAGATATTTCTCATCCGAATTTCGAGGATCATATTCAGGTGGTAGAACAGACGCTCAGGGAAATTGATGCCGGTGATAAACCTGTCCTTCTGGTTTTCAACAAAATTGATTTGGTAGAAACCATGCCATCAGAAGATGCAATGATGTCAATGACAGAAATAGAGCTGGAGGAAGCTGATTACAAAGACTTCGATGGTTTGTCTACGGCTTATGAAAAAAAATATGGAGTAAAACCAGTCTTCATGGCAGCCTCTTCCGGAACTAAAGTGGAAGAATTCAGAAAGGCATTAACACAGGAGGTAAAAAAGCAACATCTGAAAATATACCCACACTATTTGGAGCCCGAAACCTACAATTGGGAAAAGGATACAGAATAAAAAAAGGACCTCGAAAGGTCCTTTTTATTTGTCCTATTAAAACTTGAGGCTAAGTCCGAGCAAGAAGTTTGTTCCGGCCTGGGGGTAATAAAAGTTTTCAGTGATTAAGTCCCTTCCACTATCTCCTGGAATGAAATAGCTGAAGGTGTAACCATTTGGCTCATATAGCTCATTGAAGATATTATTCACCATAAGATTTAAATCAATTGATTCAAAGAATCTAGGCTTTATGGAATAACTGAGTTGAAGGTCTGTGGTGAAAAAAGCATCCAATGCTCGGTCTTCATTCGAGGTGTTATCCAAGTATTGCTGCCCAACATACTTGCTCAACAAATTAAATGATAGCTGTTCGACCGGTTTAAACTCAATGATCGCCGAACCGACCAGACTCGGTGAGAAAGCTATATCCGTATCAGTGTGCTGGATAGATTCCTGTTGGAAAATCTCAGTGCTGTAATCATCTATGTATTCAGTGAATTCGGGAATTCTATTTTGGCTGAAAGCAATATTTCCACCCAAAGTCCACTTATCAGACACTTTATAGGCACCGTCGAGCTCTATCCCTACACGGTAGGATTCCTCCACATTTTCCCTAATGTAAGCCCCTACATCATTGATTTGTCCAGTAAGAATCAGCTGGTCCCTATAATCCATAAGGTAGAAGTTCGCATTATACTGGAAGCGATTTCCCTTTACTCGAACTCCTGCTTCCACATTGTTCAATTTTTCCGGCCTAGGAACTTCATCTAATGGATTATCAATAAAATCCCCTCGGGTGGGTTCTCGGTTTGCCACTGCATAGCTCGCATACCAGGTTCGGTTTCCTTGCTCGAATGTGATTCCAACCTTTGGGTTAAAAAAGGAATAGCTTTGCTGCCCATCTACAACCCTCTGATCATCATTCACCCCAAAAAAGGTATAGTCAATCCCCCGAAACTGCAAGTCTCCAAAAAGGTAAAGTCCACTAGACACCTGAAGATTGGCTTTGGCATAAATGTTTCTATCGTCTTTGACAGCGTTATTATCATAATATCGGTCCCTAATATCTGTATCACCAGCTACCCGGGCCCAGATTATTTCACCAAAATGATCACCATCATATCGATTGGCTCCACCACCAAGGATAACGTCCCATTTACCATCATCAGAGATATAATTTACTGAGCCCACGAAACCATAAAAATCATTATCCAGCCATCTTCTACGAATAATATCCGTGCTTGAAATCACTTCTTCCCCAACAATGGCATCAGGCAATCCATAATCCGAAAAGGCATCATCCTCTCTAAATTGTTCGAAATATCCTGCCCCATCTGTGTAGTGTAGCGCAAAATTAGTTTTCCAATTAGAACCGATTTTACCTGCATAGATTAACTGATAATGGTCCTGACCATAATTGTCGGTTTCATTGTCGTAAGTATAAAAATTCGCTGTTCGATCTGTCTCCAGTTGAGCTTCAGAAAGCCCATACCAACTTTGATAGGTCTGCTCACGGCCTGAGAATGCATTAAATTTAAGCACATGGTTCTCTGAGTGAAACCCTGCCGAAACGAACCAGCTCCTCAAATCAGAAAAGGCACGATCCACATAGCCATCCGAATAGATTCTAGATAGTCTTGCATCCACAGTAAAACGATCATTTAGCAAACCGGAGCCTGCTTTGACAGAATGTCTACGACTATTGAATGACCCCACACTATTATCGATTTGGGCATAGGGTTCATCCTGTCGGGTATCCGTCTGAAAGTTCAGAGAAGCACCAAAAGTAGCGGCCCCATTGGTCGAAGTGCCTACTCCCCTTTGAATTTGAAGGTTATCTACCGAAGAGGCAAAATCAGGCATATTCACCCAGAAAACCCCATGGGACTCCGCATCATTCAGTGGAATTCCGTTGACGGTAACGTTTATTCTTGTTTGATCCGTACCCCTGATTCTCAATCCTGTGTAACCGATCCCTGCACCCGCATCAGAGTGTGAAACCACTGAGGGAGTGAAATTTAAAAGTATAGGAATATCCTGACCCAGATTTCTTTTTGCAATTTCTTCCTTATCCAGAGTCTGGAAGGTGGTAGGGGTCAAATCAGATGCCCTGGTCGCTGAAACAATAAATTCCTCGGTCATCAAATCAGTGAATGCTAATTCAATCACAAATTCCTCGGTCATAGGAATGGAAATATCTCTCCTTATGGTGCCATACCCCACGAAAGAAATTCTCACCGAGTAATCTCCCGGTGATAAGTTTCGGATCAAAAACTCGCCAGATTCATCAGTCACACCTCCTTTTGAGGCTTCTTGCACCCAGACGGATGCTCCCTGCAAGGCATTTCCACTGCCCGCTTCAATTACTTTTCCTCTGAAGTCTTCTTGTGCGAAAACTCCAAATGAGCTAAGGCTTAAAGCCAAAGCAACTACAAATTTTTTCATTAATCCTATTGGATTTGAGTTAAACACTGGAACACTAAAGGGAAGTATTCCTTTCCTGTTTACCCTTTGAAAACAAATGATGGCACAAAACCTCAATCCATTTTCATTCTCATTTCCCTTCGTCGGCATTACCCGCATCAGGTAGTATGGGTATGATCTCAGCCCGATTTTAGAGGGCACCCCTTATGATCTGGTAGCAAAAGTAAGGGAGCTTGGGGTTCTTTCAAAACCGTCAAAAAAATATCCTTAGCTTGAATAGAACTGTTTTGACTAAATTTAAGCAAACTCAATCCTATGAAACTTTACAAACTTTCCTCCTCCACTCTGATCGAAATAGAATCTACTTTTTATCTCGGCCCTGAATTCGACTGGGACGACCTTCTTAGCAAAGAGGACTTATCTGCTTTTCTGGCTTCGGAGCATAAAAAATGGGAAGGAATTTCCACTGAATCAGCAACTCAGAAAATAGAATCTGAAGCGAGGGCTCCTATGGGCAATCAGGAGATTTGGGCAGCTGGAGTGACTTATTACCGAAGTAGAACAGCGAGAATGGAAGAATCCGAAGATGCTGGAGGAGCTGATTTCTATGACAAAGTTTATAATGCAGAAAGACCTGAGCTCTTTTTTAAGGCCACCGCAAGCAGAGTAGCCCATCCCGGCAAAGCTGTGACTATCCGGCGAGACTCCTCTTGGGATGTTCCAGAACCTGAACTGACTCTCTTGGTTTCTCCAAAAGGAATAATCCAGGGCTACACCATCGGCAATGATATGAGTAGCCGAAGTATTGAAGGAGAAAACCCTCTCTATTTGCCACAGGCTAAGGTTTATCATGGATCTGCATCTATCGGACCTTGCATCCTACTTGGAAATCATATCCTTGATGAGGCAAAAATAAAGCTTGAAATTCATCGTAATGATAGTCTTACTTTTTCCGGTGAAACAGATTTAAGCCAACTGAAAAGAAAACCTCAGGAATTAGCGGATTGGCTATATCGGGGAAACACATTTCCAATTGGTTGCTTCTTGATGACCGGAACAGGTATAGTACCTGATAACCTGACTCTTGAGGTAGGAGATCAAATCGCCATAAGCATTGAAGGAATTGGAACACTCAAGAATAAGGTGGAAAAAATCTGATTATGACTATCCCGCGAAATTAATGGCCTTTTTACACCAATTTTGGATAGTATAACAGCCTTCCTATTCTCTTTTTTTACTTACCAAACCCTAAGGCAAATGGTGCCAAGCTGGCGGTAAAAAATTTTACGCATCCACTAATTCCTTTTAGAAGACTTAGAATATTTCATATTTAAATCATATAAAATGGCATTTGACGAATATTTAGCAGAGCGAATTTCCAGGGTTCTGGATGAGAGAAAGGTCATCTACTTTCAAAAGAAAATGATGGGAGGCCTAGTTTTTATGGTGGATAATAAAATGTGCTTGGGGATTGCAAGAGATAAAAATTCAGGAGAAGATAGGCTGATGGTTCGAATCGGGGAGGAAGCCATTCAAAGCAATTCTCACAAAGATGGCATCAGGCCAATGGAATTTACAGGTAGGCCTATGAAAGATTATTCTTTTATCTATCCTGAAGGATATGATATGGAAGAAGATTTAGAATTCTGGGTGGATCTTGCCCTAACTTTTAATCCCCAAGCCAAAAAGAGCATCAAAAGATCAAAAAAGAAATAAAATTTTATCTGGATCGAAACGATGGAAGGGTCTGAATCGTAAAAAATAAAAACTTTCCAACCGTGAAAAAATACAAGTTTCTATTTATCGCTACACTATTCTTTAGTTTTTCCTGTGCAGAAAGTGTGGATCCTCTTGATCCTGAATCTTATCAGATATATGAGCTGGCTGGCTATCAACCATCCTTTTCACCAAACAGGGAATTTGTTCCAATTACCGATTCACTTTATGTGTACTGGTTTTTTGAAGATGGAGACTTCCAAAAACGGATTGGGGATGAAGTTGCAAACGGAACCTTTACTTCTGAAAAGCAGGATGGTCAAGAGGCCCTACTTTTGGATTTCGAAAATCCTGATAGCGACCTGATTCATAGTTGCATTCGAGGTCAGGAGTACATGATGCTTCAAACCGATAATACCCTGGTAGGTACTTGGCAGGCATGTGACGGGCCAATCTTATTTTTCAACCCAGTGGATACTCCTTCCTGAATTTTAGGTCATATCTTTGGATATGACCGAGTTTTATCAAACTGAACTTAGATTACGATCATTTCCGGCTGGTTATCATCTGATCACCTATGAAATAGAAACTGCAGTCCCTGAAATCTCCACTATCCAAACTGGTTTTCTTCAGGTTTTTATCAAACATACTTCCGCTGCATTGACCATCAATGAAAATGCAGATCCAACAGTCAGACAGGATTTCAGAACCTTTGTGGATGAGCTTATTCCTGAGGACTACCCCAGGTTTATTCATACTTATGAAGGACCTGATGACATGCCCGCTCATATAAAGGCCAGTTTCTTTGACTCCCAGCTTCAGATTCCCATAAGCAATGGAAGGCTCAATCTCGGAACCTGGCAAGGAATATATCTTTGCGAGTTCCGCACTCATGCTAGTCCTAGACAGCTCGTCTTAACTGCTTTTGGTCAAGTAAAATCCTGAACCCTCTGTACAGCACCTGAATAAGCCATTGATATAATTCGCTTATTGTCTTAGTAAGGATAAGTTAGATTTGTAATGATGCGGAAGATAAACCCCAGCCTCTTTCTTCTTCTGTTCAGTTTAATGGCTTTGCCGAAGGCTCTGGCACAAAACACCGAGCTACCAAATGCCTTTGCATTTAAACTGGATGAACCAATAGTCCTGGATGGTATTTTAGACGAAGCCATCTGGATGGACGAGGAAGGCTGGAACCGTGATTTTACACAGTATTTTCCTTTCGATACCTCTTTGGCCGTGGTACAGACTCGCATCAAAATAGCCTTTGATGCAAACAATCTATATCTCGCTGCCGAAATGATGAATTTAGGGGAAAGGGACTATGTTTCGACTTCTCTTCGTCGTGATTATCGTGGCCAGCAGAATGATGGAGTGACTTTCGTCTTCGACACCTTTAATGATAAAACCAACGCCTTTCAGTTTGGCATTAATCCTTATGGGGTTCAGCGTGAAGGATTATTAGCAAACGGGGGTTCACGAGGTGAGGATCTGAGCCTGGCATGGGATAATAAATGGTACGCTGAAGCTACGATTCTCGAGGACCGATGGGTGGCTGAGGCCATCATTCCACTTTCCACATTGAGATTTAAAGACGGAGGCCAAAACTGGAATGTGAACTTCTATCGTATCGATAGCGACACCGGTGAGCGCAGTACCTGGTCACCGATTCCCAGAAACTTATCCATCATTTCTTTGGCTTTCAGTCGAAAACTTATCTTCGAGGAACCCATAAAAAAGACATCTGCCAATATTTCAATCATCCCATATGTGGCAGGTCGAACTTCCAAGAATTTTATTGAAGGTACAGAAGAATCGTTTACTCCTTCTTTTGGGGGAGATGCCAAAATAGGAATTGGGCCGGCACTTAATCTGGACCTGACCGTCAACCCTGACTTTTCCCAAGTAGAGGTGGATGAACAGGTTACAAACTTGGATAGATTTGAGATTTTCTTCCCAGAAAGGCGACAATTCTTTCTCGAAAATGGGGATTTATTCGCCTCTTTTGGACATCCTTTAGCAAGACCTTTTTTCTCCAGAAGAATAGGAGTGGCAAGGGATGAAAACACCGGACAGAATGTGCAAAACCAGATTCTTTATGGAGCAAGGCTTTCAGGTAAAGTGACAGATGACTGGCGTGTGGGTTTGATGAATATGCAAACCGCAAACGATGAGGATGCAGGGATCATTGGGAATAACTATTCTGTGGCCGCCGTGCAGCGGAAGGTTTTTAGTCGATCGAACATAGGCTTCATTTTCGTGGATAGAGAAACTTTAGCTCCTGATGAAAGCAATAACTTATTTGACCCTTCAGAATCGAATCGCCTTTTGGGTTTAGAATATAATCTTGCTTCTGATGATGGAAAATGGACAGGTAAAGCCTTTTATCACCGGACATTTGAGCCTGATGAAGGTGAAAGTCCAAGAACTTTCAATGCCTATATGCTTTATAATGATTTGAATTGGAGAGGAAGCATCAGCTACCTGGATATCGGCGAAGGCTATAATCCAGAGGTAGGCTTTGTCCCGAGGACAAATTATAAGCGTTTCAATCCGGATATCGGATACAACTTTTTCCCTCAGTCCAACCTGATCAATCGACATGGTCCTTCACTGGAATATGAGTTGTTTTGGAATGAAGAGTTAGGGACAACCGATAGAAACTTCAATTTGGGATATCAAATTCAATTTCAATCTCTGGCCCAAATTGAGTTCGCTTTAAGCAATAATTACATCTACCTGTTTGATGATTTCGATCCAACCCGAACAGGGGGTGAACCTCTTCCTGCTGGGAGTGATTACTACGCCAATCGCTTTCAGGTAAGCTTTCAGAGTGACCCGAGAAAGGCTTTTAATCTTCAACTCAATTCGGAGTTTGGGGAGTATTTCACCGGGCAGATTGCCTCAATCAGAAGCCAGCTAGGTTGGAGAATTGGATACACAGCCAATATCTCCATGAATTTCAGCTATAATCGTATTCGACTTCCTGAACCTCAAAATGATGCAGATCTGCTTTTAGTTGGACCAAGGATAGATTTGACTTTTACCAAGAACCTATTCTGGACCACATTTATCCAGTACAATAATCAGATCGAAAACATCAATATCAATACCCGTCTGCAATGGAGATTTGCTCCTGTATCGGACTTCTTCCTGGTTTACACGGATAATTACTTCCCAGATACATTTAATTCGAAGCAAAGAAGTTTGGTATTGAAGCTGAATTATTGGTTAAATCTATAGAGGTTCGTTTATTTCACCGCCTCCACTCTTACTTTAGCCCCAGTCATCAATAATCTTCTATAGCCATCCTGAGTATCTGCATTAACTTCTTTTCCAAGTAGCTTCACCTTTCCATATTCCTCCGGAATCTCAATTGAAAGTCCCCATTTTTTCTCAGTCTGCTCCACTTCAATCATCAGCTCATCCCCTTCTTTTTCATACTTCAGGCTGACTTCATTGTCCCCAATTTTTACTCGCTCAATACTGGCCTCATTCCAGTTATTAGGCATCTGTGGGCGAATGTAAATTACCCGGTTTCCAGCATCAGGCTGAATTCCAAAAAACTGAGTAATAATCGGTACCGCGAAGCTGTACATGTTCCAGGCCTGTGTAAACATCCCATAATCAGGTGATACTTCATAAATGGAACCCGGAAGGGCGAATCCAAAACTTAGGGTCATCCTTTGCAGATAATCAAGTGCCGCATCAGGATTCCCATAATTGTTTTCTCCAATTGCTTGAACACCCGTAGGCAAAGTCATCACTGCCCCTGTATAA
Source organism: Algoriphagus sediminis (assembly GCF_030403435.1). Taxonomy (GTDB): domain Bacteria; phylum Bacteroidota; class Bacteroidia; order Cytophagales; family Cyclobacteriaceae; genus Algoriphagus; species Algoriphagus sediminis. Next base: position 91,602 of record NZ_JAUEPH010000003.1, read on the forward strand.
GAAAATGCCTGGCTTCCGGCAAAACTTCCATCCTCGCTTTCCGCCTGCTCATCTCTATCGATCCCTGTCACAAAAACCCCGAAGGGATTCGTGTATTTTCTACCGGTTTCTAGCGCGATTTGAGCTTTTTCCGGATCTGCAATACCAACCTCCATTGGAGTATTAACCACCCAATTATGGTACAAAACAAAGCCCTGTTTTTGGTCTTTAGGTAATGTGGATAACTTTGACTGAGTAGCTTCTAATTCTTCTACAGCCCAGGGCTTATTTAAGGTATCTGCTCGTAAGATCGCACCCTCCACCAATTGCAAAGCCTCTTCAGCTGTCCCGATAAAATCAGCATATGAGCCAAATTCCGGCACCCAGAAATCCGAATTTATCTTTTCGGCAAGCGCTTCAGCCGTCTGTTGATAACTTTCAGCCAATTCCTGTTTGCCTAAAATCTCCGCCATCTGAGAAGCATCACTAAATGCCTTTTGGCTATAGGCTGCCACATCGATCATCTCAGATTCCAGACCATGGATTTCCATCATTCCATATCCATCGGCCAGAAGATTTCCATCTTTATCATTTTCTTCCAATAGCCAATTCAAACCCTTTTCTATGGTGGGGAAATACTTCTGCAAAAGCTCCACATCTCCTGTCCATCGGTAGACCTCCCAAACCGTAGAAGCGAACTGAGGTGTTTCATTGATATTGCCTGGATTAAAAACCACTCCATTGGTAGATACCTCATGGACAATGCGGCCATTTCCGTTTTCAGATTCAGAAAGATCATGCAATAGATCAAGGGTTTCGTAAACCAAGTCTTTTCTTCCTGTGGTAATCAAACCTTGGATTGTGTATTCACTATCCACACCAAACCACCAGGGATAATCTGGCAGTCCTGCACCAAAGCCTCTTCCCAATTTAGGGACTTCTCGCACCAGCCAATCCGTATTATACTTGATCCACTCAAATGCTCGCTGAACCTCCTTATCAGGGATGTTAATTTTGGACACTTGACTCAGTTCCTCGTAACGGGCCTTCTTGTTAAACCAATCCTCAATGTAATTTGCCTTCAAATCGGCAAAGGTTTCCAATGCTTTCACCTCACTCTGGTCAGATCCTGAAATAAAGATGGGAAGAACTACACTTGAACCAGCAGGAATCGAAACAGATGTGGAAAAACCTGATTTAAATCCATTTTCTCCTTTAGATTCAAAACTACATTCTGGCTTTACAGGAGAAAGCAGAAAATTCTCATCACTACCCCAGACAGCAAACCAATCATTTGATTCATCCTTGGCGGTAAAAGTACCCGTAAGCTCCTCAAAGTTTACCTGATCTGGCCCGTCAATCATGCCGCTCCGCTCTCCCAACCAAACGGGCTGCAAATCCACATTGGCCTCAAAAAAGAAATCAAAGGCTGCTGAGCTTGATGATTCATTTTGAAAACGGAAAAGAACCGTCATTCCCTCTCTGCCGTCCGAAACGAATTGAGTCCGATCCACACTTACTTGTTCGAAGACCACACCATAATCCTGTTGATTTGCAAAAGGGTAATTGGTAAAGGTTTTTGCTTTGTCCAAACAAATGATTTGCTCTCCAGACTTTAAAGAAGCGGTGAAGCCATCCATGAGCTTGATAGGATGCATCCAAAGCCCTCCCATTTCTCCCTCTACATGCCAACCAAGATCAGGAAAAGTCCCATCCTGATGACCCACCATATAAAAGCGGTCACCTGATGCTGAAAATGGGCTAGACAGATACTCCCTCTTCCCAGTGAGACCTTCCTGGCTTTCCAAGTCTTCAAATATTTTATCCTGCGGGGAACCCTTCCATTCACAAGCCCACAAACCTAAAACCATCCCAGTAATGGCAATAGCTACCCTGATTCTCATTGATTTTGAAATCTTTTGTTTAATACCAAAAAAGCCCTCTAGAATTTTTTTCCGTACCAAAGTCCCTGATTTATAGATAAATGACAGAAAAAGGGTGACGAAAAGTTAATTTCGGATGACAGCTTATTTTTGGCTGAAATTAAAGAAAAATGAATCAACTAATTTTCGGTTAAATCCCCAAACATTGCCCCTGCACAGTCTGTTTGGAAGTAATGAAATTCAAAAGGTCTATCATATGGTTCAGGAATGACTTGAGACTCAGGGACAATGTCACTTTATTGGAAGGCATTGCGAGAAGTGAAGAAATTATCCCAGTCTATTTTCTGGATCCAAGACATTTTGAAAAAACTGAATTAGGCTTTCCAAAAACCGGAAAACTCCGTCATAAATTTTTAATAGAAAGCTTATTGAACCTGCGAGCGAACTTACGGAGAAAAGGGGCGGATTTAATTATTCTAAATGGAAAACCAGAGGAAATTCTCCCTGAAGTAGCCACAAGCATAGATGCTCAGGCCATATTCTTTTCACAGGAAGTGACCTCTGAAGAAACCTCGGTTGAAAAGGCCCTTGAACAAAAATCCTGGGCAAAAGGGATAGCCACAGAAAATTATTGGCAAAGTACTCTTTATCATATTGATGATTTGCCTTTGCCGGTAGGACAGCTACCAGAAGTTTTCACGCAGTTTAGAAAAAACGTAGAAAAGTTGTCCAGCATACGAAAAGAGGTGGATGCGCCTAAAAGTATCCCGTATGCACAAATAGAAATACCAAACAGTCTTTCCGATGAGGAAGTAAAGAATGGGCTTGGGGAGCTCCTGCCGCTGCCAAACAAGGTGATGAAGTTTGATGGTGGAGAATGCCGCGGTATGGAGCGCCTTGAGTCCTATTTCTGGCAAAAGGATTTACTCAAAAACTATAAGGAAACCCGCAATGGGTTGCTGGGAAAGGACTACAGCTCCAAGTTTTCGCCTTGGTTGGCCCTAGGCTGTATTTCACCTCGAACAATCTACTGGGAGGTGAAAAAATATGAGAAAGAGAGGAAAAAAAATAGTAGTACCTATTGGTTGGTTTTTGAGCTGATTTGGAGAGATTATTTCAGATTCATATGTAAGAAACATGGAGATAAAATTTTCCAGGTAGAAGGAATAAAAAATCAGAGGGACTCCTGGCGAAGAGATCGCGCGGATTTTCTGCGCTGGTGCGAGGGGAAGACAGGAGTCCCATTTGTAGACGCTAATATGCGCGAACTGAATACGACAGGCTTTATGTCTAACCGTGGGCGTCAGAATGTAGCTAGCTTTCTTGTCAATGATCTGAATATTGACTGGACCTGGGGGGCAAGCTATTTCGAGAGCATGTTGATCGATTATGATGTATGCTCTAACTGGGGAAACTGGATGTATGTAGGTGGTGTAGGAAATGACCCCAGAGAAAACCGGTACTTTAATATTCTCCGGCAGGCAAAGAATTACGACCGTGAAGGGGAGTTTGTGCGGTTTTGGATAGACGAACTAGCCAGTATTGAGGGATTTGATATTCATAAGCCCCATGAGCTACCTGAAAATTTTCTGCGTGGAAAGCGAATTGAAATTGGTAAAACCTATCCCGAGGCAATGGTTGAGATGGAAAAGTGGAGTTAGGGATAGGATACCCCCGGAATTGCTTCCGGGGGTTATTTTCTGGTCCAAATCTAACTAACTATTTCGCTTTTCTGTGTTCTTCTGCCGGGGCTTTTGATTTGGTTTCCAAATCATGAAGTACCAGATAGTCTCAAAAAAAATCACCAAAAATGAGATTTTAATCCAAACTCCACCGTCCAATAATTGGCTAAAATCAAATCGTAGCTCTGGATAAACGTATGCCTCTGAAATAAGCAACAGTGACAGGTATAAAAGCATAAATTTCCAATTGGACTTGAGAAATGCTATAAGGTTCTTCATTTTAACCATTCATCAATACTCAAACCAAAACTCAGAAAAATCAGCGGGCACAAGTTTCTCTCTGCTCATTTCTATATCATATAAATAGTCTCCAAGCTCAGCAAAAAACGGAAAGGCGATCTCTTCATATTCATAGACATCATCGTTCAGTGTTTCATCCTCATTTACATAAATCACCGCTGCTACGAAAAACTCAATTCCATTATCAAAATCCACATAGTAGCTTCCGTCCAGAAGATGCCCATACGCCTGACCGGTCTTATTGAAAAGTCTTAAGGATTTTCTTAATCCTCTCTTATCATTTCCATCCAGGTAAAACTTAGAATATGTATCCCAATACTCCTCCACAGGATAATTTGGATAATCGCTTTCCCCCGGAAGCATGCTCATGTATTTCAAGATTAGATTTCTATGTTCCTCATTAATATTAAACCGCTCCATATCCGGAAAAGCCATGGGAAACATAATCCGCTTTACGGTTCCACTCAAATCTGAGATGGCAAATTTATTCTTAAAAGTAAAGTCCATCCCTTCTTCGATTAGGGAATCTCCCAGGTAATAGGCCTTTCCGATAATCGGTTGAGCTGAGTTTGAATAGACCTTTTCTTCAGTTCTGGCCGGAATCTCATGAATCAATTCACCATCTTTATTTACAAAACGGATCGGGTTGAACATTCGGTTCTCCTCAGGCGTAGCCCTGAAACTAAGGCGGTGATTGATTACCGTATGATTCATGCCTTTTTCAGCCAGTTTACTGTTGATGTAATCCTGTCCTAAAAGCTCATACAGACGATTATAGGCATCATTGTCAGAAACCAGGAGAATCTTTTTGATATACTGGGCAATGCTGGGAAGTGAGTCCTCCGCAGATAGATCCACATAGGCCGGAACCTGAGAGGGGTGAATGGAATCAGTCAGCATAGTGGTATTGGCATCCAGACCCTCAATATTTTGCTCCTCCAACCACTCCAAAGCCAAAATCGCAACTGGCAATTTCACCGTGCTGGCGGGATAGAAATATCGCTCATCATCCAGATTAAAAGGGAATTCAGTCATCAAAGGAATTCCATGTTCATTTCTATCCAGCTGAGTGTAGAGAATCTGCACCTTGTATTTATCGGGGTTTTCAAGCACTTCTTCGAGCACAGGATATTTCTCTAGGCCATCTTGAAAGGGCACTATTTCTTTTGGCCCGCAGGCCAAAGCCAATACTAAAAGGGATGCAAGGGTGAAGATATTCTTCATGGTCAGATATTCGTTTTACGATAGTTTATGCAATGTTTCAGAAAGAAGCTCCAAATCTTCTGGTAGATGGAAAGCTGAAATAATAATTCGATTAATCCTGGGATCCTTTACGGTAGGATAATGGAACGAAGAAACGATAAATCCAGCCTCTTCCAAAGCTTCAACCCACTCATCTCTTTCAAACACAAAAACGGGATAATCCTCACTTTTATTTATCCCATTTATATCCTCGATAAGCGATGAAAAAAGTTTGACATTCTGAACTAGCTTTTTTTGCTGATCAACATAAATGTTCTGGCATTTTAGAAAAGCATAAAGATAGGCCGGAGGACAAGGTGAAGCCCCGCCATACATTCTCAGACCATGGATTTTTTTCTGTCGCTCCTCGGAGCAAAGGATAATCCCTGCGGGTAAACTCAGTCCTTTACCTAAAGAACCTGAAACGATCACCTCCGCAGGAAGGGTTTTCAAAGATTCATAAGTTCCGAAGATCCCCTGCCCAATTAAACCGAAAGCATGACTGTCATCCACAATGAGCGTGACAGAGTGCTTTTTCCCTATTGCTTTAAGCCACGAGTAATCGTGGATCATGCTAGTCAAAGGATCAACGGCATTTCCGAGTATCAGAATTTCCTGAGGGGCCAATCTTTCTGCCTTTTCCAGGCAAAGCTGTTTCCAGCTTTCAAAACTCATTGTAGAATCCGGGATCAATTGATTGGGAAGGATGGCTGGGTGGGTATCAGGTGCTACCCAGATGTCTTTGGATTTTGAGCAGCTTTGCAAAGCAGCAGATCCGGCGAGATAGCCAGAGCTCATCACGATAGCTTCTTCTGCTCCGGCGCTTTGAGCAAAGAAATCCTCAAACTCCTGGAAGATGTTAAGCTTTACATTGTTGCCACGGCTCTGGCCATGGTTCAAACCCAAAAGCTCCATACCTTCCGTCAGAGCGCTTTTAAAAGGGGGCAGCAATCCCATCCCGAGGTAAGCCGTCCCGCTGAAATAGCGATAGTTTTTTCCCTCGTATCGGATAATCCGATCTATTTTTTGATCCAGATGGAATTGCTTCAAAATGAGTATTGAAATTTAATTTGCGAAGATTTGGGATGGGTCCTTAAAGGACTTAAACTCAAGGGCATTCCCGGAGGGATCCAGGAAAAACATGGTTGCCTGCTCTCCCACTTCTCCTTCAAATCGGATGTATGGCTCGATCACGAATTCGATTCCGTGCTCCTTTAGCTTATCCGCCAGCTCATGCCATTCTTCCCAAGGCAGAATAGCTCCAAAATGCCGAACAGGAACATTTTTCCCATCGACCGAATTGGTCTTGGCCTGGGCAAGTTCATCTGGTTTCACATGGGCTGACAGCTGATGACCAAAAAAATCAAAGTCGATCCATTTATCGGTATTCCGGCCGATTTGGCATCCGAGCAGCCCACCATAAAAGGCTCTGGTTTCCTCAATATCCCGAATGGGAAAAGCAAGGTGAAAAGGTTTAAATTCGCTCATAGTTCTATCTTTGGAAAGGATTCAGAGAACTTCAAATTTAGAATTAAAATCCACAATAATGACAGCAAAAAAGTCGGTATCTCTTGTTTTAGGAAGTGGGGGAGCCAGAGGAATGGCCCATATCGGCGTGATCGAAGTGCTGGAAGAGAATGGCTACGAGATTCGCGAAATTGCGGGTAGTTCGGTAGGTGCCTTAGTGGGTGGAGTTTATGCCGCAGGTCAACTCGCGGAATTCAAGGAGTGGATCTGTAATCTGGGTCGGGTAGATGTCTTTGGCTTAATGGATTTTTCTTTTTCCAGCAAAGGTTTCATTAAAGGAGACAAGGTATTTCATGTGCTCAAAAAAATCGTGAAAGAGCAAAAGATCGAAGATTTAAAGATTCCTTTTTCCTGCAATGCGGTGGATTATCATGAGGGTTTGGATCGGGTTTTCGATTCAGGCAGTCTTTTTCAAGCCATCCGAGCTTCTGTGAGCATTCCTTCCTTGGTACAACCCGCAGTGATTGACGGAGTGGAATACATTGATGGAGGTGTTTTAAACCCTTTGCCCGTGGATCTTTTGAAGAAGAAAAGCCAAAAGGTGCTAGCAGTGAACCTGAATGCTTTGGGCGATAGCTACGTCAAACCTCCCAAAAAAGACCATGGAGGAAATCGACTGATCCAAACTCCCGGCTGGCTTAAAGAATATCAGGGCAAAATGAATTCCTACTTTGACCGACATAAGGAGGTCAGTAAAAGAAAAAGTCTGGGTTCTCTGGACCTGATCAACCGCTCCATGGAACTACTTCATGACCGGGTATCGCAGCTTACCCTGGAAAAGCATGGAGTGGATGTGGTCGTGGATATCAGTAAGAGACAGGCAAGTACGATGGAGTTTTATAGGGCTGCTGAGATGATAGAAATAGGTAGAATCAAAGCTGAAAAAGCGATCAAAAAGCTTGAGAATGAACCCTAAAGACCTAAATAAACTTCTGGGCAATATCGATATCTATCTGCTGGACCAGATACTCAAAGAGAGGTTTAGCAAGGATATGCGTATTCTGGACGCGGGATGTGGGGAAGGAAGAAACGCCATCTATTTTCTGAATGAGGGATATAGAATCTTCGGTATCGATCAGGAGGAATTAGGAGTGCAATACCTTAAATACCTTGCGAAAACGATCAATCCAAACTATGAGCTGGATCGGTTTCAAATAGCCAAACTGGAAGAGATTCCTTTTCATGATGGGGCCTTTGATGCGATCATTTGCTCTGCCGTCTTTCACTTTGCTCAAAGTGAAAAACACTTCTTTCAAATGCTGAACGAACTCCTGAGAGTGCTGAAACTGGGAGGGATTTTTTGGTTTCGCACCTGCACTGGGTTTGGCGGGATTTTAGAACAGGGTCAGCCCATAGGAAAAGGAAGGTTTTTACTCCCGGATGGGTCTGAGCGTTTTGTCATCACCCGGGAAATCCTTCAGCAAATAGAAGAATTAGGACTCAAATTTTTAGAGGAGCCGAAAACGGTTTTGGTCTTAGACCAGCGGGAAATGGGGATTTTCCTAATGGAGAAATTAGGTAAATAATGTATTCCATCTCCTTACATTTGCAGCATGCAACTTCAATACTACCTTGAGCTGGCGGGAACCTTGGTTTTCGCGATTTCTGGTGCTCTGGCTATTCGGGAACGGGACCACGACCTATTTGGAGCAGGGTTTACTGGATTTATCACAGCGATAGGTGGAGGTACACTCAGAGACATTCTTTTGGACAGTTATCCCTTAGTGTGGATAGGTGATATTTACTTTTTATACGCCATCTTTTTCGGTCTTCTTTTAGCATTCCTATTACCGAATTACCTTAGTCAGCTGCGAAAGACGTTTTTTCTTTTTGACACTTTGGGAATCGCATTTTTTACGATTTTGGGTGTGGAAAAATCCTTAAGTCTAGGGGTCAGTCCCGAAATCGCAGCGATTATGGGAATGTTTTCTGCAGTAATGGGTGGAGTGATCCGTGATACCTTAACGAATGAAACACCTGTACTTTTCCGAAAGGAAATTTACGCCTCTGCCTGTCTGGCAGGAGCTATTTTATATTTGATTTTGAATTATTTTGAAGTGGCTCGAGAGCTAAATATGCTTATTTCCATTTCGCTGGTGATTGCCCTTCGATTGCTCTCTGTGAAGTACAAATTAAGTCTTCCTAGGTTGGGGTAGATTTGAATCAATAGTGGATGTTACTCTACTTTTGAAGGCTTATTTTACTCCCCAAATCGGAGGGATATATTGGATATACCAGATATCCACTTTTTGTGCTTCATTTGATTGGCTACAGCCTCGTGCCTCGGCTTCTCACCACTCTGCTTTTGGTTTCTTTACTTTTCCCGACTTTTACCCCATTTTTCGCCCAGGCTTCGTATATTCTGTTTTTTAAATCTTTGCAACCGCAGGGTATTTTCACAGGGATCGTTGGAAGTTATTAGAGATCATGAAAACTGGTAGCTCAAAATCAATAAGAGAAGGTCCAACCAAACGATTACTGCTTCCATCAACAATGATTTCTGCACAATTACCGACCACATGAAATTAGACCTTAATTGCGAGGTAGAATACATTGGCTCTTTCCTTTCTCAGGAAGAATCTAATGGTTTGCTCCACGAACTATTAAAAGTCAAAGACCTTACGACCCCTTTTTCTATGGAATTGGCTTCAGGTGAATTGTTTCAGCAAAATTTTGGAAAAATGATGTTTGTGGATAGAGAAATCTACGATAAGAAAAAACTCCCATCTTCAATTTGGGGTACGAATCAGGTTTGGTCAGAAAGCATGAGTGTGCTTAAAAGGAGAATTGAGGGATATACAGGTCAAAGTTTTGCAACCTGTGTTTGTATTTATTACCCCGATGGAAATGCTGGTGTGGATTACCATTCCGACCAAGTTGCTTTTGGAGATACGAACATAATTGCATCTATTAGTCTAGGGGAAGAACGACTATTCCAATTGAGAGAAAAGCAAACAGGGAAAGTCTATGACCTTATACTTGGGAATGGTAGTCTATTGGTAATGGGTAACGGAACCCAAGATAGGTATGAGCACGCATTACCTATTAATCCGACCTATAAAAGACCAAGAATTAATCTGACTTTCAGGAAGTTTGGGTTCGATTGAAATCCTAACTTAGCCTAAGTATTAGCTGGGCGGCGATCAAATCTTCGATAGCATGACCAACTGATTTAACGAGGTTGATTTTAAACTCAAAAATCTACGAAATATTTAATTTGGATTAATTACCCTTAGATATAATGTCATTGAAAAAAATATTTATACTTAGCTTTCTTGTTTTAGGATGGCATTTGGCCAATGCACAGGAAAAGGTCGATTCATTGGATAATAACTATAAGATCGAAAAAGGACGATTCTTCACCTCTCTTACTGCTTCCCTTAGCCAAAGAAGTGCCGAGAATGAAAATCAAATCCTCCGGCAAGTCAAAAATCAAAATAGATACAGATTCCGTATCGTTGGGGCAGGAGGATACGCCATAAAGGACAATTTCATGGTGGGTTTAGCAGGGGGTTATGGCCGATCTAAAGAGGATATTACTTTTCTGAATGAAAATCAACAAGAGGTAACCACTCAGCGATTGGAGCAAGGATTTTCAATTGTGCCAAATATGAGAAATTATATACCACTTGGCCGTGGACAATTGCAAATTCTAGTCCAAACCGAATTTGGATTAACCTTTGGGGAGTCTTTGCAGCGTAACTTTTATGAAAGTGAAATTGACAAAATCGAGAGTGAGTTTATAGAAATTAACGTAGGTGTAAGCCCTGGATTAGTCCTTTTCTTCGATAGACATTGGGCCTTCGAAACCACGGTTGGTATCGCCGGCCTATCTACTCGTATCGAAGAAAGTATCACAAATGACGACCTACAGAACAAGACCAGAATAGTCCAAAATAACGTGGATTTACGAATCAATCTTTTAAACCTAAACCTTGGGGTGGCTTACTATTTCTAAGGACACCTGAATTAAACTCGATTAACTTAAACAACATCATTGTATTATGGAGAAAGTTTTAAGCCAATTATACATGATAGCCCTAATTTTTACTTTTGCCTCGTGCATTAAGGAGGATAAATTTGGATTGTCGTCATTCAAGGAAATCAAGACATTTGAATTACCTGGGCAGGCCGGAGTCTCGGACATCGATAAAGAGGCCTTGACGATCGAGATTCCAATGGCGGAAGGGGCATCTTTAATTGATATTTCACCTTCATTGATTGAACTATCAAACTTTGCCCGGATTGTACCTGGTATAGACGAACCACAGGATTTCAGCGAAAGCGTAACCTACACTGTTACGGCAGAAGATGGAACTAGCAATGACTGGACAATCATTGCAGTCCCAGCTTTGCCAAATCCACAATTAGCAAATAGTAATTTTGATGACTGGTATCGGGTAGGCGATTACCAGCAGCCTGGCATAGATGCAAATAACACAGTCTGGGGTACTGCGAACCGGGCCATAGCCATAGCAGGAGATGCTAATACCAACCCGGAGGATTTGGGGGGTGGGGACTTTGCTGCGAGGATGACGAGCGTGGCAGCACCCCTTTTAGTGAGAATGGCTGCAGCAACGCTATTCACAGGCCGTTTCAAAGATGGCTTCCCGAATCCTTCGGATCCCAGATCAAATATTGATTTTGGCACTCCTTTTATAGGAAGGCCTGAATCATTTCAGGTAGAATATCAATATTTTCCTGGAGACTCTTACGAAGATGCCAATGGCAATCCCCTTCCGGGTGGAGATCAATGCGATATTTATGTTCTTTTAGAAAAAAGAGAAGGGGAAGAGGTTGAAAGAATCGCGACTGGATGGTTTAGATCATCTGAGGAAGTGAGCGAATGGACAACCCTTGAAGTAGGCCTAAAGTATGGTGAATTAAGCTCTTCAGATCCCGAGTTTGAATATGCAAATATTAGGGAAGGTGAATCATGGGCCGACCCCGATGCTACTCCCACACATATCACGGTCGTTTTTTCATCGAGTGCTTTAGGGGACTTTTTTACCGGAGCCATAGGAAGCGAACTATGGGTAAATAACTTTGAGCTGATTTATTAGCAATTTTTAAATTTCTAACAAAAAAGCCTATTCCAAGTCGACCTGGAATAGGCTTTTCAAAAGGGCACGGGATATATCAATCCATTCGGACTAGAGAACCTCCAGTTTCCGATCCACCGATTGGCTTTATTCTGGCAAAAGCCATTTCGTCATCAATATTCACGTAGGTATAAAGCATTCCATTCTTGAAAAACCGAAGCGAAGCCTTTGGGTAATCCTCAATTTTCTCTTCGTGAAGCATATTATAATCTGTATCAAAAAGGGTGACCACCTGCTTTTTGATCACAGAATCTGCAATCATCCTATCCTTATCTTCTGCAAACCTCCACAGCAAATCTCCCTCAGGATGGTAAATCATTTGTTCAAACTCGACCTGTTCCCGCTTTTGGTCCATTATGGCCATCAAAGCTTCCTGAGAATCTACCTCTGATGGAAAATCGCCTGTTTTCTCATTAGTGGTGAGGGTAGCATTAAAAGTCTTATGCACCAAAGTGTCCTTTTCGGGCTGCCAAACCAAAGCCTCATTAAATGCCGCATTGGTAATAACAAAGTCCCCATTAAGAAAATTAGTGTGTACGGATTCGCCAGTAGTCATCATCATTTTACCATCTCCACTTCTCATGGTAATGGAAAACTGATCCAGCCTTTCAAACATATCGCCCGCCTCCATAAGCTCTATGGTTTTTGCTTCCATATCCAGCTTTAAAATTCCTTTTGCCGGCTCTCCGAAACCTTGCTCATTAAGTCGAGTGAAAAAAAGTTTACCATCAGGAGAAAAGGTGCCATGATATTCAAAGCTTTCGTCTTCGGCAATTTCATAACCGGTCCATTCTGACTTCTCATATTCGAAGGTGCTGACTAACTCACCTTTTTGGTTGATTTCATGGATTTTGTTGAAATCAAACAGCTTTAGATTTCCATTTTCCAGAACCTGAAGCCTCCCTATAAATCCACCCCCAACTCCATTTGGGCCTTCTCGCTCAAGCTGAACCGTTTCCCTTAATTTCATCTGATCTAAGTCCACGATTTCCAGAAGAAATGTATTAGGGTTGAAATTGAAAAGTGTTTTTGAATCGCTACTCACATCAGCGATTCCCATCCCCCAATTCAGAAAGAAGAAATGATCACCGGCATCCACCATCACAGTGTCGATTTCATAGGTTAGCTCATAGTTAAAATCCGCTGTGGTTTCCTCAGAGCTTTCTCCTCCACAGGAGAAAAGCAAAGCGAAAAGAGGTAAAAAGAGTAGTTTTTTCATGATTGGTTTAGTTAAAATTAAAATCCATAATGGCAAACCCAAGTTCATCCTCAATATTAACATAGGACCATAGTTTCCCATCTTTAAAAAACGGATTACTGGGCGCCTTTTCTAGATTTTCCAATTGAGTCTCTCCGATGAGATTCAAATTTTCGTCATAAGCGAATAGGAAAACCTCATATGTTCTTGGCACGTCGTCCGCCACCTTTGGATCCATCTTATCCCCAAATCGGTAATATCTCTGACTTGATGAATCCCAAAGCAATGGCTTATAGGCTATCTGGGTTCGAAGGGTTTCCATTTGCTCGTTGAATTCTTCATCCCCTGAGGGTTCTTTATTTATATCCGCGCTTTTCCTTCTTGCGGTTAGCTTATGAGGAAACTCAATTAACCTAGCAGAATCAGACTCAAAATCATAGAGATATATATCAGAAGTAGCGGATGTAGATACAAAGAGTTCATCATTCATCGGGTACACATCGATTTGCTCAGTATACACCATTGCCGTAGTACCATTCATATTCATGAAGGTATAGTCCTTTAAAAAATCAAAGGCTGGTAAGTCCACAAGCTTTCCAGATTTGCTAGCTAAGTCTATTATCGATAAGTCCCAAACTCCTTGAAAAAAGCTACCAAATAGAGAGACATGAGTTTTGCCGTCATTGAGCAGGAGCAAGCTATTGGTTAATGGAGAATTATCATCTGACTCATATTCAGGAATATCACTAGGCGCGAACTTTAAATCCAAAAGCTTCTTACCGTCCAGGTTAAACTGTCCGGCTTGCATATAACTTGCTATTACAAATTCGTCACCTGGCAGGTATTGAAAATTATTTGGAAAGTTTCCAACTCCATCAGGCCCCTCTTCTTCAAACTGAAAACGCTCAACAAGTCTTGCCGCATCCAAATCAATTTTCAATAAGCCTTGATCCTGAGGAACGTAAAGGAAAACAAACTTTCTATCAGGTGTGACCGCAGACGTACGAAATCCGTTTGCCAAGTTAATTAACTCTTCTCCCGAATCGATTTGAATGGTATCTAGCGAAAAGCTAAAATCCTCAAGAATATTATTAGGGGTTTCCGAATCGCCATTAGTTCCTTCGGAGCAGGCGAAAACCGCACAAGATAGTAGTGCGAGCAAAAGAATTCTTTGCATAAAAGTTGGTTTAGTCAAAATCGTAATCAAGAAATCAAAAACAGACTGATTTCCTGCGGCATAAGTTAAAACGAAAAGACGGTATGAGTCTCCTTTAAGCCTAGTTTATATGACAGAGATTCCTAAAAATTTCTTAAAAAACAAATGAGTATTTAGCGAACGCAGGAAATTCTCCCACCACTGTGTAGGCGTAAAGGTAGCCATCCTTAATGAAGGCACGGAAGGGGTATCGATCCATTTTCAGTAATTTTTCCCCGATGAGATTCAAATCTTGATCGTAAGCGAAAAGGTAAATATCTGAGCCCAAACTCCCTTCTTCATTGAACCGGGTGTTTTCGGATGCAAATCGGAAATACATTTCTCTCGAATCATCCCAGTAAAACTTTGTGAAAGAAATAAGCTTATTTATTTCTCTCCCTAATGCCCTTCTTTCCTCATGAGAATTTACATCTGCTTTGATACTACCGCTTCTTTTATTAGGGACCAACTTATGGTCAAATGAAACAAGTCTCAAAGAATCCAGCTGTGGCAAGTATTGATAAATATCAGAAGTGGATTGACAGTATACTATGAAAGAATTATTCACTTTATCCAACCAAACCTGATCTCCAGAAATGGTGGCACCATTTCCCTGCATAAACACCACTCTGAAATTGTTGGCGATGTCCATTGCGGGTATATCAAACATTTTCACCGAGTCGTTCTGAAAATCAAAAGAGGCTAAGCCCTGTGTTCCACCCATAAAAACTCCAGGTATAGAAACACCCTTGTTACCATCATCGATTATGAACATTCTTCGTTTGAAATCCAGGTTTTCTATGTCTGGAAGCCCCTTCCAATTCCGGGATTCAAGGTTCAACTCGCTCAACTTTTCCCCTTCTTTTGAATAAATCCCTTGAACCCCATATCCGATTAAAGCGAATTTATCATCTGCTAAAAGATTTGCATTGATCAAATACTCAGGAACCCTGTTGGGACCATCAGTTTTCAAGGTATAGCGCCCTTTCAAAGAGAAATCTTCTAGTTCTATTTCATGGATTTCAGGATTTTCACCCTCATAATAAAAGAAGAGTGTTTTTTGATCGGCGCTTATTTCAGGATAATTGTATGCTCCAGGGATAAAAATTTCCTCACCAACATCTACCACCACAGTATCTATATTGACTATTAACTCATCCAATACATTTTCAAAGGATTGATCCTCTTCCCTTGTTGCACATGAACTAAAAAGTAAAATACCTAAAATAAGGGCTAAAAATGTTCTCATAGTCAAAAATTAAATTTTAGAAAGTGAATAGTTATACCTCCTGAAGCAAAGTTCTAAACGCAAGTGCCTTCTCGCCGAATCTTATTTGGGGCTTAATTCTCAATTCCTGAGCATAAAGCTTTTCATATTCCATAAGCTTGGCAGTGGACTCTGCAAAAAACTGAATACTATAATTTGTGCTTTCGTCATCAGCGCTATTCAGTAGCCTATAAAATTTATGACTGGTAAAAAGCCCACAAGCAAAAACTTCGGGAATATGAGTGTCCTTCATCCAGCTCACAAAATCCTCTTCTACAGAATGAGCTACGGTGTAAGTGATATTATATAGAATCATATGAATTAATTTTAATCAGATTTTATTTGTTTTGCCAACAATCACAACGTAACCAAGTTAGACTTGCCGTGTCGGCTAAAATTCTGCCTCGGTAAAATTAACCAATGTCCAGTCCACAAACTATTTCTAAGGAGAGGAAAGTAAATATCAGGTTTTTGGTAGCAAGAATCCTTGTCATAGCAATCTATGCTGCAGGGGCTATTGGGCTCAGCTTTCCAGAATATAAAGAGCTTTTTGAGTTTCTTACCCCTTTTCAGTTGATCGGTACTACCTGCCTTTTGCTTTTGTTTCACAAGGGTTGGAATGATTCATTCCCCATTTTTGGAGCAGCAGCATTCTGGATTGGGTTTGGCTCCGAAATTATCGGGATTCATACCGGACTACTCTTTGGGAATTATGTTTATGG
Source organism: Algoriphagus sediminis (assembly GCF_030403435.1). Classification (GTDB taxonomy): domain Bacteria; phylum Bacteroidota; class Bacteroidia; order Cytophagales; family Cyclobacteriaceae; genus Algoriphagus; species Algoriphagus sediminis. The sequence continues at coordinate 107,699 of NZ_JAUEPH010000003.1, forward strand.
GCCCACTTTGGGGCCAAAGCTTTGGGAAGTCCCCCTTGTAATCGGCTTGAACTGGTTCCTTTTGGTGTATTTAAGTGGGGCGCTTTTTTCTAAATCTGTCAAAAACGACTACCTAGGAGCAGCTCTCGGTGCAGCAGTCATGACTGCCTTGGATTATGTAATCGAGCCGGTAGCAGTGGTTATGGATATGTGGTATTGGAAGTTTGATATCATTCCCCCTTCAAACTATGCAGGATGGTTTCTGATCGCCTTTATCATTCATTTAATTTATAGGAAGGCTAACTTTGCCAAAGAAAATCCACTAGTCCCATACCTTCTGGTTTCGATGATTCTGTTTTTCACAATTCTAAATTTCACCATCGTTTAATCCTCGATCAATTACCAGAATCTGTAATTGGTTGATAATTTGCGGTTAAAGCAAAAAACAAAAGTTCAACAAAACGGTTTACTTCACAATGGTAAAGGCGATAGGCTTTATTATACTCGGATTTGCAATCATGGAATTTTCCGGATGGGCTATACATAAATACTTAATGCATGGTCCCCTTTGGTCAATTCATAAGACACATCATCAACCTTCGAAAAGCTGGTTTGAGCTAAACGATCTGTTTTCTCTGCTTTTTGGCAGTATCGCAGTAATTTTAATCATTCTGGGAATCGAAGCTTTTGATTATCGATTTTGGATAGGAATGGGCATAAGTCTGTATGGAATGCTATATTTCTTCCTGCATGATGTTTTGATCCATCGAAGGGTAAAATTGTTTCACAGACCCGGCAACTTTTTCCTTCGCGGTATTTTTAAGGCCCATCAGGCCCATCACAAAACAAATAAGAAAGATGACGCTGTCTCTTTCGGTTTGTTTGTGGTACCAAAAAAATATTTTAAAGAAGAAAAGCAGTGAGCACGTATTCAATCAAGGATTTAGAACAGCTGTCGGGTATAAAAGCCCATACGCTAAGGGTGTGGGAACAAAGATACAGTTTACTCGACCCCAAGAGGACGGAGACTAACATCCGTTACTACGACGATGAAGATCTTAAACTCATCTTGAATGTTGCCTTATTAAATGATAATGGGTTCAAGATTAGTAAAATCGCATCCATGTCAGAGGAAGAAAAGCGGGAAGAGGTAGTCAAACTGACTGAAAGGTCTTTGACTCATGATGATCAAATTCATGCCTTGACTATCTGTATGATAGAAATGGATGAGGAGCGCTTTGATAAGGTGCTTTCTACCAATATTCTGAAACTTGGTTTTGAACAAACCATGCTCAACGTCATCTATCCTTTCATGTCAAAGATCGGAGTACTGTGGCAGACTGGAGCTGTAAATCCGGCTCAGGAACACTTTATTTCGAATCTGGTCAGACAAAAACTTATTGTAGCAATCGACGGGCAAGTCAACGCACATGGAGGAAAGAAATTTTTACTATTCTTACCTGAAGGTGAGCTGCATGAAATTTCTATCCTGTTTGCTACTTATATTATTAAGAGCAAAGGACACCGCGTGATCTACTTAGGACAAAGCACCCCAAGTGATGACTTGCTTTCTGTTTATAAACTTCATGAGCCAGAATACCTGCTCACTGTGATCACTACCTCTCCATCTGCCGAATATGCACAGGATTATTTAGATGCCTTGTCAGAAAGGTTTGCTAATTCGAATATTCTAGTGACAGGATATCAGGTAATTGGCCAGGACCTCAAGTTTCCATCCAATGTGAAATGCCTGAATTATATCCGCGATATCAAAGAGTATCTGGAGGAGTTAGAGCAGGTTCCACAAGAGAAATAGTTTAAAATTTCAACACTTTACTTAAACAAAGGCATTTCAATGAAATGCTTTTTTTGTTTTAAAACCTGCCTAAATTGCCATTTTAGAGAGTTTTAGTGGTAATTCATATTTTTTGTTTAATCTTTCTCAAAAAAAATTCAACAATTCTATTGTATTTTGTTTAATCATTAGTACATTTGATTAAACAAAAATCAGTAACACCATGACGACTCTTGAATTTAGCTACTCACTTAATAAGATGTCAACCAGCCTGAAGCCATTTGCGCTGAAATTGACTCGAGACATGGATGATGCAAATGACCTACTACAGGATACAATGGTTAAGGCATTTACCAATAAGGACAAGTTTCAGGAGGGAACCAACCTGAAAGCTTGGCTCTACACAATCATGAAAAATACTTTTATTACCAACTATCAAAGAATGGTTAGAAGAGGAACTTTTGTAGATACTACCGATAACCTCCACTACATCAATTCAAGCGGATCAAGAATTGAGAATGATGCCTATCAGAATTTTACATTAGATGATACCCACGCTGCCATTGATAGTCTGGATGATGTTTATAAAACTCCATTTATGATGCATTTCAGAGGATTCAAATATCATGAAATTGCAGAAAAGCTTAACATCCCAATTGGAACTGTAAAAAATAGAATCCATATTGCCCGTAAGCTTTTAAAAGCAGAACTTACAGTATACAGACATAAGAATTAAAAGATGAGCCAAAAGCATGTGGTAGTGATAGGTTCCGGGTTTGCGGGGCTTTCCGCAGCTACCCACTTGGCAAAAAATAACCACTCAGTCACCCTGATTGAAAAAAATGAATCCCCTGGAGGAAGAGCTCGAAAGTTCGACCATCAGGGGTTTGTTTTTGATATGGGGCCAAGTTGGTATTGGATGCCTGACGTATTCGAAGATTATTTTTCTCACTTTGGGAAAAAACCCAGTGATTATTATTCTTTAAAAAGACTTGATCCCTCCTATGCGGTCATCTATGGCGAAAAAGACGTATTGGATATCCCAGCAGACCTGGAGCAGTTTAAACAGATGCTCGAGGACATTGAGCCTGGTGCTGGGAAGCAATTGGATGAGTTTTTGGCTCAAGCCAAATACAAATATGAAGTGGGAATTCATGATTTAGTGAAGCGTCCAAGTCGATCAGTTTTTGAATTCACCTCTCCAAAACTACTTGCGGATATGATTAGAATGGACATTTTTCAGTCCATGTCAAAACATGTTCGTAAGTTTTTCAAGCATGAAAAAATTATCCGGCTGATGGAATTTCCTGTACTTTTTCTTGGAGAAACTGCTGATAATATTCCTGCCCTATATAGCCTGATGAACTATGCAGATATCGCCTTAGGCACCTGGTATCCCATGGGAGGAATGCATGAGGTAATTAAGGGAATGGTAACACTCGCGGAAGAACAAGGAGTGAAGATTCGTTACGATTCTGAGGTAGAAGAAATCGAAATCGAAAATGGTCAGGCCAAAAGAGTTCGCCTAATTTCAGGCGAGAAAATCGAAGCCGATGTGGTCGTGGCAGGGGCAGATTACCATCATGTGGATAAACATCTAATTAATCCCAAGTATTCGAACTATTCAGAAGAGTATTGGGATAAGAGGGTAATGGCTCCATCCAGTCTTTTATTTTACTTGGGTATAGATAAAAAACTCAAGAATCTTCGACATCATAATTTATTCTTTGACGAACCACTTGGCCCTCATGCAGATGCTATTTACAAACATCCAAGATGGCCTGAAAAACCGCTTTTCTATGCTTCAGTTCCATCCATGACGGATCCCTCCGTTGCACCTGAAGGAAAGGAAAATATGTTCCTTTTAATCCCATTGGCACCAGACCTAGAAGACACAGAAGAGATGCGGGAAAAATATTACGACATTATAATGGAAAGGCTAGAAAGAATTACTGGTCAGGATGTTAGGTCCCATGTGATTTATAAGAGATCCTACGCTCATGCTGATTTTAAGTCTGATTATCACGCCTTCAAAGGCAATGCTTATGGACTGGCAAATACCCTGACTCAGACCGCTATTCTGAAACCCTCCTTAAAGAATAAAAAAGTATCTAACTTGTACTATACCGGGCAGCTTACAGTCCCCGGTCCAGGTGTTCCCCCTTCTCTAATATCGGGTCGCGTGGTCTCAGGTGAGGTGATGAAAGAAAACAATTTGTAAACAAAAAAGTATATTTTGTACTATGAACGCTGTAGAACTATTCGACAATACTGCACTTGAATGCAGCCGGCTGATTACTCAGCGCTACAGTACAAGCTTTACCCTAGGGATCAAAACTCTGGATAAAAAGTTTCACCTTCCTATTTATGCGATCTATGGCTTTGTTCGATATGCTGATGAAATCGTAGATACCTTCCATGATCAGGATAAAGGAAAACTTCTTGAGAAGTTTAAGAAGAATACTTACGAGGCCATCGAGACTAAGCTTTCCCTAAACCCTGTCCTGCATGCATTTCAGCTCATGGTCAATAAATATAAGATCGACCATGATCTCATAGAGGCTTTTTTGCACAGCATGGAAATGGACCTTGACTTCAAAACCTACAGTGACAATCGCTACCATGAATATATTTATGGCAGTGCCGAGGTAGTCGGTCTTATGTGCCTTAAAGTATTCTGTGAGGGGGATGAAGAAATGTATCAACGCCTAAAAGAACCGGCATGTAAACTAGGTGCCGCCTTCCAAAAAGTTAATTTCCTCAGAGATATAAAAAGTGATTTTGAGGAACGAGGCCGGGTATATTTTCCAGGGGTCGACTATGCCCAGTTTGATAAAAATGCAAAACAAGCCATAGAAGAGGACATCCAAAAAGATTTTGATGATTCCCTCATTGGAATTGAAGGTCTTCCTGAGGGAGCTCAACTAGGTGTCAGAGTAGCTTATCTATACTATCAAAAGCTCTTTGATAAGATAAAAAGTCTACCGGCTGAGACCATAACCCAGCAAAGAATTCGAATTCCTAATACCAGGAAATTAACTCTTCTGCTCGGAACTTACTTCGGAACCAAACTTGGTATTTCTTAGTAAATCGATTATCATACAATTACTTTATCCTTCAGTAGTTTCACAACCTTCATCAAACAATTCAAACAATTGAAAGTTAATTACACGTGAAAAATCTTCAGGTCCATATCGATCAACATTCCGGCTTCTGTTTTGGAGTGGTCTATGCTATCGAAATGGCAGAAGAAATTCTAGATGAGCAGGGTTATTTGTATTGTCTGGGAGACATAGTTCACAACGACGAAGAAGTAAGAAGGTTAACGGAAAAAGGGCTTCGAATTATAAACCATGAAGAGCTCAAATCTCTTTATAATGAGAAGGTACTTATCCGTGCTCATGGTGAACCTCCCTCAACCTACGAGCTTTCAATTCAAAATAATCTCACTTTGATAGATGCAAGTTGTCCTGTTGTATTGAAGCTACAAAACCGGATCAAAAACTCATTTGACAAAGAGGAGACAATCTACATTTACGGAAAACATGGGCATGCAGAAGTGATTGGACTTCTAGGCCAAACCAACAATAAGGCAGTTGTTTTTCAGGATATCGCAGAGCTTGATATCAAAAGCATGCCTAAAAACATCACCCTTTATAGTCAAACCACCAAATCCACTGATAAATTCTATGAAATCAATGAGGTTTTAAGAGAAAATGGAATCACAGTTCGGACTAATGACACCATCTGTAGACAGGTTTCCAATCGAGATAAAGAACTTAGGGATTTTGCCGAGAGGTTTGATAGGATTGTTTTTGTAAGCGGAACTAAATCATCAAATGGTAAAGTTCTTTACAATGTATGCAAGGAGAAAAACCCAAACACTTATTTCGTTTCTAATCCGGATCAAATAGAAAATGACTGGTTCGAGCAGAATGAGACCATTGGAATCTGCGGTGCTACTTCCACGCCCATGTGGCTTATGGAACAAGTAAAAGAAAGAATTTTAACTTTCTAGGAATTCAACCCATCTTTCGCCATGGATTTGGCAAACACATCCGATAAAGCTTATAGGCTTAAGAATAAAGGCGTAATAATCGCATTGGTCATAATAGTCCTTTGGGCTATTTCTTTGACCTACTGGCTGCATTTTGACTTGAGTTGGAGCAATCCTTTGACCTACGTCGGAATAATATTACAGACTCACCTTTATACCGGGCTTTTTATCACTGCCCATGATGCTATGCATGGTCTGGTGTCACCTAACAAGAAACTAAACCATACCATAGGCTGGATCAGTGCAATCCTTTTTTCCTATAATTTCTACTGGAGGCTTTTTCCAAAACACCACGAACACCATCGCTTTGTTGCCACAGATAAAGATCCAGATTATCACGAATCTGATAATTTCCTGATTTGGTATTTCAGCTTTGCAAAGCAATACATCAATATCTGGCAGTTAATACTGATGGCTGTCACTTATAATTTGCTGAAGCTGGTTCTTCCATATGAAAACCTGATCGTTTTCTGGATGGCTCCAGCCATTCTTTCTACTTTACAACTTTTTTATTTTGGAACCTATCTTCCCCATAGGGGGGAAAGCGATAATGAGCATCACTCAAGATCGCAAAAGAAAAACCATGTCTGGGCATTTTTAACTTGTTATTTCTTTGGTTACCATTACGAACACCATAATTCTCCTGGGACTCCATGGTGGAAGCTTTGGGAAGAAAAAGAGAAACAAACTGTATGATTTTGATGATTTTCATCAAAAATTCCATGAGGTAGAAACTTTTTACGGCTGAAATGATTTTGATGTTAACCTTAACTAAAATCATGAAAAGTTCAGTTTTAGCATTTATTCTAATTCTCTTTTTTGGAACGGCATTTTCGCAAGGGATAATTCGGGGTAAAATTGTAAATCCGGTGAATAATGAACCGGTACCTTATGCAAATATCTTTATTCTCGAGACGGAACTAGGTGCAATTTCTGATGAAGAAGGGAACTATGAAATCTCGGGGATTCCTCCAGGTTTATACAATGTCAGAGCAAGTTTTGTAGGTTTTAAAACTCAAACCCAATATGAAATCCAGGTGACCTTGGCGAGACCTGTGCAGCTCGATTTTGATTTAACTGAAGATGCGGCGGAACTCAATGAGGTGGTGGTAAACTCAGAATTCACAAGAAATGAAGAAACTCCCGTTTCTGTCAGAAAGCTCAATTCAAATGAAATAGAACGATACCCAGGGGGTAACAGGGATATCTCCAGAGTGATTCAATCACTCCCAGGAGTAGCAAGCACAGCAAGTTTTCGAAATGATATCATTATTCGTGGAGGAGCTCCTAATGAAAATAAATTTTTTGTTGATGAAATTGAAGTTCCTGTAATCAATCACTTTGCCACACAGGGTTCTTCAGGAGGGCCTGTAGGGATTTTAAATGTGAACCTTATCAAAAATGTGGATGTGGTTTCGGGTGGCTTTGCCGCAAACAGAATGAACTCCTTGAGTTCTTTTTTCGAATTTGAACTGAAAGAGGGAAGAAGAGACAAAATGTTTACGCAGTTCACAGTGGGAGCATCTGAACTGACACTTTCGAATGAGGGTCCAATAGGGGAAAATACGAGCTACATATTCTCTGCAAGGAGGTCCTACCTCAGCGGCTTGTTTAGGCTACTCGAACTTCCATTCTTACCTACATTCAATGATTTTCAGGTTAAGACCACTACAAAGCTCAACGATAAAACTGAGCTTACATTCATAGGGGTAGGGGCTATTGATGACTTTGTTCTTAACCAGGATATTCCTAACGATGAAACAGAAGAAGAGCGTGCAGACAGGCTTTATCTATTGGATTTACTGCCAGTGCAAAAACAGTGGAATTATACCACTGGACTGAAACTCAAGAGATATCGTGATAACGGGTTCTGGACTTTTGTGCTTAGCAGAAACATGCTAAATAATGAATCCATTAAATATCAGAACAACGACGAGAGCTCTGAAGATAATCTTCTATTCAACTATGTGTCTCAAGAGTCAGAAAACAAATTCAGGGCTGAAAACAGCATCTTTGGTAACGGATACACCCTAAAATATGGAGTGAATTATGAGTACTCCAGGTATTTGATTGATAATTTCGACAGGGCCACCTTATCCAGTACAGGCGAGGTGATCGATGTAGAAAACATCAGTAATTATAATAGCTACGGAGCATTTATCTCCGGTAGTAAGAATTTCTTAAATGAGAGGCTTTTGCTGACAGGAGGCATAAGAATGGATGGGAGTGACTTTGGGCAAACTGCCCAGAATCCTCTAAATCAAATCAGCCCCAGATTTTCTGTGTCATACCAGCTCAGACCAAATCTATATGCTACAGCCAATGCAGGAATTTATTATCAAAAACCACCCTACACCGCACTTGGATTTGTAGACGAAAATGGTGTCCTAATCAATCAAGAGAATGACATCCGGTTCATCAGGAATTCTCAAATTATTGGAGGAATAGAAATGGTTTCTCCGGAGAAAAACAGAAGATTTGGTGCAGAAATCTTTTACAAAAGATATTCAAACTATCCTTCATCGATTAGAAATGGAATTGCTCTGGCAAATCTAGGGGCTGACTTTGGTGTCATCGGAAATGAGCCTGTTGAGTCCAATGCTGATGGAAGAGCGTACGGAATTGAATTCTTGGCACAACAGAGACTATTCAAAGATTTCTATGGAATCGCGGCACTGACTTTAGTCCGAAGTGAATTTACCAACCCAAATACCGAAGGGTTTGTCCCTTCTTCCTGGGACAACAGAATCATCCTGAGCCTGACAGCAGGAAAGAGATTTGGAAAGAATTGGGAGATAGGTGCCAGATGGAGATACCTCGGAGGGACACCATATACGCCATTTGATGTGGAAGAGTCTTCATTAATCAGTAATTGGGATTTGAGAAATACCGGTATTCTTGATTTTACACAAATCAATGCGGAACGTCTTCCTGCTTTCCACCAGCTTGATTTGAGAATTGATAAAAAATACTACTTCGAAAAGTGGAACCTTAACTGGTATATCGACATTCAGAATGCCTATAATTTTGAAGCAGAGCAGGCTCCATTGCTTGTACCTGTTTATGATCAACAAGGAGATATTTTAGTGGATCCAAATGATCCCTCCAGATATCAGTTGCGATTTTTAGAAAACACAGCTGGAACCATCCTTCCTACCGTAGGGCTCATATTGGAATTCTAAAGTTCATCGATCAGTCGGAGAATTCGCTTGGTCATCGAATTAATCGAGTCCTTTTCGTAAATGAATTTGACCCATTCTTTTTGCTTTTTTTGCGAAAGCTTCATGAAGCGCTCATATTTACCCGGTACGTCTTTTAGACAGGCTATCACTTCATCTGGCACATCCTTAGGTATGGATCTCTTGAAAAGTTTGATATAAACGAGCTCCCCCGCTTCCTTTTGAATCTCATTTCGAATCGCCTTGGCCACGGGAAGAAAAAGGGTACCATCCCCTTTAGGCATCAGATTTTTATTATCAAACTTATACCCGTCAATCTGCCCCGAAACCTTCAGCATGCCAAAAGACTCCACCCCATTGAAAGATTCTTTTTTCAAGGGAACATAAGTCCATCCGCCCTTACCTGAAAAGCGCTCCAAATAAATTTCTCCTTCAAGAATTAATTCCATAAAAAAAAGCAGGATCAACACCTGCTTTCTAAATTACTGATTAAGAGGCGTTGGGCCCAAATCGCCAACGGATATTGAGCCCAAACCCGTTTCCATTAAAGCTCGTATTCTCCACGATCACGAAAACAGGTCTGTAATCCACACCGATGGTAATAGGAACATCACGGATGGGGTATTCAATCCCTACTTCACCTGCCGCTCCAAGGACAAATGGATCGCCTAAAAACAAAGATGGCCCAAAGCCTGCATACCACATAAAATCACTATTTCCTACGGGCCTGAATAATGGATGCCAAATGGCATCTATTCCTACACCTCCACCACCAAAACTTACGTTTGCATGAATCCTAGAAAATTCTCCCAAGGCTAGGATTCCATCAACGGCAACGTTATTGTTGTTCATATTACCAAATCGAATACCCACTTCCTGGGCCTGGCTTTGCAGACTGAAACCAAAAGCCGTGACAAATACGGCTAAAAGAATTTTTAATTTTTTCATATGGAAAATTTAGATCTTGGACAAAAGTAAAAATCTATCTCTTTTTTTAATCCTCTGGGGACAAATTCTTATAAACCAAGCCGGCAAAAACCGCCCCAATAATAGGAGCAACCCAAAATAACCACAGCTGCTGGAGGTAAATACCTCCGGCAAAGATAGCCTGAGAAGTACTTCTTGCAGGATTAACGGATGTGTTGGTGACTGGTATTGAAATCAAATGGATTAAAACCAAGCAAAGTCCGATGGCTAGGCCCGCGAAGCCTGCTGGGGCTTTAGAGTGGGTAGATCCTAAAATGACAAAAAGAAAAATAAAAGTCATCACTACTTCAGTCACTAATGCAGCCGTCAAACCATAGCCCCCTGGAGAGGCTTCTCCATATCCATTTGAAGCGAAACCTCCAAGTTCCACCCCAGCTTTACCTGTAGCAATTACATAAAGAATAGCTGCACCAGCCAGTCCTCCCAAGACCTGAGAAATCACGTATCCTCCTACATCTTTTCCTTCAAACCTACCTCCCATCCAAAGACCTATGGTAACAGCAGGATTCAGGTGGCAACCAGAAATATGACCGATTCCATAAGCCATAGTCACCACCGTAAGACCAAAGGCCAAGGATACCCCGACAAAACCAATTCCCAATTCAGGGAATCCTGCTGCTAGAACTGCACTGCCGCATCCGCCGAGGACCAGCCATAGTGTACCAATAAACTCTGCAATGTGTTTTTTCATGATATTTGGATTAATATGGTTATCTCATCAAATTATAAAGAAAAATTTTATTTAAAATTATCTTATAACTTTTAATTTGGTTTTGTTTCAGATAAACCAAATATCTACTATCTCCAATTAAGAGAAATCTAAATCTGATAACACTTCCTTTCCAATTCTGATTGTCTCCCGAACCAGAATTTCCATATCCTCAAAACGCGTTCTCTGGTTCACATTAGCCACTCTCAGAGTAAATTTTCCTTTAAGCAAAGTAGAACTTGGCGCGGCAATCCCTTCTTCCTGAATTCTCAGAAGAATTTCTCTGTTCAGGTCTTTGAGCTTCTGCTCTGGTAAGTTTCCAGGATTCATTCGATAGCAGGTTATACTCATTGATACCGGTGCCATAAGTTCTAGCCCTTCCTGAGATTCTACCAGCTTCCCAAGATACTCAGCCTGCCTATTATTTTGGGCTATCATGCCCTTGTAAGCTTCAAGCCCATTTTCCTTTAAGGACATCCAAACCTTAAGCGCTTTGAACCCTCTGGATAACTCAAACCCATAATGATTAAGTGAATCCGGACCTCCAGCAAGACCCCTTTTCTCTTGGATCAGGTAATTAGGAGTTTGGGAAAAGGCAGCCCGATGCTTCTCAGAATCCCGAATTAGAGTACAGCCGACTTCATACGGCACATAAAACCACTTATGCAGATCGAAAGCCAGACTATCTGCCTTCTCTATGGCTTTGAGCCTATTCTCATAAATTGGATCTAATTTGGCCAGAGCCCCATAGGCTCCATCCACATGAAACCATAGATCATACATTCGGCTGATTCTTAAAATTTCATCCAGTGGGTCAATAGCCCCGGTATTTACCGTTCCGGAAGTACCAACTATACAGAAGGGCCTAAATCCATTTTCCAAATCAGAGAAAATCTGCTTTTCAAGTAAATCTGATCGCATTTCATAAAACTCATTCACTTCTATCTCCCGAATGTTTTCAGAACCTAGACCTATAATTTCCGCCGCCTTTTGAATACAACTATGGGTTTCTGTGGAGCAATAAAGAATAAGCTTTTTATCCAAGTGGCTCATTCCTGACTTTCTAATGTTCTCCCCTTTGATGGAATTTCTGGCAACAGTCAAGGCGGTGATATTCGCCATAGAACCACCACTTACTAGAATTCCGGAAGCCTCAGGAGGGAAGCCCATCATTTCCTTGCACCAAGAAATTACCTGCTTATCCACGTACATGGGAGCATGTTCACCAATGGTCACATTGGGATTCATCCCTGAGGCCATTAAGTCAGCAAAAGTCCCTAGAGGAGTTCCCGTCCCTTGGATCCATGCAAAAAACCTTGGATGTACATTTCCTTTATTGTAAGGAAAAATATTTTCTTTGAATTCATTGTAAACCTCTTGCGGATCCATGTGGTGAGAAGGGATAGGCTCATCCAGTGACTTTTTTACCTCCTCTGGGATTGGTTTCCAAATGGGCTTTTCTTGTATTCCTTTCCAATAATCAATTAAATCATCCACCATTTGATGGCCCAGATTTCGCATCTTTTCCCAGTCTCTGGGGTCAAGCGTCCTATTTTCTTTATCCATTTTATTCCTTTGGAATTAGCTCCAAGCTATAAAAATCACCCACCCCATTTGATGGCATGGAAAGAGCTTTCAGCACCAGGTTTTGTCTACCCTCTTCAAATTCCAACATACCGATATTGATTTTCCTCCAGGTTTGCTCCGGAGCTTCTTTACGTGGAATCCGGTTTATACTGGGAATTATTTCTCCTTGAAAAGGCTCATTAATTTCTATTTCTATTTCACTAATAGTCCCATATAAAAGGAGAGCACTAGGTACCTGATTTTTTTCGGCGGTATAACTCAACCAAACTTCAAACTCACCTCGGTCCAATACATTCAAATCCCAATAAATACTGTCTTCCATAGATTTCCATTGGGTTAACCAATCTTGTGCCCAACCATGCCCTTCAAAAAATGAAATACCCTCCGTAAAGCGGGCTTCATACCCTGGAAGTAAAATCTGAGGACTTTGGTCAGAAATTGGAATTGGCCTTTCCATCTGTATTTCGGCGGTTACCTCATCCCACCACTTATCGTACTTAGCCTTCATTGCTTCCAAAATCTCAGGCTTTTCATCTGCTAAATCCTTTTTCTGGTTTGGATCGTTTGACATGTCGAAAAGCTCCTCTCCATTTTCATTTAGGACCAATAGCATTTGATCCTCCCGAATGGCCCCAGGATAATAAGTTAGCTCGCTTTGTGGCTGAGCCACTTGTGAAAAAATGGGACGTTCAATTTCTAAATCATTCCCTAGTAGAAGGGGTTTCAGACTTATACCGTCTATCGTTCTTATGCCATTGTTTTCTAGGCCTAGTAAATCTACCAAAGTCGGGAATACATCAATGTGAGCTGACGCAGCGGTCACTATTCTTGGCTCAAATTTTCCTTTCCACCTCCAGAATGAAGGCACTCTTACCCCTCCTTCATTTACGCTTCCCTTTCTACCTTTCATGTTATCGTTGAAACGAACTCCATTCGGACCGTTATCGGTAAGAAAAATTACTAAGGTGTTTTGGTCCAGACCCATATCTTCCAGCTTCTTCAAAACCCGACCCACATTGCTATCTATGTTCTCCACCATCCCGTGTATGGCTGCCAGTTCGTCATCTAAGCCTTCCGACTTATATGAATCAAAATATTCGTCTGGAACCTGATGGGGACTATGGGGAGTATTATAGGGTAGATACAAAAAGAAAGGGGTCTTCTCATTTCTCTCCATAAAATCAATGGCTTTGTCCGTAAGGACATCTGGCAAATACCCTGGTAAATTCTGGTTCTTCTGATCAATCTCTAGCGTCGTATTAAAATAATTGGTCCAATGGCCCCCGAGAAACCCAACGAACTCATCAAATCCTTGGGCGAGAGGATGATGGGGGTAGTGCTGCCCATTATGCCATTTACCAAAGATTCCTGTGGAATACCCATTATCCTTAAAAAGCTCAGCAAGGGTATACTCTTCTGCATCCATCGTTTCAAGGCCGTTGGAAACTGTGACCGTCCCAGTTCTAAGGTGATATCTGCCAGTCAGTAAACTTGCCCGGGTAGGTGCGCAAAGTGGACTCACATAGAATCGATCAAACCGAACCGATTCATGAGCTAATACATCGAGATTTGGGGTTCGGATTTTGTCATTACCGTGAACACCCAAATCACCATAGCCTTGATCATCAGTTAGAATTAAAATGACATTGGGAGGTTTCTCCTCACTCTTTTTCGAGCATGCAAAAAGGACAAAGGCGAGAAGGAGGTATAAAAGTGATTTCATAATTGAGTAAAGTGAAATTAGCAAAAATTGCTACTTCTTACTCAACAGCCTCGATATGAACTTTTTATTTCTTTGAACCCATGGCATAAGTTTTTGGTAAGTCCAGAAAAGCCAAGGTTTAAGCACCCAGTAATAGGGCTCCTCCAAGCCCAACTCCTCGCCTCCAAAACCTTTCTTAAATCTCACTACTCCTTCACTACCACCCATAGAAATATCATAAAAATCATAGCCCTTGGAAACCCCGAACTGGATAACCTGATCTTGCAAAAAATGCCCCACCATCAAGTCCTTCTTTTCTCTCAAAGTGGCCCCCATGATATAATGGAGTTTATTTCCGACATCAAAGATCACCAAAGCACCTTTTAGCTCTCCTTCGTTAACGCAGGTTACAATATGGCATAAACCCTTGTTCACCAGAGAGACCAAGGTAGACCCAAATTCGCTCCAGCTTCGCACGGAGTATCCCTGATTCACAGCATTTAATTCTATGAGGGAATAGGCCGCCTTGATATCGTCTAAGGAGTTGGCAAACTGCAACTCATTTCCCATTCTTTGGGATTTGTTCACATCACGTCTGGTGCTGGCTTTGTAATTTTTCCTAATTTTTTCATAGGCATCAGCCTCTTTCGGGAAAAGATGAACCGCTCTGAATGCAGAAACTCCAATTACAAATTTGAAAGGAATGCCTCTTCCACTAGGCACTCTCCTTCCAGGGTAATCTTTAACAAAAGAATAGGTGTGCGGACTAATAGGATTTGATGAAAATGGGGTACTCAATTGGACCAAAAAAGCTCCTTGTCGTTTCCCAACTTTTAAAAATTCATCAACAAGCTCTTCAATCAAGTGCTCCTGACCTTCCTTTATGATGGGTCCATAAGGGCAAACCAAAACTTTAAAGGGACCTGTTTTGGCAAGAACTGCCCCGATTCCACCAAGAATTTCTCCTCCCTCTGTTTTAGCAAGAATTAGGGAAGAAGAAAACCCATAGGAAGAATAGCTTTTCAACCAATCCTCAGTTTGAAGATAAATTCCTCTGCTGCTTTTATTTAGAAAATCATCCCAACTGGCCCAATCCTCTTGGGACTCGCTATGCACTATGGAATAGGTCATAAGTTATTTGTGTGTTCTGAAATAACTTCTACAAAACGATCGGGATCATCCACAAAAAAAGCAAGTGTCTGGAATCGCCTCTTTATTCCGTAAATACCGGATAACTCAGCAGGAACTTTGAGCTCAAGGGTTACATTATGAGCTTCCAGTGTTCCTAGAATGGAAAGCCTCCTCGATAATTCGTGTTCATCAAAATCTGCTGTGAACTTCTCAACCCTATTTATCTGATCAAAGGGAATATCTACCTCACTTGCAAAACCATACCTTAAATGGAGTGTGTCTTTCGAAAGGTATATTGGTCTTTGGTTTAAGGATCGTAAAACTCCAAATAATTGAAACCCCGAATAGATACTTAGTCCAGTCAGGATCCAAGCTGCCAATAAACTCCAATTCATTAAGAGGATATGAAACACAAATGTCTCAGCAATTATCAGGAATATAAGAAAAGCCAAAATTATTCTGGAAGGTGAATCTTTGTGATAGCTAAATTCATTGTCCCCAAGCTTTGGCGATTTCCACTTAAAGAAACCGTAATAGAAAACAGCTACCTCGGTTGCGACACCATTAACGGCAAAAGGGGGAAATAACTTTCTACAAGTATCTTTGAGCGCATTGAAAAAGTCTGTATTTCCTTTCTGAGTTTCTTTGTAAACCCTAACAGTATTTGTGACTTTCCAAACCACATAAGAAATAACAGCAAGTTCAGCCAATGGAACGAGCCAAGATTTTGCAAAATCCAGATACCTTTGATTGCCTTCCGGCAAAATATAGCTGGCTAGAATTACCCCAGCTAAAAGGACAGGAAGCACCAGTGTTTTTGGAAGTTTTGTTTTTCGAATTGTAAAGAAAAATAATCCTGGTATCAATACGACCAGATCAAATGTGATTCCCAAGGATAGAAGATCTGCATTTGGGGGAAACTGTTCCGTTCGAACCAAAAAGAAGAAAAACAAACCAGCTAAAAATAAAAGAATTATAGGGTGGGATCTTCTAAGAAATAAACTCATTGGCTGTGGGTTCAATACTCCTTTTTCTTATGCGAAGTTAATCAGAAAGGGGCTAAATCCTTGTTTTTTGAGGGGAAATGAGTCCGAACAATTAGTCCCTAAAATCCACAAACTTGGGATTGGAATCAATGATTTCTTTTGCCTTTTTCTTATACCGCTTTGCCCAGATTATAATCGCAGGGGTATAGGTACTATACATCATTCCGCCAATAAAAGAAGCCAAGGCCACAGAGTACCCTTTAATTGCGATTACGAGTAAAATCGAAACAATCGGAACCACAGACATGAGGATCATTCTGTTTCTCTGAAATGTGGTATGAATGATTTCATATTCATTTAACTGAAGAACCGATTTTTTCTTCAGAGCTACCTGATAAAACCAAAGGAGAATGAAATACAATGCAAATGCAACGAAGCCATAGTAAATCATAATATCGGGAATTTCGCGAGGGGAAATAGTCACCGGCAAATCACTCCCGAAAATCGCTTGGGTCATGAATAAGGTCAAAAATCGAAGTGGATAGACATAAAAAATAATCAGAGCAATAAACAAAGAATTGAGGAAGACGAACATGGGACCACGCAATCCATAAATTTCCGAAAAGCGCACATGTTCCTTCCAGATAATGATCAGGAAGCCAATACTGACCAAAAAAGCAGGGAGTGTTTTGGTGAAAACCACCAGGTCCTTCAACGAATTTGGATTGGATAAATTAAAAATGAGAAGGGTAACTGCTATTCCAAAAACCGCATCGGTAAGATTATCGAGCCTCGATGGATTCTCTCCCCGATAATCGATATTCGGATCTTTCTCTACTTTGGACAGTGCTCTTTTTCTCAAATCTTTAGTCTTATAAGAACAAATAAAGGATTCCTCTCAAAAAATCTGCTGATACATTTCTTCTAGCTTGGCGACCGCAATTACTTTTATCCTGAAATTCGATAAATCCACGCCCTTTACCGAATACTTGGAAAGGACGATTTTTTTGAAACCCAGCTTTTCAGCCTCAGAGATCCTACTTTCTATCCGGGAAACTGCTCGAACTTCCCCTCCCAACCCTATTTCTCCTACCAAACAAAGCTCTTCCGACAAGGGCGTATCTTCATAACTGGAAATCAAGGATGCACAAACAGCCAAATCCAGTGCCGGATCATCTACTTTCATTCCGCCTGCAACATTTAAAAACACATCCTGCATCCCGAGCTTCATTCCTCCTCTTTTTTCAAGAACTGCCAAAAGCATATTAAGCCGTTTAGAATCATATCCAGTACTGCTTCTCTGTGGAGTTCCATAGGTGGCAGGACTCACCAGGGATTGAATTTCTATCAGCAAAGGCCTATTGCCTTCCATCATTGCCCCAATAGCAACACCATTCAAAGACTCTTCCCTTTGAGTCAAAAGAATCTCAGATGGATTAGTAACCACCCGTAGCCCATCAGCCCGCATTTCATAGATTCCAAGTTCATGGGTGGAGCCAAATCTGTTTTTAGAAGTTCGAAGAATTCGATAGGTCAAATGTCTATCCCCCTCAAACTGCAAAACCGTATCCACCATATGTTCCAGAACTTTAGGACCAGCGATGGATCCATCTTTTGTGATATGACCTATCAGGAAAACTGGCGTTCCCGTTTCTTTCGCGAATTTCATGAGCTCTGCAGTGCATTCACGCACCTGAGAGACCGAGCCTGCGGCCGACTCCACATGTTGGGAATGCAAAGTCTGAATCGAGTCAATCACCAAAAAATCAGGCTTTAATTGCTCGATATGCTGAAAGATATGCTGGGTATTGGTTTCCGCTAGCAGATAGCAATCAGCATTTTCACGATCCATCCGATCAGCCCTCATTTTGATTTGAGCCTCACTTTCCTCTGCGGATACATAAAGCACTTTCTTCCCTGAAAGGGACAAAGCGATTTGAAGCATGAGTGTAGACTTACCAATGCCTGGTTCCCCTCCGATAAGCACCAATGAACCAGGAACGATTCCTCCTCCTAAAACCCGATTTAATTCCGAATCGCCTGTATTCCATCTGGGCTGATCAGAATAGCTTACTTCGGAAATCCTTTTTGGGCTATTCGACTTTTGAGTACTTGTTCCCGGCGCTTTCCATGAGCCTTTTCCTGAAACTTCCTTCTGAATTACCTCCTCCACATAGGTATTCCACTCCCCGCATGCCGGGCACTTTCCGAGCCATTTGGGACTTTGGGCTCCGCAATTTTGACAAAAGAAGCTTGTTTTTACTTTGGCCATAATTAATGAGCCTCCAGCCAATTCTTTCCTGTTCCAACTTCCACTTCCACCGGAACTTTCAACTCAATCGCATCAGCCATAAGTTTAGGAACATTCTTTTCTAGAACAGAAATTTCATCCTTATGCGCATCAAAAACCAACTCATCATGCACCTGCAAAATCATCTTTGACTTAAGTTTCTCCTTCTTCATCCAGTTGTGCACATTGATCATAGCCACTTTGATGAGGTCTGCTGCAGATCCTTGAATAGGCGCATTAATGGCATTTCGCTCCGCAAAGCCTCTCATCGTAGCATTACGACTATTAATATCACGTAAATATCTACGCCTTCCCAAAATAGTCTCCACGTATTCGTCTTTCCTAGCCTTCTCAATGGCCGAATCCATATATTCTTTCACAGCAGGAAATTCTCTGAAATAGGAATCAATAATCTCCTTCGCTTCTCCTCTTGGAATACTCAACCTTTGCGAAAGACCGAAGGCCGAAATCCCATAAATAATTCCAAAATTGGCTGTTTTTGCCTTTCTCCGCATATCTGAGGTCACCTCCTCAAGAGGAACTTTGAAAATTTTCGCGGCGGTGGTCGCATGAATATCGCGACCGTTTCTAAAAGCTTCTAGCATGGACTCATCCTCAGAGAATGCCGCCATAAGCCTTAACTCGATCTGTGAATAATCTGCAGCTAGAAGCAAATGATTTTCGTCTGTTGGCACAAATGCCTTCCTTATTTCTCTCCCCCTTTCTGTTCGAATAGGAATATTCTGAAGGTTTGGGTTTACCGAAGAAAGCCGACCCGTAGCAGCCACAAACTGATTATAAGTGGTGTGGATTTTTCCCGTTTTGGAATTAATAAGAGTAGGCAAGGAATCCACATAAGTTGACTTCAACTTCACCATTTGTCGAAAATCCAAAATTGCTCTGGCGATTTCATGCTCGCTAGCCAATTTGCTCAAGACTTCCTCCCCAGTTGCATATTGCCCTGTTTTGGTTTTCTTGGCCTTAGGGTCTAACTCAAGCTTATCAAAAAGAACCTCACCCAATTGCTTTGGCGAAGCCAGATTAAATTTAACTCCAGCCAGCTCGTAAACCTTATTTTCGATCTCCTTGATTTCCTTTTCCAGTTTCTCAGAAAGCTCAGACAGGGCATCTGTGTCCAGACAAACTCCCTGAAACTCCATTTCTGCTAAGACATTGATTAACGGAACTTCTACATCAGAAAACAGTCCCTCGACCTTTTTCTCCTTAAGCTGGGGATCAAAAACTGATTTAAGTCTAAGGGTAATATCGGCATCCTCGGCCGCATATGGAGTGACCTTATCCTCATCCACATCACGCATATTGCCTTGGTTTTTACCCTTCTTTCCAATTAAGGATTCAATGGAAACCGGCTTGTAATTCAGATACTGCATGGCCAGCCAATCCATAGAATGCTTACCTTCAGGTTCAATAAGATAATGAGCCAACATGGTGTCGTATAGGGCTCCCTGAACGGAAATCCCATGATTTTTCAAGACCAGAACATCGTATTTAATATTCTGTCCCACTTTCATGATTTTCTCATTTTCAAGAACTGGCCTAAGCAAATCAAGAATTTTTGCAGTCTCTTCCTTTTCTGAAGGACAAGGAACATAATATGCCTCACCATCTACATAGGCAAAGGCTATTCCGACCAATTCTGCTCCCATAGGATTCAAGGATGTGGTCTCTGTATCAAAGCAAAATCGCTCTTGCAGGTTCAAATAATGGACAAGTTTGGATATAGCTTTTTCCCCTTTGATTTTATGATAATGAGCCACCGAACTAAAAATATTCGAAGGCATATTTTGATCATAAGGGCTTGCCGGCTCTTCCTGCGGTTCAACCACAGGGTCATCCAAAGCGACTGTTTTTCCAGTCCCTGAAGCTCCTCCAAACAGACCTAATTGTTCAGACTGAGCAATCGTAGCCTTTTTCTGATCACCTTTGAAAATTCTGGAAGCCAAAGTCCGAAATTCAAGCTCTGAGAAGATTTCTTTCAGTTTTTCTTCATCGAACCCTTCATACTTCAATCCTTCCCCATCGAAATCAATCGGAACATCGACCTTTATGGTGGCTAATTCTTTGGAAAGTAAGCCTTGCTCCGCAAAGTTCACTACATTTTCCTTTTGCTTTCCTTTAAGATCTTCCGTGTTTTTAAGTAGCTCCTCCACAGATCCATAGGCTTTCAGCAATTTCACCGCTGTTTTTTGCCCTATACCAGGAATGCCAGGAATATTATCCACAGAATCACCCATAAGGCCAAGTATGTCTCTAACCTGATCTACCTTTTCAATATCCCACTTTTTACAAATTTCACTAGGCCCCATCACGTCCACAGCGTTTCCCATAAATGCAGGCTTGTACAAAAAGATATGATCATCCACCAGCTGTCCATAATCCTTATCTGGTGTCATCATATAAACCGTGAAATCATTCCTCTCGGCCTTTTTCGCCAATGTCCCGATGATATCATCGGCCTCGAAGCCATCTAATTCCAGAATAGGAATATTAAAGGCTTCCACGATTTTCTTAACCCATGGTATCCCTACTCCAATATCCTCAGGTTGCTCCTGCCTGTTTGCCTTGTAGGGTTCATACCTTTCATGTCTGAATGTAGGTGCGTGAGTATCAAAAGCCACCCCGATATGGGTAGGCTTTTCTTTGTTTAAAACTTCAAGTAGGGTATTTGTAAACCCCAGCATGACCCCTGTATTCAGGCCTTTAGAATTAATTCTGGGATTTTTGCTGAAGGCAAAGTGCGCACGATAAATAAGCGCCATGGCATCCAGTAAAAAGAGCTTGTTTGGCTGCTTTTGGGACATTTTTGGGTGTTAGTTTTTTAGAAAAGTTAAATATTCAGAACGGTGAATTTACTAAAAATTGAACGCCTTCAAGCGAGATCACTTAGCAAAAAGGCATCAAATTTCTGATTTATAAACTAGCCGTTTTTAGTGAGATAATCCTTAACCTCTTTGGCACGCCATAGAATGAAACCCAGAGGAATTAACCAGAATAGCTCATTAAAAATCAATTCAAAACCCGTTCTTTTATTCCAGCCTAGTTCAGGAAGGAAAAAAACTACAAACCAGACTGCCATGATTACCTTCCCGATGAGCCCCGCCAACATCAAACGTATCCAGCTCACTGGATAAAAGGCTGAAATAAAAATCAGTAAGCCCACTACCAAACCAAAAGATCCAAACCAGTTAGAATGGAGATCTAACTGGGCCTCCATATCCATAGCAAGCCAAGCGAGAAGACTTCCCCCAAACCATTTATAAAAAGCGGACCATGCCAGCGTATACATCCCGGCAAGAAGCAAAAGACCCCTGAAATACATTGGGAAAACAGGAAAAGTTGACTGTTGATCCATGAGTGGTTTGATTTTGATTTCCTATTTGAACACCTTCAGGAACTTGAAGTTTGAGAATAATACAAATCTATTCAAATGAAAAAGGAAAAGAACCTTTTAAAGGTAGCATTTATGGGCATCGCTGCTCTAGCATTTTTGGCTCTTGGATTTACCATGGGACAGAAGGCCAATGAAATTACCCCACAAAAAATCCAAGGCGCTGCTGAAATCCTCGGCCTGGAATTCACTCCTGCAGAAACCGACAGCATGGTTGGTAGGCTGAAAACTCAGTTATCGAATCTAGGTGAGCTGAGGGAAACTTCCTTAGAAAACTCTGTGAGCCCCTCCCTAATTTTCAACCCTCTTCCAAAGGGATTCACCCCTAATCAAGAGCAAAAACCAATCGACTGGGGCCTAGAGGACAATGTGGTTTTACCTGATCGTGAAGCTGACATTGCCTATATGCCTGTTCATGATTTAGCTGTCTTAATCAAAAACCAAAAACTTTCCAGTGAGAGGCTCACCCAAATTTATTTGGATAGGATAAAAACATATTCAGACACGCTTCAATGTTTGATCACTTTAATGGAGGATTCAGCTTTGGAAAAAGCGCGTGAAATGGATGCTGAAATTGCCTCCGGTAAATACCGCGGCCCTCTACACGGGATTCCCTACGGAATAAAAGATTTATTGACCGTGGAAGGAACAAAGACTACATGGGGCGCCATGCCTTACAAAGACCAAGTCCTCGAGGGTACTTCTACCGTTGTGAAAAAGCTGGATGAAGCAGGAGGTGTTTTGGTTGGTAAGTTTACCCTGGGTGCTTTAGCTATGGGTGATGTTTGGTACGGTGGAGTCACCAAAAATCCATGGAATTTGGAGCAAGGTTCTAGCGGTTCTTCGGCAGGCTCAGCCTCAGCCGTAAGTGCTGGCCTGGTTCCTTATGCAATAGGAACTGAAACTCTTGGCTCTATCGTATCACCCTCTACAAGAAATGGTGTCACAGGATTAAGACCAACTTATGGGCGAGTGAGTAAAGCCGGTGCCATGGCGCTAAGCTGGTCTATGGATAAAATCGGACCTATATCCAGATCTGCCCTAGATAATGCCATTGTGCTTTCAGTGATCAATGGAGCAGATCCGGAAGACCCGAGCACTATACCCGCCGCATTCAATTATTCTGCGGATGAAGATGTAAAATCTCTGAAGATTGGCTATTTCAAGCCCTTCTTTGAGAGAAGAAATACTCCAAATGATCAAGCCGTCCTCGATCTCCTCCGAGATCAGGGAATAGAACTGGAGCCTGTTTCATTGGATAATAAAATTGATGCAACTCCAATAATCATGATGTTGATGGCTGAAGGGGCAGCCTCATTCGATGAATTAACCCGATTGGGCTGGGATGATCAGCTGGTCGCCCAACACAAAAATGCCTGGCCAAACCTGTTCAGGGCTGCCCGATTTATTTCAGCCGTGGATTATGTGAATATGAGCAGGCAAAGAAGGCTGCTGATCGAAGAAGTTCATGCCATCATGAAGAATTATGATGTAATCGTCACTCCCACTTTTGGAGATCCCCAGCTACAAATCACCAACCTTACGGGTCATCCTGCACTTTGCCTTCCAAATGGTTTTAATGATGAGGGAAGCCCCACCTCCATCACTCTTTTATCGAATATCTTCGACGAAGGAAAACTGATCATGTTAGGTGAACTGATCCAAAATAATTCGGACTGGCAGGCAAAACGTCCTCCTATGTTTAATCAATAATTATTGCTTGATGGATCCTGAATAGCGGATGTTGTTCGGATCCATCAAAAGGATTTTCTGGGTAGTTTCAACGTTGTAATGATCAATTTTTTGACTCACCCCAGAGAAGTAAATTTCCGCAATTGTTGTAGAAGTATAAAAGGTATTATCCTTCTTCATTTTGATTTGAATACCACTAACCTCATCGTCTGTGTAAGTGATGATCATCTCCTGAAGCCTTCCTTTTTCTTCAGGTTTTAGCTTATGGATTAAATATCTTTTGACTACCTCAGTATCGTAAGATTGGGCAAAAGAAGGGCTATTTATATCGGCCTCATAGAACACTTCCAGCTCTTTTCTAATATCCTCTCTGGACATTCTTTTGGAAGTCAAAGCCTCCTCCCAGTTAATTCTGGAAGATTTTGCCATCTGAACAGAATCTGGAAGTTCAGCCAGTTTTTGGTCTATGAAACCCTTCAGGTCAAAATAAGGCAGGACCTCCATCTCAGCATTTCTGGAACTAGCCACATCACATGACACCAAAATCAAGAAAGCAAGAATAAAACTATTTCTTAATCTCATTTTGAAATCAAAATTTTCCCCGTCATCTCTTCTGGAATATCAATACCCATAAGATTTAGAATGGTAGGAGCTAAATCCCCAAGCTTCCCATCCTTCATTTTGAAATTTTTATTCTTATCCACGAAAATAAACGGAACCAAATTCGTGGTATGGGCAGTGTTGGGCGAACCATCTGGATTTACCATGACATCACTATTTCCGTGATCTGCTATGACTATAGTACTGTAGCCATTGGCCAAAGCAGTTTCGATTACACTTTTGGTACACTGATCCACTGCCTCACAAGCTTTCATGGCCGCTTCGAAAACTCCAGTATGACCCACCATGTCTGCATTGGCAAAATTCAAACAGATGAAATCAGCACTTTCCTTTTTCAGTTCAACATTTATCTTACTTGCTATTTCAAAAGCGCTCATTTCTGGCTGTAAATCGTAAGTAGCGACTTTTGGAGAAGGGCAGAGAATTCTACTTTCTCCATCAAATTCTGTCTCCCTTCCCCCGGAAAAGAAGAAAGTTACGTGTGGATACTTCTCGGTTTCAGCGATTCTTATTTGCTTTTTACCATTTCTCTCAAGGACCTCCCCAAGGGTATTTTTCAGGTTATCCTTTTCAAAAAGCACCTTGACTCCTTTGAAGCTATCATCATAATTTGTAAATGTGATGTAGTCCAATGAAAGTTTTTTCATTCCGAAATCCGGAAAATCCTTTTGCGTCAAAACCTGAGTGATTTCTCTCCCTCGATCTGTTCGGAAATTAAAGCACAACACCAAGTCACCCTCTTCAATAGTAGCAATGGGGCTTCTATCAGAATTTACGTGGATAATCGGACGAATAAACTCATCCGTCACTCCATTATCGTAAGACTTTCGAATGCTCGCTTTGATGTCGTGAGATCGTTCTCCTTCCCCCTTGACCATTGCGTCATAGGCCAATTTCACTCGCTCCCATCTATTATCTCTATCCATGGCATAGTATCGGCCAATTACGCTAGCCACCTGACCGGTAGAGTTCTTTAGGTGAGCCTCCAAGTCTTCGATGAATTTGATGCCACTTTTTGGATCAGTGTCTCTTCCATCCGTAAACGCATGGATAAAAACATCTTCCAGCCCATGAAATTTAGCCGCATCACAAAGACCTTTCAGATGTTTGATATGAGCATGAACACCCCCATCGGAGACAAGGCCCATAAAATGAACCTTTTTCCCCTTTTCTTGGGCAGATTTGAAAGCCTCTATCAAAACCTGATGATCCTTGAGCTCTTCATTTTCGACAGCTTGATTGATTTTTACCAGATCCTGATAAACCACTCTCCCTGCGCCAATATTCATGTGCCCAACTTCAGAATTACCCATTTGGCCTTCTGGAAGACCTACGGCTAGACCTGAGGCGTCCAGTTTTGCGTGAGGATAATTGGTGAATAAGCTATCTACGTAAGGAGTATTTGCCTTTGCGATGGCAGAGATATTAGGGTTAGTTCCCAAACCCCATCCATCGAGAATCATCAAGAGTACTTTCTTTTCCATATGGCAAATATATTATTTTTCAATCCAATGGAGCCAAAGGGTATTTCGTACTTTTTTTTAGGACGAACAACATTCTTTAGCATTCAAATTAACTTTTGGTCTAGTATTTGAAATAGCGGCAGGTGATGTACATGATCTACCTCATACTAGCTGCTTTTATCTCCCTTGGAAATCCTGTGGATGAGGTCAAAGTTGAATCCATTGACCCGATAGTTGAAGCATTGGATAGGGGCTCCAGCAGCGAGCTGGCCCAGTACTTTGATTCCAGCATTCAACTGAACCTAAATGGAAAGCAAGGAAGTTATAGTAGCAGCCAAGCAGAGCAAGTCCTGAAAGAATTTTTTAGACAGAACCCTCCAAATAGCTTTGCTGTGGTCTATTCCAGCCAAAAGAATAGCCGGGTGAATTCCTATGTAGGCAACTACCAAAGCATCAATAGGCTATTCAAAGTTTTCCTCAAAGTCAACGAAAAGGATAATTCCATACGACTTTATAGTCTGGAGTTCGTCGCAGGATAATTACCCAATCCATTTAGTTAAATCACAAAGTCTTTGGCTATTTTTGCCAAATGACCCCAGAATATATTACCGAGCAGTCCCTGCAAGAATTCATCCAAGCCGCTTTTCGAGAGGACATAGGGCCTGGTGATTTTTCTTCATTGGGTTCTATTCCAGAAGGAACTCAGGGTAAAGCACAGCTACTGATAAAAGGTGATGGAATTATTGCTGGGGTGGAAATGGCAAAAAGAATTTTTCATGCCTTTGATCCTGAACTTCGTGTAGAAATATTGATTCAAGATGGAAAAGAGGTCCGTTTTGGGGATGTTGGTTTAAAAGTTTATGGAAAGGCCACTTCCATCCTTTCTTCCGAAAGGCTGGTGCTGAACTGCATGCAGCGAATGAGCGGAATCGCTACAATAACTCACCGTCTTACCCAGAAAATCCTCCATACCAAGGCTCGCCTCATGGACACCAGAAAAACTACCCCAAATTTCAGGCTTATGGAAAAGTGGGCTGTAGCCATCGGAGGGGGACTTAATCATCGTTTTGCTCTTTATGACATGGTCATGCTTAAGGATAACCATGTAGACTTTGCCGGAGGCATAAGCAAAGCAGTGAACAGCACAGTGGATTTTTTAAAAGAAAAAGGGCTGAACCTGAAAATAGAGGTGGAGACCCGAACTCTGGAGGAAGTTCATGAGGCAGCATCACTTCCTCAGGTAGACTGCATCATGCTCGACAATATGGACTATGCCACCATGCGCGAAGCAGTTAAAATTATAAATGGAAGAGCAAAAACTGAGGCATCCGGTGGAATAACTGAAGAAACTCTGGTAGATGTCGCAGAATGTGGGGTGGACTACATTTCTATGGGAGCCTTGACCCATTCAGTGAAAAGTATGGACATCAGTCTTAAGGCTTTCTAAAACCATTTTTTCCAGCGGAAATAGAGGAGCATTCCCATAACTGCCACAAACATTCCACCTAAGACATAAAAATACCCGTTTCTCAAATGCAGCTCCGGCATATTTTCGAAATTCATCCCATAGACACCCGCCACGAAGCTTAGAGGAATAAAAATGGTCGAAATGACGGTAAGTACCTTCATTATCTGATTCATTTTATTCGAAAGGATATTCATGCATAAGTCCAAAAGGCTTCCCGAAAAATCTCTAAACCCATCTAGCAATTCTATTACCTGGGTGATGTTTTCATGTAAATCTTGCAAAAAGGGGTGAATTTCCTGAGATACATGAGGGCCCTCGTGTTTTTGGAAAACCACACTAACCTCCCGGAGCGGATAGATCGCTTTTCGAATAGCCATCAATTGTTTCCTTTGAAAATAAATTCGATTTAGGGTTTCATCCCCCGCATTATTAATTGCCGCTTCCTCAAGGTCCTCCAGACGACTACCAATCCCCTCCAAAACCACAAAGTAGGAGTCAATAATGGAGTCAAGTAGGGCATACAGTAAGTAATCTGATCCTCTTTTTCTAATATTTCCAATCGAATTTTCCAGCCTACCCCGAACATAATTAAAAACATCGCCTTCACGCTCCTGAAAAGTAATCACCAGATCTTGTCTGAGAAGAAAACTCACTTGTTCTACATCCAAGGCATCTCCTTCAGGTTCCTTCCTGATCATCTTTACAGAGACATAAAGATAGTCTTCCACGACCTCCATTTTTGGTCTCTGGTCCACATCCAGAATATCCTCCATAGTAAGCTTATTGATGGAGAAAATCTGCCTTATTTCTTCTAAGGTTTCGATGTCGTGAAGGCCATCTACATCAATCCACGTCACCTTTTTCCTATTTTCTAGAACGTTCGGAAGCTCCTTCAGGCTGATCTTTTTTTGCTCATAGAACTCCTCATCGTAATGAGTCAACTCAATGGTGACATCTTCGATTTTCTTCTTCCCAGTGAACACCATGGATCCTGGTGGAAGTCCAATCTTTGATCCTTTCTTTTGGGGGAAAAGATTAATTTTTGGGATCAGGTGTCTGCTCAAAAATGGTTTTTTCTTACTCATTCTTCAGAAAATTAACATTTCTCTTTAGTCCGGCAAACTTTGTTCGCTTCAGAGGAGACTTTTTGAATACCTTTCCAAAGGTCTCTTCTGTCATTTCCTCCCAATCCTTATTGGAAAAAGACTTTAACTCCTCCGGGGGAGAAAATTTTGGCTGAGTGTGGGTTTTAGAAAAGCGATTCCAGGGGCATACATCCTGGCAGATATCGCAGCCAAAAGCCCAGTTTCCCATTTTGCCCTTGAACTCAGTGGGTATTTCTTCCTTCAACTCAATTGTCAGATAGGAAATGCAACGGGAGGCATCTATCACCTCAGGTTCCACAATAGCATCAGTAGGACAGGCATCGATACATCGTGTACAAGTGCCACAAAAATCCCCTATGAATGGAGGGTCAGGCTGAACCTCAAGATCAATAATCAGCTCAGCCAAAAAGAAGAAGCTTCCCTGTTCCTTAGAAAGCAAAAGACTGTTTTTACCAATCCATCCTATACCCGCCTTTTGTGCCCATTGACGTTCCATCACAGGAGCCGAATCCACAAAAACTCTTCCCGAAAATTCCCCAATTTCTTCTTGTAGCTCTTTCAAAAAAGTCTTTAAAAGATCTTTGATCACGAAATGATAGTCTTCACCGTAGGCATATTTGGCAAGCTTAATATCCTTTTGCCCTTCGGGCAAAGCTTCCTCCGGAAAATAAGAATAGGCAAGAGAAACCACCGTTTTGGCTCCCTCCACAAGCTTGGTTGGATCAAGCCTTTTATCAAAGTGATTGGCCAGATAGGCCATTTTCCCATGGTAATTTCTATTCAGCCATTCCTCCAACTTAGGAGCTTCTCCTTCTAAAAATTCAGCTTTGGCTATGCCGCAAAAATCAAAGCCTAAGGCCTTGGCCTTGGATTTAATATGTGCCGCATATTCCTGAGGTCTAATCATTCGTTACCGTTGGTTTATGCAAAATACCAACAAAAACTTCCCAGGAAAAATTGAAATGAAGCAACACTCAGCCAGAGATAACTACTGTAGCCTGACCTGCAATGGCTTCTGCCCCAGAAATTGTGGAATCTCCCGTTCTTATAGATGGTTTTCCTTCTATCAATACGGTAGCGCTGCCGGTAACAAAGTCACTAACTGGTGGTTTGTTAGGCAATTTTGAGGTAGCGGAATCACCGACTATCGCTGCTGGCTTACCCTCGATAAGTACTGTCGGTGCGCCTGTCCCGACCACCATTCCTCCCTCATTGGTTGGATCAGAAATTCTTACTGCTGTAGACATGGTTAATTGATTTGAACTAGCGAACCTTGGATACGGGTAATTGCATTGGATTTTAATTCTGCACTCGCACCACCAATCAAACTTATTTCAGCATCAGAGTTTGCAGAAATATTAACTCCGTTAATAGTGATGTCCCCCGTTGCAGACAGATTTAAATCTGACTGACTGGAAATGGTAATTCCATTAGAATCCATGGTTAGGCGATTTCCTGATTGATCTTCCAGCAATACGCCTTCATCCTGAGATATTGACACTTTATTCCCTTCTGTTGTTTCAAGCTTAATTGCTCCGGCTTCATCATCAAATGTCATTTTCAAGCCGCTTTTGGTAAAAATGCCCTTTATATCCAATCCTTCACTGTCCGAAATAGGGCTTGGCTTAGCTTCACTGTGTAAGCCTCCAATAACTACTGGGTTTTGAAGAGATCCTCCTAGGAAGGATATCAAGACTTCATCACCAATGTCTGGTCTAAAAAGCAAACCCTTATTGGTACCAGCTCCTGTGGAGGTCAGACGAGCCCAAATACCAGAAGCATCGTCTCCTACCGAAGGAATTTTTACTTTGACAGCATGACCTTCTCCTCCTTCCACTTCTGTGACGACACCTATATGTATCCCACCTATGGAAGTTTCAGGCTCTTGATATTCCTGAATATCCAGTCCGATTGAAATCGTACTATTCCATTTGCCATCCTCAATTTCATGCTCTACACCATTTACGAATACCGTCTGGCTAAGGTACTTTCCGAAACCGTCAAGCTTTACATAGTCTCCTGAATTCAACAGAGCATTTCCCTGGATCTCCACGAAACCCCTAATTCTAGATAGCCATTTCTCTGAAAGCTCAGCCTCCAAGGTATAATCCAATTCTTCCTGACTCAGATATGGGTCATTGATGATATTCAATTCTTCCGATCCTATAAACTTGGCCAATTGGACTTGAACCTTATCTCTGGATCTTATTGTTGATTCGGTCATTTCCTGGTCCTGTATATTCCAAACCTTTCCCTTCAATTCTTCTGCCTGTGGTTCAGAATCCAGGGTTAATTCATGGTTATTTACTTTTTTTGAATTAATCTCAAGTGAAGGTTCAGCTCTATAATTAATCTTATTTACAGTCACCTTCCCTTCTTTCACACCCACGTAGCAGGCATTTCTTTTGGCTCGCTCCAGTATAAAGGACCAATCAGTTTGGTTCAATTGAGTTACATTTTCGTGAACGAATTCCATTCCTTGGATGGAGTGAGCTTGTAAAGAATATTTACTTAAAATATTATCCACGATGTCCTTATCATTTAGATCGTAAAAACTATGACTGGAAGGACCAGCATCCAGTCTAAAAGTCGAATCTTTGAGTTGGACCTGAAGAACATTTCTTTTATTATCTGAAAAAGACTTGTGACTAAGTACCACACCTTTAAATAATACTTCTTCGTTGGAATTATATCCTGCTTTAATTTCCCACTCTGCTCCAAATAGAAACTCTTCAGATTCACTCAACTTGAAGTTTTGGTTTTGAAACTCCACAAAGGCTATAGGAATCTCATTGATGAAATTGAAGGTCCGGACGCTCAAAATCCTAAGCTGACTAGACAAGATTTGACCATTGCTGGAAATGGTAAAAGTAGGTGCGCTTCTGGTAGCCAATGGGGTCCGAATAGGGGTGGAGGTAATTCTTCTTTTTGACATAAGACTAAAAGTTATGATTTACTTGTGCAATAAAGAGAACGCACATTGGCCTTAATCTACCTCATAAAAAACTGAAAGTCAATAGTTTAAAAAAGGGTTCTCCAAGATCAGAGATCTGTATTTTTCCGATCCTGATAAAATTGCTCATCGAAAGTTTCCTTGATTTCCACCGGGGCTACTAGCACGGACCAAACCATCCAGATCACTAAAAAGGGAGAAATCAGAAACATAAGCCAGATTAAGAACATGCTAAGTTCAAACTGAATCAAAGTTGTAAAAACGATCAGTGCGCCAGTAACAATTCCGACGACAGTCTTATAGTTGGTCATATTTTCATTTATTTAATGCAAGAGATAAACTCGTTAGCACTAAAACTTGTTATGAGCGCATGAAAGGATTTCGCTTTTCGAAATACACTCCACCGAAAGACCCTGGCAAAAACACCTTTGAAAATTTATTGAAGATTTTCCTTCAGTTGGTCACTATGACCGGAGGTGATGTGGCTGAGGCACTTAACTGGCTGACCAATCTGGATAATCAGTATAATCTCACCAATCCGAATTATGGAATTGGCGATTTTATCGACGACCTAAAGGACAAAGGCTACCTCACTGAAGAAAGCCCTGAAGGAGAGTTTAAGATTACCGGAAAAGCAGAGCAGAGTATCAGAAAATCCGCCTTGGAAGAAATTTTTGGAAAACTTAAGCGTGGAAAATCCGGTCAGCACAAGACGACTCATACCGGGCTGGGAGAGGAGAGAGGTACCGATAGGAGAGCCTATGAATTTGGAGACAATCTGGACCAGATCGCATTGACGGATTCTTTGAGAAATGCCCAGGTAAACCATGGTTTTTCCGGAGATTATCTGCTCACAGAGAGCGACCTGGAAATTCAGGAGACTGAATTTAGATCACAGACCTCCACGGTATTGATGATTGACATATCTCATTCCATGATTCTGTATGGTGAGGATAGAATTACTCCTGCTAAAAAAGTTGCTATGGCTTTGGCGGAGCTTATTAAAACCCGATACCCAAAGGATACCCTGGATATTATCGTCTTCGGAAATGATGCCTGGCAGATTGAAATCAAAGATCTTCCCTATTTGCAGGTGGGACCTTATCATACGAATACCGTGGCCGGACTGGAACTTGCAATGGATTTGCTCCGAAGGAGAAAAAACCCAAACAAGCAGATTTTCATGATTACTGATGGAAAGCCGACCTGCCTGAAAGTAGGGATTAAGTATTACAAAAACAGCTTTGGCATAGACAGCAAAATCTTAAATGAGACTCTAAAGCTTGCTGCTCAATGTAGAAAGCTCAAAATACCGGTAACCACCTTCATGATTGCTTCAGACCCTTATCTGAAGGAGTTTGTGAAAGAGTTTACCAAAGTAAATAATGGCAATGCCTACTATTCCAGCCTGAAAGGATTAGGCGATTTAATTTTTGAAGACTACAGAAGAAACCGAACAAAGCGCTTTTAAGCATGGACTACCAAAACATCAAAACTGAAGACCTCCTAAAAATAAAAACCTTGGGGCAACTCAAAGCCGCTGGTTACCAACCCAAAAGCATTAAAGAAGAACTTCGCGAGAATCTGATCAAAAAGATTCGGGCAAATGAAAATGTTTTTGAAGGAATCTGGGGATATGAGGATACCGTGATTCCTGACATCGAACGTGCTATTTTATCCCGCCATAATATTAATCTTCTAGGCCTTCGGGGTCAGGCAAAAACAAGAATTGCAAGGATGATGACTCAATTACTGGATGAGTATGTCCCGGTAGTATTCGGTTCAGAGCTGAATGATGATCCCTTACAGCCCTTGACTCACTTTGCTCATGACCTGATCGAAGAGAAAGGTGATGACACGCTTATCACCTGGTGGCATAGAAATGATCGATACACCGAAAAACTCGCTACACCGGATGTTTCGGTTGCCGATTTGATTGGTGATGTAGATCCGATTAAAGCTGCAACTCTTAAGCTTTCTTATGATGACGAGAGAGTGATTCATTATGGATTGGTCCCACGATCGCATCGGTCTATTTTCGTGATCAATGAATTACCTGATCTTCAAGCGAGAATCCAGGTGGCTCTATTCAATATTCTCCAAGAAGGAGACATTCAAATCAGAGGCTTTAAGCTTCGCTTACCTTTGGATATCCAATTTGTCTTTACAGCAAATCCTGAGGATTATACAAACCGGGGAAGCATCGTAACCCCACTTAAGGATAGAATAGAAAGTCAGATCATCACGCATTACCCTAAGTCGATTGAGATTGGGAAGAAGATTACCGAGCAGGAAGCGAATTTGGACGGAAAGCCTCTTTCCAATATTCATGTTCCGGAGCTGATGCGCGATTTGATCGAACAGATCGCTATCGAAGCCCGAGGCTCAGAGTATGTTGACGAAAAAAGCGGGGTTTCCGCTAGACTCACGATTTCAGCTTATGAAAATCTGATTTCTGCGGCTGAGCGAAGAATGCTCAAGAACGGCGAAAGCAATACCATTACCCGTGTAGCGGACCTGATTGGCGTGATTCCGGCCATTACTGGCAAAGTTGAGCTCGTCTATGAAGGCGAACAGGAAGGTGCTGGATTGGTGGCTTACAATTTAATTGGCAAGGCCATCCGGTCGCAATTCGTGAATTACTTCCCAAGTCCAGAGCAAAAGAAAAAAGAAAAAGAAGGCAATCCATACGTCCTGCCTCTTTCATGGTTTGGCGAGGGAAATTCACTGGATATTTTGGCATCGCAATCAGACAAAGAATACAAAAGCGCCCTCCTACAGGTTCCGGGATTAGAAGAAGTGGTTACCCAACTGGTGACTGATCTACCAGAAAAGGAGAAGGAGTTTTTTATGGAATTTGCGCTGCATGGGCTGGCGGAATATTCACAGCTCAGCAAGAGCCTGCTGGATACTGGCCTTCAGTTTAAGGACTTGTTTAGCTCCATGTTCAACATGGGCATGGGGGATGATGATGACTTTGATGAGGATTCATTGAATTGATTGGCTTGCCAGGTTGAGCGCCTGCCTTTTAGTTCGGAAGGTAATGGAAATGTGATTAAACTTCGACTCTGCTCAGTCCGACATGCGGTAGGAAGGGAAGCATCTAAATTTTAAAATCACCTTAGTAAAACCAGAACGATCCCGATAAGGGCAGGTAATCCCTGCACCCAGAATATTTTCTTGCTTGCGGTAAGAGCACCAAAAATTCCTGCTACCAAAACACAGCCAAGGAAAAATAGAGCTACGTTTCGGGACCATTCAGGATCTGAGATCAAAAGACTCCAAATTAACCCAGCAACCAGGAAGCCATTGTACAAGCCCTGATTGGCTGCCAGGGATTTCGTTTTTGGGAAAAGCTCCTTAGGAAACTGCCTGAAAATTTTTCTGCCTGTGGTTTCCCAGGCAAACATCTCGAAGTACAAAAAATAGGCGTGTAGCGATGCTACAATGATGATTACAATTTGGCTGGCAATCTCCATAAGTAGTTTTCTTTCAAATTACGATTAATCAAGGAAAGTTAATGCCGAAAACAAAGATCATTTAACTTTAGCCTATGGCAAAAACTGAGCTTCCTAAAGACTTTCAGAAGCAGATGAGCGAACTACTGGGCGCAGAAGAATTTGAGATTTTTTCAAAAGCATTGGAAAAACCTGTCAAAACATCTATTCGGAAAAATCCCTACAAAAAGTCGGAGCTTAGCTCAATTGAGGAAAGGATCCCTTGGTCTGAAAATGGCTTTATTCTCAGAGAAAGACCAAAATTTTCGCAGGATCCTCTTTGGCATGCCGGAACTTTTTATGTGCAAGAATCCTCCTCCATGTTTATAGATTGGGTTTTGCGTAGCTTAAAAATACCGAAGGGCATCTTTCTGGATATGTCTGCTGCACCCGGTGGAAAATCCACCCTTCTTTCTTCCTATTTAGGTGATGAAGGTCTTCTCGTTTCAAACGAAGTCATCCAATCCAGAGCCCAGACCCTGAAAGAGAACATCATAAAATGGGGACTTGGAAATACCGTAGTGACTAACAATGACCCAGAACATTTTGATGATTTGGAAGGACTTTTTGATTGCGTCCTCGTGGATGCCCCTTGTTCGGGAGAAGGGATGTTTCGTAAGGACCCAAATGCCAGAAATGAATGGTCTTTAGATAATGTATCCTTATGTGCCGCGAGGCAAAGCCGAATTCTTGATCATTGTGGCGCTCTGGTCAAAGGTGGAGGATATCTGATCTATTCAACCTGTACTTTTAATGAAAAAGAGAATGAGGACATGATCCGCTTTTTGGTGGATGAGTTTGCTTTCGAACCTGTCAGAATTCGATTTGAAAAGGAATGGGGAATGAAAGAGTCGGAGATCGAAACTTCTGAGGGCACTTTTTTTGGATATAGATTTTATCCGCATAGAGTCCCGGGAGAAGGATTTTTTATTGCGATCTTGAGGAGGCCTCAAGATTCGTTTAGTCTAAATCCCAAACGCTCAAAAGATTTCAAACATCCCTTTCTCAAGGAGATAAGGGATACCGACTCCGAAAAGCTGGATTTAGATTCAGGCTTTGACGGTAATGGTAAGTTTTATACTCTTAATGATTCCTACTTCAGAGTTCTTAGAAATTTTATACCGGAACTTGAAGTGATCCTTCGTTCTCTGAATGTCCGATATTTCGGCGTTGAACTAGGAAAAAGAAAAGGAGAAGGATGGATTCCGAGCCCTGAATGGGCATTAAGCACATTACCCAAAAAGAATTTTTCTAGGCTAGAATTAAGCCGAAATCAGGCCCTTGATTTTCTAGGAAAAAAGGAAATGAACTTACCAGAAATACCTTTGGGCTGGCATCTGATTACTTATCTGGGAAACAGTTTGGGCTGGATCAAGAATTTGGGCAACCGAATAAATAATTACTACCCCAAAGACTGGAGAATTAGGAAGTAGCATTTCATCACTTAACAGTGATAATGCGAAGTGCGGATTTGCATAAGATCGAATCGGCGGAAAGCCTTTTACCAAAATAAAAATTGATGTAGAGAACTAAGGGTCTACACATTCATATCTTCATTTCTAATGATCTTTACTTCGGCTTTAACTATCCTTCTAATTTCTCATGTTAAGGCTATTTCTGAAATCTCATGCAAGGACATAAACAATTGTGAAACTGGTGAGTTAAAAAAGCTCCATCAATAAACTATTTCCAAGGAAGCTTACGCCAAATTTATGCCTTTTCAATCCTACACACCCGGGCAGATTTGCACCATGAGCTTTTTTCGATTCGAGTCCCGTGTGAATAAACGCTGGGCATTCAACCAGATATTCAAAGCTAGAGAACCCCTCTCCAATACGGATGGATTAAAGTTTTTCAAATTGTTTGGTCTTGGAGGTGGGCATGGTTACAGTTTGAAAACCAAGTTTGACAAATATGGCCTCCTGGGCGTCTGGGATGACATGGAACAAGCGAAGAGTTTCTTTAATGGAGAGCTATTTGCAGAATTTAAAGAAAGAACCATTGAAACCTACACGATGGTGATGAGCCCTCTCTCATCAAGAGGAACCTGGTCAGGGTTTAATGAGTGGCAGCCAAAGGCAGAAAGAACTGTAGACAATGAAATCGTTTGTGTTCTAACTCGTGCTACTTTGAAGCCTAAGTATATTTTCCGTTTTTTCCGTCAAATCTCCAAAGTGGTACGAGACCACACAGGAAGGGAAGGACTAATATTAACTCAAGGCTTCTCTGAATTACCATTAATTGAACAAGCCACTTTTTCTATTTGGGAAAATGAGGCTACTATGAAAGATTTCGCATATCGATCAGCGCATCATGAAGTAATCCGAATGACCAGGAAATACGATGGCTTTAAAGAAGAAATGTACACTCGCATGCAGCTCATCGAAACACATGGCTCCTGGAATGATACGGATCCAATTAAGTCTCGTATGGAAAGCCTTTCCCTGCTCGCAGTTTAATTTTTATTTTATACTCTGGTTAACTTAAAGAGCAGGCTTTAGGCAGGCTCAGATTTTTGGAGCAGAGTAAAAAACTACCCCAAAAACTGAAAAATTAAGAAGTCACAATGCTATTTTACCACCCAAAATAAGGGATAAAACCGTAATACGTTTATCGGCCTGAAAATGGTATATTCAGGCAAAAAGTGCGGATATCCTGGTTTTGGAATAAGGATAATGAGTAGATGCAGGATGTCCACTGGTTGAAGCCAAATTTGATTGGCTCCAAGACGAGAGCACTATTTGAGCAGTATTAGATTATTTTACTAGACTTCACTAAAGCAAACACATGCAACAGATCTCTTTTTGGCAAACATGGATAGTGGTAGCCTTACTGATGGCGATACCCATAACCCTCACAGCACAAGAAACTGAGCTCACACTTGATGACCTGTTCGCAACACCAAAACTGACGGGAACAACCCCATCCCGGCCTGTATGGGCACCGAACAGCGAGCAATTCGCCTTTTCCTGGAGTGAACCAGGAAATCCTGGGCGTGGCCTTTGGGTAAGCACAAGCGATGGGAAAGAATTACGCCTCATTTCCAATTCTACATCCGCGTCAGTACGCGATATTATCTGGACCGACGCAAACACAATCCTCAGCCTTCGAGCTGACAACCTATGGCAGACAACGCTGAGCCGAGGAGTCGACCTCCAGTTGATGCCCGTTAAGGCAGGGGCAAGTAACCTGTCGATATCGCCAAACGGCAATCAAGCGGCATATTTACGAAACGGTGACCTATGGCTTGCTGACTTCGCTTCCAAACAGAATCGCCAACTCACCGAAATCGGCATTGCTCCTCTCTCAAGCTTACCGAAGGGTCGCTACAGCCGTGCGGAACGTGAAATCGGGCCAGGTATTTGGAGTGGGCCAACGTACAAATGGTCCCCGGATGGCAAGACAATCGCGATTCACGTGGTGGATCGGAGAGAGATGCGAAAGGTTCCGTTCCCTGATTACCTCGCTGAGGAAACTGATCCTAACGAGGTACGGCGAAGTTATCCTGGCGATCCGAATGAGATTCGAAAAGTTGGCCTGCTCGATGTAGAAAGCGGTAACATCACGTACCTCGATTTACCGAACCCCAATGCCAACCAGGTTATCGACTTCAATTGGTCACAGGACGGTGCGTTGCTGGTTGATATTGCTTCCGACACGGCAGTAGAACGTAAGTTGTTCGTTCTTGCAGCCGGAGAAAGCCAACTGAGGGAGATTTGGCGAGGTGTACGAGAGAGCCGCATGTATACATCCTTTGGATCTACCTGGCATCCGGATGGAAAAAATGTCGTTTTCTTAAGCGATATGGGTGATCGCTACGGCCTTTACAGGATCGATGCATCACCGTCAAGGGATCGTCCGCAACTCCTAACAGATCCTTCCTATGATGTCCTTTCCGCACCAAGTATTGCTGGTGACGCCCTGTTTTACGCAGGAAATGGTGTTAATCCATACGAACAACACGTATATCGACTGAAGATGTCCGGTGGCGCTCCCGAGCAGGTGACACAACTTGCTGGGCAGAACGTTGGCTATCCTTCACCAGATGGCCGGCACTTGGTTTTTACGCACAGCAACGACACAGCACCGCCCGAACTATATGTGATGAGCAGCGATGGTGGCGAGGCCACTCGAGTAACACAGTCTCCATTGTCGGCCTTCACAGAGCGTACTTGGGCAGCCGCGGAATACGTCACTTTCCCCAGCCTTGTAGATGACTACACCCTACATGCCCGAATTCTGAAACCTACCAACATGCAGCCCGGTAAAAAGTATCCAGTACTATTTGGGCCCGTGTATTCGAATACAGCGAGGAACCGCTGGGCCGGTAACTACAGCCTCATACAGCATCTGTTGTCCAAGAAGGGATATATTATCGTGCAGGTGGATTCACGCGGCAGCAACGGTTATGGTCGGGCATTCCGTGAAGAGTTCCTACTGGGCTTTGCCGATCAGGACATTGAGGATTATGCGAGTGCCGTTGCCTATATGGAGTCATTGGACTATGTTGATCCCGATCGCATCGGCATCTGGGGCAGCAGTTACGGAGGCACACTCTCCGTTTATTCGCTATTGATGAAGCCGGGCTTATTCCAGGTGGGTGTTGCTGCCGCAGCGGCTGTGGACCCGATGTACTTTGGCACGGACGACGTTGCGATTGTTCGTACCCCACAGACACACCCGGAAATCTTTGAAAGAAAAGCCCTCAAGTATGCCGGCAATTTGGAGGATAAACTCCTGTTCATCCACGGCATGCAGGACCATGTGGTACCATTTAAGACGACAGCCGTGTTAGCTGAAGAACTGATTAAAAAAGGCAAGGACTTCGACTTTACCTTTGCACCGGGTGCAACGCATGGATGGAGCCGTGAGGGGTATTACGATCGCTATCTGTTCGGTAAGATGATCGAATACTTTGACCGACACCTTGGCGTGCCGTCAAAGTAGATGATTGCAATTGGCTTGTTGCAAAGCGTTGAGGCCCAATTTGATTGGCTCTACTTTATATATTTTAGTCTTTATCCTTTTTTACACGCTGACCTTAATTATCACATTAGCTCATCGGAAAAAAGTTCCATTGCCTTTATAGCTTTTTTCTCATTTCTGAAGTCTAAAACCAGAGGCTGCTGACCTTCCATAAAAATCACACATTTATAGCTTTTATATCGGCTCGTAATTGTAGGGTGAATACCATTCGGAATGTTCGACCGCTCCACTTCATGATGTATCATGTCCAATTTTTTAACCTCCGGAATAGGCTCCCAATCCCCAAAAGAAATCCCAGCCCAACGCTGGTAATGCTTCCATCTCTTATTACTAAAGTCAAACAGAATTCCACTGTAGCTGCCCAAAAGGATTACACCAATGCTTATCGCCCCAGCCCCAAGAGCAATTGATTTAACACTTTGCTCTACAGGAAAGAGAAAGGGAGCTATTAAAACAATACTTCCCCCTAGAACCAAAACAGCACCGCCCACCTTTAAGCCATCAGACCAAAAGTGGTAATTTTTATACTCAAAGAATTTCATTCGGGAAATAGACTTTTGTCCATTCCGGGAACAATGCGAAGTGCATTTTTATAATAGACCTTCTTCAACACCTCATCCGAAAGTCCCAATCCGTACATTTTCCAATACGCATGATACTTTTTGTAATAGGGAAAGTATTCGTCCTCAGTCTCCAGCACCCGGAAATACGTATTGAACTCCTCCCGATTATAAGCGTCCTTTCCGAAAAGGATTCGGTCCTGGTATTTCTCAAAGAAAGCTTTCGCCCTTCTGGGCTGACGCCCAAATTCTGCGATCACGGCTCCTATCCCAAAATTCACATTGGGGTATTTTTCCAGATGTGCTTCAGCTTTATCCAAATCATTTGCCATCCAACCCATATGCGCGTTGATGAAAGTAGTTTCGGGATGCTTCCCAAAAACATCATGTTGCTCAGCTATTATCTGCTCAAACGGGGCCGGATCAGTATCACTTCGCTTTCTTCCTGGTCTGAGCTTCAGCTCCAGCCATCGTTCATTATTGGCATCATGCGGTTGCCAGAACTGGGCAGGATCTGCGGAATGAATTAAAACCGGAATCCCAAGTTCCCCAGCTTTGGCCCAAACCGGATCAAGATCGGGGTGATTTATGGGTACTCGGTTCCCTTTGATATCCTCCACAGAAAGTCCCAGGCTTTTATAAATCTTCAATCCCGCAGCTCCAGCCTGAACATCCTCTTCAAGCTCTTTTACGGCTATTCTTGTCCAATTCTCATCCCCAAAACCAGCAAAATTCAAATTGGTAAAAACCATAAATCTTCCAGGAGCATGGGTTTCAAATTCCTTCAGCATAGACCGAATGTATTCCTGCTGTGAATCACTGGTTCCTCTTCCAAACCCTCTTCCGCTGAGATTTACCAAAACACCCATATTCAGCTCCTCCATTTCCGAGAGTAGATTATCGATTTTGGTTTCATCTATTCCTCCTTGATGACTGTGAATATCCACGAAGGGAAACTTGGCATGAGTGACAATATTCTCCGGCACTTTTAGCGTGGATGGTGGGTTATATTCTTCAAAGCTCATTTCTTGAGCATTGACCATGAATGAGCTTAGGAGAAGAAAGCCGAGAAGTGGTGTGAATCGCATTTTTGGGAATTTTTAATGTATAAGTAATGAATTTCTCCTCCCTTTGCCTAACCAGTCATAGAAAGTCAATCAAAAAAGCCCCAAATACAAACCTTGGGGCCCTTTAAAGAAGATCAAATCATTACCTGGCTGTACCTCCACTTATAATCTGGCCGAAGAAAATAGCATTGGCGAAAAGCTTATTCGTACCAAACCAAAATGCTCTGAAATTAGGATTATCAGCAAATCCGATAATTCTACCCCTTCCAATGGCCGACACGCGGATCACAGCACCATTCTGGAGACCTGCCACGTTGGATGGATGCAAATATCCTGACGCAAGTGGGGCATCTGTGTAGACTAATGGGTTTGCATAAGGGTTTTCTGAAGGTTCTAACCAGAAATTATCGTTTCTAAAAGTGTAAATCTCGGGACTGGTATAGCCAAACCCCACAGGATGACTTGTATCGAGGATCGCATTAAAAATTGCGCCACCGGTTACTTTTGCTCCTGTAGCATTGTCATAGTCTGCATAGCTTTTTTGTAGCACTGGCTCTTCTGCCTCCCTTTCTCTAAAGGAAAAGTCCCCAACTTCATTTCTAGACAGAAAGCTTAAGGCTCTCCCTTTTGCAACAAGGGTTCCACCAGCAGAGACCCAGGATCTGAGAGTTTGGGCTCCTGATTTGCCAAGCCCCCCATAGTTTCCATCAGGCATCAAAATCACGTTATATCGATTAAGAGTATTCTGAGAAACTCTGTCCATAGGTAGTAAAGTAACAGGCATCTCATACCGCTGATCGAGAAGGTGCCAAATTTCTCCCGCCTCATAGCTGTCTACTCCTCCATCTACCAAAAGTGCGATTTCCGGTTTTTCTAAAGGAAGAATCTTTCTGGAGCCCAGGTTCACTCCTGAAGTGTAGCCGGTACTTAGACCATATATTTCCAAATTCGACTCTTGTGCTACCTTTTGAAGCTCCGAGTAAAATTCAGTCGGATTTAATCCGCTTTCTCCGGCTCCAATTAAAAGTGTTCCTCGTCCAAATTCTTGCCCTTCGGGAGTCGCAAACTCCTCAGTGGACACTCTCACCAGGAATCCCTTTTCGAGCAAATCATACGCTGCTTTTGGGGCATAATAATCCGTCCATGGCAAGGCATATTGATACGCAGCTGTTCCACCAATTACCCCTCCACTTTTCATTTCATGAGTTTCTTTGCTCACCTCCTGAACATTGGCAAGGTTTAGAATTTTACTATTCAAGGCCATGTAATCCAGATTAAAAGCCATAGGGTAAGTCCAAGCTGAAATATCATAAAATAGACTATCCTGAAAGGTTGTTCTGGTCTCAAACATGGCCTCGATCAATTTATATTGAGGCTGATTTACAGGTACGATATATGAATTCTCAGCCTTGAACTCCTGACCATTTACAGAAATATCTTCTTTAAGGCTGAATACTTGGATATCGTGCTGAAGAATAAGGTCCGCCAAGTGAAAGCTCCTAGCATCATCTTCTTTGCTCCCAAAAATGTAAGCTTGATTCGCATCCGCAGAAGCTTCGTCCGAAATTCCTTCATAAAACTCCTGCATCCACTCATTCAACTCACTTCCCATTTCACTGATGGCCTGAAAAGACGATAAGTTTGCCGTGAACTGGTTTCTTATTGCAAATGGAAAACTCAACATTCCATTGGGGCTTTCCTGAAGATGCCCTCTTGCGCTAGCTTGCTCAAACAAAATCCCTATTGAGCCCTGTACATCAGGATAGGTGGACCCTTTACCAAAATAAAAGTCGTCGTAGCTCTCCCTGGCAAAATAAAGCGATCCAATTTTATCTAAGGCTTCAGCATGAAATCTGCCTATTTTTTCAGTCAATTCCTGATTCTTAGCAGGGGTTAATGGGTGAACTCTAGAAGGGATACCCGGCTGGAAAAAGAACGTGCTATAGGTTCCCATTTCATGAAAGTCCAAATGTACATTTGGAAGCCATTCCTGAAAAACCTTAACCCGACTTCTGGATTCAGGGTGCTGAACAGGAAGCCAGTCCCTGTTTAGGTCAAACCAGTAGTGATTTGTTCTTCCTCCTGGCCATGCTTCATTGTATTCCCGACCATTCGGGTCACCATTTAAATTATACGCCTTATGCGAATTTACCCATGAAGCAAAACGGTTAACCCCATCAGGGTTTAAAGCCGGGTCTAAAAGCAAAATGACATTCTCTAATTCCTCTGCAAGTTCATTGGCAGCAGCAAAGTGATAAGCTGCTAAAAGCGAGGCATTGGCTCCAGAGGCCTCATTTCCATGGACGGAATATCCCATAAACATCACCGCAGGTAGATCAGCAGCATTAACTGAAGCCCCTGATT
The DNA here is from genome assembly GCF_030403435.1 of Algoriphagus sediminis. Classification (GTDB taxonomy): domain Bacteria; phylum Bacteroidota; class Bacteroidia; order Cytophagales; family Cyclobacteriaceae; genus Algoriphagus; species Algoriphagus sediminis. Next base: position 151,287 of record NZ_JAUEPH010000003.1, read on the forward strand.
CCCTCAGCTTCTGACGATCCGCTTTAATCTGATCAACCCGAGAGAGATTAGACGGGGATGTAATGGTCAGAAGCGTTTGAGGCCTCATTTCATAGGTCCGCCCAGTTTCCTCAAACTTAACGCGGTCAGATGATTCCGCCACCGCCTTCATATAGGTCACAAGCTGATCATGGGTAGCATGCCATTCTCCCACTTCGAAACCCAAAACCTCTTTTGGAGTAGGTACGTTTGGATCATATGTATATCCTTCTGGTAAATAGTAGGATAAGTCCACCTGGGCAAAAACAGTCGAAGCAATGAGCCCCAAAAAACAAGTCAGGATAGTCTTCTTCATAGTATCGATGATTAAATTTTTCATAAAAGTCTGACAATAAACTCGGGAGAAAAGTTATTTTCGTTTAATGGCAATAATAATTGAAGAACTGATATGAATTTACTTGAACCAAACGCTCTAATTATTACTCAAATTGCCTTCGTCATTTATGCCGGTTTTTGGGTGTATGCTCTGTTTGACTTAATCCAGGCAGAATTCAGAGATCCAAACCAGAAATTAATTTGGGCTATATTATTAATTTTCATTCCTTTCATCGGTACTTTTATGTACCTGAGTATGAGTAGGAGACTCAAAGTCAGAAAGACTCTTTTTAATTCTCAGGAAAAACGAATTAACTTCAGAAGGAAATGACATTAGCTTTTTTAAACAACTTTGGAGGAATCGGAACATTAATATTTTTCATCCTAGGCTTAATTTATTCGGTGGTATGGGTTTATTGCCTAATTGATATCATTCGTTCAGATTTCAAGGATTCAAACATGAAAATCATTTGGATTCTGGTCATCTTATTTGCCCAACTTGTCGGACCAATCGCCTACCTTTTAATGGGCAAATCAACCAAAATCTCAACCACCAACCCATATTGATATGTTCGGACTCGGAATCATTGGTTTCCTCATTTACGCCTACACCATCTATGATGTAGTCATAAGTAGTTTTCATAATAGCAATGATCGCCTGATCTGGCTGTTAATTGTGGTTTTGCTTCCCTTGTTAGGGACGATTCTTTGGTTCCTGGTGGGCCGAAGCAAGCGGGTTTGATAAAGGCCTAACGGTATACCTCGGTTAAGGCTTCTCCAAGTTTTGGATATTCAAATTCAAAGCCAGCCTTCTGGATTTTTTTGCTTGATACCCGGTTGCCTCCGAGTACCATCTCTGCCATTTCTCCCAAGATAAGTTTTAAAACAAAACTTGGAACTCCTATTCCTACGTAGGTTTTACCAACTGCATTCGCTGCTGATTTGGTGAGTTCTTGATTAGTGGCTGGGTTGGGCCCCACTGCATTGAAGGTTCCCTGAAGAGTGGTTTTCTCCAGAGCAAAGGCAAACATCCGAACTAAATCATCAACATGAATCCAGCTCATCCATTGGTCTCCGGAGCCCAATGGTGCTGCTACTGGTGGCTTGAGCATTTCCGGTAGAGCTCCACCTTTGGCGTCAAGAACGATTCCAATCCTTAGGAGAACGGTACGGATCTGGAGGGATTCCATCTTTCGAACTTCTTCCTCCCATTGCTTTACCACATCCGCCAAAAAATCTGATCCCGGTGGAAATTCTTCTGTCATCAGGTTAGTACCGGTATTAAATCCATAGAATCCGACTGCCGAAGCAGATATAAACGCATCTGGTTTTTTCTTAGCTTTTCCTATGGCACCATAAAGCAATTGAGTGCTTTTGGTCCTTGATTCCAGAATCAGCCGTTTCCTATCTTCTGTCCATCTGCTATCCGCTACACCTGCACCTGCTAAGTGTATCACCGCATCTGCCCATTCCACAGAATCAGCATCAATATGGCTTTTCTCCAAATTCCATAGGTAGGACTTTCTTTCCTGAATTCTTCTGCTCAGCCACGCCACTTCATACCCCTTTTCTTCAAGGTGAGATGTGAGCTTCTGGCCTATAAGTCCTGTACCTCCTGTGATAAGAATTCTTTTCATTTTATTACGATGTTTCCAAAACTCAAAAGATGGGTATTTATTAGGTTCGCACCATTCCCAAAAAACAAATTGCCAAAAGTTGTTCCTCCTTTTTCAACTAAGGATTAATAATTGCAAAACAACCTACCTTCCATCCTCTTCCAACTGGCACTTAGAAAGTGCCCCTAGTTAAATACAATCTGGAAATTATTATCTTCAAAGCTAAAGTTATCACCTTTTAACTTCTCAGCAATTTTGACTTTTTCTAAGTTCCTTAATCACAGCAAAAGATGGATTCTTTTTGTACTGATCGTGGGACTTTTTTCAGGTAGTGCCTCAGCTATTTTTCTGGTGTCTCTTGATTGGGCTACTCAATACCGTGAACAAAATCTATGGATCATTGCTCTACTTCCAGCAGGAGGTTTTTTGATCGGTTGGTTTTATTATAAGTATGGCAAAATTTCGGTGCTTGGCAATAACCTTTTGCTTCAGGAAATCTACGAACAAAAGAATCCTGTTCCTTTGAGAATGACACCCATGGTACTTTTGGGAACGGTTTTGACACATTTATTCGGAGGGTCAGCAGGACGAGAAGGTACAGCTGTTCAGATGGGAGGGTCCTTAGCCGACCAACTCTCCAAGTGGTTTGACCTCAGCAAAAAAGAGCGACGATTAATATTGATTTGCGGGGTTGCGGGAGGCTTTGCTTCGGTCTTTGGGACACCTCTGGCGGGGGCCTTTTTTGGACTGGAATGGATGCTGGATCGGAAGTTGAATTGGTCATCAGTCTTGCCCACCTTTTTAACTGCTTTTATCGCCGATTGGGTCTGTCAAGGGTTATGGGGGGTGGGGCACACCGTCTATGAAATAAGCGAAGTTCCCTCGCATACATTCATTAATTTTCTTTGGGTCATCCCTGCTGCCATTGCCTTCGGACTATCAGGAAAATTATTCGCGGAGAGCACACATTTTTTCTCCAAACTTTTTTCTAAATCCATTTCCTACCCACCTCTCAGACCGCTCATAGGCGGACTACTTATCGCTACTTTTGTATGGATATCGGACAGTACAGAGTACCTCGGTTTGGGAGTCCCCAGAATTGTGGAAGCCTTCGAAACTCCACTTCCCTGGTACGACTTTCTGGCTAAAACAGGACTGACAAGCTTTACTTTGGGAGCAGGTTTTAAAGGAGGAGAGGTGACACCTTTATTTTTCACTGGAGCCACGCTTGGCAATGCACTTTCTACCTGGATTCCTTTACCCTTAAGCCTCATGGCCGGAATAGGTTTGGTTGGAGTTTTTAGTGGAGCTACTAATACTCCCGTGACCTGTACCCTCATGGGGTTAGAGCTCTTCGGCATGGAAGCTGGATTTTTTCTGGCTCTCAGCTGTGTGATCGCCTATTTGGCCTCCGGCCAAAGCAGTATCTACTCATCTCAGGATCTCTCAAAAAAACCGAGGATATTTAGAAGGAATCGGGATAAAAATTAGAGAGCCTCTCCACATGCTCTACAATAGGAATCTTCAGGGTCAAGACCAGTTTTTCCACAGGTCTTACATGTAATACCTTTCGCAATTTGGTCCCGGGTTCTTTGAGCTGCCATTTCAGAACTCACAATTCCCGTGGGAACCGCAATGATCGCATAACCCATCAACATAATTACAGAAGATAAAAACTGACCCAAAGGTGTGGAGGGTGTAATGTCTCCAAAACCCACCGTTGTCAAAGTCACAATTGCCCAATACATTCCAATTGGGATATTATAAAACCCGTGCTCTGGGCCTTCTATGATGAACATCAGCGTCCCCATAATGAGAACTATAGTGAGTATAAAGCCGACAAACAGTAAAATTTTGTGGGAACTAGCTCTAATGGATTTTTTCAAGAACTCAGCTTCAGAAACATAACGACCCAGTTTCAAAATTCTGGTGATACGAAGTAATCTCATCGACCGGACTACGGTAAGCAACTGGGAATTCACCACGAAAAAGCTCAAAAATGTTGGTAAAATCGCCAATAAATCAATGATCCCATAAAAGCTGAAAACATAGCCCAAAGTTCTTTTGGAAAGCCATAATCTTAGAAGGTATTCAACGGTGAAAAGAATGGTAAAAATCCACTCCAGAGCCAGGAAAATATCCCCATACTTTGCTCGGATCGCAGCAACAGAATCCAGGATGGCGACCAATATACTTCCGAAAATCATGATCAAAAGGACGACATCAAAAGTCTTTCCTGCTCGATCATCAGCTTCAAATACGATGTGGGCTAGTCTTTCTTTACTTAGATTCATAAAGGAATTTAAAAAATTTACTTCGGGAGACAATTCAGTCCAGATAATAAACTCTCTTCACCCGGGTACTGATATTAGTCAAAAGCTCATACGGAATCGTTCCAATGGATTTAGCTTGATCAAGTAATGATATTCCTGAACCGTAAACAATGGCTTCATCTCCTTCATTAGCTTGAATACTTGTCACGTCCACCATAACCATATCCATACAAACATTTCCTACCACAGGAGCTTTCTGTCCATTGATAAGAACATACCCTGTTCCGTTACTAAACCTCCTGTCATACCCGTCAGCATAGCCTATGGCAAGTGTGGCAATTTTTCCGCCTCTTGGGAGAACTCCTTTTCTGGAATACCCTACTGTTTCACTTGGTTTGATCGTCTTGATTTGGGAAATACTCGTTTTCAGAGTAGATATAGGACGTAGGGCTTCTGGCTCCTTGTTGCTCACCTCTACTCCATAAAGCCCAATACCCAGACGAACCATATCCATTTGGTAGTCAGGAAAGGAAAGAATTCCAGCTGAGTTTAATGCATGCTTAAGAATGTTCTTGGGGAGGTCTGGCTGAACTTGGGAAACCATTTCATTAAATAGCTGGAGCTGTTCTAAAGAAAATTCGGAATGGACTTCTTCGTCGGCTCCTGCCAAATGGGTGTACACACTCTTAACTTTAACTTGTGGGTTTTGATTCAGTAATTTTTTCAGACTCTGTAGTTGATCACTTGTAAAACCAAGTCGCCTCATTCCGGTATCAAAGTCCAGATGCACCTTTATTTCCTTCGTTTTTTCTCGAGCAAAATTGGCAACGAATTCAAAAAAAGAAACACTGAAAACCACTGGTTCCAAATCAAAATCCAAGCATGACTGCAAAGATTCTTTCACAGGGTTCAAAACCATGATAGGTAAAGTAATTCCCTCATTTCTTAAGAAGACCCCTTCATCCGTATACGCAACCGCCAAGTAATCGGCTCCAATGGATTGCAAATGATTCGCTATTTCTGAAGATCCCCCACCGTAGGCAAATGCCTTCACCATGACCATAATTTTGGTTTCTGGTTTAAGCTTCCTTTTGTAAAAATTGTAATTATGGGTCAAGGCATTGAGGTTGATCTCAAGAACGGTCCCGTGTAATCTTTGCTCTAAAAAATCAACAACTTTCTCAAAGCCAAATGATCTGGCTCCAGTGACAAGAATTAAATCGTTTTGGAAGTCATCCTTCCGAATATGATTTAGCAAGTCTTCGGTAGTGACAAATGAAATGGTCACTATACTTTTTGGAAAGGGATATGCCGAAATGGAAGCTCCAACGGCATAAAGGGTATTAACCTGATGCATTTCAAGAAGTCTGGAAACTTCTGGATAAACCTGCTCAGAGGCACCTTGCTGGAGAAGGTCAGAAAGGATAACAATCTTCCTTGCCTTTGGCCTTTGTTGATTCATAAAATCAAACGCAACCTTCAATCCCTCCAAGTCATTGTTGTAGGTGTCATCGATAATCAAGGAATTATTCACTCCATCTTTCACCGTGAGACGCATATCCACCGACTTCAGGTATTTTAGAGCCTCCTGAATTTGAGAAGCTGATTGTCCCAAAGTTAATGCAGCCACGATGGCGTGTGTAATATTCTCAAGGGATGCCTGATCAGAAAAAGGAACATGAAAAGTGTGCATGCTCAATTCTTCTTTTAAAAGAATAATCCGAGTTAATGTTCCTTCCGTTCTAAGAGATCTCACGAAGGTGGCTCTGGCTGAGTCAGACCAGCTAATTCTTCTTTCGTCTTCAATCTCTTTTTCTATGATTTCGCTCAAAAGCGAATTCTGCCTTTGGTAAATGAGAAAACTGGTACTCTCAAACAGCTGGAGCTTTTCCTCAATCTTATCTTTTCGGGACAGAAAGCCTTCATCGTGAGCCGTACCGATATTCGTGAAAATTCCCAAATCAGGTTTTAGCATCCTTTCCAATGCCTTCATTTCGCCAGCCTTCGAAACTCCAGCTTCCATCACAGCCACCTGATGATAATCGGTGAGACCAAAGATGGATAAGGGAACACCTACCTGAGAATTATAACTTTTTGGGCTTTTGCCGACATTGAAGCCCTGAGAAAGCAATTGCCCCAGCCATTCCTTTACAATAGTCTTCCCGTTACTTCCGGTAATCGCAACAACCGGCTTTTCAAAAAGCTTTCTTTGGAATGCGGCAATATCCTGTAGTGCTTTTCGGGTGTCTGGTACTCTGAGGAAAATACATCTATCCAGATTATTTTTCTTCGGACTAAAGCTTAAACCGACCAAAAAGCCTTGCACTCCCTGATCTATTAAATCCGGAATAAAATCCTCTCCATTTGCTTTTGCTCCCTTTAAAGCAACAAAAAGCGTTTTCTTCGGATTGCCAATCTGTCTTGAATCAATGGAGACTGTTTCAAAAACCATGTCCATTTTTTCACCCAAAAGCTCTCCTCCACAGGTTTCAAGCAATTGAGATATGGATAAGCTGGACAGCATAATTTATTCGATGGGCTTTTTCTTTTTGAAGAAAACCTGGCGTATCCATCTAGGTAGAAAAATCGCGCCAAGAATCAAATATGGGTAATAGGAAAAGAGCCTCCATAGGATACTCGTCACGAATGTGTATCCATCCAAGAATTGAGTGAAAAACTGTGAAAAGAAGAATTCGGCGGTACCACTGCTTCCTGGTGTTGGGGAAATCATCATCACGATCCACATGATCACTTGCCTTGCAAATACAATCAAATGACTATCTAAACTCAAGGTGACAAATGCAGAAATCAAGGCATTGAGCATGAGATAACGTGAGCTCCAGATAAATATGGTAGCGAGAATCACAGGAAGCCAGTATTTGTAGTTTTTATCGGATAGCTCCTCAGATGCATCAATGATCTGATCTCCATACTCACCAGCATCGTGTTTCCATTTTCGAAGAAATCGGATGGAAAAAATCTTGATAAGGATCCATTTAAACACTCTTGGTCGATAAAATAATGCCGCAGCCATAATCATACTGTAAAGGGCATAAAGGGCATAACTCACCCAGAAAATAGCTTCCAAACCATTTTGGAACTGGTTTTTAATCGCTTCGCTTTCAGGAAAAATATTCCCTTTGGCCAAAACCAAAATAATTGGGGCTCCTATAACAAAGAACAGGTTATCTAAAATGGCAGTCACCATCACATAGGCGATGGCTCTTCCAAGCTTGATCCCTTCCTTGTTCAAGATAAAAATCGCCACAGCTGTCCCACCAACTATAGAAGGGGTAACTGCGGAGGCAAACTCCCAGAGAATGATGACATAAATGGCCCGAACCCAGGTTAGTTCTTGATTGGTGATAGCCCGAATTCTGTAGACATAACCAATATCCCTGAAAAGAATAAGAACGATTGCCAGAAAAATAAATGGCAAGGATGCATCAAAAACCACTTTGAGGTTATCTGAGGTTACATCCGGATCGAAATAGAACATTGCGAAGACAATGCCCAGTCCAATAAGTACCGGAACCCAAACCTTATTTGGATTAAGGGTCTTAAAAATTTCTTTATTGTCTAGCTTCATTCCCTATGCAGCCTCTACCGGCTCTGTGTGTTCGACCCAAAAATTATTGAATCCTTCACCGATGACGATGGTAACTTTTGAAAGTTGCAATAGTTCTAAAATGGCCAGAAATGTATAGATCACGAAGATCTTATCGGCTTTGTATTCGATGAAATAAGAAAATGGCATTTTCTTTTTCAGGCTTACTTTTTCTAATACGAAGTCCTTTTGCTGCTCAATCGTATATGGGTATTGAATTACCGTATGCTTGGTTTCTTCCTCCCTTGCCGCGAGTTGAGCCATCTTTTTTTGAAAGACCTTAAGAAGTTTATATAAGTCCAGGTGTTGCATTTCAGCATCCACATTTTCCCCTGAAGACAGAGAGTAAAACTCCTCTAAAACATTCCCTCTTTTCTCCTTATGAAGTTGATCATACTCCATTTGAGAAAGCTCCTCAATTACAGACTTATATTTTTTGTACTCAAGCAAATTCCTAATCAGCTCTTCTCTGGGATCTATTTCCTCTCCCTCTTCGTTCAGCTCTGGCCGAGGCAAAAGCATCCTTGACTTTATCTTCATCAAAGTTGCCGCGAAAAGGATAAATTCACTCGCCACTTCAATTTCCATTTTCTCCAAATGGTGAAGATAGTCGAGAAAATCCTGGGTGATCTTGAAAATAGGAATGTCGTAAATATCCAATTCGTCTCGCTCTATAAAAAAAAGCATCAAATCGAATGGACCTTCGAAAAGGGGTAATTTGATTTCGAAACTCAAAGGATATTTAAATTAATGGTTAATTTTGCTGTTTAAAATCAAAGATATTCAAATAAGGCTAATTAACAGGAAAGAGCCCGCAGAAAGTAAAGGATTGAACCTGCTTGATTTTAATCCGATGGAAAACAATGCTGTTCTAAAAAGGTTATCCTTTGTATCCCAACTACGACTTAAAAAATGCTAATCGAACCAGGAAAATTATTAGCCCAAATCAATAGCCCTGCAGACCTAAAGAAGTTTCCCAAGGACAAACTGGTACAAATATGTGATGAACTACGTCAGTTTATCATCGACAATGTCTCTGTTTATGGCGGTCACTTCGGTGCAAGCCTGGGAGTTGTAGAACTTACTGTAGCTTTGCACTATGTGCTTAATACCCCTGAAGATCAACTCGTATGGGATGTAGGTCATCAGGCTTATGGACATAAAATTTTAACTGGAAGGCGAGATAAATTTCATACAAATCGGGTCTATGGAGGCCTTTCTGGGTTTCCAAAAAGAAAAGAAAGCGAGTACGATACTTTTGGTGTTGGGCATTCTAGTACTTCTATTTCTGCTGCTCTTGGAATGGCCGTTGGTTCGAAGTACAAAAATTCAAATATTCAGCACGTTGCTGTCATCGGTGATGGTGCTATGACGGGTGGAATGGCATTCGAAGGAATGAATCACGCAGGTGTTTCTGATTCAAATATCCTGATCATTCTGAATGACAACTGCATGTCTATAGACCCAAATGTGGGAGCTCTTAAGGATTATCTGACGGATATCACCACTTCACACACCTATAACAAGGTAAAGGATGAGGTTTGGAAAATGCTAGGTAAGCTTAGCAAGTTTGGTACAAGTGCTCAAGAGATCATTTCAAAGGTTGAAGGTGGATTAAAATCAGCATTGCTAAATCAAAGCAACTTATTCGAATCGTTAAACCTGAGATACTTTGGCCCTGTAGATGGTCATGATGTAAACCACCTGGCAGAAATTCTAAGTGATCTAAAAGATATTCCAGGCCCAAAAATACTTCATTGTATAACTATGAAGGGCAAAGGTTTTGAGCCAGCGGAAAATGGAAACCAAACCACATGGCATGCCCCAGGGACCTTTGATAAGGTAACAGGGGAGATTTATAAGAAAAAACCATCAAAGCCTCAGCCACCAAAATATCAGCAAGTTTTCGGTCATACGATTGTTGAGCTGGCTGAAAAAAACGATAAAATTATGGGGGTAACCCCAGCCATGCCTTCAGGTTCTTCTCTCAATATTATGATGGAAGCAATGCCTGATCGAGCATTTGATGTGGGAATAGCAGAACAACATGCTGTCACTTTTTCAGCTGGACTAGCTACACGAGGCCTTGTTCCTTTCTGTAATATCTATTCCACTTTTATGCAGAGAGCCTATGACCAGGTGGTTCATGATGTCTGCCTTCAAAACCTCCCTGTAGTATTCTGCCTCGATAGAGCAGGGTTCGCAGGTGCTGATGGCCCCACACACCATGGGGCTTATGACATCGCTTATTTTAGATGTATTCCAAATTTGGTAGTAGCAGCACCTATGAACGAGGAGGAACTTCGGAATATGATGTATTCTGCTTCCGAGCATGGTGCTCCGTATTCAATCAGATATCCTAGAGGTCAGGGTGTGATGCCAGAGTGGAGAACACCACTTGAAAAGATTCCTACTGGTCAGGGTAGAGTTGTGAAGGAAGGGGAGGATGTTGCTATCCTTACTCTTGGTCACATCGGAAACTATGCTGTCGAAGCCTGTGAAACCCTAGCAGAAGAAGGCTTAAATCCAGCTCATTTTGACATGCGATTTGTTAAACCTCTGGATTCAGATCTACTTCATGAAGTTTTTGGAAAATTCAAGAAGGTAGTAACTGTAGAAGATGGCTGTTTGATGGGCGGATTCGGATCAGCGGTGACCGAGTGGATGATCGATAATGGCTATCAGTCGCAGATCAAGCGACTTGGCATTCCTGATGAGGTCGTGGAACATGGTACGCAACTAGAGCTACATAAGCAATGTGGTTTTGACCCAGCTGGAATCGCCGATGCGGTTCGAAGTATGGCTGAAGTTTCAACCGCAAAATAATTCTTATCCCATGTCCGAAATTCACTTTTACCAAGAAGGTGATGGACAGCCTTTAATCCTTATTCACGGATTTTGTGAAACAGGAGAAATGTGGCGTGAATTCAGTGCTGCTCTTGGTTCATCTAATTCAGTATATGCCATTGACCTGCCCGGGTTTGGAATGAGTCCTTTGGATCGTGACCGAATTACACTGGAGGAAGTTGCCGTCCAAATAGAAGAATGGATGCATGATCAGGACATTAAAAACCCAATCATCATAGGGCATTCTTTGGGAGGATATGTTGCACTAAGTCTTCTGGAACTTTTAGGAAACCACATAAAGGGTATTGGCCTTTTTAATTCTACTTCTTTTGCTGATCCTAAGGAAAAAAAAGCGATGAGAAACAGGGCCCTATTGTTTATAGAAAAAAATGGTGTCACAAAATTCGTTGATTCTTTTGTCCCGCAATTATTCCCTGAAAACAGACGAAAAGAACTGGAGGAAGAAATTCAAGTAGCGGTGAAAGATGCTCATCGCTCTTCTCTAAATGGACTAATGGCCTTTACCCAAGCAATGCGAGACCGGCCGGACCGTTCCTCCATTTTAGCACATTTTCAAGGTAAAAAATTGATGATAGCGGGCACACAAGATTCGGCTGTACCCGTTGAGGATAGCCGAAAACAAAAAGAATTGTTTACTCATTACCACGAATTGGAAGGCATGGGTCACATGGGAATGATAGAAGAAAAAGAGAAGACTCTTAATCTTTTGCAAAGCTTTCTAAAAGCTTGTGAAGCTTAAAGCGTTTTGGAAAGAATCTCCATTAGCTCCTCTAGGTACTTTCTATCCGTGTCGTCAAAAGAGGCTAGCTGATCACTATCCACATCCAGAACGCCAAATACAACTCCATCCTTCATAACCGGAACCACTATTTCAGACTTGGAGGCTGAGCTACAGGCAATGTGGCCAGGAAAAGCATCCACATCATCCACAATCAAAGTTTCTGCCCTTTGCCAGGAAGTTCCACAAACTCCCTTACCCATCTGAATTCGTGTGCAGGCAATAGGCCCTTGAAATGGCCCCAGGACAAGTTGCTCTTCTTTAACCAAATAAAACCCAACCCAAAAGAACCCTAGTGCTTCTTTCAGACAGGCCGAAATATTGGCCAAGTTCGCATAGAGATCAGATTCTGATGAAATCAGCGCCTCCACCTGAGGCAATAAAGCCTCATAAATTTCAGCTTTGGTTCCTGTTTCTGGTAGGTATAGGTTCTCAGACACGGTAGTAAATCTTTAAAGAGTCATCACCAACTTGAATTTCCTGCGATACAGGGAAATCAAATTTTGGCGCAGAAATTCCACTTTCAAATCGGGCTTGGCTGGTAAACACCCGTGCCTCATCCCAAAGTTCAGTTTCTATAAATTTATTCAATAAATATGTTCCCCCTTCCACAATCAAGCTTTGAATCTTTCGTGAATTTAAATCGCTGAGAACATCACCTAACTCAAAGCCATCATTAAGCTTTACATATTCCATATTTCCTCCTCTTTCAGCCTTTATGGTATTGAAACAAATCGTTGGTACCGATCCATCGAATAGAGAAAGAGAGGGGTCTAACTCAAGGTTTGAATCAATCACAAGACGAATTGGATTGGTTCCTTTCCAGTCACGAACATTCAATCTTGGGTTATCATATTTCGCAGTATTCTTCCCAACCAAAATCGAGTCTTCATCCGAACGCCATTTATGCACCAATTGTCGGCTTTGGGAGCCACTGATCCATTTGGAAGAATAGTCAGTTCTCGCAACAAACCCATCTAATGTTTGAGCCCATTTTAAAATCACATAGGGCCTTTTTTTCTCAATTTGGGTGAAAAATCTTCGGTTCTGATATCGTGCTTCCTTTTCCAAAACACCTGCTTTGACTTCAATTCCCGCATTTTCGAGAATGGCAATTCCCCTTCCTCCAACCAAGGGATTGGAATCAACTGTGGCAATTACTACTCTTTTGACACCCTTTTCGACCAGCAGATTTGCACAGGGTGGAGTCCTTCCGAAATGAGAGCAAGGTTCTAAGGTGACATAGACAGTGGCATCTGAAAGTAGATCTGTCTCGGAAACAGAATGAATAGCATTCACTTCCGCATGAGCCTCTCCATATTTTTTATGATAGCCTTCTCCAATAATCTTATCCTCATGAACGATCACGCAGCCGACCATTGGGTTTGGTGAAACCGCCCCTTTTCCTAGCTCGGCAAGTTGCAATGCACGAAGCATATACTTGTTATCCTTGGTCATTCTTCTTTAGGCTCTAAAACGATATCACCTACCTCAGTTTGCTGGTTTGATAGGACAGGAATATCCTTAAGTATTGACCCTTCATATAGAGAATCCTTAGGATCCACGTATAAGTCAAAAGTTCCTTCTGGAAGCCTAAAGAGAAAAACTCCTGAGCTATTTGTTTGCGTGGAGATAGAGTCTGAACCCACAATGGCATATACCGCAGGCCTAAGTCCTGTAGGCTGAATTCTTCCCTCAATTTCTCCAGAACCTAGTCCGGGGATTGCACTGACCTCTGGGCTGAGGAAAAAAATAAAGGGATCTTCCGAAAGCAGATTGATAGACCTCTCCAAATCAAAATCCAGAATGACGTCATAGGCAACCCCGAATTCAAGATCTTGATTAAACTCAAGTGGAATGACTTCCATGTCTGCGCTTTCTAATGGCAAAGGATACTGCCTATCATTTTCCCATAGGGAATGATTGTTTCCCAAAATCATCCGTATTCCTTCAATGTTTCCCACCGGGAGTTCTCCCCTTGCCAATAGCAAGGCCTCTCCAGCTACCAATGCGCTTACTTCGATTTCCTTTTCTCCTGGTTTATATTCAAGAAAAAAGGTTTCCAAGCTCGCTTCCCTTGCTTGAACTCTTACATCTACCTCCACTCCCAAAATGCTCACAAAAACTGAATCCCAGGTAGCAGGGGCATCCACCAAAATAACATTTAACAAGGCTTTTTGATCAGAGCTTGGGTCCTCACAGGAATAAGCCAAAAGTAAGATTACTGAAAGAAAAAGTGCGTAAATGAGTTTTCTCAAGGGAAGTTCGGATGTGTCCTCACAAAAATACGGTTTTTCCTTACCCTAAGATTATAAAAAGCGAGTTTAAGTCTTTTCCTTCGTTTGGAAGCAGCTATTTTTGGGCATGATGAAATGGGAAAAGCTTTTGAACCGGGGAAGGTTTGGTGATTTGGCTTCAAAATCAACCAATAATAGTAGTAGGAGTGAATTTGAAGTTGATTATGATCGAATCATTTTCTCTTCTCCCTTCAGGAACCTTCAGGACAAAACACAAGTGTTTCCACTACCTGATAATGCCTTTGTCCACACGCGCCTTACCCATAGTCTCGAGGTTTCATCTGTAGGGCGTTCACTTGGAAAAGAAGCCGGCTATTACCTCCTGGAAAAGTACCCAAAACTTAGCGAAGCTGGAATCTCAGCTTACGAAATAGGTGCGATTGTAGCGGCAGCGGCCTTAACTCATGACATTGGAAACCCTCCTTTTGGACATGCAGGAGAGGAGGCCATTTCGGATTTTTTCAGGCATCATGAATCAGGTCAGATCTGGCAAAATCATCTTCGAGAAGACCAGTGGACTGACTTGTGTAACTTCGAAGGGAATGCACAGGGGTTTCGCATGTTGGTTTCCAAAGAAAATGGATTGAAGCTCACTTATGTCACTTTAGCGGCCTTCACCAAATACCCCAGACCAAGCGATATTCCACATCGCGATGTGGCGCGTAAAAGCCAAAAGAAATTTGGGTTTTTTATCAACCAGTTTGCTGATTTTGAGCGTTTGGCAAATTTCCTTGGAATAGAAAAAAACAGTCCCGATTGTTGGTGTAGACATCCTTTGGCCTTTTTGGTGGAAGCTGCAGATGACATTTGTTACAGCATCATCGATCTGGAAGATGGCTGTACCACCGGTTTGGTTAGTTTTGAAGAAACGGTAGAACTTCTCGCTCCAATTCTAAAAGATCGTTTTGATCCAGAAAAGCTGAAAGGCCGAAGCATGACACAAAATCTAGGGGCTTTGAGGGCTTTGGCCATAGGCCAACTGATAGAAGAATGTGTAGTGGCTTTCATCACAAATGAAGAAGGAATGCTCAAGGGGATTTTTGATAAAGCTTTGACCGATGTCATTCCTTCAGCGAAGGCCCTGGAAAAAATAACGGAAGTTTCCATCCGGAAAATCTACCGAAGCCAGGTAGTTCTAGAAAAAGAGGCCGCTGGTTTCCAGGTATTGGAAGGCCTTCTCGCAGTTTTTTCATCCTCTATCTATAATAAATGTTATAGGCCAGAACAGTTTTCCGGAAAGGATAAGAGTATTTTAAGGCTGCTTCCGGAAGACTTTCCGCTCAATGGCTGGGGTGAGGAAGTAAATCCTTATGGCCTTATCCGGGCACTGGTCGATTACATTAGTGGAATGACTGATAAATATGCTCTTTCCCTATATCGAAGGGTCAACGGGATTTCCTTCCCTGGAAATTAATCCAGAGGTTTTCTGATTCCTAGCTGATCCAAAATTACAGCCCCTTCGATAGTCTGGTCGAACACAAACTTGATCTCTACAAGATTAGAGAAGTCAAAATCTGGGTTTCGGTCTTTAAGCCGCTTAAACTCGAAGGAATAGCTTTGGAATATTGGCTCCGAATTACTGTCTTCATCCAAAAACTGCAACTTCTCCACACGGGTTTTTACTCTTCTTTGAAGATGTGAGAAATCACTCAATAAAAACTCTAACTTTTCACCGGCCCGATCTTTTATAATTAAGCTAAGGTTCAAAGGGTCTTCTGGTTTTTCCTCTTCCTCTTCTTCGTCAGCTTCGGAATCTTCTAAATTTAGTTCTTCTTCGGCATCATTTTCCTCATTCTCCACTTCTTCTTTTTCTTCCTCCTCATCAACGCCCTCGTCATCATCTTCATCCTTTTTATTAACCCATTTACCAGAACTTCGGGGGTCAGTATTGGTTGTAGATTCTGAAAGCGAGAAGACCAGCACGGAGGTAGAGTCGACCTGAGCAGGAACAGAATCCCAACTAATGGTATAGCTAGCACGGATACTATCAGGCAATTCAGGAATTTTTCCATCCTCCCAAAGGCTATCAGCCCCGTCTAATTTTTCATAGTTCCAGCCTAAGACAGCAGCTCTGGTTCCCAGCCTGCCATAATTAAAAGGAACCTCTCCCTCACGCCAAACACTAAGGTTAATTCCTTGGGCCATTCCTTTTCCTGCCGTTTTCAGATCAAGGTCCTCATCAAAATCAACCAAAATCTCTGTATTCGAATCTTCAAACTGATTCAAATAAATATTATCCGGAAGCCAGTCCCTACCAGCTCGATGATCTATAAAAAAAGGAAGATATTCATCCCTCTCATTTAAAGTAACTTCCAGAAACGCTCCGATATAGACCTTGGCAATTTGTTCCTGCTCCTCCTTGCTCATAAGCTGTTCCTTATTCAAAACTCCATCGAATGCCGCTCCGATATCATTATCTCCCCAGCTCGTGTTGAACTGTCCGTGATTTGCGTCCTTGATGAAAATACCAGCCTTAAAATGATAAAGGCTATCGGTGAACTTGATTCTCTGAAACTGCTTTAAACCTGAAAATGAAGTAACGTCTGCATCCATACCACCATGTAAGGTGAGATAGCTCATATTCTCCACTTGGTTTGGAGAGTCTCCCGGTTTATACTGTCCATCCACTGGTGCTATCGCCACCACAGACTTAATATTAAAATGATAATCCAAAGGGGTTTGCCCATCATCTGGATAAAGGTCGAGGGAGTTCATCATGGCGGCATGACCCACAGCCTCTCCACCTCTGGAATGACCAATCAGTGAAACTCTTTCCAAATCAGCTTTGCCCGAAAGGGGATGAGAAGAATCTTTTGACCAATCATCCCAAAGTTTCACATGCTCCAGCAAAAGCCAGGCTCTGGCATCATTTTCTTCGTCCAAACCATCGGTGAATAAATCAGTCCAGGAGGAATTGATAAAGTTTTCATCTACTGAAGCCAGGATCATCCCTTTGCTGGCGAGAAATTCACCCAGGTAATCATATCCCGGATCAGAATAATCCTGCATTCCATGGTTTCCATGAACGATCAGAACCAAGGGAAAAGGTCTATTCCCTTTAGGCGCCCACACTCGGGCATTTAATGGCAATTCCCGGTAATCAAAGTCCCAATATTTCGTTCTCAGCTCCCCCGACCAACCTTCCCAATTGTCCAAAAAGGCGGTGCCATCAACAGTTCTACTCTCAAAATCTACTTCTTCTCCGTACTCAGGCCTCCTTATATCTGTCCCTGAACCATAAGTAAAATACTCTACTTCATAACTCCCATTATCACCTGGAGAGGGTAAATCAAATTTTTGAACATTATCCTCAGTTAGCTTTGCGGCATTAACAGGCTCCAACATGTCAAAGCCAGGAATAATCAGAGCATAAAAAAATGCGAGCATTCCAGCTAAACCGACCAATAGGCCCAAAATTCCTATGATTCTTCTTACCCAGCTGGTTTTACCAAAGGTCTTTTGGGTGAACATGGAAATACCCGCACCTAGCAAGGCAAACATTAAAATCAAATAGAAAACCACCCTGTTATCACCAAAACGAACGATGGTCATCAGGGGAATAGCAAAGCTTAACCCGATGAGGAATGGCTTTGGAATGGACGCCAATTGTTTGATAAGCCAGGGTAGGATGAAGCCAATCAAGGTAGCCGCCACCATGAGAACCAGACCAAAAAGAAGTAGTCTGGAATCATTCCACCTATGGCTGGAAACAATAACCTCGTATAGGAAGAAGAGAACCGAAAATGCAACCATTCCGATGGCTGCCCCTCGCACTGCGGAATCTCCAGGGCTTACCGCTTTTACAATTTTATTGAACCAAGCTTTAAGCTTTTGAAATAGTTTCTTCATTTTATTAGGGTTATGAAGTGGCAAAAAAGGCTTTAACTAAGTCTATTTTTAGGAGTAAAAAGTTAATTGAATCAAAGCCTCATTCGAAAAACTTTACCCTCGGTCTTACTCATAATGTAAATATTACCTTCAGCATCTTTTCCGAACTTTAGGTCTACTCGATTCCCTTCTCCTACCATTTCCGCAAGTGTCATTTCCTGGCCATCGACCATCACTTTCCAGGAATAAATGGTAGGTCTGGGGTTTTCATTGAAATTTGCATGAAAAAGACGGCCAGAAAGTATATCTCCAAAAATGAGGTTTCCAGATAAGACCCCTTCATCCACAAAATAACCAGCAAAAATCGCTGCTAGCTCATCATGCTCCATTTGAACAATAGGGTAGGTCACATCTAAACCTCCATCTCCTTCCTTTAAGGGGAAAATCTCTCTAAAATTCCCATATGGATTGATTTCAAACGTTCCTTCGCGGAATGGCCAACCATAAAATTTCCCTGGTTCAATTCGATTGATTTCCTCAATAGTATGCTGGCCAATATCTGTAGCATAGAAATTACCTACTTGATCCCAAAACAGTCTGTTAGGGTTTCTAAAGCCATTTGCATAGACTTCTCCGGCTTTGCCTTCCTGTCCAAAAAACGGGTTTACTTCCGGTATTCCATACTTTCCATTATCACTATTCCTTCCCAGTGGATCAATTCGCAGAATACTGCTGTATAAATCGCTCCCTTGATTATATGAAATATTAGCAAACCCTTGTTCTACGGTTCCTCCGTCACCAAATCCAATATAAAGCAATCCATAATCCTCTTCCCCTTTTTTTGCGGTGGGATTAAAAGCCAGTTCTTGCATTCCATGTGCCTGAGAGGGAATATCTATCCTTAATAGCTCCCGAAACTCTCCCTCAAAAAGGGTAGACTCTGGCTCTTCATTTTTCCATTCGGTAAGTACCCACTGCATGAAAACTTTCAGGCTATCAGTGTACCCAGTATCAGGAATAGCCGAACCTCCCGGCTCAGTATGTGCAGTATAAAAAAGGCCGTTTTCAAGATAATCTGGGTGAAAAGCAAAACTTCCAAGTCCCGTTCCCCAGCCTGGTTTGCTGACGAGTTTGTCCATTTTGTCCTTGAGATTAAGGAATAGCTTTGGCTCTGAGCCTATCACCTCATAAATACCGACTCTTTGATCATTAATCATCAATCGGTCTGTTCCTGGGATTGGCTCCATTTTGGTCATCTTGGCCAAGGGAGGAACGGTATCCGAAGCAGGCAACTGGAAAAACTCCTCAATCTCAATTCGAATTCCTGAATCTTCTATTCCTTCTTCAATCCAGTTTTTATTTTCCAAGAGCGCCACCTGTTCAGCAGGGGTAGCAAAAGTGTGCATGTAGCTCAATAAAGCATCAAGGTCTGGCTCACTTAAGCTTCCAAAAGCAGGCATGGGTGTCTTATAGGTTGCCAAAAGTGCTAAGGCCCGCTCATCCTCATCATCAAAAAAAGCAGAAGGGTTCTTGATAAAACCTTTAATCCACTCAGAGTCAACTTGTCTCGTCAGCCCACTTAAGTTCGGCCCAATGGCATTGTCCTTAAAATTATGACAAGTAGAACATTGGTTCTGGAAAATGGCTTTACCAGCCAATATTTGATCCTGAGCCTGAGAAATATCTGCACCTATTTTATTTCCCTTTGGCTGGCAGGCCACCATTGTGATTAACAAACAAAAAATATAAAGACTGGTAGTTTTTCTGGAATTACGCATAAAATAAGGCCTTGGAAAAATATATCAATTCTTTGCATGAATAAGAAACCCTTGGTTAACAGGGCTATTCCTCTGGTACAAATTTCCCATAAACAGCGTCCTTAAAATTTTTGTGCAAGCCAATCCCATCGTAAGGAAAAAGTTGTACAAATAGGACTGCTACCAAATCATTTTTGGGGTCAACCCAGAACAAGGTACTTGCTGCTCCATCCCAGAAAAATTCACCTGGGATTCCATTAATCTCCTCAGCGCGTTGGGGAGCTTCTGTCCTTACCGCAAAATCAATCCCGAACCCGACTCTACCTTTAGAGGGTAGCCAAGATCTCTCAGTGATAGAGTCTGGAAGATGATTGGTAGCCATCAGCTCAATCGTTTCGGGTTCCAAAATTCGGGTTCCGTTGATCTCTCCTTTCCGAGCTAACATTCGAGCGAATGTCATATAATCATCTATGGTGGAAACTAAACCAAACCCTCCAGGAGTGAGCGGCCATTTATTAAAATTAAATCTATTGGCGATGGAATCAGGCGTAGGCTCTAACTGCCCTTCTCCCGTGCGAGTGTAAGCCACTGCCAGTCTATCCCGCTCGTCTTCTGGCAAATAGTATTTGGTCTCATCTAAGCCCAAGGGGTCTAATACGTTCGCCCTTAAGTATTCTCCATAGGGTTGACCGGAAATTCTCTCAACCAAAAAAGCCTGAACATCCACCGAAAGACCGTACTCCCATTGAGTCCCCGGATGAAACCAAAGAGGTGTTCTTCCCATTTTCTCAGCCATCACCGTAAGAGTATTTTCAAAACTCCGGGCATCTACTTCCGCCATTATTTCACTTAAACCGGGAATATCATTACGATTGGGGAATCCTGCCGTATGCCTGGTAATATCCCGGATGGAAATGGGCCGGTCTGCATCCACTAGAATCATCTCTCCATTCTCATCCACACCCTCATAAACTTTCATGCCTGAAAACTCCGGCGCATATTTTTCAAGAGGATCATCCAGATCAAACTTCCCATTTTCCCAAAGCTGCATCAAAGCTGTTCCTGTGATGGGTTTAGTCATGGAATATATTCTCACAAGCGTCTCCCGATCCATAGGTTTTTGATTTTCCCTATCGGCAAAGCCAAAGGCATTAAAATATACCTCTTTATCATTTTCAAATATCAGGGCCGAAACCCCGCCAACATTTCCGGTATTGACATAAGATTGAAGAGTAGAATCTATGCGTGATTTTACCTCTTCATTAACGATAAAATTCTGATTGACCGGCTCATTACAAGCCGAAAGAAAAAGGGTCAGGACCCCTAAATAGAGGATTCCCGAGCGATTAAGAACCATTATAATTGAATTAGGATGGGTATGTGTTTACGTAGTTTCTCCTGTAATTTAGCCATTTTCAAATAAGGTCTTAATGGCCTATCTGGGATTCTCAGGTCTGAAAATTTTTCAGAAATCATTTTCCGTGATAATTCCCACTAAGTGACCTTTATCTAAAACCGGTAGACAACCTATTGCCTTGTCTTTCATAAGCCTTTTTACCTCCTCCAATGGGGTAGTTGGTTCGGTCACATATATTTCATTTACCATCACATCTGCCACCATTGTGCTTGATGACATTCCCTTAATTTTTCTGAGATGACTCCAGGTAAGAAGACCGCAAATTTTTCCCGATTCATCCTCCACTGGAACATGATGGATGTTTTTCCATTCCATAATTTGCTTGGCAAGCTCAGCGGAATCATGTTTTCCTACCCTAAAAAGCAAAGTACTCATCGCATGAGCGACAAGGGTTGGTTTCGTAACTTTCTTTATTTTTTCTGCTTCCGGCCAAAGGTGAACCGGAAGCCCGCTATCCTCAAAAACCTGAAGGTTCTTCACCAGACTTAATAAGGCATCATCCTGTTTACAGCCTTCTTTAAGTTTTCTGAAATTATTGATAATCCATTCTGAGCCTGATTGACCATTAAGTCTTCCTCGGATTACTTCAAACAAGCGTATAATATCACTTTCATCCACCCCTGCTTTTTGCAACCCATCCTCTGCAATTGGGAGAAACTCCTCTAACATTAAGTCCTCAATGGTAACTTTCTTACCAAACCAAAACATCTGGGCTCTTCTTCCTACCCTTGCGGCATTCACAAAGTTTGACTTAACATCCCTAAAACTCATTTTCTCACTGCTGTTGTCATACTTCTCCGGTCGACCCAACATTAAGCCAACCCAAAGTGCCATATTCGCCATTTCGTCTATCGCCGTGGGCCCTGCCGGGATATATCGGTTCTCTATTCGTAAATGAGCCTTTCCTTTACCTACACCGTAACACGGCCGATTCCATCGATAAATTGTACCATTGTGAAGGTTCAGCGCATCAAGTTTTGGGGTTTCTCCGCTTTGCGCCTTTTCAAAAGAGTTTCCTTCAATTTCCTTTCCAAGGATAACCCTGTGATCTGCTATCTCATTTTTAAAATAGTCCACTATGGTACCCTTTGCCCAATCTCTACCAAAGCTCACTCTGGCCAATTGCTCTTTTAAGGCAAAAGTAGTAGGCCTGGAATCAATGCTTTGCTGGAAAAGGCCTATTCGGGTTTCGTACCAAAGCTCTCTGCCCAATAGCAGCGGAGAGTTTGAAGCTATTCCCAAAAGTGGTCCCGAAATGGCCTGAGCCCAGTTATATGCACTTTCAAAATCATTGGGGTCTATTTGCAAATGCATTTGGAAACTGGTATTGCAAGCCTCAAAAAGAACATTTTTATGTTTTATGGATAATTCATCAACACCTGCCAGATAAAGGGAAAAGTCACCCTGTTTCAATTCTTTTAGCCTTTCATTGAGTGCATGATATCGGGGGCTAGGAGTCATATAATCTTCCTCCAACTCCCTCTTGGTGATGGTAGGAAGGATACCAGTTAGAATGATCTGAACTTCTTTTTCTTTTCCTTTTTCCTTGGCTAGCTGAAGCAAAGACTCAAGTTGATTTTGCATTTTAGTAAAGGCATCACCCTTGAGTTCAAAAGGATCCAGATTTATCTCGAGGTTGAAAACAGCAAGCTCAGAAGTGAAATGCTTATCGTTCACAGCCTCTAGCAACTCACTAGCACAGGTAGCAGGTCGTCCTTCCCGGTCTACCAAACAAAACTCTTGCTCTGCACCAATTCGAGTAACTCCTTTTTCAATCTTTCCATTATCTAAAAGGTATTCTAGAGCAGCTAAATCTTCTAGAAGCTGTGCAGATAGTCTTGCTTTTTGTACGTCGGTGAAATTCTGTTGAATAGATTGATCTCCCATACCTGCGAAAATAGGCGTGTCCTTGGTTAAGCCTGCTGCTAGCAAGCAACAAATGAAATGACTTTAATCAGCTTACTGTACCACGTGATGCGGAGAGTTCAAATAATGTTCTACTAAAATGTCTCTGCCAAAATCACCCTCGAAGTCTCGCCAAACCGTGTGAACATGATTTGCTCCATTTTGGGAATTATCAAATTCAATCAGAAATGATAATCCCTGAACCCGATAATAATGTGCTGATCCTAATTCTTTCGCGCCAACCCATCCAAAATGGATATGATCAAAACCTTCATCTTGAATGACTTTACGTCGTTCCTGATTTAGCTTATTGGGCAAGGCACTTAGATATAGATCAATGATTTTAATCAAGGCATCCTGTTGCTTGGAATTCAATTCCTCAAAACTCAACCCTACAGGATCAAGGGGGTCCACGACCGATTTATTTATGGTAACTATTTCCCTATAGGACTCTTCCCTAAAAATAGCTTTCTCCAATTGTTCCTCCGACATGCTGTTTATTAAAGCAAAACCGAGATCCTCTTCCTCCTTAAGTACTCGCTCACCTTCTCGTGGCCCACTTGGGATTCGGGCAGGATTAGAACCGAAAAACCTGGGAGTCGCAGTTACCTTGTCACCGGCTATGGTATAATTCAAGGACACGTGATGTCCTTCAAAAGACCAGGCCCAAACATCATCATTCAAGGGGTCTCCATAAAATGCCAAATGATAGTTTTCAGGGTTTCTCAAAACTGAGTCTCCGGAAAATTCCCGAAGGACAGCCTCCAGACCCATTATTGCCTTTGTTTTTTCCAGCCCAGACTTAGACAAATAACTTTGAAGCAATGCGAAAAGCTTCTCTCGTTGGTCTTCAGAAAGGTCTGAAAATACCAGGCCTTCTCTTTCATACATGGTTCCAGGAAAAAAGTGCCACTCTGTCTTTGCTTCATGATTGAAATCAAGCAAAGCCTTGGCCTTTTGGGTTTCAGAAAGAGAGTTCAGAAATGATTCAACTGGCTTATCCCGAAAAGAAAAAAACACGATACACAGAATGGATACAAAGCCAAGAATGATGATAGAATACTTTTTCATAGTGATGGATGTGAAAGATGAAAAGCTAACTGGTATTTCTAAGCTACACATTTTCAAACAAAAAAGCCCCTAACCCAAAAGGGCCAGGGGCTTTCTCTCTATCAATTAACTAATCAAAATGGATACTTCCCTTCAGCGATCATAAAGTCAGCGACTTGTCTTCTCAGAACTTTGGTATTTACCAATGGGGCCTTTGTATATCTCTTCAAACCCATCAACATTACCTTCTGCTCATCACCAGAAGTGAAGGAAGCAATTGCTTCTTTCGCAGCGGCTGTAATTTTATCAATCGCTTCGGATAAGTAAACCTGAGTCATTGCAAGCTGGTTTGCTACTGCCTCTTCGCCTTTAATTCCTGCAAGCTTTTCTGTTCTAAGAACAGCTGATTCCGCCGCATAAATTTCGATCATCACATCCGCAAGATTCATCATTACTTCTTGCTCGTCCTCGATTTTTTCCTGAAGGGCCATTGCAGCTTTTCCACCCACCATTAAGAAAACTTTCTTAAGGTTTTTCAGCACATCTTTTTCCTGAGCCAGGAACTGGGAGTTGTCAATACTTCCGAAAGACGGAACAGACGTCAATTCTTTTGATACCGCCATCGCAGGTTCAAAAAGATTAATCTCTCCTTTCATGGCTCTTTTCAAAAGCATACCAACCATGAGCATTCTGTTAATCTCATTGGTTCCTTCGTAAATTCTGGAAATTCTGGCATCACGATAAGCTCTCTCCATAGGTGCATCTGCCGAATATCCCATTCCGCCATACACCTGGACACCCTGATCCACTACATAATCCAAAACTTCAGAACCATGGACCTTTGCGATAGCACATTCTAGGGCAAATTCTTCCACACCCTTAAGCTTAGCCTCGTTTTCGGCCATTCCTTCAGCTGCCAGTTCCGCAATTCTTTCTTCAATATCCTGCCCAGCCCTATAGCAAAGTGACTCCGTCACAAACGTCCTGATAGCCATTTCTGCAAGCTTCGCTTTGATCGCACCAAATGAATTAATGCTGACTCCAAACTGCTTACGCTCGGTAGAATATTTGATAGCCTGAGTAGTGACTGTTCTGGTTCCACCAAGAACTCCAGCACCCAATTTAATCCTACCGATATTCAAGATGTTTACTGCAATCTTAAATCCGTTTTGTCTTTCGGAGAGCATGTTCTCAACCGGTACTTTACAGTCATTGAAAAACACCTGGCGAGTGGAAGAACCCTTAATACCAAGCTTCTTCTCTTCCTCATTCATGGTAATTCCACCAAAATTTTTCTCTACGATGAAAGCAGTCAGGTTTTTATCGTCTTCGATTTTGGCGAAAACAATGAATAGGTCTGCAAAGCCAGCATTTGAGATCCACATTTTCTGACCGTTAATAAGGTAGTGTTTACCATCTTCGGTCAGTGTTGCTTTAGTCTTTCCGCTGTTTGCGTCGGAGCCCGCATCAGGCTCAGTCAAGCAGTAACAAGCTGCCCATTCGCCAGTCGCTAGTTTAGGCAGATACTTTGACTTTTGTTCTTCATTGCCATAGTATAATATCGGGAGGGTACCTATTCCTGTATGCGCACCATAGGTGGTAGAAAAGGATCCTGCTGCACCAATAATATCTGCGATGAGCATAGAAGTATTAAAGCTCATTCCCATTCCACCATATTCCTCTGGAACGGAAATACCCAAAAGCCCCAATTCACCTGCTTTTCTAAAAATAGAAGGAACAAGATCAGGGTTTTTCATGCTGTCAATCTCTTCAATATTTGGATGAATTTCCGTATCGATGAAGTCCTGACAGGCCTGAGCCATCATTTGCTGCTCTTCGGTAAACTGCTCAGGAATAAAGACGTCCTGAGCCTTTGATTCTTTGATTAAGAACTCTCCACCATTGAGAGAATCTTTTGCTACACTTTCCATTTTCTTTTTATCTAGTTTTCGAGTTTAAAGGAGTTCATATACTCCAGCTACACCCTGACCCCCGCCTACACAGGCAGTGACCATTCCATACTTCATATTTTGTCTTTTCATTTCATTGAAAAGCTGCACAGAAAGCTTCGCTCCGGTACATCCCAGTGGGTGACCAAGAGCAACAGCTCCACCATTTACATTTACAATATCAGGGTTCAAGTCCAGTGCTTTAATCACCGCTAGCCCCTGAGCTGCAAACGCTTCATTCAATTCGATCAATTCAATATCCTTAAGCTTCAGTCCCGCCTGATCCAATGCTTTTGGCACTGCTTCTTTAGGACCAATACCCATAATTCTAGGGTCAACACCTGCTACCGAATAAGACATCATTCTGGCGACAGGCTCCAAGTTCAGCTCTTTTACCATTCGCTCAGACATCACTACCACAAAGGCTGCCCCGTCACTAGTTTGAGAGGAATTACCTGCAGTAACCTGTCCTCCTTGTTTGAAGGCTGGTCTTAATTTTGCCAATCCTTCCATGGAAGTTCCCGGTCTCGGCCCTTCATCGGTATCCACGGTAAATTTTCTGACTTTCTTTTTTCCATCTCCATCCAAGAATGTTTCCTCGACTTCAACTGGAACAATTTCGTCTTTAAATTTTCCTTCGGCGATCGCCGCCAAAGCCCTATCATGAGATCTTACAGAAAATGCATCTGCTTCTTCTCTGGTGATTTCATATTCGGCTGCCAATTCCTCCGCAGTAAGACCCATACTCAAATAATAGCTAGGGTGCTCAGAGGCTATCTTCCAGTTTAAAGCCGTTTTATATCCCATCATTGGGACCAAAGACATGGACTCTGTACCACCAGCAATGATACAATCAGCCATACCTGCATTAACTTTGGCGGAAGCCAAAGCAATAGCTTCTAATCCAGAGCCACAATATCGATTTATAATGAAGCCTGGGTTATCAATACCGAGTGCCAAAAGGGAAATCATTCTTCCCATTTGCATTCCCTGCTCTGCTTCCGGTACAGCATTACCTACGATCAAGTCCTGAACATGAGATGTTTCAAGACCCGGTGTATTTGCCACCAAATGCTTGATTACGTCAGCAGCAAGATCATCAGGTCTATAGAATCGAAACCCTCCTTTTTTTGCCTTTCCGACTGCTGATCTATATCCGTTTACTATATAAGCGTTCATAATTTTTTATTTAGAATTTGAAGTTTTAAGGAAAAAATCAGTTTCTGAGAGGTTTGCCTTTGAATAAAATACTATGGATTCTCTCCAGCGTTTTTTGCTCTCCGGTAAGACTGAGGAAAGCCTCCCTTTCCAAATCCAAGAGGTATTGTTCAGAGACCATGGTTGGTGCTGACAAGTCCCCACCTGACATTACCCATGCCAACTTCCTTGCGATTTTAGCATCATGCTCGGAGATGTAAGCCCCATATCGCATTCCTGTTATTCCTGCTTCGAAAAGTGCCAGAGAGCTCTTTCCAAGGACCTTGATATCCTTTTGCTGAACTGGCTGAGTATAACCTGCATCGTAAAGTTCGATTACTTTGGCTTTTGCTTCAGCCAGCTGCCTTTTTCTATTCAGGGTGATTCCATCGGTCGGCCTTAAATAGTTAAGATTCATTGCCTCATTTGCAGAGGTAGCAACTTTTGCCGTGGCAATATTCATGAAGTATTCCTGCAGTTGATTCATTTCTACATCTCCAGCTATCAAGCTGTTGGAGAATCGAAGCGTCATTTCCTTTGTTCCTCCTCCTGCAGGGATCAAACCAACACCTACTTCCACTAAGCCCATATACAGTTCTGCATGTGCCTGAATATGATCGGAGTGAAGCGACAGCTCACATCCACCTCCCAAAGCCATATTATGCGGTGCGACTACAACAGGAACTGAGGAGAACCTCGCTCTCATCATAGTATTCTGGAAGCCAGCAATCATCAGGTTTATTTCGTCAAAGTCCTGATCACCGGCAAACATAAATAGCATTGCAAGATTTGCTCCTGCGGAGAAATTGGCCCCTTCATTTCCAATGACGAGCCCTTTGTAAGACTTCTCAGCCATGGTAATAGCGGTATTAATTCCTTCTACTACTTCTTGGCCCATGGAATTCATTTTAGTATGGAATTCCAGGTTGATTACATCATCACCCATATCATAGATAGTGGCCCCAGCATTTCCCCAGACTTTCTTACCTGCCGCTTTAAGAGTATCCAGAATGATGAAATCATCTGTTCCCGGTATTTCCTTGTAGCTTTTGGATGGAATATCGTAGTAAAGTTTCTTCCCGTTTTTCACTTTGTAGAAACTTTCAAATCCAGCCTCAAGCATTTCGAAAACCCAATCGGCTGGTTTTTCTCCAGCTGCTTCCATTTTCTCAGCTGTCTCTTTAACTCCGAGAACATCCCAAGTCTCAAACGGCCCAAGCTCCCAACCGAATCCTGCAGAAACAGCCTGATCAATTCTATAAAGCTCGTCTGCGATTTCTGGAATTCTGAATGAACAATATCGAAGTGAATCATAGAAAGTAGCTCTATAAAACTCTCCGGCTTTATCATCGAAATTGACAAGTAGCTTTATTCTTTCTTTTAAATCTTCAACTTCCTTGGCCGCTTCGAGTGATTTAAACTTTGGCTTTTCTGCAGGCTTATATTCAAAAGTTTCAAAGTCTATCTCCTTGAGTTCTTTTCGTCCATCTTTATGACGAATCATTTTGAAGTAACCTTGGCCTGTCTTATCTCCAAACCACTTATTGTTATAAAGGACTTCTACGATTTTTGGAAGTTTGAACTTATCTCTTGATTCATCATGAGGAAGTACTTTGTACAAGTTATTCGCCACATTTACGGTAGTGTCTAGACCAACTACATCCATTGTTCTAAAAGTTGCTGACTTGGCTCTACCAATTACAGTACCTGTAAGCTTATCCACTTCAGAAACACCCATTCCCATTTTTTCAATGGTATGCATGGCTGAAATAATGGAGTACACACCGATTCGATTCGCGATAAATGCCGGTGTGTCTTTACATAAGACAGTTTCTTTTCCAAGAAACTTATCTCCATAATCCATCAAGAAATCAACGATTTCAGGATCTGTTTTCGGACCTGGAATAATTTCTAGAAGTCTAAGATATCTTGGAGGATTGAAAAAGTGTGTTCCCGCAAAATTAACCTGAAAGTCTTCGCTTCTACCTTCGCACATCATATGCATTGGAATGCCTGATGTGTTTGAGGTAATCAAAGTCCCCGGTGTCCTATACTTTTCTACTTTTTCAAACAATTGCTGCTTGATGTCAAGCCTTTCTACTACGACCTCAATAACCCAGTCATAGTCTTTAATTTTAGGAAGGTCGTCATCAAAATTTCCTGTAGAAATTCTACTGGCAAATGCTTTATCGTAAATGGCGGAGGGATTAGACTTTAATGTGCTGGCTAATGCCTCATTCACGATCCGGTTTCTGACGACAGGGTTTTCTTTCGTAAGTCCTTTTTTGGTTTCTGCTTCATTCAGCTCAAAAGGAACAATATCCAAAAGAAGAACTTCCACACCTATATTGGCAAAGTGACAGGCGATTCTGGAACCCATAACGCCTGAACCCAATACGGCAACTTTTCTAATAGTTCGCTTCATGATTATTTTGGCTTATACTCTTTTAAAATTCAATAATTGATTTCTGTAATTCGGATACGTTTTCTGCCTGGACCTGATCGATGACCAATTGAATTTTCCTAAATACTTCGAAAAAATTATTCAGCTCCTCCTCGCTTACAATTTCCCTTACCTGCTCATTAAAAAGTTTAATGGTGCTGACGGAAATTTCCTTTTTGCGTTTTCCCTCTTCGGTCAAATAAATTCGAACAGACCGTTTGTCTTGCTCATCCGGCTTTTTATAGATGAGGTCTTTTTCTTCCATGGTTTTCAGCATCCTGGTCAGACTCCTGGTTTCTAGACCTAACTTAGGAGCAATCTTCGTAGCTGGTGTTCCATCCTTAGAATTAATGTTGATCAGTACAAAACCGATAGCAGTGGTAAAGTCCTCCTTTGCGGCTTGCTGATTATACATCCTGGAAATGGCATGCCAGGCACTTTTAATATGGAAATCAACGGTCTCTTCTCTCTTCATTTACTTTCAGATCTCAAAAGAAATCTAAAGTAAAAAAATTTAGTATGCATGCATACAAAAATCGAAAAATAATTATGCATGCATCACAAATTAACTACCAGTGAATGATTAAAATTCAGAATATTATTTTATAAATATGCTTAAAAACTAAGAAAACGAAACAAAATAGATTATTTGCTCCGTTTTCCGTATGATCTATTGTCCCTAGGTATTGGGACGTTTTTGATCCAAATCAAATATTAAGCTGCGTACAGATCCTCAATCTCTTTTTGGTATTTTTCTTTGATTACTTTCCTTTTCAGCTTCATAGTAGGAGTGAGTTCACCACTGTCCACTTGCCAGACATTAGGTAGAAGTTTGAATTTTTTTATTTGCTCCCATTTTCCGAAGTATTTATTCAAACCATCTATTTCACGTTGAAACTTTTCAAGTATTTCTGGTTTCTCTATCATTTCAGAATCATTCGAATATGCAATTCCCTTATGCTTGCAGTAATCCCGAAGTCCTTCGAAACTTGGAACAATGATCGCAGAAGGAAATTTCCGGTTTTCACCTACCACCATAAGCTGTTCAATGAGTGCAGACTCTTTAAACTTATTTTCCATTACCTGTGGTGCTATATATTTTCCACCTGAGGTTTTAAACATCTCTTTTTTCCGGTCTGTGATTTTGAGATATTCTCCATCGAGCACTCCTATGTCCCCGGTATGGAACCAGCCATCCTTAATGACCTCAGCAGTCATCTCAGGTTCCTTGTAGTATCCCATCATAATGTTTGGTCCTTTCGCCAAAATCTCTCCATCTTCAGCGATCTTAACTTCTACACCTTCTATCACTTTTCCCACATAACCGATCCTCATATCTTCATGGGTACAAATAGAAGCTGTAATCACAGGTGAGGTTTCTGTTAACCCATAACCTTCACATATTTTGATTTCTGCTGCCCAAAAAACCCTGAGTAATCTTGGCTGCAAAGCAGACGCTCCCGAATTGATTTGTTGTATTTCTCCTCCCAGAGCTTCTCTCCATTTACTGAAAATGATTTTGTTGGCCATTTTTAATTGCCAATTATACCATCCACCTAAATCAACATTAGGATCATATTTATGACCCAATTCCAAAGCCCAGAAAAATAACTTCTTCTTGATACCAGTAAGTTCATAACCTTTGGCTACAATCTTATCGTAAATTTTCTCTAACAGTCGTGGAACTGTATTAAACATGTGAGGCTTAACCTCCTTTATATTTTCACCCAAAGTCTCGAGACTTTCAGCATAATAAACAGAATAGCCCGCAAAAAGGTAAGCAAAGGAAGCTGCTCTCTCATAGATATGGCAAAGCGGTAAAAAGCTGATTACCCTTGAAGTTCCTGGTGGAATGGTCCAGATCTTTTCTATGGCAACCATGTTTGACATAACATTTGAATGCTTCAGCATGACGCCTTTTGGTCGACCAGTGGTTCCAGAAGTATATATGATTGTAAAGAGATCTGATTCCTGAACTGCATTCTTTGAATTTTCAAGTTCCTGAAGATCTCCACCTTCTCCTGTTTTTAAAAAGTCTTCCCAAAAATCTACACCCTCCAGTTTCTCAAAACTTAGAATTCGTCTATCACCGGCCACTTTTGAAGCTTTGTCATATATCTCCTGATCTCCAACAAAAATCATTTTTACTTCTGCATGATTGAAGATATAGTCATAATCCTCAGAAGTAATGGTGGGATACATGGGTACAGAAACAGCTCCGATTTGTTGCAAAGCCAAATCCACAAAATTCCATTCAGGACAATTATTAGAAATGATAGCTACTTTATCCTTACTCTTGATTCCACCAGAAAGGAAAGCCAGACTCAAATTATCAACAATCCGTTTCAGATCTCTAGAAGAAAATGTTTTCCATTGTCCATTTTCTTTTTTTGCAAGACACACATCTTTATCATATGTCGAAATCTGATATGGAATCAGATCAAACAGCCTTTTAACTTCCATCTTATTTTGGGTTTTAATTGGTTCTATAATTATACCAAATAAGCATCATCGAACCAACAGGCATGTGGATTACCAACATGCTATTTATAAGAATAGAAATTTTAATTAAAAAATCTTATGATTATTACTAAGTGTGTGGAAATGTGGGAAACTTGAATGTTGTCTGAAACCCACAAATTGGGTAGATGTTTAAATTATTTTTCCCCAAGTTTTAAACATATAAAATATTGATAATCAGTTGTTTGTAAAGTTGTAGACATTTATTTTCTTTTTGTGAAAGTAAATTGTGTGGTTAAAGTGGAAGTGGTTAACTCTGGGAAACTCTGTTGAAAACTCTGCACTTATCCTCAGTTTCTGGATATGGAAGAATGCATCGTGAAATGGCTTGGGATAAAATGTCGGAAACTTAGATTTATGCCTTATTCTATCCACATAGAAAACCACATTATCCACTGGCAGATTAATTCAGTATTCCTGATTTAGGAATACTTTGGATGACAAGAGGACCAACTGTCCAACCCCCTCTTATTGTAATATCTTTGCTCTGAGTCTCAGGATCGAGGAAGTAATAAACCAATTCCGGCTGTCGGCCTGTGGCGAAATTAGGTGGATCCCATACTCCGTTTCCATTTGTATCCTCAATGACTCTTAACCTATAAATTCCAGGTTCAATAAGTTTGAATGAAAAATCCGCCTGATTGGATTGTTCTAGTTCCTTTATTACTTCTTCTTTGGAGTTGAGTAGTTGAATTATGAGATTGGTTGCTCCGGTATTTACACTCCCAGAAATCTCATCAGCGAGAGATTCCCTTTTCAATTTTCGGAAATTGGCTGTGATTGATTGGAGATTGTACTGATTTTCTACATCCTGAAATGTAGAGTCGGAGGCACTTAAAGTGAATATGCTTTGGTTTAAAGAATCTGGTACAAAAAGCTGAATTTGAAGTTGATCGCGTCTAAGGGAGTCCTTGAAACTGAGCATTTCTGGCGTGATTTGATAAAATTGAGCTGAGTCATAAACAACCTGTAATGAATCATAATTGATCGCTGCAAGGGGTTTACTGAAGGTTAAGTCCATTTTCAGGTTTTCGAAAAAGCTTTTTCCGGAAGCTACGGTCACTGATAACTCTTCTTTGGCTCTGTCGGATTCTTGGAATTTTGCCCAAACTAGGCTATCCACTGTCTGTAGTATGGAATCTGTGGCGAAAATTTGTAGGGATAAACTATCTGGAATGGTTTGATCTGAGTAAATCTTGACCCTATCATCATTAATCTTAAAGGATAGATTATAATCTGTACTGTGCTGCAGTGCAAAATCTCGTAAACCTTTATTAAAGACTAATTGATATGCGCTACCAGACTCAGTTGACCGATTTAGCTTAAACTCCCCTTGGTCAGATTTTGCCAGATTGAAATGGAGAAGCTTTTCAGTTTCTGGAGTAATGGTTAAGGTATCCTTGATAAAGGCGAAATTTTCGTTTTTCCCTTCCGCCTTTAAGGTATTGTTCTCGTCAAGCCATGCATAAGCAAGAAACTCTCCTTCACGAAGGTTTTCTAGCTGGAAGTTTCCTGTCGAATCGGCTTGTCCTATATAGTAGGGAGGGGAGGTAAAAAGATCTGTGGTGTCCTGAGTTCTATATAGCCCGATCAAAACATCCCGATAATTAGTGTTTCTATCTGGGAATAAAACGTTAACTCTTCCTTGTACAGTAAGGCTGTCTATTGTTGGTCCAGTTGAAAAAACTACTTTCAGGTTTTGTGCTGGATTGCTTTCTGAGGCATCTTGAACAGATTTTTGAAAATTGAAAACGTAGGTAGTATTTTCTTCTAGTTCCTGATTAAGGTCTACACGCACCCTGTTTTTTAGTGCTGTTGTAATTATTTTATCCTTATCCAGTCGTGGTGTGATAATGATGTTCTTGGAGGGATTATCCAGTTTTATATACTCATCAAACTCGATAATAATTTCTTCAGGAACCGTGTTAATAGACTGGTTTTCAGGATATTGTGAGATTATATTCGGTGGGTCTTCGTCAATCGGTCCCCCTTGAGGAGTGCTTTGTTTGGCACAGCCGAGAAGTAAGAGCAAACTCCATAGTGGCAATATTTTCGTTAATAGTTTCAAGACTTTTGAAAGTAATAAATATTACTAGAGTGTTGCCGATTCGAGTTTATTCTGGCCTTGGTGTTTGATTGAATTCCTGAAAGAAATGCTAACGAGTATTTGACAATGTTTGAGGTATTGGGGTTTTTGTATTTCTCCGAAAGTAAAGAGACGTAATAGCTATCAAAGACCAATGGCTCTGTTTCTATAAGGTTTAGATTGTAAATTTGAGCGAACTTTTGCATGGTATGATCAGTAAAATGATAGAGATGTCTAGGAACATCCCAACCGGCCCAAAAAGGTCCATATTTTTCTGAATCTAGGCTCAGCGGATTGGGAACTGCAATTATGATATACCCCCCAACTTTCAACCTCTTCAAAAGTTGATCTACTGTTTCTTTGAGATCGTGGATATGTTCTAGTACGTGGTATAAGGTGATTATATCAAATGAATTTTCGTCACACGAATCAATGGACTGGAAGATTTGGTTTGGAAGTTTGATCTGGGATAAAGAGAATGCTTGTTGATTTGGTTCGATACCGAATACGGTCCACCCATGTATATTTCCCTGATTGATAAGTTCGGCCGTTCCACAACCGTAATCAAGCCACTTTCCCTTTCGGCCAATCAGTTTTTCAAGTCTTTTGAGTTTGGTATTTATATTTCTGTCTTTGACCGTTTGGTAAATTTTTGATATTAAGTCTTTGCCTCCATCGGAATGGGAATAATACTCCTCAAAATCATAATAAGGGTGAATTTCCTGTTGGGATGGCCTTGGGTTGGTAAAAATTAAATCACAATCCTGACAGCGGTCAAGAGTGAAAGTTTCCTGACTAACTGCATGGTCGCTTATCTTTTTGTAACCCTTATGGATTTTATGACTTCCACAAAGAGGACAACTACCAAGTGTTTCAGACATTGTTAATTATTTGTCCAAATATACGGTAATGATGGATAGGTCAGCGGGGGATACACCACTGATTCTAGAAGCCTGGCCTAGAGTCTCTGGTCTGATTTTACTGAGTTTTTGTTTTCCTTCTGCAGAAAGTGCAGGAATTTCAGTGTACTGGAAATCAGAGGGTATTTTGAAATTTTCCATACTACTCATTTTCTCCACCATTTGGCGCTCCTTACGGAGATAGCTATCATATTTTGTGATTATTTCTACTTGTTCTAATACATCCTTGGCGTATGAAGAAAGGATTGTATTTGTTTGATTATCAAGGGTTTGAATATCAAAAATTCCTATATTTGGTCGTTTAAGCAACTTCTCTGCGGTCGTTTTTTCTTTTATGATAGCGGTATTAAGTTGTTGTAGTTTTGTATTGATATCATCAGGAGAAAGCTTGATTTTTGTTATCTGCTCTTGTAATTCCTCCGTAGCTTTTTCTTTAATTTTTACCTGCTCGAGTCGCTCTTCGCTCGCAAGTCCTAATTGATATCCTAAAGGAGTTAGCCTTAAATCAGCATTGTCCTGTCTTAAGAGAAGTCGAAACTCTGCTCTCGAAGTGAACATTCTATAGGGTTCATCGGTACCCTTATTAATGAGGTCATCGATTAGTACTCCGATATATGCATCCGATCTTTTTAGAATAAACGATTCTTCTTCTTGTACACGTCTCGCTGCATTAATACCTGCGAACAGTCCCTGACAGGCGGCCTCTTCATAACCAGTGGTACCATTAATTTGTCCTGCGAAAAATAGGTTGTCTACCAGTTGCGTTTCCAAGCTAAGTTTTAGCTGGGTTGGTGGAAAATAATCATATTCTATCGCGTAGCCTGGGCGAAACATTTTTGCATTCTCAAAACCAGGAATCTTTCGTAGTGCTTTGTATTGAATGTCTTCAGGTAAAGAAGTGGAGAAACCATTGACATATATTTCAACTGTGTTCCATCCTTCAGGCTCTACGAATATCTGATGTCGATCTCTTTCAGCGAAACGATTGATTTTATCCTCAATTGATGGACAATATCTCGGTCCGAGTCCTTGAATTCGTCCATTGAACATCGGAGATTTATCAAAGCCTTCTTCAAGTGACCTGTGAACTTCAGGGTTTGTATAGGTTATCCAGCAGCTTCTTTGGTTCTTTAGAGTGGTTGTTTCATGAGAAAAGCTGAATTTTTCTGGTTTCACATCCCCAAGCTGTTCTTCCATTTTGGAATAATCGAGAGATCTTCCATCTACTCTAGGAGGTGTACCGGTTTTCATTCGACCAGACTCAAAGCCTAAGTCTAAGAGCTGTTCGGTTATCCCATAAGCTGCGGACTCTCCAGTTCTTCCACCACCGAATTGTTTTTCTCCAATATGAATTAATCCATTTAGAAATGTACCGTTGGTCAAAACGACGGTTTTGGCTTTTATCTCCAGCCCCATTCCCGTTTTTACTCCGACCACTTTTTTATCCTTTACAATAATTCCCTTAACCATTTCTTGCCAAAAATCCACATTCGGCGTTTGTTCGAGGGTTAGTCTCCACTCTTCTGCAAACCTCATACGGTCGTTTTGACTGCGGGGACTCCACATCGCTGGACCCTTTGATCGGTTTAGCATTCTAAACTGAATCATGGATTTGTCAGCCACGATACCGGACATTCCTCCCAAGGCATCGATTTCTCTTATTATTTGGCCTTTAGCCACTCCACCCATTGCTGGATTACAGGACATCTGTGCGATCGTATTCATGTTCATGGTACACAATAAGACAGAAGCCCCTATTCGAGCTGCTGCATGAGCTGCTTCACACCCAGCGTGTCCAGCGCCAACTACAATTACATCGTATTTTTTAAACATTTCTTGAGATGTTTCACGTGGAACAAAAGATGATGTTCCACGTGGAACAGTTAAATGGATTCAAATAATTCTATTGCCTCAGTCTCTTTTTGCCTCATTACTTTCTTGTCTTTGTTTGATTTGTCATTATAACCAATCAAATGTAAGAGACCATGACTTATTACTCGTAATAGCTCAGTGTCGGGAATGGTTCCCAAAGTCATTGCATTTTCTTGAACTCTGTCTATACTTATAAAAATATCCCCTGAAATTTCTTCAGAGGCATCACTTCCATCAAATGTGATAATATCTGTATAAGTATTATGATTCAGGTATTGGAGGTTAATTTGTAGAAGGTAGTCGTCAGAGCAGAAAATGTAATTGAGGTCCGCAATTTTTTTATTACTCATTCCTGCAATTTGACGCAGCCACTTTTTGGTCTTGTTCCGATGTTTGTATCGAAATGATGTGTCCTCTGAAAAAAAGGAAATTGCCATCTTAATTCAAATAGAAACCAAGGGTTGCCTTGGTGCCGCCATTATCCAGCTTGAATTCATCGGTCAAGTGTTTGATTAGGAAAATTCCTCTTCCACCTGGTTTCTCAATATTTTCTGGTGCTGTAGGATCCTGTAAATTATCCTGATCGAAACCGTCTCCCTCATCTGTAATGATAAACTGTAAAAGGTCATCATCCATGATGAGTTCTAGGTGTACCGATTTTTGTTTGTCTTCTCGGTTGCCATGCTGTATGGCATTGCTTACACATTCGGTGACAGAAATCATGATGTTTCCATAGATGTCGTCATCGATTTGGAACTTTTCTCGGGCATTGTCGATGAAGCTTTCGACAATCTTAATATTGTCGATCAAAGATGGTATTGAAATTTTAATTGTTTTCATCGACTAGATATAATTAAACCTCTTTTAACTTAGATAATTTCTATTCTTATGGGACAATGGTCCGAATGCTTTATCTCTGGCAAAATTACGGAATCTTTTACTCTTGGTTTCATTGACTCAGATGTCATGTGATAATCAATCCTCCAACCCAAATTCTTGTTTCTTGCATTTGCCCGATAACTCCACCAGGTGTAATTATGGGGGTCG
Source organism: Algoriphagus sediminis (assembly GCF_030403435.1). Taxonomy (GTDB): domain Bacteria; phylum Bacteroidota; class Bacteroidia; order Cytophagales; family Cyclobacteriaceae; genus Algoriphagus; species Algoriphagus sediminis. The sequence goes on from NZ_JAUEPH010000003.1 coordinate 189,071, forward strand.
GAATTCATCAGGCGGAAAGAATCATCAAAACCACTTTCAGTCAACTTATCCATCCATGCTCTCTCTTCTGGTAAAAACCCCGAGCTGTTTTTGTTTGATACGGGATTATGAATATCGATAGCTTTATGACAGATATTATAATCACCGCTTACAATCAGGTTAGGAGTGGTTTTTAGAAGTGACTGCATATGATCAAACATCCCATCTAGAAATTCATATTTGAATGTTTGCCTTATGTCACCAGTAGTTCCTGAAGGGAAGTAAGATGAAACAAAGGAAAAATCCTCAAAATCCGTTTGAAGAACTCTTCCCTCAGAATCAAATCTTTCATGTCCCATTCCGTAATGTACTTTGACAGGCTTCAATTTAGTTAAAATTGCAACACCACTATATCCTTTTTTCTCAGCAGGGTACCAATAAATGTGATAACCAAGATCTTCGAACTGAGCGAGCTCTACCTGGCTTTCTAAGGCCTTAACCTCCTGTAAACCAATGATATCTGGATTTTCTGCTTTGAGCCAGTCTCTGAACCCCTTATTAATCGCAGCTCTAATCCCGTTTACGTTATATGATATGATTCGCATGTTTTTCAATCGAAGCTTTCTCCGTACTCTTTTTCAAAATAATCCAAAACCTGAATTTTTAGAAGCTTTTCCTGATTCAATAAATCAATGTGCGGGAGCTCCTTGATAAGTTTCCAATGAGGCCAACCCTCTTGGTCGATATAATCCAGTTCGTAAAATCCCTGGTAACTTAGAACTTTACAAATGGCAATATGCATTAAGTCCTGCTTTTGCTCTTTACTAAAAGTTTTCAGTCCCTGACCTAATTCTTGAACTCCTATAAGGAATAGAACTCCATTTAAGTCATTCGGTTTTTTACCTATGCTTTCCTCCAAAGCGAGTTTAAGCTTATTCCACTTTCTCTCAAAATCCAGGTCTCGCTTTATACTCATAATCTATTGAATGTCAAGACTTTCCCAATATTCTGTGGCTCTCCTTAGGTGAGGAATCACTATGGTCCCTCCAATAAGTGTTGCAATTGAAAAGACCTCAAAAACCTGCTCACGTGATAGTCCAAGTTCATGGCATTTACCAAGGTGATACCGCACACAGTCGTCACATCTCAAGACCATAGAACAAGCAAGCCCTATCATTTCTTTGGATTTTTTGTCCACACTTCCTTCAGAAAAGGCATTGGTGTCCAGATTAAAAATTCTTTTGAGAACTTTATTATCCTCGCCGAGAATTTTCTCATTCATCCGACTACGGTATTCGTTGAATTCCTCAGGGTTATTCATTAACTTTTTGTTGATATGGATTGCAAATATACTAGGAATATGGCCTAGACGAATACTAACTGTCCAATTGAGCTATGCGTTTATTTTTTATCAAAGATTTTTTAAATATTCTTTTCCCCCGGAATTGCATCATGTGTAAAAACTCCCTTCATGAGTTTGAGGAACATTTGTGTTTGACCTGTGAAGAGTCTTTACCGAGGACAAATTACGTTTTGCGGCCCGAAAACAATGATTTGGTACAAAAGGTAGAGGGTTTAACCAAGGTGAAGTCCATTGTTTCTTTTCTTCGCTTTACCAAATCTGGGCAAAGTCAAAGGCTCATTCATGAGATCAAATACAAAAATAGACCTGATTTAGCAAAACATCTGGGTCGACTTTTCGGGAATGAATTGCTGGCTTCAGGATATCCTCTGCCGGACTTACTTATCCCAGTCCCTCTTCATCCAAGTAAAAAGATAAGGAGAGGCTTTAATCAAAGTGAAATGTTTGCTGAAGGCATAAGTCAAAAAATCGATGTGCCGATTTGCTTGGCCTTGAAAAGAACAAAATTTACAGAAACCCAAACCAAAAAATCCCGAGCTCAAAGGATGGCTAATGTTGATGGAGTATTTGCTCTTGAAGAATCAGAGTTGGTGAAGGGAAAAAATGTGGCAGTAATTGATGACGTAATGACAACGGGAGCCACGCTGTGTGCATGCGGAAATGAACTTTTGGACAATCATGCAAAAAGTGTGAATTTCATGACCATAGCATCTGGAAGATAATTTCATGGATATAGAGCATCTTAAATATCCCATTGGGAAGTTTGTTAGACCGGAAGTCATTTCGGATCAGCATCTTCAGCAAGCCATAGAGTATTTAAACGAATACCCCGATTTGCTGAACAGGACCCATCAAAGCTTTGATAGTCAGTATTTTAATAAAAAATATAGACCTGGAGGATGGACTGTTGCTCAGGTGATTCATCATCTTGCTGATAGTCATATGAATGCCTTAATTCGTTTCAAAATGGCATTGACAGAAAATAACCCAATAATTAAGCCTTACGATGAGGCACAGTGGGCAAAACTGGCTGATTATTCCTTGGGCACCTCTATTTCTGTGAAAATGATAGAAGGTATCCACAAAAAATGGGGAGAGATTTTGAAGAATATGAGTTTTCCAGATTTCGAAAAATGCTATTTTCACCCGGATTTAAAGCAAATGGTTTCCTTGAAGGAAGTTTGTCTATTATACGAATGGCACGGAAAGCACCATCTTGCACACCTTAGATTGCCCCAGCTCTATAAATAAATTGAAACAATGAAGATTGACTTAACTAATAAAACCATTCTAGTTACGGGTGCTTCCAGAGGTATTGGTGCGGCGGCAGCATTACAACTTGCAGCTTCTGGAGCTAAGGTTTTGATACATTACAATAAAGCAAAAGAGCATGCGGAAAACCTTCTAGCTCAGATTCAGGGCAAAGGTGCTTTAATCCAATGCGACCTTTCAAAACCGGTAGAAGTTGTTGGCTTAATTGAGAAAGCATGGGCTGAATTTGGTCCTATTTCAGCCGTTGTAAATAATGCAGGCATTGCTAAAGCGGCTCCGGATGATATGCCCAGTAATGAATGGCTCAAAATATGGGAGGAAACGATGGCCGTAAATACCACCTCTTTGGGAATAATATGCAAGGAATATGTAGAACATGCCAAAAAGGAGAAACAAGGGCGAGTAATTAATATATCATCAAGAGCGGCCTTTCGTGGGGATACTACCGATTATATTGCTTATGCCGCATCAAAAGGGGCGGTTGTGAGTATTACAAGAACCATTGCTAGGCATTATGGGAAGGATGGAATTAAGGCATTTCTCATTGCTCCTGGATTTACCAGAACGGATATGGCCAATGAAATTTTGGCGGAATATGGTGAAGGTTTTGCCTTGAATGATATTGCTCTTCGTGAGTTAACTAAACCAGAAGACTTGGCACCAATGATTACTCTTCTTTGCTCTGGTTTGGCGGATCATGCCACCGGCGCCTCCATAGATATTAATGCCGGTTCTTACGTACACTAATTATGGATAAGAATGAATTCAGGAAGCGAGGCCATGAATTGGTTGATTGGATGGCTGATTATTTGGAATCAAAAGAATCCTATCCAGTAACTCCTGATGTTGAACCCGGAGACATTTATGCCAAACTTCCGGATAACGCACCTGAAGAAGGAGAAGAGTTTGACCGAATTTTCGCCGATTTTCAGAGGATAATTATGCCGGGGATGACCCATTGGCAAAACCCAGCTTTCTTTGGGTACTTTCCGGCAAATAACTCAGAGCCATCAATTTTGGCGGAAATGCTGATGTCAACCTTGGGAGCACAGTGTATGTCCTGGATCACTTCTCCGGCCGCCGCCGAACTTGAAGAAAAAGTATGTGATTGGCTTCGAGAAGCCAAAGGAATAAACTCTAATTGGAAGGGCTGTATCCATGATACCGCTAGTACAGCTACCCTTAGCGCTATTTTGGCCGCTAGGGAGAAACACAGCGGCTTTCAAATCAATAAATCTGGCTTTACAGGGAAAGAAAAATTCAGGGTTTATTCTTCTTCTCACGTTCATTCTTCTATCGATAAAGCGGTAAAAATCAGTGGAATTGGAGAAGAAAATCTGGTCAGAGTGGATGTGGATGAGAATTTTTCTATGATTCCTGAGGCCTTGGAAAGGGCTATCCGTCATGATTTGGCTCAGGGCCTTACCCCTTTGATGGTAATTTCTGCGTTAGGTACCACCAGCTCTACTGCTGTCGACCCCATTGGAGAAATAACTAGGGTTTGTCGGGATTATCAGGTATGGCACCACATAGATGCTGCTTTTGCGGGGACCGCTTTGCTACTTCCTGAATATCAGACTCTTATTCACGGGCATGATGAGGCAGATTCCTACGTATTTAACCCACATAAGTGGATGATGACCAATTTTGATTGTACGGTCATGTTTTTGAAAGAACCCGAATATTTGGTTAAGACTTTTTCTCTTACTCCGGAATATTTAAAAACTGATCTGGACGAAAAAGTGAATAATTATCGGGATTGGGGTATCCCGCTAGGCAGAAGGTTCAGGGCCTTGAAGTTGTGGTTTGTATTAAGATCCTATGGTTTGGAAGGTCTTAGGAAAAAGCTCAGACATCATCTCCATCTTACAAAAAAAGCAGAGTCATGGATAAGAGCTGATAGTAGATTAGAAATTTTGGCTCCGGTAAATTTCAATACTATTTGCTTTAGATACGTTCACCATGACCTGAGCACAGAAAAACTAAATGAGATCAACGAATCCTGGATGTCCACAGCAAATGCAACCCATAAGCTGTTCTTTTCACACACCAAACTTAATGATAAGTATGTGATAAGGTGGGTCATTGGCCAAACAGATGTTGAGGAGAAACATATAGAAGCAGCATGGGTTTTACTGAAAGAGCAGTTGCATAAGACCATTAATTCATAGACCTAAATGTCATCCAGGTCCACAAAAGACCCTGTTTTATCACCCGAATTGATTCGGATTTTGAAGATTTTTGGCCTTGCCTCTCTTCTGATTGTTTTTGCTTTGTCCTTCTTTGACTCAAAAAGGGCCAACAACACCGGAGAGGACCCTAGGTTTAGGATGTCTCAATCAAACCGTCTTTATTTCTTAAATGTGCGGGCTTTGTCCTATGATCGTGAAGTAAGAAAGGATGCGAAAATGACCTTATTTCGACATGACAATAGGAAGAGCATTGATGATGAGCCAAGTTTGGACTTGGTGCTAATTTTAAATGGGCAGAAAGATGAAGCTTATCTTTACTTGGAGCCTATAAATACAGATTGGCCTTTGAATTTGAGAATAACACAAGGGGCTGAAACAAAAGAATTTGAAATGAAAAATGGAAACAAGGATGACCATTTTGAGCATGTGCAAAAAATAAAGGATGGAATCTTAGAGAAAAGCTCGTTTTATATTTTGCATGAGGAACGTTGGGTTCCTCTCTGGAAGGATGAGGGAGAGCTTGAATATCTGAATATAATACTGGAAGACTATTCTAAACTTATTGAATGAGATGAATCAGCGAATTTATAGCATTTTTAAGGCTCAAGAAGGCCAAGTAATCGATAATGGACCATCTAAGGCTGCGAATTGGCTTGCACTTAAACTTCTACGTATTGGTGATTCAAATGTGACCATGGAGGGTAGGGTCCGTGAGGATATGTGTAACCCTGTGGGAATTCTGCATGGAGGGATTGCTTCACTGATGTTGGATGAGATCATTGGAATTGGAAACATAGTGATGACTGAGGAGTACGTGATGTCCAGTGTCAACCTCAATGTTGACTTTCTTTCCTCTGCGAATATTGGTGAGCGACTAATTATTTCCGCAAAGCTTATCCGCCTAGGGGCTAATTTGAATCACTGGGAGGCGAAGATCGAAAAGGAGTCGGGGAAACTTGTTGCAAAGGCAAGCAGCAATATGTCAAAGACTCATATTAAACTTTCGGATCTTGGGCTTTAGTTTTCCACAAACTAATTGTGAACAATTTTAATTACCTTTCAATTCATTGATTTTGCAGAAAATATCCCAAGTGGCGATTCCCAATGAGACAGAGATATTAAGTGAATGCTTTGTGCCAAACTGGGGAATTTCCAGGATTATATCTGAATTAGCCAACACCTCATCTTCCACCCCGAAAACCTCATTTCCGAATACTAGAGCATGTTTTTCACCCTTTTCAGGGGAGTATTTTTCAAGAGAAACAGATTTTTCAGCTTGCTCCAGAGCGCAGATTTTATAGCCTTTCTTCTTTAGCACTTGAATGGCTTCCATCGTATTTAGGACATATTCCCATTGTACAGAATCTGTTGCTCCAAGAGCAGTTTTCTGAATATCACGATGAGGTGGCTTTCCTGTAATCCCGCAAAGAAATATTTTCTCAATACGAAAAGCATCCCCTGTTCGGAAAGCTGAACCGACATTATTAAGGCTTCGAACATTGTCCAAAACCAACACAATAGGGGTCTTTTTAGCTTCTTTATATTCTTCTATGCTGAGCCTATTCAGCTCTTCCATGCTTAATTTTTTCATCTGCTTTTGTTATGGTAGGCGAATGCTTATTTTCGACTTTTGGCTTTCCTGCCTCAAAACTACAAATAGCCTTCTAAACTCCCATGAGCAAAAGCAAATCCGGAAAAGAGACCCCCTTGATGAAGCAGTACAATGCTATCAAAGCCAAGCATCCCGGCGCGTTACTTCTTTTCCGGGTAGGAGATTTCTATGAAACTTTTGGGGAAGATGCGATTACTGCAAGTAAAGTTTTGGATATCGTCCTTACCAAAAGAGCAAATGGCGCGGCATCGCATATTGAACTGGCGGGTTTTCCACATCACTCATTGGATACTTATCTCCCCAAACTGGTAAGGGCTGGAAATCGCGTTGCGATATGTGATCAGCTTGAAGACCCGAAATCAGTCAAAGGGATTGTGAAGCGAGGAGTTACCGAGTTAGTTACTCCAGGCCTTTCTTATAATGATCAGGTTTTAGATACTCGAAAAAACAATTACCTAGCTTCTATAGACTTTGGAAAGGAAACGCATGGAATCGCCTTTTTGGATGTTTCCACCGGGGAGTTTATGTGTGCAGAGGGAAGCCTTTCTTACATTGAAAAGCTTTTGCAAAGCTTTGCTCCATCGGAGGTTATTTTTAGTAAAGCTGCAAGGCAAATCGCAGAAGGAACGTTAAAAGATGATTCCATCACCTTTTACTGCGAAGACTGGGTTTATCAATTCGACTACTGCTATGAGCGGATGGTGGGACACTTTGGAACTCAGAACCTGAAGGGCTTTGGGGTAGAAGAGCTTTCCCAAGGAATAGTGGCTGCAGGCGCGATTTTATACTATCTGGAAGAAACAGAACACAAAGAGACCCAGCATGTCAGCTCTATTTCAAGAATCGCCGAGGAGAAATACGTGTGGCTGGATAAGTTTACTATCAGAAACCTTGAGCTTGTTTTTGCTCAGCATGATGGAGGAGTGCCCTTGATTAATATCCTCGATAAGACGGTGACTCCCATGGGCTCCCGAATGATGAAAAAGTGGATGGTTTTACCTCTGAAGGAGAAAAGCCTTATAGAGGAGAGACTTAAAGTGGTGGAGTTTTTTGTGGAGCAAAGGAGCTTGATCGAGCAGATTACAGAAGAGCTCAGGCATATTGGAGACCTAGAGCGATTAATTTCTAAGGTGGTAGTGGGCCGTGCAAACCCCCGAGAAATGAATCAGATCCGGAGGGCGTTAAAAATCACCTTGCCCATAAAAGAGCTGCTGAAAAAGCAGAATAATGCAACGCTGAAAAGAATTTCAGACCAGCTTCATCCATGTACTTTCCTACTTGAGAAAATCGAAAGAGAGCTGAAGGAGGATGCGCCTATGTTGGTTCATCAAGGTGGAGTGATTCAGGATGGAGTGGATTCTGAATTGGATGAATATCGCGGCCTGGCCAATTCCGGAAAAGACCATCTGGTGGGAATTCAGCAGAGAGAAATCGAAAGAACCGGAATAACCAGCTTAAAAATAGCTTTTAATAAGGTTTTTGGCTACTACCTGGAAGTTACCCATGCTCACAAAGATAAAGTCCCCCCAGAATGGATTCGAAAGCAGACTCTTGTGAATGCTGAGCGATATATTACACAGGAGCTCAAGGAGTACGAAGAAAAAATTCTGAATGCGGAAGAGCGCATGGTGGTTTTGGAACAGCAACTTTATCAAGAACTCGTTAAGGAAGCATCCAACTTTGTCACCGAAATTCAGCAAAATGCTAGAGTTCTGGGGACTCTTGACGCATTGCTTTCCTTTGCAGCAGTAGCCATTTCAAATAATTATGTAAAGCCAAAAATTTCTACAACAGAAACTCTGGAAATTAAAGATGGCCGTCACCCTGTAATTGAAAAGCAGCTTCCTCCTGGTGAAGATTATATTCCCAATGACATTTACCTCGATCATAATAGTCAACAAATCATCATCATCACTGGGCCAAATATGGCAGGTAAATCCGCTTTGCTTCGACAGACGGCCTTAATTGTCTTGATGGCTCAAATGGGGAGCTTTGTTCCTGCTAGCTTTGCCCGTGTGGGCATTATAGACAAAGTTTTTACCCGCGTGGGAGCTTCAGACAACCTTTCCAAAGGAGAGTCCACTTTCATGGTGGAAATGACGGAGACTGCTAGCATATTAAATAATCTATCCGATCGAAGTTTGGTGCTCATGGATGAAATCGGTAGAGGGACTTCCACATATGACGGTATTTCCATTGCCTGGTCCATAGTGGAATATCTCCATAACAATGAGCAGTTTAAGGCGAAGACTCTTTTTGCTACCCATTATCATGAACTGAATCAACTGACTGAGGATTTTCCCAGGGTTAAAAACTTCAACGTATCGGTGAAAGAGGTCGGAAACAAAGTGGTTTTTATGAGGAAGCTGGAAAAAGGAGGTAGTGAGCATAGCTTTGGTATTCATGTGGCGCAGATGGCAGGAATGCCAAATCCGATTGTACTTAGAGCTTCAGAGATTATGAATCATCTCGAGAAGGACAAGGCAATGAAGAGCAAGAAAAAAGCCCTTAGCGAAGTTCCGAAAAATAATTACCAGTTAAATATGTTTGAGCTGGACCCAAAGTTTGCAGACGCTAAAAAACTTTTGGATGAGATAGACATCAATACCATCTCCCCGGTAGAAGCCTTGCTAAAACTAAATGAGCTTAAAAAGAAACTAGAGTAGTCATTTGAAAAGCAGAAATGTGTATATTCATTACTGTTTTTTAAACTTAACTTCACATGGATAAGGTTCTTCTAAGTGACCTAAGAAAGCAAAACAAGTACACTCATTTTTTTCAGGATTGGGCTAATCAGGAGTTTGGGAAAATGCCCGACCCGAAGAAGGTGGTGAAAGATCTGGAAAAGCTCAGCAATCAGATCGGGATGCAGGAAGGCCTGTATATGGCTTGTTTCGATTATAAAAATTTGAATCTGGCATTTTTCGCTGGAAATGTGGAAGAGTTGACCGGATATCCCTCTTCTATGTTCAGGAATAAGGGTATGGAGACATCCTTTACCATGATTCATCCTGATGATCGGCCTGAGTTATTTCGCTTTCAGGAGATTGTATTCAAAGCCTTTCATGGCTTAAGTATGAAAGAAAAACATACTTTCGAGTTTTCATACACTACCCGATGGGTTCACCGCACCACCTTAGAAGTGCATTGGATGATGGCCAGAGTGAAACCATACTTTATTGATGAGAGCGGGAATTTTGCCATGGACTTTCATGTCATTGTAAAGCTTATGGTTCCTCCAAAGATTTCAGGCTATGACTGGAATTACTCATTTGTGAAAGACGACGGAGAGCGTGTGGTGGTGAGTAAAAATGAACCTACAGAACATGAGGTGAAGCTTACTAAAAAGGAGAAGCAGGTCGTGAAATTGATTTTGGATGGCCAGTCATCTAAAGAAATTGGGGAGGCTTTGAATATCTCGATTAATACGGTTGGTACTCATCGAAAGAATATTCTCAAAAAACTGGGTGCAAGAAACGTAACCGAGATGATTAAAATCCTGAGCTCGTACGAATTTTAAGTTAGGCTGGTGAATAACATATTGAATTTTTTCGAGGTAAAAGTCTTGCAAATTTATTCTTTCAACTTACCTTTGCATCCACAATTCGATCAGATCACGTTCTGATCTACCCAAAAGCGAGAGTAGCTCAGCTGGTAGAGCACGACCTTGCCAAGGTCGGGGTCGCGAGTTCGAATCTCGTCTCTCGCTCAAAAAGCCCTTGCAAAAGGGCTTTGTTGTTTGCAGAAGACTTCTCTACTAGAAGGAGCAAACAAGCCGGGATGGTGGAATAGGTAGACACGCAAGACTTAAAATCTTGTGGCCGTAAGGCCGTGCGGGTTCGATTCCCGCTCCTGGTACAGAAGCCTCGCCCCGATAACTATCGGAGCGGGGCTTTTTTATTTTAGAACATCATCTAGACTTTTGAATTAAAACCGTTTTCTCAAGCACTTTTTATAATTTAAGAATATGGAAAGTGTAATTGATTTAGATTGGTCTGGAATAGTAAGCTGGTTACAGACCCTGGGGATTTCCCTCGCCATTCTTCTGGTATTCTATTTTTTGGCAGCATTTCTTCAAAGGCATCTACGAGCCCGTTTGGTGGCTCGAATGGAAGATGACCTGTTGGCCAATTTCCTTTCTATGATTTTTAGGCTGATCATCATTCTGATTGGATTTATGGTCGTTTTTCGCTTTGTAGGGTTGACAGGGGTAGTTTCAGGGCTATTGGCCGGAGCCGGTATTTCGGCCTTTGTGATTGGCTTTGCTCTTAAAGATATTGGTGAGAACTTTCTCGCAGGAATTCTTTTAGCCTTCAAGCGACCTTTCAAAGTTGGAGATATCATCGAAATCAATGGAATAAGGGGATCAGTGGTTTCCCTTAATCTGAGAGATACACATATCAAAACCGGAGATGGCATGGATGTCTTTATTCCTAATGCACAGATCATCAATAATCCACTGACCAATTTGACTATCGATGGTTTTCTACGCTATGATTTTGTGATTGGGCTGGATTACGGTTCAGATTATCGCAAAGCGATGTCTATCATCTTGGAAACGGCAAAAAATGTCCCAGGAGCTCTCAAAAACCGAAGAAAGGCCAATGTCTGGATTTCCGATCTGTCAGCCAGTACGTTAAATCTCCAGGTAACTTTTTGGGTAGATACCCTAGACGATGGTCCCGGCGATATGGAGATCAAAACCAATTTGATAATTGAGGTCTTGAATGCTTTAAGTCAAGCAGGCTTCAATTTGCCAGGAAACATTATGGAATTGAAGAACTATCAAGATAATCCGCTAAAAACCAGTTAAGTTATTTTTCCAAAATCCCTAGAAAAAGTCTAAATCCGGGCTGAACTACAACTATCCTATTTTCAAAAGCAAAAAGTCAGTGCTGACCTGCAATTAAATAAATTATAGCCCAAAATAGTCTTAAAAACCCAGCAAATAGTACAAGAAAAAAAGTTCAAAACCATCAAAAAATACCCAGAAATGGGTATTTTTTTTCTGAATCAATCGCCCCAACTTTGATTAAATAAATTTTAATTCTATGAAAACACAAAAACACAAAAACACAAAAACACAAAAATTTAATTTTTGAATAGACTTTTTAGTAGTGTTTTACTTTTCGCCTTAGCGGCATTTTTTATTTCCAGCTGTCAAATGGAGCCATTGGAGGAGCATATCCTGGAGGCGGATGTCCTAGAGGAATTTGAACGAGGCCCTTTTGATGTCCAGCCTGCCAACTTAAATGATTTGCAGGCGCTAGGGTCCAAGATGAACAAGCGACTCGGCGTGGATGTAATTCGGTCAGCACAGGGTCGGGAACTTTCTGATTTCACTTTTGATTTGGATGCTTCATTAGTCACGTTTGACTCCACCCAGAGAAAAACCTACACAGTTCCTTTCCTCGAAAAGGAAAACCGCTACAGCACTTATAACCTGGTCATAGTAACTGACTCAGCTACTAACCTCTTAGACCAATATGTATTAGCCTATAGCTTTGATAGCCTACAGTATAGGAGTTTTATTGAAAGTGGAGATTTCCTGCAATCAGGAACTACAATAAAAAGATTCTCATTTTCGAGTTTTTTTAATGACTCCAATCCTTTTTCTCTGGAAAGGTGTCAGGGGATCACGGATGAGAATGGAAATCCAGTGGTATGTGATCAGGTGACTATAGATGCCGGGTCCGGTGGAGGAGGGGGCTCATCCAGTGGAGGTACTGCTTGGGTTACTCCTGGAGGGGCTACAGGTAGTGGTAACCCTTCTCCAAGTTCAGGATCTTCTGGTAGTGGAGGAGGAACCCCATGCACTTGGACTGTGACATCTGTGAGAGAAGAAGTACCGAATTACGGAGGATCATATTGTGAATCTTCAACGTCCTGCATCACCGGATATGTAGTGACCATTTCCTGTGGGGACGCCTATTCTCGAAAAAGCGCTTCCCAAAATGAAGGAATGATGACCTGCATGGACTGTGATATTTCAGATTTTGGCAACCCTGCCTTTACTTCTTTCCTATTGGAGTCGCTTGATCCGGATCAAAAAAGAGAAGCACAACTGGACTATTTGAATACTCATGGCGCCTCAGAGTTTGTATCCATGATTCGGCAGATGATGGCAACTCCAGGATTGACCATGGGTGATTGGGCAGAAATTAATAACCTTGTCAATCAGATTTATCTTCAGCAGAAGGGAAAATTTATGATGGTCATTTTTAGTCCAGAGAATATTTCTCAAGTACTTTTCCTGGCCTTTTCTACTAATATATCTGATGCTCTTAGAAATAGAGTATTTAGTTTAACGTCAAGATATTCAGCCTATGCCGAAATAGCCTCAATGTTGGGTAATAAAAGTTGGACTGTTGGCGGACTAAAAATTACCTTTAATGGATATACTTCCCATGGAACGATTGCTTATGGAATTTCAAAGGGTCTTTCTCCTTCCCAAATAAAAACTATTCTTGGGAATGGAGTCCCTAGAATCGTAACCCATGCTAGATGGGGGATCAATTGTTTGTGGAATTTCAAGGGAAAGCAATTGTTATTGATATAGCTAATGGTGCAAACCATGGAAAGATAATTACTTATTTGTTAAACCCATGATATGGATTACAACGAACTAAAAAAATTTAATGCGGTCGAAACCCAAATCAATATCGTATTAATGAATTGGGACCCGATAGGAATTCAAAAATCAGGAGAATTTGCCCATAATATTTACTTGGAATACGCTAGATATGTGAGCCAAATACTTGAAGTAATTCATGACAAAGAAAAACTTGAAGAATTGATTTGGACTATTGCGACGGATATTACAGGATTAGATGAAAAAAATTTCAGACTAGCTGCTGAAGTAAGTGGTTTACTTGATTCCTTTTGTAAGATTAGAGAGGAAAATGATACTATAAATAATGGATCTTAATTTATGTTGGAGGCTCTAGAAGTATTTCTGGATTAGAAGCTGCTATTCAAAGCCTTTTATTTTGATCTGACTGGTGCAGGAGGGTTTCTACCTATTGTATTGGATTTTAATTTCGGTTATCGCCTAAAATAAAAAGAAAGGGCTGTTCCAAAAGCAATTTTGGAACAGCCCTTTCTTTAACCATGCTCAAGAATTCCTTTCTCCAAAGAAATCGGCGGATTCTGTTCTATTTGGTCCTGACCCTACTTTTCAACTTTAAGCTAGCAAATTACCCCTCCAAAATCCCCTTCAAATCCGCAGGTGAATAGTTTACTCAACCACCAATCACCATCTCAGAAATCCCGATTTTTCCTAAAATCCCTGGAAAAAGTCTAAATCCGGGCTGAACTACAACTATCCTATTTCCAAAAGCAATAACCTAGGTTTGATCTGCAACGCAAAAAATTTGAGGTCAAAATAGTCTTAAAAATCCAGCAAATAGTACAAGAAAAAAACTTCAAAAACCCCCAAAAATACCCAGAAATGGGTATTTTTTTTCTGAATCCATCGCCCCAACTTTGATTAAATAAATTTTAATTCTATGGAAACACAAAAACACAAAAACACAAAAACACAAAAACACAAAAACACAAAAATTTAAATTTTTGAAGGATCTTTTTTACCGATCGCTTAGCTTTTCAGCTCTTATTTTAATTCTTTGGAGCTGCCAAGAGGAGCTAACCGGAGATGTAGACCCTAGTAGCCAGCTCTCGAAAAGTGAAAGTACTAGACTCGTTTTTGGTTCAATCGCCGAATTTGAAGGGCTCATGTCTCAAATGGACCCAGCCTCTACTCAAGATTATGAAAAAGTCTTACAAAGCAAAACCAAGGAATTCCCCAAATTCCATTCTTTACAAAAAACTATCCTTAAAACAGTAGAGGAAAATTCACCAAATTTCAGAGCGCTAGAGGTTGAACCAGAGTTCCTTCTTGATTCAATTATAGAATTAGTTCCAGATATCGCGCTTAGATCCTTTCTGAATGAAGATATGGAGATAGAAATTGAGGGCATGATTTACAAGGTAACCTCATATGGAACATTTGGCTGTCCTTCAGATAAATATGAAAAATTGCTCGAAGTAATTGAAAACTTCAATCCAAACGCTAGAATTGCAAGCGGTACTTTAGGAGGTGTGGAAGGAGATGATGGTATTATATTTGAGGACACTTTCGGTGGTGGTAATGGAAGTGGCGGTTCTTCAGGCGGAAGCTCTACCAACAATTTAATCATGTCACAACCTAATGATTTTTCCCCACTGAGCCCTTATTTATACGCATGGCCAAAGTCTGTCTATGATAGCTTTACCGCTCACAGTTATGGTGCGAATACTACTGTTGGAAAATTATTTGAAGGTACATTTGGAGGAAATACAGTTTATGAGGAAAATTATACCTCAAAATTTAGATTTCGGGTAAAAGTTTTTGATTACAACTACATTTTTTATCGAAGCGTAGGGTTAAACGGTAAGCTTCAAAAGAAAGGTTGGACAGGTATCTGGGCGACTCAAAACGAGGTAAGAGCTGAAAAAATGGTTCTTGGTTGGGATGGACTATTACTTAGCATTAAAATTCCGTACACTTTACCAGCAGGTTATACTAGTTTTCCATCCAAGGGTGTTTCAAAGGAAATTTTAAAGTTTACAAATTTCAGTCTTCCAAATGGAAATTTAACCAGTGTTAGAATCCCGTTTTTAGGAGTTCAGCCTATAGCCTACAATGATATTGAAAAGATGTTAAAAGGAACATTGAAAAAGTCTTATAGCGAAATTACTAAGGCTATTTGGAAAGATGCTGAATCAAGTTTTGCTAGTGCCTCTCTTGCAATCAAACAACAAGATTTGAAAAGCTACAGGGTTGTATTCCCAGATGAAATTAAGATAAACCTCTCACGTTACGAAATTGTGGGTACCAATGAGAATGAATTAAGCTTCATTATTGATAGATTTGTCGGAATAGAATATTCGGCTACAGGAACCGGTGCCCCTACCTCATTCTCTCAAAATGTATTACAACCTACGCTATCTAATGTGAAGAAAATGCATAAGATTGACGCAGCAGCGGTTTATGGTGGCGCTGAGTTTCTTGGAGATATTAAAGGCGTTAGGGTAATTAAAGAATTGAATGACTAATGACTAGAAAAATTCTCTTAGCAGTTTCACTTTGCTTTCTTGTAAAAGTAGTATGGTCTCAGTCAGAGAAGGAGACCAGGATAAATCTGATTAACCCAGGAATTGCGCTTGAATATCCAATTGGAAAATATTCTACAATTGAGTTCAATGCAGGCGTAGGCTATAACTATTCCTATCCAAATTTGAATACAGTTTTCGGTGAATCTGGTTTTCAATGGCAGATAGCTCCATTTATAGACATTCAAAGCAGAAAGTATTACAACTTTGAAAAAAGGCAGTCTAATAAAAAATCAGGTTCAAACTTTATTGCTCTGCGGTACTTGTTCTATGGTTCCAGATTAGCTGGTAACGTTCGGACTGATCAAAACTATAGTATGGCTATTGGACCTACTTGGGGAATGAAACGGGAATATGGTCGGTGGACTGCCCTTTTCAGTGTAGGACCAGCATATTATTTTGATCTGACTGGTGCAGGAGGGTTTCTACCTATTGCATTGGAGTTTAATTTCGGTTATCGCCTAAACTAAAAAGAAAGGGCTGTCCCAAAAGCAATTTTGGGACAGCCCTTTCTTTAACCATGCTCGAGAATTCCTTTCTCCAAAGAAATCGGCGGATTCTGTTCTATTTGGTCCTGACCCTACTTTTCAACTTTAAACTAGCAAATTACCCCTCCAAAATCCCTTTCAAATCCGCAGGAGAATATTTTACTGATTTCAAGGTTTTGTAATCTCCTTCATGAAAGACAAAAAAAATCTTACAGGCTTTCCATTGATAAACAAATTGGTGCCAACAAGAATTTATGGTTTGACAGAAAGCTTTATTTAATGCCTGGAAGAACCTTAAAAGACAAATTAGGTGTCTTGAAAAACGAGGATGGTATTTTCAAACTTTTTGTTTTGAAGGTCTTGTTTTGTAATACCAAAATAGCCTGTCGAGCTACCGATTTTGTTGAATCCAGTTTGAGGGTTAGCAAGTGTAAATTGAAGTAGGTTTATGAAGGTTGGTCTGACCGAATCAATTTTAGCTCTGTCCAATTCGTCCAAGTCATACGTCTGATAATTGAGGTAGGAGAAGGCCCAGTCAAAAGTTACATCAGTTTGGACAGGTGAGGTGTATCCAAGAATTTGTTGAATCTCTTGATTACCAAAAGAGTAATTGAGGTTATAGGCTTTTTCCTGATCAGTTGGACTCATAGACCTAACCTCAAGAGTCTCATATGACGGAAAAGTATAGATGGTTTCAAAACTCATCCTCTGTGGAACAAACCTATATTCTGTCAAAAGAGCCTGAGGGAATGGGACGTTTTCTAATTTCTGACTTTCAGAATAAATCACTTTGTATTCACTTTTATCAAAAATGAATTCATAATAGGTGCCAAATTGGTTTTCAGGTTTATTGAAATGGACAAAAAAGTAAATCATTCCACTATTTGGGAGCTCCTTATCCAAATCTAGTTTTTCGATTTCGCTTAAGTTGATCTGAGCCAGGAAAACCATTGGATTGTCTTCAAATGTTGGCCAATTTAAACCTTCTGGTAAATCTGGAGTTCCCCCGAACCGGGAGACGCCCAACCCTTGCTTATCAATCGATTGATCCTGAACAACCTTAATTCCAGGCCTCAGCAAGGCTTCGATATTTTCAATACCAGAGGACCATTTGATCGTCTGAATAGCTTTTAAATACCTTTCTTTTGTTGGGTCTCTTGAGTCAGGAGACTTCACCTGACTACAGGAGATAAAAACCAAGATTACGAAAGAGCCAAGTTTTTTTATCATTATATAAAAGGAAAAAGATGATTAGATTCCCAAAATCCCCTTCAAATCCGCAGGTGAATAGTTTACTGATTTCAGGGTTTTGTGATCTCCTTCACGGAAGACTAGGTACAAGTCTCCTTCTTTTTCATAAAAGCATTTGGTGCCCTTGGCTTCGTAATGAGCAACAGTAGCTTTGGCTTCCTCTTCTGTTTCGCAAGCTTTACTCATATTTGATCGCTGTACTTCGTCGAATAGGGCTTTGAATTTTTCCCCTAGCCCAAACTCAAGAATTGCACCAGAAAGGACGTACTGAAGATCACAAAGGGCATCCGCGATTTCAACAAGATCTTTATCCTCTATGGCTTCTTGAAGCTCCTTCAGCTCTTCGGCTAGAAGAGATACTCTGAGTTCACATCTTTTTTGGGATGGAATGGTGGGTTCCGAAAGCACAGGGTGCTTAAAAGTTTCATGAAATTTAGCGACAGAGGTAAGTGACTTTGGGTCTTGCATTTTGATTTAGAAATTAAAGGTTGAAGTAATAAAAAAAGCGGGAATTTATGGTCTTCCGATTGGAGAATTATACTTAAATCTGTTTGGTAAGAGATAGAACTCGAGTTGAGCCCATAGGTTGAGTAGCTGAATATCTCTAGGGATTTTGCTAAATATGGTCAAAAACTCCTCTTAGCGAAACCAATATCCCGACAGAACGTCTGATTTTCTGCCAAGTATGGTAGCTTTATGCCCGAATGTTTCTTTGGAAATGTTTTTGATAAATCAGGTACAGCTAATAATTCATGACACTTTCGTTTTATAAATATCAGGGTACAGGCAATGACTTCGTCATGATTGACGATAGATTGGAGCGGTTTGACCTCGATGATCTTTCTACCGTTTCGAAGATTTGCGACCGGAAGTTTGGTGTAGGGTCTGATGGGCTGATTTTGATCCGAAACCATCCTGAGTATGATTTCGAAATGATCTACTACAATGCTGACGGGAGTCAGAGCATGTGTGGAAACGGAGCTAGATGTGCTGTTGCCTTCAGCCATCTACTTGGGATTATCGGTTTAGAAACGAGCTTTCTCGCGATTGATGGAGGCCATAAGGCCAAAATTGTCGACGGAAAAGTAGAGCTTCTGATGGGAGAAATTTCTAAGCCAAAGGAAGTGGAGGGAGATGTTTTTATCAACACGGGTTCTCCGCATCATCTTCGAAAAGTAGAGCAAATCAGGGACTATCCGGTGGTGGAAGAAGGAAGCAGAATTCGCTATTCTGAGAGGTATCCAGAGGGTACGAATGTGAATTTTGTGGAGGCTATTGACGAGAATGAAATCTTCGTACGTACCTATGAGAGGGGAGTGGAAAATGAGACGCTCTCCTGCGGAACAGGTGTGACTGCAGCAGCTTTGGCCTTTGGCACAAAGAACCCAAATCAAACGGTCGCGATTAAAACCCTTGGTGGGGATCTTGCCGTGAGATATTCATTAAATGAGGATCATGAATTTGAGGATGTGTGGCTTATAGGGCCGGCAGAAAAAGTATTTGAAGGCACTCTGGAATTGAACGAAGAATCAGTTGCAGAGCAAAGCCATTAACCATTATCAATTGTAACAAAAAGGGCGTAATTTTAGCCCCCTATTGAGAATACACTAATCCAACATGTTAGACGCTATAGCTAAAGGGCTGGCCAAAGTTTTTGGGACAAAGTCCGATAGAGACATAAAAGAATTAACTCCGAGAGTCAAAGAGATCAATGCTGAGTTTGCCAAACTGGGCAATATCAGTGACGATGAACTGAGAGGGAGGACATCAGAGATCAAAGAAGTCATCAACGCTCACCTGAAGCCAATTGATGATCAGATCGAAACGCTTAAAGGGGAAATCGATAAGTTACCTGCTGAAGCCATCCACCAAAAGGATGAGCTTTTTAATCAAATAGACAAGCTTGAAAAGGAAAGGGACGAATCCCTTGAGAAAATCCTTGATGAGGTACTTGCCCAAGCTTTTGCAGTAGTGAAAGAAACCGCAAGACGCTTCAAAGAAGTGGGAAGCCTGAAGGTAAAAGCTACCCTTCGTGACAAGGAACTGGCCGCCAGTAAAGACAATGTCGTAATAGAAGGAGATTCCGCTACCTGGAAAAACAGCTGGATGGCTGCGGGTACAGAAGTGGTCTGGGATATGGTCCATTATGATGTGCAGCTGATCGGTGGTATGGTTTTGCACCAAGGAAAAATCGCCGAGATGGCCACAGGTGAAGGAAAAACTCTGGTATCTACACTTCCTTCCTATTTGAATGCCCTTGCAGGAAGAGGAGTTCATGTGGTGACGGTAAATGATTACCTGGCTAAGCGTGACTCCGAGTGGAATGCACCACTTTTTGAATTCCATGGATTGTCTGTGGACTGTATAGATAAGTATAAGCCCAATAGCGAGGAGAGAAAGAGAGCTTACAAATGCGACATCGTCTACGGTACGAATAATGAATTTGGTTTCGATTATCTAAGAGATAACATGGCCCGTGATGCGGGAGATTTGGTTCAGGGTAAACATCATTTTGCCATGATTGATGAGGTCGATTCTGTATTGATTGATGATGCCAGAACACCGTTGATCATTTCAGGACCTGTTCCTAAAGGAGATGTTCATGAGTTTGATGACATGAAGCCAAGGGTTTCCTCTTTGGTGGATGAGCAAAGAAAATTAGTCCAGGGATTCCTGACCGGAGCGAAGAAAAAAATCGCTGATGGAGACGAGAAAGAAGGGGGATTGATGCTTTTCCGAGCCTATCGGGGAATGCCAAAATATAAGCCTTTGATCAAGTACTTGTCGGAGCCGGGCATCAGAGTAATTCTCCAGAAAACAGAGAATTTCTACCTGCAGGACAATAAGAAATACATGCCTGAGGCGGATGAGCCACTACTTTTTACCATTGATGAAAAGACCAATGTGGTCGATTTAACTGATCGTGGAATTGAAACCATGACCGCCAAAAATGAGGATCAGGACTTTTTTGTGATGCCAGATATTGGGGTGGTTATTGCAGAACTGGAGAAGGATGAAAGTCTGGAAGACAAAGAGAAGCTGATCCGCAAGGAAGAGGTCATCAAGGATTATGGAGTAAAAGCCCAGCGAATTCACACCGTAAACCAGTTGCTGAAGGCTTATTGTATGTTTGAGCGTGACACGGAGTATATCCTCGTGGATGGAAAAGTGAAAATCGTAGATGAGCAGACAGGTCGTGTGATGGAAGGCCGAAGATATTCGGATGGACTTCACCAAGCCATCGAGGCAAAGGAAAACGTAAAGGTGGAGGATGCTACCCAGACCTATGCGACAATTACTTTGCAGAACTATTTCAGAATGTATCACAAGCTTTCCGGGATGACCGGTACAGCAGAGACAGAAGCTGGAGAGTTTTGGGAGATTTATAAGCTAGACGTGGTTGTAATCCCAACGAATAAACCGATTATCCGAAAGGATAGAGAAGATAAGGTTTATAAGACAGTAAGGGAGAAATTCAATGCGGTAGTTGATGAAATCAACGAATTGGTAGCTGAAGGAAGGCCAGTGTTGGTGGGTACTACCTCGGTGGAAATCTCTGAGGTACTTAGCCGAATGCTCACCCTGAAAAAAATCCAGCATCAGGTTTTAAATGCGAAGCAACATGCCAGGGAGGCAGATGTGGTGGCTGAAGCGGGTAAGCCGGGAACAGTGACCATCGCAACCAACATGGCAGGTAGGGGAACTGATATCAAATTAACTCCGGAATCAAGGGAAGCAGGCGGACTGGCCATTATCGGTACAGAGAGACATGAATCACGGCGTGTGGACAGACAGCTTCGTGGTCGTTCCGGTAGACAGGGGGATGTGGGGTCTTCACAGTTCTTTGTTTCTCTGGAAGATAGCTTAATGAGACTTTTCGGATCAGACCGAATCGCGAAGCTGATGGACCGAATGGGTCTTGAAGAAGGAGAAGTGATCCAGCATAGTATGATTTCTAAGTCCATTGAGCGCGCACAGCGCAAAGTGGAGGAAAATAACTTTGGTACCAGAAAGAGACTGCTCGAGTATGATGATGTGATGAATTCTCAGCGAGAGGTAGTTTATAAGAGAAGGCGAAATGCTTTAAAGGGCGAAAGACTGGAGCTAGACATTCTGAATATTCTGTTTGATGTTTGTGAAGGCTTGGCAGAAATGGCTCAGTCTACGGAGGATGTGGAAAACTTCAGAATGAATGTATTTACATCTCTTGGCTTGGATTACCCGATCACGGAAGAAGAGCTCAAGTCCAAAGACACCGGTGCTCTAACTCAGGAGTTGTATCAAAAGGCATTTGAAAGCTACCAGGCGAAGAACCAAAGAATCATGACCACCGCTTTACCGGTTCTTAAAAAGGTATATGAAGAGCGCGGCGCGACGGTGAAGGATATTATGGTTCCGATTTCGGATGGAGTGAAGCAAATCGGAGTAGTGGTTAACTTGGAAAACACCATAGAGTCTGAGGGAAGAACTTTGGTAAGAACCATAGAGAAAAATGTGACTCTAGCGATCATCGATCAAAATTGGAAGGAACATTTAAGAGATATGGACGATCTGAAGCAGTCGGTTCAAAACGCAGTTTATGAGCAGAAGGACCCACTTTTGATTTATAAGTTCGAGGCCTTTGAGATGTTTAAGCGCTTTATCGGTAAACTCAATGAAGATGTTTCATCTTTCATTACTCGTGCAGACCTTCCGAAGCAGGATCCTGCTCAGGTGAATGCAGCGGCTCCAAGGAGAAGGCAAGAGCCTGAAGGTCAGGCAAGTAAAGCTGAAGTTTCGAGTACATTGAACCCAGGTGCTAATCGAGCGGCCGCGGCTGCAGCATCAGCTGGAAGGGCCGAGACTCAGGTTGTAGCTCCGAGAAAGGTAGAGAAAAGCTATGGCAGAAATGACCGCGTTTCGGTACAATATACAGACGGCCGTGTCGTAAAAGAGGTAAAATATAAGAGCATTGAGCAGGACGTAGAGTCCGGCAAATGTGTGATCATAGAAAACTAATTCTTATGAGAGGGTACTTGGTTGTTCTTTTGTTTGGGGTTGTTTTTGTAGGCTGTAAAAGTTCTGCAAATGTGAACTCAACCCGTTCTGATTTCAGCAACTATACGGAGGATGTATCTGCCACACTTCCGGATTATCCCGATTATCAAGATCAGTTGGCACAAATCGAGGAGCCTGTTGAGTCTTCTGACCTTGCAATAGATGATCAGTTGGCCGCTATCGGAAGAGATTTGGCTGCTCAAAATGAATCAGAGCCATATTTTGATGGTTACACTGTTTTGATTTACTCAGGGATAGACCGTGAAATGGCTTTCGAAACTCAGGAGTCTTTGGAAGAGCTTTTCCCGGATTTGAATTCAAGAATGCAGTATGAGCAGCCTCGGTATTTGCTTAAAATAGGACAATACAAGCATAGGTTTGAGGCCCAAAAGAATTACAGTTTATTAAAAGAAACGTTTCCAAGTGTGAGGATTATCCAGGATAGAATTCAAAGAAAGGATTTCCAACTGGATTCCGAAAAGAATGATAATGATGAAGGAGAGAATTAAAGCTTTAGCCGAAGGCCTAAAGCAAGAAGTAATCGAAAATAGGAGACATCTTCATCAGAATCCTGAGCTTTCATATAAGGAATATAATACTGCGAAATTTGTCAAAGAGAAGCTTGAATCCATGGGGATTTCAGGCCTCGAGCAAAAAGCTGATACTGGCTGGACCGCATGTATTAAAGGGAAAAATCCTGATAAAAAAGTAATTGCCTTACGGGCAGATATGGATGCCTTGCCCATACTTGAAGCAAATGAGGTTCCATATAAATCCCAAAACCCCGGGGTAATGCATGCCTGTGGTCACGATGCCCACACAGCTTCCTTGCTTGGTGCCGCTAAAATTCTCAATGAGGTAAAAGATAGTTTTGAAGGCACGGTGAAGTTGATTTTTCAACCTGGAGAAGAGCTCGCCCCTGGTGGAGCCTCTCTAATGATTAAAGATAAGGTATTAGAAAATCCAAGACCGAATGGAATTATCGGTCAGCATGTGATGCCTTTCATTCCTGTGGGGAAGGTGGGTTTCAGAGAGGGAATCTATATGGCTAGTGCGGATGAGCTTTACATTACCGTCAAGGGTAAGGGAGGCCACGGTGCCATGCCGGAGACTTTCATAGATCCCGTATTGATTACTTCACATCTAATCGTAGCTCTGCAGCAGATAGTGAGTAGGGCTGCCAGCCCAAAAGTACCAAGCGTTCTGTCCTTCGGTAAAGTGATAGCGAATGGTGCGACTAATGTGATTCCAAATGAAGTTAAAGTGGAAGGAACTTTCCGAACGCTGAATGAACCCTGGAGAGCCAAGGCGCATGAGAAAATGCTTCAAATTGCTCACGGAATAGTGGAAGGTATGGGAGGTGAATTGGATTTTGAAATCCGAAAAGGATATCCTTTCCTGAAGAATGACCCATACCTCACCAGAAGATCGAAGCAAGCAGCTATTGATTATTTAGGAGAAGAGAATGTGGTTGATCTGGATATCTGGATGGCAGCGGAGGACTTTGCATATTATTCTCAGGTAGTGGATGGGTGTTTCTATCGTCTGGGAACCCGAAATGAAGCAAAAGGAATTATCTCAAGTGTTCACACACCCACTTTTGATATCGACGAAGACGCACTTGAAATCGGTGCGGGCTTGATGGCATGGCTGGCAGTTTCAGAGCTTCAAAAAAGTTAACCTACAGTTAAACTTATTGGATTAGACACGATTTATCTTTGTGAGTAAATATTAATTATGAAGTCTAGTCGAATCATCCCAATCTTCCTTTTACTTTTCACCCTTTCTCTGGAAAGCTTTGCCTGGGGCCAGCTAGGCCATTACCTAATAGGCTATATGGCAGAAAAGCAGCTCAAGAAATCCACTCTAAAAAAGGTGGAGGCTGTAATTTATCCCATGTCCTTAGGGAGAAGTGGTACCTGGATGGATGAAATTAGATCAGATTCGACCTTTGACTATGCCACTACGTGGCACTACCTCACTTCAAAAAATGGGGAATACGATCCAAGCATCCAGGAAGAAATGGGAGATGCTTTTGAAGCTATCAAAAGACTAAAAGCAGAACTAAAGGCAGGAGGGCTTTCCAGCAAAAAGGAAGCTGAAAAATTAAAGATGTTGATTCACATTGTGGAGGACATTCACCAACCCCTCCATGTGGGCACTGGAGAAGATCGCGGTGGAAATGATGTTCGAATTGAATTTTTTAATCGTGCTACCAACTTGCATGCACTTTGGGACACGGGCATGATTGATAGAAAAAGCATGAGCTACACTGAATTGGGCGAAGAGCTATACCGAAGAATCACTCCTGAATTGCAGAGAAAATATCAGTCAGCATCTATGGAGGACTGGCTGAAAGAGGCCGTTTCTTTGAGACCTCTGGTGTATAATCTTCCAGAGAGTAAAAAAATCAGTTGGGTTTATATGTATGAAGCCAATGATACACTCGAAGAAAGGTTAGTGGCAGCAAGCGTAAGGTTAGCTCAGGTTTTAGAAGAGATTTATGGCTAGTCTTAGGAAAATTTAAATTTTTCTTTAGCGATCTGTAAATACAAAAAGCATTTTTCTATATTTAGAATCTCTATTTCTGTATATGAGAAGAGTTTCTACCTGCTTATTCGTCATCCTTACTTTTATTTTCACGGCTTCTGGTCAGGAGCTTCAAGATCGCCTGCAGAAAGCCCTTGAAGCACGTGATTCAATTGCCCTTAATTCGGCTCAGGAGTCAGTTCAGACCCCTCTTGATTCAGGAGTTTTTCTATATTTTCAGGGCCGTCTTCAGTCCAGACTAGGTGATAATAAACGTGCCGTGGAATCTGTCGAGAAAAGTTTAACCTATTTTGACCTTAAAAATTCACCTGACTATTTAATCTCCGCAAACAACTATCTCACCTACCTGGAATCCATAATAGGGAACTGGGACAGGGCGATGTTTTTTGGCCAGGAGGCCCTCAAGGCGGCAGAGACAGTCCAGGATACTAATAGAATTGCCTATGCTCTTGGAGATATAGCGATAGTATTTCATGACATGGAGGATTATTCCAATGGTGTGGCCTATGCGAAGCGAGGCTTCAACTTATTGAAAAACTATCGAGACCCTAATCCACGGACGCAGGGCTTTGTGACTAACAGCCTTGCTATCAATTTCGATGACTGGGATAAACCTGATTCCGCACTTTTCTATCATTATGAAAACCTGAAGCTTTTGGAAGTGGTGGATAGTACCACCATGACAAACACTTTCAATAATATCGGAAATACTCTGCTGAAGCAGAAGGACTTTGCGGAAGCGGAAAAATGGATTAATGTAAGCCTAAAGTATAATTATTTGCGGGATGAGCCCTATAAAATGGCGGCGAATTACACGAATCTGGCCAATATCGCCTATAACCTAGACAACTTTTCGAAGGCAGAGGTGATGCTTGATTCAGCTAAAAAATATGTGGACTTGAGTGGCTCAAGAGAAAAGGTTAGAGATTATCTCTGGGAACAATACCGCTTTCAAAAAAGAAAAGGTGACCTGAATAAGGCCATGGCTTTCCTGGAAGATTATTCGGAACTGAAGGATAGTATTTTCAAGGATGAACGCGTACAAATGATAGGTGAGCTTCAAACCAAATATGAAGTTTCGAAAAAGGAAACCGAGCTTGCCCAGTCCAGGGCAGATCTTGCAGAGACAGATTTACTGGTGAAGAACCGGAACAACCAATTATTGCTTTTGCTGATCCTGATTTTGATTGTGCTGGGGATTTCCTTTTTTATCTATTACAGGCAGAAGAACAAAACGCTTCATTTGGAACAGGAAGCAAAGCTACAGGCTATTTTGGCGGAGCAGGAAACACAAAACCGTCTTTTGGAGCAAAGAAATAGGATTTCTTCCGATCTGCATGACAATATCGGAGCGCAGCTCACTTTTATAGTCTCATCGCTAGATAACCTTAAGTTTGTAGATCTGCCCAAAGAAAAATTCAACAGTAAGCTAGATCAGATTTCAGCTTTTACTGTGGAAACGGTGAATGAGTTGAGAGATACCATTTGGGCCATGAATAAAGAAAGCATAAGTGTGGAGGATCTTGAAGTGCGATTAAATACCTTGATTAGTAAGGCTAAAGTCTCCTGTCCCAATATTGATTTTGAGTTAATTGTGGATGAGGGCTTATCAAAAGAAAAAGAGCTAAACTCTATGGAAGGGGTGAATTACTATAGAATTGCTCAAGAGGCCTTGAACAATGCGGTGAAACATTCCGGGGCGAATAAAATTTGGATAGAATTGGCTTCTGAAAACTCCCATGTTAAGCTTTCTGTGAAAGATAATGGTCAGGGAATTTCGGGTAAAGAATCTAAAGGAAATGGAATGCATACGATGAAGAATAGGGCAGAAAGGATTGGCAGGAAGTTTTCACTTGACTCGAGACCCGAGGCAGGGACACAGGTTTGTATTTCATGATAGGATATGGGGATTAAACTGGCGATAGCGGAAGACAACTCATTTTTGCTTCGAGCAATTGAGGAAAAGATTTCTTTTTTTGAGGACCTGCAGCTAAAATTTACGGCTTCTAATGGAGAAGATTTTCTCCGGAAATTGAAGAAGAACTCCGTTGTGGATCTGGTTTTGATGGATATAGAAATGCCCGTGAAAAATGGCATTGAAACGGTTCGTGAACTAAGTAAGGCCTATCCACAAATCAAGGTGATTATGCTCACGGTATTTGATGATGAAGAGAATATCTACCAATCGATACTTGCTGGAGCGAATGGTTATTTATTAAAAGAGGTGGACCCAAAATCTCTTCATCAGGCGATTCTTGATACCATGGAAGGTGGTGCGGCTATGACACCGAGCATTGCGATGAAAGCTTTGAAGATTCTTCGAAACCCGATTGTTCCGGAGGAAAAGAAAGAAGAGATTAACCTGACTAGGCGTGAAATAGAAGTCTTGGAGCAAACTGCCAAAGGACTCACGTATCAGCAAATTGCTGAGAACTTATTTATCTCTCCCAAAACGGTCCGAAAGCATACGGAGAATATTTACCAAAAACTCCAGGTTCACAACAAACTGGAGGCCGTACAAAAGGCGGTTAAAAACAGAATAATTGAGGGTTAAGGCCTAAATCGTTCGCTGGCTTCATCTAAAAAGTCTATGAAATTCTGAATGTTGGTATCATAAGCTTTCGGCTGAACCAATAGATTTTCATCATGATCCAATATCACATAATAAGGCTGGGCGTTGTTTTGAAATCGCGTGATCTGGAAATCTGCATTCTGCTTCCCCATGGTTTTTTTCACTTTTCCATCATATTCAGAGGTGTACCATTCACTCTCAGGAAGCTCCAGACGCTCATCTATGTAAAGAGCTACCATGACAAAATTCTCTTTCAGCCGGCTAAGCACGGCCGGGTCTGACCAGACATTTTCTTCCATTTTCCTGCAGTTTACGCAGCCATGGCCTGTGAAATCGATAAGTAAGGGCTTTCCTTCTTTTTTGGCGACAGCCAAAGCTTCATCATAATCGAAGTACCCTTCGATCCCATAGGGTATTTTCAGGAGGTCTCCGTACTTGACCTGTCTTTCAGAAGCCTGAACCGAAGCATTGCCTCCTGATACAAAGTGCTGAGTAGTGATTGGGGGAAGATAACCGCTTAGAGCTTTGAGCGGAGCGCCCCAAAGTCCTGGAATCATGTAAACAACAAACATGAAGGTGACCAAAGCGAGTAATAATCTCGGGACTCCAATACTTTCAATAGGGCTATCATGTGGTAACCGAATTTTGCCCAGGAGGTATAATCCGAGTATACCGAATATGACAATCCAAATCACTAGGAATATCTCCCGATCCAAAATTCCCCAATGATAAACCAAGTCAGCAATGGATAAGAATTTAAAAGCTAAAGCCAGCTCCAAGAAGCCTAAAACCACTTTCACAGAATTCAGCCAGCCACCAGACTTAGGAAGGCGATTCATCCATTCTGGGAAAATTGCGAAAAGAGTAAATGGAATGGCAAAGGCTAATGAAAAAGAAAACATTCCCAAAATGGGCTTAAGCAATTCACCACCAGCCGAGGAAATTAAAATGGAGCCTACGATAGGCCCTGTGCAGGAAAAAGAAACAAGTACCAAGGTAAATGCCATGAAAAAGATGCCACTCATTCCTCCTTGTTCCGCTTTTTCGTCTACTCTATTAACGAATTTTGAAGGGAGAGTAAGCTCAAACATTCCAAGAAATGCCAAGGCGAAAAAGATGAATATTCCAAAGAAGAATAGGTTGGGCAGCCAATGTGTGGCCAACCAATTAGCAAACTCGGGGCCTTGAATGGCTGCTACTGCCGTTCCAGCGATGGTGTAAATTCCAATTATCGAGGCGCCATAAATAAATGCGTTTCTTATTCCTTTTGATCGATTCTCTGCCCTTCCGGTGAAAAAGCTGACTGTCATTGGGATCATCGGGAATACACATGGAGTTAATAATGCCGCCAAGCCAGCCAGAAAAGCCAGAATCATAAAACCCCAGAGGGACTCCCCCTCCTGATTAGTATCAAGAATAATAGATTCTACTGCACCTTCGGTTTTTTCTACTTCGCTAGTTTCGGATGCTGGCGGAATCGTATTAAAAATGGGCTCGGATACAGAATCTACTGAATTACCTGTGGAGCTTTCGAATGTACTTTCCGAAGCTGGGTTTGCTGTAAAGGATAATTCCAGATCTTCCTCATAATTGATGCATTGCCCGGTGAGGTCGGAGCACATCTGGTAAATCACTACGCCTGAAATTATCCCAGATGCTGCTTCAAGTTTCAGTTTCTGCTCGAAACGACCTTTTTCAAGGAAATAGGTCACATTGGCTTCCCAAACCTCCTCATACTTTTCCTTTGAGTCAATGGATTCTAATTCTCCAATCGGGGTAAAATCGGGTGATGGGGAAAGCTCAAGCTGGGTAAGAATTGGTCCGGCTTCAGGAGAGAAATCATTCGCATAGATATACCAGCCTAAAGGAATATCTGCTTCCACAACAAGAGCGACTTCTTCTCCAACAGAATAGTTTTCAGGGCTAATACTGAAATTCCAATTGGGCGGATCAATGATCTGGGCCTGTACAACGCCAGTCATTAAGGTTAATAAAATTAGTAGAAGCCGTAACTTTTTCATGGAAAGGGGTGAATTCCTGATCAACAGTCAGTTGTACTTTTTAAGTTCCGGACTTAGCCTTGACTCAAGGCTCTGAATTTTTCAAAGAAAACAGCGATCGTTTCAATTCCAATGAAGTAATTCTTTACACCATAATGCTCATTTGGTGAGTGTAATGCATCGGTATCCAACCCAAATCCGAAGAGAATTGGATCGGTTCCAAGTTCTTTCTGGAAAAGAGCAACGATAGGAATAGACCCCCCTTCACGGGTTGGAATTGGTCGTTTTCCAAAGGTTTCTTCCATGGCTGCTTCTGCCGCTTTGTATCCCATAGAACTATCCGAAACCACAGCCGGAGAGCCACCATGATGTGTTTTTACACTTACTTTCACTGAATCCGGAGCAATGGACTTGAAATAATTCTCAAACAATTCCGAGATCTCATGCCAATCCTGGTCAGGAACCAAGCGCATGGAAATTTTTGCATTCGCTTTAGAAGGAAGTACGGTTTTGGCCCCTTCTCCCATGTAACCTCCCCAAATACCATTGACATCTAGTGTAGGTCGAATTCCTACTCGTTCGATGGTGCTGTATCCTTTCTCACCGTGCACTGCATCTATGTTTAGCTTGGATTTATATTCTTCCAAATCAAATGGAGCTTCATTTAGTCGCTTTCTTTGCTCATCGGTAAGCTCTTGAACCTTATCATAAAAACCAGGAATGGTCACATGATTATTTTCATCCAGCATGGAAGAAATCATTTGGCAAAGGATATTTATCGGATTTGCTACGGCACCGCCATAAGTTCCAGAGTGCAAATCTCTATTCGCCCCGATCACTTCCACTTCCATGTATGCCATACCTCTCAGACCAACCGTAATGGAAGGATTTTCCATCGAAATCATATGGGTATCCGAAATCAAAATCACATCGGCTGAAAGTTTTTCTTTATTGTTGATTACGAACTCTTCTAAATTATCTGAGCCGACTTCTTCCTCACCCTCAATCATGAATTTCACATTACAAGGAAGGTTTCCTTCAGCCATCATGGCTTCAAAAGCTTTTACATGCATGTAAAATTGTCCTTTGTCATCCGCCGAACCACGGGCGAATATGGCTCCCTCCTCATGATTCGGAGCATCTTTTATAACTGGCTCGAAAGGAGGAGAATCCCAAAGCTCATATGGGTCTGCGGGCTGCACATCGTAATGCCCATAGACTAAAACCGTTGGAAGACTTGGGTCGATGGTTTTTTCACCATAAACAATCGGATAACCAGCAGTCTGGCAAACTTCTACAGTATCTGCACCTGCTTTATCGAGTGATTCTCTTACAAATTCCGCAGCGGCGAATACATCGTCCTTGAATTTTGGGTCTGCACTTACAGATGGAATTCGCAATAAATCCAATAGTTCATTCAGAAATTTGTCCTTGTTATTTCTTATGTAGTCTTTTACAGCCATGTGCTTTTTTGAATATGGTAGAAAGTGCTCAAAATTATCCTTTTCGTAAGGAAATGCCTATTTTAAACACACTTTTCACATAAATTGATTTGAATAAATCACCCATATGAAAGCCATTATTTGTAACAGTTTTGGAGGGCCAGATACTCTTCAGTTTGGAGAGCTTCCAGATCCGGTACCATCAGAAAATCAAGTGTTGATTTCCGTAAAAGCTTGTGGAGTTAATTTCCCTGATGTTTTGATCATCCAGAACAAATATCAATTCAAGCCAGAACTTCCATTTTCGCCTGGAGGAGAAGTGGCTGGAAAGATTATTCAGGTTGGTGAAAACGTCCAACATCTAAAAGTTGGCGATGAGGTGCTGGCACTATGCGGCTGGGGAGGCTTTGCTGAAAAAGTAGCGGTAGATTCAGATCGTGTTTTTCCCTTGCCCGCGGGCCTTGACCCTTTGGTTGCAGCGACTACCCTTTACACCTATGGTACCTCTTATCACGCGCTGAAAGATCGAGCTCAGCTTAAAGAAGGGGAAACGGTGGTTGTTTTGGGTGCAGCAGGAGGCGTTGGTTTGGCAGCTGTGGAACTAGCAAAACTCCTCGGGACAAAAGTTATTGCCGCAGCATCCACCAAGGAAAAGCTTGAGCTTTGCAAAGCTAAAGGCGCAAATGATCTGATAAACTATGAGGAAGAAGACTTGAAAACCCGAATAAAGGAGCTCACTGGCGGAAAAGGAGCAGATGTGGTGTATGACCCAGTAGGAGGAAAATTCACCGAACCGGCATTGAGGGGCATGGCTTGGAAGGGCCGATATTTAATAGTTGGTTTTGCAAATGGAGAAATTCCGAAAATCCCGATGAATTTACCTCTGTTGAAAGGCTGTTCAATTCAGGGAGTATTTTGGGGACAGTTCTCGAGAATGGAGCCTAAAGTAAGCATGGAAAATATTCAGCAGCTTGTGAAGTGGATTTATGAGGGAAAAATCAAGCAACACATCCATAAGGCTTATCCCTTGGAAAATGCTGGGGAAGCATTGGTGGCCCTGCAGGAAAGAAAAATGCTTGGAAAAGGAGTTGCGACAATATGAAAAAAGGCCAGCGATTATCTGGCCTTTAAGCTTTTCGAGCAGTTCATTGAATGAAATTATTCCACTGCTTTTATAGTCACCTCTATATTTCCTCTGGTAGCTTTAGAATAAGGACAAACCTGATGAGCCTTATCTGCTAGTTCCTGAGCTTGTTCCAGAGATTCTGCCTGAGGAATTTTCACTTCAATATCTACTGCCAGGCCAAAACTTCCAGGTCCATAATTTCCCAGGTGTACCTTGGCCTTGATTTCAGAATCTCTCAGACTGGTATTTCCTGCCACAGCCCCAAGAGCACCACCAAAGCATGAAGCATATGCTGCTGCAAAAAATTGTTCAGGATTAGTTTTTTCACCATCACCGCCAATTTCTTTGGGCATTGAAACATCAAAATCAAGTTTTCCATCATCTGTCTTCACGTGGCCTTTTCTGCCTCCGGTATTTATGGCGACAGCGGTGTAATCAATATTAAGTTTTTCCATGGTTATTGGTTTTTAAAGAGTTGTAATTCTTCTAACAAGTCGTGAATAGTTTGGTTCACCTCCTGAAAGGTTTTCGCGGAGGATTCTTGAAGTGCTTCCTCTAATTCATTCATGGCTGACTCGGCTTTTTGCTGAAGCGATTTACCAGGATAGGTAAGTTCGGCTGTTACGGTCCTTTCATCCTCCTCACCACGCACGCGCTTGACATAATTCAAGGATTCTAACTTCTTCAGTAATGGGGTAAGCGTTCCTGAATCCAGCAATAATTTTTTACCAATTTGATTTACCCTAAGTCCGTCTTCTTCCCACAGGCAGGATAAAACCAGATATTGTGGATAAGTCAAGCCTATTTCTGAGAGTTTGGAGGAAATCAACTGTACCAAAAGCCTAGAACTGCTGTAAAGGCTGAGCGAAAGCGAATGAATGGTATTCATTTCATTTTGATTGATTGAGAACAATTTAATAAAGCAAAATGAAAAAAATCGCTTTTTCTTAGAAATTAGCCTAATTAAGAACCAGAAAATTCTTTCTGTGCCTTAGCCAAGCCAGGAGGACTTACTTCAAATAATCAAATTGTGGATAAGTCTACAGTCATTTCCCAAATCAAATAGAATATCCATTCTGATAGGGATAATGCAGCTTGGTTTGAGCTTCCCAATCATTTAAGAATTTTTGATTAATTGGATCCCAAGATAGTTCTCGGCCTAACTCATGGGCTATATTTCCAATAGTACAAACTGTGCAGGTACTATGGCCTACTTCCACAGGAGCCACAGGTTCTTTCCTCATAATCACGGAGTCAATAAAATCTACATGATGTCCGCCGAAGCCTAGCTCCTCTCTGGAAAACTCCCTTTGGCACTCAGGAACAGAACTGTCATACTGACCTCTGGAAACGGTAATCCAGCCTTTTTCCCCAATGAATTTTACTCCTTGTCTTCCCTCACCGAAAGGGGCAACCAGCATTTCGATTCCATTCGAATAAATGAATTTAAGTGGCTCTTCACCCCTGTCGGGAATGATGGATACTGGACCATTTCTATCCATTCCAATTCCCCATTGGGCAATGTCAAACATATGGGCTCCCCAATCGGTCATGAGTCCACCTCCCGTATTTTTATACCACCTCCAGGCACCCCAGGCGTCTTCATTTTTCTGTGGATCAAGAGTAATTGGGGGGTTCAATTCTGGCATGTAGGGCATTTCCGGTCTTGGGCCAAGCCAGGCCTTCCAGTCCAAACCTTGCGGGATAGTGGTGCCTTCATAATCTACTTCTTTAGGAAATGGATCTGAACCCACATGTGCGTAAACTGTTGAAATTTTGCCTAAGTATCCTTTCTGTACCATACGAACAGCATGCTGGAAATTTGCTCCGCTTCTTTGCATACTACCCACCGCCAAAACAATATTGTTATCGCGGACGGCCTTCACAAGGTCTTGCCCTTCTTTGACTGTATAGGTAAGTGGCTTCTCTAGGTAAATATCTTTGCCCGCTTCACAGGCATGAATTGCCATAAGGGCATGCCAATGGTCCGGAGTAGCGATAACCACGGCATCGATTTCCGGATTCTCCAGTAACTCCCTGTAATCTGAATAGAGCTTAACCGAAGCCTCTTGCCCTCTTTCTTTGTAAAGCTCCTTGGTTCGGATGGCAAACCTTTCTCTTTTAATTTCATATACGTCTGCCCCAGCCAAAACTTCCACCTGAGGGTTTTGCATGAAGTTCCTTAACAATCCCATGGCTTGGCGTCCAACTCCAATAAACCCAAGACGAACTTTTTCACCTGCAAACTTTCTGATGTGGGGACTTTCCGCAAAGCTTAAACCTGGAACTACTCCAAGAGCTCCTGTGGTTAAAAGTGTGTTTCTTAAGAATTTTCGTCGAGAAGAGTATTTATTTGTCATGGCTTTGGCATTTTTCATTTTGTAGAAATGAATTTAAGCTTTTCAACAGGAAAGCAAACCAGAGAGTGATAAATGGTATTATATACCTTGGGAATTGTGCATATTGAAAAAAATAGCTCATGACTATACAGCAATTAGAGTACTTATTGGCAGTGGATAAGCATAGGCATTTCGGGCATGCAGCTCAGGCGTGTTTTGTTACTCAGCCCACGCTTAGTGCTCAATTGAGCAAACTTGAAAGGGAGTTGGGTCTGGTTCTTTTTGACCGATCAAAAATGCCGGTGATTCCAACTGAGACCGGTAAGCGTGTGATCCAGCAGGCCAAAAAAGTGGTCAGTGAATCAAAAGGTATTTATGAGCTCGTTGCTCAGCTAAAAGGAGATGTCTCCGGTGACGTGCATCTGGGAATAATTCCCACCTTGGCGCCATATCTACTGCATCGTTTTGTTAAGGGCTTTCTGGAAAAATATCCAAAGGTTAATCTGATCGTTCAGGAGATGATTACTGAGGAGATTATTGGAAAGTTGAAAAATGATGAGTTGGATCTGGGAATAGTAGTGACCCCGCTTTCGGAACCTGGCATCATTGAAAAGCCAGTTTTTTACGAAAAGTTTTTTGCCTATATCTCGGATGGTCATCCTGCTTTGCGCAGTGCGCGGTTTGATCCAAGTAAGAATTCCAGAGAAGACTTTTGGGTCCTTCAACAGGGCCACTGCTTTAGAGAGCAAGCTCTGAATATCTGTGATGGCTCATCTAATGGTAAACAAAACTTCCATTACGAAAGCGGTTCTTTGGAAGGGTTAAAGAATATGGTGAATCGGTACAAGGGGATTACCTTGCTTCCTGAGTTGGCTACGTTTGATTTATCGGTGGAGGAGAAAAATAGGTTGAGGCCTTTCGTCGGGGAAACTCCCGTGCGTGAAGTAAGTATTATTCTCAATCGCAGCTTTTTAAAGCAAAAAATGGTTCAACTTCTGCATGAGGAAATTTCCGCTTCCATTCCCCAGGAAATGACCATGAAGGCACATGGGAAAGTGGTGAAGTTTCGCTGATTATTGCTTTGTAAGAATATAATAATCCGCTAGATCTCCTGTAATAATTTCTCCAGATTGGTCCAGAAACCACAATCGGTTTTCACCTACTTTATACTTACCCTCGGTTTTTCCCATATGAATTAATGTGATTATGGAACCAGTCTCATCCCACTCGAAAGGGCCTGACAGCTCCTGTTCTAAGGCATCATTCCTTCCCAGATAAATTGATTTCAGAAGGTAGGTTTCGTCATTGTTCAAAGTCAAAATGGTCTCAATACCCTCGCAGTCAGCACATGGTAGAGTTCCTTTATAAGTCCCATTCCAATCTAGAGAAACATGGGAGTTGTCTCCGATATATTTTGGTTGTTCTGTCGAGGGGCTTACTTCCTCGGTTTCAGTTTTTACTTCGGTCTGGGTATCGCATGCAGTAGCGACTAGTAGTATTCCAAATAGCCAAATAAGGTTTTTCATAATTGTTAAATTTCTCCTTTTAGTAAAGCGATTAGAATTTAGAATGATGTAATTGCATTTTTTGTTTGTTGTCCTATTCTTTAAATATTCCGATATGCCAAAGAATTCCACTCGGGTCATGGATAAAATATTCTGAACCCCAATCGGCATGTTGAATTTGTGAAACTCTCACCTCAGGAAATTCTGAAGGCAGGTTTTTGGATTGAATTTCTTTCCAGTGCATTTCTAAATCTTCTACTTCCAGGAAAATCATAGAATTTTCGCACCAATCTTTCACATAATAGTCCTGTAAATAAAAGAAAAGAGTCTTTGATACCCTAACAACAGACATTTTGGGTCCTACCGGCCTGATATCAAACCCCATTCTTTCATAAAATGAGATGCTTCTTTGGTAGTTTTTAGAACCAAGAAAGGTCCTGAGTGATCTTGCTGTAATCATTTAAACACCGAATTGGGTGAGGTGGTGATCCAGGTGTTTGTAAAAGAGGTTATTCCATTCTTGTGAGGACATAGCACCGAAAGAGGGAGATTCCTTTCCCTCGAAATGATCTTTACCCAGTTCCAGTGTCTTTTTCAGGAATTCAATTAGTCGTTTTTTTTCTTCTTTGAAATTTCGCGAATCATGAATCACAAAAGCAGGAGCGGTCCTAAGGTTCTTTTTGTATGGGGTTTCGTCCACCACTCCTTTCTTCACAAAAGTCTTTAGCATGAACCTCATAAAGGGATTTGCCTTTGGGTGCTTATCTGTAAATGCCATTTCATAGGCAACGTTCACATGTGCCAGCATTTGGTCCACCGACATCTTTCCCCAATGTGGCTTGGTGTCAATTTTAAGACTTTCAACACGAGAAATGAGCTCATTCGTCACTTCTTCAGAAAAAATATTTTTCATAGTAAATCGGGCTTTTGAAGCAATATAGCCAAAAAAGGGGCTCGTTTGAAGATTTTAGAATCAGAATTATTTAAAATAAATAGGTTTATAATGTAAACCAATTTATATTTGTTCCGTTGGTATTAGTAAACGAACAAAAAAATGGAAAAAGAACTGACAAGTAAAGAGTCTTTAGAGCTGATCACACAGATGATCAGCAAAGCAAAGAAGACAGCGGGCGGAGATGGTGGTTTTCAGATGCTACTTTGGGGCTGGGCTGTTTCTCTATGTAATTTTGGCCATTATATATTGGCAAAGTTAGAATACGATGCCCCTTACGTAGTTTGGACGGCGTTGATTCCGGTCGTGGGTGTTAGTATTTGGCATGGTTTCAAAAAACCAAGACAAACAGGGGTAAGAACCCATTTAGATAGTGTCCTGAACCAGCTTTGGCTTATGGTTTTCATTGGAATTATCATTGTACTGGCATTTATGTCTCAGCTAAACTTCTATCAGAATCCAGTCATTTTAATTTTGGCCTCGATTGGAGTTTTCACAACGGGAGCCATGGTTAAGGAAAAGCTGATTAAGTTTGGTGGAGTATTTCTCATGGTGGCAGCATTAATTTCCTTCTTTATGCCAATTACGGAACAGTATTTAGTAGCAGGGATTGCGATTGTCATTGGATATTTAGTACCTGGATATACACTTAAAAAAGGATAAGGTGAGCGCATTTAGTCCATTAGATCCACTTTTACATTCTCAGCTTAGGTTGGCAGTAATGTCGCTGCTGATTGGTCTTGATGAAGCGGAATTCACATTCCTGAAGGGACAGACTCAATCCACTGCCGGTAATCTGAGTGTTCAGTTGGACAAACTGGAGAAGGCAGGATATATAGAGGTCACCAAGTCCTTCCGAGGCAAAAGACCATTAACTACCTGTAAGATTACACAAGAAGGTGTTTCGGCTTTTGAGTCTTATGTGGAGAACTTAAAGAAATACATCGAGTAAAAAATTTTCAAAATTTAGTTTATAATATAAACCAATTTATACCATGAAAACGAACGTAAAATTTATGATTGTACCGGTCTTGTTGATATGCATGGCCATGACTACTCCTCAGGAGTTATTGCGAATGAATTATCTCGCTTATCTCAATGCAGATAAGGAGAACTGGAAGCAAAATGTGGCGTTGGCCAGTAAAATCTACCAGGAAGATCCAACTGTGGATAACCTAGCAAATCTTGCAAAAACGGAGTTTGGGTTGCTCAATATCACTATGACTGATGAGGATGAAGACCTTTTCGATGACTATGTGGATAACTGTGAAGACCATCTTAAAGAATTAGAAAAAAGCTCTAAGTTTTCAGGAGAGGCAAAAGCCTTACTTTCTAGTCTCTATGGTTATAAAATAGCCTATAGTCCCTGGAAGAGCATGACATTAGGGCCAAAGTCTTCAAGGCTTTTGGATGAAGCGATGGAGCTCGACCCGGAGTCACCAGTGGTGTTGAAAATGCTGGCGTCTAACAAGTATTTTACTCCAGCTATGTGGGGTGGAGATGTGGATAAGTCCCTTGAGTTATTTGAGAAAAGTTCTAGAAAATTCCAGGAAGTTGGCGATGAGAATAATTGGATGCACTTGGATAACCTTGCTTGGCAAGGGATAATCCTAGCAGAAAAGGGTGAAAAAGACGAAGCTAAAAGGGTCTATGAAAAGGCTGTGCAGATGGAACCAGATTTTCATTGGGTAACGAAAGTTCTTCTTCCGGACTTAGAATGAAATTAGAGGTTGTAATTTAAAAATGGTGGGTTCTATGGGCTCACCATTTTTCGTTTGCTTAATATGGCCTAACTTTGTCACTTTAATTTTCTGGGATAAATGAAAAAGTTTAGTGTACTGATTTTTCTCTTTCTTACTAGCCACTTCGTTTTTGCACAAGAAGGACATGAAAATAATCAAATAGAAGGCGAAATAGGTGAAGAAGGTTTTCACTTGGAAGAAGGAAGGTACAGCATAGCTTTCGTTATAGGCCACACTTACCTCTATGGAGCCAAAGATCTTGAGGGAGAAGAAATCGCCAGTTATGTACCTATGTTCGCCATCGACTTTAATTATTATGTCACAGAGCGATTTGGCATAGGTTTACACACGGATATTCTTTTTGAAACGATTTTTCTGGAGGGCGCAGATGAAGGTGAGGTTGAGAGAGAGAACCCGGTTGCTCCTGCAGTTATGTTCGGCTATAAACTGAATAAGCATTTTTTAATAGGTGCAGGGTTAGGGGCTGAATTCGCTGGTAATGAAACTTATGGACTAAACAGAATTTCTCTTGAATACGGAGCAGAATTCCGAAACGGTTGGGAATTCTTTGCCTTACTCTCTCAGGATTTCCGTTGGGATATATATGATACCACTTCCCTTGCCTTTGGTTTGGCTAAAAGGTTTTAATTAATCCTCTACCGTTAGCCTTATTTCTTCAATTTCAGAATTTACATTTGCAATAGCCCTTTCCTGAAAAAACTCAGAAATTGGCCGTCCAGAATTCACGAAGCGGACCACATAGGGTTCTTTCACTATCAACTCTTCAACAGGAAATTCCTCCCCTGAGAAGGCCGTTCCTTTAAGGATAAATTCCTCCTCTGCCTGAAGTTGAGGTTTAATGTAAACATCCACACTTCGGGTGCTGGTGTTTTCAATGATCAAGGTGAATAGAACCATAGGGTCAGGCCGCTCCTTTTCAGAACAGGCCATAGCCATAAGCGCAAGTAGTAGAATCCAGAGAATTGATTGGGTGTGAATCATTGCTGTCGTTTTAATTTTTAACGACTTCCACTGCATTCTATTTCTTTTCATCCAACTGATTTTTGTTCTTCACATACTTTTCAAGCCAGGTATCCATTTCCCATAAAGTGTGCAGGATAGATTCTCTGGAAGCATATCCATGACTTTCGTTTGGAAGGAAGACTAACCGAGCCGTGCCTCCATTTCCTTTTAAGGCCGCATAGTATCGTTCAGATTGAATTGGGAAAGTACCCGAATTATTATCGGCCTCTCCGTGAATTAATAAAATCGGTTCTTTTACTTTATGTGCGTGCATGAATGGGCTCATGGTGAAATACACTTCCGGAGCTTCCCAAAAAGTTCTTTCTTCTCTTTGGAAGCCAAAAGGAGTCAAGGTTCTATTGTAAGCCCCAGATCTGGCGATTCCTGCAGCAAAGAGATCTGAATGTGAAAGCAGGTTGGCAGTCATGAAAGCTCCATAAGAATGTCCACCTACCCCGATCCTATCGCGATCACCTATTCCTCTTTCGACGACGTAGTCAATAGCTGCCTCAGCATTGGCCACTAGTTGGTCCACAAAAAGATCGTTTGGTTCTATATCACCTTCCCCGACAATAGGCATTTCAGTTCTATCCATTACGGCATATCCTCTCGTCACCCAATAAATCGGTGATCCCCAACTCAACCTGGTGAAACGATACTTTGATCCTCTTACCTGAGAAGCTACTTCAGCTGATTTGTATTCTCTAGGGTATGCCCACATCAAAACAGGAAGGGGACCGTCCGTCTCGGGATCATAGCCTTCTGGGGTATAAATCACAGCGGAAAGATCAAGACCATCTTTTCTCTTGTAAGTGACCAATTCTTTTTGAACGCCCTTGATGCTTTCATATGGATCAGGGAAATCAGTGATTTGTCGAGGAGCCATTCGCTTCCTTGTATTCACTAACCAATAATTTGGCTGTGTTTCTGTGCCTTCTTTCAAACTGATAAATTCTCCACCTTTCAGGTCAAGCACTTTCGTGATCCGCTCATAATATGGAGCCTGAGACCTCCAAAGAATTTCCTGCTCTCCGGTATTTAGGTCAAAAGAAGATAAGAATGGCATACTTCCCTCTGGGGAACCACCCTCCGATGTCATATAGATTTTGTCTCCATCCCGCAGCAGGACTGATCGCCCAAATTCATTTTCAATGGAGATTGGGCTTCCGGGATCATTGTAAATATCCGAATAAAGTCGATCGATAATTACTCGCTGACCTTCCTTTGGATTAGAAGGATTGATTACGCTTCTGATTTCCTGTCGGCTTGACCACCATCGTTCATTCAAAATTGCCAAATTATCATCTGACCAGTCTATATAGCTGTATCTTAGTTTGGTAGAGGCGATTTTATTTTTTTCTCCGTTAAAAGGTGCTTCCAGTGTATAAATTACATCTCTTTCGTCCACTTCCATTTGAGGATCTCCCCCATCCTGGGCTTCTGCCCAGTAAAGTGTCGCCGGCTTATCCGCTCTCCAATTTACACTTCTAGGACCCTCTACCGTGGCATCAAACCCTTTAGGACGGACTTCGTCCAAAGGAATCTCCGCCAGGGTTTTTACCAAGGAGCCATCGGAAGAAGATAAAATTTCAACTCTATAAGGAAAACGACTTGCCGGAACTAAATAAGAGAATGGCTTCTCGATAGTTCGAATCAAAAGGTATTCGCCGTCAGGGGAGCTTGAAAGGCTTCTGATCATTCCTGCTTTACCTATGGGTTTTACACTACCAGAAAGATCAGCCTTCATAAGTTGGCTATCCATGAAGTAAGCAAATAGCGCTTCATCATAGGTGTTTTTTAGCAAATCCTGATAAGTTCTGGTAGCCGCTGCAGCACCATCCGTTTCCTGAATGGTAGGGCCACTTGGCGCCGCTGGTTTTTGAGGGTAATCTCCTCGGTTGGGATTTATCGCCCGAAATACGATGGTATTATCCGGAAGCCATATCAGGTCAGTTCCAAGCACACCATTTAAGATTGGGTCAGTGATTTGTTTGGCTTCAAAAGAATTCAAGTCAGCGACCCAGAGGCTGATTCCATTGGCATAAGTTTGAGTGAAAGCAAGATATTTCTCATCCTGAGAAAGCGAAAAACCGGATAGTTTTGGGAACTCAGGAAGTCCTTTTACTTCCACTTCTTCCCCAGATCGGGTCTTTTTGAAGGTGATATTATTGAAGTAGCCCTGTCTGCTGGAGCCTGAAGTTTGAGGATTGATTCTCGTCCCTGCGATTCTCAACTCAGGGCTGGAAAGATCTTCAATTCCAGCATATCCTGGTCTGGAGAGGATCATCATCCATTCCCCATCAGAAGTGAAGCTCACACTGGGAGTGGGAGGTGTATCCACCAAATCTACAATTGATTTGGGAGGGGTTTGATAGGAAGTTTGAGCTTGGATTGTTCCGATTCCTAAGCTAAAGCAAAAGAATATCGCGAGAGTGTTAGTAATGATCCTGGACATAATTTCTTCGATTTAACACCTAAAATACATTTCATGCGGAAAGATCAATGAAAGATTTCGATAAGAGGTAGCAATTTGTTGGAAATGGTCTCACAAAAGTTGAAATGTATGTTCCATTTTCTATCTTCAGAATTTAATTCAGAATAGAAAAAATTAAACTAAACCAATTTTTATGACAGCACTTGAATCGATTCAGGAGTTAAAAAAGCGAATGTCGAATTCGATAATTGGACAGGATAGGCTTTGTGAAAGGCTGATTCTGGTTTTACTGGCCGATGGAAATATGCTCCTTGAAGGGCTGCCAGGTTTGGCAAAAACAAGAGCGATAAAGACCCTGGCAAAGGAGTTGGACTGTGGTTTAAGTCGAATCCAATTTACTCCCGACCTTTTACCGTCAGACATCACAGGCACGGAGATTTACCAACCTGAGTTGGAAGAGAAGTTCATATTTCAGGAGGGGCCTATTTTTAGTAATCTGATTCTTGCAGATGAAATTAATCGTGCCCCAGCCAAAGTTCAATCTGCGCTTCTAGAGGCAATGGAAGAAAGACAGGTTTCAGTTGCTGGTAAAACATATAAAATGGATCCCCTTTTCATGGTGATGGCTACTCAAAACCCAGTGGAGCAAGAGGGGACTTATCCACTACCAGAAGCTCAAATGGATAGATTCTTAATGCATGTTATGATCGATTATCCAGATGATAATTCAGAACTGGAAATTCTTAGATTAAATCGGTCGGAGCAGACTTCTAAAAAACAAACCACTCATGAAAAACTATCTCCTGAAATTATTTTTGAGGCAAGAAAGGAGATAGCTGCGGTGAAAATTTCTGAGAATGTGGAAAAGTATATAGTCGATTTGGTCTCTGCCACGCGTTATCCCAAAAAATACTCCGAGAAATTAGATGAGTGGATTGAATTTGGCGCCAGCCCAAGAGGGACCATAGCCCTGGACAGGTCGGCTCGAACGCATGCCTGGATGAATGGGCAGGATTTTGTAAGTCCTGATGATGTTCGGGCCGTGATTCATGACTGTTTGCGCCACCGCTTGATTCTTAGCTATGAGGCAAATGCTGAAGGAGTAAGGCCTGATCAAGCTTTAGACGAAGTATTGAAGTTGGTAGCTGTAATCGGATAAAGGGTGAAATCTTCTGAGGACCATAACGAGCATGTTTTCACCTCGCTTAAAGCTTTATTGAGGATGGAGCATATTGCTAAGACCCTTAGTTTTCGGAAAAATAGGCAGAGGGTAAAATCCATTTTGGGCGGTAAACATGCATCAAAACTTCGAGGAAGAGGGTTGGACTTTGAAGAGGTGCGGAATTATGAAAGAGGTGATGATATAAGAAACATTGACTGGAAAGTTACAGCCAGGACCCAAGTGACTCATTCCAGGGTATATAGTGAAGAAAAGGAGAAGCCCGCCCTGATCGTAGTGGACCAATCCAACTCTATGTTTTTTGGCTCACAGAAAAGGATGAAATCGGTTGTGGCGGCCGAGCTTGCGGCCATTTCCGCTTTTAGAATACTAAAAGAAGGAGATCGAGTAGGAGGCGCTATTTTCACAGATCACGGAATCGATATCATCTACCCCAAAAGAGATAGGAAGAATATCCTACGGTTTCTTGAGGCAATAGTGAGAAGAAATCACGCCTTGAAACAGCGGTCAGCAAATAGAAAATTTGAGGACTCTTTAAAAGAAATTACCCAGAAGGTCAGGAACATTGTTTCACATGATTTTCTTGTCATAATTGTTTCTGATTTTATGCGATACTCTCCGAAAGTAGTAAAGTTTCTCACGCAGATTTCTCAGCATAATGACGTAATACTGGCTAAAGTCAGTGACCCTTTGGAGCGGGATTTACCGAGAACTAACTTTATTGCAGGTAATGATTCCAAACAAATCAGTATTAAGGGAAAAGCAAGTCAGATTCGTAAAAATTTTCAAGAGGGTTATGATCAGGAACTCCTTTCTTTTGAAGCAAGCATGAAAAAGTATAGGATTCCAGTAATAAAAATTGATACGATAAGGTCCGTGGATGAACAGCTTAAAGAACAATTCGGTCTATCCAGAAAATGAGATTGCAGGAATCAAATATCGACTCTTTAAGAATAGCAGACTCATTGGCTATTGAGGCTAGACTGGAGCTTCAGCCTCTTTACGAGCCTGATCCTGTCAGGTTTGATTTTAGTGCACCTGGCTGGCTGTATTTGGGAATTGTTCTAGTACTTGCGATCCTAGTGCTTGGGTTTTTTCAGTGGAGGAAATATCAAAGGAACAAATACAGAAGAGAAGCCTATAACAATCTGAATCGCTTTGAAAATTCCGGTGATCTTAAAGGAGCTTTTATAACTCTAAAGCAGGCTGCGATCTTCCGTTTTGGAAGAGAAGAAGCTGGTTCCCTTTCAGGAAGCTCATGGTGGAGGTTTCTTGAAAAAACAGGAAGAGGGGTAGAATGGGTTGATATTTCTTCTGATTTGGATAATTACCTGTACCAAGGGAAAGAGCCTGGTCCGGAGTTTTCAAAACTCGTATTTGACCGAGCAAAAAAATGGATTAAGAATCATGCCTGAGAATTTTGAAATAGCTAATCTTTGGGTTTTTTACTTGTTACCCCTGCCGATTCTCATTTATTGGTTACTTCCTTCGATGAGAATTCGCAGTTCCTATTTAGAAATACCGGGCTTTGATAAAGCTGTGAATTATACAGCCGAAAGACCAAGGAAAGGGGCACTGGTGAAGAGGAGAGGTTGGGTTCAAATGATAGTTTTATTTC
Organism: Algoriphagus sediminis; assembly: GCF_030403435.1. Lineage (GTDB taxonomy): Bacteria > Bacteroidota > Bacteroidia > Cytophagales > Cyclobacteriaceae > Algoriphagus > Algoriphagus sediminis. Next base: position 233,901 of record NZ_JAUEPH010000003.1, read on the forward strand.
TTTCATGGATCCTTATCCTTATGGCACTTTCATCTCCACAGCTAGTTGGAGAACCTGAATTAAGGGTAAAGACATCAAGAAATTTCCTTATCGCAGCGGATATATCATTCAGTATGGCTCAAAAAGACTGGATGAGCGAAGGGGAAAGAGTAAGGCGCTGGGATGCTGTAAAAGAAGTTCTTCATGGTTTGATCGATAGTCGGGAAGGAGATAGAATGGGACTGCTTTTCTTCGGCACGAATGCCTATGTGCAAGCCCCATTTACTTCAGATTTAAAGACAGTAGATGAGCTCTTGGAAGAAGCGGATGTGGGCATGGCTGGACAGATGACCCACGTAGGAAAAGCTATCACAAAGGGAGCAACTCTTTTTGAGGAAGATACAATTGAGACCAAGGTCATGCTCCTATTGACAGATGGTGTGGACTCTGGAACTGATATTCTTCCCCTTGATGCAGCCGAGCTCGCGATGAAAGATTCGATACAGATTTATACGATTGGAATAGGCGTACCAGGAAATGCTGGAAGTGATCTGGATGAAAAAACCTTAACCCAAATTGCTGAGATGACAGATGGACAATATTTTTTAGCTCGGGATAAGGAAATGTTGGAGCAAATTAATGAGGAGTTGAACAAACTTGAACCTATTGAATTTGAAGAAAAGGAAAATCGACCTGTAGAACTTCTATATCCTTACCCTTTAGGAGTGTCCATAGCCCTTTTGCTATTAAGTTCCCTTTTGTCTTCTTTAATCCAACTGGTGATGACTGTAAAGAGAAAGGAGAATACTTATGCCTGACGAGGTTTTTCCAATTGTATGGGATCAGTTTCACTTCTTAAGACCTATTTTTTTATGGCTTTTTATTCCTTTGAGTATTTGGCTATTGATAAGCTTTTTATCTCTAAGACAGGAGCAAGATTGGAAAAAAATGATTGCTCCCCATCTAAGATTTTATGTAATCAAAAAAGGAAATGAATGGAGCAGCTATTTCATGCAAGGATTACTGTTCATTGGAATCTCCTTTGGAATTGTTGCCGTATCTGGCCCAACCTGGAAGCAGATAGAAGTTCCTGGTCAGGACCTTGAAACTCCTCTTGTAATCATTTTAGAACTATCCAATAGCATGCTGGAAGGGGATTTACAGCCTTCACGTTTGGAGCGGGCAAAATTTAAAATAACTGATTTCTTGAAAGAAGATCCAAGAGCCAGGGCTGCTTTAATTGGATATTCTGGGACGGCTCATACCATCATGCCACTTACTAAAGATTATAAGCTGATCTTGAGTCATATTGATGGATTATCTCCTTCCATTATGCCTGTTGAAGGCTCTGATTTTCAAGCAGCCTTAGCACTTTCTGATACACTTACCTCTATTACATCGGCACCCGGTACTGTGCTCCTACTCACTGATGATATCTCAGAGGCTTTTTTTGATGCCGTTCAAGAATTTCAAAATAACTCAAAAAATACAGTCGAAATTCTGCCTATTTTTTCTGGGACAGAAATTGGTACAGAGCAAATTCTTGAAAAACTTCAAAACCTTCAATCAGTAAATGTAAATAGACTGACTTTGGATAATAGTGATGTCGAGGCTGTTGCCCAAAGGATCAGTAAAAACCTTATTTTCTCAGAACAGGATGAAGTTCAAGAGGAACAATGGCAAGATATGGGTTTACTTTTCCTGATTCCACTTGCAGTGATTGTTCTATTCTGGTTTAGAAGAGGCTGGGTTATTTATGTTTTTTTGGTCTTTGTTATCACTTCATGCGGAGAGATAAATAGTTTTGGAGACTTATGGTATAGTCCGGACTATCAAGGTCAACTCCTCAGCGATAAGAATGAATTTGTCCTCGCTGCAGAGGCCTTTAGTGACCCCATGCGAAAGGGGGTTGCATTTTTTAAGGCTGGCGACTTCGAGAATGCAATAGAAGCTTTTCAGTCTGATACGACTTCCAATGGGGCATATAATCTGGGTTTGGCCTATTTCCAAAATGGAGATTATGCAGCAGCAAATCTGGCCTTTGGCAAAGCCCTTGAAATAGACCCAGAGATGGAGCAAGCTAGAAGTGCTCAAACCGAAATTAATCAACTGATTCCAGGAGAATCCGAAGTAAGTCCTGAAGAGGCTGAAGAAGCCACCAGCAAGCCATCGGGAGATGGAAATGTGGAAAACCAAGACATGGAAGATCTCGGAGGTGGAGGGCAGGAGGCCACTGAAGAACAAATGAGCGATGGAAGAAAAGAAGAGGAGGTGGCTACGGATACCCGAATCGGCAAGGAACTAGACGAGGTACCAGATGATCTCGGGATCCGTATTGAGGATCAAGGTGGAAAAGTTCTAATGAGAAAAGTGGATGATGACCCGGCACTTTTCTTACAGAAAAAATTTGCGTATCAAGTGAAACAAGGCCAAGTAAAAGGCAGGAACAATGAATAGCTGGAAATTGAAATATATTCTATCATTTGGAGGTTTTTTAATTTGTTTCCAGCTATGCTCTCAGCAGTTCCATACTGAAGTGAAGATCAATAAAAACTCTGTCTATGTCGGGGAACCCATAGAAGTAACAATTGGAGTTTTTACTACCACTTGGTTTACAAGAGGTGTGGATTTGGGGAATATTTCTGTACCTGGGGCCTTTTCAGTTTATTTCAGGCCTGTCAGTCAATCCAAAACGATAAATGGGAAACAGTTTTCTGGAGTTGAATTAACTTACAATGTATTTCCTTATGAGGATAGCCCAGATTTCGTATTTCCTTCCTTGGATATTGAAGTGGAATCACCTCCAGATGGGGATTTCAGAGGAAAAACTCACTTCCTCAAAACTCAGGAGAGGAAAATACAAGTTAAGCCAGTCCCGACGGAGTTTGATAGGAATGAATGGCTAGTTGCGAATAGTCTGGGTGTAAGAGAAACCTGGTCTCAGAATAAGAAACAGGTCAAAGTTGGGGATGTATTAGAAAGGAGAATCACGCTGAATGCAGGCGGTACGGTTTCTGAGTTAATTCCTCCTTTAATCTGGGATAGCATTCCCAATGTGAGTCTTTATCCTTCCAGGAGCCAGGTGAATAATGATAAAACCAAATCAGCGATTAGCGCCAGTCGATCTGAAAGCATACGCTATCTTTTTGAGAAGGAGGGGAAAGTTTTGATTCCCGCCAAGGTTTTTACTTGGTACAACCCTTACCAGCAAAAGCTCTTTAAGCGTACTCTGGATGCAGTAGAAATAGACGTAATTCCGAACCCAGATTTAGGGGTTTTACTCTCTGTAAAAGACAGTCTACAAACCGAAGTAGCATCCATGGATACTGAAACTTCCGGAGAAGAAAAATTGCTGATTTTTGGATTACCGCTGGGTCAATTCATTTTGGTTTTGAGCATAGTCTTGGTGTTGGCCTATTTCCTATTTCGGGCAGCAATTCGTTTATGGATAACCGTTAAGGACCGAAGGAAGAAGTATAAAGTTTCAGAAGAATTCTTCTTTAAGCAATTTCAACATGAGCTTAAAAATGGTAGTGGTTTTCAAGCCCAAAGGGCATTTTATCGATGGATTGATGAATTACATTTGGCTGAGCCAAGCCTAAGCTTTTTTGTTTTGAATTATGGCCATAGAAGCCAGAGCCAAACTAAAATAACCGAGTTGATGTCTTTAAATTGGACTACCAATGATTGGAAGGAGGCAAGAAAAAGGGCGAAAAAAAATATCATTCAAAATGGAGTTTTTGAAAAGAAAAAAATGGCTTGGATCAATCCATAGCATAGATGTCTGGTCGGAAGGTATTAAATAATTCTGGATGACTCAATGATCAAGTCATTCTTAATCTAGAAGGGAAAACCCCCGAGCTAATTTTTAACTCGGGGTTTTTCTTTGATTATTTCAAGCCATCTATGGGTGGAGCACCAAGGGCTTTGACTCTAGCTGCAAGTGAAGGAATGGTAGTTCCAGTCATCTGCTCTAGTTCGGTTTTTAGAGGGGCAAACTCAACCTTTCCAGCTGCAAGTGCCTCTTTTTGCATGCCTGTTGGACCGTATGTTCCCATTGCACCTCCATATGCGGCGTATAATCTATCCGTCACTGTTGGAGCCATATTGTCCTGTAGCTCTCGCTTCGCCAAATTCCCATTCATTTTACTTTCCAGGGTTTTTAGTGCCATTTCCGCATCATGAAGATCCTTAACCAAGGCCGCATCAGTTTTTCCTGATCTGCTTACGGCTACTTGCATGGCCTGGACTTGATTCTGAGCATCCTCAAAAGCAGTTTCAGCTAAGGTCAATTCATTCGCGAACTCCACAAGTTCTGCCCGAAAGGATTTGATTTCAGCAAGGCTTTTTCCTTCCAGGGCTCCTTCTCTTAGTGGTTTTATTTCGAAGGAAACAGGCTCTCCCATAGGAGTCATTTCACCGTCTTTGAAAGAAACCAGCTTTGCGGAATAAGTACCTGGCAAAGCCATCATTCCGCCAAAACCTCCAGCGCGAAGTCTCTCTGGATTAATAACTCCCTGACTTGCCATGGAAAGGTCCCAAGACATTCTGTGGATTCCGGAAGCATTTTTTGCTTTCACTCGTTGCACCAAATTCTCTTCAGAATCATAAATGTCTATATGCAATTCCGGAGCTTTTTCCATCATTTCGGCCTCTATGGCATCAAAACCGGGAAATTCAATAGAAGCGTCACCCATTTCTTTTTCTGCCTTTTGGCGGTCTGCTTTCATTGTGCTCATGCCTTCTTTGAGGAAATAGGAGAAAGTGACTCCAAAATCTGGGTTTGGAGCTGACCAGTAATCATCTCCCATTTGTCTTACAACATTTCGTGGTATATACCAATAGCCATCTCTTGGAGTGAAAAGGTGAGCGTCTTTTTCCAGCATTTCTTCAGAGATCTCTCTCAATGGGCTATAGTCATCCAGAATGAAGAACCCTCTGCCAAATGAAGCTCCCACCAAGTCATTTTCTCTACGCTGTATGGTGATATCCCTGAATGAAATCGTAGGAAGTCCACCATTTAATTCCATCCAGTTTCCTCCTCCATTTATAGAAAAGTAAACTCCAAATTCGGTTGCCAAAAAGAGAAGCCCTTCTTTTTCATGGTCTTGAACGATTCTCCAGGTGAGTAAAGGCTCCGGCAGACCATTGGTGATCAAGGACCAGCTTGCCCCATAGTTTGTGCTCTTGGCTACATAAGGCTTGAAATCTCCTTCCTTGTGATTATCTAAAACAACATAAACTGTGGCTTCGTCAAAAAGGTCTGCTCTGATATCATTCACAAATGCGTTTTCCGGTACTCCAGGGATGCTACCCACTTGGACTTCATTCCATGTTTCCCCCCCATCAGTAGTATATTGGATCAAGCCATCATCTGTTCCGGCGTAAAGGACATCGGGATTAATAGGAGATTCACCTAAAGAGGAAATGGTGCTGAACTCGGACATGGCATACATATCCCAGGCGTGATCCCAGCTTTGGTTTTTACCCATAATTGGCTCAGTGATTCGATCCCTTCCGGTAGTAAGATCTCCTGAAATTGCGGTCCAAGAATCCCCACGATCGGTTGACTTCCAAACTCTTTGCGAAGCAAAATAAATGGTACTAGGTACGTGCTGACTCGGTAAAATAGGAGAATCCCAGTTGAACCTTTCTTCGCCTTCATTGGCCCCGGGTTGAGGCTGAATGTACACTGCTTCACCGGTAATTCGATCCAACCTGTTCAAATATCCTTGTTGAGATTCAGCATATCCGATCTCTGGATTTCCAGGCTCTACGGCAGATTGGTGTCCATCTCCCCCAAGAACCCGAGACCAGTGTGCGTTGCGAATTCCATTTTCATCGTCCGTTCTGGAGGGGCCACCATGAGAGCCATTGTCCTGGGTTCCTCCATAAACATTATAGAAAGGAACAGCATCGTCAACGGCCACCTTGTAATACTGCGTCACCGGGAGATTTTTTATGTATCTCCAGTTTTTCGTTCCGTCTAAGGTCTCATAAATTCCTCCATCTGTTCCCAATAGCATAAAATCAGGCTCGTTTGCAATGAAATTCAATGAGTGACTGTCTGAGTGGGTACCATCGGTATCCAGTAAATTAAAGGTTTTTCCATGATCATAGGAGACCTGCATTCGTACATCGATCAGATAAATTGCACCAAATCTATGTGGGTCAGCAATGACTTCCTGATAATAATGAGGCCCTGTGGCACCAGCCACTGCATCAGACATTTTGGTCCAGGAAGCACCTTGGTCAGAAGACATAAAAACACCACCGGTTCTCCTGATTAATTCGATGGCGGCATATACATAGTCAGGGTTTTGTGGACTTATTGCCAAGCCTATCTTCCCTTTGATTCCTCCAGGAATTCCATTAGTCAGCTCGGTCCAGGTCTTTCCTCCGTCCATAGATTTATGGACCCCTGATTTTGGTCCTCCTCCTAGATATCCGGCTATGGTTCTGTGCCTTTGCCATGTGGCAGCGTAAACAATGTCTGGGTTTCTAGGGTCTATCACCGCATCTCCAACTCCCGTCCATTCCTCATCTCCAAGCGTTTTTTCCCACGTTTTCCCCCCATCTTCGGAGAGATAAAATCCGCGATCTCCTCCACTACTCCATAGCGGACCTTGAGAGGCAACCATAACGACATTTGAGTTTTCAGGATGCACAATTATTTTTCCAATGTGCTGAGAATCTTTTAGGCCCATATTTTTCCAAGTGGACCCCCCATTTTCACTGAGGTAAACTCCATCTCCAAAAGAAATATGTCGGCCACCATTGTTCTCACCCGTGCCTACCCAAATTCGGTTCGTGTTGTTTGGATCAATCGTAACGCAACCAATCGCAAATACAGACTGATTATCAAAAATAGGAGTCCAAGTAGTCCCTGCATTTTCTGTCTTCCATACACCTCCTGAAGCCACTCCAACATACCAGACGTTACGATTATTTGGATGAATAGCTATATCGGCGATTCTGCCTGAGGTAAATGCAGGCCCGATATTCCTCCAGGCGAAAGCCGAGAAGCTCTGAGCGGCCAGACCTTCCGCACTTGATTCTGTATTATTTTTTTGTGCCAAAGCGGGACTCCATAAAAGAGTAAGGCACAAAATCATTTGGTAAAACTTACGCATAAGATAGATTTTTGGTGTGAGTGATGTAATTGATAAAAATTTAAGATCGAAAAAAATCTTCAGACGGGGAAGTTTATTTTGGGAACGGAGGCTGTAAGTTTTCTGAAAAAGCTAATTGGGTGCTTTCCTGGAGACATAAAAAAACCCTGCAGAGATTTCTACAGGGTTCATTTTATGTTTTTTTAGGATTAATTACCCTTTTCTCCAATGGAAATCATCGCACATCTAAATCCGATAGCATTGGTAGCTGAATCTTGATGCATAAATCTTCGTGTACCCGGAGACAGCCAATAAGCCACATCTTTCCATGACCCGCCTTTGTATACTCTAAGCTCATCGGTTAGCAATGAGGTCTCATAGTTTTCTGCTTCGTCATAAACACCATCTTTTCGAAGAGGGTTTAGATCGTCAAAATCCTGAAATGAAAGTGGTCGATACACATCATAAACCCACTCATTCATATTTCCTGCCATGTGATAAAGGCCAAAGTCATTTGGCGCCATGTCGTACACATTGGTTGGTAGAATTTCTCCATCATTTCTTTGATTACCTGAGATACCTGCATAGTCACCTCGGCCTCTTTTAAAGTTGGCAAGGAAATCACCCTGCTTACCCTTACGCTTCACGTTGTAAGGGTTTCTCACTCCACGGCCATCCCATGGGTAAATTCTTCCATATTCCTGATTCTCTTCAAGATATTGAGTACCGATCATTGCTTTGGCGGCATATTCCCATTCAGCTTCATTTGGGAGTCGATAATCAGCTAAAGCTACTCCTCTTTCGATCAAAAGATTTTTGCTCATAGCAGAATCCAGACCTCTTTCCTCCCGGATCAATTCCTGAACATATTCAGTTCTCCACTTTGCATAGGCATTTGCCTGACTCCAGGAAACACCAGCAACAGGATAAAAATTAAATCCGGGGAATCGGAAATAATATGATTGGTACAAGTCATTAAAAGACATGGCTCCGGACCAAACATCTTCAGATGGTTCAAGTTTCAAAAGGGAATCGGCGCTCACCTTTTTCTTCATATCGAATAAGTATTCCCGATAATCGTTATTAGTGATTTCTGTCTCATCCATATAAAAAGACGCAACAGTTACCGTTCGCTCTAGATTGTCACGGAAAGCCATGATATCCTCTTCTTGCGAACCGAGCACTGCTCTACCGCCCTGAATAAATTTCAAGTTTGGACCGGGAATCTGCTCCGCATTTTTGGCCACAAAGAAACTGGTAGAATCCTCTTCATCGAAACTGAATTCTGCACCAGTCGTTGCACTTTTCTTTCCGGGATTTTTCGCAGTCCTGCGTCCGTATCCTGGAGTTTTATTACAAGAAGAAAGGATAACCCCAAAAATGATTAAGAAGGAAGCTATCCACATGCTCAATGAGGTGTTTCTCTGACGCATATTGTTATCGTGTTTAATCAATTTAATCCGCTAATATAATTCCTATAGTGAGCAGTTACAATAAATTAATGTCTGAGAACGGATTATGTTTTGGTTAAAATCCCCAAAATTACCAACCACAGACATTTAATATGGCGGAAAGTGCAATATTTATGCCAGTAAAAATTTTGAAATTTTACTGTGAAAGCATCTCTTTTAGTCGCTGATCCGCCTTGGAAATGGATGTTACTTCTCCTATGGTAAGAATCAAACGACTTTTGTATTCTTTTATTTTGCAAAGCCGCGGAAGTGTTTGAGTGAATTTCATCACCTTACCAAAAACCTCAGATGCATAATATTCTGATTTACTGGAAGGAAGTAAATAGCATTTCATTTTCCCGGATTTTAAAACGAGTTTTTCTATTCCAAGACTTTCAGCTTTCCAGCGTAGCCGAACAGTCTCCATAAGTTCCTCGACTGATTCAGGAATCGGACCAAAGCGGTCACTGAGCATGGCTGAGAATTTATTCAGACCTTCTTCATCTTTAATTCCATCCAACTTGGCGTAGAGACCTAGTCTTTCGGAGATATTACTTACGTATTCTTCGGGAATCAAAAGCTCCATGTCAGTTTCGATAGTGCAGTCCTGAACCAAGACAGCCACCTTTTCTTTTAAATCCACCTCGAAGAGGGAAGCAAACTCATTTTCTTTGAGTTCCTGAACGGCTTCATCCAAGATTTTATGATACATTTCGAAGCCCAGATCGGTAATAAACCCACTTTGCTCTGCACCCAAAAGATTTCCTGCTCCACGGATATCTAGGTCCTTCATAGCCACCTTAAAGCCATCCCCTAAATCGGAAAATTCTTCTAAAGTCTGAAGCCGTTTTCTAGCTTCTGCCGTGAGCCCGGACATTGGGTTGGTCAGTAGATAGCAAAAGGCTTTTTTGTTGCTTCTACCTACCCGACCACGCATTTGATGCAAATCACTCAAGCCAAACATATGAGCGCGATTGATAATGATCGTGTTTGCATTCGGAATATCCAGCCCAGACTCAATGATGTTTGTAGAAACTAGCACATCGTATTCATGATTAATAAAATCTACCATAATACGTTCCAGTTTGCGGCCATCTATCTGACCATGTGCACCTATCACTTTGGCATCCGGAACTAACTTCATGATTAAATTGGCTATGGAGTCGATTTCTCCGACGCGATTATGAACAAAGAAAACCTGACCGCCACGTCTAAGTTCATAGGCCACCGCATCCCGAATCACTTCTTCTTGGAATGTATGAGTTTCTGTGGTGACAGGCTGTCGATTTGGTGGAGGAGTCCCAATGACAGATAAATCACGCGCTCCCATCAGAGAAAAGTGCAAGGTTCTGGGAATTGGAGTAGCCGTGAGTGTGAGAACATCCACATCCACACGAAGATTCTTTAACTGATCCTTTACTTTCACTCCAAACTTCTGCTCCTCATCAATGACCAGCAACCCCAGGTCCTTAAACTGGATGTCCTTATTGACAATTTTATGTGTGCCTACGAGAATATCGATTTCTCCTGTTTTCACTTGCTCCACGATTTCACGAACCTCTTTTGCTGTTCTGAATCGATTGATGTATTCTATTTTTAGTGGGAATCCTTCGAGTCTCTCGGAAAAAGTCTGGTAATGCTGCATGGCCAAAATGGTGGTAGGCACTAATACGGCCACCTGCTTTCTGTCATTGACAGCTTTAAATGCAGCTCGAATGGCTACTTCTGTTTTACCAAACCCGACATCCCCACAAACTAATCTATCCATAGGGTAGCTCTTTTCCATATCCGACTTGACATCCGAGGTTGCCTGGGCTTGATCAGGAGTATCTTCATAGACGAAGGAAGATTCCAGCTCAACTTGTAAAATAGAGTCTGGGCTATAGGCAAATCCGTGGGCTGAACGTCTTTTAGCATAAAGTGCAATCAGGTCCTTGGCAATGTCTTTGACTTTTTTCTTGACCCTGGACTTTTTGTTGTCCCACTCAGGCGATCCCAATTTGGACATAGTAGGAAGGGAGCCTTCCTGTCCGCTGAATTTTGAAATTTTGTGAAGGGAATGAATATTCACATAAAGTAGATCATCATCACGGAACACAAGCCTGACTGCTTCCTGCATCTTGTCATTCACCATCACCTTTTCCAGACCGGCAAAGCGACCTATCCCATAATCCACATGGACGATATAGTCTCCAGCATGAAGAGCCTTGAGTTCCTTTAAAGTAAGAGCTTTGGATTTGCTCGCCTTCCTTCTGGACCTATATCTATGAAATCGTTCAAAAATTTGGTGATCCGTGTAGCATGCGATTTTCAACTCCCGATCTTCAAAACCCTCTTTTAGGCCCATTAGAATTGTTCCCACTTTTAGGGTAGGGTCCAACTCCTCAAAAATTCCCAAAAGGCGGTTGATCTGCTTTTCGTTTTCAGCGGTGATAATGGAAGTGAAGCCTTTATTTTCGTTTTCGCTCAAGTTTTCGACCAGTAGGTCAAAGTTCTTATTGAAAGCAGGCTGAGGTTTACTATCCCATTCGAACTTTCGGCTTTCCCTAAGGTAAAATTGCCTTCCGAATTCTACGATTTTAAACCTGGATAAGGCCTCTGAAAAATCCTGACTTTGGTGGAAAAGGGCTTCGGGTTTGATCAGAAGTTTTTCTGCTTTGGACCGGGAGACCATTTGCTCATGAGAAAGCTGAGCTTTGTGAAAGCACTCATCAATCACATCCAAAGTCAATTGATAATCCTTAATCCAAACAGTGGTTCTTTCCGGCAGGAAATCCAAAAATGATTGTCTTACCTCCTGGATTAGTGTGCTTTGTAAATTCGGTACCAAGGAAATGTGCTTCACATCTTGAAGGGAAAGCTGAGTCCCGGGATCAAAAGTCCGAATGCTTTCTATCTCTTTTCCGAACAATTCAAGCCTGTAGGGATTTTCGTGGGAGAAGGAAAAAACGTCCAGAATACCCCCTCTAATGGCAAACTGCCCAGGTTCGTAAACAAAATCGGTCTTCTCAAAATCATAACTGACCAAAACCTCAGAAATGAATTCCATATCAATTGCCTCTCCCACCCGAGCCACTAAAGTGTTTTCCTGAAGGGATCGCCTATTGATCACCTTTTCATAAAGTGCCTCAGGATAAGTGACTATCAATTTGCTTTTCAGGTCTGGTAATGCCAACGCCGACAGCATTTCTGCCCTTAGCAAAACATTGGCATTATCGACTTTGTCGTATTGATACGGGCGCTTGAAGCTTGTAGCAAAAATAAAATGCTCTTCCGTTTGAAGTAGATTTTGAAGGTCGGTGTTGAAGTAGGCAGCCTCTTCTTTGTCCTTGAGGATTACCAGGTGCACTCCTTCTTTTTCAGCAAAAATACTGCTTAGGAAGACAGCATCAATGCTTCCTGCTAATCCTTGAATTTGCACGTTTTGCTTTTTTTCAGCGAGTACTTCATGGGAAATACTCTGAAATAGCGGGTGACTTTGATAAAGGGCTAAAAAAGATTTTTGATCCAAAACGGTGTGGTTGCAGGGCTGAAGAATCGCAAATTTAGTGTATTCCAGACTTTTGGGAAAACTTCCCTAAATTCTCAGAATTTTGAACCTAAGGCTCGATAAAATGTTTAGCTCTACATGGTGGAGAAACAAGAGAAACTCGGATGGTTTCAACGCATCGAAAGGCTGCACCCTTACGAGACCCTGATGTATCTTGGAATGTTTGGCAGCGGGTTGATCTTTCTTTTTCTAACAGTGGCTTTTTTAGCTTCAGGTACTAATCAGCTTCAAGGCTTAAACAGGCATATACCCTTTTCTTTTCTAGCCTCTACTTTTCTTCTGGTGGTAAGTGGATATTCGGCCACCAAAATGAGACTCCATTATCAGGAAGAACGAATAGATAAACTGCAGGGGTCCTTGTTGATTACTCTGGTTTTGGGGCTGGTTTTCACACTTTTGCAGTTTTTGGGGTGGCAGGAATTAACAAATATGGGAATTGATTTTCAAGGAATCCCTTCTGGTAGCTTTTTGTATGTGCTTTCAGGGATACATATTTTTCACCTTCTTGGAGCTATTGTTTTCGCGATAATCCTTTGGCTACAATTAAAGAAGAAACAAACTGATCAAGTTGAAAGTCTGATTTTGGTAGTGAATCCCTATGAAAAAATGAGAATACGGCTTTTCACTACATATTGGAGATTTATGGACGCCATTTGGTTGATTTTATTCATGTTGTTTGTCATCAGTTTTTAGGGGATGAAATTAACTATTGAAACCAAGGTCGAGCAGGATTATCTTTCTGTAAAAGAAGGGTTCAATGAGAGCCTATTTACTAAATTAAGTCCTCCCTTTCCCCCAGTTAAGCTCCTCCGATTTGATGGATCGTCCAAAGGAGATATCGTTTCCCTTGAATTGAATTTTATCTTTTTCAAGCAAAAGTGGACCAGCGAAATCACAGAGGATGCGACGGATGATCAGGAGTTTTATTTTATTGATAAAGGGGTAGAACTTCCCTTTTTTCTTTCAAAGTGGACGCACAAACACCGAGTGATCAAATCAGGGTCTGGTACAATTATTCGGGATGAAATTGATTATGAAGCTCCCTTTTTTCTAATGACATGGTTGCTTTTCCCTGCCATGCTTGGGCAATTCGCTTACAGGAAGCCTGTTTATAAAAAAATATTCAAAAGGGGGTAATTAAGCCGTTTCAGGTAGATTTTCACACTTTTCGATCGTACAGTCACCATACAGAACCAGAGAATGGCTGGTAATGGCCGAATCAAATTCCTTTCCGATCAGCTCCTTGATTTCTTTGATTTTGGGATCTGAGAATTCTCGGATTTTACGGCATTGATTACAGACATGATGGTCATGGTGCTTATAAGCAAGGGCCTGTTCATACAGTGCTACCTTATCTTTAAATTGGTGTTTCACGGCCAGGCCACTTTCAACCAAAAGATCCAAGGTGTTGTAAATTGTTGCCCGGCTAATGGTACTTCCTGAATTTCTCATATTCAGAAATAATCCCTCCACATCCATGTGTTCATCTTCAGGCAAAGCGTAAAGCTCTTCCAATACAGCAAACCTTTCCGGAGTTTTTCTACTTCCTTGTTTAAGTAAGAAATCTTCAAAAATTCTCTTAGCCTTTTCTAAAATCTCTGGGTTTGACATTATACAGCACTTAGGTGATCCAAAGATGCTAGTTTTTGGGGCCAACTTCAACTTCAACACTACCCAAGAGACTAATTTGATTTTATTCTAATTAAAAACTGGATTTGATATTCGGAACAAGCCGGGTATTTGGGGCGTTTATAGGGTACCATTTATTCTAATTTAACTAACTTATCCACATCGCCCCATCTCCATTCATAATGGTTAGGATTGTTATTTTCAGTTTATTTTTTGCCTTTTCAACTTCTGCCAAAGTAGCAGCACAGGTTCCGGGATTCTTTCTCAAAGACGAATCAAAAAGGAAAGCAACCATTCCTTTTTATGCATCAAATAGTCTAATGATTATTCCTGTATCGGTGAATGGAAATACGCCTGTAAATTTTATGATTGATACGGGAGTGAGAGCCAATATTCTTTTTAGTAAAGATTTGGGAGATGCCATGGGTTTGGAATATAGCCGGAAGATAGATTTGGTAGGTGCGGATGGATCTGCTACCCTTGGGGCCTATGTCTCGCCTATTAATAATTTTGATCTAGGACCGGTGGAAGGGCGACTTCAGAGTTTACTGGTTTTGGAAGAGGATTTTTTGGAAATCGAAGCCGTGATCGGGACCCCTGTTTATGGAATTCTAGGTTATGAATTTTTCAAATACAATCCGATCAGAATCAACTATGACGATAGCAAGCTCGACTTCTTCAGGGAGGACGCTATGAAATGGAGACCTCCCTTTTATCATAAGTTTGATTTATCTATTGAGGATAATAAGCCTTATGTGGACGCGAAGATTAAGCAGAGAAACGGGGAAACTCTGGAAGCAAAACTGCTCGTGGATACAGGTGCCAATCATGGACTTTTATTAAATGCTGAAACAACCGATGAAATTGTTCTACCAAACAAAACCATAGAAACTCAAATAGGCCAATCCTTAGGAGGAGTGATCTATGGTAATGTAGGCCGGGTAGATAGAATTAATCTGGCAGGATTAAAAATGGATGAAGTGCTTACCTCCTATCCTGAAGAAAATGAATTCAGCTATGTGGTCCAGGGGACAGGAAGACAAGGAAGTCTGGGTGCCGAGATATTTGGTAGAACTCGTTTGATTCTTGATTATCCGAGGGGGAGAATGTTTATGAAAAAAGGGAGAGATTTCTATTCCCCTTTTGAATTTGATATGAGCGGAATTTTTGTCAAAAAGATAACCACCTTTGAAAATCGGTTTTATGTTGGACAGGTGAGAAAAAATTCACCAGCTGAGGAGCAGGGAATAAAGGCAAATGATGAAATCCTTTCGATAAATAAAATCCCTACTTTCATTTGGGAACTATCAGAAGTGATCCAGCTTTTTAGATCAGAAGAAGGCAAGGAAATAGAGCTGGAGCTCCGAAGATACAGGAATGATGACCTCAATGATTATGAGGATTATCGAACCATCATCAAGCTCAAAAAACAAATTTGATAAAGAAAATTAGGTACTTTTGAGCTTTGCGCTCTGAAGCGCCAAACCAAACTTAAAACCAACACAAGTGATGAAGAAATTATTAATCCCTGGAATTATCCTGCTTGTATTAGGCATTTTCTTGTATTCCTCTTTTAAAGGAACTTACAATGATCTGGTGAGAATGGACGAAGGTGTGGGAGGACAATGGGCTGAAGTCGAGACTCAATACCAAAGAAGAGCAGATTTGATTCCAAATCTTGTAAATACCGTTAAGGGATACGCTGACTTTGAGCAGGAAACTTTGACTGGAGTAATTGAAGCCAGGGCTAAAGCTACTTCCGTAACTATTGATCCAACGAATCTGAATGAAAGCAACATCGCGCAATTCCAGCAGGCTCAGGATGAGCTTTCTGGGGCATTAAGCAGATTGCTGGTTTCTGTGGAACGTTATCCTGAACTGAAAGCAAACCAAAGCTTCCTTGAGCTTCAGGCGCAGCTGGAAGGAACAGAAAACAGAATCGCTGTAGCTAGGAGAAATTTCAATAATTCAGTAGTAGAGTACAATACCTACCTCAGAACCTTCCCAAATAATATTTATGCTGGATTCTTTGATTTCGAGCGTAAAGGCACCTTTGAAGCAGCGGCTGGAGCTGAGAATGCACCAAACGTACAATTTTAAGCATGGCTGAAAAGTTATTTTCAAACGAAGACCGTGAGATAATTATTTCTGCCATTAAGCAGGCTGAACTGAAGACTTCTGGTGAAATTCAGGTTCATATCGAGAGTAAGGTTCGAGGTGATCTGATGGATCGCGCTGCGGAAGTTTTCGAGATGCTTAAGATGTTCCAAACCAAGGACAGAAATGGTGTGCTTTTTTATTTGGCAGTGGAGGATCACAAGTTTGCTATCCTCGGTGACGGTGGAATTAATGCCGTGGTTCCAAAGAACTTTTGGGAGGAGATAAAGGAGACCATGCTGGGATATTTCAAAAAAGGAGAATTTACTGAGGGTTTAAAAACCGGAATAAAAATGGCTGGAGACCAGCTGCAAGCCCACTTCCCATACAATGAGTCAACCGATATCAATGAATTACCTGATGAGATTTCTTTTGGGGAGTAAAGCTTTAATTTTCTTTGGACTAGTTTTCCTAACTCTGGGAAGTGTTTTTGCCCAGGACTTTCCTCCTGTGCCAAATCCACCTCGATTGGTTAATGATTTTACAGAAACTCTTTCCACTTCAGAAATCAATAATCTGGAGCGAAAATTAGTGGCGTATAATGACAGCACTTCCACCCAATTGACTATTGTGCTCATGGGCTCCGTAGGCCCATATGACATTTCAGACTACGCTTTCCAGCTAGGCGATGCTTGGGGAATTGGTCAGGAGGACCTGGACAATGGAGTCCTGATTTTGGCTGCAATGGAAGATAGAAAAGTGTTTATCGCCACGGGATATGGAATGGAAGGAGTGGTTCCTGACGCCCTTGCTAAGAGGATCGTAGAAAGCATAATCATTCCAAATTTCAAAATGGAGGCTTACTACGATGGCCTCGATCAGGCTTCCGAAATGATTTTTAAGCTAGCTTCAGGAGAATATAAGGCCGAGGAGCTTCAATCCGATGGTAATAGTGGAGGCGGACTTCTTTTAGTCGGGCTTTTCATTTTACTTTTTATCATAATTCCATTGATAAGAAACCGTAAGGATAATGACAACCACATGGGTGGCCGTGGAGGTGGGGTAGATCTATGGACTACCATTATGCTAGCGAATTTACTCAAAGGCGGAAATGGGGGCCGGTTTGGCGACTTCAAATCAGGCGGAGGATCCTTTGGAGGAGGCTTCGGTGGAGGAGGTGGATTTGGAGGTTTTGGTGGCGGCTCCTTTGGCGGCGGTGGAGCAGGAGGCAGCTGGTAAAAAATCAGCCTTGATTAAAATCAAAAAAGAGCGCCATGCGGCGCTCTTTTCTATTTGTTAAATAAAGCTAAATCTTAGCCCACTCTCTCGATTTCAGAAAAGTAGAAATTGCCTTCGATTGCAGCATTTTCGTCTGAATCAGATCCGTGAACCGCATTGGCTTCGATAGACTTAGCAAAGATTTTTCTGATGGTTCCTTCAGCTGCATCAGCAGGATTAGTGGCACCTATCAATTTTCTAAAATCTTCCACTGCATTATCCTTTTCAAGGATCGCGGCGATGATAGGTCCTGAGGACATGTATGCGCATAAATCCGCGTAAAAAGGCCTTTCGGCGTGTACAGCGTAGAATTTACCCGCCATTTCACCGGTCAATCGAGTAGCTTTCATTGCTACGATTTTGAATCCAGCTTCCTCGATCATTTTCAAAATTGCTCCAGAATTTCCTTCCGCAAAAGCGTCAGGCTTAATCATGGTGAATGTTCTGTTAGTTGCCATTGTGTATTTCCAAGGTTTAATTCGGCCGCAAAAATAGGTGATTTAGAATCATTCTCCGAACTCAGGTCTTAATTTCTCAAAGAAGATGCTCATTTTCAGCTTGGTGCACATGTTGGGATTTGGTAAAAAATTATAGACCTTTGCAAGCTAATTGTGGCTTCGCGGCCTCTAAAAGATTCGAATGACAGCTTTCGCCTCATTTAAAAAGGAAATTTCCTCACCCAGAAATATCTTCATCACTACCCACGTAAAACCTGATGCTGATGCCTTAGGCTCATCTTTGGGTCTTGCTAATTACCTCATTAAAAAGGGACATAAGGTTACCGTGGTAACACCTACGGATTATCCTTATTTCCTTACTTGGATGAAAGGTAATGATGACGTAATTGATTTCAGTGTTCAAAAGAACCATCCTAAGGTTAAAAAAGCCCTCAAGGAAGCAGATATCGTTTTTTGTTTAGACTTCTCAGTATTGAGTAGAGTAAATGAACTAGGTGAAATGATTCGCGAAAGTGATACTTTCATTGTGAATATTGATCATCACCAAGAACCAGAAGATTTTGCGGATTACAGGCTTTGGTCCACCGAAGCCGCAGCGACTTGTGAGTTGGTTTACGAGATGATTGTGAAACTTGGCGATAAAAAACTGATTGACAAGGAAATTGCTGAGTGTTTATACGCTGGGATTATGACGGATACGGGAGGCTTTAAGCATCCTAATACCACTAGCAATGTTCATCATGTGGTTGCCGATTTAATTAAAATTGGAGCGGATAATACCAAAGTGGCTAATCTGATTTATGATTCTAATTCCGTGAATCGTTTGAAGTTTATTGGCTTTGCCATCAGCCACAGGCTGGTGGTCAGAGAGGACCTTCACCTCGCTTATTTTGTGATTAGTAAAAAGGACTTGCAAAAGTATCATCATAAAACCGGAGACTCAGAAGGTCTGGTGAATTATGCTCTATCTTTAGACGGGGTTAAAATGGCTGCCTTATTTTCAGAAAGAGAAGATGGTGTGAAAATTTCATTTAGGTCAACAGCTGATGTTGCAGTTAATAAATTCGCTGCCGCGTACTGGAACGGCGGAGGTCATAAAAACGCTGCAGGCGGACGTTCCCATCTAAGCTTAAAAGCAACGATAGAGAGATTTGAGGATTTAGTAGAAGAGAAAGAGGAAGTATTATTTGGCACAAAAGTTCTTGAGGAGAATCTGGGCTAAAACATATAATTGAAACCAATTTATTTTATGAATAACAATAAGCGTATTTGGGCGATTGCTGCCTTGATTTTTGGTGTATCGACACTTTCGTCTTGTCAAAAAACAAAAGTGACTGAGAAAGATGGGATTGAATATACCTACCACGAAGAAGGAACGGAAAAACCTGCAAACGGGGACTTTCTCATGTATCACCTGGTGATTAAGACAGCTGATGATTCTACTATTTATTCTACAGTGGATCAGCCTTTCCCAGGTTATTTACAGGCTAATGATTCCATTCCGGCAAACAACGGTATGGACGAAATTTTCCTAAACCTCAAAAAAGGGGATAGTATTTCTTTTCAAGCAAAGGCGAAAGTCATTTTCGGCCCAAATCAGCCACCTTCACTTGGTCCGGATGATGATGTAAAAGTAGCCCTTGGTGCATTTGATATCTTGGATAGAGATGGAATTGATTCACTTTTCCAGATCGCCATGGCAAAGGAAAATGCCAAGGCAGCCGAAAGAGCAAAGGAACTCCTTGTCACCGAGTCTGCGGAAATCGAGACTTATGCTTCTGAAAATGGACTAGAACTCCAAAAAACAGAAAACGGCCTTTACTATGTAATTGAGCAAGAAGGAACGGGTGAAGAAGTGAGCCCAGGAACAACCATGTACGTGGATTATGCGGGATACCTCATTGATGGTACTCTTTTTGACACTTCTAATTCAGAATTGGCCCAGGAAAATGATGTATTCAATCCTTCTAGAGATTATTCTCCACTTCCTGTTAATGTGGGAATGGGTCAAGTAATTCCAGGATGGGATGAAGGGCTTCTATTATTAAAAAAGGGCTCGAAAGCTAAGTTTTTGATTCCATCTCCTTTAGGATATGGAGAAGCTGGTGCTGGAGGCCTAATCGGTCCAAACTCAATCTTAGTTTTTGACGTAGAAGTGACGGACGTTCAGAAATAATTCTTTCCGGAAAAAATCCAAAATCTGTATGAAACTTAGATATCTATCCATTCTAGCTGTTGCTATTGCCACTATCGGTGCTTATTCATGTATTGATCAGGAAAACACAGTAGATGCAATTTTCGCTCGTGACATGGAGGCGATAGATGAATACCTAGCCACGAACTCTTTAGTGAATGTTAAGGAATTTGAAGATGCTAGGGGCTTTAGAGTAATTTGGCAGGAAGTATCCGGGAGTGGTGTTTTTGCAGAAGTTGGGGATACCATTAGGGCTAATTATACTGGTAAGCTTCTTGATAATTCCGTTTTTGATACTTCCATCGAGGATATTGCGCGAGAGAATGGCATTTATGTGGACAGCAGACCATATATCCCAATTCAGTTTCGAACGGGTTTGGGTTCTGTGATCCCTGGGTTTGAACTTGGTCTTCTGAACATTGAAGTTGGCGATAAGGCAACGGTAATTATGCCCTCCGAATTGGGATATGCCAACAATCCTCCGAGTGGCATTCCTGTAAATGCACCGCTCATTTTTGAGATAGAATTAATTGAAGTCAAAAGAGGGCCTACAGGTAACTAATTATGAAAAGAGGAATACCATACTTGATTTTCTTGGCTTTGGTAGGGATGTTTTCATGCGAGCCTACTAATCCATTTGAAAACCAACCGACATACGATGTAGATGGGAATTTGGCAATAGACAGCGCCAAGATTGTGGCATATCTAGACACGGCTAGAATTGATAGCCTTTACCGTATTCATGATCCTTCCGGACTTGTAGTGATTGTTCAGGAAGAAGGCGAGGGTACTAGGCCTACTAGTGGAAATGTAATCTACGCTGATTATATAGGATCACTTATGGAAGATGGGTCTGTATTTGATACTAATCTTGAGCAAGTGGCAAGGGATAATGATATATTCGTTGAAGGCAGACAGTATGGTGTTTTTAACTTTGTATTAGGGTCTGGTACTGTAATTACCGGCTGGGATATCGGCTTTCGAAGAGTGCGTCCCCAAACCAAGGGTATTATGATCATTCCGTCCCCATACGCCTATAGAAATCAGGAAAGTAATGATCGAATTCCACCAAACTCAGTTTTGCTATTCGAATTTGATTTTAGAGGAATTGACTAATTTAAAGGAGCTTAAACGCTCCTTTTTTATTTCCACTTGGGGATCAAAGCTGGGACGGATTCCTTGTATTTAATATAATCCTTTCCGAAGAGCTGGGTTAGATTTTGCTCCTCGAACTTGATTCCAAATATTAGGTATACTAAAAGGCAGAAAAGGTGAATGATAGCTGCTAAACTAGCCGCTACAAATGCGTAGCCAAGGAAAATTAGAATCAAGGCAGCATATAACGGATGCCGTACTTTCGAATAGATTCCTGATATCACAAGTTTTTCCTTTTTTGGAGTAGAAATCCCAAAAAATCCTGATAAGGATATTGCACGGCTGGACTTCACCAAAATGATGGTTCCGAAGGTGGCTAGCATATACCCAACATATGTGATAATGGGTGATGTTGGGAATAACTGCAATACCGGAATTGTGACCGAATGATACAGGATACCGGCGAATAATGTCAGTGATAAAATAGAATAATACAGTCGGTATCTTTTCATCAATCTAGGGGAATGCTCCTCTAAAAATCTTTTTACCTTTACTGAAGCCAAGCTACTGTGGGAAACATAGAAAACAGCCCAGAGTAGTGCAAGCACGATATAATCAATTAGTTGTTCGTTTCCCATATACTTCAAATATCATGAAAATCGGAATAATTCATGAGGGTAAAAACCCACCAGATAAACGAGTTCCATTTACACCATTGCAACTGGCGGAAATTCAGGAAAGTTTTGCCGATCAGTTGGAAATAGAGGTTCAAAGTAGTCAGATCAGATCATTTACTGATCAAGAGTATTTGGATGCTGGATTGAAAGTGGTGGATGACATTTCCTCTTGTGATATTTTGTTCGGAGTAAAAGAAGTCCCTATACCATCTCTTATCCCAAATAAAACTTATTTCTTCTTTTCCCATACCATGAAAAAGCAGGAGTATAACCGACCCTTACTTCAGGCTTTGCTTCAGAAAAATATCAGGATGATAGATTATGAAGCCTTAACTAATGAAGAAGGGGTAAGAGTAGTGGCCTTTGGTCGCTGGGCTGGCATTGTTGGAGCATATAATGCTTTTTTAACTTACGGAAAGAAGAGTGGGCTTTATGATATTAAGGAGGCTAATGAATGCTTTGACCTGGAGGAGCTGAAGCAGGAACTGAAGAAGGTGGAGTTACCTCCAATCAAAATCATCCTAACAGGAAGAGGAAAGGTAGGAAAAGGAGCTCGGGAGGTTTTAGAGGAAATCCCAATTCGGGAAGTTTCCGAAGACGAATTCCGCAATAATTATTTTGAAGAGCCAGTATTCACCAATTTGGATTCAGAAGAAATCAATAAAAGGAAAAAGGACGGAGGATTTGATCTTCAGGAATTTTATAACCAGCCTGAGCTGTATGAAAGTGATTTTAGGAAATACACAGAAGTAGCTGATATTTTAATTGGAGCCTCTTATTGGGACCCAAAAGCACCCAGGCTCTTTGAATTAAAGGACATTCAAAGCGAGGATTTTGCCATATCCGTCATCGCGGACATTACTTGTGATATTGATGGCTCTATCCCCACCACCCAAAGGCCAAGCACAATTGCTGATCCGGTCTATGATGTAGATCGGGATTCTTTGGAAGAGATTCCACCGTTTTCAAAGCAGTCGAGCATATCAGTTATGGCTGTGGATAATCTTCCCTGTGAATTACCTAGAGCAGCAAGTGATGGTTTTGGTGCTCAACTTCGGCAGTGGGTAATTCCAGCGCTATTAGAAGAAAACGCAGCCATTCTGGAACGAGCCACCATTTGCCGGGATGGAGATTTGACCTTGGAGTTTATGCGGCTTAAAGATTTCGTGGAGGGCAAAGAGTAAACTGAATGACAGTTGATAATCGATTTTTGGAGCCAACTTTTTTGAATGCAGAGTTCTGTGCCCGGGATTTAAATGAGGCAATTCTAAAAATCAAAGAATCTGGAATTGTTGGAGTTACCCTACCTTCCTTTTGGGTTAAGAAAGCTGTTCGTGAGCTTGGGGATAGTGATGTTATCGTGAGTACAGCAGTTGGTTATCCTCATGGGTTTCATCAAAGTATTGTAAAGCTGACCGAAGCCAAGGAGGCCATTTCTCAGGGAGCCATGGGAATCCATCTAGTTTGGTCAGAGACAGCATACTTGTCAGGAATGAACTGGCCAAAAATCGAAGTGGCTCAGCTCTCTAAGCTGTGTCATGAGGAAGGGTGCTTCCTATCGGTAATGGTATCCTCGAAATGGGTCTCCAAAAATGAGAACATGCTGGAAGTAGCAAGAATGTCGCAGGATGCAGGAGCCGATTATTTTACCCTTGGGCTTGATTTTTCCGAAGAGATAGAGGCTGCCCAAATTCAACTTCTGAGAGAGACTCTAAGCTCGCAGGTGGGTATCAGGGTCTTTTCTAAGTATAATGAGCCAAAAAAATTACAAGCTTTACTCAAAGCTGGAGCGGACAAAATCCATGTGTCAGGAAGCCTTGCTTAGTCGCTGAAATAGATCAGCAAAAATGGAATAATAAAAAAGACTAAGAGAATATAGGCGAAACCTATCAAGCGGTTTTTGGCGGATTTTTTACCAAAATTCTTGGCTAATCTTACCGGGAGGTTTCTCACAGCTGGAATTGGCATCATAATCAAAGCACCAAACAGATTGATAAAAAAATGCACCAAAGCCAAAGCAATTGCCGCCTCAGTTTTATAAACCGCTGCAATGGCTGCAGTGATTGTTGTCCCAATATTGGCGCCAATAATAAATGGAAAAGATCTTGCCAGAGTAACTCTTTTATTTGCCACCAACGGAATAATAAGTGAAGTGGTCACTGTGCTGGATTGTACCGCAGCAGTGAAAAGAGTTCCGTAGAATAAAGCCCGGTAAGGAAACTTAAATACAATGTTACTTATCTCATTGAAGGAGTCGAAAATGAAAGCTTTGAATACTGAGGAAGTTAAAAGTTTTATTGCTCCAAAAATCAGGAAAATGGAGATGATTAAGGTTAAGAAGGGAATACCAATTAGTTCGGTCAGCCATTCTGTTAGAGGCCGTGTGAAGGTTTTACTGTAAAGAAAGGTTCCGTCGTAACTTTCGTCAGCAAACAAGTGTGCAGTCTGGGTGGCAAGGTTGCTTAGAAATCCAAAAATCAGCTCCAGAGGTAATAAAATAAACACCGTGAACATGTTAAAAAAGTCATGTAGGATTCCTGCGGAAAGAGCTCTGGCGAATCGTTTCTTCTTCATTATGTAAGAAAGGGAAACGAGAGTGGAGGTAAGTGTGGTACCAATATTTGCTCCAAGTACGATGGGTACCGCCTGAGAAAGTTCAAGGTTTCCTGCTGCGACCACGGCAACCACTGTGGAGGTGACAGTGGAGCTACTTTGGATGAGGGCGGTCATCAGAATTCCTATGAAGAGTCCAACGAATGGGTTTTCTGTCGCTAGAAGAATTCCATTGGCCACAGAGTTATTCAAGTTCCCCATGGACACCGTCAGCAGATCAATAGCAAAAATGAACAACAACAAAGCTATGACCATTAGGATATAGCTCTTTATCTTATTGCTGTTGTTGGGTTCCTCTAAGTTCTCTGCGACCATTACAGGGTGTTGGTTTAACTTTCAGAAAAGAAACAATCTTACATCAAACTTCAGACCGCAAAATTTTCATGAAATGGAGCGGCAAAATTTGAAATTTTTTTGCGAAAAACCTTAAGAATCAGGCTGAATAGAGATCATTTATTCTTGAATTAACAATTTGATAATAATGACAATCTAATATCTTCATTATTTTAGCCCTTGAATCCGAGACCTAGCATGCCGCCAAAAAAAAATCTCGACCAAAACATCAACGAGGAAAAACTAGTCAAATCATCGTATGCGCTTTTTGATTTTGCAAGGAAGGAAAAATCCTTTCTGATCATAATCTGCATTCTTATCACCATAGCTGGTATAATTACTCCCTATACTTACGCTGCGATGTGGTTTGGTTTTGCCCTGGCAGCTTATTCAGCCATTGCAAACGACTCAATTCAGACCATAGGAACCTTTATTGCTTCGAACCAACAGAAAAAATGGTATTGGCTTTGGCTGTTTATGGGTTTGATATTTGTGGGTACGGTCACCTATAGCTGGCTGACTTTCGGAGGGGATGTGAGTTATGAGCGCCTCACTACAAAAGGGTTGGAAAAAGCTCCAGAAAGCTTTGTTTTCTTACAGCTTGCAGCTCCCATAGTACTTCTAGTGATGACAAGGCTTAGGATGCCTGTATCGACTACCTTTCTACTCTTAAATGTTTTTACATACAGCTCAGGAACGATAGTAAGTGTCACGGAGAAAAGCTTATCGGGTTACTTTTTAGCGTTTTTCTTAGCCATCATAGTGTGGTTTGCTCTTGAAAAATTTGTAAAAAATTACCTCAAAGGTAAACCTGCACCATATTGGACGGTGCTTCAATGGATTACTTCTGGAACACTGTGGGCGGTCTGGATCATGCAGGATGCCGCCAATATTGCCGTTTTCTTACCCCGACAATTGAATTTGGCTGAATTCATTGCTTATGCGGGATTTGTCTTTCTGGGACTAGGATTTCTTTTCTATATGAAAGGAGACAAAATTCAGGGCATTGTGAATGAAAAGTCAAATGTGACTGATGTCAGAGCTGCTACGATTGTGGACTTTGTTTATGCGATCATTCTGTTTTATTTCAAGCTCTATAATAGCGTACCTATGAGTACTACATGGGTGTTCATCGGCTTGCTAGCTGGACGTGAGCTGGCGATAGCCTTAGGAAAAGAGGCAGGACCAAACGACAGCCGATCCAAGTGGGTTAAGCGAGCTCTGAAGTTGGCTAGAAAAGACGCTACTAAAGCAATAATTGGTCTCTTGGTCTCTTTGATCCTTGCCATCATAATCAATGAAGGCGTAAGAGAAGAAATACTTGATTATTTCCGATAGGCACATGGAGCTTTTCTCCCATGAATACTATATGAATGAGGCCTTAAAGCAGGCAAAATATGCTTTTGAAGAGGGTGAAATCCCCGTTGGAGCTGTCATCGTGTCGAATAATCGAATAATTGCAAGGGCTTACAACCAAACTGAAAAGCTTCATGATGTTACTGCACATGCGGAAATGCTTGCTATCACCTCTGCCGCAAATTCTTTGGGGGCAAAATATCTCACGGACTGCAAAATGTATGTCACACTGGAACCTTGTCAAATGTGTGCAGGGGCACTTTTTTGGGCGCAAATTTCAGAATTACACTTTGGAGCGAGTGACCCCAAGAGGGGTTTTATGAAGGTTAATTCAAAAGCGTTACACCCTAAAACTAAGATTTCAACCGGAATTCTGGCCGAACAAAGTGAGAGCTTATTGAATGAATTCTTCAACAAGCTGAGAAAATAAGTCGCTTTTGACTCCTGTGAGAACCTTTTTGCAATCGTCTCGGTTGATTTAGCATATTCTTTAATGCAATTATTGTTTCACTAAAAACCAAATACAAAATGTCTTTTGAATTACCATCTCTACCTTATGCGCTAGACGCGCTAGAACCACATATTGACGCCAGAACCATGGAGATTCACCATGGAAAGCATCATGCGGGATATGTGAGCAAGTTGAATGCTGCTATTGCAGGTACAGATCTCGAAGGAAAGTCCATCGAGGAGTTAATGCGTGTAGCCGGTTCCAACACCGCGGTAAGAAATAATGGCGGGGGCCACTTTAATCACAGCCTTTTTTGGCAAATTCTATCTCCGAATGGTGGAGGTGAGCCAAAGGGTGAAATAGGATCTCATCTAAATACCAAATATGGAAATTTTGAAGAGTTTAAGGATCACTTTGCTAATGCAGCTGCAACTAGATTTGGTTCTGGTTGGGCATGGCTCATCGTAACTGCCTCTGGAGGAATTGAGATTACTTCCACCCCAAATCAGGACAATCCATTGATGGATATTTCAGAAATCAAGGGTACTCCTATTTTAGGAATTGATGTATGGGAGCATGCTTACTACCTAAACTACCAGAATAGAAGACCAGATTATATTTCGGCTTTCTGGAATGTTGTTAATTGGGACGAAGTTGAAAAGAGATATTTAGCTGCCATCTAAGCTAGCTTGCTATCTTTTTAAGAGCCTCGATCAAAAAAGATCGAGGCTTTTTTTGTGCCAATATGAATCATTTAACTGTACGGTTTTGGTACAGTTTTCTGATTAGAAATTTGTTTTTGTCCCTTTTTGAGCTTTTTAGGCCTGTTTTTTCACTTGGCACTCCTTTTTCATATGCAGGCATGAAACACAAACCAATTATTTGCCATGCGCGCCACCAGCATTTTATTCACCACACTTTTGATTTATTTCTTGGGAGTCAGCAGCGCAGCTGCTGAACAGCCAAGTATCGTATTTGGATCATTGGTAGACCAAAAAGGGAGCCCAATTCCTTACGCCAATGTAGCCTTGATTGCCACCGATGGAGGTGGTCTCGTAGATGGAACCGTATCTGATGAAAACGGTGAATTCCTGATTGAATCCATCAAGTCAGGCACAGTTCGATTAGTAATTTCATCGATCGGATATAATCAGTTTTCGTCTGAGGAGTTTGAACTGGAGCCAGGTTTAAAAAAGAACTTTGGACAGCTCAGTATTGAAGAAGAGATGACCGGTCTGGATGAAGTGACCGTTCAATCCACTCGACCTGAAATTATTATAGAACCCGATAAAACCATCGTTAATGTGGAAGGCACTGTAATGGCCGAAGGGTCCAATGTTCTGGATGTGATCGGAAGGTCTCCTGGGATTTATGTGGACCAGGATGGGAATATCAATTTGAATGGCCGCACAGGTGTGGTGGTCATGATCAATGATCGTCAGACCTACATGAGTGCCACGGATCTAGCAAATTTCCTTAGAGCTATGCCTGCCGATAATATTAAGAGTCTCGAAGTAATCAATAATCCCTCCGCAAGATTTGATGCAGAGGGTTCTGCCGGGGTTATTAATATTATTCTGAAAAAGAACACCGTAGACGGGGTTTTTGGAAATGTTCAAGCAGGAGGGCAGTATAATGGCCTTTGGGCACCAATCGGTGGATTTTCTTTGAACGTGAAAAAAGGAAAGTGGACTAGTAATTTTAACCTGAATCATAGCCACTACGCGGTAGTTAATGAATTAGATATTGAGAGGAATTTTGCTTTGCCCGAAGGGGTATCAAATTTCAGCCAGGACTCTGAAATCAATCAAAGGGATAAGAATTGGTTCGGAAATGGAGCCATAAATTATGAGATCAATCAGAACCATAATCTAGGGTTGAACTTTCAGGCGTCCACTTCGAATTTTCAGAACAATAGTACTTCATTAACTGAAATTACTACCCCAGGCGAAGCGGAAAATAGCTTTCTAGATTCGGATAACGATCAAAATGGAGGAAGTGACCGATACTTTGCCAATCTTCATTATGCCGGAAAATTGGATACAATAGGAACTACGCTTTCAGCTGATGTGGATTTCACAAGAATGAATTCTGACAGTAGATCGCTTCTTTCAAATACGTACTGGGTAGGTGAAGATCACGAAAATGGGACACGAGATCAGATTCTTACACTTAATGATATGTTCTATAACATTTTCACTTCAAAGGTTGATTTGGTTAAGCCTCTTGGGAAAAAGGGTGGAATTCTCGAGACAGGCCTGAAAGGTTCTTGGGTAAAATCAGATAATAACCTTGACCTGAGCCGTGCGATTGAAGATGGCCCATTTGAGCCAGACCCGAACAGCAATCAGTTCATTTACAATGAGTCTGTGCTGGCAGCCTATGCTTCTTATAAAGGGAGTTTCTCTGAAAAAGTATCCTTCCAAGCTGGACTTAGAGGAGAATACTCTGAAATCAAGGGTAACTCCGTGACTTTGGATCAGGTAAATACACAAGAATATTTCAATTTATTCCCAAGTGTTTTTGTGCAGCATAAGATCAGCGATAACTACCAAATCGTTTATAATGCTAACAGAAGAATTACCAGACCTAATTATCGCCTTTTGAATCCTTTCGTGAATTATATCGATCCTTTGACTTCAGAAAGGGGTAATCCAAACCTGAGGCCACAGTACTCAAATAACTTCGAAATGAATCATGTGGTGAAAGGAATGTATCAATTTACCTTAGGCTATAGTGAGACAGAGGATGCATTTATGCAGGTATTCATTCAGGATGAAGAAAGTCGATCAACCACGACGTTTACAGACAACTTTGATAAGACCCGAAATGCAAATTTCAGAGCCATAGTCCCTGTACAAATAAAGGAATGGTGGGGAGCATCAAATATGGTACAAGTGAACTACAACAGGTTCAAAAGTCAGATTGGAGATGATTTTCTAGATAATTCCCAGACATCGTTCATGGTTCGATCTCAGCATAATCTTACTTTGCCAAAAGGCTTTAAGCTGGAGCTAATGGGGATGTATGTCGGCCCTCAAATTTGGGGACAAGGAGAGCTAAAAGGTTTTGCCTGGATGGATGCCGGAGTCA
Organism: Algoriphagus sediminis; assembly: GCF_030403435.1. Lineage (GTDB taxonomy): Bacteria > Bacteroidota > Bacteroidia > Cytophagales > Cyclobacteriaceae > Algoriphagus > Algoriphagus sediminis. The sequence goes on from NZ_JAUEPH010000003.1 coordinate 263,267, forward strand.
CTAAAACCATCATGGATGACAAACTTACTATTGCAGTCAATGCAACCGATGTTTTCAGAACCCAGCTGATTCGAGCAAATGTTGAATTCGCAGATATCGATACTTCCTTTGAGCAGTATAGAAGTAATCAAGGTATTCGCTTTACTCTGAGATGGAGGTTTGCCAAAGGGGATAGTTTCCGGGTGAATAAAAGCACCGGAAGTGAAGAGGAAAGAAGCAGACTTGGACAGTAAATTTTGGAAATGGCCGGTTTAGACCGGCCATTTTTCATTTTAATCCATAAAATGATATAAGAAAATCAGGACCCCAGTAAAGGCTGGTTTTTTTTGATCTTTGATTTCCAGTTTGACCTGTACCTCAGCTTTAACCGTTCCCCGTAGGTTCATCACTGATTTTAAAGTGGCATGAAGTTTTACCTCCTGATCCACCAAGACCGGGGATGCAAATCTCAGAGACTCTATCCCATAATTGATCATCATTTTGAGATTTCGGACATCCACTATTTGTTCCCATAGATGGGGAACGATGCTCAAGGTGAGGTAGCCATGTGCGATGGTATTTCCAAATGCCCCCTCTTTTTTAGCTCTCTCTGGATTAGTATGAATCCATTGGTGGTCATGAGTAGCGTCTGCAAAAAGATTAATTTGATCTTGAGTGATTTTGAAATAGTCAGAGCTGCCAATTTGTTGGCCATTAAATTTTTCAAATTCCTCAAAACTTCGGATGATTACCTGGGACATAGTAGCTGTGTTTTTCTAATGGCCTAAATTAAGTTGCATAATTAGAAAGTGAAAGTCATTATGAACTCCATTCTTTAAGTTTGCACCATGGACAAAAGATATCTCCACGGTTTTATCCCGGAGGAACAACAGAGGCTGATTAATCAAGCAGGATTTCTCACTCCCCTGATTTATCCCAAAATTGACTTTTCAGGATGTAAAAGAATCTTAGAGATTGGATGTGGGGTCGGTGCACAGACAGCTAAGCTTCTAGAACTTTTTCCTGAGACTCATATTACTTGTGTAGATCATTCAGAAATTCAACTTGACAAGGCTAGGGAGAATCTGAAGTTTGCAGGGAATCGAGTAGACTTTCTACTTCAGGATGCAACGGAATTGAAACTTCCAGAAAGTTATGATGGAGTTTATATCTGTTGGGTTTTAGAGCATATTCCGAATCCTGAAAAAGTTCTTCGTTCATTGAAGCCTTTTTTGGATAAAGAAGCCAAAATTTGGATAACGGAAGTTTTCAATTCAAGCTTTTATTATCAACCTCATGGCGAAAGGCTCGAGTATTACTATTCCCAATACAATACCTATCAGAGAGACTGTGGGGGTGACCCAGACGTAGGAGCTAACCTAGGCAACCTACTTTTCAGAGAGGGATATAATGAGATCAAAACTTTTCCTGGTGGGTTTCACCTTGATAAAAAGGATGAGGGATTGCTCCTTGAATTTTTAGAATTTTGGAAAAAATTAATGCGAAGTGGAAGCGAAGGAATGCTTCGAGACGGATATATCATCCTGGATGATATTTCTGGAATGGAAGAGGATTTAGATGCTATCGCAAAGAATGAAAATCCAATATTTTTCTATCGTTTTATTCAGGCGTTTGCGACGATTTAGGGAATGAGAAAAGTGATTAGTTGGTTTTGGCGGTTAATTTGGAAAACCATTCTGTGGTTTTTCATTCTGAGCATTGGCTTGGTGGTATTGTATAGGTTCGTTCCTGTTCCCTTCACCCCCTTAATGATTATTCGCTGGGTTGAATATAAGACGGAAGACCAGGATTTTGGGATTGAATATAGTTGGACGCCAGTGGCAGATATTTCAAAGCCCATGCAAAAAGCTGTCGTGGCTAGCGAAGATCAAAAATTCCCGGATCATAATGGTTTTGATTTTGACGCGATGAAGACCGCCTGGGAAAAAAACAAACAAGGTAAAACTGTAAAAGGAGCCAGTACCATATCTCAGCAGACAGCGAAGAATGTATTTTTATGGCCCGCGAGAACCTATTTGAGAAAAGGGCTGGAGGCTTACTTTACGATTTTGATCGAGTTAATATGGCCCAAAGAAAGAATTCTGGAAGTGTACTTGAATGTGATAGAAGTTGGGTCAGGAAAATATGGTGTGACCACCGCGGCAAAAAGCTTCTACAATACTACACCCGATAAACTTCAGCCCTCCCAAGCGGCTATGATTGCGGCTTTACTTCCAAGTCCGAGGAGGTGGAATCCGAACCGACCGACTCCTTATTTAATTGGAAGACAGGCCTGGATAAGAGTTCAAATGAATAACCTTCCAGATCTTCCGTGGTGGAAATCAAATTAAAATCTTCCGGTTAAAATATAATTATTTTAAGTCAAAGCTGAAGGTTTACTCCACATAAAACCAAAGGTCCGAACCACTAGCTATAAGCAAGTCTCCAAAATTATCCCTTGCCAAATTTTCTTTTTTTATTTGGGGTCAGAAGGATTTTCGCATTCCTCAGATGAAAGATTTATGAATAATAATTAGGTCAATATTTTCGGTCTATAGTCGCAGTATTTGCCGATTAAAAAAAGCAAGATTTTTTTATCCACAATTCCATTAATTTATCCACACTTGCCAACATGATTAGTTTAAATAACTGAAAATCAATAAATTATGGTTAAAAATAATTTTAAATTTTGTGGATAAAGCGAGCTAACTTTAATTCTTGCAAAAATTGGCTGTGAAAAATGTTGTGAAATAAAAAAACCAAATAATCTTCTTTTATGATCGTTCATTGAGCCTTTGGCGGATTAATTTCTTCCTGTAGGCATTAAAAATTCTTGACTTCGAAATGAAGCCCAGATAGCGCTCATCATTGATTACAGGTAAATTCCATGCCCCTGACTTTTCGAATTTGTCCATTACAGATTGCATATTTTCAGTAGCCAATAGTACTTCTGGGGGACTGTGCATTAAATCCTTAATTAGCACAGAATTTCGCTTACTCTCGTCAAACATGATTCCCCTGATGTCGTCCAGAGTGATAATTCCTCTGAGATGTTCTTCTTCATCCACCACAGGGAATAAGTTTCGCTTAGAAACCTTGACAAGAGCTATCAATTCAGAAAGCTTTGCTTCGGGTGAAACCGGATGGAGATCTTTTTCAATTATGTGTGAGATACTTATCAAGTTTAGGACTTCCTGATCTCTTGAACTGTCCAGACTTTTGCCTTGATCCTTCAATTGCAGGATATATAGGCTGTCCTTTTGATAATAAGAGGTGGTGACATAAGAAATGGCAGAAACAAACATGAGCGGGATGAAGAGTTCATATCCTCCTGTAATTTCTGCTATTAGGAATATTGCTGATAGAGGCGAGTGTTGGACTCCACTCATTAATCCGCACATGGCAACTAAGGTAAATGAGGCTACTGGCAATGGGATGTGGAAACCGAACTGGTTTTTGGCATAGGCAAAGGCAAATCCCAGAATACCTCCTGCAAAAAGGGATGGAGCGAAAATACCTCCGCTTCCTCCACTTCCCAAAGTGATGGCAGATGCAACGGGTTTTAGAAGAACTATTATTCCGAGGAAAACTATAAACAAGACAGGACTATCAAAAGCTGAGAAAAAAGGACTGGTCTCAAGAATGCTAAGAGGATCCCCTTCAATCAGTGTATTCAGCGTATTATAGCCTTCCCCATAGATAGGCGGAAAGAAAAAAACCATAAATCCAAGGATGGCACCACCGTAAAGAAGCTTCATGGTATGATCTTCGAATCGATCCATAAATCTCTCTGTATAGTGAACTGCCCTAGAGAAATATAAAGAGACGAAGCCACAAAGAATGGCCAGCAGAAGGTAATAGGGCATATGTGCCGCCTGGAAATTTATTACCAAATTGAAGTTGAAAAGGGAGTCATTTCCAATCAAAATCATGGATGTCAGAGACCCCATCACCGATGCGATTAACAAGGGAATAAAGCTGGTAGTTGAAATTTCAAGTAGGATAACTTCGATCGCAAAAATCACGGCGCCTATTGGGGCTCCAAATATTGAGGAAATGGCTCCCGCCGCTCCGCAGCCGATAAGCAGGGTCCTGTTTTTTGCATTCAAACGCATAAGTGACCCGGTGTTTGAACCTATGGCGGACCCGGTGACCACCATCGGCGCTTCCAGCCCAACCGAACCACCAAAACCTACCGTCAGCGCTGAGGTCACTAGACGGCTGATCATTTTCACTCTTGGAATCAGGCTGCTGTTTTTTGAAATATTAAAAAGTACATCAGGAATCCCATGCCCCCCAAAATCCTTGAAAATGAACTTTCCTACCAGATAAGCCAAGGTAATCCCGATTAAGGGGTAAAGTATATACATGAAGTTTGCATACTCTGCATAGAAATCAGCAGTGAGAAAGACCTGGATACTATGTACTGCCTCTTTTAGAACTACTGCAGCAAAACCAGATAATACACCGATTATTCCGCTCAGAATAAGAATAAAGGATTGGTTGCTCATATGTCTGAGCCGCCATTTTAAAAATCGGGTAATCAAGTCTGGTCCAGCCATACAGGATTTAATCTTCTACTAAAAATTTGTCAAGTTCAAGAATGCATTTGAGGATCAAATTCGCAGAGCCCACAAAGAATTTAGGGTTAATTCCATCAAACTCATCATCTTGAGTATGATAATCCTCGTGATCCTCTACCCCAAAATAGATATGAGAAATTCCCTTTTTTACAAATGAACCGTGATCGGATGAGTTAGTCCAGTCGTCTCTTCCCATTCCTGGTTGGTCATGTCCAAATAATAATTCCGGAACAGAACCTTCAGAAGCGATCTCTAGTGGCCCCTTTAGCTGAGGGTTTTGATAAGTTCCAGATGCATATATCTCATCACTATCATTCCTTCCGACCATATCCATATTTACATTTAGGGCTATTTGATCTAATTCAAAAGGAAAATCCTCCAAAAAAGCTTTGGAACCTCGTAATCCAAGCTCTTCAGAATCAAAAGCCGCAAACATCAAACTGTGTTGGGCGGGATTTTTTGAGAAGTATTCGGCTATTGCCAAAAGTGCTGCAGTTCCTGATGCATTGTCATCTGCTCCATTATAAATGGAGTCTCCATCTGAGTTTGGCTGTCCCAAGCCCAAATGATCAAAGTGGGCACTTATGACAATTATCTTATCGGACTCTCGCCCGGGAATAAAACCAATTACATTTGCGGCATCTTCATATACCTTCCCAAAGCTCCGGAAGGAAAATCGCTGCAAGTAATCCTTGTAATGCGTTTTCAATCCATAAGTTTGGAATTCATTTTGTATATATTCTATTGCTTTGAGATTCCCTTCAGATGAGGTTTTTCTGCCCTTGAGCTCATCGGAGCTAAGGAAAACTAAGTGCCTCATCAGGTTTTTGGAATCAATACTCTGAGAAAAACTCGTTGTATAAATAAATGCCAAAAAACAAATGATGCCTACTTTCCGGTAAAGTTGCATAAGGGTGTGGGTTTTCATTAGATTAACGCAAAATTACTGCTGTAAGTAAAAATAGCTTTTATTACCAATGAAATTCTATTTGGGGGTTCTTCTTTCATTTTCCATTTGCCTTCTGGGCAAAGCTCAAGGGGGGTTACCTGAGAGTTTCTTCGATGGTAAGGCAGTGGTTATGGTTTCGATAGACCCGGCTTCTCAGCCATCAATGACTTGGAAACAACTCGCAGATAGTCTTCATACCTCGCTGGTAGATGCCGGTGCCGACCCTGTTGCTTATTATGAGCTTGAGACCATTGCTTTATCCGAAGATAGACAGGCGGCTTACGCCAAAGCTTTTGAAACAAGGCAGGTTAAAAACATAATTTTTATCACAAAGACCAAATCCACGCTTGCAGTCCATATGTCACCATTTAGCGGAGATGGCAAAATCATTCCAAAAACCAACCCTTATGGTGTTCAAGGTTCAAATCTAAATGAGGCTCGTGAAGCTTTAGAAGCCATAGGAGAAAATGTACGAAGCAAGAATCTCCTGGTCATTGATGTTCCTGAATTTGGAGAAGTGATTGATGCATCTGCATCTGTAAGTTTAAAGTATGAACAAGGGTACCCACTTAATCTGGAGATTTTTAAAACGGGGGTCCCGATTTCCGGCTCTTCAGCATCCGAGAGTTTAATCAGCCTTTTCCGCTTTGACCTTTATGGTAAAAGCCAAGAGGCGGTTTTGGCAGAGCAGGCGAATCAAAAGTCAGCCTTGGAATCTATCCTTGATTCGAATTATCCCTATGAAGTTGTTTGGCTCACAGAAGCCAGAACAAATCAAGAATTAATTTCCGACAGGATTCAATTTATTCTCGATAAGGTAGAAGGTCGGGAATCAGACCTAATGGAAAGTATGGGTGTGGAACCTAGACCAGGGTCAGAGAGTCGCGTGGTCACGAAATATTTCATTAAGCTTCTGGTAAGAGATGAAATCTACATTGGAGACTCTTGGGATGCTGATCCCGACTGGAGAAAATCACTACAAAATTTCCTCTCCAATCTAAATAAATAAACCTCCCGAAGGAGGTTTATCGAACAGCTGTTTCAAATAGGGTGATTGAAGCAACTTTTTTCTTTCATCTTATTGAATCTAATCTGGAAGTCAAGATCGAATAAAATTTTTACTTTCCTACATTTTACACAATTATTTTGAACTTTGTCGCCAATTAAGTGCAGTTTATACCATTAGGAACCGAAATAAAGCTCCTTATTCATGAACGGAATCAGGGCTAAAATTATTGCCGGTGTATAGTATTCTGCTCTTGTGATTTTTTGTTTGGTAAGAAGACCTACAGAGCCACCTTTTTGTTTAGAATTCTCTTCGGAAAATACCTTGTCATCAGCATGCCCGAGTTCCATCCCTTTATCCACAAGATCTGAAACGGCCTTAGGTAAATAAAAGGTTGCCGTTTGGGCTTGACTACTGTTACCTTTTTTATCTTCTATATAAACATAAGCGAAGGCATACATACCACTAGAATCTCTAGCCACTCCACCTTCTATCCCCACCCAAAAGTCAGCTTCGGGGAATGAGATTCTAGCGTTTTTTGCTCTGTTTTTGGCACCCTGCAAAGTTTCATCATGACCAATCGGCTGATCTGAGACCTCAGAAGCTACATGAATTCCGGATATGGCATATTCTTCCTCAAAAACTTCTCTAAATGCACTCTGGGTACAAGAGAGCTTAACAGGATTTTGGCTTCCTACTATGATGAGACCTTTAGAGCCCCTTTGTAAGTTTTGTCTTTTTGGAAAGGATCTTTTGTTCATGATAGGTTATGCCATATTGGTATAAACCTGGTTTACATCATCGTCCTCTTCCATTTTTTCCACCATTTTATTTATCACTTCTTCCTGTTCTTCATCCAGTTCAGTAAGGGTAGTGGGGAATCTTTGAAAATCAGCGCTTATTACCTCTATCCCCCGATCCTCCAGGGCCTTTTGCATGGATCCAAAATCCTCAAATTCTGTGTAAACAAATAACTCTCCTTCATTCTCATCAATATCCACCAGGCCATGGTCAATTAGCTCCAGCTCTAACTCTTCGATATCCTGATCTTCTGCTTTGAAGCGAAACACAGCTTTTCTATCAAACATAAAACTTACAGAGCCTGAGGTTCCAAGGCTTCCTCCCGCTTTCGAAAAATAGCTTCTGACATTCGCCACAGTTCGATTGATATTATCCGTGGAGGTCTCTACGATTACTGCGACGCCATGCGGGCCGTATCCTTCATAAACGATTTCTTCGTAGTCCTTTTCGTCTTTGTTTGAAGCTCTCTTTATCGCCGCCTCAATACGGTCTTTGGGCATTTGTGCACCCTTGGCATTTTGGATGACTGTTCTTAGCCTGGGATTGGAATCAGGATCAGGTCCCCCAGTCTTGACAGCCATCACTATTTCTTTACCCAGACGGGTAAAAACTTTGGACATTTTGTCCCATCTCTTGAACTTCCGTTCCTTTCTGAATTCAAATGCTCTTCCCATATTGATTTTTTGTTGGTGTAAAAATAATAAATCAACAGAAATCAAGAGTGAGCCTGTGGATAAAACTGTCTTCAAATAAAAGTCAATTTTATTTGACCGATTGCTAGCAGCTTTCGTATACTTTTTTATCTCCCCAAGTATGAAAAATCTCCCTCAATATCCTATCCCAAATCTTCCTGAAAACAGTCTGCCTAGAATAGTAATAATTGGTGGAGGCTTTGCTGGTTTGAAACTGACCAGGAGCTTGAAAGGAAAACCATTTCAAGTCATCCTTTTAGACAAAAACAATTTTCATCAGTTTCAGCCTCTTTTTTATCAGGTTGCCACTGCTGGTCTTGAGCCAAGTGCGATCTCTTTTCCCTTGAGAAAAATATTCCACAACACGAAAAATGTGAGCTTTCGTATGGCTGAAGTAAGCAGCTTTGACTCGGAGAAAAAGCGAGTCTATACAGATGCAGGGTATTTAGATTACGATTATCTAGTATTGAGCTTAGGGGCTGATTCCAATTATTTTGGTTCGAAGTCTATTGAAAAATACTCTTCTCCAATGAAATCTGTCTCGGAGGCGCTCTACATTCGGAACAAGATTATCTCTAACTATGAGAGAGCTATTAATCTCTCAAAAATGGAAGACCGGAAAGTATTGATGAATGTGGTTATAGTGGGTGGAGGGCCAACAGGGGTGGAACTTGCCGGAGCCATGGCAGAACTTAGAAACTCAGTGCTTCCAAGAGATTATCCGGAGTTGAGTTTTGAAAATATGAAAGTGGTTTTAATTGAGGCTGGTCCGAGTTTGTTAGCTGCCATGTCAGAGGAGGCTAAGGCCAAGGCTGAAAAGTACCTGACTAAGCTTGGGGTGGAACTCAAAATGAATACCAAGGTAAAGGATTATGATGGGCGAAATGTATATTTCGACGATCAGGAACCCATAGAGACAGCAACCCTACTTTGGGCTGCCGGGGTAAAGCCAAATCAGATTGAAGGTCTATCTGAGTCATCTTACGCTCCCAACGGAAGAATTCTCGTCGATGAATTTAATGAGGTTATTGATCACCCGGGAGTATATGCAGTCGGGGATAATTGTTTGCTTGCCGATGAGACATATCCAAAGGGGCATCCTCAAGTGGCACAAGTAGCCTTACAGCAGGCTAGCAATCTGGCAAAGAATTTTGAAAGAGCCAGAAGAGGGAAAAATCCAGAACCCTTTCACTATAAGGATCTAGGAAGTATGGCAACCATAGGTAAGCACCTTGCAGTAGTGGATCTTCCATTTATCAAATTTCAGGGGATTATTGCATGGATGACCTGGCTATTTGTTCATCTCATGGCCATACTGGGAGTGAAGAACAAACTCTTCATATTCTTCGATTGGGCATGGAGCTATTTGAGCTTTGACCCCAGTCTAAGGCTTCTGATAAAACCTAGATATGTGAGGGAGTCGGAACGGAAAGAGCTGATCGAACAGAAGTAATTTCAGGATTTAACATATTTTTTGATTGCTGGCTTAAACTCGCGGGTGTCAGTTCGGTCTAAGCCATGTAACTAACCCTATTAAACCATGAAAAAAATACTTTTGACACTTGGACTATTTTGTGCGATCGCGGGTTTTGCGATGGCTCAGGAACAAAAAAGAGAGAAGCCTACTGCAGAGCAGAGAGCAGAACGAGCTACTGAAAGAATGGCTGAAGAATTGAAATTAAGTGAGGAGCAGAAAGCTCAGATTCTCGAAATCAATTTGCAATCTGCAAAAGAAAGAGAGGATGAGAGAAAGGCCTCAGAGGAAATTCGAGAAGAAATGCGTAAATCTCGCGAGGCAATGAGAGAGAAAATGAAGGCAAATGAGGAGAAAATCAAAGCCGTTTTAACCGAGGAGCAAGCCGCTCAGTGGGAAGAAGCCAAAAAAGAACGTCGAAATAATCAACAAAGACGAAGGTCACGAGGCCCAAGAGGAGGAAGAACGAAATAAAAAAAGCCCCGATAAAAATCGGGGCTTTTTTTTATTAATCAAGTGATTCAAATTCATCCAAAACGTGGAAGAAAGACTCATCCTTTTTAGGAAGATCGGCTTGTCCTCCTAGGTATTCGTTCACAGCCACTGCGGCTTCCCTACCCTCTGATATGGCCCAAACAACCAATGACTGGCCTCGTCTCATATCTCCGGCTAGGAAGACTTTAGGAGCGCTACTTTTATACCCTTTTGATTTCGGAAGTGTATTTTCCATTCGTTTCACCCCGAAGGCCTCTAATAGTCCGTTTTGACTTGGTCCAAGGTAACCTATCGCAAGGAAAGCCAGGTCGCAGGGGATAGTCCTTTGGGTTCCCGGAAGCTCCTCGAAGGTCATTTTTCCATCTACTGATTTCCACTCTATATCTGCCAATGAAAGACCAGTTACTTCTCCCTTATCGTTTCCAATAAACTCCTTGGTCAGGATGGAAAACATCCTGTCAGCACCTTCCTCATGCGAACTGGATGTCTTCAGAGTCATAGGCCATTCTGGCCATGGATTCTCATCCGTTCTTTGCTTGGGAGGCTTGGGTAATAATTCTAATTGAGTAATACTTTTTGCACCATGACGATTAGAGGTTCCGATACAGTCGCTTCCTGTGTCCCCTCCACCGATTACAATTACATGTTTATCCTTTGCAGAGATAGGGTTTTCATCGATTTCCCCAGCGATTACCTGATTTTGCTTACCAAGGAAGTCCATCGCAAAATGTACTCCTTTCAAATCATTACCAGGGATATTTAATGCTCGAGGTTGGGCTGCTCCTGTGGCTAGAACTACTGCATCAAAATTCGCAAGAATATTTTCAGCCTTGATATTGAAGCCTACGTCAGTTTTACATGAAAAAATGACTCCTTCTTCTACCATGAGCTCAATCCTTCGATCTATTACCCATTTTTCCAGCTTGAAATCAGGAATCCCATATCGTAATAAACCTCCGGGCTTGGCATCTTTTTCAAAAACAGTTACCTCATGTCCAGCCTGATTGAGCTGATCCGCAGCTGCAAGGCCTGCCGGGCCTGAGCCGATCACCGCGACTTTTTTACCTGTTCTGCTTTCAGGGATTTTAGGAGTAATCAGACCTAACTCATAAGCCTTCTCAGCTATGGTTTTTTCAATAAGCTCGATCGCTACCGGATCTTTATTAATACCCAAAACACAACTCGCTTCGCAAGGTGCCGGGCAGATCCTACCGGTAAACTCAGGGAAATTATTGGTGCTTCGCAAAATTTCAATCGCACCTTTCCAGTCCTTTTCATAAACAGCATCATTGAACTCAGGTATAACATTCCCCAGTGGGCATCCTGAATGACAAAAAGGAACACCACAATCCATGCATCGGGCAGCCTGATGATTCAGACTTTCCTCAGACATGGGTTGGTAAATCTCCTTGTAATCGCCCACTCTTTCAACCGGTTTTCTACTTACCGGAGTTTCTCTTTTAAATTGTAAGAATCCCTCTTTCGCTCCCATCTTACGCTAATGTTTTTGATTTTTCCAGGGCACGCTTTTTTAAAACAGCCTTATAGTCCCTCGGAATTACTTTAATAAACTCTTCTTTCTTTTCTTCCCAATTTTTAAGGAATTGATTTCCCAACTGAGAATTTGTATACTCCACATGCTTTTTAAGATATTCTTTGATAGTGATGTAGTCTTCATCTTCCAATAAATCTATATCTACAAGCTCCGGATTGATTTCGGTAATGTAATCTTTACGGATATAGGCGATTCCTCCACTCATGCCTGCGGCAAAGTTTCTTCCGATCTCGCCCAAATTGATGATAAAGCCACCTGTCATATACTCACATCCGTGATCACCAATGCCTTCCACTACTGCCTTCACTCCTGAGTTTCTCACACAGAATCGTTCCCCTCCTTTTCCATTAATATAAGCCTCGCCTGAGGTAGCTCCATAGAATGCTACATTGCCAATTATTATGTTTTCCTCGGCAACAAAGCGGGCATTACGGCTCGGGAAAACCACTAATTTTCCACCGGAAAGGCCTTTACCGAAGTAGTCGTTTGCCTCACCCTCCAACTCAAATTTTACACCTTTGGCCAGGAATCCACCGAAAGTCTGACCTGCTGAACCAATGAAGGTGAATTTAAGCGTATCTTCTGGAAGGCCTTGACTACCGTATACTTTGGAAATTTCATTAGAAAGCATAGCTCCCACGGATCTGTCCGTATTTTTTATCGGGAATTTGGCCTGAACTTCATTGGCTTGCTCCAGAGCTGGAAGGGCTGCTTCAATCAGCTGTCTATCAAGTACTTTTTTCAATTCAAATTCCTGATCAATTTGCTTATGAATTCCCACATGATCAGGCACTTCCACCTTGTGAAATACAGGGCTTAGATCCACCTTATTCCATTTCCAGTGATTTAAATGACCGGTGGATTGAAGAATGTCACTCTGGCCCACCATTTCATCAATAGTTCTAAATCCAAGTGCAGCCATGATTTCACGAAGATCCTGAACCAGGAACTCAAAGTAGTTTACAACATGATCAGGATCTCCAGTAAATAGCTTTCGAAGCTCTGGGTTTTGAGTCGCTATCCCAACAGGACAGGTATTTAAATGACATTTTCTCATCATAATACAACCCTCTACCACTAGCGCTGCAGTCGAAATTCCCCATTCCTCTGCTCCGAGCAAAGTTGCAATCGCAAGATCCCTTCCGGTTCGTAATTGCCCGTCTGTTTGAAGAACTACTCTGCTTCTCAGGTTATTTTTCACCAAGGTCTGATGAGCTTCAGAAAGGCCAAGCTCCCATGGAAGACCCGCATGTCGGATCGAACTAAGTGGGGATGCACCGGTTCCTCCATCTGCCCCGGAAATTAGAATTACATCTGACATGGCTTTGGCCACACCAGCGGCCACAGTTCCTACTCCGGCTTGAGAAACAAGTTTCACATTAATTCTTGCTGCACGATTGGCATTTTTCAGGTCATAAATAAGCTGCGCCAAATCCTCAATAGAATATATATCGTGATGCGGTGGAGGTGAAATTAATCCCACTCCAGGAGTGGAATGTCTTACTCTACCGATCCACTCATCCACCTTGTGTCCAGGAAGCTGACCTCCTTCTCCTGGCTTTGCCCCTTGGGCCATTTTAATCTGAATTTCATCTGCGTTGCTCAGATAGTTACTGGTCACACCGAACCTACCTGATGCCACCTGCTTTATAGCCGATCGCTCCCAGTCTCCATTTGCTTTCCTTTCGAATCGAATTTCATCTTCTCCCCCTTCACCGGAGTTGCTCTTCGCTCCGATTCTATTCATGGCTATGGCCAAAGTGGTATGGGCTTCATGAGAAATAGACCCAAACGACATAGCACCTGTAGCAAATCTCCTCATGATTTTGCTGGATGGCTCTACCTCTTCTATAGGGATGCTGATTCGCTTTTTGAATTCAAACAGGCCACGAAGAGTCAGGGCGTCGGTACTTTGCTTGTTCACTTTGTCTGCAAATTTTCTATAAAGTGAATAATCGCCAAGTCTTGTTGATTTCTGAAGTAAATGGATGGTTTCAGGATTGAAAAGATGCTTTTCACCTCTTCTCTTCCATTGATAAACCCCTCCTGTTTCCAGAATCGGAGCCTGAGATTTATGAGCAGCCCGGTGCCTTACCAAAACTTCTTCGGCAAGGTCATCAAAGGAAATACCACTAATTCTTGAAATGGTGCCCTTAAAGCACCTATCGATTACTTCCGGGCCTAATCCAATGGCCTCAAAAATCTGTGCTCCCTGATAGGACTGAAGGGTACTAATTCCCATTTTGGACAAGACCTTCAGTAGCCCTTTTCCAATGGCTGTCTGGTAGTTTTTGAAAAGCTCTTTTTGGCTACCGACATTTGGAATTTTACCGTCCTGGTAGGTCTCCAAAAGTGTTTCTAAGGCTAAATAGGGGTTCACAGCGGAAGCACCATATCCAATTGCCGTAGCAAAATGATGGGTCTCACGAATATCTCCTGATTCCAAAACCAAACCAGCCTTAGTTCTCAGTTTCTTTTTCACCAAATGGTGATGTACCGCACCAATGGCTAACAATGAAGGAATTGGAGCCTTGGTTTCATCATTCAGACGATCTGAAATGATCAGAATGTTTTTACCATTTTGAATAGCTTCGACTGAGGCATTGCAAAGCTCGTCTAAAGCTTCCAGAAGTCGCCCAGGTTCATGGTCCGCCTTGAAATGTGCATATAGTTTTTGGGCTCTAAAGCCCAAATTATCCATCTGCTGAACCTTTTGCAGTCCCTCATTCAGCAAAACTGGTTGGGAAATATGAATCTGCTTTGTGTGCTCAGGACTTTCATCCAGAATATTATATCCCTCTCCCAGTCTCGTGAAAAGTGACATCACCAACCTTTCCCGGATTGGGTCAATCGGGGGGTTACTTACTTGTGCAAAGAGTTGCTTAAAATAATTAGAAATGTGTTGACTTTGCTTTGACAGGACTGCTAATGGGGTATCTGCTCCCATCGATCCGATAGGCTCATACCCTGTTTTTGCCATGGGCTCTAAAATCAACTTGATTTCTTCACTGGTATAACCAAAGATTTTCTGTGACTTCTTTATTCCCTCTGTTGAGTAAGGGAGGTTTAAGTCTTTAGGATCAGGAAGTAATCTTAGTTTGATACGTTGATCGCGTATCCAGTCTTCATAAGGTGATTTGCTACAAACCTCAGCTTTAATTTCTTCATCAAACCTTACCTTCCCTTTTTCTAGATCTGCCCAAACCATACGTCCGGGGCTTATTCTGCCTTTATCTACGATAGTAGCCTCACGGATCGGCAAAGCGCCAGCTTCTGAAGAAAGTATGAAGCGATTGTCTTTCGTAATGAAATATCGGAGCGGTCTCAATCCGTTTCTATCCAGGGTGGCACCCACCGAGTTGCCATCTGTGAAGAGTAAGGCAGCAGGGCCATCCCAAGGCTCCACAAGAGAGGCATGAAACTTATAAAATGCCTTTCTCTGTCTGTCCATATCACTATTGTCTTGCCAAGCTTCCGGAACCAGCATCATCATAGCATGAGGAAGTGACCTACCACTTAAGGTAAGCAACTCCACCATAGCGTCCAGATTTGCTGAATCCGAATTTTGCTTATTCGTGATGGGCAGTAGCTTGTCCATTTCATCCTCTGAAAAGTATTTACTTTTCATGAGAGTCTCTTTGGACTTCATTTTATTAAGGTTTCCTCTAATCGTATTGATCTCGCCATTATGAGAGAGGAATCTAAAAGGCTGGGCAAGTCTCCAATTTGGGAACGTATTTGTGGAGAATCTGGAATGCACAATGGCAAAGGCCGATTCTATTTGTGGGTTTTGAAGATCCTTATAAAAGTCAAGTACCTGATCCGTTTTGAGCTGACCTTTATAAATTAAGGTTCTGCTACTTAGGCTAGCGAAATAAAATGAGCGATTTACCCCAGGAATTTTACAATTAATCTCCGAAGTCGCATAATTTCTTAAGACGTAAAGTTTTCTCTCGAGTGCAATTCCGGTTAAGCCGTCCTTATGCCGCACAAACATCTGTTCGATATTTGGCATTACTTCCAAAGCACCTGAACCAGGAACAGTTTCATCCACCGGAACCGGTCTGTATCCTATTAATTCAAAATCCAATTCTTTAAGAATCTTATTTAAAAGCTTTTTTGAGTTCTTAAAGAGTTGCTTGTTTTTTGGGAAAAAGGTCATTCCTACTCCATAGGTGCCTTTTTCAGGTAAATCTATATCTGATCTAGAAGTAACTTTTTTTAGAAAATCGTGTGGAACCTGAATGAGGATACCAGCACCATCCCCTGTCTTGGGGTCACTGCCTCTTCCTCCTCGGTGCTCCATATTGCTTAGCATGAAAAGAGCATTGCTGATGGTCTCATGGGTAGGCTCTGCATTTAAGTCTACCACTGCACCAATGCCGCAGGAATCATGCTCAAAAGCAGATCGGTATAATCCCTTTTGCATTTATTGATAGGTTTTAGATAGGTTTAGAATTTTGAAAAATACAAAAAATTTTCCGTTTGTTGAAATTTGATCAATGATCTGATGAGTATTATGAAAAAAACAGAAGAATTCATTTATTGATTACCAAATTCATAATTTTTGGTGGGTTTCAATATTCACCAAGACTTTGGAGATTCTTCGAAAATTTTTCAAAAGAGGGTTAAAAACGGTTCCTCTTTATCAAAAAATATGGGAAATTTAGAAGGAAAGGGGTTTAGTGGATTTCTTGAAAAATAGATCTAAAAATTTCCTAAATAAGGCAAACTATTCTGTGGCTCCCTTGACTTTACTTGCTCTTTGAATTTTTGGGAAGGAGTCGTTCATTTCAAAAAGTCTTTGGATCCTCAATCTGAGAAGGGATGATGCTCTTTGTACTGCTGGCCGAGAAGCTCCACCTTTACTTTCTTGATACGACGGGTATCGACCGCTAGAACGGTGAACACCATATCTTCAAGTTTAATTTTGGCTCCGTGTCTTGGAAGCTTAGAATTTATTTCAAGAAGAAGGCCACCCAATGATTCACTTTCTCCTTTCACTTCATCGAAAATCTGACCATCGAGATCGAGCTTTTTACAAAAATCATTTAAAGACACTTTTCCCTCAAAAATGAAGGTATGCGGGTCTAGCTCCTTAAAGTAGATATCGTCCGTATCATCAAACTCATCATTTATCTCCCCAATAATTTCTTCAATAAGATCCTCTAAAGTCACTAAACCAGAGGTACCGCCATATTCATCTACTACGATGGCCATGTGGACCCGTTTAAGCTGGAAATCCTTTAATAGGGAATCAACTTTTTTATTTTCTGGAACGAAGAAGCTTTTTCTGGTTAATTCCTGCCATGCAAAATCTTCATCATTTTCGATGTAGGGGAGCAAGTCTTTGACGTAGAGAATTCCCTTTATATTATCTATTGTCTCATCAAAGACCGGAATTCGAGAGTAGCCACTTTTGTTGATTTTATCCATAAGTTCATGGAAATCCATTTCTACATCCACAGCCGTGATATCCATGCGACTTTTCATTACCTGCTTTACCGTAAGTGTTCCAAAGTTCACGATTCCCCTTAGAATTTCTCTTTCGTCTTCAGGGGTGTCTTCGGTGGTAAGTTCCAGAGCCCTATTTAATTCATCTACCGATAATGCATAGCCTCTTTTTTCTATTCTACTTTCTATCAGATCACCCATTGACATGAGTAAATAAGAAATGGGTCTTAGAATATTTCCGAATAAGTAGATGGTTGGGGCCATAGTTTTGCTAAAACTAAGTCTGGCCCTGTTTGCATAAACCTTGGGTACAATTTCACCAAAAAATACAATGGCAAACGTCACACCTACCGTTTGTACCAGTATTATAATCACTCCTTTGGCATCAAGGCCAAAAAGACTCCAAGACACGAATGTGGTGAGGGTCACAATGGCGATATTGATAAGGTTATTCAGGATCAGGATTGTGCTCAACAGACTTTTTGGGCTATCTACGAGGGTAAGCACTTTTTCGGCAACCCCAGATCCCTCCTCGCGAAGTTGAATTAAGTCATCGTTTGAAAGGGAGAAAAAAGCAACCTCAGAGCCTGATACTAAGGCGGAGCAAATTAGCAAAAGAATAAAAAGGATACCGTTAAATATCAGGTAGCCTGGCGTTAATTCAGCTACTTGAGCGATTAGGTGGTAACTCGGGAAGGGGTCGTCCATGTATGATGCATGAATAATAGAATACAAAATAACGAAAAATCCCTAAAAATAGATTTAGGGACATTCGCAATTTTTAGAAAGGTAGGTCATCATCATCCCCGCTTAAATCCGGAGCTGGAGTTGGGGCTGATTGTGGTTTTGGAACAGATGTAGGCTGCTGAGAAGAGGGAGAAGATGGGCTGCTGCCACTGTCCTGTCTACCTCCGAGCATGGTGAAACTCAAAACACGGATTCTTACTCTACGCCGGTTTTGTCCTTGCTCATCTTGCCAGGTATCTGTTTTGATTTTTCCTTCTACGTAGATTTGCATTCCTTTTTTAAGGTATTGCTCTGCTACCTTGGCCTGGCCTCCCCAAAGTTCAAGATCATGCCATTCGGTTTGATCTACCCTGTTTCCATTTCGATCTTTATATGACTCAGTGGTCGCCAGTCTAATATTGGCCACCACGTTATCCCCTTCTAAATATTTTACTTCAGGGTCAGCCCCTAAATTACCAAGTAAGATTACCTTGTTTACTCCTGCCATTAGTTATATTATTTCTGTACTAATTAAAATTAACTCAAATACCCTGATCCTTCAAATAATTCACGATCAACTTTGGCTTTGCTAGATAGTCAATCTTATCCTCTTCCACCATAGCTAATTCCTGCTCTTCGCAAAGCTTTTTTAGGTGGTCCTGTGCGGAACTTTCTAAACGAATCTCTGAAAACTGAACCTTGAGTCTCTGATGTGATAGCAAATGTAAGTATTCTTTCTGCGGGGGGATAAATTCCTTCGTCTTTAGTTCTGCATATTTGTCAAGAATTGACTTGATTTCTTCAGTTGGGAAGTCATACAGGCCTGCCCAGATATCTCCAGTACTTCTTTTTTTCCAAACCCAATTCTCTCCGCACTTCAGCACCAGATAATGGATCTTTCGTTCTTTTACCTTGGTCTTTTTTATCTTGATTGGCAAAACCTGGATAAGATCATTCTTAAAGGCAAAGCAAGACCCATTTAAAGGACATGCTTCGCAGTCGGGATTTCTAGGGGTACATTGACGTGAACCGAAATCCATCATGGCCTGGTTAAATTCACCTGGATTTTCTTTTGGGATCAGGCTATTGGCCAAGGCTTCGAATTCCTTTTTGGCTTTGCCTGTGGCAATATCAGTCTGAATTCCAAAAAAGCGAGAGAGTACTCGGAAGACATTTCCATCCACTACTGCTTTAGCTTCACCAAAAGCAAAACTCGATATGGCAGAGGCGGTATAGGATCCCACTCCTTTTAGCTTAAGTAAATCCTTGTAATTATCCGGGAAATTCCCTCCGAGTTCGAACCAAATTTGCTTTGCGCAGAAATGAAGATTTCTTGCCCGGCTGTAGTAACCCAGTCCCTGCCAAAGTCTTAAAACTTCCTCTTCGGGTGCCATTGCTAAATCTTTGACCGTTGGATAAGCCTCGGAAAACTTATAAAAATAAGGCATTCCCTGAGCTACCCGCGTTTGCTGAAGAATGATCTCTGACAGCCAAATAATGTAGGGGTCCTGAGTATCTCTCCAAGGTAAATCTCGTGGGTTATCTCGGTACCAATTGATAATCAATTTTGAAAAAGCTTGATTATCAGGAAGTTTCTTGCTCATCTATTTTCATTCAATCTCCTACAAATCAAGGTAATTTTTCTTGATTTGTTTTTTAATTGCACAGGTTCTCGTACATTTGCAGTCCCAAAAACACTTGGTTAATAGGTTGTTAAGCTTATTTAATAAATTCTAAATATACATTACAGTGACAAAAGCAGAAGTAATCACTAAGATTTCAGACAAAACAGGCATCCAGAAGGACGACGTAACCCAAACAGTAGAGGCGTTCTTCAAAGTGATTAAGGATTCGATGGTTGAAGGAGAGAACATTTATATCCGAGGATTCGGTAGTTTCATCAATAAGAAGAGAGCCAAAAAAATCGCCCGTAACATCTCTCAAAATACCGCTATCGTCATTGACGAGCATTATATTCCTGCTTTCAAGCCCTCCAAAGTATTTGTGGAGCGAGTAAAGCAAAGCGATAAGATAAAGGAATTAGCACCTCAAGATTAAGCTTAGGTGTAGGTTGACATGAAAAAGTCTCAGCTTCTGGTATCGGTTCTAGGTATCCTTGCGATTGTTGGTCTTTACAGTTTGCCAAAAGTAGTGGTGGACAATGAAGAAAACGTAGAAGGGCTCGCCGAAGAAAGCGAATCAGCCACCGGGATGGTGGATATGCATGAAGCTGAGCTTACTCCTGAGCAAGTAGAAGAGTTAGCGAAAAATCGAAATGTTGTGGAAAATGCTTCCACCATTGAAGATAAGCTAGCCTCGGCCCAAGTTTTGGCGGAAATATATATTGAACTGGGAAAGTTTGATAGTTCTGCCTACTACTATGGAGTGATAGCAGAAGAGACGGGATTACCTGCAGACCGAGAGGTGGCGGGTGATGCTTACTACGAAGCCTTCACTTTTGCTCTGGATCCTGAGAAAGTTGCTTATCTGGCAGAGGAAACCAGGTCTTATTTTAATTCTATCTTGGAAGAAAATCCTGATAGATTAGATCTGAAAACCAAAGTTGCGATGACCTATGTATCATCAGCCAATCCGATGCAGGGGATAACCATGCTGAGGGGAATTCTAGAAGAAGACCCTCAAAATGAGGAAGCTCTTTTCAATATGGGCATCTTGTCAATACAGTCTGGACAATATAAAAGGGCTTCTGAACGTTTTGAGGAATTGGTAAAATATCATCCTCAGAATCTTCAGGGACAGTTTTATCTTGGAGTAAGCTATTTTGAGGCGAAACAGAATAACAAAGCGAAAGCTCAATTTGAGTTAGTGAAGGAAATGACTCAGGATGAAATGATCCTGGGAAGTATCCAGAGCTATCTCGATCAGTTGTAAATATATTTCTAACTATAAATCAAAGAATTATGCCTTGCGGTAAGAAAAGAAAAAGACATAAGATCTCCACGCACAAGCGTAAGAAGAGACTAAGAAAAAACAGACACAAGAAGAAGTAATTTCACATTGTGACTGGCCCTTAATTCGAAGGGCCAAAAGTTCATTTACATAATAACTATACGATTTGAGTACGGAATTATTAATTGATTCTGCACAGGAAGGAAGTCGTATAGCCCTGCTAAGAGATAAGAAACTGGTTGAGTTGCATTCCGACGGAATGGATAATCAATTCAAGGTAGGTGATATATATCTCGGGACTGTTCGTAAGATCGTCAATGGCTTAAATGCCGCTTTTATTGATGTGGGTTACGAAAAAGATGCATTTTTGCATTACCAGGACCTGGGAGCCAATTTCAACAGCCTGAATAAATTTACCAAGAAGGTACGTAACAATAACTATCAGGATTACAATCTCAAAGGCTTTAAAAACGAACCTGAAATTGATAAGGTGGGTAAGATTTCATCCATTTTGTCAAAGAACAGCCAAATTTTGGTTCAGGTAGTAAAAGAGCCAATTTCCAGCAAGGGCCCAAGACTTTCCTGTGAGCTCTCTTTACCCGGTCGATATCTGGTACTCGTTCCTTTTTCGGACTCTGTAAATGTGTCCAAAAAAATAAGAAGTAGCGACGAAAGAAAAAGACTTTTAAGACTTATCAACTCAATCAAACCTGCCAATTTCGGTGTGATCATTCGTACCGTGGCTGAAGGTCAATCCGTGACAGAACTGGATAGAGATCTTCGAAATCTCGTTGACAAATGGGAGGCAGGTATGAGCAAGCTGAATAAAGCCAAGAGTCGGGACAAGGTAATAGGAGAAATGAGCATGGCTTCATCCTTAGTGAGAGACCTGCTTAATGAATCATTCGATGGAATCACCGTAGAAGAAGAATCAACTTACGATCAAATTAAATCCTACATCAGGACTATTGCTCCTGAGAAAGAAAAAATTGTCAAGCTTTACAACGGTAAAGCCAAACTATTTGAAAGTTTTGGAATAGAGAAGCAGATCAAAAGCCTGTTTGGTCAGACGGTAAGCCTTCCGCAGGGAGGATATCTCATTATTGAGCATACCGAAGCCCTTCACGTCGTGGATGTGAACAGTGGTAATAAATCAAACAAGGAAAATGATCAGGAGTCAACCGCGCTGAATACCAACTTGGTGGCAGCAAAAGAAATGGCTCGTCAGCTTCGCCTCCGGGATATGGGAGGAATCATCGTCATCGATTTTATCGATATGAAGCGCGCCGAAAATAAGAAAGCGGTGTACGAGGCGATGAAGGAAGAAATGAGTAGCGACAGATCAAAGCATACTGTACTGCCCTTAAGTAAATTTGGGCTCATGCAGATTACCCGTCAAAGGGTTCGCCCGGAGGTCAATATTACGACCCGAGAGGTTTGCCCCGCTTGTAACGGAACCGGTAAAATCCAAGCATCTATCTTGATTGCGGATAAACTGGAAGGCGATCTTGAACATATGGCTACGACCCAAAATGTGGAAAAAATACAGATAGCATTACATCCTTATCTGTATGCATACTTTACTCTAGGCTTTATTAGCAAAAGAGTGAAGTGGTTTTTCAAATATTACAAATGGATATCATTGATCAAAGATTCTTCACTACCAGTGACGGAATACAGATTTCTAAATAAATCTGGTGAGGAAATAGAACTTACAGCAAAAAGCGGGGCTAATTAGTCCCGCTTTTTTTTGCTCTAATTTTTATGGTCATTCCAGGATATCATCGAAGGATAGCCTCACATAGGCCACTTCATCTTCGGAGTGAGGATTCCCAATCCATATATAAAAACCATCTGGGGTATTGAATCCCCCGGTCTCGAAAGGCATGTCTATTTCGGCTTTTAATCTTAGGGAACTATCTAAAACCACCATTTTAAGGATAGGTATTTTTCCGTCTTCTCGATTTTCTTTGGTATCGGGAATGGGAATTGCCTGCCTTAGTAAAACCTGTTCCTTCTCTGCCCAAGAAATTCCTGAATACTTGCTTGAGTTATTGTCCTGAAAAAACACTACCCATTCTCCTTGTTGACTTTGGCCTCCCTTGAGATAATTCATCGGTTCCCTAGTCCCTGCATAAACTTTCTTTTTTAGGCCTTTTCCTAGTACAATTAGAGAATCACTTGCTGGTAAAGAAACTACCATAATATTTTGGTTATGCAAATAGGAGTTTTGGTATCTTCCAAAGCCTGGGTCGTTTAGAAATTGCTGATAATTCTCAGGCCATTGGAACGAAAGGTACTCAAATGAGTCGGCCTCTGGATCAAATTTTAGAATCCAATCTTCATATTGAACGACTTGTTCATTTAGGACAAATGGAGCATCGGGGATGAGAACAGAGGACCCTACGCGAAAAACTTTTGCTCCCATTCTTGTGCTGTAATTTACAGATTGGCGGTTTTCATTGGCCTCCGGCAAAGCGTATCGGGCGATCACTCTCCCGAAGTGATCTGCTTTTATGAGATTGACCTCTGAAAGGAACCAAATAAAATCTTCCTCTATAAAATATCCCTGATTAAAACTCCCTATTCCATTTGGACCCTCCTGTTCGTAATCCTGAGTCCGAAGAATTCTCCCATCTGGATAACTGTACTCATATATGGTTCCATCTATGAAAGTTTTCAGAACTATTCTATTCTCTTCTGTTTCAAAAAAACTGAAATCGTAACCTAGCTCTTTTGTATTTGGGCTCTTTTCTAAATAAAGTGTATCAACAACCAGGTCTTCAAAGTTTACTTCAACTATTTGCTCCGGATCTTTTTCGCAGGAAATCCAAAAAGGAAAAAGAAGGACCATACTAATTCGCATAAGCCTCTTTGTAGCAATCATCTTGTTCTGAATCATGGGTAAATTATAGCACTCTAGGAATTGGTGTCCCTAAATGGGGTCTGCGGTCTCTTTATTTCTTTATAAACTCTAATTCGTCCCAATACTCCCTGAGTAAAATTTGTTCAGGTTTATTGGAAAAAAGGCTGTAGTTCAGCATTACTTTTTCCACTCTAAGGGAATGAATTCCAGCTTCCAGCCCTGTGATGTCAAAAGTAGTTTCATAAACTTTTTGATCGGTAATTTGAATTCTATTTCTCCTCCAAGCCCCGGGTTTAATTATTTGGTCATTGAGGTAAAATCTGTATAAATCCGGCGTGTCTTCTAAGACATGCCAGCCCATGGAATCTAACTCCAAGCGGAATTGATCATTTAAATCTTTCAGAGTTTTAGTGTCTCCCTGATATCTCGCCACACCCACTCGAAGAAGGTCAGACTCCACCGTCTCCTTCGGAAGGAATATTCGAGGATATCTGCTCTCTTCATCATGGAATTCTGCATAAGTGAGGCCCTTCGTTGGCCATTCTCTTTCTCTTTCCAGCAGATTGGTTTTGTTATTGAACATGGAAAAATCCCTGACATCTTCATAGATAAGTGGGACTGCGAATGCAAAAATGACAAGCGTATAGAAAGTACTGAACCATTTACCAAGGTTGCTTTGGTAAATTGCCGTAACACTTCCCATCATAGTCGTGGCTAGGTACTCTTTCCATTTAGATTTCTTACTTGCCAATTGAAGGATGACAAAAAGTAAAATGCTTGCTAAGAAAATGAAGTAAATAACCACGAAACTGATATCCAGCCAGATATAAACGAAAAGTAAAATGCCCAGGTAAACAGTGAAGACGAGAATGATGAACACTTGGGATATGGGATAAGCGAAGGTCATGCTGCAGATTCTCTCCATCTGAAGGACCAGTTCCCCAGGCTTTTTGTAATTATAATTCTGCGACATTTTGAAGAGTTTTTCATTGATTACCCCTTCAGGAAATGCATAACTAAGACCTAGAAGTCCGGCCCAGATAAAACGTAGCGCCAGATGCACCACAAAAAAGATTTTGAATACAGAAATGATGGCACTTAGGTAAAGTAGAACCAACATCCCGCCAACAAAATGAAGTCCTACGTCCTGGATTAAGCGGGCAGAAAAAGCATAGATTTTTGAGGGAAATGCAAAAAGAAAGGCTAGGATAATACCTGAAATAATAACCTCAGGTTCCCAGCTATTCCGTTGGAGGTTTTCCAGCCAGGTGAGTTCAGCCTTAGTTTTATTTAAATCCTGGTTTTCACTCATTTCACTAAGGTAAAAGTTCCGGGCTATTTGTCTAACCAATTTTTAAAATCTGCCACTCTTTCTCTGCTTACGATTACATCTGAATCTTTGGAATGTAAGAGTTTAATTTTCAGGCGACTGTTAGAGTGGGCATATATTTCTTCAATGGAATCTGGAGAAATAAGGTACTTCCTATTGATTCTAAAAAATTCATCAGGGTCCAGCTGGTTTTCCAGTGTCTCTAGATTTGAATCTAAAATGTATCGTTTCCCAGCATGGGTCTGAAGATAGGTGGCACGAGACTCGCTGTAAAAAAATGCTGCTTCCGTGACATTTATACTTTGGATTTTTTCACCGAATTTAACCAGAAACCTGCTTTTATACTTTTTCGAAGGACTTTGGAGAAGGGACTTGATTTCCGTGATATCCACGGTTGTTTTTATTTGGTTTGATCGGAATTTTTCAAGGGCTTTTTCCAGGGCGTCAGGGTCAAGAGGCTTTAGCAAATAATCCACTGCATTTACCTCAAAAGCTCTTATGGCGTACTGGTCGAATGCAGTGGTAAAAATAACCGGAGATTTAATATCCACTTCCTGGAAAATTTCAAAACTGATTCCATCTGCGAGCTGTATGTCACAGAAAATTAAATCTGGTTCCGGGTTTGTGTTAAGCCAATCAATTGAGGACTGCACAGTATCAAGGTTCCCATGCATTTCCGCCTCAGGTAAGCGGGCCTGAAGAAGCCTTTTTAATCTGGCCGCTGCGGGGTTTTCATCCTCAATAATTAAAATATTCATGCCTTTATCTCAATCAGTGGTAGCCGAACCACAAATTCATCTTCACTATTTACGATTATGGGCTTTCTGCTCGAAAGAAACTCATATCTCAAATCGATGTTTTTCAAACCAATACCTGTCGACTCCTCATGTTGTACTCGCTTTGGTTGGTAGGTGTTGGAAACGATCAAGTCATTTTCATCCTTGAAAATATCTATGAAAAGCGGGTTGTTTCTACTTGCTTCATTGTGCTTAATGGCGTTTTCTAAAAGCAACTGAAGTGATAAAGGAGGGATTTGTCCCTTGGCATCCTCCTCCTTAACTCTGATCGAGTAAGCGAGGCCATCCTCAAACCTGAGCTTTTGGAGCTCAAGGTAATTTTTGGCAAAGCTCAATTCTTGGCTTAGAGGCACCAGCTCCTCCTGTTGTACCTCCAAGACATATCGGTATATTTTCGACAATTTCTGGATGAACTCCGCAGACCTATCTGCATCCTCATAGACCAAATTACTGAGGACATTCAGGGAGTTAAATAAGAAGTGGGGATTTAGTTGGTTCTTTAAGGATTGGTATTGGGTTGAGATTTTTTCAGTCCTCAATTTTTCAGCTTCAATTGCTGATTTTCGCCATTCGAAAAGCCATGATCTGGTTGTAAAAATGGCCATAAAAATAAAAGCGAAAATCATGGGAGCCTCTGTACCCTGACCTATCCCCCTCCATGGTATGTTATCCAAAGTAAACTGCCCGGTAAAATAGGCTATCCCAAAAACGATGATATAAGAAGCAACAAAAGTATAGGCCATATACGTGATCACCGTCAGGATTAACCTCTTCGCCGGCTTCTCAATCCAAGACATCTTTTTGTCAAAAAAGAAATCTACTTGGCTACCACCAAAGCTTAAGGCGGAGGAGAAAATAAATCCAAAAATAAAGCTTTGAAAAACTTCCCCTATTCCTTCTGATGAAAGATAATACCCAGGGTTAAAACTGATATTTATGACAGTAATTATGGTGGCAATACCAATATTGATTAGGATAAACTTTGGCATACTTACCCAAAGTCCTTTTTCAATCCTTTTATTGAGGCTAATGCTTTCTTCTGTCATGGCATTGAAGATATCAAAAAAGAACCAATAGCACAGTAGACTGTTATTATTGGCTCTTTTAGATTGTGATCAATTAAATTGGCTTAGTTACAACTTTCATACATTTGTTTCGCTTGCTCATAGCCCCAAGAAGGCAGAAGGTAGTTCTCATCGATTTTTTCTTTTTCTTTTTCGAAGAGGTCAAGACTCATTTTGAACATACCGCATGCCTTTTCAGTCCCCTGCCCGAAAAACTGAGCGATTCCTCTCTCCATCTGAGCCATAAGATACACGGCTCTGGGATTGCTTCGGTCCTGGCCAATTGCCTTTCCAAAAGTTTCCATAGTAGGTCCGCTCATACTTTGACCCCTTGACCCTGGATCTACACTGACCATTCCCATCATAATGTATCCTTCGAGTGCGGTAATTTCAGAATTAGATGCTCCTGCATCCTGTAAAATTTTCAGATAGCTTTGGGCTTCTTCAAAGTATGCATCTTTGTCTACATCAAATCGAAGTCCAGCTTCAGTTTGCACTAGAGCAGCATAGTACATAGGCAACCATTCGCTCATATTTGCCTGAGCAATTCTCAAAAATCCATTTTTAACGTCCTGAGCTTCTGCATCTGAGCTGATGTTATTCATTTTCTGGATTTGCGCTTTCATTGCTTCTTCATATTCTGAAGCTAATGCAGTGAGACTGCTCATAAATGCCAATACTAGGATTAGAGTTAGATTTTTCATGATTATAAATTTTAGAGGTTGTTTAATTGATTCGCAGTTTTGTCCTTTGATAAGGTTAGGAATACACCCAGAAATAAGAATCTTGGAGCCACCTGACCAGAAGGAAGAGAGACGTAAACTCCATCTTCATTCGGAGTTTGGCTGAAGGAGTAGCCGAATACATTTTCCCTTCCCAGCACATTGGTACATGCTAGATGAATGATCAAATTGGGTTTTGGGAGGTAGCTCCAGGAAAGACTTAGATTTTGAAAAGACTTTGTCTTGGAGTTCATTTCTCCATTCAAATTTGGATCCGTATAAGTATAGCCGTCATTTGCAGTGAATGAGAACCCAATCTGTGAGTTCAAATTCGTGATGAAGTGCTTGATGACAAGGGAGAAATTATGTCTTGGAGCAAATGAAGGCTGAACCTGAGTTTCAAATTGATCAAACTGTCTTTTGCTATCCACAAAGCTGTAGGTCACCCAATAGTCAGTATTCCTAATGGTTGATTGGTCCCTGAAGAAAATATCTAATCCTTGAGCATATCCTTCTCCTTCATTTTGAAGATTGCTCATGTCCATTTGATTCCCATCAAAGGTGACGAGATTGTTGTAACCTTTGTAGAAGGCTTCTGCTCTAAAAGTTCTTCCTTCCTTTTGGAAAAAGTAGTTTGCGATAAGATGCTTCGCCTCGGAGTTTGCCAAATTCGGATTCAAAACCCGAAAGTTTTCCACAGGCATCTGATTAAAGGTGCCTGCAGCAAGGGAGACCTTACTTGCATCTGAAATCTGAAAGGCAAAGGATACTCTGGGGTCAGCCCACAGCTGAGAAGACAGATCGCTGCTACCAGCCCGAAGACCTGTTCTGAAAACGAGTTTTGAGCTCAGATACCAATCCCATTCTGTGTATGCGAAGATTCTGTTGTCCTTAAAATTCCTTTGAAGGTTTTCGTTTGGAAGCGCCTCACTGTAATTCTGTCTAAAAAATTCCAATCCAAGCTTCATCGAAATCCGGTCAGAAAAATCTTTGATTCCGTAGGTTTTAGCATGAAGCGTCTCTCCGGTATTTTTGATTTTTAAGCTGTCGTAAAGAATGTTATCCACATTTCTTGAGTAAGAGACTCCTCCGAACATGGTCCAGTCATTTGATAGGAAATTGCTCCAGTTAGCCTGGCCATAAGTGTAGTCATTGTTTAGTTTGATCCTCACTCCACGACCTTCTACTCCCGGAACTGGCTGCCAAAGTTCCATTCCTCCGCCCTCGGTTCTGAAAAGAGCTTTTAAATGGCCTCCCTTGCTTAACTTCTTTTGACTAGCCACCTCAAAATCCCAACCATTGGCAGGGCTTTCAAAATCAAAATTTTGATTGATGAGGCTCTGATAAGGGCCGAGATCAAAATAATTCGCGGAAGCGGTGATGCTTTGTTTCTCACTTGAAAATGTATGAGAATAGCCTCCCCCAACCGACATGATGCTTAGGTCACCTTGATTTCTGACTGATAGATCCTTTGTGCTTAAAGCCAAAGCCGAACTTAGTGCCTGCCCAAATTCAGCAGAGTAACCTCCTGTGCTAAAAAAAGTCCCCTTGAATAAGTTTGGGTTAAACCTTGTCCTTGTAGGAACATTTGCTACCCTTGAACCATAGGCATTTCCCACAAAAAGTCCATCGATATAAATCCCAACTTCGCTGGCATCCCCTCCTCGAACAAAAAGTCTCCCATCATTACCCACTGTGCTGGTTCCGGGTAAAGTTTGCAAAGCACCGGTGATATCTCCCATAGCACTGGGAGTGGTAACTATATCAAGAGGGCGAAGAACCACCGCCTTGTTTTCATCGGATGCTTCAAGGGCTCCGGCGGAGATGGTGACCGCATTCATGTCCGTGATCTCTTCCTTTAAAGTTAGGTTTCCAACTTCGATTTCTCCTCCGGTACACTCTATTACGGTTTCTACAGCTTTAAATCCCATCATTTTGATAAGGAGAATTTGGAATCCTTCTTTGGATGTTTCGAATGAAAATTTTCCTGAAATATCAGCAGTAGTTCCATCATAGCTTCCTTTAATCATGATGTTGGCCCCTGGTAGTTCCTTTCCCTTATGGTCAAGGATAATTCCCGAAATAGTCGTTTGAGTTAAAGCGACATGCTGGCTCATCAGAAGAAAAAAGAAAAGAATCAATCGAGTGCTCATAGCTGATTTCGTTTGACTCAAAGGTGCTACTCACCTCACTTCAAATGAAAAAAGACTGACTGAACTGTTGATTTTCGAGACTGAATTGTCAAATTCTGATTTAGGCTTTTTTAGGATGGTCGGGGGAAGAGATTTTTAAAAGGTATTATTATAGGTTTCTACTACTTTTTTGGATAGTTTCATGACAATAATTTGGTACGTAAAAGCCCAGTTTAAATCATTATTTGAAATGAAGAGAAGCCTCTATTTTGCAGTATCGATTCTGGCATTCGGCTGTGGAGAGCCAGAAGTAACCACAGAAGTCCCTCCTTTAGAAGTAAATGTGGTAGAAATTCAAAGCCAGGATGTTTCCCTCGAAAAGGATTTTGTGGCCCAGATTTATGGAAAGGTAGATATTCCAATTAGGGCAAGAGCCGAGGGATATCTTGAAGGAATTCATTTTGAGGAAGGGAGAATGGTCAGGAAGGGAGATCTTTTATACACTGTTGATTCGGACCCTTTTCAGGAGGGAGTGAATGTGGCTCAGAGCCAACTCGCTTCTGCAAAAGTAAACCTAACACAAGCAGAGAATGACTTAGCCAGGTATGAACCACTTGCTGCTATGAATGCCATTTCTCAAAAAGATTATGATGCGGCGGTAGCTAGGCGAGATGCTGCATTGGCCATGGTGGATGCAGCGGAGGCTCAGCTGAGTTTTGAGGGAATACAGCTTAGTTATACTCAAATTAAAGCTCCGATCACAGGATTGATCGGTAAAACTGAAGCAAAAGTTGGAGAGTTTGTGGGCAGGGATCCAAATCCAGTCATACTAAACACCGTTTCACTCATAGATTCAGTAAGAGTGGAATTTGCGCTAAGCGAGAATGACTATCTGCAGTTATTCAGGGAGTATCAATTGGAAGAAAGACGAGCGGATAAGCAAAAACCTCTTAAGTTGATCCTGTCTGATGGAGTAGAATTTGATCAGGTTGGTTACGTCGATTTCATTAATAGACAAATAGATGCTACCTCAGGGACCATTCTTATCCAATCTACCTTTGCTAATCCAAATGGTTTAATCCGTCCTGGTCAATTTGCTAGAGTGAGAGCTCCTATGAAGGAGGTGAAGGCTGGCAAATTGGTTCCTCAGCGAGCCGTCAGTGAGTTTCAGGGTCGATTCTTCGTGTTTAAAGTTGGGGAAGAAAATGAAATTGTTCAACAAAGTATTACGATCCTTGGTCCCTACAGAGATTATTTTTTGATTAGCGAAGGGCTTCAAGAAGGGGATCAAGTAGTATTGGAGGCATTGCAGAAGGTGGCCGCCGGACAAAAAATTCAGCCAGTAGTTGTCCCTTTTGAATCTAAATTCTCCGAATAGTCCCATGGCAGAAATAGACGATTCTAAGCAAATTTTCTTCGTGAAAAGGCCTATTGTGGCCATTGTGATTGCCATTTTTATGGTGGTAGTTGGAGGTATTTCCATCCTTGGACTGGCCATTGAGCAATATCCGGCCATTACACCCCCTGTGGTACGGGTCAGCACTTCTTTTACAGGAGCTAATGCCGTAAGTGTAGAGCAGTCAGTCGCATCGCCCTTGGAGCAGGAAATTAATGGTGTGGAGAATATGTTATACATGAAGTCCACAAATGCGAACTCCGGGGCATTGTCTCTTGATGTGACATTCGATCTTGGTACCGATCCGGATATGAATACTGTGTTTACACAGAACCGGGTGGCTTCAGCTACTCCTAAGTTACCAGAAGAGGTTAAGAGACTTGGCGTAAAAACCCAAAAGTCTATGCCTAATATTCTGATGCTCGTTACACTGACATCACCTGATGGGACCTATGATCAGCAGTTCTTAGGAAACTATGGGATTATCAATGTGAAAGACCAGTTGGCCAGAACAAAAGGGATTGGAAGGGTGGATGTACTGGGAGCCAGTGATTACTCAATGAGAATCTGGATCAAACCAGATAGAATGGCAAAGCTGGGGATTACAGTTACGGAGATTATCGATGCTATTCGGGAGCAGAATGTTATAGCCCCGGGAGGAAAGTTTGGTGCAGAGCCCGCCCCAGCCGGAACAGAATTTACTTACACGGTCCGACTTCCGGATCGCTTGGTTTCCGAAGAGGAGTTTGGCGATGTGGTGATTCGCTCCGATGCTGACGGAAGCCAGATTCAAATTAAGGACATTGCACGGGTGGAATTGGGTGTGGAGTCTTATGACGCATTTACGAGACTAAATAAAAGTGAGTGTGCCATAATAGCCTTGTATCAAGCTCCAGGTTCTAATGCTGTAGAATTGGCAGAGACAATTATCACCACAATGGATGAGCTTGCAGAAGACTTTCCAGAGGGTATAGAATACGAAGTTTCCCTTGATTCTACTGCTCCGATCAAGGCTGGAATTGCAGAGATAATAGAAACTCTTGTGATTGCTCTGATCTTGGTGGTTCTTGTGGTTTTTATTTTTATCCAGGACTGGAGAGCAACATTAATCCCTACTCTTGCGATTCCAGTATCTCTTGTGGCAGCCTTTATGGTTTTCCCATTACTGGGATTTTCTATAAATACACTTTCGCTTCTTGGGCTTGTATTGGCAATTGGTATAGTAGTAGATGATGCAATAGTAGTGGTGGAGGCTGTCCAGGTAAATATGCAGAAAGGGATGGATCCAAAAACAGCTACATCCACTGCAATGAGGGAAGTGTCCGCTCCTGTTATTGCCACCACTTTGGTGATGGTTGCGGTTTTTGTACCTGTTGCCGTAATGGCTGGAATCACCGGAAAACTTTATCAGCAATTTGCCATCACCATTGCAGTATCCGTAATTTTCTCTTCCATCAATGCACTTTCTTTAAGTCCGGCCCTTTGTTCCCTTCTTTTAAAGCCAAACTCAGGTGAAGCAAAAGGCTTTTTGGGAAGATTTTTTGACAAATTCAATAAGGGCTTTGATCGTAGTACAGAAAGTTATTCAGCAACAACCAAAGTGGTAGCCGGCAAGCTTAAACGGGGCGTTTTGTATGTTGTGATTAGTTTAGTGGCTGCAGGAATCTTTGCCACTCAGGTACCCGGAGGATTTCTTCCTGAGGAAGACCAAGGTTATGTCTATGTAAATCTTCAATTGCCAAATGCCGCATCAGTTCAGCGGACAGATGAGACCATGAGGAAAATCGAGGAGATTGTATTGGCTCAGCCAGAAACTGAATATGCCACTGCGCTCTCTGGATTTAGTTTACTTGCGGGATCCTTTATTCCAAACTCTGGCTTTATGTTCATTACCATGAAGGATTGGGATGAGCGTGATATTACTGCAAAGGAATTCATGCAACGGCTCAATAGGATTTTTGCCAAGGAGATTCAGGAAGGTCAAGCCATAAGTCTAGGTCCACCTGCTATACCAGGACTGGGAAATGGCTCTGGCTTCAGTATTATGATCCAGGATAAAAAGGGACAAGACCCAGCTTACCTGGCCCAAAACACCTATGCATTCATAGCTGCAGCACAGCAAAGACCAGAAATCGCCTCTGCATTCACCACTTATCAGGCTGTGGTTCCTCAGCGCTATATGGAGATCAATCAGGATAAGATTCTTAAAACAGGGGTTCGATTAAGTGATGTGTATAATACATTCGCAGCTTTTCTGGGGGGAGCATACGTAAACGACTTCAACCGGTTTGGTCGATTATATAAAGCTTACATTCAGGCCGAACCGGAGTACCGCCAGAATGAATCCGGTCTGGAATTATTCTACGTCAAGAATAATAATGGAGAGTCAGTTCCCATTTCCACTTTTGTTGATGTCAAAAAAATTGCTGGTCCTGACTATACGAACCGATTTAATCTATACCGATCAGCAGAAGTGACTGGTGCTCCTGCTTCAGGATACTCGTCGGCACAGGCATTGGACGCATTAGAAGAGGTGGCGGCAGAAGTACTTCCGGATGATATGACGTACAGTTGGAACGCTATGAGTTACCAAGAAAAAGCTGCTTCTGGTCAGGCAGGGATTGTATTTGCCTTCTCTCTCTTTTTCGTATTTCTTATTCTCGCAGCTCAGTATGAAAGTTGGTCTATGCCTTTCGCCATTTTGCTAGGAACCCCTTTCGCCTTATTTGGGGCCTTCCTCTTTTTGTGGTTAGCGAGATTAGTAGATGAGGCTTATCTGAATAATATTTTCGCACAGATTTCACTTGTAATGCTTATAGCGATGGCCGCCAAGAATGCCATTCTGATCGTGGAATTTGCCAAAATGAAATTTGATGAAGGGCATAGCCTTTTTGATGCGGCGGTGGAATCTGCAAGGCTTAGGTTCAGGCCGATTTTGATGACCGTTTTCTCATTTATTCTTGGAGTGCTGCCTTTAATTCTCGCCTCAGGCTCGGGTGCAGAAGCCAGAAAAGTCATGGGTATGGCGCTCTTAGGAGGCATTGGTGTGGCCACATTGATGGGTGTGTTTCTTTACCCCATGTTGTTTATCCTGATCGGAAAACTCGCGAAATACGAAGAAAAGAGAGATGCCCAGTTAAACGCTCAAAAGTCATGAGAAAGATATCCTTGCTGATTTTTGCGATAATAACATTGTACTCCTGTAAGTCGGGACAAAACTACCGAGGGGTGGAGATAGAAATCCCTGACCAATACCGGTTTACTGACTCTAGTTATGCACAGGTAATTGATACCGTCAGAGTAGATACGCTGAAAGTAGATTCACTCGTAAACATCAATTGGTTTGAGATATTTGAAGACCCTGTTTTGGATACTTTGATTGTGAAAGCTTTGGAGAACAATCAGGACCTGATGATTGCAGCAGAAAATATCCAGCAAGCCCAAAGTGCATTGGTTATTCAAAGGTCTCAAATGCTCCCAAATATTGGATACTCAGCTGGTGCACAAAGGGGTAATACCCTTGCACAGAATTTTGGAAATACAACAAATCTGTTTACTGGATTTGGATCTGTGAACTGGGAAATAGATTTCTGGGGAAAATTCAGAAGACTTAATGAGGCTGCACAGGCAAACATTTTGGCAAGTGAGGAGGGATATAGATCTACTAAACTTAGTCTGATGAGCACGGTGGCCACCTCTTATTTCCAATTGCTGGAATATAAACTTAGGCTTCAGATTTCTCAGGAAACCTACGCACTACGGGATAGCATGGAGAGCATTATTCAGGAGCGTTTTGATAAAGGGATTATTGCAGAAATTGATTTGAATCAGGCGCAGATCCAAACAGCAATTGCTCAAGGAAGTGTTCCGGTTTGGGAGAGACTTATTTCCCAAACAGAGCATTTACTAAGTGTATTGGTTGGAGAGCTTCCTCAATCTATCACAACCGGAACACCACTTGTGGAACAGCAGATTGACTTATCCATACCAGAAGGGTTACCTAGTCAGCTTTTGGCCAGAAGGCCGGATATCCTTTTTGCTGAGCAAGATCTGATTGCATCCAATGCTCTTGTTGGTGCAGCTAAAGCTAACAGATTGCCGAATGTTTCCCTCACAGGTTTGTTGGGAGTAGCAGGAACTCAGTTCAGTAGTCTTGGGTCTGCAGGAGCAGCATGGAATCTCGGAGGTTCGCTTGTCGGGCCTTTGTTTAACTGGGGAGCCTTACAAAGACAAGTTGATATAGAGGAGAGTCGTACACGGCAAGCTGTTCTAAATTATGAAGCGACGGTTTTAAACGCATTCAGGGAAGTTGAAGATCTTTTAGTAAATATACAGTCCCTTCAGACTGAAATGATCGCAAGGGAGGCCCATGTCAGGGCTGCGGTTCGGGCTCAGTTTCTTTCGCAAGAAAGGTACAACCAAGGTGTAACCAGTTACCTTGAATATTTGGAATCTCAGAAGCAGGCATTCGATTCACAACTCAACCTAGCGGGGACAAAGTCTGAACTTTTGAGTAGCTATGCGAGACTTTATGCGGCATTAGGAGGAGGCTGGTAAATTATTTTTTTACTAGTAGCCTAAATGATAGCAAAATTTGATTCAGAGAATTCCAAATTCTTAGAATTTGACTTTTACTTTATTGCCTACTTCGATTACTTTTATAGCGAATAGTCTTGCCCTCAATTTAATATGAAAAAATTAACCCTCTGTCTAGTAGTCCTTATTGTGCTGAGTTCGCACGATATGTTTTTGAAATTGGATAATTTCTTCCTGCAGCCCAATTCAGATTCTGTTATCCAACTATTAAATGGAACATTTGAGCGAAGCGAGAATGTCATCTCCCGAGATAGGATGCTCGACGTTAGTCTGGTTGGGATGGGATCTCGAACGGAAATGGATACTTCATTTTGGTATGAAAAGGACAGTAGTACTTATTTAGAGATTTCCACCGGTGATGAAGGGACCTATTTAGTTGGAGTGTCAACTGCCGCCAGAAACATTGAAATGGATGCCGAGGCTTTTAATAGTTACCTGGAGCATGATGGTGTTCTGGATATGCTTGAGTGGAGGAAAGAGAATGATGCGATGGATCAGCCTGCAGTGGAGCGATATTCAAAGCACGTTAAAACCATTTTTCAGGTAGGGGATGAATTGACTGAGGATTGGAAGACTGTTCTGGGTTATCCCATTGAGTTTGTTCCCATGGAAAATCCTTATGATATCCACCCGGGGCATGAGATGAAGGTAAAGTTGCTTTGGAAAGGAAAGCCACTTAGTGGTCAGATAGTCTATGTTGGGAATGACGGAGAGGCACATGATCATTCACACGACGAACCTGGAATGCATACACATGATGATGGGACCACTCATAGTCACGACACTGGACAGGAGCATTCTCATGAAGATGAAACCACTCATTCACATGATAACGAGGATTCTCATGAATCAGATGGTGAACATAGTCATGACGAAAATCATTCTCATACCCATGATTCAGCGGAGGAACATACACATGGTGATGGAACCACCCATTCTCACGAAAATGAGGATCAGCATGAATCAGGCGAAGTTCACACACATGAAGACGGAACCACTCATAGTCATAATGAAGAAGAAACGTCCTCTGAAAGCCATTCCCATGAAGGCGTCATGCAACTGAGAACCGATTCGAATGGGGTAATTTCCATCCCCATTTCTTCCACTGGTGTTTGGTATCTCCGAACCATCTATATGGAATTAAAATCAGAAGAAGGTCTTACCCATGAATCGAACTGGGCTACCCTTACCTTTGCCGTTGGAGAAGGACATTCCCATGAACATGGAAATGATGCTCATGTGCATGAAGAAGAAGGTATTCCGTCTTATGTATTCTGGGGGGGTAGTTTAATCCTTTTGGTTATTCTATTCTTCTGGTTTAATCGAAAAAAATGACAAGCATAAAAAATCTGCGCTTCCTTCTTATTCCGGCATTGGTTTTAATACCGAAGATTCTCTTTGCTCATGACGTGAGCGAAGGCGATCAGCAAATTCTAGATAATGGAGGATTACTAGCTTACCTATGGGTTGGCGCAAAACACATGCTCACCGGTTATGATCACCTTCTCTTTCTGGGAGGTGTGATCTTCTATCTGAAGAACTTTAAGGATATCATCAAATTTATCACGGTGTTTACTTTGGGTCATAGCATTACTTTGATCGGGGCTACCTATTTGGGAATAAAAGTAGATGAGCACCTAATTGATGCAGTGATTGGGCTGAGCGTTCTTTATAAGGGATTTGAAAATTTGGGTGGTTTTGAAAAGGTGTTCAAAGTAAAATCACCAAACCTTTTGGCCATGGTTTTTTCTTTTGGATTGATACATGGTCTTGGTTTATCCACACGGCTACAATCCTTCGCTATGGGGGAGGAAAATATCCTTGCTAAAATCATCAGCTTTAATGTCGGAGTGGAACTGGGGCAAGTGGCTGCTCTAATTCCGATCATTTTTGTAATCAACTTTTGGAGGCAAAAAGAGAGCTATAATGCCTTTTATAAGGCTTCGAACGTGTATTTAGTTCTTGCAGGTATCGCGCTTACTGCGTTCCAATTATGGGGATATTTTGGTGGAGCACATTGACGGATTAAAAAATAGAGGAACACCAGTAACCCATTTCAAAACCTTTAAACTACCGTTGTTATTCTTTGAAAGTACCAAATCAGTAGAGCTAAAACTCGAGCTTTGAGCAACAGGTTATTGTTCAATTCGGATCGCCATGCATTCGAAACCAGGACAATAAAATAGTCCACCGTGGGAATATGGGTTAGTACCTCCTTTTCCTGTTTGCTAAAGCTCCGTCTATTGAGAACCTTCCCCCACCGAAAACTAATAAACCTAGGAAGGTCAGAAAAAATAAAAGTGGGAGTTCTTTTCGTCCAAATGGATCATCCCAATGTGCATAGAAGGCTGCAGTTAGCATGGTCACCATCAAAGGTATAGTAGCTAACCTGAGCTTAAAACCGACCATCACTAACACTGCACAAACCACTTCAGCGAATGTAGCTAATGCCAAAGATACTGTTGGTCCTAATCCAAAAGGATCAGCAAACTTAACTTCATCTGCCATCAGGCGACTGATTTTTGGGATACCATGGGTGAGCATCATTGCTCCCGCTCCCAAACGGATGATTAGAAGGACGAGATTTCTTGCTAAAGCTTCGGACATGAAAAATGTGGGTTTTAAATATCCTTTTAAATTATTATCCCGATTAAAACTCAAAAGGGGATTTTTATAGGCCCATTTTTATTAGGGATGGCTGGTAACCACTTATCAATCCGCGCCTGATGGATGGTTTAAATCTTGACTCCCTTTTCAACTCATCAAGATCAAAAAATTGGCTGAAAATCCACTGGAGGGCTTTTCTTTTTGGTGAAATCAAGATTATGATAGACCGAAAGGCGTATCAAATCTCGGTTCACATAATCAATTCCTGAGGATCTCTGTTGCCAACTTTTCGCATAGCCTACCTGAAATTGGACTTTGTCATTAAGTATGTATCCCATGCCTAAAAAGAGTCGATTGTCCTCAAAAGGATTTCGAATGATGGTCTTCCCAGTTTGAATAAATACCTCATTATAAGCGGACAGAAAATAAGTGCCTGGTTGGAATTTATATGAGTTTAAGGGGATGTATGTGGAAATCTTATAGCGCCAACGAAAAGTCAATTCAAACGGAGATCCAACATAGTAGTCTCTTCTCCATCGTTGCTCTGCTCTGAGCTGATGGTAAATTTTTGCTTTGCCCAAAGGCACAATAAAAAGAGCCTGCTGCCAAAAACGGAATTGATTTACCACCTTATCATAAGGTCGCTCTTGCTCCTGATACTGAGGAGGAGCCCAATAAAACGGGGTGACGATTCCGCCTGTGATTTCCAGATTCTTATTAATAATATAACTCAGCCCAAACCTCAGATAAATTTGACCCATATTTTGGACGAGCTGATCTCTGGTACGTATGTGATACTCCCCGTAATAGAAGAGCTTCTTCCCGATTTTATACTTAGTATAGAATCCATTCCAAAGCTCTGATCTTCTTGCAGTATTTCTCTCTTCTTCCTCTGGTTCATCCTGCGTTTGCGCCGTTACCGGCAAAGCTAAAAAGAGCACCATGATCAATGCCGCGGCAGATGTGCGAAGAAATGCTATGTAAACATCATGCCTCATATCGACAAAAGCTTTTTAAGTTGGCTGACATTCCCAGATGATTTTCTGAGGTTTCGTTCCAGTCTTTTTGTGTTTCTCCCCTTCAAATCTAGTATTCGCCCTTCCAAGGCGTCGAGGTTTAAAAGATGAACCTGTACATCCCGAAAATCTGAAGATTTCATGATCTCCTCGAGTTCAAAGGCCACGATAGTTTCCGCGGCTTTAATTAGTTCAAGTTGTCGCAAAACTTCGAAATCGGTTTCAAAAGTAAAGGGGTCAAGGGTCTTTTCTGTGAATTCTTCTTTCAGAGCAATTGCCAAGTTTTCATAGCGTGAGAGTTCAGGAAGGCTCTCCTCCAGAAATAGGAATAATTCTATCATTTCGTCTCCCACCTCTGCTTTGTCAAGGAATCCTTCTGTCTCATTGTATTGATCCAAAAGTTCCTGATAGTTGTCAGTACTTAGGTTTTGATAGGTAGAATCCAACAATGCCTGATGACGTTCATTTTTGGGCTCAATGGAATCCTTAACTCGTTTTACCCTTGCCTGCTCTTCAAGAATGCGCTCTTCAATCACATCAAGCTCATTGCTTTGCCTAAAATCTACTTGCTGCTTTTGGATGAAGGCATCCACTTCCCTGAAAATATTCCACTCGGCTTCAATGTGGGTGAGCAGATCGATTCCCAGATTTTTTTGCTCAGACAGTGGAGGAAAGTCCAGTGTTTTCTCCTTGATCTCTAGATCGTAGCTATAGGTAATTTCTTCTTGTGGTTTTAAAAACTTCAGACCATCCCTGAGATAGTTTTCCGTATCGAAATACTGAATATCCCCATTTCGAAGTAGCTCAACAGCTGGCTCGTAGGCCTTTATTTTCTCCTGCAGATAATCAAAATATGCAGCACTGAAGGCCAATGAGTCAGAAGTGTTCCTGTTTAGAGACAGGAAGTCTAAAACTGCTTTTTGAGTCCCTTCAGCTTTAAGTTGGTCGAAAAGATAGATGATGTCATTGTATCGATCCTGGTCTTCTTCATAAATGGCATAGACAAACCTTCGCGTGGAAATCGGATATTTTTTCAGTTGCCCCTCTTCCGAAAAGAAATCCTCTTCGAATTGAAGGACTCGGCTCAAGGCATCCTCAAGAAGGAAAGTTCCCAAATATTGCTCCTGAAACTCCTCGCTATTCTCAACATATCCATCATTGAAAATGAGACCGAAAGCCTGATCAGAAACCCTGTAATCCACCTCTAATCCACGATTTAGGGAATCTAGTTTTTCAATAGCATTAAAAAATACAACCTCGTCAATTTTCTCCTTCGTCACATCATTGACCTTAGAAAGACCAATGAGAAACCCCTGTTCGTAGCGCCTTTGTTCATTAATGGTCAAGGTGCTGTCTACGAAATAGATGAACTCCCAAGTTCCTTCCATCAGCCCTTCTTCGCCAATCTGGCCTGAAATCTGATATGGTCGATTTGGTTTTTGGGAGACAAAATTTACCCTTCCTACAAGACTATCCCGCTCAAAGGTCAGGTTTTTGGCTTCGAAGACATCTATGTATTCTTCATTTTCTAATTGCTTCTCAGAGTAATCCCATTGACCGGTCAATAGCCCATCCTTGTATGCGGCTTGTAATTCCACCAAATTTGACGACAAAGAGGCTTGAATCTCCCGATTGAAAATGTCCTTTATCGCAACTTGGTAAGTCTCCTGATAATATTTCCAGTTCCCGGTTTTCTGGTCTTCAATGTAGGAGCCTTCGGCCAAAAGTTTTCTGAAAAGACCACTCTTCAGACTGTCCATTTTGCTGAAAGAAAATGAAAACGGACCATTCAAAATGGGATCCAGGTTTTCATCCAGGGTATAGGAAAGCCTCGCCGTACCTCTGAGTCCCTTGAAGGTATAGCCTCCCTCGTAGGTTCTTATTTCCTGTGAATGAACCAGAGCGGGTAGTAGAAAAATAAAAATTCCGAAAACCTTTTTCAGCATGTTGGCCTCCTGTCCAAAACCCTTGCCAAAAAGCACTTAGCAAGTTGAGAAATGTCAAAGAAAAAAATTAGCTGATAGAAATTTTTTCGGTCAGATGTCTGCGTTCTTTTTCTTTAAGTCAGCTATATAATTCTTAGCGTAAGCCCTATACCAACCAACTTCGCATTCAATTATGTAATTTTTCCAAAGCTCGATTTCTATTGGGATATCCTTCTCCTTGAGTAAATGGATATCGCACATTCTTCGATTCCATTTTAGATTGACCTTCCAAAGGTCTAGAATTCTTTCAATTGAGTTTCCTGTGGTTTCATGAAATCCGAGTTCCTCTGTGATTTCTTCAATCAGGTAGATGTATTGCTCATCAAAATGATGTCCTGTTTTCGTAATCAAATGCACGTATTCTTTGAGTGTGGTAAGCTTATCGAATCCACTTGCCTGATCGAAATGAATTATAGCCATTTTGAACCAATGAAGACCTTTTTCGAAATCTCCAATTTCACCATAGCAACGAATCAGCATCTGGATAGGAAATAAATAAAAAGGGTCGGTTTCTTTCCTTAATGCGTGCTCTTTCGCGAAATATGGAATGGCTAAATCAAATTTGTCAGCGTCCAGGTAAGAATGAGCGATATAAAAGGCCAATCTATTTTCAACAAATTCGTGATCGAAATCTGGTCTGACTTTTTCAATCTCAGCCGTTATATAGGCTATTCTGGATTTAAAATCTTTGAGATCAAAACCCATTTGGTAGTGAATCACCACGTCTTTATCTAGAAACTCTTTATGGTCTACATTCTTTTGGCTCATACTGTTTTTTATCAATCCCGACTTTGCTTTTAAGTGAATATTTTTGACTGCAAACTGAGACTGCTTTCTAAAGACTCTCCATCATTCAAAACCACTCTCTACCCACAGGAATTACTTTCCAGTTTTGATCGAAGTAAGGCGTCTGGCTATAAAACCACTGATAAACAGCACGTGGATTTTTGATGAAGTTTTCATCTTCAGCCTTTTTAGCATCAAAGGCCGCCTTTAGATCGGCATCCTTTTCTAGCATCTCTTCCATCATGGGCTCCATTATGTATCGCTCCATGTATTCTGTTTGGGATAGAACGGAGTTGAAATATCCCCATTGAAAAAAGGAATCAACTGACTCAGGTTCCATTAATATTACGGCTAGTTCACCCAGCTTTTGATCGGTTTCGATTCTGATGGAACCAGCTGGAAGAGTAAGGGTTCTGTACTCCTTTTCCAGTTCCATTGATTGCACCCGCATCCTCCCTTCATAGGGCGAGGGGTTCATAGAAAAGTCAGTGAGACGCGAATATTCTAATTTAATTTCTCTCGGTTCTTCCAGTGTTTCCACTTGTATTCCATGCTGCTTTACTTTTTCGATTACTTCGCTCCACTCGGCTGAGATCCAATAAGCTCGGGGAATAGGAACAGAGTTCACAGGTTCATCCATGTATAAAGTTGGCACTTGCTGCTGCATAGGTTTGCCTTCCCATTGGACATATTCTGCACCGGTGATCTCGGAAACTTTTTTACTGGAAGAAATTCCCAAAAAAGTCATGGTATCAGCAGGGGTATCTCTGAACTTATATTTCACGACAATGGATTCCTTAGCTTGATTGATATCAGAATTTACGGCGGATTGGAGCTGCTGAAAGTGATTTCCTAGCGAGCGGATGGATTGCTCCAAAAACACATAAGTTCCTAAAACTCTTTGTCTGAAGGGCTTTAGTGAATGATTTTCAACAAGAATCGATGCCGTGTGACGAATATCCCCGTAAGTATGGGAGAATCTTGGGCTAAATGCGAAAGCTACGTTTCCTCTGGTAAAATCCTGTCCATTCGCCGCAAAAAGCAATGGCCCGGGAATGTGACCTTGATCCTGAAGTGCCTGATCCACTTCAGGTTTGTAATTCCCAGCTAGCCAAGATGAAATTTCGGGAGAGTAACCTCCTGTTTCTACAAAGCCATAAGTGATATCGTATTGATAATCAGCCCCATCGGTGACATGCACGTCGATGTATAAATCTGGATCGTACTCATTCATAATATCAGCGATGAGTCTAACACCTGCTGTTTCCAGTTTGGTGTAGTCTCGGTTCAGATTTAGATTTTGGGCATTTGTTCTCCAGCCCATCACTTTGGGACCACGCTGGTTTACTCTGCCGTATTCACTGCTTCTCTCGTGGCCGTCAGGATTAAGAATAGGGATAAAAAGGATATTGGCCTCGTCAAGTAAATTCTGCTTTGTGCCGAAGGCAATATCTCGTAGCAACATCATTCCAGCATCTTTCCCATCTATTTCTCCCGAATGAATTCCCGCCTGGATTAAAATCAAAGGTTTTTCTGAGCTAGCAAGTTCTGCCGCCGAAAAACGATTCTCCTTTGTGACGATCATCATATGAATTATTCGGCCTTGCTCACTCATTGCAGGGGAAGTCATGGAAATCAAGGGACTGGCGTTTGCGAGTTTTGTTAGCCATGCCATTGTCTCCTCATAATTCGGAGATTCTAGACCATCAGAAAGCTCAAAAGGTGTAACCCATGGGTTTGATTTATCCACTAAGAGATTTTCGCTTTCTCCAGACCATGGAATCAGTGGAGGCATAAAATCCTGGGCCTGGGCAAGAGAGCAGAAGATAAAAGGGAGAAGGGCTAACAGTTTTCGCATATAGAAAAGGTTTAAAAGAAACTAAAGATAGAAAATGCACTGCCAAAGGCCACAGCTTATTTTATGAACCCTTTAATATTAAATCTGCACCTTTTTCCCCAATCATGATGGATGCAGCATTGGTATTTCCTGAAACGATTCTCGGCATAATGGACGCATCTATCACCCGAAGTTTCCCAATTCCTTGAACTCTAAGTTCATCGTCCACCACCGCCATTTCATCCTGTCCCATTTTGCAGGTGCCTACAGGATGATAAATGGTTTCAACAGATTTCTTAATGTGCTGAATGATGCCCTCATCGGACTCGTCCAGAGGAGAAAGAACCCTTTCACGGTACGGGCCAAAGGCATCCGATCTTAAAACGTCTATAGTTATTCTAGTACCCCGGATCATGGTCTTCCAGTCATCCGGATGAGATAGGAAATTAGGTTGGATCAAAGGAGTTGCTCTGGGATCTTTGCTTTGAAGTTTCAAAAATCCGACGCTCTTTGGCTGAATCAAACTAGGAAGGATAGTGAACCCGTCTCTTCTCGGGAAAGTATCGATATCATAAAAATCCAAGGAATAGTCTTCTCCTGTTTGTAAAGGGACAAAATGAAGTTGAAAGTCTACTTCGTTTCCTCCTCGGGTATCGAAAAAGGCCGTTGCCTCAAGTGGTCCTGCGGTTAGTGCTCCTTTTCTGGTGGTTAGAATCTGAATGGTTCCAATCAGTTGATTGAAAAGTGAAAGCTCGTGATTTAAGCCGTTTTGTTGTTTGCTTGCAGCTGTACAAGGAAAAAATAAATGGTCTTGTAGATTTTTACCGACACCGGGGAGGGCCTTCTTTGTTTGGATACCCACATATTCCAACTCATTTGGGTCACCAATACCCGAAAGCATTAGAAGCTGCGGTGATTGAAATGAGCCTGCACTCAGTATGACTTCCTTAGTAGCGTAGACCTTTTCCTTTCCTTTTTTAGTGAAGTATTCTACTCCTTCGGCGGCATCATTTTTAATTAAGATTTTGCTGACTTGGGCATGGGTGCGAACTTCAAGATTTGGTCTTGAAATTATGGGTTTGAGGAAAGCTGTTGCGGTGCTATGCCTGAACCCATTTTTC
This sequence comes from Algoriphagus sediminis, assembly GCF_030403435.1. Taxonomy (GTDB): domain Bacteria; phylum Bacteroidota; class Bacteroidia; order Cytophagales; family Cyclobacteriaceae; genus Algoriphagus; species Algoriphagus sediminis. Next base: position 308,146 of record NZ_JAUEPH010000003.1, read on the forward strand.
ATAGAGAACTGGAGCAAACTGGCTCCCAGCTGTGATTCTCCATTGTAATCCCCTGTCTTTGGAATTCCAACTTCCTCACAAGCTTTGACGAAGGCATTTCCAAAAGGGGTTCGCTGTTCTTTTAAGAAAGTAATATTCAATGGTCCATTTTGGCCATGAAACTCATCTTGAAAATTCTCATTGTGCTCAGACTTTTTGAAGTAGGGTAGCAAGGAATTATAATCCCACCCTTTATTCCCCAGTTCTGCCCAGTGATCATAATCCTTCCGGTTTCCTCTCACATAAGCCATGGCGTTCGTGGAGGAGCTACCCCCTAAGGTTTTGCCTCGGGGTAGATATAATCTTCTTCCATCCAGGTGCTCCTGAGGTTCGGACCAAAAACCCCAATCTACTTCCGATTTATGGAGCTTGGGATACCCTCCCGGGATTTTTATTTCGAGTTTTTTATCCGGGCCTCCTGCCTCTAAAAGGAGGACAGAATTCGCTGGGTCTGCAGAAAGCCTATTAGCCAGCACGCAACCAGCGGAGCCAGCACCAACAATGATGTAGTCGTATTTGGGCATGAAATCGGGGTGATAACAGGCCTTAATCTAATGAAAAATTAGGTGCAGGAGGAGAAACTGATCTTGTATTGTCCTTGGCCTAGGTCTTCTAGTTTTATTTCTTGACTTGCGTCAATATCTGAAAAAAACCATGTGTTTCCTTGACCGGAAATAATCCTTGGGGTTTCGATTTTTTCATCACGAAAAATGGAGGTCAGTTGTAGAACTTGATGGTAGGCTTCTGATAATGTAAAATCTTTCAATTCGTATTTCCATGTCCAGCATCCATCAAAAAAACTCTCGGTAAAAAAGGCGTTTTCAAAATATATTTCAGTTTCCTCTGAATAATAAGTGCCAGATTCAAAGGAGTGGGGTTCAGTAAACTTCTTGCTGCTTAATTTCTTTCCGAATAGATGGAGACCGTCTTGATTTTCGTATTCCGTCAAATTTGATGTGGGAGTTTTTGATAGATCTGAAGAGAAAATATAGCCCCAACCGAAGTCCTCCATCATTATTTTGATCCAGTAGCCTTTCAAGGTCAAAATTGAATTTACTTTTTTCTCCACTTTTTCTGGCAATTCCTCTTCGAAGTATTTAATCGCCTTACCGCTGTTGTACTTTCCAACGATTTGTGAATTGAAATCTTGGTCAGAGTGAATATTTGCCCCCAAGACGTTAATCACATGATATTCTGTTCGCGTTTGAGAGAAACCAATTGTTATGGAAAGAGTGAGTATGAATGTGGCAAGTACCTTAATCATTCTTCTAGTTTAGCAACAGTTATTGGAGTTTCTAAATCTCCTGCATATACCACCACTATTTCAGCAGTTTCTTTTCCTTCATTCATCCCAAAGTGGAAGGTATTGACCAGTTCGATGATTGGGTCTCCCTTTTTCATTTTTAAGGTATTTCCTCTTTCACTTATTACTGTCAGTTCTCCTTTGATTAAAACACCTGCATTAATTACTAGATGTTTGTGCATTTTAAGATTGGCACCTGGTGGGATGCTTACTTTTAGAATGGTAACCTTTGGTATTCCGTCTGGGTAAGGAGGGAGGCTATCTCCATTCCAGCTGAGGGAGCTTTCCACCAAAGTTTCTATTTGGATTTCATCAATGGATTTATTTGACTCTGCACAAGAGAAAAGTAGAAGGGCGATTATTCCAAAAAAGTATTTGCTCATTTTCAGCTTTTCCTCCCAAGAAACAAAAAACCAGCCAAGAGACTTGACTGGTTTCTGATTTTGTAGGCGTTTTGTCTTATTGACCTACCATGAAGATAGCGTTGCTCAATACCATTTTACCTGATTCCCAGAATCCTCGGAAGATGGGATTATCCACAAAATAAATAATATGACCGCGGCCTTTTCTCTCACTACCTATGGCCAGAGATTCACCCATTCTTTCTTTGATCTTGACACCCACATATCCCGTTCTGTATGAATCAGTGGAAAGAATTCTTCCCGCGTTCACTCCATTGTTCATGTAGGCATAACTGTTTGAATTATTCTTCAATGTGTAGAATTTACCTCCTGTACCGTAACCCAAAGGATGTGTTTCATCCATCTCTACCTCATATATTGCTCCAGTCACTCCGCCGGAAATAGCTAATCTCTCCCCATCAATATAGGGCTCTAATCTTTCAGCCACCCTCACACTGTCGGCCATCTCTTCTGCGGCCTTCTCATCTTCTTCGGTATCGAAGGTTTTTAATTCAAAACCTTCTTCATTGGCGAAAAGGTCCACTGAACCATCTATTGCGATCAATCTTCCTCCATCTCTTACCCAGTCCATTACATTGGCCTTCACTCTATCATTTATTCCTCCCCCCCATAAAGAAGGCATAATGAGAACATCATAATCACTAAGGTCATATCTGGCCATGTTTTCAAGTTCCAGATTCACCAATGGGTAATTCAGATCCTTTTCAAAGAAATGCCATAATTCTCCATATCCAAGAGAACTGGTTCCTGCTCCTCCCACCAAAGCTACCTTAGGTGCTTCAATGACCCGGATAGTAGGTGAACCAAAGTCTTTACCTGATTCCATATATCCGGTCATGGTGGTAGCGAGTTCGATCTGGAATTTATTAGCGGTCTCTGTAACCACACGGTCAAAATCTTTTACATATTCATTTCCACCCTTGGTTATCAATAAAGTCCCCGCAGGAAAACTTTTTCCTTCCGTAGTGAATGGATATTCAGGATATTTTACTCTGACACCTTGGTCCAGGAGTGAGGCAAGAAATGATGCTGCTCTTGTTCCTTGCCATTCAGCAATGTAGGCCACAGGAGTAGTTCCTGCCTGATTTTGAATAAATTCGGGTGCCTGATATTCTCCTGCAGGCTCTATTCGGCTTTCGGATGCATAAGCTTCAAGTCCATAAGCATAAGGTAAGGCCCAACTAGTAATGTCATAGGTGATACTATCGTTCAGTTGAGGACTTGGCTCAAATAATACCTGTGCCAGCACAGACTTTGGCTGGTAAGCCGAAACTATCACATCCTCCTCCGAAGTAGAAAAGGACTCAGATTGTCCACTTTGATAAGACCATCCTCTTAATCCGGATTTTTTCCCAGCAGTTCCATATTGGATACCATTTTTATCCAGCAATTCTAGAAGCTTCGCTAACTGCGCAGGGTTATCCTCACCTTTGATCACAAAGCTTTTGTATTGCCCTTTAGGATTAGATGAGTTGCTCTCATAGAAATTTGCAAACTCCTCAAGTAATTTTTCGGCATGCTGACTGGTGACTTCCGTGGCTGACATAGCAGCAGTATAGTGACCTTCAATTCTGTAGCTAAGAGTCACTGTATCACCTACGGCATTGAAGCCGGCAAGACCCGCTCGTCCACTACCTCCCTGTTCGATGGTCATTCCTATGGCTCCATTGAACATAGGGTACGTGTCTCCATAGGATGGATAAAGCAGATCGAATCTTTCTTTCGTAAAATAGAATCTCCCCTTTTCATCAAAATACTTAGCTGTATTTTTTCCAAAAATATCCTGGAATTCATGTTGCCATTCAGTAAGCTGCTCGTGTAAAGGTTCAGCTGCAGGAGCCATGTAGAAAGGCGAATTAATTCCTTGTTCATGGAAGTCTAGGTGTAGCTGAGGCATCCATTCTTGATAGACCTTTAACCTTGCCTGTGATTCTACCTGTACCTGCCAAGCCCAATCTCTATTCAAATCAAATAGATAGTGGTTAGCTCTTCCTCCTGGCCATGGTTCATTATGTTCTACAGACTGAAGGTCCGGCTGAAGTGTGGTGTTCATTTTTTGATTGTACCACATGGCATATCGATCTCTTCCGTCAGGATTTATAGCAGGATCGATAATAACGACTTGATTTTTAAGCCATTCCTGGGAGGTTTCATTGTTCGGATCAGCTAAAGTATGGAAGGCTGAAATTGCCGCTTCCATCCCTACGGATTCATTTCCATGAACATTAAAAGACATCCAGTTTACAGGAATAGAATGAACTGGATCCCCTTCTATAAGACCTGCTCTTCTCAGGTTGTCAGTTCTAATCTCTTCAAGGTTACCCATATTTTCTGCACTGGAAAGAATGGCAATGATCAAAGGTCTTTTTTCATTGGTCTCTCCATATTGCTGAAGGATGACATTAGGGTTATTCTCAGCCACATGCTCGAAATAATCAATCATTCTGTGGTGAGGAGTGAATCTATCTCCTGGCTTATAGCCAAGAAATTGTTCAGGAGTTTGGATTTGGGCGAAAGCCGAAATGACCAGTGAAAAGGCCAAAAGGCTGGTGGTGAGAAGTTTTTTCATGATTTTCTATCGAAGAAGTCCCGAAGTTAAAGTGAAAATCAAGATAGAGAAAACCAAATGTGGAAAAGTGTGGAATTTATCTTCGGATCATTCTCTTCAATATTCTTCGCATCAATTGATTTTTTGCAACCAGGCAAAAAATTCCATACTCCAAGCCAAAGCGACGTGCAGAGCCACTCCACCCCAGATTCTTTTAGAGTAAAAAGCTAAAACGCCAATAATATAACCGCCGAATGCAGAGGAAATACATTCCGTCATAGGCTTACCAAAATGTAAAAAAACATAAGATCCTACCATTGCCAACACGGCATGTCCGCCTAATACACGCGTAAATGCAATCACCAAAAACCCTCGAAATAAAAATTCTACATTCAGAAAATTCAGTCCATAAAAAAGTTCGAATACAGCTACCGTAAACCATTCAGGCAGCTCATGAACTACCGCAAATATTTCACCTCCAGACTTATCAAAACGAGGATAGTATCGCGTCAAATCCCCTAAAAATGAGGCAAATCCTATCCCAATAAAAACTATCCCGATCAAAAGAAAATAGGGAGTAAAATCTGTGTCCTTAACTTTTAAACCGTACCAACTTTTCTCAGGATCCCGCTTTTTTTCGTAAAAGCGATAAAAAATTAGAAGGGGAATTAAAGTGGTGAAAAACGGTCTGATATACCAGAGAATCCTTCTGACGAAAAGTCTATCCGCCGGCTCCAGAGTGTCTATAATATAATAGTGAAGGAAAAAGGAGCGTTGAAAACCCATGGCCAGAGTACCCAGAAGAAAAAGTAGCCAAAACTCTCTTGATTTAACCCAGGTACGATTGATGTTAAAAATGTAAAGAAACCCACAAATAGCGAGGAACGGAAACATGGTGAATCCTCCAAAAAGAGGGAGTTGGATCCATTGCTTGTACAGAGAATCTATAAATCCATTTTCGAAATTGTACTTATAATTCAGGAAAATTGCGAGCGCAAGAAATAGAGCAGTACTGGCATAAAACCATACATGAAAGTGAGCTTGCCAATACTTCTTTAAATATGCTATGATTTGCTTCACAGAGCTTGGGTTTCAGGCTTTTTTCCTCTGGTGAAAAAATACATCATTACCACTAAGACGAGCATTAAAACGGAAAAGAGAACCAGAGCTGCATTCGTTATTCCGCCGATCATAGAATTCATCTCCATATGCATTTCCGTCATTTCCGCGAGGTAATCCTCGATTGGTTCAAGTCCCATTTCAGCCCTACGAGCATTAAGGTTTTCTGGGTCTTCCGTTGGTAAGGAGAAGGCCTCCCCGGTGATAAAGTTGTAATTGACCTGTGTTCCGTAGACTAATTTCTCACCTTTATTCATCCTTACCCGATCAGTTAGGAGCGCATAATTGCTTGGGCTTGCATTTCCTTCCAACACCTCTTCATGCATCAAATCAAGAACTTCTTCCTGAAAGGCAAGATTGAAATCTGAATGCTGTACGATTAACCAAAAATTCCTTTCCCCAACTTGTCCTACCTTATCAAAACCTGGGTATCCAACCTCCTCCAAAATTTTAGAAGCTTTTTCTTGATTCGCCCGAAAGATACTGTCCTTCTTGGACTCCCATTCAGACTGAGAAAGAGAGGAGAACTCCTTCGGCGGCTGAGCATTTGAGGCGGCTAACTGATCAATTTTGACCATTTCTTCTAGTTCTCTGATTAGAGAAGAATCCAGATTTGCTTGCGCAAAGAGATTTTGAATAGAAAAGATACTTAGGAATAACAGGAAACCTCTTTTCATTGGAATTGGGATAGATTAATTAAAACCTAAATAAATGAATTTATATCATTCATTATGTTTAAGGCTTTTAAAAAAAGAAGCTCAAGTCGTAAGACCTGAGCTCAGATGAGATTGGTGGTTAAATGGTTAAGGTTTTCAATCAGGGAATTTATTTTGTCTGGCAAAAATCATTTCAATATCTCTGTTTGAATCCGAAATTCCGGTAAGAGTAAGCTTTCCTGGTGAAAAGGCCAAAGCCCAGGATTCAGCAGGGTCTCCTTCCGTATGTGGTAGCATGGTGACTTGAGGTCTGTGTGCATTCATATGCCAGTAACCAGTTTTTCGTCCTTCAGCCATAGACATTTCTCGGTAAATTCGGTCCCAGCGTATGAGAAACATTTTTAGTTCATTCTCCTCTATTGCTCTAGTATCACTCGCACCGCTATCCTTTATATGAGTAAGCATCCACAAGCCGATTATTTTATCCGCAGGAGCCTTTGGTAATTCATCGATTCTTGAAAGCAATACCGTTACTGGCTCACCATTTTCTTCCCGCTTCCAAATCATCTCTTCATCCATAACCTCAACCTTAAAGGCTCCAAATTCTGATTCAAGCTGAAGCCCTTCAGTTTCTGTTGGTAAAAAACTCTTTTCGGCTTCATTATAATCATAAGTTCCAAATGAACTTTTCAGCCAACCATTTCCAGATTCAAAAGTCCCGTTTTCGTTTATTCTGGTCCATCTTGCTATTGGGGTCATCTCTTCTTCGCCCACCTGAACATTTATTACCTCCCAAAGCCCTGTGATATCTTGTGCGTAAGTTGGTAAGGAAAAGATGCTCCATAACGCAAATAGGGCTACATTAATCTTTAATTTCATAGTGTTAGTCAATTAAATTGTTTACAATATTTTTTGCTAGTTCCATTTCATTGGTCCGCCATCCAGAATTGGTGAGGAAAGATATGATATAGTCTCCCTCATTGATGTTGATTGCCATCGCTCTAAATCCTTCAGTACTTCCTCCGTGGATGATATATGGTTCATCTATGCCGAGATCACCCATTCCATAATTATCACCTTTTCCAAAGGTCACCCAACCATAACCATAGCCTAAATCCTGTGTGATGTCTGATAGGTGGTTGGATTTCATCTTTTCCAGGGACTCCTGAGATAGGACTTTTCCCTCACTCATTTCCTGAGCCCAAATGCCAATATCTCTTGCCGTACTAAAGATTCTTCTCCCAAGGGTTAAATCAATAAAGTTATTGGCGAGCCATTGCTTTCTGTCCTCATCATATGAATAACCCACCGCCAGATTTTGAATACTTACCTGATTCGATGAGCTTGCATATGTTTGTGTCATCCCCAGAGGGCCAGTTAGTTTTTCCTCTAAAATCTGCTCAAATGGCAGGGAATAGCTTTCTTCCAGGAGAATGGCCAAAAGATGGTAAGGGAAATTGCTGTAATAAACCGATTCATTTGGCTGACCCCGGACAGGTAGATTACTGATAAAATCTACATACTCTCCATTAGTGAAGTGCAAGCGCTTAAATTTTCTGAATTCATCTGCGGAGAGTTCTTCTCCGACCGCATCATAATCCGGAAGCCCTGAACTATGACTCATCATGTGATGAAGAGTTATATCACTTGAGTAATTTCCTGAATACTTCAGTTCAAAACTTTCTAAAAGATCAACCAGCCGATCCGTAGTTTTCAACTTTCCTTCTTCCTCCGCAATCATAATCAGACCAGAGATCAAGGATTTGTTCACAGAAGCAATATCAAATACCGTAGTTGTTTCATTAGGGATATTCCAGTCTCGACGGGCAATACCATAAGCCTTCTGAAATTGGTTTCCTGCGGGATCCTGGATAAAGACAGAGCCATGGAATAAATCTGCATCTGCCTTTGTCTGCAGAAGGGAGTCTATTCTTATTAATGAAGAAATTCTTTCAGGCTCCTGGATGGACCGGGTGCAAGAGCTAAATCCAATGGAAAAAAGGATTGATAAACTCCAGATGTAAATGAGATTCTGATTTTTCATTGATGCCAAATTCGAAATAGAATCAGGCATTCCAAGCGAATAAAGCCACTTTGGGATGAAATTCTTAAATACGTGACGAATTAATCCAGAAAGTTAGATTCGTATTTAGAAGATACTGGAATGACTATGGATTTTAACTCAAGCTCCATTTTCCCTTTGGACTGGATAACTCGTGCCACATTGACAGGATTTACCAGATAACTCCGATGGGATCGTACTAAAAGGGGCCTTAGGGTTTCATTTTCTTCAAGTGATTTTAAGCTGTTTCGTAAAAGTTGCTTTTTTGTTTCTTCCCCATGCTTGATGAAAACTTCGACATAATTACCTGCAGATTTGATAAAAAGAAGATCCTCGATCCTAAGTTTGATCAGGTCCTTTCCGTTTTCTGAAGCCAGAGAAATCAAATCTTGAGGAATAGATTTTTGCCTTCCCGGAATAAAACCGATTCCATAGGAAATTACCACTGGGGTGATCATCATGGCAAAACATTCCCTCATCATCAGGAAGTAAGAGTCCCAGTACATCTCGGTCCAATTCCAAAAAATATTGAAAACAAGGAAGGTGACGTGTGCGGCAAATATTAGCTCAATCAGGAGCCAAATAGTTTGATGGGCCCATGTTCTTCTCTGGATGTATCGGCTTAAGCCAAATTCAAAAATCGCAAAACATAGGGAGTTGGCCAGACCGAACCAAAATGCTCTCGCTAAGAGAGTATGACCTGAAAAAGAGATTCCTGTTTGGATTTGATAGGCATTAAAAACATATAGGATGTAAAACAGAAAAAGTCCCGAAACTAGGGTGATGATCCATTTGAATCGTTTTGAGTTTAAGTATTTTCTGTATGCCGGACTCACAGCTAAATAAAAGAATATTATTGTTGCTCAGCAAGGGAAGAATTTATACAAAAGCCTCCTTTAAATACTTCGCAGTATAATTATCTTCCTCTTTAGCCAAATCCTCTGGTGTTCCTGAAAAGGTGAGATATCCGCCTTTATGGCCTCCTTCTGGTCCGAGATCGATTACCCAGTCGGAAGATTTAATTACTTCGGTATTGTGCTCGATAATTATTACCGAATGGCCTTGTTCGATTAGGGCATTGATTGAATGAAGAAGCTTTTTAATGTCGTGGAAATGTAGTCCAGTCGTAGGTTCATCGAAAATAAACAAGATATGGTCTCCGGATTTCGATCCGCCCTTTCCTAAAAATGAAGCTAGTTTTACTCGCTGTGCTTCCCCACCAGAAAGCGTATTTGAGCTTTGACCCATTCCAATGTATCCCAAGCCCACTTCCTGCAAGGGTTTCAATCGGTTCACAATCTGGTTTTTGCCCTCAAAAAAGTCAATCGCTTCATCTACCGTCAGATCAAGAATTTCTGAGATGTCCTTGTCCTTATATTTTACGTCTAGAATTTCATTTTTGAATCGTTTTCCTTTGCAGGATTCACAGGTGAGATGAATGTCTGCCATGAATTGCATTTCTACTGTGGTGGTTCCTTCTCCCGCGCAATTCTCACATCGACCTCCATCCACATTAAAGGAAAAGAAAGCCGGTTTATAGCCCCTTTGCTTAGAAACAGGCTGATCCGCGTAAAGCGAGCGGATGGCGTCATAAGCTTTGACGTAAGTCACCGGATTGGATCTGGAAGATTTCCCAATTGGGTTTTGATCGACGAATTCGATCTGGCTTACCTTTTTATAGTCCCCTTCGATTTTATCGTATTTCCCACTTTCATCGATCACCGTTCCCAGTCTTTTGCCTAAAGCAGGATAAAGAACCTTTCGGATCAAAGTAGATTTTCCAGAACCTGATACCCCCGTCACGGTAGTCAAAGTATTCAGGGGAAAAGTCACATCAATGTTTTTCAGATTATGTTCTCGGGCACCTTTGACCGTGATGGAATCTTTCCACTTTCTATTGCCTTTCTTCTGAAAGACTTGCTCTTCACCACGAAGATATTTGGCAGTATAAGTTTGGCCAGTACTTATTAGCTCTTCAATTGGACCCTGGAAAAGCATTTCTCCACCATTTGAACCTGCATCCGGACCGATATCGATAATTTGATCTGCAGACTTCATCACCTTTTCCTCATGCTCCACCACGATCACGGTATTACCCATATCTTTCAAGGATTTCAGAACTCCAACCAATCGATCTGTATCTCTGGGATGAAGACCTATACTGGGTTCATCCAGAATATACATGGAGCCTACCAGGGCCGAGCCCAAAGAAGTGGCCAGCTTGATTCGTTGATATTCACCTCCTGAGAGTGTATTTGTCAACCTGTTTAAGGTCAAATAGCCAAGACCAACCTCATCCATAAATTCCAGACGACTCACGATTTCCTTCAAAAGCCGGTTGGCAATTTTCGCTTGATGCTGGGGTAGATCAAGAGTTTTGAAAAAATCCAATGCTTCATCAATGGGTAACAAAACCAAATCTATGATCGACTTCCCGGCTATTTTCACGTAGGATGCATCCTTCCTTAAGCGGGTTCCTTTACAATCCGGGCAAACGGTTCTTCCCCGAAATCGTGAAAGCATCACGCGATACTGAATTTTATGGGTTTTGGTTTCGAGATTTTTGAAAAAGGCATCCAGTCCTTTGAAGTATTTATTACCCGTCCAAAGCAATTCCTTCTGATCATCATTCAGGTCTTCATATGCTCTATGAATAGGAAAATCAAATTCAATTCCCTTTTTCAGTAGTGGCTCAAGCCATGACCTGGAAGATTCACCTCGCCAAGGGGCGATGGCACCTTCATACACGGACATGTCCTTATTAGGAAATACCAGATCAGGATCGATTCCCAAAACACTTCCAAAACCTTCGCAGGTTTTACATGCACCATAGGGATTGTTAAATGAGAAGAAGTTTACCGTGGGGATTTCGAAAACCATATCATCCAATTCGAAGCGATCAGAGAAAGTCTTCTCCTCGACTTCTGGGATAGTGATTTTCATGTATCCATGCCCTTCAAAAAGTGCGGTCTGTACTGAATCGGCTATCCTAAACTGATTATCTTCATCATCTTTTCTTACGGATGCCCGGTCAATCAAAATCTCATAATGTCCCTGAGGAACTTCTTTTTCCTGCAAAAGATCTTCTACAAAGTGGACATCAGAATCTATTAAAATTCTCGTGTAGCCCTTTTGCAGCAGCAAGTCTAATTCTTTAGAAATATCCCTCCCGTCCTGAATTTGTAAGGGGCAGGAGATCATTACTTTGGTCCCTTCATCGAAGCTTTGCACATAATCCACAATGTCTGACACGGTGTGGTGCTTGACTTCATTTCCGGAAATCGGCGAATAGGTTTTCCCAACCCGCGAGAAAAGAAGTTTGAGATAGTCGTAGATTTCAGTGGTGGTCCCAACGGTAGACCGGGGATTTTTTGTATTGACTTTTTGCTGAATAGCGATCGCTGGTGCCACACCTTTTATGTATTCCACTTCAGGCTTTTCCATTCTCCCGAGGAATTGCCGGGCATAGGAGCTTAGGCTTTCTACGTACATTCTCTGGCCTTCGGCAAAAAGGGTATCAAATGCTAGGGAGGATTTTCCCGAACCTGATAAGCCGGTAACTACCACAAATTGGTTTCTGGGAATGGCAACGCTAAGGTTTTTGAGATTATTTACCTGTGCGTTTTTAATGATAATAAACTCCTTAGGGTCCAGGGAGTCAATGTCTGTTTTGTTGGGAAGGGTACTGGTGGCCATAAGTTGGTAAAGTTAAGAAAGGAACCCTTCAAGTCCACGAAAAGTTGGAAGATGGGTATTAAAAGACTTTCATTTTTTAATTGTTTCTTCGCAGAATGGATTTTCAATTTCTACTGGATGGATTCACCGAGGGCCTTAAAGCTATGACCTGGCTAGAAGCGGTGGCGGTAGTTTTTGGAATTGCCTCTGTCTTTTACTCCATGCGCGAGAAGATTTTGGTTTATCCTACGGGTATCATCTCAACCTTAATTTATGTTTGGATTTGTCTTCAGTATAAGCTTTATGCAGACATGGGGATCAATGCCTACTATTTCAGCATGTCCATTTATGGCTGGTATGTTTGGACGCATCCAAAGGAAAATCAAACCGTTCTTCCTGTCACTTGGCTTAAGCCCAAAGGCTGGTTAGTGGCCGGAGTAATTTTTGTCGTTTCTTATGGAGTTTTATCTTTTGTTCTAAGCAATTTTACAGATTCGGACGTTCCCTATTGGGATTCATTTACAACTTCTTCAGCCTTTGTGGGAATGTGGCTTATGGCCAAAAAGAAAGTTGAAAACTGGATAGCCTGGATTATCACCGATCTGGTTTCAGTGCCTCTTTATTTTTACAAGGGACTTATTCTAACTTCATTTCAGTTCTTATTTTTTACGGTTTTGGCTACTTTGGGTTTAATAGCATGGATTAAATCAGCAAAGAATTATGAATCCGAAGAGAGTACTTATTCTGGGACCTGAGTCAACAGGGAAGAGTACGCTCTGTAAGGATTTATCCACATGCTTTTCCGAGCCTTGGGTTCCGGAGTTTGCAAGAGAGTATCTACTTAATTTGAATCGAGAGTACGTTTTTGAAGACTTATCCACAATCGCTAAGGGTCAGATCGAGTCTGAAGATCAACTTGCCGAGGAGGCAGATAAGTATCTGTTTTGCGATACAGATTTAAGAGTTATCCACATTTGGTCTGAGGTAAAGTTTGGGAAGACTGCCCCATGGATACTTGAAGAAATGAAGCGTCGGGATTATGATTTGATTTTCTTATGCAATATTGACCTTCCCTGGGAGGAAGACCCATTGAGAGAGCATCCTGATCCTAAAATGAGAAAAACTTTATTTAATCGCTATCTTAAATTAGTCGAAGAAAGCGGAATTCCATTTGCCATTATTTCGGGTGAAAGGAAAGACCGCCTTGGCGATGCTATTTCTAACATAAAACTGCATTTAACTTGAAAGTAACCCGTTCACTATTTGGTCTTTTTTGTATCTCTATACTCTTTGGCTGTTCTCAGCCAAATGACCAACCTACCGAATCAAGACCCAACATTGTTTACATCTTAGCCGATGACCTAGGATACGGAGAGGTGGGCTATCAAGGTCAAAGCAAAATAAAAACACCGAACATTGATGCTTTGGCAGCCTCTGGAATGATTTTCACAAATCATTATACCGGAGCTCCTGTCTGTGCACCTGCCAGATCGATTTTTTTGACTGGAATGCATGGTGGTCATACCTACATTCGCGGAAATGATGAATGGGGACATCGGGGAGAGGTTTGGAATTATGCCAAAGCTGCTGAAGATCCAAATCTGGAAGGCCAAAGGCCATTACCCGAAAAAACTTTGACCATAGCAAAGATTCTTCAAGGAGAAGGGTATGCCACTGGACTTGTGGGGAAGTGGGGTTTGGGAGCGCCATTAAGTGAGGGCATACCAAATAATCTTGGGTTCGATTATTTCTATGGTTACAATTGCCAACGTCAGGCACACAACCTATATCCACCTCATATGTGGGAAAATGAAACGAAAGTCCCCTTGAACAATGAGGTGATTGTACCGGGAACCAAGCTTGATTCTTTGGCTGACCCAAATGACCCGGAGAGTTACGCAAAGTACACCCAATCGGATTATGCTCCAGATATGATGCATGCGAAGGCACTTGGTTTCATTGAGGAGAATAAGGACAAACCATTTTTCCTTTACTATGCTTCACCGCTGCCTCATTTACCTATTCAGGCTCCGGAAGAACTGGTGGAGGAATACCGTGAAGAGTTTGGAGAAGAGGAGTATTATGATGGAAATATGGGCTATTTTCCGAATCGATACCCAAGAGCTACTTATGCCGCTATGATCTCACGATTAGATCAGCATGTGGGAGAAGTGCGGAAAAAGCTAGAAGATCTGGGTCTTTTGGAGAACACACTGATCATATTTACTAGCGATAATGGACCCACATTTACCGGAGGAGTCGATTTTGATTACTTTGAAAGCTCCGCACCATTTACGAATGGACGTGGGAGAACCAAAGGCTCGGTTTATGAGGGAGGAGTCCGAGTACCCATGGTGGCCAGCTGGCCAGGGACAATAGAAGAAGGCTCGAGCTCTGATCATATATCCATCTTTTATGATATGATGCCCACATTTTGTGAGCTGATTGATGTGGAGGTGCCAGAGCAAACCGATGGGAAAAGCATTCTTCCAACCTTGTTGGGAAAAGAACAGGATACTCACGAATATCTTTATTGGGAGTATCCTGAATATGGTGGTCAACAGGCCATTAGAATGGGGAAATGGAAAGCTGTAAGACAGAATATCAAAAGCGATGGTAATTTGAACATCGAGCTTTATGATCTCAGTACTGATATTCTCGAACGGAATGACCTTGCTTCTGAAAACCCCGATATAGTTGCTAAAATGGAGGAGATTTTCATCAAAGAGCATATCGAATCTCCAATAGATCGCTTTAAAATGGAAGCCTTAGGGGATAAATTGAGTGGAGAACAATCTAATTGAAAAAAATTGATCTTAAATCTTTCACAAGTTCTCCCATGGCTGGATGAGCATTATTGTTTAAAATGATAATGGTCTTATTCTGATCGATGTTTCTAACGATTATGTTTTTATAGCCTGGGTTGCTTCCAGTGTGAAGGACCACTTTACCTGGATGGGTTTCGAAGTCCAGACCCCAACCAAAACCATACATACTTTCAGAACCATCAGTTAAAACTTGAGGACTGAAGGCCTCGTCGAGAGTCTTCTCACTTACTAGTTTTGAACTGTACAAAGCCTGATCCCAAATCAATAAATCCTGAACGTTGCTACTCACTCTTCCCGGTCCTTTCCTATTTCCCAACCAGATGGTGTAGTCCGAAGATTTAAAATTATTCGCATTCACATAGACTCCGTTTTCATTTTTTAGATGTCCTGCAGCAAAGTTATCCACAGCGGCCTTGGCTTCCAGACTACGTAAATCAGTGTTGTTCATTCCTAATGGCTCAAAAATCCATTTTCTCGAGAGCTGAACAAAGTCCTCACCGGTCACTTTTTCCACAATGCTGCCAAGCATCACATAACCCGTGTTGCTGTACTCATATTTTTCTCCGGGTTCAAAAAGCTTTGGTGGAGCATATTCCCGGAGGTACTCCAAAATCTCCGGATTTCCGGCAACCTTATCCTTATCCCAATGCTCATCCATGATTGCCTGATAATCGGGGAGTCCTGAGGTATGCGTTAAAAGTTGGCGGATAGTAATATCTGGATAGGGTATGTCGATAAACTTTGATAGAGGATCATCATAATCCAAAAGGCCTTTCTCCTCGCACATCATGATCAGCATGGAGGTGAATTGCTTCGATATGGATGCTAATTCGAAAATATCATCCGACTTAAGAGGAACTTGATCTTCATAATTCCTGTATCCAACCGCATTTTCATAAATGACCTCGCCTTGGTCAGCGACTAAAATTACTCCTGAAAATCCTTTATTAGCAGCTGATTCAAAAGTTTGCAGGATCTCTTCCACTTGAGCTGAAGTGATAGAAATAGTGCAAAGAGAGAGAAGAAATAAGAAAAAGGAAAACTTCAGCTTGGCGATCATAAGTATTTAGTCTGGGATTGAAAAAGATACAAATTTTGGAGTTAATCAAGCCTCCTAAACTTTCAATAATCCTTAAAAGGTATTCTAATTTTTTTTGTCTGTTTAGAAAGGATTTGATAGAAATTACAACGAGTTTTAACCATGGTTATTCTACTCCAAGTAGGATAGGTGCCTCTAAACCTAGTCCTGATTATATCCCAAAAACATGCAGAGGGATATAAAGTAATTATATTTTTTTCACTGTAAAAAATGTAGATTCAGATTCCTCAAAGTCTATTTGCATGAACCTTAAACCTTTAATCCTAGGTCTCATTTTTTTTATTCCCAATCTGACTATTTCTCAGAATTCTGGCTTGTCTCGTGATTCAATCCAAGCACTAACTCGACAGGATCATCAGCTCATGATGGAACGATTAGGAATCGAATCACTTCGACCTGGCCCGTCTGGCGATCCCTCAGCTCTAAATGCGGCTAACTCCGATGAAAGCAAAGCAAATACCTATGAAACTGTTCCGGATCCATTAATTTTTGAAGATGGAGAAACAGTAAAAAATAAACCTGATTGGGAGAAAAGAAGGGTTGAACTGATAGAACTTTTTGACAAGGAAATTTATGGACGAACTCCTCAAAAACTACCAGATTTGAGTTGGGAATTGCTTTGGGAGAAAGATACACTGATCGGGGGAATAGAGACTAGCTACAGAAAAATGGAAGGTATGGTGGATAATTCTGAATTTCCAGAAATCTCTGTCTCGATCGATTTCGAATATGCCATCCCAAAAAGTGCGGCTAGCTCCGTTCCTCTAGTAATGGAGTTTGGTTGGAAGTGGCCTAAAGGGATGCGCAGACCACCGAGCCCGCCGGGGCCAAGTTGGCAAGAACAGGTTTTGAAGGAAGGCTGGGGTTTTGGGATCCTTATCCCAAATAGCTATCAAGCTGATCATGGGGCAGGACTTCGATCGGGAATAATAGGTCTGATCAATAAAGGCGAACCACGTGATTTGGATGATTGGGGTACGCTAAAAGCATGGGCTTGGGGTGAAAGTCGAGCTCTGGATTTATTAGAAACCGATCCAAAGGTGGATGCTCAAAAAGTAGTCATTGAGGGCTTATCTCGCTATGGAAAGGCCGCATTGGTGACAATGGCTTATGATGATCGATTTGCAGTTGGACTGATTGGATCATCTGGAGCAGGAGGAGCAAAACTCTTGAGGAGAACTTTTGGGGAGCAAGTAGAAAATCTTGCGAGTTCAGGAGAGTATCATTGGTTTGCTCCAAATTTCATCAAATACGCTGGACCTTTGACACCGACTGATCTTCCTGTAGATGCCCATGAATTGATTGCGCTTTGTGCACCAAGACCTGTTTTTATTTCTGTAGGTTCACCCGAGGTGGAGGGTCAGTGGATTGATGCCAAAGGGATGTTTGAAGCGATGGTTTTAGCAGATCCCGTTTATGAGCTGCTAGGCAAAAACCCACTTTCGACTTCCCAATTTCCTACGATACAGACCTTTTTGGATAGAGGTGATTTAGCTTTTCGTCAGCATGAAGGCGGTCATACAGTAGGTCCCAATTGGCCTTTTTTCATTGAATGGGCAAGAAAATATCTCCATTGATTGATTCAAGAAAAATCGAAAATAAGACGCTAATAATTGGATCAGTCATCCGAAAATTTGAAGTGGTAATAGTGAATTTTAAAACACAATAGTTGAATTTATGCTACGTCAGAGCTGGTTACTTCTTTTAATTTTTCTATTTCCATTCCTAAGCCTTTCTCAGGAAAGAAAGGTCGTTTTTATCATTTTAGATGGAATTCCTGCACCAGAACTGGAAAGGATTAATACACCCAATTTAGATGAAATATCAAAAGTTGGAGGCTATGCAAGGGCATTTACCGGAGGAGAAAAAGGAGGGGAATCAGAAACGCCCACTATCTCAGCTGTAGGGTATAATTCATTGCTTACTGGTACTTGGGCCAATAAACATAATGTCTGGGGCAATGCTATCGAATCACCCAACTATGGTTATTGGTCTGTTTTTCGCCTGATGCGGGAAGCAAGACCGGCGTCCAAACTGGCCATTTTTTCAACTTGGGAAGACAATAGAACCAAGTTGCTTGGTGAGAGAAAGGCGGAGACCGGGTATTTAAAGCTGGATATTGTATTTGATGGGTTTGAAAAAGATACGGCTCGTTTTCCCCATGATACGGAAAAAACTTACCTCCGTGATATTGATAATTTGGTGTCTTTTGAAGCTGCTCATTCGCTCAAAACCCAAGCTCCTGACCTCTCTTGGATCTATTTGGAGTTCACGGATGCGGTAGGACATCGCTATGGGAAAAGCGGCGAACTTACTTCAGCCATAGAATTGGCAGATATGCAGGTAGGAAGAATTTGGGAGGCTGTTCGGTTTCGAGAAGAAAATTATGGAGAGGAATGGTTGATTTGGATCACTACCGATCATGGTCGAAAGGCTCCCGAGTTCAAGGATCATGGTGGTCAAAGTGATTCCGAAAGGGAGATTTGGATGATCAGCAATGCTAAAAACCTGAACGAGCGATTTTTTTCAGGGAAGGCTTCCATGGTTGATATCTTGCCTACAATTATTGAGTTTTTGGAAATTCCTGTCCCGGATGAACAGCAGGAAAATTGGGATGGAGCTAGCCTGATATTGAAAAAATAAAGCTCTGGCCTAATGACCAGAGCTTTTTTGATTAATTATCTATCATTCCTTTTCGGTTAGGAGATCGCGGCACTGGCCAGTATGCCGGCTGTCCGCTTCTTTGATTGATTGGAACTCTTCGTTTTCTGGAAACCAATTCTGGTTCCTCACAAGCCATATAAACCAGGATTGCAGTCATAATCGCATTATTTTTCACTTCCTCAAACACGATTTTATCATAGGTGTCCAGATTCGTATGCCAGGTGTAATTAAAATAGGACCAGCTAAGCGAACTGAGTGAGAAAGCCGGAACACCCGCAGCCACGAAAGAGGCATAATCAGAACCGCCTCCTCCTGGATTTCCAGGGAAATTAGTTTCTATGTCTTGAGTAATAGGTCTAGGCACTTCCGCCAGCCATCTGCCCAAGTATTCATAACTGTCCACAAAGCCTTGTCCAGAAAGTCTGGCAATTCTTCCGGTTCCATTATCCTGATTAAATAGTACCTGAATTTTATCAAGGGTTTCCGGATGATCTTCTACAAAAGCTCTTGATCCGTTTAAGCCTTGTTCTTCAGAACCCCAAAGACCTACTAGTATTGTTCGTTTTGGGTTAGGATAAACCTTCTTCAGAATTCGCATCACTTCCATCATGGTGATGACTCCTGTACCATTATCCGTGGCACCAGTTGCTCCGTCCCATGAGTCGAAGTGAGCGGATAGCATGACATACTCTTCGGGCTTTTCTGTTCCTCTTATTTCACCAAAGGTATTGAAGGTAGGTTGTACGCCCGTTTCTCTTGATTGTGCATTCAAGTGTATTTTGGGCTTCTTTCCGCTTTCTGCTAGCCTGAATAAAAGACCATAATCTTCAAGTGATAGGTCTATGGTAGGGACTTTCTTCGTGTATGCCGAGAATATTTTATTAGCTCCGAAACCTCTGGACCAATAAGAAGTGATCACTCCTAGGGCACCAGCTTCTTCTAAAACAACAGGAAGTTCTCTTCGACCATGACCTGTTTGACTCATGCGCAGTTCCCATTCAGCCTGTACTTCACCTCTTTCTTCTTTCATCTGGGAAAAAGATTCCTCTGTGGACCACTCTTCCCAGTTGTAGTCAGGACGGCCCGTGACTTGTGGAGTAGAAATCATCACATATTTTCCTTCTACGTTGGGTAACCAATCTTCAAATGACTGTCCTTCTTCTAGCTGCGGAATGACAATTACCTCACCCGTTGCACCACCTTCAGGACTTGGAGGACTCCATGCGAGTTGCGTTCCTGCGAGAGATCTCACCCAGGGTTCAACCATATCGATATGGGTAATCCCACGTTCCCAGCCACGCCATTCTCCCCATTGCTCGTTTTTCCCTTCTATCCCCCATTCTTCAAATTGTGCCACTGCCCAATCGTGTGCCTTTTGCATCTGTGGAGATCCGACTAATCGTGGACCGATCCCATCTAATAATTCATGGCCAAGATATCTCAGCTGAGAGTTTTCTTCGGCCTCTTTAATGATGCTTTCGATGACTTCATCCTGTACTTCCTCCTGAGCTTTGGCCTGCAGGCCAAAGCAAAGAATCAAAGCCAGAGTAGAAATGTAGTATTTCTTCATATTATTCTGATTTATAATTGTTGGGGTATTGAATTCTGATCTTTTAGAATTGGGGAAAATAGGTAAGATGCTAGGAGTGATTTAATTGTCAGAGAGGATTGATTTTATAAAGGTAATCTCATCTTCTGAGAAAGGTGTACCATCCGATCTTAAAATATCATGATGCCAAACTTCCGGCTCTGCATTGAATTCCCTTCTCCAGGACTCCCAAGGGTAAATTGTATTGGTTTTTCCTGAAACGAAGCCCCAATTGATGGCAGCAATTTTATTATCCTTAAAAATGGGAAGAATGGCCTCAAAAGTGTTTCCACCCCCGCGAGCTAAATATTCGGTGCATAGCAAAGGGCGACCATATTTTTCCAGCTCGGCGATTTTTTCTTTTACAGCTGCAGGATCACCATCGTAGGCGTGAAAAGAAATGACATCTGAGTTTTCCACCATAAACCGGTCCAATGGAGGAAGGCTATCAGGATTTCCCCAGTTACTGATATCACCTCTCCACAGCCCCGTGGTAATGGGCTGGTCTGGATTTATCTCTCTGGACCATCGAACCACCTTTTTCAGTAAGGCAAGGGAGAAAATATGTTTGTTTTCTACTTCAATCTCTTTTCGCCCCATTTGGCTGGAGACATTATCTGGTTCATTGTAAATATCCCATACCAAAACGCGATCGTCTTTACCAAAGTGGTTCATTACTCCCTTGATGTAGTTTTCAAGTTCATCATGCCTTGTGGAGTCTCCCAAAATCTCAGCGCCTGGTGCCTGAACCCAACCAGAATTATGAAGATGGGGCACCGGGTCGGGTTGGGGTCCTAATTTTGGGTATGGATGCCAGACATCATCTAAAAGTACCAGCATAGTTTTGATTCCATAAGAATCAGCGATTCTGAGATATTCGTCCACCCGCTTTAAGAAACCCGCTGAATCCTGATCCCACAGTAAATTGTGCAGATAAATTCTATGCAGATTCATACCCAATTCGGCAGACCAGCGAAGCTCTCGATCGATGGTTTCCGGATCGAAGGTTTCTTCCTGCCAAAACTCTAATTGATTTATGGAAGTACTTGGATTAAAGTTAGTACCCACCAACCAGGGTTGCTGATCGTACCATTCCCAGGCCTTTTCTTTGGACCATTGCTCGGCGGTGTCCTCCTCTTCCTCTTTGGCACATGAGAAAATGGTAAGAAGTAGAAATAGTAGAAGGTAGTTTTTCAAAGCTTAGGAAATAAAAAGGCTTATGATGTAAATAATACATATGGCTGATACCCCCATGACCAAGGTTCCTAGACTATGTGATTGGTTCCCCTGCTTCACGGTCATTCCAGAAAGTTGAGTTACTACCCAGAAACCACTATCATTGGCATGAGATATTGCCATAGCTCCTGCTCCTACAGATAAAGCGGTCAGCACTTTCATACTTTCGGAGTCCAGGCCTAATGGTCCCAATAAAGGAGCTATGATGGATGCAGTGGTGATCATAGCAACGGTGGTGGAGCCCTGAGCAGTTTTTAAGGCAAAAGCAATCAAGAATGGTAGAAAAATCCCCCAGTTGGCATCTTGCATTCCCTCGCTCACAAGTGTTCCAATTCCTGAATTTTGAAGCATTTTACCGAATACAGCACCCGCTCCAGTGATGAAGATTACCGGTGCGGCAATGAGCAATGCTTCTCCAATCCAGCCCGATGCCGAAAGCATTTTTTTGTCCAATTTTTTCGGAAGGGTAAAAGACAAAACAGCACCTATAAGCAAAGCGATCACAGGGCTTCCTATAAATTTAATGACTGTCACGTGAGTTCCTTCTCCAAAGGGCTGGGTAGGATAAGTGGCAATAGAAGCCAGAATAATTAAGACCAAAGGAATCACAATCGGTATGAAGGACTTCAAGGTGGAAGGGAAAGCAGAACGATTTAAATTGCTCTCATTTTCGCTCATTTTTGGCTTCAAAGGAATTTTGGACACCACCTTGTTCACAAAGATGTAAGCCGGAATCAAGGTTAAAAGGGAGATAATCACTCCAAAAAAGATCATTTGCCCAAGGTCAGCACCAATGATTCCCGCGGTGGCAATGGGACCCGGGGTCGGAGGAACCAAAGAGTGGCTACACATGGCTCCGAGTGAGAGAGCGATCATCGTACCTGCGTAGGATCGATTACTCTTGCTGGAAAGCGACTTTGCGATAGGGTTCATCATGATGATGGTAGAATCCCCAAAAACTGGGATGGAAAGCACATAACCACCGAACATCATGGTGAGGTTAACAGATTTCTTTCCTAGCCAACTCAGTATTTTCTCGGCAATGACTATTGCCCCGCCAGTCTTTTCAAGGAAGGTTCCTAAGATTACCCCAAAAAGAATAAGTAAGCCAACAGATCCAAGAACACCGCCAAATCCTTCAGAGATGGATTGAAGGATTAAGTCTGGGCTCATCCCTGATAAAAGTCCGTAGATCAGGGCACCGCCAATAAGTGCTAAGAAGGGGTGAATATCATACTTGACTATGGCCAATAAGAGAATGGCTAATACAAGTAAGATCAAGAAAATGGTGTACATGCTGAGTTAGATAGATTGCAATCCTAAAAATTACCTAAAAATTGGAGAATAGAAAGGATAATATGATGAGTAGTCTCTTTTAGGTTCTTCCTTGCTTCGGGTTGCATTTAGGATCTAATTCAAATCTCCCAAGCTTTAATCCCTGATTTTAATTGCAACATTCCCACTCTTCCTTCCAGTTTCCACATAGCGATGGGCCTCCACTATTTGGTCTAATGTGAAGGTCTTATCAATGTAGGCTTTAATTTTTCCTTCCTCAGCGAGCTTCTTTATTTTAAGTAAGTGCTCACTTCTTTCTTTAGTCATCATATTTACAGAAACGAAGGAGCCGCCATTTTTTAGAACCTTTCGTCCTTGAGATTTGCTGCTTTTACCTACCGAATCAAATACCACATCAAAGGATTTTCCTGATCTGGTAAAATCCTCTTTTTTGTAGTCGATCACATGGTATGCTCCGAGTTCCTTGACCATTTCTATTTTCTCAGTGCTACAAACCGCCGTCACTTCTAACCCCATATTTTTGGCCAGCTGTATCGCAAAACTTCCCACACTTCCGGATGCCCCATAGATTAGAATTTTCTGAGTACTTTGAGCTTTTGCTTTTTCAAGCAAAAACATGGCAGTCATACAACCAACCGGTAGTGTAGCCGATTTTTCATGAGAAACACCTTTAGGCTTATGCTCAATCACCCCATGTTTCCATGTTTCCGGAACACAGATATATTCAGCATATGAGCCGTTAGGCAAAAGAGTGGCTGTTCCAAAAACTTCTTGGCCAACTTCAAATTTTGTGATAGAACTTCCAACCTCTTCCACCACTCCTGAAAACTCATGGCCAAGAACCTTCTTTTTGGGAGTAAAAAGCCCAAAAATAATCCGTGCAGGCAGCCAAAAGAGAGGGGGGAAGTCAGACTTCCTAAGTCGAACATCTCCTGAAGTCACAGAGGTAGCAAAAATCTTAACTAAAATCTCGTTTTCCTTAGGCTTCGGTTTGGGCACTTCCTTGATTTCGATTTCTTCAGGGGGACCATAGTGTTGGTAGACGGCTGCTTTCATGATTAGGATTGAAAAGTTTCGCTGAGCTCAAAAGTTAGGAGTTGAAATACGAGTGTTTGCCCTGCTTCAGAAATGAAACACCCGTTATGCTACAATATATCGATATTAGTGGAGCTTACCTTACACGACATAGCCCTCATTATCCCCAGAATGAATACTCTTTTCTTCTGAAATAGGACTTTAGCGGGAGGATGGAGGCTCTATTGATTAAACGGAAAAAATCAAACGGAAGGCTTTTATTCGGCCGAGATAGGAGTAGCATAATGACTTGAAACTAATTGCCATCCATTTTCTCGTTCCACCCAGACATCCAAAAAATTGAGATGTACCGCGCTTGTTTTACCTGACTTGATTATTGTAAAGTCTCCTTCACCGTGCACAACTGCAGATGTACCAAAAACGCGAACCATTGTATTTTTAAGGTCAATTTCCTCGAAAGTGCACTCTTTGGATTCCATCTGAGCAATCATCTGATTTTTGGTTATGGCATTATCTTTTTCTTTGAAAATGAGGCCACGTTCATCAAAAATTCTTGAAAACACATTAACATCGGTGTATTGCCAAGAGGCAAACTTCTTCTTGGAAAGATTTAAAATATCTTCTTCAGTCATTACAGGGGGGTGATTAATTCGGGTATCTAAAGCAAATCTCAGACCGAAAAATCACGTAAAAAAAAAAGGGCTTTTAGCCCCTTTCTAGTTTTATTTAGCCCTATCAATTTAGCTCCGTAGTCACAGCTGGAGCAGTTTTGGTCCAGGGACTTATATCCAATTTCCTTGGTGTAGGGAGTAGCTCGTCAAGCGAGTTACCGTCATAAAGTCGACCATTTTTCACCACGTGGGTAATTGTATTGGTATTTCTGATATTCTCCAAGGGGTTACTATCCATGATCACAAGGTCTGCTAATTTTCCAGCTTCAATACTTCCCAGTTCTTTATCCAAACCAAGAGCCTCTGCCCCTAGAATAGTAGCTGTTTTAAGCGCATTCATAGGACTCATTCCTCCACTGGCTACTGCCCAAAGCTCCCAGTGATAACCTAGTCCCTGCAGCTGTCCATGGGAACCAACACCAGCAAGACCTCCAGCTTCAACCATATCATTAATTCCCTGAGCATGAAGAGAGTAAACATGATCCTCTGGCGAGAACCAACCACCAAGGCCTCCCGCTCTTCTTCTTGCCTTCGAGTTCAATTCGTTATATGGAGTGAACCTGGCTAGCTTTTCATCACCCAAAGGACTTTCCATGGTGTAAAAATAGTTTTCTGCCCATGGGCCTCCATAGGCCACCAAAAGGGTTGGTGTCACAGCCATCTTACTATCAGCAATCACTTTCACCACGTCATTGTAAAGTGGATGGATTGGGATGGCATGTTCATGACCTGGATATCCATCGATTAGTTGTGTGATATTTAACTTATAATCCAAGCCTCCTTCGGTGGTGGGCATAAGCTCTTGTTCTTTTGCTGCCATAATTATCCACTGCCTATGTTGTCGGTTACCGACCAGGTACATTTTGATGTACTGAGTATTATAGTATTTACTGTATTGCTTCAGAATATTTTTAGTTTGATCAAGCGATTTAAGGTTATACATCCAAAAACCAACTCCAGGGCCTGTCGAATAAACTCTTGGGCCAGGAATCATACCTGATTCAACCATATCCGCATAAGTGAGGACGTCTGTAGTTGCAGTTTGTGGATCTCGAGTTGTGGTAACACCATAGGCTAAATTAGCCGCATAAATCCAGACGGAGTTTTTATGAATACCCCATGTAGGCCACATATGGGCATGGGTGTCAATAAAGCCTGGTGTGATGGTTTTCCCTGAAACATCGACTATCTCTGCATCTCCTGCATCTAAAGATCCTGTTTCACCAACCGCTTTGATGCGATTATTTTCGATTAGGATATCTCCATTCTCAATGACTTGTTCGCCATTCATTGTGACGATTCTTGCGTTTTGAAGGAGGATTGATCCCTTTGGAGTATCCTTGGCATAGTAAACTTTTACCTGATTCTCTTCTGGAGAATATTTTTCACGTTCTTTTTGCTCGGCTTTATAAATGCTGTCGGCTTTAGCTTTTTCCTTGTCCTCTTTGAAAAGGTCTGCAATTCGCTTCTTTTCAGCTTTGGCTAAAGAATCCGCTAGTTTTACAGCCTCTTCTCCCTGAGCTTTAAGCGTGTTGACACTATCTGCATCTGCAAGCATTTTTGCCTTTTTTGCTGCCTTCACCGAATCATCAAGAGTTTCGGCTCTGGTCAAGTCATAAACCCAATGACCATTTCCCAGAGACCAATGAATTTTCTCTCCATTTGCCTCCCATGCAGGCCATTCTCCACCAATTTCTGTAAGCTGTCGAGAAGGGAAGGAACTTGAAGAAGGGTCTCCAACATTGATGTTTGCAGGTTTACCCGCTTTAGGAATGGTTACCACATAGACATTGTTATTTACTTGGGCAAGAGCTTTATCCCCTTTGGGAGCCATGAAAATGGTGCTTGCGCTGGAAGCTTGAGGCTGAGGCTCTCTTGAGCTCGCTCCTTCAGGTAGCATGCAGTAATTTACAGCATCAGCCTTGGAGCGGGGGAGGCCCATGACATATTCTACGGTTCCTTCTTCGGTGGTGATGCTGTGTCCATGATCTTCATGTCCATCTGCAACAGTGCCAAAGGTGGTTATTC
Organism: Algoriphagus sediminis; assembly: GCF_030403435.1. Classification (GTDB taxonomy): domain Bacteria; phylum Bacteroidota; class Bacteroidia; order Cytophagales; family Cyclobacteriaceae; genus Algoriphagus; species Algoriphagus sediminis. The sequence continues at coordinate 334,415 of NZ_JAUEPH010000003.1, forward strand.
CAGAAATCTTAGCATATACTTTTTCATCTGTTCCATCCCATTTCACGGAAAGTAGCTGCCCGCCTCCTTTATTCAAGAAGACTCTGCTGGTGTCCATGGTGAAGTGAACATTACCATAATTCCCTGCTTCCATAATATGACGAGCAACTCCTCCATTTTCCGGAATCCACATTAATTCTGCTTCGGAACCTGAAAATCCCGGACCTTCAGCATTTTTTAAAACTCTTCTTGGACCTTTGAAAAAAGCAATTCTATCATCATGACTCCAGGCAGGTTGGAGGTAAACTCCAGGAGAATCACTCAGCTTGGTTGTAGTTCCTGCGAGGTTTGTTTTGAACAGGGCGCCTCCTTCTTTTTCATCCCAAGTCACAAAGGCCAATTGAGTTCCTTCAGGGTTCCATGCTGGCATTGCCTCTGTGAAATCATTGGAAGTAATTCTTTTCGGGGTGCCATTGGGATAATCCATGACATATAGCCTGTTCAGTGCGGTGAATGCTAACTTGCTACCATCAGGGGATGGAACAGCATCCCGAATCTGAGTAACCAGAGCATGTGTGGTATCTTTCACCTCATAATTGAAATATAGCCTTGGACCCATGGCCATTTCCACATCCACTTCAAAAGGTATTTCTGAAGCTTCACCTGAATCAATGTCGATTTTCCAGATTTTCCCTCCGTATGAAGTGATGAAATTTTTGCTGTCTGGGGTGAAGGCACTTGCAGGTAGGACACCTTGAGGAGCGATGGACTCTTGGTCATCTCTCTGGACTGGATAGGCAAGCCACTTTTCATCACCGGTTTCCAGCTCTCTCACTACTAGGCCCGTTTTATTTTTCCATCGAGATCCATACACCATCCATTTACCATCAGAACTTAGCGTAGGGGTGAAGGCAGAACCATATCGAGTGGAGATGCTAGTTACATTTCCTTTGTCAAAATCATATGTGCCAAGCTGATACTGAGGAAGTAGGGCATTATAATTCCAAGACCCATTCCTGTGAGAGAAATATACTTTTCCGCCATCAGGGCTTACCACTGGATCAATGGTCTTAAAAGAAGAGGAACCGGTCACTAGCTGAATGCCTCCACCTCCATCTTTATGGTACATCCAAAGTTTAGGGATTCTACGACCTTTACTCACTACGATATATTCACCGTCTGGAGTCCAAGCAGCCCCAGGTACATCCCCCTTTTTATCTTTGGTGATTTGAACGGTATCTTTTTTGACCATGTCTATATACCATAGATTATCGCTTCCAGCCCTATCCGAAGTAAAGAGTATTTTTTCTCCATCCGGCGAAAATCTTGGGTGTGTTTCATAAGCCATACCTCTAGTGATGGCCTTAGCTTTTCCTCCAGATATTGGAATGGTATAAATATCACCAAGAAGGTCGAAGGCAATGGTCTGCCCATCGGGACTAACATCAATACTCATCCAGGTACCTTCATCAGTGGTGAACTTCATCTCCCGTTCAGGTTTCAATGGGAGATCTTTAAATTTTGGGTAATCCAAAGAATCCTTTTCTGTACTGTCGGATGAAACAAACACAGGAAAAGACGGAACATCGGCCCACAGATTCGTAGAGCCAAAAATCCCAGCCATAAGCATGGGAATTAGAAACTTTTTCATGTTGGGTTGAAATTAGGGGGGTGTATTATTTAAGAAATCACCTCATAAACGGTGACTGGTTTAGCTTTATTCTTCAGTGAAAAAACTCCTATTTTTTCAAATTTGAAGGCGTCTGAGATCTCTTCCTGATATTTTTCCAGAATTAGAATTTGGCCAGGGTTGGCCTTGGATTGCAGTCTCGCAGCTACATTCACGGTATCCCCAATGACTGTATAATCCAGTCGTTTAAGTGAAATGGAGCCAATATTTCCAGAAACCATCTCACCATAATTTATCCCGACAGAAACTTTTGGGCGAAAGCCCGATTCTTCAAACTCAGGCATTTCATTCATTTTGTCTCGTATGGAAATAGAAGTTTCCACTGCTCTTTGCCTGGCATTTTCTCCTTGAAAAACGGCCATTACAGCATCCCCAATAAATTTATCAATACTCCCTTCTCTAGCGATGATCTCTTTCACCATCAGGTCAAAGTAATTATTCAAAAGGCCAACTACGGTATTTGGAGATTCATTTTCTGAAATCGCGGTGAAGCCACAGAGATCGATAAAGGCTACTGCAGCTTCTATATTCTCATTCTTCATGATCTCGTTTTCCATGGACTGACCACTCATGAAGTTTAGAACGTTCTCGTCGACATACATTTTAAGAATGTCATTTTCTTTGAGAGCTTTCAGGTTGGATTTGATCTGGGTGACATACTGAATGGTCTTGTCTATGGTGATTTCCAAATCCTGAAAATCCACAGGTTTTGTGATGAAATCGAAAGCACCAAGATTCATGGCAACACGGATATTTTCCATGTCCCCATAGGCTGAGATGATCACGGTTTTCAGCAGGGAATACTTTTCTTTCACCCGTGATAGGAGGGTAAGCCCATCCATTTCAGGCATATTTATATCACTCAGAATCATATCCACATCGGGATTCTCTTCGAGAATTTCAAGAGCTATTCGTCCATTCAAAGCGAACAGAAACTCAAATTCTTCTGAGCGAATTTTCTTTCGAAACTTCTGCTTGATCAGGACTTCTAAATCAGGCTCATCGTCTACTACCAGTATTTTTACCGCGTTGGACATAATTTAATTTATGAGATTGCTGATCTCCTTTCTTAAGGAATCAAAATCTATAGGTTTAGTGAAAAATTCTTTGGCACCGGATTTTTTGGCCTTATCGTAATTCTCGCTATCTCCATAAGCAGAGATCATACTTACCTGGATATTTGGAAAGTCTTTTTTTACTATTTCCAGCAATTCAAGTCCGGTCATTCCCGGCATATTGATATCGGAAAACATATACATCACTTCTGGTGGATCGTCGTTTGCTAAGATTTCCAGAGCTTCCGACCCTGAAAAAGCAAAGACCATATCTATGGCTCCGCTTCGGATTTCCCTTCTAAACTTTTGTCGAAAAAGTAACTCGACATCTTTTTCATCATCTACGATTAAAATTTTCATAACTAGTTAGGTAAAATAATAATAAATTCTGTGTATTCACCGCTTTTGCTTTCTACTTCAAGCCTTCCGTTATGACCTTTGGTGATAATGTCATAACTCATTGAAAGGCCAAGTCCCGTTCCTGCCCCTGTGGGTTTGGTCGTAAAGAATGGCTGAAATATCTTAGATCTGATTTCCTCTGGTATGCCAGTCCCGTTATCCCGAACTCGGATTTCTACACCTTCTGGTATTTTTCTGGTTGAGACGGTTACTTTTGGAACCACTCCTCCTTGATCTTTTTGGTTCTTTTTTTTCTCTGTAGCGGCATAGAAGCCATTGTTGATCAGATTCAATAAAACTCGTCCTATGTCTTGTGGGACAATTTCTATCTTAGGTAGATTTTCATCTAGATTTAACTCAAATTCTGCAGTAAAGGACTTATCCTTTGCTCTGAGACCATGATAGCTTAGACGAAGATATTCATCAGCCAGAAGGTTGATATCAGTTAGTTCCTTTTCATTCGAGCTATTTCGGGAATGCTGGAGCATTCCTTTCACAATAGAGTCTGCTCTTTTCCCGTGAAGATTTATTTTTGATAGGTTTTTCTCTATGTCGTCTAACAGTTCATTCACTAGTGTTTCATCAACTTTCTCTTTGCTTTTTTCTTCTCTAATTTCTTGAATCAGTTCATTACTCACCTCTGAGAAGTTATTCACAAAGTTCAGAGGGTTTTGAATTTCATGTGCTATTCCCGCGGTAAGTTCTCCAAGAGAAGCCATTTTTTCTGATTGAATAAGTTGTTCCTGGGTAGATTGCAGGTCTTCAATGGATTTTTTAAGCTGGGAAGTTCTGTGGTTTACTCGCTCTTCAAGTAATTTATTTTCCCGCTTCAGGTAAGATGATCGTACCTGCACAATGATGTAAATCAAAAGTCCAAGAAGGAAGGCATAAAGGAAAAATGCCCACCATGTTAGCCACCAAGGAGGAAGAATGGTAAATGAGAAAGTAGTAGGTTGGCTCCAAACCCCAGAGAAATCCTTGGTAATTACTTTAAAAGTATATTCTCCAGGCAGGAGGTTGAAATAAGTTTTTGACCTGGGACTCTTAGTCACTTCGGACCATTCGCTGTCGGTGCCTTCTAAGACGTATCTGAACTCTATTTCATCCCTACTTTTGATTGTGGAGTTGGAATAAATGAAGGTGAGAGAATTCTGATGATGTGGGAGTGTCAAACCAATAGGTAATTTGCTCTTATTAGAGAGACTATCCCAAGTGATTTTGTTTTCAACGAGATAATTGAGTCCCATTTCATTTTCCAGAAGACTGTCCTTTGCAGCTTCATAATTTTCCTTTTCGAAAAATTTTGGCCGCTGATCCATGATCTGAATCGCATCTAGTAAAGGAGGTAGAACTGATTTACCTTTGGTTATTGGATCCTGTAGATTGACGCTAAGTGCAGGGGATGCAGCCCACCACACTTTCCCAGTGGATGTGGCCACTGCAGTGGATTGATTGTAATCAGAAAAAGGATAGCCCTCAGCCCTTGCATAATTTGAAAATCTCCATGAAGAGTCCGAACTGCCTGTTTCTGGTTTGTCTATGACGACGATGCCGTTTTCTGTTCCGAGTTGAATCCTTCCTTGAGATATTATCATATCGTAAAGCGCCTCTGGGTAGAGACCATGCGCTCGATTTACATGAGTAATGGTGGTTCTGTCTTTATTCAGGATTGAGATTCCTTTAGATCCACCAATAATCATTTCATCTTCAGGGGAAATAAGGAGAGCGGATTGATCCACTGTGAGAAGACCTTCAGTTACCCCAATATACTTTACCGTTTCGTTCTCAGGATCGATAATATTGATCCCAGAATTACTCACTAACCATACCTGTCCTAGCGAATCTTCTAGAATACCCCAAACAGTATCTCCAGCTATACCCGAGGAAGAATCTAATTTTTTCATGCTTCCTTTTTCCCTATCAAAAACCAGTAGTCCGGCACTGCTGGCAATCCAAATAGTACTATCCGGTCTTTGTATTGCCCGCCAATTGAATAGAGCCGTTTCTGAGTTCGCTCCATATGATGTGATGGTTCGCTCTCCCAGATTAATGATGGCAAATCCTCCCACAGAGCCCAAAAACACCTCATTATCAGTGAGCTTCGAGAATCCCCGGTGATCATTGGACCCTATAGACGCTGGGATTTCGAGATACTTCAGCTCCTTTGATTTGGGATCATAAATATTTAGACCTCCATAGGTTGCTAGCCAAACACGAGATTCCTCATCTTCCATTATTCCCCAAGTGTCATTACTCACGAGTCCATCATCGGTAGAAAAATGCCGGGAGTCGGTGCCATGAGGATCATAGATTAAAAGTCCATTCGGCAAGGTTCCAGCCCAATATATCCCCTCTAAGTCGAAAATGGATACAGAAGGGGGACCCTGACCCAAAACCCATATGTTTAGGCCCGTTTCAATTCTTTTGAGTGTGGACTTGTTAGGGTAGTAAATGGTAAAATAGCCATTGGATCCAATCCAAACATTTTCTTCATCATCTAATTTGATATCCATTGGTGCTCCTTCAAATCCTTGGTCTTGAGCAATGCGTGACACGGTTTCATTTTCAAGAGAAACAATGGAAAGGCCCGGAGAAAATGAATTCAATAGTACATCACCTTCTGATGTTTCGATAAAATCAAATATGTTAAAACTCTGCACCAGTGGATCGGATTTTAAAAGCTTGATAGAGGTTTTTTCGGGGTTAACGATACCTATGCCATTACTCAAGCCAATCCAAAGGTTGTCTTTAGAATCTTCAAAAACCCCCATGGAACGTAGGACATTATACTCAGATGGGATGTTCCAAGTTGAAAGAGTTTTAGCCTCAAAGTCAATAAATTTAACTCCCGGGGTGGTCATCCCTCCCCAGAAATTTCCGTCCCGGTCAATATAACTCCTTGAAAAACCGTAGGGAAGATCAATAGTTTCCACAATTTCAGTGTCTGGATCAAGAATCAAAAGGCCTTTATAAAAGGTCGAAATCAATATTCTCCCGTCTGGAAAAAGATCCAAATCTGATATGGTATTTAATGTACCGGAAAAATCGCTTGTGATAATATCATAAAGATGAAATTCACTTCCTGTAAATTTTATTAAACCTTGATCTGTACCGATCCAGTGAATCCCGTTATTGTCTATTATTTGACCATTAATTGAAGAGCCAGGTAGCCCTTGACCAGAGTTGAGGCTCAAGATACCTGCATTAATATTTTCCGCTTTTAGGGGGATTCCTGTAGCACTGATAATTGGCTCTGGGAGTAAAGCGAAAGTGGTTTTTAAGGTGTCTGTCTCAACCTCAAGTGAAAAAGGGATCTCTTCCAACTCGTCCCAATTAAAGTTTGTTACTTCTAAAGGGGCCTTGAGGGGTTCTTCTTCCTGTAGGTCAAAAGGGGTGGAGGGCAAGCGATCCAGGTCATACCGCATGGTTCTGCCCTTAGGAACGCTGTCCTGAGGAACCACCTTCCACGTAAAGGGTTTTCCTTCAGGCATCTCAAAAGCAACTGGTTTTGGGATCTCAAACCCAGATGGATTTTCTGGATAGGGGACCTCAGTCCTTTGCTGGCAAGAGAAAGCCAGAGCAAGAATTAGGATCAATCCGACCCTTGAAAAACCAGGGCTTTTAATTTTCTTCATTCAGCGTAATGGTAAATGTGGTTCCCTTTCCCTCATTGGACTTAACTTTTAGTGTACCCCCGTGGCCTTTGGTGATGATATCATAACTCATACTTAAGCCTAGACCAGTACCTGATCCTGTAGGTTTGGTTGTGAAGAATGGTTGGAATATTTTGTTGACAATGTCCTTTGGAATTCCATCTCCATTATCATTCACGCTTATTTCTATGCCACCTGATCTCTTTTTTGTCGAAACTGTGACTAGAGGTTTATAATTACTAGAATCCTCCTTTTTGCTTTTCTCGTTTACAGCATAGAAAGCATTATTGATCAGATTCAGAAAAACTCTACCAATGTCCTGAGGCACTACTTTCATTTCAGGCAAACCCTCTTCCAGGTTCAGCTCGAATTCGGCATTGAAGGATTTATCCTTGGCTCTCAGACCGTGATAACTTAGACGGAGATATTCATCTGCTAGAAGGTTGATATCAGTTAACTCTTTTTCATCCCCGCTGTTGCGGCTGTGCTGTAGCATACCTTTCACGATAGAATCTGCCCGCTTGCCATGGGTTTGAATTTTGGATAGGTTTTGTGCTAAATCCGTGAATATCTCCTTGATCAATTCTGGATCTTGATCATCTTTTGATTTGGCAAATTCTTCTTGGATTTCTGCAATGAGCTCATTGCTCACTTCTGAAAAATTATTTACAAAATTCAGTGGATTTTGAATTTCATGAGCAATCCCTGCGGTGAGTTCACCGAGCGAAGCCATTTTCTCCGAATGCACTAATTGGTCCTGAGTTGCTTTTAATTCTTCCAAAGCTTTCTGTAGCTCTTCTTTTTGCTTGACCAGAGCCTTGGTCCGGTCAGAGACCTCCATCTCCAAAGAGGCTCTGATCTCCTGAGTGATTTGATATTCTTTTTCTTTCTCCTCAGCTATTTTTCGCTCTTGCTCCAAAGCTTTTCTTTGCCTTCGGCCAAAAAGCCAAAGCCCGATTCCCCATATCAGAGAAAAAATTAAAATAGCCGCAATCACGTCTTCCCATGCTGTGGCAAAGCTGGGGAAGAAGCTTTCTACGATACCGACGAGGAAGGATAAAATAAGGGTCGGTGTCCAGCAAACGATAAAGTACTTTTTATGCCTGAATTGATCCACCATGTATATGGTGTAGGCGACAATTGCATAGACGGCCATTATTCCCAAGTCCCATAATAAGGTGATCCCTAACTTTGCCTCTGACATTACTCCCAGGAAGATGATCAATGCCATCCCATAGTTGAATCGGGTTCTCCAAAATTGACTTTCAGGACTTTTATCTAAATCCCTTCTGAGAAAGATGATAATAAAGAGAATTATAAAGGCGTCTAATCCCATACCGCAGGCTTGGTTTATTAAGTTAAGGGTAAGATAATACTAAAAATGGTTCCTGTCTCCCCCTCCTTCATCTCACTTATCGATTTGGCGCTCAGCTCTCCACCATGGGACTTAATGATATCATAGCTAAGTGATAGCCCGAGACCAGTACCTTTTCCAGTGGGTTTTGTCGTAAAAAATGGCTGGAATACTTTTTCCTTAATATCATCCGGAATCCCAGCACCATTATCAATTATCTGGATTTCTATACTCTTTTTATGCTTTTTGGTTTTTACTGTAACCAATGGCTTAAAATCTGGATCTTTGAGATTCTTATCATGCTCATTTGCGTAGTAAAAGGCATTGTTTGTAATATTCAGAAGGACCTTTCCTATGTCCTGTGGAATCACTACCACCTTGGGAAGTTTGGGATCCAGTTCTAATTTGTATTCAGTACGGAAGTCCTGGTCTTTAGACCTGATGGCATGATAGCTCAAACGCAAAAACTCATCCGCTAAAGCATTGATATCGGTTTCTTCTTTGTTTCCTGCACCCGTTCGGCTATGCTGGAGCATAGCTTTCACAATGGAATCTGCTCGTCTACCATGAGAACTTATCCGCTCAAGGTTATCCTTGATATCCCTGGCAATAGCAAAAACCTCCTCCGTGTCTTCTTTCTTTAGCTCTGCTTCCATCTCCTCCATGAGCTCCTTGCTCACCTCGGAAAAGTTGTTCACAAAATTCAATGGATTCTGAATCTCATGAGCAATGCCCGCCGTGAGTTCACCAAGTGAAGCCATCTTTTCGGATTGAATAAGCTGAGATTGGGTAGCCTTAAGATTCTCATGGGAAGCTTCTAGCTCAGTGTAAGCTTTCTCGATTTGCTTAGCCTGCTCTAGTTCTCTTTCACGAGCTTTCTCCTGCTCCTTTTTTATTACCTGCCTCTTTTGATATTGACTGAAAGGATATAGTAGGGAGATCAAAAGGACTGCATAGATCAAATAGGCCCACCAGGTACGATACCATGGGGGAAGTACAATGAAAGAATATTGGGCAGGTTCAGACCATTCTCCCCCACCTCCTTCGGTGGGGCCGGTGTATCTTGCGATTACATTAAAAGTGTATTCGCCCTCCTGAATATTACCGAAACTAGCACTGGATTTTTTAACCACCGGACTCCAGCCCTGATCATACCCTTCCAGATAATACCTGTATTCGATCAAATCAGGTTTGGCCAACTCGTTTGTGATAAAGTTGATGTTTACTTGATTGTTTTTATAGGGAAGAGTCAGATTTTCCGGTAGGGCAAAGAAAGGAGTAATTCCATCAAATTGAATTTTATCAAACTGAGGCGACATTTCTTGCCTTTCCCTGGTGCTTAGGCTTCGCCCAAAAACTTCCATTTCCTCAGCGAGTTCGGAATTAGAAATCGCAGATCCAGCCATTTCTGATTTGGCTCTTAGTAGATTATTCCAGGAAATCTGAGTCTCGTTGATTTGAATTTCATTGATAGCTACAGATGGAACATTCGTATTCTTATTTAAAGCAGAATAGTTGAATCTGACTAGAGAGGTTTTATTGCTACCGGTACCAGCCCAAAGGTTTCCTTGTGAATCTAGAAACATTCCGTTTTGTCCATCTGTGAGGTCTCGAACAGGAAATCCGGTTTGGGCATGAAAAAATTCAATATTGCTGAGCGAATCCAGCTTCGCTCTTCCCGATTCCGGTGCATCGAATAAAGTAATTCCTAGATTGGTGCCTATTGCCATTTTTCCTTCGGGCAATTCGGATATTTGTAAAATCAGGTCATTGGGCAATCCATCTGAAACAGTAAAGTTTTCAAAAAGAGATTCTTTATACCCCTGGTTTATTATTTCCTCCAGCCTATCTAATTTTTCTTTAGGGACAAAGCTAAAACCATGTATGGTTCCTATCCAGAGATTGTCTTTGCTGTCTAGGGTTACTCTTTGCACACCATTATCTACGAGCCCCTGTTCGGTTGTGAAATTGATAAGATTTTCACCATCAAATCGACTCAGGCCTCCATCAATTGCCGCGATCCAAATATTACCCAAATGATCCTCTTCCAATCCAAGGATCGCATCACCGGCCAGTCCATTGGAGGAATTGATATTGGTAAAGGACTCTCCATCGAATTTGCTTACCCCGCCGCCGTCGGTCGCGAACCAGATGTTTCCGGATTGATCCTCCAGTATTCCATAAACATCATTTCCAGCAAGACCCTGTTTCATGGTGAAGTTTGAAAAGGTGGCTGATTCAGGCCCAACCACATTTCCATTGTACCTACTCGCACCTCCTCCTCCTGTTCCGAACCAAATGTTTCCACTGGAATCCTCGATTATGCTTAAAACAATATCATCAGCCAGCCCTTGGCTTTCTGAGTAATTTGTGAATTTGGTTCCGTCAAAGTGACTTACTCCTCCATAAACAGTCCCAAACCAGATATCATTGTTTTGGTCCTCTTCGATGCTCATAACAATTTCCTCAGCCAGGCCTTGCTCCGTGGAGAAATTCACGAATCCCTCGCCCTCATAGCGTGTGATTCCACCTCCTTCGGTTCCAAACCAGAGCTTCCCATTTGAGTCCTCTGCCAAGGAATTGAGATTATTCGTGGGTAACCCATGAGCTTCCCGATAGGTGATGAATTTGCCCTGATTAAATTTGCTTGCGCCTTCGTTGGTTACTAACCAGGTTTCTCCTTTGGAGGTAGTGATCACTTGCCTTACAATCAAACCAGCAAGTCCATCACTTTGGTCGTAATGTTTAAAGGCTTTTCCATCATAGGTAGTTACCCCTGCTCCGATTATTCCAATCCAGATCAGTCCATTGGGGTCCTGGTAAAGGCTTCGGATTCGGTTTCCGGGGAGACCATCACTTTCATTGAAAGTGGTAAAGGTATTACCATCCCATCTGGATAGTCCTCCTCCATTAGTTCCGATCCAAATAAAGCCATCCTCATCCTCAAGAAGTGAAATTACTCCATCATTTGGAAGCCCCTCTATCACTGTATAATTTGAAAATTTTTCCCCATCAAATTTAGCTACACCCCCATTTAGCGTTCCAGCCCAGATTGCTTCATCCTGATCAACAATCACCGTAAAAACCTGATTGTCCAAGAGACCTTCCTCCGTGGAATAAGAAGTAAATTCCTTTCCATCATATTTTGTGATTCCTCCATCTAATGCACCAATCCAAATGACCCCATTTGAATCCTCAACTATACTTCGAACTTGATTGCCTCCTAATCCTTCAGCGGTGGTATAGTTTGTAAAAGTTCTGCCGTCAAAGCGACTGACTCCTCCACCATTGGTTCCAAACCACATATGCCCTCTGGAGTCTAAAAAAGCACAATTCACAGCATCTAATCCTAAGCCATTGTCAGAGGTGTAGGAGGTAAATTGTGTGACTCCACCACTTCCAAGAAGATATGGGTTTCCTTCATCATCCAAAACTTCACGTCCCTCTCCATCGGTAAGGGTGGGTAATGGGTTAACGACAGGGACCTCAAATGGAATGACCTCCTCTGCTTCAGTTCCTCTGTTTTTTACGTAGAATCCTCCAGATTTTTGAGGTACTTTCACAATCTGTGGAGACGGCACATTCGTCAATCGGACCACTTCAAGTGGTTTTCCCTTTGAAGGGTCACTTAGGTTAATTACTTCTGGCTCCTGCCATACAGCTTTTTCCTTGGTTTGGCTTTGCTCTTCCGTAGAACAAGACCAGGAAAGAGCCAAAAGAATCAAAAATAAAAAATAAGAATGCTTTCTTAGCATTGAATCTCTCATTAGGTAATAATCCAGAAAACTTGACTTTTGGATTTTGATTGGTGATATAAAAACTGAATTATATCTTCAGAAAAACGATTTCTATCAAAATTTAGGGTTTTTTCTGATACTCTGATGGATTTAACCAAAGAAAGTACTTTCGATCAGTGACTTCACAATATTTACGCGCAACAATGTTGCAAAAAACTAGTCGTTCCACTTAAGATGTTTACCAGATTAGGGAAGCTCAATTTTTTAAATGAAGCGTCTGATTTCTGTTGATACTGGTTACATTTTTTAAAATCGCAATGAAAGTGGCTCCTTCCCCTTCTTGGCTTTCTGCCTCCAGTGTTCCTCCATGGGTCTTGATAATGTCATAGCAAAGACTTAACCCAAGCCCTGTTCCGGAACCCGAGGGCTTTGTGGTGAAGAAGGGTTGGAATATTTTATCTCGGATGCTTTCCGGTATACCCGTGCCGTTGTCTTTGACTTTGAGTACAATATCTATTTTGCCATTTTCTTGAGGAATGGACCTTGTCGTTATTTCAATAGTGGGAAAATAATGGGGGTCAGGAATATTGATTTTCTTTTGATGTACTGAATAGATTGCATTGTTGATAAGGTTCAGTATCATTTTACCTATTTCTTTGGGAGAAATATAAACTTTGGGTAGTCTCCTTTCCAGTTTCATGACTTGATCCAAGCCAAATTCATTTCCATCTTCGATTTTATATTTGGTTAAAAAGCTATGATAGGCGATGTTTCTGAACACATTGATCAAGACATTTAGGTCAGTCCACTCCTTTCTGCTGACACCTTTTTTGCTATGCTCCATCATATTTTTCACAATGGCATCAGCGTGAATCCCATGTCTACGGATTTTTTTTAAATTGGAACGGACATCCTCAATGAGCCGATTCAAAAGTTCTGGATCTCTCTGAGAATCTGGTTTATTTATTTCCTCCAGGACTTCCTCCAGCATTTCATCACTGACCTCTGAGAAGTTGTTTACAAAATTCAATGGGTTTTGAATCTCGTGGGCAATACCCGAAGTAAGCTCGCCTAGTGAAGCCATTTTTTCGGAATGGATTAACTGCGCTTGGGTATCCTTTAATTCTTCTATCGTTTTTTGTAGTTCTACATTTGAGTTCTCTACTATTTTCTGTTTGTTTTCTAATTCTTCAATCGTCTCTTCCAGTAGAATCCCTGTAGTCTTTTTGACCTTCTCCGTTTTCTCGAGCTTAAATTCCGTAATCGCCCACTTCTTATTGGCCTCTTGAAGAGTTTTAGTTATTTCCTCTCTGAGACCATCATCGATATGATCAAGGCTATTGATTAAATCTTGTATTTTCTTTAAATGAGGATTCATAAAATGGGCTCCCTTGATTCCAGATTAGAAAAAGACCGCAGAATAATTTTTATTTTTCTTTAAGCACGACGGCACAAGTAGTCAAGTTGTGCAATTCAATGTTTCCTCCCGGAGTTCTGGCCAGTTCAGCATTACTGAACATGCCCACCGTAGGCACCTCCCAGACTTTTCTCATTCCTTCAATTTCATCCCCCATCAAGGGACCAAGGGCTACCAGCCTACCTGCACAGCTAAAAATAATCAAGGCATCAGGATCAGGCATTTCTGTCCGTTTTAAATCTTCACATGCTTCAATTACTTTATCAATCACATCAAAGTCTGGTGGAAGTGAAAAGCGTACTTTGGCCCCCTGAGGCACAGAGCCTACACAATGGAATGAGCGATCATTTAAATCTACGACAAGGCCTGGGCGCATCACTGCCTCCCCGGACTCCCTTTGAAGTTGCAGAGGAAATTGAGAAGACATCTGAACAGAAAAATCTCCTGTGGAGGGATCTATTTCCAGCCCGCTATATTTAATTGTCAAATCGAGTACGGGAATATCATCCACAGTATACACATGGTTTCCTTCACTTTTTGTCACCGTTCGAACAGTACCTACGGCTTTCCATCCACAAGTTGCTTTCCCTTTAATTTCTATTTTATCACCGTCAAGGGCAAGTACTAATAAACCTCTGTTGCTTTCTTTTTCATTCGTGAAGACAAACTGCTCAGTAAAAGTAAAGTCGTCTCCTGCCATGCATCCATGAAGCTCTACCTCTTTTCCCATTACATCTTCGAACCCATAAATGAGTTCTTCACCATCAGTTTCAATGTTGCTTCCAGCAATAAGGAAAACTGGATTTTTGATTTTTTCGAGGGCCTTTTTAGCCGTCATTGCCGCCACCTCCCTGTAATTTTTCTCAGGATAACCCTCGAGCTGGATATGGAAAAATTCAGGTTTGATATCTAAAAGTAAAATGGCCGCTGACTCCTCGATCATGGTGTCATCCCTGAAACCTCCATTTGTGGTAGCCCCGAAAATAGTTAGTCCGGCTTTATCGAGGAGTTCTCTTATGGCTTTACGGTCTTGTTTCACCGAAATAAAACAAATAGCAAGGGTGGGGCTGAAACCATCCTCCAGAGCTTCCTTTAATTTTGTATTTAATTCTTCTGGACTGGTTCCGTTTATTGATTTCGCTTTCACAATTTTTTTGATTAAATGATTTGATCACTTGATGTCTCATTTATCAATGAGCTCTATTAAAATTTCGCTGACTTTCTCTGTAAGAATCAAGCGATCCTTTAGCTTAAATAAGAAAGAAGAAATGAAAACAGTCCTTTCTGCATAGTCGCCTAAAAACAAAGTACGGATCAGTTATAAAAAAGAATGTACTTTCAATATATCTCTAGCTTAGAGGCATGAAATGGTTGGAATGATAAACCCTTTCGCCAGATATTTAAAATAGTTTAATCTGACTTGCTTGCTAAGCTTATTAAGTTAAAGATTTTTCAGCTAAAAGGGCCTTTAAACATTGTGAATGTTTAGTGTGGCGGGGTTGCGTCCAAAACCCTGATTAGAAGAAGTAAATTAAAATCTGTCTCTAATTATGTATTAAGTTGACCCAACTTGGATTTATTAGACAACTCATTTGAGGATAATAAATATTCTATCGATAGAGAAGTCAGTTTTGGTTTTAAGGTATTCCTTGAGCTATTCTAAAAGACCTTCAAGTTTCTTCCTCGCATCCTCAAATCGGGTCATCATTCGGTTCATCTCTATTTCTCCGTAAGCTTGTTTTGCGATTTTTTCCGAAGCATCAATTGCCCGGATGAGATCTGCTGCTGCGGCTTTCATAGAATTCGGATCGGTGCTTCCGATAGAGTTTATCCAGATGGGAGAGCTATGGGCAAAAGGTCTGGCATGCATACTGGGCCATGAATCTTCTTTGATTTCACTGGCATAGGCACGGATTGCTACCCATCCGCCTTCTGGAAGCCTGACCTGTCCTTGATAGTTTCTGGTTTCTCCGGCTTTGATTCCCTCCAGCTTTTCTACGATTTCACCGTTTACGATTAATTCAACCACATCAATATCATTGGTACTTACCAAAGTAGCCGACCAGTCTTGGATACCACCGGAAATTACATCACCGGGTTTTGCATTTTCGCCTACTTGGAAAAGTAAGGCAGGCCCAGTGGACACAAACCCTTTTCCAGCCATAGCTGCATCCAATACAGCATCCGCGCTCATTTCAGCCCCTTCGAGGCGAACATAATTTCTACCGGTTCCGACGGCCATGGTGCGGTGAAAATCTACCCACATATCCGTACCCGACATGGCAACTACCGGGCGGCCAATATTTAAAAGTCGATACCAGACATGACTATTGCCCAATGGACTGGTCCAGGCGCAGACCATCTCCAGGCCTATTCTCTCTGCAAGAACAGCATCTGAAATCAGTTCGATGGGGATGGGTCCGTTTTCAAGTTGCTCAAAGGGATCGGAGTCAATTTCTATGGGATGAACGTAAGTGGTGAAAGCATCATTTTGATCAGCAAATTGAATTACCTCCCCGTTACTTCTATCCGGATCTCCCAGTTTAGGATTATTAGGTCCCCAAAACCAGGGAGCATAGGCTTTTTCTGTTCCTATTAAGCTAACATGACCATGAAAGTGTGAGCGTACCTCTTGTCCCTGATCTACAATTCTACCATTCCGTTCCGTTTCCTTTCCAATAATTGAAGCATCAATTCTTCGTTCCCAGCGATTCCATGACATGGGAGCAAGCAGATCCAGATCTTCTCCTTCCAAGGCTTGCAGGGCATCCTGATGAGTCGCCCGATGATGTCCATCTCCATTCAGATGAACATGATGATCTGCGGATACATATCCTGCTGCTTTGGCATCCCAAATTGGACTGATGCTAAGGCGGACTTCGCTCGATTGGCCATCTTCAACTTGTGCATTGGATTGTACAGAAGGTGTCATGGGACCTTGGACTCCTGTTATTTGATAATTTCCGACTGGTAGTGAAAAGCTTGATTCTCCTTCTAGATAAAAATAGTGTCGACCTGTTTGTGGATCTACATAAGTTGCATTTTCATGCGAAGCTATTGGATATCCATCCTCTCGGACAATAGAAACTCGTGCAGTAATTGGCTCGCTAGTGTTATCCACAACCTTCACCTTCAGCGTTCCACTTGCTTCTCCCAAGTCCCAGTTCTGAATTTTCACCTCACTTGGAACCTCACCATAAGTAGGAATCTGCATCAATCGAAATTGTCTGTTTTCATCCAGTTCGACGAAATAAATTTTTTCACCATCGGCACTGAAAGCCGGAGTTAAGGCAAAAGAGTTTCCATCGGTTAATCTGTGCTTTACTCTAGGATCATCCAAGTCCATGGTCCAGAGGTGGTAATCATTGTCTATGGGAGCGCTGTAGACAATGAGACGCTGAGCTGGATGGGAATCCGCAGTCAAATGATAGGTCAATGTCTGTGCAAGGGCGATGGTGTCTGTATTACTTTCAAAGTTTCTAATTCTGAGTACACGGTGGGCACCACTACCATGAAGGTACATCAGGCTTTGGCCATCTGGTAGACTTCTTGAGTTTCGCTCCACTTGACGAAGCTCTGTCAATGGCTCATCCATGGCAGAAGAAAGGTGATATCTGCGGAGATTGAGCGAACCGGTTTTTCCAGAGGTATAGTAAATCCATTCGCCATCTGCGGAAAATTCAGGGTCCAGTTCAATGGTTTCAGTATCAATTCTTTGTTCCTCCCCACTAGCTAAGTCCCGGACAATAATGGCAGTATTTTTCCCCTCATCTCTCACAAAGGTCAATTTTTCACCATCAGGAGACCATCTTGGACGCGAATCTATCCCAGGTCCTTTTGTAATTCGGGTCGCTGTTCCTGTTTGCAGATTTAGATTCCAAATCCAACCTCGAGCAGCAAAGGCTAATTGTACACCATCCGGTGCTGGAGCTGGATCTGTTGGGCCATGTGCCAGAATCGGAAGTTCATGCTGTTCCAAATAGACATGATGTCCAAAGTCATCAAGTTTCGCATAATGATTATACCATTGGGCCGAAGCGGATTCCGCGAAAAGGAAAAGGCAAAATAGTATTACTGTAAAATGGAATAAGTTTTTCTTTTGGATACTCATTTTCTTAGCTAGGCTAAAGTGAGGGATAAATGAAATTGATTTCGAACTTGGATGGTAAAAATCGGTTGGCCATATAACTTTTATTACTTCTCTTCAATCCTAGCATATTTTTCTAATAACTCCATGACTTCCTCTTCAGGCAGCTCATAGACTGTGGTGTTATTTTTTCCTACCATTGTTTCGGCTGCCACCAATGCATTCAGGATCGATTCTTCGGTAGCTTGTGCAACTGCCTCAAAAAGGGAAGTGATTTTGTCATTAGGAATCATGGTCAGTTGTTGCATTTCGACCCGGTCTGCTGCTCCTGGATTGGAGGTAGAAAAAGCGATGAAGATATCCCCTGAGCCGTTTCCTCCATAGCCACCTACTCTACTTATCCCTATCGGGACTCGGCGTGCCAATCTCTTCAATTGATGAGGAAGCAAAGGTGCATCCGTGGCAACGATCACAATGATTGACCCTCTTTCTTCTTGCCGCTTTAATGGATCCCAAAGAATCTTATGATCGGTAATTTCTTTTCCTATAGGCACACCTGCAATCGTTAAGTTTTCTCGAGAACCATAATTTGCCTGTACTAAAACACCCAAGGTATAGGTAGTATTATTGATGACGACTTCACGGGATGAAGTTCCAATTCCCCCTTTGAACTCATGGCAAATCATTCCAGTACCACCACCGACATTTCCCTCCTCCACTGGGCCTGATTTGGCATTATCCAAAGCTGAGAAAACATGTTCTTTTTTGACGTGAAATCCGTTGATATCATTTAGGTCTCCATCATAGGTTTCAGCAACTACCGGCAAGGCCCAAAATACATCAGGTTCGTAGGGCAAAGGGTCGAAATGATCATTGTTAAACTGCCATTCCACCACCGCATCTCGCACAATGCCTACACTGTGGGTATTTGTAATGGCGACAGGACCTTCCAAAAAGCCCGACTCTTCCACCCAAGTGGTTCCGGTCATTTCCCCATTTCCATTCAAGCTGTACCAGCCTGCAAATACGGGATCGTATTGCTTTCCTCTCGGAAATATTGCCGTCACTCCTGTTCTTACAGGTCCTTCTCCCACTATCAATTCACCCTCACCGGAAATCAATGTGGTATGCCCCACTTCAACCCCTTTGACATCGGTAATGGCATTGAGTTTCCCAGGTTTTCCATCCAGTGGAATTCCTAAATCTCTGGCTCGGGGTCCTTGAGCGAAAGCCATTGAAATTGGAATGGATAGAAAAATGAAAGTGAGCAGCCTGGTCATCGGATTGTTATTTAGATGCCTAAATGTCTCAATATAAGGAAATTCCAATGCCAAAACCCTAAAGGTTAGCAAAGGTGAAACAACCCAAAGACTAAAGTTGGCTTGATTGGAAAAGTAATGAGTTTAACCTTTGGCCATAATACCCCCATCAATGGTGTACACACCACCAGTGATCCAGGAGGCATCTTCAGAAGCCAGGAACAAAGCTAGTTTTGCAATGTCTTCCGGTTCACCCAATCGTTGTACTAAAGTATTCTTGCCGGCATTTTCCACAGCTGTTGCCGGGTCTGGAAAAGCTGCTGCAGAAGCATGAATAAAGGGAGTGTCGACAGGTCCCGGACAAATGCAATTGATGCGGACTTTTGGGGCATAGTCCACTGCGGCTTGTTTTGATAGTGCCACTAGTCCAGCCTTGGAAGCGCAATAAGAAGGATGATTGGGAAAGGACTTAAAAGCGGCAATGGAGGAATTGATAACCACGGATCCATAGTTGCTATTTTCAAGGTATGGAAGGGCTGACTTTAACAGGTAAAAGACTGAGGTCAAATTCACATCAAGAGTTTTAGTCCATTTTTCGATCTCCAACTCTGTAATTGATCCCAAGCCTAGCATGCCGGCATTGGTGACTAAGCCATCCAACTTACCGAATTTGTCCAGAGCCAATTCTACCAGCCTTTGGTTATAAGCCGGATCGCTGACATCACCAGCTAGAAAATAGGCCTCAGTTTTCAATAGCTTTAAAAGTTTTTCTGCTGCTTCCTCATTTCTTCCACTCAAAATAAGTTTTGCCCCTTCCTTTGAGAATTCCAGAGCTATGGCACGACCCATTCCGCTTGTCGCACCTGTCACGATAAATGTTCTGTTTTGTAGTTTCATTTTGGGTTTATTGTACGATTTTTTCATCTGCAGTGATGTCATTTCCACCTTGCACTTGAAGTACTTTAAGCGTTTTGATCAATGTCTTCTATGTTTTTCTCAATCCACTTTCGAGGTAGGTTACTCTGATTTCTAATTTGGAAGGTCTTGAGCTGCCGCTGGAGATTTTATTAGACTAGGTTCCTAAAAAGTCCTATAGTTAGTTTTCGAATTAAAGGAAAGAATTTGGGAGGAAAATTACTACCAGGCATTTTTTCAAGTACCCATCTTTCAAAGTCTCCCTTTTACAAACTCCATCAGCTCAATCAATTCTCCATCAGGACCGCTTAGGAAAATGTTTTTGACAATAATGGATCCATCGTTGATTGTGCGCACCTCTCGGACCTTTTTTGCCCCAGCATCCTTTGCCCTTGCTAAGGCATTGTCCAAATTTTTAACCGTGATTCCCATATGTTGAAAATGGATGTCTCGGCTAATGGAGTCAGGGTAGGCTTGCTCAGAAAGCTCCAGAACAAAATCACTTTCTGGGAATTTCATAATTACTAGATCCAAGGAGGTTGTTTCTGTTTCGCCCTGTTCGGTGGTGATCTGTACCTCATCGATGCGTTTATGGACTTTCAGCCCAAGAGCCTCCTCATAGAATTGGACAGATTTTTCCATATTAGAAACATACAGCATTACATGGTTAAAGTCTTCGGATGACTTTTTCTTGGAGGTACTTGTGCAAAAGGTAAAGGTGAAAAATAGGATTATAAGAAAGCCTTGATTATTCCTGCGCGTGAACAAAGGTAAATTTCTCATGATTGGTATTTTTTCTTACATCCTACAAAAGCCTAGGCTTGAAAGGAGATTCTAAAATTGTTTTTCCAGCCTTAAAATCTAAGTTTATATTTCCAGCACGTGTTTTGAGGAGATTTTAGCTTAAGTTCAAACCTAGAACTTTTTAAATACTAGAAGGAAAAGAATTTTTCCTTTATTCTATTTTAAAGAAAGTGAGATAACCAATAGAATATTAGAAACTGTGTCTTAATAGGTTATTTATAAAGCATCTCTTCCGCACCATTCCAGTTTTTTGGAGCACCCTGATTGAGATACTTTTCTGCATTTTTAAGGAAGACTTTGACGGTATGATCTTCTGGATCTGAATCCAAAACTTTATTGAATAGTGCGATAGCATTTTCAAACTTTCTTTGCTGATACAGCTCCATGGCCTTATCGAAGTCTTCTAGGTTTTCTTTGCGTTTTGTACTAATACTTTCTTGTAAACCATTCATACATTCCACCACACTAAGGGCGTTGTTTTTTCCTTTGAGTAATACTTTGCCCAATCTCCTAAATGCTAAATTTGAATTGTTTGGGATGCGTTTGACCGTGTCTTCGCTCATTAGAAGAGGGGATTGATAATATTTAGTCAGACTCTCTATTCTTGAGGCGGTATTAACTGTATCACTTATCGTAGCAGCGTCAAGACGGTGTTCATCTCCAGTTATTCCCATTATTAATGGCCCAGTATGCATTCCTATCCCCGCATTGATCAAGGGTAAGCCTTGTTCTTTTCGTTGCCGATTTAGAGTTCGGACAGCACGCTGCATTCCAATTGAAGCCAGAACTGCATCTTGGGGTCTATTTGGAAAAATGGCCATAATGGAATCTCCCAAGTATTGATTTATAAAACCCTTATGCTCGCGAATGATGGGTCCCAAGATTTCATTAAATGAGGATACAAATCTGAAATTCTCTTCTGGACTCATACGTTCCGAAAGGGTAGTAAAATCTCGAATATCCGTGAATAAGACAGTCACTATTTTTTCGACCTGATCACCTAACCTTACATCTGTGATATTCTTCTTCCCTAATGAAGAAATAAATTCATTAGGCACAAATTTTTTGATTACTTCATTAATCCTCTGCATTGCTTCTTCTCGCATTCTTATCTCAGTAAGATTTTTTTCAAAAAGAAGTGCTGACTCAATGGCAGAGGAAGACTGCAAGGCAAGAGTCACCAAAAGCTTTAAATGAGCCGCAGTGAATGGTTCGGAACGAGTCCCTGCTAAAACAATGGCCCCCATAATCTGATCCTTACCCTTTAAAGAAGCATAGATGAGATTGGTCACATTGGGTGCAACCAATCCAAGTTTCTTTATTGCCTCAATATCTGTGATGATTCCTGATTGTCCATTGAGTACTATTTGAAATAGAAAAGAAGTGTTTTTTGCTAATAGATCTAAATCAAATAATTGCTCACCGGTGACCGCAGGAACAGCCAGAGTTTTTTCTTTTTCCTCCCATAGGGTAATAATTCCTGCGTCTGCTGGGATAGAATTGGTGGAGTGGGCAAGTGTAATTTCTGCGATAGCCTGTGTAGAAATTGCCTCTCCCAAGCTCTCGGCAAACCCATAAATAATATTGAGTTCCTGATACAGGTGAAGGACTTCTGCTCCCAATTTCCTTTTTTCTGACTCTTTAGTAATCAGCATGTTTAGCACATCCCATACCTGATTGAGTACATTACTTTTGCTCCAAACGCGTGCGACAATAGCATCTCCAGTAATCAAGGGAATACTCAATGAGTCATGTAAAAGGTCTGGGTTGCCATAAACTACTTTTCCAGAAGGATCGGAAATACAAACCTCGGTCTTATTATGTGTACACCAATTATCTAACCATAGCCTGAGTGTATCTTCTTTCCTCAGAATAGCTTTAATTGAAATTTTTGCCATGGTTAATATTCAGTTTCTGTTTAGGCTATTTTAGTTATAGACTATGGTAATTGGAGTACATCACGTGCTTTTTCTAGCAATAACTCTGGATCGAATGGCTTGGTCATATAAATATCCGCTCCTACATCAAGGCCTTTTTGGCGGTCCGATTCTTGACCTTTTGCTGTTAGCAAAACAATATAGATTTGGGATAGCCCCATTTCCTGTTTTACTCTTCGGCAAACTTCCATACCGTTGAGTTTTGGCATCATCACATCCAAAAAAATGAGATCTGGTGTTTCTTCCTTTATAACTTCTAGGGCCATTTCCCCATTTTCAGCGGTATAAAACTCCACTCCTTCATCTTCTAGCTCTTCTAGCGACTGCTCTATGAGCATGCGGATGTGAGCTTCATCATCGACAATTAATATTTTTAGAGACATACAAAAATGTGTGTTAACATATTTAGTTTAAAAGATTTTATTTATTGGTAAATAAAGAACAAGACGTTTTCTAGGCCCTTTTCAAAGCGTAGAGTTTGAATAATTTCATCATTAGAAGAAAGAATCGAATTAAGGATAATAATGTCTGGAAGTGTTTCTTTTGCCTTCTCCACCAGTTCCTTTCCATCGGATTCTACGACTTGATAACCTTTAGTCTGGAGGACATCAGTCAGGGTTCGAACGGCAGTAGAATCCTCATCCACCACCATTACTTTCTTTTTGGACTTCCCTTGATTTAGCAAGTCCCCAATGTCTTCAAACAGCTGATTAGTATCTATTGGCTTGGTCAAATAACGATCTACACCAATCCTGAACCCTCTCGCTTTATCCTGGACAATTGATAAAATGATAATTGGAATATCCATCGTCTGCGGGTCATTCTTCAGAATGGCTGCGACATCAAAACCATTAATCTCAGGCATCATGATATCAAGAATAACCAAATCTGGCCTATTCTCTCGAATGGATTCAATCGCCTCCTTTCCGTTGCTGGCTTCTGAGGTCAGATAACCCGCTTCGGCCAATTCTTGGCTGAGCAACGAGCGAATGGATTGCTCATCATCAACTATTAGGATATGTGCATTATTCTTGACAGACTTCAACCGAGAGAAGACCATCTTGTTTTTCAATTGGTCTACCAATTGATCCAAATGAATGGGTTCTTCATAATTTGTGGTTACCCTATTCTTTATTGGCAAGGCAAAAGAAAAATTACTTCCTTCGCCAACTTTACTTTCAAGCCAAATTCTACCACCATGATGTTCAATTATCTCCTTGCATATTGGAAGACCAAGCCCTGTGCCTTTTGGTTTGTCTGTGAGGGTGTCTCCGCCAACTTGCTTAAACTGCTCAAATACAGCATCGAAATCTTCGGGTGCAATGCCCATTCCGGTATCAATGATACTAGTAATGATTTCATTTCCGCTTCTTTTAATTCGGCAAGTGACCCCACCCTTTTCGGTAAACTTCACGGCATTGGAAATCAAATTGATTACCACCTGAATCAGCTTGTTATTATCTCCACTTATTTCAGGAATATTTTGATCAAAATCCCTAATGAGCTTGAGTTTATTTGATTCAAAAAGAGAATTTGTAGCTGCAATCGCTCGCTCGACCACTTCTGTGAGATTAACCTGCTCTTCGCTCCAATCCATTTTTCCCGCCTCTATTTTTGCGAGATCAAGTACATCATTGATTAATGTGGTTAGTCGTTCACCTTCAGATATTACGACATTTAGGTTTTGAGAAACTTGATTTAACGCTCTTCCAGTTTTGGGATCTTTTTGATCCACTAAAGGAAATATCTTTTCTTCTAGTCTCTTTTGGATGATTTTCGCAAAACCTAATACTGATGTAAGGGGCGTCCTAAGTTCATGGCTCACAGTGGAAAGGAATGCACTTTTGGCTTCATTTGCTTTTTCCGCAGCTTGCTTTGAAGCGACCACTTCTTCAAATAACTGGGCTTTATTAATGGCTACTCCTACAGAGGAAGCGATGGTAGATAGTAAGCTAGAGTCGCTCTCGTCAAATCGATTTTCGAATTCGGTACTCTGTACACTTAGCACTCCAATTGCCTTTTCGCCCTGGAAAATGGGAACTCCCAAATAGGATGCGGAAGGTATCCCAAGGTGACTAGTTCCCATGGCGACAGTCATTTCCTCCACATCTCGATTAATGAGCAATGGCTCTCCAGAATTCAATATTTTGGAAGTGAGCCCTTCACCCAATTTCTGAGGAGGCATTTCGTCACCAAATCTATATGGGAAATTGATCATCCCACTTTGCTCATTCAAAAGAGCAAGGTACACAATATTGGCATTGAACAAGTCTTTCATCTGATCCCCAACTAGGTGGATGATCTCATCCAGAGATAGCTGCGAAGCAAGGGCCTGTGTAACTCTATTAACAGCGGACAATTCATTGGCTTGTTGCGTAGACTCCTCAAGTAGTCGATTGGTTTCGTCAAAAAGCCGAGTGTTTTCCAAAGCTACACCCATGCTACTGGTAATCGTCACCAATAGGTTCACTTCTGCATCACTGAATGCATGCTCTCGATCCAGATTTTGAAGGCTTACAGATCCTCTTACGGTTTTACCGATGATGATCGGGACAAAAACTGCTGATTTTGGAGTATGGCCCATACTCACTCCTTTTCCTCCAAATTTTCGTGCAGTCTGGATATAGTTTTCGTTGATTACAAGCGGTTGCTTGGTCTCAATAAGTTTACGATTGGCCCAATTAATAGGTCGGGGGTCACTGTATTGCCGTACATCGCGCTCGATGGAATAATGCCAAATTTCTTGCTGTGAATTATGATCGAAGGAGCGGAGGACGACTGTTTGGGTATCAAAAAGATCATTCAGTTTTTCTCCGACCAGTTCATAAATTCCCTCGGTATGGATTTCTTTCACCAAACCATTCTGCACTCCGTTTAATACAGCTAGTTCAGAAACCCTCTGACTGAGTTCCTGGGTACGTTCCATTACAGTCTTTTCTAATAATTCCTGTTTTTCACGAAGTTGGCTTAGTCTCCATTTCAAAATCAAACGTACCAAAATGATGATCAAGAGAGCGTAAATCAAATAAGCCCACCAGGTACTATACCAGGGCGGGATGATGGTAAAGGTGTAAGATGCCTCTTCGCTTATATCATTAAAGACATTTTTTGCACGAACTCGGAAAGTATAGGTGCCCGGGGAAAGATTGGTGTATTCCTTATAGACGCTCCTGTTCCAATCTGACCAATCAGATTCAAAACCTTCCAAGTAGGTCTGGTAAGTAGTTCGTTGTTCCTGCTGATAGAATTGGGCTGCATAAGTAAAACGGATAGAATTTTGAGAATAGGCCAAATTCTGGTCAGCCTTATTATTTGAATGATTTAAAGTGTCCAAACCAGCATAAATGCCTCTCATCCTTACTGGGAAATTCTCCTTTGATTTAGAAGGAATAGTGCGATCATACCGAAGCAAACCTTCTCCACTCCCTATCCATACAATGCCATCATCCTCGGAATAAAGACCAAATACAGCTTGCCAAGGGTAATCGTTGAATAGGTTTTCTTCAAGGGTGTAAGTATTGTCAGGGCCTGGAATAGCTAGTCTTAGTCTATTGCCAATTGGAATCCAAACTTGACCTTGAGAGTCTTCTTGCATAAAAAAACCTTCAGAAAGCCCCAGGTTATCCGGGATCATTCCAAATCGATCATCAGGCACAATTGATTCTGTTGCTGGATCATAACGTAAACTAGCTCCGAAGGAAGGGAAAAAGATTTCACCATCAATAGCGTACAATAATCCCGCAGATTTAACCAAACCTTCTTCGACACCAAATTCCTTGATTTGAAAATCTGCAACGATGGGAAGATCGTTTTCATCATAGGAAGGGGTGATGCGATAGGCCATGTTCGTTTGGGTTCCAGCCCAAATGGTCCCATCCTCACTCTCAGCAATGGACCAAATCGTATTTGGCATTCCTTCTAAGTCGGCATATTTTTCCCAAAAATTTCCTTTTTTAAGGAAAATCCTCAGGCCACCGGCTTTAGAAATGTATAATAGATTTGGATGACTAGGTGAGATCATCAGATCTTGACCTCCAGTTGTATTAGTGTCAATAGGGAGAATTCTTCCATCTCGGATCATCGAAAGGTCTTCCCCAGGGACGATCAAATCATCCCCATCCACTACTAGATTCCAAATTTGTATGTTTCCAAGTTCAGGTATTGAGACAAATTTTTTGCTGGCATCATCATATTTGAAAAGACCGATAGATGAACTAACGTACAATTGACCGGCAGCTCGGGTAATGGCATAAATGGTTGAATTTAAGCCTTGATTCTCAGTAAAAGTACTGATAGGGGAGTTTAGCTCTAGCTTTGAAATTCCATTGTCTAGTCCAACCCAAACTGTTTGGTCTTGATCCACGAAAACAGAATATACCGAAGGGTCTTGTAGTCCTTGATCACCAGAAAGAATATTCAGTAGCTCTCCTTCTTGATTTACCACCACCAATCCCATTCCGATCATAGAAGCTACCAGGTTTCCATTGGGAAGAAGGGCACTTTTATAAAGCAAATTAGTCTCGGTATATTCATTTAGGTCACTATCAAAAATTTCAAAATTCTCACCATCATACTTGTAAAACTCTTGATAAAACCGACCTGTTAGGAATTGCTTCTGACCAGTATCAGGATTGTCTATATGCTCGACTAAGGTGAACAGTCGATCCCCGGCAACCACTTCACTTCCCTCTATAAACTCAAGCTCCTCATCAACCATTTTATAGAGTCCATTATCCACATCATGGACGATATAATCCCCATGGATGATATAACCATGTGAAAAGGTACTCTGGGCTGGATATGTTTTGATATTAAACTCCCCCTTGTCTAGATCATAGTCTAACCGAAAAATATACTCTCTAGCTTGAAAATAGAGATATCTTCCATCAAATTGAACAGACCAAAATTCTTCGAAATCCCTCTTGTCCTCCGGGATAAGATGCCTTAAAGATTCTATTACTCGATCCCCAAATTTATTTTTTTTGAGATATCCAAAGCTTCCACCAGATACATAAAAAATAACCCCATTGTTATCTTTTACCATTCCTCTGGTGGAGACACCAGTGGGGTAATCAGGGTTCCGGATTTGCCGCCAATTAATCCCATCGAATTCCATGATCTCGGTAGAAGTTCCGAAATACATTAATTGGTCATCACTTTGAATAATGGACCAGACCTGCCCATTACCACCGTACTCAGAAGTGGCATAATTGGTGATCAAAGGAACTCCTATTTCTTCGCCTGACTGGGAGTAGCCAAAACTGGAAAATAAAAACAGAATTCCGAAAACCGAATAACACAATTTGCCTTTGAAAGGGTGATCAAAAAAATGAGAAAGGCTTTTCATGGTATTATTTTAAGATTATTATAAAAAATCAAGGAGGAATCTAATAAATAAATACCCAAAGTCCTAAAAGAAAAAGCTAGCTCTGGAGGACTATCAGGACGTACTTTATAAATAGAATGTCACCTTTCAGAATTTTGGGCAACCAATGTTTATTTAGTTCAATGCGACCTCTGTCTCAGTATCAAAATTTAAAAATAAACTTCGCCCAGAAGGTGCCCGACTACAGGAGTGAAAAACAAAAAGCAACAGTTTATTTCCTGTTGCCAGTACTTCTCCAATTCTTATCCACCACCTAAGCCACGTGGTATATTTCCATCTCTTTTTCCGTTCACATGAACCCTTTAGTATTTTTCCAGCATTCGATTCATATTTTTTTCACTTTTGACAAAGTGTTTTGTAGTAAAAATGTCTTGTATATTTCTCAAACTTCTTTCTAGGGCTTTTCATAGGACATCGTTATTGGGTATTGACATGACGAAAGTTGCTCCCATACCTTCCTCACTCTCTATCCTAATTTCTCCCCCATGCGCCTTGATGATATCATAAGATAGAGATAATCCCAACCCTGTTCCCGAACCGGTCGGCTTGCTGGTAAAAAAGGGCTGGAAGATTTTGTCTTTGATGGACTCGGGGATGCCGTTTCCATTATCTTGGACAGAAAGCTCTACCCCTAAATCCCCTGAAGGTGACTTGGTTACCATTGTTTTGACGGTTACCAAAGGCTTGTATGTTTCTCCCCCTTCAGGAGGCAGGGGGGTAGATTTTGCTTTCTCATGGACGGCGTAAAAGGCATTATTCACCAGGTTCAAAACCACCCGCCCGATATCCGAAGCCACCACATCGACTTTTGGCAAGTCAGGATCAAGATCTAACTTAAAGTCTGCTGTGAAGCTTTTATCCTTGGCTCGAAGTCCGTGATAGGAGAGGCGCAAATATTCATCTGCGAGCTCATTAAGGTCCGTTTCTACCTTCTCTCCGGAATTACTTCTACTATGCTCCAGCATTCCCTTCACTATATCTCCAGCGCGTTTCCCGTGGTAGTGTATTTTATCCTCATTTGCTTCTATATCAGTTGCTATCAATTTCACCTCTGCCAAATCGCCTTTTTTTATTTCTTCCTTTAGTTCAGCAATTAATTCCTTGTTCAGCTCCGAGAAATTATTGACAAAATTCAGTGGATTTTGAATTTCATGAGCTATACCAGCAGTCAGTTCACCCAGAGATGCCATTTTCTCAGATTGAATCAGTTGGGCTTGGGTTGATTTCAGGTTTTCGAGGGATTGATTGAGTTGAGAGGTCCGATGTTTGACCTTCTCCTCTAAGATTAAATTTTCCTTCTTGAGGGCTTTTGCACGGTATTGAACAATAGCTCCGACTATTGCAGAAAATGCCAAAAGGTATAAAACCCAAGCCCACCAGGTATTTGTCCAATGAGGGAGTATGGTAAAGCTTATTTTTGCCGGTTCAATCCAAAGGCCCTCTGGCGATAAGCTACTTACCAGAAAAGTATATTTGCCAGCTGGCAAATTTCTGTAATTTTCACTGAAGGGGTTAGTGCTCACTTTGCTCCATTCTTTATCAAAACCTTCTAAGAAATAGCTGAACTTCGCTTTGTCTTGGTTTGAGAGTTGGGCACTGCTAAACTGGAAGCTTAAATAATTATGCTCAAAAGGAATTTCCAGATTCACGGGAAGATTAAAATAACCCGAGACGCTATCCCATTTCACATGATTTTCTTGGAGCCAATCACTTTGTTTGGGGACAGCATTGGCAAGATAAAATGTGTCTAGACTGGCGCTAAAAATAGTATCTAAATCAGGACGTTTTCTTGCGATGTTATTTCGATCAAAGAAGATTTGGGATTCATCAGAAATGGTGATACCAGAGATAAATGTCTTAATTTCCGAGGAATCCTTTCTGGGAATATTTGTTATTGTAAGCGCCTCCGTTTCGATTCCCCACCACAGTTTATTATTAAATTCAATTACCGCATCAGCATTAAAATCGGTATAAATTAAACCTTGACCTTTTTCAAAGGATTTTAAGTCATACCCAAATTTCCCCTGGCTCTTTTTTTCTGGATTAGGAGTCAAAAGGTTAAATCCGTTTCCTGTTCCGATATAGTACTTTCCATTCGATCCATATGAAGTGTAGACGGCAGGATTTGATAAGCCATTTTCAGTATTTATTTCAGTTAACGAATTCGTATATTGATCAACAATCAAGAGGCCTGATCTACTTCCTATCCACAGCTTTTCGTCTTCATCCTTGAAAAAGGCGCCTGTATTTCTTTGACTAAGTTCACCTTCTTCCATCAAATAGGATATCGTATTATTTTCAGGGTTAATCACGTTTATCCCTAAATCTGTTCCTGCCCAAATCTGGCCATATCGATCTTCTGCGAAGCCCCAGACAATATCTCCCATTATTCCATTCAGGTTGGAAAGCATTTTTATTTCTTTCTTTTCCAAATCGATAAATTCCACGTCTCCATTTCTAAATGACCCTGTCCAGAGTCTTCCCTTACTATCTACTATAGATGAAGACGGGAAAAGTGTAACAATACCTTGAGTACCTGTGAGGTATTGGATATTCTCCTTTACCTCGTCATAAATACCAAAACCAAATCCAGGCGAGGTAATTAAAATCTGGTTCTCGGAAAGCCTTTGCATTTTGTGGGAAATATTGTTCGCCTTGGGGAGTCCAAGGTTTATATCTAATCTTGATATGGAGTTTTTACTTGGATCATACAGGTCCAAGCCTTGTCTCGAACCAATCCAGAGTCGTTCTTCAGAATCTTCAAAAAAAGACCAAGTATCAGGTCCAGAAAGTCCATCAGAACTGTTTAGATAAATTGGCGCAAGGCCTTTGAGGTCAAAGAGGTTGATTCCATCCTGGGTTGCAATCCAAAGTTGTTCATTTCTATCAAAAGTGGTGGTGTTTATAAAATCATCAATTAATCCATCGGCAGAATTTAAATTTTTGAGTCCGTTGTTGTCTTTATTAAAAACATATACACCTTCACTTGATGACATCCAAATAGTTTGGTCAGACCCCTCTGAAAAGTGGCATATACTTGTTCTAAGCCCTTGTTCTGCACCTAGAGAGCTGATTATATTTCGCTCAGAATTTAAAAATGCTACTCCCTGCTCAGCGGTACCTATCCATATTTGGTTCTCGCTATCTGTGAAAAGGCCAGTGATGGAGGCGATTGAGGTATTAAATGGCTCTTCTAAGGTTTTAATTTTTCCATCTTGGATATCAATTTCCGAGAGGCCTGAAGCTGAGCCTACCCAAAGGGATCCATTTTGATCAATTGTAAGTTTTGAGGCATTTCTGTCATTATTTGGGCCCCATTGAGGAATGTGCTTATAAGTATCGTCTGACGAGTTAAAGACGTATATACCATCCTGAATTGTACCAACCCAAATCTGTCCTTCTCCATCCATAATCATGGAGCAATTATCATTAAAATTGAAATTTTGACCTACGAAATTAAAGCTACTTACAAGGCCAACCTTCAGGTCTAAAACATAGATTCCTTTTTGAGAGGTGTAAACCCAAATTCTGCCATCCTGGTCTTCTAATATGTTGTTTACAATTGCCTGACTACCGGTAAAAAAAGATTCAATAAAATCGAAAATTTCTAAATATGCCCCATCAAATCTGGTTAACCCTTTATCCGTGGCTATCCACATCATGCCATTACTGTCTTCCATCAGGGCAGTAACTAAATAGCTGGGAAGACCCTGGTCCTCACTGAATTCTAAAATACCCAGGGTAGAATTTTTTTCAATTTTAGGTAAGCCTGCTTTTATTTTTTTGGGATTAGCTAGTAAGTAGTTTTTGAAGTCAATCTTAATAGACGGAAGCTCTGAAAAATTAAGAGAAGAATCCATGAAAGATTCAAATAGTACCTCATTTGTTTTTAAGGGTGTCTTCAAGGGAATGAATCGATCTGGATAAAATGGTTTTCGAGGAAAGGATTCTATGTTAACCTTTCGCTCATTCATTTTAGCAAAATCATTCATGTCTCTAACTTCCCAATCGATTTGCTTGGGCTCACTAAATTCTAAGGGGATTACTTTTGGCTCTTCAAATTCAGAACTACCAATTGTAATTTTTTCAGAGTCATTTTTTTCTTGACAGGAAATAGTGGACAGTGCAACCAATCCTACTAAAAATAATAATGATTTTAACCGCTTATTTTGAAGGTTCATTTGTTGTTAATTTTTAGAGATTGGTAGTGTGATTAGAAAAGTTGTTCCCTTATTCATTTCAGTATCCGATTTGTTTTCTACTCTCAACTCCCCACCATGCGCCTTGATAATATCATGAGTGATACTTAACCCAAGGCCTGTTCCTTCTGTGCCTTTTTTAGTCGTAAAGAATGGCTGAAGAATCTTGTCCCTAATCTCCTCAGGGATTCCGGGTCCGTTGTCTGCAATCGAAAGAATTACATTGTCATTTTCCAAGGAAGTCTTGACGGTGAGTTTTGGAAGATAGTCCGGGGTCTGTTTGAGTTTGTCCCGCATGGCATCAAAGGCATTGTTACAGAGATTCAGAATCACTCGGGAAAAGTCCTCCGAGATCAGTGTCACATCACCTACATCGGGATCAAGCTGCACGTCAATTTCCACATTGATAGGAGACTTAGCCGCCCGCATTCCATGGAAAGAAAGATTTACAAATTCCTGCACCAAGGGGTTAAAAGCCGTGGGTTCGCGCTTACTACCTGAGGCCCGGCTATGCTGCAGCATGGATTTGACAATACCATCGGCGCGGGTTCCGTGCTCATGGACCCGGCTCAGATTACTTTTTACATCCTCCAGAATAGCGATGATTTCCTCTTTGGTTTCCGAGGGCTCAAGTTTTTCGAGTTCCTCAAAGACTTCATCAATCAGCTCACAACTGAGGTCGGAGAAGTTATTTACAAAGTTCAGTGGATTTTTGATCTCATGGGCAATGCCTGCGGTGAGCTGACCGAGTGATGCGAGCTTCTCTTGTTGCACGAGTTGTTCTTGGGCAGCTTTCAGTTCTGTCAGCGTATTTTCGATCTTTGACTTAGCATTTTCTAGGGCATTAAAATCCTCATATCGAGAATAGGCTACGGAAAAGGAATCCGCAAGAGTCTGAACCAACTCAATTTGCTTTTGCTCTAGCAATTCAGAATTTCCAACGTAGAGCATTCCTTGCCGAAAGGGAACCAAATGCAATACCAGGCGCTCAGGAGGGGTATCACCGGCTTGATATTTTTTTGGATTTTTTACATCACCCCTTCGGATAAAGTTCTGCATGTTTCTTAAGAAAAGCTCCTTATCCCATTCCTCAGTGTAGATTTTTTGTTGCCTCCAGTTTTCGATGGAAGGTTTAATCATTCCAATCTCCTCTTCCTCGAAACCAATATGAAGTCCTGCCAAAGCTTCTCCAGTGGGGGTTGATAAATAGGCATGTACCATTTTTTCATCTTCCTTGATTATGAAAATTCCACATCTGAAAAATGGAACACCCAGGTGAGTAAGTTCTTGCCAAATCAAGGGAGTAATTCTATTCAGATCTGAAGTAGTTCTCATTGAGGCTATTTCACCTCGAACCCGATCAAATGATGCTTGTCTTGTTGCTGCAAGAGCACGTTCTTCTGCTTGTTGAAGGTCGCAAAACCTTTTATAGGTTAAGTCTATGACAGAGCCGAATTTCTTTATTGTGGAAAGTTCTTCTTTCTCGAAAGGTTTGTTTGTCCAGGAGTAGAAAGATCCGTGTGTAAAGGGAATAAAGTAACCGTATTGGACTTCATCAGGTGAGAATTTCGGTTTGGGCATATCCTCATAGCTTGACAGTAATAGGTCATAGTATGACTCTAACTCTTCCCCATTGAGTACCGGAGTGTAGATTTCTTTTTTCAGCCAGTTTTCAAAAATATTATCAAGCAATTCATGGTTGCTTAATTTGATTTCACCGATAAGACTCAGTGTGTTGCCTTCGCCAGCTGAATGAGCGGCAAACATAGTTCCTCTCCTTGTCGCTTTGTCTATTAACCCGATTCCAGAACGTAAGGGTACTATTCCTAAATGTCTGAGTTCGTCAAATACTACACTTGAAGCATCTGAAAGGTCGCTTGAACTATGCATGGCCATGGCTTTAGCCCTTACCCTTTCCAGAGCCGCCTCAATCTGAGCTTCTCTAGTCCGGGTCTCTGCCAAAACCAGATCGAGGTATCTTCGGTAAGTTTGCCCAAAACCAGATGCAAATCGTGCAAGAATATTGGCGTGATCCTCTGAGATTCTTTCAGGGGAGAAAATATATATTCCCCCTTCTTTAAAATAGCATGCAGACGTGAACTCCCTTTCAGAAAGCTCTTCGATATTAAATTGGATCGGGATGTCAGGAGATTCGTTAAGAGTTTGATAGTAATCTTTGCGATCCTTTCCCTCAAAGAGATAATTAATAAGGTTTTCTTGATTCTTCCACCCCTCATATACCGCAAGGGTCATATGATTCATAGACATATCCAGCTTCCATGGGAAGAGTTCTACGATATTTTCGGAATTTATCTTGGCAGTCCAGAGTTCAGAGGAGCCATCTTTATTCATAATCAAAACTCCACTTCGGTTGGCCTGAATCCCCAGGTCTCTGAGCTCATCGAATAATAGGACCATGGTATTGCCAACATCCTGGCTGGTATGCATTGCCATAGTTTTGGAGCGAACCCGCTCCAGAGCGGATTCTATCTGGGCCTCTCTCGCCTGCGCTTCTGCCTTTTGTAGGTCTAAAAAGCGGGTATAGGTTTGTTCGAAAACTTTTGCGAAGCGTTTTAGTATTTCAAGGGTTTCGGGTAAAAGTGGTTTTGGGTTGGTGCTAATAAGCAAGCCATTAGAAAAATAAGCACAGGTATGAAATCTGCGATCGGAGATTAAACTTTCCTGAGTGGGAATCTTCAATACATCTATTACATAGGACATCCAGTTTTTTAATTCTTCCCCTTCAAGGCTCACTTCGATTGATTCCTCTTTATTCACCCATCCTTCATAAAACTTCTTGATGCTCGTTGGCTCATCGATTGATCCTTTAAATACTTGACTTATGGCATTGCCTCCTTGTTCGGTAGACCAAAACTCTATGAATCGCTGGTCTTCTCTTATTATCCCTATGTTGATTCTTTCAGTTTCATAGCCTAGCTCAATAAATTGTTGGAATAAAACGGATGCTGTTTCGGAGAGTTCTTCACTTTTTTGCATTGCCATCGTCCTGGCTCTGATCCTTTCAAGTGCTAGTTGGATTTGGTTCTCTTTTGCCTGTGCTTCAGCTTTTTGGAGATCAAGGAAGCGGGTATAGGTCAAATCGAAAACCTCAGCGAATCTCTTAATGATAGTTTTGTCTTCTGCTGTCGGTTTTATATCTGAAAAAAAGTATAAGCCGCCGGCACTAAAAGGGCAGTAGTGGTAATACTCTTTTGGTAAAGCAGATGATTTTTCAAGAACTTCTTCTGAGAGGATAAATTCACTATGAGAAACTATGTCGTAGTAATTTTTTAGATCCTTGCCTTCCAAAGTATAAGATAAGGCTTCTTGCTTTTCCCAGGCTTCAAAGGTTTGGACGAGCAAAGGGTGAATGGTCAAAGAGGTTACTCCCAAGCTCAATTCCTTTTTGCCTTCAGGATTTTCCACTGTGGTATAAAGCTGGCAATCTCTCGTGTCTGGATCGAAAATGCCTATACCACTTCGTTCCATATTCAACTCCAACTTTTCCAGTTCGTCGAAAACTACCTTGGTACATTCCTTTAAATCCTCACTATGCCTCATCGCCATTGCAGCGGCTCTAACTCGCTCTAAAGCCACTTCAATCTGAGCTTCCCGTGCCTGTTCTTCTGCTTTTTGGAGATCGAGGAAACGGGTGTAGGTCTGTTGAAAGACTTTATTCATCCGTTTAAGGATAATATTTTCTTCCTCAGAATAAATGATTTTCTGGTAATTGAACATTGTGATGCCCGAGTGGATGCCAAGTGTAGACGAACCAGTCATCCCTATTCCTTGTGCTATAAATTCTTTGCGATCTTCTGGAACATCTATACCCTTGGCATTAGGATAAAAATGGTCAAAGTAAACCTTCTTTGATTTTTTGTCTTCGTCAAAAGTGAAGAACTCAATACCATTTTCTCTCGCATCTTTGTTCAGGTTGTGAATGGGATGATCGAAGTAGGGGAGTCTTACTTGCTTGGGATAAATCGCTGTACTCGCTCCAATCCAGAGATTAAATGCCTGATTATTTTCGTCAAAAATATCAATATAGCAAGTATCAACGACCAAGTTTAAATGTTCGAATTGCTTGAACAGTACTAGGATGACCTCTGATAGTTCACTGGTCTTATGCATGGCCATGGAGCGCGATCTGATTCTTTCAAGCGCCGCTTCAATCTGGGCTTCTCTAGCTTGGGCTTCTGCTTTTTGGAGATCGAGGAAGCGGGTGTAGGTTTGCTCGAATACCTTTGAAAACCTCTGAAAAATATCATGGGCCTCTGGTACCGGTTGGTAGGTAATAAAAAGAAGGAAGCCATGCTTGAAAAATGCAATATGGTCATATTGTGACTCGGGTAAAGAACCTCCTGATGCCACTACTTCCCGTAAGGCATCACCCATCACCGGAATGGTCATGATGTACTCATAATGCGCCTTGCAGGCTTCTCCCAGAAATTCCTCTACATGGAAAGTTTCTCCAGCTTTTCCCTTCTCGTAAAACTTTAAAAAGAAATTCTCTCTGGGAGTTTTATAAAAAGGAAGGGTTCCAGCCTTGCTGCTGAACCATTCGTAGTCACCTTCTGGATCATCGGCATAGATATGAAATGCGCAGCCCCAGGTATCTATTCCCAAAGCTCTGACTTGCTGATCCAAAACCTGAGAAGCTTCAGTCAATTCATCGGAATGCTGCATGGCCATGGTCCTGGCTCTTACTCTTTCAAGGGCCAGTTGTATATCTGACTCCCTTGCCTGTGCTTCGGCTTTTTGGATATCTCTGAATCGCTGATAGGCCAAGGAAAAGACCTGATGGAATCGCTTAAATAGATTTAATTCTTCTTCCTTGATTGTTTTATAGCGAGTGATTCCCAGTCCACCTTCACCAATAGAAAGAAAGCAGTACCCCAATTCGGAGCTTTCCTCTATCAAAGGATCGGGGAAATGATTTTCCTCTTTCCTATGGGCCTCAAATTCTTTCAGCGCTTTCCCTTCCATATGACCCATAAAGTGGCCATCACGTGAGGCAAGCATCTTGAGGACCATTTCCTGCTCGACAGGATTTTTGAGATATTCGGTTTCTTCGATGATGGTCTCCTTATAAGCTGGGAAATACTGGTAACAGGTATAGAGACCTGCCTTTTCATCAATGATGGCTATCTGAATGTTTCGGATTTGATCAACTTCAAAATCTTCCAGCTGATTCGAAATCACTTTACAAACATCTAGTAAGTCTTCTGCCTTTTTCATCCCCATAGCTGCTCCTCGCACTCGCTCGAGCGAGGCTTCAATCTCCAACTCGCGGCTTTTATTTTCCAGCTCAATGGTTCGCCTTTTTACAGCATCGCGAAGCTCCAGATTTTCCCGGTTGATTTTTTCGATCGCCATTGTTTCTCCTTCCTGTACACGCATATCGGGAAGGGAACCATGCTGTTGAAGAACTTTCCAACCGGATTCAGTTTCACGGAGAAATGTGGATATTCGGATTTTGGAATAGAAGGTCCATTCCGGTTCTCCATACACGTAGATGTCGCAGCTTTCATTGATGAATACAAGGTCATTGATTGATTTGGAGGAAATTTGACGATTTCTCATGTCAGCTTTTCCGATCACCTCTTCAAGTTGATCCTTAAAAAAAGCAATTCCTTCTGCCTTATTATGTGCAATCTCGCTTTCGGAGGTACCGATCATTTCAAATTCCTCGTCAAGCGTGGAGGCAAATGATTCTAAGTCTCCTTTGATATAGCTATCCCAGAAAAAATTATATAGTTGTAGAGCTTTCTCCTCCCTATTTTTCTTACTGTCCATCAATCTTCGGGCTCAATGGGTAAATAAATGACCATTTCGGTGCCTTCACCTACTATACTTTTCACCCGAAGGTCACCGCCATGTGCTTTGATGATATCATAGCTTAAGCTTAAACCCAATCCAGTTCCACTACCTGTAGGCTTGGTGGTAAAGAAGGGCTGGAAGATTTTATCAATGATGGATTTAGGAATTCCCCCACCATTGTCTTTGACACAAATCTCCACTCCACCGATACTGCCTAAATCTACCAAGCGGGATTGGACGGATACCTTAGGCTTGTAAGAGTCGGCATTTTGTTCATCTCCGGAAATCACAGATTTTTTCCGCTCAGAACAGGCATAGAAGGCATTATTAATCAGATTGAGAAATACCCTTCCTATGTCTTGAGAAACTACTTTTACCCGAGGAATATTTGAATCCAAGTCCGTTTCAAAGTCAGCTGAAAAACTCTTATCCTTTGCTCTAAGCCCATGATAACTTAGACGAAGAAATTCATCTGCCAGGGCATTTAGATTGGTCAGTTTTTTTTCTGTGTCACTGCTTCTGCTATGTTCGAGCATTCCTTTGACTATGGAGTCTGCCCGCTTGCCATGATGATTGATTTTACTCAGGTTTTCCTTTAGGTCTTTACTAATAGCCTTTGCCTCTTCAAGGTTTCCACCTTCCAGCTCCTCATTCATTTCATCAATCAGTTCCTCACTTACTTCTGAGAAGTTATTGACAAAGTTCAGCGGGTTTTGGATTTCATGGGCTATACCTGCAGTCAGTTCACCAAGAGATGCCATTTTTTCGGCTTGAATAAGTTGAGACTGTGTCGCTTTTAGTTCTGTATAGGCTTTTTCGATCTCCTTTGCCTGGGCTACCTCTCGCTCAAGACTTTGGGCCCTTTCTTTCATTCGAATTCTTCGTTTCAACCCGGAATAGGAAACAAAACCTATCATTACCAAAAGAAAGGCATAGAATGAATAGGCCCACCAAGTCTTCCACCATGGAGGAAGAATGGTCACAATTATGGATTTCGGGACTTCATTCCACACCCCATAAGCATTGGAAGCGATTACTTTGAAGGTATAAGTCCCAGGCTCAAGATTGGTATAGGCTGCAAAGTTCCGGTTGTCATAAATCCAGTCTTGATCCAAGCCTTCCATCATATGGGCATATTGGTTTTTAGAAGGATTGGCATAGTGTAAGGCTGCAAATTCAAAGCTCAAGTCATTTTGATCATGTTTAAGCTTAACCTCCTTTGTTGCCAATAAATCGACTTCCAAAGGAGAGTTTTCCTTCATATCATAGACAGATTGATTGGAGATCAAGAGATTTGAAAAAATGACCGAAGGGGGGACTTTATTTGAAGTAATCGTAGAAAAGGTGGTCAGGCCATGATCTCCTCCAAAATAGAAATTGCCATCAGGAGTTTTATCTGCCGCCAGAGAGAGAAAGGATTCCCCACCTATGCCATCGTCTTCGTTGTAATTGATAAAAGTAACCTTGTCCAATGCTTCATTTTGCATCATTTGGATTAGACCATTTTGCGTGGAAAACCACATTTCTCCATTTTCTCCAGGTAAAACAGTCTCAATGAAATTGGTTGGCAGCCCATCTTGCTCCGTGAAATAGCTTAATTCATCAGCTTCAATATCTAAGATATTAATGCCTCCATAAGTCGCCATCCATAGTTGTCCATCTTTTTCTAATACATCATAGACTTGCTTATCACTCAAAGTGGAGGGATCTGAGGGGTCACTGGTGTAGTAATTTGTGGAATTGGTGGCTGGATCTATACGAGTCACTCCAGCATTGATACTTGCAACCCAAATGTATTTTTCTCCAATCTCGATGTCAGAGATATTGGAATCTTGAATGATTATTTCGGCATTCTGTTCATTTACATTGACCACTGTGGATTCGCTTCGGATATCCGCCTCTTGCTTGAAGATGGCGATGCCATAGAGGGGAAGTAGGTCCGGTTCAGGTGCATTAAAATCATTAAAGTGGTGACTGTCGTCTGAGGAGTAGCGTAGGGAGTAAGTGCCGGGGTTTAATTCGATTTGTGTGATTTGTAGTCGGTTTTTGGGGCTCCCTCCAGCCCAGAAAGTATCATCAATAGATTCTATTCCCACGACGGTTTCACCTGTGGAGTTTTGAAGCCAACCATAATCAGCCATACTTGCAGGATCACCTTCACCAACTGTCACCAAAAAGTAGGTTCCCCTTTCAGCGATTTCGAAACCTTGGGTTAACTCTTCGCTTTGTCCCACTCGTTCAATACTCGCAATTTCTTTGTCCTCCACAAGCCAGGTTTTTATTTGGGAAATAATTTCATCTGAGTAGGTTTGTGCGTATTGACTCACTATTTCATCAAATGATTCTGTCTTGGGGTCGAAGACGGTTAGTCCTCCATTAGTACCCACCCATATTTTCCCGGTTTTGTCTTCCCGAATTACCCTAACCTGATCGTTGGGTAAACCCTTTTCCTGGCTCAAGGCATCTCGCTTATACCGTTTGATTTCATTATAGTTTTGGTCCATTTTGATGAGACCATCTCCCCAGGTACCGATCCAAAGTGTGCCATCTGTCTGCTCATAAATAGCTCTTGCTGAGCCTCCAAACATGTCATTGGCCGAATTAAAAGCTACCTTTTGAATAGAGCCGTCCGATTCATTAAGTACATTGATCCCATTTCCTCGAGTACCCATAAAAACCTTACCCGGGTTGTTTTTGGAAGCAAACAAACCAAATGCGCCGCCAGAACTTATAGTCTTGTTGTTTTGTGGGTCATGTGTGTAAAATTTAAACGGTTGGCTTAATGGGTCGTATTTAAATAGTCCGTCGGTTAGAGATCCAAACCAGAAGATCCCACTCCGATCCATTATCAATTCGGTGAACCTTATGGTCCAGCCTCCTGAATTTACCCTCCTATTTCCCGGGATGATTACTTCTTCATATTGATCGGTATTCCCTTTAAATTTATAGACACCTCTTATGTTATTCATGATCCAGATGTTTCCCTCATAATCCTCCTTGATGGAGTTGAAAAATGTGCTTACATCTCCATTTAGGTAGTCATATTCGACGATAGTTTTGAGATCATTGGTGGCTGGGTTGTATTTGTATATTCCTTTTCTGCTGGTAAACCAAAGGATACCATCTTGGTCAGAATAAAACGCGGTTATTAAATTTTCGAGGGAGTTGAAATCATTTCCTTCAGGAAATTTTATTGGGACGAACAATTCCGATCCTTTTGCCAAATGTAATAGACCGTGCTCAGTAGAAGCACCCCAAATTCCACCGTTTCGATCCTCATAGATGAGCCTTGCAAACCCGCTATGTACCGCTTCTCTACCGTTGATCTGGGTATAAGGAGCCATTACCCATGTGTCTTTTTTAGGGTCAAACCGTAATATCCCAAATGCTAATGTTCCTGCCCAGACCCTCCCTTGTGAATCCACCAGCACACCAGGTGTTCGGCCAATACCAGCGGTTTGAAATATTGAATCGAAATTGTAATTCTTGAAAATGTTCTTTGCACGATCGTAGTATGTTGCACCTAATTCATTTCCTATCCAAAGGTTTTGAAGAGAATCCTTAGCAATATCGATTACAGTATTGTGTTGTAAGCTAGTAGAATCTCCTATGATATTTCGGTAGGTCTTCCAGGTAAAACCATCATAACTTTGAATACCATTTGCGGTGCCCAACCAAATAAGCCCATAATCATCTTGAATAAGTGCTCTCACATTTGGAGAAGCCAGACCATTAGATATAGAAATCGTTTCTAAGCTGATTTCTTGAGCCGGTACTTCTTCAGAGTTTACCCAAATGAAAGTGAGAAGTAGCAGAAAAATTAGGATCGATTTAGAAAAGAAAAGTTTCATAGTTTTTGGTAAACTTGGATGGTGATTACTGTCGTTTTTTTGATTTTTGAAGTATTGAATAGTGCAATGGCACTATTCTTCAATAGGTAAATAGATGATCATTTCGGTACCTTCACCTTCCTTGCTTTTCACCCTAAGGTCACCACCATGTGCCTTGATGATATCATAGCTTAAGCTTAAGCCCAATCCGGTTCCGCTGCCTGTAGGCTTGGTGGTAAAGAAGGGCTGGAAGATTTTTTCAATGATGGATTTAGGAATTCCTCCACCATTGTCTTTGACATAAATCTCCACTCCACCTATACCGCCTAAATCTACCAATCGGGATTGCACGGATACCTTTGGTTTATAGGATTCGTTCATTTCTTCTTCTCCGGAAATCACACATCGTTTCCGCTCAGCGCAAGCGTAGAAGGCATTGTTTATCAGGTTCAATAAAACTCTACCGATATCTTGTCGAACAACAGGAACTTTCGGCAAATCTGGATCAAATTCAGTTTTGTAGTCTGCTGTGAAAGATTTGTCTTTTGCACGAAGTCCGTGATAGGAAAGCTTCAGGTACTCTTCAGCCAATACATTGAGATTGGTGGGCTGCTTTTCTCCTGAACTTGATCGACTGTGCTGGAGCATTCCTTTTACTATGGAATCAGCCCTTTTTCCATGTTGAACGATTTTAGCTTCATTGGCCTGAATACTAGCCACGAGCTCCTTCACTTCCTCGAGATTTCCTTTTTTCAGTGCTTCATGAAGCTCATCAATAAGCTCTTGGTTAAGCTCAGAGAAGTTATTCACAAAATTTAATGGATTCTGAATTTCATGAGCAATCCCTGCCGTCAGCTCACCCAGTGAAGCCATTTTTTCGGATTGGATCAGCTGAGCCTGTGTGGCCTTGAGTCCTTCGTAGGCTTTCTCGATTTCTTTGGCCTGCGCCAATTCCTTTTCCCGATTCTTTTCTTTTTCACGGGCTAATACCCTGGCTGTCTGGAATTTCACCACTGCGTACACGATTAAAGCAAAAAGAATGAAGTAAAGCACAAATGCCCACCAGGTAGCATACCAAGGAGGAAGGATTTCGAGGGAATAGCTGATCTCGTTTGAAATGGTTCCAAACGTATTCCTAGCTCTTGCTTTAAAGGTATAACTACCGTAAGGAAGATTCGAAAATTCACGATAAGTAGTCTCTCCCCATTCTGACCACTCTTCATCAAGGCCCTCTAAAAATGTCTGGTATTCAATCTGGTTTTCTCTGATAAAGAAAGGTGCTGTAAAATCAAAACGTATGGAATTCCCTTTAAACTGGATTTCTACACCTTCTTTCAAGGTAGATATGGGACCTTCTCCAGTTGATACTCCACTGAAATATAAGGGCAGAGGATGGTCTGTTTTATAATCACTATTTGGATCTAGTCTGAGCAGTCCTCCGTCTGTACCTAACCAAACCACCCCATTGGGCTCGGTATAACCAGAAGCCACTGCACTAGCAGTAATCAAATTAAAGGGATACGATTGGAGTTTGAAGCTACCATCTTCTTGTCGTACGGCCAGGCGCTTTTCCCCCTTAAAATCGAGATAAACATGACCTAACTCCGAAACTGCCAATCCGTAAGTATCCAAATTTATATTGGCCACCTCATCCGAGAAGCTGAAAACTGGGTCACGCTCGAATTCATTAGTACTCGTATTGAAGAAATAGAATCCGTCAATTCCAGAAGTATAAACTTTACCTTCAATTGGTCCTGCGGCTAAACCCGAAAGCCCTCTTACCCCATCTTTTTCACCATACTCCTGCACGCTGGCATTAGCCACGTCCAGGTTACCTGAGGCGGTTTTTTGAAAAATAACCCTAAAAAGAATTCCTGCCTGAGTTCCGCCCCATAATTCTCCCTCCGCGTTTTCCGCGAGAGAATAAACCGAACGATCAACTCCATTAATTGAACCAACGATTTCGTAATCATATTCCCCATTTGCCTCCTTCTCTCTTCTCATTACAGTAATCCCAAACCCTCCACTTACAAACAAATAGCTAGGGTGAAATTTAGATTTTATAACTCTCAGGGATTGTAATGCATCCGTACCCGGGATCGTTTTTGCTTCTCTGCCTTTTATTTCATAGATGCCTACACCTGTGCTTAGCATTTGGTTTCCATCAGCTTCGAGATCAAAAACTTGAGTGTTTCCTACACCCTCTACCTGCTTGACCACTCCGTCCGATTTGTCTAGATATAGGACACTGGTAGAGGTACCGATATATAAATTATCGTCATAGGCACTTAAGGATAGCGGGCTGCCGATTTCGTATTCATCAGAATCAATTCTAGAGACAGGTGAAAAGATTTCAATTTTCGAAAGCCCACTGTTGGTCCCAACCCATAAGTTTGATGTGTTGTCTAAATGAAAAGCATACACACTTTGATCTGTAATAGAGTTTTTAACGTTATAATGAGCCTTCATTTTACCTTCCTGATCGATGATAAAAAATCCATTGCCAAGCACACTTAGCGCATATGTACTGTCAGGAAGGGCAAGGGCTTTGTAAAGGCTTCTTTCTTGAAGAAGATCGTCTATTTCTGTGGGGAAAGGAGTGAAATTTTGTCCATCATAGTGATAAAGTCCACCGGCAAAAGCACCCACAAGAAAGCCTTCTGAATCTCCATAGGGCAATAAAACTTGTACTCTGTCTTCACCTAAAAACTCGCTACCCTCCACCAAGGTCAAGGCCCCATTTTCCTCTTTAAATAGACCCAGATTCATTTGATGAGTGTAGTAGGTATCATTGAAGCTAAAACCATACATAAAATTTGTGTCCGGCTTCCACACTTTGATATTACTGCCTTCAGTCTCCGTGCCTGGAGTGTAAACAAAAATGGCCTCCCTAGCCT
This sequence comes from Algoriphagus sediminis, assembly GCF_030403435.1. Taxonomy (GTDB): domain Bacteria; phylum Bacteroidota; class Bacteroidia; order Cytophagales; family Cyclobacteriaceae; genus Algoriphagus; species Algoriphagus sediminis. Next base: position 378,833 of record NZ_JAUEPH010000003.1, read on the forward strand.
GAAAATAAATTTTCCCTTTACTTTCCCTGATGGACCAAATGTCATTAAAGACCATATCCGCTGGAAAATTAGCAAGCAGTGATTTCTCTATGGTGTTCCCTAGAGAGTCCTTGGTGACAATCCCGAAATCTCCCAGTGATCCAAAGTAGAAGGTACTGTCTGAAGCAAGCAAAGTTGACCTCACATTGGTGTTGAACTCCGTAGTGGGTGAAGCCAGAAGCTCCCAACTTTTACCGTCAAACTTCTGTAGACCAGAACTAGTACCCACGAGAAGAAAGCCCTCCTTATTTTGATTGACGTTCCAGACTTGCTGTCCTGCTAAATTATCGTCACCCACCACATAATTGGTGAAACTCGGGACAGCCTTAGAGAAATTTATTTGGCCTAAGGAATTTTGGCAAAAGCCAAAAAGCATTGCGGTATACAACGCGGTGGTTGCAACCAATCTGAAAGATGAAAAAAATCTCTTCATGATATTATGTTTAATTATGGGTGTACTTCTCATGTCATAATTTACTCAAAATCAATAGGTAGGAAGACTGATAATGAATTCACTTCCTTCCCCTTACTTACTTTTAATCTTTATTTCCCCTCCCTATTTTCTTACTATCCATTAATCTTGAATCACAATAGGTAAGTAAATGATCATTTCGGTACCTTCACCTTCCTTGCTTTTTACCCTTAGATCGCCTCCATGTGCCTTAATGATGTCGTAGCTCAAACTAAGGCCCAGACCTGTCCCTTGCCCAGTGGGCTTAGTGGTGAAGAAAGGCTGGAAGATTTTGTCCTTTGCTTTGGCAGGTATGCCGTCTGCGTTATCGACCACTGAGAATTCTACCCCAGTAGGATTCCCATCCATTTCTATAAGCTTACTTTTTACAAGCACCTTGGGCAGGAATGAGGAGTTCTGATTTTTTTTGGCCTTTTTATTTACTTCATAGAAGGCATTGTTGATAAGGTTCAAAAACGCCCTGCTGATGTCAGAAGCGTTGACTTCCAGTTTTGGGATCCTGGAATCTAAATCTGTTTCAAAGTCCGATTGAAAGCTTTTGTCTTTGGCCCTTAGTCCATGGTAGCTCAACCTCAAGTATTCATCTGCCAAAGCATTAAGATCAGTTTCTTCTCTTTCACCATCGCTCTTTCTGCTATGCTCAAGCATGCCACGTACAATTTCCCCTGCACGCTTTCCATGATGATTGATTTTCGAAAGGTTTTCTTTTAAGTCCTTAGCGATGAACTTGACTTCTTCAAGATCTCCCTTCTCGATTTCTTCATTGATTTCATCCACTAATTCAACACTTACTTCTGAAAAATTATTTACAAAGTTTAGAGGGTTCTGAATCTCATGAGCGATTCCCGCGGTAAGCTCTCCGAGAGAGGCCATCTTTTCAGATTGTATCAGCTGTGCTTGAGTTGATTTTAGGTTTTCCAGAGACTCCTTTAAGTCTTTTGTTCTTTTGGCTACTTGCTTTTCAAGTTTTTCATTTTGCGAAGCAAGAATTTCTTCCCGCTCTTTGGATAATCTTTCGACTTCAGCCAGGTTTTTTTTAAGTTTTTTGGTTCTTTTTCCAAGTGTTCCTACCACATAAGCTCCGAATCCAAGTGGTATAGCTAAACCTGTAAATTGACTTAATGTATCCAGCCCTCCAGTTTCTAAACCTAGAATTGTCCAAATTCCTCCCAATATTGGAGGGATTAAAAAAATTGAGGTAAGGGTGGCTATGATTCTTGACGGGATTTTGTGCGAACTCCTTTGGAGGTAACAAGCGCGATAAATGGATATAAGGATCAAAAGCGAGTAGATGGTCCTTGGAATCTCGGCTATATCAAAATATCCCAAAATAACCGGGATTATAGAGGCAAAAACCACGATTTTTAACCACAGATCTTTCTTCCTTTCAAGCAACTCGAATGCTAAAAGCAGAATTAAAACAAATCCTGCCGCTCCAAAGAGGTTGTTCAAAGTACTCAGTTCAACCCTTTGACCTATGTACAGCGTTTCTATAGATGCAAATCCTGATAAAACTATACTTAAGTTTAACAAACTGAGGTACAGATTTTCTCTTTCTCTGGTATAAATCCATATGCCAAGAAAAAGAAGTGTCAAAAAAGTTACAGTCCCCAAGATCATAAAAATGATGGGCTTGAAGTCTTCAATGTCTGATCGCACAACTTTCAAGGTATACCCATCGGACTTCGCATAGGAATTTGACCCCATCCTGAGAAATAGGTGTGGGCTGTTCCTTTCTGGAAAAAACCTGTTAGTATGGATATATTGGTATCTGATGGCAATGACATATTGTTTGCCAGAATCCAGACTAGCTAAACTAAAGTTTCCTTGATAGGGAATCCCTTCCGGTTCAGTCCCGATTTTTCCAACTTCTAAAATCTTATCTCCATTCAGATAAATTTCAGCGGCTCCTCTTTGGAACAATTGAAACATAACTGAGTCATATTGAGTGTCTGAGCTTATGTATTTCCTGAACCAAAAAACTTCATTTTCTTCTATTTGGTCAACAGAGTCCAGCATTGCCAATTGCCAATTTGAAAAGGTCTTCCAGCCTGAGTCGTCATAATCAAATTCTTTCCAGCTTAGGTCATCTCCTTTGGAGTAGTGCCAGTTAAGCGACATGGTAACATATGCTGAATCTAGATCTGTTTGCAGCCTGGCTATATCCTTTTCTTGTCCCTGGACAAAAAATGACATTAGAAAAGCGGAAATAAAAAAGAGATATTTCATCGGATCAGATTCCTGGAAAATTTTATTAGACCCTAAAAAGTTTTACCTGACCTTAAGGGGTCGATTAGTTTTTTATGGGAGGTGGATCAAAACAATTTTTTATCAATATATTCAATCCGATTGATACAATCATTATTCACATAGTGCAATTTTCTGTATTTGAACCTTAGAAAAATGAAGCTAAAATTATTTCTTGCCTTTTTCACGGCAACTCTTTTTTCACTGATCAGCCATGCTCAATCTGGATACTTTATGCATCCGGATATTTCCGGCGATCAAATTGTCTTTGTCTCCGAAGGAGATATTTGGAAGGTTTCCGCGAGTGGTGGATCTGCCATTCGCCTCACCACACATCCAGGGGACGAGTCCGACCCCAAACTTTCACCAGATGGAAAATGGGTGGCCTATGCAGCTAGCTATGAAGGACCGACAGAGGTTTATGTTATTTCTATTCAAGGAGGCCTACCAAAACGGCTTACTTATGAGGCGTCAAGTTCTACTCCCACGGGATGGAAAGGGAATGAACAGGTAGCTTATATGACCACTCAATATTCTACCCTTCCCAGGCTGAGGACTGTTCTGGTGAATGTGGAAAATTTGGAGAAGGAGTTTGTTCCGCTTTCCCTGGCGGCTGAAGGAACCTTTTCAGAAGATGGTAGCGACGTTTACTTTGTACGACCCTCCTTTCATAATAATGTAACCAAGCGATACGAGGGAGGAACAGCCCGAAAAATCTGGAAATATACAGACGGGGCTGAAGAGGCAGTTCGACTAACTCAGGACTACGACGGAGAAGACCATCACCCGGTTCATCATGGTGATAAAGTGTACTTTTTAAGCGCAAGGGACGGAATTATGAATGTCTGGTCAATGAGTACTGAGGGCTCCAATCTTACTCAGCTTACGACCGAAGACACATTCGATGTCAGAGAGTTTTCCTTATCTGAGAACCAATTGGTCTACCGGGTTGGAGCGGATTTAAAGTTGATGGATTTGGGATCTGGAAGTGAACAGCAGCTAGCCATAAGTTTGGTTTCAGATTTCGATCAACTACGGGAAAACTGGGTGACTAATCCAGAGCAATACATTACCAATGCATCTGTAAGCAATGATGGAGATCGGGTGGCACTCACTGCTCGGGGACGAGTTTTTGTGTTTCCATCTAAGCAAGGAAGAGAGGTACGCTTGAGTAGAAAAGACGGTGTGAGGTACAGAGATGCTGTTTTTTCCAGTGACGGAAAGGAGATTTTGGTCTTTTCGGATGAAAGCTCAGAATTTGAAATTCATGCATATTCTAGCCTTGGACTGGATGAGGGAAGAGCATTGACTTCGGATGGGGAAGTTTTAAGACAAAATCTGCTTCCTTCGCCTGATGGTAATAAGGTGGCCTATTCTGACTTGGACAATAAAATATGGATTCTCGATATTAACAGTGGAGCAAGCACTCAAGTTACCGAATCAGATGAGGATTTAACTACAATGCCCACATGGTCTCCCGATAGCAAGTTTCTTGCTTATGGACAAGCTGCGAGTAATACATTTTCTCAAATATGGATTTATGATTTAGCAGCAGCTAAAAATATCCCTGTGACCACTGACCGAATCAATTCGCTAAGCCCTCAATGGAGTCATGATGGAAATTGGTTGTACTTCTTATCAGATCGAAATTTTCAGTCCTTAGTGGGAAGCCCCTGGGGACAAAGACAGCCTGAGCCTTTCTGGGAGAAACAGATGAAAATCTACCAGATCGCACTGAAAAAAGGGTTGGCATCTCCATTTCACCCTAAAACAGAACTTACTGAAGAAGAAAAAAAGGAAGAGGATGGTGCAGAGGTTTCGGTCAGTATAGATGAGGATGGTTTAATGGAAAGACTCTATGAAGTTCCGGTTCCTGCGGGAAATTATAAGAATCTCTTGGTCACGGATAAAGCTATTTACTTTCATCAAGTGGGCCCCGGCTTGGGCGTTTATTATGGAGGAGGTGCTCCATCTCGTGATAACCCAACCATCATGATGATGGCCATTGGTCCAGACGAGGAGCCGAAAGAATTCCTCAAAAACATCAATTCGTACACGCCTTCAGCCAACAACAAGTATATTCTTGCTACTCGGGGGAGTACCCATCACGTGGTACCCTTAGGAACCTCACCGGTTTCGGATCCATCTAAGTTTCGACTGGATCTGAGTGGCTGGAAATTCTCCATTGATCCGAGGGAGGACTGGAAGCAGATTTACACGGATGCCTGGAGAATGGAGCGAGACTATTTCTATGACAGAAATATGCATGGAGTAGATTGGGACGCAATGTATGAGAAGTATTTGCCTTTCGTAGATCGGGTGAGCAGCAGGGCTGAATTATCAGATGTGATCGGAGAAATGGTAGGAGAGCTCAGCGTACTTCACACCTCAGTCCGCGGAGGGGATCTAAGAAGTGGTGAGGATAATATCAGCTTTGGTACTCTCGGTGCCAGATTCTCTAGAAACGATAAGATGCAGGGATACTCCATTGAGCATATTTACCAAAGTGATCCTGACTATCCGGATGAGATGTCACCATTGGCACATGCCCATGTGGATTTTGAAGTTGGGGATGTAATTACTCATGTGGATGGGGTTCCCGTGATGAGTGTACCGGACATTCATTATTTGCTTAGGGACAAAGCTGGAGAGCAAGTAAGAATCTCCTATTTAGGATCAGATGGAGCTGACAAAGGTGACGAAATCATAGTGCCAATGAGTTCTGGGGCGGATTATAATCTGCGCTACAATGAATGGGAATGGAGTCGAAGAATGAAGACAGAGGAAGCCAGTGAGGGAGACATTGGTTATGTTCACTTAAGAGCCATGGGTTCTGGCGATATCAGTCAATGGTACAGGGATTTTTACCCTCAGTTTAAAAAGAAGGGTCTGGTCATCGATGTGCGTCATAACCGGGGTGGAAATATTGATTCATTTATTTTAGAAAAGCTGATTCGGGAGGTGTTTTTCTATTGGAAAAGCAGGAATGGAGAGCCCTACTGGAATATGCCTTACTCCTTCAGAGGGCATCTGGTTTTACTCGTTGATGAGTTTACTGCATCTGATGGCGAAGCTTTTGCAGAAGGGTTCAGAAGACTGGGCTTGGGCAAAGCTATCGGTGCAAGGACCTGGGGAGGGGAAGTCTGGCTTTCAGGAGTGAATAGACTTACAGATAATGGTATCGCAAGGGCTCCGATGAATGGAGTTTATGGAGAGGAAGGAGAATGGCTCATCGAAGGTTATGGCTTTGTTCCGGATATAGAAGTGATCAATATGCCCAAGGCTACATTTGAGGGTGAGGATGCTCAGCTTGATGCAGCTATTGAGCATTTAAAAGAATTGATAAGGACAGACCCAAGACCTGTGCCACAGCCACCAGCATACCCAGACAAGTCTTTTAAGAATGGGAAGAATTAATCGATATTAAAGCGAAGTTTCAGACTTCGCTTTTTTTTATGAATATTCATTCTCGAATCCGGAGAAATTGAAACTTATTCCAATGGTCAAATCATAATTGGATTCGAAAAAAATGAAAATTGCTAGTTTGAAATTGTGTATATTTTTCACCAAATAAGAAAGAGGGCAAAGATATGTTTATATCGATCTTAATTGGGTCCTACTAATTATTTGAATAGTTATTTTTTATATCCCAAACGAATTAAATTTTATGGAAACCAAAGTCGGCATTGGCCAAAGTAATCAAACAGACTCTTTTTCTGCTGGTAAGGAAGCTACGGCATCAGCATTAAATAAAGGCAAAATTGAGAGGGCTGATTTTGCCTTAATCTTTTGTGGGGGCAAACACGATCCACATGAATTTTTAAAAGGAGTAAATTCAGTTATTCCAGAATGCCCAAAAGCTGGAGGAACTTCATTCGGAATTATTACAGATTCCTTTATTGGATATGATGGTTTCGAAACGGGTGTGACGCTTTTCAGTTCGGACAAAATCAAATTTGATGTGTTTGCTGAAGGAGACATTAATTTGAACGAATTCAAAGCAGGTGATGCTCTAGGCAAGCAGATTAAATCTGGAGGAATCAAGGATCCAAAAGCTCTGATGGTTTTTTATGATTCCAGTAAGCAGCAAAACCCACCCATGTTGAATTTTGCCACACCTTTATTTGCGGCTTTGGAGCCTCATCTTCCAGCTGGAATTCCCTGTGCAGGAGGAGGTTTTTTAGCTGATATGAGATTATCCCAATGCTATCAGTTTGTGAATGACGAAGTTGTTTCCCAGCATGTGGTTGCGATAGTGATATCCGGTGATTGTGAATTTGAAACCACTATTCTTCATGGTTGCCATCCTTGTTCCGATTACCTGACTGTAACTAAGGCAGAGGGACCTGTGGTATTTGAAATTGACGGAGTTCCAGCAGTGGATAAAATCCATGAGCTTTTGGGTGGAAAGGATGTGGTCGATGTGAAGGATTTTGCCATGAATGTTACTCTGGGTATTAATCGTGGTGATAAGTTTGGTGAATTTCAGGAAAAAAATTTTGCAAACCGACTTACTCTTGCCGTTGATGAAGAGAATAAGGCCTTGGTTATGTTTGAGCCTGATTTGACACCAGGGTCTGAAGTTCAGCTTATGCGTAGAAATCTTGAGCCTGATTATTTAGAGTCTGTAATTTCTGAAGTCAAAGATCAAATTTCTAATCTGAATCCGGTCTTTGCTTTTTATATTAACTGTGGAGGTCGGGCTAGGCCATTCTCAGGTGTAGGGTTTGAAGATGCAGAGGAGGTACAGAAGGCTGTAGGGGACATTCCATTGGCGGGCTTTTATTCAGGTGTAGAAGTAGCACGAGTCGGGGAATTCCTTCAGCCATTAGATTGGACCGGTGTCCTTTGTTTTTTGGCTGAAAAATAAATTATGTCCTGGGAAGAAAAGCTGGAGCAAGCACAAAAGGAAATAAACTACTATAAAAGTAGACTTCAAAAATTATCCACCTCTTATATGAGTCTGGAGTATAGAACTGCTGATCTTTCTAAGGATGTACTTCAGATGAGTGAGGGGCTGAAAGTAATCGCTGAACTTCAGGATGTGGATGCAAAAAGCGATGAAGACCAGCTTTTCGAAAGCCTGGCTGAAAGTATTAATGTCCGGTTAAAAATGGATGTTGCAGCCATTCTACTACCTGTTGAAGAAGGCAAGCTGGATTTTGATTTAAGATATCTAAAGGGTTTTGGACAGTACGATACCGAAACTGTAAGACAAAAAATTATTCAAGTTCCAAAAGATGTTTTTGAAAGTAAAAAAGGAGTTATAGTAAATAAAGAAGATGAGCTTAATGAGTTTCAGTCTTATCTTCAGAGAGAACTAGAAATAGAAAATCTCATTTTCTCTCCCATTATCCACAATAAAGAGATCATGGGATACTTTTTTGCTGGCCGTAGAAGTCAGCTTCTCCAAAAAGGAAAAGGAATTTTGCCCTACCACTTGAATATTTTGGATGCTATTGGAGGGGTGGTATCTACCGTACAAAACCAACTGGAGAGGCAGCAAGTGTTGGAAGGCCTAGTGAATAAAAGGACTAAAGAACTTCAAGAAGAAAAAGAAACCAGTGAAAACCTTTTACTTAACATTCTTCCCTGGGAGACGACCCAGGAATTAAAGAAAAATGGTTCTGTAAAGGCCAAAGATTTTAATATGGTCTCAGTGCTTTTTACTGATTTTAAAGATTTCACCAGGTTCAGTGCCGGTCTCAGCTCGAAGGAACTCGTGGAGCTTATTGACTTTTACTATCGGGAGATGGATAAAATCACTGGAAAGCATGGCATCGAAAAAATTAAAACTATTGGGGATAGCTACATGTGTGCCTCTGGATTACCTGTAGAGCGAGAAGACCATGCCATAGCAGCAGTTCGGGCGGCATTTGAAATACGGGACTTTATTCAGAGAACCAAAGAAGAGAGAATAAAGCAAAATAAACCCTACTTTGAGGTCAGGATTGGAATCAATAGTGGTCCTGTGGTAGCAGGAATAGTGGGTATCAAAAAGTTCGCCTATGATATTTGGGGTGACACGGTGAATGTGGCCTCCAGAATGGAATCGAACGGTGAACCTGGGAAAATAAACATCAGCGATTCTACCTATGAGCTGGTTAAAGATTATTTTGAATTTGAATACCGGGGAGAAATCCCTGTAAAAAATAAAGGCGAGATAGGGATGTACTTTGTCGAACCGACTTTGGGATAGTCAGATTTTTTTTCAGTCGGAGAATCAGCTGGCCTAACCATTTTTTCTTAACCTTAATTGTTTAATCATGAGTCAATTTGATTTTCCGAGGATCAATTTTCACGGTAGTGTGCTCCTCGATGTTCCCACAGGAAACAACGGGAAGTTTTCACCTCTAAAAATTTACAATCAGGATGAAGCTTTGCCATACAGACCTCCTAGAGTGTATTTGAAACCCGGAATAATTCCCAATATTCCTGCTAAGTACAAAATTGAGACTGATGAAAACTCACCATATTCTGATTATAACAAATATGTTGAAATAAGTAGTGTTACCGATGAGGTATACGATGCTTGGGCGATCTGTCATTTAGGCACTTCAGGTCATGATGATGATTATAAGGAGCTTTATGAAAACGTCCCTCTTGATGGTGATTCTCCACAACCCATGCTTTCTGAAGGAATGGTTCAGCCGAGTTATTGGAATTATTATGGAGATCTCAGCGTCTATGCCGAGGATATTCGAATCACTGGTGTTCAGGTGGTGGATGATCTGGGGAATGTAACTACCTATACCCCAGGTAATTCTGATGGATGTCCAGCTGGTCTGTCCCAGCTGCTAGGACAATCATTTTCATTTCATCAACAGTTCTTTGATCCAAATAGTAGGACCACAGCCATGTTTTGTGACGTGGATAGTATAGGCGATTCTTGTACCCAGATGTTTTATTCTCTTGCTGGAATCTATGGAAAGCCCAATAATCAGGAAAAAACCTTTTTCACCGGAGTACCTTGCAAGTCAGCTTTCAATTGGCTTTCACTTTGTAAGGTCCTAAATTTAAATAATCCACTTTTGTCACCTATGTACGGAGGCACTTATTTCAACTCCACTATCCAGCTCAATGCAGATCAGACCGATCCTCAATTTCAACAGGATCTAAATACAGCTGCTGGTTTTCATGTGGATGCTCTTTCCATGAAAATCCTCTTACATCAGGTTTATGAAGTAAGAAATCCAGATTACAAAAAAATGCCAACCGCTCCCTTGGGTAATAATCAGACTTCGGTCCCTAAAAACCCTGCACGAGTGGCTTTTTCAGGATCTTTGTGTCCTCATGTGTCTGGGGTGGATATGACCACAACAGATATCGCTCGAATTTTAAAAAATGAAGTGGTAAACAATCCTAAGTTAGATGTAGGCCACTTAGATTTACCCATTCCTCAAGGTTCGAATGAAGGGATTACCATAGAATCGCAAGTGCAATTGCCACCTGCATTTGTTCGAGTGAACCCTACAAAAAAGGTTATCAGTCTAGATGTAATTAATACCATTTGTGAATACGGGATTGGTTTTGGAGATTACAGTTGCTATGGCGGGGATACTGCGATTCCACCATTCAAAAGTTTTGAAAATTTTGATTTCAATACCCTCTCCTTGTATTTTATACCTGATGATCAATCCGGTAATGTGCTTATTGGTTCTTTGACCCATACGGAGGATTACAACATGGCCGTGTTCTTGGCGAAAGGAGGAGTTATGGATTTTAAAATTCCCCCAGGGAAACACGACTTCTCAGCTGGAAAATTTGCTATTTTTTGGAAAGATGGTGAACTAATGATGGAAGATGATTACTTAGTTCTTACAGATCAAAAAGGATCTTACGCTGAAGAAAACCAGCATGATAATTACAATTATAAATATGATGGTTCGGGTCGTGGGCCGATCACTTTAAGGTGCTTTAAAAGGGGTCAGCCCATTCCATACGAAAGTCGGGTAGAAGGGGTATATCAAACGGCTTGGAACCAAAATTATCCTTTTACTTTTTATGACAAGGTTGACTTCAAATATCCAACTAATGTGGTCGGTTGTACGCAGTATACCTTTGCCATTACAGAGAACCAACGAATTCCAAATTTTCAAACTACCAGTCCTCTGTATTTTTTAGCTAACGGCTATTACCTGGTCGGGCGAGTACTAGACGAGGCAGCGGATTTGGTAAAATATCTGGATGGGACGGAGCCTCTGACATTCGAGGTACTGTATGATAAGATTCTATCAAATTATAACAATGTGCTTCCGATTATGAATTCGATTTTACCATTCCAGGAATCGGTTTGGAGCGAACCGTATACTATGCGCAGGATGCTCATGCTGACGGATGAAAAAAACTGGGGAGGTTATATGTATATGCCGGTAACCAGAGAATTATCAAAAAATCAGCATGCTCTTCTTCAAATGTGGGCAAAGCAAAAAATCAATTCTTAGTCCTAAATTATAAACAACATGAAAAATTCAATTTTAAGAATACTTGGACTAGCATTGATTTTATCTTTGAACCAGTTTTGCTCAGCTCCAACTGAGGATAGGGAGGGAGATGAAATGGTTTTGGCGACCGAAACCTCACCTTTGATGGCTCAAGTTCAAGGGTTGTTTGAAGGAGCAAATGAAGATAGTACTGTTTCGGACTTTATCCAGATCCATTTGGAGGCTGAAGACCTCGGTTTTTTAATTCCGGCTCTTCAAAGTCCAGTTTATGCTACCTATGGTAGTCAATGGGTGATGTTTGGAGGAAGAAAAGCTGGACTACATAACATGAATAATGATCCACCAGCTTTTCCTAACCTTATGGCCAACGATTCGATTTGGGTAGTGGATTTGGATGCCAAAAAAACTACAGGCGTACCTGTTCCTCCCCTATATACCACTTACCTCTCAGGAAGTAGTATGCTTCACTATCAGGAAGGGGAAACACTTTATGCCTCGGGTGGCTACACTTCAATCGGAGATACTACGATTAGCAATTGGACTTCAGATCACTTTTTTGAAATCAACATCCCAGGTTTGATTCAATACGTGAATTCAGGGGGTAGTACCCCAGCCCTAGACCAGGTCTTTACTAAAGTCATAAGTGATCCCTTTTTACAAGTAACTGGCGGGGAAATGATGGTTTCAAATGGAAATTTCTACCTCATCGGAGGTCAAAATTATAAGGGGGCATATCTTCCTGGAAACACCGGAGACTATACCCGGGCTGTACGTAAGTTTTCACTTACAACAGATGGCATTAACTGGATGATTACAGATACCTTATCAGTAATTGACTCCACAAAATTACACCGTAGGGACTACACCTTGGCAGAAGTTATTACCCCTGGGCCTGATTCTCTGGGAGCTGTAATTTATGGAGGGGTGTTTAACCAATATGGATTAGGCTATCCTTCTCCTGTTTATCTAAACGATTTAGGTTCAGGTGTTCCATCCGTTACCCTTGATGAGGAAACATTGCAGAAAGTAAACCTTTATTCCGCCGCTCAGATCGATGCCGTATTAGCTTTCGGAGAATATAGAGTCAGTCGAATTTCTATTCTAGGTGGGATCACTGATTTGAGTTATTTCCCAGATTCTTCTGGTTTAGGGGAGTCTGATATTCCTCTCCCTTTTTCAAATTTGATTTCAACTTACTATACAAATGGCGAGGATGAAACAATTGAATTAGTTCAGACCCCTCCCAATGCACTTATGCCTGGTTACCTTGGTTCTAATGCTGTATTTTTCCCATTACCCGGATTACTGTATGGTGAATCAGAATCAATCATTGATCTGAACAAGGTGTTTCCTGGAGATGCTTCTGGACCTGTTTTGGTGGGGTATATGTATGGAGGAATTGAATCTCCAGTGGCTAACCCAATGAACGGAATGCAGAATTATAATACCAAAACGAATTCCACCCTATACGGGGTGTATATGACTTTGGGCTTAGAATAATTCTGGCCAAATTGAAAAATTATCTATTCCCAATATTGGTCATCCTAGTGCTGAGTCTTGCCTTGATCAGGCCAAGTTTTTTGTTGAATTGGGAAGGATTAGAAACTTCAGTTTTAATTGTACCCCTCCTTCAAATAATCATGTTTGGGGTGGGAACTGAAATGAGCCTGGCAGATTTTAAGGGTGTGGTTCAGATGCCGAAAGGAGTTCTAATTGGCATGCTTTGTCAGTTTAGCATCATGCCTTTTTTAGGGTTTGGAATTGCGAAGCTTTTTGGGTTTTCGCCTGAAATCGCCGCGGGGATTATTCTAGTAGGATCTTCACCCAGCGGATTAGCTTCTAATGTTATGTCTTATCTGGCTAAAGCCAATCTCGCTCTTTCAGTGACTATGACGGCTTGTGCTACTTTGGTCGCACCTCTAATCACTCCATTTATGATGAGCTGGCTTGGTGGTCAATTTGTGGAAGTTGATTTTCTGGGAATGATGTGGAGCATATTTCAGATTGTGATTATTCCCATAGCCATTGGATTACTGTTCAATCATTTTCTGAAAGGCAAAGTTAGCTGGCTGGATAGGATCATGCCCATAATTTCCATGGCTGGGATCATTCTGATCATAGGAGTAATTACAGCAAATGGAAGAGATAGTTTACTGGAGATCGGGTTGCTTCTTGTTTTGGCTTGCGTACTTCATAATGGCTTGGGATACTTGCTTGGGTATTTCGCTGCCAAAGCAGCTAAAATGGATGAAGCTTCCTGTAGAACCATCGCCCTTGAAGTTGGCATGCAAAATTCTGGGCTGGCTTCCGGAATAGCAGTTCAAATGGGTAAAATTGGAACCGTTGGATTAGCACCAGCTGTTTTTGGGCCATTGATGAATGTTACGGGCTCGTTATTGGCTTCCTTCTGGAAAAACAGACCCCAAAGCTGAGATTCTAGCCGATAGTACCATCGCCGTCAATATCCCTACCTACTTGTTGTTCAAGGATGGTTAGTGTCTTTTGAAGGAGCACCCTGGTCTTTTTTAATTCCTCCTCTAAGTTTACCACCCGCTGTTCCAGACTGATTGCTTTTTCATTTTGCTCTTCAATCTGGCTTTGCTGGATAAGATCCCAAAATAATCCCATGACATTTGAATTTTAATAAAGTATAATTAGCCCAATGTGTTTTCCCTCACAGGCATTTCTATTTGGAAAGGAAGCCTCCTTAATCGGACCCCAGTAGCATCAAAAATGGCATTTCCAACAGCGGAGGCAATAATCGGAGTACTCGGCTCACCAGCACCTCCAGGTGCATTTCCACTATTGATTATATAAGTTTCGATTTTGGGTGAATCTTTCATTCTGGTCACAGGGTAATCATGAAAGTTGCTTTGGGCGACAGCCCCATCCCGAATGGTAATTTCACCTGACACGGCTGCGGAAAGGCCATAGATGATTCCACTTTCCATTTGAGCTTTGAAGGAATCTGGGTTGATGGCAAAACCAGGATCTGCCACGCAGATTACCCTATGAACCTTAATTCCTCCTGAGATATCTACTTCCACTTCTGCCACCTCAGCCACATAGGTGCCAAATGACTTATGCACGGCTACTCCTCTTCCCCAGTTTTGAGGGAGTTCGGTGCCCCAATTTGATTTTTCCTTTACTAAGTCTAATACTGCTTGAAATCTTGGTTGGTCTGAGGTGAGTGTTTTCCGGTAGGAAAGAGGGTCTTGCTTTGCAGCATGGGCAATTTCATCTACAAAGGATTCAGAATAAAAACCATGAGTGGAATGATCTACACTTCGCCAGTTCCCCCAGGGGACATGAGAGGCAGGACTTGAAAATCGGATTTGTTGATTGGGAACCGCGTAAGGTATATCGGCTGCTTCGGGGGGGTGATGTCGGAAGATAAATTGGCTTTGGTAAGCCAAAGGATTACCCGATTCATCCAAGGCAGCTTTCATTCGACTGATGCCAAGTTCCCGATACACATCATGTTGCATATCTTCCTCTCTTGACCAAATGAGCTTAACCGGATAACTCACTTCTCTGGCTATACGAGTGGCCTGAAGAATGACATCGTTTTCCGAACGACGCCCAAATCCGCCGCCCAGTAACTGATTATGAACCTTTACTTTTTCCTGCTTGATATCCAGCTCTTCAGCCACAGCAGCAGCCACTCCCAGTGGATTTTGGCTTCCACACCATACTTCAGCTTCCTCCCCTTTCACCCAGACCGTACAATTCATAGGTTCCATGGTGGCATGAGCCAGAAAAGGAACCTGATACTCCGCCTCTATCACTCGTGCCGCCTTTTCAAATTCGACGCCTACATTTCCCACTTCGTAATGGGTGTCAAGCTCGTCTTTTTCCCGGGCCTCATCCATTTCTCTTTGGTAGCGAGCGATGATTTGGTCCTGGTTAATTTTTGCATTTTCTCCCAGATCGAAATCCAGGTTCATGGAATCTAAAGCCATCTTAGCCTGCCAATATCCATCTGCTATTACAGCTGCGGCATTACCTAAATTGAGGACTTTGATGACTCCATTTTTTCCCTCCATAGACTTATCCATGGATTTAACCCTCCCACCAAAGACTGGAGAAGCAGCCACCGTGGCATATTTCATATTAGGAAGATCCACGTCTATCCCAAACATAGCTTTTCCGGTGACCTTGTCAGGAATGTCAAATCGAGGTTGTGAGGTGCCAATAATTTTAAATTCTTTCTCAGACTTCAATCTCGGATCTGATGGCTTTTTTACTTTTGCAGCTTCAGGGGCTATTTCTCCAAAACTTGCTGATTTGCCAGATGAATCACTGATTATCCCTTTTTCAATGCGAATACTTTCCTCATTCACACCCCATTTTTGGGCGGCAGCCTGAACCAACATGGCACGCGCAGCTGCTCCTGCCACTCGCATGGCATACTGACCTGTGAATCGAACTGAGGAACTCCCTCCGGTAATCTGAAAATTCATGCTTTTGACAGCTGTCAGGAATACTCCATCCACGGTTTCATTCAAAAACTTAGGGACATTAGGTCCCCCTCCCAGAAAGCCCTTAGCCACGGCATAATTGGCATATTCCTTAATAGCTGGGGCCTCCTCAAATCGTATTTGAGACCAATCAGCATCCAGTTCCTCGGCCAGCATCATGGCCAAAGCCGTGTGAACTCCCTGTCCCATTTCGGCGTGGGGAATGATGGCCGTGACCGTATTATCTTTAGCGATTTTCAGCCATATATTTAATACTGACTCTCCATCCCTGGCAATCACATCAGCTACCTTGGATGATCTATTTCCAGGTCGAATGGCAATGCCCAAAACCAAGGTTCCGCTGGCTAATACCCCTGCTCCAATAAATGCTCTTCTAGTCCATTTTTTCATCTCTTTTTGGATTAAAGGGTGGAGGATTTTTGAATTTCAACCGATGCTTTTTTGATGGCCGCTTTGATTCGACCATACATCCCGCATCGGCAAATATTACCACTCATGGCGGCATCAATTTCTTCATCACTGGGCGAGGGATTTTCCTCCAAAAGTGCCACAGCAGACATAATCTGACCTGATTGACAATAGCCGCATTGAGGAGTTTGCATTTCTATCCAGGCCTTTTGCACTTCGTGAAGTGTGTTTCCATCCGGCTGAATTCCTTCAATGGTCCGAATCTTTTTACCCTCAACGGTAGCTGCAGGAGTGATGCAGGATCGGGTAGGTTTGCCATCCACATGAACTGTGCAGGCTCCACATTGGGAAATGCCACAGCCAAATTTAGTGCCTGTCAGCTTGCATTGCTCACGGATCGCCCAAAGTAAAGGCATGCCCTGTGATTCATCTACCTCGTAATCCTTGTCATTGATGTTTAGCTTGATCATGTCAAATGAATTTTCTTCTCCTAATTTAAAATATAGAGATGTAACCTCGAGCCATTAATTCTGAACTAATGGTAATTCTTGAAGAACCGATTTTTATTCCCTCAGTAATATTTTCAGGAAGTATATTTTGTTTCATCATGGATTGACCACAAACAAAGACATCTACCCCAGCTTCTTGAAACCGCTGGAATAGTTCAAGGTTTGGATTATCCATTCCAAATCGCTTATTGTACTCTTCATTGTTTAGAACGGTATAGGCTGAACCCGAAAAAAGAACAACAGCCATGTTAAACTTTTCATCTGGAACTCCGGCGTATGCATGTGCATTGATCACTCTGGCAAAGTAATCCAACATCCCATAAAGCTCACTTTTGTCTTCCTGACCCTGATATGCTTCAGCCAGAAGTTTAAAATCCAGATTTGGATCGGGATTAATGACTTCAAAGGGCATTTCGATAATGAATCCGTAATCTTGAATGACTGGAAACACTTTTTGCTGAGCAAAGATCGAATGGCTAATGAAAAGGAAAAAAAAGAGGGATAGATATTTCATGGTTTATTGGATATCTGAATAAGATACAAATCTTTTTCATGCCGGTGCATGAGCGCTTACCATCATCCCAGTATTTGTCCAGGAGGTATTTTTTGCTATTCGAGAGAATTGAGGTAAGTTGTTAATTACTAATTGCTTTCAGCTTATGAGAAGCGCCAGGTTATTTTTTATATTTATTTTTTTCCTATACTCTTTTCTTGCGACTGGCCAGGAAGTTAACATCACTCCTGTGCCTTTTAATTTTGATCCAACCAATACCACTATTACCGGGATGTGCCAGGACGAGAGGGGCTTCATCTGGCTCGCTAAGATGAATGCCGACTTAATCCGATTCGATGGGACGGACCGAAGGTACTTCAGGCCCAATTTTAATGATAGCACTGCCCTCCAATTAGGTCAAATCGAATGCGTTGCAGCTGGAAAAGGTGGGGAAGTTTGGATTGGAAGCATCTATGATGGTTTAGATCGATATAATCCGGCCACGGAAACTTTCACCCATTTTAGGCATGATCCCGACAATCCCAACAGCCTTCGAACCAACTATGTATCTACCTTATTCGTGGATCGATTGGGTACTTTATGGATAGGAACAGACGCAGGGGTAGACACTTTGGATAGAGAGACTGGCAATTTTGTCCAAATCCAAGTTGATAGTCCTGCTGGTGGAATGCTTCAAAAGGCATTTATCCGGAGCATTTATGAAGACCGTTCCGGAGTGATTTGGATTGGTGCTGGCAATGCCTTCGATTACACCAACTCTCCTTCATCTGGACTATATCGATTCCAAAAGAAAACCAGTTCGATTACCCATTTTAGACATGATCCTGCAGATCCCAGCTCTTTGATTGGGAATCGTGTAAAGGCAATATTTGAAGATAGTAAAGGTAATTTTTATATAGGTTCAGATGGAGATGGACTTCACCTGATGGACCGTGAAACGGGAAAGTTTCAACGACTTCCTAATATTCCTGGCAATCCCAATGCCCTTTCCAGGCCCCCGATTAATGAAAAGGCTACTTTTGCAGTTGATCACATTTCTTTCATCAGCGAGGATGCGGAAGGGGGTATATGGATAGGGACATATGCAGGGGGTATAAACCGGTATGACCCCAAATCCAAGGAGATTGAGTTCTTTGGTACAACTGGAAAAGGCTCCCGATACATGGAAAATAATGGCTTCTGGACATTACTCAAGACGAAAGATAATTTGATTTGGATTTCTTCTTGGCTACCCGGAAATGAGAATCAAATGCTATATCAGGTCTCTACTTTGCAGTCAAATTTTGAGTTTTTTGAAACTGGACCAAGAGCTGTGGCATTTGGTGAAGATCAGGAAAAAGGCGTTTGGGTTGCCACAGCACAGGGTGTTTTTGGTCATAAAGTGGACACTTCAGAAGATAGTTTTTTCAGTTTGGCGCGAAGAACTATTGGCCCTGCACCCTTAGTGGTTCTGAAATTTGATCAGGAGGGAAATGTCTGGATATCCACGGGATCGAGGGGCTTATTTTTTTTCGATAGAGCTACCAAAACATATCAAAACTATGTTCAGAAAGGGTCTGGAAAAGAAGGCTTAGCCTCACGAAATGTTCGTGATGTTTTACCGATCAGTGAAGGAAACGCATGGATAGGCACAAATGAAGGTCTCAATTTTTTTGATTCCAAAAGCGGAAAGTTCAAGCTCTATACCCATGATCCAGCCGATTCGACCAGCCTAAGTTCAAGTGCTGTCTTTAGCCTGAGCCAAGATTCAAAAGGTCAGATTTGGATAGGCACCGCAAACGGAATCGACTTACTTAAGGATGAATCAGGTAGATTTAAAAGATACTTAGATGGCTCCGAGATTTCTATTTTGGGAATTTATGAGGACGAGAAAGGAAGGATTTGGGCTGGTTCCTATCGTTCGGGGTTTTTCTTATACGATCCTGAAGAAGACCGGTTCAATCCTTACTACGACCATACGGGTCTGATTACCGATTTGATCAGGATTAACGGATTGGTAGAAGATGAGTCCAGCTTCCTCTGGCTATTTACAGATAATGGACTTATCCGTCTCAACCCTGAAACGAATAATGCCACCATGTTTGGGAATAGCTGGAAAAAACCCAGTCAATCGGGCTTTTATTCTTTTGAGCCATTCATTTCTAAAGAAAAGGAGATTTTTATCGGCAATGATGAGGGTTATTTTTCATTTTGTCCCGACGACTTGGGAAGTCAATATTCCGAAGCCCCTATTCCTTACGTAACAGCATTTTTATTGGGTGGACGAAACATCTCCCCTCAAATGGATCAAAAGATTTTACCCAAGAGTTTTTTGGAAACCTCTGAAATTCATCTGGCCCATAATCAGAATACGTTTTCTTTCCAATTTGCCAGTATTGATTTTGTGACCTTGGAATCCGATAAAAATATCCGCTACCGTCTCGAAAACTTTGATCAAAATTGGAAGAATGGCAATACATACCAGGCAGACTATTATTCTTTGCCCCCCGGGGAGTATACCTTCCATATTCAGGCTACCAATCGTTTTGGAATTGCGGGGCTTAGGTCTATTTCGGTGTCGATTTTACCTCCTTGGTTTACGCAGTGGTGGGCTTGGCTTTCCTATGCTCTGTTGCTTTTTCTTATGCTTTATTGGATTTACGGTTTTTTGCTTCGTAGAAAACTTGCCCAAGCTGAAGTAGTGAGACTCCAAGAGCTCGACCAGATCAAAACTAGGATTTACAGCAATTTGACCCATGAATTCCGTACTCCCCTTACAGTGATTTCAGGTATCGCGGACCATATTTTGTCACACCCTTCGGTAGAGAATTTGAAAGAGGGAGTGCCGATGATCAAGCGGAATGGCATCCAATTATTAAGGCTAGTCAACCAGATGCTGGATTTATCCAAGCTTCAATCTGGGATTTTAAGCGCAAAAATGATCCATGATGATATTCTGGAGTATTTGTCCTATTTGACAGAATCCTTTCACTCTTATGCAGATTCTAAGGATATCCGATTACACTTTTTTTCAGACTTAAAGACCTTGCCAATGGACTTTGATCCAGAAAAAATTCAAACTATTTTTTCTAACCTTTTAGGGAATGCGATCAAATTCACTCCATCCGGTGGAAATATTTACCTCAAAGTAGAAAAAGTCAAGGTTAAACAAGGAGAAGGTTTGCTTGAGTTAAAGATTATCGATACAGGAAAGGGAATACCTACTGAACAGTTATCTAGGATATTTGACCGATTTTTTCAGGTGGATGATTCTACTACTAGAACTGAGGAAGGCAGTGGGATTGGATTAGCACTCACCAAGGAGCTCGTGCAATTAATGTCTGGAACTATTGAAGCCACAAGTCAGATTGGAAAAGGTTCGGAATTTACCTTAAGACTGCCCATCCGAAACAAAGCGCCGAAAGGTCATGCAGTTGAGTTGACTCAAGATGACATTCCTTTGGTGAAGGATACGCCTAAGGTCTCCGCTATTGGGGTGGAAGAAAGTTACGATGAAAGCCTGCCCCTGGCATTGCTGATTGAAGACCATGAGGATATTTTAAGCTATCTGGAACTATGCTTCAAGGGAAACTATCGCATTCAGAAAGCGAGAAATGGACTTCAGGGTATTCACCAGGCTATTGAAATAATCCCGGATATTATTGTCTGTGACGTAATGATGCCAGAAAAGGACGGCTTTGAAGTAGTGGAAAGGTTAAAAGAGGATGAACGAACGAGTCATATCCCTATCATCCTACTTACTGCAAAGGCGGACATGGAGTCCCGATTGGCTGGATTGGAAAGAGGAGCGGATGCTTACCTAACCAAACCTTTCAATAAGAGTGAGTTGGAGATTAGGCTTCGTAAATTGATAGAGGTCCGACAAAGACTCATTACCCGATACGAAGGTCTGAAGACCCTGCCCGAGCCAAAGACATCTGCTGAACTCAAAGAGGATGCTTTCCTTAAAAAAGTCCGAGGTCTCATAGAAAGTGAAATGGGAAATGAAGAATTTGGCATCTCGGAGATCTGCAAAGTGCTAGGGGTAAGCCGAACGCAGCTTCATAGAAAATTGAAGGCTTTGACGAATAAATCGACCTCTCAGGTGATTCGTACCATTCGTATGCAAGAGGCCATGAGACTTTTAGAAAATTTTAGTTTAAATATTTCTGAAATCGGCTATGAAGTGGGCTACAGTAATCCCAGCCATTTTACACAGGAATTTATCAAGGAGTTTGGAGAGGCACCGAGCTTTTATAGAAAAGGCTAACACTGCTTTGAATTCACAAGATCGAATAATTTGATTTAATGGATCCCAGCCTTCTGATTTTCCTCAAGTCAGTCTTCTATACATTTTTTTTGATTTGGAACAATGTCTAATGCATTTGAAACAATAGCTAAGGCTGATTTTTTTATTTCGACATACTTTTCGAAGGTAAATAACTCATTAACCTGGGACTACATTTTAGGCTTTTAGTCGAATATGTTTTTCCATAAAGATGAGCTTTAAAGTCCTTAAAGGGGATAGTTCTCTAAAAGGCTTTTTAAACATTTTTATCCATTAAACTCCGAGAAATTATGAAACGTAATCGATTTTCCATTTTTACCCTATTAGCGATTTTGGCTAGTATGACTGCATGTTATGAAGTGGAGCAACTTACTAACATTAATGCCAAGAAGAAGAATTCTAAAGTCCTTGTAAAAGAGATTTACACAGGCTCTCTCATCAAAAGTGCCAACGGTGTAAATTTCGGACCGGATGGCAATTTATACATCGCCAGTTTTGGTGGTCAGGAAATAATCGTGATGAATAAGCAAAACGGCAAGATCCTAAAGAGACTTGGCCCAGAGGATGGAGTGATCTCTCCCGATGATTTGGCGTTTGGACCAGACGGGTCGCTTTATTGGACGGATATAAATATTGGTGAAGTTGGCCGTATGACTCCGGAAGGAGTGGTGACCAAGCAGTTTGTGGCACCAGGTGTCAATCCAATTACTTTCTCGGAAGACGGACGACTTTTTGTAGGACTCTGTTTTTTGGGAGATGGATTATATGAATTGGACCCGGACCTTATTGCACCACCTAGACAAATCATTGCTTCCACTCCTGAAAATCCATTTCCCCTTGGATTTTTAAATGCATTCGACTTTGGTCCTGATGGCAAACTGTACGGACCCTTATTTGCAGGTGGCGCAGTGATTCGGGTTAATGTTGGCGGGCAAGGAACTCCAACTTCTACAGATCCTTTTGGGGATGGTACCGCAGAATTTTTAGCCGGAGGCTTCACCGTTCCCGTTGCAGCAAAGTTTGATTCCAAGGGAGTCCTTCACGTTTTGGATCAATCAGGCGAAGTTTTCAAGGTAAATACTTTGACCGGAGAAAAAACACTTTTTATAAAAATTCAAGAGGGACTTGACAACTTGGCTTTTGACTCCAAAGGCTCCCTTTTCATCTCCAATGCTGACTTTGGATCGGTAGTAGAAATACTACCTAGTGGTCAGCCACGCACCATAAGCCGTGAAGGGATGATTGCACCTATGGGCTTGGCAGTTTTACCGGGGTCAAATAACAAAGATGCATTGTATGTAGCTGACTTGTTCCGATTGTACCAGTTTAATGGACTATCTGGTAAAAAGGAAAAGGTTTATAAAGGAGACTTACTGGGTCGTGAAGGAAATCTGACCACTCCTTTTACTCTTTCTGCTGACGGGCAGAATCTTATTGTATCTTCCTATTTCGGAGGAGTTGTTCAGATTTGGAATCCACAAACTGATAAGGTACTTCAGACTTTTGAGATACCTAGTGTTCCTGTCGATGCTATTCGCTTCAAAGATGATATTGCTGTGTCCGCTCTGCTAGCCGGCGTGGTTAGGGCAAGTGACCAGTCGCCTATTTTTCCGGAAGGAACTTTGCTTATCCCAAGCGGATTGGCAACCGATGGGGAAACTTTATGGGTAGCAGACTTGGCTACCGGAACCATTTGGCAGTTAGGATCTAACAACATTCCTGTAGAACTTGCAACTGGATTAAAGGGTCCCGAGGGATTGGCATGGGATAAAGAAGGAGGCCTGCTAGTTGTGGAAACCGATGCTTCACGTTTATCACGCGTAGACCTAGCCACAGGAGAGGTGAGCAAAATCGCAGATGGACTCAGCCTGAGTGGAGCGGCTGTTGGCCAAGATGCAGCCTTACCTCCTTCCAACTACTTTGATGGGGTAGTTGTTGGCCAATCGGGTGATATCTATGTTTCGGGTGGAGGAAAGAATGTGATTTACCGCATCTCTAAAAATTGAGGACAAGCTTATGGATTGAATTTTTTAAGCAAAAAGGGTGACCCACTCCTCCTTTTCCTTTTGGAAAAGGGGGAGTTTTTGTTTGTTGATGGAAATCAATTTTACCTCTTTCTAAATGTTCTGATCATCTAAAAGAACAGAATAAATATTCCTCCAAAGCCAAGACGAGACATAAGTTCGGGTTTGCTTAGTTGGAAGAAAAAATCAGACCAAGGGGATGAGGGTTTCGATTCCGACAAGAATACCAACAGGCACTAGAAACACTTCGGGTTTCTGGCTTTTTGATTTCAACCTGAACTTCAGAAATGCCAGAATAGCACCGAAAAAAATTACCAAAGAAGCTCCGGTCACCAAGACCAATACGTATCTAAAACTACCGGTGGATGCAACAGCAAAAATTCAAGATTGATAAAAAAAGAGCTTTTGGCGGATTTTTCGGAAGAAGTAAATCAGATCAGTATTCTGAGGCAATTAAAATTTCTTCAATTATTCCGACAGTTTCCTCATATTGTTGCAGAAGCAAAATACTAGTCACGTATTTATCATCCACTACATTCTCGAACCTAATATTTTTTAGTAATTCGGAATTACTGAAGTTAAATTTTGACTTGAAATATTTTTTACCCTTTTGAGTTAGGTAGGGTGCATCAGCATTTCGAAGGGAGCCGCTTTGCTTGATAAAATTTAAAAAGTCACTGCTGCTTCTTAGGTCATCTTCGGTAAACTCATTTACATTTTCATAATGCCTTTCCCATCTAAACAATAAAGATTGTAGGTGAGAGTTGGTTAGTTTAGAGATCTGGCCGGAGTTTTTGAGATCATTCAAGACATAGGAACTAGGATTCCAAGTCATATTAATAAATGAATTGCTAATCATGCTGTCCAAGATTTCATCTGCAGGGAGATTTTTAGATCCAAAGAGGCTCAAGAGAACTTCTTGAGTCTCGATCATAACTTTGATACGATCAATCTCAAACTTCAGGGAGGTCAGATTTTCTTCAAATTCATTGTGCAGTGCTAAGACCACTTGTTTTTCTCTATTTTTTTCACGCAAGGTTTCATTATAATTATTTACCCCAAGAGCAATCAAAATTCCAATCACTACCAATAAAATTTCTCCCACGGCGTACACAAGATACCGGGTTACCCGATTTTGAGATAGGAGTTTTTGGCGGATTTTTCTAAAAAATGAGATCATTTTATTTTTTTCTATTCAATTCACCCTCAATCATTTTGAGCGTGATGTTGATAAAATCTTTAATGTTCAATTCATTGACTGAAACGTAATCATTGTTATGCTTGTGGTGCCAGATTTGATTCTCAAATTCTAAATAATCCGCCTCAACTAGCTGGGTCTTGAAAGGGGATTTCTCTGGGTAGGTTTTAAGATAGTCTTTTTTGTCATAGGGGAGTTTTTTCGTGAGCTCACCATTGGCCAATGGAAAGCGCTCCATTAGAAATGGCATTAAATTCATGGTATAGTTGTCTGATCTAAAAAGAATATCCTCCTCCTGATCAACTAAGAGCGTCAGCCAGTTTACTATTTGAGTGCGTAGGGCATCATTTCTCAGAAGGTTTAATTTCCCTGAATTGACAATTTCGCTTGCGACTCCTGTTTGGGCATCAAAAGAATTAAATGTACCCACCCTCACCAATAGTTCATCTACAAGTTCTGGATTATTTTCTATTGAATTAGATCGAATTAATTGGGTGAGTTGTAAGCAGTCCTCAGTTACTTTTGAGTTAATGATGATACTGAAGTTTATTTCCTCCAGATTATTTTCAAATTCTTCCTTTAACCCAAAAAGTATTTCCAATTCTTCATCATTTTCAATTCGTTGTTGGTTCCATGTATTGATTTGTAGTGCTATCAAAATTCCGATTACCACCAAAAATATTTCACCAATCGCATAGGCCAAATACTGAGTGATTCGGTTTTCCTTTAGGAGCTTTTGGCGGATTTTTCTAAAAAGTGAAATCATCTATTTTCTGGTAAAGTCACGAACAATTGGGATTGAATTAACCACTTGCCAGAAGCTTTGGTCCACTGAGCAGAGTATTTTCCTCCCACGACAGAATCTTCTGATCCCTCTACATATCCTTTCCAGGTTCCAGTTTCCCAAGCCAGTTGGGTTTCGGAATTGACAAGGACCTCATCTGGGGTCCGAACCCAATACATTTTAGGGCCAGAATCTCTTTTTATATAATCCTGAAGTGCCTTTTTACCAGAGATTAAAGTCCCTGCACCTGTTGAAATCAATACATCATCAGTCAGGAAAGTAGCATTTAAATCCTCATTAAATTCTCTTAAAGCGGCATTAGATTTCTCCCTCTGCGCAAGAATCTGAGACTCTTCAGATTCTTGTGCAAAGCAGAAAACAGGAGCTAGTGTGAGGAAAACCCAAAGAAGGTATCTCATTCTTTGTCCCGATAATAATTAAACCAGCTCAAAATCGAAGCAGATTTACTCATTAGCATGCTTGGGCGATTGACCAAGCCATGAGAGGCATTGGGTATTCGAACCATCGCCGCTTCTACTCCTTCCAGCTTGAGTGCTGTGTAATATTGCTCTGATTCAGATATTGGCGTTCGAAAGTCTTTTTCACCAGTCAAAAGCATGGTTGGAGTAGTAACATTTCCCACCAGAGAAAGTGGAGATCTTCTCCAATAGTTTTCTATATCCTCCCAAGGCTTTGCCCCAAACCAATACTTTGAAAAGAAGGCCGCTCCATCGGCATGAAGTACAAAACTCGTCCAGTTGATCACTGGCTTGGCGACCACCGCAGCCTTAAATCGATCTGTCTTTCCCACGATCCATGCGGTCAGGACTCCACCTCCGGAACCACCGGTAACAAAAAGATTTTCCTCATCCACATAGCCTTTGGCGATTACCGCATCCACACCCGACATGAGGTCCTCATAATCATGATTTGGATAGTCATGATGAATAAGGTTCCCAAACTCCTGTCCATATCCGGTGCTTCCCCTTGGATTGGTGTAAAGCACCACGTAACCGGCAGACGCATAAGCCTGAATTTCATAAGAGAAGGATGGCCCGTACATGGCAAATGGTCCCCCATGAATCTCAAGGATAAATGGATATTTTTTATTTGGGTCAAAATTCGGAGGAGTAACGATCCAACCCTGAATATCCCGATCGTCATAGGAAGATTTCCACCAAAGCTCCTCTACAGAACCAATGTTCCGATAAGAGAAAACATCTTCATTTAGGTTAGTGATTCGGGTAGTATTTCCATTTACAAATGCCGCCAAATCCGCTGGATGATCTCCTCCTCCCAGAGTGTAAGCGATATTTCCATTTTCTGCCATGGTAAAGGTACCTGCATTATAAGGTCTCCCCAGGTCCAATCCTCCTAGACCTTCCACCACCGTCTTTGTTTTGCCATTAAGGGTCACATGACCCACTTTGGTGTCTCCCTGGTCATCATACTGAAAATAGATTGCTTTCCCACTGGATTCCCATTGCGGATTTCCCACACTTCGATCTAGCTCTTCAGTGAGATTTTTCATGCCTGAACCATCAGAATTCATGACATAAAGCCTGGTTACCGTGTAGCCCTGAAACGTGTCATCATATCCCGTGTAGGCGATCATGCTTCCATCTGGTGAAAGGGTGGGGTTAGAATCAGGGCCGAACCTGTCGGTCAAAGCAGTTACCGAGCCATCATTAAGATCCAATTGATAGATTTCAGAGTTAGCTGGATTTAGCTCATTATCCTCGTGGAGATTTGCTGAGAAGAATAGTGACTGACCATCGGTAGACCAAATTGGAGAACCATAATTTTGGTCGTCGAAAGTTCGCTGTCTGGCTGTACCTCCGGAAAGTCCAATGGTAAAAATATGCCTGTTTCCTACCGGTAAATAGCCAGCTCCATCTCCACGATAGTTCAAACGATCAATGTATATCGGTGCATCGTTCCAATCGGCTCCTGCCGGCTTGGAGGGGATGTTTAGCTTGTTTGAAGGAGTTCCTTTTACAAACTGGGTAAAAGCCAATTGGGTATCATCTGGTGACCATGAAACTGCCGAAGGAGGGGTAGCTGAATTGGTCAAAGCAATATCCGCATTCATGTCAAAATGATGGACAAAGAGCTTGGTTTTATCGTCTTGTTGGTTGGAAAGATAGGCCAGCTTACTGCCATCATTTGACCATCTGGGAGCATAGTCTCTCTGATTGCCTTGAGTGAGTGGACGGTTTTGGGTGCCGTCACTATTCACAATCCAGAGATTGCCATAGTCTCTGTCTGTCATGATGTCTTTAAACATTCGAACGTACACGATTTTGGAGCCATCCGGAGAAATCTGTGGATCGGAAACCATTTCCAGATCGAAGAGATCCTTCAGCTCCATATTTGTCTTTTCCTGTGCCTGGCTTTGGGCGAGTAGCCCAAGGCAAAAAATGAGAAGTAGATATGTCTTTTTCATAATTAATTGATGGTTTGGTAAGCTTAAGATATCCTTTTCCGGACGAACTTCCTGATGAAATAAAGCAGGGTCAAGGATAGGATGAAAATTAGTGATGCCCAGAGTTCTTTCGAACTGGATTGAAAAAGAATCCAGATCAGAGAGACAAAGGCGAAAGTTCCGACGATATAGCCTAGAGGAACTTTGAATAGATTTTGGTCTTCGTTTTTTCGAATCAGTCGGAATTTGAAAAAGGCCAGAATCACTCCGAGATACATCAAAATGGAAGCAACGGTAACCAAGACCAAAAGAAACCTAAAGCTACCAGAAGCTGCCAAAATCAAGTCCAGAATGGCAAGAAATACGATGGCCACTACCGGGGTTTTAAATTTTGGGTGGATGCTGCTGAAAACTGAAGGAGTAAGACCATCTGCTGACCCAGCATAAAGTACTCGGGTCTTCATGACGAAAATGGAGCTAAATGTACTCCAGACGGCGATAAAGGAAACGGTAAGAAGCAGAAAGAAGGCGGATTCTCCCGCTATATTTTTGGCCAGTTCGGCCAAAGGGGCTTCCTGATTTTCAATCAGCTGATCACCTAGGACTCCCTGTACCACCAGATGCAAACAGCAGAAAATGAAAATCACCCCGATAATGCCAAGAACAAAACCCAAGGGGGCTGTGCGTTTTGGGTTTTTCATTTCTCCGGTAGAAACCAAAGAAAGTTCACCTCCCAGAAAGGCAAAAATGAGTAAAAGTGAAGCCTCACCGATTTTAGGAAATTCAGGAAACCCCTGCCAGGAAATATTCTCTATTTGAATGGAGCTAATACCAAAAACCAGCAAAGCCAGAATAGCAAAAACCTTTATCCCGGTAAGAATCTTAATAAGGGTCATTCCATTTTTGATTCCTCGAATGCTTAAAAAGGTAATCACTCCCAGCACCAAAGTGAATAAAATGAATCGAGGGCCAAACTCTTCAAATGCCGGAAATGCTGTGGAGGCAATATCAGCCATAGCATTAAGCAGGGCTGCACAGGCAAGTGCACTCACCCCGAACCAGTACAAAATATTAGCAACGAATCCTGCCACTGGCCCGAATGCTCGCTCGATATAAACATAAACTCCACCCGTATCGTCAATTCGGCTACTGACTTCCCCGAAGCAGAGTCCAAGCGATAGAAATATCAATCCACAGGCGATATATGCCAGGATACTTCCATGACCCAGAATTACATAAACTAAGGCTGGTAGAAGGAAGATTCCACTTCCTATGGAGATGCTCAGGACGTTTGTGATTACATCCCAAATTCCCAGGTCTTTTTTGAGTTCTTTCTCAGATGATCGGCTCATATAATCTACTTAGTCTTCCTCGGAAGAGTTAGGAAGGGGAAGAACAACTCCCACCTGTTCAGACCATTTTTCCCACTCGAGAAGCATTTCTTGATACTTTTCAGGAAATTCCTTTCTCAGGTCATTTTGCTCGGCAATATCCTTCGATAAGTCGAATAATTCGAAATTCGATTTGTCAAAGGGGCGCTCATGGTTTAGGATTTTCCAGTTTCCTTTTCTCAGCATAGCCTGTCCTGCATGTTCCATCCCGAAAACGTAGTTCTCATGGTGTACTTGACTAACATTTCCAGAAAGCATGGGAATGAGCGATTCACCCAGCAGGGGCTTTGGACTGTTGCCTTTCCATTCTTTGGGATATTCCACTCCAGCTACTTCATAGAATGTTGGTGCCAGATCGAGAAGTGTACAAAAAGTATCCTGGATACTCCCTGAACCTGCTACTCCCGGTCCTGCTATGATCATGGGAACATTCATCCCTCCCTCCGTGGTATATCCCTTGAAATATCTAAAAGGTGAACTACCTGCTTCCGCCCATTGGGGGCCATAGGAAATAAAGGAATTTGGCTTGCCCATATCCTCATATTCATCGGTGAAGTGTTTTCTGAGAAGCTCCATAAATCCTTTACGATAGTAGAAATCCTCAGCAGCAGCACCATTATCCGCCATAAATACGATCAGTGTATTTTCATATTTACCCTTCTCTTTCAGATAATCAAGCAATCGCCCCACATTATAATCCAGATTGTCTACCATTCCGGCATAGAGCTCCATTTTCCGAGCTTCTTTTTTTTGCTCCTCCGGAGAAAGCTCCTCCCAGGGTTTTACCCTTGAATTCATTTCAGGCAAAATGGCATTTTCTGGGATCATGCCAGCTTTCTTCAAGGATTCAAGTCTCTGCTGTCGCAATGCTTCATAACCTTCATCGTATCGCCCTTTGTACTTTTTCCAGTACTCTTCATCCACCTGAAGGGGCCAGTGGGGAGAGGTGTAGGCAGCGAAAGTGAAAAATGGTTTATCATCCTCAAGATTGGAATCGATGTATTCGATCAATTTATCCGTGTAAAAATCAGTAGAGTAAGCATCTTCCGGCCACTCCACTTCCTTTCCGTTTTCGAAGTACTTAGAATTGGGTGCTTGAGGTAGAATACCGAGGTTATTGTAATGATTAGCCCCACCTTCTGAAGTCATGAAATATTTCTCAAAGCCTTTTTCGCCCGGATGATGCTCTGGCTCACGACCCAGATGCCATTTCCCTGCCATATAGGTATGGTATCCTGCGGATTGGAGTAATTCAGGAACAGTCACTATCCTGTCGGTGAGGTATCCTTCATAACCCGTTAATTCTTGGATTCTTCCCTGAACACCCATTCCGGCGATATGATTATCATTACCCGTCAGGAACATGGAACGGCTCACAGCACAATAAGGGGATGCATGAAACCTGCTAAATCGTAGCCCCTGACTAGCGAGCTGATCCAGATTAGGGGTGTCTATATCTCCTCCATAACTCCCCAAATCTGCATAGCCTAGATCATCGGCTACGATTAGCAGAATATTGGGTCTTTTGAGAGATTCTTCTTCAGGGGCTTCACATGCGATCAGCATGCTGCAAATACCTGAAAGAAGTAGAAGTCTTTTCATCTAGGCCTTGAAAATTAAGCCAGAAGATAGGGATTTATGGAGATTATTTTGGGTTGGGTTTTGATTAAGATTATGGAGAGGCTTTAGGATGAAGGTGTGGCACGCCAAGGTTTTCCGAAAGTACCGGCTGACTGTCGTGCAGGCAATCTTTTGAAGAATTAGATTGCTTCTTCGCTTTGCTCATCGCAATGACGTAAAAAGCCTACTGCCCTCCCGATAATGTTGACTTCTGCTCCTAAAAGTATTGTACCTACGGCACATGCGTTTTGTGTAGACTTGCGTAACCAAGCTTGAGTCCCTATGGGACTTATAATCAAGTAGAAAAGGTCCCAGAAGGACCGAAACTAGGTAAGGATGAAATTGAAAATGGTTAAGAGTGCCAGAGACACGATTGCATATTAACCAAAAAACCCAAACCGAAAGGCTTGAGTTTTCCGATTTTACTTTGTTTTTTTCTGAGAATGGTGAGTTGTTCTCGAAATTAAAGTCCTAAACTCTGTTATAGCTTCTTTTTGGATAGGTCAAATTATGTCTTTAGAAATTCTAAAACTCATGTGCAGCTCCCAGATGTATAACTTGGATTCGAAGATAATTTGAACCACTTTTCTTAATCACAAATAAATTGAAATAGGGGTGTTCATAACCTTCTATAATCGGTGGTAATTCAGGCATCTTTTCTTTCCTCTCTTTCTAAATCGAAGCTTCAAGAGCATTAAATTCATATACCGAGACAAACTCGATTTCGGTAATAGATTTTAGAGTATCTATTTTTCCTTTTTCATATTTGAAAAGATGATAGTCGATCTCTTCAATTTTTGAACTATCAAAACCATCAAACCTTAAGTACACATTGGGCTTAGGGTCTTTTTGATAAAACCAAAAGCAGAAAAATATCATTATTCGC
The DNA here is from genome assembly GCF_030403435.1 of Algoriphagus sediminis. Lineage (GTDB taxonomy): Bacteria > Bacteroidota > Bacteroidia > Cytophagales > Cyclobacteriaceae > Algoriphagus > Algoriphagus sediminis. The sequence goes on from NZ_JAUEPH010000003.1 coordinate 410,542, forward strand.
ATCTTCGATCTCCTTCCAATAAATATTTCCCAATATTTAAATTTATTCTTTTTTTAGTCTGCTCGTTAAGGGCAGTCCAGGATTTTGTCTCCTAATTATGGAGGGCTACTATCATTGACAGTTCAAAATGTCTTATCGTTGCATGCGACTCAAGAATGCCAAATAAGATCAATTCAATGTAAACTCAAGTGGCATTCCACATTTATATGCCCATTTTCCATTTTCCTTTTTCATTTGAATATGAACACTCTTTTCACCGGCAATTCTGACAAAACTGAAAGCATAATTGTCAATAAAAATAGCTTCGCTAATGAACCTTACATTTTTTTCTTTTTTCACAACCCTAATTTTATCACCGATGGTTTTTTGTAAAATTTGTTTTTTTTCAAGGCTTTTTAAACTGAATTGAAGTGAATTATAGGCTTGCCTGAAATTAGAATCATTGAATGAGCATAATCCTATTCCTGCAGCTGTTAAATTCTCCTCGTCCCATAGTTGGTCCATCCAAGGTTCATATTTGATAGTATGGCGATTCAGAAGAATATTTTCTTCTTTTGCTTCACTGTAGATATTCTGGATAATTTGGATTTGCTCTTCATCTACAGTCAATGGATTCTGGAAGAAGAACAAACAAAACACAATTGCTGAGAAAAGAGAAACTGTTATCGCTTTAAAATTAATTACACTTTGTACCATTTGCTTTGTTACTACCGTTGATTTCCCTTACAATAATTTGATTAATTTCTGACCAAGTAGTACCCTCTGGAATGAATTCTACTACCTCGTCCATAGGTTGGGATGGATTATCTCTTTTAACAAGTCCAGCAAAAGCCATACTATAGTAATAATCAAAGCTAAGTCCACCCCTTGTTGGACCATAGTTTTTATCCCAATTGCAGAGCAAAACAGCCATGTCTAGAACAAAGTCACCTATGATGATTTTCTTACTCTTTTTATTGGATATAATTAGCTTGATCATTATTAACAAAAAGCCATCTTAATGGTAAAGATGGCTTGTAAACTAGTTAATCTACAAATACTGAATAGAGAGGAACAGAACATTCATATACCCACTCTCCTTCCTTATTCTTCTTTTGTACCCGAAGGCTCTCAGAATTAGGATACTTAAACAACAAAAAGGAGTATTCTCCAATTATAATTGGCTCAGTTATGGACAAATAAGGTTGATCTTTCAAATTTTTGATCAACACAAATCTTTTTCCTAGTTTTTTAGGTTCAAATTCTTTTACCTGAATATTCATTACATGATTGATCAACTGGTCTATCGCTCGTTCCAATCCGGGGACTTCAAAGGAGCAAAGAGCAATGCCTCCTTCCTGTCTATAGTAGTCACCATACAGCAAATGGACCCATGACTTGTAATCGATTGTCTGAAAGAAGATGAGAGTTTGATCCTTACCGGAATTTTTGAAAGCTCCTTCGATGACTTGATATTGTTCTTTTGTCAGTTTATTTTTTTGTTGTGCTTCACAAACCAATAGTGATCCAAAAAGCATGAGTAAAACAAACCCACTAATTGCATTTCGTCCCATTTGCTTTATTGCTTCCATTTTTCTCATTGTTTAAAATCTGATTGATTTCATTCCAGCTGCTACCAGCTGGAATGAATGGCTTTGCCTCATCTATAAGCTGCGTCTTGTTTGGATTTAATAATCCACCAAACGACATTTTGTAATAATAGTCAAAAGGCAAACTTCCTCCAGAAGGTCCAAAGTTTTTATCCCAATTGTAGAGAGATACTGCCATACCTAGAATGAAATCGCTCATGGCCGCATGATGAGTATCATTCCAATCTTCTTCATATTTTTCCAGATATCTTACCATCAGCTCAAATGTATTATAGTCTGTCCTTAAGTGCATATCATAGGTGTTTTCTAATAGATACGCATGAACCGTTTCATGAATGATTGTTCTGGAAATACTAAGAGAGGTTGCATTTTTGAGATAGTCATTATTTAAAGTTATCACGTTGATTCCATTCACACGTTTTGTGAACCCGTTCGCTCCTCCTGTATTATTGCTATTTTGAATCCGATAATCAAACTTCCCACTTTGCTCAAATAAATCAAGCATACCCGGAAAAATGTCCAAAGAGCCTAATCCTGTAAGATCGGTCAGTCCTGCGCTTCCTTTTGAGAGGTCTTTAAATATGTCTGCAGCGCATTGGTTTGTGAGTTGGTTGATTATGGTTTTGGGTGCCGGGATTGTTGGAGGATCCAGAGTCGGCTTATCTCTCGGAACGCTATCTACCCCTCCTCCATCTGTGGCTGGATCTCGATCCCCTGATCCACCACCTTCATTTATATAAGTGTAGCTTGGTCTTCCACCATCTGAGCCGAAACAATTCGATTCTTCGACATAATAGTCTATTTCCTGGGAGCAATATGTTTCAAAATCTTTTTGGGATACACATTGAGTGTAATAAACAGGAATGTAATTTGTCGTACATCGTACATCCATTCCAGCTTGACTTTTCCTTTTGTCACCTTGTTGGATTTTTCTGGAATAACTGTTTTCAATTTGACCGTTCACAACTTCAAAACCCACAAAGAACCGCTCGTCATAGGTGAAAATTTCTAATTTCCCATTCCAGAGTACTGGGATTCCATTATAGCTTATGTCATCAAAGTTGGCTTTAGATTCGTCATCACCAGGATAATATCTTGCAATTACCACATTAAATTGATCCAAGGTCTCATGGCGAACGAACATGATGTTTTGAATCATGAAATCAGCAGGGTTTTCACCTACAAAGATTTCTGACATTTCACTTGGAAAATACTTGGTCGCATTTTCAAGACTCGTCTCAAACACTTCCCGGCCATCAGGAAAATAATAATGATGAAACTTATCCCAGTCGGGTTCTTTTTCAAAAAAAGGAAGGATGAGTTCCTGTGATTCTGTTCGGAAATTCGATCCTCTTTCAGGTAATCGAAGTCGGGTTTTATTGGTTTCAAACCAATCTCGAACAGCTGCGATTTGAGAGGTTTCAACCTCAGGAATTTGAGGATGATCAGGTTCTTCTATACAAGAAGGTAAAAATAAAACCATGGTAAAAAGTACAATTAAACTGGATTTAGCTAGTTTTTTGTACTTGGGGGGGGCAAAAATTGTATTTCATCATTTAATCGTTGGGTAAGTATTTAATTCTTTCGTTAATGTGATGAAAACTAAGGTTTCTCGCAAGTTAAATTCAAAAATTTATCTTTTTTTTGGAACAATGTAGGTTTGTGCCTATCGCACAAATGGTTTTCAGGTAGGCCAAGAGCTACCAAGTCTGAGTCCCTCTGGGACTATGGAGTAAGAGTTGTCTAGATTTAGGTCCTATCCCGATTGAAGCTTAGGATAATGACTTATTAGTTATTCTTTTTTCTTCGTAAAGTGTCCACAGCAGGGATTGGGGCAATTGGGATTTCTAAAGGTGCCAAGTCATTTCCAGAAGCACTTACATGCACCCTAACCTCATAAACTGTAAACTGATAATTATACACGAAACGCTTAGCCGAGCAGTAATCCTCGGGCGGAAGAAGAAAAATCCTTCGATCGGGATCGTTGCCTAATTCGTACCATTCATCAAGACTTAAATCAGATGTAAATACGTAATCTGACTTAAGAATATCAGAATATGTCGATCTGTCCGTCGTTAGTTGATCAGCTTCATCTATCCAAGCATGACCGAATGAAATAAGTGGAAACTCTCTTCCTTTTCTGGTATAAGAAAAATGACTTGTACCTGGCCTGTAGCTCCCTCTATCCCACTTCTCACAATCGTCTATGACAACGAAGAGTATTTTTCGTTGGTTTACATGAGAAAACTGCCCGGCGAGTATAGAAGTAAAAAGAATTAATTTCCACATGGTTTAGTCATTAAATTTTTGGCATTCCCAATATCCTCCTTATAGTTCTCAAATGGAGACTTACCCATTGTGGTTCCTGGCATCTGAGACATGATGTCAAAAGCCTTGGTACCCTCCAAACCCTCCCAGAAAAGATTCTTATAGAAATCTAAAGGAATTCCCTTGGTATAGTTCATGTACTGGTTGAACTTTTGATAATCCTCAGGAAACTGGGTTTTGTGAATTTCCATTAATGCCGCTCCCATTTTTCCTAGAAGTTGTTCTGCCATATATGCATGATGTTGAGGTCCAGAATCGCCTCTAGTCCTCAAAAAAACATATGAATCAAAGTTATAAGCAAAATCATCATCTAGGGGAGTGATTCCATTCGACTTGAGCGCCCGATAAATCTCAGCATGTACCATTTCATGTAAAATGGTTCTAGCGATTAAAAGATCAGGCCTGTTTAAAATACCAGAATTAATAGAGATTTGATGTATTCCATTAATATTTTCAACTTGTCCGTTTATATCTGAAGGTAGGCTGGCCAGCTTTAAGATAGAATTGCTAGTAGCTCCTTCTGCATCCGTAAATTCCGCCATTTCATTTACAAAAGACGAAAGTGCTAATTTACTAACGATACAGCGGGCTCTTGCATTTTCCTTTATCGATTTATCCAATGAAATGGTCAGTTTTGGCTCTGGCAATTCAGGCGGATCATAGCAACTACTACAGGTAGAACCACCACCGTCTGTAGCCGGATCACGAACCCCAGAGCCACTACCACTTCCAGAATATACATAGCTAGGACTTCCTCCATCTGACCCAAAACAATTTTCTTCTGATACATAACGTTCGATTACCTTGTGGCAGTTCTCTCCAACACAGACTTGATAGCCGACAGGGTAATAATTAGTCACACATCTTACGTCCATTGCCTCCTGACTATGTTTCTTGTCTCCTTCGTAGACTGCTCTGGTATAACTAAACTCAATCTTACCGTCTTCAAACTGAAACCCCACAAAGAAGCGCTCGTCATACGTGAAAAGCTCTAATTTTCCATTCCAGAGAACAGGTATTGCATTATAGCTGATTTCATCAAAGTTGGCTTTAGATTCGTTATCACCAGGATAATATCTTGCAATTACCACATTAAATTGATCCAAGGTCTCATGGCGGACGAACATGATGTTTTGAATCATGAAATCAGCAGGGTTTTCACCTACAAAGATTTCTGACATTTCACTTGGATAATACTTGGTAGCATTTTCAAGACTCGTCTCAAACACCTCTCTTCCATCAGGAAAATAATAATGATGAAACTTATCCCAGTCGGGTTCTTTTTCAAAAAAAGGAAGGATGAGTTCCTGTGATTCAGTTCGAAAATTTGATCCTCTTTCTGGTAATCGCAGTTTGGTTTTATTGGTTTCAAACCAATCACGAACAGCAGCAATTTGAGAGGTTTCAACCCCAGGAATTTGAGGATTATCAGGTTCGTCTATACAAGAAGATAAAAATAAAACCATGGTATAAAGTACAATTAAACTGGATTTAGCTAGTTTTTTGTACTTGGGGGGGCAAAAAGTGTATTTCATCATTTAATCGTTGGGTAAGTATTTAATTCTTTCGTTAATGTGATGAAAACTAAGGTTTATTGCAAGAGTATTTTTGAATTTATTGCGAAAAAATGAAATCCTTCCCGTATGGTAATTGAGAAAAGGAATCGCTTCCTGAGAGTATGGGGTTAGGGAATTTTGCTCCTCAGGGCTGTAAGAGGTAAAAATGGTTTTTGGAGACAAAATCCGTGGCGTAATTTAAAAACCTATCGGCTGGGTGAGTGTTCTCACTCACACTATTTTGGCTTTAATACAAAGAAATAACACTCAAGCCTCCTCCACATACCACATGGGTAATAGACCCTTACCTTTTACTTCAACCTCACCTCGGTATTCGAATTTGAAGCGAGGGTTGTCTTTCACTTCTCCGTAAGTGGTTTCGGAGATGTTGATTCTATTGATTTCACAGGCCGTTTCCATTCTTTGAGCCACATTCACTGTGTCACCCCAGATGTCGTATTGGAATTTTTTGATGCCTACGATTCCTGCTACCACAGGGCCTGTATTTATCCCACATCGCATATCAAATTTTACCTCTGTTTTGGTTTGGGGATTTGCATTTCTTTCGTTGATGAATGCCTTCATTTTTAAGGCAGCCAAAACTACATTGGACACCGTAGATTCTGAATTCAGACCGCCTGCTGCCATATAGGCATCCCCAATGGTTTTGATTTTTTCCAGCTTGTATTCTTCGATAATCGAGTCAAAAGCTTTGAAACAGATATTCAATTCTTTCACCAATTCATTTGCCGTCAAGGCTGCGGCTTTTTTTGTAAAGCCAGCAAAATCAGTAAAAATTACACTTACCTGCTCAAACTGCTTGGCTTCGGCATGGCCGTTTGCTTTAAGTTCTTCTGCCACTGAGGCCGGGAGAATGTTTAAGAGAAGTTCATCCGATCGCTCTTTTTCTTTCGCTATTATCTCGGAGGACTTTTTGATGTATTGAGAACGACGATAAAAACCAATGGCGACCACTAGAAATAGGAGTCCTGAAATCACGAATATGATCTGCTTATTTCGCTCTTTAGTAAGTCTTTCATTAAATACCAACTCCTGTTCGATACGAGCTTGTTCATTTTGAATACTATCCAGCATTTGCTTCTTCTCAAACTCGTAATTCATCACGGTTTGGGTAAGCTCCCTAGTGTTGGATTCATTGATAATACTATCTTTTAATGCGGTAGCTTTTTTCAAATAATCCAATTCGGCCCGGTAGTCCCCGGTTTTTTCAGCAACCTCCATGAGCCTCTCGTATGCCATGCGAAGCACTTTAACTTCACCAGCCTTTTCGGCGTTTTCCAGAGATTTCTCGGCATGAAATCTTGCTTTCGCAAGTTCATTGGTTCGCTGGTATAGGTTGGCTAATCGATTATGCGTATAGGCTAGTCCTCTGGAATATCCAAGAGAATCTCTGATTCTAAGTGCCTCTAAGAGGGTCTCTTCAGCCAAGTCTAATTTATTATCATTGGCATAATTGTTTCCTAGGTTACTTAGTGCTAGGCCAATAGAATATGGATTATTTGATTCTCTGGCTGCGGCCAAAGACAATTTGTGATAGAAAATCGCAGAATCAATTGGTCCTGTATGCTCGAAGATGATAGCAAGGTTATTATAGCTACCCTGGATTTCTGAAGGTTCATTTAATCCCTTGTCAATCTCAACTGATTTTCTTGCATGGTAAAAAGCAGGTTCATAATCATGTTGATCATAGTATAGTAAACTCAGACTGGAGTGTGTTGCTGAAATACCACTCAGACTTCCCATTTCCTGATAAATGTCCATGGCAGCAAAGCGATTTTCCAGAGATTTCTCTATATCTCCAAATTGCTTGTACATATTGGCAAGGAAATTATGTGCCCTTGCCTGGATTAGGTCCAGACCAAGCTCGTCCATGGTTTGAATCATTTCCTCGATCAGCTTGGGGTCTGACTGACTTGGATCTCGTTCTTGAATTGAAATGGCATTGTAGTATTGGGCTTGGATTAATGCCCCTGCATTATTCTCCTTCTCTGCCAGTTGAATAGCCTCTTCGGCAAGTTTAATGGCTTTTTCATATTCATAATCTCTGTAGGCATCATAACTCTGTATGAGTAGACTATCCAGACTTTGGCCAAAGCTTGCGAATGGCGAAAATATTATCAGAACAAAAATGAAAAGTCGAAACATATGAAAAATTTATCCCCATTGAATATAGTGATTTCTAGGGAACGTAAAATTTGGCTTAGCAGACTGGCCTTTAAAAACACAAACCTCCCAGCTTGGAGATTCCGGGTAATAAATATACCGCAATAGCCTCTTCGAACGAAGTCAGAAATCCCTTTTGGTATTTGAAAAAATAATGGCGATTACCTTACGATAATTCTTGATGAGGTGAAAAGAAAAAAGCCGATCCAAGTGGATCGGCTTCAATTCATATGGAGGTATCAATTAAGCACTTGCTCGGTTTGGAGCCCATGATGCGCACATCATACCTGGTGCGGCGTGGGTTGGATTAGCGCAATCCTCACGCTCGTATCTCAAGCAGGTAGTACAGTTTCTATCATCCTTTAACTCTGCTTTCATTTCAAATTGATCGCAGGTATAATGACTTGATACTTCTACCCCGTGTACCTTACAAGTGTTATCTCCATTTAAGTTTTCACAATTCTGACAGTTATTTCCTAATCGAATAGCCATAGTTTCATTTGTTTAGTTTCAGTACAAGGGTAAGGATAAACAAGGATGGAATCAATATAAATAACTGATAATCAATTATTTATATTAAGATTAGTTTAAAACTAAGAAAAATTTAAACAAAAATTATCCCTTAGTAGTTTGTTGATCCCTTAGTACCAAATGTGGCCATTGAAGGATTTTATACCTTAATAAGCTTCAAATCACTTTCCTCAAAAATCACCTTTCCGTCCCTATTTTCCATTTTTGATTTGACGCTCCAGCATTTTCTGGCATCCTGAATAGTCTTATCTGGAAACGCGTCAAAGAAATCTCTGAAATATTGGTTCATCATGTTGTGTGGTCGGATGCTTCTTTTGACTCCTCTATTTTTTAACTCCTCCATTTCCTTCCAGGCTATGATTGCATCTTCGAGGGTTTTTCCGGGATTAGTTTTGACCCAATCCATAAAATCGCCATGGCAGTTAAATCGTACCCCGATCTGTGACTTCATAAAGTTCCTGAAGTTCGGACCAAATGAAACACTGTCCGTAATCACCGTTTCTAGGCTTAGGCTTTCTTTGGCCCAGTTAAACTTTGAGGACTTCTTTTTTGAGTTAGCTTTTGGTATCGGTTTTTCTGGGTTCTCCAGGCTAAAAATAATTCGGTCTCTGATTTCGAATTTACTTCCATTGGCTGGGATGCCTGTCTGCTTGGCGTATTCTATTAGCTCAGCTTTTAGCCAGTACCATTTTTTGAAATTTTCAGCCGTTTGAATGCTCAAAATCTCTGGCCTTTCTTGGCTAGTGCTCATGATTCATCCTGTGCTTTCTTAAAATATCCTCGCCGAAATCATTACCTTTTTCTCTCCAGATGGCATGGATATGGTTGCCATTATTCAAGAATCCCACATTGTCATACTCAATAAGAAAAATAGGAGTGTTTATTTGATAGTAATGTGGAGTTTTAGGTGCCAGACCACCAATCCAGGCAAAATAAATATCTTCCTTTTCGATGGCATGGAACATGGCTAAATACTCATCTTTCTTTTCATGCTCCAGATTTCCTAAAAATTCCTCAATAATGTAATGAAGAAGCTTTTCCTGCTCTTCATTGAGCTCGTTAGCCGGAATCCCCACATAGTCATCCAGCCTTTGCTCTGAACCAGGAGCCGTCAGAATATCGCCAGGTACTTCTCGACTGAGAATAGCCTTCTTTTTTTGAGCTTCGCTCAAAGCATTAATCAACCAAAACCCATAATCTTCTTCTTTACTCAGCGGCCTTAGCCCGGCATACTGGGTAACTTCTACCTCGGCTGGGTCAGAGCCAAGGAAGAGTGGGGTTATGGAGTATTCATCCCCGGCCACTGACAAATTTAAAGAGAGATGATGACCTTCAAATTTTAATCCCCAGACATCATCTTTTTCAGGATTTCCCCAGATGGCGAAAAAGTAATTTCCATAATCCCAATTCAATCTTCGAATGTTCTGGATCATGTTTTCGTTCATTTCCCCATTTTCATATGCGATTTCAAAAATCTCGTGAAGGATATCATCCAGCTGAAGGATTGCGAAGGTTTTCAGATAGCCCTGGGAGCTGAAGATTGTGGTTAATAGCCGATGAAATTTTACTTTGCTCTCAGCTGAAAAATCTCCAAACCTTAGTCCTTGTCGCTCTTTAAGGCCTAATGGAAGATTAGACCAATCCTCCCGGCTTTCATTTTCAAATGGAAGCATGGCTTGAGTTCTTTGATCCTCATCAAAGGTGGACATGAGATCCAAAGTGGAAGTTTTGATCTCGGGAACAGACTGCCCATTGGTTTGACTAAAAACCAAAAAGCAGATAAAGGCACTGAGTAAATATTTCATTGTTGGGATTGATTTTCTCTCTTTTGTTGAAGATACTCGTAATGGCTTCTGTCCTGTGAAGTTCGAATGACAAGGCTGGGAGGAAGGGGTCCCAGTTGGCTGACTGCTAAATTCATCGCCCGCATCATTTGGGCTACTTTTTCAGGATTTTCTGAGTAAAGGTTGGTCGTTTCTCCAGGGTCGCTTTTTAAGTTAAAAAGTAAAGTGTCATGAGCAGCAACTGCTTTCATTCCGGGACTACCAGCATAGCCTTTGAAAGGTAGTTTAATTTTCCAGTCTCCCTCCTGGTAAGCCCTTAAATCATTAAGCATGTAGTACAGGAATTTATCTCCTTGCCTTTTTCCATTATCAAAAAGCACATTGCTGATGTCTACTCCATCTATTTCCCGGTCAGTCGGTAATTCCGCACCCACGATTGCAGAGATAGTTGGAAACCAATCCATCTGGCTGGCAGGATCCTCATAGACTTGCCCAGGCGCTATTTTTCCCTTCCACATAGCTACAGTCGGAACACGAACACCGCCCTCGAAAGTATACTGCTTCCCTTCTCGAAGTGGTCCTGCCGAACCGCCATGATCCTCCATCACTAGCCAAGGACCATTATCTGAAGAGAAGATGACCAAAGTATTTTCAAGAATTCCTTTTTCCTCGAGTTTATTGAGGATTTGCCCGACACTCCAGTCGATTTCCTGTATTACGTCTCCATACAAACCCCTTTCGGAAGTACCTTGAAATTCAGGTGAAGCATAAATTGGAACATGTGGCTGGTTATGGGCTAAGTAAAGCAAAAAGGGTTGATTACCAGTTTGATCCAGAAACTTCAGGGATTCTTCGGTGTAGACTTTGGTAGTGTAGGTTTGATCCGGATTAAACTCCTCCACTTCATTATCCCTCATGTAAACCACAGATTCCATGTCATTGGAATAGGGTATGCCGAAGTAAGAATCAAAGCCTTGATTTAAGGGGAGATACTGGGTCATGTGGCCCAAATGCCATTTGCCCACATGAGCGGTTTGATAGCCCTTTTCCTTTAGTACCTCAGCAAATGTAATTTCTTCAGGTGCCATGCCGGTAAAGCTTTCGGGGAAAAACACAGAGTTAATGCCCATTCTCTGCGGCATACGTCCGGTGAGTAGTCCGGCACGACTTGGGCTACAAACAGGCGAAGCAGAAAGGAAATTTGTGAACTTGATTCCCTCCCTGGCAATTCGGTCAATATTCGGAGTTTTGATATCATTAGCTCCAAAACAACCAATATCACCATAACCTAAATCATCGGTAAAAATGTAGACGATATTAGGTAGATCGGATTGTAGAGCTTCTTTTGGTTCCTGATTACATGAAAAAAGAAAGGGAAGGGATGTAAGAACAAAGAAACTGATTCTGAAGGCATGGGTTTTCATCCCATTAAAATAGGATTATTCCCTGACAACCCGCATAGAAATTATTCTAACGTCTTCAAGTGGTCTGTCCCGATTGTCTGTTTCAACACGTGCAATAGAATTCAAGACGTCAAACCCAAAAATGATCTCACCGAAAACAGTATAATTCTGATCTAGGTGAGGTGTACCACCCATGGTCTTATAGTACATTCTATGTTTTTCCGGAATCTCGTATTTAATGAAATCTTCATAGCTGTTTTGAAGTCTTTCCGACTTAGTCCGAAGCTGGTTATAAAGAATGCTATCCTTCGCTTCTCTTGCTGCAGTAATGGAATCTAGTAAGGGTTGACTATTAGGGTCATTCATATAGTAATGTCTCCTGAGCATATTATTTATTCGCTTCTGGTGATAGTTCAATGTACTGTCATTTTGAACTTTTCCCTGTACCAAATAAAACTGGGTGCTACTGGATGCTCTTTCTTTATTTCCATCCCTCGCCGCGGCCAAAACACCTTTTTTGTGAAAAAGGACCGGACTGAATTCGGCAGGTACTTTATAACCTAAATCATTAGCCCCTAAACGTTCTTCAGGTCCTGCATTCTTGCTTTTGATATCCCCGGCCTGAATCATGAAATCCTCGATAACTCTATGAAATAAGAGGGAATCATAAATCCCTTCCTCCACCAGCTTGATGAAATTATCCCTGTGCTTAGGAGTCTCATTGTAAAGAGCGACAATAATGATCCCGCGAGAGGTCTGAATCTCAACTTTCGTCCTTTCAGCTTTTAAAGTGGAAAGTGAGAATAAAAACAAGCATAGTGTATAAAGAATTCGAGTCATACTCCAATGGTCTAAAACTTGAATTTAATTTTGATTAGCTAGTCGAAGTTAAAAAGCCACTTTACCTTTCCCAAAACCGCTTCTCGCTAGGAATCGAATCCAGGTATTTACTGGCCTGAAAATATCCTTGCTCCTGAATTTCTTCCCATTTACTATCATCTAGAAAATCATACTGATTGAGATCCATAGGCCAGTAATGAGAAGCTTGATCACTGATATTTCCCTGTTTATTCATACTATTTAGGTTCAGCGAATTCTCTACAATCGAATAAAAACCAGGTATAGGATATCGTTTTCTTTGGGTGATTTTATCCCAGAGTAATTTCCAGCCAGAGGGAGTTTCTTCAAAGTCGATTTCAGCTTCCTGCAAATTTGAAAGTGAAATGGCAATTATATTCTCCACCGGATAATCGTACATAGGCTCTATCGGCAAAGTATCCATCACGGAGCCATCAATGTGAAGATTTTTATTGAGAACTACAGGTGGGAAAATACCGGGAACGGAAATACTGGCAAGAAGTGACCGCCAGAGAATCCCTGTTCGATGAGTTTCCAGTTTAGCTGAATTATAGTTTGTGGTTACACAAAAAGAATTGATCCAGAGGTCTTCAATGTTTGTTTCTTCAAAAGTGTCCTTGAGGAATTTTCTAATCTTTTTTCCTTTCATCATTGAAACCACCGGAAGAGCAAAATCTTTGGAAGTGAGCTTTCTGCTAATGGAGTCTTTGATAACATTATCTAATTTTTTCTGATCGAATTCCAGATAGTCCAGTGCCATCCCATAAACGGCTCCGGCACTTGCTCCACCTATAAAATCTACCTCAAGGCCTCTTTCCCGCATTGCTTTGACTGCGCCTAGATGAGCATATCCTTTGGCTCCTCCGCCTCCTAATACAAGTCCAGTTGCAGTGTTGGTGAGAATTCTGCCTAATCTATTTAGATCTGCCTGATGATTTCTCCGTAAATGGATATGTAAGTGGAAATTCCGATTAGCAAACCACCTTTGAGTGTTCTCGGCTGTTTTCCCTCCCCTTTCGTGAAGTAGAAGCAAATATGTTTTCTTATTCAGAATACCATAGGAATAGAGGTTCAACTGCTTTTCTATAGGTCTGAGTTTGGTATCTGAACTAAAATGGGTCGCTACTATCACTAAATCCGCATACAAAAGGCATTGCTGAGCCCAAACCATATCATCCTGATTACAGACTAGAATCTGAATACCCGGTTGCTCTTCAAGAGAGGCAAAAAATTCTTCCCCATGATCGCTTTGATTTTCATTCTGATTGTGAATTCGGATAAGACCACCTGCCTTATTTTTATACTTCTTGAGTCCTGAAATCCATGGGTCAAGGTTGGTGAAATTGTCAAGTTGAACCAAAGCAATGGTTTTCGGAGGGGAGGACCTTTTCTTTTCAAAAGTGTTTCTCCTGAGCCGGTCAATAACAAAAGAGGTCATCGTTGTGGCCAGTTCAGGTTTTTCTGCCACCAATTTCAAATATTCCTCCTGAGTTATTTTTAAGACAATAGATTTTCGGATTGCAATCACAGAAGCCATTCTTGGTTCTCCTGTAAAAAGCGCGAGCTCTCCGACTGGTTCACCAATTCCAATATCACCCAAAATGAATTGACCTGAGCCTCTTTTTTTTAGGGCCCTCAGTCTACCCGAAATCACAAAGTAGATAATGGTATTTTTATCCCCTTCATGAAGAAGGTATTCCCCACTGTTCAGAAGGATCTTGGTGCCTTTGTTCTGAATTTCATCCCAGAATGATGAATCCAAAAGATTAAACGGTTTGGGAGCTTTTTTGGGTTCGATGACCAATTTTTCTTGCACAGTAATACGATAGGGCTAAAAATCACTTTATAATGCTGGTGAGCCGAAAAAATAAAAAATAGTTGGTAATTCAAATGAAAAGATCATTTGATTTTTGTCTTGGAACACCAAAGACAAATTAGATGGTATGAAAGGGAAACCAACTCACTTTTTTTCATCAATTAGCCAAGGAAGAATGGTTTTAACAGGAAGATTCGGTACGATACGGCCCTCCTTGCCTGTCATCTCTTCTGCTGCAAAAAGCGAATTAATGATTGCTTCTTCGGTGGCTTCGATTACAGCCATAAAAAGCGGAGTCATTTTTGAGTTGGGTAGCTCTCGGAAAAATAGATCTTCATTTTCAGAATAGGGAATTCGTAGGTCTTGATTTGTGCTGAATGCGATTACGTAATCTCCCGAACCATTCGAGGCAATACCTCCTGTTTTTGCCAATCCCATCAAGGCTCTTTTTGCCATTCTTTCCAGATTCCTGTCCAAAACCGGAGCATCTGTAGCAATGACGATCATGCAGCTTCCATCGGATTTTTCCAAGGCATCCTTAAAAGGATATTTTCCCAGTTTTTCACCCACTGGGACACCAGAAATTTGGAGGTTTCCTCCAAAATTGCTCTGAACCAATACACCAACTGTAAAGCCGCCCAGTTCTTCCGGTAATTTTCGAGAGGAGGTTCCTATACCCCCTTTCCACCCGAAGCAAATCGTACCCGTGCCTGCACCAACGTTTCCTTCATCCACAGGTCCGGATTCAGCACTTTCAATAGCCTGAATTACTTCTTCTGCACTGATGTGCATACCTCGGATATCATTGAGATATCCATCATTTGTTTCTCCGACCACTGCATTTACGGACTGCACAGATTCATTGCCCTTCTGCTCCAATGTGTATTTTACCACTCCTTCAATTCCAGCGGCAACTGATAGCGTATTGGTCAAAATGATAGGACTTTCCAAGTTTCCTAACTCCATAACTTGAGTGGTACCAGCGAGCTTGCCAAAACCATTTCCCACAAAAACCGCAGCAGGAACCTTTTGCTGAAAAACATTATCTCCATGGGGAAGAATTGCCGTCACCCCGGTACGAATATGCTCTCCCTGATTTTTTGTGAAATGCCCTACCTTAACGCCAGAAACATCGGTGATTGCATTTAATTGCCCTGCGGGCAAAATTCCAAATTTTACCCCCAGCTCTCGGGGTCGATCCTGTGCAATGGATGGAATTGAAAGGGCTAAAAAGCAAAGACCTAGAAACGGATAAACGAAATTGGACATAACACTAACTCATTTAAGTTCCTCAAGATAATTTGAATTTTTTATCTTCACCCCTTCCATTTTAACCCTTTATTCATATGCTCAAAAAGGAACGCTATGCCGCATTTATTCAGCATTTTTCAGAAAATATGCCGATAGCTGAAACTGAGCTTAGATACGAAGACGCCTTTCAACTTCTGGTGGCTGTAGTTCTTTCAGCACAATGCACGGATAAGAGGGTCAACATAGTCACAGAAGAACTTTTTAAAGAATTTCCAACCCCGGAGCATCTTGCCCATTCTCATTTTGATGAGCTATTTCCATACATTAAATCAATATCTTATCCAAATAACAAAACCAAGCATTTATTAGGTCTTGGGAAGATGCTGGTTGAGGATTTTAATAGCGAGGTGCCTTCCACAGTAGAAGAACTGATCAAGCTACCGGGTGTAGGGAGAAAAACCGCAAATGTGATTACTTCAGTGGTTTGGAACCAACCAAATATGGCTGTAGACACACATGTATTTAGGGTTTCAAAAAGGCTGGGCTTGGTGACTCAGACCGCAAAGACTCCCCTTGAGGTCGAGAAGCAGCTTATTCGCCACATTCCAAAGGAGTATGTCCATAAGGCCCATCACTGGTTAATTCTTCATGGAAGATACATTTGCCTAGCCAGAAGCCCTAAATGTGAAGAATGCTACATTACTCATTTCTGTAGATATTTTGAGAAAAACCAAAAGGCTAAAGCACTCAAAAAGGATAAGAAATAATGTGTGGCATCCATTTGATTTGGGGTCAAGGGGCCAAAGAGGAAAATCTCCGTATTCTTTTGGAGAGCTCTTTCCATCGTGGTCCTGATCACCAGGACCTTTGTTCTCCATGGCCCGGGCTTTGGATAGGGGTGAACCGACTTAGAATTTCTGATCCAACCCCAAAAGCTGATCAACCCTTTTGGACAAAAGATGGTCATTCTTTAATCATTTGGAATGGCGAAATCTATAATCACCGAGAGTTACGATCCCTCCTGGAAACCATGGGAAAGGATTTTGAAAGCAACTCCGATACGGAGGTTTTGATTACCTGGCTCAGGTCCTTTGGAGTGAAGGGCTTGAGTAAGTTGAAAGGTATGTTTTCACTGATTTTGGTGGATGTAATGACTAAGTCTATTCTCGTAGCTAGAGATCCAAGTGGGGAGAAACCACTTTACTATCAACACAGCCAGGATTCGCTTTGTATTTCCTCATCAGTTAGCGGAATCAATAAAATCTGGCCATCAGACTTGGATATGGCCTCAGTTGAAAATTACGCTTTTTTGAGGTCTGCAAGGCGAGGTCACACTTTTTACAAGAGAATTCAAGAATGGAAGCCTAATCGCTTTAGCCAAATCAGTAACCCTGGCACTTTTAGGTTTGATCCTCTTCCCCATGAGGAGGAATCCGATACAAATTCTTTTGAGAAGATCCTGGATAGAGTAGTAGAAAGACAATTTGACTCCGATGTACCAAAGGGGGTTCTTCTAAGCGGAGGTGCCGACAGCAGCCTTTTGTATTCGCATTGGTATCAAAAAACCGGAAAGGCCTTACCTGCATTTACTTTCGCCGCAGAAAAAAAATACCAGAAAAAATACGATGACATCCACTGGGTCAGGAATCTGACTGATCTATTTCCGGCAGAGCTTCATGAAGTTTCCATTGATCAGCATTCCTTCGCCAAACATTTTGAGGATTATGTGGCGAATCTTGATGAGCCTGTTGGAGATTCCGCAGGGTTTCTTCTTTGGATGCTTGGGAAAGAGGCCAAGAATCAAGGCATTAAAGTGTTGATCTCAGGGGCCGGAGCAGATGAGCTTTGGGGAGGATATCGACGTCATGATGCTTTTGAGAAGTATTTGAAAAATAAGAGACTGTATTTGTTTTTGAAATCGACTTTATCGTGGATGCCCCTAACAAGGTCTTACTCGAAATTTTTTGATTCTATTCATGAAAGTGAAGAGAGAACCTTTCTTAATTTTTCAGCCCTTCGTCCAGTCCCAAGTTATATTTTTCAGGATTACTATCGGATTTTCGATCAAGGTTTAGATCCTTATCGAAAAGCACTGGATTTTGATAGAAGGGTTTATTTGGTGGAGGATGTTTTAAAGGTCCAGGATCAGGCCTTGATGGCACATGGTATCGAAGGAAGATCTCCCTACCTGGATTCAGATTTTCTTTCATTGTGGAAACAAAGTCCAAATAGGGATTTGAAAGCCAAGCGTGGAATTAAGGAATTACTCTTAAAATACGATTTGGGGCAAATTGCAAATCGAAAAAAATTAGGTTTTGGTTTGCCTTTGGAGGAATGGTTTCAAGAGGGTGAAAGTTTTGCGAAAAAGGCATTTCAAAGCATTAAGGAACTTGAAAATCGACTTGGAGAAACCTTACCTTCTCCCATCTCAGAAATCTCTCAAAGACCCGGATATTTTGTTAAATCTGATTTTTTGATGCTGTATAATCTGTTTCTTTTCTCAGAATGGGTGAACTTGAGGAAGAAATGAGAATTGTCTATATCCATCAGTATTTTAAAACCCCAGAAGAGGGAGGAGCTACCCGATCTTTTTATCTGGCCAAAGGACTGGTTCAGGCTGGATATGAAGTGGACTTGATTACTGGTGGAGCGGAATATTACGACCTAAGGAAGATAGAAGGTATCACAGTACACTATTTACCAGTTGCTTATGATCAGAAATTCGGATTTGTGAAAAGGGTTTACTCCTTTCTGAATTTTGTGAAAGCAGCGAAGGGCCTGATTATAAAATTGCCAAGGCCTGATCTTTTTTACATATCATCCACACCTTTGACCACCGGGCTTATAGGACTTTGGGCAAAAAAGAAATTCGCCATTCCATACATTTTTGAGGTAAGGGATATTTGGCCGGAAGCTCCGATTCAAGTAGGGGTAATTAGGAATCCAGTGATCAAAAGATATCTCAGGAAAATTGAAAAGAAGACTTATCGGAATGCTCTAAAATTGGTTGGGCTGTCACCCGGCATAGTAAATCATCTTCGAATCCAAGCTCCTGAGAGGGAAGTTCATCTGATTCCTAATTTCTCAGATCCGGACTACTTTTTTCCTTCAAGAGTTGGCGGGACAGATGTGTCAAAAAAAATAACCATTGCGTACACGGGAGCTCTTGGAAAGGTCAATGCTCTTGATGAGTTAGTGGACTTTGCCTATTGGTCTCAAAAAGAAAAAAAGCCTTGGAATTTTATCATTATGGGGCAGGGAAGTGAGGAAAATTTCTTGAAAAAGAAGGCCTCAAAGTTGAATTTAAATAATCTGGAATTTGAGCCTTTTGGTTCAAAAAAGCGAGTAAATGAGGTCTTGGCAAAGGCTGACTTTGCATGGATTTCATTCGCTGACCTTCCCATCCTAAATACGAATTCACCAAATAAGTTTTTCGACGCAATCGCAGCCGGTAAGGCAATTATCATCAACCATCGCGGTTGGGTTTATCGCCTCGTCACTGAAAACAATTTAGGTTTTTCTATTTTGGATAAAGATTGGCAAGGGCTTTCAGTCAAACTTTCGGCTTTGCAAGACAACCCGAAAAAACTAAGGGAAATGCAGCAAAATGCGCAAAGGATTTCAGAGGATTTTTTCACAGAAGAAATTGCGGTGAAAAGGCTTTTGCACGCAGTGGATTCAAAAAAGCATCCCCTTACTCTATCCCACGAGGCCTATATCCGGATAGCCTAAAAATAAGTTCAGCATCTTTTTCCTCCATAATGTCCTGAAGGGAGGCTTCTTGAGAAATCTGGTAGTCATCCACAATATTCCATCCCAGCCATCGTCCCAGTCTTCCGGGAGCTTTGGTACTGATCGCATCAGTACTTGGAGCTTCGCCTAGATATTTTTGAATTTCAAAGGGATTAGTTTCATAAAGCAGTTCATTCTCCACAAAATGGGCCCAGATATATTCTTCATTTGAATAACTATCAGCGACTTGCTCATCCGTATATCCTATGATCAGACCCTCCGGAGTACATGGAAGCACCGCCTTCGCAAAGTGATAAGCCTTGCCATAATAAATCATCTCAGCCAATAGAGACTTGTCCTGAAGATCCACTTCATTGAATCGGGAAGAAAGCGCTGTGACGATCATGGGGACTAAATAGGGTAAGTCGTATCTCTCAGCCATGTAGCGAGGAAGGTCAGGCTGGAATGGATGATCAGTGGGAAGAAAATAATCTATGCCGATTACAATAAGATCATCGGTGATGAATAGGTCTGAATTAAACCCACTCACGAAAGTGTAAACCTTCGGTACTTCAAATTCGGGATAATAATGCTTAATGTATTTGAAAGCGTTTTCCAGATTTTTATTGACCTCTGAAATATCCCCTCTTTTGCTTTTTACAGCCTCATAAAGATCTTTCATGGAGCTGTCTTGGTGAACCACTAGAAGTGAACTGGCCAAAGAATCCAGGTTGGCATAAAGTTCCGGTTGCAAATACTCCTCTGTGAATTCAGGGTGCTCTTCAAAAAGAAATAAGAAGTCCTCTTTTGTCTTAGCTGAAAAGAAATCGTCTTCCAGCCGAGTTATTTTTAGATTTAAGTCCTGAGCCAAAATTTCCTCATCGAGCTCACATTCATCCTGATTGGAATTACAGGAAAGGAATGCCAGAAGAATAAAGGATAGGGTTGCTCTGAAAAAGAGGGTGTTTTTGGACATGATCATCAAAATTCTCAAAGGCGAAATTAAAACTTAATTTTTGATGAGAGAACGATTTCAAACAAAACGGGAGGGAACGGAATTTTCGTCTTTTTTGGAAAGAGTTTTTCGAATCCATCCTCCATTTGCTTATTTGCCGGAGTGAAGAATCAGTGGTTGACTTTTGTGGCATTTTCCAGGTACCTTACTTTAAACAAGGTGTTGAATTATGCTCAGCTAGCTATCTCTTTTCAGCTATCAAGGCTTTTGCAAAAGCCGATTCTCTGGGGACAACCTACCACCCTTAGCGTGGAGCCTACCACAAGCTGTAATCTTCGATGCCCGGAATGTCCTTCAGGCTTGAGGTCGTTTTCCCGTCCCACAGGAATGCTTCAGGATCAGCTTTTCGAGAAACTCATTGAGCAAGCAAAAGGCCATTTAACCTGGCTCCATCTTTATTTTCAGGGGGAACCGTTTTTAAACCCAAGATTTTTCGAGATGGTAAGCCTAGCGGATCAAAATCGGATCTTTACATCCACTTCTACAAATGCGCATTACTTGGATAAGCAGAATATTGACAAGGTTTTGGACTCAGGCCTGAAGCAATTGATCGTCTCTATGGATGGAATCACCCAGGAGATATATGAAAAATACAGGATTGGTGGAAAGCTTGAAAAAGTACAGGAGGGTCTGACGAAGCTTCTTGGTCGTCGGAGAGAAAGAAACGCCCATTACCCAAGAGTGGTTTTGCAGTTTCTAGTCACTGGACAAAATGAGCAGCAGATTCCTGCTTTAAAGGACTGGGCAAAAGAAATCGGAGTAGATGAACTTCAATTAAAAACTACTCAAATTTATGACTTTGAGAATGGCTCAGAGCTTATCCCTTCCAACTTGGGATATTCCAGATATCTGCCAAATGGAGATGGAAGCTGGAGGTTAAAAAAGAAGATTGAAAACAAGTGCTGGAGAATGTGGCAAGGAGCTGTTTCTACATGGGATGGAAAGATAGTGCCTTGCTGTTTTGATAAGGATGCCAAATACGTAATGGGAGAGCTGGCAAATCAGCCCCTACCAAAAATCTGGAAGTCGAAAACTTATGAAAAATTCCGGAGTCAGCTGCTCAATAACAGACAGCAAATCGATATTTGTAGGAATTGTACCGAGTAAAAACGCGAAAAACGTATGAAATAGGAGGTTTTTGGAACCAAATTTGGTAGAATTCGGAATTAGATGGAATTTTAGACTTTGCAAACGATTTTCAATCACCTGGCAGGTTTTTTTGCCGGAACAGACATATGCCCTATTTAAAAAATCTTTGGTGTCTTTTTGCCCTTGTGGCTTTTTGTACATTGACCCTTCCCGAAACCTTTGCTCAGGAAACTGCTGATTTTTCAGAAATCAATGTGGATACCATGAGCGATGAGGAAATAGAGGACCTGATAAATCGAGCTTCTGCAGCAGGTTTAACTACTGAAGAATTCCTCGAAAGGGCTCAGGCTGAAGGTAGAATGCCTCCTCTTCAGGCCGAAAAACTGCGGGAGCGAATTGATCAATTAGAATTGGGTGGAGCTGGCTTCCAAAGAAATTCAAGAGTATCCAACCGGGACAGCAGGTCTCAAATGGGTGAAAAGGATATCAGCGATGGATATTTTAACCCCAGGTCATACCCCAGGCTATCCGAAGAAGAGGCACAGATTTTCGGAAGTGAGATATTTTTTAATAATCGTAGGACGCTCACATTTGAGCCAAGCCTAAACCAAGCCACTCCGAAAAGCTATGTTTTAGGCTCTGGAGATCTTCTTTATGTAGATATTTATGGTCAGTCGGAGCAATACTATGAGGCCACTGTGAATCCAGATGGTTTTATCCTTTTGGATAATATTGGGACTATTTCTGTTTCCGGCAAAACCATAGAGGAAGCTACAGGCATCATCAAAAATAGGGTTTCAAGGTTTTATCCAGGCATGACAGGACCGAACCCGAATACTTTTCTTCAAATTTCCCTCGGAAACGTGAGGACCATCCAAGTGAATATTCTGGGTGATGTTAGGCTTCCGGGAACGTTCACTTTGAGTGCTTTTAGCACAGTGTTTAATGCACTTTACGCAGCAGGAGGGCCAAGCATAAATGGCTCCATGAGGAACATTAAAGTCCTGAGAAACAATCAACTGCTCTCCGAAGTGGATGTGTATGATTTACTGATCAAAGGTGAGGCAAGTCTAGATCTACGGTTAGAGGATCAAGATGTGATTTTAGTGCCTCCTTTTGAGTCTAGAGCTACCATTTCTGGACAAGTGAAAAGGCCTAAGACCTTTGAAATCCGGGAAGGAGATACATTTGAGGACTTATTGAATTATGCAGGTGGGTTTACCGATGAAGCCTATAAAGATCAAGTGACCATCGCTAGAATCACAGGGAATGAACGGGCCATTTCGAATGTGTATAAGGATCAATTTTCCATGTTTCTGATGAAAGGTGGAGATGAAATTACAGTACAAAGAATTCTGGATAGATATACCAATCGTGTTCAGATAGTGGGTGCTGTTTTCAGACCTGGGACTTTTGCTTTGGTAGAAAATATGATGCTTTCTGACCTCATAGAAAAGGCTGAAGGTTTACGAGGGGATGCGTATAAAGTTCAGGCGAGCGTCCTCAGAACACGTGAGGATTTTAGCACGCAGATGTTCCAGATTGATCTCGAGGGTTTACTAAATGGAAGCAGTCCTGATTTCGCTCTCCAAAGGGAGGATGTGGTTAGAATTGCGAGTATTTACGATATAGAAAATGAACAGTATGTTCAGGTACTGGGTGAGGTAAAAAGACCCGGCATTTATCCTTTCTCAGAAGGAATGGAAGTGGAGGAACTTTTAATCATGGCTGGGGGACTACAGGAAACCGCAAATGCCAATGACATTGAGATTGCCAGAAGGCTGGAGGATCAGGATTTAGGAACGCTTTCCGAGATATTTCCGGTACAAGTTTCCCCGGATCTCAGGATGTCAGACAATAGTGTGGAGCTTAAGGCTTTCGATCAGGTCATCGTAAGGAAACGTGCAAACTTTACCATGCAAAGCCTCGTTGCGGTGGAGGGACAGGTGAATTCCCCCGGAATGTTTGCCATAGAGAATAGCGAAGAAAGAATTTCAGATATCGTGCGTAGGGCAGGTGGACTTAATCAATTTGCCTACGCAAAAGGTGCCGCTTTGATCCGTAGGACTGAATTTTACGATACCCAATCAAATCAGGAAAGAAGACAGAAAAATCTGGAAGAGCTCCAGCAGCTTCTAGAGGCTTCTCAAAATAATTCTGAAGCCCAGGAGGAATTGCTGAGGAGACTAAGGAGTGATGATCCAATTGCTGAGTCGCCTGTAGATGATCAACTGGCTGAAAATAAAAGAGAGTCTTTGGATCAAATTGCCTCCGAGACTCCCGGCTTTGCTGTAAAGCTGAAAGAAACAGAAGCGGTGGCCATTGATTTGGAGAAGATTTTAAAGAATCCTGGGTCGGAGGATGATTTGATCCTTGAACCCGGAGATATTTTATCTGTGCCAAAGCTTTTGCAGACAGTGAGGATGCGAGGCGACGTGGTCTATCCTACCACGCTCCGATATGAAGGAGGAAGAAGCTTAAAATACTACATTAATGGTGCTGGAGGATTTGAGCGAAGAGCAAACCGAAAGCAAACTTATGTGGTCTATGCGAATGGAGCGGTAAAAAGAACAAAAGGCTTTTTGGGAATCAGAAATTATCCACCGGTAGAACCGGGAGCCGAAGTGATCGTCCCTACTAAGGGGCCAAGAGTTCCTTTGAGGTTAGGAGAAATAGTGGGAATTACCACTGGAATAGCGACTCTGGCATTAGTCGTTTCACAAATTAATTGGTAATGGCTACATCGAAGCATTTTTCAGATAATCAATTTACACTCAAGCAGGTTGTTCTAAATCTGCAGGAATGGCTTGGCTATTTTATCAGCCAGTGGAAAATACTTGTTGCAGCTGGCGTAATTGGCTTGGGTCTGGGAGCCCTTTATTCCATTTTCACCAAACCAGTTTTTCATGCTGAAACATCCTTTGTACTGGAAGAAGGAGACTCAGGGGGAAGAGGGCAGATGGCAGGACTTGCCTCTCTGGTTGGAGTAAATCTTGGCTCACTGGGAGGAACTTCAGGGCTTTTTCAGGGAGATAACATTATGGAGCTGTATAAATCAGACCGGATGCTCTCTGAAACTCTTTTGAGCCCTTTTAAGGAAGACGAATTGCTGATTGATCGATTTGTGAGCTTTGAAGAGATTGATGAAAAGTGGTCTAACAAAGTAGATATCAATTCCATGGACTTTTCGATTCCTAGAGATCAATTTACCGTGGATCAGGATTCAGTGGTCAAGCAAGTCTCAAAGCTAATCCGTGAAAAGCAGCTTGGGGTGACAAAACCAGATCGAAAGCTTACTATTCTTCAAGTATCTATTTCTTCAAAAGATGAAAAGTTCGCTAAGGTTTTCAATGAGACTTTGGTAGAAAAGGTGAATTCATTCTACTTCGAAACCAAGACCAAGAAAACAGGTGAAAATCTTCGAATTCTTCAATCTCAGGCAGATAGCGTTCGGAAAATACTAGACGAAAGTATTGGGGCTTATGCCACCGCGTCAGATCAAGTTCCAAATGCAAACCCATTGCTCACCCGCGCCACTGTAGAAAGTAAGAAGCGACAAATTGATGTGCAGGCCACTGGAGCTGTTTATGGAGAAATCGTTAAGAACCTTGAAATCGCGAAGGTGAATCATAGAAATAATTCCCCACTCATTCAAGTCATAGATTCCCCCATATTACCTCTCCCACGTTCGGAAACCAGATTGGTTAAAGGCATGGTTTTAGGGTCAATTCTTACCGGTTTAGCCGTTTTGGTATTCCTTTATTTCCAAAGACTTTTCCGCAAGCATGTGAAGGAGGTTTAAAGCTAAAAGGACATGTTTGAGAAAATTTCCTTTCTATCTTTTAGCAGCTTAATTCGTAATCGCTCTATACAAAATTTTCTTTTTCTAGCGGTAATCCAATCTTCGAATGTCCTGATTTCCATTATCTCCATGCCTTTGCTTATCCAAAGTATAGGAGTCGACCAATTCGGATTGGTAAATCTGGCCCTTTCAGTCATCATTCTCCTGAATATAGTGGTGGGCTTTGGGTATAATCTTAGTGCTCCAAAGCAGGTGGCAACCAACCAAAAAGATAAAGAGGCCCTTTCCCATGTGGTTTCTAATGTTTTCTCCTCGAAAGTTCTGCTCGCCGCTCTATCCACACTATTCGTTTTTGTAGCGGTTTTCGGGCTTAATCTGTTTCAGGAGTACCAAATGATTCTGGTGTTTTCAGTTTTGCTTCTCTTTTCGGAGGCAATACTTCCACTCTGGTTCTTTCAGGGAATGGAAAAAATGAAGCTAATTAGCATTGCCAATATCTTCAGTAAGCTTCTTTTTCTTTTAGGGATTGTGCTTTTTATCCATAGCCCAGGACATAGTAAATGGGTGAATTTTATGCTCGGACTATCCGGGATTTCCATCAATATCTTCCTTCTGACCTATATCCATACCTATTTGGGAATTCGAGTTTATCGCCCAGAATTTTCTGCCATCTGGCAAAGCTTAAAAGATAATATTCTTCTCTTTTTTAGTAATCTGGCTAGTCATATTTCAATTAATGGAGGCCTGATAATTTTAAGCTTTTTTTCGGTCGCTGAGACCCTGGGCATGTACAGTTTGGCTGAAAGGGTGGTAATGGTTATTCGATTGTTACCTCCGATGGTTTTCCAGGCGATTATTCCCAGAGCAAGTGCACTATACAAAGAGGATAAGCAGAGTTTTTTCTCTTTTCTTCGAAAAATTCATAAGAGCATTGTTTTCACTGGCTGTATTGTTTCGGTGTTTACCTATTACTTGGCTCCTTGGATAATTGAACTATTGTCTCGATCCATTTTGAACGAAGCTGTTGAGTTTTTGCGAGTTTTAGCCTTTGTTCCATTTTTTGCCTCGTTTAATGTAGTCAATGTCACAATTCTTATTTCTGCAGATCAAAGAAAACTAATGTTTAAAGCTAGTTGGTTAATGTGTGTTTTTATGATATTTGTTTCTTCCACGCTAACGTATTTTTTTGATGGGATAGGTCTTTGCTATGGCATTCTTGCTACCGAGCTTTTTATTTTTCTTCTATGCACCATTCTTTTATACCGTTTTGACAAAAGTCTTATAACTGATTTTTATGGGATCACCGAGAATAGCGATAATATTAGTTAATTGGAATGGTTTTGATCATTCCCTTAAATGCTTGGAAAGCCTTTTAAAGGTCAATTATGGATCATTTAAGATTATTTTAATAGATAATGGTTCAAAAGAAAAAGAAGGGAAAAAATTAGAAGAATTATTTCCAGAAATTCATCTGATTGAAAATGCCAGAAATTTAGGTTTTACTGGAGGAAATAATTTAGGGATTAAGCTAGCCTTGAAAGAAGGGTTTGATCAAATTCTACTTCTAAACAATGACACGGTGGTTGAACCAAATTTTCTCTCCAAACTTTCCAGATTTTCTTTAGAACATCCTGAATATGGTGCAGTGCAACCCATAATCTATTCGATGGAAAACAGGAGAAAAGTGTGGTCTGCCGGGGGGAAATGGAATAATTTGTTTAGTAGAGCTATAACCTTAAATACCTCAAAAAATTCTTATCCCGAGAAAATTGATTGGGTCACAGGATGCGCGATTCTTGTACGGACCGATGTTATCAAGAAGGTTGGGCTTTTAGACGATTCCTTTTTCGCCTATTTTGAAGATGTCGATTGGTCCCTTCGCATGAAAAAAGCAGGTTATTCCTTGGGCTTATGTTCAGGTTCAATAGTTTACCATGAAGCAGGAGCCTCATCTAAAGACAATAGTAAAGAGGGAACGCTCTCTCCGAGGGTTTTTTACCTACACTGCAGGAATCAATTTATTTTAATTCGGAAACATAGTTCTTGGTTTAACTATTTTCCTTCGATTGGGTATCATGGGTTTAGATTTTTACTTTGGATTATTTATTTCTTGCTTCGCGGCAGACCACTTAAGGCAAATAGTGTTTTAAATGGCTCGTTCGCTGGGTTTTTTGTAAATAAGTGAAATTCCAAACTTCGCCAGAGACTTAATGAATATTTTATTATCTTAGGTAAACAATGAAAACAGTTTAACTATGAAAATAAAAATTCCATCTTTCAGCATTATCTTTATCCTAGTTTTTGGTTGTAATAATTTATTAGAGGAGCCAATCCAACTCGACAGTCCCACCTTTAAAGAGGGTGTTGTAATAACCCCAGATTTAGAAATTGCATTGGAACATTTGGGTTATCTCAATCCGAATGATTTGAAAATTTTAGAATCAGATATGGATTATTTGATTGATGATGAGATAATAATTCATAAAGAAGACATTGAAGAGTTTTTAAAATTAAGAGGAGAGCCAAATGCTCTTATTAGGCAAAATGCAATCACCTCTACAACTCCAGGTACTAAGCGAAATATACCTTATGTGATTCTGCCTGGAGAGTTTTCCCCTACTATGGAAAATTTAATTGACCAAGCATTTGATAGGTGGAATAACATCAGAAATTTTAATATCAATTTCTACCGTGCACCTACACCAGCAGGTTTCGGCAATGGCAATTGGATTCTTGTATCGGCGACTAGCTCTAGTACATTAATGAATGCCAATAGACCATTTTTGAATGGAGATGTGGGTGATGTTTTGGTTATTAATTCTTCAATTTTGAGTCTTTACTCCTCTATAAAGGTTCAATGGATGCTGGCACATTCAATTGGACATCTTTTAGGAATTGGTCATGATACAGATGGCAATAATCCTCTACATAGTCTAGTTTCAGGAACTAGAAATAACATGGTTACCATGTACAAATATAATATAACCACTTATGATAGTATTACTGGTATCCCTAATTGGTCAGGATTCTATTACACGGATCTTCTTGGAATCAGATACTTATGGCCAAACGATGTTACCGAGAAACCTTTATATAGCTATTTGCACCGAAATAATGGGTGGGGGCAATGGACTCCAAATTGGAATACGTATCAATACTCAAGTGGATTTTATGATTATTATGGAGTAACGGGGTATCTTTATACCTCATCAAAACCAGGAACTGTTCCGTTGTATAAATACACGCATGTCTCTGGTACCCCTTATATATCTACTACGCCAAACATTCATATTACTTATTCTGCATTTTCTTACGTCGGAGTGACAGGCCATGTATTCCCAAGTGCTGGAACGGATAGAATTCCGGTTTATGAGTGGTACAATCCAAGTGTAGGCTACTTTTTTACAACGAATGCAGTGGATAACTATGTTCAGGGCCCTGGTTGGATAGGTGGTGGCATTGCATTCTATACTCTTACTCTTGAAGAATAAATAATTTTGCCATTAATTAAAAGCTGTAATAGTTGTGTTACAGCTTTTTTTGCATTTGTCTCTCACTGTTGAAATTGACTCTGATTTTTTTTTGAAGAAAATGAGGCTAGTTTTACAGGTGACTATTGCTAATATTAAAATTGAAAAATTGTCCAGTCTGCAATTCCAAACAGAATGATAAATTTTCTGTAAAAGAAATGATGTTTGGCCTTAACGATTCGTTTCTCTATTCTCATTGTCACAATTGCGGATCTATTTGGATTGATAATGTTCCAGAGAATCTAGATAAATTCTACCCACCAAGCTACTATTCTTTCGATAAGTCTGGAGAAGAGAATGCGCTTAAAAAAAATCTAAAGAAGTGGAGATTTAAGATGCATAAGAAAGGCTTTTCTTTTAAACCACCCCAGTATTTTGACTGGATTGATAGATTGGAGTTGGATGTGGATGACTCAATTGCTGATATAGGTTGTGGTGATGGAATACTGCTAAAGCAACTAAAGTATTGTGGGTTTGAGAATTTATTGGGCTTTGATCCATTCATAGGCAATGAGACAATCTTAAATGGATTGAAAATAAAGAAGCTCCCTTTCGAAGAAATCTCTGGATTTTTTGACTGTATAATGTTTCATCATTCCTTTGAGCATCTGGAAGACCCATTAAGAGTTTTTGAAAAAATAGCCCAAATCCTTAAGCCGGATGGAAAGGCACTAATTAGAACGCCGGTAAGTGGAAGTCTGGTCTGGGAGGAAGAAAAGGAAAATTGGTTCCAGCTAGATGCTCCAAGACACTTATTTATTCCTAGTGTAAAGGGGATGCAAATCCTGGCCCAAAACAGTGGACTTGAGCTTTTCTTGGTATTATTTGATAGTTTGGACACCCAATTTTCAATTACTGAACTTTACAAAAGAGGGATTCCATTGGTTAAACAAAATCCCCAAAAGGAATTCAGTAAGAGAGAATTAAATAGCTTTGTAAAAAGGGCTGAAAAAGTGAACAGGATAAGAAGAGGGGATCAGGCAGCATTTTATTTTAGGAAACTATAGTTTGATGAAAATATTGTTTGACGAATTGAATTCGAGCCAAGTAGGGAGTGACTTGGAATATTTTGATTTCCATAAGAGAAGATTTGAGCGATTTGAAAATTTTCTTAAATCTCAAGATTTTCAAAGAAAGAACGAGCTGAAAGTTCTGGAAATAGGCAGTCACTACCTGCACACTTCTATCTTGTTATCTAATCATGGGTTTTCGGTAGATGCCATGGACGTGTCTGAATTTTGGAAATTGGATTTCGTTCAAGCAAGGGCCAATAAATACGGATTGAATCCTATTATTGAAAATGATCTTGCTAGTCTTGAATCTTTAAAGGAAATCGATGATAAATATGATTTAGTGGTATTTACAGAAATTTTAGAGCATATAACATTTAATCCAGTAAGTTTTTGGAAACAGATTCATAGGGTGATGAAAACCAATGGCATCATTTATATTTCTACACCCAATTCTTTTGCGCTGCCGAACCTCATAAGGAATTTAAAGAATGCATTATTGCTGAAATCCATTGGAATATCGGTTGATGATATTCTTTCAAAAGTTACTTATGGACATCATTGGAAAGAGTATTCGAAAAAAGAGATTTTAGAATACTTTGAGAGGCTTTCACCTGACTTTGAAGTCAAGATATCAACTTATTCATATAAGGAGTATGAACTTAAACCCCCTTTCTTTTTTTTCAAAATTCTGTCAAGAATAGGTAATGCTTCAGGTTTTTTTGCGGACGATCTTGAGGTTATTGTTAATTTAAGATCGAAAAATAAATGGGTGGCGCAGCCGCCAGAGTATTAAAGAAGTGGGACTCAAAAAGAGTCCCACATTTTTTAAAGTGTTCCAAGGGACATAGCATAAAATGCTATTCCTCCTCCAATCCATCCAGGACCCTGAACATAATTGTCAACAGCGTTAGTGGTGAAGAAGTATCCTACGCTGGGGTTATACCATTCGTAAACAGGTGTTCTACTTGCACCTGGTCCTGAAAACACATGACCTAGAGTACCATTATAGGAAAAGGAAGGAATAGATACATGCAGATTTGGAGTTGTGGACATATAAGGTGTACCAGAAGAGTGTGTATATTTATAAAGCGTCGTACTTCCTGGTTTTGGAGAACTATAAATATAACCAGTCACTCCCCAATATCCATATTGTAAATTCCCATAGCCATAAGTATTCCAATTAGTAGTCCAGTTGGCCCACCCAGTGCTAGTGGAGATATAAGAGTAAAATGGTTTTTCGGTTTTATCTTTTGAATACATAAATCTTATTGCGAGCAGGTCAGTGTAGTACCAATCTGTGAAGTTTGGAACGGTTGAATTATAGAAGGGTCCTGAATTATAAATTGAGAATGGATCACCTTCAAAAGTAGCTGGTATGAGTTCTGCACCTATAAATCTTCCAAATTCATCAAAAAGCCCTTCTCCAGCTTGAGCCCAATCCCCATGGCGAAAACCAATACAGTGCCCAATTTCATGGGCAATTACAAATTTCTTTTGTCCATCTGAATTTGACGAACTGCCAAACCAAATTGGATCTAGCTCAATAGAATCTCCTATATTCCCGTTAAAAGGCCAAGATCCAAGACCGATCCCAGGAATTAGTGAATTCATTGAAATCAGAAGATCCTGATTTGTAGAAGTAGTTTGTTGAAATTTAAGATTGAAGTTCCTGATGGAATTGTATTTGGCCATAACATCATTGACCAAAACTTGTGTAGCGATAGGGGTAAATGGTGCGAACCTGTAAGTAATAGTTCGAACCTGATTGTTTGGAACAGAGACAATGGATACGGTTTTGGACTGATAATTGGGATTGTTTTGAATCTCCCACCATTCATTTAACTTTTCATCAGTGACTAAGACATCCCCACCAATAATGTAACCATCATTAAAACGCTGGATGTCTTTGGTGACAATCTTGCTTTTCTCTAAAAATTCTAAAAATCTTGGATCGATTTCGACCTCATTTTCCGGAAGCTCTTCAATAATCTCATTTTGTTCCTCAAGGACTTCGTCTACTTGGCAGCTGATGCAAAAAGAAACGATAAAAAGACTAAGAATAAGTTTTTTTGTAGTTTTCATAGTTTAAATATTAAAGTTTATTACAACTAATGTAATAATGATAAAAGATTGAGTCAACTAATAAAACACAAAGCAAAAAAATTAGTTTATACTGCAATAAGATGTATTTTAAATAATAGTTAACCCCTCTGTTTTAGCGAATGGAGCTTTTGAACTTCTTTTCTTAAAAGTTCTCTCAGCCTCAGTGAAAAAACTTTATTTAGCGGCTTTCAAAATTATTAGCCAATTGTTTACTTCTTTGTAAAATGGTGCTATTGGTATTGTTCGCCTTGGTTTTATTAATTGGAATAGGATTTCTATGGGCCGCTCAGGAAATGATTTTCAAGGGACGATGGGCCTATTTTATCTTTTTCCTTGCCACTTATCTTCCGTTTTACATCACAAGCCTTAGCGTAATTCACCTGGCGAGCAGATCCCCAGATTTGGTCGGTATTTTCCAAGTGATTAAGGAGGTGACTCTTTTGATCGCTCTGCTATCTTTCCTGTTTTATCAAAAAAATCTCAAGGATTATCCGCTCCGCTTCCAGGCCACCGACTGGATGATTTTGGCTTTTCTCAGCCTCACCTTTTTGTATCTCTTGCTTCCACTCGGAGGCGCGAGTTTCGTGAACAAGGCACTTTACTTCAAAGCTATCCTAATGCCGATGGTGGTTTACTTTCTCGGAAGGAATACAAGATTTTCGGGTCAGGAGCTTAAAAGGATCTTTGTGATTATTTTTGTCATCGGCATTGGAGCATTTGGACTGAATCTGATTGAGAGCTTCATATTGAACTCTCATTTGCAGCAATTCACAGGATATGCCCTGTATAACCTTGTGATCAATGATATTGAACCAAGTGGCAATTTTGGATTAACCTGGACCTTTGAAACTCAGGCAATGGGGATGCGATTGGCAAGCTTTTTCTCAGATCCGCTTGAGATGGCCAGCTCTGTATTGATGGGTTTTGCAGCAGGATTGATCTGGTATTTGACTTCCAAAAAAGCATATCATTGGTTTTATCTTTTGATCATGGCATGTTCTCTGGGAAGCCTGATTTTTTCTGCATCGAGAGCGGCTTTTGGGGCCTTTTTTATTATGATTTTCTTTTTGGCCTTGGTCTTCGGTCTCTATAGACTTATCGCTGCCGGAGCTTTGGCTTTGGTTTCATTTGTGATTTATGTGCTCTTTTTTGCCTCTACAGAGTTTTTCTACTTTGTCGTAGACACTATCACTTTCCAAAATACCTCGAGTATCGGTCACGTGATCGAGTGGGTACTCGCTCTGGACTCAATGTTTGCTAATCCACTGGGGATAGGACTAGCTACCAGTGGAAATGCAGGATCTGTGAATACTGACTTAAGAGTGGGAGGAGAAAATCAATTTCTGATTTATGGTGTGCAGCTCGGGTGGATAGGGATGCTCCTGTATATTTTTATTCTGTTTTCAGGAATTATTTTGAGTCTCAGGGTTTTTTATCGTACTGATGACATCATGGAAGCTCGCTTGGCTTTTGTGGCTGCAGCGGTGAAAGTCGGATTACTGTTACCATTATTCACTGCAAATGCCGAATTATATACGTATGTTTCATGGCTTACCTGGTGGATGATGGGCTATTCTGTCAATGCCTACAGTCGCCTTGTTATTCACGAACGGAAATTGAGTCTATCATGAAAGTACTTTTGGATCTACAATATCTCAATGTGGCCACCACGGGTATCAAAACTTACATGATGGAACTGGCAAAAGCTGCCATACAAAATCCACATCCTGAGATTGAATGGATTTTTTCACATGATCCAGACGAGCAGGCCAAGGATAATACTCATAAAAGCCCCAAGAACAAGTTCCAAAGGCTGAATTATCATTTAGATTATTTCCGATGGAAAGAATTTCAGCTGCCGGATATGATCAAAAAGCATAAGCCTGATCTTTTAATCTGCCCAGATTTTGTTTCTCCCGCAGCAAAGCTTCCATGTAAAAGGATGACAGTCATCCATGATGCTTTCTTCTGGGAAATGCCGCAAAACTATCCCAAATGGTGGAGAACCTATTTTTTGGGACTAGTGAGAAAAGGCCTGAAGGAGCCAACAGAAATTGTAACTACCACGGAATTTTCTAAGAAAGCACTTATTAAACACCTGAAAACCGAACATCCCATATCGGTGATTTATCAGACTCCCAAAAGTCTAGGAACGGATAGAGATAGTTCCATCTTGGAAAGATATAACATTGGTAGCAAAGCTTTTTTCCTTCATCTAGGTACTTTCGACAAGAGAAAGAATCTTCCCATTTTAGTTAATGCTTTTAAAGAAGCGAAAGAAAAAGAAAAGTTTGATTTCAAATTAGTTCTGGCTGGAGGTGAAGGGCAAAGCATTCAAATGAATGATTTTCCAATTGTGGAAAACTTAGTAAAAGAACTCGGACTTCAGGATGAGGTAGTTCTGCCAGGTTTTGTTTCTGATGCCGAAGCGAATGCTCTTTATGAAAATGCATATGCCTATGTTTTTCCTTCAGAGAATGAGGGCTTTGGGATTCCAGTTCTCGAGGCTATGGCAGCTGGTGTACCGGTGATTCATTCAGACCAGCCCGCATTAGTTGAAGTGTCAAAGGGAGCCGGACTAATCGCGAAAACAGGGAGTGTTACCGATTTGAGAGAAAAAATGATACTTTTGGCAAAGGACGAAAATCTTCGAAATGATCTCAAGAAAAGAGGATTGGAGAGAGCAAATGATTTTGGTCCGGGAAAATTTATTAAGGCATTCCAAGAGCTCATTTTATCAGCTCGACCCTAATTTATGAGGCAAATTTTTTGTCCGGTTTGTACCGAAAAAGCTCCCCCTAATCAAGGGGAGAACAGCCTTGTAGCCTGTAAAAATTGTGGTGTTTCCTGGACCTTTATTCCCAATGAACTTGATACAGATGCGCTTTATGAAGATGAGGTTTATTCTGTCGTGGATAATCGGAATTCTATTTTTGAGAGGATCATTTTCTTTGAAGCAGGGCGGATTCTTTCTGGAGCGGAGAGATTATTGAGATCAAATTCCAGAAAACTTCTTGATTTTGGTTCTGGTAAGGGTCAGTTTCTATGGGAGGCTTTGAAAAGAGGTTGGAAAGGGATAGGAATAGAAACAGCAAAAGATCGTGCACAATTTGCTCGTGATAAATATAAAGTATCTGTTCTTTCCGAATTTTATGAAGGAGGAAAAGTAAAGGAAGGGGATTTTGATTTGATTTCTCTGAATCACGTACTCGAGCATCTGCCTGAGCCCATGAAGCTTTTAGATGAGCTCTTTTCTCAAAACTTGAAGCCAGGCGGAATTATCTATATTGAAGTTCCCCGAGCTAATTCCTGGCAGGCAAAGATGGCGGGGTCGGAGTGGATGCATTGGGATATCCCTAAGCATTTGACCCATTGGACTGAACCCATCCTACTTAATGAAATGTTTAAGCGGGGTTATAAAATCCGGGATGACCGAAGATTTTCTGTCCATTTGGGGGTCTTGGGTATGCTTCAAGCCATTTTCAGTTTTCTTGGCTATAGGGAAAATCTCATTTTGGGCTTGAAGAGGAAAAAGAGTCCAATTCTTCTCTTCACTGTTGTCCTTTTATCTCCGATAGCCTTACTTTTGGAAACTCTCGCCTGCCTCTTTAACCGAGGAGGGATTTTGGGAGTTTATTTTTCATTGGATGTCTGAACCTCGTCATGTACTCTTCCTCCAAAGTTCTTCAGAGCTATATGGCTCTGGACGGATTATTCTACAGGTTTTAGAAATCTATCAAAAGGAGGGTTTAACCCCGATCGTAATTCTTACTGGAGGAGGTCCGATTACATCTGAGTTGGCTGCTTTGGGCATCAAATACTACATTCAGAATTTGGGAATATTGAGGCGAAAATATATGAGCCCAACCGGACTCTGGAATCGAGCTCAAATGAATTTGAAAGCTCTGAAGTTTCTGGATGAACTCGATGAAACCTATAAGTTCGAGCTGGTGTATTCGAATACATTAGCTGTAGTGGTTGGGGCTTATTGGGCGAGTATAAATAATCTTCCACATATCTGGCATATTCATGAAATTTTAAAAGGGCCTAAGGTTTTGGTGGCCTTTTTAAGAAGACTTTTGGATCGAAGCACACCAGCACCCGTAGTCGTTTCAGAAGCTGTGAAAGACCATTGGAAATCGAAACTTAGAATCTCAAAACCGCGAGTTATCCACAATGCAATTCCTTATGAGGAGTTCTTAAAGGGCGATTTTGAACAAATTCAAGATTTAAAAGAGGATGTGGATAACTTAGTAATTTCAATGATCGGAAGGATTAATCCTGGCAAGGGACAACTCTTCTTTTTGGATATTGCTGAGCAAGTATTGGAGAGTTATCCACACTGTAAGTTTGTGATGGTAGGAGACCCTTTTCATGGCTATGAATACATCGAAGAAGAAATAATAAGGCGGATAAATTCTGGAATTCTTAAGGGTAATGTTATCAATTTAGGTTTCCGAACTGATGTCCCTGCCATTCTTTCTCAAACTGATATTTTTGTCCTTCCCTCCGTATTGCCTGATTCCTTCCCCACTGTTATTCTAGAAGCCATGGCTTCAGGAAAACCGGTGGTAGCAACGGATTCCGGAGGTTCTCGAGAGATGGTCAAAGAGGGTGAAACTGGATTTCTGATCCCTATCGGAGATGTTAATACCGCGGCCAATTCCATTATAGAATTAGTTAAGGATTCTGATAAAAGAAATCTTTTTGGAAATAAGGGAAGAGAAAGAGTTTTGAGGGAGTTCGGTCAAACTAAATTTGAGGAGCAAACTATCGATCATTTATGGCTTCACCTGGCAAAAGATTGAAGGTAGCCATAATGGGAGCTAAGGGTTACCCGATTGTTTATGGCGGGTACGATACCATGGTCAAAGAACTCGGGGAAAGACTGGTGGATAAGGGAGTTCAAGTTAGGGTCTATAATCACCGAAGCTTATTCAAGGACAGACCCAAAATGGTGAATGGAATTGAATGCATTTACACTCCTGCAATAGAAAAGAAAAGCCTTACCCAGCTCACACATACCTTCTGCTCTATGATCCATGCCTGTTTTTCAGACGTGGATGTAATTTTTGTGGTGAATAGTGGTAACGGACCTTTTGGGGTTTTTTCCAGGCTTTTTGGAAAACCTACAGCCATAAATGTGGATGGATTGGAGTGGCTTAGGCCAAAATGGAAGGGCTTTGGAAGTAAATATTTCTACTGGGCTTCTCGTATGGCCACGAAATTTTATGACCGAATTATCAACGATTCCGATGAGATGAGAAGGGTCTATTTAGAGGAGTTTGGAGTGGATTCTATGGTGATTGCTTATGGTGCAAATCCGAAAGAAAATGTATCAGCAAAAGCATTAAAAAAATGGAACCTTGACTCAAGAAGCTACTTTCTGATAGTAGGTAGGCTAGTTCCAGATAATAATGCCGATTTAATCATAGAGGGATTTCTTCAATCTGAATCCCAAAGAAAGCTAGTGATTGTTGGTGATGTGCCTTTTGATGATTCATGGGCAAATCGCTTAAAAGGTCTAAAAGACGATAGACTCCTTTTCACCGGCTATGTGAATGACCCTGAAACTTTGGCGGCGCTCTATTCTCACTGCTATGCCTATTTCCACGGACATGAATATGGAGGGACGAACCCAGCCATGCTTAAAGCCTTGGGTTATGGATGTGCCATTTTGGCTTTGGACACTCCCTTTAATCAGGAAATGCTCCAAAATGGAAAATATGGATTGTATTTTCAGAAGAGCCAGGATTCTGTATCTGAACTAGTGTCTTACTCGGAGGAGAATCCTGAAGAAATGAGGCGGTTAATAGAAACCTCTCGCCAGGGATTAACTGAAAAGTATAATTGGGATAAGGTCACCGAAAAGTACATCCAGGTCTTCGAGGAGCTCGCAAAGAGATAAGTTGGTATGAAAACTACATGCTTGCTTTTATTAGAAGAGACCTAGATAATCTCAATCCTAGAAAGCTCAAGCCGGAAAGATTCCTTTTTCTTATTTCCGATCAGGAAGGCGATTTCTTCAAGGATGTCTGCAGGATAGTTATCCATGCGCAGTTTTCTGCCCCTAAAAGCCGGATACATTTCACCTAATGGCACCAGGATTTCTTCCCACTCTCCCGAAGTCTGAAATTCATAAATGTAGGAGTAATAATCCTGTGATGATCTTTTGATTCTGAATTGGTATTTTTTCCCATCTCCTTTTAGGTAAAGCTTCACAAACTCTCCTTCTACCGCCACTCGCTCATCAAACCTGTGGCGGAGAGATGAAAATCCTCCGTTGTTTTCTAGTCTCACTGTGCCATAAAAAACAGCCGACCCTTCCTCTGTTAATTCAAAATTTCCTTGAGATAAGCCTCCCATGACCCCATCGTCCACAACTCTCCAATTATCAGGATTACTAAGATTAGAGAAATCAATCAAAATAAGTGGTACAAGCATAATCAATAAGGTAGCTAAGGACTTCACACCTAATGAATCGCCTTTGCCTCAAATTGTTTTTCTATTCCGCCTTAAATACCAGCTTCATTGTAATTGAAGCTGTTTTATGCTTATCGGCGGTGTTGAACGTACCGCCCCAAGAGTAGGCCTCACCAGAGTTTTGACCGGTAATTTGGAAAATGCCCATGTTTGCAGAAATCAGGTCCCCAAGTTTTCCTTTTGAGTTTTCGGCTATTCGTTCTGCTCTCACTCTAGCATCTTCAGTGGCTTTCGCAATCATTTCAAGCTTCAAAGATTCAAGATCAGTGTAATAATATCGTGGTGGATTCGAATAAAAACTGATACCCTGATTCAGCAATTCTGTTATCTCGCGTGAAATTTTTTCAATTTTTTCCACTTCGCTTGACTCGATTTTCAGGGATTGACTGAGTTGATAGCCTTTGAAGGTTTGACCAATGTACCGTCCATCGTTTGTGTAGTTTTGTTCGTACTTCGGATTTGAACTTACTGCATTAAATACGATCTGGTTTTCCTCGATTCCTTTGGATTGTAAATACTCCCGTACTGTGTTTCTATCCTCTTCGAGGAATCTGTAGGCGTCTTGAAGGTTGGAGCTTTCTCGGTTAAAGCTTCCCTCCCAGACAATTAAATCAGAGGTGAAGTTGCTTTCACCAAGTCCTGTGACATTGATGGTGCCATTTTTTTGGTTTCTATTGATCACGGCATGTCCAAGTACTATGGAGGATATCACGATGGAAATGGCAAAGAGGGCGGAAGGAATGTATGATTTCATAATGATTGATTTGATCCATCATGAAAAATCAAAAAACCCGCCATGAAGCGGGTTTTTATTAATGCTTATATTCTTTTAACATTAATACACCACTTGGTTAAATGACTGATCCTTAGGTTCCTTTAAGTCGATCAAGTATCCATTCACCACCGCGTATTCTATGCTTCCATCTTTTTCAAGCAAGAAAGTAGGGGTTTCTCCCAGCTGCCAACCGGAATCAAATTCTTCACCTGAACCAAGTACCAGAATAGGCAATCCGTGCAGCTGCCCTTCTTCGAAGTTCTCTGCTTTGACCGCTAAAAATCCCTGTCTTAAAAGTTCTAATGCTTCTGCTTCGTCGATGTCATCTACGTTCTCGAAGCTTTGAGAAAAAATTTCACCTTCCTTGATTCTATAACCGGTTGCATCTAATTCTTCCATACCAAAATAGGTCTGAACGTCCCCTAGATCATCCACAACTCCATTCACATAATAAGAATCACCTGAATTCACTTCTCTTCGCCTGATGGCCAGATCCAATTGAAAATCCTGCCCATTCAGAGGTACGGTGAGCTCATGGAGAATTAAATCGACCAGTTTTATGCTATTGTCAGGGATGTCGAAGTATTCTTCTTCAGTGTATTGAACATAGCTTTCCGTTGCGATTTGATGAAGTGCATTCAGAATAATAATAAAGTTGAGTTCTCGGATGTATTGCTTTTCAGGATCTCCAAAATAGCCTCCAGATTCGATCAGGATAGTACTGGTCCCCCATTTTTGAATGTTATCTCCAAATGCTCTTGGCTCAAAAGAATCGTTGTACTGACCGACCTGACCAGGAATCAATTGCTGCAGGATGCGATTCATTCCAACTATGGTCTGCATGGCCCTCATTCTTACTTCATTGTTGTCTCGCTCCTCATTATAGGCTGGAGCCAAAACTGAAATAGTAGCCTGCTTTGGGGTATCCCCGACGTTGTAGTAGATCTGCTGATCGTGAAGGTTGAAACCGAATTCCGGTTCAAATGAATCCCTTGTACCTTTTAAAATGATGGCCTCGGGTGATATTTGAGAAACGGCATCCCGATTCAGATCAATGTCCAAGGCATTTCTGCGCTTGAATTCTTCAGCACCATCAGGGTTGAGCATCGGAATAAACTTGATGGACAGCCTTTGACGTAAAGTATTCCTCAGTTCATCAAATTCATCATTTTCTGCTTCTAGAAAATTAAATAGATCAAAAAGGGACATGGTGGCAGTGGATTCATTTCCATGCATCTGTGACCAAAGGAGTACTTTGGTCTCACCTTCACCCCAATCCAGGCTGCTTATACTCCTACCTTCCACAGATTTTCCCAGTTCTTCAATCTTGAATGCACCTTCATGCTTTTTTATCAAGGGTTGTAAATCGGAGTGTTTGAACCTTCTATCCGTAATTTGGGGCTCTTTATAAGTATCAAAAGCACTTTCTAAAGTGGCTATTGAGAGAGCTTCAACTTCTTCTTCATTTGCTGTTTTACAGCTAAATATTAAAATTGAAAACAGCAAAAACAGGCTAATTGATTTTTTCATCGTAAATTTCATGCAGATAATTTATTCAGCGATTAATTCCTAAAGCTAGGGAACTTGCTTTAAACTTTATCTTAATATCATCCTTAAAACCCAATAAAGAGCCGTGAAGTTATCTTATTTTGTTAAAGACCTCCCACTGAAACACACTTTTACCATTGCACATCAAAGCAGGGATATTCAGGATACCCTTATAGTAAAGCTAGAAGATGCTGGTTTTTACGGTTTAGGTGAATCTACTACAAATCCCTTTTATGGAATTGACATAGAAAATATGACGGAGAGGCTTGAGGCCTTTAGAGGGATCGTTGAAAGCCATGACTGGCAAAATCCGCAAGAGCTTTGGGAATTAGGCAAAGAAGTTTTCAGTTCAAATCCATTTGCTCAATGTGCTTTGGATATGGCAGCATGGGATTTATTCACCAAGAAGCAAGGGAAGAAACTTTATGAATACCTAAACCTAGACCCAAAAGCGGCACCCATTTCAAACTTCACCATAGGGATTGATTCTATAGAAAAAATGGTAGCCAAAATGAGGGAAGTAGACTGGCCGATTTATAAAATCAAACTAGGGACAAAGAATGATCTTGACATTGTCAGGGAATTAAGAAAACACACGGATGCAGTTTTCAGAATTGATGCGAACTGTGCCTGGTCTATTGAGGAAGCTATCGCCAATTCGATTGAACTGAAAGAGCTTGGGGTGGAATTTATGGAGCAACCCCTTCCTAAGGATGATTATGAAGGGATGGAGAGAGTGTTTAAAGAAAGTGCTTTACCAGTTATGGCAGATGAAAGCTGTATTGTGGAGGCGGATGTCAAAAAGTGCCATGGGCGATTCCATGCTATCAATGTGAAATTGGTGAAAGCTGGGGGAATAACTCCTGCTTTGAGAATGATCAATGAAGCAAAAAACCTGGGTATGAAAACCATGGTTGGCTGCATGACAGAATCATCTGTTGGGATCTCAGCCATTGCCCATTTAGCTCCAATGCTCGATTATGTGGATATGGATGGTGCTTTATTGCTTTCAGATGACCCGGCAGATGGGGTAAAAGTTCTTCCTGATGGGGTTATTTTTCCTGAGCGGAATGGAATAGGAGCAGAGATGAAATAAAAAAGCGGCTCAAGCCGCTTTTTTTTATCCTTCTGAAACAATCAACTTAAAGCCTTCACCGTGCACGGTGATAATCTGAACTTTAGGATCATCTTTCAAAAGCTTACGAATCTTGCTGAGATACACATCCATACTTCTGGCGTTGAAATAGGAATCATCTCCCCAAATTTGCTTGAGTGCATGACTTCGGTTCACCAGCTTGTTAAGCTCAGCCGCAAGAATTCTGAGTAATTCATTCTCCTTTGAAGTCAGTTTATGCCTTCCTTTTGGTCCTTCCAGATACTGTTCGTCGTAATGAAGCACAAAGTCTCCGAAGCTGTAGTTTTTTAGGGTTGCCACCTCATCAGACTTTTGAGTTCTTCTCAAAATAGCATTCACCCTAAGCAGGAGCTCTTCCATGCTAAAAGGTTTCGTGATATAGTCATCAGCTCCGATTTTCAAACCCTCAATCACATCGTCCTTTTGGTTCTTTGCCGTAAGGAATAAAATGGGAAGGTCTTCTTGAACTTTCTTGATCTCTTTAGCCAGAGTGAAGCCATCTTTTTTTGGCATCATGACGTCCATTAAGCAGAGGTCATATTTATCTTTTTTGAATTTATTCCATCCTTCCTCTCCATCTCTGCAGAGAGTGGGCTCATAACCCTTCATCTGTAAATATTCCTCAAGGATATCTCCGAGATTTGGATCGTCTTCTACTACTAATAGTCTTGCTTTACTCATTGTTTTTTGGGTAAGTGAATGGTAAATGTACTTCCTTTTCCTACGTCACTTTTGACAGAAATGGTTCCGTTATGAGCCTCCAACATGGTCTTGACGTAGGATAATCCCAGTCCAAAGCCCTTGACATCGTGGACATTACCGGTTGGAACGCGATAAAATTTATCGAAAATTTTTCTTTGTGCGTCCTTGCTCATGCCGATACCATTATCCTTGAATGATATAGCAATAAAGTTGCCATCATCTTTCGCCGTCACCTCAATATTCGGTTTTTCGGGAGTGTATTTGATGGCATTATCCAGCATATTATTAAAGATATGGGTGAGATGAAATAAATCACCCTGGATCCATGGTTCGGATAATTTATTGATGAACTGATACACTCCTCCTTTTTGCTCGATCTGAAGACTTATATGCTGAAGACTTTCATTAATGAGATCCGGGATATTGACTGTGTCTATTTTCAGTTTAAAGTCCTTTTTATCCAAAGCTGCTGCCTGAAGAACATTTTCTACCTGAGATACCAACCTTTTATTCTCGTCCTTAATCACTCCCAGATATCTGTCCCTAAACTTGCTTTCTGCAGAGAGGTCAGGGTCCTGTAGAGCTTCCACGGCTAGACTCACAGTTGCCAAAGGTGTTTTGAACTCATGAGTCATATTATTGATGAAGTCATTCTTGATTTGAGACAGGGCTTTTTGTCTCAAAATAACTTTAATCGCATAAATGAAGCAGAAAATAATGACTCCAATAAAAAGAACTGAAGAACCAATAGGTAGCCATACCTGACGGAGAACGTGGTAGTTTTTTGAAGGAAAATAAACTTTCAGGAAATTGTCTTTTGCGATCACATCGCTGGGAAAGAGCTTAGCCTGAACACCGTTGTTTATAAAACTAAGCGTATCAAACTCCTCGCTGATAGCGAAGATATTTCCTTCAAAATTCACCACTCCTAATTCATATTCTTCTTTAATTCCTCTTTGTCTTAATTCATTTTGAAAAAGTAACTGAACTTCTGATGGCTCTATTCGATCCATGATTGCCATCTGACCCGCTGCTACCTCATTCCAGGCTGCATTCAGAAAGTCAATTTTCATATTGGCCTTCCTGATTTTATCCAGTGCATCAGAAGAAATATTGATTTCCGAGATTAATTCAGGTTGGGTAGGTAAGGATTGTGGGTTATTCATGGCCCTTTCCTCAATGTCAGAGAGATATTCCAGATATCGCTCCTTTTCCTTGAGCAAAATCTCCATTTCATCTGGGGCGAAAATTCCCGATGCCACCTCAGGAGTCATGTTGCGAAAAAAGTCTTGCAAATCATCTAGAATCCTATCATCGATTCCACGGGTTTGTAGTAGCCTTCGGAAGGTTGGGCTAAGAGTAGGTCCTGTGGTCAGGTTCAGCGAATCCATCATAGATGCCCGGGTAGAAATTACTTGTCTTTGTCTTACATTCAGCTCAATCGGATCAATTGGCTCGAAAAGGGAATCTTGTAAGGCGGAATTTTGAACAATGGTATTCAGAACAACATTGCTGGCCTCACCTTTTTCCAAAGTTTCTACCGTACGAGTTAAGGCAGAAAGGACATTTTGATCGAATCGCTCTTCGTTGATGTTGATGGCATTTCTGACCCAATAGTATTGGAAGCCCATCAGGCCAAAGCTGGCTATGGACATTAAGATGACGATGAGGGTAATTTTCGTCTGAGACATTCTACAAATTTAAAGTCTTTGGAATCCGACGGTCTGACCTTAACAATCTTTAACCAGCTTGAATTAGCCTTTCGGAAGTGTTTTGATGGACTTTGAGGTCAAAAAAAGTGGTTCAAATTCAATGCCCCTTTTATTAATATCTATATTTGCCACCATTCATTTTTGAGGTCAAAAGGAAAGAAATTATGCAGGTACAAGGTCTGGAATTAACGGATATAGCCGAGGAATTTGGGACTCCCCTCTTCGTTTATGATGGGGAGAAAATCGTCCAGCAAATCAACAAGCTGAAAAATGGCTTTTCTGGTGCTCCTACCCGAATTAAATATGCGGTAAAAGCTTTGACGAATGTCTCGATTTTAAAACTGATGAAAAGTCAGGGAATCGGGGTAGACG
This sequence comes from Algoriphagus sediminis, assembly GCF_030403435.1. GTDB lineage: Bacteria > Bacteroidota > Bacteroidia > Cytophagales > Cyclobacteriaceae > Algoriphagus > Algoriphagus sediminis. Next base: position 454,853 of record NZ_JAUEPH010000003.1, read on the forward strand.
CGGTTTCAATTGAAGAGATTAAGCTTTGCATGCATGCAGGATATGAACCTTCTGAAATCATGTATACGCCTAATTGTGTGGGTTTTGATGAGATTAAAGAGGCAGTAGAATTAGGTGCCATGATAAATCTGGATAATCTTCCTATGCTCGAGAAATTTGGACAGGCGTACGGAGGCAAGGTGCCGGTGGCGATCCGGATCAACCCAAGAATAATGGCCGGAGGAAATTCCAAGATTTCTGTTGGTCACATCCACAGTAAATTCGGGATCCCAACCAGTCAGCTTCCTGAGGTTATTCAGATTGCTGAGAAATATGGAATGGTAATCAATGGGCTACATGTGCACACGGGTTCGGATATTCTGGATGCTGAGGTTTTTCTCCGTGGTGCCAATGTGCTTTTCCAAGAAGCACCAAAATTTCCAGATCTTAAGTTTATCGACTTTGGAGGTGGATTTAAGATTGCATATCGAGAAGATGATCCCTCTACAGATATGGAAAGAGTAGGTCGTGAGGTAACAGCTGCATTCAATGAGTTCTGTAAATCTTACGGTCACCAACTTGAACTTTGGCTTGAGCCAGGGAAGTTTCTTGTGAGCGAAGCGGGCACTCTTTTGGTAGAAACCAATGTGGTAAAAGAAACTCCGGAAATAGCTTTCGTGGGGGTAAACTCGGGATTAAATCACCTTATTCGTCCCATGTTTTATGATGCCTATCATGAGGTGATAAACATTTCTGGGCAGAGCAAAGAAAAGAAGCCTTACAATGTGGTAGGATATATCTGCGAAACGGATACCCTTGCAGCGGATAGAAAGCTTGAAGAGGTAAAAGAAGGAGATATTTTAGCATTTAAAAATGCTGGAGCCTATTCATTTAGCATGGCTTCCAATTACAATTCCCGCCTTCGTCCGGCAGAGGTTTTGGTGTGGAAAGGGAAGGCAAACCTTATTCGAAAGAAGGAAGAATTTGCTGATTTATTGAAAAATCAGGTGATTCTGGATATTTGATCCCTTCAAGGGCGAATTTGGTATAATTCTTGAACCCCTAGGGTAATTCCAAAAAAGATGATTTTTTGGGAGTTTTGAAACAGAATTGATTGAAACCCGATCGTAAGCCCTAGTAGTTTCAGAACCTTTAATTCATGTGAATATCATCCCGTTAGCTATGGTATTTTAGTACCTTTACGGGGTGGGAATGGTGACCCTATTCATGGTTAGAAATTTTACAGGCGGATATCTTTTTTGCATCGTTTTTTTGCTTTTAAGCATTTCTACGATACAATCCCATGCGCAAGTGGTGATTCCACGTGATGGATTTCCCTACTGTGAACCTTTCACCGGAAATACTACAAGGGCAAATACTGAATTTGGAGGAAGCCCTATTCCTGCCAGTCTCACTTCAGGTACTTCAATAGATCCAAGTGGTCAAGGAGTTCTCAGGTTAACAAACAACGATGCCAATCAAACCGGATATGTGTTTGTTGACTTAGCATTCTCCTCCGCTTACGGGATCAAAACCTCTTTTGAATATTTTGCATACGATCCAGCTTTCCCTAATGAGCCAGGTGATGGGTTTAGTTTTTTCCTATTTGATGGTTCAATAGGTCCTTTAGATTTTGAAATTGGGGGCTTGGGAGGCTCTTTGGGTTATTCTCCTTTAAGGTATAGTTCAGGAAACTTTGGTGGGGGATACGGGTTGAAAGGAGCATTCGTGGGGATTGGACTTGATGAAAGAGGAAATTGGGGCAATGAGCATGAAGGAAGATTTGGTGGTTTTGGTGCACCTTTTACCTATGGTTCAGGAGTTTCTCCAGCACCATTTCCAATTGGATTCGCAAGATATCCAAATGCAATCGCCATAAGAGGTCCAGTGGATGTGCTAGATGCGGTAAGAGATAATGGAATGACAGGAATGGGGGCAGGCTTTCCGGCAACTTTTCCTCAGCCGGCTCCAGGTTTTCGAAGTTATCCCTTTATAGATGGGAAAATCCTGTTCAACAACCAATCGGATGGAGCACCTTGGAGTTCTTTACCGGCTAGCTCTTTCTTAGATCCTTCAGACCAATTTACTATTGGTGCCCTTACTCGAGTAGAAGATTGCAGCGATGATGGATATAGAAAGGTGTTTATTGATTTGAGACCCGACCCAAGTAACCCCGGTGAATATACCATAACTATGGATGTTTTGGTAAATAGAGGAGGTGTCCCTGATGTAATTAATATTTTTAACAATGTTCCTTATCCCTATGGTGCCCCTCAAAATTTAAAAGTAGGTTTCGCTGCATCAACTGGTGCGACGCTAAGAAGTGTACACGAGATTAGGAATGTGACTGTTGAGGTTTCCAGTATCGATGATGTCTTGGCTCCTGACCCACCGAATCTGGATGAAACTGTTTGCTTTAATGAGAACCTGACTTTTGACTTTGCGGTTGGCCTTCCAGCTGCCAACCAATTTATCCGATGCCTTCAGCTTTACGAAAATGATCCAGGTGCACCGGATAATTCCCCAAATCCAGCAGGGGATCCAGCAATAGGCAACTGCGGACTATCAGGGGTATGTGTGGATCCTTGTGATCCGGCGAATAGGAATCTTTTTGTGCCTGGTGTAGGCACTTTTGAGTCTATTTTGGGAGAACTGAATGATCAAAACTTCAATGATGAGCGAGATGAAGCTGAAATCCGGTTTACCCCGGAACCAGGCTTTTTTGGAACTCACATGATCTATTATACCGTAATTGACAACTATGGACTGACTTCCTTCCCACGGACAGTAACAGTAACCGTTAACCCAACGCCAAAAGCAGATGGGACTGCCGCGATTATTGGCCCAACCTGTAACGGACAAAATGATGGATCTATTTCTAATGCAATTCTCCGGGATTTGGTGCCAGGGTATACTTTTAGATGGGAAGATGAATTTGGGAATGTTCTGCCTGCTAGCAACTACTCTGTATCAGAAACTACTGTAGGAAATTACATTCAAGCTGAAGTGGGAGTAACTGGGGTGAATCTAGGAAGGTATTTTCTAGTGGTTTCAAATCCAGCGACTAACAATATTTGCGAGGATAGATTCCAATTTGATGTGACTGATGAGAGAGGAACACCGGTCATTGTTGATGTGGATAATCAGCAGGTTTGTTTTGGGACTGACGTTTCCTTTATTCCAAGAATTGATCCGATTTATGGTATTAATCCGAGCTTCCTATGGTACAAGGACAATGGAAAAACCCAACCGATCACTGATGGCCTGACCGAGGGAGCCGTTACCTATTCGATTGATTCCAATGGAGTTTTGACTATTTCGGGATTACCAGAAAATGCCACTCCGTTTGAATATTTCGTAGAAGTGGCCGCTGATCCTTCTCAAAACCTTTGTGCTACCCCACCAGGAAACCTAAAGCAAGTGCAAGCCTTAATTGTACCACCTCTCGGGTTGGCAGCGAATGTGGTAGATGATCTTTGCTATCAAGCTGCCGGATCCATTACAGTCAATGCTTCAGGAGGGTTTGGGAGTTATGAATACAGCCTAGATGGTGGCCCATTCCAAACTTCCAATGTTTTTTCGGGCCTCTTGCCAGGAACTTACACTATTGATGTAAATGCTGGAACCAATTGTGTTGGGACTATCACTGAAACCATCGCTGGTCCTGCCGCGGCTCTTAATGCAAACCTAATTGATACAATTCTTCCTAGTTGTGGATTGGACAATGGTGAAATGGTCATCGAAGTTTCAGGCGGAACACCTGCCTATAACATTACCTTGAATGGTCAGCCCATCTCCAATTTCACAGTTTCTGAAAACTCGGGTACTTACACTATTTCTGATATTCCTCCAGCAGCGGATTATGATATTGTAATCACTGATCAGAATAATTGCCAGGTAAGTATTCCTGATGTTCCTTTTGCAGCTATCCCAGTTCCCTCATTCGATGTGAATAATGATTTGGTTTGTCCGGGCGGTTCAGCGACTCTGACTCCTCAGATTATCGAACTAAGCAATGCTGCTAATTTGGTGTACATCTGGGAAGATGAGAATGGAAATACAATTTCCAATGGCACAAGCAATGGGGTGACCTACACGATTAATGCCGGAACAGGGGAGCTAAATATTGTGGGGCTACCTGAGCGGGTCAATCCTTATGAGTTTAACCTTTTCATCACAGGTGATAACCTTTGTAGCACTGATCCATTGGTTTCAGAGGTTGCCATTCGACCTAGCCCTGCAATAGACAGGGCCGATGTGGTTGATGTCACCTGCTTTGGGGATAATTCTGGAGAAATTGAATTAGTACCTGTGGATCCAGCCGCAGCGGCGGAATATGAATACAGTATTGACGGAGGGATTACCTTCCAACCATCTAATGTTTTCTCAGGGTTAGTAGCTGGAACTTATGACTTTGTGATTCGAAACTCAGTATCGCTTTGTACTTCAAATTTTGATGGAGTGGTGATCACAGAACCTACTGAACTAATTTCGAATCTGGATGATGTAATCCAGCCAGCCTGTGGAGAATCTAACGGCTTGATTGAAATATCCTTCGGTGGGGGTACGGGGCCTTATTTCCTTGAAGTTTTCTTTAATGGAGGAGCTACACCATTGCTTTCTCAGGCAAATGTAACCTCACCATTTACCATTCAGGATTTAGCTCCTGGGGATTATTCACTTCAGATTTCAGATGCCAACTCATGTCTTTTGGAGGTGTCTCAGCAACTAATTGACGATGCCGGGATTCCGATTACGGTGGATCCAATGAGTAGTGAGATTTGTGAAGGAGATATTTCCATTTTAACTCCTATTGTCAATACTAGTGGTAACCCAAACCTAACCTGGTACAAAGATGCTGCTGCTACAGATCAAATAGTATCAAGTCCAAATCCTGATTCGGATGGGGTGACATACACCATTGACCCTGGAACCCTTGAGTTGACCTTGGATGGACTTGCAGCAGGAAACTATACATACTATTTGGTAGCAGAGGGGCCTGGCTACTGTCCAAACCCACCATTCGAAGCTACGGTCACGGTTTATGAGCCTTTGCTTGCAGATGCGGTGGTCACAAATGAGATTTGTTTTGGTGCAGTTGATGGAACTATTACTGTGAGCGCCACCGGGGCTGATGGTAATTATGAATATAGCCTTGATGGGGGTGCATTCGGTCCTTCAAACCAATTCACAGGATTAGCACCTGGAACTTATTCTATAGATATCCAGAGTGGAAATGGATGTACCTATACTTTTGATGCAACCGTACAAGGTCCAAACGCTGCAATTCAGGCCACTGCTGATATTCTCAGAAGTTCTTGTTCTGAGGCGAATGGAAGTATAGAGAACTTGAACATTACAGGAGGCTGGGGAGATTATTCAATTGAGTGGAGAAGAGGGTCTATTACCGGAGCTGTGGTTCCTGGTGATTTATCCGGCGCTCAGGATCTACTTCCAGACACCTATTTTGCTATTATCACTGACCTTGAAGGTTGTGAAGCTGTATTTGACTTTGTGGTAGAAGAACAACCGCTTCCAAATTATGAGGTGACTACTTTCGAATCCTGTTTTGGCAGTGATGCCACTCTTACACCAGTAAACACCCAGTCAGGGAGTTCTCCTTCTGAGATTTTCTGGTACAAGGATGCGGGACTAACTCAGCCGATAAGCGATGGGGTTGATCAGGATGATCCTTCTATTTCTTACAGCATTTCTGCTAATGGAGAGTTGACTATCTCCGGGCTTCCCGGATCGGTCAATCCATATAATTATTATTTAAATGTGATCTGCGGTAATCAGGTCGTAGAAGCTACGGTTATCATCAATCCACTACCTGATCCTGATTTTGAAATTGTCGATGCTCTATGTTTTGGAGATTCCAACGGTACGATTTCACTTGCGGCAAGTAGTAGTGCTGAGTATGGAAACACGAATTACACCTTTACGATAATCCAAACTGGAGAATCGAATAATTCTGGAGAGTTTAATACCCTAGCTGAAGGGGACTATGACATCAGAATCGTAAATGACCTTACCACATGCGAATCGACTCAGTCCTTTACCATTGGTCAGCCGGATGAATTGATCATTTCCAATGAGCAGTTCCAGTCTCCGGTTTGTGAGCCAGATAATGGCTTTATTTACTGGGAGATCAGCGGAGGCACAGAAGCTTATTCCTACGAGCTTACCGAAAGTGGGAATCCTATAACAGGGTTTACTGTTACCGCTTCGGGTTCAGGTTTTGAGATTCTTGGGCTACCAGGAGGTGATTATACTTTAACAGCAATAGATGCTAATGGCTGTCAGACTTCGGTTGATTACAGCCTTGTGGTTCAGGTAGCTCCTGAATTTATGGTGACAAATGATGAGATTTGTGAGGGCGAAGTAGCTGAATTGACACCAGAAATTGTGGAATTGGGTGTACCAATATCCAGTCCTACTTTTGCCTGGTATCTTGATGCTCAGGGAACACAAATGATTTCTAATGGGCAAAATGATCCAAGCCTACCAGGGGTATCTTACAATTTGAGCGCTTCAGGAGTTCTTAGCATTGTGGGTCTCCCTACTGATTCCAATCCTTATGTTTATTATCTAGGCGTTGAGGGGCCAAATACTTGTGATCAGGCATTAATTCCGGCGGAGGTAATGGTTAACCCGATTCCGGATGTTGAGTTTGTTACCGAGCCAGAACAATGTTTTGGGGCTGCGGATGGACGAATTTTGGTTACTTCAGGTGGTTCTGCAGATTTTGAATACAATGTGGTGGGGATAGGAATATTTAATCAATCACAATTGGAAGCAAATGATTTTGCCCCCGGCACTTATCAAATAGAGATCACAAATATAGCAACGACCTGTTTCGAGTCGTTTGAAGTAATTATAGAAGGACCAACGGCGCCACTTGAGATGACTCCTCTTGAGGTAATCGACCCTGGTTGCGGTGCAGACGTAGGAATTATCAGGACAGAAGTCACCGGAGGTTGGGCACCTTACACCATCAATGTAATTAAAGATGGAAGTGAAATTCTCTCCTTAGTGAGTGCTGATTCTGAGATAGAAATCAATGATCTGGCTCCTGGAGATTATTACTTAGAAGTGGTAGATGATCAAGGTTGTACCATTACCTCTGAAACGGTTACCCTAGTCTACGGGCCTTCTCAGGTGCTAGTAGATGATGTAGAAATATGTGAAGGGGAAATTGCAGTATTGACTCCGGAAGTTAATCCATCCGTGGCCAGTCCAGTATTTGAATGGTTTTATGATGCGGCCTTGACAAATCCTTTGGTTTCAAGTGCCAATCCAGATGCGAATGGACATATTATCCAAATAGATGCGGATGGAGTTCTTTCGGTGGAAGGTATAGACTCTAATGATTCTCCCGTAAGTTATTATGTTACGGTAAGTGGCAACGGAGTATGTCCTGGTTTCATAGCCAACCCAACCTTAGAGATCTTTGATCAACCAAGCCTGAGTTTTAATGTGGTCGATGAGGTTTGCTTTGGGGAGCAAGGAACTATCAACTTCACTGCAACTGGAGGAAGTGGCACTTACGAATATTCCTTGGATGGAGTTAATTACCAAAGCTCTAATGTGTTCAATGTTGCTCCAGGCACTTATGATGGATATGTAAGAAGTGGAGGTTGTGAGGGCTTAGTTTCAGGAATTGTGGTAGATGGACCATCCACTCCGATAAACGTCAATGATCAAGTTTCAACCGATCCAGTTTGTAATTCTGATAATGGAAGCATTTCCTTCACCATTGCAGGTGGATATGGAGGTTATTCCGTGACTACTTTCATCAATGGTCAGAACAATGGAACGGTCAATCTAACGGATGGAAACTTCGAGCTGAATGATCTCGGACCTGGTGACTATACCTTCGAAATTGTAGATCAGGGAGGATGTGTATTTGAAGTTAGCGAACCGCTTGTCCTGACTGAGCAATTGACTCCATTGGAGACCACCAATGATGAAATTTGTGAAGGTGAAACAGGGACAGTTACCGCTAATAGCTCTCAGCCTGGAATCACACCTGTGTTCACATGGTATTTCGATGCAGCAGGCACACAGCCTGTGCCGAATGGAACTCAAGGCAACGTAACATATCAGATAGCTGCTGATGGCACTATGAATGTAGAAGGACTTACTGGCTCTGCTACATCATACACTTATTATGTTGGTATATCAGGACAGGGAACATGTCCACCACCGTTGGTTCCAGCAACGATCCAGGTTTCTGCCATTCCAAACTTGAGGGTTTCTAATCCTTCTATCGTTTGTGATCCACAGGGAACGGTTGACTTGACTCAATTCATTGAAGGATATAATCCCAATGCATTCGATTATCTAATAGAAAGCCCAACTGGAGCCATACTTAGACAGGATCAAATTCAGGATGTGGATCAAAATGGTGACTACAGAGTCCAAAGTAGTGTGAAGGATAGGGAATGCTGGTCTCAGGTTCAAAGAATCCAGGTTCTCATTGCTGATGAAGAACTCATCCCAGAATTCAATTATGAGATTGATTTGGGAGGTGGCAATATTATTGTGAATGGTGAAATACAGATTTTGGAACCAGTTCAATTCGATGATATCTCACAGGGAGATGTAATTATTTGGAATTGGGACTTCGGAGATGGAAATACCAGTGCTTCCCAAAATCCTGTTCATGAGTATGATAAGAAAGGGATTTACACTGTGACTTTGACCACCATAGATAAGTTTGGTTGTGTTGCTGAATTCCAAAGAGTTGTGGAGGTATTTGACGACTATATGATCATGGTGCCAAATGCCTTTACGCCTGATGGGGCTAAAAATCAATACTTCAAACCTCAATTCAGAGGGATTGCCTCTATGGAATTCTACGTCTTCAGCACTTGGGGTGAACTGATATATCAGACGAATTCACTGGAAGCTCTCGGATGGGATGGCTCATTGAATGGTACTCCGGCGATGAATGGAAATTATGTTTATCGGGCAGTGTTTATGACCCGTTCTGGGGAAAAAGTGGAAAAAGCAGGTGTCTTTGTATTGATTAGATGAGCAGGAGACTGATCATATCGATTATGTTGATACTTGGCTTTGCAAAGCTCGGAAAAGCTCAGGATGTGCAGTATTCTCAGTTTTATGCGGCGCCAATATACTTAAACCCTGCACTTACAGGTGCCAGCGAACTTACCAGAATTGGTATTAATTACAGAAATCAGTGGCCCGGATTAGATCAGAATTTCAATTCCTATTCTGCCTACATAGATCATTACATTTTTGACTATAACTCGGGAATAGGTTTAATATTCAATGGAAGTCAAGAAAGTATGGCAAATTTAGCTACCAATGAGATTGGGCTTTCCTATGCTTATCGCTTAAGGTTAGGTGAGGACAGCTATTTCCGGCTGGGTGCCCAGGCAAGCTATATGCAGCGGGACGCCTTTTTTTCAGACTTGGTTTTTGGTACACAGATCGATATTGTGAATGGTACTATCGGAGCGATCACGGACGAATTGAATGGGGTTCCGATTGATTCCCGGTATAGCTTTATGGATTACAGCTTTGGTGCCATGTATTACTCTGAAAAGATTTGGCTCGGTGCCGCGGCTCATCATATCACTGAACCGAATATTTCTTTTGTGGATGATCAGATCAGTAAGCTACCCATGAAGCTTTCAGTGCAAGGAGGGATTAAGTTTGACTTGGCAGGCGGTAGCCGAAATTACTTTACGCATATGTACTCGGAGCGGTCCATATCTTTCGCTTTTAATTATAAACAGCAGGACCCATTCAATCAGTTGGATATCGGAACACAGGTTTATCTGGAACCTTTGGTTGTTGGACTTTGGTACAGAGGACTTCCTACTAAAAATGGACTCCCAAATAATGAAGCCGTAATAGGTTTGGTAGGTGTTTCACTTGAAAGTGGATTGGATATTGGATATTCTTACGATGTTACTGCTTCAAAATTGGGATTACGAAATAGTGGAGGAGCCCATGAAATATCCCTCAGGTACACATTTTTATGGGGTGACCCTAAGTCCAGAAATCAGCGTTCAAGAACCATTCCTTGCTTTAGATACTGATTTAAGAGCTTTGATAGGAGTCTAGCTAAAAAAATTTTTAAGAAAATTGAAAAATTTTTCAAAAGGCTGAATTTCAGCCTTTTTTCATTTCGTCCTCAAAAAAAAGCTTCTTCTCTTCCTTTTTTTGATTATTGCAATAATCTAAGAAAAATTTAACTTTTCTAACATTCCAAGCTTTGATGTCTTGGCATGGTATTCTCTTGCAAAAGCGAATTTTTATCTACTTATTTTCAAAATAAAGCTGTATTTAAGAATATCATTTTGTTGTATATGATTTACAAAAAATAATATTCTAAAAAACAAAATACAGTTTATCCGATTTGAGCTGCAAAATAGAGCTATTAAAAATGGGTCTCTGATTTGTGGTTTGGAAAATGAGTAGAATTTGGATCATATCGATACTTTCTGTTTTGATGCTTGCTAGTACGAGTGTCTATCAAAGAGGCTTTGCCCAAAGTCTTGCAGGAGCCCGTTTAGCTGCGGATGGATCTTCTGATGGACCTTTCACAGTTTCGGTGACAGGGAAGCTTGCGCTTTGTTCGCACAGCGAACGGGGATCCATCATTCTTGATATTGAAGGTGGAGTAGCTCCATACACCTTTAAGTGGAATACAAATGAAACCACTCAGAACCGAAGTAATCTTTATGCAGGAACCTACACGGTGGAAATCACTGATTCTCAGGGTACCCTTCATATTGAAAGAATTGTAGTTCAGCCTCCATACCCATTGATCCTTGAAGATTTAGAAAAGCAAAATGCTTCATGCGGATCAGGGAATGATGGATATGCAAAAATCGGAGTGAAAATAGGAAGAGGAGAGCCTTATAAAGTGATTTGGAGTCATGGGCTGGAAGACCAATGGGAAGCTTACGATTTAGCTCCTGGGGTTTATACGGTGACCGTGGTCGATAAATATAATTGCGATGTATCTCTCTCATTTGAGATCGAAGCTCCAAATGAGGGAATTGAGGTGACTGAATCTATAACTGAGGTGACTTGTACCTCTGGGAATTCCGGAGAGGTCCAGCTGAATGTCACAGGTGGTCAGCCACCTTACCAATATAGCTGGAATCATGGGCCTTCCACTTCTAAAATTACAGGGCTTTCCGCTGGCACTTATGTTGTCACCATCATGGATCAGACAGGCTGCGCGTATCAGGCCAGCTACTCCCTTCAATCTCCTTCTGAAATTCAGGTTGAAAGTGAAATAGTTGAGCCATCCTGTGGGGGGAAAAGTGATGGATTGATTGAATTGAAGTTGACAGGTGGTACCCAGCCATACACAGTAAACTGGTCAAATGGAAATACTGGGGCGAAGATTTCGAATCTTAATCCAGGAACATACACAGCCTCCATCTCAGATGCCAAGGGATGCTCATACGAGCAAAGCTTCAATCTGGCTGCAGCCACTGAGCTAACAGTAAACGTCACTGACAAAGTTGACCTCACCTGTTTTAATTCAAATGACGGAACCGCAATAATAAATACCAATCAACCAAAAGACCAACTCAATATTCTATGGTCTGATGGAATCAAAAATGTTTGGTCTCGAAATGATCTTGAAGCAGGGAATTATACTGTTCAAGTAAGCAACAACGAAGGTTGTTCTGTAGAAACCCAATTCACAATTGATGCTCCAGATGAGCTTTCAGCAAGGATAGAATCAACCCTGGAAGTGGATTGCGCAGTCGGTTCGGTAGAGGGAGTTGCCTGGGTGAGCATTTCTGGAGGAGTGGAACCTTACACGATAAACTGGAACCCTTCAAATGCTTCAAATAGGGAGATCAATTTCTCGCAAAGCAGTAACCTGAAAGTCCGGGTAACTGATGCCATGGGATGTATAGTCGAGGCAGAAGCCAGAGTAGATTACCCGACGAATACAAAAGAAGGGCGATTGAATTTTAATTATCGAAAACTGGAAATCAGCAGCGAGCCCGAAGTTCTTACGAACGAAGAAATCATTTTCGAATCTGAAATCTCAGATGAATTTATTGCTTGGGAATGGTCATTTGGTGATGGCTCTAAATCTGTGGATAAGGACCCAATACATGTATTTAATAAGGCTGGTGTTTACGAAGTGTCTCTCACGGGATATGATATCTATGGATGCTCCAGCATAGAGACTAATGTCATTCAGGTTAATAGTCCTTTGGAAGTAGTAGTAATCCCAAATGCATTTACCCCAAATGGAGATGGATTGAATGACACTTTTATGCCCAAGCTTAGAGGAATTCAGGAATTCTATTTAGAAGTATTCAATACCTGGGGTGAAAGTATGTTTATCACCTCCTCACCCGAGGATAAAGGCTGGGATGGTACCTATAAAGGTCAGTTATCCCCTCCAGGAAATTATTTATACAAAATCACCTATCGCACCCCTGCGGGGGAATCGGTCCACCGAACAGGTGGAGTCACCCTAATCAGATAAAGTATGAGAAGATTATTTACCCTAATCACCCTTACTCTTTTCGGAATATCAGTCCAGGCACAGGATGTACAATATTCGCAATTTTATGCAGCACCCTTGTACTTAAATCCAGCTATGACCGGAGCTTCCGAGATGACAAGAATCGGAGTAAACTATCGAAATCAATGGCCAGGGCTTGATCAGTCCTTCAATTCCTATTCTGCATATATAGACCACTATCTATTCAATGCAAATTCTGGAATTGGGCTGATTTTTAATCGTTCCGATCAAAGTATGGCAAATCTGAGCGTTTCAGAAATCGGATTGACGTATTCCTACAGAATGCGACTTGGATTTAGGTCTTTCCTCAGAGTAGGGGGCCAGGCTAGCTATATGGATCGAGATGCCTATTTCGGAGACATGATCTTTGGAAGCCAAATCGATGATCAGACTGGGGCCATTGGAGATTTTAGTGGAGAGAACTTAGGTGATGATATCAGGCATCAATTCATGGATTACAGCTTTGGTCTAATGTTTAACAATGAAAATATGTGGTTTGGCCTTTCGGCCCATCATATCACTCAACCGAATATTTCCTTCATCGATGGAGAGATCAGTGAACTTCCCCTGAAGGTTTCTGCGCATGGTGGATATCGTTTTGACCTAGGCTCATCTACTGGAGCTAATTTTCTGAATCAGAAAGAAAATGTGAGAGAAATGACTCTCGCTTTCAATTATAAAAATCAAGGTCCTTTCTCGCAGTTAGATATGGGCGCTCAGGTAAATATTCAGCCGATTGTTTTTGGGGTTTGGTATCGGGGAATTCCTGTGGTAAAAGAAGAGCAGCCTAATCATGAATCTATTGTGGCATTAGTTGGACTGTCTCTGGGAGGCGGATTGGATGTGGGATATAGTCATGATTTCACCATCTCATCCTTCGGAAATGCGAATACAGGAGGTGCTCACGAAATCAGCCTTAGATACAGCTTTTTGGCTACCTCGAAAAAGGGTAGAGGTATAAAATCCTCAATGCCATGCTTTAAATACTGATTTTTTTAAACTTTCACCCATTCAGGGGCTTTACATTTGTAAAGCCCCATTTTTATGCCCAAAACTTTACGATTGATTCTTGGCGACCAGCTAAATATTAAACATTCCTGGTTTGAAGAACAGAGTGACGAAGTACTGTATGTGATGATGGAGATGCGGCAGGAGACTGATTATGTCATGCATCATATCCAGAAGGTGATAGCCTTTTTCATTGCCATGAGAAACTTCTCTGATGTGCTTAGAGATCAGGGTCACAAGGTGAGATATTTAAAAATTTCTGATGAGGCTAACCAACAGGATCTGGATGCTAACCTTCATCAAATCATTGAAGAAGAAAAAATTGAGCTTTTCGAATATCAACTTCCAGACGAATATCGACTAGATGAGCAGCTAAAAGCCATATCAGAAAATCTAAGCATTCAGGCTCGATCTGTGGACACGCAGCATTTTCTCACCGAGAGAGGATTTTTGGAGGATTTTTTTGAAGGTAAAAAAACCTATCTCATGGAGAGTTTTTACCGTCAAATGCGAAAGGATTATGATATCCTTATGGATGGCGAAGAGCCCTTGCAAGGCAAATGGAATTTTGACCATGAAAATAGGTCTGCCTTAAAGGATAAAAAGTTACTCCAAAAACCGAAGACTCATTCACGGGATGTAAGCTCGATTGCGGACGAGATCGAAAATGCGGGAATTGAAACCATTGGATCGGTAGATAAAGAGAAATTCCTTTGGCCTGCGACTAGAGAAGAGAGTCTGGAAGTACTTGATTATTTCTGTGAATCGTTACTGGAGAATTTTGGTAAATATCAGGATGCTTTGACTACCTGGGATCCTTATTTATTTCACTCCAGGTTGAGCTTTGCCTTAAATTCCAAAATGCTTTCACCTCTGGAAGTAGTGAAAAAGGTGGAGCAATATTGGAATAAAAATCAGGAGGAAATCAGTATAGCTCAGGTGGAGGGTTTTGTCCGACAGATTATTGGCTGGAGGGAATACATGAGAGGAATTTATTGGGCCAAGATGCCTGAGTTTGCAGAGATGAATTTCTTTGAACATAAAAGAAAGCTTCCGAACTGGTTCTGGACGGGGAAAACTAAAATGAAATGTCTCTCTCATTCCATCACCCAATCTCTCGAACTGGCCTATGCCCATCACATTCAGAGGCTGATGGTGACTGGAAATTTTATGTTGCTGGTAGGAATAGACCCAGATGAAATTGACGAGTGGTATTTGGGTATTTATATCGATGCCATAGAATGGGTGGAAATCACCAACACTCGCGGAATGAGCCAATTTGCCGATGGGGGCATTGTAGGTACAAAGCCCTACGTATCTTCTGCCAATTACATTAAAAAACAAGGGAACTACTGCAGTCACTGTGCGTACAGTCCTTCAAAGAAAACCGGAGAGGGTGCTTGCCCATTCAATTCTCTTTATTGGCATTTTTATGATCGAAATCGAGAAAAGCTCGAGAAAAATCCTCGGATTGGAATGGCCTACCGCACGCTGGATAAAATGAAGAATACCGATGAAATATTAGCTCAGGCAGAAGAGTATCTAAAGGAGATCGAGAATCTTTAGAATTTCTTTGGGGTTCCCTGTAAATAAATAAAACTGCCTTGGCGTTAGCCAAGGCAATTTTTATTCTATTCTAATCATTTTCGGAATAAACCGAATTTCAAACCAGCCTGTGCACTGAAACCGCTGATTTCTGATTGATCAATTCCACTGAAAGCAAAATCCCCAGCAAACCTATATCCGAAACCTATATTGAAGCGAAGATTTTGAAGTAAGTTAATTTCTAAAAGAGCAGAAGGTTCTACCAAAAAGAAATTGGCTTCAAAGTTCTCATCAGTCCCCGGTATTTGTTCGTCTCGATCTACTTCAGCACCACCGATTAAAACTGGAAAAGTCAAATGAAATTTTCGATCAGCAAATAAGGTATATTCAAAAAATCCTCCGAACCACCTGAAGTCCATAGCAGGGCCTTGAGCGCCTACAAATTCACCTCGAAAATCATTTAGAGATGAATTGTAAAAGCCACCTATACTTACCTTATCCTTAAATACTGCTCCCGCACGCATATTAAGTAAACCTACAGCAGATTCACCCCATTGAGCCGGTCCTAGACCTATCGCTCCCATGACACCTACAGATTTACCGAACCCTTCGTTAAAAACCGTTTCATTTGGTTTAGCTTCTTGAGCATGGGAAAAACTTCCAATTAGAATTAGACAGAGAATTACACAGATTCTTTTCATTGGTTAAGAAATTAAACTTTTAGATTAATAAAGCCTGGCTGGGGCTCAGGCAAAGCTGAAGGAGCTGCCTTAATTGAGAACCTACTTATTCAAGATGTTCAGATTTTTCTGAGAATTAAGAAATCATCCGCATCATCATCATCTTCTTCCAGTTCGACTCTATCTGCGTTAAACCCAATCAGATACCAATCGTCGCTAAGATCATCTAATGCATCATCATCTGATAGATTAAGGTCTAAAACGATAAAGCCATCATCTATTCTGGTTCTCCAACTTCCAGTTTCAATCAAGCTCCCACCTTCAGAAACCTCTACTTGACCACTTGCGAGAAAGCTGAAACGCAGGTTTTCATAATCACTTGTTTCGTCCTCATTATCCTCAATGAAAAGATCCACCACCCACACTCCTGAAGTTAAGGTCGAGTCAAGCTCTTCTCGAATGATGGTAGTACCTGGATCAGAATCCTCTGAGCAGGAAAACAAAAGTAAAATGCTGCAAAAGAATAAGAATTGCTTTTTCATGGTTAGATCGTTAGGTATTTCTCAGAAAACGCTGGTTTCAAAAATGGGTTGCATTTAAATATCTAAAATTTACCTCTCTAAGCGATAAATTATTTTTATACCTAGATTAATTCTCAAACTCTTTTACTTCCTGATACACAGCCAAGGCTTTGTCCAAAGGATCGCCACCTGTAGCAGAAATAAGGAATTTAGCGCTTTTGCTATGAAGATTTTCTTCCCTTAAAGTCCAGGTCACCCAAACTGTTCCTAAAATGAAAAGAAAGGTGATGGCAACTTGAACCCCTACCCAAGCTGGTGCGGCATCATGCGGAAACCAGGAAGCACTCAAGTGAAAGGTAGTATAAAATGGAATCTGTAAAACCCAGATTTTCATTCCCTTAATCAGAGAGATTTTCATTTCCATCAGCTTCGCCTGAATCTCCACCACCGGACCTGAAAAGTCAATTCTGAAAGACATCACCAAATGCCTGATGTAGTCGATGTAGACCTTAAGGTTGATGAGGAAAATGAATCCTACTGAAATGAGGAAATAATTATTCAGATAGCTTCCACTGCTTAATCCGATCCCGAATAGAAACCCGAGAAATAAGAGGTAAATAAAGCCAACTACCAGTCCGAGGATTTTCTCGGATTTCCAGCCAAGCATAGCCTCAGAAGTTTTTCTCTGGACTCTTTCTTGAAATAAGATTTTATTGATAGCCCAGAGTTTGTCGATTTGCGCTTCCTGTGATTTCCACACATTAATTAGTTCTTGATCTTTCATGAGTTTATGGATTTAGTTGGTTTTTGATTTCTTTTTTTATTCGATTTAGCTTCGTCCCCACATTACTCTCACTGATTCCGAGAATCTCTGCGATTTCTGCATAGCTTTTTTCTTCGAGATGCAGGAGAATGATTGCCTTGTTGATTTCGCTTTGTTTTCCGATTGCTTTGTACAATTCAGAGATGTTTTCATCTCCTTGACTTTCTTCCTCGGGAAGAAGATTATACTCCTCATCCAGGGGCTCGGACTTCCTTTTTACTTCCTTTCTGATATGAGAGATGGCCACATTTAGCGCCACCCGATAAAGCCAGGTTGAAAACTTGAATTCCGGATTGAAACGGGGAAAAGACCTCCAGGCTTGAATGCTAATCTCCTGAATCAAATCTTTTTGGTCTTCTTTGTCCCAGCAGTACGTTTGAGCAACTTTGAATAGAATCCCGGCATTCTGATCCATCTGCTGGATAAAACTTCGTGATAACTGTTCATTGAGATCGCTCATGGTTTATTCTTTATCCATGATTCGCAGAAGGGTGGGGAAAATCACAGAATTGTGAAAAAATTTTCCCCGAAGAATAATTCATGCAAATATCTTCCCGGGGCGAAGGTGAAACTTCCTGCAATTAGGATAGCTCCGAGGTAAAGGAGGACCATTTTTCTTTGGTGAGATTTGATATTACCTTTTTTTATGGCGAGCAGAGCGGTAGGAACTGTCCACAATACCAAAATGCAAAAGAGATGGATATAGCCAAAGTGATTCAGAAATGTAGGGCCAACTCTCGCCTGCATGAAAAGAGAAATTATGGCGGTTATAACCATTAAGACCATATAAATCTTTCCGAGGGTCCTATGTGTAACCCCTCCCTTTTTGGCCAAAAGCAGATAGGCTCCAAGAAAAATGCATGGAACTACCGTCACAAGGTGGAAATACATAAGGGGTTCATACATAGCTGTTGGATTAAAAAGTTACTCTAATTCCATGTCCAGGATACCGATGAGAGGAAATAGAAATTATCTTTTTTCAGAACTTCTTCTTTCATAAACTGATTTTCAGGGCCCACTAAGTACCTTCCCTCTACCCTGATAAGGAAGCCTGAACCAAGGTTTCTATCTAGGTTCAAAGAAAACCCACTTGCCTTTAATCCATCTCCAATCTGGTTGATGGCATTCACTCCTGCAGGATCATTATAAAACTCGGCCCTGGCGGCTGTTTGCCATTTTTCATTTATGATGTACTGGGTGATCCATGCCCCACCAAACCATGTTTTATTTTCCGTCTCTCCTAAACCTGGCTTTTGTAAACCCGAGTCAAATCCAATAATCATATTCCACTGGTCCGATAGGGTGAGATTGGCGAAAAGATTACTGAAATATCTCATTTGCCGGTTTTCATCCGGACCTGAAGGACCTATAAAGGTATTCCAGTTAAGAGCAATATTCTGGTTAGGAGAAAATACAATTTGACTACCAAAACTGGGGCTAGAATTTCCTTCGATACCCTCGATCAATTGCCAGCCATTCACAATATATAATGCTAAAATCCACTTCTCGGTACCCATCCAGGATAGTCTTCCTCCGGTCAGAAAATAGGGGCTTCCTTCTGCTACCAAAGACCGGCTAAGAGTAGGGTTCTGGCTTGAGATAGCACTTTCAAAACCGGTATGAGCCGGGAATACTCCTACGTCCAGCCAGATTTGTTCCTTCGCTGAAAGGGCTACTCCCAGATTTGCTTCCTGTATCCATTCTAAAGCTTCGGTCTCCCTCTCAAGATTGTCCTCTACATAAGTCCCTTGTTGTAGAGCGAGGTTTGCTCTGAATCGTTTCGAAGTATAGGTTCCTTTTATGGACGCGAGATTAACTGTGGGAGTATTGTGCCTGGTATGATTGTATAAAAATGGTAACCGTTTTTGCTCCATTGGCTTATTAAAATCATAGCCATAATACAGATCTATGAAACCTGAGAACTCCAGCTTGGAAATGGATATATCTTCTTGAGCTTTGGCCGATAGGCAAAATAAAACAAGAGTTCCTATGGATATAAGGATCGTCTTTTTCAAGAATCTCATTAAAGGGTTTTTACTTGAGCTATTGAAATTTAACCTTTTCTGATTGCTTTCTAAACAACATGCCTAAGCTCCAGACCACTCCTGCAACTAAAACAACGAATAAGAAGCTTTGCCAACCCGATTCCATATCCAAAGCCAGATCACCGGTATAGGCATAAAAAATACAAGTAGGTAGAAGCCCAACCATTCCATAAAAAATGGTTTTTCCGAGAGGATATTGTAGACCACCACAAACTATACTAATCGCTTCTGCCAACACCGGAATGGGTCTGCTCACAATAATGGCAAGGCTACCCCATTTCGTAAGAAATCCATTTGCTTCTTCCATGCCATCCTCCCCCATAAAACGAAGGATCCATTTTTGTCCTCCTTTACCTATTATCCAGCCAAGCACAACTGACAAAATTGATCCTAACAAAGAAAGGGCGGCACCTAACCAGATTCCGAAAAGCGCACCATTCGTGATCATTATTAAACTGGAAGGAACAGGTAGAAGAACATCTATCGCGAGCAGAGCTACTCCCACCACAGCAGCAACACTTCCCTGCAAATCCCTGATACTATCGTCATCTCCTAGGTAGGGTAGATCTAAGGCCATAGCCAAGGCAAAAAGCACTAGAATAAATACCCCCATCATGAAGAATAGTAGCCAAAATCTTTTCATGACTCTTTGTCATTTGGAAGCATGCTGACTCTTGTTTTTGGAAGTGCCTCAGGATAGTTTTTCTGGATAAATTCGATCATTTTTTCCCGGACAAAAACCCGAAGATCCCATGCTGTAGGAGAGTTTTTGGCGGATACCAGAATTCTGCTTTCCACGGTGTGTTCTTTCGAATCGGTTACTTGCAAAACTTTTACTCGTTTATCCCATAGCTGGGTGGTCTCAAGGATCCGATCTAGTTCCTTGCGAAGAGCATCGAATGACACCGAATAATCTGTGTATAGAAAAACAGATCCAATAATATTTGCGGAGCTTCTGGTCCAGTTTTGAAAAGGCTTCTCCAGAAAATAAGTTGAAGGTAAAACCAGTCTTCTCTCATCCCAAATTTTTACCACCACATAGTTTAGATTGATTTCCTCTATCCATCCCCATTCTCCTTCGACTACAACTGCATCATCCAATCTAAAGGGCTGAGTTATGGCAATTTGAATTCCGGCGATCAGAGTTCCTATGGCTTTTTGGGCGGAAAAACCAATGATAATTCCGGCCACACCAGCAGATGCAAATAGCCCAACACCTACTTGTCTAATGGATTCGAAAGAAAGTAGAATTAAGCCCACCCCAATAAGGAGTACCACAAAATTGGCGACTTTATGAAGTAGATTGATTTGGGTGTAAACTTTCCGAGCGCGAAGGTTGTCCTCCTTGTTTATGTCATACTGCTTTAGAAAAGCTTTCTTAAAAATCGAAATCAGCACCAGAGCTGACCAGGTAAAGCCAGAAATAATCAGGACAGTATTTAAATGAGGAACATAGCTGAAAATTCCCTCCCAGTGTTGGGATTTATCTCCGAGGTAGATTTTAAGAATTACTAGGATTATGGTTACCGTTAGTGGCAAAACCAGTCGGGTATAATAGTTCATAAAAAATGGCAATAGGTTTAAGACTAGTAAGCTAGAAAATCTTCATGAACCAGACAAAGAAGTATTAATAGACAGGATTTAATGTGCCACTTAATCGGATATGGACAATAGTTTACTTCCTCATTTCACCTAAACAAACAAGATACTAACTTAGTACCATGAAAAACTTCAAATTCATAATACCTCTAATAGTCGCAACTTTCTTTTTACTTGGATGCGAGTCGCCTAAAGATAAAGTTTCAGCTGAAGAGGAGGAAATTAAGGAATCCCGAACCCTGGTAGATAGGGTAAGCATAGCTCAAATTGAGCAAGGAATTAAGGATTACATAAATGATGTGAAGTCTAAGAATAATGGGTTTTTTCCTGTTAAGGATGAAAATCATGACCTCTCAATGAAACTAGTTAGGGTTCACACAGAATACCTTTCTAATCTAGGTCCAGACAGTCATTTTGCTTGCGTTGACTTGGTTGATGAATCAGGGGATGTTTATGACGTGGACTTTTTTCTAAAGGGAAAACCAGGAGCAATGAATGTCACCAGTACTACTGTACATAAATTGAACGGTAAGCCCTTTTATTCCTGGAAGCAGAATAAAGAAGACAAGACATGGTACCGAGTACCCCTGGAGCAATCCAATAATTTATTGCTAGGTGTAGTGGAAGGACGGGATGAGTTTGAGTTTTATTACACAGCCCAAATTCCAGAATTGACACAGAGTGCAAAATTGTGGATACCTATTGCTGAATCGGATGATTTTCAGAAAATAGAATTGTTGGAAGTCAATGTTCCCGAAAGTAAAAAAGAGATCAAGGATCAAAATTATGGGAATAAACTCATGTATTTTGATTTAGGTCCGGAGCATTCTGGTGAAGAAATTAAGTTGACTTATCGTGTTACTAGGAGAGAAAAAGGCCCTTACGATGCCCCGGAACCAGACCCTGAGTTATATCTGGCTTCAACTAGGCTTATGCCAACTGGAGGAAGATTTGAAGAAATCGCTAAAGAAACCCTTGGCGAGAAGATCAATGATTCCCACTTGATTCAGGCTAGGGTTTTATACGATTATATCATCGATAATATGAAGTATGCCAAGGTAGGGGATTATGGAAATGGGGACTCAAATTATGCCTGCGATTCCAAAACAGGTAATTGCACAGAATTCCACTCATTCTTTATCTCTTTGGCCAGGTCTGTGAATATTCCTGCACGCTTTGCGATTGGAGCATCTGTTCCTTCTGACAGGAATGAAGGTGGCATCGATGGATATCACTGTTGGGCTGAATTTTATGCTGATGGCAAATGGTGGCCTGTGGATATCAGTGAGGGGAATAAATATACAGCGCTTGCCACTTATTATTTTGGGCGACATCCAGCCAATAGAATAGAGCTAAGTAGGGGAAGAGATCTAGTGTTGGACCCAGCACCTGAAGCAGGTGCTATCAATTTTCTAGCTTATCCCTATTTGGAGATCGGTGGCAAAGAAGTGAAAGTGAACTCCAGATTTTCATTCAAGAGATCTAACTCATAAAAAAGGGCGGTGTTAGAACCGCCCTTTCTTTATGACTTTTCACTACTATCACTCTCAGTAGGATGTTCTCCAGCTGGATGCTCATCTCCTTCAGGGTGCTCACCACCTTCTGGATGTTCTGTTTGCTCAGCATTGTTTCCTTCTTTTTTACCCCCGCAGGAAGTAAAGGCCAAAGAACTTACAAAGAGCATTACAAGAGCCAGGCTCGTGATTGATTTTAAGATTTTCATAGCAAATGGTTGATTATTTAGGTCAAATGTAAACAGATTTAGAGAAGTTTTTAAAAATATCCTTTCCAACTTATTGCCCTTTTTACAGAATTAGAGCATTAGGTAGGAATCCCGAATCCACGAAATTAACTCAGGGGATAGCTCTTCCAAGGTTGAAATCCGCAGGTGGTTCTCATACTTTTTTGAAACCGATCGGGACTTAAAAAATGGTGGGCAGGATTGAGCTTCCTGGGAGTAGAACTGTAAATCCAGAACCTTAGTCATTGGACGAATGACCAAGAATGTTTGATTGTGAACGAAAAGAATGGCTTTTCTGGTGTTATTCACAATGACATCATCCCACTCGATAATTTCTGCCAATATTTTGTCAAAGACATATTCAAGCTCCTTTGGTTTTCCCTCAAATAAAGAACTCAAATCGGCCTTAATACACGTGTGCCATTGATTTTCTTTTTTGAAATCACGTTCACATTTCGGACAGGTCCACATTTCGATTAGCTTATCAATTACCTATCCACTCGGCTACAAATAAGTTGGTGTCTCGAGTACCGCCATTATTTCTGTTGGAAGCAAAAACTAGGTGCTTTCCATCATTCGAAAAAACAGGGAATGCATCAAAGGTACCATCATTGGTGATTTTTGTTAGTCCCGTTCCATCAAGATTGATCATGAAAAGATTAAAAGGAAACCCACGTTCTGTCTGATGATTTGATGCAAAAATGATCTTTTCACCTGATGGGTGGAAGAAAGGGGCCCAGTTGGCTTGCCCTAGATCCGTAAGTTTGCGCGCATCTGTTCCATCCGCATTAGCCACATAAAGTTCCATGCTGGTAGGCATGACCAGGCCTTCGGCCAAAAGGTCCTGATATTCTTTTATTTCCTCATCAGTCTGTGGTCTGGAGGCTCTCCAGATAAGCTTGCTTCCGTCTGGGGAGAAAAAAGCCCCACCATCATAGCCCAGATCTGAAGTGACCTGCCTTACATCAGATCCATCAAGATTCATGGTAAAAAGCTCCAGGTCCCCAGTTCGCATAGAAGTGAATACCATTCGGTCACCTTTTGGCGATACAGTGGCCTCAGCATCATAGCCCGGTTCAAAAGTCAGCTGTTTGAGCTGATTACCCTCCAGATCAGCGGTAAAAATATCGAAAGAGTCATAGATAGGCCACACATACTTTCCATCAGTTCTTTCTGCTGGAGGAGGAGGACAATTGTCATCCCCTATATGCGTAGATGCATAAACAATGGTATTATCAGGCAGAAAGTAGGAGCAAGTGGTTCTGCCTAGGCCTGTACTTAGAAGTTTGGGCTGATTTTTCTGAAGATCATCTTCTCTCCAATTCAAATAAAAAATCTGATCACAATCATTTCCCCAGCCAGCGTAATCGGACTGAAACACCAGCATACTGTCGTCGAATGACCAATATGCCTCTGCATTATTTCCCCCAAAGGTAAGCTGTTTGATGTTCCTTAGATACTTCATCTCCTCGGGATGAAGAAGCAAGGAATCAGAAGCCGAATTTCCTTCAATTAGTTCAGTTTCTTTGTTTTCTGACTTGGTGTTACAAGCAAATGCAGCGATTAAAAGAAGAAAGAATAGCGATCTCATAATCAATAATTGGGTGTTTTAATTTTGCTGGGCGAAGATACCAATTATTATCTTTGACCTGAATTTCTAAACACGATGAAAATGAGAATTAAATATATTTTGACTTTGGCAGTGTTGCTGAGTTTTTTGGCTGCTTGCAGCAATGCTCCTACTGATCAGGAACTGATTTCAAGCCTAAAAGAAGATGTGGTTTATCTGGCAGCGGATGAGCTGGAAGGAAGAGCAATAGGTACTGAAGGGGAGAAGAAAGCGGCTGAATATCTAGCCTTGGAGTTTGAAAAGGCAGGATTACAAGGAAAAGGGACGGATGGTTTTTTTCAGGAATTCACCGTTTCAAAACCAACAAACCCTCATGAAGAAGCAGTCATCGGAACTGATGGAGAAGGAGTCACAGGTAGAAATGTGATCGGATATCTGGACAATAAGTCTGAGACCACAATCGTGATCGGCGCCCATTTTGACCACCTAGGACTGGGAGGTGCTGGGTCCCTTCATCGAGGTGAACCAGAAATCCATAATGGGGCGGATGATAATGCCTCCGGGACAGCAGCCCTGGTGGCTTTAGCCAAAATCTTAAAAGCAGAAAAACATAATTCTAATTTCCTCTTTATTGCCTTTTCGGGGGAAGAAAATGGTCTTTGGGGCTCGAATTACTTTGTGAAGAACCCCACCATTGACCTTGAGACGGTGAACTACATGATCAATATGGATATGGTCGGTCGATTAAATCAGGAGAAAACCCTGGCAATCAATGGTGTGGGAACAAGCCCTTCCTTTGTTCCAGCATTGGATATTGCTAATTCAGATAGCTTGAAGTTAGTGACTTCTGAGTCAGGGGTGGGACCATCTGATCATACTTCCTTTTACTTACAGGATTTACCCGTGTTACATTTTTTTACTGGACAGCATGAAGACTATCATAAACCCTCTGACGATTCAGATTTGATTAATTATGAAGGGCTGTTGTCGGTAGTTCGATACATAGACCGATTGGTGGATGAACTTGATGATGAACCGAAGTTGGCATTTACAAAGACCAAGGACAGTTCAGGGGACTCTCCTCGTTTCTCAGTGTCACTTGGGGTTGTACCTGACTATTTATATGATGGTGAAGGAATGAGAATAGATGGAGTTTCTGAAGATAAACCTGCCGAAGCAGCTGGCATGATGAAGGGGGATATAGTTGTCCAACTTGGAGACTCTACCATCGTGGATATGATGAGTTATATGAGAGCCTTATCTGCTTTCAAAAAAGGAGACCTTACCACGGTAATCTTTGAACGGGAAGGGTTGAGGAATGAAGCTGAGATTGAATTCTAATTCAGAGAAAGTGAAGTGTTTACTTCGCTTTCCTACTTTTTTGCCTTGCTTTTTTAAACTCATGTTTCACAATAAACATGGATGATGCCATGGGATTCAGATTCGGTTTTAGGCCTCTTCCTTCGGCAATATTGATTAACTGTCGAGCGTAGTATCCACCTTCTGCCGCATCCTCAAAAGCACTAAATCCCGTCCTTATCGGAGGGTTTTCCAGATAAGGAATCTTCCCATGGAGGAAGTCCCCCATGATATTATAGTTTCCTATAAAAGGCCGACCCATTCCGATTAGATCACAATCACCCTCTCCCAGCACATCATTACAAAAATTAAAAGATCTGAAGCCTCCGGTGATCATCAGTGGCACGTCGCATACTTCTCGTACTTTTTTGGCAAAGTCCAGGAAATAAGCCTCCCGCTTGATCGTACTTTCCTTTTTCTTGTCATTCCCCATGAAGAAAGCTGCTTTTTCATAGGTTCCTCCGGAAATTTCAAGAAGATCTATTCCCTCCTCCTCTAGTTTTTTTACTACAATCAGCGAATCTTCCTCGGTAAATCCTCCGCGCTGAAAATCAGAGGAATTAATCTTTACCGAAATGGGAAATTCATTTCCAACTGTTTTTCTGCAGACCCGAATAATTTCCAAAAGGAGTCTGCTTCTATTTTCCAAACTCCCTCCCCATTTATCAGTTCGGTGATTGGTCTTGGGGGATAGAAATTGACTGAGAAGATACCCGTGGGCTGCATGGATTTGGATTCCTGTAAATCCACTTTCCTGTGATATTTTGGCAGCTTTGGCAAAGCCTTGAATCACTTCTTGGATATCTGATTCAGTCATTGGTTGTGGTTTGCCAAATAGCCAAAGCTTTTTCAATTGGATAGCTGAGGGCGCTTTGGGTCTTGGATTGACAAATCGATTGGTTTGTCTTCCCGAATGAGAAATCTGAGTCCAAATATGATTTCCTGGGCCTTTCGAAGAATCGCTCCAGTCTTTCAGTTTTGGAATCATTTTTTCATCCCCCATGAAGATATTTCCAGCAGATTCCATGTGGTTCTTATCAATCATCACATTTCCTGTAATCAACAGACCTGCCCCGGTCTCTGCCCAAATCTTATAGAGATTTTGATGTGCTTCTGTTGGCTCATAGCTGGAATTACTCATCCTTTCTGTCATGGCAGCTTTAACCAGTCTGTTCTTAAGGATAGCTCGACAAGGGAGAGTTATGGGTTGGTTGATCGGATTCATGGAAATGATTTTCTGGACAAATTTAAGGCAGTATTTCTAAGACCCGGTTGTGAATTAGCAAGGTTGGATTATCCATTTTGAAATAAAAAGTAAGGTTTCAGGTAGTTTGAAAATTGTGTAATGAGCAATTTTTAATAGTTTCTATGAGACCATTACGGTACAAGAAGATGATGATTTTTCTTTTAAAATCTTACTTAAATCAATTCTGACTTTTCAAGGGTTCTTTTGATTTGCTCATGCCTTTCCCAAAAGTTGTCTTTAATTTTAGTCATTGCCCTTTGATATTCAGGACTGCTTTTTAATGGATTAAAAACAGGCTCGTCCTCCAAGAGTAAAAACCAAAACTGGTAGTTATCTTCTTCGGCAAAGGCCTCAATTTGTTTGATGGCCAAGTCATTGTTACCCTTATAGACATTTATCATTGCCAAATTGATATTACGGTACATTGATTGGTCAGCCTCTACATAATCAGAAAACTGCTGAAACAGAAGTTTAGCTTCCTCTTCCATTCCCATTTTTTCATACACAATGGCGATCTTACCATCCTCCATTGGGTAGATTGACTGTCCGCTTTCCTTGCGGGCTTTCACAAATTTTTGATAATAGAAAAAAGCACTGTCGTATTGCTCTTCCACATAGTAAAGCTTCCCAATGTCCTGTAAAATATCCAGCCTGGCCTGATTTTTTTCCCACTCACTAATGAGAAGCTGCTTGGTTCTTTCGATATTTCCATCCTTTGCAAAAAGTATAAATGCCCTCAAGTGTGGGGCATAGTAATTAGCAGGATCAAAGGCTAAAGACCGATCTATATATTCCAACGCCTCATCAACAAATCCTGCGCTAATTAGGGCGTTGGAGAGCTGAAGGTAACTGTAGCTTTGAGAGGTTGAGTCACCATTTGTCACCTGTAACTGTGTGCCTTTCAGGGCATATTCGAGGTATTTTTCAGTGTTTGGTACCATCCTGAAATAAAAATCTGCCAGCATTTGTATGGCTAATGCTGAATTAGGATTGTATTCCAGGGCTTTTTCCAAATAGGGCCGAGCTAGTGAAAACTCCTTGCTTTGGATGTAATAAAAGGCTTTGGCTGTTAGGCTTTCAGCTGATTTAGAATCTAATAAAAGAGCCTTGTCGGCATATGAATTGATTTTCTCAGTAAACTGCTTTTCCGAGCGAAACATCTCTAATAAATAATAGGATATCGCCACATGCGCGTAAGCCAGAGAAAACTCCGGGTCTTGCTCAATTGCTTTCTCAAAAAGTAAAATACCTTTTTGAAGTCCCGCATCGGTTCTGGTGTGATAGGGGTCCAGGGCCTGCAGGTAATAATCGTAAGCAAGTAAGTTTTCAGTGGGCCGCTTTTCGATTTGTTGGAGTTCAACCGGGGTGATGATCACCTTAATCGCATCAGCGATTTGGGTTGCGATTTCATTCTGAATAGCGAAAATATCAGCTAATTCCCTATTGTATTGACCCGCCCAGATTTGTTCCTGATCATTGGCTTCTATGAGTTGAATATTTAGAAGGACCTGTTCGCCGATTTTTTGTCCACTACCTGAGACGAAATAGTTCACGCCCAGTTCTTCAGCCATTTCCAAAATACTTTTGTCTGTATTTCGATATTTTTCTACCGAAGAACGGCTGATTACCCTTAGGTTTTTGATTTTCTGAAGATTGTTAAGCGTAGACTCCATCAGGCCATTGACAAAGTAGAGGTTGCTAGAATCGGCACTTTCATTTTTGAAAGGTAGGACTGCGATCGATTTCTCCTCTTCCAAAACTGGCTGGCTTGAATCTGACCAAAGGAAATAGCCGGCCACTCCAATCAGAATGATAATCAACACGCCGAGAGACCAATATTTCGAGGGCCTTCTATTGATTCCCTTTTTGGGTTGATTTTCATTCGTTTTAGAAAGGACTAGCTCCTGTTTTCCAACTTCTCCAGGAGGAAAACCATACTGTTCGCGAAAACACTTGATAAAATAAGAAGCGCTACCGAAACCCACCTGATACGAAACTTCAGAAACGGTCATGTTTCCTTCTTTGAGCAAATCCATGGCGATTTCCAATCGAATCTGACGAATAAAAACACTTGCGGAAAGGTTCGTAGCGGCTTGAACTTTTCGGAGCAAATTGGATCGACTCATGTTCATCGCCTCTGCTAGTTCAGATACTCCAAACTGCTCATCGGAAGCTCTCTCTACCACTATGGCTGTGGCCTGAGAGAGGAAGTCGCTCCTATGTTTTTGATCTTCCACCATGCTAAAAGTCGATTTTCAAGGTAGAGAAATTTACTCAAAGACACCTTGACTTTTTCCAAAGATTCTCCTGCCATTCAATTGGTTTTGCGTCATAGTTTATAGCCTTGCGTCATAATTTTTACCTCTGTGTGATACTTTATGTTTTTAGCACCCTGCCTTTTACATATACCCTACAGGCTTACCCCAACTTTGTATCAAACGAAAATGAAAAAGTATTCACCAAAAAAATCAGTATTATGAAAACCTTAAAAAACAACTCGTTCAGAATCATTGCTAGCCTTTTATTAGCTATGGTTTTTTTGCCAGGATGTGGTACAGCACAGGAAAAGACCAGTCAAGACCAGCAAATAGAGGCTCCTAAAGTCGATATTCATACAGCGATTATGAATAATAATCTGCAGGTGGTCAAGAAGCATATTGCCGCAGGTTCGGATATTAATGTCAAGGAACCTTTCAGCGGATCAACTCCTTTGATTACAGCCATCACCTTTGATAAGCAGGAAATCGCCAGGGAACTAATAGATGCTGGAGCAGACTTGACCATCGCTAATAATGATGGAACAACGCCACTCCATGCCGCAGCCTTCTTTGGCCGCGTAGAAATCGTGGAAATCCTGTTAAATGCCGAAGCAGATAAATCGCTGAAAAACAATTTTGGATTTACCCCACGTGAGACCGTCACTGGGTCCTTTGCGGAAGTGAAGCCAATCTACGAATTGATGAAGCAGCAGCTTGGTCCTCTTGGATTTGAACTAGACATGGAGCAACTGGAAAAGACTCGTCCGGTCATCGCGATGATGCTTCAGTAATCTGAGACTTTAGACTCCTGAAATCATGACAACTCAAAGAAGATTCGACATTGATTGGCTTAGGGTGATTGCGATCGCCCTACTGCTGATCTATCATATTGCGATTGTATTTCAGCCTTGGGCGATGTTTCTCGGTTTTATAAAAAGCGAGGAGCTTATGGAAGAGCTGTGGAAGCCTATGACTCTATTGAATGTTTGGCGAATTCCTTTTCTGTTCTTCGTATCAGGAATGGGTGTTTATTTTGCCATCCGCAAACGAAATTGGAAGGAACTCATCTTAGAACGGAGCAGGAGAATCTTGCTTCCCTTCCTTTTTGGAATAATAGCCATCGTACCCATTCATTTCCTGATTTTCCAAGCTTATTACAAGTTGCCGCTCGGCTATTCTGCTCACCCTGCTCATTTGTGGTTTCTGGGTAACATCTTCGCTTACGTGTTGATTTTAGCTCCGATCTTCTTTTATCTGAAAAAATCAGAAAATGGAGCTTTTAAGAAGAAGCTAGCAGTCTGGATGAGTAATCCTCTCGGACCACTTTCTCTTTCTTTGCTTTTCGTCTTGGAAGTAATCTTGGTTAAGCCCCAGGTCTTTGAAATGTATGCCTTGACTTGGCATGGATTCTTTATAGGGATTTTGGCTTTCTTCTGTGGCTTTCTGCTTGTCTATTCGGGAGATACCTTTTGGAAGACGGCCTTGAAATGGAGATGGGTTTACCTTGGGATCGCTGTAGGAATGTACTTGACGCGATGGTTTGCCTTTGACTTGGTGGCACCAGGCTATTTGATGGCTATGGAGTCAGTTACCTGGATCTTGGCTATTTTCGGTTTTGGTTATCGATATTTAAATAAACCGAGTTTTGCTTTGAGCTATTTGAGCCAAGCGGCCTACCCGGTTTATATTCTCCATATGATAGCTTTGCATGCAGCTGCTTGGGTTATTTTACCTTTGAATTGGCCGGTTTTGCTAAAGTTTCTCGCCATTATTGTTTTTACAGGACTGTTCTGTTTTGTCATTTTCGAATTCCTAATTCGTAGAATACCTATCCTCAGACCGCCGTTTGGACTTTCCGCAGAATTCAAAACTAAATCTGCTCCCCGAAGCCCCGCTTTCTTGACGGATCAGGTTTGAATGAATAATGCCTTGTAAGCAATGCTAATTAATGAAAACATGAGTTTTAAATCATTCTTCCGTATTCTTTTCATAGTGGCTTCTATTATTTGTACCATTTATTTCGTCCCATGGTTGATCCTGCGGGCATGGCTGGCACCGACACCTGATACCATTCAGGAGCAGGTAGATATGGCCATGAATTATAAGCTTGATGGGATCATCGTATATGTCGATCAGGGCGGAAAAGAACCCCAATTCTATTGGGCAGGCTGGAAGGATCGAGACAAAAAAATCCCTGCCGATCCGAATTCACTTTTCAAGATCGCCAGTATCAGTAAGCTTTATATCGCTGCTGCAGCCAGTAAAATCGTAGCAAGTGGAAATCTTTCCTTGGATGATACTTTGGAGGAATTGCTCCCTGAAATCGCCCGACACATCGAAAATTCTGATCAAATTACTCTTCGCCTTTTGATACAGCATCGATCGGGGATTCCAAACTATTCGGACCATCCCGATTATCCTTGGGATACCCCCTTTACCCGAAATATTCAAGCCTTGGAATTGATCTATGATTTGCCTGCGGACTTTCTACCCAACGAGAAATATGCCTATTCCAACACAAATTATTTGCTGATCGGTGAAATTTTGGACAAAACCTTGGGCTTTTCTCATCATGATTATATCGGAACAGAGATTTTGGAGCCTCTGGGTTTGAAGCGAACCTATAGTTTACTCTCGGAAGTAGATCAGGACAAATTGATGAGTGGGTATTTTATTGGATATCCTTTGGACATTAAAGGGAATGATTTTATCCACCCTGGTGGATCCATGATATCCACAGCTGAAGAAGTCGCTATTTTCCTTCGAGCCTTAAATGATGGGACATTGCTGACCGAAAAGGAACAGGAAATTTACTCTTCTGTGTATGTGTTTGAGCATACAGGGTTACTTCCTGGTTATCAGAGTATTGCCAAATACCATCCGGACATTGATGCAGTAGTGGTGCAGTTTGTGAACACCAATGGAGGCTATGCCTGGAATATCCACGAGATCGTGTATAATAAGGTGGTGAAGATTCTACGGTCCAAATAAAATCAGGAGTCAAGAGTCGACTCTTCCTGATTTTGAAAAAGAGCTTTTTTCCAAAAAAGTGGGCTTGTAATTATTCTTCTTTCAGCTATTTGATAATTCTTTCCCTCAAAAGCCCATTTCTTCTATCTTTGTGCCTGCTTTTGAGAGGGATAAATCCTTCTCTCGCGTGAGGGATAGAAGCGGCATCCTTCTGACGCAGTCAGAAGATATAGCGGATAGCCCGACCACGGCCATAAGCCGGGGTCACGCCCATAGAAAAATACCTAATGAATCCAGGAAAGGAATCGTGAAAAAGTATCAAGAATATAAGCAAGTCAACTACCCTGAGATCGGGGAAAGTATCCTGAGCTACTGGAAGGAAAATGAGATTTTCGAAAAATCCATCACAAACAGGGAAGGAGCTGAGACCTTTACGTTTTTTGAGGGACCGCCTTCGGCAAATGGAACGCCAGGAATCCACCATGTGATGGCCCGGACCCTTAAGGATATTTTCTGTCGATATAAGACTTTGAAAGGATTTCAGGTAAAGAGAAAAGGAGGTTGGGATACGCACGGGCTTCCTGTGGAACTTCAAGTAGAGAAGGAACTGGGCATCACCAAAGAAGATATCGGGAAGAAGATCTCCGTTGAGGAATACAACAAACGCTGCAAGGAAACGGTCATGCGATTCAAGGATGAATGGGATGATTTGACAGAGAAGATCGGTTACTGGGTGGATCTAGATGATCCATATATCACCTTTGATTCAAAGTATATTGAGACGCTCTGGAGTCTTTTGAAAAGACTTTATGAAAAGGATTTATTATACAAAGGCTACACGATTCAGCCTTATTCCCCTGCAGCAGGGACAGGTCTAAGTTCCCACGAGCTAAACCAACCTGGAACCTATAAGGACGTAAAGGACACTTCGATTACGGCTCAATTCAAGCTAAAAGATCAAGAAAACACCTACATCCTCGCCTGGACTACCACACCCTGGACTTTGCCTTCAAACTCCGCACTCGCAATAGGTGAGAAACTGGATTATGTAAAGGTGAGAACGTATAATCCTTACACCTTCGATCCTGAGTTTGTGATATTAGCTAAAGCTCGAATGGGAGCTTATTTCAATAAGAAAGCTGCAGACTTAAAGGTGGATGATTACCAGCCTGGAGATAAGCTGATTCCTTACCAAATCGTGGAGGAATTCAAAGGTAAGAATATGCTTGGCTGGGAGTATGATCAGCTATTTCCAATTGAGGGATTGGCTTTGGCTCATCCGGCCTTTACGGTGATTTCAGGAGATTATGTGACTACTGAAGACGGTACAGGAATCGTTCATTTGGCCAAAGCATTTGGAGCGGATGACTTCAGGACTCTGGTGCAGAATAATGTTCCCGGAGTTTTCGTGAAAGATGAGAAAGAAAACGACATTCCTGTGGTGGATAAGCAGGGAAAATTTTTACCTGTTGTTGGGGAGTATCTCGCTGCTAAAATGCAGGAACATGGGATCAATGCCCATAAAGCCTTTGGGGTAGACGATTTCTACGTCAAAAATTATACTGAGGATGATGAGAATCAAGCTGATTACAAAAACACAGATATCATCATTTCTATCATTCTGAAGAATGAGAATAAGGCTTTTAAGGTGGAGAAATATGAGCACAGCTACCCACACTGCTGGAGAACGGATAAGCCCGTGCTTTACTACCCCTTGGAAAGCTGGTTTATAAAAACCACAGCCTACAAGGATCGCCTGGTGGAATTAAATAAAACGATCAACTGGAAACCTGAGGCTACCGGAACTGGGCGCTTTGGCAACTGGCTTGAAAATTTGGTGGATTGGAATTTATCCCGATCCAGATTTTGGGGAACACCACTTCCAATCTGGAGAACCAAGGATGGAAGTGAAGAAAAATGCATAGGCTCTATTGCAGAGTTGGAAGCTGAAATTCAGAAATCTATCAACGCTGGATTTATGACCTCCTCTCCGTATGAAGGGAAGGAGCTGGATCTTCATAGACCCTATGTAGATGATGTGATTTTGGTGTCTTCGGATGGAAAAGAAATGTACCGAGAATCAGACTTAATTGATGTTTGGTTTGATTCTGGAGCTATGCCTTATGCTCAGTGGCATTATCCCTTTGAAAATGAAGATATTTTCAAAGCAAATTATCCCGCCGACTATATTGCTGAAGGTGTAGACCAAACGCGTGGATGGTTCTTTACCCTGCATGCTATTGCAGTAATGCTTTTTGATAGCGTAGCCTTCAAAAATGTAGTAGCCAATGGCCTAGTTCTGGATCAGAATGGAAATAAGATGTCCAAGCGATTGGGGAATGCCATTGATCCATTTAAAACCTTAAAGGAATATGGTCCTGACGCTTTGAGGTGGTATATGCTTAGCAATGCCAATCCTTGGGATAACCTTAAGTTTAGCTTGGACGGAGTGGCAGAAGTACAAAGAAGGTTCTTTGGCACTCTTCAAAACACGTATAATTTCTTTGCGCTCTATGCCAACCTGGACCATTTCGTGTATTCTGAGGGAAAGGTGATTCCTGTGAGTGAAAGAGCAGAACTCGATCAGTGGATTGTATCCAAACTCCAATCTTTGATTTTAGAAGTGGAGGAGTCTATGGATAATTATGATGCTACGAAGGCGACTCGAGCTATCATGAACTTTACGGTAGATCAGCTTTCGAACTGGTATGTGAGATTGGCAAGAAAGCGTTTCTGGAGAGGAGAAATGAGTGCTGATAAGCAAGCAGCTTATGAGACGCTTTATGAATGTCTGAGTACTTTAAGCCAATTGATGTCTTCTTTTGCTCCATTCTATACCGATTGGTTGTATCAAAATTTGACGCAGGCTTTGGATAAAAAAGAGGAGTCTGTTCATTTGACTGATTGGAAAGAAGCAGATCAATCTCTGATCAATTCTGATTTAGAAACGAGTATGGGACTGGCCCAAACCATATCTTCTTTGGTCCATTCTCTTCGAAAAAAGGAAAAGCTGAAGGTCCGTCAACCCCTGCAGAGAATTTTAATTCCAATTCTCTCTGAAACCACCAGAAAGCAGATTGAGCATGTAGAAGAGCTTATCAAGTCTGAGGTCAACATCAAGGAGGTGGAATATATAGATGATGCATCTGGTATTTTAGTTAAAGAAGTGAAACCAAATCTCCCCGTTTTAGGTAAAAAACTTGGGCCAAAAATGAGGTTTGTCGTAGCTGCCATAAAATCCTGGGGTCAGGAGGAGATTGCTGAGATCGAAAGAAATGGATCCATCGAGGTGGATGCTGATGGCGAAAAAATAAGTATTTCAGTTGATGAAGTTCTAATAAGCTCACAGGATATCCCTGGCTGGTCCGTAGCTAGTGACCAAAGCATAACTGTGGCATTGGATGTTACGTTGACGGATGAATTGAAGCAGGAAGGAATTGCCAGAGATTTGGTGAACCGAATCCAGAACCTTCGTAAAGAAATGGGTCTTGAGGTTCAGGATAAGATTGTAATTGAGGTGAAAACCGATCAGGAACTTGTGGAAGCGGCGATTCTTAATTTTGGAGATTATATCCAGACTGAAACTCAGGCAAATTCTTTATCAGGAAGTAAAGAGCTAAGTGAAGGTACTGCTCTGGATCTGGATGATTTTGATGTATTGGTTCAAGTGAAAAAAGATTAAATCAAGGTAGATGAATCAGTATCTGAAGTATTTTGGGATAACTCTTTTGGTCATTTTAATTGACCAGGCAGTGAAGATGTGGGTTCATTTTGAGATGGACTTTGGAACCCCTGGGCAGATCCAGGTTTTTGGTGACTGGTTTAAGCTTCATTACACCACCAATCCCGGGATGGCATTTGGGATGGAGCTTGGGACCGAATACGGGAAACTAATTCTGACTTCATTCAGGTTATTGGCCATGTTTGGAATCGGGTATTATCTCTATTATATCATTAGCCAGAAGCAGCATCCCATTTATATTCTATGTATTGCCATGATTTTGGGCGGGGCAATAGGAAACCTAGTGGATTCCATTTTCTACGGTGTTTGGTTACAAAATGCTCCTTACAATGCCCCGACACCATGGTTCCATGGTCAAGTGGTAGATATGTTTTATATCGATATTTGGGAAGGGTATTTACCAGAGTGGATCCCATTGGTTGGTGGGGATTATACAGCCTTATGGCCAATCTTTAATATTGCTGATGCTTCGATCTTCGTTTCTGTAGGGATTATATTGATTTTCCAGAAGCGATTTTTCCCTGATAAAAAAGAAGAAGAGAGTTTGGAGCAAGAGGAGTCAATTGAACAGAAAATCTCTGAAGAGTAAATTCAAAATCGCTGATTTAAATATTTCCGCCCGGTCAAAGCTGATTTGATCGGGTTTTTTTGTACTTTTCAATTTGCAACGCAATGCACAATTTGCCTTCAAGGATAGTTTGCTTGCTTAAGAAAATCGCCACCAGCCCACATTTCTTAATGATTGTAAACCCAGATCAACCCTTTCAAATAGTTTATTCTCTTTATAGTCATGAGTACCTAGGATTACTTTTTGAGTCCTATGCAGTACAGCTTGATGAACAGGGAAGACTTTCTCTCGCCAATCAAAATATCAGTTTCCAAAATGCAGACGAGTTCGATTCTGGTCTGGATGAAAGAGATTATAAGCTAATTAAGCTAATGGATAAAATGGCTCAGGAAGTTATCGTGAAGCCATACATAAAAAGGAATATCCGTCCCAAGGATTTCTTACGCAAAATCTATGATCCTAAAACCGAGGATAAAGTCATTCAGGAAAGGCTAGAGAGAGATTTAGAGGTTTTGCGTTCGAAAATTTTGCCACTTCTTATAGGAAAGAGGCTCTTCGAGATGGCCAACGACAAAAACCCCATTTATAAAGAAATAAGAGTTCATCCTGAGCCTGTCACGATTCACTTTCACTTTTTTAAGAACGATGGTCATACTCAGTATAAACCGACATTTAGGCATGCCGGTGAAAAGCTTGAAATTGATAATCGAAATGGGGTGTTGTTATGCCATGAACCGGCATGGCTGCTGATGCAGGATCAGCTTTTTCATTTCGATAAAAACCTGGATGGAAAGAAACTGATTCCATTTTTAAGGAAGAAGTTTGTAGTGATTGAGAAAAGGTTTGAACCCGCTTATTATAGTAAGTTCATCACCAGTCTACTTGCTCATTATGATGTGTTTGCCCATGGTTTTGAGGTAATAGTGGAGCGTAGTAGTCCTGAGGTTCTGGTTGGAATCAGTGATCTCCCCAGTAGCGAAACCCAGGATTTGTTTGAAAAGAGAGAAGGTGAAATTCCTCAAAGCCAAATCGCTTTTGAGTTGAGGTTTCGCTATGGGCAGAATGAATTCAGGGCAGATCAAACTGGTGCTCATAATGTTCGGATGGAGCAGGATGGAGACAACTATACTTTTTATAAGGTTATCCGAAGTGAGCAGAAAGAGCGCTATTTCGGAAAGCTGCTGAATGACCTGGGATTACCTATTCGAAGGGGAAGAGTGAGTATGCCAAAAACAGAGGCCTTTGACTGGATCACCGAAAATGAGGATTTGCTAGAATCAGAGGGAGTGAAAATTATTCAAATTGACTCCAATTCGGGAAGAACTTATCACATCGGTAAGGCTCAAATTTCTATCGAAGTGAATGAAAGCATTGACTGGTTTGATGTAAATGCTCAGATAAAATTCGGCTTGTATTTGGTGAGCTTTGCAAAGCTCAGGAAGCTGATGATAGCTGGTAAAACAGAATTTGAACTTCCGAACGGTGAAATCGCAGTGATACCTTCTTCCTGGTTTGTCAATTATTCTGAGCTTTTCAGTTTAATGGAAGATCGGGGCCAGGAGAATACGCTCGTGATGAGAAAGCATCATATTGCACTGGCTGAAGATCTCGAAAAAGGGAATTTAGTGAGTCTTACTTTAAGCAGAAAACTGGAGGGCTTAAAAGATTTCAAGAAAATCGAGCAATATGAAATCTCACCTCTTTTTGAAGGGGTTCTCCGCCCTTATCAAAAGGAAGGGTATAACTGGCTGAGGTTTCTGAATGAGTATAAATTTGGAGGCTGTCTGGCTGATGATATGGGTCTTGGAAAGACCGTCCAAACATTGGCCCTTTTGGCTCACGAAAAGCAGGAGAATCCAGATTTAACCTCACTTTTGGTGATGCCCACTTCCCTGATTTACAACTGGCAGCTGGAAGCAAAGAAGTTCACACCAAGTTTGAAAATTCTTGTTTATACAGGAACCAATAGAAATAAAGATCCATGGCAATTTGGAGATTTCGACCTGGTCTTAACCAGCTACGGTATTACGAGGTTGGACGTTGATATTCTTGAGCAGTTCTATTTCAATTATGTGATTCTGGATGAATCACAAGCTATCAAAAACCCTTCAAGCAATATCGCCACTGCGGTAAACAGGCTGAAATGCAAGCATAAACTAATTCTAACAGGAACTCCCGTAGAGAATGGGACCATGGACCTTTGGTCTCAAATGAATTTTGTAAATACGGGTCTTTTAGGCTCCCAAGCCACATTTAAAAAGAATTTCCTATTTGCCATAGAGAAACAGAAGGATATGGATAAGGCTCAACGTCTTGCGGCTATGATCAAGCCCTTTATTCTAAGACGTCTGAAGTCTCAGGTGGCTACTGATCTTCCAGAAAAGATTACCAATGTCAAATACTCGGGAATGACATCAGAGCAGGAGGAAGTTTATGAGGAGGTTAAAAACTATTACCGAGAAAAAATCATAAATGACATTCAGGAATTAGGTGGTGGTTCTCAGAAATTTACCCTCTTGCGGGGACTAACACAGCTAAGACAGATTGCGAACCATCCCAAACTTGTAAAGGATGATTTTGAAGGAGAATCAGGAAAACTTGAAGATGTGACTTACATGCTTCAGTCCTCCATTTCCGAAGGTCATAAGGTATTGGTCTTTAGTCAATTTGTAAGACATCTTAGCATAGTTAGGGAGTATTTAGATTCCAGGGATGTTCCGTATTCGTATTTGGATGGGGCGACCAAAGACCGGCAGGCTCAAGTGGAGAATTTTCAGGAGAATGAGGATGTAAAGGTGTTTTTGATTTCATTAAAAGCTGGTGGTGTGGGACTAAATTTGACGAAGGCGGAATATGTGTTCTTGCTTGATCCATGGTGGAATCCTGCAGTTGAAGCACAGGCCATAGACCGTGCTCATCGGATTGGGCAAAAGAATAAGGTCATTATTTATAAGTTCATCACTAAAGGAACTGTAGAGGAAAAAATTATGGCTTTGCAGGACCGAAAGCTTGCCCTGGCAGGAGAGTTAATCGGTTCGGAAGAGAGCTTCATGAAGAGTCTTGACCAGGAAGATATTTCCGCGCTTTTGGATTAAACCAGGGTTTTAAGAAAGCGCATTCTGTTTATACACTTGATTGTCAATGTTCTAAGAAAAGTTAGCAAATAATTAATCTTAAATTCTCATTGAAAGCTGGTTTTTCAAGGATATTATTCTTTAAATTAATTCAATATTATTTTCAAGCCCGCACCACATGCCAAGAGCAAAAGCCGATAAAGATCGGAAGATTTTCGTGCTGGATACTTCAGTAATCCTATACGCA
The DNA here is from genome assembly GCF_030403435.1 of Algoriphagus sediminis. GTDB lineage: Bacteria > Bacteroidota > Bacteroidia > Cytophagales > Cyclobacteriaceae > Algoriphagus > Algoriphagus sediminis. Next base: position 494,369 of record NZ_JAUEPH010000003.1, read on the forward strand.
CATAATTCCATAATGAACTTTGCAGAACACGACGTGGTCATTCCGATCACCGTTCTTGAAGAGTTGGATCAGTTCAAAAAAGGGAACGACAGTAAAAATTTTGAGGCCAGGGAATTTATCCGTCTTCTGGATAAGTTATCGATGGACCATATGATTCATAACTGGACCCCACTGAACGGAAAAACGAAAGGGAATTTCCGAGTCCTGATGAATCCGGAGAATAAGCTGAATGCCAATGAGGTATTTGGTGAGGAGAAAAACGACCATAAAATCCTCAACGCTGCCATTTATCTCAAAGAGAATGAGAAAAAGCGTAAGGTGATTTTGGTGTCAAAGGATATCAATCTAAGGCTAAAGGCAAAGTCGCTGGATCTTTTGGCCGAGGATTATGAAACCGGTAAGATTAAAAATATCACCGAATTAGAAAATACGGGTAAATATCAATTGGATAATGTTGATCCTACGCATATCAATACCCTTTATGATGTGGGCTTTGTGGAGGCCAAACTTGTCTTAGGGACTCGAAAAAGGAAGGCGAATGCCTTTTACATTCTCAAAAGCGATAAGAATTCGGTTTTGACCTATTACAACCCTGACCAAAATGTTCTGGAGCGAGTAGATAAGCGATTGGCATATAATGTCAAGCCTAAGAACGCGGAGCAGGCCTTTGCGCTTCATGCGGTAATGGACCCGAATATCAAGCTGGTCACGATCCAAGGGGTCGCTGGAACCGGAAAGACTCTTTTGGCTTTGGCAGGAGCCTTAGAGCAAAGGAGAAGCTACAAGCAAATATTTCTAGCTAGGCCAGTGGTTCCACTGAGCAATAAGGACATTGGTTACTTACCCGGAGACATTAAGTCAAAGCTGAATCCCTATATGGAGCCGCTTTGGGATAACCTGAAATTTATCCAAAATCAATACAAGGAGACGGATAAGGAATATCAGAGAATTACAGACCTGGTGAATCAAGAGAAGCTAGTAATTCAGCCTTTGGCATATATTCGTGGTCGATCTCTTTCGAATATTTTCTTCATCGTGGATGAGGCTCAGAACCTGACTCCACATGAAATTAAGACGATTATTTCCAGAGCTGGAGAAAATACAAAGATTGTGTTCACTGGAGATGTGTTCCAGATTGATACCCCTTATTTGGATAGCCAGAGTAATGGAATGTCCTATCTCATCGATCGGATAAAAGATCATCCGCTTTATGCTCATATTAAACTGGAGAAAGGCGAGAGGTCAGAATTGGCTAATTTGGCTAATGAGTTATTATAATTAAGAAAACTTTGAAATTACCAGACCGCTCAAATTGAGCGGTCTTTTTTTTGCCCTTTCTGCAACCATTCTCACCAAACCCTCATCTAAACAATAAAGGCAGCGGGGAAATAAGATTTTCCATTGAAAAAATTGTTCAATACTGACTTAAAGGTGTACGAAAGCGTACGCTAAATTTGCGAAAAAATTAATAAATCACTGAAAATCAGATAAATATAAAATTAGGCTCTCTTTTGGCATATATAGAAATACCGAAAGGAACTAAACCAACTACTACAATGAAAACGATACTGTTAACACAAAAAAGCATTTGCGGTATCCTTGGCCTTATGATGGCAACGACTATCGTTTGGAAGGCGAATCTAAAAATGCAAGAAATTAATTCTGAGAGGATTACAGAAAAAATCGAGAAAACTAAACCAACTATTTCGATTCTTCCGGTTCAATCCTTTACATATATGCACTTTGAAGAAATTAGCGGAGAGGACGATATCTCCGTTTAAGAAAACTCGTAAGGGTTAATTTGGTTGATTGTTTGGATAACTAAATAGGCGGGATTTTTCCCGCCTTTTTGTTTTTTTAGCTTTCTGTGATGGTATTCAGCTTGGCCAGAAAGCTGTTGTAATACTGTCTTCCCACCTGAACCACTGAGCCTTGACTCATGGTGATTTCCTTTGTGTTAAAGTTTTCAATCTGGGTGAGATTAACGATATATGATTTTTGCACTCTCAAAAATAGATGTGAAGGAAGAATTTCTTCAATTTCCTTCATGGACTTTCTAATACTGTATTCTTTTCCCCTGGTGAAAATACTTACCATATTTCCATTAGCTTCTACGAAATAAATATCCTCATACGGGACTTTTTCAAATGCATTATCAGCTTTGATAAAGACAGCATCGGTTACCAGATAAGGAGATTCAGAAGTGGTCGAGGTGCTAACAGATTCAGAAGACGGTTTGGTTCTTTTGTTATAAAGAACTATTTCCACGATCGCGTGGATATCATTTGTGTTGAAGGGCTTAACTATAAACCCTGCTGGATTAATCCTCTTTGCTCTTTCTATGATGGTAGGATCACTGTAGGAGGTTACATAAACCAGCGGAGCGTCGACCATTTGCTTTACGATCTCACCGAGTTCGATTCCATCTTTATCTCCCTTGAGTTTGATATCCATAAATATCAAATCAGGACGATATTTTTTAATGACTTTGATACACTGATTAGCTGAATTTGCTATGTCAATGTTTACATAACCAAGAAGTTCAAGGATTTCCTGAATATTTTCAGCAATGCTTAATTCGTCCTCGACGATTAGGATCCGCTCCTCTTTCATATCAAAACGGGTGGTTGGGAAGTTTCTTTAAATTAATAGCACCAACTAGATGGACTCTTTCTACAAGTAAAGAAATAATTTTCAGAAACCAAATGCTTTTTTGTGCGTACGAAATTAAAGGCTCATCATTTCTTTGAACCTGGCAGCCTGTCTTCGACTCACTTCGATTCTGTCTCCTCCTTTTAGGGTTACAACTAAACCTCCATTAAACCAAGGCTCAATTCCTTCTACCCAACCAAGATTGATTATGTGCTTTCGGCTTGCCCGGAAAAAGGATTTCTCGTCTAGTCTTTCATCAAGGGCGTTCAGTGACTTGTGAATCATGGGTTTTACATTATCAAAGTAAACTTTGATGTAGTTTCCGTCTGACTCGAAAAGTCGGACATCTGCGAGTTTTACGAACCAACATCGGTCACCATCCTTCACAAAAACCTGATCATCGAGAGTTAACTTTTTCTGTGGGGTCTCATCCTTTTGTACCTCATCTTTTTTAGCAGCCTCTATTTTCTTGTTCAGCTTAGTAATAGCTTCCTCAAGCCTTTTTGGTTCAATGGGCTTTAAAAGATAATCCAATGCATTTACCTGAAATGCTTTCAATGCATACTCATCGTATGCTGTAGTAAATATCACATGAGGAACAGAATCGAGCTCTTCCAGCAATTCAAATCCAGTTTTCTCTGGCATCTGAATGTCAAGGAAAATTACGTCAGGTTTTAATTCTTTGATTTTCTCCTGTGCATCATCGGCATTCACTGCCTCCCCCACTATTTCCACGGTTTCCAGTTGCTTGAGCAAAGTTATAAGCTCTTTTCTTGCCAGTCTTTCGTCGTCTATTACTATAGCTCTCATGAATATTTATTTGATTGGGATGATTTGATTCGTTTGGGTATTTTGATTTCTGTAATGACTTGTTCTTGCCCAGAGTCGAATATACGAAAGGTAGCATTTTCTCCATAAATAAGTTTTAAACGCTCTACCGTATTACTCAAGCCATGACCTTTTTCACCTTTAACCTGTAAGTTCGGCTCATTTTCAAGGACACCGGTGTTCTTCACCTGCATGTAAAGTTCCTCACCAACCCCTTCTTTGCACTTGATTTCTATCACCCCCCCACGGACGAAATTAGAAATCCCGTGTTTTATCGCATTCTCAACAATGGTCTGTAGCATCATTGGAGGGACCTTATAATCATAAGCCTCATCTTCGATATCATACACTACTTTTAGCCTCTCTTCAAACCTGATAGATTCTAAAGAAAGGTAATCCTTTACGGTATTTAATTCTTCCTCAAAGCTTATGGTCTGGTTTTTATCCATCATTAGTGAAAACCTAAGCATATTGGAAATCCGCGTTATAGCAGTTTTTGCTTTAACTGGGTCTTCATCGACCAAAGCTCTTACACTATTAAGGGCATTGAAAATGAAGTGTGGGTTTAATTGACTTTTAAGGTGGTTGAGTCGGATTTCATTTATTCTGGCTTCATATTTCAATGAGGTGTTGTAGTTGTCCAGGAAGTGAAATAAGAAATACACCAAGCACCAAAGAGCATAGAAAAGGAAGCTTTCAAAAAGGGAGGCCAAAATAATCAGAACCCTAAAATCCTCTTCAGGATTTAAAGTGTTAAATGCAACAGAAATAAGAATCTGAGCTACGAAATTCACAAAGCTCATCCCCAAAATGGATATTAAAGTGAGTCCTAGTAGCTTTGAAAATGGAAGCTTAAACCAGTCGTAGGTTTTTATGATATACCTTAAAAAATGGGTTGAGATAAGATAAAAAGCCGATAAAACAATAAAGGCCCAAACCACCACGGAGGTGATGCCACTGGAAAGCGTACCAAAAAAGATTTTGATGAAACCAACGGCTCCCCAGCCTAAAATCTGTAAGATCCAATATAGCCTGATTCTGTTCATCGAAATCAAAGATAAATATCCTTAACTCTAGCTCAGAGATAATTTGATAAATGGAAAAAAGCTTTAAACTAAGCCTCGAGTTCCAGTTTAAGGAACTTCCCCGTATGACTTTTAGGATGCTTGGCTACCTTCTCGGGTGTATCCTGAATGATGATGTTTCCTCCCAGATTTCCCCCCTCTAGCCCTAAATCAATGATATAATCTGCCATTTTAACTATATCCAGATTATGCTCAATAATCAAAACGGTATTTCCTTTATCCACAAGACGATTAACTACCAACATGAGCAATTCAATATCCTGAAAATGAAGTCCTGTAGTAGGCTCGTCAAGAATATAGAAGGTCTTCCCAGTGTCCTTTTTCGATAGCTCAGTAGCTAGTTTTACTCTTTGGGCTTCTCCGCCAGAAAGGGTAGTTGCATGTTGTCCAAGGGTAATATAACCCAGACCCACATCATTCAGAGTTTTGATTTTTCTTAGAATTTTAGGCTGATTCTCAAAAAATTCCACCGCCTGTTCCACAGTCATGTCCAAAACATCAGAAATCGATTTGCCTTTAAATCTAACCTCAAGCGTTTCTCTGTTGTAGCGTTTTCCCTTACAAGTCTCACACGGAATGTGCACATCGGGAAGGAAGTCCATTTCTATCAGCTTCATTCCTGCCCCTTCGCAATCCTCACAGCGTCCGCCTTTGACATTAAAGGAAAACCTACCGGGCTTATATCCCCGGATTTTTGCCTCAGGCAATTCGGTAAACAGAGTCCTTATATCAGAAAACACGCCGGTGTAAGTTGCCGGGTTGGACCTAGGCGTTCTCCCGATTGGCGATTGATCTACTTCGATAACCTTGTCCAGTGCTTCCAAACCACTAACTTTTTCATAGGGCATGGGATCTTTCTTGGAGCGATAGAATTTCTGGTTCAGGATGGGATAAAGTGTTTCGTGAATAAGAGTACTCTTCCCGCTTCCTGAAACTCCAGTGACGCAGGTAAGTGTCCCAAGTGGAACTTCAAGATTCACATTCTTCAGATTGTTACCGCCTGCACCGCTTAGTTTGATGGATTTACCTTTTCCTTTGCGCCTCTTTTCTGGGATTTTCATCCCTAAACTACCATTTAGATAATTTGCCGTGACCCCATTTAGCTCTAGTATTTCTTTGGGACTTCCAGCGGCGACTACATGTCCGCCATGCCGTCCTGCCCCAGGCCCCAAATCCAGCACATAGTCTGATGCTAGCATCATGTCCTTATCATGTTCGACAACTATTACTGAATTTCCTAAATCTCTCAGACTTTGCAGAGCCTGAATAAGCTTGGCATTGTCTCGCTGATGGAGTCCAATGGATGGTTCATCTAAAATGTACAAAACCCCAACCAGCTGGGTTCCAATTTGCGTAGCCAGCCTGATTCGTTGAGCCTCACCACCAGATAATGTTCGCAAAGGCCGGTCAAGTGTTAAATAATTCAACCCAATGTCTAACAGGAATCCTATCCTCTTTTTGATTTCTTTAAGAACCTCTTCCGCGATTATTTTCTGTTTATCATCCAATCGATCCTCTAAGTTTTCAAACCACTCGCCCAAACTTCTGATATCCATTTGAGCTAATTGTCCGATATGAGTATCGTCAATCTTTATGTGAAGGGATTCCTTTTTGAGTCTATAGCCGTCACATTCAGGGCAGACCTGAGTGGTAGTGAACTCCTGCACCCAATCTCTAATTTTATCAGAGCTTCCTTCCTGATATTTTTCAAGGAAGTTTATGATTCCTTCAAAGGTGGTGTGCCATTTCGTACCTGGGTGCTTCACTGAATCAACAGCTACTTCTACTTTGTCACCGTGAAGTAAAATATCAACAACCTTCTCAGGAAGCTTCTCAATAGGTGTACTTATGGAGCATTTATAATGCTTAAGGATGGCATCAATTTTCTTGAAAATCCAAATATCTCGGTATTCTCCAAGTGGTGCGATTCCTCCTCTGGTAATACTCAATTTTGGGTCGGGAATGATATTTTCCTTCCGAATCTCATCAATATGGCCCAGGCCGTTACATTTAGGACAAGCTCCGTATGGGCTATTAAAGGAAAATGTATTTGGAGCCGGTTCGTCATAGGATAGCCCAGTTTCGGGATCCATGAGGTATTTTGAAAAATGATGTATCTCTCCCTCTTCATCCCGGATCATCATCACTCCTTTGCCATGCTGAAGGGCAGATTTAAGAGACTGGCTGATTCGAAACCGATCTTCCTCGTCTGCGATGATTCGATCAATGACAATTTCTATATCGTGAATTTTGTATCGATCCACCTGCATTTTGGGGACCAAGTCCATGACCACACCATCTACCCGGATTTTTGAAAAGCCCATTTTTCTTACCTGTTCAAAAAGCTCACGATAGTGGCCTTTTCTTCCTTTTACCACAGGAGCGAGAACGTAAAGCTTTTTACCTGCAAAATTCGAAAAAAGTAATTCCACAATTTGATCCTCAGTCTGCCGGATCATTTTTTTACCCGTCTTATACGAATAGGCTATGCCTGCTCTGGCAAATAGCAAACGCATAAAATCATAAATTTCAGTTACCGTACCCACGGTGGACCTTGGGTTTCTGGAGGTGGTTTTTTGCTCAATCGCAATAACCGGCGAGAGCCCATTTATTTTATCAACTTCAGGTCTTTCCAGTCCTCCCAAAAAAGATCTCGCATACGCAGAAAAGGACTCCATGTACCTTCTCTGGCCTTCAGCATAAATGGTGTCAAAAGCCAGAGAGCTCTTTCCACTACCACTTAAACCTGTGATAACTACCAGTTTATTTCTGGGTATTCGAAGATCTAAGTTTTTAAGGTTGTGCTCACGAGCACCAAAAATTTCAATAAATTCTTCTTTTGAGGAAGAGAGTTGGGTCATTTTCAAGGAGAATAATAATCTGCAAAGCTACAAAATATTGAGGTCAAGCACGACCGAAATACAAAGAGTGTAACCTGACTGAAGAGAATTGGTTCATGAGTTTCAATAGTCAGTGAGTTGACTTTATTTTAAAGAAACTGTTTTTGGCCAACCCTTAAATTGGGAGGCACTTTCCAGCGAAACATCAGTATATCTGGGCCAGCATTCAAAAGTCACTTCTTCTGTATCGGTATGGAACCTGATCAGGCCATATCCAGAGCCATTGGATTCAGAATCAGGATTAGCATAGGCGTGCATGGTAATTTTATTATTAAACCCATCTAAGTATTGGCCCGTCCATGGCAGAAAAGTATTTGAGTTTTTTCCAGGTTTTTCATCCTCGGGCCACCACCATCTGCTATAGTAATTATTCACAATGGCAGGTACCACAAAGGCCCATGGTCCATCATCGAATTCATCAATTCCATGTTGTATGACGGTAGCTAAATGTTGGTCACCAGCAATATGCACGGCATTGGCCGCTTTAATTTTTGTCAGTGCCTTATTTCTGCCTGTCTGAGGCCAACCATTTGAATCTAAATCAGCATGTAATCTATTTTCCTGGCTACCATGCAAATGAGCCCCGCCACAAAACCCAGTCTGCGAAAGGACAGCTTTCATTTTATCCATGTATTGTTTTCCCCAGTAATCAAGAAAGTTTATCTGACGCTCTCCTAAGAGAGTTAGGCCCGGTAAATCTATGGTTTCAGGATCGTAATTTGGATCATTTATATGATCTGGTCTTGGCCCTGCTTGAGGGATTTTATTTCTTGGTCCGGATTTGAATTTTCGGTCTTCAATGATTGCAAAGTCAACACCTCCGATAATTAGATTGGTAAAATACACACCAATCCCTTGTTCGATGGGAGTTGGGTCGAATGGATCAGGAAGATGTGAGGTTTGAGCGCGCTCCACCATCTTGACATATTCTGGATGATAAAAATAACCTCCATCAGCACCATCCACGATAGGGGCCTTTTTGCCATTTTCTCCCCACAAATTTCCTTGCCCTATATCATGATCATCAGGAATCGTCACCGCTGGTCGATTTCTGAAAGTTTCTCGAAACTGCATTCCAAACTTCAACCAAGCTGCTGTATGCTCTGTATGGTCGTATGATTGATCTCCAGCAAAAAACATCAGGTCGGGATTCTGGTAATTAATGTTCCGAACATAGTTTTCACGATCGCCACGGTCTTTGTTGCTATTACAAGATGTAGCCGCGATCACTATTTGCTCCTTATCAATAGGGTCTTTCCGTATTAAACCTTCAAATGATGCTTCCTCACCATGAAGCAATCGATATCTTATATCATTTTTAGTATCCCAGTTTTCGACTCTAAATAAGGCAGACCAACCCAAATCATTGACTTTTTGGGTTTGAATTTCTTTCCAGTTACCCTCCTCCTCAATTTCCAAACGCACTTCACGACTTTCGTTAGGGTAGAGTGGAAAAAGCTGAGCTGAGAGCTTTAAGGTTTCATTTGAAACCGTATAAATACCAAAGGCGATGACCTCATTTCTTGGTACTTTGAGATTGATAATTGGACTTTCTCCTCTATTCCACCAGTCATTTGTAGCCAGAGTGTCCAGTCCTTCAAAAGGGGCTATTACTGGGGGTTCGAGCAATTCAGTCTTTTCTCGGCTTTCGCAAGAGAGAAATATGGAGATTAAAAAAAGGGCAAATACCCCGGATGTGATTGATTTCATGTGCTAGAGTTTTCTGAATATAATTAACCCTAGCCTTGAGTCAAATGGATTTTATGCAATTCTCAGTTGACCGGATTCCAACTCCAGGAGTCTTTGCTTTCTCCATAGTCCACCTGCGTATCCTGTAAGCTGTCCGTCAGAACCCACCACTCTGTGACATGGAATAATAATGGCAATTCGATTCATTCCATTAGCTCTTGCCACTGCTCTCACGGCTTCTGCATTTCCTAGTGCCACAGCTTGGGCCTTATAAGATCGGGTTTGTCCAAATTTTATGTTCTTAAGCTCATTCCAAACCTGAATTTGGAAATCTGTTCCTGGAGTTACTAAAGGAATCGAGAACTCATGAAGTTTGCCTTCGAAGTATGCGTCTAATTGTTTTCGAAGCTTGCTGAAATGAGGATTTTCACCCAGGACTATGGTAGAGTTCAATCTCTTGGCTAGATCCTTTAATTCTGTTTCGAGCATCTTCCGATCAGAAAATTCCAGAAGGCAAATTCCATCTTCCACTCCACAGGCGATCATGGTTCCAAGTGGAGTTTCGATTCGAGTCAGATCGATTACTTTCGAGCTTCTGCTCTTTGAAGGGGAAAAACCAAATACCTTTTTGAATGAATCTGAAAACCCGCTTAAAGAATCAAAACCACTATCAAATGCGGTATCTGTGACGTTTTCCCCCTTTGAAATTTTCTTAAAGGCAGTATTAATTTTGTTCATTCTTTGATAAGCGTGGAAGGTCATTCCATGGTTTTTCAAGAACCATCTTCTAATTCGGACGGGATCAAGCCCTCTTTCCCTGAGATGAAAATCTTTTAGTTTTAAGCTAGGAGTTGTATTCAATTCATGAATTAAGTCCTGAATCTCTTTTGGGGTGCTACCCTTTTTTTCCAAAGGGTTACACACCTTACAAGGTCGATATCCTTTTAATATCGCCGTTTTACTATCATCGAAAAACTCAACGTTTTCCGGTTTTGGTTTTTTTGCTGTGCAGCTAGGTCTACAAAATATCCCCGTGGTTTTTACGCAGGTATAGAATACACCATCAAAGGTTACATCCTTCTCGACAATCGCAGCATATTTCTGATCAAAGGAGAGCGTCATGCCAGCAAGATAGCGTCTTCAGGTTTTTTGGCACAACCGAAAAATGAACAAACAATTTTTCAGAAGATACTTAGCCCATTGGCAGTCGAATGGTATATGACTTTCCTCTACCTACATTAAGATTCCGGTCCAGGAGCCAAGGATTATAGAGCTTCAAGCTTTTGTAATTTGAATCATGTTGCCGTGCCCATGATGCTAAATCTTTAATATCCTCCTTCACTTCAATTTCCTTAAACTCCGGTAGATAATAGTAATCTTCCTCCGTTAGGTTGAATCCATATTTAGAGGGATTTTCGAAAATTACCTTAAAGGCCAGGATACGAAACATGTATCTGCTCGTTTCTTCATTAAGGTAAAGATCATAGTAATTCTGGCTGAGTTGCTGGTTTTGCCTTCTGGAAAAGCCAGTTTGCCCCATGTTGTAGCTTGCGGCTACAGAAGTCCAATCTCCAAATTTTTCATGTGCCTTTTTAAGATATTTTGTGGCTGCCAAAGTGGCTTTTTCCATATGGTACCTTTCGTCCACATCTCTTGAAATCTCAAGCCCGTACTCCCGTCCTGTGTCTCTCATGAACTGCCAAAACCCTTTCGCGCCAGCCGGAGAAGTGACATTCATTAAAGCTGATTCTGCTATTGCTAAATATTTGAAATCATCCGGAATTTCATTTTCAGCCAAGATTCTCTCAATCTCCGGTAGAAACTTTCTGGACCTTTTCATGAGCATGATCATGTTGGAATGCCAATATGCATTTACATAAATTTCTCGATCCAGGCGCTCACGTACATCCGGGGTCAAAAGCGGAACTTCTTCTCCTGCAAAAGTCAAAGAATCTGGCAGTCTGAAAAGAGCAACAGGTTCACCGGAACCAGCTAATGCTGCGTCAGTAGGAATGACTGTGGAGGTTGTGGTTGAAGACGTACTGGATTTGACCAGGTTGAAAATCAAGAGACCCCAACATAAAATCAGGAGAGAATAAATAAGATAAAGGTGGGTTTTGTTCATTAGAAATTAGGACAAAGTAGATACTGAGAATAAAAGTCGTCAATAACTTTAACTGCTTCCGTGGGGGTATCTACCACAGAAAACAAGTCTAAATCCTCAGCATTGATGTAATTATACTCCTCCAAAAGTGTTTTTTTGATCCAATCGATCAGTCCCGACCAATAGTCTCTGCCTACAAGTACGATTGGAAATCGACCAATTTTATCAGTTTGTATCAAAGTAATGGATTCGAAAAGTTCGTCCATGGTTCCAAACCCTCCAGGTAGGACTACAAAGCCTTGTGCGTATTTTACGAACATTACTTTTCTGACAAAGAAGTAATCAAAGGTGATGAGCTTATCCCTATCAATGTAGATATTTTCAAACTGCTCGAAGGGTAACACGATGTTTAGGCCCACAGATTTCCCCTTTTCTGAATGTGCACCTTTATTCCCGGCTTCCATGATTCCAGGTCCTCCACCGGTGATAACTCCATACCCATGTCGAACCAACTTAGCAGCAATCTCTTCTGCCATTTTATAGTACTCATGATTCCGAGGAGTTCTGGCAGAACCAAAAATGGACACACATGGGCCTATTTTTGCCAGTTTTTCGAAGCCTTCAACAAATTCTGACATTACCTTAAATATGGCCCAGGAATCTGAGCTTTTGATTTCGTTCCAGTCCCTTTCCTTGAATGCCTTTCGGATTCTGTCTTCTTCCTGATTATTTTCGATTTCAGCCATATTTTAAGTTTTGGTTACCAAAAAATTTAATTTTCCCTTATACTCTCATTCAAACGAAGGAAATTGCCATTTGATTTTTAAATATCATTAAACAAATCATAAATCCATCGGATAATTATTACGATTGGTATCATGCCTCTTTAACCACAAAAGGCTCATAACTTCTTCAATTTCTTACTCAAACTTGGTGTTTGATCATTTTTTTGGTCTTTGTATTACAGTATATTGCCAATAGAAACGCAGAAAAGAAGTCTATATGCTGAAAGTCGGAGAAATCATACAAACAGTCAAGGGCCTTATTGAAACCAAGGTTGACCTAATGAAGCTTGAGATTCAGGAAGAATTTCTTGGCATAATCGCCAGACTAATTCTTTTGGTGATGATAGGCTCCGTGCTGCTCCTGGTTTTACTTTTCTTTAGCCTTTCTCTGGCATTTTATCTAAGCACGGTGACCGGGCATCCTTTTATGGGATTCCTGATTGTAAGTCTAATTTTCTTATTGGTTCTTTTTGGACTTTTTTACGTCCGGTACTCTCCTGCAGTTCAGCAGAAAATCCAGATGGGTTTGAGAAATTTTATTCTTAGAAATAGAAAAGATTCTGATGAAGAGGAATAAAGAAGACTTAGTGAAAATAGAGGAAGAGCTTGAGCAAACCCTTAGCCAGCAGCTTTCATTTGCGAAGCAGGATTCAGGGAATATCTTGAGGGTGGGTGGAATAGCCTTGGCCGCAGGGCTTTTGACTTACGCTCTTATTCATCGAAAAAGTCGAAGAAAAGAAAGAAAAATTGAGAAAGCCCTTGAAGCTCTCGAACGGGAAGGACTTTTGAATGAAGAAATTGAGGAGAGACTAACAAAACCTAAAAAATCTTCATTCTGGCCATCCTTAGGGCAAAGATTAATGATGGTAGGTCTGATATATGCAAAGGAAAAATACCTTCCCGAATTACTGAAAAATCTGGGAATAAATGGCGAGGATCAAGGGGAAGATATTTGAGTTATTTCAGGATTTGCATCTATCCGGGCGTAAAGCGATTGCTTGGCTAATCGACCCTGATAAAGTAGGAGTGGATGAAATTAAACGTTTGGGAATTTCTCGATCTCAGGTAGATTTCATTTTCGTAGGTGGTAGCCAAATGCAGGTTGATTTTTTTGATGAGGTGGTCTCTGCAATCAAGGCTGAAGCTGGCAAAATTCCCGTTATTTTATTTCCTGGATCCCATGCTCAGCTTTCTCAAAGTGCTGATGGAATCCTTTTTTTAAGTCTTCTTTCTGGCCGAAATCCACGCTTTCTTATCGAAGAGCAAGTCAAGTCTTCTCGCCAAGTCGAAGCCATGGATCTGGAGGTTTTGGCTACGGCTTATCTTCTTGTAAATGATGGTCAGCTGGGAAGTGTACATTATGCCAGTGATACTCTACCGATCTTGAATTCGAATGTAGAATTGGCTGTGGAAACTGCTCTCGCCGGGAAATATTTAGGCATGAAATTAACCTATCTCGATGCGGGAAGCGGTTCGCCAAGCCCGGTAAACCCTGCGGTAATCTCTGAGATCAAAAGTGCAGTGAATGGACCGTTGATTGTTGGTGGGGGTTTGGATACAATTGAAAAATGTAAAGTAGCCCTAGACTCAGGGGCGGATTTATTGGTTTTGGGCAATGCCATAGAAAAAGACCCCAGCTTGCTGGCTGAGGTCCTTGATCAAATTCAAATTCGGAACTTTTCCTTAAACGTTAATTAGAGACTCTCGTCTTCTCATTTTTCCGGCGGGTACCCCATACATCATTTTGAATCTTCTACAGAAATAGGCTGTGTCTTTGTACCCAACTTCCTTTCCTATGTCTCGGATGGATTTCTTGGTGGTTCGAAGAAGGTCCACGGCTGACTCCATTCTTTGATATTCTATATAATCCTGTGGGTTAATTCCTGTCAGCATTTTAAAATATTGCCCTACGTAGTCTTCTGATACATTTGCCACTTTGGCCAAAACTTTATTTGAAAGATCCCCGCTTAAGTTGTTTTTGATATAGTTAAATAGATCAATTAATCGCGGGTCTTTAAAGTAGGTAGAATTAGTAGAGAGCTCTTCCACGAAGAGTTGATTTTTCAAGATATGCCTTAAGATCTCGATCACCAGAACCTCAGTTTGACAACTCAGTGACCGCTCTTTTCCGACGCTGCTCTGCTCTTGTTCTTTCATTAAATCTTCGATAATGGTCCCTATGCGATCATTGAATCGAATGGTGAAAGGTGGGATGGAAAGGGAATTGAAGAAATTAACCACATCGAAGACTTTCGATTCAAAGCTCATCATGGAAATGCAGTCATCTTCAGTATTTCTGATATCATAGAAACTCAGGCTTTGAAGATGCTTTTTCTTCAAATCTCTGAATTTATCCATCTTGATCTGATTCTTTTTAGTTCCTCCACCAAGAGTCAAATAAGTTTTTTGACCACCGGGAATAAAAAGTACCTCACCTTCATTCACTACCTCTTGGTTTTCTCCAAATTTCAGGCTGCCCTGATGTAGCAGGATCAATACATTTTCCTTTTCTGAATAATCCAGAATGGAAAGAGGTTTTTCTATACGATAATTGGTACCGCGAAGGAATCGGACTTTTACCGACTCGATCACTTTATTGTAATAATCCATGAAAAATTTGAATAATGAGAGACGAAATTAGCACTATTTAGGTGATAAACTGCAGCCGTTCAAAAATATTGTCAAAAAAAATGAAAAAAAGGTGTAAAAATTGATTTTACACCTTTAATCTATAATTATTTTAGGATTCCCCTAGAGATCACAATTTTCTGGATTTCTGAGGTTCCTTCGTAGATCTGAGTGATTTTCGCGTCTCTCATTAATCGCTCCACATGATATTCCTTTACGTATCCGTAACCTCCGTGGACCTGTACGGCTTCCACCGTAACATCCATGGCGACTTGTGAGGCATAAAGCTTTGCCATAGCTGATGCATGAGCATAATCCTTACCCTGATCTTTTAGAATAGCTGCTTTATAGACTAAAAGTCGGGCAGCTTCTATGGTTGTAGCCATATCGGCAAGCTTAAACTGAATTGCCTGATGTTGACTGATTGGTTTGCCAAAAGCCTTGCGCTCTTTCGAATAGGCAAGGGAGAATTCATAAGCCCCAGCAGCGATGCCAAGAGCCTGTGCGGCAATTCCTATTCTTCCACCATTTAAAGTTTCCATCGCAAACCTAAAACCAAAACCTTCATCACCAATTCGATTCTCAGCTGGTACTTTGACATCTGTAAACATCAAAGAGTGTGTGTCAGAACCACGAATTCCTAGTTTATCTTCTTTTTTCCCGATGACGAAACCATCCCATCCTTTTTCTACGATAAAAGCAGATATTCCTTTATGTCCAAGGCTTGAGTCAGTTTGGGCAATCACCAAATAAACGCTTGCGGTACCGCCGTTTGTGATCCAGTTCTTGGTCCCATTCAGGATGTAATGGTCACCTTCAAGCTTGGCTTCTGTTCGCTGCGAAGTGGCGTCTGACCCCGCCTCTGGTTCAGAAAGGCAAAAAGCACCTAGAATTTCACCCGTTGCTAGCCTTTTAAGATATTTTTCTTTTTGATCTTCAGTCCCGTATTTTTCAAGACCCCAGCAAACCAAGGAATTATTTACAGACATGGATACAGATGCAGAGGCATCGATTTTTGAAAGTTCTTCCATGGCTAGAACATAGGATAAGGTATCCATTCCTCCTCCATTGTACTTTGGGTCTACCATCATACCCATGAAACCCAGCTCTCCCATTTGCTTAATTTGCTCCTTTGGGAATTTGGCCTCCGAATCTCTTTCAATTACGCCGGGAAGTAATTCAGAATGAGCAAAATCTCTCGCCGCATCCCTTACTGCTAAATGCTCTTCAGATAACTCAAAATTCATGTTTATTTGGGTTTAAAATTCGAATTGTCGAAGATATTTCAAAAAAAGAAAAGGGGCAAAAACCTGCCCCTTTCTCCATTTTTTTTGATTTGGATCAATCTCGATTTCCAAAGAAGATAAATATGTAGTACGCCAGAGTGGCTAGAGATGCCAAAGCTGCAACTACATAAGTCATGGCTGCCCACTTTAGGGCATCTTTTGACATCGCATATTCTTCGCTCGTCACCACGTTTCTTTCTTTTACCCAAGCAAGGGCTCTATTACTAGCGTCAAATTCTACAGGTAGCGTTACCAGAGTAAATAGTGTCATTACACTGTAAGAACCCACTACGATATAGCCGATGAACGGAATAGGTAATCCCAGAGCGAATCCACCAAATAGTGATGCAATCAATACAATGTTCAAAATTCTTCCTGAAATATTCTGAATAGGTACCAGCCTTGATCTAAGATTTAGCCATGCATATTGTGTGGCATGCTGAACGGCGTGTCCACACTCGTGTGCAGCTACGGCTGTAGCAGCGGCATTCCTTCCGTAAAAAACATCAGGACTTAAATTTACGGTCCGATTCATTGGGTTGTAGTGATCTGAAAGCTGTCCTTCTACACATTGAACTTTGACATCATGGATTTGGTGATCTGCAAGCATCAGCTTCGCTACCTCCTCTCCAGATAGATTTGCCTTAAGGGCTGTCTGTGAATATTTTTTGAATTTGCTCTTTAATTTGCTACTGACAATAAATCCCAGCAGCGCAAAAAAGCCTACGATTATTAGTATTCCCATTTTATTTCATTTTAGAATTTCTGTTACGATTCTAATCGGCTACAGGTTTGCTTTTGGGTGTCAATCTAAGGATCCAAACCCAACTTATTAAACCAGCAATGACCATTAGAATCATTTGTGTGCCATGAATGATCGCGGCAAAAATTTTACCATCAGTCTCTGACACTCCGAACTGTATCAAAATCAGGGCCACCAAAGCATGAAAGGTCCCTATGCCTCCTTGGACGGGTGCAAGCATGCCAATTGTTCCCATTACCATTACCAGAAGGATTTCTCCCAAAGACAAAATGGCAGTACTTTGAATGGCCTTAGCCACAAGTAATAGGGTGAGAAAATAAATAATCCAAATGGCAACTGAGCTTAGCCAAAAGCCCAGAGGATTTTTGATGGCATTTATCTGTTTTAGCCCACCAGCGATATCTCGGAAAAAGGCCTGAATCTTTTGAACCAATCCATGATTTCTGAATCTCCTTCCGATCAGGTAAAGGGAAAGGATTAGGACTAATGTACCTCCGAGGAAAATTGGCAAGTTATCCATCGCTGATTTCCAAAGGGATTCAAAATTTACAAATTCATTTGCCAGTTCTAGGAAAAGTTGGTTTTGAAGGAAAAAGGCCAGCAAAATAACCCCAATCATGAATAAGAGATCAATTGTTCTTTCCAGGATGACAGTTCCTATTAGGTGACCCAAAGGTATTCCATTGCTTCTGCTCAACACCCCGCATTTGGCGACTTCACCAGCTCTTGGAACCAGAAGATTTACCAAATACCCGACCATCACTGCATGATAGGCTCTGGATGCATTGGGAGGAGTTCCTTCCTTATCTGAAATTATTAAAGTCCATCTCCAACCACGAATCCAAAATCCGACGACTGAAATTGTGAGTGACGCAAAAATCCAACCCCAATTACTGGCGTAGAGTTGCTCAAGGAGCGCTTCGAATTCTATGTCCTTGTATAAATACCAAAAAATCCAGAGCGCTATCAAAAGTGAGATAGTGACCTGGATTATTTGCTTTATTTTGGATGGGAGTTTCAAATTACTTGGTTATGCTCATCAGGAAAAATAACCCTAGGCTTGAATGACTTGGCTTCTTCAAAATCCATGCTGGCATAAGAGATAATGATGATAATATCTCCGACCTGAACTTTCCTGGCAGCAGGGCCATTCAGACAGATTTCTCCGCTCCCGCGCTTCCCTTTAATGACATAAGTTTCCAGTCTTTCACCATTGTCAATATTAACAATTTGTACCTTCTCGTTTTCGATCAGGTTTGCCGCTTCCATCAGATTCTCATCGATTGTGATGGAACCTACATAATGTAATTCGGCTTGGGTAACCTTCACCCGGTGTATTTTGGATTTTAATAGTTGGATATTCATTTTCAGAATTTTGCCGCAAAATTAGTCAATTACAGGCAGATTGTCGATTAATCTCACATCTCCAACATTTGCAGCCACGCAAAGCGAGCTTTTTTGATTAGGATCAAAGCTAGAGTAAAGTGCGAAAGACTCCGGATGTACTAGTTCAAAATATTCTAATTCTGTAGATAAGATATTTTGAAAATCAGACTCGACTGCCTGCCGAACGGCAAACCAATTCTCTCCTGCTAAAAGTTCCGACTTTGCTTTGCTAAGGCTTTTAAAAAGAACCAAAGCGATTTTTCTTTCTGAAGGGCTAAGCCGGACATTCCTCGAGGAGCAAGCGAGACCATCCGCTTCTCGTTTGGTTGGTACCACACTGATATCCACCTGAAAGGATAGATCTGCCACTAGCCGCTTGATCACGGCAATTTGTTGAAGGTCTTTTTGCCCGAAAAAGGCGACTTGTGGTTTAATAATATTAAAGAGTTTACTCACTACCAGTCCAACTCCACTAAAGTGACCTGGCCTTTGTTTTCCTTCCAATACTTTTTCCAGTTTACCAAAGCTGAGTGTCATTTCCGTTGAAGTCGGATACATGGTTTCTGTATTCGGCACAAAAGCAGCATGAACACCATTTTCGTCCAAAAGAGCTAAATCCTTTTCAAGCGTTTTTGGATAGGTCTCAAAGTCTTTGGGATTATTAAACTGAGTGGGGTTTATAAAAATGGAAACGATGGTAAAATCACATTGATCCAATGAAGCTTTGACTAACTCCAAGTGGCCTACATGCAATGCGCCCATGGTTGGCACAAAGCCTATGCTTTGACCACCAGATAAAATTTCAAGACGAAGTTTGGCCCACTCTTTTGGGGTTTTTAGAACTTTCAATTTTTGCATTTACAATGTGGTAAAACCGCTAAAGCTAGATTATTATTTACATAATCAAGGCATTACGGCCTTTTTTTCTTATCTTTGCGCAGTTGTTTTTTCACCATTTCAATTTAAACTCCAATAAGTATGTCTAAACTACGTATTCTCTACGTTGCAAGTGAAATCAACCCTTTCTTACAAACTTCCGAAGTCGCCAATTTTCTGCGTTCCCTACCACAGGCAATGCAAGAGCGTGGCATGGAAATAAGAATTTTGGTTCCAAGATTCGGTTTGATCAATGAAAGAAAAAACAGACTACATGAAGTCGTAAGACTTTCCGGTATAAATATCGCAGTAGGTGATGAAGAGAAGCCTTTGGTAATCAAGGTTGCTTCAATCCCTAATGCGAAGCTTCAGGTTTACTTTATCGATAATGAAGATTATTTCCAGAGAAAGCATGTATTCCATGATAAGCAGGAGAAATTCTTCGAGGATAACGATGAAAGAGCAATCTTTTTCTGCAAAGGTGTGATTGAGACGGTGAAGAAGCTTGGTTGGGCGCCAGATATCGTTCATTGTAACGACTGGATGACTAGCTTAATCCCAATGTATCTCAAGACTACATACAAGAATGAGCCGCTATTCCAGAACACAAAATCTGTTTTTGCTATCTACAATAATGGCTTTTCTCATACCTTTGGCGACGATTTGTTAAACAAGGTTAAGATGGTCGATATTGACGACGCAATTTTAGCACCTTTACAATCCAAAGATTTCGAAGGCTTCATCAAAACAGGTATGGAATACGCTGATTTGGTAGTGAAGGGTAGCGAAGTCTCCAAGGAATTAAACCAACTAATTGAGGATTTCTCAAAAGACAAAAAGTTTGAAATCAGCATTGAAGCAGAAGAGCAAGCTCACGATGAGCTATTTGAAAAATATAACGAGCTCGCCGGTTAAATGGGCCATAGGGCTTTCCATTTCCTTTTTATTACTTATTTCCTGTAGCGATCCTTCCACGGTTGGACTCCAGTTGGCTCCCGAAAATAACCAAATCGGCGTGTTTTTCGAAGAGTTTGAACTTGAAGGAGAGGTCGTGCTATTGGATTCATTTAATACCACCAATCAGAGTGTTTTGGTAGTCGGTAATGAGGTGGATCCATATTTTGGCAGGACTGAGGGGACAGGGTATACCCGTTTATTTATTGATGCTTTCGATGAAAGGCCGAGAGGTGATGCCTCATTGGACTCAATATTCTTCACCCTGGATGTAGTAAGTGTCAATGGTACTGATCTTGACGAGCCTAAATCCTTCAGTGTTTACAGACTAGAAGAGCCAATTCTAGATACTCTTTATTATAATTTCAGTTCTCTGACATTTAGTGAAGATCCAATTGCGTTCGAGGAGGTGGTTTTCGAAGATGTAAAGGATACCACGATGAGGCTTTCTGTAGATAAAGACTTTGCGAATGATCTCTTTGATAAACTTCGTAGAGGAGAGGAATTTGAAGACTTATTCAGCTTCAGAGAGTATTTACCAGGTATTGCGATTCAAATCGGGGAGGATGACAATACTACTGCGGGAATTAACCTGGGTTTTGAAACAGGATTTGAAATATTCTACAGTTACTTGAACGATACCGTTTCTTCAGAGTACTCAATAAGTACAGCTTCTTCCCGAAGTTTTAACGGAGTGGTGAATGATCCGACAGGGACACCCACCGCTGTCGTACAGGAGCCTGGTGTAGCTTATAAAACAGGTAATAAGCTTGGTATGAAGAGTAATTTGGGAATGGTTATTAAAGTTGATACCAGCCCGATAGATGAGTTTCTGGATACTTTGCCAGGAGTTTCTTTTCAGCAGGCTAACTTTGAGCTTGGTGAAATTGATGAATTTCCAGAAGGTCAAAACCCTCTTGCAAATATGGTTGTCTATTTTACTGATGAGACCAATACTATTTTAACAAGAACACTAGATGGTCAGCCCTTGTCAGTCCAGCAGGACGGTCAACCTCAAGTAGTGGTGGATGAAGATGGAAATTTGGAACCAGCCACTTCTGCGCCCGCTGTTTTTACATACTTTGACTCAGATGACAGATATCGTGTACAAATAACTTCACATGTCAATGCAATCTATCGAGAACAGTTGCTTAGAAAAGATTGGTTATTGTATGGAAATTCTCCGGACACAGGAGGAGATGATTTCAAAAGATCTTTCCGGCAATTTGTCTTAGATAATGACAAAATAAGATTGAGGATCATTTACTCAAAAGCGAACTAATCCTCAATTTCAATTAAGTCTGATAATCCACTTACTTTTTTTTAAGGAAGTGGATTATTTTTTTTGGCATGAAACCTGTTTCTTTGCCTATCTAAATTTTTACCAAAGCTTTTTTTCATTATGTGTGGAATAGTAGCGTATGTGGGCCAACAAGAGGCTCTACCAATTGTAATCAAAGGCCTTAAGAGATTAGAGTATCGAGGGTATGATAGTGCTGGGGTTGCTTTGATCGATAAAAACGGGTTAAGTGTGTATAAAAAGAAGGGCAAGGTGAGCAAGCTAGAAGCCCATCTTAAGGAGGCTGGAGATCTCAAGTCCACCATTGGAATCGGTCACACCCGTTGGGCCACTCATGGAGAGCCAAATGATTCCAATGCTCATCCACACTACTCTTCCAGTGAGAAAATTGCCATCATTCACAATGGAATCATCGAGAACTATGAGGTTCTCAAAAAGGATTTGATTTCTAAGGGATACTCTTTTCAATCTGAAACTGACACAGAGGTTCTTGTCAAGTTTATAGAGGATATTTATGTGAACAATTCTATCAGCCTTGAGGAAGCACTTAGGCTTGCACTTCATCAGGTAGTAGGCGCTTATGCCATCGTTCTGATTAATAAAGAAGAGCCGGGAACACTAATCGCTGCTAGAAAAGGTTCTCCTTTGGTGATTGGAGTAGGAGAGGATGAATTCTTTCTAGCTTCTGACGCCACTCCAATTATCGAATACACGAATAAGGTCGTCTATCTCGATGATTATGAAATCGCCGTAATTCGAAACAATAGACTTCAGGTAAAAACCATTCAAAATGTAGAGACCAATCCTTATATCAACAAGCTAGAAATGGAGCTTGAGGCAATCGAAAAGGGCGGCTATGAGCATTTTATGTTGAAGGAAATCTACGAACAGCCAAAGTCTATCGAAGATTGCTTACGAGGAAGACTAGATGCAAAATCTGGCAGACTAGTACTTGGAGGCTTGCGGGATTACATGAATAAATTCCAAAATGCAGAAAGGATCATCATTACTGCATGTGGAACTTCATGGCATGCAGGATTGGTAGCCGAGTATCTTTTTGAAGAATTTGCACGTGTGCCAGTGGAGGTCGAGTATGCATCCGAATTCAGGTATAGAAATCCAGTAATTGGAGAAAAGGACTTCGTAATTGCCATTTCCCAGTCGGGTGAGACCGCTGATACTTTGGCAGCAATTGAGCTGGCAAAATCTAAAGGAGCCACTATTTTTGGAGTATGTAATGTGGTAGGTTCTTCTATTCCTAGAGCTACCCATGCAGGATCCTACACTCACGCTGGACCGGAAATCGGTGTTGCATCTACGAAGGCCTTCACTGCTCAGATTTCAGTATTGGCGATGATGGCCTTAATGCTCGGATATCAAAGAGGCACTTTGCCCCAAGGGAAATATGTAGAACTCTTAAATGAGCTTGAATCTATTCCTAAGAAAGTTCAAAAGGCTTTAACAGCAAATGAGGCCATCAAATATATTTCTGGAGAGTATAAAGATGTTTCTAATGCCCTTTATCTAGGGCGAGGATATAATTTTCCTGTGGCGCTGGAAGGTGCATTAAAGCTCAAAGAAATTTCTTACATACACGCGGAAGGATACCCTGCTGCTGAAATGAAGCATGGGCCTATCGCATTGATTGATGAGGAAATGCCGGTTATTTTCATTGCCACTCAGGATAGTTCTTACGATAAGGTGGTAAGTAATATCCAAGAGGTCAAAGCTCGAAAAGGGAAGATTATTGCTGTGGTAACCGAAGGGGACACCACCGTAAGAGAAATGGCTGACCATGTGATTGAAATACCAAAAACCCATGAAGCATTCAATCCATTGGTATCTGTGATTCCATTGCAGCTTCTTTCTTACCACATCGCCGTGATGCGTGGTTGTAATGTGGATCAGCCTAGAAATCTGGCCAAGTCAGTCACTGTTGAGTAAAGCGATTCTATTATTTGTTTGACTTTGCCGTTGGCGAAAAACTTTAGCTGCATTCGCCAGTAGAGTAAGAAATAACCCCTGACTGATCAGCGTGACAGGAATTGGAATAGGTTACTCCATTGCATCCGCATACCGGTTCATATTCTAAAGTGCAGGCTCCTTGCTGGATTTTTTCTGGATCAATACAGTTTTCTGGAGGATTCTCTTCTCCACATTGAAAAGCTGAAATGAATATTAGAAGAAAGTAGGCTGGGATAGCTTTTTTCATCAGAGAGTGGTTCAGGCTATGTCCAAATTAAACGTAAACTTGAGTAAGAGGTTCAGGCTTTCTCCAAGGGAAAATTTCCTATTTTTGCTCACATATTAACTACCTATGCTAGATAAATTACAGACCCTTAAAGATCGTTTTGAAGAAGTAGGACAGTTGATTGTGCTCCCTGAGACCATGGAGGACATGGCAATGTATACAAAGCTTACGAAGGAATATAAAGAGCTAGAACGAATCGTAAAAGCTGGTGATGAATATAAACTAGCTCTACAAAATATAGATAGCACTAAGGAAATCCTGGAGAAAGAGAAAGATCCTGATTTTAGGGATATGGCCAAAGCTGAGCTTGATGAGTTGAAGACGAGAGTTGCGGAGTTGGAAGAGGAAATCAAGCAACTTTTGATCCCTAAGGATCCGAATGATTCCAAAGACTGTATTCTTGAAATTCGTGCCGGAAGTGGTGGAGACGAGGCCGCAATTTTTGCGGGCGATTTATTTAGAATGTATGAGCGTTTTTGCGAAAAGCAAGGATGGAAGCTTACAGTGCTTGACTTGACCTTTGGTACGGCTGGAGGATACAAGGAAATAATAGCTACCATCACCGGAGCTGATGTCTACGGTATGATGAAGTTTGAATCCGGAGTACACAGGGTTCAAAGAGTTCCAGCTACTGAGTCCCAAGGCCGTGTACACACCTCAGCTGCGACAGTAGCGGTACTTCCAGAAATGGATGAGGTAGAAGTAGAGATTGATATGAATGATGTTCGAAAGGATACCTATTGTTCTTCCGGGCCTGGTGGACAGTCTGTAAATACCACCTACTCAGCTGTACGTTTGACACATAATCCAACTGGTTTGGTAGTCACATGTCAGGATGAAAAATCTCAGATTAAAAACTTTGAGAAGGCACTGAAAGTGCTTCGATCCAGGCTCTATGAAATGGAACTCGCAAAGCATAATGAAGAAGTAGGTGCCCAAAGAAGATCAATGGTAGGTAGTGGAGATCGATCTGATAAAATCAGAACTTATAACTATTCTCAGTCTCGGGTAACCGATCACAGAATAAATAAGACGGTGTATAATTTGCCCGAAATAATGGATGGAAGCATCGAGGAATTTATTTCAGCTCTTAGACTAGCCGAGAATTTCGAAAAAATGAAAGAAGGAGGCATGAATGAGTGATAATCGGTTATTTTTATCAGTTAAATATTGATAGATTTGATTTAACACTTTTCAAAAAAATAGGAATAAATGGTTTTATCGGGGGAGAGAGAAATTAATTTGGTTACTTGGAATGAAGCCCATTTCCATCAGCTTTATCCTTTGGCTAATAATCCTAAAGTAGCCATGAACCTGAAGGATAGTTTTCCTCAACCTTACACGATTCATGATGCAAGACATTGGATTGAGCATAACCAAAAGTTTAACCCACCACAGAATTTTGCAATTGAGTTTGAAGGAAGACTTGCAGGTTCAATAGGAGCTGAGATGGGGAAGGCAGAACTTCGCACGAATATGGAGCTGGGCTTTTGGATTGGAGAGCCTTTCGCAGGAAGAGGGATAGCCACAGAGGCCGTGAAAATTTTCACTGAATACATTTTTGATAAATTCGAAATCCAGAGAATTTTTGCTCAGGTTTATGACTTCAATGGAGCATCAATGAGTGTTTTGGAAAAGGCTGGCTACATCCCAGAAGCCATTTTAAAAAAGGCCTTCATCAAGAATAATACGATTGGAGATATCTTTCAGTATGTCTCTGTTCGTGGAGAGACTGAAGATTCTATTTGACAATTATTCTTCGAACAATCTGCCCTTGATTTCCGGTCATTCTAAGTAGTAGAACCCCACGTGGGAGGTTTTCAAATGTTACTTTTTGGGACCTACCCAATAAATCTACCTGTCGAATCAGACTACCCTGAAGGGTCCATATTTCCACAGATTTCCAAATTGCCAAATAGTCAGATTCAATTTGAAGCATACCAGAACTTGGGTTGGGATAAATGAGCAAACTGGGGTCAATAGGCTCTTCTAAGGAGGTAATAATATTCACTTCAATATTCAGAGTTTGTACTTCTCCTTCGTTACATTGATTTCTCGGTGTGACTGTAAGGGTGTACTCACCCTCCTCTTCCCATTCTATTAGGATATTTCCTGTTCCCTGACCTGAAATAATCTTACCACCTTCGGAAGAGATTTCCCATGTGTAATTTATTCCTTCTTCTTGTGTGATTTGATAGCGAGCTTCACCCAGTCCAGTTAGGGTTTCTCCTTGAATAGATGAGGGCTGGTCTGGCGCGGAGTTCACTTGCACGGGTAATGTCAATCTCTCAGATTCTCCGCATTCATTTGATAAAATGAGGCCTAATTCCTGAATTCCATTCTCTGTCCAATTTATTGAAACCTCGGTTTGCCCTTGTCCCGACTCAATTTCACCACCGATTACCTCCCATAAAATCTCTATCTCATCAGCTATTTCTATGGTATAGGTTTCGAGAATCCCGGTACACACGGTTCCATTTCCAACTATTTTATCAACTGAGGGGATGTCAGATACCAAAACTTCCATGGAAGAAGTCTCTCCATTTCCACAGAAATTCTCATTTGAAACCAAAACAGCGTTTCTGCCTACCCTATCCCACCGCACTTGGATTCGACTAGTTCCTTGGCCCTCAAGAATCGTCCCACCATCCACTCTCCACTCGATGAAGGCATCGTCTATCTGGGGTTCATCAATTCTATATTCTTCGATCACAAGACAGCTAGTTTCAGGCCCGGTAATTTCGCTTAGGGCTCCGGGTGGAGTGCAGGTGTAGTTTAGGAAAGTTCCCTCCTCTCCCACGGCGTATGCGATTAGAGGAGTGGCAATGCTCACTGAGTGGAGGTCCGATCGTGTACCGCTTGGAATTTGCACCCATGTTTCACCACCATCTTTGGTTTGAATGGTCAGTCCATTGTTTCCTACGGCCATGCCAAGCAGATCATCCCAAAAATCTACATCATTAATGTTTTCTGAATAATTGTTTTGTATTTCCCTCCAGACTAGAGCCTTTTCTTCACCCTTCAGAATGATTCCGGCATCTCCTACAATTATAGCGGTGGAGGAATCCAATTTGGCTAGAGCGTTAAGGTTTTCCTCGGTTAGTTTAGGTAGGTTTTCCCATTCATTCCCTCCATTTGACCAGCTGATCTGGCCATTATCACCCATGGCAAAACCAACTTGAAAATCGAAAAACGTTACGTCCCTTAGATTTGTAGAGGTATTGCTAATTACTCCAGGATCCCAAGTGCCGCCTGAATCGAAAGACCTAGAAATATATCCTTCTGAACCTGCGATATAGGCGACTGAAGGTGCAAAAAGATAAAATCCATTAACATCATTTTCTTGTTGGGTAGGAACACTTACCCAAGTTCTGGCTGAATTGCCAGTCCGGTATATTTTCCCATTTGCTCCTGAAACGTAACCAAATCCGGTATTCCAAAAATCAGTACTTATTATATCAGTGGGTTCAGGGAGAGGGCGATAAATTAAAGATGCTCCAGCATTGCCTGTGACATAGACAGCGCCACCCTCACCTGCTAAGAATCCAAATCGATCGGATTTGAAATCAACATTTGAAAAGTTATTCCGAATACCGGCTAGTCTAGAAGTCCAGGATCCGCCACCATTCGTAGAGACAATCAAATAACCGTCCTGTCCGACTGAGGTGGCGATATTGGTTTCAGGGATAAATTCTAGATCTCTCAAGTAGCGTAAGTTATCATTTCCCAGATTTGCTCGGCCGAAAGTACTTCCACCATTCGTGGATCGGATTGCAGTTGCATTTTCACCCACAGAAATGATGATATTGGCATTGACCGGACTGATTTTGATGTCATTTAAAGGATCCGAAACACCACTGTTCAAAGCTTGCCAGGTAGCTCCAAAATCTGCTGACTTGAGAATCGTCCCCTGATCACCCACCAGGTAACCGTTTTTATTTTGATCAAAGAAGATACTGTTGAGGTCGAAGTTCGTTCCAGTGGAAATTGAAGACCAGGAATTGGATTGATTGGCTGAAAGATAAAGTCTTCCTTGATTTCCTACTGAGAAAATTGAATCCTCGGAGAAAAAGAAAAGGTCCTTTATAATTAAGTTTGGAACACTTGGTGAGGTGGTCCAGGATTGTCCCAAATCGGTGGAAATGAGAATTTGTGAATTGCTAAAAATGGTGATGTAGTCCTCCGTGAAAAATCGAATTCCCTTGATGTCTTCATTGGTTGGCGAATCAACTGTACTCCAATTTTCACCAGAATCTGTGGATCGGATCAAATAACCATTGTCACCTACAGCCAAGCCGATTTGATTATTGAGAAATTTGATATCCAGAATTCTAGAGGTTGGAAGGAAATCAACTTCCTCCCAGCGCGTTCCGCCATCGGAAGTTTTGATGATTAAGTTTTCTCCTGCGGCAAAGGCTGTGTTTTGATCAATCCAATCAATTGTCTCTAAGTCCAAGCCCCAACTTTGTAAACGAGTCCAGGTCTGAGCTTTGGCCGAATAGGCCAAAAAAAATATCAAGCATATGCCGAGAACAGATGAGCGCATCAACCAAAAATAGCATACTTTATAGAAACAACTACGAAACCAAGGACAGAAACACTGAGTTCTTAAATCATTCGATTCGGAAACTCCGGATATTTAAGAAATAAGTAAATTTAAAGCATGAAGAGAATCTGGAAAGCCCCCGTCGTTTTTGTTGTAATTTCATTTTTGCTTTTTGCTTGTGGAGGAGGTGAGCGAGTTTCGAAAGAGGTTTTTGATGAAGTTAATGAAAACATGGAAGTGAAAAGGCTGACTGAGGCAGAGATACTCCAAGAGGCCATGATTTGGGGTGATTCTATTACCCTTGAGGCTCAAAGTCAATTGATTTCAGCACTGACTAATGCGATCTCAGAAAATGGAACCTCCGGGGCTGTGGAGTTTTGTAATATTCAGGCTTTACCTATTCTCTCCGAGGTTTCAGAGCAATATGGTGTGGAATTGCGAAGGGCTTCCAATCGATACAGAAACCCTGCAGACAAACCCAATTCTGAAGAAGAGGCAATTCTGGAGGCATATGAATACAATGCTGAAAATAATCTACAGAGTGACCCTAATATCCAAAAAATAGATGGCGGAGAGACCTATCTATATACCAAAGCGATTAAGATACCAAGTGCATTTTGTCTGAGCTGTCATGGTACACCTGGTACCGACATAGAGGATGAAACACTAGGAATGATTGATAAACTTTATCCAGATGATAATGCGAAAGGACATGAAATAGGAGATCTACGAGGAATGTGGTCCTTAAGGATTCCAAAAAGTGAGGTGGTCAAGAGAATGTGATGCTAATGAGAAAGCGCTTTCTTTTTCTTTGATAATCTGGTATTTTGAAGGGCTTTGAAGTAATCTAGCCCTATGCCCAATCTGAATTACACTTTCCTCTTGCTTATTTTTTCTCTTTACCAGTTTTGGACTGGGCCTGGTGAGTCGCCAGAATATCAGGCTGAGTTTAAACCCTATAATCAGGAAATTCCTGGTACTCAAGTTGCATTTGAAATGATGCCCATACCTGCAGGAGAATTTTCTATGGGCTCAGAATCAGGAGATTTTCCTGATGAAAGTCCCTTGCATAAGGTGACTCTTGATGCTTTTTGGATGGGTGCACACGAGGTGACTTGGGATGCATTTGAATTATTTCTGGATAAAAATTATGAGTTAGCTATTTCCGAAACTCCGCTTTCTGAAGAGGTAGACGGATTGACCCGGCCAAGTTTACCCTATCTTGATATGACCTTTGGAATGGGTAAGGAAGGAAAGCCTGCAATAGGTATGACCCAATATGGAGCCATTCAATTTTGCCGATGGCTTTACTTGAAAACCGGTATTTTTTACCGTCTGCCTACCGAGGCTGAATGGGAATATGCCGCAAGAGCAGGTACCGAGACCAAATTTTTCTATGGAGATGATTCAGGCAAATTGTCAGATTATGCTTGGATTGCTTCTAATTCCGAAGGAACCACCCAGAAAATTGGACTTAAGGAAGCTAATCCCTATGGACTGTATGATATCTATGGAAATGTGATGGAGTGGACCTCGGATCAGTATGAAGAAGATTTTTATGCAAATTCCACAGATGAGAACCCACAAAACCCATCGTTGCAGCTTTACCCTCGTGTGGTCAGAGGAGGGAGCTTTAAGCATAGCAAAGAAGAAATCAGCTCATCTCGGAGATATAAAAGTGATCCGAAATGGAAACAATTAGATCCTCAAATTCCCAAGTCCCAGTGGTGGTTCCCAGAGGCACCGTTTATCGGAATGCGTCTGGTGAGGCCTTTTGAGACACCATCTGATGAAGAAATTGAGGCGTACTACTCAAGAGAACCAATTCCAGATTATTAATAACCCAAAAAATAAAAACCCATGAAAAACCCAAAAACAAGAAGGGACTTTTTGAAAGCCTCCGCTCTCGCATCGGGCGCATTGATAACCCAGCCTTTTACTCTTCATGGAGCGTATGCGGCTCCTGATAATCATCTTAAATTAGCCCTAATTGGCTGCGGGGGACGAGGTACCGGAGCTGTTTTCCAGGCCTTTGATACAGGGCAGCCGATCAAATTGGTTGCTATGGCAGATGCGTTTAGAGATCGATTGGATAAAAGTTTAGAGCCAATTTTAAATAAATATGGTGCCGATAAAGTAGATGTCCCGGAGGAACGAAAGTTTGTTGGGTTTGATGGATACAAGCAGGCCATGGCTGAAGCTGATGTGGTGATTTTGGCTACGCCTCCTGGATTTAGACCCATGCATTTTGAGGAAGCAGTCAATCAGGGGAAGCAGATTTTTATGGAAAAACCGGTTGCTACTGATGCTGCAGGAATTCGAAAAGTTTTGGCGGCAGCTGAATCTGCCAAAGCTAAAAAGCTGAATGTGGTGGTTGGTCTACAAAGGCATTATCAAAATAATTACCGTGAAACCATTAAAAGAATTCATGATGGGGCCATTGGGGATATTGTTGGAGGTCAGGTGTATTGGAATGATGGAGGTGTTTGGGTTCGGGAGAGACAGCCAGGTCAGACCGAAATGGAATATCAAATGCGCAACTGGTATTACTTTAATTGGCTTTGTGGTGATCATATCACCGAGCAGCATGTCCATAACATTGATGTCGCCAACTGGGTGAAAAAGGGATATCCTGTGAAAGCAGAAGGCACAGGTGGTCGTCAGGTTCGTACAGGTAAGGAACATGGTGAAATTTTTGATCATCACGTTTTGACCTTTACATATGAAGATGGCTCTGTCATACATAGCGAATGCCGGCACTTTCCAGGTGCTTCCAATCGCGTCGATGAAACGTTCCAAGGGACTAAAGGTAAAGCCTATTTGAGTGCAGGGAACCATGGAATTCTCACAGATTGGTCCGGAAACTCAATCTATGACCATGATCGCGAGAATAATCCCAACCCCTATCAACAGGAGCATGATGAGCTTTGGGCAGCACTGGTGAATGGCGAATATAAATTTGCTGATGCAGAAAATGCAGCGAAAAGCACGATGACTTCCATCATGGGTAGATACGCGACTTATTCGGGAAAAGTAATCACTTGGGAGGAAGCAATGAACGGTCAGGTGAACCTTTTTCCAGAGACCTTATCTTGGGATGCGATGCCAAAAATTGTACCCAATGAGGATGGATATTACCCTCATGCCATTCCCGGAAAAACTAAAGTAGTCTAATCATGGAAAGAAGAAAATTCATCAAAAACCTTGGAGCTAGCGCCACTTTAGCGAGTATTCCTGGAGTATTTGCTTCGGCTAACTCAAAGAGCGAGCTAAAAAAAGCGGAGCCCTTCAAAATAGACTTTGCACCTCATTTTGGGATGTTTAAAAACTCCGCCGGAGAAAGCCTTGGTGATCAATTGAAATTTATGGCTGATCAAGGCTTTCGGTCTCTTGAAGATAATGGACTTTTAAAACGAAGTGTAGCAGATCAGGAAATGATCGGAAAAGCCTTAGATGATCTGGGTATGCGCATGGGTGTATTTGTAGTGGACGGTGGCCAAAACTGGATGACATCTCTGACTACCGGAAGACAAGAGTTTATGGATGTCTTCTTGGATACCTGTCGGAAATCCGTGGAGGCAGCCAAACGAGTGAATGCCAAATGGATGACGGTAGTACCCGGCTTTTATGATCGACGTATGCCGATTGGGATTCAAACAGGGAACGTGATTGAGGCAATGAAGAGGGGAGCTGAAATTTTCGAACCTCACGGATTGACTATGGTCATGGAGCCTTTAAGTGACACCCCAGAATTATTCCTAAGACGATCTGATCAGACTCATATGATTTGTAAAGCTGTAGGAAGTCCAAGTTGTAAGATTCTTTACGATATCTATCATATGCAGCGAAATGAAGGGAATCTTATTGCAAATATGGAGAGCTGTTGGGATGAAATAGCCTATATCCAAATCGGAGATAACCCAGGAAGAAAGGAGCCGGGAACTGGGGAAATCAATTTCAAGAATGTATTTGAATTCATGCATTCCAAGGGATTCACCGGAATCTATGGAATGGAGCATGGAAACGCACTTCCTGGTAAAGAGGGAGAGATGGCCCTAATTGAGGCCTACAGGGAGGTAGATATTTCTTGATGGCTCGATTATTTATTCTCTCCTCTTTTGGATTGATTTTCTTCCTCAATTCTAATTCGATCTATGGCCAGTCTTGGAAGGAGTTTGATACTTCGGTCAAAGCGTCTCTAAGAGGGCTGTCTGTAGTCAGTGAAAATGTAGTTTGGGCAAGTGGATCTGATGGTACTTGGCTTAAGACATTGGACGGAGGAAAAACCTGGGATAATGGAGTCATTGAAGGGATGGACTCTGTGGATTTTAGATCAATCCATGCTTTTGATGCAAAAAATGCTGTGGTAGCCTCTGCAGGTCAGCCAGCTGTGATTTACCGCACCTCTGATGGAGGGAAGAATTGGGATCATATGATGACTTTATCCAAGGAAGCCTTCCTTGATGGGATAAGCTTTTCTGACTCATTGAATGGATTTGTTTTTGGAGATCCATTAAAAGGACATTGGATGATCCTAAAAACCACTGATGCTGGCAGATCGTGGAGTCATATGGAAAATCCCCCAAAAGTAGTAGAAGGTGAAGCAGGGTTTGCAGCAAGTGGTTCATCCATGGTTTCAAGTGAGAATTTGCTATGGATAGGGAGTGGCGGGGCAGAATCTAACCTTTGGTTTTCTGGGGATTCGGGCCAAAGCTGGGAGAAGTTCCGAAGTCCATTGGCTCAAGGAGAACCTTCAAAAGGCATATTTTCTACTTGTTTTGCAGATTCTGATTTGGTAGTTTCTGTGGGAGGAGATTATTTGAATCCCGAAGAAGCGGATTCTACCTTAGGTATATTTTCGATTTCTAAAAAGAAATGGCTAGACACAGAATCCCAACTATCAGGTTACAGATCTGGGGTGACCTATCTAGCTCAAAAAAAACTACTCGTAGCAGTTGGTCCTTCTGGATCAGATATTTCCATGGATTTAGGAAAAAATTGGACTTCATTTGATGATAAAGGCTACCATGCAGTAATGACTGATCGAAGTAGTGAAGTGGTGTGGGCTAGTGGAAGCCAGGGCAGGATAGCTAAACTAATCCAACATTAATCTCAAATCATAAAGTTTATAAATTTTGATTATCTACTTTAGGATTTTGGTTCGTGATATTATCTTTGAATCCCTTTAAACCTATTCATCCAGACTGTGAGCAATTTTGAAATTATACCTTCCATTTGGCTAATTGATGGCAAATGTGTGAGACTGAAGAGAGGTGATTTTTCTACTGAGGAGGTAATCTCAAACAATCCTCTCGGAATTGCCCAATCCTTTGAATCAGTTGGGATAGGAAGAATTCATCTTGTTGATTTAGACGGTGCCAGAAGAGGTGAACCTAAAAATTATCATATCCTCGAAGCGATAGCCGGATATACTGATCTTAAAATAGACTTTACCGGAGGGGTAAATACAGATGGTGATGTGATAAAGTCTTTCGAGAATGGAGCTGCAACAGTTACGATTTCCTCGGCCGCAGCAAATCATCCTGAGCGTTTTGCCCAGTTTATCCTCAGCTATGGGAGGGAAAAAATTATTCTGGCAGCGGACACCGATCCGGTAGACTACAAGATTAAAATTCGCGGTTGGCTCAAGAAGACCAAAATTGATCTTTTTGACCATATAGAATTTTTTTATGAAAGAGGACTAAAGTATGTGAAGGTTTCAGATATCTCCAGAGATGGGGTAATGGAAGGCCCTAATCTTGGTTTATATAAGGAGGTTCTTGATAAGTTCCCGACTATATCTTTAAGAGCCAGTGGAGGGATTCGCGGGATAGACGATTTCAAAAAATTGAGGGATATGGGAGTTCAATCAGTACTCTTTGGACGCGCGTTTTTTGAAGGAAAAATATCCCTAGATGAAATTGAAAAATTCAAAAGCTCGAATTAGTCAGCTTTGAATTTGTCTACGATATAAAGAAATAAATTAAATGAGAGGGTCGAAGCGCCCTCTTCCTTTTTTGCAACAACCTTTTCGGTTTTTTCTTCTTGCCTTGTAGGCGTCTTAGGTTGACCTATTGAATTTGGGAGGTTTTTGGAAGGTGTTGATGATTCGATATCCAAAAGACCATCTGACATTACTACATCAGAACTAACTGGTCTATCTTTAATTACGTCAGGATTTTCCTTGTCCTGATCAGAATTTTGCTCCGATTGAGCATATCCCGAACCAACAAAAAAGAAGAAACCGATCGTTAAAAGAGCAACGAAAGGTAGTTTTTTCATGGTAAAGGTCGTTTTAGAAAGCATGTTTTGCAGTTTCTTGCGACTAGTTAACATTTATTGTTGGAAAAGGTTCGTAAAATTAAGAAAAAATATCACGATGCAAACGATTGATTTCAAAGATTTCGCACGAATCGATCTCCGAGTGGGTACGATAAAAGAAGTTCAAAGGTTTGATAATGCTCGAAAGCCGTCATACAAAATTTGGGTAAATCTGGGAGAAGAAATGGGGTTAAAGAAATCTTCAGCACAACTGACTTCGGTCTATAACCCGGAGGAATTAATCGGTCAACAAGTGGTTTGTGTATGCAATCTTAAGCCTAGGCAAATAGCCGATTTCATGTCAGAGATCTTGATCACAGGATTTGATACCAAAGAAGGAGTGGTGATCACCACGGTTGAGAGGCCTGTTCCTGATGGAAGCAGACTGTACTAATCATATTGGTACTTTTATTTTTAAGCCAATTTCTGAAAGCTCCGATGGATACGTTTCCAAATCTGGACAGTACCCTGCCTTAACCTTTCCTCCTTTTAATTCAAACCTATATTGATGAAGAGGGCAAATGATCTCACCCTTCTGGTTAATACTACCTTGAATTAGAGAAGCTCCTCTGTGCGGGCAGAAAGCATCAAAGACAAAGAATTCCTGATTTCTCCTTGTAATACCAAATAACTTCCCGTCTATTTTGATTTTTTTTATTGCACCTTCTGGCACAAGCGATAAAGCCTCTTCCAAGGTATTTCCTATCACAAACTCCTTCATCCATTTACCTTTTGAATCTGAAAAAGACCAATTCTGGGGAATTGCTTTTAAATCTGTGATAAGTTTGATTATTTAATCTTATAACAAAAAGAAAAGCAATGAAAAATCTTTTGATTCTAACCTTTGTCCTGGCTTTTAGCTTTGCTCATGCACAGGATATAGAAGGAGCCTGGAAGCTCACGCATCAAAACGGTCAAATGGTGACCGATATGGAATATGTAAAAATTATTCAGGATGACTACTTTTCCTTCGGAGCAAAAAGCCTTAGCGATAATCATTTTGTCGCAGCTGGAGGTGGTCCTATCGAAGTAGATGGCGAAAAATATATTGAAACGCTCGACTTTTTCACTCTTAATCCTCTACAGGTAGGGACTGCTACAATTTTCAAGTTGGATATGGTAGATGGGAAAATGGTTATTTCTGCCAATACCGATAATGGGATGCTGGTAGAAATATGGGAAAGAATTGAAGGAAATTCCGACCAGCTAACCAGAAACTGGGTGATTACCGGGAGGAAAAGAAATGATGAAATCAGTCGATCTACACCTGGTGCTAGGAGAACTATTAAAATTCTAAGCGGAGGTCGTTTTCAGTGGGTTGCTTTTAATTCAGAAACGAAGGAGTTTATGGGCTCAGGAGGAGGGACCTATACTGCTGAAAATGGAAAATATACAGAAAACATTACCTTTTTCTCAAGGGATGATAGTCGAGTAGGAGCTTCCTTGGAGTTCGATTTTGAAGTCATTGATGGAGAGTGGCATCATTCAGGATTAAGTTCACGGGGGGACCCAATCTATGAGATTTGGTCACCGTATGAAACAGCCTATAACCCTTCTAATTAAATGATAAAGGACCTCTTTTCCTTCTTAAAAAATCCAAGCCGATTTGAGGAGTATACTCCCATGACTGCGAAGGATTTTTTTGTTCTGCTTTTTGCAGTATTAGTCGTAATTACGCCTTATGGGCTGATTATGGAACAGCTGGATCTTCAGTTCGACAACATGGTGGAAGAGCTGATGAGGGATTATAAATGGATAGTAGTGGCTGGAGCCATTATTCTTGCCCCAATTCTTGAGGAGCCTGCATTCAGAATGCATTTGGATTACAAACGAAATTCATTTTTCTGGGGAATAGGTTTGGCGATTCTTTTTTTGTCTGAACTTTGGTATATCCCAGTAGCCTACATGGGCTATCTCTTTTACTGCTGGATGAAAGTAAAGGAAAATGATCCTCCGAAACTCAAATTTGTGGTTTATACCTCCGCCGCTTTCTTTGGTCTTGTTCACCTTGGCAATTACCAAAATGTAGATTGGTCTCAATACTTTTATTTCATGCCAATATTAGTTTTGGCACAATTTCTATTAGGGCTGGTATTGAGCTTCATTCGGATGAAACATGGTCTTAAATACGCTATATTTTTTCATGGAGCGTATAATGCGATTTTGCTCATCCCCACAGCAATCTGGGGTGATTTCTAAAAAAAGGGAGCTTCAAAGCTCCCTTTTTTACACTTCTTCTACCGCGTAAAGTGATTTAAGTTTCTCTGTGGTATAGAGCACATCATCCATGGTATTAAATCGGCTGAATGAAAAACGAACAGCATCACGTTCTGGGGAGTGGTGAAGCGCTCTAAGAACATGTGAGCCTACTGTGGCTCCTGAGCTGCAAGCCGAACCTCCAGATGCTGAAATACCCTCCAGGTCAAGATTAAAAAGAAGCATGCCCCGGTTTGTCTCAGAGGGAGGAAGGCTCACGCTTAAAACTGTGTAAAGGCTTTTATTTAAATCTGCGGAGTTACCATTAAACTCTACCCCAGGGATTCCATCTTTTAATTCTTCAATAAACCTGGTTTTTAAGGATTCAATATGCTTTTGATGATCAGCCATATCTTCATAGGCTATTTCAAGAGCTTTGGCTATGCCCACGATACCTATTACATTTTCAGTGCCACCACGCATATTTCTTTCCTGAGCTCCACCGTGGATAAATGGGGGGATTTTTTTCTCCTTGTTTAAGTACAAAAAACCGGAACCTTTAGGACCATGAAATTTATGTCCGCCGGCTACAAGGGCATCAATAGGCAAGGTAGAAAGGTCATGGGTGTAATGCCCCATTGTTTGCACCGTGTCTGAATGAAAAAATGCCCCATACTCTTTCGCAAGGGTTCCAATTTTTTCAATATCATTGATATTGCCAATTTCATTATTAGCCTGCATCAAGGAAACAAGGCTGTTTGGGTTATTTCTTAACAAATCCTCAAGTTGTTCGAGGTCAAGATCACCTTTTTCATTGACATTGAGGATACTCAATTTGATATGTCCCTTTTGTTCACATATCTCGAGAGTATGAAGAACAGCATGGTGCTCAAGCGGGGATGTGATGGCATGAGTAATCCCACGGGCTTCTATACTTCCCAAAAGAGCCATATTATCCGCCTCAGTACCTCCAGAAGTGAAGCAAATTTCACTCGGGCTTGC
Organism: Algoriphagus sediminis; assembly: GCF_030403435.1. GTDB lineage: Bacteria > Bacteroidota > Bacteroidia > Cytophagales > Cyclobacteriaceae > Algoriphagus > Algoriphagus sediminis. The sequence continues at coordinate 531,921 of NZ_JAUEPH010000003.1, forward strand.
ATTCAAAAGCTCCGCAACTTTTTTTCTGGCTCTTTCTATTGCAGTACGTACTTCCCTACCATGACTATGCACCGAGGATGGATTTCCATAATGATTTCTCATGTATGGCAGCATAGCTTCGATCACTCGATCATCCATAGCCGTAGTCGCAGCGTTATCGAGGTAAACTTTCATTTCTTCAAATGTTAGGTTATTTCAATATGAATCAAATCACAGTGGAGTTGACAATCTCTTTGATATCCTGAATAATCTTTTGCGCCAGGTGTTCAGCAGTGGCTTCAGACTGGGATTCAGAATAAATCCTGATTATTGGCTCTGTGTTTGACTTCCGCAAATGTACCCATTCCTTTTCAAATTCGATTTTCACCCCATCAATTTCATTGATTTCGTGGTTTTTGTATTTGGTTTTGATCTCAGAAAGGATTTTATCCACGTTGAGTTCGGGAGTGAGTTCAATTTTATTTTTGGAAATAAAATACCCTGGATAAGTGGCTCGAAGTCTGGAGATGGATTTCCCTGTTTTAGCCAAATGGGTCAAAAAGAGTCCGATTCCAACCAAAGCATCTCTACCATAATGTGAAGTTGGGTAAATTACTCCTCCATTCCCTTCTCCGCCTATTACGGCATTCACTGCCTTCATTTGATTTACTACATTCACCTCTCCAACCGCTGCCGCGTGATAAACCCCTCCGTGTTTCTCAGTAATATCCCTCAAGGCACGAGTAGAAGAAAGATTAGACACAGTATTTCCTGGAGTCTTTGAAAGAACATAATCCGCTACGGCTACCAATGTGTATTCCTCTCCAAATGGAGAGCCATCTTCATTTACAAAGGCTAGTCGGTCCACATCCGGGTCCACTACAATTCCAAGATCAAAATTCCCTTTTTCCAGTTTGGCAGAAATATCCCTCAAATGTTCAGGTAATGGTTCAGGATTGTGAGGAAAATCTCCTGTCGGCTCACAAAACATTTTCTCGATCACCTCTACTCCTAACGCTTCAAGAAGCTTTGGCACCACAATACCTCCCGTAGAATTAACTGCGTCCACCACTACTTTGAACTTGCGGGCTTTTATGGCGTCTACATCTACTAGTTCCAAATTGAGTACATGCTGGATATGTTTATCCATGTAGTCATTGATCTGGATGTACTTGCCAAGTTTCCTTATTTCGGCGAATTCGAAATCTTCGCTTTCAGCTCTTGCTAGAATATCCTGACCTTCTTGAGCAGAAATAAATTCTCCTTGATGGTTTAAAAGTTTGAGTGCATTCCATTGGATGGGATTATGACTTGCCGTCAAAATAATACCTCCTCCTGCTTTCTCCATTGGAACTGCCAGCTCGACTGTAGGGGTGGTACTTAGCCCCAAATCGATCACATCGATTCCAAGGCCTTGTAACGTTGATGCGACCAGGTTTGAAACCATCTTACCGGAAAGACGCGCGTCTCTTCCAATTACAATTTTTCGGTTTTCTGAATGATCAAGAACCCATGAGCCATAGGCTGATGCGAACTTGACAACATCTACGGGTGAAAGACCTTCGCCCACCTTGCCTCCAATAGTACCTCGAATACCGGAGATTGACTTGATTAATGCCACTTAGAAAAGATTTATTGAAAAAGAAAAGCCTCCATTTAAGAGGCTACTGAATTATTTGAATTTGGCGAGTACCTTATCTACTTCGTTATCAGGATTTCCGCAGCTACTATTCGCATCTACAGTCTTGCCACAATAGCTACAAGTTCCCCCATCCTTATTTAGATAAGGGTTTTGTGAAGCACATGTCCCTTTGAACTCCCCGTTCTTTAAAAAGAGAAGCCTTACGGACATCAGAATAAAGAACAAAGCGATAAAACCAAGGGTAAGATATACAGTTGCCATAACGAATATTATTGCGCAAATTTAAAACTTTACTTTGACAACGTCCACACTTTCTTCATAGTTTCCTCATTCATGACAAATTTGAGTACCAGAGCCCAAAAGCTAGAGGCATTTGACAGACTTTTGACCATAATGGATGAGCTGAGGGCTCAATGTCCATGGGACAAAAAGCAGACAACCGAAAGTCTTCGACATTTGACCATCGAGGAGACCTTTGAACTTTCTGATGCCATTTTGGATGGTGATGCAGACGAAATCAAAAAGGAGCTTGGAGATCTGCTTTTGCATATAGTTTTTTATGCCAAGATCGGCTCAGAGGAAGAAACCTTCGATATTTCCACAATAATTGATTCGCTTTGCGAAAAACTTATCCGGAGGCATCCACATATTTATGGAAATACAGAAGCCAAAGACGAGGAAGCGGTGAAGCAAAATTGGGAAAAAATAAAGCTGAAAGAGAAAGGGAATAAGTCTGTGTTGGGAGGAGTCCCAAAGTCCCTTCCCGCTTTGATTAAGGCGATGAGGATTCAGGAAAAAGCCCGAGGGGTTGGTTTTGACTGGGATGAAAAAGAGCAGGTTTGGGAAAAGGTGGAGGAAGAGATGCAGGAATTTCATACCGAGTACGATGGAGCCTTGTCAGAGAAAGTAGATAAGGAAAAGGCTACTGAAGAATTCGGAGACTTACTTTTCTCCCTGATAAACTACTCTCGATTCATTGACATTAATCCAGAGGAAGCCTTGGAAAGAACCAATCTTAAATTCATCAAAAGATTTCAGTACTTGGAGCAATCGGCGAAAGAGGCAGGAAAGCAAATTTCGGATATGACTCTTGACGAAATGAACGTTTACTGGAATGAGGCAAAAACAATTTAATCATCGAATCTTTTTTAATAGGTAAATCATGAGCAAACAAATCATTTATACACCCGAAGCACCCGAACCCATCGGGCCTTATTCTCAGGCCGTTTTAGCTGGGGATACACTTTACGTTTCCGGAAACATTGCTTTGGATACGGAAGGAAATCTGATAAATGAAAATATCACGGAGGAAACTCATGCGGTTATGAAAAATATGGAAGCCGTATTGAGGAGGGCTGGCTTTGGTTTCGAAAACGTGGTTAAGTGCAGTATTTTTGTGAAGAGCATGGGGGATTTTGTCGCGGTTAATGAGGCTTATGGTCAATATTTTAAAACCAACCCCCCAGCCCGCGAGACGGTGGAAGTTTCTATGCTTCCAAAAAATGTAAATGTGGAGATTTCTTGTATTGCAGTAAAATGATTTAGTGGCACATTGGCTTCCATATCACTCTGAGACTCTTGTCAGCTCCTTTTCCAAGGAAGAGGTAAGGGACTGTTTGAAGAAGGCAACATCCGAGGTTAACTATCTGGATCGCAGGAGTATGACTCGAGAAGGAGTAAAATTCAATGGGCTAATCGCTGAATCTGGATTCAAAATTTCCAAGATTGTGGACAAGGGAGATACTTTTCTGCCTCTGATACTGGGAGAATTAGAAGCTACACCTCGGGGGACCATTATTTTTTTAAAATTCCGACTTTTCCCCGGTGCAAAGTTTTTTCTTGGACTTTGGTCTGTTCTGTTAATCATCTTTGCCGTGGTATTTGCGTGGGTAAGCTCCGAGCTTAGTTACGCCCTGTTCTGCCTTCTGGCAGGAGTGTTGAATTATTTTATTTCAGTTTTCTTTTTCCAACGTCAGGTAAAGGTGTCAAGAGACATATTTATGGAGCTCCTTGACCTCCAGGTTAAGGATTAATCTGATGATTGGCTAGGCAAAAAACCTCATGGGCTGTATTTTAGCGGTCCAAAAAACAACACGAACATGAGCATTCGAATAGAAAAAGATACCATGGGTCCGGTAGAGGTCCCTGCGGACAAATATTGGGGAGCCCAAACTCAAAGGTCCATCAACAATTTTAAGATCGGCGGAGAGAAAAATCAGATGCCTATAGAGATTATCAGGGCATTTGCCATTCTTAAAAAAGCGGCTGCGCAAACCAACGCTGAGTTGGGAGTACTGGCTCAGGAAAAGGCAGACACTATTTCTACAGTTTGTGATGAGATTTTGAGAGGAGAGCTTGATGATCAGTTTCCTTTGGTGGTATGGCAAACAGGCTCAGGCACACAGTCCAATATGAATTCGAATGAGGTAATCGCCTACAGATCTCATGTGCTTTTGGGTGGATCTCTTGAGGATTCAGTGAAAAAGATTCATCCAAATGATGACGTAAACAAGTCTCAGTCATCCAATGATACCTTTCCTACTGCTATGCATATCGCCGCGTATAAGATGGTAGTGGAAACCACCATTCCAGGGGTGGAACAGCTTCGAAATACGCTTCATGCCAAGGCAAAAGATTTCGAAAATGTGGTTAAAATTGGAAGAACCCATTTTATGGATGCCACACCACTCACTTTGGGACAGGAGTTTTCTGGTTATGTAGCTCAATTGAATCATGGATTAAAAGCCCTAAGAAGTACCTTGGATCATCTGTCAGAACTCGCGTTAGGTGGAACAGCAGTTGGCACAGGGTTGAATACACCGAAGGGCTATGCTGAAAAGGTCGCAGAAAAAATTGCTGAATTCTCTGGACATCCTTTCGTCACGGCACCGAATAAATTTGAGGCTCTCGCTGCTCATGACGCCATGGTTGAGGCTCATGGGGCTTTGAAGCAATTGGCAGTTTCTTTAATGAAGATCGGAAACGATATCCGAATGCTATCTTCTGGACCAAGATCCGGAATTGGTGAAATATTGATTCCTGAAAATGAGCCCGGATCCTCAATTATGCCTGGGAAGGTAAATCCAACGCAATGTGAAGCTTTGACCATGGTCGCTGCCCAAGTAATGGGAAATGATGTGGCCATCAGCGTGGGTGGTTCGACAGGACACTTTGAGCTTAATGTATTTAAACCGATGATTGCCGCAAACTTCCTTCAGTCAGCTCGTTTGATTGGAGATGCCTGCGTTTCCTTCAATGATAATTGCGCGGTAGGAATCAAACCAAATGATTCGATGATCAAGAGGCACTTAGAAAATTCTCTGATGCTGGTAACTGCATTAAATACGCATATAGGATATGAGAATGCTGCAGCCATAGCTAAGAAAGCTCACAAGGAAGGTACAAGTCTAAGGGAGGCCGCTATTGCTTTAGATCTTCTTACTTCAGAACAGTTCGATCAATGGGTAAGACCAGAAGATATGACTGGAAGCTTAAAATAAAAGCGTACTCAGAATGAAAAAGCCTGCTATAATCACTATAGCAGGCTTTTTTGTTTTGTGCAAAGTTTATAATCAATCTTCCTCCTGCACACTTTCATTTGCAGTAAAAGGATTGGATTTTCTCAAAAGCCCGTCAGGAAGCTCTCCTTCGGTGCTGGCCACCACGGTACATACCGTAGCATCGCCGGTCACATTGACCACCGTCCGAAACATGTCCAAAATTCTATCAGGTGCTAAAATCAACGCAATGCCTGCGGCAGGAACAGCGATAGATTCCAAAACAATGATCAACATGATTAAACCTGCCCCCGGAACTCCAGCAGACCCAATGGAGGCCAGAGTAGCCGTCAATACAATCATCAGCTGCTGGGTGATGCTTAAATCCATTCCTAGGGCCTGGGCGATAAATACTGCGGCAACACCCTGGTAAAGGCTGGTTCCGTCCATGTTTACTGTGGCTCCAAGGGGAAGTACAAAGCTGGATACCTCTTCCGATACACCGAGTTCTTCTTCTACTTGCTTCATCGTCACTGGAAGTGTGGCAGAACTTGAACTTGTGGAAAAAGCCAATAATTGAGCCGGACGAATTGCCTTGAAAAAATCCAAGTAATTAATTTTAGTGAAAAGCTTCAGTAAAGTGGGATATGCCACCAAAATCATAAACAGTAAACCACCCACTACCACGAGGCTGTACTTTAAAAGGGCAAATAGAAGTGCAAAAGCTGAATCTGGATTATCCCCGGCAATTTCTACAATTAATGAAGCCATTAATGCGAATACACCATATGGAGCAATCATCATAATGAAATTCACAATCTGAATAATGACATCATTAAACCCATCGAAGAATGCGATAACCGGATTTGCTTTTTCTTTTGGGATTTTCAAAAGTGCAATTCCAATAAGGATGGCAAAAAACACGACCTGAAGCATGGCTCCATTATCCGTTGTTGCCTGAAAGAAGTTTTGCGGAACGATATCAACCAAAGGCTGTAGGGGTCCCTGGTTTTGTAATTCAGCAGCTGCACCCATTCGGGATCCGGCATCTCCTTCGTACAGACTCATGAGGTTTTCCCGGGTCTCCTGAGGAAGGCTTTTTCCTGGTTTAAATACATTTACCATGAGTAGACCCATGGTTACCGCCAGCACTGTGGTACACAGATAAATGGTGATGGTTTTACCACCAATTCTACTCAGCTTAGAAATATCACCAAGGTTTGAAACTCCCACTACAAGCGATGCCAACACCAAGGGTACGGCAATCATCTTTAGGGAATTAATAAAAATGGTCCCTACCGGCTTGATGTAATCAATCGTGAAAGAACTGGGTATGGCTGTGAAAATTACCACCAGCCCAAATGCAAGACCCAGGACAAGTCCGATGATAATTTGTGTATGTAATGGGATTTTTTTGAACATCTTTTTCAGGTTGATGGCTTACAGTTTATTGCTTTTTGCCAACAAAATATAATCGACAATGACTAAAGCGGCCATGGCTTCCACGATCGGTACGGCTCTGGGCACTACACAGGGATCATGTCTGCCTTTTCCCGAAACAGTTACCCGCTCTCCATCTTCATTTACCGACTGCTGATCCTGCATAATAGTGGCTACTGGTTTAAAGGCCACATTAAAATAAATGTCCTCTCCATTGGAGATTCCTCCTTGGATTCCACCCGAATGATTTGTGGTGGTTCTCGTTTCACCCTCTTTCTGCACGAAGGAGTCATTGTGTTCAGAACCCCTCATCTTGACTCCGTCAAAGCCGCTGCCATATTCGAATCCTTTTACCGCATTTATGCTCAGCATGGCTTTTCCTAACTCCGCATGAAGTCTGTCAAAAACAGGTTCTCCAATTCCAGCTGGTGTATTTTGAATCACGCAAGTGACTATACCGCCAATGGTATCCCTGTTTTTTCTTACCGAATCGATCAGTGTGACCATCTCTTCAGCAGTTTCAGGATCTGGGCATCGAACGATATTCTCTTCGGCTTTCGCCAAATCCATCTCTTTGTAATTCTTGGTTAGGGCCAAATCCCCAACCTGTGAAACATATGCTTGAATAGAGACTCCGTAATGATTCAAAAGTTGCTTTGCGATAGCTCCTGCAGCTACTCGGGCCGCAGTTTCCCTTGCACTGGAGCGACCGCCGCCTCTGTAATCACGGATTCCATATTTTGCGAAATAAGTAAAATCCGCATGTGAGGGGCGGAACTTATCAGCGATGTGAGAATAATCTTTGCTCTTTTGATCAGAGTTCGGGATGACGATCCCTATTGGAGTACCAGTGGTTTTTCCTTCAAAAACACCAGACAGAATCTGAATTTGGTCCTCTTCCTTTCTTTGAGTGGTGATTTTGGATTGGCCGGGTTTACGCCGCTGCATTTCCTTGATGATCTGAGCTTCATCGATCATCAGTCCTGCAGGACAGCCTTCAATAATCACACCTAAAGCTTTGCCATGAGATTCACCAAAAGTGGTGATCCGGAAAAGCTTACCGAAAGAATTCCCCATTATTTTCTGCGAATTATCAACACGACCAAAATTATTACAGCTAGCAAGAGCAAAGCATTGATCGCCGCGGCAAAATAGTACTTATATTCCTCGTTTAAAAACTTGTTGTCTTCTATCGCAATTCGATCATAAACCCCGCCAAGACGAAGATTTGAGATGGATTCGTTCACTTTGGACTCACCGCTCACCAGTATTTTAGCTGCTGACTTTAGCGTGTCATAAACTTCCCGGGAGGGATCAAAGTAAATCCATTCAAATTGATCTGCCAGGTTATATTCTCCGGCTTCGTTTATGGTGATGTAGTAGTTAAATTCCTTTATCCCGGAAACCCGCCCATAGCCTCTGTTGATTTGCTGCCTGACATTCGGGTCATAGGTGCTGAGATTTGGGACGGAAAGACTTTTCGGGGGAGAGATGGAATTAATATTTCCTACACCGCTGATTCCAAAGCTATAATCAAACCCTTGTCCTGTTTCGACAGAAACTTCATCAATGTTTTCTCTAAGCTGAAATTCTCCCACGCTGACTTCATTTTTCAAAGGATGTGGAGGCAGTGGTTTCACTGCAATGGTTTTTGGGGCCGAATAGAATGTTTTGATATCCTCAAGTCGGTTGGCACCAAAAAAGCTTGGATTTCTGGCCACCTTATATTTAATCATGTCCCAGGCTATAGAAGGAATTTTTATTTCTCCTTCGGCAAATGGGAAAAACGTCGCCTCGTAAACCTTATATCGGGTCCATTGCTTTCCGTTGAAATTGACTTTTTCAGGTTCAATGTTGGTGATATTGAAGTTTTCCTCCCAAACATTTGTGGGCTTAATTTCTTTAAGGATTTTATCCAGTTGCTGTCCAGGCTCATAAAATTGGAAAGGCGCTTGATTTTCCTCAGACATGTAAAAAGCCAGGTTCATAGTGAATCCTTCACCCGCATAGATTTCCTCTTTATCCACTGAAACACCAAAAAATGCGTCGTCCTCCATTTCAATATATTCAGGTTCGGTGGTAGGCCTTCTGGAGAAGAAATCGGAAAAAGGATCACTAGGACTTCCACCAAAGCCCTGATTAGAAACTGCTTCGGTTACAGTGATTTCTTGTCCGGGAGAGGAGTATTCATTCCCATTGATTTCAATAGTGAAAGGAGCCAAGGTTGTGGTTCCCTGTCGAAGTGGTTTGTAATACTGAATGAAACTATTTGAACTGGTCATTTGACCATTGATCAAATTCATGGAGGAGGACTGAGAAACGCCCTGTTTTTGAAATCCTGGAATTTCAGGAAACTCGGCATTCGACCGGATTTTTTCATTTTCCAAAGTGACTTTAATCGTAAAGGTTTCATTGATACCAATCTCGGTTGGACCTAAATCAATCGTAACTTCCTGAGCCAAAAGCACTCCTGAAAAAAGAGTGAGGAAAAATACCAAAGACGTAAGTAAATGCGTTTTACCCATGACTGCGAAAATAGGGATTATTCTATTTGGAATGATCCTCAAAATAACGTAACATCATTGGATTTGACTCCGTATGGAGACTTAAAATCAGTTAATAACTTCTAAACTCTTTAAAGTATGATCGAATATGTAAAGACCATTCTGCAAAAGGTCAGCTTCAGTAAGTACTTATTTGAGAGAGAACTTAGAAAAGGCCTTCGCTTAATCAGGCCTGAGGAAGCTGAGGAATTTAAAAACTGGTGTTATCAGATGTTTGAGAGGCTCCATGGAGCCATTCTCAATCGCTACTTCAAACCCGCTTTTTAGGGTATATCCCCGACATTCAGTCGGGGATTTTTTTTGTCCATTTCTTCAAAGGTCTTTATTGGAACAATTCCTTGGCTCGGCGGAATAATGATTTAATTTTGCCTCAAATTTTATCAAAGGAAGATGAATCAAAAACCAACACTTTTAGTGCTCGCTGCCGGAATGGGAAGTAGATATGGTGGAAATAAGCAGATCGACGGCTTCGGGCCCAATGGAGAAACTATTCTGGAATATTCCATTTTTGATGCCATTCGAGCCGGATTTGGTAAAGTGGTGATGATCGTGCGAGATGAGATTCTTGAAGTAGCTCGGGAAAAATTTATGCCGAAGCTAGAAGGAAAGATCGAAGTGGAATGGGTGATTCAGTCTTTGGAAAGCTTTGTTCCAGCGGAACTTCGTCAGGCAGATCGGGTGAAACCTTTTGGTACGGCCCATGCCATGCTTTGTGCAAAAAATGTGATTCATGAACCCTTTGCCGTCATCAATGCAGACGATTTTTATGGAAAGGAAGCCTTTGAAGTACTTGGCAAGTTTCTTTCTGAAGAAGTGAAGCCTGATTTACATGCTATGGTCGGATATGCTATTCAGAATGTACTTTCTAAAAATGGAACTGTAAGTCGCGGGGTTTGTGAGACCAATGAAAAAGGCCAGCTGATAGGAATGACCGAAAGAACCTCTATCGCCAGAGAAGGGGATAAAATTGTGAGTAGAGGTGAAGATCAGGAATTAGTGATTAAAGAGGGTACTCCGGTAAGCATGAATTTTTGGGGTTTTCACGCGGATGTTTTTGCAGATGTGCAAAGGATGTGGGATGAATTTCTTCCTGCAAATCTTCATAATCTAAAATCCGAATTCTACATTCCAACTGTAGCAAATAATCTCATTCAGGAAGGTAAAGCAGCGTTTGAGATTTTGCCTGGTGGCAAAACATGGTTTGGGGTAACCTACACAGAAGATAAACCTGTGGTGATTGAGTCATTAAAAAATTTGCATGAGTCCGGGGAGTATCCTGAGAGGCTTTGGTAATTAGCCTATTGCTTCACCGTTCCAGATTCTACCTCAAAGAAAAAGGCCTCAGCATCTAATTCAGAAAGAATCGAATACGATCTTTCCGGACGGGCATCCGTCAGAAAAATCTGACCAAAAGTATGTTTGGAGATTAGCTTCATCAGCTGCTCGATTCGCTTGTCATCCAGTTTATCAAAAATATCATCTAGGAGAAGAAGTGGTTTTTCTCCTTTTTCTTTTTCGAAGATTTGAAACTGGGCTAGCTTTAGGGCAATGATAAATGACTTTTGCTGTCCTTGACTTCCGATCTTTCTTAAGGGATGTCCATTTATTAAAAAGTGATAGTCGTCTTTGTGGATACCCGCGGCTGTACTTTTAATCATTAGATCACGATCCCGCTTTGAAAAAAAATAATCCTCAAAATTTTTATCCAGAGCTCTGGTTTCATAGCTGATTTCCACCTTTTCCTGTCCCTCGGAAAGTTCTTCATAGTATTTCTGAAGAATGGGGCCTAACTCGTCTAATAGTGCACTTCTTTTACTCGCGAGACTTTCACTTAAAGAGATGAGTTCCACATCGTAACTACCCAGAAGCGTAAAATCTGGTCTGCCTGTTTCTGCAAATCTTTTCAATAAAGCATTTCTTTGCTTCAAAAAATTATGGTAGCGAATCAGTTTTTGTAAGTATTCACGATCCAGTTGAGAAATAAGGCCATCAAAGAACTTCCTTCTTCCATCACTTCCCCCGCGAATCAAATCTGTATCATCGGGAGCGATTAAGACCAGCGGGATTGTACCGACATGTTCTGAGTTTCTGGACAATGGGTTTTCATTCTGGAAAATAGTTTTTTTCTTCCCCTGCTCCATGGTACATCTCACCTCTAGGTTTTGTCTGGAAAGCTCAAAATCACCCTTAATGGTAAAAAAAGGCTGATCATGGAGCACATTAAGGGTGTCACTGGATTGAATGGCACTTTTTGTTAGGGATAGATAATGAATCGCATCCAGAATGGTTGTTTTTCCACTTCCATTCAGTCCCACTATGCAGTTGATCTCTTTGGAAAAGAGTAGCCTGGATTTTAGGTGATTTTTGAAATTGATGAGCTCCAGAGACTTCAGGTGCATCTGCGGGTTTAATTATTTGATTGCTACCCTTATTTTTAGGTAGGGTTGATTATATTTGAGGCCTAAAATTAGCAAAATTGATCAGTTAGATATGGCAAAAAGACGGACTACGGCGAAAGCGAAAGCGAAATATTCAAAGGAGACCTATACCTTTTGGTACGAGAGTATGCTCTTGATGAGACGGTTTGAGGAGAAAGCCGGTCAACTTTACGGTCAACAAAAAATTAGAGGGTTCTGTCATTTGTACATTGGGCAGGAAGCCTGTGCATCAGGGGCGATTACTGCCCTTGAAAAAGATGACAAGTGGATCACTGCCTATCGTGATCATGCTCATCCGCTGGGATTGGGAACTGATCCCGGTGCGGTGATGGCGGAGCTTTTTGGCAAAGCCACCGGAACCACCAAGGGAAAAGGTGGCTCTATGCACATTTTTGATAAGGAAAGGAATTTTATGGGAGGTCATGGTATCGTAGGGGCGCAGGTTCCTATGGGACTTGGAATTGGCTTTGCAGAAAAATATAAGGGAACAAAAAATCTCTGCATCTGTCATATGGGTGATGGAGCAGTGAGGCAAGGTGCAGTCCATGAAGCTTTTAATTTAGCCATGCTTTATAAGACTCCTGTAATTTTCGTAATCGAGAATAATGGCTATGCCATGGGTACCTCTGTGAAAAGAACTTCGAATGTGACAGAGCTGTATCAGATAGGAGAATCTTATGATATGCCTGCCTTCCCAGTAGATGGGATGAATGTAGAGGCAATCCATGAGGCAGTGGCAGAAGCAGCGGAAAGAGCTCGAAGAGGTGATGGTCCAACTCTTCTTGAGTTCAGAACTTATCGATATAAGGGGCATTCTATGTCTGATCCGCAGAAATACCGAACCAAAGAAGAGGTGGAAGAGTACAAACAGCGCGACCCAATCGAGCAGGTACTGAAGACCATTCAGGACAATAAAATCCTTACTGAAGAAGAAATCAGCGAAATCAACGCGAAAGTGAAAAAGCAGGTAGCTGATGCTGTGAAGTTTGCAGAGGAGTCTCCATGGCCAGACGGACAGGCAGCATTTGAGGATGTGTATGTTCAGGAGGACTATCCATTTACCATGGAATAACCTTAAAAAATCAAAAAAGAAGCCATGAAGTGATTCTCAGCTTCATGGCTTTTTTATTTGTCTTTGAGGTATTTATAAAAACCGTATATTTGCGGCTGAAATTTGAGCAGTATGGCAACTAAAAGAAGCAAAACGAAGCATCACGATCCAGCAAACGATCTATTGGAAGACCCATCAATGATCGCAGAAAGACTTGGTCGTGGTGAAGAATTTGTAAAGAAAAATAGTAAAATATTAGGTGGAATTCTGGGAGCTGGAATTCTTGTTATTGCAGTAATCCTTTATTTCCAAATCAACAATCAGAACCAGAATGAAAACGCACAGGAAGATATGTTCCAGGCGGTTTATTTCTATGAGCAGGATAGTGTTGAGTTCGCTTTGAACGGTGATGGGATCAATTCAGGTTTCTTACAAATTGTAGATGAGTACAAAGGTACGGATGCAGCGAACTTGGCTCATTTTTACATTGGTTCAATCTACATGAGTGAAATGAATTTTACGGATGCATTGACTCACTTGGAGCAGTTTTCTTCTGACGATTATCTTGTGCAGGCTAAGGCATATTCGCTCATAGGTGATGCTAATTTAGAATTGGGTAATACTCAAGAAGCGATCTCATATTATGAAAGAGCTGCGGAGTATCAGGACGATAAATATTTCACTCCAAAATATCTTTCTAAGCTAGCTATAGCTTATGAAGAAGCGGGACAGCTTGAAGATGCAATAGAAGTATACCAGAGAATTGAAGATGAGTTTTTCGAGTCTTATGAATTTGCTGGGGCTCGAAAACATAAAGCCAGACTAGAGGGTCTTGCTTCTAATTAATTTGTGAATCAATCATGATATTTAAAGAGTAAGGCGTGGGTCTTACTCTTTTTTTGTTCGAAAAAATTATATTCCGAAATGGCAACCTCCAATAAAAACCTAAGCGATCATTCCTCTAAAAACATCATTGATGTGAGTGGGAAAACCTTTGCTATAATCGTTTCAGAATGGAATGAGGAAGTGACAGAATCACTTTATTCCGGGGCATATCAAACTTTATTGGACAATGGAGCTCACAAGGAGAATATCATTCGTAAGAATGTCCCTGGCTCTTTTGAACTTACCCTTGCTGCGCAGTGGATGGCCAGCGAAGCGGATATCGACGCTGTGATTTGTTTGGGTTGCGTGATTCAGGGTGAGACTAAGCATTTTGATTTCATTTGTGATGCAGTGGCTCATGGGATTACAAACGTGGGTTTAAAATATAACAAGCCTGTGATTTTTGGGGTTTTGACTCCAAATAACCAGCAACAAGCCCTTGATCGTGCTGGTGGAAAGCATGGAAACAAAGGAGATGAAGCGGCGATTACCGCCATTAAAATGCTAGGTTTCTAAATAACCAACTTTGCTTTTTTGAAATGAGAATAATGAAATTCGGGGGAACCTCTGTGGGTCGCCCAGAACGTATGCATCAGGTGATGGAGCTGGTATCAAATACCGGAGAGGATACCATCGTTGTTTTATCAGCATTATCAGGAACTACCAATGCATTGACGCAAATTGGAGAAGCCTTAGCGGAAGCTGATCGTCAGCTTGCAAAGGAGAGAATAGATGCCTTAAATCAACATTACTTGGAGTTTTATCTTGCCCTTCTTGAAAGTGAAGAGGGAAGAGAAAAGGCAAAGAAGGTAATTGATGAGCATTTTGAGTTTTTAAATATTCTTCTAAAAATCTCCTTTAATGAGGCCCTGAATCTGGATATCCTTGCACAGGGGGAATTGCTTTCTACCAAGCTTTTCTTTATCCTTTTGGAAGAGAAAAATGTGGAGGCTACTTTTCTAATAGCCTTGGACTTCATGAGTATAGACGAAAATGGAGAGCCAGAACTCGAGAAGATTTCCAAAAGGTTAAAGTCTATTCTTGACCAAAATGACGGTACCAATAGACTTTTCATCACCCAAGGTTACATCTGCAAAAATCACAGAAACGAAGTGGATAATCTCAAACGTGGAGGTAGTGATTATACCGCCTCATTGATCGCAGCGGCTACCAAAGCACGGGTTTGTGAGATCTGGACGGATATAGACGGTATGCATAATAATGATCCAAGGGTGGTAGATCGGACCAGGCCTATCGCAAAGCTTTCCTTTGACGAGGCTGCTGAGCTCGCCTATTTTGGTGCCAAAATTCTCCATCCAGCTTCTATTTGGCCAGCCCAACAATACAATATTCCTGTGCGCCTTTTGAATACCATGCAGCCTGAGGCACCGGGAACGATCATCAAAGATGAGGTTCCAAGGGATGGTGTAAAGGCGATAGCCGCCAAGGATGGCATCACGGCCATAAAGATCAAGTCCAGTAGAATGCTTTTGGCATACGGATTCCTGAGAAAAGTTTTTGAGATTTTTGAAAAGTACAAGACTCCCATCGACATGATTACGACCTCTGAGGTGGCGGTGTCGGTAACCATTGATGAGCTTAGTCACCTTGACTTCATTGTGGAGGAGCTTGAACCTCTTGGGAATGTGGAAGTAGATTCCGGGCAGTCTATCATTTGTATTGTTGGAAATAGAATTGCCGAAGATGAAGGGACCTTAAGGTCGGTTTTGGATGCCTTGAAAGGGATTCCGGTGCGGATGCTTTCTTATGGAGGAAGCCGTCACAATGTGTCGGTATTGGTAGATTCAAAAGTCAAGCAAAAAGCGCTTAATCAACTGAATGAAGGTGTATTTACTTGGTAAAAAAAACCTATGAGTGAAGAAAATCAGAAAAAGAACTATTTGCAAAAACTTCAGGAAAAGTGGAATTTGGATAGCCTGAAGCAGGTCATCATAGTACTCATTGTGTTTGCTTTTACCGGAACCACCATTCTATTTATCAAGCAGCCCGTACTAGATTTTTTTGGTGTTCAAAAAGGAGGCTTTGTAAACACAGTTTTTTACCTCTTGCTCGTATTGCCCCTATACCAAATTCTGCTTTTGTTTTATGGTTTTATTTTTGGCCAATTCAAGTTCTTCTGGGAGTGGGAGAAAAAGACTTTCCGTAGAATAGGATCCCTTTTTGGAAGAAAATCTAAGAAATCCGACTCCAATTAATTGCATGTTTTTTCTGAGTCCGGATTTGATTGAGGATAGGACGATTTTCTTCTGAACTTAGATCCGGGTCATTTCCTAAAGTTAATTCAGCCGCATCTCGGGCAAGGGTTAACAAAGGTGCATCTTTACTTAAGTCAGCAATGAGTAAGTCTGTAACACCACTTTGCTGGGTTCCCATCATATCTCCCGGACCGCGAAGTTTTAAGTCCACATCGGCGATTTCAAAGCCATCGTTTGTCCGAACCATGGTGTCCAATCGGATTCTTGAGTCTTTTGAGAGTTCATATTTACTCATCAAAACACAATAGCTTTGCTCTGCACCTCTTCCCACTCTTCCTCTCAGCTGATGCAGTTGTGACAGTCCAAAACGTTCAGCATTTTCAATAATCATCACCGAAGCATTAGGGACATTCACGCCAACCTCGATCACGGTCGTGGCAACCATTATTTTGGTTTCAGCCTTCACAAATCGCTGCATTTCGTAATCTTTGGCATCGGCCTTCATTCCCCCATGAACAATGCTCAAAGGAAACTCTGGGAAAGCCCGCGAAATACTTTCATATCCATCCATAAGATTTTTCAAATCCAGCTTTTCTGATTCATCAATGAGAGGATACACGATGTAAACCTGTCTTCCTTTTTTGATTTCCTTTTTGATAAAGCTGAAGACTAGGGAGCGATCTTTGTCGTATCGATGTACCGTTTGGATGGGTTTACGACCTGCAGGCAATTCATCGATGACTGAAATTTCAAGATCCCCATGAAGGGTCATAGCCAATGTTCTAGGTATCGGGGTGGCGGTCATCACCAAGACATGTGGCAGGAAATTTTCATTTTTTGCCCAAAGCTTTGCCCGCTGGGCCACACCAAATCTATGCTGCTCATCGACTATAGCAAGACCTAAATTTTTAAACTGAACCACATCTTCCAAAAGGGCATGGGTGCCAATCAGAATTTTCAGTTCTCCACTTAATAATTCCTCATGAATCTGACTTCGCTCACTTTTTTTACTTGAACCAGTAAGCAAAGCAATTTTAAGATTCATGAGATCAGCATATTCCTTCAGACCTTCAAAGTGCTGGTTCGCTAAAATTTCCGTGGGAGCCATAAGGCAGGATTGGGCTCCTGAGCTTATCGCGAGAAGCATACAAATAAAAGCAACCATGGTCTTCCCACTACCCACGTCCCCCTGAATCAATCGGTTCATCTGCTTACCGGATTTCATGTCTCGATAAGCTTCCCGAATCACCCTTTTTTGAGCATTTGTCAGTTCAAAGGGAATATGGTTGGCATAAAATTCATTGAGTAAGTCGGTGTTCGAAAGAATCTGACCGGGAGATTTTGCTGTTCGGGTAAGCTTCATTTTGAGTAGCCTGAGCTGTAGGAAAAAAAATTCCTCGAACTTCAATCTCTTTTTTGCCGCCTGAAGAGCCTTGCCCGAACTTGGGAAATGAATCTCCTTCAAAGCTTCTTTTTTCCCTATCAGGCCAAAACGATTCATGAGCTCCGTTGATAGGGTTTCCCTAATTTGGTTTTGGGTAAGAGCCAAAAGCTGCTCCTGAAGTCTTGAGATTCCCCTGGAATCCAGAAATCTGGCTTTCAGTTTTTCGGTAGTAGAGTAGACAGGTTGGTAACTGTTTCTTTGCTCCCGAGACTGGGAAAGTGGCTCCATCTCCGGGTGAGCAATGCTCCATTTTCTACCAAATTGGGCGGGTTTTCCGAAGAAAACGTAAACTGCGCCGATGGGTAGCTTTTTTTGAACCCATTGGATTCCTTTGAACCAGGTCATTTCCATGGAGCCTGTCTCATCCACCACCTCAGCTACCAATCTTCTTTTGCCACCAATTCCCAGAATTTCTAGCTTTTTCACCTTGGCAACCACCTGAACATTCTCAAGGTCTCTACTTAGCTGATTTATTTTCCAAAAACGGCTCCTGTCCTCGTAGCGAAATGGGTAGTGTTGGATTAAATCTCCATAGGTGAAAATAGACAGCTCTTTATTAATGAGCACAGCTCGCTGTGGGCCAACGCCTTTGAGAAATTCTATTTTCGTGTCAAAAATACCGGGCAATTGAGCTGAGGTTTATCCGAAAGGCAAATTATGTTCTTCACCTTCATCAGGCAATGGAATGTCAGTTTTTGTCAGAGCCAAGTGAGTTAAAAATTCCTTCAATCTCTTCCCTTTTTTCCTGCATGCTCCCCAAGAGCTTCATTTGATTCTTTGCGCGGTTTAAGTTTGCCAAAGGATGATGCACATGATAATACACGTTTCCTTCCAGATGATCAGTCAAAAAACGAAGGCCCATCATGAGGGTCATGTATTCCCCGGCTAGTTTTAAAGATTCTATCTCGGGCTTTGAAATGTCTTTCCCGAAACCGCTTAAATATCCTTTGAGCAAGGCCTCAAATAGGGCAACTTGCAGGTTAACCTGAGCCAAGTCTTCGCTGTTTTCATCCGCTCCAGAAGCAGCAGTACGTACTAAGTCACCAAAATCATACATAATGTAGCCCGGCATTATCGTGTCCAGATCGACCACCGCATTTACATTTTTCAGATCTTCAGAGAAAATGAGGTTATTAAGCTTGGTGTCGTTATGAGTGATCCGTAGGGGGAGTGTACGGATAGATTGGCTGTAAGTATATACAAGATTACCCTGGTTTTTGTAAAAGTCTGTGATGGGATTCAGTTCCTCCGAATGGGTACTTTGAGATAAAACATTTAGAAAACGCTCATATCTTAAATCGAGGCGATGGAAATCAGGTATGGTTTCACTCAGACTTTCTGGGTGAATAGAGTTCATGGCTGCCGCAAAGCTCCCAAAGCTCTTTGCAGCCTGAAAAGCCTGTTCCGGATTTTCTGGATAGTCTATTGATTTTCCTTCCACAAAATCAAAAAGTCTGAACAAACCTTCTTTGCTTCGATAAAGAAGTTCACCGGATTTCCTTGGGATTGGGAGGGGAACCTGAAAAGGTAATCTTTCGAACTTAGCCTCCGAATGAAGGGTTTTCTGATTTTTGGTGATTTTTTCAGGAGACTTAAATACCTCATCATTGAATTCCTGCAAGATGAACTTTTTAGCCTTGGTCTCTACCAGAAAAGTGCGATGAATATGGCCATTACCAAAAGGTTTGTACCTCATCGCCTCCAAATTCCCTATTGGGAAATGAGAAAGAACAGAATGGATTTGCTCGGAATTCATTTCCCAAATCTACGGGATGAATCTCAAAGTTAATCATTCAACTACCTCCGGAGTTTATGGATTCACTTGGATTGTGTGCTTGAACTTTACTTGATAGAAATGCCAAAACTTAATTGTATTTTTCTTTCCTTGATAAACTTTTTATGATACATTGCTAAAAATATTATAGAAGTTTTTATGCTTTTATAAAAAAAATTAATAAACCTTCTTTTCACCCCAACCTAGAAGCTATGAATGTTACCGGAATTGATTGGGCCATTATTGGGGCCTTTTTTCTTGTTTCCCTTCTGATCGGTCTTTTTACATCCAAAAAGGCAGGTTCATCCGCTAAAGAGTTCTTCCTTTCAGGTAGAAATATGCCCTGGTGGCTTTTGGGTGTTTCCATGGTTGCAACCACCTTTTCTGCTGATACTCCAAATCTTGTCACTGATATTGTCAGAAAAAATGGTGTCGCTGGGAATTGGACCTGGTGGGCTTTCCTACTTACTGGAATGCTGACTGTTTTTGTATATGCTAAGCTCTGGCGTAGATCAGAAGTGACCACGGATTTAGAGTTTTATGAATTGAGGTATTCTGGTAAAGGTGCAGCATTCTTAAGGGCATTTCGGGCCATATATCTCGGGGTATTCTTTAATGTGGTGATTATGGCTACGGTCTCGCTAGCCGCTATTAAGATAGGTGGGGTAATGCTTGGACTCTCCCCAGTGCAGACCTTGCTTATAGCCTCAGTAGTAACGGTGGTTTATAGTTCGCTTGGTGGTTTGAAAGGGGTTTTGTTGACTGATTTCTTTCAGTTCTTCATTGCGATTATTGGCTCTTTTGGAGCTGCTTATTACATCATAGACCTTCCGGAAATTGGTTCGGTAAGTAACCTTCTTTCCCATGAAATGGTAGCGGATAAACTGGATTTCTTTCCTGATTTCTCTGACCCCAATGCCTACATACCTTTCTTCCTTTTACCGATTGCTATACAGTGGTGGGCTACATGGTATCCTGGTGCTGAGCCAGGTGGTGGTGGTTACATTGCGCAGCGAATGCTTTCAGCCAAGGATGAAAAAAATGCAATGGGAGCAACCCTCTTTTTCAATATTGCGCACTATGCATTAAGGCCATGGCCATGGATACTGATAGCTTTGGCTTCATTGGTGATCTTCCCAAATATTAGTGACATGCAAGCGGCCTTCCCTGCCATTACAGAAGACAAGCTTGGGGATGATCTCGCATATTCGGCTATGCTCACCTTTTTACCCACTGGATTAATCGGAATTGTTTTGGCCTCTTTGATTGCCGCTGTGATGTCGACTTTATCTACACATCTTAATTGGGGCTCATCATATATTGTAAATGACTTTTATCTAAGATTCTTAAAGCCAGAGGCCTCTGATAAGGAATTAGTAGCGGTGGGAAGAATTTCGACTGTCACATTAATGGTTTTATCCGCTGTTTTGGCTTTAGCACTTTCGAGTGCCTTGGATGCATTTAATATTCTCCTTCAGATCGGAGCCGGCACGGGTTTGATCTTCATTCTGAGATGGTTTTGGTGGAGGATCAATGCTTATACAGAAATTTCTGCTATGGCTATTTCTTTTGTGGTTGCAATCTTTTTTGAGGCCATAAATCCAAATATTGGACTGATTGACATTCCTGAAGACCAGGCTTATTTGAAGCTTATTTACAGTGTTTCAATTACTACCGTAGGATGGCTTCTGGTCACATTCTTTACCCAGCCTGAAAAGGATGAGGTATTGTTAAGCTTTTACAAAAAAGTGAGTCCAGCTTCCTTCGGCTGGAAGAAAATCCTAGATAAATATCCAGAAATCAAACAAAATCCAGGACAGCTTCCGAAAGAAATCGGAATGATGCTTTTGGGCTCTGTGATGGTTTATACCGCGCTTTTCTCCACTGGATTCTTTATTTACAGCGAAATTCTTGGAGGAATAGTTTGCGGGTTGATCGCTTTAGCTTCAGGCTTAGTGATGCTGAAAACCTGGAAGACACTGGATTAATTTTCAAAGGTGACAGAATTCATCAAGTGAGCCATATCAATTTTGATGTATTCAATTACTGGGGCGAGTGAATCATTTTTCATCGCGGTATTGAAATACAGGGCTCCTCTCAAAAAGTGCTGAGTTGAATCTGTTACGAAGAATTGAAACTGGGTAGGAACTTCTCCCTCCAATTCAGCCACCACACCTGTGTATCCATTTGGAGTGATGGTGATGGCCTCTTCAATTCCGTAAGCCTTGATTTGATGCTTGGCGGTTAGCTTAAATGCATCCTCGGATAAGGTTCTGAAGTCTACCTCATCCCCATCGATCTCCTTATAAGTCATATGGATTTTAGCCCCAAAATCCACATAGTGAAGATTAATCCAGTTCTTCTCGGCTAGGTTAAAGGAGTCTGCTTCCACTTGGCTATATTTAGAATGTTCCAATTGATAGGGCAACTCCCTAGTTAGCTCCTGAAACTCATGTTCTGGGAGATCGATACGATTATATCCAGGCGGTTTAGGTAAGTAGTTTTCCGAGCAGGAGCTCAAAAGAATTGAGGTAAATAGGATCAAAGCTGATCTCTTCATAGAGTAAATTTAGTCGATTGGGTTTGAAATAGTCCGGAATAAGTACAACTTTAACGATAAATCAAACACCACGTTACTATGAACAAGTTCACAAAATCGTTTGGAGCATTCGTGTTCTTCATTTCATTTTTGGCTATGGGAAATCTACAAGCCCAAACCACTATGGAAGAATTCGCCACCAAGTGGAATCATGGGAAGCAATTCACCATTGATGTTTTAAATGCGATGCCTGATTCGGGAATGGATTACAAAACTGACCCTGAGGCCATGTCCTTCAAGGAACAAATACACCATATTGGATCGGCAATAGTTGGGATAAGCCAAGGGCTACTCAAAGGAGGTGAAGCCTCGGCTCCTCAGATTGATGTTGCAACTGCATCAAAGGAAGAATTAGCTGCATTTTTAGAAGAGGCATATGAATATGGGAAATCAGCTATCGTTGGTTTGAGTGAAGCCGACCGTGCGGAAGTAATCAATGCTTTTGGAAATGAATTGACCAGAAGACAGGTAATTGCCATGTTAGATGATCACTGCACTCACCATAGAGGGGCAGCTATTGCCTATCTAAGAGCAAATGGAGTGACTCCTCCAGCATTTGTAGGTTTCTAAGCAGACCTTACCAAGACCATGAATAAGGCTGGATCAATATCCAGCCTTTTTTTATTCTGTGACCCAAGCTACTTTTTCGTCTAGCGGATCTCGTTTTCCAGTCGGCCAATTATCAGAAGCTGGTTTCGCGACATAGAAAAAGCCCATCAACATATCTTCGCCCTCTAGACCAAAGTCTTCTCTGGCCTCCGGCCAAAAGGTAGGGCCGCCCGTTCCCCAATATCCAGCGAGTCCGTATGCAGAGGCAGTCAGGTACATATTCTGAACCGCCATAGCTGTAGCAGCGATTTCTTCCATTAAAGGAATATTTTCAGAACGCTTCATCAAAATGGCAATTACGTGGGAAGCTTTTTGGGGGTTGTTTAGAAACTTTTCATAGGTGGCCTCGATAAAAGGAGTTCCATTTTTCTCTGCTCGCATTTTATACATATCGGCCTGATATTGCCCAAACTTCTTAAGGCCTTCTCCAGTGTAAACGATAAACCGCCAAGGCTGAGTAAGCTTATGTGTAGGGGCCCATCGCGCATTTTCGAGCATTTCTTCGATGATGGCATCATCTATGGGGTCATTCTCCTTAAACTGTGCCACAAACATGGATCTTCGGCCACGGATTATTTTGGTTACTTCTTCTGGGTTAAAGTCTGGTTTTTGCATTCTTTTTTCTTTTCATAAATCAAAGATGGGATAATTGGTTCCCTTTCTGATTAGTTTAAAATTCCAGTTATGAATTCCCGAATATCCTCGGCCAGTGCATCAAAATCTTCTTGCCGATTATACATCATATGCCCTGCTTCATAATAGGTCATATGAATACGATCCTGAGGGAATTCATGTCGAGAAAAGGTGAATTCTGAATCGAAGAACGGAGTGATTAAGTCGTAATATCCATTTGCTACCATCACTTGAAGCTGGGTGTTTCTCCTCATAGCCTCGCTCAGATTTCGGGCAGTGCTAACATAAGATGGCTCCCAATAGCCTCCTGACGAGGGTTTCCAATCCCAACCGGACATACTTTGGGAAGAAGTGAAATAGGGTCTATCCATTTCCACTTCGAGCTCATTCATCAAATAATCATTGAAAGTAGCAGTGTAGGCTGCACTAGTCATGTAGCTACTTGGATCTCCTAAAACCGGGTTCTCTGCAACCGCTTCGGTCTCTTCATTTAAAAATCTCCCATCCAGTGTGCCTATGACTTTGCGCTCATCGCGCAAAAGCTCTTTCTTAAATCGGCCCATCAAGATCTGATTATCCGAAAGAAGAATGTAATCTTTATCTAATCCTGTGAAATAGGCTAGTTTCTCCGCGATGGCATCCTTTTGTTCCAGAGTTTGTTTTTGGGCTAGGAACAAAGACTCAAGATATTCTCCATAAGCGAATTCTCTAGCCTCTTGAGCAAATTCCTCTATGGTTTTACCTTGTCCCGCTTTGCCATGATACCAGGCAGTGACCGCCTGAGATGGTAGGTAAGTGAATAGTGAGGTCAGGTTATCCTTTGTGGAAGTGGATCCTGCGTAGTCCAAAGCCTGAGAAATCAAAACCAATCCATTCAATGCCATAGTTTGACCACCGCCTTGCAATATCTCGGTGATGAGTGCGGCTCTGGTAGTACCAAAGCTTTCTCCGGCGATAAACTTCGGCGCTTGCCAGCGATTATGCTTGGTTACCCATGTTCTCATGAATTGTGCAATTGAATTGGCATCCGCTTTCAAACCCCAAAAGTCTTCACCTTCCCCTTTGCCTTCCAGTTGGCTGAATCCAGTTCCGATTGGATCCACAAAAACCAGGTCTACCAAGTCAATTAGGAAGTCAGAATTATCCACCAATTCGTATGGTGCAGCACCATCATCTTCATCAGCATCGCTATCCACTTTGACCACTTTAGGTCCAAAAAAGCCCATATGCAACCAAACTGATGCAGAACCAGGACCACCATTGAAAATGAACATCACCGGGCGAGGCTCATCATTTGGAATTCCAGTTTTTAAATAAGAAGTACTCCACATCGAGCCGATGACTTCTCCCTCAGAATCCTTGATGAATGTTTCTCCCACGATGGCATCGTAGGTAAGGAGCCTTCCCCCAAAAGTTCCTTGATGACTAGTCTTGAATTCTTTTGGCTCTCTGGGCTCCCAAGCCTTTTCCTCCTCTTGAGCGAAAGAGATGGTGCTGAAGAGTGTCATCACTAAAACCATACTGATAATTCGTCTCATAGTTCTTGGTTAAAAGTCTAATAATTAAAACCTAGCTTAATGCCTCCATACCAGTTTCTGGCTGGGGAAGGCTGATAAAATCTTCCTCCAAATGGATTGAGGTCATTCCCAAGGGAATACACTTCATCCAGTAAATTGTCTATTCCTGTAAATATCTCCAAATCCCATTTTCTTCCAAGATTACCAGCCCAGCCAATTCTCAGGTTCATCAGATTAAATGGATCCTGATAAACTGAATTAGCATCGTTTAAAGGTATTTCAGAGACGTACTGATGAGTTAGATTTAAATAAATCCCAGGAGATGTACGCAGGTCGAATCTGCTGACCAAAGTGGTTTGAGGAACTCCCGTAAGATCATTTCCTGAAAAATCGTTCTCTCTTTTTTGATAATCTACGAAAGTGAAAAACTGACCTGTGTAAGCCGTTCCAAGGCTTAGGTTTCTAATCGCTGCCGAACCATTTCGAATAAAGTCATAATCTATGGCCGCTTCGATTCCTTTCTGGTCCGTCGCCCCGGCATTTTGGAAAAGAACTACGCCTTGCTCATTGGTAAAGGTGGTGATGGTCTCATCCAACTTGAAAAAGTAAGCCGTAAAGTCAATGTTCAGTTTTTCTTTCCCATGGCGGAATCCGATCTCGTAGTTTTGACCTCGCTCGGCTTCTAAATCAAGATTCAAACTCCCTTCATTGGTTCGGACTTCGTCGATGGTTGGAGGTGAAAAGCCACTACTTATACTTCCATACATCGCGGTGAATTCAGAGATTCTATAGTTCAGAGCTACTCTTGGAATCAGGATAGGATCGAAAGTTCTTTTTTGAATTCCGGTAGCTCCTCCTGATGCATCTACTTGCCTATCTATTTCAAAACTTGAGAAGTTTTCACTTAGACCTAGTGTAAAAAGGAACTTCTCGGATAAATTCCATTCCAATTGCTGGAAGAGAAATGCCTGGCTTGCTCTGAGCTTATCAGCAAAGCGGATGGTGTCAGCCACACCATTCACATTTCCAAAATTTTGAGCATCGGTAACACTTCCCTGAGCTTCTGCCCCGAGGACAATTCTCATGGGTTTTTTGAGAAGATTTCCATTTAATTCAAAGCTCGTTCTACCGCCATACCCGAAGCTTAATTCCTTTTTATAATCCAGAATAAATGGATTTTCAAACTCGGTTGTCATGAGGTAAAGAGCTGTTGTATTTTTAGTATTTGTTGAGAACGTATAGGACTGGGCCAGGGAGCCAAAAATCGTTTGTTGGTCGATAGAGCTATTCTGGTTTTCAGAGCCAGGTCTGGCCTGAGTCGGATCTTCATTGAGCTGATCTTCATTTAGTCCTCCCGGAATCTCATATTGAAGGTCTGATACCAAAAGCTGGGTTCTGATTTCCTGTTTTTCAGATGGATTAAAGCTCCCGGATAGCTGAAATACTTTACGGTCCATGGCAGAATGATCACGATAGCCATCAGATTTTTGGCTTACAAATGAAGCTTCCAGAGCTCCTGAACCAATTTTTTGAGCTAGGCCCAGTCGATATTTTACCAAGCCAAAGTCACCTAAAAGCAAATCGGAGCTAACTCGATTTCCACTTACTTGAGCAGGGCTACTCAAATTAATGACTCCACCATTTCCTGCACCATAGACACTTCCTGAAGGACCTTTAATGACTTCTCCGGTTCGGATATTGGTAAGGTCCAGAAGGTTCAGAGGAGTGGTTCCATCCGGTGCGGTAAATGGAACCTCATTCCAATACACTTTTACATTTCTCACCCCAAAAGGAGCTCTGAGCGAACTGCCGCGTATTGAAACCCTATAACTGGCTGGTGCACGCTCTTCGATTCGTACCCCCGGCTTTGTATTAAAAGAATTGACAAGGGAGGTTTCATTGAAGCGATTAAAGTCAGCTTCCCGAACCACGGCAATTGCCGCGGATTGCTCCAGCAGAGGTCTTTGGGATTCAAAAGCAGTAACGGTAACCTGGGATAGGTCGATCGCAAGCTTTTTTAAGAAGACTACATTTTCTCCGGGTGAAAGTCTGACTCGGAGTGTCTGGTAGCCTTCTTTGGATACGATAAAGGTTTCAGACTTTAGAGAATTAAAGGTCACTTGACCTGATTCATCACTTAATTCTGTTTTGCCATCTACACTTTCAAAGATGACATCCTGAATCGGAATCTGACTTTCCTGATCCAAGACTTTGATGGTAATTTGCCCGTAGCAGACTAGGCTGATGAAAAGGAGCAGAAGGGTGAAAATTCTACGCATGGTGAAATTTAATGTATTTTTTGGAAGAGCTTTTACCTGAAAAGACCAATGGTCAGGTAAGGTGATGGACCAGCAAAATATCCTTTCTATTTCCACATAGAATCCGTAATATTCCTGTCTACCAACCAGCCATGAAAAAGTATTTTTATTCCGTTATCCTTTTGGGTTTCTGGGCTTGCCAGCCGAAAGTTGCTCCCCCTGAGCCGGTGTTGCCCATCCCGGATGAAAGACAGATTCTTTGGCAAGAGCTAGAGTATTATGGATTCATTCATTTCAATATGAATACATTCTCGGATCGGGAATGGGGGTTTGGAGATGAATCCCCTGAGCAGTTTAATCCTACGGAATTGGATGCCAGACAATGGGCGAAAGTGGCCTCAGAAGCGGGAATGAAAGGCTTGATTTTGACGGCAAAGCATCATGATGGTTTTGTACTTTGGCCATCGGCCTACACTGAGCACTCAGTAAAAAATAGCCCCTGGAGAAATGGAGAGGGCGATTTGATTCAAGAATTTGTTGATGCCTGTAGAGAATTTGGGCTGAAGCCCGGAATCTATTATTCCCCATGGGATAGAAACCATCCTGACTATGGCAAGCCTGAGTACATTACTTACATGCGAAATCAGCTGACTGAGCTACTCAGTAACTACGGGGAGATTTTTGAGGTTTGGTTTGATGGAGCGAATGGCGGAGATGGTTGGTATGGCGGTGCCAATGAAACCCTAAGAGTGGATAAGCTGACCTATTACGATTGGCCGAATACGCATGCTTTGGTTCGGGAACTCCAACCCAATGCAGTTTTATTCAGTGATGCCGGTCCGGATGTTCGTTGGGTGGGAAATGAAAGTGGCTTTGCTTATGAAACCACCTGGTCGAATTTATTTCGAGATTCGGTTTATGCTGGGATGCCGGAGTATGCTCAGGAATGGTCGGATGGACAGGAGAATGGCTCGCATTGGGTTCCAGCTGAAACAAACGTCTCCACGAGACCAGGCTGGTACTATCATACTTATGAAGATCATAAGGTGAAAACCCTCGATCAGTTGGTGGGTATTTATTATGAAAGTATCGGTCGAAATACTTCGCTTTTGATCAATTTTCCCGTGGATACCAGAGGTTTGATTCATGAGCAAGATGAGGAGGCAGTTTTGGCTTTAGCCACAAAAATAGAAGAGGACTTCGCGTATAATTTGCTTGGTGCATCTGAGATCAAGGCCTCAAGTGAAAGGGGAAAATCCTATGAAACAGATAATTTGATTGACCAGGATTATGAATCCTACTGGACAGTTCCTGATAATTCATCAGACTGGGAATTGACTTTTGATTTTGGAAAGGAAACTACCTTTAATCGACTTTTAATTCAGGAATACACTCCGCTGGGGCAAAGAGTTAAGTCATTTGTACTAGAAAAAGAATTGGATAATGGCTGGGAGCCAATCGCAGATGGGACTACTGTGGGCTACAAGAGAATTCTGAGATTTCCCGAGCAAAGAGCAGAGCGGATTCGGCTTCGATTCTTAGATGCCAAAGCTATTCCGGTTATCTCAGAAATAGGAATTTACGATGCTCCTGCGCTTTTGATCCCTCCAAAAATATCAAGGGAAAAGAGCGGAATAGTTACGCTTACCTCTCCTGATGAAGATCTGGAGCTTTACTATTCCCTTGGTGCTGATGGAGACGAAATTCCTTATTCTCAGCCTTTTCAGATTGATGAAGCGGTGAGTTTGACGACTTTTTCGAAGGACCCTGGAAGTGGAGAAACCAGCCAGAAGTCTGTAGTGACTTTGGGAAAGAGTAAGGCTTTATGGGAAAGTGCGGATGAAAAAATCATAGACGAGAACCCTCAGACCTACTGGACAAGTGAAAATAATTCAATTGAGATTAATCTGGGAGAGGAGTTGGATATTTCAGGGTTTACCTATTATCCCATGCAAGCCCGATATCCCAGTGGATTTATCAGCAAGTATGAATTTCAGGTGAGTCGAGATGGGAAGCTTTGGAAGAAAGTATCCGAAGGTGAGTTTTCAAATATCCAAAATAATCCTGTGCAGCAAGAGATAAGGTTTGATGTGGAAAAAGCCAGGTTTATCAGGCTCACGGCCATCCAAACTGTGGATAACCAAGCAGCGACCTTTGCAGAGGTTGGAATCATTACGCCCTAAACTATGAGAAAAGTACTTTTTTTGATTGGCCTTATGGCCCTGAGCGAACTTAGCTTTGCCCAGCAAAAACCCAACATCATCATCCTCTTCGCTGATGACATGGGTTATGGTGATGTGGGAGTGAATGGCCATCCCACCATCCAGACACCAAACCTCGATCAAATGGCGATGGAGGGAATTCGCTTCACCAATTTCTATTCCACATCGCCTGCCTGTACCGCCAGTCGATATGGCCTTTTGACTGGTAGATATCCAGAACGCTCCGGATTCGGATGGGTTTTAAACCCGGATTCTCCCAGAGGAATCCATCCCATGGAGTATACTCTTGCAGAATTTCTGAAGGATGAGGACTACAATACGGCCATGTATGGGAAGTGGCATTTGGGAACGACCAAAAGAGAATATCTGCCTCTGCAAAACGGCTTTGATGAGTACATCGGTCTGCCTTATAGCAATGATATGATTCCTCCAAAGTGGCCGGATATTCCATTGCTATCAGGGAATGATACGCTGGAGCTGAATCCTGATCAGACCAAACTCACCCAGCTTTACACCGAAAAGGCCATAGATTTCATCAAAAAGAATGAGGACAATCCTTTCTTCATTTATCTTCCCTATGCCATGCCGCATGTGCCGCTTTATCCCGGGGAAAGGTTTCAGGGTAAATCCAGACGTGGACTTTATGGTGATGTAATTGAGGAGATTGATTGGTCCGTCGGACAAATTTTGGATTACCTAAGAGAAAATGGATTGGCGGAAAATACAATGGTTTGGTTCACCTCGGACAACGGGCCTTGGATAATCAAGGATGAATTGGGAGGATCTGCCGGTCTTTTTAGAGATGGAAAAGGTTCCACCTGGGAAGGGGGTCAAAGGGAACCTGCATTTTTTTGGTGGCCTGGGGAAATAGATGGAGGCGATGTTTACATGGAAATTGCCTCGACCAAAGACATTTTCCCAACAGTTGCCGGGATACTTGACAAGGAACTCCCAAATGATAGAATCATAGATGGAATAGACCTTTCTGAGTTTTCACTTTTAAAAGAGCAAGAGGAGCGGACCTTCTTTTATTATGGATTTGACAATACTGTTTTTGCCGTGAGGCATGGAAGATGGAAACTGCATATTCGTACAAATTCCCAAACCGGAAAAACCTATTTCGATGATCCTTTACCGTTGCTTTTTGATGTAGAAACAGATCCTTCTGAGCAGTATAATTTAGCCGCTGAGCAACCAGAAATTGTCAGACAATTACAAATCCTAATCCAAGCACACAATGAAGAATCCGCGGAGAATCCTGACTTTTTTACCCTTGAAGAAGGAAATGAAAAGTAAACTGATATTGGCCTCAGCGTTTCTGCTCATTCTAGTTTCATGTGCTAAGCGGGAGGCTGAAGTTCCGAATCCTTCCAAGCCAAATATCCTGGTGATTCTAACCGATGATCAAGGTACGCTGGATCTAAATAGTTACGGAAGCACCGACATTGAAACTCCAAATCTGGACAGGCTTGCCGCGGCCGGCGTTCGGTTTACGCAGTTTTATTCCGTCGCTCCTGTCTGTTCGCCTTCAAGAGCAGGACTTCTTACAGGGAAGTATAATTACAATGCAGGGCTTTTTGGAAATGTGGATACTCCAAACAACGACCCAGAAGGTAAAACCGGCATGCCTACGGAGCAAGTGACCATGGCCGAAGTATTTAAGCCGGCTGGCTATAGAACGGCCTTGATCGGGAAATGGCATTTGGGACATACCCCTGAAAAACTTCCGAATGGACAGGGGTTTGATTATTTCTTCGGACATCAAAGAGGGTGCATAGATAACTATTCTCACTTCTTTTTTTGGAATGGTCCAAATCTTCATGATCTCTACCAAAACGAAACTGAAGTCTACCGGGAAGGGGAGTTTTTTGGGGACTTGATGGTGGAGGAATTAGTGAATTTTACCCAGCCCAAAGGCGATCCTTTTTTTGTGTATTGGGCGATTAATATGCCCCATTATCCTTATCAGGGGCGTGAAAGCTGGCTAAAAAATTATGCCAATTTGCCTAGCCCAAGGAAAGAGTATGCTGCTTTTATTTCTACCATGGATGAGCTGGTGGGTAATGTTTTGGATCATCTGCAAGCCACGGGGCAGATTGATAATACGATCATTGTTTTCCAGTCTGACCACGGTCACAGTGTGGAATCTCGGGCTTATTTTGGCGGAGGAAATCCAGGCCCATTTAATGGAGCCAAGTTTAGCATGCTGGAGGGTGGAATCCGGGTTCCGGCGATTATATCCTGGACTGATGGTGATATTCCAAAAGGTGAGGTAAGAAACCAATGGGCCGGGGCAGTGGATTGGCTTCCCACGCTTGCTGATCTGGCAGGGGTGGACCTTCCAGATGGTGAAATTTTGGATGGGTTTAGCCTGAGGGACGTGATCTATTCCAATGCAGATTCACCACATGAAACCATGTTTTGGGCTACTGGAAATCCTGAAGTCAAAACAAATTCCTGGGCCGTTAGAAAAGGTGATTGGAAGCTTCTGGGGAATCCATTTGATCCTAGGAATGAATTGGAGTTTTTGGAATCAGATTCTCTTTATTTAGTGAATTTGAAGCAGGACAGCACAGAAAGTCAAAATCTGGCAAGTATGCATCCTGAGGTACTTTCCGAGCTAAAGGCTATTCATAACAATTGGCGTAAAGAAATTTTGAGCCAATAGTCAGTTTTGGGTGGTTTTTCGGCTGGGATTTACTTAGTTTATATGCCTAATTACCCAAAATAATTATCTATGAATAGAAGAATTGCCCTTAAACATCTCGCGATGGTCACCGGAGGCATAGCTTTGATCCCTTCCTGTGACTTCAGCTCTGATGATATTATTGCCGCTTACGAGAAACTACAGATAAAAGCCTCCGAAAAAGATCTGCTTGGTGCCATTTCAAACACCATCATTCCCGCAGGGGAGATAAAAGGCGCACTTGATATCGAGGTGCCGGATTTCATTTTGGTGATGGTGAATGACTGTGTGAAGTCTGAAGATCAAAACAGATTTATGGCGGGGCTAAGAGCTTTTCCGGAATTTGTAAAAACCAAAGCTGGAAGCGGCTTCTCAAGTTTAAGCGACAACGGAAGAGAAGAAATCATTAAGGAAGGACTGGCAGCGGAGACTGAAGAATCCGCCAACATCAAATACTTCCTTCAAATGGCCAAACGATTTACCATCCAAGGTTACATGGCCTCCGAGTATATACAAACCGAAGTCATTCCTTATTCCTTGATTCCAGGTGAATACAATGGAGCTGTTTTGATTTCAGATATCAATAAACCAAGGATTAATGGCTAATCTAAACCTAAAGAATAAGCAAGATCGAACTTACGAAGCGATCGTGGTAGGATCAGGTATTTCCGGGGCCTGGGCGGCCAAAGAACTTTGTGATCTGGGGGTGAAAACCCTGATGATCGAGCGGGGAAGAAATGTGGAACATAACAAGGACTACCCTACCACAAATATGCTTCCTTACCAGTTTGAGCATAGAAACCAGCTCACAGAAGACATAAAAAAAGAAAATCCGGTCATCAGTAAATGCTATGCGTTTCGGGAAGATGCCATGCATTTTTTCGTAAAAGATAAAGAGCATCCCTATGTTCAGGAAAAACCTTTTGATTGGATTCGTGGCTATCAGGTGGGTGGTAAGTCATTGCTTTGGGCGAGACACGTTCAGCGCTGGTCCAAGTATGATTTTGAGGGGCCAGCCAGAGATGGCTTTGCAGTGGAATGGCCTATCACTTACGACGAGATCGCTCCCTGGTATAGTCATGTGGAGAAATTTGCCGGGGTAGCCGGCAACAAAGACGGATTACCTAATCTGCCAGATGGTGAATTTCTTCCAGCTTTCAAACTGAACATAGTCGAAAAACATTTCCAGGAAAGCCTGAAAAAGAACTATGGCAATGACCGCCACATGATTGCGGCCAGAATGGCTCATATCAATGGTAATCCTGAGAAGTTTGTGGAACAGGGTCGTACACTTTGCCAAAGCAGGAATCTTTGCCAAAGAGGATGTCCATTTGGGGGATATTTCAGTAGTAATTCTTCTACAATTCCGTGGGCGCTGAAAACAGGTAATCTCACATTGAGGCCTATGGCAGTAGTGCACTCCGTGATTTATGATGAGGAAAAAGGTAAAGCTACCGGTGTCAGAATCATCGATGCAGAAACTAAGGAAATGGAGGAGTTTTATGCTCCAGTGATTTTCTTAAATGCAGCCGCTTTGAACACTAATGCGATTCTCTTAAACTCTAAATCTGATCGCTTCCCTGAAGGCTTGGGAAATGATAACGGATTGCTAGGCAAGTACATTGCTTTCCATAATTATCGGGCAAGAGTATCAGCTGAATACGAAGGTCTATCCGAGTACACCACGTCGGGTGGCAGACCAACTAGTGGTTATTTCCCAAGATTTAGAAATGTGTACAAGCAAGAGACCGATTTCCTCAGAGGGTATGCGGCTGGTTTTGGAGCGAATAGAGGTTCAAGTCCGGACACTGATGCCATAGGAATGGAGCTTAAAAACAATCTTCTCAATCCAGATCAGTATGGTCCATGGAGAATAGGTTCTCATATGATGGGAGAGACTATCCCAAAAGAGACAAACTATGTGAAATTGGACCCCGAGTTGACCGATGATTTTGGAATCCCACAGCTGCGAGTTTCTGTGGATTATGATGAGAATGATGAGAAAATGACCAGGGATTATATCGAACAGATGTCAGATATGTTTGAAAAGGCTGGATTCACTAATATTCGGTCCAGTGATAGTAAACAAGCTCCCGGTTTAGACATTCATGAAATGGGAGGCGTGCGCATGGGCAAAGACCCAAAAACCTCACTTTTGAATAAGCATCATCAGCTTCACGCAGTTCCAAATGTATATGTGACGGATGGGGCATGTATGACCTCTACCTCTACTCAAAATCCATCACTGACCTATATGGCTTTTGCAGCGAGGGCTGCGCATCATGCGGTGGAAGAAAGTAAGAATTAAGTTTTTAGAAAGAAGGCTCGAAAAATTAAATTTGGGCCTTCTTTTTTAGTAAACATTTGACTTTATTTTTTTTAATAAATCGTGAAGCAAATCTCCAAGTCCAATGAGGTCAGTAGCTTTTACATCCATAGAACCGGCATAACCCATTTTATTGATGATGCTCTGAAAGCCTTTAATTATTCTTTCGGATTTCATGACTTCAGGAGCTTGAACTCGAATGATAAATAGTTCATCCGCGCTCGATATTTCACCATTAGTGATCACTCTAAATTCTCGGGTAATCACACATATGAGATCAGGAGCAATGGCTAGCGGAGAAGTATCTTGGGTAGAAAAAACAATGAGGTTTTCATTTTGATTCAGTATGGTATAGAATAATCCGGCTTTTTCACTATCTGCAATTACTATTTTTCCATGGTCAAAGCCCCCTCCTACATTATCCAATGTATTTAATACCTTACCTTTTCCGATCAGCTGGGCTTTTAGTTTATTTACTTCTGCAAGAGATCCTTGATCAGGAATAGATAGTTTTTGTAAACTCTGAATAACCTTACCCATCGCTATGCTCAGACTTATAGTTCCAGGTATCATGGTTTGTATAAGTTTGGAGATGGGGTTGGAAAACATCGCGAGGCTGGCGGAATTACCAAAATCTGGTATGCTTATTATTGGTCTAAGCATTTCATCGAGCTTTGCTGATGAATCACAAATCAAGGTGACCGATTTATTCTGGTCATTGGTAATCACTGCCGGAGAGACAGACAAGTCTCCATTTGCCCAGGTTGTGAGCTCTATCTGAGGTACGGCCCGTCTGGCCCCATCACCATCTAAAACCACCACTTTTGGATTTGCTGCGGCAAGTACAAATGGAACCATTGTACTTTCTGGCCCTAACTCCACTGGTAATACAGCAAGGGTTTCAACTTGTGTATAATTCTTTTGATAGGTAGCAAGACTTTCGAAAGCTGCAGAAATTGCGATATCTTGTCTACTCTCGATTGCTGAGACAGCTCCAATGTCGCAAATGACCATGCCCAATGAGTTCTGGTCTAGGTTGTCGTCCTTGGTTACCAAGGAAATGGAGAGGTCAGGTTTTTCACTTTTCAGCTTGCTAAGAAAATCATAACCGGTTTTGGTCATTCCACCACCTCCACTTCCCAAAAATGCCGTGCCTAGGATTATCTGCTCTAGTTCAGTGAAACCAATCTTTTTCATACCGTTCCATTTAGGATATTAATGAGTATATTATTTCGAATTAAATCTGTTCTAACTTAACATAATTTTTCAAATGGACTGGAGTGTAAAATATGATGAAATCAAAAATGATCTTAAAACCGGTGATGTGGTTTTGATGCATGGGGATTTTCCTATGAGCAAAATGATTCAATTTCTTGAAGGGAGTAAATGGACTCACTCAGGTATGATTATTCTTGCTGAGGATATAGGGAAAAAAGGTCTATGGCCAGATGTTCTTTTTTGGGAATCAAACAGCTTAACTAACCTTCCTGATTTGATTACTGGTAAAAATAAAACGGGACCGATGTTAGTACCCTTCCAAGAAAGGCTTCAGACAAATATGAATAATTACTACGACAGTATTTTTGCCACCCGGCCAAATAATACCCCGATGGATGCTGAGTCTTATAAAAAAATGTGGCAATTCATGCCTTCTGTTTCCAGTGCCGTTTTTCCGACCGATCTTAAGATGTGGAAGGAAAACTACGAGGGAAGACATAGTGGAAAGTTTACAGGTACTGCGCAGATTTTTTGTAGCGAGTTACTGACCATGACCTATCAAGCTATGGGTATAATGTCTGAGAATTGGGTGCCAAATGCAGTCAGACCAAAGGATTACTCAGCTGAAGGAAACATTTCATTTCTTAAAAGAGGAGCTTTACTACCTGAAATTTATATTAGCATTGCAAAAAATAATTAATGAAGCGTAACCAGCTTTTTTCTGGTTTCTTATTGATATTCCTGAGTCTTCTTGCTCATTTTACCGTTTTTGGCCGGTCCAATTTTTCTGCAAGGTCTGGAGTGTTGAAAGCCGAACCTTCTGAATCAGGTAAATTATCTGCGTTTCCTCTTTCAGGAGAATGGGAATTTTTTTTTCAGAAGTTTGCCACAGAAATCTCTCCTCAAGACGAAGGACAAATTCTGAATGTACCAGGAGACTGGCATGAAGTCTCCGATTTCGGGCCTAATTATACTGAAGGATTTGGTACCTACAGGTTGAGGATTTCAGGTCTTAGAAATGGTCAAATCTACGGATTGAAAATCCCTACCATCCATAGCGCTCACCGTATAATTCTTGACGGGACTTTGATGGGAGGGTTGGGTGAAATAGGGCGTACTAGAGATGAGGTGGTTCCAGAAGTAGGAGGTCAAGTCCTGTACTTCACTGCTGAAGCAGCAGAAATCATTTTATTGATTGAGGTGTCTAATTTCCATTATTTCCAATCTGGGATATGGTCGCCTATTTTCTTGGGAGATGAAATGTCCATTCTTCGGATGGATAGGACAGACCGAATGTATTCCTTTTTGTTAGTAGGGGCTCTATTGATAATGGGTATTTACCATTTGTTTCTGGTTTTTATTCAAAAGAGATTTAAAGAAAGTTTATTCTTCGGTGCAGCTTGTATTTTCTTAGCTGTACGTGAACTCGCAGGTCCAGATGCTATACTCCTAGATATTTGGCCCAGTTTAAGCCATAGTTTCATTTTGAGGCTTGTTTTTCTCTGCTTGGGACTTGCCTTTATGTTTCAAACACTTTTTGTTTTCAAATTATTCCTAGAGAATAAGAAATCTTGGGTTTTTAAGAGTCCCATAATCGTAACTGTTGTTTTCATCTTGGGGATTCTGGTTTTAGACACGAGGACCGGTTCAGTTTTCTTTAATTATTTCACATTGATTTTGGCTCCTCCCTTTCTACTCTTTTGCATTTATTTGGTCATCAAAGCTGTAGTCAAAAAGAGAGAAGGAGCTTTTATTTTTCTTTCGGGTCTTGTTTTTTTCTACACAGCAGCGACTTACGATTTTATCTGGGCTTTCAGAGATGCAGGAAGTGGAAGCTCAAATTACCTCCTTCCTTATGGATTCTTTTTCTTGATCCTGAGTCAATCTGTTTTACTCGCTATTCGATTCAATAAGGCATTTATAAATGAGGCGAAACTTTCGAATAGGCTTAAGCTTACTAATGAATCATTTAGGAGGTTTGTGCCTCAAGCATTCCTTAAACTTCTCGGTAAAGAGGATATTATTGATGTAAAACTAGGAGATTCCATTTCCAGGGACATGACCGTACTCTTTGCCGATGTGAGAGACTTCACTTCTCTTTCTGAAGGTCTTTCAAGTAAGGAGACTTTTGAATTCATCAATAGATTATTGAAACGGACTGATCCCATTATTTCTAAAAATGGCGGGTTTATCGATAAGTACATTGGAGACGCTGTAATGGCTTTGTTTGAAGAATCACCAGATGATGCCTTAAAGGCTGCCATAGAGCTTCAGAAGCAAATAGATGAAGCCAACAAATCCTCCGGATTGAATATAGGCCTGGGGATAGGGGTTCATTTCGGAAATCTGATTTTAGGCACTGTGGGTAGCGACCAAAGAATGGATGGCACGGTGATTTCGGATGCCGTAAATACTGCAAGCCGGATAGAAGAGTTGACGAAAACCTATAATGTCAGGATCCTGATTAGTGATGACTGTAAAATAATGTTGAATAATCCGGATGAATTCAAATTCCGAAAAATTGATGAGGTAAACCTTAGAGGGAGAAAAGCACTTACCAAACTTTATGAAGTGATT
Source organism: Algoriphagus sediminis (assembly GCF_030403435.1). Lineage (GTDB taxonomy): Bacteria > Bacteroidota > Bacteroidia > Cytophagales > Cyclobacteriaceae > Algoriphagus > Algoriphagus sediminis. Next base: position 569,496 of record NZ_JAUEPH010000003.1, read on the forward strand.
TTTTCTGAGTCAAAAAATCAGGAAGAATTTCTGGGTCTTTATGAAAAAGCTTGGAGCTTTTACCGACAGGTAAATGTAGTTCCTGCCAAGGAGCTTTTTGAAAAATGCCTAGATTTCGAACCAGAAGATGGACCGAGCAAATACTTTTTAAGGAAAATAAAAGAATACAATAAGGCACGTCCTCGTCAATTTGAATAGATTTTGGCTAAACTTGGAATTTTGGGCTAAGTTTTTGTTAGGAAGGTTGGATAAAAAAAGGGATGTGAAAATTCTAAGAAATTCTTTTATCTGGGTTACAGTATTAGGTCTTGTGGCAAGCTGTGGTGAGGAAGAAAATCCTTTTCCTCCAGGTCCCGGACCAGATGGTGATATCACCTTCGGAATTCGTGGAGATCTCGACTTAAGCGATTATGAGAGAGTGGCTAGGAATGATGCTCCCTATAATACAAGCGAGTACCCTGATTTTTCACCTGTTGTTTCCTTTGTTTACAGTATCAATGGGTCCGATGAATATGATTTCGTTGCTTCGGGAGTCCTCATTAGTCCGGATTGGATTTTGAGTGCCGGACATAATTTCTTCGTTTCTGATGACCAATCTTCACCTGCCCCAGAATCTGGAATTCGGGCGGTCTATGGTGATGACCCCAATAATGAAGATAATTATCTCGAGGTGGAAGAAGTAATCTACTTTCCAACATGGTTGGAGGATGACGATATATTTGGTAAAGCCAATGATTTCTGCCTTGTGAGACTGAAGGAGCCATTAAATGGTATTACCCCTGCAAAAATGCTCACCACTGAATCAGAACCTTTGAATACCTTGGTTTGGGCATGTGGTTTTGGAGATTATTCTCAAGAACCAGGTCAAGATCCAGATTTTTATTCCTTGAAACATGCTACTTCCAGTATTCTGGATAGGGTGGTAGGTGGAATTACATCTTCATCTTCAGCAGGAACGTTCACTGGTGGTTTGTTGGCCGTGGATTTTGATTCCCCAAGTGGACAAATCAACACACTGGGTGATGATTATATTTCACCTGATGAGCCTCTTTTGGGAACTGGAACCAGTAGCCCAACTGTAACCGAATTTGAGGCAGGAGCAGTTCAAGGTGATAGTGGTGGACCGCTATTCGTTCGAGTGAATGGAGAATGGCTGGTGGCCGGAATATTATCCGGTTCGGCCGAAGAGCCTTTTATCGGACACGTTGGTAATAGCTATGGGGAAATAGATATTTACACCCGTGTTTCCTTAGCTTACGATTGGATTAATGAGGTGACAGGATTGTAGGCTTTAGAAGGGAAGTTTTTCTAAATCTACATTACCTCCGGAGAGGATAATCCCTACTTTTTTTCCTTGAAACTTAGATTTGTTGGCAAGTAAAGCCGCCAGAGGCACAGCACAGGATGGTTCTATGATGATCTTCATGCGCTCATAAATCAGTCTCATAGCCGAAACTATTTCATCATCGCTCGCAAGTAGAATGTCTTTGACATACTTCTGAATGATTTCAAAATTAAGCTCACCTAAAGAGGTTAAAAGCCCATCTGCGATCGTATTAGGGTTAGTTTGTGGGATTAGCCTACCTGCTTTAAAAGACTGGTAAGCATCATCGGCCCCTTTTGGCTCTGCTCCATATACTTCAATTTCAGGATCCCAATAATGAGACAAAAGCGCAGTCCCTCCGAGCAAACCTCCTCCCCCGACTGGGGCCATTAAAACTTCCAGATTGTCTTGTGCTTCTAAGAATTCCAGGGCACAAGTAGCCTGACCCTCTATCACATCCATATAATCGTATGGAGGGATAAAAGTAGCTCCAGTTTCATTTACCACCTTTTCCAAATTGGTTTCTCGCGCTTTTAGCGTGGGTTTACATTCTATTATTTTACCACCATATCCTTTGACCGCTTTTTTCTTGATTTCTGGTGCATTGGATGGCATTACTATATAAGATGGGATTCCAGCAACTGAAGCGGCCCTTGCCAATGCGGCGGCGTGATTTCCACTGGAGTGGGTAGCTACTCCCTTCTTTTTTTGCTCATCGGATAGCTTCATCACAGAGTTGGCAGCACCCCGGGCTTTGAAAGCTCCTACTTTTTGGAAGTTTTCACACTTGAAAAACAGCTCACAACCCGCTAATTCATTTATGGCAGAGCTGGTGAGGATAGGAGTATTATGGATGAATGACTTTATTCTTACTGCTGCAAATCGAATGTCATTGAAACTGGGGAATTCCTGTTTTTCCATAGTGAAATGTAAAAATTAATCTGCGACAAAAGAAAGGTTCTAAACCAGAGTTTTTACATGAAGAGTTTAGGATAAAGAATCATTTTTTTAACATTTGAAGATGAATTGGAATGAACCATTGATCTTCCCGATTATGGGGGAAGATTTGACCCATGAGAACAGCCTTAAAATGGATTTTTCTCCTGCAAATGAAGAATTGAAAAAGGTTGATTTGAGTAGTACTGAAGCTTTTAATCGATTTGTATTTGGGCAGTTGAAGTCGGAAAATAAGAAATTTGGCCTTGGTGGCTATCTAGAGAAAAGAGCCATTTACCAAAGGTCGGACATGTTTGCCACCAAACAGGAAGATTTTCGAAACATCCATTTGGGGGTTGATATTTGGGTGGAGGCTGGTGCAGAAGTTTTTGTACCCTTGGATGGAGAAGTTGTGGGTGTTCAGGATAATAAAGGCTTTGCGGATTATGGACCTACGATTATTCTAAAGCACGATTGGGAAGGTAAGACACTTTTCTCCCTTTATGGTCATCTGTCAAGAGAGGATTTGAAATTTCTGGAGGTAGGTCAAAGGGTTATTTCAGGAGAATTGCTTTGCCACGTGGGGCCATATCCTGAAAATGGGGATTGGCCACCTCATCTTCATTTCCAATTAATGCGGGATATGGAAAAGAATTCAGGGGATTATCCCGGAGTTTGCTCTGAAAGGGAAAAAGAACACTTCTCAAAGAACTGTCCTGACCCTAACCTTTTTCTGAATTCGAAGGTGCTGGATTAGGTGTTTGCCAAAGTCATAAGGCGAAGACCTCTTAGTGTCAAATTTTTATCAGACTCATCAAATACCTCTTGGAGATTGGTCAGAATTTCAGATAGACCGCCTGTGGCAATGACCTTAAAAGATAGCCCGGTTTCTGATTTGATCTTCTGAATCATTTCTTTGACCAAGCCTGAATAACCGTAAAGAATACCTGCCTGAATCGCGTGAACGGTGTTTTTGCCAATGACTGACTTAGGAAGTTTGAGTTCGACCTGAGGGAGTTTAGCGGTACCCGAAGACAATGAGCGAATAGCAGTCTTCAATCCAGGGACGATACTCACTCCTAAAACCTGACCGGAATCATCTATGACGGTAAAGGTCAGGGCTGTTCCAAAATCCACTACGATGCTGGCCTGTTGGAACCTATCCCAGGCTGCCAGGACATTACACATTAAATCTGTCCCGATCTCATCCGGCCTGATGGTTTTCACCGGAAGCTTTGAGTAGCTTTTACTACTAATTAGATAAGCTTTGGTACCCAGGAAGCTTTGGCAGTAATCCAAAAGAATGGGATTGATATGTGGAACTACCGAGCTAATTCCTATTTTCTCAATGTCCTGAGGGCCTAAGCCATGCTCCAGAAAATAAAGCGGTACTTTTTTGGCAAGCTGGGCCCTGAGGCTTTCGGGTTCAGTATCCAATCTGAAATGATTGGTCCAGGTTTGATTTTCTTCATTATGGATGGCGAAAACTATATTCGAGTTGCCAACATCAATCGCTAAAAACATATATGGGGCTTTTGATTAAATTTAGTCCTTCAGTTTTTCAAAATCTAATTTAATCTCAGATTGTAAACATGTTCAGGTTAAGAGAAGGAGTAAAAGAAGATCTACCCAGGGTTTTAGAGTTAATTAAAGAACTCGCCATTTATGAAAAAGCCCCGGATGAAGTCGATAATACTGTAGAGCTGATGGAAGAACAAGGCTTTGGTAAAAATCCTGTCTTTGGTTTTTTTGTCTGTGAGAAAGAGTCAACAGGAGAAATAATCGGTACGGCTATTTATTATTACCGTTATTCTACCTGGAAAGGCAAGCGAATTTACCTGGAGGATTTAATTGTGACTGAAGAAGAAAGAGGGCAGGGTGCTGGAAAGATGCTCTTCGATTCCATCATCCAGAAAGGGCTTGAAGAAGGTTGCTCAGGAATGATGTGGCAGGTTTTGGATTGGAATGAGCCGGCTATAAACTTTTACAAAAAATACTACAACGCCACCATTGATGAGCAATGGTTCAATTGCAGTTTACAAGACTCAGAAATGAGGGAAATTTTAAACAAATAAAAAAAGGCTGGTTGAAAAACCAGCCTTCCATTTTATGATTTTAAGCTATAGTTTGGAGCTTCACGGGTTACGCTTACATCATGAGGATGTGATTCCTTCACGCCCGCCGCGGTGATTTTCACAAATTTGCCATTCTTCTTCAGATCTTCGATGGTGGCTGTACCACAATATCCCATCCCAGCCTGAAGACCTCCTACTAATTGATAAAGAACCTCAGCCACAAGACCTTTATAAGGCACTCGCCCAACGATTCCCTCTGGAACTAGCTTTTTGATATTATCTTCAGCATCCTGGAAGTATCTATCTTTTGATCCGGATTCCATGGCCTCCAAAGAACCCATTCCGCGGTAAGACTTGAATTTTCTTCCCTGGAAAATGATCATTTCACCGGGAGCTTCTTCAGTTCCAGCAAGTAAGGATCCAATCATGATGGAATTTCCTCCTGCCGCTATGGCTTTAACCAAATCTCCTGAATATCTGATACCACCGTCTGCAATGACCGGTACATTCCTATCCTTAAGTGCTTCAGAGCATTCGAATACTGCTGATAACTGTGGAACTCCCACACCTGCAATAATCCTGGTGGTACAAATAGATCCTGGTCCAACACCAACTTTCACAGCATCTGCTCCAGCATCCGCCAATGCGATAGCTGCTTCTGCCGTGGCAATATTTCCCACGATCACCTCCAGCTCTGGAAATGCATCTTTGATTTTTCTACAGGTTTCAATTACACCTTTAGAATGGCCGTGAGCAGTATCTATAGAAACTACATCCACTCCTGCTTTTACCAAGGCTTCCACTCGGTCCACAATATCGGCCGTTACGCCTACCGCGGCACCTACCCGAAGTCTTCCGTACTCATCTTTACAGGCATGTGGTTTATCCTTTCGCTTCAGAATGTCCTTATAAGTAATCAGACCTGAAAGCTTATTATCCTCATCCACAATGGGAAGCTTTTCGATTTTATATTCCTGAAGAATCTCCTCGGCTTCTTCCAAGGACACCCCTGACTTTGCCGTAATGACATTTTCAGTCGTCATAATCTCTTTTATTGGCCGATTTTGATCCTTGATGAATCTTAGGTCTCTATTGGTAATGATTCCTTTTAAAACACGTTTTTCATCCACCACAGGAATCCCTCCTATGTGATATTCCTTCATGATAGATTCGGCGTCTTTAACTTTGGCACTGACGTGCAAAGTGATTGGGTCCAAGATCATCCCTGCTTGAGATCTTTTCACTTTTCTGACTTGAGCAGCCTGCTGCTCGATGCTCATGTTTTTATGAATAAATCCCAATCCACCCTCCAAGGCGATAGCAATAGCAAGCTCTGCTTCGGTAACTGTATCCATGGCCGCAGAGACCAGAGGAATATTCAGTCGGATGTTTTTGGTTAATTGTGTGGAGGTATCAGTGTCTCGGGGGAGAACTTCTGAGTATCCTGGAACTAGAAGCACGTCATCGTAGGTGAGAGCTTCGTAGAGGAACTTGTCTGAATTTCTGTTCATAGCAAATATCGGTTATAGGTAACCCTATTTGCCCGCCAAAGATACACACAAAATCCCGAGTGGTAAAAAGCCTTTGAAAAATAATTTTAACTATAGAAAACCGAGAAAGCTTTTTCCCTGAAGAGCATACCAAAAAGTGCCAGAAGAAAGAATAATATATAATACCCCAAAGGCCCATATTCCTTTAGGGTTATGGCGAAAAATGTACCAGCCGGCAAGAGATAAAACCTGTAGCCCATGCAAGGCAAAAAAGTGAAATATTCTTAGGTCTCCGTAAGCTTTGGCCCAGCTTAAAAAGAAAATACCTTCCTGACCGTCAGCCGCTCCCACGGTATGACTCAACCTTGCCGCCATAATGTAACCCTCATACCCCCCTATGAGAAAAATGATCAGTCCCAACATCACTCCAACCTTATAACCCTTTGCCAAACCTTTTTCTCTTGCGAAAAGGATTAGCAGATAAACATAGAACAAGGAATTGACAAAAATAAGTATGCCCATAATTCCGAAAAGAATACCATCGGTAGGGGAGGACACATTGAAATGAGAAGCCTTGCCCTGGAAAGCTTGAAAAGTAATGATTACAAGTTCTCCAGCCAGACAAATTACTGTTCCAATGCTAATAAGTCGAACCGCTTTTCGATTCGAAATATCATTCATCAGCCACCCTGTGGTCCAAAATAATACTGCAATGGATAAATAAAACTTAATGGGCTTGTTCCAAATATTGACCCCATAAAGCTGACGACCATCAAGAAAAGAGAGAATCACCATCCCTAGGCAAATGATAAAACAAATTAGCCCTGAGTAAGCCAGAAGCCTATTTCTCCTTACTAATTCAAAATACCAGCTCTTCATCATAAGGGTGATGTGGGAATCTTTTCAAATGAACTGTTCTTATGATTATGTACAAGAGAAGACCTGCCGGACCGAGCATAAAAGTGCCAAGGAGGCAAGGTAGAATCACCCATCTGTTGATTCCCCTTTTTTTGGCATCTTGAGTAATCCACATTCCCACGAAGAGGTCAAAAACCAGATAGTGAATCCATCCGGCCAGTACTGCTTCATCCTTTGAAAAAAGAGCCTTGACATTTGCCAGGCTATCAAATCCCCCCTGTGAATCACCTCCCAGACCTGAGGCTATAAACCAAATGTATGTCAGTGCCATAAGCACAAAAACTCCTGAGAAGATTACAGTGAAAACCCATTTCTTTTTGTAGAAAACGAAAAGGAATATCCAACTGAAAAATGCAACCGAGTTGACGATGGAAAATATTTGTTCGAGTGTCATAGGCCTGATTTTTCTTTAAAGTACATAATTGTACCCTAAGTTTCAGACCTCCAGGCTCTACTTTTTTAGAAGTCGTGCGATGTAAAAACCATCAAAACCACTCTCCTGAGAGAGAATTCTTTGCTCATCCATTAACTCAAAATTCTTTCCGGCCTCACTACTGAGAAACTTTTGGACCTGCTCCTGATTTTCAGAAGGAAGGACACTGCATGTCGCATATACCATTTGCCCTCCGGGCTTAAGCATGGTTGGGTAAGTTTGAAGAATTTCAGCCTGAGTTTCTTGTACCTTTTTGATGGATTCTTCTGAGAGTTTCCATTTGGTATCCGGGTTTCGGCGTAAGACACCCAAGCCAGAACATGGAACATCCAGAAGTAGTCGATCAGCTGACTCCTTTAGACGTTTGATCGTTTTAGAACCCTCGATGAGCTTTCGTTCAATAATAGAAACTCCAGATCTTCTGGCTCTCAGTTTGGTTTGTTGAAGTTTCCATTCTTCCAGATCCATGGCGATTATCTTTCCCTTATTCTCCATTTTTGCAGCGATGTGCAAAGCTTTACCACCGGCACCAGCGCAGGCATCTATTACACGCATGCCTGGCTCTACCGCCATAGCCTCAGCTACCAATTGGGAAGAGCCATCCTGTACCTCAAAAAGTCCCTCCTTGAAAGCAGGATTTTGGAAAACATTCTGTCTTTCTTCCAGAATAAGGGCATCCGGATAGCCTTTAATGGTATGGGTTAAAATTCCGTCTTCTTTTAATCGGTTCTTAAGTTTTTCGCGATTTGCCTTAATGGTATTTACTCTCAAAACCACTTCAGCTTCCTGGTTAAGACTGTGAACTTCATCCATCCATTTGTCTCCCAGTTCTTTTTCTCCCAGCTGATATAACCAATCAGGAAAAGACTCTATGGTGGCAGGATCTTCTAGAGATTCATATTTCCCCTTAAGTCTCTCTGGATTTAGGCCTTTAAACTCTTCCCAAGGAGGAAGCTCGTTTCCCTTCATCAGCCAGTAAGTCCCGAAGAGATCCCAGTAGTCTTTAGACTTGCTGAGATAATTGATCAGTCGCCACCAGCGGACCATATCATAAGTAGTTTCCGCTATGAAGGCTCTATCCTTAGCTCCCCATTTTGGATTAGATTTAAGCGTTCTGGCAATGACCTTATCCGCATATTGTCCCTCTTCGAAAATCGCCTCAAGAGCAGAATGTACTCCTTTGATGGTATTGTTGTGTAGCCTCATCCTTTGTTTACTAATTGCACAAAGGTAGGATTTCTTTATGAAGGATTTATGAAATTAAAATGGGCTGAAAACTAAACCCAAACGAATTCCTTCCCTACTGACTGCTGAGCCAAAATCTGTGTAGGAACCCATATAGGCTTCGATCTTATCAAAAATTGGATCAGTCGAGGAAGAGTCAAAGTCTCCGGTTCTGGCATCTGAGATATTTTGTCGCCTCAATTCAAGCAAATTGGCGCGAAGCTCAAGCTTAATCCAGTCGCTTGCCTGATAAGCAAATGCGGCATCCACCCCAAACCTCCAATTCTCTTTTCGGATAGGCACCTGCAAAGGTCCAGCAACAATGCTAAGACAGTTGATACACGGATCAAAAAATCCAGAAGGGTAATAGATATTAAGGTTACCGGAATCTCCGGATTCTCTCATGACGTATGGGCTTAGATTGATTGAGGTTTTTGCTCCAAGCGTAAAGTACCTTCTTGCGAAGAGACCTACTCCAAAGAGGTTGTTATCAATCGAAACATCGTAGATATCTGTTCTGGAATTATAGCCTACAACCATTCCATCTTCACCAATGATCGGGTTTTCATAAGTAAATGGGAATGAATTCAATTGCTGCTCATAGGAGTTGATGCTGGACATAATTCCTACATCCCATTTGTCGCTGACCTTTAGTCCTATCATAGGACGAATACTTGAGAATTTCTCATTTTCAATTCCGAAGTTGCTTCCGTCCTTTATGGATTTTTGCCAGTAGCTTCCGTCTAGACCGAACCAAAAATTGTTGTCGGTTTGAGCTGTTGCAAAAGAAGTGATGAGTGAGAATAGATAGATAAAGTAAATTCTTTTCATAGTTGGTTTGCTAGTTTGGTACTTTTACGGCAAAGTCTACTGCGGAGTTAAATTATGAGTCAGTTATTTCGACAAATTAAAGGCTGGGTAGCTCAGCTTGAGCAATACGATTCGGTGGAGGCTGAGTCATTGGTTTCCTGGCTTTTGGAAAAGCATTTTGGGATCAGCAAGAAGGATTGGAACAACGATATAGATATTGAAAAGCCTGAGCTTTTCCTTGCTGATTTAAAGGGTCTTGCCACAGGGAAACCCATACAATATATTCTGGGCGAAGCTCCATTTTATGGGCGTGATTTTTTAGTAAACGAGGCGACTTTGATTCCCCGGAATGAGACTGAAGAGTTGGTTCACTGGATATTGACGGAAAACAAAAGAGCGGCTTATTCATTTTTGGACATAGGGACTGGTACAGGTTGCATCCCTATCACCTTACTTCTCGAGTTGGGTTCGGGGAAAGCCTACGGTTTAGATGTTTCTAGGGAAGCTTTGGCGGTAGCTGAATCAAATCAAAATCGATTTAATACAGATGTAAATTTCTTTCAGGGAGATATTTTTAAAGAAATTATATCTCTGCCAAAACTAGATTTTGTGGTGAGTAATCCACCGTATGTTTTGGAGTCGGATAAGCTTCAGATGGAAAGAAATGTACTTGAATTTGAGCCAGAAAAGGCCCTTTTTGTATCTGACGATAATCCTCTCATTTTCTACAAAAGAATAGCCTCGGTTTCCAAGAAGCTACTCAGAAATGGAGGGAAACTGTATTTCGAAATCCATGAAAAATTTGGGAATGAACTCGCTGAAATATTGGCATCTGAAGGTTATGAATCCATAGAAATCAAAAAAGATCTGAACGGTAAGGATAGAATGGCAAGGGCTATTTGGAAGCCTTGAGTTCTTCCCCGATCCAAAAAACCTCCTTTGCTTCCAAAGCTGTGGTGCCCTCTGGAACTTCAAATTGAGTCAGATATAAATTTGGAACAATTGTCACTCCAGATTCATTACTGATTTGGATGGGTAAATCATCCTTTGCAAGAAATCTCAAGGTAGATTCCCTAAACCATTTGGAGAGCTTTTTATGGCGTACAGGATAGTACTTCCAGTTTTGGTCAATGATAGTCAAGTTTATCTTATCCAGCAAGGAATTAAGTTCCAAGAATTTTGAGTGATCATAGCCTACCAGATGTGCTGCAAAATGATCTGTGGCTAGTAAATATTTGATTCCATCACTCAGGAAATTTTCACTTTCAGATTGCAAAAAAATAATGGGGGATTGTTCATTCAAGAGATTTTTATTTACGTTTTGAAATTTCTCAGTTGCTATCAGGACATCTACTTTAACCCCCCAGCTAATTACTTTTTCAAGAGATTTTTCCGTGGCTATGACGGTTGGAACCCATTCCAGCATTGGGCCTATACTGTCAAAAGAAACCCCAACAGTATCAAGGATGAAAACTGCAGGTTCCTGTTGCTCTTTTACAAAATGATGCGATGACATTAGCTCCAGAGTTTTTGGTAAAAATTCAAGGAATTTTGATAGGCTAGACCTTTGAGTTTTTCCTTGGTCAACCTTTGATTCAGATGATCCAGAATCGAAGGATATTTACTTGCATTTTCTGCCAAAGGAAAATAGAAAGGAAATCTTTTAGGGTCAGGGAAGTCTCTAGTGTAGAAAAAATCTGCGCCGAAGCAGATGGCCTTTTCCCCACCGATTGAAAACCCATGGAGGATATGCTCATAAAGTCTTTCAGGAACTTCATTATCTAAAAAAGCTCTTAGGAAATTTACTCCCAGAAGGCCTTCTCGATGAATCAATTCTTTTGCAAACTCGTCAGAAATATTTCTTGGGTGACTCCAGATCGACCTAAAATTGGAATGGCTGGCAATCACCGGGATTTCCAATCCCTTTTGAGTTATATGGTTTAATATTCCTCCAGCCAGTTCATCTGAAGTATGAGATAAATCAACAGGAATTTTAAGGCCGTCCATTAAATCAAGCAGCCTTTTTCCATCTTCTTTTAGCCCAATTCCGGAGGTATAGTTTCCTCCTCCAAATCGATTTTCAGTATGATGAGTCAGACTGATATAGGCTAGTTGACCAGTCAGTGAGCGAATTTTCTGAAACTGTTTTTCAATTTCAGAAAATGATGCCTTTTCATTTCCCAGACCCGCTGCATTTTCGATCGAAGCGATTAAAGATACTTTTTCTAAGGAGGGCCAATTATCTAGATTTTGAACTAGATGAATGAGATCATTCGGGTATTTAGAAGGAAGTTCGCTGAATATTTTGGCCTGATTCAGGGCCGAATTCATAGATTCTGGAGAAACTCCTGTATAAATGGCACAAACCTGAGTTTTGACATTTCCCTTCTTTAAATATGGAACCGCACAAGGCAAATACTCACTCGCATCATAAGGACTCGCTTCAGGGAATTTATCCAAGTAGGAAAGCAAATCGCAATGCATGTCAAAAATCGGGAGGGGCATAAACAGTATGTTTGAAACAAAGTAAGCCAAAAATCAATTGGATTTTAATACTTTTAATTTCAAAAAAAGATTAACCAAAGCCAGAAATGAGCATTTCAAAACCCTTCAATTTTAACAAGTGGATCGATGACAACAGGCATCTGCTTAAGCCACCGGTAGGAAACCAGCAGGTTTACAAAGGCAATGATGATTTTATAGTCATGGTAGTCGGGGGTCCAAATGCCAGGAAAGATTATCACTACGAAGAAGGGGAAGAATTTTTCTACCAGATAGAGGGAGACATTGTTCTCAAGATCATAGAGGATGGAAAACCGAAAGATGTGGAAATCAAAGAAGGTGAAATCTTCCTTCTTCCTCCCAGAGTACCCCATTCGCCTCAGCGCCCTGCAAATACTGTCGGCCTGGTAATGGAAAGATATCGGAGAAAAGGAGAAAAAGATGGTTTTCTCTGGTATTGCGAAAATTGCGGGAATAAGCTTCATGAAGAATATGTGGAGCTTACTGATATCGTGAAGCAGCTTGCCCCAATCATGGAAAGGTTTTGGAAAAATGATAAATACCGGACTTGTAAATCATGCGGGACTTACATGGAAAAGTAAACACTTTCACTGTTCCAGACTTATGAACCTATGAGCAATATTGAATATCAGTTTAGCGAGGACTTTGCCCGAGAGATGGATAAAAAGGATCCATTGGCAGGTTTTCGGAATGAGTTCCTGTTTCCGCAGATTAATGGTAATCCAGCGATTTATTTCTGTGGAAATTCTTTGGGCCTTCAGCCAAAAAACACCAAAGCCTACATCGATAAGGAACTTCAAAATTGGAGTGAGCTCGCTGTAGATGGTCATTTCGAGGGGGAGGATGCCTGGATGTATATCAGGCAAAAATCGAAGCCCGCTCTCGCTGAGATAGTGGGTGCACATACCCATGAGGTGGTTGCCATGAATAATCTCACTAGTAATCTTCACTTTCTATTAGTCAGTTTTTTTCAGCCAAAAGGCAAAAGGAATAAGATAATTTGCGAGGCAGGGGCTTTTCCCTCTGATCAATATGCTTTAGAAAGTCAGGTAAAATTTCATGGGCTCAATCCTGATGAAGTGATTGTGGAGTTGGCACCAAGACAAGGAGAACACACGTTGAGGACTGAGGACATCATCAATAAAATTGAAGAGGTCGGGGAAGAACTTGCGCTTGTGATGATGGGTGGAATCCAGTATTACTCGGGTCAGCTCTTTGACATGAAATCCATCACAGAGGCCGCTCATAAGATAGATGCTTATTGTGGATTTGATTTGGCACATGCCATGGGCAATGCCCCCCTCAGCCTGCATGACTGGAATGTAGACTTCGCTACATGGTGTAGTTATAAGTATTTAAACTCCGGTCCTGGGAATATTTCAGGAATCTTTGTGCATGAACGCTTTGCTGATAATGCGGACTTACCAAGATTTGCTGGCTGGTGGGGACACGATGAGGGTCAAAGGTTTCTGATGGAGAAAGGCTTTATCCCAATGCACGGAGCGGACGGTTGGCAAGTGGCTAATTCTAATGTTCTAGCTTTGGCAGCACATCAAGCTTCACTGGATTTATTCCAAAAAGCCGGGATCAAAAATCTCAGGAAGAAAAGTGAGATTCTCACAGGGTATCTTGAGTTTCTGATTGAGCAAATAAGCGGAGAATCAGGTGTTTTGGAAATAATTACGCCTAGAAGCCCATCGGAAAGGGGCTGTCAGTTATCTTTGCTAATCCATAAAGGCGGTAAGGCAGTCTTTGACTCCTGGTACGGAAAGGGTGTGGTTGGCGATTGGAGAAATCCGAATGTGATCAGACTGGCTCCAACGCCCATGTACAATAGCTTCACGGACGTGTATCAATTTGGCCGGATTCTGGAACAATCCCTCGCTGAGTTCGCTTAATCAATTGACAGTAAATTAGTTCCTGATGAAAAACAACAAGGTAACTCTTCTTGGTGCTGGATTAATCGGCTCTCTTATGTCCATTTACCTGAGGAGACAGGGTTTGGATGTTAAGGTCTATGATAAGCGACCAGACAAAAGAAAAACGCCTTTTACTGAAGGTGGACGCTCCATAAATATGGCTCTAAGCACACGTGGTTGGAAAAGTTTGGAGGAGTGTGGTCTTAAAGACAAGGTTTTGCCTTTGGCAATTCCGATGTATGGCCGAAGAATTCATGATGAGCATGGAGGAACTACTTTTGCGCCCTATGGGAAGGAAGACCAGGCGATTTACTCTATTTCTAGAGGAGGATTCAATCAGCTTCTGGCTGAAGAAGCCGAAAGACTGGGAGCTGAATTCTGCTTTGATCACAAGGCTAAAGACACTGACTTCAGAACTCAGGAGATTACCTTTGAAACCCCGGAGGGTGATAAGGTGATCCAATCAGATGTTATAATTGGGGCAGATGGGGCTTACTCATCCTTGCGTATGTCCATGCAAAAGCAAATCCGCTTTAATTATAAGCAGGAGTACATTTCGCACGGTTACAAGGAATTGACTATACCTCCTACTGAGGATGGTGAATTTGCAATGGATCCCAATGCGCTTCATATCTGGCCAAGGGGTAAATTTATGCTCATTGCCCTGCCCAACCCGGATAAATCCTTCACCGGGACCTTATTCCTGCCTTTTGAAGGAACCAAAGTTTGTTTCGATAAAATTCAGGATGCTGGTGATTTAACCAGTGTTTTTAAAGCCTACTTCGAGGATGCATATCAACTTATGCCAGATCTGACCGAAGAGTTTTTCCGAAATCCTACTTCAGCATTGATTAATGTAGAATGTTATCCTTGGGTTAATGGTCAAAGTCTCTTGATCGGGGATGCCTCCCATGCCATGGTGCCATTTTATGGTCAGGGTATGAATTGTGGCTTTGAAGATTGTTCCATTCTAAATGGGCTAATTGAAAAATACGGAACCAGCAGCTGGGATATGGTTTTTGAGAAATTCCAGAAAATCCGAAAGGATGATACTGCGGCTATTTGCCAGATGGCAATGGATAACTTCGTAGAGATGAGGGATACAGTGGCAGATCCTAAATTCATGCTCAGGAAAAAAATTGAGGCAAAGCTTCATGAACTGTATCCAAAAGACTGGGTTCCGCTTTATACCATGGTGACTTTTACGGACATTCCTTATGCAGAGGCATATGCCCAGGGTAAATTACAGGAATCCATTATGGATAAGGTGATGTCAAATCCCTTAATCACGGAAAATTGGAATAAGATGGATTATGAGGAAATTATCAATCAGCTTGATTCAGCCAAAGCAGTCTAAGGACTGCTTTTTTATTTATACAGCTTCCTGACTTCTCTTTCAAATAGATTTTTTACCGAATGTCCTTTATGATTTTGGGAATACCACCAATAAGTGGTAAAATATGTTCACTTAGTTGATTTTCAGGCTACTTAAGCTTGGACTTTGATTAAAGAATACCCAAAATAATTCCTGATGTTACGTAGTTTATTCATTGGCTCTGCTGTTGGACTGTTGTTGTTGACAGCTTGTGAAGAAAAGAAAAGCATTCCTGTTGAAACTGAGGATTCACCAGCTAGAAGTGCTGAGGAGGAAATGAAAACATTCGTCTTGGAAGAAGGATTCAAAATTCAGTTGGTAGCATCTGAGCCTCTAGTGCAGGATCCTATTGCCATGTCATTTGATGAAGATGGTCGGCTTTGGGTGGTAGAAATGCGTGGTTTTATGACCGATCTGGAAGGTTCAGAAGAGGATAAGCCAATCGGTAGAATATCAATTCTTGAGGATACGGATTCAGACGGGCAAATGGATAAAGGCACAGTGTATCTGGACAGCCTGGTAATGCCAAGGGCTGTAGGCCTGGTAAGAGGAGGGGCCTTGATTGCAGAGAATAATTCCCTTTGGATGACTCAGGATTTGGATGGTGATTTAGTCGCCGATACCAAGGTTTTATTTGACTCCACTTATTCCCAAAATGGAATTCCTGAGCACTCGGATAATGGCTTGCTGAGGGCAATGGATAATTGGTATTATTCAGCCAAGTCTAGACTTCGGTACAAGGAGGTTGATGGTGAATGGATTCGTGATAGTACGGAAGCAAGAGGCCAATGGGGGTTAAGTCAGGATGATGAGGGTCGCCTCATTTATAATTACAATTGGTCACAACTCCATGGAGATCTTGTTCCTCCAAATTATTTATCTCGTAACGCAAATCATAGGCCATCTACAGGTATTGATCATGGATTGACTATTGACCGAAAGGTCTTCCCAATCCGTTCAAATCCTGCAGTAAACAGGGGCTATATTCCTGGCACCTTGGATGAGAGAAACAGATTATTGGAGTTTACAGCAGCATGTTCCCCATTGGTTTACAGAAGCGAAACTTTCCCCAAGGAGTATTATGGAAATGTATTCGTTTGTGAACCCTCAGGCAATTTGATCAAGCGAAATGTGGTAGAGGAAAATGGGGCCATTCTCACCGCCTTTGATCCTAATCCTGGAACTGAATTTTTAGCATCTACAGATGAGCGTTTCAGGCCAACCAACACAGCCCTCGGCCCAGATGGAGGTCTTTACATCTCCGATATGTATAGAGGGTTGATTCAGCATGGAGCTTATGTAACACCCTATTTGAAAGAGCAAACTATTGAAAGGGGGTTGGTTTTGCCGGTACATCTCGGTAGGATTTGGAGAATTGTTCCTGAAGATTGGGAGCCTTCTCCCTCACCTAAATATTCACAAGCGAGTACTGAAGACCTGGTCGAGGCACTTTCACACGAGAATGGCTGGCATAGGGATATGGCACAGCGATTATTGGTTGAGCGAAATGATCCTCTTGCGGTTGCGTTGCTTGAAAAAACACTTGAAGATGGAGCTTCGGAAAAAGGCCGTCTTCATGCTTTATGGGCTTTGGAAGGACTCGGTCAATTGAATTCCTCTATTCTCGTTAGGTTACTGGATGATAATTCGATTCCGATTAAGAATGCCGCCCTCCGAATTTTGGAGCAGGAGTCCAAAAACTCAGATGAGCTAAAAAATGCATTGGCTTTGAAACTCGAGCAAATGTCACAGACTCCTAACCAGAAGGAAGCCTTACAAATTGCTCTTAGCTCAGAGGCCTTAGATGCCCCGTTCGCTATCCAAACTTTGAAACCGATTCTCGCCAATCATGGTGAGGAGCCTCTAATTAGAGACGCGGTGATGAGCAGCCTTGAAGGGAAAGAATTTGAATTAATGCAGGCCCTCTGGAATGAGCCAGACTGGTCCGAGCCTAGTATGGAAAGGGAGATTTTTATGGAAAATCTTGCCTCTGCTGTTGTAAAAAATGGAGATGCAGATGAGTTGGAGGCTACCTTGGCTCTGATTAATTCTTCAAATCAGGAGTTTGGATGGAGAGAGAAAAGCGTACTGATGGCCATGTCTATTCAGGCTGCTGATCCTGCATATGTCGGTAGTATTCAATTGGCAAGTTCACCTGAGCTTTTCTCAAGATCTGATTTGCCCCTGGATGATAAAAAAATAGGAACACTAAAAAGCTTGTTCGTATGGCCTGGTCATGAACCTGAGCTATTAGCCAGTTCTTCCGGTATCCTTGACGAAGGAGCGAGGAAACAATTTGCCGAAGGCCGACAAAAATATCTCACGAGCTGTGCAGGCTGTCATGGCTCTGACGGAAAAGGAGCAACGAGAATGGGACCGCCACTTGCCGGTTCAGAATGGGTTTTAGGGGATGAAAAGCGTTTGGCTTTGATCTTACTGCACGGGATGGAAGGTCCGCTAGAGGTAGCGGGAAAAACTTATGATGCTCCAGAAATCTTACCAGTCATGCCTTCACATTCGACCATGGATGACGGAAGTATCGCATCCATACTTACCTATATTCGAAACGAATGGGGAAATGAGGCGCCACCAATATCCAGGGGAACAGTAGGGTTTACCAGGCACCGATCCCAAGGGCGAGTGTATCCCTGGAGTGCACCGGAGCTGAATGAGCATATACAGAGAGAGGCTGAAGCCAAACCAGAAGAATAGCCTAAAATGATAAACCCCAGCCAAATTTTCGAATCAAATACCAGGAGATCCTTTTTAAAAAAGTCAAGTCTCGGACTTCTTGCTTTGACCCTGCCTTTTACTTCCTTACCAAAGCCGCTTCGTGGAGTGGGCATGGGGGTTGTGGTCCATTCTTATTGGTCCCGCTGGGGAGCAGACAAGGGCTCTATCAAATATCCCGGATTTGAGAATGCTTTGGATCTAATGAGGCATTGTCACTCTATAGGTGCAGGCGGAGTACAAGTTGGGGTGAGAAATTGGGCGAGTGATTTTGCCAAGGAGGTCCGGGATGAAAGAGAAAATCTGGGTCTTTACCTGGAAGGAAGTATAGGACTTCCAAAAAACGAGAATGAGGTTTCGGCTTTTGAAGAGGAAGTTCGCTCCGCAAAGGAAGCTGGGGCTACTGTTTTGAGAACCGCCTGTCTAAGTGGGAGAAGATATGAGACATTTGATTCAGCTGAATCCTACCAAAAATTCAAACAAGAATCCATTCAGGCCATCCAAAGGGCAGAACCCATCATTAGAAAACATAAAATGAGACTAGCTGTGGAGAACCATAAGGATTGGTTTTCTCAGGAGCTGGTCGAAATGATCGAAACTATTGGTAGTAATTGGGTAGGAGCTACTCTGGATTTTGGCAATAATGTGAGCCTTCTGGAGCATCCAATGGATGTAATACGGAATCTTGCACCTGTGTCATATTCTACTCATGTGAAAGATATGGGAGTTCGCGAATATGAGGGTGGTTTTCTGTTATCTGAGGTGCCTTTAGGGGAGGGAATCGTTGATTTAGAGGAGGCGGTAAAGCTTTGCCAAAAAGCAAACTCAGACATCCGGTTTTCCTTAGAAATGATCACAAGAGATCCATTGAAAGTGCCCTGTAAGACGGATAAATATTGGGAGACCTTCGGCGAAAAGTCAGAAAAAAACCTTGAAGAAACCATGAAATTTGTAAGTGAACATAGCTTTGCGGCAGAGCTGCCAAAGCTGGAGGGTTTAACTTCTGAAGAAAAGCTCGCCAATGAAGAAAATAATATTATCGCTTGTTTAGATTACAGTAAATCTGAACTTGGACTTACTTAAAAAATTAAAACCCAACCATAAAAATGAGTACAGCAAACACACCATTACCAGGAATTAAACTTTTTGATCTAAGCGGAAGGACGGCCATCATCACCGGGGGCTCTAAAGGGCTTGGCCTGGCTATGGCGGAAGGACTTGCGTCTGCAGGATGTAATGTGGTGTTCGTGAGTAGAAATGGGGAGGAAGGTGCTGCCTCAGCGGAAAAGGTTGCCAAAAATTTCGGTGTTCAGGCCAGAGCATTCTCTGCCGATGTAACGGATTTACCTGCTTTGGAAAAAATCGCAAAAGAGGTCTTTGATGAATTTGGACGAATAGATGTACTGATCAATAGTGCCGGAATTAATATCCGGGGAGCCATTGATGAATTAACACCTGATGATTTTCAAAAGGTGATGGACATCAATGTGAATGGAACATGGAATGCGTGCAGAGCAGTCACACCTTATATGAAAAAAGCCGAGAAGGGAAGTATCATTAATCTGGCAAGTACACTTGGATTAGTTGGCCTGGCGAATAGAACTCCTTATGCCACGAGCAAAGGAGCTGTAGTGCAACTGACCAGAGCTTTGGCACTGGAATTTGCTCCTTTCAACATTACGGTTAATGCCATTTGTCCTGGACCATTTTTAACAGAAATGAATACTCCGATCGCTGATACCGAAGAAGGTAAAAAGTTTGTGGTAGGAGCTACCGCTCTTGGGCGATGGGGTAAACTGGAAGAAATTCAAGGAGCAGCGATTTATTTGGCGAGTGATGCCGGAACCTATATGGTAGGATCTATGCTAACTGTGGATGGAGGCTGGACCGCCAGATAATCAAGAGCTAGCTTCTTCAGGAATCATTTCTAGGATTTCCTCAAGAAAATTCCGCTCATTAGATAGTCTGGGTACCTTATGTTGTCCTCCTAGCTTCCCTCTTTTTGCCAGCCAGCTATCGAAAATACCTGCTGGTGCAAGATGAATTATCGGTTTTGTGAGAGCCAAATCCTTATACCTTTTGGCATCGTAGTCAGAATTAATTTCTCTTAGGTTTTTATCCAGGAGAGAGCCGAATTCTTCCATGTTAGTGGGTTCTGAGTGAAACTCCACGATCCATTCATGAGCACCTTTTGAGCCATCTCTGTCAAAATAAACTGGGGCAGCGGTGAAATTAGAAATGGAGGCAGAGGTCTGATCTGCAGCTTTCTGAATCGCTCTTTCGGCATTCTCCACGATAACCTCTTCTCCAAAAGCATTGATAAAGTGCTTGGTTCTTCCAGAGATTCTAAATCGATAAGGATCGGTAGAAGTGAATTTAATGGTATCGCCTATTTTGTATCTCCAGAGACCGCCATTGGTTGTTATGAGTAAGGCATAGTTTTTATCCACTTCGACGCCTTTTAAAGAGACCACTTTTGGGTCTTCTTTTTCCCAATCTTCCATGGGTATAAATTCAAAGAAAACGCCATAATCCAACATCAATAGTAACTCGTCAGAATCTGGTTGATCCTGTAGTCCAAAGAAACCCTCAGATGCATTATAAGTTTCCATGTATCTCATCTTGGATGAGGGGATAAGTTTTTCGAATACTGATCTGTAAGGACCGAAAGCTACCGCACCATGGAAGAAGACCTCAAGATTTGGCCAAACCTGAAGGATATTATCCGCTTTTTTAAGCTCCAAAATCTTTTGTAATAATACAATGGTCCAAGTAGGGACACCTGTAATGGTTATTACATTTTCATCCATGGTGTCTCTGGCAAGCTTTTCAATTTTCGCTTCCCATTCATCCATTAATGCAACATTAAGGCTTGGCGTTCGGATAATTTGAGCCCAAATGGGAAGATTTTGCATGATAACTGCTGAGATATCACCGGCTTTGGCAGTTCCCTGTGGGTTGAGGGGATTTTTTTCCAAGCTGCCCCCAATGGCCAGATTCTTCCCACTGAACATTTTAGTGTCCGGATTATTTTTCACATAAACCGAAACCAAGTCTTTGCCACCTTTGTAATGGCATTCCTCCAGGCTTTCGGTGCTCACGGGAATATATTTGCTTCTACTTGATGTGGTTCCAGAAGACTTTGCAAACCATTCGATATCGGTGTTCCAAATTACCCTTTGCTCACCAGCCATAGTCTGGTCTATGTAGGGCTTCATGCTCTCATAGTCATGAATGGGAACACGATCGACAAAATCCTGATAGGATTTGATGTTCTTAAAATCGTGGGATTTACCGAATTTGGTTTTTTTACCTGCCTCTATAAGTTCATCGAAGATTTCCTTCTGGGCCTCATGGGGATGAGATTTGAAGTTTTCAATTTGCTTCAATCGGCTTTTAAAAAGCCAGGCCATGAAAGAATTGATGATCTCCATTAGCTAAAAGTTTTTCTTTTGAGTTCGAATTGGCTCCCAAGATAAACTTTTCTCACTTGTTCATCGGCTGCTAGTTCCTCAGCGCTTCCTGCTTTTAAAAGGGAACCTTCGAACATCAAATAAGCTCGGTCCGTAATGGAAAGTGTTTCGTTTACATTGTGATCTGTAATCAAGATTCCGATGTTTTTATTCTTGAGCCTTGCCACAATGGTTTGAATCTCCTCAACTGCGATCGGGTCCACCCCTGCGAAAGGCTCATCCAAGAGGACAAACTTTGGGTCCACGGCTAGAGCTCTAGCGATTTCCGTTCTCCTTCTTTCACCTCCAGAAAGCACCATTCCAAGGTTTTTCCGAACATGTGTGAGTGAGAATTCTTCAAGTAGACTTTCAGTTTTTTCTTTACGCTCCGCTTTAGTCATGGACGTCATTTCGAGCACCGCCATTATATTCTCCTCAACTGAAAGCTTCCGAAAAACTGAGGCTTCCTGTGCCAGGTAGCCTATTCCTTGCTTTGCCCTTTTGTACATCGGAAGACTGGTGATGTTCTCATTTTCAAGAAAAATTTCACCATGATTTGGCTGAATCAGGCCGACAATCATATAAAAAGAAGTGGTTTTTCCAGCCCCATTAGGACCGAGGAGTCCTACAATTTCCCCCTGCTCTACTTCTACGGTGATGTCATTCACCACCTTTCTGCCTTTGTATATTTTTACCAGGTTTTCTCCTCGGAGTTTCATATCAGTCAAATTTGATGTCTTTCACATAAACTTGCAAACTACTATTGCCTCGAAAGACATTTTCCCGAATCTCTCCGAGCATGTTAAAGCGGATTTTGCTTCGCAAAAGTCCCAATGTGGTTCGATCCTGATCTTTGACAGGGTCCGCCATCCCAAAACCCAGGCAAACTATACTTTGGTCCTGACCTTCCTGATGAATAGTGAAGCGTATGTGTTTCTCCTTCAATACGGAAATATTCTCCGCATAGACGTTTTTAAACATAAAAATTGGTTCTGGATTTCCAGGACCGAATGGGGCCATTTGCTTCAGGATACTGTAAAACTTTGGGGTGACATCATCCAGTTTTATTTCATCGTCAAATTCAATCACCGGGGTCAAGTGCTTTTCCTTAATCCGGACTTTTACTACCTCCTCAAACCTTTCCTGAAATTCCTGAACCTTATCCATGGAAAGAGTAAGTCCAGCAGCATATTTGTGCCCTCCAAATTGCTCCAGTAAATCTGAGCATTCGGATATGGCATTGTAGATATTAAAACCTACCACGGAGCGTGCACTGCCTGTGGCTTTTCCATTGGACTCTGTGAGAATAATGGTTGGTCTGTAGTATTGCTCTATGCATCTGCTGGCCACAATACCAATCACTCCCTTATGCCAGTCGTTTTTAAATAAAACGGTGCTATTCCATTCCCTTTCTTCTTCACGTGTGGCAATCATTTCTAAAGCTTCCCTAGTAATATTCTCATCAAAATTCCGCCTGGTGCTGTTCACTATATCAACCGCCTTCGCCAGCTTTTCAGCTTCAATTAAGTTCTCGGAAATTAAAAGCTCAACACTTGCACCAGCATGTTCCAACCTTCCTGAGGCATTGATTCTTGGTCCGATTTTAAAAACGATATCTGAAATGGTGATATCACTACCTAGTTTTCCGGCCATAATAAGCGCCTGCATTCCTGGTCTAGGCGAAGTATTGAGTTGTTTTAAGCCAAAATATGCTAGGGTTCGGTTTTCACCTGTAATAGGAACGATGTCGGCAGCAATACTAACCACCAGCAAATCAAGTAGAGGGTAAAGGATGTCTTCAGATTTACCCAGCTTTCTACAAATTGCCTGTGAAAGTTTAAATCCTACGCCGCATCCGCTGAGTTCTTTGTATGGATAATTGCAGTCCTTTCTTTTTGCATCCAAAATAGCTACTGCGGGAGGAAGTACTTCTCCCGGAGTGTGATGATCACAAATGATGAAATCTACCGATAGTTCTTTTGCAAGGGTTACATTTTCTATCGCCTTGATCCCACAGTCTAGGGCAATTACAAGAGAGAACCCTTCGTCTGAGGCATAGCGAACTCCTTTTTCAGATATTCCGTAACCTTCCTGATATCGATCTGGAATATAATAATCGATCTTGGAATGGAGCGTTTTTAGAAAGGAGTAGAGCAAAGCTACTGCCGTGGTACCATCCACGTCATAATCTCCATAGATCAGGATTTTTTCATCATTGGAAATGGCCTGAAGTATTCGCTCTACCGCCAGATCCATATCCTTCATCAGGAAAGGGTCATGAAGGGATTTGAGGTCAGGTCTGAAAAACACTTTAGCCTCTGCGAAGTCTTTTATACCTCTTTGAAGGAGGATGTTTGCCAAAATGGAATTGACATTGATTTGCTCTTGAAGAGTGGCAATGTCCATTTCATCAGCTTCAGGCACAGACTTCCAGATGTACATCATAAGGCTAAGTTAAACAATAGGCAGGAGACCTCATGTTCCCAATTTTGCAATTGGATAAGGCAAATTTAGAAGGGACTGATAATCAATTGTATTAGCCTAAGGGATTTTTTTTGAAGTTTTATACTTTGAATAAAAGTATGCTGGAAAGATTAGAGCTTTGAGCTTCCAGTCGTTTTTTTCGCTTAGGCTGAGGTTTGAATCTTCGTGGACTTCGCGGTACATTTTTCCCGCCAAAAGGCAATGCCCAATCAGAAGCAAAAAGACAACTGCATAAAGGATTAATTCGCTCATGGCTTCTGGAAAATAATTGCTGCCCAGCTGTCCTTCAACCCCGTTTTGATCAGCTTCAAACCAAGCTCAGTGGCCTTTTTGGACAAATCCTTTATGTCTGAATCATAAAACCCACTGAGCAAAAGATAGCCTTTCGAGGATAATAGGCTAACATAAATCTCCATTTCATCAAGAAGAATGTTCTTATTGATATTCGCTAGGATGATGTCGAAGGGGCCAGTTAGTTTTATATCTCGAATGGTTCCATGTCCCATGGTCACGGGCAGGCCATTTAATTCGAAATTTTCATTTCCATTTTCAACAGACCATTCGTCTATATCAAAGGCTTCAATTTTCGCAGCACCCAGCTGATGGGCCATGATAGCCAAAATACCGGTCCCTGAACCTACATCCAGAACTCTTTTGCCTTCATGTTCTTTGGCCAGTTCGCCCTGATGTTTCAGCATCAAATAAGTCGTGGCATGATGACCTGTCCCAAAAGACATTTTAGGATTGATTAAAATTTCATGCTGATACCCTTCTAAGGGTTTATGAAAAGAAGCCCGGACGTAAACAAGATCATCCACTGAAATGGGATCATAATTTTTTTCCCATTCCTCATTCCAATTTTTTTTCTCCAGTTTGCCTTCCTCAATAATCAGGTCGGCGAGATCTTTATATTGATTTACTAAATCTTCGAATCTTCGGCCATCAAAATCATCAGAAAGAATATACGCATCAATGCCTTGGTCGGTCTCTAAAAATGAATCAAATCCAATATCAGATAATTCGGCCATCAGGATTTCCCTGAATTCTTCCGAGCAGGAAATTTTGAACTCCAGGTAATCCATTTGGTCTCAATAAGACTTAATGATGTCCACAAAATCTCTGGATTTCAATGAAGCTCCTCCGATCAGGCCTCCATCAACATCTTCTTTCGAAAGCAATTCCTTTGCATTGCCAGGCTTCATACTCCCTCCGTAAAGAATCGGAGTCTTATTGGCGAGGTCCTTACCGAACTTGCTTGCAATATGTCTTCGTAGTGCCAGATGCATTTCTTGCGCTTCTTCCGCCGTAGCAGTTTTACCTGTGCCAATGGCCCAAATAGGTTCATAGGCGATAACCACTTTAGACATTTCTTCGGGAGAAAGATCGAATAAACTTTGAGTTAATTGGAACTTCACATTCGGAATGTGAGTGCCGGCTGTACGGATATCCAGAGATTCTCCACAGCAGAAAATTGGGGTCAAACCATGTTCCAAAGCTTTTTTGACCTTAGTAGCCAAAAGTTCGTTTTCTTCATTGAAGTATTCTCTTCGTTCACTGTGTCCAATAATCACAAAATCTGTATTGAAGGACTTTAAAATTTTAGCGGATACCTCTCCGGTGTACGCTCCTTCCTCCTTATCCGAGCAGTTTTGGGCACCCACGAAGACATTTGCTGTGCTACCAATCAGTTTTTTAACCGTTGAAATATGCGGAAAAGGTACATTTAGAACCACTTCTACATCTGAAATGGACTCGTCTTTGTACATATTTACGATTTCAGAAGTGAGCTTTTGCCCCTCTTCATAAGTCATATTCATTTTCCAGTTCCCGGCAATAATTTTTTTCCGCATGATCAGTTCGACTATTTTAGATGTATAAAAATATAAGTGATTAAGATTTAAGGACTCCAAATTACAGAATTTGTCCATGTGGCGAAAAAATTACTCAGGTGAAGCCCGAAAAAATTCCTGGGAGCCGGAAGAGGTGAAGGAAAAAATGATGGCCTATTGTGCCTATCAGGAAAGGTGTATCTGGGACGCTAAAAGGAAAATGTTTGAAAAGCAGGTTTCTGAAGATGTTCAGGAGGAAGTTATTGGGTATTTACTGGATGAAAAGTTTATTGATGAGGAGCGCTTCGCCAAAGCTTTTTGCAGGGGCAAATTCAACATGAAGAAATGGGGGAGAAAGCGGCTTTCTATGGAGCTGAAAATGAGGAAAATTCCTGAAGAACTTATCCGAAAAGGACTTTCTGAAATCGACCCTTACGCTTATTATGATACTCTGCTTTTCGAACTGGAAAAAAGATGGGCTCGGGAGAAAGAGGGCGATCTAAGGAAGAAAAAGTACAAAGTCACCCAATACCTGATGTCAAGAGGATACGAGTACGATTTGATCAAAGAAGCTATTGAGGATTTTTCAGAGAAATAGACTTCGAACTTTTCTAATCAATCATCTCCGTCATAATCTTTGCTGAAAGCAGACAAAGTGGAATACCTCCTCCTGGATGAACACTTCCCCCACAGAAGTAAAGATCCTTGATATCGCTGGAGAAATTGGCATGTCTGAGGAAAGCAGAAAACTTATTGTTGGAGCTGTTTCCATAGAGAGCGCCCTGGGCTGAAGAGGTTTTGATTTCTATCGTTCTGGGATCTAAAATCTCCTCCACAGCGATCAACGGTTCGATATCCGTTTTTAGAATTCTATTCACCTTGTGGATGATATTTTTCCTGGCTTCATTAATTATTTTCTCCCAATCCTGCCCTTGATTATTCGGGACATTGATCATGGTAAACCAGTTCATACAGTCCTTCGGAGCATCATCCGGTTTATAGGTGGAGGTGATATTAATATAGACCGTAGGGTCCCGGTAGGGTTCTTTTTTATGGAAAATATGATCAAACTCTTCCAAATAGTTGTCGGAGAAAAGGATATTATGAAGGTCAAGCTCCGGAAAGACTCTTTCAATTCCCCAATAGAAAATCAAAGCAGAACTTGATTTGGGCTGATTTAGCAATCGCTTTGGCTGCTTTTGCTTTTTCAGAATAGTCTTGTAGGCATTGACCATATCCATGTTATTTACCACCAAATCTCCATGGATTATTTCTCCATTGATTTTAATCCCTACAGCCTTTTTATTCTCAACCAGAATCTCTTCTACCTTCTGACCAAAGTTGAATTTCACTCCTAAATCCTGAGCCAGCTTGTATAGGCTAAGGGTGATGTCATGCATTCCTTTTTTTGGAAAGAATGCACCGATATTAAATTCCAAATGAGGAATAATATTTAGCGTTGCCGGGGTTTCGTAGGGGTTAGAACCGTTATAGGTAGCATAGCGATTGAAAAGCTGAACCAGCTTGGGGTTATCGAACTGCCTTTTATTTGCTTCATCCATGGTTTGAAATATGCCAAGCTTTCCCATTTTCAAATAGGATTTCATAGCCTCTGGATGAGTCCAAGTGGACAGTTTATGCAGGGACTTATGCATAAAAAGAGGAGCCAGATGTTCATAGATAAACCTTGATTTCTCCAGTGAATCCCTCACATTATCCGCAGGTTCATCCAGCTCTCGTTCTACTTCTTCTGATAGCTTATCGATGTCCGCATAAGCTTTGATGGTTTTACCATCTTCCCAGAAATAGTGACAGGCTACAGGAAGTTTCAGGTATTGAAAATGATCTTCGGTTTTGCGTCCAGCTAGCTTAAAAAGTTCTTCAACCTGTTCTGGGAGTGTAAAAAGCGATGGTCCCGCATCGAAGCGATAGCCATCTTTTTCTATCTGAGAAAGCTTTCCTCCTGGATAGTCATTTGCCTCAAAAACCTCGACTTGGAAGCCTTTTACGGCAAGCCGAATGGCAGAAGCTATACCGGCAATACCGGAACCGATGATCAGTGCTTTTTGACTCATAAATTTTTCAAATCAAAGCTAGGAAAAGGCTATTTCTATTTCTCTTAAAAAAAGAAAAAATCCCTAAAGTGTTTCAGGGATTTTCCATTTTCTCTTAAGAACCATTGATTACAACTTCTCAAAAATTCTTCTAAAGCTAGTTGCTTCAGCAATTCTACCGTGAAGCTCGGAGATCGACACTCGCTCCTGTTCCGTAGTATCTCGATGACGGATGGTGACCGTGTTGTCTTCCAATGTCTGATGATCTACTGCAATACAGAATGGAGTTCCGATCAGGTCCTGACGGGTGTATCGCTTGCCAATCGAAGCTGCTTCTTCATAAACAATATTGAAGTCATATTTTAACTCCTCTACTATTTCTCTGGCCTTCTCCGGTAGACCATCCTTTTTGGTCAAAGGAAGTACTGCCGCTTTCACCGGAGCTACTGCTGGATGGAATTTTAGGTAAACTCGCTTTTTCTCATTTTCCGTTTCCTCAGTATAAGCATTGCAGAGGCTAAGTAGAAATAATCTGTCCGCACCGATTGAGGTCTCGATCACATAAGGTATGTAATTCTGATTGACCTCCGGGTCAAAGTACTGCTGCTTTTTCTTCGAGTACTCCTGATGCGACTTCAGGTCAAAGTCAGTTCGGGAGTGAATTCCTTCCACTTCTTTAAAGCCAAATGGAAAGTCGTATTCTATATCCATGGCAGCATTGGCGTAGTGGGCCAATTTCTCATGGTCATGCTTTCTAAGCTTTTCTTTGGGCGTGCCTAAAGCTAAATGCCATTTCATCCTTGCTTCAGCCCAGCTTTCATACCATTCCAACTCTGTACCAGGGCGAACGAAAAATTGCATTTCCATCTGCTCGAATTCCCTCATTCTGAAAATGAATTGTCTTGCGACGATCTCATTTCTAAAGGCTTTGCCGATCTGTGCGATACCAAATGGCACTTTCATTCTTGCGGTTTTTTGCACATTAAGAAAGTTGACAAAAATACCTTGCGCAGTCTCTGGACGTAGATAAATGGTCGATGCATCCTCAGCTACGGATCCTACCTGAGTAGAAAACATTAGGTTAAATTGACGGACATCGGTCCAATTACTTGTACCGCTTATGGGGCAAGTGATTCCCTCATCAATAATTAGCTGCTTTACTCCCTCCAGGTCTTCAGCATCCAGTAACTTGGCGAGTTTCCCTGTTAGTTCATCTGCTTTTTCCTGATTCCCCTCTCTTTCGAAAACTGCAGCATGCTCCTCCACCAAAACATCGGCTCGATATCGCTTCTTTGAATCCTTATTATCGATCATAGGATCATTAAAGCTATCTACGTGTCCTGAAGCTTTCCAGGTGGTAGGATGCATGAAAATCGCGGAGTCGATGCCAACAATATTTTCTCTGGTTCTGGTCATAGTTTCCCACCAGAGTCGCTTTAGATTATTTTTAAGCTCCACCCCATAAGCACCATAGTCATAAACCGCCTGCAGGCCGTCGTAGATCTCAGAACTTGGGTACACAAACCCATATTCTTTTGCATGGGATATTATATCTTTCAGTTGGGCATTTTCAGCCGGAGTTTCTTTTTTTGCCATGGCGGCAAAATTAAGGAAACAATTCTATTTGGATGCTTGAAATGAGTGAAATGAGTCTCTAAACCCAAAAATTTACCATCCTCCCTCTTCTTGGAAAATGCTTCTTTTTTCCTTGGAGCTAAGGAAGGAGGCTTCGATGATTCTTAGGACTGAAATAGCCTGCTGAAGAGTTACTTTCAATTCCTCCTCACCCCGTGCTACTAAGGCTATGTTGTCGTAATAAATTCTATAATCTCCCGGGATAGTAGGGTATGGCCGGCTTTCCTCTTCTAGGTACATTGTACCAAATTTATCCATAGATTCTACTCCCCAATCTTCGTCATCAGGACTCATGCCTTCTTTAAAAGCGGCTTCCTGAACATCCAGCCCAAACTTCTGATAGGAGCCTTTCTTTCCTAAGAGTAAAAATTTAGGTGTGGGTGCATTGACTAAAACTCCAGCTGTTACTCGAGCCTTAAAGGAACCAAAGTCCAAACTGATATCGAAATAATCATCAGCAATAGTCCCGGTTCTTTGCTTTCGAATATCTGCATAAATAGATTTTGGAGAACCAAACTGAAGAACTACCTGATCAATTAAATGTGTCCCCAAATCATAAGTCACTCCATTTCCAGGTACATCTTCGTCACGCCAATTATCTCGTAATTCGGGTCTAAAACGATCGAAATGCGACTCCAGATAAATGATCTCTCCAAGAATATCCCTTTCGATAATTTCTTGGATAGTCATAAAATCTCCATCAAACCTTCGGTTTTGGAATACGGAACAAATTAGCCCATTTGCTTTGGCCAGTTTATCCAATTCTTCAGCTTCATCAGCAAACACCGTGACCGGCTTATCCACCACCACATGTTTTCCTGATTCCAGTGCCGCCTTAGCCATAGGGAAATGATATTCATTTGGAGTGGTAATGACTACCAGGTCAAAATCCTCTCTAGAGATCACCTCATCGAAACTCCTGAGAACTTCCACATTGGGGAATTTTTCCAAGCAACGGTTTCCACTTCTCTCGACAATTGCAGCCAAATCAATGCCTTTACAAACATCGAGTAGTGGGCCATGCATTTTCTCAGCGACGGATCCATATCCGACCAAGACTGTTTTTAATGGATTGCTCATTAAATATTCATTTCGTGGATTTTATTAATCAGCTCAATGCGAGAGTTTACCTGTAGCTTTTGATGAATGTTTTTTCGATGGGTCTCTACGGTTTGTATGCTCAGGCTCAGCATAGCAGCTATTTCTTTATTCATATTACCTTCCTTGATCAGGTGGATGATCTCAGACTCCCTTTTGGAGAGTTTATATTTTTCCCGAAAAGCATCAAAGAAAGATTCCGGATTAGCTTGCTTAAGGACTCTTTTATAATCCAGAACATGCCTGCCTTCGAAAACTTCATGAATAGTAAAAACAACTTCATCCGGATCGGAATCTTTCAGTAAAAAAGCATCTGCACCCTTTTTCACACATTCCTTAAACATCTTCTCATCATCATACATGGAGAGTACTACTACCTTCGGGCCAAGCTTTTTCTTTTTCAGAACCTCTATAACACCAAAGCCATCAAGCACAGGCATGTTTAAATCCGTGAGAACTACATCCACGTCGTTGGTCTTTAAGAAATCTACTAGTTCTTGTCCATCTGGGAAAAGCCCTAGAACATGAAAATCTTCATATTCTTCAATCAGGCCTTGTAGTCCTTTGGCAAAAAGAGTGTGGTCGTCGGCAATTGCGATTCGAATCATTACATTAAGGGCGAACTACAAGTTATGTTATGATTCTTGATTTGGCAAAGAAAGTCTGATTTCAGTTCCTTCGTCCAAAGCTGATTGCAGTTCAAATTTACCCCCAATGGTCGCCATCCTTTTATTTAGGTTCGTCATCCCTGAGCCCTGCGATACATTTTTAGCATCAAAACCCTTCCCGTTGTCCTTTATCTGCAGATACTTTCCTTTGCCATTTTGCATGAGGCGAATTTCTATTTTATCAGGTGAGGCATGCTTGATAGCGTTATTCAGTACTTCCTGAATTACCCTGATCAAAACCAGTTTATGGTCTTTTCTAAGTTCAAGAGGGTCAGTTTGTACTTTTAGACTTGTCTTACAAAAGCCAGTAGACTCTATTTTCTGTAGTTGCTGCTCGATGAATTCTTCCAGGGTTATTTCTTCAACCCAATCTACATTCAGGGTTTTTGAAAGGGCCCTGACCTCCTGAATGACTTGATTAAGGATGTTCTGTCCCTCCATTTTCTTTTCAGGTTTGGAGGAATTAAAATTAAGCTTTGCGAGTGAAAGGAGCTGACCAATATTATCATGAAGCTCCCTGCCGATCTGAGTAAGTGTTTCCTGCTGAATCTCGTTTTCGATATCTACCAGAGTTTTTTCATAGTCCGCTTTAAGGCGATCCATCTCTTGCTGGTTTTGGACTTGCCTTTGCCTATGGATAAAAATCATCGCTACCACGAATGTAGACATCACCCCGGCAAGCAGGATAGTGGAATAAATGATGATATATATCTGATTCTCAAATTCCATAGTAGGGCTCTTTCTGAAAGAATTTAGGGAATTTTGGAGAGATCAAAATCAAGAATAAAACGAATAGATTTATGATTCCCATTATCATATCAATAGTCATAAGACTGACCCCCAAATCAGGGTTTACTTCATAAAGATACAAGGATGAAACCCATGTGATATAAGTTAGGGAATAAGTAAATAATAAGAATGTGACCTGCCAAAATGAAATTAGCCGAAGTGGTTTGGCGACCAGATATTTTGAATCAGTGATTAACCCAATAAAGTATAATCCACAGGCTATAAGAATCATATTTGCGCCAACCGCAAAAATCATGGGCTGAGTTAAATAGAGAGGTTCCAGTTGGGTGATCAAAGAAACGGATATAACTACAAGGTAGATGATTACAAGCCAGTTTATGTATTTTCTTTTAGATAAGGGTAGCCAAGACCTTACCAGCAAGAGAAACATGGTAACTATGACGTACTGATTAAAGATATTATAAACCCAGGCATTAAAATTGAGGTTTTCGGTGTTTCCTAAAAAGCTATTCACCACAGAATTAAATTCCGGGTTCAGTTTACAGTAAGTTGCCAGGTTTTCATAAAAAGCTGTAATCACCAAAATGGAAAATGGCAGCAAATAAAACTTCTCCCTTCTACATTTTTTTGGAAGCAAAAAAAAGTAAACGGTTCCGATCAAGAAAATCAGATTGACCGAACCCGAATACCAATTAAAATAGGCGTCCACTATTCTTTATCCTTCTCGTTTATTCGCATTTTGGCGGACATTGATTTCCACGATTTGCATAGGTCCCTCCATCTCTACTTTCTACATCTTTTGCAGAGTCACCATCCAAATTAGCGGGGCTCATTACAAGGGTCAGTCTGCCATCATATTCCTCTGCTTCTTTACCATAGAATTGCTCGGCAATTTCTGTGGTGTATTCTGTAAAATAGAATTTTATTCCTGATTTCTTTGGGTCCTTGCCAGCTTTGTCAAGCAAACCCTCCAAAGTCTCCCTGTCAAAAAATACCCAATTAGTCTGATCCTTCACTTCTCCCCCTCGTCGGGTTCCGGTTCTGCCTTTCTTGACTTCTTTATCATACTTCGCTTTCATTTGTTCGAAATCCTTTCGACTGATGTTCATAAAAATGTTATTTAAAAATGAATTTATTAGAGGGATAAAAGATATAGATTTCAAAACTATAAGCATAAAAAAAGGGTGAGATTTCTCTCACCCTTTCAAAATGTTTAAAATGTCTTATGCCAATTTTTTCTCAGTTTTGGCTGGTTCTTCACCCTTTTTCTGTAACAAATCCACCACAATTGGAGTGGCGATGAAAACAGAAGAATATGTACCAACCAAGATTCCTACAAGGAGTGCGTAAGAGAACCCTCGAAGTACTTCTCCCCCAAAGAGGAATAATACAATTACCACGATTAAGGTAGTAAAGGAGGTGATTAAAGTTCGTCCCAGGGTCTGATTGATAGCGTCATTGAAGACTTTGATGAGGTTATGAGTACCTCTGGCATCAATGTTTTCCCTGATTCGGTCAAATACAATTACTGTATCGTTTATGGAGTAACCGATTACTGTCAGGACAGCGGCAATGAACACCTGGTCAATTTCAAAGGTGGCTCCCAATGCGCTGGCGATTGCAAATGCGGCTACCACAAATGCGGTATCATGGATCAATGCGATAATAGACCCCAAAGAGAATTGCCATTTTCTAAATCTCAAAAGGATATAAAGGAAGATCGCGATCAATGCCACAATCATGGCTTCACCTGAAGATGCCTTGATATCATCCGCCACCGTGGCGCCAACTTTCGAAGAACCGGTAATCGCAAATTCTGTATCAGTCAAACCTGCTGCATCCGTAGTGAAGGCAAGTCCGGTCACATTGGCAATTCCTTCTTTCACTTTTGTCTCGACTTCAAGGTTTGACTCGGCATCGTCTTCGTTGATGAGATAGGAGGTTGTTACCTTAAGCACATTATTAGCGCCATACGTTTTTACTTCCACAGAGCCATCAAATTCTCCATCTAGACCTACTTTCAATTCAGAGGCCGACATGGGTTGACTAAACTCTACAATGTAAGAACGACCTCCTGTGAAGTCTACCCCAAATTTTAATCCATTAATAGCTGCAATTCCAAGACCCACAACAATGATGGCGGTGGAAGTCATGTAAGCAATTCTTCTCTTGCTTAGGAAGTCAATGTTTAGCTTACTCAACACATTCTTAGCAAGAGGCGTTTCGAAGCTGATTTTGCTCTGGTTACCTTTCTTACTCATCCAGGATACGATCACTCGAGTGATAAATACCGCGGAGAAGAAGGAAGAAGCAATACCGATCATCAACACAATGGCAAATCCTTTTACTGGACCTTGACCCAAAGCATAAAGAATCGCACCAGTAAGGAAAGTGGTCACGTTCGAGTCAAGAATCGCACTAAACGCTTTGTCATAACCGGCACTAATTGCCTGAAGCAAACCAACACCATTTCTCAGTTCCTCTTTGATCCGCTCGAAAATCAGCACGTTTGCATCGATAGACATACCAATGGTCAATACAATACCTGCAATACCTGGAAGGGTAAGTGCAGCACTAAGTTGAGCAAGGATTCCTAGAATAAAGAAGATGTTAAATACTAAAGCAGAGATCGCTACTAGTCCTCCTTTTGCATAGTAGGCAACCATGAAAAGTACCACAATTACCAAACCGGCAACCATAGAAATCAAACCTTGATTCAAAGCTTCTTTACCGAGGGTTGGACCAATGATACTTTCTTCTACAATTTGGGTAGGAGCTGGAAGAGATCCAGATTTCAGGATGTTCGCCAAATCCTGCGCTTCCTGAAGTGTGAAATTTCCAGATATTTCCGATGAACCGTTAGGAATCTCACCATTTACCACAGGAGCAGTGTAAACATAATCATCAAGCACTACAGCCACTCTTCTTCCAATATTCTCAGAAGTAATTTTTCTCCACTTTCTAGCACCCTCTGAATTCATTTGCATGGAAACTGCAGGTCTGGAAGTTTGATCCAGAGCCTGACGAGCATCGGTAACCACATCACCTTCCAGCGGTGCTTCGTCGGTACCTCTTCTCATTTTGATCGCATATAGCTCAAGATTTTCAGAACCGTCGTCTGCAATCACTGGCTTCACAGCCCAAAGTAGTTTGATGTCTCTAGGTAAAATCCTGCTGTATTTCTCTTGCTTCAAAACCCTGTTCACAGCCATGGTATCCTTGATATCGTATACCATTCCCAGATTAGTTTTCATCAGCCCGAGTAGAGGAGAGATGGAATTATTCTGTATTGGGTCTATTTCTTCCAATTGCTTCTCAAGAGCATTGATCAAAGAATCTTCTTCAGAAAGTTCTTCATCAGACTCTTCAGACACTGCTTCCTCCTCTTCAGGTTCGGAAGCTCGGTCAGCTACCCATGCAGAATTGATCGCCTCTAGAGATCCACCGATTTCATTAAACTCGGCAACTTCCCAGAACTGTAGCTTAGCCACACCCTGAAGAAGGTTTCTTACTCTTTCCTGATTGTCAACCCCTGGAAGTTCAATTTGAATTCTTCCGGATCCCTGAATCCTTTGAATATTTGGCTGAGATGTACCGAATCGGTCGATTCTAGTTCTCAGAATGTTGAAAGAACGATCAATCGCATTTTCAATTTCTGAATCGATGATTTCAAGAATTTCAGCGTCACTGGATTCCAATGAAATTCTACCTCTGTTTGCTGCAGTGGCGAAAATAGAGCTTAGGTTAGTGTCTGGCTTTCTCTCTTGAAAGGCAGCATAGAAAAGATCAATATACTTTTCATTGGAAGTTTTGGCTTCCTCACGAGCATCTTCTACGGCAGCATTGAACGCTTCATCTTTCGGGTTTCCTGCCAAACCTTTAACGATCTCTACAGGAGATACCGCAAGAGTTACGTGCATACCACCCTGTAAATCCAAACCGAGTCCAAGCTCAGTTTCCTTTACTTCCTGGTAAGTGAAATCAGTCCCAAGGAAGTTATAAACAGGCTGTCTCCAGATGGAATCCAGATAAGACCTTCTTTTGGCAAAGTCAACATTGCCGGAGGAGTCAGTCGCATAGGCCTGAGCCTCTTCTTTGACACCGTTTGATACAAATGTGAATGACAGATAGTACAGACAAAGGCCCGTAATAATCACTGTCAAAAACACAATGACACCTTTATTTTGCATAAGGATATAATTATTAAGATTTAGATAAATACAAATAGAATGACAGGCAAGGATTCTTGCTGTCTGGTAATCAGGTAATTAAGCAGATACTAGGGTCCTTGTGGGGATATGACCCTTTCAAAAAATAACTCGCCTAGGGATGCACTGAATCCAACCGGCTGAATGATGGTTTCAATCAACTGGTTTTCAGAGTCTACAAGCTCGTAGATCAACCTGAAGGCAGTCTGAGTAATGTGGAGCGCAAAAGGAACAACTGCATCAACAGCCACAGAAACGAATGTTTGATTTTCATTTTCTGTGCCTTGTTCCTGCATCTCAATAGCAGAATCCTGTATGGACTCATTGAGATATTCCAGGCTACTGAAGAATAAGCAGAAAAGCAACGCAAAGCCCACGGCTAAACGCTTTCTGAATAAGTCGCTATTTCTGTTCTTTTGCTTCATGCAGCGCAAATATAGCTATTATTTAAAATCTATGTGTTTATGATTCTAAATTTTTGATGCCGAAGCAGCCTTACTTGATAGGTATGTATGAATGACCTCCAGAGCCCTGTCAAAGTTTTTGTTATTAGGAATAACCAAATCTGCCTCGGTCTTGTAGGGCCCAATGTATTTATCGTAAGCGGGCATCACATGGTTTTCATATCTATATAAAACATCATCCAGATCATATCCTCGTTCGACTTTGTCACGAAGTATTCTTCTTTTTAGCATCAAATGCTCCTTGGCATCGATAAAGATCTTCAGATCCAAAAGATTGGCAAAACTTGGATGATAAAAGACGAAAATCCCTTCCACGACCAAAACAGAAGCCGGTTTGAATGTCATGATTTTTGCTTTTTGGGATTCGTTATTAAATGTATATTCAGGCCTGCTGACCTTCTCCCCGGATTGCAGTTTCTTTAAATCCTCTTCAAAACTCACAAAATCAAAACTCTGAGGAATATCGAAGTTCTCTATTCCATTTTCATCTTTTTCCTGAAGATCAATAGATTTATAATAATTGTCTTGAGAGATCAAGCAAACCTCCTCGTCTTTAAAACTGTGAATTAGTTTTTCAAGGAAAAGAGTCTTTCCGGATCCAGATCCTCCTGTGATTCCTACGGTGAAAGGTTTGTTCATGCCTAAATTTATTCATTAAGAGTGGATCAGGGCTTTCTTTCCATGAGAAACTTAGAAAGCTTCTTTACAGCCAGGCCCCGATGGCTGATTTCGTTTTTTTCTTCCAAACTCATTTCTGCAAAGGATAGACTTTTTCCGGATGCCTTAAAAATAGGGTCATACCCAAATCCACCATCTCCGGTTTCTTCCTTAAGAATTTCACCATCTACGATTCCCTCGAAGGAAAATTCTTTACCACCAATTATGAGCGCTATCACAGTCCTGAATCTTGCCCTTCGGTTTTCCTGATTCTTCAGGTTTTCCAGAAGCTTCTCAATATTGCGCTGATCTGATCGAGGCTCTCCAGCATATCTTCCTGAATAAACACCAGGATCCCCATTCAAACTTTCCACCTCCAAACCAGTATCATCCGCGAAGCAATCCACGCCAAATTTATCATGAACAAATCTTGCTTTTTGGAAGGCATTCTGATCCAGGGTATCCCCTGTCTCAGGAAGCTCTTCAAAGCATCCAATCTCCTTAAGCGAGACTATTTCAAAGCGGTCTCCCAAGGCAGATTTCACCTCTTCAATTTTCTTTGGATTATTCGTGGCGAAGCAGATTTTCATCACCCAAATAAAACCATAAATTCGCTTTTGACATAGAAAATAAAGACCTCAACCATTTCATAGCTTTTAGCCCCTACCCAAATGAAAAAAATAACTGTTTACTGTGGCTCTCGATCCGGAAATTCGGAAATCTACAAACAAGGAGTGGAAAGGTTGGCTCAGGAGATGGTAAGAAGGGATTTAAGCCTGATTTATGGAGCAGGCCATGTGGGTCTGATGGGGGTGATTGCCGATGTAATGTTAGAAAATGGCAAAGAAGTCATTGGAATTATTCCACAAAAATTGGTCGATCGAGAGGTGGCTCATCAAGGTTGTACTGAGCTGGTCATTGTGGAAACCATGCGAGATAGAAAATGGCTCATGGCTGAGCAGGGGGATGGTTTTATAGCCATGCCGGGTGGGATTGGTACTCTGGAAGAGCTCTTTGAGGTAATGACTTTGAATCAGCTGCATTACATAGAGAAGCCTCTTGCTTTGTATAATCTGGCTGGATATTATGATCCCTTGCTAAAATTTCTGGATCATGCCTCAGAGGAAGGCTTTTTATATGGCTCAGTGGAAAAAAGTATTATTGTGTCGGATGATCCTGTTGAGATCATGGATAGAATGCAGGCTTTTCAGCCAACCGGAAATTCAGATTGGTAACATTCCCCTAAGCGCAATTCAAAAGTCAAATTTAGCTTTTGGGAATTTTTCGATGGGAAAAGGGCTATTTTCCAAAGCTTATTCGGTTTCATTTGTATTATTTTCTACTTTTGATCAAGTCTTTCTAAAATGATCGAAAAAATCTTTCCTCTGGACAAAAACTATATTCTGCGGCAAGCTCAGTTTGCCATGGAAGAGGAATTGATGGACCAAATGGTTTACGAGCTTAAGCGCTCCTACACATATCTGTATAATCCGCTCAGGTTAATGGATGAAACCTACGCACAGATTTTGGATACTTTTGAATTTCCTTCCGATCGATTAAGACTTATCTACCGTCAGCTTTGTGGTATCTACCGCTACAAAAATGCCGACAACCAACTCAAAATGCTTTTCGATGGTCGTTCACATTTTGACGTATTCAAAGAAGAGTGGGAGGCAGACTTCATAGCTTATGTGAAGGA
Source organism: Algoriphagus sediminis (assembly GCF_030403435.1). Lineage (GTDB taxonomy): Bacteria > Bacteroidota > Bacteroidia > Cytophagales > Cyclobacteriaceae > Algoriphagus > Algoriphagus sediminis. The sequence continues at coordinate 608,251 of NZ_JAUEPH010000003.1, forward strand.
GCTTGGCCAACATGAACAATACGTGAAGACCCTGCTTCGAATGACCATTTTATATGACGGTGAATCCCGCGCTGAGTGGGCAGAGAATCATTGTAAATCCTTTATTAACCAATTTTTTGGTGTTAAAGTGATCAAAAGTCATGGTGAGTTAAAACTCAAAGTCAGCTAAATCAGCTCCCGGATTCGGGAATCCAAACAACTTCTAAAGCGGGATTCTCCATATCCCTATCCAGCGGAAAAATGGGTCTTTCGAGACGCTTATAATCCAAACGTTCTAAATCCTGATCAACTCCACCCGGTGTCAAGGCCATAATCCAACCTTTTCGCATTTCGTAAAGCTCTGGAACCAGATAACCGATCTTCACAACAACGATATCGGTATTTCTAGGATCTAATCCGAGGTTAGTAAAATCTTCTTCCTGATGGTAAGGCTTGCGACGATTGGTTACAATTACGCGAATGCTTCCTACCCGAACGACAACCTCTACATCGGCATCTACATCACCTTCCAAAATGCTTTCAATTTCACCTTCGAGTAGGATAGGGGGAGCAAATCTATCATCCACTTCTGCGCCCACAAATGCAGATACTTCGCCACCTTCTCCAATTACTAGTGCTTTATCAATCAGCTTAGGACCCGGAATAGAAGCATAAATCAGAGAAGGACCAGATTCAGATTTGAACTCTTCACGAGCCAAAAGCTCCCTCAATGTCCAGGTTACATCACCAGCACCTCCGGCTGTGGGATTATCGCCCATGTCACTGATGATAAATGGACTTTCATCACTATTCAGCGCCAATTCAAGACTTTCATCCAATGAAGCCACCGGAGCGACGAACTCAAATTCATTCCGTACATCCCAGAAACTCTGAGCCAGCATCTTTGCTCCTTTTTCGATTTCTTCTTGGTCATCCCCTGTGACCATCACTACTCCGTGATTCCGAGGTTCGTCCGCCCAGGGATATCCCATCCATATTGCAGCATCGATCACTCCAGGTTTGTCTGCTACTCCCGGTACTTTGGCATAAAGCCCCTTTCCCGGCTCAATCCTGGTACTGGTCTTCTCTCCGGGTAATAGAATGGGTACTTTTACCCAAGCCTTGTATGAGGGTTTTCCTTTTCCAGATTTAAGACGTGAAATGAGATTCGCTACTGCTCGTCTCTTTGACTCAATGGCATCCTCATGAGGAGCCATACGGTAGCAGGTAATTAGATCGGAATTTTTTGCCAAGGTATGAGAGACATTTCCATGTAAATCCATGGAAGTGGAAATCAAGGTTTCAAAGCCTACCACCTCCCGAACTCTAGTTATAAAATCCCCTTCCGGATCATCCAAGCCTACAACGCTCATGGCACCATGGATGTCGAAAAATAAACCGTCATAGGGCAAATCCGCTCTCAGCTTATCCAGAGTTTCCTCAACTAATTTTTCATAAACCTCTCTTTTCACTGCCCCACCAGGAATGGCATGCGCACGAAGTGTGGGTACCCAATTAGCGGATTTTCTGAGAACGGAATCCTCCCTCATGAATGGGTAGAAAGTAAACACTTCTTCATCCCTTCGGGCTTTGAAGGCCATTTCATCTGAAAGAGCAGGAGAAAAGGTGCTGGACTCTATAGCCAGTCCGGCAATTGCAATCTTCGGTAACTCTTCTTTATTGGGCTCAGCTGTACAGCTAAAGAGAATAATCAGGGAAAGGAGATAAATGTAATTCTTCATAATTCTAGTAGTCAGATTTAAAAATTTGATCCATAAGCACCCATTTCTGTCCCGGTTTAGCCCAGGGTAAAGGCTTTTGAAAAGTCCACATGAGATCTTCCCATTCTTGGATCTTAGGGTTGGCCGCGTCTTTTTTGGCTTTTTCTTCAAAGCTGAAATCATCCTCAGTTTCCATAACTAAAATCATTCGATTTCCCGTTCGGAAAATTTCAATGGATAAAATCCCACAAGCCTTGTCATGGGCCACTACTTCCGGCCAGGCATTGCCTGGAGCATGGTATTCTTCATATTTTTTGATGGATTCTTCATCGTCGATGAGATCGAGGGCTAAGTAAAATCTTTTCATGTATTCAATCTTTAAAGAATCGAGTGAAACTTTCTATGGTCATTTTCGCAGCTTCTTCTGGGTTGGGAACTGGAAAGGCTTCGGCAGAGATAAAACCACTATATCCACTTTCTTTCAAAACCTTGGCGATGGGACTCATGTCCGTGTGGCCGGAGCCAATTGGCGAGCGATTGCTGTCTGCGAAGTGGATATGACCAATTTTTGAAGCATTTTCTTTAATACTTTCTGCAAGATCTGATTCCTCAATATTCATATGAAATAAATCCGCGAGTAGCTTAACCCCTTTAGCATCTCCTTCCTTCAGTAAGGCAGCTCCATCTGTAAGTCTATTAATCAGATTCGTTTCGTACCGGTTTAGTGGCTCATAAATCAAGAATGTGTTTAAGCTTGCAGCCAAAGCTCCCAATTCTTTGAGTGCTTCCTTTAGCCAGTTCAAACTTTGGCTTCTGGAATTTCCCGGAAGGGCATGCCCTTGCATGGATCCGATAATAGCCGGAGCACCAAAAGCCGCTCCAAAGCGGATCATACCTTCGATAAATGCCTTTGCTTTCTGTCGGATGCTAGGATCTGGATCTGTCAAAGTAAGGCCGTGCAGAACTTTCCCTGCTCCTGTCCCTACCGCGGCGAGCTCCAATGAATACTTCTCCAAAAGTTCATGCAGGTATTCAATTTCCATTAATTCGGGGGAAGGGGTAAAGAGCTCTATCCCATCAAATCCAAGGTTTTGAGCCTTCTTCATTCCCTCCTCCAGGTCTTCCCAAAAAATCCATGGGCCGGTTTTGATTTGAGGGACTAATGCTATGGTTACTGCTGATTTGATCATGCTTTCTCTAAGTCAATCATAATTTTTATAATTCCTTTGGCGTCTTTCGCCCAGGCTTCCAAAGTTTCTGGCCCTTCATCAAGCGAGATGGTTTTACTAATGACTTCTTCCACTGGAAATCGTCCTGATTCCAGATACTTAATGACCATCGGAAAATCCTCTCGACCTACGCAGTTTCGCGAACCCAAAATTTCGATTTCCTTTTGTACAAAAAGAGAAGTGTTAAAAGAGACCTCATGCTTTGCATAGCCTATGCAAACCACCCGGCCAGTGAAAGCCACTTCTTCTACTGACATCTGATAGGTTTGAGGGCTACCCACAGCTTCTATGATCACATCCGGCCCATGCCCACTGGTACACTCCTTGAGAAATTCGGACACAAGGGTATGAGTGGGATTCGCTGTGAACTCTGCCCCGATTTTCTTTGCAACTGCTATTTTGGAATCATCAAGGTCTATAGCAATTACCTTCGCCCCTCGCTCCACAGCTCCCGCTACCGCACCAAGTCCTACGATTCCGCACCCGATCACGGCAACCATATCCTCATTACTCACTCTCCCTCTATCCACAGCATGAAAGCCTACGGTCAACGGTTCAGCCAAAGCTAATTCCCGGGTACTCAGTTTCTCGGAGTAGAAAAAATCCTTCCAGGGTAAAACGATATAATTAGTCATTGCTCCAGGTCTGCGAACCCCCATGGTTTTATTGGTTCTGCAAGCATTTGGTCTTTGATTTAAACAGGCTTTGCATTTGCCGCAGGCTAAGTATGGATAGACTGTACCCCTAAGACCTTTGTAAATCGACTTTGGGACACTATTTCCAATTTCTTCCACGATCCCTCCGACCTCATGTCCGAGGATATTCGGGTATTCCTGAAGTGGGAACATACCCTTGAAGGAATTCAGATCCCCTCCGCAAAAACCCACCTTATCCACCTTAAGGAGAATCTCTTCATCTCCTGGAGAAGGTTTTTCTATTTCGCGGATTTCTGACTTACCAACATCAGTTAAAAAAAGTGCTTTCATAGGCTACAGGTTGTTCTCAGGTTTTCCCTCGAACCACATTTGATTTTTATAAGGAGCAACAAGCTTTTCTATCGACTTCATCAACTCTTCCGGAATGCTTAAATCAATTGCTGCCAAGTTTTTCTCCACTATTTCCGGTTCACACATTCCCACGATGGTCGTGGAGATTCCCTCATGCTTCATTGCAAAATTCATAGCCACCTGACTGAGGTCAAGTTCATAACTTTTGCAGAGTTCTATCAGCTTCGGCTGTAAAGCTTTGACTTCATCTGGAGATCGATGCCATTCTGGCAATTCGGCATCTGAGAGGATGCGTTGCATCAAAGGCGCCGCATTCATGAGTCCGAGATCTTTTTCCCGACTCAGCGGAACCAGCTCGTCATTTATTTCATCTTCCAGCAGATTATAATGGCCCCATGATAAAATCGTATCTATTTCTACTTCTCTGGCGATTTGGGCCAAGTATCGAACGGGCAGTCCCGTGATTCCCACAAAGCGGGCCTTCCCTGATTTCTTCACTTCGTGCAAAGCTGGAATAGCCACCTCGGTGATGAGGGATTTATCCACGAACTCAATATCATGCAGCTGGTAAAGATCAAGATAATCAGTCTGTAACCGCTTCAGTGAATCTTCAATACTCGAAAAAATTCGCTCCCTGGAAAAATCAAATTCCTCCAGACCATATCTGCCGCATTTACTGGCAAGGGTAACTTTATCCCGTTTGCCCTTCAGGGCTTTCCCCAGACGAGTTTCTGCCAAGGTCAATCCATAAAAGGGAGCCACATCGAAGAAATTGATTCCTTGATCTATGGCTAAATGTGCAGAAGCCAATGCGGTGGACTCATCCACAGGGTCGAAAACATTCCCCATAGGAGATGCTCCAAACCCCAAAATAGAGACCTGTAGCTCTGTCTTTCCAAGTCTTCTAAACTCCATGCTTTAAGATAGAAGTTTTACTTCAATTCTGACTACCACCTCGGTCTGATACCGGGAGAGTATGGGAAAGTAAGACTCTCATAATAGTCCAGATCATGCTCAGGCTGCTCCCAGTCCGCAGGTATCTCCATTTTAGAAAATTGTTGAAAGTACAGAAGACAGGCATCTCTCCACCATTTAGCCTCTTTCTCCTGAATTTCCAGATGCATCAAAACATGCTCAAAGCGCTCTTCATCCACCATTCCTTGAAGATTTTCCCAATCCTCTTTCATATGGCTCACGATTTCTGCCCCTTCGTAATACTCCCTAACGAGCTGCATCCAGAGCGAATTCCCTGTGCTTAGCTCATGATCCCAGGGGACATGATGAAACCAGAGTAAAAATGGCAAAGGACATGTTTCCATATTTTCATATTTCGCCGCTAGCATAGGGTGATACTGTTCCAGTGCATTACTTCCTGTGACCGTTCTGTCAAAGCCCAATCCTTCAGAATCTGCTTTGTGGTAATATACTGAAGTCCAGTCTGCCCTGGACATTTCACTTACCCATGGACCGGGTCCAAAATGATGTCCCGGACCCATGATATGATGAAGCCCGATAGGTGTCATATATTTCACACAAGCTTCATATGATCTATCCAATAAACTGCTGACGGTTTGCACTACTTGTTCCTCGTGGCCAAAAGTGAGTTTTGCCCATTCTTCGAAGATGTCATCTGATTTAGAATTAGGGTTCCAGGCCATTTTTCCATAGGCAAACCAGTCTGCCTGGGCAAATAGATTTCCCGTCCAGTTTCTAGAAGTTCCTATGTTAGAAACTCCAGCCATTCCCGTCAATTTTTGATTAGTTAGTGAACCGTCTAATACCTTCGCAACAGTGGAATTTTCTCCAAACTGATAGGTGTCAGTTTGAAGAATTTCTTCATACATATTCGATAGGCCCACCAGATGCGTTCCCTGTCCCAGATATTCTTTGGTAACCTGAAATTCCATCATCACAGGAGTTTTGCGCATCGCACCAAAAAGTGGATGGATGGGCTCTCTGGGTTGAAAATCTATAGGGCCATTTTTCACCTGTACCATTACATTCTCTCTGAACTGACCATCGAGCGCCATGAATTCATCGTAGGCCTGCTTTGCCCGGTCTACGGGCTCTTCTTCACTGTAAACAAAAGCCCGCCAGATCACCACACCTCCAAAAGGAGCCAGGGCATCTGCGAGTAGATTTGCTCCTTCAGCATGGGTTCTTCCGTATTCCTGAGGCCCGGGTTGGCCTTCGGAATTTGCTTTCACCAGAAAACCACCGAAATCCGGAATTTTTTCATAAAGCTCGGCAGTTTTTTCTTTCCACCATTGCTGGACTTTCGGGTCCATAGGATCAGCAGTTGCCAATTTACCCAGCTCAATAGGCGAGCTAAAACGGGCTGTGAGAAATAGTTTTATCCCATAAGGGCGAAAAACATCAGCCAGGGCTGCCGCTTTCTCCAGGTAATCTTCCCTGAAAATCAAGGAGTTTGCATTTACATTGGTTACTGCAGTGGCATTGATCCCAATCGAAGCATTTGCACGAGCATATTCTATGTATCGCTTATCTATAAATTCGGGTAATTGATGCCAGTTCCAAATAGAAAAACCAGCATAGCCTCTTTCTACCGTTCCGTCTAAGTTATCCCAATGGTTAAGCATTCTGAGCTTAAGTTTAGGAGCTTGGGAAATCCTGATATCTTCTATTGGTTTTTGTAGCTGAAGATGCCTCAGAAAGTGAAAAACGCCATAGAGCACACCGCGCTCATCTGTTCCCAGAATATAGGTTTTACCCTCAAATCCTTCAATGATAAATGCTTCTTCCTTTTTGTTATCCGGGTTTTCATCAGCGACTGTAGAAAGGAAAGAAAAGTCTTCCCCGATAGAGCCAACGATAATATCAGCTTCTGTCTGGGTGCTTACAGTTTGGGTTTTTTGGGTAAGCAGGCCATTTAGGCCCTTTAGTAATTCATTTTCGGCTGTTTTAAAGATTTCTCCTTCTCCTAAAAATGCTATTGTCCTTAAGTTAGCCTGGTAATTTTCCAGTATTTCAGGATCAGAAATTTGATCATATCTGAGCCAAAGACGATAACCATCATCTGCCTGTAATCGGAGTGCAAGGCATATAAAGAAAACCAGAAATAGGTGCAGCTTAAAGTTCTTCATGCAGGATATTACAAAATCCATTTTGAATTACCGGAAAAAATAAAGGTCTTTAAGGTTGCGTTTAGCGAAAGTAAAAAGGGCGTTTTAACACCCTTTTTACTAATCGACCTTTATTATTTTTTGTAAACCTGTACCCCTTCTTTGATGGTTTCTAAAACCATAATGTTTTTTATTTCTTCCTCAGGAACTTTTAAAGGGTTTTTATCAAGAATAACCAGATCAGCTAATTTACCTACTTCAAGGGTTCCTTTACTGTCTTCTTCAAAATGCTGGTAGGCTGACCAATCCGTGATGCCTTTCAGTGCCTCATACGCGGTTAGTTTTTCATCAGCACCAATTACTTGTCCTGATCTTGATTTTCTTTCAACAGAAATCCCAACCATACGCATCAAATTTGGTAGAGCCACAGGTGCATCTGTGTGAATGGTGATGCGTAGGCCTTTATTTAATGCAGTTCTCGTCGGACTGATGAAATTTCCCAGGCTATCGCCAATAATTTGCTTGTGCCAATCCCCCCAGTAAAAAGTATGGAGAGGAAATAGAGAGGCAATTACGTCCAATTCCTTGAACGAATCCAGCTGATCTTCGCGGACGTACTGGCCATGAATAAGGACACTTCTCCGATCATTATTTCCAAACTCTTCTGAGGCAGGTTTCATAGTTCGAATCATTTGATCCATAGCAGCATCCCCATTAGCATGGGTTAAAACCTGCCAGTTATTGCTAAAAGCTTTCTTGTATAATGCCGTAACCACACTGTCATCCGGAATAGCCGGATAACCTTGGTATCCTTGCTCCGCACCATCTGGTGGAATCAGATAAGGCTCTGTTCGCCAGGCTGTTCTTCCCTGAGGTGATCCATCAAGAGTTATTTTCATTCCACCAATACGGTAATGATTGTGGTAATCCTTACTGTTCCATTGAGAATCCATATAACCGTCTACAAACATATAGTCGATATAGCTTACCACATCTAATTTTAATTTGCCAGCCTCTGCTTTTTTAACCAGCCCTTCATGATTTTGCATGGTGCGACCATCTTGGGCCGTGGTGTAGCCATAAGACAAGGCCATGTCTTGACCCTTTTCGAAAAAGCGCTCAGCAGCTTCCTTGGTAGCTGGGGTAAGGGCTTTTAGATAATATGGAATTGCAGCCAATTCCTCCAACACACCATTGGGTTCGTTGTTTGCTTCTCTGCGGATGATTCCTCCTTCCGGGTCTTCCGTATTTGAATCTATACCTAATTCTTCCAATCCTTTTGAGTTGACCACAGCAAAGTGCCCAGATATATGAATGATCATGATGGGGAATTCGGTGCTTACTTCATCCAGATCCTGCTTGGTCGGAAAGCGCTTTTCTTCAAGTACCGAATCATCAAATCCAATTCCGAAAATCCATCCTGTAAGGGCTCTATTTTCAGGTGTATTCCACTCTTTTAATATGTTGATGAGAGTTGGGATATCCTTGGCCCCTGCATCCGGAGGTGGTAAGATTTGGGCACCAATGGCCTGAGATGAAAAATTGTCAAAGTGCGCGTGCCCATCAATAAATCCCGGAAGTAGAGTTCTTCCATTAAGATCTATTTTTTTGGCTTGTCTGTACTTTTTTTCAGCTTCTTCCTTGGTACCTACAAAGGCAATTTTTCCTTCTTCTACCACCAAAGCTTCAGCATATTGAGGACTGTCCCCTCGCATGGTAATAATATCACCATTCAAATAAACCGCTTGATTAGAGGGAGTGGTTTGAATGTTACAAGCAACTACTATCAAGCATATCACTGCAATAATTAAAATCTTAATTTTCATAGCATTGAGAAATAATTTTGGCCAAAATTTAGGCTATGAGTAGTCGCCTAGCAAAGCACTTAATTTACTAAATATACCCCAATCTGAAAACTCTTGAGACTTTTCGGAAGCAGGTGAGGCCTTGTCTGCTGAGAAGCAGATTGAACTTGTGTTTTATTTTAACGGCCACCGACAATCATCCCCCTCGTTCCTTTGTAAAAAATGCATTCTCTTTTCTAAACGATAATGGTATTGTTGGGTTAATAATAGGACTCCAACCGCAATCTTAAGGATACTGCCACCTTGTTTTACTCCATTCAAATGAGACATATACCACTATTATTGATTCTTTTAATCTTTGCCATTAATCTTCCTGGAATAAGTCAAACATTGATTGATACTGCGAATCCTCCCAATAAACTTCGAGTATTTGTCGATGGTTGTGACCGCAGAGATGGGGGCTGTGATATGGATTTTATCAGAACGGAAATTACCGCTGTTGATTTCTACAGGGATAATCAAGAGGCAGACGTTTTTGTGCTCATTAATGATAACAGGTCCGGTGGAGGTGGTAGACAATATCAATTGATTTTTATAGGCCAACAAAACCTCCATGCAGGAAGAACCGACACTCTTTATGTCAATAACAGACAGACGGATACAGACTTTGAGATACGGGAAAAACTTACCCGTTTTATCAAATTAGGTTTGGCTCCATATGTGGCGAAAACCCAAGCAGGAGAGGGCGTGATTATCGACATGAAAGCTAACTCTGGTGTTCTTGAAAATACCGAACAGGAGATCGTTGATCCCTGGAACTTCTGGGTTTTCAATCTGGGGAGTGATGCAAACATTGAATTAGAGGAATTAAGCAGGGACGTTAATTTTGGTGCAGACTTTAATGTGAACCGGATTACAGATGATTGGAAAATCAGCATATCCGGAAGAATAAATGAAAGGTTTAGAACCACGGTTCAAAAAGAACCAAGAGTTGATGAAAATGGCGATCCGATTCTTGATGAAAATGGCAATCCAATTATCGATGAAGTCGAGAGTGATTTTGATGTGTCAGAGTTTGGTTTTGGTCACCAGCTGGTAAAGTCCATTTCACCCCAATGGTCTTATGGATATGATCTTGATGGTCGTCAGAACACTCGGTTTAATTATCAGTTTCAGGTCAGCTTCAGGCCTGCCATAGAGTATAATTTTTTCCCAGAATCAGAGCAGAACTCTAGGTTTCTGAGAGTGAATTATGGGGTGGAAGTAAGGAATAATAGATATGTGGAAGAAACTATCTATGGAGCAACCGAGGAGACCAGAGCTCTACAAAGTTTGAGAGTGAGTTTGGGATTAACACAACGTTGGGGTAACCTGCAAGTTGGATATCGCCTGAGAAGTTATCTCGATGATTTTAGCTTTTGGACCACAGGATTAAATATTAGCGCAGAAGTCCGTGTAACAGGAAATTTTTCGTTTTTTGTTAGGGCAGAAGGTAACTACGTGAAGGACCAGATTTATCTGGCATCAGGAGATTTCACCGAACAGGATATTTTGAGTGGGAGAGTGACTCTTCCCTCGGCCTATACCATCGATACCAGATTTGGGCTTAATTACCGCTTTGGTTCCAATCTGAATAACTTCGTGAATCAACGATTCTTTGGAAGAGCCAATTTCGTCGGAAACGATTGATGTTAATTTAAAGGTGCCAAAAAGATAGGGTATACCCTTTCACACTCCGTATCAAAAAATTCCTTCTCTATCCAATCTCACAGGAATGAAAACTAAATTGGTCAAGCTGCGCCAGAATCAGGTTGAGTCGAAGTAGCCTGCTATTTTATTCAGCTTTAATTCTAGCTACTTTTTCCTTCCCAAAGGAAGTAGCATTGGAACTCTTCTTTTGTAGTCTTGGAATGCCTCGGGCCTTTTTTTCATCATTTGCTTTTCTTTCATGGGGATAGAAGCAAATACGAACATGGCCAGCATCCCTACCGGGCCTAAAGCTGTGTACCATGGCGCTCCATATCCAAATCCCATAAACATCAAACCAAACCAAAAAAGGATTTCACCCAGGTAGTTTGGGTTTCGCATATGTGCCCAAAGGCCGCTTTGGAGTAAATCCTCTTTCTTTGGATTGGGTCGTTTTCGAAATCGAATCAATTCGCGATCTGCAAAAAGCTCAAGCAAGGTTCCAATTATTCCAAGGGCAAAGCCTAACCAAAACAATCCACTTGATTCGAGTTCCCCCAATTCATATACCCAGAATAAGCCGAGTATACTCGCGAAAACGATTAAGGTGGGATATAAATGAATCGCAGAGAAATTGATTGGCTGGAAATACTGTTTGAATTGATGTCTGAAATTCACGTAGCGAAAGTCCTCATGGTGCCATCCCGGCCAACCAATTCCCCAATTGAAGGTCAATCTCCAGGACCAGAAAGAAACGACGAAGGCCGCTGACCAATGGTAGATCGTCCAATCTTGACCTCCGAATGCATGATACCAGGCAAGGATAAAATAGAAAGGAATCACACTCCAGTAGGCATCATACATGCTACTGTTCTTCTTGAATAGGGAGAAGATGAAAGTCACCACTGTCATGGCTAAGTCCGCATAAAAAAAGCGGGCTATGCTACTTTCTCCCTCGAAGTATTCAAAAGTAAACCAGCCACAGGCTGCAATTATGAGATAGTAAAAGCCTACTTCAATAAGTGCTTTTGCCTTCATGAGAGAGTGATTTGATTATAATGATTCAGGTTTTGATAGCGATCTGCCAGCCAAGAAATTTGGCGTAGTTCTTTTTCAGATTTTGCCCAGGTGATTTTAGCGAATTTGGAAACTAGTCCGGTGGCATGCTTGTCCTCATCGTGTGTAGCGAATACATGCTTTGGCTTCAGGATGTCCACCAGTTCTTTTACATTCTCTATTCCTGGGGAGACAGTTCCTCCAAGAAGAGCAGGCAACCGGTATTCATTAAACGGAGTAATTAAAACTTCACAGCCTGGCCCTTTTTTCATAAATGAGATCTGTTCGGTGTTTGGGTGAAAACCATGGGTTGCCAGAAAAACTCGTTCTCCCTCGGACTCCAGCATAAAGGCATCGTAAATGGGATCAATTTTTCTGGAGGTAGGCAAAAAAGTGAATGTGGTTCCCAAAAATTCAAGCTCAGGCTCCGCTTTACTCATCCCAACTATTTCCGCTTCAGGCAAAATCTTTTTTAATGCCTTCTGGATGCTTGAAGGTGCAATGACCTTCTGGGGCTGTAGTTTTTTTAGGGTTTCCTTATGGAAGTGATCAGGGTATTTCTGTGTGATTAGGACTGCATCAAATTCAGGTACATCCTGAAAAGAAAGGGGCTTAGTTCTATGCCATTGGGTGTTGAACCAAGAGAAAAAATCCACCTCAGTTCCTTCCAGCCAGGGATCGATCAATAGTCTTAATTCATTGATTTGCAAAAACCATGAATTATCAAGATTGAGTCTTTGGATTTTGATCATATAAAAAACTAAGGCCTGGAAGACTTTGGTTTCACTAGATAATCAGAATCTGGATGATAGGCAATGGAATTATATGGGTTTCCTTGTCTTATTCTTCCAAGAAAATCAAAATAACCAACAAACCGTCTTGCCTGACGAGGGCAGGCCAGAAAGAAGACAATCAAGTTTATTCACCGAAGGCAGGTCAAAAACAATCCCCTCTATAGGCTAGTGAGCTCTACAAAAAAATACTAGTAAATGAACTATTGATTATTCATGGAAGCCTTTGTTGCCGCCAGTTTTTCCTTGTATTTATTCATTAAAGCATTCGCAAAAGCCGTTTTATCATTCCTTAACAACTCCATTGCTTCTCCATTAACAATGGTTGGATGGATATCCCTTAGGTTGCCATCACTCCAAGATGCAAGCTCTACCAATATGGGAGCTAACGCCAAGCCCTTATCGGTTAAAAGATAAAGGTTGGTCTTTTTATTTTCTGGACGTTTTGTTTTGATGATGATTCCCACCTCCTCAAGAAGTTTGAGTTTAGAAGCAAGAATATTGGTAGCAATAGCTTCTTCGCTTTCCGTAAAGTCTTTGAAAGTTTCCTTGCCTTCAATGAGCATTTGCTTAACGATAACCAGTATCCACTTGTCGCCCAGAACATCTAAGGCTGAGGTAAACGGGCAATTACATCTGAAGTCTTGTGGCATATGTTAATACAGGATTAAATATTACTTGCAAAATGAAATTAATTTAAAATGACTTGCATTTTGAAAGTTATTTGATAATATTGCTTGCAAAACAAAAGTAAAAAATTTTTCCAAATGAGAAAAGCATTCACAGTATTGGCACTTTCAGGTCTTCTCGTTTCCTGTGGCAATGCGCAGACAAAATCAACAAGCGAGCTCAATTCTAAAGAATCAAACGAAATGAACAACAAAGAAATCGTAGGTACCTTTTTAGGTGCTGTTGCGAAACAAGACGCTGAATCAATGCGCAAATTTGCTAATGCGGATTACATTCAGCACAATCCATTTGTACCAACTGGTTTAGAACCTTTTATTGGTTTATTACCCGTTTTAAAAGAACACGGAACCTATGCCGAAAACGTGCGAATGTTTCAAGACGGCAACTATGTGTTTATGCACAACATCTGGAAAAACGCCAAACCTTTTGGGGCAGATGAAATGGTGGCTTTTGACATTATCCGTGTGGATGAAAACGGGAAAGTAGCCGAGCATTGGGATGCAATGACCGATTTAGTGAAAGAAACTGCAAGCGGAAGAACACAAACTGATGGACCAAATACTGTTGAAGACTTAGACAAAACCGAAGCGAACAAAGCCTTGGCAGTTTCCCTTATTGAGGACGTTTTAATGGGTAAAAATCCAAGTAAGATTGGCGACTATATCAGGTCCGAATCGTACCATCAGCACAACCCACAAATTAAAGATGGTCTAACTGGCATAGTGGAAGCAGTGGAGTATCTCACTTCTCAAAACAATATGTTTAAGTACACAAAAATCCATAAAGTATTGGGTGAAGGCAACTTCGTGCTAGCAGTAAGCGAAGGTGAATGGAATGGTGGTAAGAAACACGTGTTTTACGACTTGTTCAGAATGAAAGGTGGTAAAATCATAGAACATTGGGATGTAATCCAAGATATACCTACAGAAGGGTTGGCTCACAATAACGGAATGTTTGGGTTTTAGTCAGCGTTTTAAATTACATTATAAAAATCCAGAATTGTATTTGTTTACAGTTCTGGATTTTTGTTTTTCCTAACGGTCTCGGATATGGTGCGTGTCCCGCAGGGCATGCACTATACCCGTTGTTACAAACCGTTTTTATTTTCTATAATGTTCTTTGATAATCTGTCTAGAAAATCCTGGGAAGTAAAGTAGATTTTCATAAACGGACGAGAACCATACGATAACAGTATTGGTCTTTGGTGAAACATATATTCCTTGTCCATATCGGCCTGCCTTGTACATATCGCCATCATCAAAAACACAATCCCACTGATAGCTTGCATGTGATGGAATTTCATTGAAGTATTTAGCATTGTTTGAACCTTGCTCACCTTTCAGATAGGCATCTGAATATTTTTTATCGTACGCTTTTTTGAAATATGAGTCACTTACAATTTGCTTGTCTGACACTTTATTCCAACTAGGAGTAAATAACATTCCAAATCGCCCCATATCTCTAAGCCTTGAAGAAAAAATAGCACCATTCAAAACTTCACCCTGTGGAGTTATAGCATAATGCCCTTCGCTTTCCATTCCAACTTTTGTCCAGATTTTGTCGCTTAAAACATCTTCAAATTTCTTATTGGTTACTCGTTCAACTATGATGCCTAGGATTTGTGTATTCATAGTTGAATAATCAAATTGAATACCTGGTTCAATGTAAAGCTTTACATCTTTCATTATATCAAAAAGTGATTTTTCAGAAGGTTCAGAACGGGTTGCAATCGCATATGCAAACCCAACTGCCAACGGATGTCCAGGGGTTTTAAAATTTTTATTGGTTTCTACGTAATCCATGCCCGACACATGGTGCAAAAGGTGTTCAACTTTTACCTTCTGCCAATCTTCACTTGAAAACTCAGGGATATAATGTGTTACGTTTTTATTTAAGTCAATTAAACCTTCTTCTTCTAGAATATGCACCAATAAACCAGTTAATGATTTAGAAGCTGAGAACCATACATGTTTATCAAGACGCCTCATACCCATGTATTTCTCGAATACAATTTTCCCTCCATGAATAATCAATACCCCTTGCATTCTTGCTTGTTCGTCGTTTAATAATTCTCTAAAGGTTTTATCACCAGCATTGGTATATGTCATTGTTTCAAGAATATCCAAATTGATTTCTTCCTCTAGGAGAGCAACTTGTCCATCACGATAAATAGTTCCTGTATTTGCTACTTCGGTAAGATTAAGAAATCCATACGCTCCTGCATTATCAGCCGTAATAAAACTGCTACTTCGGTATTTATTTCTGTATTCTTGAGCTTGTTTAGCTGATAACCCGTCCTTATATATCGAAACAGCTTTTAACTCAGAATTGCTTTTATCAACCTTTTCAACTTGTTTTTGTGTTTTTACAGCTGTTTGCTCTTTGGGTGTATTTTGGGTACAACCAAAGCCTATAATTAAGAATACAATTATTAAAGGCAGTTTATTTTTCATTATGTACAGATTTAATATTGATGGCTTGAATGGTTTGTAACGGTTGGGCTATGAGTAGTTGCAATGTTTAGCGCTTAACTTTGCAAGTACACACCAAACTGAAAATCCGAGAGGATTTTCAGAAGTAGGTGGGACTAAGCAATTACTTATAGGCATTGTTGGCAATATTTTTTTATCTGGTTATGTGATTCTTTTGAAATATTATTTTCTTATCCTAAAGAAAAAACGTTGCTCCAATTCTAATTGTATTTATATCATTTGTAAAATTAGGATACCACCCTGTGTTGACTTTAAATTTATTTGGGGTAATTATGTAGTTAAAGTTAACTTCAGCTTGCCAAATAGTGTCAAAATCAAACATTGTAACAATAGGATTTAAAAACACAAATGCTTGTTTACTAAAACTTAAGCTCATGTTGGTTTGAAACCCTAAACCACTTTCTTTAGGCTCTGTTAAATACACATAATTAACTCCAGGAAACAAGGATATGTTTTTATTCAAAACAAGCCCGACCACTCCACCTACCGCAATAGACCAGGTGTCAGAGCCAAGACCCTTTTCAGCTGAACCTGTTGGAATTGTAATATCAGTAAATGGCGCAATGGCTATAATAGTGCTTGATATATTTCTTTTTACTACGTTAAAGTAACGCAATCTAACATCTGAAAGCCCAAATTCATTTGTTGCATCATTATACAATAGCGGTACTTCTCCTAATAAAAGATTATTAGGATTGAAAGCATATTGAAAATTAACTCTTGTACCATAAGTTGCAAAACCGTCATAAGCGTTATATTCACCTAATGTGTTAATTTGTGTGTAAAGATTAGTAGGCTTGGAAGGGTCTATTTCTTCTTTTGTATTTTGTGCTTTTATACTATGAAAACAGAAAGCTATCAAGATCAAACTTAAAAATTTATATTTCATATTATTTATTTTTGAGAGAATTCTTTAGTAAAAGACTAATAACAAGACAACAATTATTATAATGCTTTTTTCGCCTTTGTTATGTACAACATTTACATTTTATTATTATTTAAATAAACAAAAATTTTATATTTACTAATTAATAGAATGTTTTCATAAATTTTTTTTAAATATAATGAATAAACTTTTCACACTTTTCTTATTAATATTTGTTATTCACTATACAAGTTTCTCACAAAATGATTCTCTCGTGCTAAATAACGGAGATTTTATTGTAGGAGACTTAAAAAGTATGTTCAAGGGTGTTTTGACTATTGAACCATCATATTCAGACTCAGATTTTAAAATTAAATGGAAAGACGTTAAAGAATTAAAGGCAACTCAGCGTTACTTCATAGCGCTTTCTGATGGGCTAAGAACTAATGGAACATTAAAAAGTTCAGGTATTGGAAAACTAATAATTCACAAAGGGGAAGGGGATTACCTAACTGTTAATCAAAGTGATGTTGTTTACATAAAAAGTATAGATAGTGGTTTTTTAAGCCGTCTTTCTGCTAATATAGATTTTGGTTTCACATTAACTAAAGCTAATAACCAACAACAACTAAACGGTAATTTAAGGATGGGATATTTGGCGGATAAGTGGACGACTAGACTATTTTATAACACGTTATTGACCAAACAAGATGATGCGTCAGATATACGGAGAAATGATGCTGGAATTGAATTTCTCTATATTTTGCCTGAAGATTGGGTTCTTGGCGCAAGCGTAAATCTACTATCAAATACAGAACAATCCTTAGACTTACGCTTAACAAGTAAAATGGGAATTGGTAATTATTTAAAATATTCTAATACGATGTATTGGAATGTTTTGGCTGGTTTTGCGTATAATACTGAAAGCTTCTTACCTATTTTAAATCCAGAGCAAGGAATTACTACAACAACACCGAATAGAAAATCATTTGAGGGATTTTTGAAAACAGAATTAAACATATATGATCTCGGTGATTTAGAGCTTTTCACCAATATAATTCTATACCCTACAATTTTTTCAGATACCAATGTTAAGTCTGGTCGCACTAGAGTAGACTTTAGATTCGATGTAAAGTATGATGATCTCTTTATTGAGGATTTTTACATCAGAGCAGGTTATAATCTCAATTATGATAATAGACCAGCTGAAGCAGGAAAAGCATTAGATTATATCTTTACTACAGGATTTGGCTGGGAATGGTAAATTCTACTACAATCAAAAAAACACCAAACTTGGTATTAGGGTTACCTTTTATAAACTTGTTTACCCTCTTTATAAGTTTCTAAAACTATAATGTTTTTTATTTCTTCTTCAGGCACTTTTAAAGGGTTTTTATCAAGAATAACTAAGTCGGCAAGCTTACCTTTTTCAAGAGTTCCTTTGGTGTCTTCTTCAAAATGCTGATAGGCTGACCAATCTGTAATGCCTTTGAGCGCTTCGTAGGGAGTTGTCTTCTCATCCGCACCAATCACTTGACCTGAACGGGACTTTCGCTCAACTGAAATCCCGACCATCCTCATTAAATTTGGCAGGGCTACAGGTGCATCTGTATGGATGGTTATCCTCAAACCTTTATCCAAGGCTGTTCTGGTAGGACTGATAGAGTTTCCAAGGCTATCTCCAATAATCTGTTTGTGCCAGTCTCCCCAGTAATAGGTATGTAGCGGAAATAATGAAGCAATGACATTCAATTCCATAAAAGAATCAAGTTGATCTTCCCGAACATATTGACCGTGGATAAGAACACTTCTTCGGTCATCATTTCCAAATTCTTCTATGGCAGGCTTCATTGTACGTATCATCTGGTCCATTGCCGCATCACCATTGCCATGGGTCAAAACTTAACAGTTGTTTTTAAACGCTTTTTTATACAATGACGTCACAACACTATCACTAGGAATTGCTGGATAACCGCTGTAATCTGGGTCTGCCCCATCTGGTGGAATTAAATACGGCTGAGTTTGCCAAACTGTTCTTCCCTATGGAGATTCATCAAGTGTTAAAAAGATGCAAAGCACAGCAAGTAATTAATTACGTTTTATTCACATAATAATTCCTATTTAATCATTTTTATAAACGCTTTTGCCTTCTTCTATGCATTCTGTAATCTTTGTTGAATGTATTTGCATTGGATTTATTTTTAATGAGTTTTCATCAAAAATAAACAAGTGGGCCAAAGCTTACTTTTTCAAACGTTTACTTTCATTTATTCTCGTAATTTGGCCCATATTTCAACTTTTGCCCTTTTAGTAAATATGATATTCCCAGCTGAGTCATAATCAATTTCTAATTCTTTTAATTTAGTATCATTTCCAGGTAGCTTAAACGCAAAAGATGACATCCCATTGGTAAAAACACCGGTGCCTTTTGGATAGAATTCTTTTTCTGTGCCGTCGGACATTTTGACGCGTAGCTTTTTAAGCTTAACGGTTCCCCGAATACACTTTAACTTTATTGTAGAAATGTTTTGTTTTTTGCCAAGCATATTGACTTTATCTGTTTCAGCCATGTAAGACACAGTTTTTTCCGATAGTTTTATCCAACCCTTTTCTTCAGACTGCGCGAAGGAACGAAGCCCAAACGCAACAATCAATACCAGAGCTAATAGAATACTTTTTTTCATTTTATTGATATTTTAATTTTGTTAACCGACAACAGCGGTTCAATTCTTTGAGTGTTTTCAATCCAACTTATTTAAATTAATCATAACCTTTTTGGTCAAAAAGAACTGTACAACCATACCAGATTTGATCTTGGTGATAGGATTTATTCTTAATTTCGGTTAAGCCATTTAGCTTCAGGCGGTTGGTTTAAATTGCCCACAACGGTTTGTGCAAATGCAGTAACCGACGTTTGGAGGATGTTGGCATTTTGCACATTGTTGGCATCAGTTATCTTCTTTTTAATCTCCTTTTAGAAAAGCCAATACTTCTTCATTTTCTTCATTCATCAAAATCAAATTCAGTCCTTCTAATTTATAAAAGGCTACTTGATTAATTGCTTTGATAAAAGCCTCAGCAGTATCCATTTTATGGCACATTTTCTTGGTGGAGGCAAGATTTCCAAAAACAATTTGGTTTTCGGTCACTTTCTTTATCCCTCCTGAGTATTGATTGCATCCATCATATCCGAACACCTTCAGGTCGGTTAGGTTAATTTCCATTCTCGGTATCGGTGACATACGGTTAATGGGGTTTCCATTTATTCTTGTAGTTACCCAAATATCATGAAGTCTTTGATTTGGATTATTTGGCTTTTCTTTTATGAATTCAAGAATTTTCTTTTCCGTTTTATCAAAAAATATAACCGTCTCGCCTTGTATTTGATAAGTCGATATGGAGTTAAGTGTTTTTTGAAACTCAGGTTCAACATTTTTGTTGATGCACGCTTTTTTTGTACCTGCCACTGTTCCTAAAGATATTTCGGAAGCAGTCAGAGTCTCTATTTGACCTGTAAAATTATTGCAACCTCCATTTGCTGCCAATACTTTTTTAGAGAGTTCAATGGTGATAGTTGGTATAGCTACCATTCTGTTAAGTGGTGCATTGTTCAGTTTTACTAAAGTCCAATCACCGTTCAGTTCTGAGCGAATATCTTTTTGCTTATCCAATACTTTTATAAGTTCGTATTTAATAGAAGAGCCGTCAGCAGGTACTTCGTTTTTATCTAATCGGGTTTTCTTGACCTCAATCTTTTGAAGATAACCTTCTTCAAATTCAAAGCCTTTTATAGAAGCATAGAAGTTTTCCCAATTAGGGTTGTTTATATCTTCTCCCCTATAAATGTTTAAACATTGCATTTTCCCTGCTCCCGCAGAACATTCGGTTTTTATACCGCTTACCCAGAAAACTTTATTCATTTTGTTTGAGCATGATTGAATTAGTACCAGTAAAAATAAAATTAAAAGTAATTTTGTCAGATTCATTATTATTGATTTTACTTTTTTTAATTGATGCCAACGGTTTTGTATAAGAACCGTTTAAATGGTTTTTATACATTGTTGGCAATAGTTTTTTATTCTGTCTGTTTGAATTCTTTGCTAATCGAATAATCACCTTTATAAACGATCCCGAAAATGCCAATATCTTTAATCTTTAGAGGATCAATTTTAAATGGATTTTCATTTAGAATTGTAAAATTGGCAATCTTATTCACTTTTAAAGAACCAATTTCATTTTCTAAGTTTAAGGTTCGTGCAGCATCAATAGTAATAGCCTTCATAGCATCAAAAACAGAAATTCTTTGATCTTGTGAGAATTTACTTCCCTGAGAGGTTTGTCGGTTCACCGCGGTCCAAACAAGGGTTAATGGTTCCACTGGAGCCATTGAAAAGTCTGAATGAAATGAAAGTGGAATATTTTGATCTGTTAGAAGTTTAAGTGCTACAAGATTTTCAGCACGGTCAGAACCAAGCCCAAACTCTGAATATTTATCGGCTAGTGCCCAAAGATAATATGGATTTACAGAAGCTTCTATGCCCAGATCAGCCATTTCACGAGTCATTGATTCATCAAAATATCCCATATGATGAAGAGTTAGACGATGTTCTTTCCTTGGACTGGTTTTCTGTGCCTTTTTTACTAGATCAATAACCATTTGTTGCCCTAGATCTCCGTTTGAATGGACATGAATTTTATAATCATTATTCCAATACATCATGAGTTGCTCTTCGAATAAATCCAGTGGGGTCATCCATTCTCCATGATGCCCATCCGTGTATCCATCTTTCATTTGCATGAGTTGAGAATAAATGGCACCGTCTGAAAATAGTTTTACCTGTTTGGGTAAAAACTTAACATTTAACCTGTTATAAGATCGTACAGTGTCCAAGGTTCTCATAAATGCCATGGCTTCTTCATTGCCACCTTTCATTCCATATAACTGGGTGCCACTTGGAATCAAATACACATCATAGGGAGGATTATTTTCCATTTCCTTCATGAGCAACTTTAGTTCTCCATCAAAATCAGAGCTCGGAAAGCCTGGTTCTGCAATAGTTGTGATACCATTCTGATGTAACAATTCACTCATAGTGCTGAGACCTTTGAGATAGCTGTTTGGCTCAAGCAAGATGGGAGCCATCTTAGGGACTAGTGCAAGCCACCCTCCTTCAAAAAAATGACCTTTACTCCATTCTACCTGAGGGTTATCTTTAAAATCACTTTCCTTGATGCCTAATTTGGCAATCGCAGCATCATTTAAATAAATTTCGTGGAAAGAACGGTGTATGATTCCAACAGGTTGATTTCCAGCAATTGTATTAAGAAGGCCTTTCGATAGTTCTCCATGCCAAAGTTGATGATACCCCCAGATGAAATACATTTGATCTGGGAAGGCATTTGATTTTATAGATTCGCTAATTCTACTGCGATATGCTTGTTCGCCTTGGACACCTTTTTTGGTTCCGGAAGGTAATTTCCAATCGTAAGGAGCAATGATTTCGTTTTGAAGCATGATGGCAGCCAGAGAAGGGTGCAAATGAGGTTCAATAAAACCTGGCATGAGCGTCTTGCCTTCCAAATCAAATTTTGTTGCATTTTTATACCGGTTTTCAGCTGTTTTTAGATCTCCTTCAAAAATAATTTTTCCATTAGCTTCTACTATGGCTTCCAAATACTGTGGACTTTCTCCTTCCATCGTGATGATGTCTCCATTAAAATAGATTTTGGTCGATTCATCTGAAGCATTTGAGTCCTTACTTTTTTTCGAAGAGTCGTTGCACGAAGAAAAAATTATGGCACTAAGGATTAAAAATAAAAAGGTTAATTGTTTCATGCTTTTATAATGTTATAATTATTGCCAACGTTGGTGTATAAATTTCAGTTGCGGAAAATCGGTACGATTTTCCGAATGATGTATAAAGATAGTAAATTGTAATGAATTTCTTTATAAGAAATTCAATCGCAATTGAATTTATGCTTTGTTGGTTGCAGTAAGATTTCAGTTTTTTAAGGTTCATTCAGCGTTTTGTTTTGCGTTCAGTTATTCAATTCTACATTTTGATTCTGCAATTTTTGGAAATCGATTGAGTAGAAGTGGTTAATTCACGTTTTTTTTAATTCCGCTCGAGTTGGTTTCAGCGCACAATTCCGTTTTACATTTTTCAATTCAGCATTACGTTTTGGTTTTGAGTATTAAATTCAGTTTTTGCGCAAAGTTCCGCTGTTTTCAAAGTTCGGAATTCACACGATTTATACGTTTAGTATTTAATTCCGCTATTGTAACCAACGGTTTTGGCTATGGTTTCGTTGCGTGAAAATCCGCGAGGATTTTCCGCCGTAAACCGAAGTTAGCAAACACGCAGGAATTTCCGCGAGGAAATTCCGCCGTAATGAACTATAGCCGTTGTTGTAAACAGTTATTTTTTTATTCGTTTTAATTCAGTTAATCGGTTTTTATACATCTCGAAAATGACATCAGGATTCCATTCTTCGTCTTCCGTTTTTCCGTGTCCAAGTGACATTAACGCAATCAATTTTCCGTTTTCCGCATAGAATTCGCAATTCCAACTCATTTGAGTGAAATAGTTTTTCGGCATATAATTTTCCGTTTCTCTTGCGTAAACCAGCTCACCATTTTTTTCAAAGTATATTTCTTGATAATACGTTTCCTTTTCGTGAGACTCAATTGTTATTATTCGGTTTCCGTTTTTCAGATTGCATATGTTCCAAAATTCCGTTTTATTATTAAAGTCCGAAACAGCGTCAATTCCGCCAGAACAATTGGATGAATTTTGTTTAAATTCTGTATTGATTTCCAAGCGTATTTTTTCTTCCTTTTCACGTTGGCTTTGAGCATTACAACTCAAAATTCCAAAAGTCAATATTAAAGTCAGAAATGCGTTTTTCATAATTGTTTACAACTGCAGGGTTAAACGTAGTTCTGGTTTGAGAATGAAAAGATAATAAATTCTTGAGCAATAATTAGAGAAAAGGTCTTCCTTATACTCTCTAATTATTGATTGTCAATTAGCTTCGCGTGAGAGAAGCGTAAATTGTAGAATTTATTAGATTGGGAATTCGAGGAGCAGGATCAAATTACTATTAACCGACGATGTCGCACGTTTTGGCTCGAGGCCCGCTGAAGGCGATATTTTTGGGATTGGCCATAATGGTAATTTGGTTTAACCCTGCAGATGATAGCACGTTTACTTTAAGATGCATTGTCTGCGAAGCAGCGCAGATTAAAGTTCGCCTTTGGCGAATGTGCTATCATCGGTTTGTGTATGAGCAGTAGCGGATTAGATACGACTACTTTTCAGTATGAAATATACTTAAATTCAATCAAAAAGCGGTTTGAGTTAGTACCCGAACCGCTATTACTTATACACCTTGTTGTGTGCTGCCTTTTATTATTCTTTGATTTTGCAAGTTTTAATTCCAAACGGTGCATAAAGTGGACAAAAGCTAATCAAACTTGTTAAAACGAATACTCCTGCAAGTACCAATAAAATGATACCTAATGTACCTGATATTGTTCCTGTAAAATAAAGAACACTAACTATTGCAGTGATTATAACTCTTATAATTCTGTCTGCTGAACCCATATTTTTTTTCATAATGAATAATTTTAAATTATTGTAAGATTACCTTACAAAGGTAAATAGGCGTTTAGAGCTATGCAGTGACTGTAGTCACCACTCGTCAATAATTCTGATTTTACCTGATTTTTGTTCAACTTTCCCGTCTGTTTCAAGCTTTTTTATAACTCTAGTAACTACTTCACGAGCAGTTCCTAATTCATTAGCTATTTGGGAATGACTCATATTAACAAAATTGTTATGACCTAATTCAGTCTTCCTCTTCAGATGGTCGAACAGTCTTTTATCCATTTTATCCAATAACAAGCTACCTATTGTGTCTAAAAGCTCCACATATCTTAGATTAAACTGATTGTAGAAAAGTTCGTTGAAGTCTTGATGTTCTCTTAGCCAAGTTGGTAATAAATGAACAGGTAATAAAAGTACTGTTGAATCTTCTTCTATTGTTGCAAATACTTTACTCGGGGTATTTCTTAAAGCCGCATAAAAAGACATTACGCAGCTTTGGGCTGATTCGATATAGTATAGTAGCAATTCTTTCTCATCAAATCTTGAATATACTTTTATCAGGCCATTAACAACAATCGGTAAAACTTTGACATACTGCTGTTCTCTTAAAATTTCAGTTCCTTTTGGGAATTGCTTTATGCTAGATTCTTGCAGTATTTGTTCAACCAAATCAGGTTTAAGAAAAGATAATATTTTTCTGTCAAATTCCATTTTACGTCTTTTTCTTTGGTTGCACACAACGGTTTGGCTATGCGCAGTGTCCCGAAGGGCATTGCGTATAGGTTTTGTTGTGCCCCGTTTTTATTTTTCTTTTCATTCTATTTGCGGTGGCGTGAAAGCTCTTTGTAACCGCACGTAGGAGGATTGCAATGTGCTTGAACTGAGCGTTGGCTCATTCATTTCCTACTATTTTGTTTATGAACTTCAAAGTCTGTTCGTAACCAACAATAATTGTCACAATTCCACTGACTAACGTTACGAGAGCAATAAGACCTGATATGACCTTATAAATCAAACTGTCCTTAATTGAGTTCAAAGTCCGATTGCTTATAATCCCAAACCAACTAAGTATGAAAATTGGGATGCTCAAAATTTCTCTGAATCCTTCTCGAAACCAAATTATTGGATTTCTCAGGTTTCGTTGAGTATCCTTTTGATACTCTTCTAAATGTCCAATGTATCGGAGCATGCAATCGTCAACGGAAGTGACGTCAAAGTCTTGAATAGAACCGTCACGAAATTTCGGGAGCGTATTTATTACAATTTGATAATTTGAAACCTTATAAGTTTGGAAAGGAGCTATGTAATCCATAATTCCAAAAGTTCCCAAGTAGTTTTGAATTCTACTGACATTCATTGTCAACCATACATATTGCTCACCATCAAAATTTCCTGAGCGACTCCAACGGTCATAATTTTTGAAATACTTGTTGGCAAACTCAACGAATTTGTTCCTGTATTCTCCCGCAAAGTCAATTTTCTTAACAAATCGGTTATGTCTGTTATAGACCTGAACAAAGCCTATTATGAAGATGACAAGAATGCCCGATATGATGATTGCGGTTATCATAGAGAACTCTCAATTATTTCAATTTCTTCTTCTGTCAAACCGTAAAGCTGATAAACTAATTGATCAATTTCATGAATAAGATTTGTTCTAGCTGGATTTTCAGTTTCTTGCATCAGATTGCGCACTAAATCACCAATTTTTCTTTGAGACTCTTCGTTTGTCTTTTTAATTGGTAACTCCCCTAAGAATGCCGCTGTTAGCGAAATAGTTGTGTACTGGCTTTTGAAATATTCATTGAGCAAATTGCTATTAAGAATAGCCAATAAAAAATGCTCATCAAGAATAAAATCTAACTCACTGTTTGTAGGGGTTAATCCATTAACTGTACCTACAAAATAGCATGAATTCTCGTCAATTGTGGCTACAATTCGTCTACCTAAGGATAGGTTTCTAATTGCTTGTATAAGTATTTTGCTTTTATGCTGATAAACTTTGTGGTTTTGGGTTCCACCAATTTTAACAGAGTCATTCCATGAGAAATAATGATTTTTGCTCAAAGGGGCGTAATAATTAATGTCTTTACCGAAAACGATTAAATCAGGATGGTCAGAGTCTTTTTCTTGGACAACGTAATTATCGTTGCCTTTAAGTTTCATACCAAGGCTGATTTTTCTTATTTCTTTCAAAGGAATAGTTTCACTTCTTAGCTTCTTCTTAATCTCTTCCCATTCATAACTGATAAACTCAAATAACTCATAACGACTTTCTAATTTAATGTTTGAATATGGACGAGAAACAAAACTCACATTATCTAAATTGAGCGGTTCTATTTTTGACCATTCAAAAGTCTCTCGATTGACATTGCTGCTTAACATCAAAATTGAAGTATCGACATTTGCTTCTTCAAACACCAAGCCTTCAAAAACAATAGTTTTTTCTAATAGATGATTGTCAATTAAGAATTTGCGAATGAGATGATAATAGTAGTTTGTAAGGTAAGTTAGAGGTGTTATCAGGCAAATAATCTTGGCTTCGTTTGTTATTTGATGACAGCGCTCAATGAACAGGGCATAAGGATCGCATTTATATTCTACATGCTTATAAAACTTTGAAATCTCCTTGGTTTCGGTAGATACTTTTGAACTATATGGTGGATTCCCGATAACTGCATCAAAGCCAACAAAATCTCCATCATCATTCAGCACTTCAGGAAATTCAAAACGCCATTCAAAAGCGTCTTCAAAAATTTTGTTGGCTTTTATTTCTTCAATTTCTGCATCAAGTTTATTGGTTTGTTCTGTTAGCTTTTTCACTTTCTTGTTCCAAGCGGCTTTTTCCTTTTTGCTCATTTCAAAAAGCTGACCTTGATTGGTCAGTTGAAACAATTCGCCTGAAAGTTTGCGAAGGCGTTTCACTTTGGGGTCGTTCAACGAAATCTCGCTCCTGAAATCAGATTTGATGTCGGCAATCAGGCGTTCCATTTCTCTTTTTTGCTCTTTGTTCCGAGCGTTTCGATAAGTGTCAACCGCCACACGGTAACTATCAATTGACCATTTACTTTTCTTCAAAGCTTGTTTCAAGACAGCATCTATATCGAAACGACTGACAAGAGAGTTACCACACTTAATATTGATGTCAATGTTTGGAAGTGTTTCAAGTTCAGTAGCCTTTTTGTAGTAAGCATTTTTAAGCAGTTCAATCCATAAACGCAAACGGCAAATCTTTACCGAATTGGGATTGATATCTACACCGAAAAGGCAATTTTCAATGATGGTCTGCTTCTCGTGAAATAGGGTTTCTTGAATGCGTTGGCTTTCCTTGCTGTTAGGGTTATAGTCGAAAAGTTCGCCTTCTTCGTCCGTTACAATAAGTTCGTCATTCACTACTTCAACCTGATACTCTTTTAAACGTTTGCCGTCTCGGTCTTGCAGAATTTTCAGGTCGTTTTTTACGGCAATCATTTCATTAAGTGCAGAAACCAAAAAGTGTCCTGAACCAACGGCAGGGTCGCAAATTTTTAAACTGTTTACAATCTCATTTGCTTCTTGTCTATCTACAATTTTGTCGTAGAGATCATCAAGATCATTGCACTTCCAATTTTTGGTTTCATTGAATTTCTGAACAACCGCTTTTCGTATGGTTTCACGACACATGTACATGGTGATGAAACCTGGTGTGAAGAATGAACCGTCTTTGTAGCCGTTGATTTTCTCGAAAATCAATCCAAGAACGGACGCATTGATAAGCGATTTATTTTCTTCCTGAATTTCTTCTGAACCTTCGCTGCTAAAATCATAAGCATTCAGAAATTCAAAGAGATATTCAAGCGTATTAAGTTTTCCTGTTCGCTTTTTTCCGTTCTGGTCTTTCAGTACGGTTGAAGAAATAATCGGGATCAGTTTGTCGTCTCGTAGATTGCTGATGAAAAGCGTGTCCTGTTCAATGTCGGTTGGCTCAAAAAGGGAAGAGTTAAGATAGGGTATCTTCTCAAAAGCCTTGATTACATCTTCGTTTCGTTCATCGTATTTTCTCGCCAATACCTGAAAAAACAAGCTGTTCAGGTCGTCATAGTTTTTGATTTTGTCAAGGTTCAGAAACGAATAAGATTTGTCGCCTTTGTGGTAAGTTATTAACTGGGCTTCCAACAATTTCAAGAACAGGATTCTGTTAATCCAAGTGATAGAAAGTTCAAGAGCAACATTAAAGAGCCTTTCTTGCTGTGTGTTTCCAAACTGGCTCGGTCTTTCCAATCTGCTCAGTTTGTCTAAACTATCCAATTGGATTATCGCATCTTCGAGAATAGTTCCTGTGTGTCTTTCACCTGCCTTTTTTCGTTCAATGAGTTTCTTGCTTCCTTCCTTGGTTTCTGTCAAACCGATAATGTGCAAGAGTTCACTATAAAATCGTTTGTCAAGGCTGTTGCTGTCGTTGGTGAAAGGAAGTTTTAGAAGGTGTTCAGGTGATAAGAGTTTGAAAAGCGCAATCAGTTTGTTGTCGTCTGCCTTGTCTTCATTTCGCAAAGGCTTTTGGTAGTCCTGCAAATTGAAGTACGTAAACTCAATTTCTGTTATAATGTCCGCAATAAACGGTTCGGCTATTTGCTTGTAGAAAAAGTCAGTTTTAGTGTCTGCTAATCGTCCGCCTTCAAAGTCTTGAAATTGCTTTACGAGTTTTTTGTTCTGGGCAAAAAGTCTGTCGAAAGTGGTTGCGTCAAAAATGAACCATTCATTGATATTTGTGATAATCAAATGCTTGGTTTCAAGGTTGTTTTGTGTGATTCGTTCTCGAAGGTAGTAGAGCACCAATTCCTGAAAAGCCTTAGCATTCAGCTTGTCAGTAGTCACCATTTCGCTTCTGTTTGTCGGTTTCTTGGCTTCAATGATTACTCCAACCGTGCTTTTTGCTTTGTCTCCGTTGTGAATTACAAGATCGTTTCGTCCTTTGGTATTGATGAAATGGTTCGGGTCATAATAGGTCTTTTTGAGAAAGTCAATGACAAGATTTTTGTGAAATTCTTCCGATTCGGTGTCATTGGTCCTGTCGAGTAGTTGGATGAGATTGGCTTTGAAACCTTCGATTTCTGTCCTGTTGGGTTTAACTTTCAGAAAGGCTTTGTTCAGCGCCTTTCTCGGTTTCAATTTGTTTATCTCCATTTGCTCTTGGTCTTACTTATAGTTTTTCAATTTATCATTTTCCTGTCGAGCGTTGGCAACAAAACAGGCTCTTTTGGTTTTTCAGCGTTGGCTTTGCGTGTCGGCAAAAAACAAATGTGCCTGTTTGCGCGTGGGCTTTCTTTGTATGCCGCACAACGTTGGCTATCAGCCACTGTTGTGGCGGTTATATTCAATATATATAGTTAAAACTTCCCGATAGCCAATGATTCTTTTTCGGCTATCGGGAACCTTGTCGGTTCGCATCATAGATCCAATAAATCTAAAGGAGACTTGATTTTTGCCCATCCCTTATGTGTGATATGGGTGTAGATTTCAGTTGTTTTACTTGAGTTATGTCCAAGCAGCTCCTGAATGTACCGTAAATCTACACCGGTTTCCAATAAATGAGTCGCAAAGCTATGTCGCAAAGAATGTAGTGTTACCTTTTTGTCAATGCCAGCAGCTCGAAGGGCGTTTTGGAATACTTTTCTTAAACTGGAAGTTGTATAATGTCCTCCATTTTGTCCCTCAAACAAATAGCTTTCAGGCATATATTTTTTAAAGTAGTCGCGTAATATTTCAAGTGCTTTCTGCGAAAGGATCGTTACCCGATCCTTTTTGCCTTTGCCCCCTCGGATATAAACTCTCATTTTCTCACCGTCTATATTCGAAATTTTAAGATTCACCACTTCACCTGCTCGAAGACCTGAACTATAAACCAGGTATAACATCGCCTTATGCTTTAGGTTAACAACAGAGCGAAGAATAGTCAAGACCTCTTTTTCGCTTAGAATTGTAGGAAGCTTAAATTCTTTAATAGGTCGATCGATGTGATAGTTTCTCTTATCTCTTCCCAGTACTTTTTCGAAATAAAACTTGATCGCATTGATGTACTGGTTTTGGCTGGAGGTAGAAATTCTTTTTTCTTTGACCAGGTGGGTCTGGAAGGTGGCCACATGGCTGTCCGTTAACTCAGAAGGCTCGACCTCCTTAAAGTAATTTAAAAACTGACTAAAGAGTGAGCAGTAGGTTTGAATCGTATTTGGACTATAGCGTTTTCGTTCGAGAAGTGCTAGATATTCGGCAGGGACTCTTATCTTGTTTTGCTTCGCGGGACTTTCCAGCCAAAAGGCCAGTTCCAGCTTACGAGTGAGGTTGGTAGAATATGGAAACAACCACTTTTTTCGATCCGAGATCCAATGCCCCCCAAGGCTTTTTGCCTGATTAATCAGTTCCCTGTCATAAGGAATCGTCAAACTCAGATAATACTTGCCTTTGATTTTGAGTTGAGAGAGTTCCATAAAAAAGTGTTGAACCTCAATATAAAAAATAAATCAACTCATTTGACTAGGCTTCCCACTCCGTATGAAAAACCCCATCTCGGTCCAATCTCTCATAGGTATGCGAACCAAAGTGGTCCCGCTGGGCTTGAATCAAATTAAGCGGAAGTCGGCCTGAGGTGTAGGCATAAAAGTAATTCAGGGAATTGGCTACTCCCGGAAGAGGGATACCATTATTCATACCGAAGGTTAGCAGTTTTTTCGTCCCTCCCAGGGTCTCTTTAATCTTTGAAACAAAAATCGGTGAAATTAAAATGCTGTCTAATTCAGGTAATGCGGTATAAGCCTCAGAAATATCGGCAAGAAGCTCCGCGCGGATAATGCATCCTGCTCTCCAGATTTTGGCTATTTCTGAAAGATTTAGATCATAATCGTATTCTTTGGATGCATTGGCTAACTGATGTAACCCCTGTGCATAAGCCATGATAAAGGAAAAATAAAGGGCATTCTCGGCTTCGACGATAAGTTCATCCTTTGGTCTGCTTTCTATTTCAGATTTTGGGTAAACTGACTCTGCATTTACCCTTTCCTCTTTTAGTGCAGAGATTTCCCGCATACTTACTGCTACATCTATCGTTGGAATAGGAATTCCCAAGTCCATGGCATTTTGGGAAGTCCACTTTCCGGTTCCTTTTTGTTTGGCTTTATCCAGGATGGCATCCACCAGATATCCATCAGTCAGATCATCTTTCTGTTCGAAAATCTCCGCGGTAATTTCCACCAGAAAGGACTGAAGTCTTCCTTTGTTCCATTTGGAATAGACCTCATGAAGTTCTTCATTGCTAAGTCCAGCCCCCTTTTTTAGCACATCATAAATCTCAGAGGTTAGCTGCATCATGGCGTACTCTATGCCATTATGAACCATCTTCACATAGTTCCCGGCAGACTTTGGCCCCAAATAGGCCACGCAGGGTTCGCCTTTGTATTTGGCAGCCACTGCTTCGAAGATAGGCTTGACATGTTGATAGGCCTCACGATTTCCTCCGGGCATAATGCTTGGGCCTCTTCTGGCACCTTTTGCACCGCCTGAAACTCCTGATCCGAAGAAGTTGATTCCTTTGCTTTGAAGATATTCTTCCCTGCGATCGGTATCGGTAAAGAAGGAGTTTCCTCCATCGATGATAATGTCACCCTCGTCTAGGTGGGGAAGAAGGTCCTCGATGACCTGATCTACAATTTTGCCGGCAGGCACCAAAAGCATGATTTTCCTGGGGTGAGATAGTCCCTGCGTGAACTCGGAAAGCTCGGTAGTCGCATTTACACGATCCGAATTTCCGCCTTCTTCGATTAGTGCATTGACCTTTTCATCGTCCAGGTCATAACCCAGAGCTTTAAAATTATTGTCGGCCACATTGAGGATGAAGTTTCTTCCCATTACTCCCAAGCCAATCAATCCAAAATCGTAAAAATCCTTTTTCATGCTTTTATGTTTCTTCGTTTTGGTCAAAAATCATCGGGCTCCGTTTCTTGTGCAGAGAATGTCTGTCAGCTTTGGACCCAGTGCCAAAAATAAGAGTTACCTTTGAGCTTTTGAGGAAGAATTGGAGAAAAGACCGTTAAAGAAGTATTTCCTCATGCATTAAGAACCTGATTAAAGTTTTTGAATGAAAAAAGTTGCTAACCAGATGCTCGTGATTTTTGGGGCATCAGGAGACCTAACCGCAAGGAAACTTGTCCCGGCTTTATACAACCTTTATAAGGGCGAGCACCTGCCTGAAAACTTTGTCGTGCTGGGGACCAGCCGTAGTGATATGACGGATGAGGAGTTTAGAAAAAAGGTGGTTGCCGAAAGCTCATTTCTACAGTCTCAGCTGAAAGAGCAAAGCGAGGATTTTGTTAAGAAGTTTACTGAAAAGCTTTTTTACCAGGATTTGGGAAAGCGCTATACCGATTCTTACGATAAGCTTGCCAATCGGATCGCCTATCTGAATGAAGAGTTTGGCACCGAGGAAAATTATATTTTTTACCTATCTACTCCGCCGAGTCTGTATGAGACCATAGCTAAAAATCTCTGCGAGGAGGGACTGACGAAGGAGGACCGAGGCTGGAAGCGTATCATCGTGGAGAAGCCATTTGGTTATGATTTGGCTAGCGCCAAAGCTTTAAATGAAGGTTTGCATCACTATTTCGAGGAGTCTCAGGTGTACAGGATCGATCATTATCTGGGAAAAGAAACGGTTCAAAATCTTCTGGTCACTCGTTTTTCCAATAGCATTTTCGAACCACTCTGGAATAGAAATTACATCCATCATGTGGAAATCACCAATGCAGAAACAGTGGGTGTGGAGAAGCGCGGAGGATATTACGATAAGTCAGGAGCATTGAGAGATATGTTCCAAAGCCATTTGCTTCAGATTGTATCCCTACTGGTGATGGAACCACCCATAAATTCCAATGCAGAGGAGATTCGGGATGAGAAGGTCAAAGCCCTGAAATCCTTAAGAATTATGAAGGATGAGGACGATATTCTGGAAAATACCCTTCGAGGTCAATATGTGGAATCCACCGTTTCTGGCAAAAAAGTGAAAGGCTATCGCCAGGAGGATGGAGTAGATCCGGACTCCACCACCGAGACTTATGCGGCTGTCCGATTTTTCGTTGATAACTGGAGATGGAAGGGAGTGCCTTTTTACGTTCGTACTGCGAAGCGAATGCCCACAAAGGTTACCGAAGCCGTCATCCACTTTAAGACCCCACATCATCAGGTTTTTTCAAGCCAGGATGTTTATAGACAGGATAATAAGCTCATCATACGAATTCAACCGGACGAAGGAATTCTGATTAAGTTTGGTGTGAAAGTTCCTGGCCTTGGCTTCCATGTGGAGCAGGCGAATATGGACTTTTACTATTCTGATCTGGATTCGGCTCAGGTCATGGATGCTTATGAGAGATTACTTCTTGATGCCATGCAGGGTGATAGCACTTTGTATGCCCGTGCAGATGAGGTGGAAGCAGCATGGGAGTTTGTAGACCCCATCCTGAAGTGTTGGAAAGAAAGTGATAAAGTGACCACCTATGGCTATGCCGCCGGAACCTGGGGTCCGAAAAACTCTGATGAGCTTATTGAAGAGAAATTTGGCTGGAGAAATCCTGGTGACCTGCTGACAGATGAGTCAGGTTTTTGTATTTTGTCTTGATTTCAAGATCGACCCTTTAACCCTTAACCGCATTTATGGAAATTCGTATTTCAAAGACCAAGGAGGATTTGGCAGAAGCCTTTTCCATTTTTTTTAAATCTCTAGTGGAATCTGACAAGACAAGCAATGTGGCTTTCTCAGGAGGAAACAGCCCCAGAGCAATCTTTGATTTTCTTGCTGAAAATTTCGGTGATGAAATCGACTGGAGAAAGGTAAATATCTATTGGGTGGATGAAAGGTGCGTGCATCCCGGGAATGATGAGAGCAACTATAAAATGACGAATGACCACCTTCTTTCGAAGATCGATATCCCAAAGGATAATATTTTCAGAATGAAGGGAGAAGATAAACCAGAGAAAGAAGCCAAAAGATATTCCGAGTTGCTAGCCAAAAATCTTCCACAGGAAAATGGGACTCCAGAGTTTGATTTGATCGTCTTGGGATTAGGAGATGATGGACATACGGCTTCCATTTTTCCAGAATCTATGGAGCTCTGGAACGCTGAAGAAAATTGTGTGGTTGGAAACCATCCTGTTTCTGGACAGAAAAGAGTAACCATCACCGGAAAAGTAATTAATGCCGCTCAAGCTGTGGTTTTTCTGGTTACCGGGGAGTCCAAGGCTGAGAAAGTACGGGAAATCACCCGACACCAGGGAAATTACAAGGACTACCCAGCGAGCCATGTGAATCCTGATACTCCAGATTTCATTTGGTTTCTGGATGAGGCCGCTGCGAGTGAACTCGATTAATCCAAACTTTTCTTAGGGATCAAAGAGTGTTCCTGTTCCTGAGTTCGGCTTCACATTTAGATGCTTGTAAGCCAGCTCGGTAGCCATTCTTCCTCTGGCCGTTCTTTTGAGATACCCTTCCTGTATCAAGAATGGTTCGTACACTTCCTCTATGGTTTCGGATTCCTCACCACAGGCTGTGGCAATGGTTCCTAAGCCGACCGGTCCACCTTTGAATTTCTCGATAATAGTCAGAAGGATTCTATTATCCATTTCGTCTAGCCCATTACTATCCACATCCAGGGCATCCAGAGCCATTTGAGCAATATCAAGGGTAATTCGTCCATCCCCTTTTACCTCCGCAAAGTCGCGTGTTCGTCGCAGGAGCATATTTGCAATCCTTGGTGTGCCCCGACTTCTCCTTGCAATTTCATATGCCGCTACTTCATCAATGGGAGTATCCAGAATTCCCGCAGATCTAGTGACAATGTCCGTCAAAAGCTTTGCATCATAATATTCCAATCGGCTATTGATACCAAATCTTGCCCTAAGCGGAGAAGTAAGCAAACCTGACCTGGTCGTGGCACCAATCAAGGTAAACGGACTCAGATTTATCTGAACTGAACGGGCATTTGGACCGGAGTCCAGCATAATGTCAATTCGAAAATCCTCCATGGCTGAATAGAGATACTCTTCCACGATAGGATTCAGTCGATGAATTTCATCGATAAAGAGCACATCTCCTTCTTCCAGATTGGTGAGTAAGCCAGCTAAATCCGAAGGTTTGTCAAGAACAGGTCCGGAGGTGATTTTTAGCCCGGTGTTGAGTTCATTGGCGATGATATGGCTAAGCGTGGTTTTTCCCAGGCCTGGGGGCCCATGCAATAACACATGATCAAGGGATTCTTCTCTCTTTTTTGCCGCAAGGACAAAAACTCTAAGGTTTTCCACGATTTTGGCCTGCCCTGTGAAGTCTTCAAAACTTAGTGGGCGCAGGGCTTTTTCGAATTCCCGATCATTGGAGCTTAGATGCTCGTCATCTGCAGATAAATACTCTTCTCTCATAGTTTTTGAGCTAAGCAAATATAGGAAAATACCCTATCCCTACTCAATAGATTCCTTTCATCGGATATTATCATTTAAATTTGGGGCAAAGATTTACCTATGCGACCAAACGCCCGAAAAAATATTGTCTATTCCTTGATTTTACTACTTATGGTGGTGGTCGTTTATACCTATCGAACCAGGGATTCCAAGCCGCTGGAAACTGAAGGTGAAACCGAAGTGGTCGGTAAGATCAGCTTAAACGGGCAAACTATGGGAACCACCTATAATGTAACTTATCTGGATGATTCTGGTAGGGATTTTAAAGTGCAGATCGATTCGGTTTTAGAGGTTTTTAACCTCAGTTTATCCACTTATATCCCGACTTCTGAAATAAGTCGCTTTAATCAAAACGATACTTTGGTTTATGAGTACCCTTTTATGTATCCCATTTTGAACCGAAGCAAGGAGATTTACGAGGAAACCGGTGGAGCTTTTGATCCCACAGTGGGACCATTGGTTAATATCTGGGGCTTTGGACCTGGAGGTCCTGAGATGAAAGATTCAGTAGATATTCGCAAAATGGTGAACTCGGTTGGGTTTGACAAGATAACCTTCGATGAGACTCAGCTGACCAAAAGTGATTCTGCCATTTATCTAGATTTTTCGGCTATTGCCAAAGGGTATGGAGTGGATGTAGTGGCTAAATTTTTAAGCGATAAGGGAATTCAGAATTACCTGGTGGAAATCGGGGGTGACTTGGCTGCCAAAGGCGTCAATGATAAAGGAGAACTTTGGAAGCTCGGGGTAAATCGCCCCAATGAGGAATCCTCGTCCAGCGACATTTACAATATCGTAGCACTCCAGGATAAAGGTATGGCCACATCCGGAAACTATCGAAACTTCTATGTTCGAGACTCTGTGATGATTTCTCACACCATAGATCCTAAAACCGGGTATCCGGTCCGACATGGACTTCTGAGTGCCACAGTGATAGCTGCTGATTGTATGACCGCAGATGCTTATGCTACTGCCATGATGGTGATGGGAACGGAGAAAGCAATTGAATTAGACGAGAGGCTTGACGAAATTGAAGTGTTTCTGATTTATGGCGATGGCGATGGTGGCTATGAGAGTTTTGCTTCAGAAAGTTTGAAGCCATATCTATCTTTTCCTTTAGAGTAAACCATAAATGCAACATTGTTGCATTTAGGTTGAATCTTTTTAGCTTTGCGCTGGTTTTAGGTAAACTTCTTAGATTTATTCTCCCGAAAAACACGAATGATCCTCAATTTCTTTCTTCTTTTTTTTACCGCGGTCATTGCCGGATCTCTGGTACTTATCTTCCCGAAATACAAGGAGAGATATTTTAGGCTGGTCTTAGTATTTGCTGGGTCATACCTCTTTTCAATTACCGTTATTCATTTACTGCCAGAGCTTTTTACTAGTGGGTATTCTGCTTCAGAAATGGGGCTATGGATATTGCTGGGCTTTTTATTACAGCAGTTGTTAGAATTTTTATCCAGTGGAATCGAACACGGACATATCCATATGCATGGCAAAAGTTCGGGAGCAGTTTTTACCGTGATGTTTGGCTTATGTATACATGCCTTTTTGGAAGGTACACTACTTTCTCATGGGGAGCTAATGGATCACGAAGACATGGTCGGTCATGTGCACGATAGTAAAACGGTTTTGGTAGGGATACTTATGCATAAAGCACCTGCTGCATTTGCACTCGCTGCAGTTTTGAGTTCAGCATTATCCAGAAAAGTAGCGGCCATTTTGTTAGTCGTTTTTGCTTTGGCTTCACCTTTGGGAATGCTATCCAGCTCCTATCTTTTTGAGTTAGGCATGATTAAAAAAGAGTGGATAGGAATTCTTTATGGGTTGGTGGCTGGAGGGTTTTTACATATTTCCACTACGATCTTTTTTGAAAGCAGCCCTCAGCACAAAGTCCAATGGAATAAATTGTTTGTTAGTTTTATGGCAGCGGCTTTGGCCGTAGTTTCGGAGTTTTTCTTTTAAGTCCTTTTGGCTCGAATTACTATATTACCACACGTAAGTATTAGCCAATCATTTATTTTGAAGAATTCTTCTTTCTATGAAAAGAAGTGAGGCCAAGACCCTATTTTAAGATTTATGCCAAAGTCAAAAGAGAACCAAAAGTCCTATTGGAGAAAGAACCTTCAAACACTTGCTATCCTTTTGACCATCTGGTTTATAGTTTCATTCGGCTGTGGTATTCTCTTCGTGGAGGAGCTCAATCAAATTCGGATCGGAGGTTATAAACTCGGATTTTGGTTTGCTCAGCAAGGATCGATTTTCATGTTTATTCTTTTGATTTTTGCTTACGTCTATAGAATGAATCAGCTCGATAAGGAGTTTGATGTAGACGAAGAATAAACGAAGTTTTAAACCCTCTGCCCATCACCTCGCAGCCTTATGGAGATTTTAACCTGGACCTATATTTTAGTTGGATTTACCTTCGCCCTTTACATCGGGATAGCGGTTTGGTCCAGAGCTGCTTCGACCAAAGAATTTTATACCGCAGGAGGTGGAGTATCTCCCCTGGCAAATGGAATGGCAACGGCTGCAGATTGGATGTCTGCCGCTTCCTTCATTTCTATGGCCGGAATTATCGCATTCGCGGGATATGATGGTTCAGTTTATCTCATGGGCTGGACCGGAGGCTATGTGCTTTTGGCCTTGCTATTAGCTCCCTACCTGAGAAAATTTGGGAAGTTTACCGTTCCTGATTTCGTGGGTGATCGCTACTATTCTAAAGGTGCCAAGGTGGTAGCCGTCATCTGTGCATTGTTTGTGTCCTTTACTTACGTGGCGGGCCAAATGCGAGGAGTCGGGATTGTTTTCTCGCGCTATCTGGAGGTACCAATTGAATGGGGAGTGATCATCGGAATGTGTATCGTTTTCTTCTATGCAGTGCTTGGAGGGATGAAAGGGATTACTTACACGCAAGTGGCTCAGTATTGTGTGCTGATTTTCGCCTACATGGTCCCTGCCATTTTTATCTCCATGCAGCTTACCGGTAATCCCATTCCGCAATTCGGCTTAGGGGGAGAGTTAGCCGACGGTACCCCACTTTTGGATAAATTGGATGGTGTACTTTCAGAACTGGGCTTCCATGAATACACTGATGGTAGGAAAGGGATGGTAGATGTATTGATGATTACCCTTGCCTTAATGGTAGGAACAGCTGGTTTACCACATGTGATTGTGAGATTCTTTACGGTGCCAAGAGTGAAAGATGCCCGACTCTCCGCAGGCTACGCTTTGGTTTTCATCGCCATACTTTACACCACGGCTCCGGCGGTGGCTGCTTTCGGAATTTATAATACCATAGACAGTACTTCTGAGACCTCAATAGAGGATTTACCTCAATGGATTTCTACCTGGCAAATGACAGACCTGATTCAGGTGGACGATAAAAATGGGGATGGAAAAATCCAATATCTCGCAGATCCGGAAACTAATGAATTGAATATTGATCGGGATATTATGGTGCTGGCTAGTCCAGAGATCGCCCAACTTCCGAACTGGGTAGTCGGGCTTGTCGCGGCAGGAGCCATGGCTGCAGCGCTGTCCACCGCAGCTGGTTTACTTTTAGTGATTTCTACCTCAGTTTCACGTGATTTATTTAAAACTTATCAGCCAGATCTGTCCGAAAAAAAGGAGTTGAGGATTGCCAGAATTTCCGCCGCCTGCGCTGTTGTTATTGCTGGGTATTTTGGGGTGAATCCACCGGGATTCGTCGCTCAGGTAGTGGCCTTTGCCTTTGGTTTGGCGGCAGCTTCATTCTTTCCAGTCATCATAATGGGGATTTTTTCTACCCGGATAAATAAAGAGGGAGCCATTGTGGGAATGATATCAGGAATGCTTTTTACGGCTGCTTATATTGTGTATTTCAAGTTCATCAGTCCAGAATTGAATAGCTCAGAAAACTGGTTGTTCGGGATCTCTCCTGAGGGCATTGGCTCTATCGGGATGTTTATCAATTTCCTTGTTTGCGGAATCGTTTCTCATCTCACACCGCCCCCTCCCCAATCCGTGAGGGACATGATTGAGGAAATCCGGGTTCCCAGAGGAGAGGAAAAGTCCAGCAAATTTAAAAAAGACTGAAACCCATTTAATTCTGTCGTGATTTTCAGATTTTTAATAAAATCTTGTAATTGACCTATACATATTTAATTTTTTTAATTAATTAAGTCATAAAGGTTCCGGAAAAGAAGGTCTTTTTCACTTTGATTTTTATCTTGTTTTGGATTTTGGCTGAAGGCCAAAGTTCAATAAAAATAACCCCAATAAACCCATTGCTATGAGCGATCGAATTCACACCCTCAGCGGATATTTATACGAGTATCAAAAAAGTGTAGCACAGCCTGAAGAATTTTGGGCGAGAATTGCAGATTCATTTCATTGGCGCAAGAGATGGTCTCAGGTTTTGGATTGGGATTTCAAAAAGCCCGATGTGAAGTGGTTTGTGGATGGAAAGCTGAACATTACCGAGAATATTTTTGAGCGACATCTCTATACTTTGGCGGATAAGCCTGCTATTATTTGGGAGGCGAATGACCCAGATGAACCGGGGAGAACGCTGACTTATCGTGAGCTATTCAGGGAGGTTTGTCGCTTCGCAAATGCTCTGATGGAAAAAGGAATTAGCAAAGGAGATAAGGTGATCATTTATATGCCCATGATCCCTGAAGCCGCGATCGCTATGCTTGCTTGTGCCAGAATTGGAGCGGTGCACTCTGTTGTTTTTGCTGGTTTTTCGAGCAATGCACTTGCTGATCGGATAAATGATTGTGATGCCAAGGCAGTTTTGACCTCCGATGGAAACTTTCGAGGGAAAAAGCAAATCCCGGTCAAAGCAGTGGTGGATGAAGCCCTGCAGAAATCATCTGTTGAAACAGTGATCGTTTACCAAAGAACCAAGCTGGAAGTTCAGATGACTGAGGGAAGAGATTACTGGTGGCATGATATAATTGAGGGAGAATCGACGGAGAACATTGCCACAGAGATGGATTCTGAGGATATGCTTTTCATTCTCTACACCTCTGGTTCTACCGGTAAGCCTAAAGGTGTGGTTCATACCACTGGAGGGTATATGGTCTATACTTCCTACAGTTTTAAAAATGTATTCCAATATACTCCCGGAGATGTCTACTGGTGTACGGCAGACATTGGCTGGATTACAGGTCATTCCTATATCGTGTATGGACCTCTTTTGGCGGGAGCGACGACCTTAATGTTTGAGGGGGTTCCAACTTATCCAGATGCAGGTAGATTTTGGGCAGTTTGCGAAAAGCATAAAGTAAATGTCTTCTATACTGCACCTACTGCTATCAGAGCTTTGCAGGCTTATGGAACCGAACCCATCGAAGGTTATGACTTGAGTAGCTTGAAGGTTTTGGGATCAGTTGGGGAGCCGATCAATGAAGAAGCCTGGCACTGGTATCACACCCATATCGGTAAGTCTAATTGTCCTATCGTGGATACTTGGTGGCAAACTGAAACTGGAGGAATTCTGATTTCACCGATTGCCGGGATTACACCTACCAAGCCGGCATATGCGACATTACCCCTGCCAGGAATTCAGCTTTGCATCGTAGATGCCGATGGTAAGGAACTTAAAGGAAACTCGGTGGAGGGAAATCTTTGCATAAAATTCCCATGGCCGTCCATGATTCGAACCACTTATGGAGATCATGATCGCTGTAAGCAAACCTATTTCTCAACCTATGAAAATATGTATTTCACGGGTGATGGTGTGAAGCGAGATCATGATGGTTATTACAGAATTCTTGGTCGTGTGGATGATGTGATCAATGTTTCAGGTCACAGAATGGGAACTGCCGAAGTCGAGAATGCCATTAATGAACATCCGCTTGTAATCGAATCGGCTGTGGTGGGATATCCACATGAGGTCAAAGGTCAGGGAATCTATGCTTATGTGATTTGTGATCTTAGTAATCGAACAGAAGATAATTTGATCAATGAGATAAAGACAACAGTGTCAAAGATCATTGGGCCGATCGCTAAACCTGACAAGATTCAGATCGTACCTGGATTACCAAAAACCAGATCTGGGAAGATTATGCGACGGATTCTAAGAAAAGTGGCTGAAAACAGTTTGGACAATATGGGAGATACTTCTACGCTTTTGGATCCAGAAGTGGTAAATCAGATTATTGAGGGCAGGAAGTAATCCCTTTATTGGGATCATCATTCTCCTGCTTTTCTATAAGTTCAATCTTGGATTTAATTGATTCAGGAGAATCCTCTTTTTGCTGATAAAAATTATGAACCCCTACCATAAAGGCTACAATTAATGCCCAAGTTAGCTTTCTGATTGATTTCCAGAGATTCTGGTGTTTTTCCATACGGAGAGAAGGGTCAATTTGTATTCCAATCTGTATTTTGAGACATTCTGTCCGAAAAAATAAACTATTTGATTTCGGTATTTACCTCTCCATTACCCACAAAATGAATTAGAAACTCGTTTTCCTGTGGGTAGAAATTTGGAGTGATTTTCAGATTTTCCACCTGAAATGTTCCTATGGGTGTGTTCAATTTTAATTGATTTTCTAAACCGTAAATGCTCTCAGCCATCACCTCCCCAATTGGGAATTGAGCTCGTTTTTCCATTTGGCGAATGATCTTTTTTCGCTTTAGACCCGCACCTGTTTGGGCCTGAAAGCTATCCGAATCGAGTCGAAAATTGATTTCCTCAAATACCAGACTTTGAAGATTTTCCTTGTAAATGGGTTTACCCACCAGGAATATCTCACCCGAGATTTCCTTTCCGTTGTTTTTTGTGGCGATAAAATCCATGGTCACTCCAATAAATGAACCAAAGGCCTGACTTCTAAAATTTGACGGTTGAAATTTGGTCTTTTTATCAACCTGATAAATTCTATTTCCCAGATTTTCTTCCAACAGATCATCCATTTGAGAATAGCTTAAGGCAAGGGGAATAACTATTTCAAATGTATTTGTAGAGTCCTTATTTGTACTCAAAGAAGGTAAAGGGAAAGCTCGACTTGGAGCGGCATTGGCGGGATGAGAATTAATTTTCCCATCCATTCCTAGCCAAATATTATAGTTTTCTTCCTCATCAAAAAAGTCTCTCCATCCAGCTCGTGTGGGTTGAATGGAGAAAGCTTTGGCCACTCCTCTCCATTCCAATTCAACAGGGCGCCCAACCTGTTCCCAGGCTAAATCAACAAATGGTTTGAGAGAGATAAGATCATCTCTTTGCAGTAATCTGGATTCAGCGAATTTCTGCATTTGCGAAAGCAAAAGCTTATTCAAATCCACCTGCATCCCCATTAAATCCAGATTCACATCACCCCCAAGATCTAGGATTTCCAATTTTGCCACTCCTACTGACCAATCTGAATTTACCTTAGGGTCCAGTAAAATAGTTGGCCTGATTGATTCATTTATGGGTAGCTTGCCTTTTAGAAAGCTTCCGAGCCCTGAAGCTTTAAGTCCCACCTCTCCTTGTATGTCCAGGGGTATG
This sequence comes from Algoriphagus sediminis, assembly GCF_030403435.1. Lineage (GTDB taxonomy): Bacteria > Bacteroidota > Bacteroidia > Cytophagales > Cyclobacteriaceae > Algoriphagus > Algoriphagus sediminis. The sequence goes on from NZ_JAUEPH010000003.1 coordinate 651,223, forward strand.
GTAAGTCGAACCAACTGACTATCAACTGGGGTTACGGAAATAGCCCCTGTTCTTTTAACCAGTAAATCTCCTTCAAGACCATTTCCAAAATCCATATCCTTCCCTTGGTAAATTTGAATTGGTACTTGGGAGTTGATTACCTTCTCGAAGGTATTTTTTGGGATTTTTATGTTTGTATTTACCCGAGAAATGGTTGGAGGAGGGGTTAAAATATCTCCTGATTCACTGGTTGGGAAACTGGACTTGCAGGCCGAAAAAATCAGTGTAAAAATCAAAATAAGATTTAAAGGAATTCTAATTTTGGGAGAGTGAAAAGGGCGCATATCTGATGATTCCAAAAAGAGGGAACTTTTAGTGCTTTGTACGGATTCTCCAAAAGTAAGATTTAATAAAATGAATTGGAAAGAGCTCACTACTGAGGAACAACTGGAAGAGATCAAAAGGGTCAGTAAGGAAAAACCTGTTTTGATTTTTAAGCACAGTACAAGGTGCAGCATTAGTAGTATGTCTCTAAATCGGCTTTTGAGGAAATGGCAGGAGAGCGATTCCCAAAAAGTAGAGCCTTATTTTTTAGACCTGATCGCACATCGTGACATTTCTGATTTGGTTGCCAGGCAGTTTGAAGTTTACCATCAATCTCCTCAGGCGATCATTATAAAAAATGGAAAAGCTGTATACGATAGCAGTCACTTTAACATTTCCTATCAGGATATTCTCTCGCAGGGGTCATAATTTCACCATTGAATTAAGCCATTTATCACCAGAATACCCCTCTCTTGTTTTTGTTGGAGTTGGATTTAAACCTTTAGCTTTTTTCGAAAGTCAAAGTAGAGTAAATCCCAACAAACATGGTAAGAATTTTTACCCTATTATTTTTCGTTTTTTGTGTATTCACTGTTGAAAGTTCAATAGCCCAAAACACTGAAAATCAAAGTCCCCAGAGAAAACTTACAGGAACAGTTATCGATGGAGTAGAGAACCAGCCCATGGTGGGTGCAAACGTCTTGATCAAAACGGTGACTGATTCATTATTGGTCGGAGCCGTGACTGATGGAGCTGGTAAATTTGAAGTTGTCAGACCGGAAATTCCTGACGTGAAAATCGAAATCACATTTGTAGGATACCGAACCATTTCAAGAACTCACAATATTAGACAGTCTCTGGATTTGGGCGAATTGGTTTTATTAGAGGATTCCCAGGTACTTGGAGAAGTGCTGATCGAAGGTGAAGTTCCTGTGGGAGAAATGAGAGGAGACACTACCTCCTTCAATGCCAATGCTTTCAAAACCCAAGAAAATGCTCAGGCTGAAGATTTAATCCGAAAAATGCCCGGTATTACCATGAATGGTGGACAATTAGAAGCGCAGGGTGAGCAGGTACAAAAAGTATTGGTAGACGGTAGAGAGTTTTTTGGATCAGATCCGAATATCGCTCTGCGAAACCTTCCTGCAGATGCGATCGATAGGGTGGAGGTTTTAGATCAAAGATCCGATCAAAGCCGATTAACAGGATTTGACGACGGAACCTATACCAAAACGATCAACATTATACTCAAGGAGGATAGAAGAAATGGACAGTTTGGACGTGCATATGCGGGATATGGTACGGATGATAGATATACCGGGGGAGGAAGTATTAATTTATTCTCAGGGGATAGAAGGTTCTCCATTTTGGGCCTTTTCAATAATGTAAACCAACAAAACTTCTCTAGCCAGGATCTTGCCGGAGTTAATGCCAATGCCTCCGGAGGAGGTGGCAGGAGACGCTGGGGCAGAGGTGGCGGAAACAGTAATTTCTTTGTAGGAAATGATATAGGAATTATAAATACGAACTCTGTTGGGTTGAACTTCAGTGATAAGTGGGGATCCAAAGTCAATTTTACCGGAAGTTATTTCTTCAATAACACTGGAAATACCCTTAATCAAATTACAAACCGTGAGACTGTAGTAAACGAGGACTTCAGACAGATTTATCAGGAAAACCTGATTAATACAGTTGATAATTATAATCACCGGGTAAATGCCAGAATTGAGGCTGATATAGATGAAAAGAACAGCCTTATTATCACTCCGAATATTTCATTCCAGAATAATAGGACCTTCAGTGATAGAGATGCACTCACTCTTGCCAGTACTGGCGACTCCTTGAGTGCTCTTAGGTCCATTTCAAATTCTGAGACCATGGCATTCAATATCGCCAATAATATTACCTACAGTTATAAATTCAATAAAACCGGTAGAACCTTATCTTCTGATATTTCTACAACCTGGAATGATCGAGACCAGGTTTCCGACCTGCTTGCAGCTAGCAGGGATTTTCAGCGAAATTTGGTAGATACGACATTGCAGGAAACAGACGCACTATCCAATGGATTTAACTATCGTGTGAATCTTAGATATACTGAACCGCTTGGTGAAAAAAGTATAGGAACGCTGCAATATCGAATTGGAAATAATAAGACCTCAGCGAATCAAAAGACTCAGGTTTTGGGTGAAGATCAGGACTTTTTCGAATTGGATACTGCCTTGAGTAATGAATTTGAAAACAGATTTATTACCAACCGTATCAGTACTGGCTATGCCTGGAATAACAATGGGTTTAATTTGAATTTCTCTTTGGATTATCAAAATGCCCAGCAAAAAAATGAGAGTGTTTTCCCCACTGTAGGTGAATTCAACCAGAACTTCAATAATCTTTTACCAAGTGCAAACTTGAGTTACAGAAATAGAGAAACAGGGGTTTCATACAGGATTCGATATAGAACTGATACGGATGAGCCAAGTGTAAATGAACTTCAGAATGTGATCAACAACCAAAATCCACTTAACCTAAGTGTAGGTAATCCAAATCTTGGCCAGAGCTACAATCACAATATTTTTGCAAACATGAGTAAGGTGAATCTAGAGAAATCGAGGACTTTCTTTATGTTCATCAATTACTCGGGTACCAGTAACTTTATCGGAACCAATACCTTTATCGCCAGTCAGGATACTTTGATTAACGGCGAGATATTGCTTCGGCCTGGAGGCCAAATCACCCAGCCGGTCAATGTGGATGGTACTTTCAGAACTCGATTTTTCGCTACGTATGGTGCACCAATTGCGAAGTCAAAGCTTCAGTTCAATATGAGAACCCGGGTGAATTTCAATCGAACTCCTGGCATCATCAATGGTGAGAAAAACTTCAATGATAATCTCGATCTTAGCCAGGGAGTAACATTTACAAGCAATATCAGTAAGGACTTCGATTTCACCCTGAGCACTACTGGAACTTACACTATCGTAAATTCTAGTTTGCAGGAAAACCTGAATAACAACTACTATATCCAAGAGTCCAATATCAGGCTTTACTTTTCCCCAAATGATGGTAAACTATTTATAGGTAATAATGTGAGTAATACGCTTTATCGAGGTCTTTCTGAAGGTTTTGATCAGTCTGTTTGGTTATGGAATATTGAAGCAGGGTGGAGATTTGCTAAGAATAATAAGGCAGAGCTTAAAGCTGTCGTTTTTGATTTATTAAATCAGAACAACAGTATTTCCAGAGAAATCACAGACGTAGCAGTTACGGATACTTTTACTAATGTCCTGACTCGATATGGAATGCTGACCTTCACTTATATCATCGGTAACTTTAAAGAGCCTGAGCCAGATGACAGTCCTTGGAGCAGAGGTAGATCTAGAGGCGGAAGGACCTGGTAATTCTTTCAGAATTAACTTAAAAAATTAAAAAAAGCCTTCTGGGATTTTCCCGGAAGGCTTTTTTGCTTGTATCCAATTTCAGAATTTACATCTTCGGAAGAACCACGGTATCTACAGAGTGGATTACTCCATTTTTTTGCCATACATCAGCGATCAAAACTTTGGATTTTCCACCGTTTTCATCTGTAATGTAAAGGTCCTTGCCCTTCATCCATGCAGTCAGTTGTCCACCTTGAACGGTCTTTAGGGTCGCTTTGCCATTTCCTTTCTTTATTGCTTCAGCAATTTCCTTGGAGCCCATTTTACCCGCCACCACATGGTAGGTAAGTACTGCGGTTAACTGTCCCTTGTTCTCAGGCTTCAACAGTGTTTCTACCGTGCCATCAGGCAATTTTTCGAATGCTGAATTTTCTGGGGCAAAAACTGTAAAAGGCCCGTCCCCCTGAAGGGTTTCCACTAGTCCAGCTGCCTTCACGGCTGCCACGAGTGTGGTGTGATCCGCAGAATTAACCGCATTCTGAACAATGTTTTTAGAAGGGTACATTTCTGCTCCACCCACCATTTTCGTTTTTTCCATTTGGCCAAATACGAGATTTGCTGAAAGCAAGGCATAAGCCATAACTATACCGCCGAGATACTTTTGAATTTTCATGTTGATTTCTGTTTTGTTGAGATTAATTATTTGTCCTGATCTACGCAGCGGTGTAAGCATTCGGATTGAGTAGAGTAGAATTTTTCTTCCATTTTTGGAATTCTCTACAGACCTGATCCTACTTTTGCCCGAAATAGGAGAACTCTTTTCATAGAATGGAATGCGGGAAACTTTCTGCGAAACAGCAAAAATCTTAGCTTTGTAGCTTCATTTGAAGCAAACGGATGTATAAGGAGAAAATTCAAGAAATCGAAGCTGCCATTTCCGCAGCTGACGCCAATAATCCAGAAGAGCTGGAAGCCTACAGGATGGAGTTTATCTCCAAAAAGTCTGTGGTGGGTCAGTTGTTTGGTATGATGCGGGAGATACCGAATGAGGAAAAGAAAGCCTTCGGGCAGTTGGTAAATGGGGTTAAGCAAGCTGCTGAAGCCAAATTCCAGGAATTGATAGAAAAGGTAAATTCCGGTAGTAAGAAATCCGGTCGTCGTGGATTGGATTTGACCTTGCCTCCAGGAAACCAGGCCATGGGTTCCATACATCCGCTTACGGCGACCCGAAGAAGAATTATCGAAATATTTGAGCGAATAGGCTTCAATTTGTCCGAAGGACCTGAGATTGAAGACGATTGGCATAATTTCACAGCATTGAACTTTCCGGAAAACCATCCGGCCAGGGAAATGCAGGATACTTTTTTCATTGAAAAGAATCCTGATATCGCATTGAGGACACATACTTCATCAGTTCAGGTGCGTGTCATGGAAAACCAAAAGCCACCTATTCGTACACTTTCTCCAGGTAGAGTTTATAGAAACGAGGCGATTTCTGCAAGAGCCCATTGTATCTTTCATCAGGTGGAGGGACTTTATGTGGATGAAAACGTAGGGTTTGCTGATTTAAAGAATACGCTTTATCATTTCGCTAAAGAAATGTTTGGTAAGGAGACCAAAGTACGTTTCAGACCGTCTTATTTCCCATTTACTGAGCCTAGTGCGGAGATCGATATTTCCTGTCTGATCTGCGGGGGCAAAGGCTGTAATGTCTGTAAGGGCAGCGGCTGGGTAGAGATCGGAGGATCTGGAATGGTAGACCCCAATGTCCTTGAAAACTGCGGGATTGATTCTAAAAAGTACACCGGTTTTGCATTCGGGATGGGAATTGAGCGAATCACCATGCTAAAATATCAGGTCAATGACTTGAGGCTGTTCACAGAAAATGATGTTCGTTTTCTAAGGCAGTTTTCATCCTTAAGCACATAAAAAAATCCCGGCAAATGCCGGGATTTTTTTATGTGCTTGGTCTAGATTAAACTTCCAGACCCTTATCTCTCATTTTCTTGAATTCATCAAATCGTCTATAGATGGCTACAGTGAATCCTATCAACATGATGATGGTCCCAACCCAAAGTACGTTGATATAAGGTTTTACAATGGCCTTCATCACCACGTAGTCTTTTTGGTATTGATTCACTTTGAAAACAAATTTGTTTTCTTCCGGTAGGATGTTTTCAAGGCTTACTCTCAGTCCAAGCTCATTGTCAATTACCGGAAGTTTCCCAACCTGATTATTTCTAATGATAAAGGTAGGCTCTAGAACTTTTTCCACGTCATAATCCAGTATTCTAAGCTTTGCCTTGACGGCAATATCTCCTTCCTGCATCACATAATCATCCATTTGATCAAGCACCTCAGCGCCGTCGAAATAGGTGACAAAATCAGCCACATGAAATTGCTCACCTGGAGCCACTTCATAAATCTCATCTTCTTTCCAATCTGGATCAGCATAGTCATTCATTGCCGCCACATAGGTGTAGAGATCTTTGTTTAGATAGATTTTTGAATCAGGTGAGGAAATGAGCCCGCCCATTCCCTCATTGAACTGAGACATGGGATTTAGCGAGAATTTCAAGACCTCATTTTGGAAATAATCAATTTGGAAATAATCGTTTTCCTCCAGCACTATATCTACTTCCTCGCCCTTTTTGAAGTAATCTTTATAATCGGTTTTTGCGATCATCTTATTCACTTCAGGCGTAGTCTCCAGAATTCTGGCAGGAACATATTCAGGCACCCCAACTACCTTTTTATGGCGCCCACGATACACCACTGTGTAGTCCTTCATCTGTGTGGGCTTGTTGATCCAAAGCAGCACATGTTCCTTATTCATCTCATCTTCCCAGCTGTTGCTGTAGGTCAGTCCTGACATATTGACCGAGATGATATCGGAATATCCTGAGCTAAACATAATTCCGATTAGCACCATCCCAAGACCTATATGTGCCAACGACCCACCGGCCAGTTTGAATGTGCTCTTCTTTAGAAGCTTTGCCAGTATGGTGGCATTAGCCACGATGGTAAAAGTTCCTGCAACTACAAGGATGATGTATTTCCAGTCGTAAACTTTAGCTAAAACAATGATAGCTGCAGAGAACAAAAGTGAAATCACGTAGGGAGTAATCAGTGCATTCTTTAGCTTTGATTTATCCATTTTTTGCCACCAGAAAAATTGACCCACTGCGGTAAGCAGTGCCAAAGCTACTGCAAACCAAAGCTGGAATTTGGTATAAAACTCCACCTGATCTGCCGGAGGTGCCATGTTAGAAATACCACCAAAACTTTCAATCAGTGCATTGTATGCCGGGATAGAGGTAGGAAGAATCACCTGGAAGGCCATAAGACCGAGAGTGGTGGCCCCGATGAAAATCCAAAACTCTCTGGAATAGACAGAAGCCTCCCGCTCTGAGCTCGGGATATTTTTCCATGATCGTATGGAAAGTACCACGGCTACCAGCAGGAAGAAAAGCATATAAATCAACAATTGTCCTGACAGACCCAAGTCTGTGAAGGAGTGTACTGAGGCATCTCCAAGTACTCCGGATCTTACAAGGAAGGTGGCATAAAGCACCAAAACAAAAGACATGATCACTAAAACGATCGAGGTTTTTAGAGCCGTGGCACTCTTCTTAAAAGTAATCATGGTGTGGATTGCAGCCACCATTACCAGCCAGGGCACGTACACTGCATTTTCCACCGGATCCCAATTCCAATATCCGCCAAAGTTCAAGGTAACATAAGCCCAATAGGCTCCCATAATGATTCCCATTCCAAGAATCATAGCTGAGAAAATTGCCCATGGCAAAGCTGGTCTGATCCACTCGGAATACTTCTTTGTGGCTAATCCTGCCATAAGGAAGGCAAATGGCACCAAGGTAGACGCATACCCAAGAAACAGCGTAGGTGGATGGATAACCATCCAAATGTTCTGGAGCAAAGGATTTAAACCTGTTCCATCTTCGGGAACAAAATCTGGATTGACCTGAAATATCGGAGCTTGTGTAGCATCTCTCAGAAGGATAAATGGTGAGGACCCGATTTTCAAATCTCCGATTACCACACCCATAATCATGGAGACCAGAAAGGCCTGAACCAATGCAAAAACGATCATCACCGGTGCTTCCCAAACCTTATTGATTCGAATCAGAAAGGCACCCAGGATGACATTCCAAAACATCCAAAGGATAAAAGCACCTTCCTGGCCTTCCCAGAAACTGGAAATCATATAATGGACCGGAAGAGCTTTGCTACTATGCGAGTAAGCATAGAAATATTCAAACCGATGGTTATAAATGATCGCAAACAGCGATCCTGCGATCAAAAACGTAGCGATTCCATGAATAGCAAAACTGATTCTACTGAACCGCATCCAGCTTTGCTTCTCTATTTCATTTGCCTGATACGTCTTAAAGTAGGCATAAGCCGTAATCAGGGCCGTAACAAAAGCTACTATGGTCATCAGATGACCGAGGTCACCTAAAAATGTGTCAATCATTTTAAAAGGAATTTCTTCTCACTCACATACCTGCCGCCTGCACTTCCGTTTCCTGATATTTAGAAGGACATTTCATCAGGATTTTATCAGCCACGAAGATATCTTCGTTCTTGTAGGAACCGATTACTACCACGGACTCTGAACGGGTAAAATCTGCCGGAACAGGTTCATTATAGAATACTTCTTGTTCAGTCCCATTATTATCCACCAGGACGAAAGTGAATGAAACTTTGTCCTCACGGACATTTAAACCAACTACCTCTCCTGCAGAATCCTTCTTCAGCTCTCCCACCACATGAATGGGTTTGTCTTCCCCATCCATCATCATTTCTTTGGCAGTATTAAAATCCTCATAGCTACTCGCATCACCGATGGAAGTCATGATGATTACGATGGCTATTGCGATGATTCCTAATCCAAGGATATGTCCTTTTTTCATCTCTTCTAAGGGTTATTTCTCTTTGATCAAAGCTGGAAGCTTCTTCTCTAATTTACTTATTTTTTTATCCGTGCTGATCAGGTAAAACGTGATTCCGAGGAAAATGATCAGGATTATTCCGACCAGAACATAAATTTTTCCTTCCGATCGCATCAGGTCCGCCATTTCTACAGAACTATTGCTGTAATCCGCTTCAGTCACTGGTGTTTTTTCCTGTGCCAAAGCTGACAAACTGAAAACCAGCATCACTATGGTGATAAGTTTTTTCATGATTATGAATTAAGGAAATGGTCCTCCATTACCCGGGTTATTCGACGTGTTCTTATCCGTATTGTTGCGATCCAGGCCCCAAATAATGTCCAGCCGATGATAGCAGGATAAAAGACCATTCTTAGTTTGGAATCTAGATCATATGCATTGAAGCCGGGATTCCCTCCATTTCCAGGGTGAAGGCTATCGGTTAATCGCGGTAAAACAAAGATTAAGGGAATAAAAGCTGCAAAAGCGAAAATGTTATAAATCGCCCCTATTCTTGCCCTTTGGTAATTATCCGTCAGGGAATTTCTAAGGATCAAGTAGGCGAAATACATTAAGATTCCGATTGCTGCGGCATTTTGCTTTGGATCACCGCTCCAGTAATCTCCCCAGGTAAACTTTGCCCAAAGCATCCCAGTGGCTATTCCAAGAACTCCAAACACGATTGCGATATTGGCGAATTCGACTGCCTGATCGTCATGCGACAGGTCATTGGTCCGTAGAAATTTCACGCTGTGATAAACTGAAACGATCAGAAGCAAAATCATTCCAAACCACATGGTCACATGAAAATGAAGTGCACGAATCGTCTCATTTAGAATTGGAAGCCTGGGAGCCTCCATCAGAAGTCCTGCGATCAGGGTGTAGATCAGAAGGGCAACAGCTAAAATTTTCCACCAGTTTTGGCGCATAAATCCTCTTTGCTTTTACGAAGTGCAAAAATAAGGTATAAGTTCCTGAAATGGGCTGTTTTTGTGAGCTTTTTGGTCCTCTGAATCAGGAATTTGATGAAAGGCAAGCCAGGATAAATAAGCTTTATGATAATGATATTTAAAGTTTTGGAACTTCGTACTTTTTCTTCAACCCTTATGAAAAAAGATTCGTTAAATGTGTATATTTTAAAAAATCATACACATATGAGAACGAATATAGAAATTAATGAAGAATTGATGAGAGATGCCATGGAGGCCACTGGGCTCAGTACTAAAAAGGCGACTGTAGAGGAGGGGTTAAAGTTGATCATTCAATTGAAAAACCAGGAAAAGATCAGAGATTACAGAGGCAAGCTTGCTTGGGAAGGAGATCTGGAGAAAATGAGGATCGACTCATGATTTTGGCTGATTCCTCTGTATGGATTGATTATTTCAATGGTAAGGAAAACTCCCAAACAGATTTTTTAGATCAATCACTTGGACGTCGAGTAGTTTCTACTGGCGATTTAATTTTGGCTGAAGTTCTTCAAGGTTTCAAATCAAAAAGAGATTTTGAAGTGGCCTTGAGTCTTTTTGAAAAGTTGGTCTTTCACCAAATTGGAGGAAAAGAAATTGCAATTAAGGTGGCAGAAAATCATCGTTTATTGAGGAGAAAAGGCATTACGGTTAGAAAAACTATTGATTTATTTATTGCTACCTATTGTATCGAGAATGATCTGACACTATTACACAATGACCGAGATTTCGATTCCTGTGTTAAATATCTGGAACTGAAAATAGCCTTGGTCTAAGCCAAAATTCAGGATCTCCACAAATAGGGGAAGAGAATATAGGCGGTAGCCCCTACGATGGCATTGATGGCTAATAGAGAAAGCACCTTGTCAGCACTTACACTCCAATCCAATCCATCCAAAGCATTCTTAGAAATTCGAATAGCCATAAGCAAGATGGGAATGATTACCGGAAAACTGAGGATAGCCATTAGCGTGGCATTATTCCCAGCTTTGGAAGCGATAGCTGAAACCATGGTCAGACTCGCGGAGAATCCCATGGCCCCTAGGATTAAATTCAACAGAAATAATGCATGGTCCTGAACTGGGTTTCCCAAAATCATAGAAAAAACTCCATAGCCCAATAAGGCTAAGATCAGCGTGAGCCCAGTGTTGTAAATGATTTTTGAGAGGATGATTGCCTCAGGAGATGCGATCATGTAGTAATAAAGCTGTCGCCCTTGGTGCTCTTGCACAAAGCTTTTGGCAACGGCGTTCACGGCAGAAAAAAGGATAATGATCCAATAAAGCGCATTCCAGGTAGGTATTGATAATGCTCCGCTTCTGGCACCAAAGCTTAAATAGGTGATAAAAACGGCTGAGACCACATAAAGCAAAATCCCATTTAAGGCGAACTTTTGTCTCCATTCCAGGGTGAGTTCCTTTTTGATCAAAACGGATATTTGCTTCAGCATGGGACAAAGATAAGATGGAAGTCCGAATTAGGATTTATGATTTCAGATTTACGAGTTGGGAATGATGAAGTTTGAATTCAATTTCTAAACCTACAACCTACAACCTATAACCTATAGCCCACAGCCAAGAGGAGATAATCCATAAGCCATTGCAGGCATCAAACACCCCATAAAACTGCCAACAGAAAACCGGTAACTGATTACTGACTTCTGCCAATTTGACACCAAATCCCGTTTGGAACAAGCATTGATATGCTAGCTGTATCAAAAAATTGTGTTTAACTAAACCTAATTATAATCATGCAGGAAAAAGGTACTATCTCGATACATACCGAGAACATTTTCCCGATAATCAAGAAATTTCTTTACTCAGACAATGAAATCTTCCTTCGGGAGCTTGTGTCCAATGCTGTCGATGCTACTCAGAAAATCAAGCGTCTAGCCACACTTGGCCAATACTCCGGCGATTTAGGCGACACAACTGTGGAGGTTTCATTCGATGAGAAAAAGAAGACCATTACCATTTCTGACAAGGGTCTGGGAATGACCGCAGAAGAAATCAAGAAATACATCAACCAAGTGGCTTTCTCAGGAGCGGAAGAATTCGTGGAGAAATTTAAGGATGCCAAAGATGCCAATGAGATCATCGGAAAGTTTGGCCTTGGTTTCTATTCTGCCTTTATGGTTGCTGATAAAGTAGAGATCAGCACCCTCTCGTATCAAGATGGCGCAGAACCAGCCAGATGGACTTGTGATGGAACCACGGAATTCGAAATCACTGAAGGAGATAGAAAAGAAAGAGGAACCGATGTAATTCTTTACATCAATAAGGACTCAGAGGAGTTTGTGGACAAGTTCAAGATCCAGGGGATTTTGGACAAATACGCGAAGTTCCTTCCTGTACCTATCAAGTTTGGAACAAAGACCGAATCCGTAGAAGACGGAGAGGATAAGGAGGGCAAGAAAAAGTGGAAGTCCGTGGAAGTTGATAATATCATCAATACCACCGAACCCATTTGGACGAAGTCTCCCAATGATTTAAAGGATGAGGACTACTTGAAGTTTTACAAGGAGCTATACCCCATGTCAGAGGATCCACTATTCTGGATTCACTTGAATGTAGACTATCCATTTAACCTAACGGGGGTTTTGTATTTCCCAAAGGTGAAAAATGAATTTGAGCTTCAGCGAAATAAAATTAAACTCTTCAGCCGTCAGGTGTTTATTACCGATGAGGTAAAAGATATTGTTCCTGAATTCTTGATGCTTCTTCATGGTGTCATCGATTCTCCTGATATCCCTTTGAATGTGTCTAGAAGCTTCCTTCAGGCAGATTCTAATGTCAAGAAAATCAATAACTACATCACCAAAAAGGTGGCAGATAAGCTCGCCGAATTGTTTAAGAAAGACAGAGAATCTTATCAGAGCAAGTGGGATGATATCGGTCTATTCGTAAAGTATGGAATGATCTCCGAAGAGAAATTCTATGAAAAAGGAAAAGACTTTGCCTTGCTGAAAAATACCAATGGAGAGTATTTTACATTCCAGGAGTATGAGGACAAAGTAAAAGCCCTTCAAACAGATAAGAACGATCAGACAATCTATCTCTACGCCACGGATGTGGACCAGCAGGATGCATTTATCCAGTCTGCCAACAAGAAAGATTACGATGTCTTGGTGATGGATTCACCGATCGATAGCCACTTTATCCAGAATTTAGAAGCGAAGCTTGAGAAAACTCAGCTGAAGCGTGTGGATGCGGACGTGGTGGATAAGCTCATCCAGAAGGAAGATGCTCAGGCAAACCTCCTTACTGAAGAGCAAAGCAAAGAAGTAAAAGAACTATTCGAAAAGGCTATAGGTGATCAGTCTTATACGGTAGAAGTGGAAGGATTAAGTCCAGAGGAAATGCCTGTGACCATCACCATGGAAGAATTCATGAGAAGAATGAAAGAGATGGCTGCTACCGGCGGCGGTGGAATGGGCTTTTATGGAGCCATGCCAGATGCCTACAAAGTGGCCATCAATGGTAATCACCCTGTAGTGGATAAGATTATCAAAGCCAAAACTGAGAAGACCAAGATGAAGCTAGCTAAGCAAGCCTTCGATTTGGCAAAGCTTTCTCAGGGTCTTTTGACTGGTAAAGACCTAACTTCCTTCGTTCAGCGAAGTGTAGACTTGCTGTAAGGCTATTTGAATTTGGATAAATATTAAACCTCCGAGGTCATGAAGAACTCGGAGGTTTATTTTCTAGGTATAAACCTAAAGAAGCTTACAAACTAAAAAATCTTAAAAAAATAAACCGAAGGTTTGTGATATAATTAGAAGGGAAGTATATTTAGTTACAGTCAAAAGCGCGATAGACTTTTTAATCAATTGTTTAACTTTAATTTTTCAAAAATGAAATCTTCAAAACTTTTTTCAATCTGTCTATTTGTGATGTTTACAATATTTTTCTGTGGATCACAAAAAACTGATGCCGGAACTTCATATCTCAAAGAGAATGCATTACAAATTGTTTATGATACCGATGTTCAGTCGGGTGTTGAGGTAGCGGGTACCGAATTACCATTAGGAATTGTCGTCCGAGGAGGCCACAAAGCACTTGGAGTTATGGGAATTTGCCAATGGGCTTTTTCTACTTGTGACACTGACAAGAATGTTTTTACGCCATTTTAAAAAGAAGGGGATCGCGAAAAAGATCCCCATTCCTAATTCTTTTGGAGTAATTGTATTTAGCCTTTTTTGGATTAATATCATTTTGTCATGCACTCCGGATAATTCTTTTGATTCTTATCAAAGTAGAAAAGATAATCTTATCCAACTTGACCTGGATAATTTGGAGTTTCTAAATGAGGCCAATTTGGATCAATTTTTTTCGATTGCGAAGGTGGTGGAGTTAGAATCGCTGGATTCTACCTTTATCATAAACTATGATAAGGTGATTATTTCAGAAGAGAGGATATTTCTGTTGGATAAAAATGGATCCTATTCCGTCCATGCGTTTGACCAAAATGGAAACTTTCTGTATACCATTTCGAATTACGGGGAAGGGCCAGATGAATATAGAGAAATACGAGATGTCACAGTTGACTTCTCTAATTCCACCCTGAATATTCTTGACTTCGCAAGTAAAACTATCTGGGTTTACGATATTAATTATGGTCAACTAGTTAAAAAGCTCTACTTAGGAAGAGATCATTATTATTCATCTTTTGAAAGTCAAAATGGATTTTTTGTGATTTCCCATGGTAACAACTGCGGACTACTTAGCAATTGCGAAAATTTGACGATTGCGGATAATTTTCTGAAAAATGATTCGAGTTTTTTATCTATTCCCAAAAACTTAAGAGGTTTTGATTTAAAGCCCAATCAAACCTTTTCTAGGCATGGCAATAATATTTATTATACCGAGCTCCTTAATGATACAATTTATGAAGTGAATCCTAGTGAAGGCTTGTTCTCCGCAAGATTTGCAATTGATTTTGGACATTACAAAATACCAAACGAATTCAAGTATTCGAATGCGAATAGTTCAGGAACGCAGCTAATTAACTATGCTCTAGCCAATCAAAAATCAATCGGAATAAACCAGTGCTTTGTATCTGATTCCATTTTATACTTTAATCACGGATTGCCAGAATTAAAGCATATTTTTTATAATCTTTACTCCAGAGAAGGATTTAGTTTTAATGAATTTAAAACGTCAAATTTATTATTAACAGGTAGGATTCTTGGGACTTTAAAAAATGACTTCATTACTCTAATTTCAGATGAAGCCTTAATGGCAATGAAGCAAAGTTTTGAATCAAAGGATAGTTTGATTTATAGGCAAAGTAATCCTGAAGCTTATAGGTTAGTGAAAGATAGAAATCCAGGTTCAAGTCCTGTAATCGTTTACATAAAGGTAAATTTTGAAAAGGTGGATTCTAAATAGAGTGTTTTACCTTGGATGTTTCATGGTTTACATTCTTGGTTGTCAACCGGATAAGATTGATATTAACGATGAGTATACCCAAGGTATATTGACTTGGTATGCTAATGATTATCAAATCATTCAAAAATCAGAGGGGGATTGGTTTTTGTATTTCGATGATAAGATTGTTTGTCAAACCTGTAAGCTGCCAATCTTGTCACAAATTAAAGAGTTCCCAAGTATTTCGATTATTACAAGGTTTGATTCAGAAATTGAATTAAGGGCCTTTAGGCAGGCTTATAAGCTGGATAATCAGATAATTAACTTATCTGGGAATTCTAGATTTGTGCTTGGAATTCCATTTTTATTTCAAAAGGAGGGGAAGTCCTTGAAAAGTCTGATAATTCTGCGGGCTGATAGTTTAAATGAAGGCAATTGGTTGAATAGTTTAAAAGAGTAGAGCCTATTCGCTAGGCGGGCTTAAAGTTTTAAAAACATAGAATTTAAAGAATTAACCTTCCAAAACATGCCTTCGGTTTGGCTAAGCTTTTGACTGGTAAAGACCTAACTTCCTTCGTTCAGCGAAGTGTGGATTTGCTGTAAGGCAAAGCTAAAGGTCAGAAATATAACCTCAGTGGACTACAAGCCCGCTGAGGTTTTTTTATTCCAAGAATCATTGGATGTTAGAAAAACTTGTTCAAAAATCCTCCTTAGAATTTGGATGAAAATTGACCATTCTGAAAAAATGCATTTGAAATAATTAAAAACGCAGGTGATAAAAAATGACCAATCTGACGCCTTAGAGGCATAAACAAAAATTAGTTACTGAATATCAGACACTTATAAAATTCGTTCATAATTCTTTTAACTAAGACTTAAATTTTTAAATAGAGGGGGATTTATTTAGTTTAAGTTCAATGCGCAGCGAGCTTTTTAAATAAATGTTTAACTTAAATTTAAGATGATGAAAAAAATTATTAAAGGATTAGGCGTGGTTCTGTTTTTTTTGGTCGCCTTTTTCCAAACCCAATTTAGCTTTGAGCACCCTTTTATTCGACCAATGCAAAAAGTTGTTGCACTGACAAGTACACCTTCGTGTGCTGATAAATGCAGACACTTTTTGGGGGAGGTCTGTACGTTTACACATGAGGATGAGAATGGAGCTAAGCAAATAATTACTTGTTTAGATCATGACGAGAAAAAATCTATTGGATTATAGAAAATTATTCTTGTCGGCAAGGCATTATACTTATTTATTGCCTTGTCGTATTCAATAATTGAGCTCCTATTATGTTAAAATTGAAAAAGGTTTATTTTTTAGCATTTGCTATGCTGTGTAGTTGTTCTCGAGAATCAGATTCTATTGAGGATGAAGAAATTTTCTTTGTTTATGATGATTTTGGTACTGAAATAAAATTGGATGAACCTCAAACGCTTTTGGCATCAGATTCTCTTTTCAAGCCAACAAAGATTCATATATTGAAAAATTACCTGTTTGTAACAGAACGTGTTTCCCAAAATGTTATGCACGTTATCCATAGTGAAACGGGTGATTATTTAGGGATGAGGGGCAATAGGGGCGCAGGGCCTAACGAAGTTTTAGATGTTTGGCAATTCCTTGATGAGGGAAGTGAGAGACTTGGGATTTTTGATATCGAGCAGGGTAAAATTTTAGTTTATAATTTGGATAGCTTGGTCAGCGGGAACAACATACCTTCGGAAGTCTACCAACATAAGGATTTAATTTTTAGTAAATCCATTGATAAGGAACAAAGTTTGATTTTCTCGATAGGAAATCCTATTCAACAATCTGAGTCAGAGGATAGGTTTTACAGTCTTGATCTTAAATCGAATTCAATGTCTCTCGGTTTGGATCGAGTTCCATTTGAAGATTTGAAAATTGATGGTTTGCCAGATGAATTTATCCATAAAGCTCGCTATAATGCCAAGCTCTTCAAGTTAGAACAGAGAATAATCAGCTATTATCAGGATCTTCCGATGTTTGAAATTTACGATCTCGAAACCAACTCAAAAAAAGCTTTTATCGGTCCTGATGAGTTAAATTTATCCAGTGAATTTGGTTCGTTATATTATTATTCGGATGTATTCAGATCGGATAATTATATTTATTTTTTATATGTTACAAACAGGGAATTCAAAGATTACAATGCAAATGTAGTTTTAGTATTTGATACTTCAGGTAAGCCTGTAAAAAGATACGTTTTAGAAACACCTATTTTTTCATTTTCTATTTATAAAGATGATCAATTATATGGTTTGAGTGAAGGTAGTGATAGGTATGAATATGAAATAATCAAATATAATCTCAAATAGTTGTTTGATTAAAATAGCCTGCTTTTTAGGCTTTATAAGCCTGAACCTAAG